>NZ_FPJG01000006.1:0-2400000 GCF_900119165.1 Amycolatopsis australiensis | reverse complement strand
GGTAGATCGTCGCGTTGGCCCGGTTGATCTTGTCGAACAGGGCCTTCGCGGCGTCGATCGACGGCTGCCCCTGCGACGCCGTCCAGTGCAGTTTCGCCGAGTCGGTCGCCGCGTCGTAGCCGAAGTACCCGCGTTCGGGGTTCTTCGTGATCGCCAGGTACAGGCTGACCCACGTCTCCAGGCCGGCGGGCACCGGCGCGATCTCGGCGAACGCCGGGTGCACCGGGTCGGCCCAGTTGTCGATGCCGAGCGCGGGCATGCCGGACTGCAGGCTGCTGGTGGTGTCCCAGACGTGGTTGGCGCGGCCGCACATGACGTTGCCGTTGGTGCCCCAGCCCTGCCCGACGGCCTCGCCGAGTTCCGGCAGCCGCCCGGTGTCTCGGGCGCGGACCAGCAACTCGGTCGAGCCGACGCTGCCCGCGCCGAGGAAGAGGTAATTCGTGTTCACGTGCCGGGTGCCCAGGACCGTGCCGCGCTCGTCGATCCGGCGCACGACGAGCGTGTATGTGCCGTCGGGCTGGTGCAGGATCTCGCGCACCTCCTGCAGCGTCTCGATGGTCACGTGGCCGGTGCCGAGCGCGGCGGCGAGGTAGGACTTGTCGAGCGAGCGCTTCCCGTGGTTGTTGCCGTAGATGACCTCGGAGGCGTCCGCCGAGCGCGGGACCTCGCCCGCCTCCTCGCGGCGCAGGTAGTCCATGTCGTACACGCTCGGCACGAACACGGTCTCGAACCCGGCCTTCCGCGCGGCCTTCCGGGAGACGCGGGCGTACTGGTACGAGCGGCAGGTCTCGAACCACTCCGGGTCGACGACGTTGACGCCGAGCTGGGCCCGTGCCCGCGGGAAGTACTTGCCGTACATCTCGTCGGCGTCCACGCGCGGCAGGATCTCCTCGAAGTAGGACCGCTTCGGCGTCACGGCCATCGCGCCGTTGACCAGCGAGCCGCCGCCGACGCCGCGGCCCAGGTACACCGCCATGTCGCCGAAGTTCACCCGGTCGAGCACGCCGGCGTAGCGCCCGATGTCGCGGTTGGCCAGGTCCAGCCAGAGGAACGACGCGAGCGGCGCCTCGGTGCGGTCCTTGAACCACATGGCCCGCTCGTCGGGCCGCAGCATCGGGCAGAAGACTTTGCCGTCGGCGCCCGGGGTCGTCCACAGCCGGCCCATCTCGAGCATCAGCGTCGGAATCCCGGCCTCGCCGAGCCGCAGCGCCGTGACGGCGGCGCCGTAGCCGGTGCCGATCACGACCGCCGGGGAGTGGTCCGGCAGCGGTGCCGCGGCGGCGGGCCGCGTCGAGACCGTGGTCAGCCCGAGTGCGGCGGCGGAGTTGAGCGCGGCGAGGCCGAGGAACCGGCGGCGGGAGAAGGCAGACATGCGCCCGATCATGACCCAGTCGAGTGAACAGTGTTAACTAATGGAACGCGTTTCACTCGACCGGGGGAATCTCCGGTTCGCACTCCGGGCGATCCCCGATGCCCGCGTGGCCGGTCCCGAGCAGGCTGACCGGCATGAGACTTCTCGCACTGGGGGCGGCCGCGGCCGCACTGGTCCTGACGCCGGGGACCGCGTCCGCGGACGAACTGCCGGCGTTCGACTTCAGCGACTGCCCGGCACCGCCCGCGAACGCCGATCCCGGCACCTGGCACTGCGAAGCCTTCGTGTCCCAAGGGAAACTGACCGTCCACGACCGGGAGATCCCGTTCGGCGAGCTGCGCATGACGTTCGCCGAGGGCCGGGTGAACGGCCAGTACGCCCAGGTCTTCGGCGCCCTCCGGCACGCGCCCGTGCCACTGCCGGGCATTCCGGGCGCGACGATCCAACTGCGCTACGGCGGCTACGCGGACTTCCTGAGCACCCCGCAGCGGCGTGGCGCGCTCGACGTCTACGCCGTGATCCGGCACCCCTTGCTGCGCAAGGACTGCCACATCGGCGTCATGCACACGGTCGTCCACGACGACCCGGCCGTCCCGCCGCGGATCATCTCCGAGAACCCGCGGACGGCCTACTTCGGAGTCGTCGACCCGGATCTCGCGGTGCCCGCGACCAGCGGCTGCGGCCCGCTGGGCCGGCTCGTCGACCGGCGGCTCGGCCTGCCGTCGCCGTCCGGCGAGAACACGTTCCACCAGACGACGTATGTGCGGTACAAGCCGCTCTAACGCTTCTTCGGCGTGACCCAGATCGTGATCGTCCCGGTGACCACCGGCTTGCCGCTCGTGCCCGAAATGGTCACCGGGACACCCAGCTCGAAGCCTTCGTCGCCGAAGTCCGGCAGCTCGGGCAGCGACGCGACCGCGCGCAGGCCCGTCTCGGCCTTCGCGACGTACTGCACGCTCATGCCCTTCGGCAGCCAGCGGTGCGTCGTCGGGACCGTGGCTTCGGCGAGCATGCCCATCGCGATCTCGGCGAGGTTGCACGCGGCGATCGCGTGGAACGTCTTGATGTGGTTGTGGACACCCCACCACTTCGGCGCGGTCACCTCGCAGTGGCCGGGCCGCAGCTCGCGCACCGACGGCAGCACCGTGCGGAAGTACGGCACGCGCAGGCACATCGCGGCGCTGAACAGCTGTTTCCCGCCCGGCTTCCCGGCCAGCTTGTGCCACAGCGCGAACGTCGGCGTCTCGGACATGGTGTCTCCTCGAGCTAAGCTACCGTTCAGTAGCTAAGCAGACGACCAGCCGCCGCGCAAACGGCCGGGTATGTTCGCACGCGTGGCTCACCGTCTCTTCCTCCTCCGGCACGGCCAGACCGAGTGGTCGGTGAACGGGCGGCACACCGGCCGCACGGACATCCCGCTGACCCCGGCCGGGGAAGGCCAGGCGCTCGCCGCGGGCGGCACGCTCCGGAGCCTGGTCGGCGGCCCGTCGCTGGTGCTGTCGAGCCCACGGGCCCGCGCGCTGCGGACCGCCGCGCTGGCCGGCCTGCGCGTCGACGAGGTCACCGAGGACCTCGCCGAGTGGGACTACGGCGACTACGAAGGCGTCACCACGCCGAAGATCCGCGAGACCGTCCCGGGCTGGACGGTGTGGACGCACCCGATCCCCGGTGGCGAAAGCGCCGCCGAGGTCTCCGGCCGCGCGGACCGGGTGCTCTCGCGGGCGCGCCGCGACATCGAAGCCGGCGACGTGATCCTGGTCGGGCACGGGCACTTCAGCCGGGTCCTGGTGGCCCGCTGGCTCGGCCTGCCCGCCACCGCCGGCGTCCACTTCGGACTCGACGCGGCCGGCATCGCCGTGCTCGGCCACGAGCGCGGCGAACCCCAGATCGAACACCTCAACCTGCCGCCCGCACTGGAGGACTGACGTGCCCGACGACCGCATCCGCCGCATCCGGCCCGACGACGTCGAGGCGGCGGTCCGGCTGGCCTACGCGCTGGCGGACTACGAGCGCGCGCCGGACGAGTGCCACCTGACGGCCCCGCAGCTGCGCGAGGCGCTGTTCGGCGAGTCGCCGAAGCTGTTCGGGCACGTGGCCGAAGTGGACGGCGAGGTCGTGGGCTTCGCGGTGTGGTTCCTGAACTTCTCGACCTGGCGCGGCGTGCACGGGATCTACCTGGAGGACCTGTTCGTGCTGCCCGAGCACCGCGGGTCCCGCCTGGGCAAGGCGCTGCTGGCGGCACTGGCGGCGGAGTGCGTCGCGAACGGCTACGCCCGCCTCGAGTGGTCGGTGCTGGACTGGAACCCGGCGACGGAGTTCTACAAGGCCCTCGGCGCGGTCCCGATGGACGAGTGGACGGTCAACCGCCTGACCGACGAGCCCTTGCGCGCACTGGCCGCCCAAGCCTGACAGGTCCGCCGCACCCGCTCGTCAGTCCTCTTCGTGGCCTTCGCGCTCGGCGCGACGGCCGGCCAGGCCCCCGCGTTCGGCCGCTTCCTCTTCCGTCTCGCCCTCACGCAGGCCCAGCGCCCACGCCCGCGACGGCCGCCGGAACAGCAGCACCAGCGCGGCGATACCGAACAGCGCGATCGGCACGCCCCACAGCGGCTCGCCCGACGGCCCAAGCAAGTACCAGCCGATCCCGACCACGATCAGCGCCACCACCACACCCGGCGAGCGCGCCCACGTCTGCCCGAGGACGAGCCCCGCCGACGCGGCCAGGAACGCCAGCGCCACCACGACGAAGGTGCCGGACTCCACGAAGATGTTGTTCCCGGGCTGGGTCGGCGCGCCCAGCCCCTGCACCAGCACGACCACGCCGAACACCAGCAGCGCGAGCGACGGCACCGCCGTGACCGCGCCGGCCAGCCGGACCTCACGGGGAGCGGGCGAAAGCTTCACTGCGGGGACCTTCCGGAGGTGCTTTGCGGGTGCACAGTGGACGCGACCAGGGCGGGTCACCGTGCGTGATCCCTTTCGATCGTATGCCACCCGGTCGGCCGTTTTCGCGGGACCGCCCGGGCCCGGAAAATTCAGGTGTCGTCGATGAGCGGGCGGTCGGCCCGGGTGCACTTGTCACGACGAGCGGACACTCGCACGCAAAGGAGGGCCGCCCGGCACAGGGTCTCGAAGGTGCAGTCCCGAGGGTTGCCGTCACCGGTCCGTCGCGGTGCGCGTGAGCGGGGTGCCGCCACTGAGCTTCCCGTCACCTTGCGCCGCCGGGAGGTTCTCGGGTGCCCGCAAGTCACCTACCCTGCGGTGGTGCGCGCAATCCTCATCGTGAACCCTCAGGCCACCTCGACCACCGCCGGTGGCCGGGACGTCCTGGCGCACGCACTCGCCAGCCAGGTCAAGCTCGACGTGGTCGAAACGGACTACCGCGGCCACGCCATGGCCGTCGCGCGCTCGGCCGCGCGGGACGGGATCGACCTGGTCGTGGCGCACGGCGGTGACGGCACCGTCAACGAGGTCGTCAACGGCCTGCTGGCCGACGCCGTGCCATCCGGGGGTGCGCCCCGGGCCGGGGGCTCCGCCACCCGGATCCCCGCGACACCGGGAGGCCCGGCCGGGATCGGACCGGTGCCGGCCCTGGGTGTCGTGCCCGGCGGCTCGGCCAACGTGTTCGCGCGCGCCCTCGGCATCTCCGCGGACCCCGTCGAGGCCACCCACCAGCTGCTCAACGCGCTGGAGCACGACCGCTCGCGCCGCGTCGGGCTCGGCCTGGCCGACGGGCACTGGTTCACCTTCAACTCCGGCCTCGGCTGGGACGCCGACGTCGTCGGCCGGGTCGCGAAGCGCCGCGGCAAGCAGACCACCGCCGGCCTCTACATGCGGGCGGCCGTCCGCTCCTACTTCCGGCCGCCGCTGGGCCGCCCGGCGCTCACCATCCACGTCCCGGGCGAGGAACCGGCCGAGGCGCTGACCGCTTTCGTGTCGAACACCGATCCGTGGAGCTACCTGGGCGAGCGTCCCGTCCACCTCAACCCGGGTTGCTCGTTCGAGACGGGATTGGGCCTGTTCGCGTTGAACGGTCTGGGATTGCCCACCGTGTTCAGGCATGTACGCCAGGCTTTGGCTACGAAGAGCAACCAGCGCGGCCGGCGTCTCGTGCGTCACGATGACCTGCCGATGATCCGCATCGACGCTGCTGAACCGGTAAACTTCCAGGTGGACGGCGACCTCGTCGGCCAGCGGACCAAAGTGGAGTTCGTCAGCGTCCCGGATGCACTCAGCGTAATCGTGTGATGACGGGACCGCTGATCGCCTGCGGCAAAGTGCAAGCTGCCGTTCGTCGACCCAGAAGCTCCACTCAGCGCATCAGCCTTCCCTACCGGCGGCTGTTTCGGAGAGAAACCGCAGGTCAGGGGCGTCGCTCGGCCGGGTGAGCTGACTCACCGATCTCCAAGAAACCCTTGTCGAAAGCGGTGCTTCGTGAAAGCATTCACAAGCACCCAAAAACACGACCGCCATGACGACTGTGGCGCGGTCTTCCCGCGCCACTGTGAAGGAGCTCACGAACATGGACTGGCGCCACGACGCGGCCTGCCGAGACGAGGACCCCGAGCTGTTCTTCCCCGTGGGAACCAGCGGTCCTGCTCTGTCGCAGGTAGCGCAGGCGAAGGCCGTGTGCCACCGCTGCACCGTCGCTTCCGACTGCCTGGCCTGGGCTCTGGCCAGCGGGCAGGACGCCGGCGTGTGGGGCGGCATGAGCGAGGACGAGCGACGCGCGCTCAAGCGCCGCCGTACGCACATCGGCACGCGTACCAACGCCTGAGTTCAACAGCACCAGGACCGCGAAGGAAATTCTCCCGGCGGGCACTTCTGTGCTCACGCCGTCTGGGGTGATACCTACCCGGTTCGAGCTTAACAAGTGAGGCGAAACCACCCGGCGACGGGTGTCGTGAACCCTCACAGGCTTCCCAGCCTCCCGCGAAGCGCTGAACGGCCCGGCACCTGTCACCAGGTGCCGGGCCTTCATCGTGTCATCCTCCCGCGATCCGCACCCGATCACGTTCGCCGCAGCGGATATGCCCCGGGCCGCCCGGGTCCAAACGCGACGGCTACAACCGCCGCGAAAGCGGGATCCGCAGCGCGGCTTCGGTACCCGTCACCCGGGTCGACGACGCCTCCACCCGCACCTTGCGCAGCGACAGCGAGCCCCGCAGCTCGGACTCCACCAGCGTCCGCACGATCTGCAGCCCGAGCCCGTCCGAGCGCTCCAGTGAGAACCCCGACGGCAGGCCACGCCCGTTGTCGCGGATCACGACGTCCAGCCAGCGCGCCGAACGCTCGACGATCAGCTCGACCTTCCCGGACCGGCCCGCCGGGAACGCGTGCTCGACGGCGTTCTGCACCAGCTCGGCCAGCACCATCACCAGCGGCGTCGCGATCTCCGCGACGACCACCCCGAACGAGCCCCTGCGCGACAGCCCGACCTGCGACTCCGCCGTCGCGACCTCGCCGACCATGGGCAGCACGTTGTCGAGGAGCTTGTCGAGGTCGACGCGCTCGTCCACCGAGATCGACAGCGCCTCGTGCACCAGCGCGATCGACGTCACCCGGCGCACCGACTCGGCCAGCGCGAGCCGCGCCTCCTCCGACGACGTCCGCCGGGACTGCAGGCGCAGCAGCGCCGCCACCGTCTGCAGGTTGTTCTTCACCCGGTGGTGGATCTCCCGGATCGTCGCGTCCTTCGACAGCAGCGCGCGGTCCCGCCGCTTGACCTCGGTGACGTCGCGCACCAGCACCAGCGCGCCCGCCGCCTGCCCGGCCGGCCGCAGCGGCAGCGCGCGGAACAGCACCACGGCACCGCGGCGCGAATCGGCCTCCGTGCGGCTCGACGGCTTCCCGTCGAGGGCCTCGATGATCCGGTGGGACACCTCGGTGGCGTCGAACGGGTCGCGGATCAGCGACCGCGTCAGCGGCGCCAAGCGCGTGCCGACCAGGTCGGACTCGTGTCCCATCCGGTGGTAGGCGGACAGCCCGTTCGGGCTCGCGAACACGACCGTGCCGCTCGAATCGAGCCGGATCAGCCCGTCGCCGACGCGCGGTGACGTGTGCGTGTCGGTCGCGTTGGTGCCGTTCGGCGGGAACGTGCCGTCGACGATCATCTGGCACAGGTCGCCGGCGCTGCCGAGATAGGCGATCTCCAGCGGGCTGGGCACGCGCGGCGCGGCCAGGTTCGTCTCGCGGCTCAGCACGGCGATGACCTCGTCGTGGAAGCGCACCGGGATGGCCTCGCGGCGCATCGGCAGGTCGCGGTACCAGTGCGGGTCCTCTTCGCGGCAGATCCGCACCTCGCGCATGGCCTTGGCCAGCTGCGGGTGCTCCTCGACGGTGAACCGGGTGCCGACGACGTCTTCGGGGTGCGCGGTGGGCGCCGTCGTCGGGCGCGCGTGCGCGACGCAGACGAAGTCGCCGCCGTCGGGTTGCAGCTCCCGGCTCACCGGGACCCAGAGCAGGAAGTCCGCGAAGGACAGGTCGGCCAGCAGCTGCCACTCGGCGACGACGGTCTGCAGGTGGTCCGCCGCCTCTCCGGGGAGGCCGGTGTTGTCGGCGAGCAGTTCGGCGAGCGTGGACACGGCGTTACTCGACCACCCCGAGCAGGTCGC
The DNA here is from genome assembly GCF_900119165.1 of Amycolatopsis australiensis. Classification (NCBI taxonomy): domain Bacteria; kingdom Bacillati; phylum Actinomycetota; class Actinomycetes; order Pseudonocardiales; family Pseudonocardiaceae; genus Amycolatopsis; species Amycolatopsis australiensis. The sequence goes on along the minus strand of NZ_FPJG01000006.1, from coordinate 2,392,017 downwards.
CCTGCTGGACGAGGTCGCCCTTGCGCACGGCGAGACGGGCCAGCGTACCCGCACCCTCGGTGACCACCGGCAGCTCCATCTTCATCGACTCGAGGATGACCACGGTGTCGCCCGCGGCCAGCGCGGCGCCGGGTTCGGCCACGATCTCGAGCACCGTGCCGACCATTTCGGCCCTGATCTCGGCCACCGGCACCCTCCTCACGCTCGGCCTGACCACCCCATCCAACCAGAACGGACCGTCATGACACACTTGAGCAGGAACCTTTGACGACGAGGAGTGAGCATGTCGAAGCGCGCCCGCAAGCGTCGCGACCGGAAGAAGAACGGCGCGAACCACGGCAAGAAGCCCAACGCCTGATCCGGCGTCCGGCATGACGAAGGCCCCCACCCGATCGAGTGGGGGCCTTCGTCGTGCTCAGGCGCTATTCGGAACGCTGCTCGAGGGTGATTTCGGTGCGTTCGACGGTGACGCCACCACGCGTGGCGACGGTCTGGCGGATCGACGCGCGCAGCCGGCTCTTCAGTTCCGCCGGCGCGTGGTCGCCGCCGCACTTGCGGGCGAGCAGCTGCTTGATGTGCTCGTCGATGCCGTACTCCTCGAGGCACGGCGGGCAGTCCTCGATGTGGGCGCGCAGCGCGGCGTCCCGCTCGGGGCTGCACTCGCGGTCGAGGAGCAGGTAGATGTCGGCCAGCGCCTCTTCGCAGCGGACCTTGTCGGACGCGCCCTCGCACATGTCGTTCATCGCCCGGCCACCTCCTCCTTGGCACCCCGGATGAACCCGCGTTCCCGCGCGACGTCGGCGAGCAGGTCGCGCAGCTGGGCGCGGCCCCGGTGCAGGCGGGACATCACGGTGCCGATCGGGGTGTCCATGATCTCGGCGATCTCCTTGTACGCGAAGCCCTCGACATCGGCCAGGTAGACGGCCAGCCGGAACTCCTCGGGCAGCTTCTGGAGGGCGGCCTTCACGTCGGTGTCGGGCAGGTTGTCCATCGCCTCGACCTCGGCCGAGCGCAGCCCGCTGGAGGTGTGGCTCTCCGCCTTGGCGATCTGCCAGTCGGTGATCTCCTCGGTGGGCTGCTGCACCGGCTGCCGCTGCCGCTTGCGGTAGCCGTTGATGTAGGTGTTGGTGAGGATGCGGTACATCCACGCCTTGAGGTTCGTGCCCTCCTTGAAGGAGGCGAACGCGGCGTAGGCCTTCAGGTAGGTCTCCTGGACCAGGTCCTCGGCATCGGCGGGGTTGCGGGTCATCCGCATCGCGGCCGAGTACAGCTGGTCGAGCAACGGCATCGCGTCCCGCTCGAAGCGCTCGGCGCGCTCCGCCTCGGTCGCTTCTTCCGGTGCTGAGTTCTGCGTGCTCGGCAAACCGTTCCCTTCCCGCTCGGCGTCGATGCGCGTACGCGCATACGGCGGACCCGAGTTTACGCGGGGGCCGGGCACACCGCGGTTCGCCGGGGCCTCAGGGCGGCGGCGGCTGCGAGAGCGTGTGGTAGCGAGCGTCGTGGTCACGCCCCGTACAACCGATCGGGCGGGGCGGGCATTCCCTAGACTGCGGCCCATGGCTGGCAAGGGCACCCCGGCGACGGCGTTGCTGACGAAGCAGAAAGTGGCGCACACGCTGCACGCGTACGACCACGACCCGCGGGCGGAGTCGTACGGCCTGGAGGCGGTGGAGGCGCTGGGCCTGGACCGCGCCCGGGTGTTCAAGACGCTGGTGGCGGAGGTGGACGGCCGGCTGACGGTGGGCGTGGTCCCGGTCACGGGCCAGCTGGACCTGAAGGCACTGGCCGCGGCGGCGGGCGGCAAGAAGGCGAAGATGGCGGACCCGGCGGCGGCGCAGCGGGCGACGGGCTACGTGCTGGGCGGCATCTCACCGCTGGGGCATCGCAGCCGCCTGCCGGTGGTGATCGACAGCTCGGCGGAGAAGTTCGAAACGGTGTTCTGCTCAGCGGGCCGGCGCGGGCTCGAGGTGGAGCTGTCGCCGGCGGACCTGGTCCGGCTGACCGGCGCGGTGGTCGCCCCGATCGGCGCCTGACCTAGGTCAGCGGCCGCAGCACCCGCGACAGCCACTCCGTCACCGCGCGGGACACCGTGTCCAGGTCCTTGCCCAGGCTGTGGTCGCCGTCCACCAGCACGATCTCGTGGTGCGGTCCCGCCGCCGGGCGGCCGAACGGGTCCCGCTCGCCCTGCACCACCAGCACCGGCACCTCCACCGCGTCCAGCTCCGGCTGGCGCGACTTCTCCGGCTTGCCCGGCGGGTGCTCCGGGAACGCCAGGCACAGCACCGCCACCGCCTGGCCTGCCGCCGCCGTCCGGCAGGCCACCCGGGCGCCCGACGAGCGGCCGCCGAACACGAACGGCAGGTCGTCGAAGCGGGCCGACAGCTCGTCCGCCACCGTCAGCCACGCCGTGTCCAGCTGGTTCGCCGGGGCCGGCGCGCGACGGCCCGCCACCCGGTAGGGCTGCTCCACCAGTGCCACGTGCACGCCCGCCGCCTGGGCCGCGCGCGTCACCGCCACCAGGTCCTTCGCCCCGAGCCCGCCGCCCGCGCCGTGGCCGAGCATCAGCACTGCCACGCCCTCCTCCGCGCAGTGCAGGTAGACCCGCGCCGGGCCGTACTCGGTGTCGATCTCGACCGCGGTCATGACTTCGGCACGTCGAACAGGGCACCCTCGTGCGCGGGCTCGACCCGTTCCAGCAGCTCGGGCCCGTTGTTGCGGACGTTGTTCACCAGGTTCGAGATCGGCCGCAGCTCCAGCGACTCGACGATGTCGCCTGGCGTGGGCACCAGCAGGTCCGTGACGTCCTCGCGGTCCGGGTCGAGCCAGCCGTCCCAGTGCGAGCGCGGCACGATCAGCGGCATCCGGTGGTGGATGTCGGTGAGCTGCCCGGTGGCGTCGGTCGTGATGATCGAGAACGTGATCAGCGGCGGCGCGTTGTCGTCGTCCTTCGGCCGCCAGCTCTCCCAGATCCCGCCGAACGCGATCGACGAGCCGTCCGGCGGCGTCATGTAGAACGGCTCCTTCTCCTTGCCGGTGCGGCGCCACTCGAACCAGCCGTCGGCGGGCACCAGGCAGCGGCGCGACACGAGCGCACGGCGGAAGGCGGGCTTCTCGGCGGCCGTCTCGGCGCGCGTGTTGATCATCCGCGAGCCGACCGACGGGTCCTTGGCCCAGAACGGCACCAGGCCCCACTTCATCATCCGCAGCGAACGCTCGGCGGGCTCGTCCTCGAGGACCTGGCCGTCCTCGTCACGCGGGTGCCGCTGCACGACCGTGACCACGTTCTTCGTCGGCGCGACGTTGAAGTCGGTCCGCGCGTGGCCTTCGGTGAGGTCGACCGCGTCGAACTCCTCGATCAGCTTCGCCGGGTCCTTCGTGGCGGCGTAGCGGCCGCACATGGCCAACCTCCTCGTACCGGAGACGTCCGGGACGCCATCGTTACACGCAGGCCAGGGCCGTGGCGAGCGACATGGGATCATTCGGGTGGCACCGGCGCACGGGAGGAGGACACCTTTGGCGCGCAGCGACTGGAGCAGGCTGGACGAGTCCGACGTCCGCGTGCGTCCCGGCAAGGGCAGCCGCCCCCGCAGCAAGCGCCGTCCCGAGCACGCTGACGCCGTCGGCGCCATGGTCATCGGCAAGGACCGCGGCCGCTGGACGTGCGCGATCGACGCCGATCCCTCCCGGGTGATCACCGCAATGCGGGCCAGGGAGATGGGCCGCACGCCGGTGGTCGTCGGCGACCGCGTCGGCGTGGTCGGCGACGTCTCGGGCAAGCCGGACACGCTCGCCCGGATCGTCCGCGTCGACGAGCGCACCAGCTCCCTGATGCGCACGGCCGACGACACCGACCCGTACGAACGGCTGGTCGTCGCCAACGCCGAGCGCCTACTGATCGTCACCGCGCTCGCCGACCCGCCGCCGCGCACCGGCTTCATCGACCGCTGCCTGGTCGCCTGCTACGCGGGCGGTGTCGAGCCGGTGCTGTGCCTGACGAAGGCCGACCTGGCCAGCCCGGACGAGCTGCTCGCGAGCTACGCGGGCCTCGGCATCCCGGCGATCGTGACCCGCTACGACGAGGAGCCGGAAGGCCTCGCGGAGCTGCTGAAAGACCGCGTCACGGCACTGGTCGGGCACTCCGGGGTCGGCAAGTCGACATTGGTGAACCGCCTGGTCCCGGACGCCGAGCTGGCCACCGGCGTGGTGAGCGCGGTCGGCAAGGGGCGGCACACGTCCGTCGCGGCGGTGGCACTGCCGCTGCCGGACGGCGGCTGGGTGATCGACACGCCGGGCGTCCGGTCGTTCGGGCTGGCCCACGTGACCGCCGACGACATCGTCGACGCCTTCGAGGAGTTCTCCGAAGCCGCCGAAGAGTGCCCGTCGGGGTGCGGGCACCTGGGTCCGCCCGAAGACCCGGACTGCGCGCTCGACGACGTCGTCACCGAAGGCCGGGCGAGCGCCGAACGGCTCACGTCCCTGCGGCGGCTGCTGGCCTCGCGCGGCGGCCACGACGTGACCCGCGCCACCGAGTCCTGAGACAACCGGGAACCGTCGCCGGGTCGTCATCGTCCCAGTGGTAACCATTCGCCCGTTCGGGCGATATGCCGAGGGGAACATCCGACTCCGAGGGGAATTCGATGCGCAAGACCACCCTGGTCGCCGCGGGCGCCGCGCTGGTGCTCACGCTGACGGCGTGCAGCGGCAACTCCGGCACTGCCGAGCCGGCCGCCGCGGGCAGCCAGACGCAGGCCGCCGGCCTCGCTTCGCCGTTCACCGACGCGGTCCAGCTGGCGTCGGCGTCCAAGCAGGGCACCGAGAAGTCCAAGTCGGCGAAGTTCAGCATGGAGGGTTCGGCCGCGGGCCAGACCCTGCGCGCGACCGGCGCGATGGCCTTCGACGGAGCCAACACCAGGTTCTCGATGACCACCACGGCGGCCGGCCAGACCACCGAGATGCGCATGGTCGACCAGGTCATGTACATCAAGCTGCCCGCCGAGGACCAGAAGCAGATGGGCACGGACAAGTCGTGGGCCAAGATCTCGGCCGACGGCACCGACCCGATCTCGCAGGCCATGGGCAGCGCGCTGTCGCAGTCGGCCGAACAGAGCGACCCGAGCAAGATCCTGGAGCAGATCTCCAAGACCGGCCGGATCATCTCCTCCGACCAGACGCAGCTGGACGGCCAGCAGGTCAACCACTACAAGGTGGAGATGGACGTCGCGAAGGCGATCGACCAGTTCACCAGCCAGGTCCCGGCCGCCGCGCGCGGCAAGCTGACCGACATGCTCAAGGGCAAGGACGTCAAGCTGCCCGCCGAGCTGTGGCTGGACAAGGACAACCTGCCGGTGCAGGTCACGATGGACCAGGGCCCGATGATGCAGGCGCTGGGCGCGCCGGCGGGCGAGTCGAAGTTCACGATGAAGTACAGCGACTGGGGCACCCAGGTCGACGTGACGGCCCCGCCCGCCGACCAGGTCGTCGACCTCGGCGAGCTGATGAAGAAGGCCGGTCGCTGACCGGGCGACGCTGAGTGGCGGCGGCTCCCCCGAACGGGTTCGGGGGAGCCGCTGTGTTTTCGTTGGCCATGCGCAAAGCCGCCGTGGTGCTGCTGGTCCTGCTGCTCGCCGCGTGTTCCGACCCGCCGCCGCCACCGTCGTTCGCCGACGCGCGGCAGCTGGCGGACGCCGTGACAGCGGCCACGAGGAGCGGCGGCTCGGCGAAGTTCGCGACGGACGTCGCGGTCGGCCAGGTCCGGTCGAAGAGCCAGGGCCAGGCCCGGTTCGGCCCGGACGGAACGGCCCAGGTGATGACGACGGACTTCATCGGCGAGCCGATGGAGCTGCGCGAGGTGGCGGGCAAGCTGTACGCGAAGGTGCCGGAGGGTTCCCGGGACGAGGGCAAGCCATGGGTCTCGGTGGCGGCCGACGGAAGCGACCCGTTTTCCCAGGTGCTGGGGACGAGCTTGACGCAACTGGCGGCCCAGAACGACCCGGCGCACAGCCTGTCGGAGATCCGCGCGGCGGGCACGATCGTCTCGGCGGAACGCACGGAGCTGGCCGGAGTGCGGGCCGAGCACTACCGGATAGACCTCGACCTGGCGCGGTTGGGAACCGACCTGCCGGCGGGCCTCCCGCCGGATTCGGCGGACAAGCTGAGTGGGAAGTTCCCGGTGCAGGTGTGGCTGGACGACGCGCATCGGCCGTTGCAGATCGTGCTGGATCTGTCGCCGGTTTTGCGTGGGGAGGCGAGCATCACCACGCGGTATTCGGAGTGGGGTGCGCCGGTCGAGATCCAGGCACCGCCGCCTGGCGAGGTGGGGTAACCCGGATCAGCCGTCCATCCCCAAGTTGTCCACAACCGCACCCACCTGTGGACAACCCCGCTCAGCTCACAACAGCTCGAGCAAAAACGGCAGCTCCTGCGGCGCGTACCAGGCCAGCTCGTGGTCCTCGGCGTCGCCGAGCACGAACTCCGCGTCCGGGTCGCCGAGGTCCGCCGCGTCGATCACCGCAGCCGCTGCGGCCACCGCGTCCGCCGCCTCGGGCGCGTCCACGTGGATTGCCGCCACCGCCGACAGCGGGATCGGGCCTCCGATGCGGACCACGGGCGCGTCCAGGTCCGGGCGCAGCGTCACACCCGACACGTCCGCCGAAACCACCACCCGCCGCGGCTCGCCTTTCTCCTCCGCCGCGATCAGCCGCAGCGAGGCGCGCGCCGCGTCCAGCAGGGCCGCGTACTCCAGCTCCTCGTCCGTGCCGCTCACGTACGCCTCGCGCAAGGCGGGCGTCAACGCGAACGCCGTTCCGCTGCGGGCACGGAACTCGCCCGTCGATTCCAGCTCGCGAAGCATCGCGATGGTCGCAGGCAGATAGACCCTCACCAGTGCGCACCCTTCAGCTCTTCCAGGGACTCTTCGATCATCCCGGCCAGGAGGTCCACGTCGAACGCGGCCTTCCGGTCGCCGTTCAGTCCGAAGTAGACCCCTCCGTGGTAGGACGTCACCCCGATCGCCAGCGCCTGGGTGCGCATCAGCGGCATCACCGGGAACATCTCGACCAGTCTGGCCTCTCCCGCGTACATCGGCACCTGCGGCCCCGGCGAATTGGTCACCATGACGTTGAAGATCCGCCCCGACAGCGACCCCGCCGCCCGCGCGCCGAGCGAGTGCAGGGTCGCCGGGGCGAAACCGCCGACCTTGAGCAGCCCGCGCGCCGTCACCGGACGTCCCGAGTCCAGGTGCTCGGCCATCGCGTGCCCGACGTGCTGCAGCCGCAGCACCGGGTTGGGCTCGCCGACCGGCAGGTCCACCAGGTACGCGGCCACCTGGTTGCCGATCAGCGCCGGCGTCGAGTACTCGGCCGTCTCGGCGTCGCGGACCGCCAGCGGCACCAGCGCGCGGATCGTCGCGTTCGGCGTCAGCGACTCCTCGCGCGAAAGCAGCCACTCGCGCAGCGCGCCCGTGATGGCCGCGAGGACGACGTCGTTGACCGTACCGCCGTGCGCCGCGCGGATCTTGCGGAAGTCCTCCAGCCGCGTGCGCACCACCGAGAACACGCGGCCGCCGGACACCCGGACGTTCAACGGCCCGGTCGGCGCCGGGTTCACCAGCGTCCGCAGCGTCGTCGCGACGCCGCCGACCGTCTCGGCGAGCTTGCCCGCCGCCGCGGCCGCGTCGTTCGCCGCCGAGCGCACGTTCTCCACCACCTCGCCGGGCCGCTGGACGCCTTCGCTGATCGCGTCCAGCACCAGCTGCGTGCGGCTCGGCTCGCGCCGCGGCGTCCAGATGTCCTCGAACGGCTCCGGCTCGGCGGGCGCCGGGTCGAGGATGAGCTGGCCGAGCTCGATCGTGCCGACACCGTCCACAACGGACTGATGCGTCTTGGTCACCAGCGCCACCCGGTCGCCGGCCAGTCCTTCGATGAAGTACGCCTCCCACAACGGCCGCTCCGGCGCGAGCCGCCGCGACATCAGCCGCGCGACCAGGTCGAAGAGCTGCTCGTCACTGCCCGGCTGGGGCAGCGCCGAGCGCCGGACGTGGTAGCTCAGGTCGAAGTCGACGTCGTCGACCCACACCGGCCGCGCGAGATGGCCCGGCACCTCCATGACGCGTTGCCGGTAGCGCGGCAGGAACGCCAGCCGCGCCCCGATCAGGTCCAGCAGCTGCGCGTAGGTGAACCCGGACCGCGGCCGTTCGAAGATCGCCACCCCGCCGACGTGCATCGGTGTCGCATGGTCCTCGACGTAGAGGAACGAGGCGTCCAGCGCGGAGAGGCGGTCGGGCATGAGCCGATCGTCGCACAGTGCGAGACTGCCCGGTGTGGGTGATGAGTCGACAATCTCGCCGAAGGACCGTTTCCTGACCGTGTACGGCCGGAAGCCGGTGCTGGAGGCGCTGGCCGACGACGGCCTGCGGGTGGACAAGGTGATCCTCGCCGACACCGCCCGCGGCCCGGGCGCGGCCGAAATCCAGCGCGCGGCGAAGGCCGCCGGCGTGCCCGTGCAGCGTGCGAGCGCCCACCGGGTCAAGGTGCTCGCCGGCAACGGCAAGCAGGACCAGGGGGTGCTCGCCGACGTCGTCGCGCCGCGGATGCGCGCGCTCGCCGCCGCGCTGGCCGACCGGCGCCCGCCGTCGCGGGTGCTGCTGCTGGACGGCATCACCACGCCCGCGAACGTCGGGATGATCCTGCGCACGGCGACGGCCGCGGGGCTCGACGGCGTGATCGTGCCGCGCCGCGGCGTCGCGGCGCTGGACCCGCTCGTCGTCAAGGCGTCGGCCGGGGTGGCGTTTCGCGCGCCGGTGCTGCGCTGCGGCTCGGCGCGTGAGGCGGCCGAACTGCTCACCGAAGCGGGCTACGGCCTCTTCGCGCTGGGGGCGTCGGCGCGCACCACGGTGTTCGAGGTCGAGCTGCCGCAGCGCGCCGCGTTCGTGCTCGGGGGCGAGACGGCCGGGGTCGGTGCGGACGTCGGCGAGCTCGTCACGGAGTGGGTGTCGATTCCGATGCCGGGTGACGTCGAGTCGCTGAACGTCTCGGCAGCGGCGGCGGTCCTGTCGTTCGAACTGGTCCGCCGCGGCCGGTGACGGTCACGGTTCCGGGAACAGCGCGCCGAGCTCGGTGAGCGTTTCCTCGACCGAGCGGTGGTGCACGCCGACCATGCCCGTCTCGACGGCGCCGCGGATGTTCGCGGCGGAGTCGTCGACGAACGCGCACCGCGTCGCGGGCAGGCCGAGACGCTCGGCCGCGATGAGGTAGACCGCGGGGTCGGGTTTGGCGACGCCGACCTCACCGGAAAACACCAGCGCGTCGAAATAGTCGAACATGGTGTTCTTGACCTCGTCCGACGCCCCGGGGGCGTTGGACAGCAGCGCGGTGCGGACGCCTCGTTCCCGCGCGGCCAGCAGGTAGTCGTAGAAGCGGCCGGCGTCGGGATCGGTGAGAACTCCGGCGAAATCGACCAATAACCCCTTCAGCACCCGGCACACCATAGCCGGTGTCGCGCCTACCGTACGGGCGCGGGTGAATCCACGGTTTCGGCGGTTGTTTCCCGAATCGGGCGATTCCCAGCGCCTTTCGGACCGGTTCCGGCCTCTAAGCGGTGGCGACGGCGAAATGCCGTGCGCGGGAGGGGAGGAAATGACCGAGGAACACCGCGTGAGAACGCTGATCCACTGCGAAGTACCGCGCCGGGCCGAGCGCCCGCCGACGGTGACCGCGCAGGAACACCGCCGGGGCGAGGGCCGGTGGCCGGTGCCGAGACAGCTCGAGAAGGCCGAGGTGGGCCGCCTGCTGAGCATGCTGCTGGAGGCCTACGACGGACGGCGCCCGGTACCGCAGATCCGCGGCCTGGTGGCCCCGGAGGTGTTCGCCGGCCTGAGCGGGCCACGCCTGGCCAGGCCGCGGCACCGGATCTGCCGGGTCCACACGTGCACCGCGGTGCCGGACGTGATCGAGGCGTGCGCCCGGGTGGAGGTGGAGGGCCGGTCGATCGCACTGGCGGCCCGCTTCACCCGGACACCGTCGGGCTGGCAGTGCGTGCGGTTCGCGCTGCTGAAGCCCCAGCGCCCGGCCCCACGAGCACACCGCCCGGCGGCGGCGTGAGCCGCACCCAGCCGGCACGCGCACCGCCTCACCGGCGGCGGCGTGGGTCGCCCTCCGGTCGGTCGAGTTGCTCGACGCTGCGTGCGGCAGGGCCAAGGCGGTGCAAGGTTGCCGCCTCGGCCGCCGCGAGGTGGGCCGACCGGCGCTGCCGACCGTAACTGGGCCACGCGCTGGGTGGGCTGACCGGCGCCGCGGGTGGCCGGGCCAACGCGGTGCAACGTTGCTCAATTGGCCGTCCGCGAGGTGGGCTGACCGGCGCCGCGGGTGGCTGTGCCAAAGCGGTGCGACTTTGCGCTCGGCCCCCGCGGCCCGGCCGAGGCTCGCGCGCGGCACCGCTCGGCTCAACTCCGTGAATGCCACATTGAGGGACCAAGTGTCCGTGAAGGTGGCATTCACGGCGGCTCGGCCGGGTCTGACCTGCGCGGAATGCAAAAGGCCGGGGTGCGCGCGGATCGCCCGCGAGCACCCCGGCCTCTGGCCTAAGTCAGCGGCGCGGGCCCTTCTTGCCCTTCTTCTGCGCGTCGCGCTGGGCGGCTCGGCGCTCGCGGCGCGTCGCGCCCGAACCCGCCGCCGACTGCGGGGCGCCGTCCGCGTGGGACTCGACCTCGCCGTCCTCGCCCGGGCCCGACAGCGTCATTCCCGACTGCTGGCCGCCACCGAGGCCCTTGCCGCGCAGGGCTGCCGGGACCGACTCCGAGTCCGTTGTCGGCGGCTGCGGGGGTGCTGGGCGGGCGTGCCTGCCCTCCGTTGCCTGGCCGTTGCCCGGGGCCACGCCCGTCGGTACCGCGGCCGCCGCTTCGGCCGGCGGCGCCTCCGCGCGCTCCACCTGCAGGTTGAACAGGAAGCCGACCGCTTCCTCCTTCAGCGAGTCCAGCATCGCGCGGAACATGTCGAAGCCCTCGCGCTGGTACTCGATCAGCGGGTCGCGCTGCGCCAGCGCCCGCATGCCGATGCCCTGCTTGAGGTAGTCCATCTCGTACAGGTGCTCGCGCCACTTGCGGTCGAGGACCGTCAGCATCACCTGGTGCTCCAGGGTCCGCATGCCGTCCGGGCCGACGAGCGCGTTGATCTCCTCTTCGCGTTTGTCGTAGGCGCGGCGGGCGTCCTCGAGCAGCGCCTGGCGCAGGCTGTCCGCGTCGAGGTCGCCGTCCTCCATCAGGTCGTCCCACTCGATGCCGACCGGGTACAGCGTCTTCAGCGCCGACCACAGCTTCTCGTGGTCCCAGTCCTCGGCGTAGCCGTTGGCCGTCGCACCGTCCACATAGGCGTTGACGACGTCCTCGAGCATGCCCTCGATCTGGTCGCGCAGGTTCTCGCCGGCGAGGATGCGGTGGCGCTCGGCGTAGATCACCTTGCGCTGCTCGTTCATGACCTCGTCGTACTTGAGGACGTCCTTGCGCTGCTCCATGTTGATCTGCTCGACCTGGGTCTGCGCACTCTTGATGGCCTTGGAGACCATCTTGTGCTCGATCGGCACGTCGTCCGGCAGCCGCATGGTGGTCATGACGCGCTCGACCATCGTCGCGTTGAAGCGGCGCATGAGCTCGTCACCCAGCGAGAGGTAGAAGCGGGACTCGCCCGGGTCGCCCTGACGGCCCGACCGGCCGCGCAGCTGGTTGTCGATGCGGCGCGACTCGTGCCGCTCGGTGCCCAGCACGTACAGCCCGCCCGCCGCGCGGACCTCCTCGGCCTCGGCCTTGGACTCCGCCTTGACCTTCTCGAGGGTCGCCGGCCACGCCGCCTCGTACTCTTCGGAGTGCTCGACCGGGTCCAGGCCCTGCTCGCGCAGCACCTGGTCGGCGATGATGTCCGGGTTGCCGCCGAGCACGATGTCGGTACCGCGGCCCGCCATGTTCGTGGCGACCGTGACCGCGCCCTTCTGGCCGGCGCGCGCGACGATCAGCGCCTCGCGGTCGTGGTGCTTCGCGTTCAGCACCTCGTGCGGCACGCTCAGCTTCACCAGCAGCTTCGACAGGTGCTCGGACTTCTCGACGCTCGTCGTGCCGACCAGCACCGGCTGGCCCTTCTCGTGCCGCTCGGCGATGTCCTCGGCGACGGCCTCGAACTTGGCCTGCTCGGTCTTGTAGATCAGGTCCGGCTGGTCCTGGCGGATCATCGGCCGGTTCGTCGGGATCGGCACCACACCCAGCTTGTAGGTCTGGTGGAACTCGGCGGCCTCGGTCTCGGCCGTACCGGTCATGCCGGCCAGCTTGTCGTAGAGCCGGAAGTAGTTCTGCAGGGTGATCGTGGCGAGGGTCTGGTTCTCGGCCTTGATCTCGACCTTTTCCTTGGCCTCGATCGCCTGGTGCATGCCCTCGTTGTAGCGGCGGCCGTGCAGGATGCGCCCGGTGAACTCGTCGACGATCATGACTTCGCCGTTGCGGACGATGTAGTCCTTGTCGCGGTGGAAGAGTTCCTTCACCTTGAGCGCGTTGTTCAGGTACCCGACCAGCGGGGTGTTCGCGGCCTCGTAGAGGTTGTCGATGCCGAGCTGGTCCTCGACGAACCGGACACCCTTTTCGGTGACGGCGACGGTGCGCTTCCGCTGGTCGACCTCGTAGTGGTACTTCGAGTTGATCAGGTTCGTCTTCTCGACGCGCTCCCGCGAACCCATCGTGGTGGTGTCGATGCCCTGCATGAGCGGCGCGAGCCGGGCGAACTCGACGTACCAGCGCGACGACTGGTCCGCCGGGCCGGAGATGATCAGCGGCGTGCGGGCCTCGTCGATGAGGATCGAGTCCACCTCGTCGACGATGGCGAAGTTGTGCCCGCGCTGCACGCAGTCGTCGAGGCTCCACGCCATGTTGTCGCGCAGGTAGTCGAAGCCGAACTCGTTGTTCGTGCCGTAGGTGATGTCGGCGTTGTACTGGGCGCGCCGGACGTCCGGCTGCTGCTCCGAAAGGATGACGCCGACCTCGAGGCCGAGGAAGCGGTGGATGCGGCCCATCCACTCCGCGTCGCGCTTGGCCAGGTAGTCGTTCGTGGTGACGACGTGCACGCCCTTGCCGGGGATGGCGTTGAGGTAGGCGGGCAGCACGCAGGTGAGGGTCTTGCCCTCACCGGTCTTCATCTCGGCGACCTGGCCGAGGTGCAGGGCCGCGCCGCCCATCAGCTGGACGTCGAAGTGGCGCTGGCCGAGCACGCGCTTGGCCGCCTCGCGGACGACCGCGAAGGCCTCGGGCAGCAGCTCGTCGAGGGATTCACCGTCGCCGTTCCGCTTGCGGAACTCCTCGGTCTTGGCCCGCAGCTCGGCGTCGGTCAGGTCCTTGACGTCGTCTTCGAGGGTGTTGATGTGATCGGCGATGTTGCGCAGCCGCTTCACCATCTTGCCCTCACCCGCGCGGAGCAGGCGGTTCAGCACCATCCGGTCGACCTCACTAGCTGATCATGAGCGCGCCCAGGCCGGTCCCGGGCAGGTTCTCCCGCGGCGGCGGCCGTGGTCGGCGCCACCGTCCTCCCCCATCGTAGGGAACCTGGGCCGCCGTGTGCACACGCCGTACGACGTGGGCGTGCGGATGGCCCGCACGCGAGCCGCGTGCGGGCCATCCGTCGGGCCTCCTTCGAGCCGGCTCAGCCGAGCCGGATCACGCCGTAGTCGAAGCCTTTCCGCCGGTAGACCACGCTGGGCCGGCCCGCTTCGGAGTCATTGAAGAGGTAGAAATCGTGGCCGACCAGCTCCATCTCGTAGAGAGCCTGGTCCACCGTCATGGGTTCCGCGCTGTGCTGCTTTTCGCGAACGACGCGGCCGGGCTGGTGACCCAGGTCGTCGTCGGCCCAGCTCTGCTGCTGGGGCAGGTCGATCTCTTCGGCACTCGCGAAGCCGTTCGTCTGCGGCTCGGCTTCGGGTGCGTCCAACACCGCGGTACGCGCGGCGGGACTGGCTGCGGCCGGGGATCCACCACCCGGCAGCACCGAGGTCGCTTCGGCGACCGATTCCGGGCGGCTGCGCCCGTAGTGCACGCGCCTCCGGTCGTGCGTCCTCCGCAGCCGGTTTTCCAGCTTGGTGACTGCGGAATCGAGCGCTGCGTAGAAGTCGGCGGCACACGCTTCGGCGCGGACGGCCGGACCTCGCCCCTTTCCGGTGATTTCGACGCGCTGGCAGCTCTTGGCCTGGCGCCGGTTGGGTTCGTGGAACAGCTCCACGTCGTACCGGATGACTTTCCTGTCGTAGCGCTCGAGCCGGGCCAGCTTTTCGCTGACGAGTGCCCGATAGTGGTCGGGCACCTCCACGTTGCGGCCCTTAACGACGATGTCCATACACGACCTCCCTCGCTGAGATGACTGCGAGCTGTTGTGTTTTCACACGGCGCCGGTATTGCGGGGACGGAAGCCCGGATCGCGGGCTGAGAAGAACTCGGGAGCGGTTCACGACGTCTCGTGCCGGTGCCCGAGCGCGGACTCAGCGCACCTCCGGCGCCAGGGACATGGGCTCGTCACCTCCCTGCCTGCGGGGATTGCTGATTGCGGAGCACGTTAGCTTCCTCACGCCCGTTACAACAGCCCCCGAGCCGGGGGATGTCGGGGAATGAGACTCCGTCACCCCGCGCAGTGAGCGGAGGGTGAACAGCAGAAAACACCCGCTGGTCGGACGCGGTCCGCGCAGCTCGGTTTCACACGGACGGCGCATCGCTGCCGGCTGGTGGACGCCGAGGGTGACGGCCCGGCCGGGCGCAGCCGCCACTCCGGTGGAGTGGTGTGGCGGCCGAGTGGTCGTGGTCGACACCCTCATGCCCGGTCAACGGCCGGGGCCTCGGCAGCGTTCCCGGCGGATGTCACTCGTGTGGGTGGTGGGTGGGTCACCTCCTCGGGATGAGGTCAGGCGGTTGGCGTTGCGGTGGTGCGATTGGCGATCGTGCTGCGGGGGTTGCAGCAGGCGGCCTGCGCCGGGAGTGGTGGGCTACCTGCAACGGTGGGCCCCGCGGTAGCCAGGCGGGCCTGCGCCGGTCGAAGCAGTGGGGCGCTCCGCGAGGAGATTCGGCAGCGGTCGCGACGGGGTTGGGGCAACACGCGCGAGCGCAGGCAGCTGCCGCCCGCAGGGCGTTCGACCACCGTCTCGCGCGGTACCCCCACCGCCGAGAGCCGCGGCGCGGCATCACCGGCGAGGTACGTGGCAGCGGGCCGGGAATCACCCGGCCGTGAGCAGGGCGACGACGGCGGCGACCGCGATGCCCTCCGCCGCCAGCGCCCGGACGCAGGCCGCTGCCGTGGCGCCGGTGGTGACCACGTCGTCCAGGACCACCACCGGGACGTCCGGCGGTGGGCGGCCCGCCTGGCGGAACCGCAGCCGGCCGGCGAGGTTCGCCGCTCGCTGGGCGTGGTTCAGGCCGACCGCGTCGCGGGCTCCGCCGGCCAGTTCCAGCGCTGGGGCCACCGTGACCTCGAACCCGCGCGCGGCGAGG
This sequence comes from Amycolatopsis australiensis, assembly GCF_900119165.1. Taxonomy (NCBI): domain Bacteria; kingdom Bacillati; phylum Actinomycetota; class Actinomycetes; order Pseudonocardiales; family Pseudonocardiaceae; genus Amycolatopsis; species Amycolatopsis australiensis. The sequence continues at coordinate 2,376,521 of NZ_FPJG01000006.1, read as the reverse complement.
AAGCGGGCCGCGGCGTCGGCCAGGCGCTCGACGTGGGGGCCACCGCGGACCCGCGCCGCCGATCGGCGGCTTGGCGCCGGGACCAGGCAGATCGCCCGCCGGCCGGAACCGGTTTCCCGCTGGATCGATAGCGGGTTCGGCCCAACGGAAGGCCGGATCGGGTCGGCTTTCGCGGGCAGCGGCGCGAAGGTCTCCATCCGCGAGACGGCCGACGCATCGGCGCCCTCCGGGCCGGGCCTCGCGAGGGTCGGCCGGGAGGCCCGGCCGGGCCTCGCGAGGGTCGGCTCGGCGCCGAACGGCGAGCTGGCCGGTGGCGGGTTCGGGTCGGCTTGCCGCCGGACCGACGAGCGCGCCGCCGCGGGGTGCGCTGCGGCGTCCGGAGGGCCCGCCGGCGCACCCGCACTGGACGAAACCGCGGCCCTCAGCGGCAGCACCGCCAGAGCCTCCGCCAGCGCCCGCCCCAAAGCCGGCGCGAGATCCCTTCTCCCCCGCTCCTTGTACGCGAGCAGCAACCGCCGCCCCACGCCGCGGTACCTGGCCAGCGCGAACACCCTGACCAACCCCGCCGTCGGGACCCGGACGACCTCGACCACCCCACGCCACACCGCCGCGCACTCGCCGCAGCACGGCTTCCCGCGGGCACCACACCCGGCACACCGGCTCGGGATCAGCAAATCCAGCAACATACGGACAGTGTCGCGACCACCACCGACAGTTCCGGACGCGCTGACGTCACCCACACCGGCGAATCAGCCCGGGTAGAACGGGTCCGCGTCCTTCATCGAATGGCTCTGCGGCCGCCAGACCTCGCCCAGCACCGACGCCGTCCACAGGCCGCTCGCGTCCGCCACCACGATCGGCCTGCTCGGCGCCGCCGTCACTCCGTGGACCGTCGGGGTCAGGTTGGAGCTGTTGAACGCGTCCATGCGCTGGCCGTCCACCGTGACGCGGACCACCGGCTGCGACGGCGACGCCGTCACCGCCACCAGCGTGTCCTGCGACAGCCAGTCCACGTCCACCACGTCGCGCAGGTCGTGGGGCTGCAGCAGCCGCGGCTCGCGCAGCGCCACCGAATCGCCGCCGCCGACCACCGAGGCCACCCACAGCTGGCCGTTCACCACCGCCGCCACCCGGACGCCGTCGCGGGAAAAGCGCAGCTCCGTGATGCCGCCCTGCTGGGTCAGGTCCGCCGCGTTCACCGTCAGCGCCGTCCACTGGCCGTTGGGGCCCAGCACCATCCGGCCGACCGAGAACTGGTCGACCACCGTCCACACCTCGCCGGTGCCCGGGCGCCACGTCGGGCGGCTCAGCGTGCTGCCCCCGGACAACGACGTCAGCGGGAGGTCGTGCCCCAGGTCGCCGATCCGCAGCCGGACCCGGTCGCCGTCGCGCTCGACCACCGCCAGGCGCCTGCCGTCCACCGACTGGGCCGCGCTCACGACGTTGTAGCCGCCGTTGCCCGCCGGGCCCGGGACCGGCTGGCCGTCGTCCAGGGACCGCACCCGGCCGCCGACCGTCATCAGGCCCGGCAGCTCCCGGCTCGGTGACAGCGCCGCGCCGTACGCGGGCAGGTCGCTCGGGCGCCAGTCCGGGTGATTCGCCACCAGCGAGGCGCCGTCGGCGAGGATCCGGATCCGCGCCGACGTGACGTACTGCAGCGAGAGGACGATCTGCGCGGCGATCAGGTTGCGGGTGTCGTCACTGGCCCCCGACAGCCCGGACAGCGGCACCACCAGCGTCCCGTCGTCGAGGCTCTTGACGTTCGTGTCCACCTCGACCGGCTCGGCGAGGAAGTTCCGCACCGACCCCGCCAGGCTCGCCGACGGGCCGCTGACCAGCAGGTTCAGCACCTTGCTCGGCAGCCCCGACTGCGGCTTCGCGATGACGTAACGCCGGTCCGGGACGAAGGTGGCCGACTGCTCCGAATAGAAGTTCACCGGCACCGCGGTGTAGTTCTCGCTGAAGTCGGACTCGGTCGCGTACAGGTCCGGCAGCGGGTCGGTGATCCGCCACTGGCCGTTCGCCTGCTTGCGCACCTTCACCTTCAGCGCCACCGGGCTGTAGTCCGGCACGAACGCGCTGTTCTGGTCGAGCGTGCCGACGTCGAGCCCGCGCACGTTCACGACCAGCGTGTTCGGGTCGGGCGGCGGCGACGGGTCGTAGACCGTGCCGAACGTGTTCTGGATGATCGTCAGGCTGCGGCTCGGCCGCCACGCCGCCCGGCTCTGGTCGTCCAGGTAGGCGCGCGCGGCCGCGTTGTTCTGGCCCGGCTTGAGCGTCGCGCCGATGAACCCGCGCACGAGGGTCAGCGGGTCGATGTCCTTCTCCGGCTCCGGGACGACGTCCCCGGAGCCCTGGCCCTGGCGTTCGCCGGAGACGACGACCGGCTGGGACTCCAGCGGGACGTTCGCGCAGCCGGCCACGAGCCCCACGCACACCAGCGCGAGCAGAAGCCGGAAAGCCCGTTGTTTCACTGACCGATTTCCTCACGTTCGGCGAAGATCGCCTCCGGCGCCGGCGTGACCTCGAGCAGGCCGAGCGGTACCTCGGCCGCGACGTGGTCGGGCGGCGGCAGCGTCAGCGGCGGTTCGCCCGCGGGGACCTCCTGGCGGCGCGGCAGCACCAGCCGGAAGCAGGCGCCTTGGCCGGGCTCGCCCCACGCGTCGAGCTCACCGCCGTGCAGGCGCGCGTCCTCCTGGCTGATCGCCAGGCCGAGCCCGGTGCCGCCGGTGCGCCGGTTGCGCGACGGGTCGGCGCGCCAGAACCGGTTGAACACCAGATCGGCCTCGCCGGGCCGCAGGCCGACGCCGTGGTCCCGGACCGTCACGGCGACCGCCGTCTCGTTGGCCGCCAGCGTGAGCACGACCGGCTTGCCCTCGCTGTGGTCGACGGCGTTGCCGAGCAGGTTGCGCAGGATCCGCTCGACGCGCCTCGCGTCGACCTCGGCGATCACCTCTTCGTCGGGCAGCACGAGCTCCACCGAGCTGCCCGCGTTGCCGGCGATCACCCGCACCTGCTCGACCGCGCGGGTGGCGATCGGGCGGACGTCGATGAACTCCGCCGCCAGCTCTTCGACACCGGCGTCGAGCCTGCTGATCTCCAGCAGGTCGCCGAGCAGCGCCTCGAACCGGTCGAGCTCGTCGACCAGCAGCTCGGTCGAGCGGGCGAGCCCGGCCGGGAACTGCTCGCGCGACGCGTGCAGCACGTCCGCGGCCATCCGGACGGTGGTCAGCGGCGTGCGCAGCTCGTGCGAGACGTCGGAGGTGAACCGCCGCTGCAGCCCGCCGAACTCCTCGAGCTGGCGGATCTGGCGCTGGATGCTCGCGGCCATCTCGTTGTAGGAGACGGCGAGCTTCGCCAGGTCGTCTTCGCCGAGCACGGCGAGCCGCTGGTCGAGATCGCCACCGGCGAACTGCTCGGCCGCCGCGGCGGCCTGCCGGACCGGCCGCACCACCTGCCGGGTCACCAGGTTCGTGATGCCCGCCAGCAACAACAGCAGCACGAGCCCGCCGACCAGCAACGTGTTCTGCACGGTCGAGACGGTGTTCTGCTCGGTCGTCAGCGGGAACAGCAGGTACAGCTGCAGCGGGCTGGCCACCGTGTTGAGCGGCGTGCCGACGATCAGGTACGTCGTGCGCGCGCCCGAGGCGTCGGTGACGGTGTGCTCGAGCCAGCTCATCTGGTCGGCTTCGACGAACTGGCGCAGCCGCGGCGGCACGTTCTCGAACGGGCCGGCGAACGCGGGCTCGTCGCCGGACTGGTCGTGCCCGCCGCTGGCGAGCACCGGGACGAACGTGCCCGCCGCCGAACCGGCCGCGTCCTGGCTGGTCGGCGTGATCGCGATCTTCTTCAGCGCGTTCTCGAGCCGGTTGCCCATCGCTTCCGGCGTCTCGCCGCCGAGGCCGACCAGCTCACCGGCGGCGGTGTCGGCGGCCGCGCGGGTCTGGGCGATGGCGGCTTCGCGCTTGGTGTCCAGCAGCCGCTCGGTGATCTGGTTCTGCAGCACCATGCCGAGCACGAAGACCACGGCCGAGGACAGCGCGAGCGTCGACACGGTGACGCGGAACTGCAGCGAGTGCTTCCACAGCTCGTTGAACGCGACCGCGCGGCGGCGCGCGAAAACGACGACACGCCGCACCAGGCGTGCCGTCGAACGCGCGAAGGCGGGGAGCCGTCTGCCGGTCTCCGTGCTCATCGACTCATCACGGCGGGCCGGCCTTGTACCCGACACCGCGAACGGTCAACACCACCTCGGGGTGCTCCGGGTCCTTCTCCACCTTGGAACGCAGGCGCTGGACGTGCACGTTCACCAGCCGGGTGTCGGCCGCGTGCCGGTAGCCCCACACCTGTTCGAGCAGCACTTCGCGGGTGAACACCTGGCGCGGCTTGCGCGCCAGCGCCACCAGCAGGTCGAACTCCAGCGGGGTCAGCGGGATGGCCTTGCCCTCGCGCGTGACCTCGTGGCCCGGCACGTCGATCGCCAGGTCGCCGATCGTGAGCGACTCCGCGGGCTCGGCCTCGGTGCGGCGCATCCGCGCCCGGACCCGCGCCACCAGCTCCTTCGGCTTGAACGGCTTCACGACGTAGTCGTCCGCGCCGGACTCCAGGCCGAGGACGATGTCCACGGTGTCGCTCTTGGCGGTGAGCATGACGATCGGCACCCCGGACTCGGCGCGGATCGCCTTGCAGACGTCGATCCCGTTCATCCCGGGCAGCATGAGGTCGAGCAGGACGAGGTCGGGCTTCAGCTCGCGCAGCGCGGGCAGCGCGCGCGAACCGTCGGCGACCACGGCCGTGTCGAACCCCTCCCCACGGAGCACGATGGTGAGCATCTCCGCGAGGGCGGGGTCGTCGTCGACCACGAGAACACGTGCCTTCATGTCCACATATTCGCACTAGTTCCGGCACCCGCACGCACGACCCGCGTGTTTGACCTCCAGAAAGATCAAGATCGCGACCCGCCCTGCTCCATCCGGGTGCCGGTACCGGGGCGTTCCCCCGCCTCCGGCCGTCCGGGGATTCGCCCGCTCAGCCGATGCGAAGGCCGCGTTCCGGATAGTGTTGCGCCATGCGGAACCAGGACTCGGGCAACGCAACTCAGAGCCAGGTGCAGTCGGTCGACCGGGCCATCAGCGTGCTGGAGCTGCTCGCCCGCAACGGCGAAACCGGCATCACCGAGATCGCGGGCGAGCTGGGCGTCCACAAGTCCACGGCGTCGCGGCTGCTCAGCGTCCTGGAGTCCAGAGGCCTGGTCGAGCAGCTCGGCGAACGCGGGAAGTACGCGATCGGGTTCGGCGTCGTGCGGCTGGCCGGTGCCGCGACCGGCCGGATGGACCTGGCGAAGCTCGGCCGCGCCACCTGCCTGGCGCTCGCCGAAGAGCTGGGCGAGACGGTGAACATCGCCATCGCCGACGACGGCGTCGCCATCAACATCAGCCAGGCCCGCGGCTCGGCGGCCATCACGACGCAGAACTGGACGGGCCAGCGGACTCCGTTGCACGCGACCTCCAGCGGCAAGGTGCTCCTGGCGCACATGGGCGAGTCCGAGCGCAAGCGCGTGCTGAAGCGGAAGCTCGAGCGGTACACGCCGCAGACGACGGTCGAGCCGGAAGAGCTGCTGGCCGAGCTGAAGCAAGTGCTCGAAGACGGCTACGCGGCCTGCTACGAAGAGCTCGAGGTCGGCATGCACGCGGTCGCCGTGCCGATCCGCGGCCCGGGCGGGGACGTCGTCGCCGCGATGAGCGCCTCCGGGCCGTCCTACCGGCTGTCCCGGCAGCGGGTGAAGCAGATCGTGCGGCCGATGACCGAAGCGGCCGACGAGCTTTCCGCGCAGCTGGGGTACTTCCGGGACTAGGGGACACGCCATCGCGCGGATCGTGTTCGTGCTACCCCAGCAATGTCGCCGCTAGGGCTTCATGGTCGACGCCCGCGACGCCGTCCAGGACGTGCCACGGCGCGAGCCAGCCCGAAGCGGCCAGCTCGTCGTACACCGCCGCGCAGCGTCGCTGCAGGCCGTCGTCGGTCTCGAAGCTGTCGCGGTCGCGGCCGGCTTCGGCCTCCGCGCGGCGTTCGGCACGTTCGGCGGCCACCGCGGGCGCGACGCGCAACAGCAGGTGCGCGTCGGGACGCGGCAGGCCGAAGCGGTCGACCTCCAGCTCCCACACCCACTTCACGACTTCGCCCGCCGCGTCCTGCCGCAGGCGCGCGGCCGCGTACGCGGCGTTGGACGCGACATAGCGGTCGAGCAGGACGACGTCGTGCGTGTCCCGCAGCGCGCGGATGTCGTCGGCGGCGCCGCTGCGGTCCAGCGCGTAGAGCACCGCCATGCCGTACACGGAGTCGGCGAGGTCGCCGTGGCCGCGGTGCAGCGCCTCCCGGACGAGGTCGGCGTGCACGCTCTTGCCGTAACGCGGGAACGCCAGCGAAGCGACGCTCGCGCCCTTCGCGCGCAGCTGCGCCGTCAGCCCGTCGGCCAGCGTGCGCTTGCCCGCGCCGTCGAGCCCTTCGATGACCACCAGTCGACCCACGGGCGCCATTATCGGTGGTGGACCGGCGGGCCCGGCGGAAGGGATCGACACCGGGCCCACCGGTACGGCTCAGGCGGGATGCCGCCGCAGGTGGAGGACGTAACCGGCGCCACTGACCGCCAGCACGCCGGCGAGGATCAGCAACGGCACCCAGCCCGTGTCGTGGCCGGCCGGCGCCGGGCTGCCGTCACCGCGGGGCATCACCTGGGACGTCGCGTCGTAACCGCCGGCCTCGCCTTCGCGGGCGTACGCGGAACCGGGGAGCTTGTCGGCGTAGCGCGCTTCGACGGTTCGCTGGTAGTCGGCCACGGCGACGGCGGGCTTGGCCTCCGACAGGGGCGTGACCCGGCCGTCGCGGACCGCGTACCAGGCGTCGACCTGCGGTTCGTGCAGCAGCTGGGCGCCCGGCGGCAGCTGCCGGGCGAACGCGCCTTCGACGTCGCCCGAAGCGATGTTGCCGACCTGCCAGGTGCCGTTGTCGCCACGCACCGACCACAGCGTCGCGGTCCGGCCGTCGGACGCGCGGGCCGGCACCGCGAAGTAAGCGAAGTCACCGGGAGCCGCGCCCGGCTTGCCCCCGACGAAGTCCGGCGAGAGCTCGTACACGGGGTAGGCGTCCGGTGAAACCTGGACCGTGACCGGACCGCGCGCGTCCGGGGCCTGCGCGAAGAAGCCGACCAGAGTGTCCTGGAGGCGCACCGCCGCGGCGTGCGCGGCCGCGGCGTCGGCGCTGCTGATGCCGGCGGCCTGGGCCGCGCCTGACACCGGAGCCGTCATCAGCAGCGCCGCGCCGGTCAGCACGGCGAGCACCAGCGCCCGCCTGCTCATCGGGCGATCCCGGTGAGCGTGTGCGTCCAGGTGAACGACGAGTTCTGCGCGTAGAAGCCGTAGGTGGCCCAGTTGTAGCGCTTGGCGGGCCCGGGATCGGCCCAGTACACCCAGCCGCCGCTGGTGTCGTAGCCGTAGACGACGTGCGTGTGGCCGCCGCCCGAGCGGTAGCCGACGCGGGTCTCGACCGGACGGCCCGCCGCGGTCTGCGTCCGGACGTCGGCGTAGGAGATGCGCCGGTCGAGGTAGCGGCCGGGCGAGGTGAACCCGAGGCGGGCGAAGGCGCGCTGGGGGTCGGCGAGCGTTCCGGGCAGGTTCGCGCAGTCCTGGCCGCTCTCGCCGTGCGCGAGCTGGCAGAAGCGCGTCTGGCTGACCGCGGCGCCGTGGAAGGCCGCGATGGTGGCGCCGGAGCTCGCCCAGCACCACTGGTTCTTCTGCTGGAGCTGCGACACGATCGGGTTGCGGTAGGTCGGCGGTACTCCGGGCGCGGCTCCGGCGGTGACCGGCGCGACCAGGCACAACATCAGGCTCACGGCCAGGACGACGTGAGCCTGGCTCGACTTCACCAGCACGGACGGCCTCCTGCCGAGAAGTGGGGCGAACCAGCGGTGGTCACAACGGTGAACAACGCGGTCACCCGGAGCAAGAACGCCATCCGGAGGAACGGACCGTTCCGGGTCACAGCCGGAACGCGGAACAGTCACCACAACGAGGCCAACCACCCTGAACGGGGGTCGGCAGGGCCACTCTACGCTGCTAACGTGAACGTTCCGCGGTGTTCACGCCCAGCGCACACACTGGTCGGGTGAAGGGACGAGCGGTGGCACAAGACGGGAACCTCCCACTGATCATCGATGGCGCGCGCACGACCCGGGCATCGGTCGCCGAACTGCCGAAAGAGCTGACCGAGGCACTCCGCACCGGCGAGTTCCACCACGCCCTGCGGCTGGCCATCGCCTACCGCGGCCTCTCGCTGGCTCGCCTGCGCGCCCACCTGGCGTTACGCGGCGTCCAAATCGGACAGTCGACGCTGAGCTACTGGCAGCGCGGGCTCCGCCAGCCCGAGGTGCCGAAGGCGCTGCCTGCGGTGCGGGCCCTGGAGTCGGTGCTCCAGCTGCCCGCGGACGCGCTGGTGGTGCTCATCGGACCCCGGCTGGTCCGCCGTGGCCACCAGCCGGCGGCGTCGTTCCACGACCTGCGCTCCGGCGACATGGGGTCGATCGTCGAGGACCTGCTGGCCGAGCTGGGCGCGTACCCGTCGTCGAACCACTACAACGCCGACCTCGAGCTGCTGTCGGTGCACGACACGATCACGTTCGACGCCGAGCACCGCCAGGTCAGCCTGCGCACGCGGCTGGTGACGCGCGCCCGGCGCCACGGCCCGGACCGCTACCTGACGGTGTACAACGGCGACCCGGGCTGCCGCATCGACGACGTGGAGCTGATCACCGACGAGGGCTGCCGGGTGGGCCGGATGCGCCGCAACCCGGACGCGGACACGATGGCGACGGAGCTGCTGTTCGACCGCAAGCTCGCGGAGGGTGACATCCACGTGTTCTGCTTCGAGGTCCGCGACGACTCGGGCTCGGCGTCGCCGGGGTACTACCGGATGCTACGGGACCGGTGTGCGAGCTATCTCGTCCAGCTGCGGTTCGACCGGAACGCGTTGCCGGCCCGGTGTACGCGTCAGGTCCGGGCTCGGGATGACGCGCTGCCGGTGGTCGCGGAGGAGCTGGCGTGCGACATGGGCGGGGTGAGCAGCGCGTTCTTCAGCGACGCCGGGCCGGGGCTGGCCGGGGTCGCGGTGGAGTGGAACTGAGCCGCGGCCGTCTCTCCGGCGGCCTCGATGTTTCGCGCGGGCTTTGGCGCGGGCCAGTCCGCGCCGCGGCTCGGCGTTTGCGGGCTCGAGCCGGGCGGGCAGCTCGCCGTCGATCGCGTGCGCAAGACAGCAGGGCCGCCCCGACACTTCCGGGGCGGCCCTGACCTGCGAAAACCGACAAACTCAGTACCGGTAGTGCTCCGGCTTGAACGGTCCTTCGACGTCGACGTCGATGTACTCCGCCTGCTCCTTGGTCAGCTTCGTCAGCTCGCCGCCGAGGGCCTCCAGGTGGATGCGGGCCACCTTCTCGTCCAGCTTCTTCGGCAGCCGGAACACCTCGTTGTCGTACTCCTCGTGCTTGGTGAACAGCTCGATCTGCGCGATCACCTGGTTGGAGAAGCTGTTCGACATCACGAACGACGGGTGCCCGGTCGCGTTGCCCAGGTTGAGCAGCCGGCCCTCGGACAGCACGATGATGCTCTTGCCGTCCGGGAAGACCCACTCGTCGACCTGCGGCTTGATGTTGATCTTGCGGATGCCCGGGTACCGCGCCAGGCCCGCCATGTCGAGCTCGTTGTCGAAGTGGCCGATGTTGCCCAGGATCGCCTGGTGCTTCATCTTCGCCATGTGCTCGACCAGCACGACGTCCTTGTTGCCGGTCGTGGTGATGATGATGTCGGCCTCGGGCAGGACGCTCTCGAGCTTGCGGACCGCGTAGCCGTCCATCGCCGCCTGGAGGGCGCAGATCGGGTCGATCTCCGTGACGATCACGCGGGCACCCTGGCCGCGCAGCGACTCCGCCGCGCCCTTGCCGACGTCGCCGTAGCCGCAGACCACCGCGACCTTGCCGCCGATCAGCACGTCGGTGCCGCGGTTGATGCCGTCGATCAGGGAGTGGCGGATGCCGTAGCGGTTGTCGAACTTCGACTTCGTCACCGCGTCGTTGACGTTGATCGCCGGGAACAGCAGCTCACCGGCCGCCGCGAGCTGGTAGAGCCGCAGGACACCGGTCGTCGTCTCCTCGGTGACGCCGCGGATGCCCTCGCCGATCTTCGTCCACTTGCCGGTGTCGGCCGCCACCGAGTTGCGGAGCAGCTCGAGGAAGACCTTCCACTCGTCGGAGTCGTTGTCGTCCGGCGACGGGACGACGCCCGCCTTCTCGTACTCGGTGCCCTTGTGGACCAGCATCGTGGCGTCACCGCCGTCGTCGAGGATCATGTTGGGACCCTCGCCGTCCCAGGTGAGCATCCGCTCGGTGCACCACCAGTACTCCTCGAGCGACTCGCCCTTCCACGCGAACACCGGGACGCCCTTGGGCTCCTCGGGCGTGCCGTGCGGGCCGACGACGACCGCGGCCGCCGCGTGGTCCTGCGTCGAGAAGATGTTGCAGGAGGCCCAGCGCACTTCCGCGCCCAGCGCGACCAGGGTTTCGATCAGCACCGCCGTCTGCACGGTCATGTGCAGCGAACCGGAGATCCGCGCACCGCGCAGCGGGTAGACCTCGGCGTATTCGCGCCGCAGCGCCATCAGCCCCGGCATCTCGTGCTCGGCGAGGCGGATCTCCTTGCGGCCGAACTCGGCGGCCTCGAGGTCGGCGACGGCGAACTCGACGCCGTTGCGGGTCTCGTGCCGCTTCGCAACGCTTTCGGGGGGCATAGTGGCGATTCCTCCAAGACTCGATGACACCGGAACACTACCGTTGTCCGCTCGACCTTCCCTAGAACGGTTAGGAGACCCTTACCGTGCCCATGCCCGGCCCGGACACCCGCGTAGTCGAAATCCGCGTCGCCGGGCTCGTCGGCACCAGCGGGGAGACGCTGCTCGACGCGGTGGCGACCGTCGACGTCGCCGGCGACGGGCTGGGCCGCGTGATCCGGCCGGCGGACCGGCTGCGGCGCCCGGCGCCGGGTCCCGTGCTGCCGGCGCTGGGCCGGACGATCCCGCGGACCCTCGAAGGCTACCTGTGGCACGGCATGACGTCCGGCGGCGCCGCGAAGGCGACCTGGGCGCTGCTGTTCCCGTTCTCGCTGGCCAACGTGGCCTTCTGGATGCTGCCACCGGCCCCGCCCGGCCGTCGCCTCCCGCGCGTGCTGGGCGCCGTGTGCCGGGGCCTGCTGCGCGTCGGCGCCCTGCTGCTGACGATGCTGCTGATGGCCCAGCTCGCGACCATCGCGCTCGACCTGCTCGCGGCGCAGTGCCTGGCCCCCGGGTCGGGCTGCCTGCCCGTCGTGCCCGACGTCCTCCGCTCGGTGCCGGCCCGGATCACGGTCGGCGTGCTGCCGCTGCTGGCCGTGATCTTCGTGCTGCACCGGATCTCGTCGGCGACGTGGGCGGTGCACGCCGACGGCGACCTCACCGACGGCCCGCTGCGGATGCGCGCCGACCCGGAGACGCCGGCGTTGCGCTGCCTGCACACCGTCGCGGCGCTGGTCTCGGTGGCCTTGCTGCTGCTGGGCGGCCCCTTCCGGGTGCCAGGCAACGTCTTCGACCTCGTCGTCTGGATCGTGACGCTCGCGCTGGTCCTCGCGACCGTCGCCGCCGCCGCGATCGGCGTCGACACCGGCCGGTTCGCCCGGCCCGCGGTCATCGCGTTCGCCGCGCTGCTGGTCGTCGTGGCCGCGGCCCGGCTGCGGCCGGGCCCGGGTCCGCTGCCGGGCACCGACGGCGTCGTCGAAGGGCTCGGCGCGGGACTGGTCGCCGTCACGGTGCTGTTCGCGCTGTTCCTCGCCCCGGCCGCGCTGCTGGCCCGGCCCGGCTGGAAGCACAAGCCGCGCCGGCTGCGGCCGTGGGCGGGCGGCTGGGCGGCCGCGCCGGTGCTCGCGCTCGCCGGCCTGCTCGGCGGCGGGTTCGGCGCCGGCCTCGCCGAAGCCGTCCGGCGGCTGTCCGGTGCCGGGCTGCTGCGGGTGCCCGACACGTACCAGCTGGTCACGGTGCTGTGGGGCGCCGGGCTGGCGCTGGCCGCGGTGCTGGGCGTGCTGGGCTTCGCGGTCGCCGTGCCGCTGCGCCGGCTGCGCCGCGGCATCCCGGCGATCGTCGAGCTGATGGAACACGACGAGCGGCAGGAGGCCCAGGCCGCCGCCGCGTGGGCGCGGTCGGCATGGGAACGGCGGCACCTGCACCACCTGGCGCTCACCGTGGCGTCGGCGATGTCGGCGGGCGGCGCGGCGCTGCTGGTCCTGCGGTTCGGGTTGGGGCTGGTGCCCGGCTGGTTCGGGCCGCTGTCGGCGATCGGCGTGTTCGCCCTCGGCGCGCTCGCCGCGGGCCTGCTGCGCGTCGTCTACACCGCCGCGCGCACCCCGCAGCGCAGCCGCCACCTCGGCGCGCTGGCCGACCTGGTCTGCTTCTGGCCGCGGGCCGCGCACCCGACCGTGCCGCCGTGCTACGCGCTGAAGGTCGTCCCGGAGCTCGCCGCGCGGGCGCGCGAGCACCTCGCCGAACCCGGGACGCGGGTGGTGCTCTCCGGCTACAACCTCGGCAGCCTGCTCACGATCATGGCCGCCGCCCGCCTGACGGCCGAGCTGCCGAAAGCGGACCACGAACGCGTCGGCGTGCTGACCGCGGGCTCACCCCTGCAGTGGGGCTACCAGCGCGCGTTCCCGGCGTTGCTGCCGCAGGAAGCGCTCGAGAAGCTCTTCGCCGACCTCGACGGCCGGTGGCGCGCCCTCTGCCGCGGCACCGACATCTTCGGCGGCGGCGTGACGACGTGGCGGCACTCGGTCGCCGAGCAGCGCCTGCACGGCGTCGGCTACCTGCCCGAAGGCGGCTGCGGGCCGGTGTCGGCGAAGGCCGACGAGAACGGCGTCCTCATCCTCGGCGGCGACCACTGGCTGCCGGACCCGCTGCGCGGCCCGACCGGGCGGCACCGCTGGGCGCCGGGGGTGCTCAAGCACCAGGACTACGTCGTCGACGCGGAATGGGACCACGCCGTCGCGATGGCCGCCGGCCTCGGCAAGCCGTCCTGGGGCGAGCAGGGCTCACTGTTCGGGGACTTTCCCCCGAAAAAGTGAAGGCCCCTCGCCGGGGCGAGGGGCCTTCGACCGAGTCAGAACGTCACTCGGAAGCCTTGCGGCGGAACTTCAGCAGCGCGAGCAGACCGCCACCGGCGACCAGCAGCAGGCCCGCGACCCAGATCAGCCAGCTGTTGTCGAACCCGGTGTTGGCCAGGCCGCCACCGGTACCGGACTCGTTGCCCGCCGGGACGGCGGCCGGAGCGGTGGTGCTGGTCGGCGCGACCGAGGTGTCCGACGTCGCCGGAGCGCTCGGCTTGGTGCTGGTGGCCGGCGCGGACGTCTTGGTCGGCGGCGTGGAGGTCTTGGTCGGCGGGGTGCCCTTCTTCGCGCCGCACGCGAACCAGTGGCTGATCGTCGGGACGTTCTTGGAGTCCTTGCCGACCATCGGAGCGTGCAGCTTCTCCCACGGCGGGGTGCCCGGCAGGCCCTTCTTGCCCGGCACGTAGGTGTTGTACTCGTCGCCGCCCTTGACCACGATCGCGGCGACCGTGACGCCCTTGGCGACCCCGGTGACCGTCAGGTACTGGTCCTTCGTGGTGCCGCCGGTGACCTGGAGCTGGTCGGTCACGTCGAGGGCCTGGCCGAGGCCGATGTCCTCGCACGTGGTGGCGTTGCCGACGGTGCCTTCGGCACGGTCGTCACCGGGGACGCACGCCAGCGCGGAGCCGGCGGTGCCGATGAGGGCGGCGGTGGTCAGCGCCATGATCGCGACGGCGCCGCGGAAGGTACGTCTGCGCATTCGGAACTCCTGTACCGGCGGGGAGAGCACTTGCGAAAGTTGTGATCGCGGCACCACTGAGCGTGCAAATCACGCTGCTGTAATTAGCCCGTCAGTGCGACGCGAAGGATCGAAAGGTATCGCACGTCACTCTGCCTGCTACATGGGGTCCCCTTATCCGCGCGAACAGCAAGATCGGCCGAGGTGAACCCGCCGCAAAAAGCCCCGCCGACCTGCGGGATGCAGGTCGGCGGGGCTCCACGAACGAGTGGCGGGCTAGTCCCTCACGGGCTCCCCGACGCCCTCGGCCTGCCGCTTGCCCAGCAGCGAGTGGCGCCGGCTGTAGCCGAAGTAGATCAGCACGCCCAGCACCATCCAGGCCACGAACCGGAGCCAGGTCAGCACCGTCAGGTTCAGCATCAGCCACAGGCAGGCGAGGATCGCCAGGATCGGGATGAGCGGCACCAGCGGCACCTTGAACGCGCGTGGCAGCTCGGGCCGCGTCCGGCGCAGGATCAGCACGCCCGCCGACACGAGCACGAACGCGAACAGCGTCCCCACGTTGACCATTTCCTCGAGCTTGTCCGCCGGGAAGAACGTCGCCGCGACGGCGACCAGGCCACCGACGATCAGCGTCGCGCGCTTCGGCGTGCCGTGCTCGCCCGTCTTCGCGAGCCCGCGCGGCATCAGGCCGTCGCGCGACATCGCGAAGATGATCCGGACCTGGCCGAGCATCAGGACCATCACGACGGTCGTCAGGCCGGCCAGCGCGCCGAAGGAGATGATGTTGGCCGCCCAGTCGACGCCGTTCGCGGCGAACGCCGTGGCCAGGGTCTTGTGGCTGCCGTCGCCCGCCGACGTGGCCAGGTCCTTGTAGGACGTCATGCCGACGACCACCAGCGACACCGCGACGTACAGCACCGTGACGATGGCGAGCGAGCCCATGATGCCGCGCGGCACGGCCTTCTGCGGGTTGCGCGTCTCCTCCGCGGTGGTCGCGACGATGTCAAAGCCGATAAAGGCGAAGAACACCAGCGACGCGCCCGCCAGCAGGCCGAAGACGCCGAACGAGCTGCTCGCGCCGCCCGCGATGAGCGAGAACAGCGACTGGTCGACCCCCGTCTCGGCCGCGGAGCCGGTGACGGCGGGCGGGATGTAGGGCGAGTAGTTGGCGCCCTTGATGTAGAAGATGCCGAGGATGATCACGAACAGCACGACGGCGACCTTGATGCCGGTGATCACCATCGAGACCCGCGAAGACAGCTTCGTGCCGAGGGCCAGCAGCGTCGTCAGGACCGCCACGACGACGAGCGCGCCCCAGTCGACGGTGAGCCCGCCGATGTCGAACGTCGTCTTGGTGCCCTTCCCGAAGAGGTAGCCGAGCACCGTCTCGAGGTAGACCGACCAGCCCTTCGACACCGCGGCCGCGCCGACCGCGAGCTCGAGGATCAGGTCCCAGCCGATGATCCACGCCATGAACTCGCCGAACGTGGCGTAGGAGAACGTGTAGGCGCTGCCGGCGACCGGCACGGTGGAGGCGAACTCGGCGTAGCACAACGCGGCCAGCGCGCACGCGATCGCGGCGAAGACGAAGGCCAGCGAGACCGACGGGCCGGCGTAGTCACCGGCGGTGCGCGCGGTCAGCGTGAAGATGCCGGCACCGATCACGACCGCGACGCCGAAGACCGTGAGGTCCCAGGCGCTCAGGTTGCGCCGGAGCCTGGTCTCCGGCTCGTCGGTGTCCGCAATGGACTGTTCGATCGATTTAGTGCGCCACAATCCCGTTCCGGGCACCGTTGACCTCCCGCGGCCTGCCTGCATGTATCGCAGTAAGTCACCCTAACGGGTCAGGACCGTGACGGCTTGCCGAAGGGCTACCCGGCAAGGCTGCGGTCGAGGTCCGGCTCCAGGTAGATCAGCTTCGCGACCGGCACCTTGGCGCGGACGCGGGCTTCGGCGTCGTCGATGGCGGCGGCCACCTCGGCCGTGTCGAGGCCCGGCACCAGCGCGAGTTTCGCCGCGACGAGCAGTTCGTCCGGCCCCAGGTACTGGGTGCGGATGTGGATGACGCGCTCGACCTTGCCCGCGGCCAGCTCGTCGACGATCGTGGCCAGCACCGGCTCGGTGACGCCTTCGCCGATGAGCAGGCTCTTCATCTCGACGATCAGGATGACGGCGATGACGCCGAGCAGCACGCCGATCGCGAGGGTGCCGATGCCGTCCCAGACCGGGTCGCCGGTGATGACCGACAGCCCGACGCCGAGCAGCGCGAAGACGAGGCCGAGCAGCGCGCCGGCGTCCTCGAGGAGCACGACCGGGAGCTCGGGCTCCTTGGCTTGGCGGATGAAGCCCCACCAGCTCGCGTCGCCCTTGATCTTCCGCGACTCGCCGATGGCGGTGTAGAAGCTGTAGCCCTCCAGGCAGACGGCGACGAGCAGGATGACGACGGCGACGATCGGCGATTCGAGCGGTTCCGGGTGCCCGACCTTGTGGATGCCTTCGTAGATCGCGAAGGCGGAGCCCAGGGTGAAGAGCATCAGGGCGACGATGAAGGAGTAGAAGTACCGGTCCCGGCCGTAGCCGAAGGGGTGTTCGCGGTCGGCGGCGCGCTTCGACGTCTTCTGCCCGAGCAGCAGCAGGCCCTGGTTGGAGGTGTCGGCGAGCGAGTGCACGGACTCGGCCAGCATCGACGACGACCCGGTGACGAGGAAGCCGGCGAACTTCGCCGCCGCGATCCCGGCGTTGGCCCCGAGCGCGGCGATGATCGCCTTGGTTCCGCCTCCAGCTGACACGATCGCTCCCCTGCCGAAGTTCCCGAATTGCCGGTTTGGAGCCTAGAGGACCTGACGCGGGGCCTCGCGCCGCACCGCCGGGTTTTGTCGGTGGCCTTCGCTACGGTGGCCGTTCCGGGACCCGGGGGAGGTGGACATGGCTCGCTTCGGCGTGCTCGGGCCGCTCGCCGTCGAGAGCGCGCCCGGGCGCTGGCTCACCCTGCGCGGTGAGCGGCAGCGCACCCTGCTGGCCGTGCTGCTGCTCAACGCCGGCCAGTACGTCCATGCCGACGTGCTGGTCGAGGCGCTGTGGCCGGAACGGCCACCGAAGTCGTACGCCTCCAACCTGCACACCTACCTCTCGCGGCTGCGTGACCGGATCGACGGCCTGCGCGTCGGGCACGGGCCGCTCGGCTACCGGCTGCACGTCGAGCCGGACGAGCTCGACCTGCTCGTCTTCCGGTCCGCCGTCGCCGAAGGGCAGCGGGCCGGGGATCCCGGCACCGCGTCGCGGCACTACCGGCGGGCGCTCGCGCAGTGGCGGGGGCCCGTGCTGGCCGGGCTGCACGTGCCGCGGCTCGACGCCGACATCGCGCGGCTGGAGTCCGAGCGGCTCGCCGTGTTCGAGGACTGCGTCGACGCCGAGCTCACCGCCGGGCGGCACGGGGAGCTGACCGGCGAGCTGCAGGCCGTGCTCACCGAGCACCCGCTGCGGGAGCGGCCGGCCGCGCAGCTGATGACCGCGCTGCACCGGGCCGGGCGGCAGGGCGACTCACTGGAGGTCTACCGGCGGCTGCGGGCCACGCTCGTCGAGGAGCTCGGCGTCGAACCGGGCGCCGAGGTCCGCCGGGTGCACGCCGCCGTGTTGCGCGGGGAGGATCCCGTGCCGCGGCTGCCGCCGCCGTCGTGGCCGGTGTGCCAGCTGCCGCCCGACATCGGCGACTTCACCGGCCGCGCCGCCGAACTGGCCGAGCTGGCCGCGGTGCTGAGCGGCGGTGACGGCGTCCCGGTCGCCGTGCTCAGCGGCGAGCCGGGCGCGGGCAAGAGCACCCTCGCCGTGCGCGCCGCGCACCGGCTGCGCGCGCAGTACCCGGACGGGCAGCTGTACGTCCCGCTCGGCGGGCGCGAGATCGGCGCGGTGCTGGCCGACCTGCTGCGCGCGCTCGGCGTCCCCGGCCCCGCGGTACCGGACGACGTCCGCGCCCGCGCGGCGGTGTTCCGCGGCCGGCTGGCCGACCGGCGGGTGCTGGTGGTGCTCGACGACGCCGCCGACCCCGAGCACGTCCGCACGCTGCTGCCGGGCACGCCGGGCTGCGCGGTGCTCGTGACGAGCCGGCAGCGGCTCAGCGGGCTCGCGGGCGCGCACCGGCTGCCCGTCGGGCCGTTGTCCGGCGCGGAGGCCGCCGAACTGCTGGACCGGCTCGCCGGGCCGCGGGTGGCCCGGGAGCGCGCCGACGCGCAGCGCATCATCGACGCGTGCGCGGGCCTGCCGCTCGCCCTGCGGATCGCGGGCAGCCGCCTGGCCATCCGGCCGCACCTGCGGGTCGCGGAACTGGCCGGCCGTCTCGAAGACGAGGTCCGCCGTCTCGACGAGCTGACCGTCAGCGACTTGGCCGTCCGCGGCAGCATCGCGCTGAGCTACGACGGCCTGCGGCCGGCGGCGCGGCGGGCGTTCCGGCTGGTCGGCCGGTGCCGCGTCGCCGATCTGCCCGCCTGGGCGGTCACGACGCTGATCGGCGCGGACGCGGACGAGGCGGTCGAAGAGCTCGTCGAAGCGAGCCTGCTGGAGGCGCACGGCCCGGACGCGACCGGCGAAGGCCGCTACCGGATGCACAACCTCGTCCGGCTGTACGCGGCGGAAGGCGCGGCGGAGGAGGGCGGCGCGCCGACGGTGCTGGCGGCGACGCTGGCGCTCGCGGACGCGGCGGCGGCGCGCCTGCCCCGGACGGTGCCGATGCCGGCCGTGGCCCACGAGCCGTTCGCGCAGCCGCTGCCGGAGGCGCTGGTGGCTCGGCTGCTCGAGCGTCCGGACGACTGGTTCGCGGCCGAGCGCGCGAACCTGATGTCGCTGATCGGGTCGCTGGACGCGCGGGAAGCGTTGCTGCTGCTGGACAAGCTGAGCGTGTACCTGTACTTGCACGGGCAGTACGCGGACCTGCGGGCGGCGTACGAGACGGTGCTGGCGCGGGCGGAGGATCGCCGGGTGGCCGTCGTGGCGGAGGCCAACCTGGCGCTGCTGCGGCACGCGCGCGGGCAGTACGAGGAGGCGGCCGCCGCGTACCGGGAGTGCGCGAAGGAGCTGGAAGTCCAGGGAGATCGGCGCACGCACGCGTGGGTTTCGGCGAACCTGGCGCACTGCCTGATCGGGCTCGGCCGCGCGGAAGAGGCACTGCACACGGCCGCCGGCGCTCGCGAGCTGTTCACTGTGGACGGTGAACGGGAGGCGCTGCTGGTCCGGGCGGCGGAGTCGGCGGCGCTGCTGCGACTCGGCCGCGTGACCGAGGCCAGGACAGTCGACCGGCTTGCCCTGGCGGCGGCCCGCGAGACCGGCGACGCGCGGCAGATCGGCACGGCGTTGCACGGGTACGCGTGGTCAGCGCTGCTGACGGGCGAGGAAGAACAGGCGGCGACGGCGATCGCGGAATCGGTGGCGTTGCTGCGTGGCACGATGGCGCGTTCGGAACTGGCGAAGTCACTGCGCACATTGGGCGCGATCTCGGCGGCAAGGGGCGCCCGCGGCGACGCGACGGCGGCGTTCGAGGAGGCCCGTGACCTGGCCCGGGAGTTGGACGAGCGCCCACGGGAGCTGTCGTGCACCCGAGCGATAGCGGCGAGCTGGATCGGCGAGGGCCAAGCGGCGCGGGCGATCCCGGTGTTGCGCGCGTGCCTGGACGAGTTCCGCGAGATGGGCAGCAGATCGGCGACGGGCTTGACGTGGCTGGTGCTGCGGCGGGCGTATGAAGGGGTGGGTGAGGAGGGATTGGCTTCGGAAGCGGCTGCGGAGGCGGCGAACCTGGCCGATGCACGCGACGCGAGCGCGGCCGCGGTGCGGCGGGCGTTACTGGCGCTGACCGAACCGGTCTGAGCCCCGCGCCGATGCTCGCCGCCCGTGCGGGACGGGCAACCTCGCCGATCCCCGCGACCGGCCCGCCGCCCCGACCAGCCCTGTCGCCGCTGACCGAACCGTTCTAACCGCTGCGGCGGCTGCTCGCCGTCCTGACCACCCGATCCAGGCGTCGGAGCGAGCGGCCCAGCGGGCACTTCCCGCCCTGCACGTCCCCCGACCCGCGCCCGCAGCGGGGGCTACTCCCCCTCACCGAACCCCGCCCCCGGCGACGCCCGGCCTCCCCGACCAGGTGCACAGCCGGGAGCGAAGCAGGGTGGTGCCGCCCCCTCACGGCACCACCCTCAGCCCACGGGCGCCGGGCGGGTGCCGACCGGCGCCACCCCCAGCGGGCCGGCTGCGCGCACCAGCGCACCAGGGTCCCCCCGATGAGCCTTATCGTCTCGGATGCCGCCACACGGAACGCACACAGAAGCCGCGGCTTCAGTCCTCGCAGGTTCCCGCCGTCGCGCGGAACAACTGGGCTCGCGCGCCCGCCAACGGGCGCACTCGGACCGGTGGGTCCGCCGCCGGCAGCCAGACCGACTGGCCGCGCCTCAGCTCCACCTTCTCGCCGTCGTCGGCCGTCACCAGCAGGTCGCCCGCCGTGCACAGCAGGATCTGGGGGCCCGTGCTGTCGACCGCGATCTCGTCGTCCTGGCCGGACGCCCACTCCACGCGCGACAGCTCGAACTCCGGCGCGTCCGTGTGGTACACCGCCATCCGGCCGCCGGTGTCGCCGCACTGGACCGGCATCTCACCGCACGCGAAGTCCACCACGCGCAGCAGCTCCGGGACGTCCACGTGCTTCGGCGTCAGGCCGCACCGCAGGATGTTGTCCGAGTTCGCCAGGATCTCCACCGCCGTGCCGTGGAGATACAGGTGCAGGTTGCCAGCCGGCAGGTAGATCGCCTCGCCGGCACGCAGCGTCAGGCGGTTCAGCAGCAACGCCGCCAGCACGCCCGCGTCGCGCGGGTGCGCCTCGCCGAGCTCCAGGATCGTGCGGCACTCGACCGCGAACTCGCCGTGCTCCTGGACGTGCCGGACACACGCGTCCAGCACCTCCGGCAGGAGTGCGTCCAGCGACGACTGCGGCAGCGTGATCCACGTCGTGAACAGCGCTCGCAGCCCGGACGGGTCCGGTTGCGCCTCCAGCAGCCCGGTGTACTTCGCCAGCCCCGGCGTCTCGATCGCCTTCAGCAGCTTCACCGTGCGGTCCGGCGCGCGGAACCCGGCCAGCGCGTGGAACTCCGTCAGCGCGCAGACCAGCTCCGGCTTCGCCGTCGGGTCCGGGTAGTTGCGGTTCGGCGCGTCCCGCGGGATGCCCAGCCGCTCCTCGCGGGCGTGCCCCTCCGCGGCCTGCGCCGCCGACGGGTGCGCCTGCATCGACAGCGGCTCCTCCGCCGCGAGGATCTTCAGCAGGAACGGCAACCGCCCACCCCACCGCTTCGCGCACCGCTCGCCGAGCTGCGTCACCGGGTCGGCGTCGACCAGCTCGAGCAGGCTCCGCTCGGTCCCGTCGGGGCCGATGACGTGCGACGGGTCGCCCGGGTGGGCGCCCATCCACAGCTCGGCCTCGGGGTGCGGCGCGGGTACCGGACGGCCCAGCAGCTCGGGGATCGCCGTCCGCGATCCCCAGGCGTAGGGCCGCACCGCGTTGCGCAGCAGCTCCACTGTCACCTCAACTCCACTCCTTCGGCGCCGGCCGGGGCCGGTGCTCGGCGGGTCTCACGCCGTCGCGGGCGCGAAGCGGCCCGCGCCGCCGATGCTGCCCGCCGCCAGCCCGAGATAGACCGCCGCCAGTTCGAACCGCAGCGCCAGCACCGCGGCCCGCACGATTTCGTCGGCCTCGATCTCCTCGGCCGGGGCGATGACGTCCGCACCGGGCAGCAGGTCCTCCGCCTGGTAGCGCGCCGCGTCCGTGGCCGGACCGGTCCGCACCGAGAGGAGCAGCACCCGGGTGGGGATGTCACCTGATGGATCGTCCGGATCGGCGAAGATGTCACGCTCTCCGCCACTCGCCTGCGCCGCCCGCCGCAGGGCGGGGCGCGCGAGCGCCTGACGATAGTCCTCGACGTCGCACACCGTGGCCGCGTGGGCGGCGAACGCGTGCGCCGCGTGCTCGCCGACGGCCACCGCGACCGGGTCGAGCCCCCACAGCAGCGGCACGCGGTCGGCGACCCGCAGCGCGAGCGCCTTGGCCGGGTTCGCGAACGACTCGCGGGCCAGGTAGTCCTTCTCGGCTTCCAGGTCGAGCTGGTCGGCCAGCACCTGGACGTCGGAGATCAGCAGGCCCAGCGCGTTCGCGGTGAGCAGCCCGGCGGCCAGTCCGCGCGGGAACGCCAGCTCCGGCGGCACCGGGACGCGCGGCGCCAGCAGCAGGCCCTTGCCCGCCACGGCGGCCGCCACCGGGCCTTCCGACGGCGCCGAGAGCACCACCGAAGCGCCGTAGCGTGCGGCGCGCTCCAGCGACGCGGCGAGCTCGCGGTCGCCCGGGTCGTCGGTGTGGGCGAACACGACGTCGAGCGCGCCGATCCAGCTCGGCACCACCTCGGCGACGACCACCGGCACCGGGCACGACGGCGTCAGCAGGGCGGCCAGCAGCCGCGTGACCGTCCGGCTCACGCCCGGCCGGTCGATCAGCACCAGCGCACGCGGACGGCCCATGTCGAGCCGCTCGGACAGCTCCAGCTCCGCGGCGATCTCGGCGGTCGCCCGCACCTGGGCGCCCGCCATCGCGGCGGCCCGCAGCAGCCCCGCGCTGTCGGCCTCGGCCAGCCGCGCGGGGTCGTCGAGCAGCGTGTCGTCAAGCACTGTCGGCATCGGAGTTTCCGTGGTCCCCCGGCAAGGTGGCCTCGTCGAGGAGCAGCACCGGGATCCCGTCACGGACCGGGTACACCCGGCCGCACTCCGTGCACGTCAGTGCGTCGGCCTCGGGGTCGTCCGGCGCCCCGGGCCGCAACGGGGCGTGATCGGGCGACGGGCACGCCAGGATCTCGAGGAGCTGGGCGTCGAGCGTGATGGCCATGGTTCCTCCATACCACGCGGTGAGGTGTGGTGAAGGGCACCTTCCGGACACAGTTCGGCCCGGGAGCCCGCCCTCCACCGGTGGACGGGTCAGCTGCGGATGATCGCGAGTACTTCGTCCACCAGCCCCTGAACCGCCTCGGCGTTCGCGGCTTCGACGTTCAGCCGCAGCAGCGGTTCAGTGTTCGACGGGCGCAGGTTGAACCACGCGCCGCCCGGCAGCTGCACGGTCAGGCCGTCCAGCTCGTCGATCTCGACGCCCGAGCGGGTGCCGAAGGCGTCCTTGACGGCCATCATCTTCGCGACCTGGTCGTCCACGGTCGAGTTGATCTCGCCCGAAGCCGCGTAGCGCGAGTACGCGCTCGTCAGCTCGGACAGCGGGCCGTTCTGCTCGCCGAGCGCGGCGAGCACGTGCAGCGCCGCCAGCATGCCGGTGTCGGCGCGCCAGAAGTCGCGGAAGTAGTAGTGCGCCGAGTGCTCGCCGCCGAAAATGGCGCCGGTGCGGGCCATCTCGGCCTTGATGAACGAGTGCCCGACGCGGGTGCGGACCGGCTTGCCGCCGTGCTCGGCGACGATCTCCGGCACACCCTTCGACGTGATCAGGTTGTGGATGATCGTGCCGCCCGGGTCCTTCGCCAGCTCGCGGACGGCGACCAGCGCGGTGATCGCGCTCGGCGAAACCGGCTCGCCGCGCTCGTCGACGATGAAGCAGCGGTCGGCGTCGCCGTCGAAGGCGATGCCGGCGTCCGCGCCGACCTCGCGCACCTTCGCCTGCAGGTCGACGATGTTCTTCGGGTCGAGCGGGTTGGCCTCGTGGTTCGGGAAGCTGCCGTCGAGCTCGAAGTACATCGGCACGACCTCGATGGGCAGGCCCTCGAAGACCGTCGGGACGGTGTGGCCGCCCATGCCGTTGCCGGCGTCGACGACGATCTTCAGCGGCCGGCTGCCGGACAGGTCGACCAGGTTGCGCAGGTAGGCGGCGTAGTCGGCGAGGACGTCCCGCTCGGTGATGGTGCCGCGCTGGCCCTCGAACTCGGGCACGCCCTGCTCGACGGTGTCGCGGATCTCGGCGAGCCCGGTGTCCTGGCCGACCGGCGACGCGCCCGCGCGGCACATCTTGATGCCGTTGTACTTGGCCGGGTTGTGGCTGGCGGTGAACATCGCGCCCGGCAGGTTCAGCGACCCCGAGGCGAAGTACAGCTGGTCGGTGCTGGCCAGCCCGATGCTCACCACGTCGAGGCCCTGCGAGGTCACGCCCTCGGCGAACGCGGCCGCGAGCCCCGGCGACGAGTCGCGCATGTCGTGGCCGATCACCACCGAAGGCGCCTCCGGCTTGATGAGCAGGGCGAACGCGGCGCCGAAGTCACGGACGAGCGCCGCGTCGAGCTGCTCGCCGACCACGCCGCGAATGTCGTAGGCCTTCACGATGCCCGAAAGGTCTGGCACGCCGTCTCCCCGCGAATAGTCGTCCTGGCGCCCGCTGCGCCGCGCGGAAAGCCTACCGGCGAGGTGAGTGGGTTACGCGTTCAGGCGCGGCCCGGCAGGACCCGCAGGTGGCCGCGGCGCCCGGAAGGGCCGTCCGGCTCGGGCGCGGGAGCGGGTTTGTCGGAGCGGCCGGCCTCGCGCACGGCCTCGGCCAGCGCGGTCAGCTCGTCGGCCGACGGGTCCGGCGCGGCGAAGGCGCCTTCGTGCCGGACGACTTCCCAGCCCTTGGGCACGGTCAGCCGCAGCGCGTGGGCTTCGCAGAGGTCGTACGAATGCGGCTCGGAGGCGGTGGCCAGCGGGCCGACGACGGCGGTGGAGTCGCTGTAGGCATACGTCAGCGTGGCCACAGCTGGCTCGAGACAGCCAGTACGCGAACACTTCCGTACGCTCCGCACGAAACGAAACGATAGCGCGTCGCCGCAAGCTCGTACCGGCGACACGCGCTGCGACCCGCCGACCGCATAGACTTCCGGACGTGGCGACGGCTCGTGACTACCGACAGCGGCGGCGCCTGCGACGGGACCGGCACGGCCGGGGCCTGCGCGGGACGCTGTACCCGGCGACCCTGCCCGCCGCCGCGAGCCGCGCGGAACGGTTCGACGCGCTGGTGCTCGACGCGCTGGAGCCGATCGAGGCGCGCTGGCGTCAGGAGCTGACGAAGCTCGACGTGGCGGTCGACGACGTGCCGGAGGTCCGCGAGAACGGCCGGGCGCCGTCGGACGGCGTGCTGCACGACGGCCAGGTGCCGTTGTCGCGGCTGGTCCCGGCCGGGGTCGACCGCACGGGAATGCCGACGCGCGCCCGGATCGTGCTGTACCGGCGGCCGCTGGAGGCGCGGGCGAAGGACCCGTCGGAGCTGGCCGACCTGGTGCACGACGTGCTGGTGGAGCAGGTGGCGGGCTACCTCGGCGTGGAACCGGACGTCATCGAAGGCGAGTGACCGAGCGCCCAAGGCGGCCTTGGTTGCGTTGAACCGACGCAGCGGCGCGCCGCGCCTCCGCTGAGGGTGGCGGTGGGGGCATGGGAGCACGCACCGAAGGCCGCCTTGGGTGCGTCACACGCACCGAAGGCCACCTTGGGTGCGTCACACGCACCGAAGGCCACCTTGGGTGCGTCACACGCACCGAAGGCCGCCTTGGGGCGCTTGAAGGTCCGGGTCAGCGGCGGCGGGCCGGGACCGCCGTCAGGAGCGTGAACAGCACCGCCGCCAGCTGGAGCAGCAGCAACAGGTTGCGCTCGGTGCCCGGGAACGAGACCGTCACCTCCGACGACGCCGGGGGCACCGACACCGCCACCTGGTGACCCCACGCCGGCACGATCGGCACCGCCTTGCCGGCCACCGTCGCCCTCCAGCCCGCCTCCTGCTCGGCCGCCAGCACCAGGAGCCGCCCGGTCGGGCCGTCCGAGACGCGCACCCGCACGTCCGGCAGCCCCGCCTGCACCGGCGCGACCCCCGGCGCGTTGCCCGGTGCGCCGCCGCCCGTCACCGCCGCCTTCGCCTGTTCCGGCGAGATCAAGATCACCTGGCCCGCCGGGGGCAGCAGGCGGAGCACCCCGCGGCCGTCCGACGTCGGCGCCGCCACCGACACCAGGTCCTTGGCCGGCGGCACGTACGCCTGCGGGTCGACGCCCGGGGGCAGCACCACGAACTGCACCCCCGCGGCGGCCGCGGCGGCGATCGAACGCTGGACCGCCGCCGCGTCGCCCTGGCCGAGGTCCCGGCGCCAGGCGGCCAGTCGCGTGGGCGTGCCAGGGGCCGGGGCCAGTTCGTCGTCGCCGTAGTGGGGCAGGCGGCCGCCGATCTGGCGGGTCGCGTCCGGGGCCAGGTCCAGCACCGAACGGCCGGAAGCCGCGAGCTCGGCGGAAACCTCCGGCGCGAGCGCGGGCCGGGCACCGGCGCGAAGCGGCCCGTCGGCGCCGACCACCACCGCGCCGGCCGCCAACGCGAGGAACACCGCGACCCCGGCGACGGCGAACACCTTCGGCAGCCAGGCCGCCGGGACACCGTCCGCCCCGCCGCGCTGCCACGAGCCGAGCACCACCCACAGCAGTCCCGCGCCGACGAGCAGCAACGGCACGCCCGCGTAGCCGTGGGCCGCCGGGCCGCCCTGCATCGGCGTGGCGGTGACCAGCCGGACCAGGACCAATCCGCCCGCGCCCAGCGCGGCGAGCGCCAGCCCGCCGGCGGCGAGCTTCGTCGGCCGGACGACGATCGCGATCAGCGCCGCCGCGATCACCGCGACCCCGATCGGCCACGCGCCCGGCCCGCCGGGATCCAGCCCGGCCAGGTCGGTGCCGGAGACGCCGGGTGCCGCCCCGCCGAGGCCCTGCACCAGCAGTTCCGGATGCCGCAGCAGCACGGTCGGCCACGGCAGCAGCAGCGCCAGCGGCAGCAGCACCACGATCCCGACCGACGCGATCCGCCGCGCCAGCCCGGTCGGCGCGGGCAGCACGACGAACCCGACGAGCAGACCGGCGAGCGCGAGCCCGTGCGCCAGTGGCGAGAACGCGCCCAGCAGCGCCACCCCGATCGCCGACAGCGCCGACACGTGCAGCCACCGCGTGTCCGCGCGCGTCAGCAGCCCGGCGATGCCCGCGGCGACGGGCGGCAGCACGAGGTGCACGACGACGACGTCGAGCCGGCCCTGCGCCACCCCGGCGGTCGCGGCCGGCAGCAGCGCGTACGCCGCGGCGACGACCGCGCGGACCCACCGGCGCACGCGAAGCCGCCGTGTCGCCGCGTACGCGCTCAGCGCGGCCAGCGGGATGTCGCCGAGGAGCAGGATCGCGACCAGCGCGGCCGGGCCGCCGAGCGGCGCGAACACCGCGCCGAGCGTGCCGAGCACCGGCAGCGTCGCCGACGCGGGCGCGCCGGTGCCGCCCGCGACCGCGTGCCACGGCGCCAGGTACGACGACCACAGCTCCCCCAGCCCGCCGACGGGCAGCAGCTTGCCGCCGAAGAGGTCGAGGCCGAGCCGGGCGCGGTTGACGACCAGGCCCAGCGCGGTCATCACGACGAGCAGCACGACCGGCGGCGCGAAGATCGTCGCGGCGAGCACCCGGCGCCGGTTCACTTCGACGAAGACGAGTTCCGGCTCTTCGGCGGGTTCCTCGGTCTCGGCGGCCGGCTCCGGCGCGGGTGTCTCCGGCAGTGCGACGGCGACGAGCGTGCCCGGGCGGCGTAGCCCGGAGCCGCGCGAGCTGAGCCCGCGCAGCGCGCCCGCGGGCAGCGCGTCCGGCCCGACCGGACGGGTCTCGCGCGCGTCGAGCGCTTCCGGGGTCACCCACGCGGACTCGGTTTCGACGGTTTCGGGCACTCGGCCGAGCGCGACGTCGTTCTCGACACCCCGCCGGACCAGCCCGACGACGCCGGCGCGGGCGGCGTTGCGCAGCCGCGTCCACCGTCCGGTGAAGAGCCCGCGAACCGTTCCCGGCCGCGGATTCCGCCGCCGCCGGGCCCGTGCGGCGCGCAATCCGCCGCGTCCGCCGAGGAGGTACGTCGCGGCGGCGAACTCCGCCCGCGCCTCGCCGGTGCGGCGCAGCAGGAAGAACGCGAGCGCGCGCAGCACCGACAGCAGCGGGAGCCGGATCATGCCCAGCCAGAAGGAAAACGGCGAGCAGTTCACGAGGAACACGCGCAGCCCGTGTGCGCGGTTCGCGGCGGCGAGCGGCCCGGCGAGCGCGTCGGCCGTGCGCTGCCCGGTGGTGACGGCGCGGGCGTGCCGCACCCGCGCGGTCGGCACGGACAGGACGATCCCGCCGGCGGCGTTGGCGCGCCAGCCGAAGTCGAGATCCTCGCGCAGCAACGGGAAATCCGGGTCGAAGCCGCCGAGGTCGTCCCAGGCGTCGCGGCGGACGAGCGAGCCGGCGCTCGGCACGGCGAGCACCTCGGCGGGCTCTTCGCCGAGCGCGGCGATCTGCTGGCGGTGGCCGGACGCGTCGGTGGAGAGGCCGGCTTCGACGATCAGCCGCGGGTCGGTCCAGTCGAGCCCGAGCGGGCCGAGGACGGTCGCCGACGGGGTGGCGGTGGCGACGCGCAGGAGCTCGTCCAGGCAGTCGGGTTCGGGGGCGCAGTCGTCGTGCAGCAGCCACAGCCACGAGCCGGGGTCGCCCCAGCGTTCGGTGGCGTGCTCGACGGCGGCGGCGACCGCGGCGGCGAAGCCGGTGTCACCCGGCAGTGTGACGATGCCGGAAAGCACGGGGGCCGTGTCGGGCCCGGGATCGGCGACGGCTTCGGCGAGCAGCCGCGGGGTCGCGTCGGTGGAGCCGGTGTCCACCGCGAGGACGTGCCGGGGCCGGACGGTGCTGCGGCGCAACGAAGAAAGCGCCAGCGGTAGCCAGTTTTCGCCGTTGTGACAGACCACAATGGCCAGAACGGGCGCGGTGCGCGGTGCGGGCGGCGCGGCGGTGCGGGGCAACGAGGACTCCGGATCAGGCGGCGGTCGGTGCGGCCACCCTACGGCTTCGGTCCGTCACCCGATGGTGAACCCACGCCGTGTCCACCACGCGGAATCACCGGTGACGGCAGGCACCACCGGTGATTCCGCCTTCAGACGGCTCGTTTCTTCAGCTTCCGGCGCTCCCGCTCGGACAGACCGCCCCAGATGCCGAAGCGCTCGTCGTGGGCCAGCGCGTATTCAAGGCACTCGTCCTTGACCTCGCAGCCCAGGCAGATGCGCTTGGCTTCGCGGGTGGAGCCGCCCTTCTCGGGGAAGAACGCTTCCGGGTCCGTCTGCGCGCACAGGGCGCGTTCCTGCCAATCCTGCTCTTCTTCGGTGGCATCGATGAGCTCGGTGAGATCTCCCAGAGCCTGCTCCGGGATCTCGCCCCAACTCATGACGTGCCCCCATTCCTTCCCATCGGCTTCCAACCGCACGTCCGCCTCCTCGCTCCCTAGCACTCCCCAGGCTGGCGGTGGTGAAACGACACTCGCCGTCCCCTCTCGGCGGCGAATGACATCACTGTGATTACACCCGTGTAGTGCGGTCAGGTCAAGCGGAGTAGCGAGTTCGGGGGACGTTCCGGCCCGATCGCGCAAGGGGACACGCCGGTAACTTCACACCGGGCATACGGAAGACTGGGACCCGTGCAGAAGTCAGCAGTGCGCCCCAGCCCGGTCTTCCTCGGCATCCTCGCGCTCACCACCGTCGGCGGCGTGATGGCCGCCTTCGGCGACATCAACACCGTTTTCGTCCGCGACCGCGATCCGCTGCTCGTGGCAGGCGTCGTGATCTTCGTCGCCGCCGGCTGGGTGGCGTCGCTGTCGCTGCACGAGTTCGGGCACGCGATGGTCGCCTACCGCGGCGGCGACTACAGCGTCGCCCACAAGGGTTACCTCAGTCTCGACGTCCGGAAGTACACCGATCCCGTTCTGTCGATCGTGCTTCCGCTGATCTTCCTCGTCATCGGCGGCATCCCGCTGCCGGGCGGCGCGGTCTGGATCAACCGGGGCGCGCTGCGCAGCCGCGGGACGTCGTCGTGGGTGTCGCTGGCCGGGCCGCTGAGCAACCTCGCCGTCGGCGCGGCGCTGGCGCTGGTCGTGTCGCTGGTCCCGATGTCCGGCGGCCTGGTGATCGCGATGTCCTACCTGGCACTGCTGCAGATCGTGACGTTCATCCTCAACATCCTGCCGATCCCGGGCCTCGACGGCTGGGGCGCGATCGAGCCGTACCTGCCGCCGCAGGCGCGGGCGTTCGGCGCGCAGGTGCGCCCGTGGGCACCGATCATCCTGTTCGCGGTCCTGTGGCTGTTCCGCCCGGCGAACAATGCGCTCTGGGACGGCGCGTACGCGCTCTTCGGCGCCTTCGGGGGCTATGTGGACGGTGCCCAGATCGGGTTCAGCGTCTTCCGGTTCTGGAACTGAGGTTGGGGCCGGGCGCCGCGCGGGAAGTCAGGTGCGGCGCTCGGTCAGCCAGACGTGTGCGCGTTTCCAGACCTTCTTCAAGCCCGACCGCTCGCCGAAGTAGTCGCCCGCCGCGCCGACGATCGGCAGCATGCCGACCGCGCGGTGGAGGAAGTTGCCGTGCGGGCGCTTCTCCAGCTCCTCGGTGATGCCGTACAACGCGCGCCCGAGGCGCCACAGTGTGCCGGCCGCCGCCTTGATCGTCGCCTTGCCGTGCTTCTTCTCCGACGCCGTCAGCTCTTCGGTCAGCTTCGCCGCTTCGTCCGCCTCCGCGGCTTCGTCATGGTCCGCGTGCTTGCCGGCCGCGAGGTCCGCGTCGATCTCGCGGTCGAAGAGCGCCCACGCGATGAGCCGCACCCGCGTGCCGACGTCCGTCACGCCGTACTCGCCGGCGATCGCGCACAACAGCAGTCCCTGTGACGCCGCGCCCAGCGCGTCCTGCACCGGCAGCCGGTCGGCCAGCGCGCCGCCCAGGCCCGGGATCGCCGTCAGCAGCGCCGTGAAGCGGCCGACGCGGTTCATCCACCAGCTCGACCGGTCGTAGCCCGTCATCCGCGCCCACGCGGCCGTGCCGGGCACCTTCACCGACGTCAGCCCGTGGATCAGCTTGGCCTTCAGCCCGGACTCGACCCCGGCGAGGTCGTCGCGGGCCCGCGCCTGCAGGCCGAACGGGTCGGACTCGCGCAGCGCGTCGAGCACCGGCCCGCACGCCCGCACGAACGGCCGCAGCACGGCCACGACCTGCTTGTCGGAAATCGCCTCAGCCACGTCCCGGTTTCCTTCCCGCCGCGCGGCCGAGCCCGCCGCCGAGCACCATCGCGCCCGGCAGCGCGCTCGCGCCGAGCAGCACCAGCGCGCGCCAGTCCTGGATCAGCACCAGGTCGCCGCCCGGGCCCAGCATCCCGACCCCGAACACGACGACCACCCACACCGCCAGGGGTACCCAGGAAAGGCCCGGCCGCACCAGCTTGGCCGTCGTCGACACGAGCCACGGCGTGGTGAGCGCGCCGACGAGCACCGTCACCGGCACCGGCACGACCCCGATCCGCAGCGGCAGGAAGAACAGCTCCAGCACGGCCAGCAGCACGGTGTCGGCGACGAGCAGCAGCAGGAACAGCCTCTGCTCCCACGTCAGCGGCCCGGGCACGGTCACAGCCCGCCGAACAGGTCGTCCGCGGCACCCTCGGCCGGCCCGTGGGCCAGGACGAAGGTGTCGCGCGCCGGGATGGGCTGGGCGAGCCGGTTCGTCAGCGCGAAGTACGGCACGTCCCCGTCGACCACGGCCAGCTGCGTCGCGTGCGCGCGCAGTGCCGCCAGCTTCGCCGGGAGGTACGCGGTGACGTCGAGCACCGTCGTGATCTCCTCGTCCGGTGTCGCGGGCAGCTCGTCGTCGTCCGGCACGGTGAACGTCACGCCGTCGCGGGCACGCAGCGCGGCCAGCCCGGCACGCACCGCGTCCCTCGACGTCACGGTGTGGAACACGCGCGCCACCGACGCCGCCCGCGGCGCGGCCGCCATGGTGATCTCGTGCGCGCGGATGTGGTCCGGGTGGCCGTAGCCGCCGAAGGCGTCGTAGGTGACGACGACCTGGGGCCGCACCTCGTCGAGGATCTCCGCCAGCTGCGCGGCCTGCTCGCCGGCGGAGCCGCCGGTGAACGCCCGCGGGTGCGCCGCCGCCGGCGTGCCCGCCATGCCCGAGTCCCGCCACCGGCCGATCCCGCCCAGGTAGCGATGCCGTGACACCCCCAGCGCGGCACAGGCGGCCTTCAGCTCGGCGACGCGGTAGCCGCCCAGCTGGTCGGCGGCCCAGGCACCCAGCCCGGCCAGCTCCGCCAGGTCCGGCATGATCTCGCCCTCTTCGCCCAGCGTGCAGGTCACCACGGTCACCTCGGCGCCTTCGGCGGCGTATCGTGCGATCGTGGCGCCGGTGGTGATGCTCTCGTCGTCGGGATGGGCGTGGACGAGCAGCAGCCTGCGCGGTACCGG
The DNA here is from genome assembly GCF_900119165.1 of Amycolatopsis australiensis. Classification (NCBI taxonomy): domain Bacteria; kingdom Bacillati; phylum Actinomycetota; class Actinomycetes; order Pseudonocardiales; family Pseudonocardiaceae; genus Amycolatopsis; species Amycolatopsis australiensis. The sequence continues at coordinate 2,344,345 of NZ_FPJG01000006.1, read as the reverse complement.
GGAGATCACGGCTTGAGCGTAATTCCCGTGCTCCGACCTTAGTCGGGGACACCCTCGGTTATCCTCGCGCGAGTCGCGACCGCCGCGTCGCGCCTCGTTGTACCCCCACGAAGGGCATCTGGTGAGCACTGAAGCAACTTCGGCGGACGTCGCCGGCGTGTCAGGATCGGTCCTGTCCATTTCCGACCTCAGCGTGTCGTTCCGGACCGAAGACGGCGTCGTCGACGCGGTCAAGGGCATCGGGTTCGACGTGCAGCCCGGCGAGATCGTCGCGGTGGTCGGGGAGTCCGGGTCCGGCAAGTCCGTGACGTCGATGTCGGTGCTGGGCCTGCTGCCCAAGACCAGCAAGATCGCCGGCGAACTGCGTCTCGGCGAACGCAACCTGGCCAGCCTCTCCGAGAAGGAGAAGCGGAAGATCCGCGGCAACGAGGTCGCGATGATCTTCCAGGAGCCGATGACCGCGCTGAACCCGGTCTACACGGTCGGCTGGCAGCTGCGCGAGGCGCTGCGCGCGCACCTGGACATCTCGAAGGCCGCCGCGGACAAGCGCGCGATCGAGCTGCTCGACATGGTCGGCATCCCGAACCCGCCGCTGCGGTTCAAGCAGTACCCGCACCAGCTCTCGGGCGGCCTGCGCCAGCGCGTCGTCATCGCCATGGCGATCGCGTGCGACCCGAAGGTCATCATCGCCGACGAGCCGACCACCGCGCTCGACGTCACGGTCCAGGCCGAGATCCTGGGCCTGCTGCGCAAGCTGCGGGACACCCTCGACACGGCGATCGTGCTGATCACCCACGACATGGGCGTCGTCGCCGACATGGCCGACCGCGTCATCGTGATGTACCAGGGCGAGATCGTCGAAGAGGCGCCGGTGCGCGAGCTGTTCGCGTCGCCGAAGGAGGACTACACCCGGCGGCTGCTCGCCGCGGTGCCGGTGCTCGGCCAGCGTCCCGAGGGGCGTCGCCTGCTCGACGACGCCGGCATCGCCACCGACAGCACCGAGGCGGCCAAGATCGCCGAGGAGATCCGGCTGGCCGACGAAGAGCTCGAGGCCGTGATCGAGGAGGCCGCGCCGGCCCTGGAGATCAAGAACCTGGTGCTCGAGTACCCCGGCCGCCGCGGCCAGAGCAAGAACCGCGCGGTGGACGACGTCTCGCTGACCATCGCCAAGGGCGAGATCGTCGGCCTGGTCGGCGAGTCCGGCTCGGGCAAGACGACGGTCGGCCGTTGCGCCATCCGCCTGCTCGACCCGACGTCGGGCACGGTGGCGATCGCGGGCAAGGACATCACGAAGATGTCGGCGAAGGAGCTTCGCCCGCTTCGCCGGTACTTCTCGATCGTGTTCCAGGACCCGGCGTCCACTCTGGACCCGAAGATGACGATCGGCGAGTCGATCGCCGAGCCGATGGTGCTGCACAAGGTGCTCTCCGGCAAGGCGCTGTCGGCGCGCGTCCGGTCGCTGCTCGACAAGGTCGAGCTGGGCGGGCACTACATGAATCGCTACCCGCACGAGCTCTCGGGCGGCCAGCGCCAGCGCGTGGCGATCGCGCGGGCCCTGTCGCTCGACCCGGCGCTGCTGATCGCGGACGAGCCGACGTCGGCGCTGGACGTGTCGGTGCAGGCCCGCGTGCTGGACCTGTTCCTGGACCTGCAGCAGTCGCTGCAGTTCGCGTGCCTGTTCATCAGCCACGACCTCGCGGTGGTCGACCTGCTGGCCGACCGCGTGGCGGTGATGCAGCACGGCAAGCTGGTGGAGGTCGGCACCCGCGACCAGGTGCTGCACTCGCCGCAGCAGGAGTACACGAAGCGCCTGTTGTCGGCGGCCCCGGTGGCGGACCCGGTGCTGCAGGCGGAGCGCCGCGCGGCCTGGGAGGCCGGCCGGCTGGCCCCGGTGGCCGACTGAGGCTCTGAAGACGGCTGAAGGCCGCCACCCGGCTCGGGTGGCGGCCTTCAGCCGTCTTCGAAGTCCGGGTCGTCCTCGTGGGGCTTCTCCGGGGCGTACTGCCGCAACTGACCGTCGCGGAGCATCCACAGCCGGAAGAACACCTCGTGCTGGTCCTGCAGGAGCAACTGGACGGCGTTGGGGCAGCGCCACGGCGCCTTCGCCACCCACGCGCGGACCGCGCCCAGATCAGCGTGGTTGAGCGCGCCGGCGAACACCGAGCACTCCGGGAACTTCCACCCGCCCCACGGCGGATCCTCGCCCTCGGTGAGATCGCGGAGGTAGCCACAGCCGCGCCGCCCAGCGTCACCCGCGGGGGCACGGGAGGAGCACCGAAGGGCCCCTTGGTTGCGTGTGGCGCACCGAAGGGCCCCTTGGGTGCGTGAGACGCACCGAAGGCCACATTGGGGCGCTTCTAGCCCACGCGGATTCTCGGGTCCAGGATGCCGTACAGCAGGTCCGCGAGCAGGTTCGCCAGCACCACGCTCGTCGCGATCACCACCAGCCAGCCCATCAGGACCTGCGGGTCGTTCTTGTTGACCGCCTCCACCAGCAGCGTGCCCATGCCGTGCCAGTTGAACACCGTCTCGGTGATGATCGCGCCCGTCACCGTGGCGCCGAAGTTCACCGAAAACAACGTCATCACCGGGATCAGGGCGTTGCGGAACGCGTGGCGCCAGATCACGCGGCTGTTCGAGACGCCCTTCGCGCGCGCGGTGCGTACGTAGTCGGCGCCCAGGACCTCCAGCATCGACGCCCGCTGGAAGCGGCTGTACGCCGCGAACGTGATCGCCATGATCGACAGCGTCGGCAGCAGGAACGCGCCGACGTACTTCGCCAGCGCGTCGCCGACGCCGGTCGCCGAGAGGCTCTCCGGGCTCGTCGTGCGCAGCCACGGGTCGCCGAGGACGTCGGCCAGGCCCAGTTCGCGCACCCAGATGTTCGCGCGGATCGCGTAGCCCTTGAGGACGATCGCGATGCAGAAGATCGGCATCGAGAACATCAGGAACGCCAGCGTCGTCGCGATGTAGTCCCAGATCGAGTACTGCTTGACCGCGGCGAGGACCCCGACCAGCACCCCGAAGAACAGCGCCAGCACGGACGCCGCCAGCACCAGTTCGAGCGTGACCCGGAACGCCGCCATCACCTTCGGCGCCACCGGCTGCAGCGCGTTGCCCTGCGCGATGGAGATCCCCCAGTCGCCGGTCAGGAAGTGGCCGAGCCAGGTGAAGTACCGCGCGATGACGCTCTGGTCGAGGCCGAGCCGGTGCTCGGTGTCGGCGATCGCCGCCGCGCTGATGCCGGGTTTGCTCCGCAGCTCCCCGAGCGGGTCGCCCGTGTTGGCCACCATGACGAAGCAGAGGAACGTGCCGACCAGCAGGACCGGCACCGAAATGGCCAGCCGGCGGAGCACGTAGAGCACGAGATTCATCCGAAACCCCCAGTTCCGGCAATCTCCGCGCCTGAAACGAACGCGGGGGCGACCGGATCCCGGTCACCCCCGCGTCACGCGTTCAGGCCTTCATTCTCCGCTGACGCGGGTCGAAGGCGTCGCGAAGACCGTCACCGATGAAGTTGATCGTCAGTGAAATCAGCACGAGCACGACGAACGGGCCGAAGAACAGCGCCGGCCGCGTCTGCAGCTGGGCGTAGTTCTCCAGGATGACGCGGCCGAGCGAGGTGTCCGGCAGCTGGACACCGAGGCCGATGAACGACAGCGCGGCTTCCGCCAGCACGGCCTGCGCGACCGCGAGGGTCGCGTTGACCGTGATGCTGCCGACCATGTTCGGCACCAGGTGCTTGAAGATGATCCGGAACGTGCCGGCACCCGAAGCGCGAGCCGCGTCGACGAACTCGCGCTGGGACAGCGACATCGCTTCGGCGCGGGTGATGCGGGCGATCTGCATCCAGCCGAACGCCGCCAGCACCAGCGCGACGATGTACCAGGAGCCGCTCCCGAACACCTTCGCCAGGATGGCCGCCGCGGCGATCTGCGGGATGATCAGGAACAGGTCCGTCACCCGCGAGACCGCCGAGTCGGTGAACCGGCGCAGGTAGCCCGCCATGGCGCCGAGAACGACACCGACGACCGTCGACAGGATCGACACCGTGAGGGCGATCAGCAGCGAGAACTGGGTGCCGCGCAGGATCTGCGACACCATGTCCTTGCCGACCTGGGTGGTGCCCAGCGGGAACTCGCCGCTCGGCTTGGCGAACGACGGGAACGAGCTGTCCTCGTAGCTGTGCTTCCAGAAGATCGGCATGATGATGCTGAGCAGCACGATCAGCACCAGCACGGCGGTCGACACCATGGCCAGCTTGTGGTGCAGGAACTTCCGGAGGACCAGCTTGCCCTGACTCCGGGGTTCGGGCAGGCTCTCCGCGGGCAGGGTGCCGTCCGCGGCCGCGGTCTCGCTCGCGAGAAGAGAGTTCAAGTCAGCCAACGCGAATCCTCGGGTCCAGGATGCCGTACATCATGTCGGCGATCAGGTTGGCGACGATCACGCTGGTGGCGATCACCACGAGCCAGCCCATCATCACCTGAGTGTCGTTCTTCGAGACCGCTTCCACCAGCAATGTGCCCATACCGTGCCAGTTGAACACGGTTTCGGTGATGATCGCGCCGGCGAGCACCGAGCCGAAGTTCACCGAGAACAACGTGGTCACCGGGATCAGGGCGTTGCGGAACGCGTGCCGGAAGATGACCCGGCCGCTCGCCAGGCCCTTGGCGCGCGCGGTGCGCACGTAGTCCGAGCCCATGACCTCGAGCATCGAGGCACGCTGGAACCGGCTGTACGCGGCGAAGCTGATCGCCATGATCGAGAGCACCGGCAGCAGGTACGCGCCGATCGTGCTGGCTATGAAGTCGCCGACACCGTCGGTCTTCAGCTGCTCCGGGCTGGTCGTGCGCAGCCACGGGTTGCCGAGGACGTCGGAGAGGCCGAGGTCGCGGACCCAGCCGTTGATTTCGATCGCGTAGTTCTTGAGCACGATCGCCACGCAGAAGATCGGCATGGAGAACAGCAGGAAGGCCAGCGTGGTGGCGATGTAGTCGATGATCGAGTACTGCTTCACCGCGGCGAGCACGCCGACGATGATGCCGATGATCAACGCGAGGATCTCGGCACCGACGACCAGCTTGAAGGTGACCGCGAAGGCGGCCATCACCTTGGGGGCGACCGGCGCGAGTGCGTTGCCCTGTGCGATGGACGTGCCCCAGTCACCCGTGAGGAAGTGCCCGAGCCACGAGAAGTAGCGCGGCACGATGCCCTGGTCCAGCCCCATCTTGTGGGAGAGGGCCTCGATGGCGTCCTTGCTCATCTGCGGGTTGTGGCGGAGCTCGCCCAGCGGGTCACCGGTGGCGGCGACCATCACGAACGACAAAAAGGTCCCGACCAGCAGGACGGGAATCGATATCGCCAGACGGCGAAGGATGTAGATCACCAGGTTCAACGAACTGCTCCTCATCCGGGCCTGGTCGTCAGAAGTGCGCTGGACCGCTACCCGGTTGTCTACCGTAGTGGCGGTAACCCTACGGTCAACAGCTACTTCCGGTGGGTACCGGGGCCCGGCTTGTGGCCGGACCCCGGTACCTCCCAGGTCATCTGGAGCGAGGGGAAAGAAGAGGCGGGACGAGCCCTACTTCTTCTGCTCCCACTCGCCGGCGTTCCAGAGCGCACCGTTGTACGACTGCATGTACACGCGGTCGATGCCCTTGAACGCCCACATGGACGGGGTCTGCCACAGCGGGATGGTCGCGTACTTGTCCGCGATCGCCTTGTCCGCGGCCTGGTAGCTCTGCGTCTTGACGGTCTCGTCGGTCGCCTTCACGGCCGCGTTGAACGCGTCGTCGATCTTCGGGTCGCAGAGGTTCTGGTAGTTCTGGTCACCGCCGTTGTTCGGGCAGACGTAGATCGAGCGCGACTGCGACTTGAACGGCGCGGAGGACCAGCCGAACAGCGCGACGTCGTAGTCACCGGTCGAGACGCGGCCACCCTTGAGGAAGTTGGCGTCGGTCTCGTCCTTGACCTCGATGCCGGCCGCCTTGGCCTGCGAGATGATGATCTCGACGGTCTGGCTGCGGCGCGAGTTCTGGTTGTGCGTGATCTTGAACGAGGCGCGCTGGCCGTTCTTGGCGAAGATGCCGTCGGCACCCTTCGTCCAGCCCGCGTCGGTCAGCGTCTTCGCCGCCGCCTCGGCACCCAGGCCCGCCTTGCTGCTGTACAGGTCGGTGTAACCCGGCTCACCCTGGAAGAACACGATCGAGTTCAGCGGAGCCGCGTCGGCCTGGACTTCCTTGAGCAGCTTGTCGACGATCGGCTTGCGGTCGACCGCCTCGAAGAACGCCTTGCGCAGCGCGTCGTCCTTGAACATGCGGTTGAACTGCAGGTCAAGGTGCTCGTAGGTGAGCTGCGGCGCGGAACCGTAGACCACACCCTGCGGCGCGAGGCTCTTCATCGTCTGGGCCGCGGTGGCGTCCGGCTGGGTCGACGCCGCGACGTCGATCTCGCCGTTCTGCAGCGCGGTCGCCATGGCCTTGGTGTCTTCCATGGCCTTCACGACGATCTTCGCCGGGCCGCCCTTGCCGCCCGCCCACTTCGGGTTCTTGACCAGCGTGACGGCCTTCTGGTTGGCGTCGAACGCGTCGATCATGTACGGGCCGGAGGCCGGCATGATCGACTTGTCGAAGCCCTTCCACTTGTTCGTCCAGAAGTCGCCGGCCTTGGACAGCTGGGCCGGGTCACCGTTCGGCGCGAGCTTGGTGATGTCCGCGATGCCGGTCTGCTTCTCGAGGATGTGCGCCGGCAGGATCTGGACGCCGCTGAACAGGCCCTTGTAGTCGAGGTACGGCTCGCTGTAGTCCGTCTCGAAGGTCAGGTTGTCCTTGCAGGTGGCGGTCTTGATCTTGTCGTAGCCGGTGGTCGAGGCCGCGTTGAACGGGTTCTTGCCGTCCGAGCCCTTCGCCTGGCCGCTTCCCGACAGCCACGCCAGGTAGAAGTCCTTGCAGTCGAACGGCGCGTCGTCGGACCACTTGAGGTTCGGCTTGATCTTGTACGTGACGACCTGCGGGTCCTTGGACGTCACGTCGACCGAGTCGAGGATGTCCTTGTTGAGCAGCACCTTGTTGTTGCCGTCGAGGACGAACGCGTCTTCGAGGACGGTGGTCAAGATGTAGGTGTTGTACGAGCTGTTGGTGTCCGGGGTGTTGTTGTTGTACCCGGAGTACCCGTCGTCGATCCCGACCGTGACCGTGCCGTCCCAGCCCTTGACGTCCGCGAGCTTGAACGAGTCACCCTGCTCGGCCTTGCCGACCGCCATCGCCTTGACGTCGGTCGACGAGCCGTTCTGGTCGGTGCTCCCCGAGCCCGAGTCGCCCCCGCTGCAGGCGCTCAGCAGCAGCGAAGCGCCTGCGACGAGCGACAAGGCGGAGACTGCTTTGGTTCTCCTCATGAAGTGTGCCCTCCTAGCACTGAGTCCCTGAATTGTGACAAGGACCCACACCGCTCCGGTTTGGTGCCGGAGCCTACGACACGCCAAGCGACACTCAACTGGCGCACTGCGGGAGCACGCTAGAAAGGAAAAGCACCGACAGTCACCAGTTCAGGGTCGATCGTGACCAAAGGGTGACTTCCAGCCGACATCCAGAAATACGACGGTTACCTCACGGATTCATGGCGTCCCACCCGAAGGCGTGCGTCAAGATCACCCGGTAGTACTGAATGCGTAGCCGAGCGATTACTTCGGGCCGCGAGTCCAGTTCACGGCCGACCCGAACGGGCCCACCATGGGGGGACCCGGCGTGACGCCCGAGATGCCCGATCCGATCGCCAGGGTGTCAGCCAGCTGGAACAGCGGGACCACCACGTTCTGACGCCAAAGTTCAGGCTCCAGGGTGGTGAGCGCCTCGGTGATCGGCGTCGAACCGGACAGCGCGGCGTCGATCGACGGCTGCAGCGCCGGATCGCAGAACCCCGCCGAATTGCCCGGTACGACGGGTTTCGCCGGATCGGCTCCGGTGGCGGTCTGCTCCAGGCGGCAGCCGAAGGTCGACGCGAGCACCGACGCCGTGTCGCCGCCCACCGCCTGCGGCACCACGGCGATGTCGACGCCGACGTTGCCCGCCGAGTCGCCGGCCGGCTGCTGGACCCCCGAGACGACCGGCATCGCGAGCAGGCCGCCGAACAGGTCACGCGGCTGCGGCGTGATCGCGTTGACCTCGATGCCCTGCGCGGCGAGCTGGCCGCTGAGCTCCTTGGCGATCGTCGCGTACGGCTCCTGCGTGCCCGGCGAGGCGATCACCAGCGAGAGGGCCTTGCCGTTCTTGCGCCAGGTGCCCGCGGTCTTGGTGTAGCCCGCCGCCTTCAGCGACTCCTCGGCCTTCGCGACGTCGGGTGCGGTCGGCGGGCCGGGCGGGATGGTCGCCGCGTAGCCCGGCACCGACGGCGCCTTCACCTGCGCGTCGGCGTGCAGCTGCGACGACGGGCCGCCGTTGACGCCTTCGGTGATCAGCTTGGCCCGGTCGATCAGCGCCGCGACGCCGGCACGCACCTGGGGATCGTGCAGCGTGGCGCTGACCGGGCGCAGCAGGATGTCGGCGACCAGCGGCCGGGCCACGGTGTGCAGCTGCACGGCGGGGCCGAGCTCGCCGAGCAGCTTGAGCTCGTCGCCGGTGGTCCTGGCCAGCGCGAACTGGTCGTTGCCGCTGCGCAGCGCGGCGAGCAGCGTGTTCTGGTCGGAGCGGCGCAGCACGATCCGGTCGATCGCGGCCGGCTTCTCCCAGTAGCGCTCGTTGCGCTCGAGGATGACCTCGCCGCGGGCGGTGTCGAGGCTCTTGATCGAGAACGGCCCGGCGACGGCCGGGAAGTTCGACGCGAGCGCGCCCCGCCAGCCGTCGGGCGCGTCCTTGAGCAGGTGGGCGGGCAGCAGGTCGGAGAACAGCGTCTGCCAGCCGGGGTACGGCTTGGCGAAGGTGACCTCGACGCGCTTGCCGCCTTCGCGGGACTGCAGGTCGGTGATCTGCCGGTAGCCGGCGGGCCCGATCACGCCGGGCTGGTCGCGCATCTGGGTGCGCAGGTAGTCGAAGTCCTCGGCGGCGATCGGCGCGCCGTCGGACCAGGACGCGTCCGGCCGGATGTCGTAGGCGACCACGAACGGCTGCTGCGAGACCACCTCGGCGGACTTCATGAGGTTCTTGTCCAGCTGGGTGCTGCCGTCGTCCTTCTGGCGGAACACCGAGGGCAGCAGCAGCTGCGACAACGCGGAGGTGGCCTGCGAGGAGTCGGCGAGGTTGTGCGGGTTGTACCCGCCCAGCACGTCGTCGACTCCGACGACGATCTGCGACGGCGTCTTGCCGGTGGTCGACGCGGGCGGCACCGACGAGGAGACGACCGGGGGCGGCGGGGTGTTCGAGCAGGCGGTGACCAGCACGGCCGCGAGTGCCAGTACCGGCACCGCCTTGCGATTCACCCGCACGCCCGTTCCTCCCAGGTTCCGCCGATCGGGTCAGCCATGCTCCCACGGCCGCGTCCGCGGCCGGAACCGAGATTCCCACACCCGGATCGGCCGGGCCCGGCGCCCCAAGGTGGCCGGTATCGAGAAGGACGCGGGGACGGCCGTCCGGGTTCCCGGACCGTTCCGGAACGGCGGAACGAACACGCGCCGGACACGGGACGGGATTCACCGGGTGGTGAACACCAGGCGCCGAGTCCCGCGGAACCCCTATAAAGATATAAGGAGAAGAACGGCGGAATTCGTGACTTCGCGTCGGCCGATCGTCCACCGACGGTGACCGCCGGGCCACGAAAAAACCTCCCGGCGGAGGCCGCCGGGAGGTTTTCACGCGCTGCGCGGGCTCAGTTGTTTTCGCGGCTCTTGGCCCGCGAACGCTCCTTGGCGCGGGTCGCGATGTCCAGCGTCACCTTCCGGACGCGCACGACGTCCGGGGCCACCTCGACGCACTCGTCGGCGGCGCAGAACTCCAGCGCCTCCTCCAGGCCCAGCTTGCGGGGCCGGGCGAGGCGCTCGAGCTCGTCACCGGTGGACGAGCGCATGTTGGTGAGCTTCTTCTCCTTGGTGATGTTGATGTCGAGGTCCTCCATGCGCGGGTTCTCGCCCACGACCATGCCCTCGTACACCTCGGCACCCGGCTCGACGAAGAACGTGCCGCGGTCGGCCAGCTGGATCATCGCGTACGCGGTGATCGGGCCGGACCGGTCGGCGACCAGCGAGCCGCTGTGCCGGGTGCGGATCTCGCCCGCCCACGGGAAGTAGCCCTCGAACACGTGGTTCGCGATGCCGGTGCCGCGGGTCTCGGTCAGGAAGTCGGTGCGGAAGCCGATCAGGCCGCGGGAGGGCAGCACGTAGATCAGCTTGATCCGGCCGGTGCCGTTGCCGCTCATGTCCTCCATGCGGCCCTTGCGGGACGCGAGCAGCTGCGTGATCGCGCCGAGGTGCTCCTCCGGCGAGTCGATGTAGAGGCGCTCGAACGGCTCGTGCAGCTTGCCGTCGATCGTGCGGAGCACCACCTGCGGCTTGCCGACGGTCAGCTCGAAGCCTTCGCGGCGCATCTGCTCGACGAGGATGGCCAGCGCGAGCTCGCCGCGGCCCTGGACCTCCCAGGTGTCCGGGCGCTCGGTCGGCAGGACGCGGATCGAGACGTTGCCGACCAGCTCCTGGTCGAGCCGGGCCTTGACCAGCCGCGCGGTGACCTTGTCGCCGCCGTTGCGCCCGGCCAGCGGCGAGGTGTTGACGCCGATGGTCATCGAGATGGCGGGCTCGTCGACGGTGATCCGGGGCAGCGCCACCGGGTTCTCCGCGTCGGCCAGCGTGTCGCCGATGGTGATCTCCGGGATGCCCGCGATCGCGACCAGCTCGCCCGCGGTGGCCTCGGTGGCCGGGACGCGGGTCAGCGCCTCGGTGACCAGCAGCTCCGAGATGCGGACGTTCTGCACCGAGCCGTCTTCGCGCATCCAGGCCACGGTCTGGCCCTTGCGGAGCTTGCCGGCGTGGATGCGGATCAGCGCGATGCGGCCGAGGAAGTTCGACGCGTCGAGGTTCGTGACCAGGGCCTGCAGCGGGGCGTCGAGGTCGGCGACGGGCGGCGGGACGTGCCGCAGCAGCGTCTCGAACAGCGGGTCGAGGTTCTCGCTGTCGGGCAGGCCGCCGTCCGCGGGCTGCTCCAGGCTCGCCTTGCCGGCGCGCGCCGAGGCGTAGACGACCGGGAGGTCGAGGATCGCGTCGAGATCGGCGTCCTCGATGTCGCCGGCCAGGTCCAGCAGCAGGTCGTGGGTCTCCTCGACGACCTCGGCGATGCGCGCGTCCGGCCGGTCGACCTTGTTGACCACCAGGATCACCGGCAGGCCGGCCTCCAGGGTCTTGCGCAGCACGAACCGGGTCTGCGGGAGCGGGCCCTCGGACGCGTCGACCAGCAGGACGACGCCGTCGACCATCGACAGGCCGCGCTCGACCTCGCCGCCGAAGTCGGCGTGGCCGGGGGTGTCGATGACGTTGATGGTGATCGGGCCGTCTTCGGTCTGGCGGCGGATCGAGGTGTTCTTCGCCAGGATCGTGATGCCCTTTTCCCGCTCCAGCTCACCGGAGTCCATCACGCGGTCGACGAGCTCGGCGCGCTCGGCGAAGGCGCCGGACTGGCGGAGCATCGCGTCCACCAGCGTGGTCTTGCCGTGGTCGACGTGGGCTACGATCGCGACATTGCGCAGGTCGGGCCGGGTCTTACCGGTCGGCCGGCCGGTTTCGACGGTAGCGCTGGCTGCGGGCACGCGGGAACTCCTGAACTTCAAGGGGTGGGTGGCCGCGTAAGCCCGTCAGGCATCCCGTGACCGGCTCTGGTCACACGCGGACCTCACCTAGTCTACCTGCCGCCCTCTTGTGAGCGGCCCCACGCCCCCTCTGCGGTTAGGCTGGCCTAACGTGGGAAACCGGTGACGGTTGCCGATCCGACAGGAGCGTGCGCGTGGGCAAGAAGCCGAAGGACCCGCGGAAGGTCGTGCGCAAGCTGATGAAGGCCGGCAAGGTCAAGAAGAAGTGCTGCCGGTCCAAGCCGCGCTGCAAGAAGTGCCCGGTGCTGGCGCTGAAGAAGGCGAAGCTCGAACTCGCCGCCTAGTGCGGGACGGCCTCGTTGATCTGCCGCAGCTCCGGCGCCGTCTTCGTCGGCGAGAACTCGATCACCTCGTACTGCGCCAGGTGCTTCACGGAAAACGGGTCGGTCGCCAGGATGGCGTCGAGCTTCCCGCGGGGCATCGGGCGCGTGATGATCACGCCGCCGGTGCGCGGGTTGCGCCGCCCGGACGCCAGAAAATGGCCGTGCTCGTACTGCTTGTTCAGCCATTCGACGTGGTCCGGGAGCGCGTAGTCGATTTCCTCGGTGGGGGCCGTGTAGTTCAGCAGGACGACATACATGTCTTGACGGTAACTCCGTTCGCGCGCTCGCGCGTCCGGACGATGCCAACTGTTGACGGACCCGGCTATAGTCGGGCCATGCACGCGCAGACCGCCAACTGGTGGCCGCCCTCGGCGGCCGTTTAGTCCTGCGCTGATCACCAGCGGCCGCCCCGGACGGGCGGCCTTTTTCGTGCCTTCTCCGGGGTGGGCCCTCCTCGGAAGGGAAGACACATGAGCAAGCTGTCCGGCATCACGCCGTCGGGTCACGTCCACCTCGGCAACTACCTCGGGGCCGTGCGGCGCTGGGCGCTCGAGGGCGGCGCCGACGACCTGTACTTCGTCGCCGACCTGCACGGCATGACGACCCCGCACAACCCGGCGAAACTCCGGTCGCTGGCGCACGAGCAGCTGGCGGTGCTGATCGCCGCCGGCATCGATCCCGAGCGGGTGTTCGTCCAGTCCGACCTGGCCCGCGAGCTCGGCGCGCTGACCTGGGTCCTGGAGTGCACCTGCAACTACGGCGAAGCGGCCAGGATGATCCAGTTCAAGGAGAAATCGAAAGGCCAGGCCGGGGTGCGGCTGTCGCTGCTGACCTACCCGGCGCTGATGGCCGCGGACATCCTGCTGCAGGGCGCGGACGAGGTACCCGTCGGTGAGGACCAGCGCCAGCACGTCGAGCTGACGCGGACGCTGGCCAAGCGGTTCAACGGCACCTACGGCGAGGTCTTCACGATCCCGCGCGCGGTGCTGCCGCCCGCGGGCGCCCGCGTCAAGGACCTCGCCGACCCGACGCGCAAGATGTCGAAGTCGTCGCGCGACGGCGCGGGCGTGGTGTACGCGCTCGACGAGCCCGACCAGATCCGGCGCAAGATCCGCCGCGCGGTCACCGACGGCGGCTCGGTGCCGGTGCACGCCCCGGACACCCGGCCCGGGATGGCGAACCTCCTGGAGATCCTGGCCGCCTGCCGGGGCGGCTCGCCGGCGGAGCTGGCTTCGGAGTTCTCTTCCTACGGTGCGGTGAAAGACGCCGTCGCCGATGCCGTGATCGAGGAGCTGCGGCCGTTGCGGGAACGGGCGTTGTCCCTGCTGGACGACGTCGCGGAGCTGGACCGGGTGCGCAAGGCGGGCGCGGAGCGGGCCCGGGAGCGCGGCTCGCACCGGGTCGACGCGGCGTTGCGGATGATCGGGGCTAATTGAGCAGTTCGCGGAAGGCGGGCAGCAGGAGACGGTCGGCGGGCAGCCAGTCGACGTCGTCGAGGTCGTCGGGCCCGAGCCAGCGCACGGCTCGGTGCTCGACGGCCCGCGGCTCCTCGCCGGGGGAAACGAGCTTCGCGGCGTAGATCCGCAGGACCTTGCCGCCGGGCAGCGGGACGTCTTCCCCGACCCGCGCGCCGACCTCGATGACGACGTCGAGTTCCTCGCTGCACTCGCGGGCCAGGGCGAAGGCCTCGGACTCGCCGTCCTCGACCCGCCCGCCGGGCAGCTCCCACTGCCCCGCGTGCCCGGGCGGCCAAGCACGCTGCTGGGCGAGCAGCTTGCCGTCACGCACCAGGGCGGCACCCACGATCACACCGTTCACAGCCCCGGAATCTACCCGGAAGCCCGGATCCCTCGCCCGCGGCAGCCTCCTCCCCGGCCGGTCCGGCAGTGACCAGGTCAAGCGCCCCAATGTGGCCTTCGGTGCGTCTTGCGCACCCAAGGCGGCCCTCGGTGCGTCTTGTGCACCCAAGGCCGCCTTGGGGCGCTTGGGGGCTGGGTGCGGTCAGGCTGGCGACTTCCCCGGTGCCGCGCGCCAGACGACCACGAACCGGGCGCCGCCGTCCGGGGACTCGCCCACCTGGACCCGGCCGCCGCGCCTGCGGACCGCCTCCGCCACCATCGCCAGCCCCAGGCCTGTGCCGCCCGAGGATCGGGCGCGGTCGTCCGCGATGCGGTAGAACCGGTCGAACACCTTCTCGCGGTGCTCCGGCGCGATGCCCGGGCCGTCGTCGTCGACCACCAGCCGCACCGACGACCGCGACGCCAGCACCGACACCACGATCTCGCCGCGCGCGTAGCGGCACGCGTTGCGCAGCAGGTTGTCCAGCACCAGCTCCACCTCCGCGTGCGTAGCCGACGCCCACGCCTGCGGGACCGCCGTGCTCACCCGCGTCTCCGGCGCCCCCGCCGGCAGCCGGGCCACGGCCGAGCGGACCTCGCTGACCAGCTCGACCGGCGAAGCGGGCGGCACCTCGCCCGCGTCCGAGCGGGCCAGCGACAACAGCCCGTCCAGCAACGACGACAGCCGCTCGGCCTCGGTGAGGATGTCCGACAGCGTCTCCTGCGCCAGCTCCGGATCCGGGTTGGCCACAGCCACCTCCGCCTGCACCCGGATCGACGCGACCGGCGAACGCAGCTCGTGCGCGGAGTCGCCGGTGAAGCGCCGCAGCCGTTCGCTGGCCTGCTCCTGCCGTTCCAGCAGCGCGTTGAACTCCTCCGCCAGCGCGCGCAGCTCGTCGTGCGAGTCCGGCAGCGCCAGCCGCGCCCCCCGTGGCAGCGAACGCACCGAGCCGCGCATCCGCGCCACCGGCCGCAGCGCCAACCGCACCACCAGCCACGTCGCGAACCCCGCGACCAGCGCGCCCGCAGACGCCACGACCACGAGCCACACGCCGCCGTAGTGCACCGCGGCGGAGAAGCCGACCAGACCGGCCCCCGCGACGACCAGCCGTTGCGACCCGTCGGGCGCGCTGACGACCGTGCCGAGGTACCGCGCGCCGTCGCGCTGCACCGGCTGTCCCGCCTTCAGCGCCGAGACGTCCGCCGGGCCGAGGCCGACCGGGGTGCCGCCGTCCACCGGCGTGCCCGCGATGTCCAGCACCCGCAGCGTCACCGGGGCCGCACCGGACAGCGGCCGCCCGGCGCTCACCTCGGCGCCCGCCGGGCCGAGCGCGCCGGACAGCTCGCGGTCGACCGAGCCGATGAGCAGCGGCGAAAGCTTGGCCGCCGCGAGCGCGGCCAGGCCGAGCAGGCAGGCCAGGGTGATCGTCGCGGCCAGCACGGTGATCCGGGCCTGCAGCGTCCGGCCGCGCCACCAGGAGATCACGGGGTGATGACCTCGTCGAGCTGCGCGTCGGAGGCCAGGTAGCCGTGGCCGCGCACGGTCCGCAGCAGCGCGCCGGCGCCGACCGCGTCGAGCTTGCGCCGCACGTACCCGACGTACACCTCGACGAGGTTGCGCGTCACGGCCTGCTCCTCGCCCCAGACCGCGCGCAGCAGCTCGTCCTTCGTGACGACCGTGCCCGCCCGGCCGACGAGGACTTCCAGGAGCGCGAACTCGCGCGGGCTCAGCCCGACCTCCTGGCCGTTCCAGTGCACCTGGCGCAGCCCGCGGTCGACTTCCAGCGCCCCGAGCCGCAGCGTGCCGCGGCCCGCTTCCGGCCCGGCGCGGCGCAGCACCGCGCGGACCTGTGCGACCAGCACCACGAAGGAGAACGGCTTGACGAGGTAGCCGTCGGCGCCGAGGTCGAGCCCGTCGGCCTGGTCGATCTCGCCGTCCTTGGCCGAGACGAGCAGCACCGGCGTCGTCACGCCGTCCTTGCGCAGCCGCTCCAGCACGCGGTAGCCGGACAGGCCGGGCAGCATGATGTCGAGCAGGATCACGTCGAACGAGCCGGTGCTCGCCAGCTGCAGCCCGGTGGGGCCGTCGGCGGCGGTGACCACGTCCATGTCCTCCGCGCGCAGCCCGCGCTGCAGCGCCTTCCGCACGCCCGGTTCGTCGTCGACCACCAGCACCCGAGGTTTCACGCCGTTCATCATGGCCGGTTCGTGCAGGTCCCGCGTCAGCTCTCAGCACGATCTCAGCCGGAGAGCGAGAACCTTCAGTGGTATCTCAGTCTCGAGAGGGAAGCGTCGGTGGCGGGAAGCCGGGCACACTCGAGCCCGGGAACACCACAGGGAGAGACGCATGAAACCGAAGACGAAGGGCATCACCGCCGCGGTCGTCGGCACCGCGCTCGGTGCGGGCGGGCTCGCGTTCGTCGCGATGCCGGCCAGCGCCGACGACAAGCCGGCGCTGCCGCAGGTGAGCGCCGAGGACCTGGTCCAGTCGGTGCTGAAGGCCAAGCCGGGCGCGTTCGACGGCACGGTCAAGGTCAGCAACGACCTGGGACTGCCGTCGGTGGGGAACGCGCTGCCGGGGGCGTCGGCGCTGAACATCGACTCGGCACACATCTTCAGCGACGGCGCGGGCAAGAGCCGCCTGGCCGTCACGCAGGGGGCCACCCAGGAGACCGTGGTCCACGACGGCACGACCGTCTGGGACTACAGCTCCAAGACGAACACCGCGACGAAGGTGACCATCCCCGCCGACGTGGCCAAGCAGAAGGGCGCGGGCAGCGAGAAGCTGGCCGACCCGGTCGCGGCGTCCACCGAACTGCTCGCGAAGGTCCGCGAGAGCAGCACGGTGTCGGTCGACGGCACCGCGACCGTCGCCGACCGCCCGGCCTACGAGCTGGTGCTGACGCCGAAGCCGACCGAGCGGACGCTGCTGCGCGAGATCCGCGTCGCGGTCGACTCGCAGACGCGGCTGCCGCTGCGGGTGTCGGTGCTGAGCAACGGCACGTCCACGCCGGCGCTCGAGGTCGCCTTCACCGACATCGAGTTCACCCAGCAGCCCGCCGACCTGTTCACCTTCACCCCGCCGAAGGGCGCGAAGGTGGAGGAGAAGACGCCGGCGATCGACCAGAAGGACAAGGACCTGGCCGAGCAGGCGAAGCAGGACACCAAGGTCGTCGGGGACGGCTGGGACACCGTCGTCACGGGCAAGGTGCCGGCGGACGCGCTGAACGCGGCGCCGAAGCAGCAGTCCGGCCGCGAGGGCCGCAACGCCGACCCGAAGGCGCTGCTCGATCGGTTCGCCAAGAAGGTCAGCGGTGCCTGGGGCAGCGGCTACCTCGTCACCACGAAGGTCGGCAGCGCCGTCCTGACCGACGACGGCCGGTTCGCCGCCGGCGCGGTGCCGGAGCAGGTCCTGTACGAAGCGCTGGGTCAGAAGTGACCAGCACGGCTGTCGAGTCCGGGGCGGACGTCTCTTCGGAGGCGTCCGCCCCGGCGGTCCCGCTGGCCGCGCGCACCCGGGGCCTGCGCAAGGTCTACCGCGGCACGGTCGCGGTGGACCACGTCGACCTCGACATCCCGGAAGGCGCGGTCGTGGGGATGCTCGGGCCCAACGGCTCGGGCAAGACGACCACCATCCGGATGCTGCTCGGGCTGGTCCGCCCGACCGAGGGCGAGGTCGAGCTGCTCGGCCGTCCGATGCCGGACGCCGCCGCGCATGCGCTGCCGGACGTCGGCGCGCTGGTCGAGGGGCCGGGCTTCCACCCGTTCCTGTCCGGGCGCGACAACCTGCTGCGCTTCGCCGCGGCGGAACCGCGGATGTCGTCGGCGGGGATCCCGGCGGCAGTGGACGCCGCACTTGAGCGCGTCGGGCTGACCGGGGCGGCGCGCCGGCGCTACAAGGGCTATTCGCTCGGCATGAAGCAACGGCTCGGGCTCGCTTCGGCGTTGCTCGTGCCGCGGAAGATGGTCGTGCTCGACGAGCCGACCAACGGCCTCGATCCCGCGGGTACCAGGGAGATCCGCAGGATCATCGCCGATCTGCACGCCGAGGGCGTCACCGTGCTGGTGTCGTCGCACCTGCTGGCCGAGGTGGAGGCGACGTGCACGCACGTGGCCGTGCTGCAGGCGGGCAACGTCGTCGCGCAGGGCGAGCTGGCCGAGCTGCTGGAGTCCGGGAACGCGGCCCTGCTGGTCCGCACGCCGGACGCGGAACACGCGGTGGAGGTGCTGCGGGAGAACCGGATCGGCGCCCGGCTCACGCCGGACGGCGTCCGCGCCGACCTCACGGCGACGCCGGCGCCGCGGGTGCTGCAGGTCCTGGTGGGCGCGGGGGTCGCGGTCCACGAGGCGACGCGGGCCCGCACCGGGCTGGAGGACCTCTTCGCCCGGCTGACCGAGTCCACTGGGGAGGGAGCGGAATGACGGCCGTCCTGGACGCACCGGTGACCCGCACGGGTCACGACACGGTGCCGCTGACCCGGCTGCTGGCCGCCGAGCTGCGCTGGATCTTCCGCCGGCCGCGCACCCTCGCGGTGCTGGCCCTGCTGGCGCTGATCCCGATCGTGATCGGCATCGGCCTGACGCTGGTGAGCGGCAACGGGACGCCCGACGCCGGCGGACCGAACCCCGATGGCGCGCTGCTGGCGTCCGCGGTCAACAACGCGTTCGTCCTGCCGATCGCGGCGATCGTGATGGCGCTCGCGCTGCTCCTGCCGCTCGCCGCGGCCATGGCGGGCGCGGACGCCATCGCGGGCGAGACCGCGCACGGCACCCTGCGCGGCTGGCTGATCGCGCCGGTCGGCCGGGGCAGGCTGCTGGCGGTGAAGGCGTTCGGCGTCGCGACGGTGTCGGTGGTCGCGGTGCTGGCGATGTGCTTCACCGGCGTGGTGACCGGGCTGGTCATCAACGGCACGGACTCGCTGTTCACGCTCTCGGGCACGACGTTGTCGCTGGGCGGGGCGCTGGCCCGGATCCTGCTGGTGGCCGGCTGGGTGGTGCTGCAGCTGTGGGCGGTCGGCGCGGTGGCGCTGGCGATCTCCAGCTGGACCGAGCACCCGATGCTGGTGGTCGCCTCGGTGCTGGCCGGGGACATCGTGTTCACGATCCTCGGGTTCCTCAGCTCGCTGAAGTGGCTGCACCCGTTCCTGCTGACGCAGAACTGGTCGATCGCGCCGGCGGAGGTGCTGCAGGACCCGATGGGCGCCCAGACACTGGGTGAGGGCGCCCTGCGGGCGGCGTGCTACATCGTGATCGGGCTGTCGCTGGCCTACGCGAGGTTGTCCACGCGCGACGGCTGAGTGAAGGCGAGGATGCGGCGCCAGGCGTCGTCGCAGGCCTCGCCCCACTCCGCGTACGAGCGGTCGAAGAACGAGTGCGGTGCGCCCTCGTACACGTGCCGCTCGTACCGGACGCCGGCGGCGTCCAGCTTGCCGGTGAAGGCGTCGAACTCGGCCTGGCTCGTCGCGACGTCCGCGCCGGCCAACAGCAGCAGCATCGGCGCTTCGAGGTCGCCGACGACGTCCTCGACCAGCTTCGGCAGGCCGTAGAAGCCGATCACGCCGGCCAGCCCGAGCCCCGCCGCCGAGAGCCGCCACGACTGGCCCGCGCCGAAGCAGAAGCCGACCGTGTACACCGGTCCTTCGCCGAGGAAGTCCCGTGCCGCGGCGACGTCGGCCGCGACGTCCGCGGGCGAAACGTGCGGCAGGCGGCTCTCCCAGTCGAAGTCGTCGCCGCGGTCGCCGAGACCGGCGCTCCGGCCGTAGTAGTCGATCACGACCGTCTCGAAGCCGGCCTCGGCGAACCGGCGGGTCAGGTCGCGGTAGTACGGGTGCACGCCGCGCACGTCCGGCAGCAGGACGATCTTGCGGCCGTTCGGCTCGGCGGGCACCGCGTGGTGGGCGAGGAACTCCGTCCCGTCGGCCCCGGTGAGCGTGAGCGGCCCGTGCGCGGCCACCTCCCCGACGACGGGCGGCGCGGGCGGGCGGCTTTCGGTGCTGTGGCACATGGTTTTCTCCTTTCGGCGAGCCGAGCCTGCCGCGCCCCGCGCCGCCGGCCCAGATCCCTGTCGGGGGGACGGTCCGCGGTTCCTGGTACTGGCAGGGCCAGGTCCGGTGGCCGGGGAACCGGCAGACTCGACGGCATGGACCGGGAACCGGGCCGCTTCTTGAAATCCCGCCGCGAAGCGGCGACGCCGGCGGAGTGCGGCGTCCTCACCGGCCCGCGGCGGCGGGTGCGCGGCCTGCGCCGCGAAGAGGTCGCGCAGCTGGCCGGGATCAGCGTCGAGTACTACATCCGGCTGGAACAGGGGCGGGCGCGCGGCCCGTCGCCCGAGGTGCTCGACGCGCTGGCCCGGACGCTGCGGCTGGACGACGTCGAACGCGGTCACCTGCACGATCTCGCGGCTGCCCGGCCGGCGCGGCCGCCGTCGGCCCGCCGGGTGCGCCCCGAGCTGCGGCAGTTGCTGGCGAAGATGGACCGCGTCCCCGCGCTGGTCGTCGACCACCGGCTCGACGTCGTCGCCTGGAACGCGCTCTCGGCCCAGCTGTTCTTCGACTTCGAGACCGCGCCGGACCGCAATCTCGCCCGCTTCTGCCTGCTGGACCCGGCGAGCCGCGAGCTGTTCCCGGACTGGCACGACGTCGCCCGCGCCACCGTCGGCCAGCTGCGGCTCATCGCGGCGCGGTACGCGACGGACCAGGCCCTCGCGACGCTCATCGGCGAACTGACGCTGCGCAGCGAGACGTTCCGGACGCTGTGGTCGGGCCAGGTCGTGCAGCAGCGCACGCACGGCCGCAAGCGGTTCCGCCACCCCGTCGCGGGCGAGCTGACGCTGCGGTTCGAGAACTTCGAGCTGCCCGACCTCTCGGGACAGCGGCTGATCATGTTCACCGCCGAGCCCGGCAGCCCGTCGGAACCGGCGCTGGACCTGCTGGCCCACTGGGCCGCCTGAGTCAGCCGACGAGTGCGACGCCGTCCGGGTCGAGTTCCAGCCGCACCGGGTCGCCGGCCCGCAGGTCGGCCGCGGCCGGAGCTACCGCGTCCACAGTGGACTCACCGATCCGGACGACCAGCCGCACGTGCTCACGCCGGTGCACCGCCGCCGTGACTTCACCGTCCACTCCGGACTGTGCCACCCGCAGCGCGTGCGGCCGCAAACCGAGCCGGACCGTGCCGTCGCCGGCGTCCGGCAGCGCGATCTCACCGAACGGCGTGCGCACCACCCCGCCCGCCGCGACACCGTCGGCGAACGTCGTCACGCCGAGGAACCGAGCCACGTCGTCGCCGGCCGGATTGCGCCAGACCCGCCGGACCGCGCCTTCCTGCCGGATCTCGCCGGCGTCGAGCACGGCGACCCGGTCGGCCAGCGTGAAGGCTTCCTCCTGGTCGTGCGTCACCAGCAGGGCGGTGATCTTGCTGCGGCGCAGCAGGTCCGCCAGATCGATGGCCAGCTGCTCGCGCAGTCCGGCGTCCAAACCGGACAGCGGTTCGTCGAGCAGCAGCAGCCGCGGTTTCGGCGCCAGCGCCCTGGCCAGCGCGACCCGCTGCGCCTGACCACCGGACAGCTCGGTCACCCGCCGCTTTTCGAAGCCGGAGAGGCCGACGAGCGCCAGCAGCTCCGCGACGCGCGGCGCCCACCGCGCCCGCGGCACGCCGTGCATGCGCAGGCCGAACGCGATGTTCGCGGCGACGTCGCGGTGGCCGAACAGCTGGCCGTCCTGGAACACCAGACCGAACCCGCGCCGGTGCACCGGCACCGCGCCGAGGTCCTCGCCGTCCCAGCTGACCGTGCCGCGCGCCGACGGCTCCAGGCCGGTGATGGCGCGCAGCAGCGTCGACTTCCCGGAGCCGGAGGGGCCGAGCAGGGCCAGCACCTCGCCGTCGGCGATGTCCAGCCGGACGTCGCGGACCGCCGCGAACTGTCCGTAGTGGACGGTCAGGTCCCGCACCGACAGCGCCATCAGAACTCTCCCACCCGGCCGCGCGCGGCCCCGAGCCGGTCGATCAGCGCGACCGCCAGCACCGTCACGAGCATCAGCAGCGCGCACGCCGCGTAGGCCATCTGGTTGTTCAGCTCGCCCGGGCGCGCCATCAGCGTCGCGACCGCGACCGGCAGCGTCGGCGCCGTCGGCCGGGCCAGGAAGCTGGTCGCGCCGAACTCGCCGAGCGCGACGACGAACCCGAACCCCGCCGCGGCGACCAGCGGCCGCAGCGTCAGCGGCAGGTCGATCTCCCGCCACACCCGCAGCGGGCTCGCGCCGAGCGTCGAGGCGGCCTGCCGCAGCCGGACGTCGACCGAGCGCAGCACCGGCAGCACCATCCGCACGATCAGCGGGATGATCACCAGCGCCTGGGCCAGCGGGACGAGGTAGGGCGACGTGCGGAGGTCGCCGGGCAGCGCGTCGAGCGTCACGAGGTAGCCGAACCCGACCGTCACCGCGGACACCCCGAGCGGCAGCATCAGGACGGCGTCCATCGTCTCGCCCAGCCCGCGCGCGGCTTTCGCGGGCGATCGCCGCAGTGCCACGAGGACGACGGACGCCAGCACGCCGACGACCATCGCGAGCAGTGTCGCGTCGATCGCGACCTTCAGCGAGTTGAGCGCGGCGTCCCAGCCGGACACCTGCAGCGCGCCCTTCTCGCCGGTACTCGTGAGGGCCCGGAAGCCGGCGAGGCTCCAGCCGTCCGCTGTGGACACCGACTCGACGAGGAGCGCGACGATCGGCGTCAGCAGCAGCGCGAGCACGACGCCCGCCGCGCCGACGACCCACCATTCGCCGCCGCTCGGCCACCCCGCGCGGCCGGATCCGATCCGGGCGCCGTCCTTGCGCCGCCGCGCCAGCCCGCCGACGACCAGCGCCGCGACCACGGCGGTGAACTGGATCAGCGACAGCGCGGCGGCGCCGGAGAGGTCCAGGAGGTCGACCGTCCGGAGGTAGATCTCGGTTTCCAGGGTCCGGTACCGGGCGCCGCCGAGGATGAGCACGACGCCGAAACTGGTGGCGCAGAACAGGAAGACGACGGCCGCGGCGGACGCGATCGCCGGCGCGAGCGCGGGCAGCGTCACCGAGCGGAAGGCCCGCCACGGGGACGCACCGAGCGCGCGGGCGGCGTCGGTCGTCCGTCCGTCCAGCCGCGCCCACAGCCCGGCGACGGTCCGTGCGACGACCGCGACGTTGAAGAAGGCGTTGGCCAGCACGATCGGCAGCACGCCACCGTCCGGCCAGAGCGCGCGGAAGGCGAGCCCGACGACGACCGTCGGCAGCACGAACGGCACCAGCACGAGCGTCCGCGCCAAGCCGACGCCGGGCAGCCGCACCCGCGCGAGCAGGAACGCCACGGGCAGGCCGGCGACCACGGCGACCAGCGTCGACGCGGCCGCCGTCGCCACGGTGAACCCGGCCAGCTGCCACGTCCGCGGGTCGCCGAGGACGACGCCGAGGCCGCCGGCGGCGAACCCGCGGCCGACGATCGCCAGCACCGGCCAGGCGAAGAAGACGACCAGGAACCCGATCGGCGCCAGCCCGAGCAACGCCAGGCCGAGGCCGCGGGCGGTTCGCGGCGGGGCCGTTGGTTTCCGGGTGGCGGAGCCCCCGGCCGGGGGCGGAGCCACGGGTGTCACTGCATGAGCGTGCGCCATTCGCCGATCCACTTCTCGCGGCCGGCCTGCACCTGGTCGGCGGGCAGCGTCTGCGGCTTCTGCGGCAGCGGCGCGACCTGCGCCCAGCCGGCGGGCAGGTCGACGCCCTGGCGCGCCGGGTAGACGTACATGTTGGCCGCGACGGTCGCCTGGAACTGCTGCGAGAGCAGGAAGTCGACGACCTTGCGCGCGTTCTCGACCTGCTTGCCGTTCGCCAGCACGCCGGCGTACTCGACCTGCCGGTAGCAGGTGTCGAGCAGCGCCTTGGTGCGCGGCTTGCCGTCATCACCGATTTCGGCGGCGGGCGACGACGCGTAGGAGACGACGATCGGCCGCGGCCCCTTGCCGGACGAGCCGGAGAAGTCCTTCGTGTAGGCCTCTTCCCAGCCGCTGACGACCTTGACGCCGTTGGCCTTCAGCCTGGTCCAGTAGTCCTTCCAGCCACCATCGCCGTATTTCGCGATGGTGCCGAGGAGGAACGCCAGCCCGGGCGACGCCGTGGCCGGGTCCTCGGCGACCAGCAGGTCCTTGTACTTGGGGTCGGCGAGGTCGTCGTAGCCGGCCGGCGCCGGGATGCCCTTGGCGGCGAAGTAGTTCGTGTCGACGTTGACGCAGACGTCGCCGACGTCGACCGCGGACAGGCGGTGCTCGGGGTCGACGGCGTAGCGCTGCGGGCCGCGGTCGGCCTCCGGGCTCGTGTAGGGCTCGAAGACGCCTTCCTGCAGGGCGCGCGAGGCGAAGGTCGAGTCGACGCCGTACGCGACGTCGCCGACCGGGTTGGCCTTGGTGAGCACGAGCTTGTTGGTCAGCGAACCGGCGTCACCCTGCTTGAGCACGGAGATCTTGATGCCGGACTGCCGCTGGAAGGCGTCGAGCACCTCCTGCGGCGCCAGGAACGAATCGTGCGTCACGAGGGTGACGGTGGGCGTCTGCTGCGTGCCACCGTCACCGTCCGACAGCGAGCACCCCGCGGCGACGGCGCTGACGGCGGCGATGGCCGTCGCGGCGCGAACAGCCCTGCGTTTCATCTACCCCTCCTGCACTTCGCCGGACGAGGAGGGGAAAGCCCTCCCTTCGCCGGCATGATCCGGTCAGGTGCGAACGGTCGCGGGGTGACCCGCCTCTCAGCCCGGCTCACCGGACTCCCGTGGCAACCGTGCAGCGTAGTCCAGGACGGACGACCATGGAGACATGACGGAACTGTTGAGCGACTCCGAGGCCGACGCCCGGCTGGGTGAGCACTGGACCCGATCCGGATCGGTGATCTCCCGCGAGGTGGAACTGGCGAGCTTCCCGCAGGCGATCGAGGTGGTGGACCGCGTCGCGGAGCTGGCCGAAGCGGCCGACCACCACCCCGACATCGACATCCGCTGGCGCACGCTGACGTTCCGGCTCAGCACGCATTCGGCGGGCGGCCTCACGGCGAAGGACTTCGACCTGGCCGCGCAGATCGACTCGGTCATCTCGGGACTGTGATCCCGGTAACTCTGAGTGCACTTTTCGCGGGTTTCGACGTCTCTCGGTTACCGGACCATTCCAGGAGGGAGACGAGCATGACCCAGGCAATCGTGGTGGGAGCAGCGGCGTTCGCGTCGATGGTGGCGGCGGCCGGCGGCGTGCTCTGGTTCACCGCCCGCAACCGCCATCACCTGGACGGCTGAGAGTTCGATCACACCTGCTAACGCGGGACGTGATCGGCGCGCTGTTCCTGCGGAAGCATCGGTCCGACCTTGGGAACGCCATGAACAGCCCCGCCGCCCCCACCCCCGCCCAGCGCGCCTGGATCAACGCCCTCGCCCCGGCGGTGGTCCTGATCGCGATCGCGCTGCTGGGCCTCCTCGGCTAGCCGACCCCGTCGACGAGCAGCAGCCGTCGCCGAAGCGCCGTCGCCCTGATCCCGAGGGCGGCGGCGTACTCATCGGAGCCGTACCAGCGTTCTGCGGTCCCCCGATCGGGAAACTCGACGATGACGAGACGGCCGTCGCCGGCCGGTCCTTCGAGCGCGGCCGGGACCGCCCCTCTAGCGAGGTAACGCCCACCGTGCGCCTCGATCGAGGCCTGGGCCAGCTCGCGGTAACGCCGGGCTTGGGCTTCGTCGAGGACTTCGACTTCGGAGATCACGTAAGCGGTCACGCCGCCGAGCGTGGCAGAGCCGGACGGCCGGAGCGTGGTGCCGTCGCTACCCGGCTGGCCTCCGCCGTCGTCCAGGTCGATCGTCGGGCATCCGGAGCCGCAACGGCTCACACGTTGAAACGGAACTCGACCACGTCGCCGTCGGCCATGACGTAGTCCTTGCCCTCCATGCGGACCTTGCCCGCCGCCCGCGCCGCCGCCATCGAGCCGGCCTCCATCAGGTCGTCGAACGACACGATCTCCGCCTTGATGAAGCCGCGCTCGAAGTCCGTGTGGATCACCCCCGCCGCCTGGGGGGCCGTCGCGCCCTGCGGGATCGTCCACGCGCGGGATTCCTTCGGGCCCGCCGTCAGGTACGTCTGCAGGCCGAGCGTGTGGAAGCCCGCGCGGGCCAGCGAGTACAGGCCCGGCTCCGGCTGGCCGACCGACTCCAGCAGCTCGCGGACCGACTCCTCGTCGTCCAGCTCCAGCAGCTCCGCCTCGACCTTCGCGTCGAGGAACACCGCGTCCGCCGGGGCGACCAGCTTGGTCAGCTCTTCGCGGCGGGCCTCGTCGGTGAGCACCGACTCGTCGGCGTTGAACACGTACAGGAACGGCTTCGTGGTCAGCAGGCTCAGCTCGCGCAGCGCCGCGAAGTCGACCTCCTTCTGTGCCTGGAAGAGCGTGCGGCCGGCGTCGAGGATCTCCTTCGCCTTCTGCGCGTTGTCCAGCGCGGGCTTGTTCTCCTTCTTCGTCCGCGCTTCCTTCTCCAGCCGCGGCAGCGCCTTGTCGAGGGTCTGCAGGTCGGCGAGGATCAGCTCGGTGTTGATCGTCTCGATGTCGCTCGACGGGTCGATCCGGCCGTCGACGTGCACCACGTCCGGGTCGTCGAACACGCGGATGACCTGGCAGATGGCATTGGCCTCACGGATGTTCGCGAGGAACTTGTTGCCCAGCCCGGCACCCTCGGACGCGCCCTTGACGATGCCCGCGATGTCCACAAAGGACACCACCGCCGGGACGGTCTTCTCCGAGTGGAACAGCTCGGCCAGCTTGTCCAGCCGGGGGTCCGGCAGCGGCACCACGCCGACGTTCGGCTCGATCGTCGCGAACGGGTAGTTCGCGGCGAGCACGTCGTTGCGGGTCAGCGCGTTGAACAGAGTGGACTTGCCGACGTTGGGCAGGCCGACGATACCGAGGGTGAGGCTCACGACCTCGCAGTCTACGTGCCCGCCCCGCCCGGGCCCCACGCACCCAACGCCGCGTCGGATTTCCGCCAGCGACCGCGCTGACCTGCTGGCATGCTCGAAGGCATGGTCACGACAACCGAGCCGCCCGCGCTCTGGCGGGACACCGAACGCTGCTACCGCGTGGTCACCGCCCGCGACTCGCGCTTCGACGGCCAGTTCATCATGGCGGTCCGCACGACCGGCATCTACTGCCGCCCGTCCTGCCCGGCGTCGACGCCGAAGGCGCAGAACGTCCGCTTCTTCCCGACGTCGGCGGCCGCCCAGGCCAACGGCTTCCGCGCCTGCCGCCGCTGCCTGCCCGACGCCGTGCCCGGGTCGCCGGACTGGAACGTGCGCGCCGACCTCGCGGCGCGGGCGATGCGCCTGATCTCCGACGGGACCGTCGAACGCGAAGGCGTCCCCGGCCTCGCGCGCCGGCTCGGCTACTCGGAACGCCAGCTCGGCCGGGTGCTCACCGCCGAGCTGGGCGCGGGGCCGCTCGCGCTGGCCCGCGCCCACCGGGCGCACTCGGCCCGCCTGCTCATCGAAATGTCCGAGCTGCCGCTGACGGACGTCGCGTTCGCGGCGGGCTTCTCCAGCGTCCGGCAGTTCAACGAGACCATCCGCGAAGTCTTCGCGACGACTCCTTCGCAGCTTCGCGCCTTCGCTGCGTCGCGTCGCAGACGCGAGGGCGACGTCAGCGGGACGCGGCTCAGCCTGCGGTTGCCGTTCAGGCCGCCGTTCGACGCGGCTGGGTTGCTTCGCTACTTCGCAGCTCACGCGGTTGCGGGCGTCGAAGACCTCACTTCGGAGTCCTACGCCCGGACGTTGCGGCTGCCCCACGGCACCGGCGTCGTACGGCTGACGCCGCAGCCCGACCACGTGCGCTGCGAGCTGTCGCTGGCCGACCTGCGTGACCTCGGCAGCGCGGTCAGCCGGGTGCGCCGGCTGCTCGACCTCGACGCCGACCCGTCCGCGGTCACGCGGGTCCTCGGCGCGGACCCGGCGCTGGCCCCGGTCGTCACGGCCGTGCCCGGCATCCGGGTGCCGGGCGCCGTCGACGGCGAGGAGCTGCTGCTGCGCGCCCTGCTCGGCCCGCGAAGCGCCGAGGTGGCGTCGCTCGGCGACGAGGTCCCGGCCGAGTGGGGCGTCACGCGGCTCTTCCCGGACGCGGCCCGGATCGCGGCCGCGCAGGTCTCGGAGACGGTGACCAGCGTCGCGTCCGCACTGGCCGAAGGCCGCCTGGACGTGCACGTCGGCCGGGAGGCGGCCGAACTCCGGGCCGAGCTGCTGGCGTGCCCGGGCCTCGACGCGTCGACGGCGGACTACGTGCTCATGCGCGTCCTCGGCGCCCCGGACGTCCTGCTGGCCGAGGACGCCACGGTCCGGCGGGGCGCCACGGCCCTGGGCATCGCGCCGGACTCACTGCCGGAGCGCGCGCGGAGCTGGACGCCCTGGTGTTCCTACGCCGCGATGTACCTCCGGCACGCGGCGGCCTGACGCGCCGTCAGCCCTGCTCGCCCCGCCACAGCAGCGCCTGCGCGACGATCACCTGGCCGCCGTCGAACGTCGCGGCCGGCGAGCCGTGCAGGCGGTAACCGAGTTCGAGCGCCTCGCTGACCCGGTGGCAGAACTTCGCGTCGTCCGGGCCGGTGAGCAGGCGGTAGCGGGGCAGGCCGTTCGGCGGCTGGTCCGTCATGCCTTCATCTTGTCCGAGCCGTCAGCCGGCGCGCACCTCCAAGGTCGAGCCCGTGCGGGACTTGCGGACCCGCAGCCGCGTCGGGATGCGCTGCCGCAGCTCCTCGACGTGCGAGACCAGGCCGACCACCCGGCCGCCCGCGCGGAGCTCGTCGAGGATGTTCATCACGACGTCGAGGGTTTCGGCGTCCAGCGTGCCGAATCCCTCGTCGACGAACAGCGTGTCCAGCAGCGCGCCGCCGGTCTCGCCGGCGACGACGTCGGCCAGCCCGAGCGCCAGGGCCAGCGACGCGAGGAACGACTCACCGCCGGAGAGCGTCTTCGCCGGGCGGATCGTGCCCGAGTAGTCGTCGAGCACGTCGATGCCCAGGCCGCCGCGGGTACCGCGCGCCCCCGCGGCGTCCGAGTGCACGAACGAATAGCGCCCCTGGCTCATCGTCCGCAGCCGGTGCGTGGCGGCGACCGCCACCTCCTCCAGCCGCGCGGCCAGCACGTACGAGCGCAGCGACATCTTCCGGCTGTTCTGCCCGCGCCCGTTGACGACGTCCGCGAGCGCGCGCAGTTCGGCGTACGCCGCTTCGGCGGGAGCCAGCCCGGCGAGCGCGTTGCGCAGCAACCCGGCCAGCCGCGTCAATTCCTCGTGCTGGGCCGTCGCCACGCGCAGCGCCGCGTACGCGGAGTCGGCACGGGCCCGTGCGACTTCGGCCGCGTCGGCCGCGCGGTCGACGTCCGCGACGTCGTCCGGTGAGATCCCGAACAGGTCGGGCTCGGACAGCAGCGCCCGCGCCCCCGCCGCGGCGGCCTCGGCCTCCGCGATGCCCTGTTCCAGTTTTTCGATCTGCTCGTCCGGCAGCATCGCGGCGCGTGCCTTCTTCAGCGACGTGAACCCCTTCGCCTTGACCGCGGCGTCGACCAGCGCGCGCTGCTGGGCCACGCGCTCCCGGGCGCCAGCGACCGCCGTCCGGGCCTCGGCGACCGCTTCGAGGGCTTCGGCGAGGCCGATCAGGTGCTCGCGCCGGGCGGAGACGTCCGCGAACTCGCCGCGTCCGGCGACCAGACGGCGTTCGCGCTCGGCGAGCCGCTCGTCCAGGGCCCGGACGTCGGTCGTCGCTTCGACCGCGGCCTGCTCGACCTGGCGCAGGCGTTCGGTCCGCGTTTCCAGGTCGCGTTCCAGGAGGATGACCTGCTGGCCGAGCTTCGCCTTCCCGGACGCCTGCCGCGTGAGCGTCGCGACGGTCTCCTTGGCCTCCGCCAGCTCGGCCGCGACGGACTCCGCTGTGCGCCCGGCCAGGCGTTCGAGCAGTCCCGCCAGCCGCGCCTTCGCCTCTTCCAGCGCGGCCACGACCCGCTGCCGCATCGCGTCGGCGGCCTGCTCGGCCTCTTCGGCGGCCCGCTCCTCGGCCGGGTCGACCAGTTCGGCGTCCCGGTCGGCCTTCGCCGGATGCTCCGCCGACCCGCACACCGGGCACGGCGCGCCCTCCGGCAACGCGGCGGCGAGCTCCGCCGCCATCCCGTCGAGCCGCCGTTCCCGCAGGTCGAGCCGGTGCTGCCGGGCTGCCTGATGCGTGTCGACCACTTCGCGCAGCTTCGCCTCGCCGCGCTGGACTTTCGCCTGCGCTCCGGGCAGCTCGGCCGCGTCACGCGCGACGGCCGTCAGCTCCTCGACCCTGGCGCGTGCCCCGTCGAGCTTCGCCTCGGCCTCGGCCGCCGCGACCGCGTCCTCGCGCAGTTTCGCCAGCTGGCCGGGGATCGCGGCCAGCTCGGCGGTCAGCGTTTCGGCCTGCTCCCGGGCCGTGACGGCGGCCAGCTTCCGGTCGTCTCGCCGCATGATGTCGAGCTGCTGCTGCTCGGCCTCGGCGACCAGCTCGGCCACCGCACCGGCTTCTTCGCGCGCGGCGGCCGCCCGCGCCTTGAGGTCGCCGGTCGCGCGGGTGCCGAACTCCCGCAGCCGTGCGCCACGGTTCTTCTCCGCTTGTTCGGCCTCGGCCAGTTCGGCGACCCGCCGGTCCAGCAGGTCGGCCTCAACGGCGACGCCGGCGGCCCGCCGCGCCGCCGCGACCTCCCGCGCCCACTCGGCGCGCTGCGGCGCCTGCTCGGTGATCTCCAGGAGCCGCAGGTGTGCCGTGCGGACCCGCCGGATCTTCTCGGCGCCGGCCCGTTCCTCCTGCAGGTAGACGTCCGCCCGCTGCGCCGCCGCCCGCGCCCGTTCCTCCTCGGCCGTGACCTGCTCGACGCGTGCTTCGGACGCGGCCAGGACGTTGTCGACCCATTCGGCGACACCGGACTCGGGCGGGTCCTGCTGGGCCTCCTGCGCGTACCGGGCCAGCAGCTCGCGCACCCTGCCTTGCTGCTGCTCCAGTTCGCGGCCGCGTTCGGCCCGCAGGTCGGCGAACCACCGTTCGACGTCGGCGAAGCGCTCGGTGCCGAAGAGCCGTTCGAGGAGCTTCTCGCGCTCGGCGGTGTCCGAGCGCAGGAACCGGGCGAACTCGCCCTGCGGCAGCAGCACGACCTGGAAGAACTGCGCCGCTGTCATGCCGAGCAGCCGCTCGACGGTACGGGCGACTTCCTCGATCCGGATCAGCCCTTCCGGCGGAAGCCCGGCGGGCGCGGCGCCGATCCAGCTCAGCGACACCCGTGCCTGCTGGGTGGTCGTGCCCTCGCCGCGCCGCTTCGGCCGCTGGTACTCCGGGTTGCGCACGATCTTCAGCCGGTGGCCCTGCACGGTGAGTTCGAGGGAGACCTCGGTGATCTGGTCGGGCTCGGCCAGGTCGCAGCGCAGCCGCTTGGCTTCGTTGCGCGCCCCGGGAACCACGCCGAACAACGCGAACGCGATCGCGTCGAGCAGCGTCGTCTTGCCCGCCCCGGTTTCGCCGTGCAGGAGGAAGAGGCCGTCGGCGCCGAGCACGTCGAAGTCGACCATTTCGCGCGCGCAGTACGGTCCGAAGGCTTCGACCTCCAGCCTGTGCAGCCTCATTTCGCGAGCGCCCCCCGGTCGGCCGCTTCGAGGGCTTTGAAGAGGAGCTGCTCTTCGCTTTCGGTCGGTGGGGCGCCCCGGCAGTCGTCGAGGAAGCTGCGCGAGATCTCGATGTCCGACCGGCCGCGCACGGCGTCCGAGTACCGCAGCGGGGTACCGGCGGATCCGCCCTCGGGCGCCCAGTCCAGGTGGACCGCGTACGGGAACCGCTCCCGCAGCCGCCGCATGGCGTCGACCGGGCGCACCCGGTCGGTGACCGTGACCGACAGGAAGTGCTCGAGGTACTTGTCGTGTTCCGGGTCCGCGAGCAGGTCCTCGATGTCGCCCCGGAGAGTGGCGAGCGCCCTCGGGACCGGCAGCTCGTGGCGCCGGACTTCGGCGAGCCCGGTCTCGTCGAGGTCGACCAGCCAGACCGATTTGCGTTGGCGGGCCTCGGAAAACGAGTACGCCAGCGGGCTGCCGGAGTAGCGCAGGTGCCCGGCGAGCGTCTGCGGCCCGTGGAGGTGGCCGAGCGCGACGTAGTCGACGCCGTCGAAGACCGAGCCGGGTACCTGCTCGACGCCGCCGACGGCGATCGTCCGCTCGGAGTCCGTGGGCTCGCCGCCGGTGACGAACGCGTGCGCGAGCACGACCGACCGGGTGCCGGGCCGGGTTTCGAGGTCCGCGCGGATCCGGCGCATCGCCTCGGTGAGCACGCCGGTGTGGCCGCGCGCGTCCGGCACGCCCAGCGCGTGCCGCGCCGGTTCCGGCTCCAGGTACGGGATTCCGTAGACGGCGACCGGCCCGTGGTCGTCGTCGAACAGCACCGGCTCGGCCAGCCCGCCGACGTTGGTGCGCAGGTGCAGCCCGCCCGCCGCGGCGAACTCGGCGAAGGCACCCAGCCGCGGCGCGGAGTCGTGGTTGCCCGGGGTGACCACGAGGTGCGCGCCGGCGGCGCGGATCCGCGCGACCGCCGCGGTGGCCACCCGGACGGCCTCGGCCGACGGCACCGCGCGGTCGTAGATGTCGCCTGCCACCAGGACGGCGTCGACCGCCTCGCCGGCCACGAGGTCGGCGAGGTGCCCGAGCACCGTCTCTTGCTCCGCGAGCAGGTCGGCGCCGTGGAACGTGCGGCCGACGTGCCAGTCGGAGGTGTGCAGGAATCTCACGGGGGCCAAGGTACGACCCGGCCCCGACGAAATCGCGGAGACTCGCCGCGAACTCACTCGAACGTGTGTGCGAGCACGAGCAGGTGCCTGGTCAGGAGGGGCCGGCCTCGATCTCCAGCCGGGCGGCGCCGATCTGACGGCGCTGGGCGACCGCGTCGAGCTGCTCCGCCAGCCGCGGGATGGTCGTCGAGGCCAGGTAGGTCTCGGCGCCCGCGTCGAGCATGCGGTGCACCGGGCCGCGGTAGCTGACCCCGAGTTCGTCGTCCTCGATCTCGGTGACGACGACGCGGGCCTTCGGGAACATCGCCCGGAGGTGGCCGACCAGCTGCGGGCTCGACGGCGGGACGAGCAGCACGTCGGCGGTCGCGGGTGCGGCGTGGAGGTCCAGCACGACGTAGTCCCCGCCGAGTTCGGCGGCCAGTGAGGACCGCGCCGAAGCGGACAGCTTCATCGCGGTGGCCACGACGGTCACGTCGTGGCCGTAGGACGGCTTGGGTGCGGTGGCCACGCCGCGGATGACCGCGACCGGCTCGCCGTCCCGGGTGATCACCAGGTGCTCGCCGGGCCCGAGTGCGTCGATCTGCGCCACGACGTCCCCGGGCAGGTCCGTCACGTCGATCCGCCGCATCGCCCACCCCCTTTCCTTCAGGACGCCCGAGAGGGCGGCGGGTGGCCAACACGCCCGCGAAAATTCGATTTGTTCCCAGGTCAGCTACCGAGCGCGACGGTTCGGTCGCGGTTTTTGTCGGTGGTGTCCGCCATGATGTCCCCGCGGTCCGAACCGGGCGGCCCGGAGGGAGGAGACGGAAGTGGCGACGGTGCTGACCACCGCGGCGATCGTGCTGGCGGTCCTGCTGCTGTTCGCCGTCGCGGTGCTGTGGCGGCTGTACAACGACGGGATGCGCCGGGCGGACGCGGCGGCCCGGCTGGTGGCGGCCGAGCGCGCCAAGGCGGACCAGCAGCAGCTGGCGTTGCGCCGGTACGAGGTCGCGTTCGCCTCGATCAGCGGGCGCGGCGAGCTGGGCGAGCAGGTGCTGGTGGAGACGGCGCGGGCGCTCGGGCTGCGCGAGAACCTGCACTTCACGCTGCAGACGGACGTGGCGGGCGGCGGCTCGGCGAAACCGGACATGGTGCTGCGGGTGGGCGGCGACCGCACGGTGCCGGTCGACGCGAAGGCGAGCATGGCGATCTGGGCCGAAGCGGTGGAGACGAACGACCCGGAGGAGCGGATCGACGCGTTGCGCGCGCACGTCCGCCAGATCCGCTCCCGAGCGGCGGAGCTGGCGGGCAAGAACTACCAGCGCTGGGCGGACGCGATCTACGGCACGATCATGTTCGTCCCCAGCGACGCTGCGGTGGTGGCGGCGCTGGACACCGACCCGGAGCTGCTGCGCTGGCTGATAGACCGCCGGGTGTTCCTGTGCGGGCCGACGGGCTTCGGCGTCCTGGCATCGGCGGCCCTGTTCGCAGCGAGCGACCGCACGCTGGAGGCGGACGTGGAGCAGGTACGAGCGGGCGCGGCGGCGGCTCACCGAGCAGCGGGCGGCGCGGTGGAGGCGTTGAACCTGTCGAGCACCCATCTGCAGCGGTTCTTGTCCGCTCGCCGGCGGGAGCTGGAGGCGTTGGAGACGTTCCGGGCGACCGTGGCACCACTGACGGAGGCGGCCGGCAGCCCGGCCCCGGTTCAGCCCGTGCGGAAGGGAGACGAGCTGGCAGCAAGCTGAACTCCGCTCCGCGACGGCGGGGGGTGCGGTCAGCGGGAAGGTTGGGCCGCGGTTGTGGGCAGCGGCGGGGTTGGTGACCGCCGGCCCGGGGCAGCGGCCTCGGCACCCGGACCGCGAGGTCGCGGTCCGGCAGCGCCGGCTCCCGCCACTCGATGGCCGCCGCCGAGGTAGCGGCTGAAGGCGGTACCGGAGGTTGGTGACCGCGAGAGCGGCGGCCTTGGCAAGCGGCTGCCACGGACGGGCGCCCCTGTGGCCCTGTGCGACTTCACCGGCGGCTTCCCGTCGGCGGCCGACCAGCCCACAAGCGGTCACCGGACCGCCGAGCCGAGACCGGCGGCGACCCTCCGACCTGCGGCAACCCACCACTCCAGCGGCAGAAAGGAGACCGCCGGACCGCATCCGCCCCACCCCCGGCAGGGCCGCTCCCGTCCCGTCGGCGGATCGGCGTACGCCCACGTCGGCAGCGGTGCTAGCAAGATCTTCACAACCACGAGATACGGTGTTGTCTCGTGACCGCGATTCGCGATCGCCAGAGCGATCCAGATGCCGACGACGTCCCCGTGCCGTGGGATGAGCGTCCTGTCGTCGGTTCCCGGCGCGGGCTGCCTTGGTGGGCCGCCGTCCTCGTCGGCCTTGGGCTGGCGGTCGTGGGCGCCCTCATCGGCAAGCCGAGCCAGGGCAGCCTGCCGGCGATCTTCACCGTCTGTTACATCGCCGGGTCCGTGATCGCGGTCTGCGCGGTGCGCCGCCGCGGGTTGTTCGGGCCGATGGTGATGCCGCCGCTCGTGCTGGCCGTCACCGTGCCCGGTGTCATCCTGCTGACCTCCGGCTCCCAGGGCGACGACACGCTGTCCAAGGCCCTCAGCATCGGCACCCCGCTGATCAACGGCTTCCCGACGATGGCGATCACCACCGGCATCACGCTGCTGATCGGCTTCCTCCGCATCTTCCGCGAGCGCGACCCGAACGCCCCGAAAAAGGTCAAGGCCGACCGCCGCACCGCCGACGAGGACGACGAACGGCCCGCGACGCGCGCAGCGTCGACGTCGGCCGGCGGTCGTCCGCGGCCGCCCGGGTCCAGCCGCACCGGCCAGACGCCGCTGCCGCAGGGCGCCCAGCGCCGGCGGGACGGCGAACCGCCGCGGCGACCCCGTCCCCCGGCCGACGGCGAGCGCCGCACACCTCGCGCGGGCGCGCCCACCGAACGCGACCGCGGAGCGCGCAAGCAGCCACCGCCGACCGGCCGTCGCACGCCGCGTCCGCAGGACGGCGACCCGCGCCGCAGCGGTGACGCTCCCCGGCGACGTCCGCGGCCGCCCGCCGAAGACGGCCGTGACACGCCGCCGCCCCGGCGGCCGTCCGGTGGGCGGAGTACGCCGCCGCGCCGGCCCCGTCCTTGGGACGAAGAAGAGCGCTGACCAGCAGAAACGGCGGTCATCTCCGATGGGAGGTGACCGCCGTGACGCGGGTCAGACCTTGCGCAGTTCCTTCGGCGGGGCGAACGAGATCTTCTCGTTGGCCGTGGTGACCTCGTCGACGTCGGCGTAGCCGCGCTCGGCCAGCCAGTCCAGCAGCTCCATCACCAGCACGTCCGGCACCGACGCGCCCGACGTCACGCCCACCGTCGTCACGCCGGTGAGCCACTCCTCGTCCACCTCGCGCGCGAAGTCCACCAGGTACGACGCGCGAGCCCCCGCCTTCAGCGCCACCTCCACCAGGCGCTTCGAGTTCGACGAGTTCTTCGAACCGACCACCAGCACCAGGTCGCACTCCGCCGCCATCGCCTTGACCGCCACCTGGCGGTTCGTCGTCGCGTAGCAGATGTCGTCGCTCGGCGGGTCCGCCAAGCCCGGGAAACGCTCGCGGAGCTGGTCGACGCGCTCCATCGTCTCGTCGACCGACAGCGTCGTCTGCGACAGCCAAATCACCTTCGACGGGTCGCGCACCTCGACCTTGTCGACGTCCTCGGCCGTGTCGACCAGCTGGACCTT
Organism: Amycolatopsis australiensis; assembly: GCF_900119165.1. Lineage (NCBI taxonomy): Bacteria > Bacillati > Actinomycetota > Actinomycetes > Pseudonocardiales > Pseudonocardiaceae > Amycolatopsis > Amycolatopsis australiensis. The sequence continues at coordinate 2,307,890 of NZ_FPJG01000006.1, read as the reverse complement.
GTCCGGGGCCTCGCCGGCCGTGCCCTCGACCTCTTCGTGGCCCTCGTGGCCGATCAGGAGGATGTCGTAGTCGTCCTTCGCGAAGCGGTTGACCTCCTTGTGCACCTTCGTCACCAGGGGGCAGGTCGCGTCGATCGTGCGCAGGTTCCGTTCGGCCGCCTCCGCGTGCACCATCGGCGAGACGCCGTGGGCGGAGAACACCACCAGCGCGCCCTCGGGCACCTCGGACGTCTCGTCGACGAAGATCGCGCCGCGCTCGCGCAGCGTCTCCACCACGTGCCGGTTGTGCACGATCTCCTTGCGGACGTACACCGGGGCGCCGTAGACCTCGAGGGCCTTCTCGACGGCGATCACCGCGCGGTCGACGCCCGCGCAGTAACCACGGGGCTTCGCGAGCAGCACTCGCTTGCCGGAAGCGGTTCCGGTGATCGTCGGGGTACCCGCGGGCTCGATTCCGGGACTCGCTGCACTCATGGCACCCAGGGTACGGGCAGCCCCGAGACGAACTCGAAGTCCCTTTCGGGTGAGCTTCGTCCCTCTACCGTGCTGTGCCGGAGGTCACGCCCCGCGGCCGACCCCGATGAGGCTCGTTCAGCCGTCGCCCGCCGCAGGCTCCCCGCTGACCAGCGGTTCGCGTGCGGGCCGCGGCGGGCTGACCAGAACAAGCCTCACCCGTTCGGTTGGGCAAGACGGCCGGACATGCGGCAGGCTGGACCCCATGAAGCCATTCCCGCTCCCCCTCCGGGTCGCCGCGGGCCTCGCCGTCACCACCGCCGAGCGGGTTCGCGAACTTCCCCGGCAGCTGGCCGGGCTGCCGGTGACCGTGGTCAGCCAGGTGCTGCAGGCCTCCATGCGGGTGCAGCAGCACGTCACCGAGCTCGCGATCAAGGGCGACAACGCGCTGTCGAGCCTGCGCCCGGTCGAGGACACCCCCAGCTGGGCGACCTTCGACGAAGACCAGGACCTCGACGTCCAGCCCACCCGCCCGGACCTCGGCTCGGTCGCCGACGTGCCGGAACCCCGCTCCGAAATAAACGGGCGCATCCCGTCGGCCGCCGAGCTCGAAGCCGAGCTGGGCGACCCGTGGGCCGAAGAGGAACGCGCCCTCGCCGAGGACCACGCCGACGGCGAGTTCGACGCCGGCGAAGACACCGGGGCGGCCGCCGAAGAACCGCCGCAGACGCCCAAGCCCGGCACGCCCAAGGTCGACAAGAAGGCCAAGAGCGACATCCCCCGCACCAGCGCCGGCGGCTACGAGGGTCCGGCCGGGCTGACCGGCTACGACCAGCTCACGCTCCCGCAGCTGCGGGCCCGGCTGCGCCAGCTCTCGATCGACCAGCTCGAGACGATCCTCGAGTACGAGCGCGCGCACGCCGACCGCTCGTCCTTCACCGGGATGCTGTCCCGCCGGATCGCCAACGCGCGCAAGGCCGAGCAGGCCGGGGAAGACGGCCAAGAGAACGGCCAGTGACCACCGAGACCGAAGCGAGCACCGCCGAAAAGCCGTGGCCGGTCCGGACCGTCGCGCGCAAGATCGGCGACTGGATCCACCGGCTCGGCGCCGTCTGGGTCGAAGGCCAGGTCACGCAGATCAGCGCGCGGCCGAACACGCAGACCGCGTTCCTGACGCTGCGTGACCCCTCGGCGGACGTCTCGATGTCGGTGACCTGCCCGAACTGGCTGGTCCGCGAGATGGAGCCGCCGCTGCGCGAGGGCGCCAGCGTGGTCGTGCACGCCAAGCCGTCGTTCTTCTTCGGCCGCGGCACGATCAGCCTGCGTGCCGACCAGATCCGCGCGGTCGGCATCGGCGAGCTGCTGGCGCGGGTCGAACGCCTGCGCAAGCTGCTGGCCGCCGAAGGCCTGTTCTCCCCGCAGCGCAAGCGGCCGGTCCCGTTCCTGCCGAAGGGCGTCGGGCTCATCACGGGCCGTGCGTCGGCCGCCGAGCGGGACGTGCTGGTCAACGCCCAGACGCGGTGGCCGCACGTCCGGTTCAAGGTCCTCAACACCGCCGTGCAGGGCTCGCAGGCCGTGCCGCAGGTCATGCGGGCGCTGCGGATCCTGGACGCCGACCCCGAGATCGACGTCATCGTCATCGCCCGCGGCGGCGGCAGCGTCGAGGACCTGCTGCCGTTCTCCGACGAGGCACTCTGCCGCGCGGTGTCGGCCGCCGGCACGCCGGTGGTCAGCGCGATCGGGCACGAACCGGACACTCCGCTGCTCGACCACGTCGCCGACCTGCGCTGCTCGACGCCGACCGACGCCGGCAAGCGGATCGTGCCCGACCTGCGCGAGGAGACCGAGCGGGTCCGGCAGATGCGCGATCGCGGCCGCCGGGCGCTGCACGGCTGGGTCGACACCCAGACACGGCTGCTCCACCAGATCCGCAGCCGTCCCTCGCTGGCCGATCCGCTCGGCCCGATCCAGCGCCGCCAGGACGACGTCGACGTCCACCGCGAACGCGCGCGCCGCGCCATGCTGACGCTGCTCGCCAAGGACCAGGCCGAGCTCACCAGCGCGCGGGCCCGGCTCACCGCGCTCGGCCCGGCGGCGACGCTCGCCCGCGGCTACGCGGTCGTGCAGTTCACGGACGCCGAAGGCAACCTCCAGGTACTCCGCTCCGTCTCCGAAGTCGAGGCCGGTGCCCGGCTGCGCGTGCGCGTGGGCGACGGCGCGATCAAGGCGGTGGCGGAAGGAGAGCCGGGGTGAAGGTGACGTTCCTCCCGCTCACCGTGGACGCGGCCAGGAAGCTCGGCGCGCGGCCGCTGCTGGACCAGGCCGTGCGCACCGACCGGGCCGCCGCCGAGTGCTGGACGGCGCTGCTCGCCGGCTGCCACAGCAGCGCCCGCCGCGACCTCGGCCCGCAGCTGCGGCGGCTGTCCGAGGCGACGTCGATGCAGGTCGGCTCGCTCTGGTGGTTCGCCGAGGGCGCCGGGCACCGCAAGCGCGTGGCCGGCGCGCAGGAGAACCTCGAAGAGGCGATCGCGGACGGTGACGGCCAGGAGTTCGCCCTGGCCTTCGTCGGCTACGACCACGCGATGGCCAGCGCGGTAGTGTGCGCGAACAGCGTGCAAGCCCGGAAGGTCGGAGAACACCGAGCGTGAGTGAGACACCCAGCGAGGAGCTCGGCTACGAGCAGGCCCGCGACCGCCTCGTCGAGGTCGTCCGCGAGCTGGAGGCCGGCGGCCTGTCCCTCGAGCAGTCACTCGCGTTGTGGGAGAAGGGCGAGAAGCTCGCGAAGATCTGCGAGCACCACCTCGAAGGCGCGCGCGAGCGGATCGAAGCGGCCCTCGCGTCCGTGGAGGACGACTCCGCGCAGTGAGGTAGGCCATGCCCACGGTATCTGGAAACGCGGCCGGTATCTGACAGACTGTTGACCCGCCAGTTCCAGCATCCGGGAGGCAATGATGTCCACCGCAGAGAGTCGTCGTGAAGCGCCCGACCGCAACCTCGCGATGGAGCTGGTCCGGGTCACCGAAGCCGCCGCGATGGCGGCCGGCCGCTGGGTCGGCCGCGGCGACAAGATCGGCGGCGACGGCGCGGCCGTCGACGCGATGCGCCAGCTCGTCTCGACGGTGTCGATGCGCGGCGTCGTGGTGATCGGCGAGGGCGAGAAGGACGAAGCGCCCATGCTGTTCAACGGCGAAGAGGTCGGCAACGGCGACGGCCCGGACTGCGACGTCGCCGTCGACCCGGTCGACGGCACCACGCTGATGGCCAAGGGCATGCCCAACGCCCTCGCGGTGCTCGCGGTCGCCGAGCGCGGCGCCATGTTCGACCCGTCCGCGGTGTTCTACATGGAGAAGCTGGCCGTCGGGCCGGACGCGGCGGGCAAGGTCGAGCTGGGCGCGCCGATCGCGGAGAACATCCGGCGCGTCGCCAAGGCGAAGAACAGCAGCGTCAGCGATGTCACCGTGTGCATCCTCGACCGCCCGCGGCACGAGCAGATCATCAAGGAGGTCCGGGACGCGGGCGCGCGGATCCGGTTCATCTCCGACGGCGACGTCGCGGGTGCCATCGCCGCGGCCCGTCCGACCACCGGCGTCGACATGCTGCTCGGCATCGGCGGGACACCCGAGGGCATCATCGCGGCCTGCGCGATGAAGTGCCTCGGCGGCGAGCTGCAGGGCCGGCTGTGGCCGAAGGACGACGCCGAGCGTGAGAAGGCTCTCGCCGCCGGCCACGACCTCGACCGCGTGCTGCTGAACGACGACCTCGTGCGCGGGGACAACGTCTTCTTCTGCGCCACCGGCGTCACCGACGGCGACCTGCTGCGCGGCGTGCACTACCGCGAGGGCGGCGCGACGACGCAGTCGATCGTGATGCGGTCCAAGTCCGGGACCGTCAGAATGATCGACGGCTACCACCGGCTCAACAAGCTGCGGGCGTACTCCTCGGTCAACTTCGACGGCCACCTGGACGTGCCCGCCGACGACGTCGTTCCCCCGCTGCCGTAAGGAGATCCGTGTCCAGGCGACTGACGGCCCTGCTGGTCTCGCTGCTCGTCCTGGTCCCCGGCACCGCCGCGGCCGCCCCCGCCATCGTCGGGGGCACGGCCGCGGACCAGCCGTACCCGTTCGCCGTGTCGCTGCACTCGTCGTCGGGCAAGCTCTTCTGCGCCGGCGCGCTGATCGCGCCGACCTGGGTCGTGACGGCCGCGCACTGCGCGTTCGACAAGGCGCCGTCCGCGGTCACGGCCCGGGCGGGGACGAACGAAGCCGGTGAAGGCGGCGAAGCCGCCCAGCTCGCCGAGATCATCGTGAACCCGGCGTTCAACACACAGAGCCCGGCGGGTGACATCGCCCTGCTGCGGCTGGCGGCGCCGGTGCAGGCCGCGCCGATCGGACTGGCGGCCGCGGCGTCGCCGGGCACCGCGACCCGGATCCTGGGCTGGGGCCAGACCTGCCCGAAGCTCAACTGCGGCGGGATCCCCACGACGCTGCAGCAGCTCGACACGCACATCGTCGAAGGCGCGAAATGCACGTCGGTCTTCGACGGCACGGCCGAGCTGTGCACCGACAACCCGGGTGGTAAGGCCGGAGCGTGCTTCGGCGACTCCGGCGGGCCCGAGATCGTGCGCGACGGCGATCACTGGCTGCTCGTCGGCGTCACCAGCCGCCCGGGCAACAACGACCCGGAATGCGCGACGGCGCCGTCGATCTACACCTCGGTTGTCGCGTACGCGCCGTGGATCGCGGAGAAGACGAAGGCGTGACCTACTCGGCGTTGCTGGAGTGCCCCGGGAACAGGTGAGCCTCCGGGTCGAGCGCGACGGCGATGTTGTTGACCGCCGTCGCGGCTTCGCCGAAGCCGGTGGCGATCAGCTTGACCTTCCCCGGATATGCGGCGACGTCACCGGCGGCGTAGACGCGTTCGCGCGCGGTCGCCATCGTCGTGTCGACCGCGATGGCGCGGTGGTCGATCTCCAGGCCCCAGCTCTCGATCGGGCCGAGGTCGGCGGTGAACCCGAGGGCCGCGACGACGGCGTCGGCGGGCAGCCGCTCCACTCCGCCGCCCTTGACCGCGACGTCGACCGCTTCGAGCGTGCCGTCCGAAGCCTCGGCGAACCGCGTGACCTCGGCGTCGGTGATGATCCGGACGCCCAGCTCGCGGGCCTGCCGGACGATCGACTCGGCGGCGCGGAACTTCGCGCGGCGGTGCACGAGCGTGACGCTCGCCGCGACCGGGTGCAGGGCCAGCACCCAGTCGAACGCCGAATCGCCGCCGCCGACGACCACGACGTGCTGGCCCGCGTGGGCCTGCAGCGACGGGACGAAGTGGACCATGCCGCGGCCGAGCCAGCCGTCGCCGGCGGGCAGCGGGCGCGGGGTGAACTCGCCGATGCCCGCGGTGATCAGCACCGCGCCGGCGTTGAGCGTCTCCCCGCCGTCGAGGGTCAGCTCGATCCGGTCGCCGACGGTCTCGAGCTTCTCGGCCTTGCGCCCCAGCAGGTACGCCGGCTGCCACGGCGCGGCCTGCTTCACCAGCCCCTCGACCAGGTCCCGGCCGCGGACCTCGGCGAACCCGCCGACGTCGTAGATCATCTTCTCCGGGTACATCGCCGTGACCTGGCCGCCGGGCTCGGGCAACGAGTCGACCACCGCCATCGAAAGGCCGCGGAACCCGGCGTAGTAGGCGGCGAACAGGCCGGTCGGGCCCGCACCGACGATCACGAGGTCGTAGGTATCCCCAGCGTCAGTCATGCTCGCTCCAGCCAGTGGTGGACGGCAGTGATCGAGAACACAGCCGATCCTAGCCCCGGCGGCCGCGCCGGGTGGCCGACACCACCACGCGGCGCGCGGCGAACAGGGCCAGAATCGATGTCATGGCTGATCAGGAATACCGGATCGAACACGACACGATGGGCGAGGTCCGCGTGCCCGCCGACGCGCTCTACCGGGCGCAGACCCAGCGGGCCGTCGAGAACTTCCCCATCTCCGGCCGGGGCCTGGAGCGCGCCCAGATCCGCGCGCTCGGCCTGCTCAAGGCCGCCGCCGCGCGCGTGAACCTCAAGCTGGGCGTGCTCGACGCCGACGTCGCGAACGCCATCGCGGCCGCCGCCGACGAGGTCGCGGAAGGCAAGCACGACGCGCACTTCCCCATCGACGTGTTCCAGACCGGGTCCGGCACTTCGTCCAACATGAACGCCAACGAGGTCGTCGCGACGCTGGCTTCGCGCGCGCTCGGGCGGGACGTGCACCCGAACGACCACGTCAACGCGTCGCAGTCGTCGAACGACACGTTCCCGACCACGATCCACGTCGCCGCGACCGAGGCCGTCATCAAGGACGTCATCCCGGCGCTCGAGTACCTCGCCGGCACGATCGAGGTGCGCGCCGCCGAGTGGGCCGACGTCGTGAAGTCCGGGCGCACGCACCTGATGGACGCGGTGCCGATCACGCTCGGCCAGGAAGCGGGCGCGTGGGCGGCGCAGATCCGGTTCGGCGTCGAACGGCTGAAGTCGGGCCTGCCGCGGCTGGGCGAGCTGCCGATCGGCGGCACCGCGGTCGGGTCGGGCCTCAACGCGCCGGAGGGCTTCGGCGCCTCGGTCGCCGCCGAGCTCGCGACGGTGACCGGGCTGCCGCTGACCGAAGCCCGCGACCACTTCGAGGCGCAGGCGACGCAGGACAGCGTCGTCGAGACGTCCGGGCACCTGCGCACGATCGCCGTGTCGCTCAACAAGATCGCCAACGACCTGCGCTGGCTGGGCTCCGGCCCGCGCACCGGGCTGGCCGAGCTGGCGCTGCCGGACCTGCAGCCGGGCTCGTCGATCATGCCGGGCAAGGTGAACCCGGTGATCCCGGAGGCGACACTGCAGGTGGTCGCGCAGGTGATCGGCAACGACGCGGCGGTCGCCTTCGCCGGCGCGGCGGGCAACTTCCAGCTGAACGTCAACCTGCCGGTGATCGCCCGGAACGTCCTGGAGTCGGCGCGCCTGCTCGCGGCCGTGTCACGGCTGCTGGCGGACAAGGTGTTCGCGGGGATCACGGTGAACGCCGACCGCACGCGGACGTACGCGGAGGGCTCGCCGTCGATCGTGACGCCGCTGAACAAGTACATCGGCTACGAGGAGGCGGCGGCGGTCGCGAAGCAGGCGTTGAAGGAGCTGAAGACGATCCGCGAAGTGGTGATCGAGCGCGGGTACGTCCGCGACGGCAAGCTGACGGAGGAGCAGCTGGACGAAGCACTGGACGTCCTCCGCATGGCCCGCGGCGGCAAGTGACGGGCCTGCGCGCGGTCAGTGCCAGGGGGCCTCGGTGGTCGCGGAGAGGTCGCGTGCCTCGCGCAGAGCGCGGCCTGCGGCGGCGTTGCAGCTTGCGGCGAGGTGCCCGATGGCTTGGGACCGCTCGACCCGCGCCAGGCCGCTCGGCGTCGGCGCCGGATCTGGCGAAGTGCGCGGCTTGGAGGGCTTGGAGGAATCCGAAGTTGCCGAGGCCGCCTTGGGCGGGCAGCCGGTCGCACGCGGTGACGGCCTCCTGCAGCAGTCCTCGCGCCCCCTGGTGGTCGCCGGTTCCGGAGAGCCGCAGTGAGGCACCGGCTGCCCAGATCGCGAACCCCGGCAGCCGCCGTGGATCGTCTTGCGCCATGCGGCGCAGGAGCGTCAGTGCCTCTTGTTCGATCTCCAGGCTCGCCCCGGCCAGGTCCAGGTAGACGGTCAAGTCCAGCAGCGATCACGCGACGTTGTCAGGCCACGGGTAGCCGCCGCGGATCCCGTCTCGCGACAGCCGTCGGTCACCTCGAGCTGGACCGCCACCGGCCGGGCGAACTGCCGGGACTCCGCGAGGTCCGCGATGAGCCCGAACTCTTTCTCGGCGCCCTCGCGGCGCGAGTTGACCCGCCGGGCGAGTGCCGCGGCCTCGTGTTTCGCGGTCAGTGCCAGGTCGTCGGCGTGTGCGAGTGAGTACTGCAGGCCGGGAGGAGATCGCGCGCATCGCCGCGTTGAGGTGTTCCTCGGCTCCGCCCGCGACCAAGCCGCGGTAGATGGCCGCGGCTTCCTCGAAGTACGGGATGCGCCTGGCGGGGAGCTGCCGGCCGAACTTCAGCAGGCTCCGGGCCAGCCGCGGCAGGCCGGTGGCCGGGTGTTCCTCGGCCGCTCTGCGGTTCTCGGCGATCGTGTCCTCGGTGACCGGTTCGGTCCGCATGGAAGCAAGGCTACGGCGATCGGTGCCCAGCGGTGGCGGGCCGGAGTCACCCGGCCCGCCACCGCGTCAGCGGCGCCGGAGGCGCTTGTCCGCCAACGCGGGCGGGGTGTAGTCCTTCTCCGCCGCGTTGAGGTCCGTGCCCGGCGGGACGATCTCGTCGATCCGGTCCAGCACCTCGTCGTCCAGGACGAGGTCCGCACCGGCCAGCAGGTCGTCCAGCTGTTCCGGGGTGCGCGGGCCGATGATCACCGACGTCACGCCCGGGTGGGCCCGGACGAACGCCGTCGCCAGGTGGGTCATCGGGCGGCCCAGGTCGTCGGCCAGCTTCTTGAGCCGGGCGATCGCCTCGAACTTCACCGCGTTCTCCGGCAGCGCCGGGTCGAACTTGTGCGCCTGCAACGTCCGGCGGCCCTCGGCCAGGTCCACGTCGGACGGTTTCGTGTACTTCCCGGACAGCCAGCCGCTGGCCAGCGGGCTCCAGGTCAGCACGCCCATGCGGTACTTCTGCGCGGTCGGCAGCACCGCGGCCTCGATCGCCCGGTTGAAGATCGAGTACGGCGGCTGCTCGGCGCGGAACCGCACCAGCCCGCGCTTTTCGGCCACCCACTGGGCTTCCACGATCTGCTCGGCCGGGAAGTCCGACGACCCGATCGCGCGCACCGTGCCCGCCCGCACGAAGTCCGTGAGCACCGACAGCGTCTCCTCGATGTCGGTCGCCGGGTCGGGGCGGTGGACCTGGTACAGGTCGATGTAGTCGGTGCCGAGCCGCCGCAGGCTGTCCTCCAGCGCCCGCGTCAGCCAGCGGCGCGACAGGCCACCCTCGTTGGGGTCGGCACCCATCCGGAAGAAGCCCTTGGTGGCCAGCACGACGTCGTCGCGGCGGCCCTTCAGCGCCTTGCCGACGATCTGCTCGTTTTCGCCGTGGCTGTACATGTCGGCCGTGTCCCAGAAGTTGATGCCGGCGTCGAGCGCCGTGCGCAGCATCCGGATGCCTTCTTCGTGGTCCGCGTTGCCCCACTGCCCGAGCATCATCGCGCCGAACGCGTACTCGCTGACCGAGATCCCCGTACCGCCCAGAATTCGTCGTTCCATGGTGCCGACCTTGCGGCGGCCGCGGTGGCCGGACCAGGTCACGCTCAACCTGGGTCCGCCAGTACCAGGCGGGCCGCCGGGGGCCGCGGCGATACTGGAGGCATGAGTGACGCAGCCGAGCTGGGCGCCTTCCTGAAGGCACGCCGCGCCGCCCTGGACCCCGCCGACCTGGGCCTGCCGCCCGGGATCACGCAACGGCGGGTCAAGGGCCTGCGCCGGGAGGAGCTGGCGCAGCTGTCCGGCATCAGCGTCGACTACTACACGCGCCTGGAGCAGGGCCGGGCGAAGAACGTTTCCGACGCGGTCCTCGACGCGCTGGCCCGCGCGTTGCGCCTCACCGCGGACGAGGAGTCCTACCTGCGCAACCTCGCCACGCCGAAGCGCCGGCCGCGGAGCGCACCGCAACGGGTGCGGCCCGAGCTGCAGCAGCTGCTCGACGCCATCCAGGCACCCGCCTTCGTCTTCGGCCGCTACCTGGAGGTGCTGGCCTGGAACGCTCTCGGCGGCGCGGTCTCCTTCGACTTCGGCAACCTCGAAGAGCGCAGCATGCCGAAGCTCGTCTTCACCGACGAACGGGCGAAGCAGCTGCATCCGGAGTGGGACGCGGTGTGCCGTGAGCTGGTCGCGCACCTGCGCGCGGAGAGCGGGAAGTATCCGGGCGACCCGGAGCTGGCCCGGCTGGTCGGCGAGCTTTCGCTGGCCAGCGAGCAGTTCCGCAAGCTGTGGGCCGAGCACGCCGTGCGGGAGAAGGCCCAGGGCTGGAAGCTGATCGTGAACCCCGTGGTCGGCGACCTGCGGCTGCGGTACCAGACGCTGCGCCTGCCGGACGACCCCGACCAGGGCATGGTGATCTACCACGCCGAGCCGGGGTCGGCGACCGAACGCGCGCTCGGCCTGCTCGCCAGCTGGGTCGCCGAGGCACCCACCGGTGAACGACCGGTGAACACTCGGCCGGCACGGCCCCACGCCTGGTGAGCGCTGCCTAGGCTGCTTGCCCTGGGGAGTCCGGGGGCAGAGGAGCGGCACGGTGGGCGTCGGCGCGACGATGCAGTCACTCGCCGAGATCCTCAGCTCCGACTCCGGCAGCCTGGTCCTCGGCATCGCCGCGCTGGCCGCGATCGCCGCGCCGTTCGTGGACCGCTACTTCATCCGGCGGCGACGGCTGACGTTCCGGGTGCTGTACAACTCCAAGATCGGGCTGTCGCCGATCGACCTGCACGACGGCGAAAACGGCTCCGCGCAGGCGGATCCGCAGCTGGAACGCACCGCGCGGCTGCTGAGCCGGCTGAGCGTGGTGGTGATCCGGATCCACAACACCGGCGGGTTCGACATCGCGCCGGGCGACTTCGAGATCCCGCTGTCGTTCACCTTCGGCCGCCGGATCGTTTGGGACGCCCGGGTGTCCGACGCCACCGACGACGGCCTGCGCCAGCACGTCCGCGACGGCCTCGAGTTCTTCACGCGCGAAACTCCGCAGCACCCGGCCGAGGGCGCGAAGCTGTCCCTCGTGCGCGCGCTGCTGCCGAAACGGCTGGCCGGTGTGCCCGCGCCCGAGGCACCCGAGTGGCACGGCGTGCGGTTCGCGCGGCTCTCGCTGAAGCGCAAGGAGAAGTTCAAGCTGGTCGTCGTCCTGCGCGAGCCGGACGGGCGCGACGGCGAGATCAGCAAGGACATCGACCACCACGCCCGGCTCGCCGCCGGCCGGATCAAGGACGACCGCAAGCAGCGCCGCTTCGGCTGGCCGGTGATCACGACGGCGGTCGGGGTGCTGCTGACCGGCGCGCTGCTGGCGACCCTGCTCGTGTCCTGGTCGCGGCCGGCCGAGACCGCGCAGTGCGCCACCGGGAAGCTCTCGGTCGAGGGGTCGAGCGCGTTCGTCCCGATCATGGCGGGCATCGCCGCCGAGTACCACGGCCAGTGCGAGGGCGCGGCCATCACGACCCGCGCGACCGGCAGCGTCACCGGTGTCCGCGCGCTCGGACCGGTCGACTCGGCGGGCAAGGACGAGCTGGCGGTGCTCTCGGACGGCCGGTCCGGGGAAGCCGGGCCCGACCTCGAAGCGAAGGCGGTCGCGGTGGTCGTGTACAGCCTGGTCGTCAACCGCGCCGCCGGTGTCGACCGGCTGACGACGCAGCAGGTCAAGGACATCTTCAGCGGCCGCGTGCGTGACTGGGAGCAGCTGCGGCCCGGCCCGTCGGTGCCGATCGGGATCGTCGGGCGCGGGCAGGAGTCGGGCACGCGCAAGACGTTCGAGCAGAAGGTGCTCGGCGGCGCGGAGGACCGGCTGACCTCGGATTCCTGCCGCAAGCCCGAACGTGACCCGGCCGCGGCGACCACGCGCTGCGAGCGCGGCACGACGGCCGAGGTGCTGACCGAGGTCGCGGCGGTGCCCGGCGCGATCGGGTACGCCGACGTCCCGGCGGCGAAGGGGGCCGCGGCGCGGGACGGCCAGGTGACGGTCGTGCAGCTCGACGGCCACTACCCCGACGTCACGACCGTCGACGCCGGCTACCGGTTCTGGACCGTCGAGTACCTCTACACGAAGGGCGTGCCCTCGAACGGGAGCGTGCTGAAGCGGTTCCTCGACTACCTGGCGAGCCCGGCCGCGCGGGCCGAGCTGCAGGACGCCGGGTACACGCCGTGCGTGGCCAAGGACGGCCTGCTCGACCCCCACTGCACCAGGCCGGACATCTGACCGCACTGAAATTGTCGGTGGTGCGGGTCATGATGTCGGGGTGTTGCTGAGCGAGTTGGTCCACGCGTCCGCCGAGCTGGCGGCGACCCGGTCCAGGAAGGCGAAGATCGCCCTCCTGGCCGCGGTGCTGCGCGCGGCGGAGACGGCCGAGCTGCCCACGGTCATCGCGTACCTGACGGGACAGACGGCGCAGGACAGGCTGGGCGCGGGCTGGCGCACCCTGGCCGCGCTGGGCGCTTCGCCCGCTCCGGCACCGCAGGTGACGGTGGCCGAGGTGGACGCGGCGCTGACCTCGGCGGCGGGTGTCGCGGCGGGCACGGGCTCTTCGGGCCGCCGTCAGGAGATCCTGCGCGCGTTGTTCGCCCGGTTGACGAAGGAGGAGCAGCAGTTCCTGTTCCGGCTGGTCACCGGCGAGCTGCGGCAGGGCGCGCTGGAAGGCGTGATGGTCGACGCCATCGCGGCCGCGGCCGAGGTGCCGGCCGAGGACGTGCGGCGGGCCTTCATGCTGTCCGGGAAGCTGGGCGTCACCGGCGTCGCGGCGCTGACCGGCGGGCAGGCCGCGCTGGCGGAGTTCCGGCTCACGCTGGGCACGCCGATCCGGCCGATGCTGGCGTCGCCGGCGGAGTCGCTCGACGAGGCGGTGGCCGAGCACGCCGAGGCGATCGTCGAGTACAAGATGGACGGTGCGCGGATCCAGGTGCACCGCCGGGGCGACGAGGTCCGGGTGTGGACGCGCACGCTGCGCGAGATCACCGGCAGCGTGCAGGAGCTGGTCGAGCTGGTGCGGGCACTGCCGTGCGAGTCGGTGGTGCTGGACGGCGAAACGCTGGCGTTGACCGACGCCGGGCGGCCGCGGCCGTTCCAGGACACGATGAGCCGGTTCGGCAGCACGCGCGAGGAGCAGGTGAAGGCGCTGCTGCTGCGGCCGTACTTCTTCGACTGCCTGCACCTCGACGGCGTCGACCTGCTGGACGCGCCGCTGTCCGAGCGCAACGCGGCGCTGCGCAAGGTCGCCGGGGCGCACGTGATCCCGGGCGAGATCGGCACCGCGCGGGCGGAGGCGGTGCTGGAAGCGGCCATGGACGCGGGCCACGAAGGGGTGATGGTCAAGGACCTGGCGTCGCCGTACGCGGCCGGGCGGCGCGGGCGGGCGTGGCTGAAGGTCAAGCCGGTGCACACGATCGACCTCGTGGTGCTCGCGGCGGAGTGGGGACACGGCCGGCGCACCGGCACGCTGTCCAACCTCCACCTGGGCGCCCGCGACCCGGACGGCGGCCCGCCGATCATGGTGGGCAAGACCTTCAAGGGCATGACCGACGAACTGCTGGCCTGGCAGACGAGGACGTTCCAGGAGATCGAGACCCGCCGCGACGACTGGACGGTGTACGTGCGCCCGGAGGTGGTGGTGGAGATCGAGCTGGACAGCGCCCAGGTCAGCACCCGCTACCCGGGCGGTGTCGCGCTGCGGTTCGCCCGGGTGGTCCGCTACCGCCCGGACAAGGACCCGGCGGAGGCGGACACGATCGACACCGTCCGCGGCCTGCTGCACGGCGACCGCTCGGAAGGGAGCTGACCTCGAAACTCGGCCATCGGGAGAACGGCCGCGCCCCGGTGCGGACGGCACCGGGACGCGCCCGGCGTCAGTAGCAGCGGTCGGACTTGATCGCGTACGTGTAATTGTTCGACAGGTTGGACGTCACCTCGAACCGGATCTTGTGGTACACCGGCGGGTCGCCGAGCACGCCGTGGGACACCGTGTGCTCCTTGCCCGGGGCGATCGCGCCGCTCCACAGGCCCTTGTCGAAGACGTCCTCGACGATCTGGACGAGCATGGCGCGGTAGTCGTGGTTGTGCACGGTGATGTCGATCTTCTGCCCGGCGCTCACCTCGACGACCTTCGTCGCCCCGCCCATCAGCGGGCCGCCTTCGCACACTTTCGTCGCGGCGGAGGCCGACGGCGCGGTCAGCAGCGTCGCGGCGATTACCACCGGAGCGATCGCGATCAGTTTGCGCATCAGCGGTTCCCCACCTTCGTCTTGACCACATGGGACGTTTCGGCGATGTCGATGCCGAACTTCATCGAGCCGCCGCAGTAGGCCTGCTTGCCGTTCTCGAAGTACAGCGTCAGGTCGCCCGCGCACTCGAAGACGCGGATGTCCCAGGTGCGCTCGCCCGGCCACAGGCAGATGGCGTCCTTGCCGGCGCGGCGCATCCAGCCGTGGTACCCGGACTCGCACGTGATGATCGGATCACTCGCGACGGTGCCGGCCGCCGGGGCCGCCGCCGAAGCCGTGCCGGCCGGCAGCAGGCCCGCGGCGAGCGCGGTCCCGACGACGGCCGCGACCTTCAGTTTCGGACGCATGGATTCCCTTCCCTGCCAAGAAAGATGAAATGGATTCGCCCGGGAGTTCCGGGCACCGACGACGTTAGGGATCGCCGCCGGTACCGCGGAAGGCATTCGGCGGCCATCCCGGCGCGAAAGCCAAACCAAGATCATCCGCGCAGGTCAGCGATTTGACCGGCGGCACTGGATGGCCAAATTCAGGGCACGATCCGGACCGAGAAGAACACCGCGCGCGCGTCCGGCAGCAGCAGGTGGCCCTCCGCGTCGGCCATCTTCCAGTAGACCTGGCAATGCCCCGGGGCCGGCGGCGCCTGCACGTCGACGGAGATCCGGACGTGCTCGCCGGGCGCGGTGAACGGGATCGGGACGCGGCCGGGCGTGCGGCATTCGCCGGGGCTGCCGAACGAACCCGAGCGGACGAGGTAGCGGCCGATCCATCCGACGGATCCGGCGTTGCGCAGCTCCCACGTCTTGACGAACCGGCTGCCCGCCGGGACCGCGGTGCCGTCCGGGACCGTCACGTCGGCGACGAACTCCGACACGTCGCCGGCCGCGGCGGGCTCCTCCACCGAGAACGCGCCGCCGAAGACGAGCAGCACGGCGACGACGAGCACGATCGCGACGGCGCCCGCCAGCCCGTACGCCGCCCAGCGCCGCCGCGGCGGCGCGGGTTCCGGTGCCAGGGCTTCCGGCGCGGACGGCTCGCGCGCCTGTTCCCAGCGGCCACGCCACTCCAGCCGCGCCGCCGTCTCGTCCTGGCCCAGCACGCCGACCGCGAGGACGCGCACGAACTCCCAAGTCGTCTCCCAGCTCGGCAGGTGCCGCCCGCGTGCGGCCGCCGACAGCGCGGACTTCGACGCCAGCGCGCCCAGCTGGTCGCGCATCCGGTCGTAGGACGGGTCACCGGCCGCGCGCTTGAGCTCCCACAGGCGCCGCGCGAAGGCGGCGACCGGGCCGGTTTCCTCCGCCGGGCCGAGCGCGACGCGGCCGCGGCGCCCCGGCGTGCGTTCGACGTCCATCCCCGCCGAGGATAAGACCCGCGGCGGCCGACCGGCGCTACCCGATCGAGTGGTCCCCGGCCCCCGACATCGTCCACAGTGGAGTTATTCTCCGCGGATGCGCAGCGAGATGCCCACCCGCGCCTGGTTCGCGGTCACCACCCTGGTCGCGCTGACCGGTCTGGTCGCCCAGGTCGTCGCCACCGTGAACACGCCCGGCGCCCGGGTGGCGAACCTGCTCAGCTTCTTCACCATCGACTCGAACCTGCTGGTCGCGCTCACCGCCGCGCTCGTCGCGCTGGGCGTGGCCCGCGGGCGGCTGTTCACCGTCCTCTGGCTCGACGCGCTGGTGGGGATCACCGTGACCGGCATCGTCTACCAGGTCGCCCTCGCCGGCCTCTACGAGCTGCACGGCCTGTCGCTGTTCGCCGACACGGTGCTGCACAAGGTGACGCCGATCCTGTTCGTGCTCGGCTGGCTGCTCGTCGGCCCGCGCGGCGCGCTGACGTGGCCGGCGGTCCGGTGGTCGCTGGTCTACCCGCTGGCCTGGCTGGCGTTCACGCTGCCGCGTGGCGCGCTGACCGGCTTCTACCCGTACCCGTTCGTCGACGCGGGCGCGCTCGGCTACGGCCGGGTGACGCTGAACTGCGTGTTCATCGGGCTGTTCTTCATCGCGCTCGCCGCGGGCGCGCTGCTGTACGACCGCCGGCTCACCCGGCCCGGAACCGCCCAGCCGGGCTAGCCGCGGACGCGGCGGAACGCGTTGAGCCCGTCGGTCAGCCCGGCGCGCACCAGTGTCGGCAGCGCGCCGCGCCGGTCGGCCGGCTTGCCGGCGGCGATCCGGTGCATCTGGCGGGTGTGCCACTGGATCTCCAGCAGGCTGTCGGCCAGCCGGATGCCGGTCTTCGGGCAGAGCCGCTCGGCGCGGACGTCTTCGCCGTCGAGCAGCCGTGCCGGCAGCCGCGGGTCGACGACCAGTGGCCGTCCGAGCCCGATGACGTCCAGCGCGCCTGAGCGCAACGCCTCCGTCATGCCCTCCGGCGTCGCGAAGCCGCCGGTGACCATCAGGGCGACGTCGGACACTTCGCGGGCCTTCGCCGCGTAGCCCAGGAAGTACGCTTCGCGCGCCTGCGTGCTGGCTCGGCTCGAACCCATCATCACGGCTTTCTCATACGTGCCGCCCGAAACTTCCAGCAGGTCCAGCCCGGCTTCGCCGAGTTCGCGCACGACCTCGAGGGACTCGTCCTCGGTGAAGCCGCCACGCTGGAAGTCCGCGCTGTTGAGCTTCACGGCCAGCGGGACGTCGTCGCCGACCGCCGCCCGCACCCGGCGCACGATCTCCAGGAGGAACCGGCGCCGGCGGACGGCGTCGCCGCCCCACTCGTCGGTGCGCAGATTGGTCAGCGGCGAGAGGAACTGCGACACGAGGTAGCCGTGGGCGCCGTGGATCTGGACGCCGTGGAAGCCGGCGTCGACGAACGTCCGCGCGGCCACCGCGAAGCGCTCGACGATCGCTTCGATCTCGTCGCCGGTCAACGCGCGCGGAGCGGCGAAGGCGGTGCGGATGCCGCGATTGCCGAACGGCACGGCGGACGGCGCCACCGGCTCCCGCGAGAGGTATCGCGGGCTCTGCCGGCCAGGGTGGTTGAGCTGGACCCACAACCGCGTATCCGTGCCCTCGGCCGCCCGCGCCCACGCGCGGAAGCCGGCCGGGTCCGCGGTCGCCACGACGTTGCGCGGCTCGCCGAGCGCTGCCGGGTCGACCATGACGTTTCCGGTGATCAGCGCGCCGGCCCCGCCGTGGGCCCAGGTCCGGTACAGCTCGTGCAGCTCCCGCGTCGGCCCGTTGCGGCGATCGCCCAGCTGCTCGCTCAGGGCCGACTTGACCAGGCGGTTCGGCAGCACGGCGCCGCAGCGCAGCTTGAGCGGCTCGGCCAGGAGGTCCCGGGTCATCGCGTCCCCTTTCGAACTTACTCGAAGTAAGGTGACTCGAAAGTAGCATACCGTCGGTATGTCATCTACCGGTCGCATGACCGTTAGGGTCGGCCCCATGACGGCGATCGTGCAGAACCTGGTGACCTCCGGCGTCTTCCGGCTCGACGGCGGCAGCTGGGACGTCGACAACAACGTGTGGATCGTGGGCGACGACACGGCGGTGATCGTGATCGACGCGGCCCACGACGCGAAGGCGATCGAGAACGTCGTCGGCGAGCGGAAGCTGGCCGCGATCGTCTGCACGCACGCGCACAACGACCACGTCAACGCCGCCCCGGAGCTGGCCGAAGCCACGGGCGCGCCGATCCTGCTGCACCCGGACGACCGCGTGCTGTGGGACCAGACCCACCCGGACCGCGCGCCGGACGGCGAGCTGAAGGACGGCCAGACGATCACGGTGGCGGGCACGGGTTTCCGCGTGATCCACACGCCGGGCCACGCCCCGGGCGCGGTCTGCCTGTACGCGGCGGAGCTGGGCGTGCTGTTCACCGGCGACACGCTGTTCCACGGTGGCCCCGGCGCCACCGGCCGGTCCTACTCGGACTACCCGACGATCGTCCGGTCCATCCGCGAGAAGCTGTTCGTCCTGCCGGAAGCGACGAAGGTCCACACCGGCCACGGCGAGGGCACGACGATCGGCGCGGAGAAGGCGGCTTCGAGCGGCTGGGACCAGCCCTAGCCGGCCGTCAGCCGCGGCGGGGACGGCGAGATCCGGACCCGCAGCTGCGCCTCAGCGGCCAGGCTTCGCGCCCACTGTTGCAGCCCGGCGACGTCGATGCCGTGTGGCGGCTCGCCGCGGAACGGCTCGATGTTCGCCGCGCCGCGTTCCAGCAACGACACCGCGCCCACGTTGTTGCCGCGCGCCGCGTGGGTCAGCCCCACCGCCAGCTGCGCCAGGCCGCGCCACAGCTCGCGGTCCGGGCCGTCCGTTGTCTTCCACGCGTCCTCGAAGACCTCGTGCGCGTGGAACGGCTTGCCGTCGTCGAGCAGGCGCTGGGCCTCCGCAAGCGTTTGCGCCGGCGTCCGCTCGATGCCCTCCGGCTGGCGTTCGACGCCGTCGGCGCCGTACGGGAGCGGCCTGCCAAGGCCGTCGCGCGGCCGTGCGTTGCGTGCCCGTCCCTCGGCGTCCCGGTCGCGGCGGCTCATACCCTGAGATCCTGCCACGGGCTCGCCAGGTAGTCTGGTGACTCGTGCGTTTCCTCGACGGCCACCGGCCCGCCCACGACCTGACCTACGACGACGTGTTCCTGCTGCCGAACCGTTCGGACGTGGAGTCCCGCTTCGACGTCGACCTCTCCACCGCCGACGGCACCGGCGCGACCATCCCGATCGTCGTCGCGAACATGACCGCGGTCGCCGGACGGCGGATGGCCGAGACCGTCGCCCGCCGCGGCGGCCTGGTCGTGCTGCCCCAGGATGTGGACAGTCACGCCGTCGCCGAGATCGTCGGCTGGGTGAAGAGCCGGCACACGGTCTGGGACACCCCGCTGGTCCTCACCGGCGGCGACGCGGTCGCCGACGCGCTCAACCTCGTCCACAAGCGGGCCCACGGCGCCGTCGTGGTCGTGGACGGCGAAGGCCGCCCGGTCGGCATCGTCGACGAAGCGTCCTGCGCGGGCGTCGACCGCTTCGCGCGCCTGGCCGACGTCGCACAGCCGGCGAGCGTCGCGGTACCGCTGACCACACCCGCGCGTGAGGTCTTCGAGCTGCTGCACAGCCACGGCGCCAACCTGGCGCTCGGCCTGGACGACAACGGCCGTCTCGCGGGCGTGCTGACCGCCGTCGGGGCTCTCCGCGCGGAGATCTACACCCCGGCCGTCGACGACGCGGGCAAGCTGCGCGTCGCGGCCGCGATCGGTGTCAACGGCGACGTCGCCGCGAAGGCCGACGCCGTCCTCAGCGCGGGCGTCGACGTGCTGGTCGTCGACACCGCGCACGGGCACCAGGAGAAGATGATCGCCGCGCTGAAGGCCGTCCGGTCGGTGTCGCCGAAGGTCCCGGTGGTCGCCGGGAACGTCGTCACCGCCGAGGGCACGCGCGACCTCATCCAGGCCGGCGCGGACGTCGTCAAGGTCGGTGTCGGGCCGGGCGCGATGTGCACCACGCGGATGATGACCGGCGTGGGCCGCCCGCAGTTCTCCGCGGTCGCCGACTGCGCGGCCGCGGCGCGCGAGCTGGGCAAGCACGTCTGGGCCGACGGCGGCGTCCGCCACCCGCGTGACGTCGCGCTGGCGCTGGCCGCCGGAGCGTCGGCGGCGATGGTCGGCTCGTGGTTCGCCGGGACGTACGAATCCCCCGGTGACCTGCGGTTCGACGAGCAGGGCCGGCCGTACAAGGAGTCGTTCGGGATGGCGTCGAAGCGCGCGGTGGGCGCTCGGACGCGCACGGACAACGTGTTCGACCGGGCGCGCAAGGCGCTGTTCGAGGAGGGCATCTCGTCGTCGCGGATGGCCCTCGACCCGCAGCGGCCGGGCGTCGAGGACCTGCTGGACTCGATCGGCTCCGGCGTCCGGTCGTCCTGCACCTACGCGGGCGCGCGCACCCTGGAGGAGTTCCACGAACGCGCCCTGCTGGGCGTCCAGTCGGCGGCCGGGTTCGCCGAGGGCCGCCCGCTGCCCTCGGGCTGGTGACGAGCCGGGGGCGGCGCGGGCGCGCCGCCCCCGGGGCCCGTCAGCCGTGGTCCTCCAGCATCTCGGTGACCAGGGCGGCGATCGGCGAACGCTCCGAGCGCGTCAGCGTGACGTGCGCGAACAGCGGGTGACCCTTCAGCTTCTCGATCACCGCGGAGACGCCGTCGTGCCGTCCGACGCGCAGGTTGTCGCGCTGGGCGACGTCGTGCGTGAGCACCACCCGTGACGCCGTGCCGAGCCGCGAGAGCACCGTGAGCAGCACGTTGCGCTCCAGCGACTGGGCCTCGTCGACGATCACGAACGTGTCGTGCAGCGAGCGGCCGCGGATGTGGGTCAGCGGGAGCACTTCGAGCATGCCGCGGTCGAAGACCTCGTCGAGGACGTCCTGGCTGACCAGCGCGCCGAGCGTGTCGAACACCGCCTGCGCCCACGGCTGCATCTTCTCGCTCTCGGACCCGGGCAGGTAGCCGAGGTCCTGGCCGCCGACCGCGTAGACCGGGCGGAACACCACGACCTTGCGGTGCTGACGGCGTTCCATCACCGCTTCCAGCCCGGCGCACAGTGCGAGCGCCGACTTGCCGGTGCCGGCCCGGCCGCCCAGCGACACGATGCCGACGTCGGAGTCGAGCAGCAGGTCGAGCGCGACGCGCTGCTCCGCGCTGCGGCCGTGCAGCCCGAACGCCTCGCGGTCGCCCCGGACCAGCCGGATGCGCTTGTCCGCCGTGATCCGCCCCAGCGCGCTGGAGGTGCCCGCGAGCAGCCGCAGCCCGGTGTGGCAGGGCAGTTCGGCGAGCTCGTCCATGCCCCATTCGACCGGGTCGACGGTGCTGCCGCCGAACAGCGCGTCCAGCACCTCCTGCTGGACGTCGACGTCGGCCATGCCCGTCCAGCCGGACGGCGTCACTTCCTGCGCGCGGTACTCGTCCGCCTCGAGGCCGACGGCCCCGGCCTTGACCCGCAGCGGGATGTCCTTCGTCACCAGCGTGACCGGCTCGCGTTCCGCCGCCAGGTTGAGCGCGCAGGCGAGGATGCGGTGGTCGTTGGAGTCCGTGCGGAACCCGACCGGGAGGACCGTCGGGTCCGAGTGGTTCAGCTCCACCTGCAGCGTGCCGCCGTGGTCCCCGATCGGGAGCGGCGCGTCGAGCCTGCCGTACTGGCGGCGCAGGTCGTCGAGCATGCGCAGGGATTCCCGGGCGAACCAGCCCAGCTCCGGGTGGTGGCGCTTCGCCTCCAGTTCACTGATGACGACCAGCGGCAGAACGACGGCGTGCTCGGCGAACCGGGTCACCGCCCAGGGGTCCGAAAGAAGGACCGACGTGTCCAGAACAAAGGTGGACCGCTGGGATTCGGGCGAGGTCGAGGCTTTCTCCGGGCCAGGAACGGCACCGGTCGAAGAACGGCCAGAGGCCTTACGGGGTAAACGCTGCGCAGTCACGACGGCATCTCCCTCGAGGGCGTGTGCACCTCACGCCCGCACTCGCTGGGCCGGGCACCTCCCTGGCTGGACCGTTCTCCTGACCTGGGTCAGGTGACGCGGCCGCGAGGGCCGGGTGCCGGCCCCCTCGTGCGTCTCGTGGGCGGCTGAGCCGCCCCCTCGATCACCGTCACGACCAGGGCCTCCCGCGAGGACCCGCACGGAACGCGTGCCCTCATCTCGGAAGGTACCCACGAATGCGGGATCGCGCAGGGAGCCAACACGGTGATTCGCCAGATCGTCACCTCACCGTCGGTCGGCCGACATCGACACACCGTTACGGTCACGGCGAGTGATCGACTCCCCGATCGACGCGCCCCCACCGGAATGATCTTGATGAGAATTGTGACCGGTCGTATTCACAAGATCGACTGAACGGCTTTTACCACGTCCGGTTCTCCGCCGCAGTTTTCCCCACCGGGCCGGGTGAAAGCGCCTGCACAGGGCTCACACAATGGGCTTACTCACCCCTCGGCAGCCCAGGTCAACGAGTAATTTCCTGCCTGCGGGAACACACCACCGGACATCCGGTGCCCGTATTCACCAGTTCTACCTAGGAGTGTGCGAAGTGCTGAAGAAGGCTGGTTTCGTCGCGGCCACCGCCGCGGGTCTCATGATGGTCGGCAGCACCGCGTTCGCCGCGACGGGCGACACGACGGGCACCCCGGACCCGACGTTCGGCGACGCGTACGCGACGTTCATCGAAGGCGGCGGCGCCCTGGGCTATGGTGCGGCCTCCCTGGTCGCGGGCGCCTACACCGGCGTCGCACTGACCCCGGCCCTGGTGCTGCACTCGCTGGAGCACCACCACCACTGAGCCGTCGGCGAAGGGCCCCGGAGTGCGCTCCGGGGCCTTTCGGCGTGTTCAGGCCCCGAACCGGCGGTGCCGCCAGGCGTAGTCACGGATGGCACGCAGGAAGTCGACGCGGCGGAAGGCCGGCCAATACGCCTCGGTGAACCAGAATTCCGAATGCGCGGACTGCCAGAGCAGGAATCCGGAAAGCCGTTGCTCACCGGAAGTGCGGATGATGAGGTCCGGATCCGGCTGCCCGGACGTGTAGAGGTGCTCCGAGATGTGGTCGACGTCGAGGATTTTCGCCAGCTCGTGAATGGACGTGCCTTCGTCGGCGTGCTGGAGCAGCAGCTTGCGCACGGCGTCCGCGATTTCCTGGCGTCCGCCGTAACCCACCGCGACGTTGACCTCCATCCCGGTCCGCCCCTCGGTCCGCGCCGCGGCTTCGCTGAGGCGCTTGGCGACGTCGGCGGGCAGCAGGTCGAGCGCACCGACGATCCGCAGCCGCCAGGGCGTGCCGGGGGCGGCGAGCTCGTCGGTGACGTCGGTGATGATCTTCAGCAGCGGCGTGAGCTCGTCGGGGTCCCGGTTGAGGTTGTCGGTCGAGAGCAGCCACATCGTGACGACCTCGACGTCGGCCTCCTGGCACCAGCTCAGGAAGTCCGCGATCTTCTTCGCCCCGGCGCGGTGGCCGTCCGAAACGTCCGTGAAGCCCGCTTCGCGGGCCCAACGGCGGTTGCCGTCGAGCATGATGGCGATGTGCCGGGGATGCCGGCCGGCCGCCTGCTGGATCAGGCGCCTGCCGTAGGCGCTGTACACGACGTCGGACAAGAAGGAGCGAACACTCACGTCCAGGAAGAGTACGCACCCGGTGTGAGGCGCGTGACTCGCCTTGAGCAGTGCCGGAAAACCTACGGTCCCGTAACCTGGAATGGTGAGCCTGAAGACGGAACCACCCGAGCCCGTAGTGGACCTCCGCCCACGGCTGCGGGGCCACATCCACTTCTGGACGTTCTTCGGCGCCCTGGTGGCGGCGGCGACGCTGATCGCGCTGGCGGCGTCCACAGTGTCCCCGCTCGCGACACTGGCGACCTCGGTCTACGGCCTGACGGTGATGGGCGTGTTCGGCGTGAGCGCGCTGTACCACCGTCACCTGTGGAGCCCCCGCGGGTACAAGTGGATGAAGCGCGCGGACCACTCGATGATCTTCCTGTTCATCGCGGGCACGTACACGCCGTTCACCCTGCTGGCGATGTCCAAGCCGACGGGCTACGTGATCCTGTCGATCGTCTGGGGCGGCGCGATCCTGGGCGTGGCACTGAAGATGCTGTGGCCGCACGCACCCCGCTGGGTGGGGGTGCCGATCTACATAGCGCTGGGCTGGGTGGCGGTGTTCGTCTTCCCGGAGCTGGCAACGCACGCCGGAATCGCGGCGCTGGTGCTGCTGTGCGTCGGCGGGCTGTTCTACACGCTCGGCGCGGTGTTCTATGCCGTGAAATGGCCGAACTACTGGCCCGACACGTTCGGGTACCACGAGTTTTTCCACGCCTGCACCGTTTTGGCGGCGATTTCGCACTACATCGCGATCTGGCTGGCCATGTACGCCTGAGCCGGAAAGGGGCTTCGCTCGCACACCCCCGGCGAACGAAGCCCCACGTACCTCAGCCGAACATTCCCGGCTGGTACTCGCCCGCCGGGTTGCGGACGATCACGTTCAAGCGGTTCCACGCGTTGATCTCCGCGATCAGGCAGACCAGCGCGCCGATCTGGTCCTCGTCGAAGTGCTTGCGGACCTGGGCCCACGTCTCGTCGCTGACTCCCGTGTGGGCGTCCGCCAGGCGGGTTCCCTCCTCGGTCAGCGCCAGGGCCGCGCGCTCCGCCTCCGTGAACACCACCGCTTCGCGCCACGCCGCCACCATCGCCAGGCGGACCGCCGTCTCGCCCGCCGCCGCCGCGTCCTTCGTGTGCATGTCCAGGCACATTCCGCAGCCGTTGATCTGGCTCGCGCGGATCTTCACCAGCTCCTGCGTCGCCTTCGGCAGCGTCGACTCCTCGATCGGGCGGGACGCCGCGATCAGGCGCTTGAAGAACTTCGTCGTGACCTCGTTCTCGAACACGTTGAGACGCGCTTCCATCGCTGTTTCCTTCCGTCGCTTGCTTCACCCCCTTGACGAGGTCCGCGGCGGCGTTGTGACAGCCCGAAATGTGGCGCCGGTCACATATACACCTTCGCGGCATCACCCACGTCTTCGATCACGGCGGCGGCACCCCGCACCACCTGGGCGGCCACCCCGGTCCTCGCCAGCGGGCCGCGCTTCAAACCACCACTTTCCGGGGTCACCCACGGGGACACCACGACGGTTGCCGTGATCACCGGCGCGTCCGACGGTGGCCGTACGGACCCAACGTGCGAAAGGAGCGGCCATGACCATGCAGCCCCAAGAGCTCATCGACAGCGCCGTTGTCGACCCGGCTGGCAACAAGCTCGGGAAGGTCGGCAACGTCTACCTCGCCGACGCCACGCACCAGCCGGAGTGGATCACCGTCAAGACCGGCCTGTTCGGCACCAAGGAGAGCTTTGTCCCGCTCTCCGGCGCGCACACCGACAAGGACGGCGTGCACGTCCAGGTCGACAAGGAAGCCGTCACCGACGCGCCGCGCATCGACGCCGACGGCCACCTGTCTCCGGAGGAGAGCGCGCAGCTCTACCGGCACTACGGCCTGCCGATGCCGCGGACCTCCCCCGACGGGCGGATGGCGGGCCGGACCGGCGAACGGTCGCAGCGCCGCGATCCCGCGATGGGCGGCGGCCGCGGCAAGCCCGAGGCCATGACCCGCTCCGAGGAGCGGCTGAACGTCGGCACCGAGCAGGTCGAAACCGGGCGCGTGCGCCTGCGCAAGTACGTCGTCACCGAAGAGCAGCAGGTCACCGTTCCGGTGCGGCACGAGGAAGTGCGCATCGAACGCGAGCCGATCAAGGACGGCCGGGGCGGGGCCGAGATCGGTGAGGCCGAGCAGGACGTCGTCCTCCACGCCGAGAAACCCGTGGTGCGCAAGGAATCCGTGCCGGTGGAGCGGGCGCGGCTGCGGACCGAGACGGTCACCGACGAGCAGACCGTCTCCGGCAAGGTCCGCAAGGAGCAGTTCGAAGTCACCGACGACGACGGCAAGCGCCGCAGGTCCTGACGGCCCGGGGTGGCCGGCTCCCCGACAGCCGGCCACCCCCTGGGGGTCAGGCCGCGGCAGGCACCCGCGGCAGCGCGGCGACCAGGCGCAGGCCCTTCTTCCGCAGCGAGGGCGGAAGCGGCGGCATCGACAACGTCATGGCCTGGTCCCAGCCGTGGACGAACAGCTCGAACTTCACCAGGAACCCGGACGTCGGCTCGGTGATCGCGACGTGCGTGCGCGGCACGCCGAACAGCGCCTTGCCCGGGCCGCCGGTGTACGGGTCGGCCTCGAAGAACAGCAGCTGACGGTCGGTCAGCAGCAGGTAGAGCTCGCGCTGGGCCGTGAGCGAGAACATCGTCCCACCGCTGAGCACCGCCGTCGCAATGCTCAGCGCGAAGTGCTCACCCATCACCTTCCGCAGCGAGCCCACCTTCGCCATGGCGATCACTTCGGGCGTTTCGCCCGGTTGCAGCATCGGTGCGGCGGTTTCGAGCAAGCGTCTTTCACGGCGTGCGCCCACGGGGAGTCCTTCGGGGAGACGGGAAGCGGACGCGCCACTGTAGACGTCCACCCGAAGGACCGTCCGCTCAGGACCGCAGCATCGGCGCCGCCAGGAACTGCTCCGGGATGGCGAACGCGTCCACCAGCGCCCGCGCGTGCGGCCGCAGCTGGGAGCACAGGCTGTTCACCGCCGCCGTCACGGCCTTCGCGCGCGACGCCGTCAGGCGGCCGTGGCCCAGGAACCACGCCAGATCCTCTTCGATCGCCGACAGCGCGTACAGGTCGCAGACGCGCTCCAGCAGCGTGCGGGCGTCCGGGTCTTCGCACCGCTCGACGGCCGCCGTGAACGCCTCCAGCACCAGCCGCTCCACGTGCACCCGGCCGGCGCGCAGCACGTGGTCCTGCGCCGAGTTGAACACCCCGAACGGGTCGGAGGCCGCCTTGCGCAGACGCTTCGCCACCCCTTCCACGACGTGTTCCTCGCGGTCCTCGAACAGCCGCAGCTGCCACTCGCGGCGGAAGAAAACGTCCGAGTCGGAGCCCACGGTCAGCGACTCGACGGCCTTGCGCGCCGACGTGCGCTCCAGGACCGTGCTGACCACCTGCTCGGCGAAGAATCGCGCCGTCGCCAGCGGCGAAAGGTCCTCGAAGTCGTGCTTGTAGCTGGTCAGCAGGCCCTTCGCGACCAGCTGCAGCAACACCGTGTTGTCGCCTTCGAACGTCGTGAAGACGTCGGTGTCGGCCTTCAGCCCGGGCAGCAGGTTCTCCGACAGGTAGCCCGCGCCACCGCACGCTTCGCGCGCCGCCTGGATCGTCGACGTCGCGTGCCACGTCGCGACCGCCTTCAGCCCGGCGGCCCGCGACTCCAGCTCGCGCTGCTCCTCTTCGGGCGCCGACGAGTCGATGTCGTGCAGCTTCGACACCAGCTCCTCCTGCGCGAAGTGCAGCGCGTACGTCTTCGCCAGCGCCGGCAGGAGCTTCCGCTGGTGGGCCAGGTAGTCGAGGATGACGACCTCGTCGCCGTCCGGCGTCATGAACTGACGCCGTTGCTCGCCGTAGCGGATCGCCAGCGCCAGCGCGCGTTTCGTCGCGCTGCCCGCGCTGCCGGCGACGCTCACCCGGCCGCGGATCAGCGTGCCCAGCATCGTGAAGAACCGGCGGCTGTCGCTCTCGATCGGGCTGGAATACGTCCCGTCCTCGGCGACGTCACCGAAGCGGTTCAACAGGGCCTCGCGGGGAATCCGGACGTGGTCGAAGCTCAACCGTCCGTTGTCGACGCCGTTGAGGCCTGCCTTCGGACCGCAGTCCTCGATGGACACCCCCGGCATCGGGTTGCCTTCCGCGTCGCGGATCGGCACCAGGAACGCGTGCACGCCGCGCGACTCCCCGCCCGTGACGAGCTGGGCGAACACCACCGCCATCCGGCCGTCGCGGGCCGCGTTGCCGATGTATTCCTTCTGCGCCATGGCGTCCGGCGTGTGCACGACGAAGCCACCGTCCACATAGGTCGCCGTCGTGCAGAGGTGCTGGACGTCGGAGCCGTGACCGTGCTCGGTCATCGCGAAGCAGCCGAGCAGGTCGAGGTTCATGATCTCGCGCAGGTACTTCTCGTGGTGCCGCTCGGTGCCCAGCAGCTGGACGGCGCCGCCGAACAGTCCCCATTGGACACCGGCCTTCACCATCAGCGACAGGTCGCCGTAACCGAGCAGCTCGAACGACGTCACCGAGCCGCCGACATCGCCCCCGCCGCCGTAGGCCGGGTCGAAGCCCAGCGCGGGCCGGTCGGTCGCGGCGAGCGCGCGCAGCTGGTCGAGCACCTGGGCGCGGTGGGCCTCGACGTCCAGGTCCACCGGGTCCCGGAACTCCGTGCCGGTCATCTGGGCCCGCACCGCGCGCCGCAGGTCGGCCCAGCGGCCGTCGAGGACGTTGGTCAGCGCGTCCGGATCCACCTTCGAGGGCACTTCGGGGACGTCCACGGCTACCTCCGGAAAGGACGAACGGCAGGCTTCCTACTCGTTGGTAGTAAGCCTGCCGCAGCCGCGCCGATCCCGCAGGTTCAGATCGGCCTGCCGTTGACCGTCACGTTCGTGAACCGGGCGTTGTCCACGTACTTCAGCGTGTTCGAGGTGTCGGACACACCGGCGAACGCGCAGTTCGTCACGGCGAGCCCGTGCACGTGGGCGTTCGGCAGCCCGCTGACGTCGAAGGTCTTGCCCGCGACCTTCGTGCTCGCGCAGTTGCTGATCGTGAACGGCCCGAACGACGGGGCGTAACCGCCGGTCTGGCTGTTGTACGTCGAGGTCACGTACACGAAGGCGCGGGCGAACGTGCCGCTGACGCTGTCCAGGTTGATGTTCTCCGAGAACCCGCCACGCAGCGTGTTCGACTTCACGTACAGCGCGAACTTCGTGTCGCCTTTGACGGTGAGCCGGTACGCGTAGACGTTGCGGATCCCACCGGTCTGCTCGCTGCCGCAGGTGATCGCGCCCCAGTTGCCGTTCATCACGCAGTTGACGACGACCAGGTTCTGGCAGGGCACGTTCACCCGGCGCCCGTCGGCGTCGCGGCCGGACTTGATCGCGATGTTGTCGTCGTGCGCGCCGAGGACGCAGTTCGCGATCACGACGTGGTCGCATGACTCGGGGTCGCAGCCGTCGGTGTTGCTGTGCGCGGTGCTGGGATCGGTGGTGACGCCGTCGACCGTGACGTTGCGGCACAGCGTCGGGTGCAGCTGCCAGAACATCGGGTTCTTGAGCGTCACGCCCTGGATCAGCACGTTCTCGCAGGCGTACGGCTCGACGAACGCCGAGCGCATGGTGTGCCCGGAACCCGGGACGACCCGCTTGTCCGGCGGGGTTCCCTTGGCCACCAGCGTTTCCAGGTAGGCGCGGTCGCTGCCCTTGTTCCACGACGACGTGGCCGCGGCGTCGAGCGTGCCCTTGCCGGTCAGGCCGATGTTCTTCTGCCCGTAGGCGTAGATCATCGGCGAGCGGTTGACGCACTCGATGCCTTCGTAGCGGGTCAGCACGTTCGGGTACTTCGAGGCGTCCCCGCTGAACGTCAGCACCGCGCCCGGCTCCAGGTGCAGGTCGACGTTGCTCTTGAGGTGGATCGCGCCGGTGAGGAAGCTGCCGCCGGAGGGCACGATCACGTGCCCGCCGCCGGCCGCGGCGCAGGCGTCGATCGCCTTCCCGATGGCCGCGGTGTTGTCGGTCTTGCCGTCACTCTTCGCGCCGTAGCCGGTGATGGGGAAGCTGCGGTCCGGGAAGGTGGGGATCGTGGTGTTCGCGACGATGTCGTTCGCCGCCGGCCACGGGAGGACGGGGACGTCGACGCGGTACCGGCGCGCGGGCGGGGCCGGGAGTGCGGGGACCAGTGAGACCGCCAGCGTGCCCTTGATCAGCTGCCGCCGGGTGAACCTGCCGTCCGTGGACGCCTTCCTTCGCGTGAAAGACCCTGTGCGACGGCGGATCCACGGCACGGACCGTGGGCACGACGAACTCTATCGGGTGCCGGCCGCGCGGACCAAGACCGGTCGTGAGTGTGAACAGGGTTAGAACCCTGTTCACACTCACGACCGGCCGCACGGCGGACTCGTCAGGCGAGGTCCGGGCCCTTCGAGCGCAGGTCGTCGACCTTGCTCATCGCCTCCCGCAGCTCGGCCAGCCAGCTGTCCGCGTGCTCGCCGACCAGCCGGACCGCCCAGGCCAGCGCGTCCGACCGCGACCGGGCCACACCCGCGTCGACCAGCGTGTCCAGCACCCGGCGCTCCGGCTGGCGCAGCCGCGTCATCACCGGGACCGAATGCGTCGTGAACAGCGCCTTCGTCCCGCCCAGCCGCGCGCCCCACGCCACCTTGCGCTGGTAGCGGTGCTCGCCCTGGCGCGCGATCTCGATGCGCTCGTCCCGCGTGTCCTCGCGGAACCGGCTGATGCGGCCGTCCTCGGCGGCCGCGCGGGCGGCGTCGTCCGCGTACTCCTCGGTCAGCGGCGGCAGCTCGCCGACCACGATGATCTCGTCGCGGTCGACCGTGACCTCCGGTGCGCCGGTGAACCAGCCGTCGGGCAGCCGCCCGCCGAACCAGGCCGCCGCGTCGTCCGCCGGCGGCACCTCGGCCTGCTGCCAGCCGCGGCCGCCTCGCCATCCCCGTCCCATGTCGCACCTCCGCGATTACATGATTACATCGCTAATGAAGCTACGCCGAAATCACGCGAGTGGGGATGGCGTTCACCGAGGGCGATCAGAGCTGAGCGGTCAGCGCCTCGGCCGAGGTGACCGGGCGGTCGCAGACGTAGCCACGGCAGACGTAGGCGGCGGGAGCGCCGCCCACCAGGGGCCGGTCCGCCAGCAGCGGGACGCCCGGCGCGTCCGGCTCGCCGGCCAGCACGATGCCGCCGCCGTGGATGCCCCGCGCCGCGGCCAGGCGCAACGCCGGATCCACGCCGGCCACCGCGACCTGCACCGGACCGGCCCGCAGGGCCTCCGCGACCGACAGCCAGTGCCCGGCGAACCGCGGCACCCGCGTGGCCAGCACGCCGACGCGGCGAAGTGCCTGCTCGGCGGCTTCCCGGTAGCGCGCCGCATGCTCGTGGCCCGCCAGCGCGGACGCCGTCAGCAGCGCCCCGGCCAGCGCCGACGCCCCGGCCGGGCTCGCGTTGTCACCCGGGTCGGCCGGGCGCTGCACCAGCGTCTCGGCGTCGTCGGCGGTGTCGAAGTACGCGCCCGGGACGTCCGGGGACGCGAAGTGCGCCAGCGCCAGGTCGAGCAGCCGGGTCGCCTCGGCCAGCCACTTCGGGTCGGCGGTCGCCTGGTGCAGGGCGAGGAACCCGTCGGCGACGCAGGCGTAGTCCTCGAGCACGCCGGCGGACTCCCCGACCACACCGTCACGCGAGCTGCGGCGCAGCCGGCCGTCGACGACGTGCACCCGCAGCAGCAGCTGCGCGGCCTCGACGGCCCGTTCGATCCACTGTGGACGATCGAGGGCGACGCCCGCTTCCGCCAGCGCTGTGATCGCCAGGCCGTTCCACGACGCGATCACCTTGTCGTCGCGACCCGGCTGCGGCCGCTTCGCCCGCTCTTCCAGCAGCTTGACGCGGATGTGTTCCGGCAGGTCACCGAACAGGCGCAGCGTGGACGTACCGTGCTCGAAAGTCCCCTCGTCCGTGACGCCGAACAGCTCGATCGCCGCAGCACCGTCTTCGTCACCGAGCACTTCACGCAGCTGCGAAGGCGTCCAGACGTACGTCAAGCCTTCGACGCCTTCGGTGTCGGCGTCGAGCGAAGACGCGAAGCCCCCTTCGGGCGTGCGCAGCCCTTCGAACAGGAACTCCGCGGTACCGGTCGCGACCCGCAACGCCGTCGCCGAGCCGGTGCGCCGCCAGAGGTGGGCGTAGAACCGGAGCAGCAACGCGTTGTCGTACAACATCTTCTCGAAGTGCGGCACGATCCATTCGGCGTCGACGGAGTAGCGCGCGAAGCCGCCGGCGAGCTGGTCGTAGATGCCGCCGCGGGCCATCGCCTCCGCCGTGGCGTCCACCAGGGACAAAGCGACCCGCGAGCCGGTGCGTTCGTGGTGGCGCAGCAGGAACTCCAGGACCATCGACGGCGGGAACTTCGGGGCGCGGCCGAACCCGCCGTTGACCGGGTCCGCCTCCTGCTGCAGCTTCCCGACCGCGCCGGCGAGCACGGCCTCGTCCACAACGGACTCCTGGAGCGGGCCGGTCTGCTCGGCGATGTGCGCGACGACCTGCTTCGCGCCGTCCACCAGCTCGCCGGGCCGCTCCCGCCAGGCCTCCGCGACGGCGGTGAGCAACTGCCGGAACGACGGCATGCCGGGCCGCGGCGACGGCGGGTAGTAGGTGCCGCAGTGGAACGGCTCGCCGTCCGGGGTCAGGAAGCAGGTCATCGGCCAGCCGCCCTGCCCGGTCATCACCTGCGTGGCGGCCATGTAGACGGCGTCGATGTCGGGCCGTTCCTCGCGGTCGACCTTGATGTTGACGAAGTGCGCGTTCATCACGGCCGCGGTTTCGGCGTCCTCGAACGACTCGTGCGCCATGACGTGGCACCAGTGGCAGGCGGCGTAGCCGACGGAGAGCAGGATCGGCACGTTCCGCCGCTTCGCCTCGGCGAGCGCGTCGGGCCCCCACTGCCACCACTCGACGGGGTTGTCGGCGTGCTGGAGCAGGTACGGACTGGTCGCTCGCGCGAGGCGGTTCATGACTCCAGGGTCGCACCCGGGAAAACCGGGCGCGCGGTCACCGGCCCCTCCGCCACACTGGGCCGGTGCTGCTGACGATCACCACGACCCGTGACCCCGCCACCGACCTGGGCTTTCTCCTGCACAAGCATCCGGAGAAGGCGCAGTCGGTCGCGCTGTCGGCCGGGACCGCGCACGTCTTCTACCCGGAGGCTTCGCCGGCGCGCTGTACCGTCGCGCTCTTCGTCGAGATCGATCCCGTCGCGCTCGTTCGCGGGGGTGGGACCTCGCTGACCCAGTACGTCAACGACCGGCCCTACGCCGGTGGGTCGTACCTCGCGGTCGCGCTGCGGGCCGCGTTCACGACCGCGCTCGCCGGACGGTGTGCCGCGCGTCCTGACCTCGTCGACGCGCCCTTCGACCTGGACATCCACGTGCCGTCACTGTCCGCGCGCGGCGGGGCCGAGGTCGTGCACAAGCTGTTCGAGCCGCTCGGCTGGCACGTCTCCGCCACGCCGATCCCGCTCGACGAGCAGTTCCCGCAGTGGGGCGACAGCCGCTATGTCGACCTCCGCCTTTCGGGCACGCACCGCGTCGCCGACGCGCTGCGTCACCTCTACGTCCTGCTGCCCGCGCTCGACGGGGACAAGCACTACTGGGTCGGGCAGGACGAGGCCGACAAGCTGCTGCGCGCCGGCGACGGCTGGCTCGCCGGGCATCCCGAGCGCACGCTCATCACCAACCGCTACCTCGAGCGGCGCCGTCCGGTCGTCACCTACGCGCTCTCGCGGCTCGCCGAGGCCGACGACGTCCCCGCCGAAGCCGAAGCACTGGTCACGGAGGTGCCAGACCGGCCGGAGAGCCTCGCGGCGCAGCGTCACGGCAGCGTGCTCGCCGCGTTGCGGGCCGCCGGCGCGCGGCGCGTGCTCGACCTCGGCTGCGGGAGCGGCGCACTCCTGCGCGTCCTCGAGGAGGACCGCTCGTTCACCGAGATCGTCGGCGTCGACGTCTCCAGCAGCGCCCTGAACACCGCCGAGAAGCGGCTGAAGGACAACTCCCGCGTCACGCTGCGGCAGTCGGCGCTGACCTACGCCGACCCGGCGCTGGCCGGGTACGACGCCGCTGTCCTCATGGAGGTCGTCGAGCACGTCGACCCCGAGCGGCTCCCGGCGCTGGAGCACGCGGTGTTCGGGGTCGCGGCGCCGCGCACGGTGTTCGTCACGACGCCGAACGCGGAGTACAACCGGCTGTTCGAGTTCCTGCCGATGGGGCATTTCCGGCACGCCGACCACCGGTTCGAATGGACGCGAGCCGAGTTCCGCGCCTGGGCGGACGGCGTCGCGACCCGACGCGGCTACGACGTCCGATACGTGCCGATCGGACCGGTGGACCAGGAATCGGGACCGCCGACCCAGATGGCGGTCTTCACCACCCACGAGGAGGTGGCCGCGTGAAGCTGACCGTCCCCGACATGGCGCTCGTCGTGCTCGTCGGCGCTTCCGGCTCCGGCAAGTCGACGTTCGCGCGCACGCACTTCGCGCCCACGCAGGTGCTCTCCAGCGACTTCTTCCGCGGGCTCGTCGCCGACGACGAGAACGACCAGTCGGCGTCGGCCGAGGCCTTCGACGCGCTGCACTACGTCGCGGCGAAGCGGCTCGCGGCCGGGCGGATGACCGTCATCGACGCGACGAACGTCCAGCGCGCTTCGCGGGCGAGCCTGGTGAAGCTCGCGAAGGAGCACGACGTGCTGCCGACCGCGATCGTGCTGGACCTGCCGGTGCAGGTGTGCCTCGCCCGCAACGCCGGACGGCCGGACCGCGACTTCGGCGACCACGTCGTCCGGCGGCAGCGCGGCGAGCTGCAGCGGTCGCTGAAGTCGTTGGAGCGCGAGGGTTTCCGGCGCGTGCACGTGCTCCGGTCAGAAGCCGAGGTGGCCGAGGCGGAGATTGTCGTCGAGCCGCTGCGCAACGACAGGCGCGAGCTGACCGGGCCGTTCGACGTGATCGGCGACGTGCACGGCTGCGCGGCCGAGCTCGAGGAGCTGCTCGCCGAGCTGGGGTACGTCGACGGCGTGCACCCGGACGGGCGGACCGCGGTGTTCGTCGGCGACCTCGTCGACCGCGGACCGGACACCCCGGGCGTGCTGCGGCGCGTGATGGGAATGGCTTCGGCCGGCACCGCGCTCGTCGTCTGCGGCAACCACGAGCAGAAGCTGGTGCGGGCGCTGCACGGGCGGAAGGTCAACGTCGCGCACGGGCTCGCCGAGTCCCTGGAGCAGCTCGGCGCCGAAAGCGACGAGTTCCGGCGGCAGGCGCACGAGTTCTGCGACGGGCTGGTCGCGCACTATGTCCTCGACGGCGGCAAGCTCGTCGTCGCGCACGCCGGGCTGCCCGAGCGTTACCACGGGCGCGCGTCCGGGCGGGTGCGCAGCATGGCGCTGTACGGCGACACGACCGGCGAGACCGACGAGTACGGCCTGCCGGTGCGGCTGCCGTGGGCGCGCGACTACCGCGGGTCCGCGATGGTGCTCTACGGGCACACGCCGACGCTGGAGCCGGAGTGGGTCAACAACACGATGTGCCTCGACACCGGCTGCGTCTTCGGCGGGAAGCTGACCGCGCTGCGCTACCCGGAGCGTCAAGTCGTGTCGGTGAAGGCGCATCGGGTCTGGTACGAGCCTTCGCGGCCGCTCGATGCTTCGCGTCCGCTGGGTGGCCGTGAGCCGGCGGTGCTGGAGCTGGCCGACGTCACCGGGAAGCGGATCGTGCAGACCGCCCACCACGGCCGGATCGGCGTCTCGGCGGAGCAGTCGGCGGCGGCGCTGGAAGTGATGAGCCGGTTCGCGGTCGACCCGCGGTGGCTGACCTACCTGCCGCCGACGATGGCGCCGTGCTCGACGTCGTCCCGTCCGGATCACCTCGAGCACCCGGAGGAGGCGTTCGCCGAGTACCGGGCGGCGGGCGTGCAGTCCGTCGTGTGCGAAGAGAAGCACATGGGGTCGCGGGCCGTGGTGCTGGTGTGCCGGGACGAGGACGTCGCGTTGCGGCGCTTCGGGATCAGCGGCGGCGGCGCGGTGTACACGCGGACCGGACGGCCGTTCTTCTCGGCGGAGCAGAACGCGTTGCTCCTGGCGGACGTGCGATCGGCGGCGGCCGGGTTGTTCGAGCAGCTGGAGTCGGGCTGGCTGCTGTTCGACGCGGAGTTGCTGCCGTGGAGCGCGAAGGCGGGGTCACTGATCGCAGCGCAGTACGCGTCGGTGGGCGCGGCGGCCCAGGCGGTGCTGCCGGCGGCGGTCTCGGCACTGGCGACGACGGCCGCCCGCGGCATCGACGTCTCCGATCTGTTGCGGCGCACGGCTTCGCGTTCATCCACAGTGGACTCTTACCGGGCGGCTTACCGGCGTTACTGCTGGCCGACGTCGGGCCTGGAGGGGGTGCGGCTGGCGCCGTTCCAGCTGCTGGCGTCCGAAGGGACGGCCTACCATGACCGGCCGCACTCGTGGCACCTGTCGGTACTGGACGGCCTGACAGGGCCGCGGTTCCAGCGGACGCGGTCCCTTTCGGTGGACGTGCTGGACGAGGAGTCGGTCGCGAAGGGCGTCGCGTGGTGGGAGGAACTGACCGCGGCGGGCGGCGAAGGCATGGTGGTGAAGCCGGCGGCGAACCTGACGCGCGGCCCGCGCGGCCTGGTCCAGCCGGGAGTGAAGGTCCGCGGGCGCGAGTACCTGCGGATCATTTACGGCCCGGACTACACGCTGCCGGAGAACCTGGAGCGGCTGCGCAAGCGCGGGCTGAACCGGAAGCGGATGCTGGCGCTGCGCGAGTACGCGCTGGGGCTGGAGGCGCTTGAGCGGCTGGCGCGGGGTGAGCCGTTGTGGCGGGTCCACGAGTGCGTCTTCGCGGTCCTCGCGCTGGAGTCGGATCCGGTTGACCCGAGGTTGTAGCTAGTCGGCCTGGTGGCCGAGGAGTCCTTCGCGGGCTTCTCGGCCTCCTCGACAGTGGTCGCCGGCCATTTCTCCTTCGCCCGGCAGCGGCGGCCGACGACCTGGCGTGCGAGACGCTCGCTCGACACGAAAGTGTCGAAGTTACGGGCTGCCGTTCACGAGCGGCAGAGTATCGCGAACCGATGGAGCTCCAGTCCGCTCTGGGTCCGTCAAGGATTTCGCAAGCGCCTGCGAAAGTACTGCACTGACCGCGGTCAGTCCGCCTTCGACGAGGACGTGTTGTTGTTCGTCGGCTTCTTCTGCTCCGCCGGCGCCTCGGCCTTCTTCTCCTCCGGCTCTCCAGGCTCCGGAGCCGCCTCCGCGGCCGGCTCGTCGAAGCTCGCCGGGACGCGCTTCAGGTGCTTCGTCATCGAACGGACCAGGAAGGCCACCGCGATGAGGAAGAGGATCAGCACCAGGAAGCCGACCGGGGAGGACTTGCCGAAGTCCTCCCCCTGCCCGCCGTTGTCGCCGTTGCCCGGCTGCTGCGTCAGCACCAGGGCCGACGCGGTCACCGGAAGCGCCACGCCGGCCGGCAGCGTCAGACTCATGTGTCCACCTTCTCCTCGGTGCCGGCGATGCCCGCGAACAGGTCGTCCTCCGGCAGTGTGCTGTCGACCTGCGACTTCACCAGCTCGTACTCCTCGGTCGGCCAGACCTCCCGCTGGATCTCCAGCGGGACGAAGAACCAGCGGCTGTTCGGGTCGATCTGCGTGGCGTGCGCCTTCAGCGCCTCGTCCCGCACCTCGAAGTATTCACCGCACTCCACGCGGGTCGTCACCCGCTCCATCACATCGGCGCGCTCGGGGTCCCACTTCGCCAGCCACTCCGTGTACGGCGACTCGAGCCCGGCCTCCTTCAGCGCCGCGTCGAACGCCACCATCCTGGCCTTCGAGAACCCGTGCATGTAGTACAGCTTGAGCGGCTGCCACGGCTCGCCGGCATCCGGGAAGCGCGACTGGTCCGGTGCCGCCTCCCAGGCCGCCATCGTCACCTCGTGGGTGCGGATGTGGTCCGGGTGCGGGTAGCCGCCGTTCTCGTCGTACGTCGTGATCACGTGCGGGCGGAACTCGCGGATCACGCGCACCAGCGCCTCGGTCGGCTCCTCCAGCGGAATGGCCGCGAACGAGCCCTCGGGCACCGGCGGCAGCGGGTCGCCCTCGGGCAGGCCGGAGTCGACGAAGCCCAGCCAGCGCTGGCTCACGCCGAGGATCTTGGCCGCGCGGGCCATCTCCTCGCGGCGGATCTCGGCCATGTTCGCCAGCACGTCCGGCCGGTCCATGGCCGGGTTCAGGATGCTGCCCGCCTCACCCCCGGTGCACGTGACGACCAGCACCTCATGGCCCTCGGCGGCGTAGCGCGCCATCGTGGCGGCGCCCTTGCTCGACTCGTCGTCCGGGTGCGCGTGCACGGCCATCATGCGCAGGCGCGGCTTGGCGGTCTTCGTCAGCTGGTCCACCATGCTGCGAACGACTCCTTTTCTCCCCGTATTCCGCGACCCACCTGCGGGCCGCCCACCCAGCGGGCGGATACTCGAAGGCGTACCCGCCCCACCATTGTCCCCGTGGGTACGACAAGAACGAGCAGGAGGCCCCGGCTTGGCGGAAACGGCAGCGCCGGCACTGCCCGAGGGGCGGTACGGCAGCGGGCGCGCGACGACGTCGCGGCGCTGGCGCCGGTGGGTGTTCCTGGCCGTCGCCCTGCTGGTCAGCGGCGGGATCGCGTGGATCGCGTACGTGAACCTCGGCACCGCGCCGATCGACGCCGAGCGCGTCGCCTTCGCCGCGAAACCGGGCAACGCGATGGAAATCACCCTGAACGTCACCCGTGACGACGACAACAGGCCGGGCGTGTGCATCGTGCGCGTCCGGGACAAGACCGGTGCCGAAAGCGGCCGCAAGGAACTCCTGATCCCCGCCGGCGCGCGGTACAGCCGGATCAGCACGACGGTCAAGAGCATCGGGGAACCGGTGACGGCCGACGTCTTCGGCTGCTCGTACGACATACCACGGTATCTGTCAACCCCATAGCGGCCAACGGGGTGAACCGCGCGCCCAACGCCCACGGCGTGCGGATTTAACGGGCGTCGAACTGTCGCGCCGTGATACTCTGAATCCTCAGCACGGCCCGGGACGGGCCGTGTTTTTCCTTTATCTCAGCCACGCGGGCACCTACGCCCGTGTGGGCCGGCTTGAACACGCAAGCCTGGCAGGCCCGACGAGGAGATGGTGACCGTGAGCGACACCAAGGTGACCTGGCTCACCCAGGATGCCTACGACCGGCTCAAGCAGGAGCTCGACGAAATGATCGAGAACCGGCCGGTCATCGCCGCGCGCATCAACGACAGCCGCGAAGAAGGCGACCTCAAGGAGAACGGCGGCTACCACGCCGCCCGCGAGGAGCAGGGCCAGGCCGAAGCGCGCATCCGGCACCTCCAGGAGCTGCTGCGCTCGGCCAAGGTCGGCGAGGCGCCCGCCAACGACGGCACCGCCGGACCCGGCAAGGTGCTCACCGTCAAGTACGAGGGTGACGACGAGGAGGAGAAGTTCCTGCTCGCCACCCGCGAAGAGGGCGCCGAGGGCGAACTCGACGTGTACTCCCCGGAGTCGCCGCTGGGCAAGGCCCTGCTCGGCGCGAAGGAAGGCGAGTCGCGCGAGTACGAGCTGCCCAACGGCAAGATCCAAAAGGTCACGCTGATCAAGGCGGTGCCCTACACCGACGCCAAGTGACCGGTCCTGCCGAA
This sequence comes from Amycolatopsis australiensis, assembly GCF_900119165.1. Taxonomy (NCBI): domain Bacteria; kingdom Bacillati; phylum Actinomycetota; class Actinomycetes; order Pseudonocardiales; family Pseudonocardiaceae; genus Amycolatopsis; species Amycolatopsis australiensis. The sequence continues at coordinate 2,268,640 of NZ_FPJG01000006.1, read as the reverse complement.
GCAGGCCGCCCTCCACGCGGTGCTTGACCGTTGCCGCGAAGCGATTCGGCCGTGGCTGTGGCCGGATCGGTCACCATCGGCGCGGTGAACCGGGATAGCGTGTCCTCCCAGGATCCACATTCTGGGAGGACATCGCCGTGAGCACCGAACCGATCTGCCAGGCGTGCGGCATGCAGTACGCCGTGGCCCGCGACGACTGCCCGGTCTGCGAGGACGAACGCCAGTACGTCCCGCAGTCCGGGCAGCAGTGGACGAACCTCGAAACGCTCCGCGCGAGCGGCACGTACACGCCGCGGATCGAGGAGCAGGGGCCGGGGCTCGTCGGCGTCGGCTCCAACCCCGGTTTCGCGATCGGCCAGCGCGCGCTGCTGGTGCGGGCGCGGTCCGGGAACTTCCTCTGGGACTGCGCGGCCTACCTCGACGACGCCCTGGTCCAGCAGGTCCGCGACCTCGGCGGGATCACCGGCATCGCGATCAGCCACCCGCACTACTACACGACGATGGTGGAGTGGGCGCACGCCTTCGACGTGCCGATCTACCTGCACGAAGGCGACCAGCAGTGGATCGGGCGCCCGGACCCGGCGGTGAAGCTGTGGTCGGGCACGACCCTCGACGTCGCCGACGACCTGCGCCTGATCAACCTGGGCGTGCACTTCACCGGCGGCACGGTCCTGCACTGGCCGGACGGCGAGGAGGGCCGCGGCGCGCTGCTGTCCGGCGACATCGTGCAGGTCATCGGTGACCGCTCGCACGTCGCCTTCATGTACAGCTACCCGAACTACATCCCGGAGCGCCCGCACATCGTCCGCCGCGCCGCGGAACTGCTGGCCGGGTACCGGTTCGAGGCGATCTACGGCGCGTGGTGGGACGCGATCGTCCGCACCGACGGGTCCGCGGTGGTCCAGCGCTCGGCGGAGCGGTACCTGGCCCAGGTGATCGACGAGCGGTAGTCAGCCCCGCGCGGTCCGCTCCAGCAGGGGGCGGACCCGCGGCGGCACCGGCGTCGACAACGCGATCGACGTCGAGGTCCGCAGCACGTCCGGGACGCCGACCACCTCGTCGATCACCCGCTGCAGGTCGTCGTTGCCGCGCGCCACCATGCGGACGAACAGGTCGCCCTGCCCGGTCGTCGCGTGCACCTCGCAGACCTCGTCGATCGCCGCCAGCGCCTCGGCGACCTCGGCCCGGCGGCCCTGCGCGATTTCCAGCACCGCGAACGCCGTCAGGCCGTACCCCATCGCCGCCAGGTCCAGTTCCGGCGGGAAGCCGCCGAGGATGCCGCGCCCGGTCAGGCGGTCCAGGCGTGCCTGGACCGTCCCGCGGGCGACCCCGAGCCGGCGCGCGCACTCCAGCACGCCGAGGCGCGGGGAGTCGGTGAGCAACAGCAGCAGTCGCGCGTCCAGCGCATCCAGGTTCTCGGACATGCACAGATTGTCCACCATGACCGTCGATGTCCGGCCATGACTGGTCAGATTGACCAGTAAAAACAGAGACCGTTGCACATCTTGCCTCGCAGGGCTGATCCTTCGAGGTATGACCCAGACTGCCGAACCCCAGGGTGCACTCGACGACGTCAGCTACGACCAGCTGCGTCAGCTCGTCGGGCTCGTCGACCACGACGCCTCGACCGACCCGTTCCCGGTCAAGGCCATGGACGCGGTGGTGTTCGTCGCCGGCAACGCCACCCAGACCGCCTGGTACTACCAGATCGCGTTCGGGATGCAGCTCGTCGCCTACTCCGGTCCCGAGACCGGCGTCTACGACCGCAAGTCCTACGTGCTCAAGTCCGGCTCGGCCCGGTTCGTCATCACCGGCGGCGTGAAGCCGGACTCGCCGCTGCTCGACCACCACCGCAAGCACGGCGACGGCGTCATAGACCTGGCGCTGGAGACCACCGACGTCGACAAGTGCGTCGAGCACGCCCGCGCGCAGGGCGCGACCATCCTCGAAGAGCCGCACGACGTCTCCGACGAGCACGGCACGGTCCGCATGGCCGCCATCGCGACCTACGGCGAGACCCGCCACTCGCTGGTCGACCGCTCGCGCTACAACGGCGTCTACCTGCCCGGCTACGAGCCGCGCGAGAGCACGGTCAAGCGGCCGGAAGGGGCGCCGAAGCGGCTGTTCCAGGCCATCGACCACTGCGTCGGGAACGTCGAGCTCGGCAAGATGGACTACTGGGTGGACTGGTACCACCGCGTCATGGGCTTCGTGAACATGGCGGAGTTCGTCGGCGACGACATCGCCACCGAGTACTCGGCGCTGATGAGCAAGGTCGTCTCGAACGGCAACCACCGGGTCAAGTTCCCGCTGAACGAGCCGGCCGTCGCGAAGAAGAAGTCGCAGATCGACGAGTACCTCGAGTTCTACGACGGTGCCGGCTGCCAGCACATCGCGCTGGCCACCAACGACATCATCGCCACGGTGACCGCGATGCGCGCCGCCGGCGTCGAGTTCCTCGACACCCCGGCCTCCTACTACGACGACCCGGAGCTGCGCGCCCGGATCGGCAACGTCCGCGTGCCGATCGAGACGCTCAAGGAGCACAGCATCCTGGTCGACCGCGACGAGGACGGCTACCTGCTGCAGATCTTCACCAAGCCGATCGGCGACCGCCCGACCGTGTTCTACGAGCTGATCGAGCGGCACGGCTCGCTGGGCTTCGGCAAGGGCAACTTCAAGGCGTTGTTCGAGGCGATCGAGCGCGAGCAGGAGCGCCGCGGCAACCTGTGACCTCCTGAGACCGGCGAAGGCCACCATGAGGGACGTCGAGTCCCTTATGGTGGCCTTCACGGCGTTCGGGGGAACCAACGGCTCCCCGGATCCGTCAGTGGGGAGAAGCAGAGGAGAAGGGGCCGGGATGCCGGACAGCATCGACGCCAGCGACGCGATGATCGACAACTGGACCAAGCGGCTCGAGGAGAACGCCGCCCGGTACCAGGCGCTGGCCGATCGCATGCAGGGCCAGACGGTCACCGAGCGCGCGAAGGACGGCTCGGTCCAGGTGACCGTCGATTCGCGTGGCCTGCTGAAGAACCTCGTCATCGCCGAATCCGCGGCCGGCAAGCGCATGGCCGAGGTGTCGGCCCAGGTGATGCAGCTGGTGCAGCGCGCGCAGGCCCGGATCCCGGAGCTGCTGCAGCAGGCGATGGCCGAGACGACCGGCACGGGCGACCAGGCCGCGGCGGAGATCGTCCGCGAGGCGCAGAGCACGTTCCCGGAACCGCCGCCGGAGCCCGAACCCGCGTTCCCGGAGCCCGACCGCGTCCGCCGGTTCCTGCCGGAGGAGAACGACGAGCAGCCGCCCGCACCGCCGCGGACCCCGCCGTCGCCGCCGCAACCGCCACGGCGACGTCGCCCGGTCGACGACGATGACGACGAATTCGGCGGACCGATTCTTTCCTGAGGGGGAAAACCGTGGCAGACGTGGAACTCAGCACCGACCTCACGGCGCACGCGAAGCAGCTCGACGCCATCGGTGACGGGCTGCAGCAGGCCGTCGACGCGGCGAACCAGGTCAGCATGCCGACCGACGCGTACGGCATTCTCTGCCAGCCGTTCCGGATGATGCTCGACCCGGTCGAGCAGTACGGCATCAACGCGCTGAAGGACGCCGTGCAGGCGATGACCGCGGTGTCCGGCAAGGTGCGCGAAGCCGCGGCTGCCTACCGGTCCTACGAAACCGGCGTCGCCGACGACCTGAACAAGTCCGCGGGTGGCCGGCCTCAAGGGTGACGAGCTGATCTGGTGACCGTGCCGAGCTCGACCTGCCGGACCCACCCGTCCGGCATCGAGTCTCGCTGAACGCCGGAACGTCCTGAGCGGATCCGAGGAGGAGCAACCATGAGCGGGCCACCGGGGCCGCTGCGCCCCGAGCAGCAGCAGGAGCTCGTCGCGCAGCTCGGCCACGCCCTCGCGGCGCAGGTACCGCCTGGGTGGCGCCGGCTGCGCGCCGAATACCGCGCCGCGGGCCGGCACGTCGAGGCCGACCTGCTGGTGACCGGGCCGGACGGCGTGCCGAGGCCCGCGCAGCCGCACCCGGAAGCCGTGCGGCTGCTCGGCGTGCTGCGGTCGGGCATGTACCAGCCGGGCGTGGGAACGTGGCTCGCCGCGATCCTCGTGTTCGCGCCGGGGCAGCCGCCGGACGTCGAGTTCGTGCGGCCGGACCTCGAACCGCCGTTCCGCCGGCAGCCGCCGCCGCTCGGGTTCCAGGACGAGCTGCGGTTCTTCCCGCGCGCCGACCAGCACATCCCGGCGTGGCTGCGCGAACGCGCCGGCCTGACCCCGCCGGTGCCGGACGGCGAGATCCGCACGCCCCGGATCTACGACGGCCTCGACGCGGCGGGCAAGCCGCTCGTCCGGCGCCCGGCGCTGGTGCCGGCGGAGGCCGAACGGGTGCTGGCCTACCTCGACGCGGCGCCGGTCATCCTGGCCTCGCGCAGCAACGGCCCGGACGCGTTCGCACCGGACCGCACGGACGCGGTGCCGATGAACTTCCGCACCGACGGCGCCTGGGCGTGGCCCGGCGCGGTCGCGTACTACCTGCGCGAGCACGGGGTGCCGCCGGACCCGGACCTGGTCGCCCACATCCGGGCCCGCCGCTTCACCGCCCCGGCGGAAGTGCCGGAGCCGGCGAAGGACCTCGCACTGGCGGCGATCACCGGCGAACAGCCCTGACCCGCGTGCCGGGCCGCCGCGACCCGGAACCCCCGGAAGTCAGACGACCGCGTAGCCGGCGTCCATGAGCGCGGCCTCGACCTCCTTGCAGTGCTCGGGGCCGCGCGTCTCCAGGACCAGCTCGACGTCGGCCTCGCCGAGGCCCAGGTTGCCGGAAATCCGCGAATGCTCGACGTCCAGCACGTTCGCGCCCAGCTCGCTCACGCAAGACAGCACGCCCACCAGCGAGCCCGGCCGGTCCGCGACGCGCAGGCGCAGGCGCAGGTAGCGGCCGCCCGCCGTCATGCCGTGCTGGATGATCTGCAGGAGCAGCACCGGGTCGACGTTGCCGCCCGAGAGGACCGCCACCACCGGGGGCTCGAACGCGCCGACGTGCTGCAGCAGGGCCGCGACCGTCGCCGCGCCCGCCGGCTCCACCACCAGCTTCCGGCGTTCCAGGCAGAGCAGCACCGCTCGGGACAACGACTCTTCCGACACCGTCACGACGTCGTCGACCAGCGATTCGACGTGCGCGAAGCTGACCAGGCCGGGCTCGCCGACCGCGATGCCGTCGGCCATCGTCGAGGTCGACCCCAGCCGCACCGGCGCGCCCGCGGCCAGCGACGGCGGGTACGCCGCCGCCTCCTCGGCTTGGACGCCCACCACGCGGACGTCCGGGCGCAGCGCCTTGACCGCCGACGCGACCCCGCCGACCAGCCCGCCGCCGCCCGTGGCGACCAGGATCGTCTTCACCCCCGGCACCTGCTCGAGGATCTCGAGGCCGACGGTGCCCTGGCCGGCGATGACGTCCGGGTGGTCGAAGGGGTGGATGAACACCGCCCCGGTGCGCTCGCCGAACTCGATCGCGGCACGCAGGGTCTCCTCCAGCAGCACGCCGTGGAGGTGGACGTCGGCGCCGTACCCGCAGGTGGCGGCGAGCTTCGGCAACGGTGCGCGCAGCGGCATGAACACGGTCGACTTGGCGCCGAGCAGCGACGACGCGAGCGCGACGCCCTGCGCGTGGTTGCCCGCGCTGGCCGCGACGACGCCGCGTTCGCGCTCGGCTTCGGTCAGGCCGTGGATGCGCGTGTAGGCGCCGCGGATCTTGAACGACCCGGTGCGCTGCAGGTTTTCGCACTTCAGGTGCACCGGACCGCCGTGCAGCTTGCGCAGGTCGCGCGCGTGCTCCATCGGCGTCACCCGGGTCACTCCTTTTAGGAGTTCCCGGGCGGCCTGGATCCGCTCGAGGGTGACGAGTTCCATGCCCGGACTATGCCACTCAGGAACTCCACAGGTTGACCGGACCGGGAGCCGGGTACCCTTGGCGTGTCAACACACGGTAAACAGGGAGCAACCATGGCACGGGGGAACGACGCTCGACGGGCTCGCGCCACCCGGTCCGCCGGGCTGGTTCCGCTCGTGGTCGGGCTGGCGTCGGCCGCCGCGTTGACCGGGGCCGCGTACATCACCGTGGACAACGCCGCCTGCGGCACCCCGGCCCAGTACATCCGCCACGACAGCCACGTCGAGCTGGTCGGCGGCTGCGTGGATGGCTCGAAGCTGCCGGCGACGGGCACCCCGAAGCCCGGCGGTGTCGTGCACGGCAACTACAACCCCTGACCAGGTCGGTCACCTGGATGTGCCCCTGGCACAGGAAAGTGCCTTCTTCCGCAGTGTCGGCGCGTTCCCCGATGATCAACGCATGACCACCGTGTACGAACCGGGCCGCGGCCCCGGCCCCGCCACTCCCACCGAAGACGCTTCGAGCCGCCTGCTCGGCTCGCAGAGCCTCGGCGCGCTGGCCACCGTCAACCGCGCCGGTTTCCCGCACCTGTCGACCGTCGCCTACGCCTGGGATCCGGCGCAGCGCGTCGTGCGGATCGGATCCACCGCGGGACGCGCGAAGGTACGCCAGCTCGCCCGCGAACCACGCGCGGCGCTGTACGTCAGCAGCGACGATCACCTGGCCTTCGCGGTCGCGGAGGGCGTGGCCGAGGTGTCGCCGGTCAGTTCCGTGCCCGGTGACGAGACCGGCCGGGCGCTGCTCGCGATGCAGGCGCCCTTCACCGATCCCGAAGACGAAGCCGTGTTCCTGCGGAACATGGTCGAAGACCGCCGCGTCGTGATCACGCTCCGGGTGGAGCGCCTCTACGGCGGCGGTCTGGACGTGCGCTGAGGCTCAACCCAGCGCGGTCAGCAGGTCCGCGACGAGGTCGCGGCCGTCCTCGATGCCAACCGACAGGCGCAGCAGGTCGGCCGGGACCTGCAGGGTCGAGCCCGCCGTGCTCGCGTGGGTCATCTTGCCCGGGTGCTCGATCAGCGACTCGATGCCGCCGAGCGACTCGGCCAGGATGAACAGCTTCGTGCGCGAAGCGACCTCCAGCGCCGCCTGCTCGCCGTCGGCGTGGCTGAACGACACCATCCCGCCGAAGCGGCGCATCTGCTTCGCCGCCGTCTCGTGGCCCGGGTGCTCCGGCAGCCCCGGGTAGTAGACCTTCGCGACCTTCGGGTGCTTGACCAGCGCCTGCACGATCAGCTCGGCATTGTCGCTGTGCCGCTCCATGCGCAGGGCCAGCGTCTTGATGCCGCGCAGCGTCAGCCACGCGTCGAACGGCCCGGGCACCGCGCCGGCGGCGTTGCGGAGGTAGAACAGCTGCTCGCGCAGCTCGTCCTCGTTCGTGATCACCGCGCCGCCGACGACGTCGGAGTGCCCGCCGAGGTACTTCGTCGTCGAGTGCAGCACGACGTCCGCGCCCAGCGAGAGCGGGTTCTGCAGGTACGGGGTCGCGAACGTGTTGTCGACCACCAGGCGGGCGCCCGCGTCGTGCGCGACACCGGCCAGCGCGGCGATGTCGGCGATGCCCAGCAGCGGGTTGGTCGGCGTCTCGCACCAGATCAGCTTGGTCTCGGGCCGGATCGCGGCGCGGACCTGGTCGAGGTCGGCGAGGTCGGCGACGGTGTGCTCGACGCCCCAGAGGCTGAGCACCTTGTCGATCAGGCGGAACGTGCCGCCGTACGCGTCGTTGCCCAGCACGAGGTGGTCACCGGGGCGCAGGGTACTGCGCAGCACCACGTCGGACGCGGCCATGCCGGAGGCGAAGGCCAGCGCGTGCCGGCCGCCTTCCAGCGAGGCCAGCGCCTCCTCCAGCGCCGAGCGGGTCGGGTTCGCGGTGCGCGAGTACTCGTAGCCGCCCTCACGGGTCCCGCCCACGCCGTCCTGCGCGTAGGTCGAGGTCTGGTAGATCGGCACGATGACCGCGCCGGTGCGGGGGTCGGGCTTCTGACCGGCGTGGATCGCGCGCGTCTCGAAACCCAGTACGGAGTAGTCGTCCACCATTGGTCCAGCGTACGGGGAGCCCCCGGCATTCCCGTCAGGTGGGATGGATCTCAGTGTCACACCACCGCGCGGTGGGATCGGACAGCGCGAGCCCCAGCGTGACCAAGGCGGGCGGTACGACCACGGCCAGCGCCGCGAGGCCGCCCGCGGTCAGCGCACCGGGCCCATCGAGGGTGCGCCCGGCGGCTCCGAGCAGCGTCGACGTCAGCGTCGCGAGCACGGCCGCGGCACTTCCGGCGATGCAGCAGATCCGGCCGGCCGGGCGGTGCCGCAGCAGGAGGACGGCGCCGGGCAGCAGTGTCGCCGCGAGCACGGCGTCGACCGCGGCGTGGACGGCCACGCGTCCGGCGTCTTCGGGGAAGCGGGCGAGCGCGACGACGTCCAGGACGAGCCCGGCCAGGTAGAGCAGCCCGCCGAGCAGGGCGAGCAACGCGGCGGCGACCGCCGTCCGGCGTTCGGTCGAGGTCACGGCGCCGAGGATACGGCCGGCTACCGACAGTGAGCCTCGTGGGTCACCAGCTGCGCGACGAGTACGCTTCCCGCCCGGCCCAGACCGGCAGCGCCGGCGTGCGGTAGCGCAGGTAGCGGAACGTCGGCGGCAGGAACGCCAGCACGAGCACCAGCACGGCCAGCCCGGCCAGCGCGACCCGGTCGGCCATCGCGAACCCGCCGTGGGTGAACATCGCGTCCACGAACCGGGCGGGCGGGACGCCGACCGACGCCGGTTCCGTCAGCAACGCCCCGATCGCCAGCACGGCGCCGACGCCGAGCAGGACCGCTCCCGCCGTCGCGCGGAACAGCGTCGCCAGCGCGCCCAGCAGGAGCACCAATCCGGCGCCGAGATAGCCGGCCAGGTCGGCCAGTACCCAGCCCGGCAGGGCGCCGAGGCTGAATTCGGCGGGCATCTCGAGAAAGATCTTGACCGGTACACACCCCGCGGCGACGGCGGCCGCGAGCCCGAGCACGCCGGCGAGAACCGCCGTTACTCCGGACGGCCGAGCCGATGAAGACGAATGCGAATGCGACACCGGGTATCCGTGCGGACCGGTCACTACTCCCCCATCTGCTCCAGCGCGAGGCGACGGCGTTCACCCTAGTCCGGAAAACGGGAGGCGGAACGGAAAGAGAACGGAATTCGGCCGGACGGCGGAACCCAAGATCATTTTGTTGCGCTAGCGCCGGAATTCCGCCGCGTGGCCTTTTGTCCTCTTCGGACAATGGCGAATTCGGCCATGAATGCAGCGTGCCCCGGAACCGAATCGGTTCCGGGGCACGAATGGCGGTCAGCTCACCACTGCTGTTGCTGCGGCGGCTGGCCGGGCTGGCCGAACCCGCCGCTCGGCGGGCCCTGCTGGCCCGGCTGCTGCCCGTAGCCGTACGGCGGCTGCCCCGGCTGCTGCGGGTAGCCCTGCTGCGGCTGGCCGTACCCGCCCGGCTGCTGCGGGAAACCGCCGCTCGAGGGCTGCGGGAAGCCGCCGCTGGACGGGTTGGGGCCGCCCGGCTGGCCGTAACCCGGCGGCGGGCCGTACCCCTGCGGCGGCTGACCCGGCTGGCCGTAACCCGGCGGCGGGCCCTGCTGCTGGCCCGGGTGGCCGAAGCCGCCCGGCTGCTGCGGGCCCCCGAAGCCCTGGTTCGGCGGGCCGCCGAAGCCCGGGGCGGCGCCGCCGTCACCGAGGCCGACGAACTGCCGGGTCGCCGGGACGAGCCCGAGCACGCCCGCGATGAGGATGAGGACGCCGAGGATCAGCGGCGGCAGGCCGAGGCCGAACGTGTCCTTCGCGGTGGCGGACACCTGCGCCAGCGCGTCGGCTTTCGGGGTCATGCCGATCTTGAGCAGCAGGGCGAACAGCGTCAGCAGCGCACCGCCGGCGACGACCACGATCGGGACGAACTTGCGGATCCCGCCCAGCTTGCCCGCCAGCGCGAGCCCGACACCGCCGGCCAGCGACAGCAGCGAGCCGACCAGGATCATGATCACGTAGAACCAGACCGTGCCGGGACCGACGATCCCGAACTGGTCGAGGAACTTGTCGGCCTCTGCCTGGCTGGGCGCGAGTTTGAAGACGCTCGAATAGTCGCTCGCGTCGCTCATGTAGGCGAAGGAGATGATCAGCGCGATCAGGCCGAGGACGGCGACGACGCCACCGGCGATGTAGCCGAACAGCTGCCGGTTGCCGCCCGGCGACGGCGCGCCGAACGGCTGCGGACCACCGAACCCGGGCTGCTGGGGGCCACCGAAGCCCGGCGCGCCGAAGCCCTGCGGCGGCTGACCGGGCTGCCCCGGCTGGCCGAAGCCCGGCTGCTGGCCGAACCCGCCCGGCTGGCCGGGCTGCTGTCCCGGGTGGCTCGGCTGCTGCCCCGGCTGGCCGAAGCCGCCCGGCTGCTGGCCGAACGCCGCGGCCGGATTGTCGGCCGCGCTCGGCGGCGGGGTGTACGGGATCGCCGGCGGCTGCGAGCCCGGCGGGACCAGCTGCGTCGAGTCCGCGACCGTGGCCTCGCCGCCCCCGGCCGGGTTCACCATCTGGGTCGCGTTCGCGTCGACCGGCGGGACCACCTGGGTCGCGCCCGCCCCGCCGTCACCCGGCTGGGGCGGCTGGACGACCTGGGTCGGCTCCGGCGTCTCCCCGAAAGGGGACCCACCCTGCTGCGGCTGGCCGGGCTGCACGACCTGCGTCGGTTCCGGGCTGCCGAACGGGTTGTCCTGCTGCGGCTGGGGGCCACTCGGCGGGCCCTGGGGTGGCTGGCCGCCACCCCACGGCTGGTTCGGTGGCTGCGGTGCACTCATGTGGGTCTTGAACCCCCTTGACGAGGACGCGAAAGTGTTCTACTCGCGTCCACGCTATCGGATCACCCGGCAGGGCGCTCGGAACGCCCCGGCCGGGTCCGCCGATTTGACCTTCTCCGCGGCCGCGGTTCAGCGGCCGGCCAGGAACCCCAGCAGGTCGTGCCGGGTGACGACCCCGGCGGGCTTGCCGTCGACGAGCACGAGCGCGCCGTCGGCGCCTTCGAGCGCCTTCATCGCGGCACCCACCTGCTCGCCGCCGCCGATGGTCGGCAGCGGCGGCGACATGTGCTGCTCGAGCCGGTCGGCCAGCTGCGCCTTGCCGGTGAACAGCGCGTCGAGCAGGTCGCGCTCGTTGACCGCGCCGACGACCTCGGCCGCCATCACCGGCGGCTCCGCGCTGACCACCGGCATCTGGCTGACGCCGAACTCGGACAGGATCGCGACGGCCTCGGCGACCGTCTCGTTCGGGTGCGAGTGCACCAGTGCCGGCAGGTGGCCGCTCTTCTTGGTGAGCACGTCGGCGACCGTCGCGCCGGACGAGTCCGGGGGCAGGAAGCCGTAGGAGGACATCCAGGTGTCGTTGAACACCTTCGTCAGGTAGCCGCGGCCGCCGTCGGGCAGCAGCACGACGACGACGTCGTCCTCGGTGAGCCGCTCGGCGAGCTTGAGCGCGGCGGCGACGGCCATCCCGCAGGAGCCGCCGACCAGCAGGCCCTCCTCGAGCGCGAGCCGCCGGGTGATCTGGAACGAGTCGGCGTCGGAGACCGGGATGATCTCGTCGGCGATGTTCCGGTCGTAGGTGTCCGGCCAGAAGTCCTCGCCGACGCCTTCGACCAGGTACGGCCGACCGGAGCCGCCGGAGTAGACCGAGCCCTCGGGGTCGGCGCCGACCACCCGCACCCGGCCGTCGCTGACCTCCTTGAGGTAGCGGCCGGTGCCGGAGATCGTGCCACCGGTGCCGACGCCCGCGACGAAGTGCGTGATCTTGCCGTCGGTCTGCGTCCACAGCTCCGGGCCGGTCGAGAGGTAGTGGCTCTCCGGGTTCTGCGGGTTGGCGTACTGGTTGGGCTTCCAGGCGCCGTCGATCTCGCGGACCAGGCGGTCGGAGACGTTGTAGTAGGAGTCCGGGTGCTCGGGCGGGACGGCCGTCGGGCACACCACGACGCGGGCGCCGTACGCCTTGAGCACGTTGCGCTTGTCCTCGCTGACCTTGTCCGGGCAGACGAACACGCACTGGTAGCCCTTGCGCTGCGCGACCATGGCCAGGCCGACGCCGGTGTTGCCGGACGTCGGCTCCACGATCGTGCCGCCCGGGCGCAGCTCGCCGGAGGCCTCGGCGGCTTCGATCATGCGCAGCGCGATGCGGTCCTTGACCGAGCCACCCGGGTTCAGGTACTCGACCTTGGCCAGCACGAGCGGCTTGAGCCCCTTGGTCAACGAGTTCAGCTTGACCAGCGGGGTGTTGCCCACGAGGTCTGCGATGTGCTCTGCGTACTCCACGACCGCCAGCCTAAACGGCGCACCGGTGGCGTTGTCCACTCAGCTCGTTGCCGCACCGGCTCCGGCTCCGGCGGGTCTCCGGGTGCGCGTCGGTGATTCCGGGTCGCGAGCGCGAGGTCGGGCGGCCCGGCGAAGACCCCGGGCGGCCACCAAGCCGCGCGTCTACGCCGGTGCCGGCCCGCGGGCCGCTGCACGCTGAGCCGTCATCCCGTCCCGGAGCTCCGGCCCGGTGCCGGGCACCGCGCGACAACCCGTCCGCGGGGGCGGGGACGTCCAGTGGACGGCCCACCTGGCCGGCATCGCCACGTCACCTCCGCCCGGAATGGCAGCTTCACATTGGTACGGCGATTCTACCGCCGGGCGGGTTCCCGCGACCATGCCAGCCGGGCCGCGGACTTCGTCCCGAAATCGGCCGGACCTGCGAAGACGGTTCTGTTGAAGGACTCGCAGCCGCCGGTGAAAACCGTTCCGCGGAAATCGGCGCTGCCGTCGAAACGGGCTTTGTCGAAATCCGCCTTGGTGCGGAATCCGGTGCCGCGGAAAGACGTCAGCTCGGAGAACGTGGTTTCGTAGCAGGCGAGCGAGCGGACCGAGCAGTGCGTCAGGTTGAGGCCGATGTCCGGCCAGAAGCCCCCGTCCGGCCGGTCGGCCGGGCCGGGCCGGGCCGCCGGTGCACCAGCAGGATGCGCTGGGCGGTCTTGCGGACCTGCAGCTCCTCGAGGTTCTCCCCGGGGCCGCCGACCGGCATGCGCACGTAGGAGCACCGGACGTTGACGATGGTCTGCCGGTGTTCGGCGTACCCGCCGGCCAGCCGTTCGAGGGCGCAGAGCCCGGCGAGGCGGACCGGCGCCTTGTCGCTGCCGAGCTGGTCGGCGGCCTTGCCGTAGATCTCGGTGACGCGGCGCTCGGTGGCGTCGTGGTCCTTCTGGACGAGGTCCAGCTCGGCCGAGCGCTGCCGCCGGGCGGCGAGCAGCAGGGCGGCCAGCGCCGCGACGACCAGCAGCCGGGCTCCCCACAGCAGGATCGTCCTGGTCCGCGGGACCCGTTCGAGCTCGTTCGGCACGCCGTCGGATCCTGCCGGCTTTCGGGTTGGTCACGTTCGGCTTTGCGCCCGGCGGCGGAGGCGGCAGTATGTGAGCAACCGCTTAGCACGCCGATACGAGGATGTGTCCGCCATGCCCGAAGCAGTCATCGTCTCCACCGCGCGCTCGCCCATCGGGCGCGCCAACAAGGGCTCGCTGGTCAGCATGCGGCCCGACGACCTGACCGTGCAGATGGTCCAGGCGGCACTGGCCAAGGTGCCGCAGCTGGACCCCGCCGACATCGACGACCTGATGCTGGGCTGCGGCCTGCCGGGCGGCGAGTCCGGGTTCAACATGGGCCGCGCGGTCGCCGTCGAGCTCGGCTACGACCACCTGCCCGGCTGCACGATCACCCGGTACTGCTCGTCCAGCCTGCAGACGACCCGGATGGCGTTCCACGCGATCAAGGCCGGCGAGGGCGACGTCTTCATCTCGGCCGGCGTCGAGACCGTGTCCCGGTTTTCGAAGGGCAGCTCGGACTCGTGGCCGGACACGCACAACCCGCTGTTCGCCGAGGCCGAGCAGCGCACCGCCGCGACCGCCGAGTCCGGCGCGGACACCTGGACCGACCCGCGCGAGGACGGCTTGGTGCCGGACGTCTACATCGCGATGGGCCAGACCGCGGAGAACCTGGCGCGGCTGAAGGGCGTCACGCGCGAGGAGATGGACGAGTTCGGCGTCCGCTCGCAGAACCTGGCGGAGAAGGCCATCGCGGACGGCTTCTGGGCCAAGGACATCACGCCGGTGACGCTGCCGGACGGCACCGTCGTCTCCAAGGACGACGGCCCGCGCGCGGGAGTGACGCTGGAGGGCGTCTCGGGGCTGAAGCCGGTGTTCCGCCCGGACGGCCGCGTGACGGCGGGCAACTGCTGCCCCCTCAACGACGGCGCGGCGGCGCTGGTGGTCATGTCCGACACGAAGGCGCGTGAGCTGGGCCTGACCCCGCTGGCCCGGATCGTGTCGACGGGCGTGACGGGTCTGTCGCCCGAGATCATGGGCTACGGCCCGGTGGAGGCGTCCAAGCAGGCACTGGCCCGCGCGGGCCTGTCGATCGGCGACATCGACCTGGTGGAGATCAACGAGGCGTTCGCGGCGCAGGTGATCCCGTCGTACCGCGACCTGGGCATCGACCTGGACCGCCTGAACGTCAACGGCGGCGCGATCGCGGTGGGCCACCCGTTCGGCATGACGGGCGCCCGCATCACGTCGACGCTGATCAACTCGCTGCAGCACCACGACAAGCAGTTCGGCCTGGAGACGATGTGCGTCGGCGGCGGCCAGGGCATGGCGATGATCCTGGAGCGGCTTTCCTGACACGGCGGGGTCGTGAGTGAGAACAGGGTTCTATCCCTGTCCTCACTCACGACCGGCTGCGGCAGACCCGCTAGTTGTTCTGTCCTGTCCGCCGGTGACGCGGCCGTGCACTTTGTGGCCGCCGCCGTCGGGGATGTTGCCCAGCTTCTTGATGTCCACGTGCACCAGATCGCCGGGACCGGCGTGCTCACAGCGGCGCACCGGCCGGCTGGTCGCCCCATCGAGGTGGGCAAGGCGGACCAGCCGGTACCGGGTCAGGACCCGATGCACCGTGGACGGTGCAGCCCGAGCAGGTAGGCGATCAGGGCCGGGCCCCACCGGCGCAGGACCCGCACCTTGATGAATCGTCGTTCGGTCCGGGCAGGTGTCTGGTCCGGGCTGGTCCGCGGCTGGCTGGACCGGTCGACCATCGCCGCCGCGCCCAGCTCGCGGTAGCGGCCGGCCCACCGCACGGCGATGCCGACCGAGACCTGGAACCGCTCGGCGGCCCGTCGCAGCGGCCAGCCGTCGTCCACGACACAGCGGGCCAGACGCAGCCTCCCGGCCGGGGCCAAGGGTGCGTCAGCGTGAGTCACGACGGCCTCCAGGTCACCGGTGCAGATGTCGCCATCCACACCGGACCCGGAGGCCCTCACCTATTCCAAGACCATCAGATCACGTGTCGCCCCGTACCCAACCTCCGCGGTCATACAGCTAGGGCGTGTCTGACAAACATGCTGGTTGGTGGCTGGGATGCTGCTGGTTGTGTCGCGGTTTCAGTTGCTCTCAGACGATCAGTGGGCGTTGATCGAGGATCTGCTGCCGGTCCGTACCGGTTAGCGTGGTCGGCCGTTCTCGGATGCGCGGGCGATGGTCGAGGGGATCATCTATCGGTATCGGTGCGGGATCGCCTGGCGGGACGTGCCCGAGGTTTTCGGTCTGTGGCAGATGATCTGGACCTGGCATCGCCGAGTTGGCCGGCGACGGTACCTGGGACACGGTGCTGCAGCGTCTGCTCACCGACGCCGACGCGGCGGGGTTACACGGATCTACACGCCGAGCCGCTTGATCACGCGATCGGTCGTTCCCGCGGCGGCTGGAGCACCAAGGTACATCACCTCGTCGACGGCAACGGCCGGCCGCTGGTGACGTTGGTCGGTCCCGGTCAGGCCGGGGACGCACCGATGTTCCCGCACCTGATGCGGCACCTGCGCGTGGCACGCGCTGGACGCGGCCGGGCCCGCACCCGGCCCGACCGCGTCCGCGGCGACAAGGCCTACTCCTCCAGAGCCATCCGCAGACATTTGCGGGACCGCGGCACCACCGCCGTGATCCCCGTTCCCTAGTGGACCATCACCGGTGGCGTCACATCCTCGCCTTCCGGGGCGGCTGGGGCCGCCGGGCGGGTTTTCGGGAGGAACAGCGCCGGGATCACGCACAGCACCACCAGGACCAGGGACCACACGAACGTCGTCGAGAACGCCTCCGCCGCCAGGCCCGTCGCCGCCGTGTGGGTGGCCGGGTTCAGGATCGCCGCCGTTGCCGCCAGCTGGCCCTGGGCCGTCGGGACGCCGAACTTGCCCGCCAGCAGGGCCGCCAGGATCGTCGCCATCACCGCCGAGCCGATCGCGCCCGCCGTCTGCTGGACGATGTTCGTCGCCGTCGATGCCCGGGCCATGTCCTTCGGCTGCAACGTCTGCAGCGCCGACGTCGTGATCGGCATCATCGTGCAGCCCATGCCCAGGCCCATCACGAACAGCGCCGACAGCAACGTCCAGTACGGCGTGGTCGCCGTGACCTGCGTCAGCACCGCCATCGCCCCGACGATCAGCACCATGCCCGGCAGCACGATCTTGCGCGCGCCCACCTTGTCGGCCAGCCGGCCGGTGATCGGCATCGTGAGCATCGCGCCGAAGCCCTGCGGGGCCAGCAGGAGACCGGCGTGCAACGTCGTTTCGCCGCGCACCAGCAGGAAGTAGGTGGGCAGCAGCATCATCCCGCCGAGGAACGCGACGAAGAACAGCGACATCGTCACCATCGCCACGCTGAACGACCGGTTGCGGAACAGCCGCAGGTCCACCAGCGGGTTCGGTACGCGCAGCGCGCGCAGCACGAACGCGACCAGCAGCGCGAGCCCGGCCAGTGCCGGCAGCCACACCTCGACGGCGCCGATCCCGCCCGCCGACGGGATCTTCGAGACGCCGAAGATCAGGGCCGCCAGTCCGGGCGACACCATCAGCATGCCCGCGAAGTCGAAGCGCTCGGCCGGTTCCGGGTCGTCCTTCGGCAGCAGCCGCCACGCCAGCAGCAGCGTCAGCACGCCGATCGGCACGTTGATGAAGAAGATCCAGCGCCAGCTCACCGCGTCGACGAGCCAGCCGCCGAGGATCGGGCCGCCGATCGGGCCGAGCAGCATCGGCACGCCCAGCACCGCCATCACCCGGCCGAGCCGCTGCGGGCCCGCCGTGCGGGTCAGGATCGTCATGCCGCACGGCATCAGCATGCCGCCGCCGAAGCCCTGCAGGACGCGAAACAGGATCAGCGTCTCGATGTTCCACGCCGAGCCCGCGAGCATCGAACCGGCCAGGAACAACACGATCGCGACCATGTAGAGCCGCTTGGTGCCGAACCGGTCCGACGCCCAGCCGGTGACCGGGATGACGGTGGCCAGCGCCAGCAGGTAGCCCGTGGCGACCCACTGGATGACGTCGAACGACGTCGTGAACTCGATCGTCAGCTTCTGCAGCGCGACGTTGACGACCGTGGTGTCCAGGATCGCCATGATGGCGCCGAGGACGACCACGGAGGCCACCTTCAACACCCCGGCGTCGAGCGCGTCACCGTTCGGCGCCGAGCCGGTTCTTTGCGTAGTCATCAGGAGAATTCCCCCAGTTTCGTGGTTTCGCCGCGAGACTACCGGGGGGCACCGACAAAACCGCGGGGGTCAGCAGACGCTGTCGGTCGGCACCGGGTTCGCCAGCCCGAACAGCGGCCGCAGTTTCAGCCCGATCCACGTGCCGCCGAGCGCGAACACGCCCCACAGCCAGCCGTGCAGGCTGCCGGTGGAGATGCCGCCGAGGTACGCGCCGATGTTGCAGCCACCCGCCATGCGCGCGCCGATCCCCATCAGGACACCGCCGAGGATCGCGGCGACCGCGGTGCGCCACGGGATCGAGCTGTGGATCTTCCACGCGCCCGCGGCCGCGGCGGCCACCGCCGCGCCGATCATGATCCCGATGTCGGTGAGGCTGTTCTTGTCCGTCCAGACCGGACCGGCCAGCGACGCCGCGTTCGCCTTCTGCCGCCAGAACTCCCACGCCTCCGGGTGCAGCCCGAACACCTGCAGGATTTTCGCGCCCCACAGGGAAAACGCGCTCGTGACGCCCCAGATCCCGCCGGACACCAGGAAGACCGCGCCGGCCAGGACACCGAGGACGACCGCGCCCACGAGCATCGGCCACGAGCCGCGGAAGATCCGTGCGAAGCCGCGCGCGGTCGGCACGACGTCCACCGGCGGCGGCGTCCGGCGGCGCTGCACCGCGCGCGTCACCAGCACGATCCCGGCCAGCACGGCGATCGTGATCGCCCACGAGCCGAACCAGCCGACGTGGTCGGCCAGCAGCACGCCCGGGAAGGCAGGCCAGCCGTTCAGCACCGGGTACGCCCAGGTGTAGAGCACCGACCCGGCGATGAACCCGCCCAGCGTGAGGACGATCGTGGACTGGCCGGACCCGACCGCGAACAGCGTCCCGGACGCGCAGGCGCCGCCGAGCTGCATGCCGATCGCGAACAGCGTCGCGCCGACGAACAGCGCGAGGCCGAGCGGGCTCGCCGCCGGCGCCGGCTTGCTGCCGAACAACCCGCTTCCGGTGCCGGCGATGAGCGCGATCAGCGTCGCGGCGGTGCCGAGCAGGACGGTGTGGGCGCGCAGGCCCTGTCCGTTGCCGACGGCGATCAGCTGCCGCCACGCCGACGTGAAACCGAAGCGGGAATGGAACAACGCGAGGCCGAGGCCGAGGCCGAGCAGCAGCAGGACGCCGGGCTTGGCGCCGTAGGACGCCCAGACGTACCAGGTCAGGCCCACCGCGAGGACGCCGGCGACGGCCAGCGGGACCACGCGGACGGGGTCCTCCGGCTGCGGGACGGGCGCGGCGCAGGAGGTCGGGAAGTCGAGGAACTTCTGTTCACCGGCAAGGGATTCGGTCGTCGCCACCAGTACTCCAGGCTCGGGCGGGCAGGACGACCCAAGTTAGGTCCGGTGATCGCTCCGGCGCAGCTCGTCGCACAGTGTGGGACGAACGGAGCAATCCGGGTACCCCTGAACGCCACGAAGGCCTCCTCGCCGGAGTGGCGAAGAGGCCTTCGAAGGTGCCGCTATTCGTTCGTCTTGACGCACATCGTCGTCGCCGGCTGCGGGTAGACGGCCACGCGGGTGGCGTCGGTTCCTTCGCACACGCTCTTGCTGGCCTGGCCCTCGACGACCTTGACGAGCTCGCCGTCCTTGGTCGGGTCGCTGCACGGGACCTTCTGGTAGCCCTTGGTCTGCGACGTGAAGTTCGCCAGGCAGTCGCCCTGCTTCGCGTTGATCATCAGGCACAGCTTGTAGGAACTGCGGCCGCTGACCGAGTACGTGTCGTAGCCCGCTTCCGAACCGCCGGGGCAGTCGTCGGAGGCGTTGGACAGCCGGACGGCGATCTTGACGTTCGCCTTCGGGTCCGAGCAGTCGGCCTTCGCGGGGTCGTCGCCGTTGCGGGTGAACTCGGTGATCGTGAGGCAGTCACCGGCGTTGGAGCTCTCCGGCGAGTTGATGTAGGAGACGATCCCGATCGTGCCACCCACGACCACGACCAGCGCGACGATCGCGATGCGGATCCACGTGGCCTTCGACTTCTTCGGGGCCGGCGGCACGGGCGGCGGGAAGCCCGGCTGGCCGGGCGGGAACTGCCCGGGGGGCGGGCCGTACGGGCCGGGCTGCCCCTGCGGCGGCTGACCCTGCGGCGGCTGGCCGTAGGGGCCGGGCTGGCCGAACTGGCCTGGCTGGGCCGGCTGGCCGGGCTGGCCGAACTGCGGCTGCGGCTGGCCGCCCGGCGGCGGTCCGTAGGGATCGGGCTGACCCACCGGCTGCTGGCCCCCGGGGGCCGGAGGGGGAACGCTCACTGTGAACCTCACACATGTGAAAGAGAACCGACCGGCACATCCAACACGCAGGGTGAGCGCGGTCCGCAGCGGGGTCCACAAAGGCACGAATCACCCACAGAAAAGGCGCCCCGTTGGTTACGGAGCGCCTTCACTGCGGGACGGTGAGCTTTGAGGGCCGGTGCCGGAAGCGCCGGGACCGGAGCGCGACCCCGGCGAGACTTCGCCGATCTGGAGGGGAAGCCGCGCCGCGGCGCGGCGACGGCCCGACGCTTCGGCGCCCGCCGAGCGGCGGAACTCCGGCCCCTGCCGCAGCCCAGCGATGACTCGCCACCTCGGGGCCCAGCGACGACCCCGCTTCGAGGCGGCCGAGCGGCGGAACCACCCGGCCCCGGCGGTGGCTCGGGGCCGGGTGGCGAAGCCCCCGGCGAGGGTTACTCGCGGAGGTACGACAGCAGCCGCAGGATCTCCAGGTACAGCCAGACCAGCGTGGTCATCAGGCCGAATGCCGCGTACCACGCCCACTTCGACGGCATGCCCTCGCGGATCATCCGGTCGGCCTGGTCGAAGTCGAGCAGGAAGCTGAACGCCGCGATGCCGATGCACACGAGGCTGAACACGATCGCGAGCGGGCCGCCGTCGCGCAGCGGGTTGAAGCCGAAGATCAGCGCGCTCACCAGGTTGACCAGCATCAGGATGACCACGCCGAAGATGGCGCCGACGATCCACTTGGTCAGCTTCGGCGTGACCTTGACCGCGCCGGTCTTGTAGACCACCAGCATGCCGATGAACACGCCGGCGGTGCCGATGATCGCCTGCAGCGCGATGCCCGGGTAGACGACCTCGAACACGCCGCTCAGCGCGCCGAGGAAGAGGCCTTCCGCGGCCGAGTACGTGAGCGTCAGCGCGCCGCTGGGCTTCTGGCGGAAGATCATCACCAGCGACACGACGAGCCCGACGATCAGGCCGGCGAACATCGCGCCGAGGAGCGCGCCGGACAGCCGGCCGGTCTCCGCCAGCTGGGTCTGCGCCCAGATCGCCGTGACGACACCGAAGAGCAGCGCGGTACCGAGGGACAGGCCCGTCTTGACGACGACGTCGTCGACGGTCATCGGGCGGTCGCCCGCACCGGCGGCGACCTGGCCGGGGCCGTACCCGGGCACGCCGCCCTGGGGCTGCTGGAAGCCCACCGGGGGCCCGTACTGGCCGTATGTCTGCGTTCCGCCGTGCGGCAGGTTGCGGAACGCCGGGTTGCTACTGGAACGCACCTGATCCTCCTGGATCTGCTGCTTCGTGGATCGACGCTGCATCGGGTTCAACGACCGCCGGGGGCGCGCGGTTCCCGTCGAGTAAAGAAGACTTTACTCGACCACGAGCCCGTGGCCTCGGCGGACACGGTATGCGACGGAGATCACGACCGTTCGGCGACAGCCACCCGAAGGGCGGTAGACACCCCCACCCCTTCCGAGTGACTCTCACCTGGCGTGCGCGGTCGCTCACCGTGCGCGCGTCGGGGAGTTGATCAATCACGTGACCTGCGGAGACGCGGCGGTGCCGCCGAGCGCGTCCGACGAAGGAGCCTACACGCCATGACGTGGTCAACACGCCCTCGCGCGGCGCGCCGCGCGCTCACCGGCCTGGTCGCGGCCGTCCTGTTCGGGACGCTCTCGGTCACGGTCGGCGCCCCGGCCGCGTCGGCCGCCGCCCAGGAAGGCATCGGCTACGAGGTCAAGCCGGGCCAGGACATGACGCCGCGGCCGAGCCGGAACTGGCTCGGGTCGTACATCGTCGGCGGGCAGCAGGTCTTCTGCGTGAGCTTCCAGCTCAAGGCGCCGGACACCGACGAGCAGTACAAGCCGGGCGACGAGCTGCTCACCAAGTGGGGCACGAAGCTGCCCGCCGACCAGGCGGCGAACATCTCGTACCTGCTGCTGCGCTACGGCGACACGAAGAAGCCGGCCGAAGCCGCGGCGCTGGCGCACCTGCTGCACTCGTGGACGGCGGCCCCGCGCAGCGCGGCCGACCTGGATCCGTCGCTCACCTACGACAAGATCGGCTACGACGCGAAGTACCACCTCGACCTGCTGCCGGCGGACGCCAAGGCGGCGGTCGACCGGCTCACGGGCGAGGCGGAGGCCAACCACGGGCCGTGGACGGCGTCGGTGACGCCGCCGGAGGGCGACCAGCACGCCGGCGAGGCCGCCGAGTGGACAGTCACGGTGAAGAACGCGAAGGGCAAGGGCGTCCCGGACGTCCCGGTGAAGCTGACGGCGACGGCCGCGACCGTCGGCGACGACAGCGCGGGTACTTCGGGCAACTCGAGCCCGCAGGGTGCGGCGAAGGACGTCACGCTCACGACGGACGCGGACGGCACCGTGCGGGTGAAGCTGACGCCGACGGGTGATCAGCCGAAGCTCGTGGCGTCACTGTCCGCGCCGGCGGATCGGCCCTACGTGCGGGTGCCGGTCGACACCGCGAAGCAGCGCGTTGTCTCCACCGGTGGTGAGAAGGAGCTGACCGCGCAGGGCGTGGTCAACGTCGCGAAGCCGGGCAAGGTCCAGGTGACGAAGACCGACGCGAACACGGGCAAGGGCGTCGGTGGCGCGGTCCTGCGGATCACGGGCAAGGACAAGGCATCGCCGGCGCTCGGCCAGGACGGCAAGCCGCTCACCGGCGCCGACGGCAAGCCGGCGGTGGTCACGACGGACGGCGCGACGGGCGGCGTGACGGTCGAGAACCTGCGTGCGCCGCAGGAGATCTGCGTGGTGGAGGCGAGCCCGCCGCCGGGGTACACGAACGCGTACGACGCGCAGAACCCGCCGTCGGCGTGCGGGACGGTGAAGCCGGGCGAGACCCTGGCGCTGACGGTGACGAACAAGCCGAACGAGGTGCCTCGCGCGATCCCGGCGGGCGACCAGCCGGTGGCGCAGGCCCGGGGTGCGGTGGAGACGAGTTACTCGGTGCCGGGGCTGGCCGGGCTCGGCTTGCTGGTGCTGCTGGGCGCGGGTCTGGCGGGCTTCGCCGCGCGGCGGGCCTCGCGCGGGTAACGGGCATGGCAGGCACAGGCGGCCGGCGCGGCGACCAGTGGCGGGAAGACGGCCAGTCGGGCTGGTTCAGCGACCAGTGGCAGGACGGGAGCCGGTCGGGCGGTCCCGGCGGTGCCGGGCCCGCGGCGGCCGGCCGGCCGGGCGAAACCCGGCCAAGCCGTCCCGGCGGCGCCGGGCCCGCGGCGGCCGGCCGCCCGGACGAAAACCAGCCAGGGCGACTCGGCCGATGGCAGGACGACACCCGGCCCAGCTGGCTGAGCGACGACTGGCCGACCCCTCCGAACGACCCGCGTACTCCCGGCACCGTTCAGCCCGACCCGTGGCGGAAGCGACCCGCGCCGAAGCGGGGGCGGCTCCTCGTCGGCTTCGCGCTCGGGGCCGCTACCGTGCTCGCCGTTCAGTTCGGGTCCGGTGTCGTCGGCTCGGTGCCCGTTGCCGTCGTGGGCGGGACCGCGGTGCCCGTCGCCGGGGCCGCCGCTCCCGCCGCCTCGCCGTCTCCGGCAGCCGCAAGCGCCGATGCCCCCGCGCCCGTTGCCACCTCCGCGCCCTCCACCGCCGCCGCTCCGGTCGCGCAGGCACCGCCCCCCGCGTCGCCGCCTCCGCAGCGACCCGGCACCGTGCGGCTTCCCGGCGGCGGGACCGCCGCGCTCGTGCGCAAGGACCTCGGGCCCGGTGGTGAGCTGCCCGTCCCGGCGGACCTCGGGCAGGCGACCTGGTGGGGCGCCGACCTCGGGGCCGCCGGTGGGGCCTCCGTCTTCGCCGGGCACGTCAACTGGCGGGGCGCCACCGGGCCGTTCGCCGAGCTGTGGACCACGAAAATCGGCGGTCTGGTGACCATTGTGGACAGTGGGGGCAAGACCTGGCGGTACCGCGTCTCCCAGCTGCTCACCGTGCACAAGAACGACCTGGCCGCCCGCGCCGACGACCTGTTCGGCCAGTCCGGCCCGCACCGCGTCGTGCTGGTGACCTGCGGTGGGCGCTGGGTCGGCGGCTCCGACGGCTACGAGGAGAACCGCGTCGTCATCGCCGACCCCGCCTAAGTTACCCGTGAGTAACTTCACTCCCGTACGCGGTGGTCACGGCCGCCGGGATGCAGCACAATGCCCAGGGTCAGGGCGAGGCGGCGAGAGGTGTGACGACGATGGCGACGTTCTTGGTGACCGGGGCGACCGGACTGATCGGGCGCCACTTCACCCGGCTGCTGCTCTCCCGGGCCGACGACGACCGCGTCGCGCTGCTCGTCCGCGCGTCGAGCAAGGCCAAGCTGGCCGCGCTCGTCGACCAGTGGCCGCACTCCGACCGCGTCACGCTCGTCACCGGTGACCTCGGCGAGCCGCTGCTCGGCGTGTCCGATGCCGACCGCGACGAGCTGCGCGGCGACGTCGACCACATCGTGCACCTGGCCGCCCTCTACGACCTCACCGCCGACGACGAAGCCAGCGTCAAGGCCAATGTGGACGGCACCCGCAGCGTCGTCGACCTCGCCGCCGACCTGCGCGCCGGCTGCCTGCACCACGTGTCCTCGGTGGCCGTCGCCGGTGACCACGAGGGCGTCTTCACCGAGGAGATGTTCGACGCCGGCCAGCGGCTGATCACGCCGTACCACCGGACCAAGTTCGAGGCCGAGAAGATCGTCCGCGAGCAGGACCGGGTGCCGTGGCGGGTGTACCGGCCCGCCGTCGTCGTCGGGCACTCCGAGACCGGCGAGATGGACAAGGTCGACGGCCCGTACTACCTGTTCCCCGCCATCAGCAGGCTCGCCGGCCTGCCGGACGTGCTGCCGCTCGTCGGCCCCGATCTCGGCGACACCAACATCGTGCCGGTCGACTACGTCGCCAAGGCGCTGCTGGAGCTGGTGGTCAGGCCCGGGCTCGACGGCCACGCCTTCCACCTGGTCAACCCCGAGCCGCAGCCGGTCGTCTCGGTGTACAACGCCTTCGCGCGGGCCGCGGGCGCGCCGACCATCACCGTGCAGCTCGGCGAGGGCATCTCGAAGCGGATCGTCGGGCTGGTCAAGCTGACCGAGCACATCCCCGGCGTCACCATCGCCCGCGACGCCGTGCTCGAGCGGTTCGGCATCCCGCCGGTGCTGCTGGAGACCATGGCGTTCCCGTCGGTGTTCTCCTCGGCCGAGACGCGCAAGGCACTCGCCGGCACGGTCGAGGTGCCGCGGCTGGAGGAGTACGCGCCGGCGCTGTGGCGCTACTGGCGTGAGCACCTCGACCCCTTCCGCGCGCGCAAGCACGGCCCGCGCGGCGAGCTGGACGGACGGCGGATCATCATCACCGGCGCGTCGTCGGGCATCGGCCGCGCGACCGCGCTCAAGGTCGCCGCGGCGGGCGGCGTGCCGCTGCTGGTCGCGCGGCGGCAGCACGAGCTGGAAGAGGTCCGCGACGAGATCGTCGCGGCGGGTGGCACGGCGTCGGTGTACCCGGCCGACCTCACCGACGAGGACTCGGTGCGCAAGGCCGTCGACGCGATGCTGGCCGAGCACGGCCGGATCGACATGCTGGTCAACAACGCCGGCCGGTCGATCCGCCGGTCGATCAAGCTGTCCTACGACCGGATGCACGACTACGAGCGCGCGATGGCGATCAACTACTTCGGCGCGGTCCGGCTGATCCTGGCCGTCCTGCCGCACATGTCGGGGCGGAAGTTCGGGCACATCGTGAACGTGTCGTCGATCGGCGTGCAGGGCATCGCGCCGCGCTTCTCGGCGTACGCGGCGTCGAAGGCGGCGCTGGACTACTTCTCGCGGATCGCGGCGACCGAGACGCACGGCGACGGGATCACGTTCACCACCATCCACATGCCGCTGGTGCGCACGCCGATGATCCGGCCGACGAAGATCTACGACGCGTTCCCGACGAAGTCGCCGGAACAGGCCGCGGACATGGTGATGAAGGCGCTGATCGAGCGGCCGAAGCACATCGGCACGCCTGCCGGGCAGGCGATCGGGCTGGCCTACACGCTGACGCCGGGCCTCACCGACGCCATCGCGTACCAGGGCTTCCGGATCTTCCCGGACTCCACCGCGGCGGGCGGCTCGGGCGAGCTCAAGATCGGACGTGGCGAGAAACACCTCTCGCGCGCGGCGATGGCGCTGGCCCGGCTTTCGCGCGGCTTCCACTGGTGACCGGGGCCCGGCCGCTGGTCAGCGCGGATGTCCCGCGGCGGCCGGGCGAGCCTCACGCTGCGTTTCCGGGGTGAGGCCATTCCGGCGACACGGCGACACGTGTTGGTGATTCGTTAAGCCGGACGGCGGAGGCGGACGGTCCCCGGGTACGGTCGGGCGCATGGTTCCTGAGCGCGACCCCGCCGCACCCGCCCTCAACGGCCTCCTCCCCCTCCGTCGTGAATACACGCAGGCCTGGCACGGCTTCGACCGCAACGAGGTCCGGCAGTACCTCGACCACGTCGAGGCCCAGCTGCGCCGTGTGCTCAGCGAGCGCGACGCCGCCGCCGCGCAGGCCGCCGCCGCGGCCCGTGAGCTGGAGTCGGTCCGGCAGCAGGTCGCGTCGCTCGAGGCCCGCGTCGAGGAGCTGAAGAAGCCGCCGGAGCGGCTCGAGGACCTCGACGAGCGGATGCAGCGGACGGTGACGCTCGCGCAGGCCCGCGCGGACGAGATCATCAAGCGCGCCGAGGTGGCCGCGGAGAAGACGTGGGCGTCGTCCACCGAGGCGTCGAAGAAGCTGCGTGAGCGGTACACGAAGCTGGTCGCGGAGCTGGACAAGCAGGCCGACCTGCTGCACTCCGAGCACGAGGCCGCGCTGGCGGAGACGCGCGCCGAGGTGCAGCGGCTGACCGTCGAGGCGGCCCAGCGCCGGGAGCTGCTGGACAACGAGGCGGAGCGGAAGCGGCGGAAGCTCGAGCGCGAGTTCGAGGCGTCGATGGCCGCGCAGAAGGCGGCACTGGAGAAGCACATCGCCGACCAGCGCACGGCGAGCAAGAACCAGGCCGAGCGCCGGATCGCGGAGGCGACGGCGGAAGCCAAGCGCCGGCTCGACGAAGCCACGGCGGAGGCCAAGCGCCGGCTCGACGAGGCGACCACCCAGGCGGCCCAGCGCACGACGGCGGCGAACCGCAAGGTCGAGCGGCTGGCGGAGATCCGCGAGCAGGCCCGCAAGAGCCTGGCGATGGCCGAGGACATCCTCAACCGCAGCGAGACGCACCTGGCGGCGCTGCCGGAGGAGGCGGTGATCCCGCAGGCGTCCCAGCTGGTGGGCGGCGACTCGGCGGAGGCCGCGCCGGTGGTCCCGGTGGTGCAGCCGGCGATCCCGGCGGCGGTGAAGGCCGCCGTGAAGCCCGCGCCCAAGCCGGGTAACACGCCCGCCAAGCCGAACGGCCCGGCGACCAAGCCGGCCAACGGCAACGGCGCCAAGCCGCTGTCCCCGGCGGCGGGCAAGCCGGGCTCCTGACGCACGCCGAAGCCGTGAATGCCACCTCGAGGGACGAAGGGTCCGTCAAGGTGGCATTCACGGCTTTCCGGCTGTGCGGGGCCACGGGTTCGCCGACTCCAGCTGGGCCGCCAGGCCCAGCAGCAGCGACTCGCCGCCCGGGCGGGTCACCAGCTGCACCGACGTCGGCAGGCCGGAGACCGCCGACCGGCCGATCGGGACCGTGATCGCCGGGTAGCCCGCCAGGTTCCACTGGCCGGTGAACCCCGCCAAGCGCGTCGACGGCAGGACGTTCGACAACCACCGGCGCTCGTGCCAGCGGCCCGCCTTCACCGGCCAGTGCGACAGCGTCGGCGTCATCAGCACGTCGTGGGCCGCGAAGTACTCCTCCGCCCGGGAAAGCCAGCGTTGCCGCGTCTGCTCGCGGATCAGGCCCGCCCGCAACAGCAGCCGTCCCGCGCGGACGTGGGCGCGGGTCCGCCGCTGGAAGTGGCGGACGTCGAAGTCGCGGGCCTGCTGCGCCGGGCCCGCGCACCAGCGGGCCGTCATGCCCAGCACCATCGTCGCCGGGTAGCGCGGCGCCTCCGGGGCGACCGTGTGCCCGGCCGCCGCCAGCAGGCCCGCCGCGCGCGAAACCGCCGCCACCAGCTCCTTCGGGACCGGCGTGTGCAGCAGCGGCACCGTTGTCGACATGCCGATACGCACCGGAGACGGCACAGGCACCTCCGCCAGCGAGGGCCGGTCCGCCAGCACCGAGAGCAGCAGGGCCGCGTCGGCGACCGTCGTGGCCAGCGGGCCGTGCACCGACATGCCGAACCAGCCGCCCTCCGGCAGCAGGTCCGAACCCGGCTTCAGCCCGACCAGCCCGCACATCGCCGCCGGCAGGCGGATCGAGCCGAGGCCGTCCGAGCCGTGCGCCAGCGGCACCAGCCCGGCCGCCACCGCCGCCGCGCTGCCGCCGGACGAGCCACCCGCGGCGTACGTCGGGTCCCACGGGTTGCGGGCGATGCCGTCCGGGGTGTCGCTCATCGGCCAGACGCACAGCTCCGGCACCCGCGTCAGGCCGACGAGGACCGCGCCGGCCGCCCGCAGCCGCGCCGCGATCACGCCGTCCTCGGCCGCCGGCACCGACGGCCCCGCCTGCGAACCGTGCGAAGCGAACTCGCCCGCGATCTCCGTGACGTCCTTGACCGCGACGGGCACCCCGGCCAGCGGCAGCGAAGCGAGATCCGGGCGCGCGGCCACTTCCGCGGCCTCCGCCGGCGCCTCCTCGGCCCGCACTTTGCGGAACGCGCCGACCACGCCGTCCGCCGCGGCGATCCGCTCGAGGGTTTCCCTGGTCACCTGCACCGGATCGAGGTCGCCGGCCCGCACGGAGGCCGCGATCTCTGCTGCGGTCGACACCATGATCGAGACCCTAGCCCACCGAAAGGTGACAGTGGCAAGGAAAACGTCTCAGATTGCGCCCGCCCGTAGCGCGTAGGCGACGGCGTGCGCGCGGTTGTTGAGCCCGCAGCGCGTCATCAGGCCGTAGAGGACGTTCTTCACGGTCCGCTCCGAGTAGCACAGCTTCGCCGCGATCTCCTCGGTCCCGAAGCCCTCGGCGACCAGGCGCAGCACGTCGCATTCGCGCGCGGCGAGCCCGGAGAGGGTCAGGCCGTTCGGCTCCAGGACGTCCTTGCGCATCCGCTGCACCTGGGCGAGCAGCGCGCCCTGCAGCCGCGGCGGCAGGTTCGCCGTGCCGTCGCCCGCGGCGAGCACCGCCGTCACCAGCTCGGCGCCGCCCGTCTCCCGGCGCGGCAGGATCGCCACGACGCCGCACTCCAGCACCGACATCAGATCGCTCTCGCGGAAGTGCTCGACGACCAGCACGACGTGCGACGCCTTGGCCGCACGGATCTCGCCGAGCACGGCCTCGGTGACGTGGTCCTCCATCACCAGCAGCACGTCGGGCACGAGGTCGGTGACCCGGACGTCGGGATGGGCGTCCAGGAGGCTCACCGCGCCGGCGTGGGTGATCGGGTCCGAGGCGAGGACGGCCACTTCGACGGGCTTCATGGACGCAGTGTGGACGGCGCGTCTTCACGCCTTCCCTATTCCGTCTTCACGCCCGTGAAGGCTCGTCGCCCCGCAGCGTCGCGCACGCCGGCCGCGCCGCGGAACCCCGGCGGTGCGCCGTTGCCCGAATGTCCGCCATCCTTGCCTGCCGGTTCACGAGGTCCGCGTATGCTCACGTCAGGCATCCGGCGCGTGACGGTTCGTCAGCGCAGAAAGGGAGATCGATGTCGGCTGCGGACGGCTCCGCACCGAGACTCCAGCTGCTCGGCCCGGTGAAGGCCTGGCAGGGCGAAACGGAGCTCGACCTCGGCTCCGCGCACCGTCGGACGGTTCTCGCCGCGTTGGCGATGAACCCGCACCGCACGGTATCGCGCGAGGAGCTGATCGACGCCGTCTGGGGTGAGGCGCCGCCGCAGAGCGCGCAGGGCTCGATCTACACCTACGTCTCCGGGCTGCGGCGCGCGCTGGAACCCGGGCGCGCCAAGGGCGAAGGCCCGCAGCTGCTCGCGTCGATCGGGTCCGGCTATTCGCTCCGGCTCGACCCCGAGGCGATCGACGTCCACCGGTTCGAAGCGCTGCGGGAGCTCGCGCAGCGCAAGCAGTCGGCCGGAGATCCGCGCGGGGCCCGGGAAATCCTCGACGACGCCCTGGATCTCTGGCACGGCGTCCCGCTGTCCGGCCTGCCGGGGCCGTTCGCCGCCGCGCAGCGCGCCCGGCTGGCCGAGGTGCGGCTGGCCACGATCGAGCGGCGCGCCGAACTGGTGCTGGAGTCCGGCGGGCACGCCGAGCTCGTCGCCGAGCTGACCGCGCTGACCCGCGAACACCCGTTGCGCGAAACCTTGCGTGGCCTGCTCATGCGGGCACTGGCCCGCGCCGACCGGCGGACCGAGGCGATCGCCGTCTACACCGACCTGCGCGACCGGCTCGTCGAGTCCGCCGGCACCGAGCCCGGTCCGGCGCTGCGGCGGCTGCACGAGCAGCTGCTGGAAAAGCCCGCGCCGGCCCCGAAACCGATCCCGTCCGTGCGCGTGACGCGGATGCCGGTCCCGTCACCGCCGGACCGCGCCGACGTCTTCGTCGGCCGGGAGAGCGAGCTGGCGCGGCTGCGCGAAGCCGTCGCCGCGCTCGGCGAAGGCACCGGGCACTCCCTGTGGCTCGAAGGCGAGCCGGGCAGCGGCCGCACCGCGCTGCTGGCGGAACTGCTCGCCATGGCCGCGGACTTCCGGCCCGCGTTCGCCGCGGCGGACGCGCTCGACCAGCGGTTCGCCCTGCGGCCGCTGCTCGACGCGCTCGGCGTGCACCCGCGGGCGGACGACGAGCGCCGCGCGAACCTGGCCGTCCGGCTGGCCGAGCCCGGCGAGGACCCCGTCGACGGCCTGCTCGGGCTGGTCCGCGAGCTGTGCGCGGAAGGCCCGCTGGTGCTCGCGGTCGACGACCTGCAGTGGGCCGACGACACGACGTTGCGCGTCTGGCGGTACCTGAGCCGCGAGACGCGGGAGCTGCCGCTGCTGCTCGCCGGCGCGTGCCGGCCGGTGCCGCGCCCGGCGGCGCTCGAACAGCTGCGAGCCAAACTCGACAACGATGTCACCACCGTCCTCGTGCTGCCGCCGCTGACCGAAGCCGACACGCACGAGCTCGCCACCGAGCTGGTGGGCGCGCCACCCGGCCCGGGCCTGCGGACGCTGATCTCCTACGGCTCGGGAAACCCGCGCTACACCCGGGAAATCGTCGAGACGCTGCTGGCGCAGTCGATGATCGTGCTCGACGGCGTGCACGCGCACCCCGACGGCGACTCGTGCCACAGCATCCCGGCGCCGCTGGGCTCGCGCGTCACGCTGTACCTGAGCTTCCTGTCCAGCGGCACCCGGGACACGCTGCGGTGGGCCGCGCTGCTGGGCCGCGAGTTCTCGTTGTCGGACATCGCCGTCGCCACCGAGCGGCCGCCGACGGCGCTGGTCGGCGCGGTCGACGAAGCGATCACGTCCGGGGTGCTCGTCGAGTCGGGTGACCGGCTGGCGTTCCGGCACCCGCTGGTGCGCCGCGTGCTCTACGAGAAGACGCCCGCGGCGATGCGGGTGGCGCTGCACCGGCAGCTGGCCGAGGCGTTCGCCGCTGCCGGCGCGCCCGCCGCCCGCGTCGCCGAACAGCTCGCCGCCGCGCCCGCGCAGGTCGACCCGTGGGTGACGGCGTGGCTGCTGGAGAACATCGGCACGGTCGCCGCCGAAACCCCGCGGACGGCCGTCGACCTGCTGCGGCACGCCGTCACCCAGGGCACGCTGCCGCCGGACGCGCGGGAGACGCTGACCGCGACGCTCGCCCGGCTGCTGTTCTGGCTCGGCCGGGAACCCGAGGCCGAAGCGCGCTCGGTCGTCGCGCGGACGTCCGATCGCACGCGCGCGGCCGAGATGCGCTGGATCCTCGCCTACGTCCACTACCGGCGCGGTGACTTCGCCGAGGCGACCGCCAAGCTGAAACGGACCCTCGACGACACCGGCGTCCCGGAGATGTGGCGGGGACGGCACGAGTCCCTGCTGGCCACGCTGGAGAAGCTCGGCGAAGACACCGTCCTGGCGCCGGCCGGGCTGCACCCGCTGGAGGACGCGGCGCTGGTCGTGCCGCCCATCGACAGCCTCGGCGAAGCCGCCGAACCCCTCGAAGCCGCCCGGCGGATCGCCGCGACCCGCGCGGTCCCGGGCGAGACGCACCTCGCCGGCGCGGTGCACTACTACTGGCTGGGCCGCTGGCCGGAGGCGCTGGACGAGCTGGACGCGGTGACTCGCGACGGCGCGGAGACGGCGTCGTACGTGGTGCGCGGTCCCGGTCCGGCGTTGCTGGTCCACGGCGTCGGCGCGCTGATCGCCGGGCACCGCGGCGAAGTCGTCCTGGCGAGGACGCACCTCGACGCGGCAGGCCGTGAGCAGTGGCCGCCGGACCTCGGGCCCGGCGGCGGTTTCGTGCTCGCGGCGCGGGCGCTGCTGGCCGAGCAGGACGGGCGTCCGGAGGCGGCGCTGGCCGCGTTGCTGCCGCTGCTGGAGGACGACCACCCGGCCGCCGCGCGCCACCAGTTGCTGCCGGACCTGGCGCGGCTCGCTCGGCAACTCGGCGACAGCGAGCGGGCGCGGGAAGCGCTGCGCGTGCTGGAGCCCGGTGGCGAGGTCCCGCTCGCGCGGGCGGCGGCCGCCGCGCACTGCCGTGGCCTGGTCACCGGCGACCCGCAACCGGTGCTGACGGCGGTTTCCCACTACCGGGCGGCGGGCCGGCTGCTGAACCAGGCCAAGGCGACCGAGGACGCGGCGATCCTGCTGGCGGAGTCGGGTTCGCTCACCGAGGCCCGCACGGCGTTCCGGGCCGCGCTGACGGCGTACACCGGGATGGGCGCGGTGTGGGACGTGCGCCGCGCGGAGAGCCGGATGCAGCCGTTCGGCATCCGGCGCGCGGGTTCGGCCCGGCCGCGGCTCGTCGCCGGCGAGTAGGCCCGGCTTCCCGGCCGGCCAAGGGTCGTGAGGCCGGCGCGCAACCCGGGGCGGGGTTGCCGCGTCGGTAAGGTCAGCAAGGGATGTCCCTGGGGCAGGGGTCTGGGGTCCGAACCCCAGAGGGGACGGCGCGATGCCAGAAGGCGCGGGTCTGCGGGTGGGCTTGCTCGGCCCCCTGCGGGCGTGGCGCGGGACGGCCGAGATCGGCCTCGGTCCCGCTCGTCAGCGCGCGATCTTCGCCGTCCTCGCCGTCAACGCCGGTCGTCCGGTCCCCCGCGCCGAGCTGATCGACGGCGTCTGGGGTGACTCCGCGCCCGCGAGCGTCGAGGGCAGCGTCCACACCTACGTCTCGGGCCTGCGGCGGGCGCTCGAACCGGGCCGGTCACGCTGGTCCGCCGCCAGCGTCCTGGTCTCGGATCCTGCGGGGTATTCGCTGCGGCTGGACGAAGGCGCGCTCGACGCGGCCGTTTTCGAACAGCACCGCGAACGCGCGCAGGAGCTGCTCGACCGGGGTGATCCGCGGGCGGCGGTCACCGAGTTCGACGCGGCCCTCGCGCTCTGGCAGGGTGAAGCGCTTTCGGGGGTGCCCGGCGGGTTCGCCGAGCGGCACCGCGAGTACCTCGCCGAGCTGCGGCTGGACACGCTCGAACGGCGGGCCCGCGCGCTGCTGGCGCTCGGCGCGCACCTCGACCTCGCGCCCGAGCTGGCGGTGCTGGCCGGTGCACACCCGCTGCGGGAGTCGCTGCGCGAGTCGCTCATGCTCGCCCTCTACCGCAGCGGACGGCCCGCCGACGCCCTCGACGTCTTCCGCGACGCCCGCGCCACCCTGGTCGCCGAGCTCGGCGTCGAACCAAGCCCGGCGCTGCAGCGGCTGCACCAGCAGATCCTCGCCCAGGACCCGGCGCTCGACGCGCCCGCGGTCCCGGTCGAGGTCACCGCGCACCGGCTCTACGGCCGGGAAGCCGAAACGGCGAAGCTCGCCGAGCTCGTCGCCGGCGTGCGGGCCGGGCGCGGCCGGGCCGTCTGGATCGAAGGCGAGGCCGGCATCGGCAAGTCCGAGCTGCTCACCAGCTCGCTGCCGGACGGCCCCGGCTTCCAGCGGCTCTGGGCGGCGGCCGACGAGCTGAGCACCCGGTTCCCGCTGCAGGTGATGCTGGAGTGCCTGGCGATCGACGCCGGTTCACCGGACCCGCGGCGCGCGCGGGTGGCGCACGAACTCGCGGGCGAAGGCCCGGCGCGGCGCAGCCGGTGGCCCGCCGACCCCGTGCCCGGCGCGGTCGACCGGCTGCTGGCCCTGGTCGACGAGCTGTGCGCGGACTCGCCGCTGGTGCTGGTGGTCGACGACCTGCAGTGGGCGGACGAGGCGTCCGTGCTGGTCTGGCACCGCCTGTGCGCGGCGACCCGCCAGCTGCCGCTGCTGCTGGTGGCCGCGACCCGGCCGGCGCCCGGCCGCGCCGAGCTCGCCCAGCTGCGGCGCGGGGTCCAGGCGCGTGACGGCGTCGTGCTCGACCTCGCGCCGCTGACCGGCGAAGATGTCGGACGGCTGATCGAGGACCAGATCGGCGCGGCACCCGGGCCCGGCCTGCGCGAGCTGGCCGCCCGCGGTGCCGGGAACCCGCTGTACGTCAAGGAAATGGTCGACGTCCTGCTGCGCGCGGGCGCGGTCGAGGTGCGCGGCGGCGAAGCCGACGTCGACGACCCGGCGGAGTTCGAGGCGCCGCCGTCGCTGGTCGCCGCCGTCGACCGGCGGCTCGGCTTCCTCCCGGACCGGACGCAGGAAGTGCTGCGCTGGGGAGCGCTGCTGGGCATGGAGTTCGCCGTCGGGGACATCGCCGCGGTGCTGGGCACGCGGCCGTCGGACCTGCTGGAGCCGCTCGAAGAAGCCGTCGCGGCGAACGTCCTGATCGACACCGGGACGCAGCTGGCGTTCCGGCACCCCCTGCTGCGCCAGGCGCTCTACGACCGGCTGCCGTCCGGGACGCGGGCGGCGCTGCACCGGCAGGCGGCCGAAGCGCTCGCCGGGATCGGCGCGCCGGTCAAGCGGGTCGCCGAGCAGCTGGTCGCCGCCCCGGCCACAGTGGACGAATGGGTGCTGGACTGGCTCGCCGCGCACCACGCGGCCGTGTCGAACCGGGCGCCGCTGATCGCCGTCGAGCTGCTGGAGCGGGCACTGGCGGCGGGAGCGGGACCGCGGCGCGAGGTCCTGCTGGTGGCGCTGGTCAAGGTGCTGTTCCGGCTGGAGCGCGACCCGGAAAGCCTGGCGCGGCAAGCCCTTGACGTGGCCACCGAGCCCGACGCGGCCGAGGAGATGCGGCACATCCTCGCGGCGCTGCGGCACCGCCGTGGCGACACCGGAGGCGCGGTCGCGACGCTGGCCGCGTCGGTCGACGACCCGGCCGTGCCCGAGCTGTGGCGGGTCAAGCACCGGCAGCTGCTGGCGAACTTCCGCCGTGGCGATCTGTCCGATCTGGACGCGGCGGAAAAGGCGGCGCACGAGACGAAGGCGCTCGCCGGCGGGGACCGGTACCTGACCGCGCACGCGCTGCAGACGTTGTGGCTGGTGGATTCGGTCCGGCGCGAGCACGACAGCGCGCTGGCGCACGTCGACGCGGCGATCGAGGCCGTCGGCGACGAACCCGAGCTGGCCGACCTGCACCTCGACCTGCTCGACAACCGCGTGTTCACCCTGCAGAACCTCGACCGCCTGGCCGAAGCGGACGCGGCGCTGCGCGCGGCAGGCGACGTCGCGACGCGGCACGCGATGCCGGTCGGGCTGCAGGTGTCGGCCGCGGTGCACCGGTACTGGGAGGGCCGCTGGGACGAGGCGCTGGTCGAGCTGGACACGGTCACCGAGGACGGCCCGGCGATCACGTTCTACGGCCTGCGCGAGCCGGGCCCGGCGGCGCTGCTGCTGCACGGCGTCGCGGCGCTGATCGCGGGCCGCCGAGACGACCGCGCGCAGGCCGCGGCCCACCTCGACGCGGCGGAGGCGTACGCCCCGGCGACCGGCGCCGAGCGCGAAAGCTTCGACTTCCTGCTGGTCGCGGACGCGCTCGCGGCCGAGCAGCGCGGCGACCGGGCCCGCGCGCTGACCGTCCTCGAGCCGATCCTGAACCCGACGTACGCGCAGATGATGCTGCGGCACCAGTGGCTCCCGGCGTTCGTCCGGCTGGCGATGGAGCAGGACGACGTCGCCCGCGCCCGGCGCGCGCTCGCGGTGTGCGAGGAGGAGGCGGCGAAGGAGCGACGTCCGGCGCGGGCACACGCGGCGGCGTCGTGGTGCCGCGGGCTGATCGAGGCGGACCCGGCGGCGGTACTGGCGACGGCGGAGCACTTCCGCGCGGTCGGCCGGCGCCCGGAACTGGCGTCGGCGCTGGAGGACGCGGCGGTGCTGCTGGCCCGCGCGGGCCGGCTGGACGCGGCGCACGCGGCGTTCGAGGAGGCGGCCGAGCTGTACACGGCGCTGGGGGCACGCTGGGACCTGCGCCGGGCGGAGACGCGCTTGCGCCGCCTCGGGGTCCGCCGGGGCGCGCTCTTCGCGCCGGTCCGGCCGGGCCACGGCTGGGAGTCGCTGACGCCGATCGAGGTCCGGATCGCGAGCCTGGTGGCGGAGGGCCGGTCGAACCCGGAGATCGCGGCGGAGCTGTCGCTGCCGCGCCGGACCGTGCAGGCGCACGTGACGAGGTTGCTGGGCAAGCTGGAGACGCCGTCCCGCTCCGGCGTCGCCGACGCCTTCCGGCAGCGGCCCTGACTACTCCGGCAGCGCGTTGGCCCTGGCGACCCGGCCCAGGAACCGGCCCGAGTCCTTGACCGTCCGGACCTGCGTCTCGAAGTCCACGTGGATCAGGCCGAACCGTTGCGTGTAGCCCATCGCCCACTCGAAGTTGTCCAGCAGCGACCACGCGAAGTACCCGCGGACGTCGGCTCCGGCGCGGATCGCGGCGTGGACCGCGTGGAGGTGTTCCAGGAAGTAGTTCACCCGGGCCGCGTCGTGCACCCGGCCGGACACCACCTTGTCCACGAAGGACGCACCGTTCTCGGCGACCACCAGGGGCAGGCCGGACTCCGCGGAAAGCCGCTCCAGCAGCGAAGTGAGCGTCGACGGGGACTGCTCCCAGCCGAACGCCGTGAGCGGGCCGGCCCCGGGGAGCACGTCCAGTCCCCGCAGCCCCGGCAACGGGCAGTTGCTCGGTGCCAGCGGGTCGGCCAGCGGCGTGACGCGGGCCGGCGCGTAGTAGTTCACCCCCAGCCAGTCGATCGCCGCCGCGATGGTGTCCGTGTCGCCGTCGCGCACCGACGCCGCGAACCGGCCGCCGTGCCCGGCCACGTCCGCCAGCACGTCCGGCGGGTAGCCGCGGCCGAGCACGGGGTCGAGGAAGAATCGGTTGTGGATGCCGTCGAACTTCCGTGCCGCCTCCAGGTGCGCCGGGGACGTGCCGTCCGGCAGGGCCGGGGCGAAGTTCAGGGCCAGCGAGAACTCGTGCCCGGGCCGCGCCCGCGACGTCAGCGCCCGCGTCGCCAGCCCGTGCGCGAGCAGCAGGTGGTGCGCCGCGACCAGTGCCGTGTCGTAGTCCTGGACGCCCGGCGCGTGCACCCCGCTGCCGTAGCCCAGGAACGCCGCGCAGAACGGCTCGTTGATCGTCGTCCACTGGTCCACGCGGTCGCCCAGCGCGTCGTGGACCACGACCGCGTACTCGGCGAACCGGGAAGCCGTGTCACGCAGCGGCCAGCCGCCCGCGTCCTCCAGCGCCTGCGGCAGGTCCCAGTGGTACAGCGTGAGCACCGGCACGACGTCGCGGCGCAGCAGCTCGTCCACGAGCCGGTCGTAGAACGCGAGCCCCGCGGCCGACGGTGTCCGGCCGTCCGGCATGACCCGCGGCCACGCCACCGAAAACCGGTAGGCGCCCAGCCCCAGGTCCGCCAGCAGGCCGATGTCGGCCGCGTACCGGTGGTAGTGGTCGCAGGCGATCTCGCCGGAGGCGCCGCCGGCCACCTTGCCGGGCACCGCCGCGAACGTGTCCCAGACCGACGGTCCGCGGCCGCCTTCCCGCACCCCGCCTTCGACCTGGTAGGACGCGGTCGCCGCGCCCCACAGGAAGCCCGTCGGAAAGGTCATCCCGGCGCTCCTTTCAGGATCCCCCGCACGATGTGGCGGCCCAGCAGCAGGAACAGCGCGATGACGGGCACGACACCCAGCGTCGCGCCGGTGAGCATGAGCGCGTAGTCGGTGTAGTACCCGCTGGCCAGCTGCGAAAGCGCGACCTGCACGGTCGGCGTCTCGTTCGGGTCGAGCACCACCAGCGGCCAGAAGTAGTCGTTCCAGGCGGCCAGGAACGTGAGCATCGCGAGCACCGCGGCCGCCGGGCGCAGCGCGGGCACCGCCACGTGCCAGTAGGTGCGCAGGATCGAGCAGCCGTCGACGGTCGCGGCGTCGACGAGGTCGGCGCCGATCGCGTTCTCGCACGCCTGGCGCATCCAGAACACGCTGAACGCGCTGAGCAGGCCCGGCACGATCACCGCCTCCAGCCGCCCGTACCAGCCGAGGTCGCCGACCACCAGGTACAGCGGGATGACCCCGAGCTGCGCCGGCACCATCGCCGAGCCCACCACCAGCAGGAACAGCGTGTTGCGGCCCGGGAACCGCAGCCGGGCGAAGGCGAACCCGGCGAGGCTCGCCAGCACCACGTTGGACACCGTGACCGTGCCCGCGACGATCAGCGAGTTGCCCAGCGCCGCCCAGAAGTCGACGGCGGCGAAGACCCGGCGCACGTTCTCGGCGAGGTGGCCGCCCGGCAGGAGCAGCGGCGACGTCTCACCGATCGCCGAGTTGTCCCTGGTGGACACCACGTACGACCAGTACAGCGGGAAGATCGACGCGCCGAGCACGCCGGCCAGCAGCGCGTAGACCCAGCCGCCGGGGCGTCTCACGCCGACCTCACGAACCGGCGCACCAGCCGGTAGTTGACCAGCGCGAAGCCCGCGCAGAGCACGAACAGCACCCACGTCAGCGCGGCCGCGTAACCGGCGTCGAAGTGCGTGAAGCCCTTCTCGTACAAGTACATCACGAGCGTCTGGAACTGGCGGTCGTTGCCGCCGGCGGCGTCCGATCCGCCGCCGAACAGCTGCGGCTCGGCGAACAGCTGCAGTCCGTTGACCGTGCCGGCGATCGCGGTGAACGCCAGCGCGGGCCGGATGCCGGGCACGGTGATCGACCAGAACGTCCGCCACCGCGAGGCGCCGTCGAGCGCGGCGGCCTCGTACAGCTCGCCGGGAACCGCCTGCATCGCGGCCAGGTAGATCAGCGCGTTGTAGCCGGTCCAGCGCCAGAGCACCATCGACGCCACCGCCAAGTGCGACGACCACGTGGTCGCCTGCCAGTTCACGGGCCCGACGCCGAACCAGCCCAGGACTTCGTTGACGACGCCGTAGTCGCGGCCGAACAGCTGCCCGAACACGAGCCCGACCGCGACGACGGACACGACGTTCGGCAGCAGGACGCCGGTGCGCCACCAGGTCGCGCCGCGCAGCGGCCGGTCGAGCAGCGCCGCGACGCCCAGCGCCAGCAGGAACTCCGGGACCGCGGCGAGCAGGAAGATCCCGACGGTGTTGGCGAGCGCGTTGTAGAAGTGCGGGTCGGTGAGCAGGTCGCCGTAGTTCGC
The DNA here is from genome assembly GCF_900119165.1 of Amycolatopsis australiensis. NCBI lineage: Bacteria > Bacillati > Actinomycetota > Actinomycetes > Pseudonocardiales > Pseudonocardiaceae > Amycolatopsis > Amycolatopsis australiensis. Next base: position 2,229,217 of record NZ_FPJG01000006.1, on the reverse strand, counting down.
GAGACCGAGGTAGCCCTGGTCGCCCTCGAGCAGGTTCCAGTCGTGCAGCGACACCCACGCCGTGTACAGCAGCGGGAAGGCGCCGAAGACGACGAAGAGCGCGAAGAAGGGCGCGACGAGCAGGAACGGGGTGACCCTGCGGTCGAAGCGAGCGAGCACGCGCGGCTACTTCAGCACGGCTTGCGCCTGCCGGACGGCGTCCGCCCAGGCCTGGTCGACCCCCTCGGTCCGGTCTTCGATCCGCCCGAGTGCGCGGCCGAACTCGGGCCGGACGTCGGCGTCGCGCAGGCCGCGGTAGTTGGGCCGCAGCCGGTCGGCGGAAGCGGCGAAGATCCGGCCGATCGGCGCGTCCCCGAAGTACGGGTCGGTGTGCGCGACGACCTGCGGGTCCGTGTAGACCGAGGGTTCGCTGGGCAGGATGCCGTCGGAGAGGAACAGCTTCTTCTGCTGTTCCGGCGCGGTAAGCCAGCGCGCGAGCTCGTACGCCTCCTTCGGGTGCTCGCTCTGCTTCGGCACGGCCAGGAACGAGCCGCCCTGGTTGCCGCTCTTGCCGGGCACGGTCGTGACGTCCCACTTGCCGCGGTTGGCGTCGCCGCCGGCTTCCTTGATCTGGCTGAGCATCCAGGCCGGGCAGGCGACGGTCGCGAAGGTGCCTTGCTTGATCGCGACGTTCCAGGCCTGCGTGAACGTCGTGGCGGCCGCCGTCTGGCCCTTCGCGGCGATGCCGCCGGAAAGGAAGAACGCGTTGCGCACGCTGGGATTGCGGTCGCCGATGAAGGAGTCGTCGGCCGCGGAGAAGTAGTTCTCCGGCGACTGGTTGAGCATCGCGGTGTAGACCGTGCCCGCGGAGTCGGCGAACTTCACCTCCGGCGTCCGGCTCGTGAACCGCTCGGCGGTGGCCGCGTAGGCGTCCCAGTCCGGCATCAGCTTCGCGACCTCGTCCCGGTCGGCCGGCAGGCCCGCGGCCTGGAACAGGTCACGCCGGTAGCACAGCGCCAGGCTGCCCATGTCGGTGCCGAGCCCGAGGACGAACGCGCCGTCGGTACCTTGCGCCCACTTCCACGGCGCCCACTGGTGTTCGAGGTCGCGGGCGCCGTAGGCGGCGAGGTCGGCGAACTTGTCCTTCGCCTTGCGGTAGCGCGGTATGTACTGCTCTTCGATCGCGACGACGTCGGCGGCGCCGCGGCCGGTGGCCAGCTGCGTCGCGAGGCCCTTGTGGTGGGTGTCGAAGTCGGTGACGCGGTTCTGCACCGTGATCTCGGGATGCAGCTTGTGGTACTCGGCGAGCAAGGGCGCGTAGCCGAACTCGCCGAAGGTGGCGATGGTGAGCTTCGTCCCGCCGCCGGCGTCACCCGGGCCGCAGGCGGCGAGCAGGACCAGCGCGGCGGCCGCGGCGGCGGTCCGGCGGACGATCGGGCGCAACGGGCTTCCTCAGATCACACCGGCCCGCACGGCGTAGGCGACCGCGTGCGGCCGGTTGCGCAGGTTGAGCCGGTTGGTCATGGCGTAGATGACGTTCTTCACGGTCCGCTCGGAGTAGCAGAGCTTGCCCGCGATCTCGGCAGTGTCCCAGCCTTCGGCCATCAAGCGAAGCACATCCACCTCGCGCGGCGTCAGCGCCGCCGACGCGCCTTCGTTCGCCAAGGCTTCGACCTGGTCGCGCAACGGCGTGGTGCGGCCCCGCGCGGCGGCGAGGACGCTGCCGGTGAGCCGGTCGAGCGCGGTCCGCGGCAGTACCGCCGAGACGTGGCACTCGGCGAGCAGGGCGACGTGCCCGGGGTCGACATGCCCGGCGACCAGCACGATCGCGGCCGGCGACTCGGCGGACGCGGCCCGCAGCGCGGCGATCACCTCGCGGTCGACCTGGCCGGCGGCGAACACGAGCACGGCGGCCTCGGCCCGGCGGGCACGCGGCAGGACCAGCAGCTCCGGCCGGGACTTCAGGTGGTTGGTCAGCCCCGTGAGCGCGATCGGGTCCGACGCCCACGCCGCCACTCGCACCTGGTCCATCGAGCCTCCTGCCCCGTCCGGTTTTCCTGGTGCCGCCAGTCTGCTGAGGCGGGCTTCACGAATTCTCTAACCGTCCTCACGGCCTTCTTCACGTCGTGAAGCCAGGCCGTCGGCTACCGTCGAAGGCACGCCGACGAGCCGAAGGGACCGATGAACCGCCGACGTGGGGCCGCCATGGGGGTGGCGTTGTGCATCTTGGTCGTGAGTTCCCTGGTCACGGGGTGCCGGGCCGGGACCGTGTCCGGGCTGGCGATCCCCCGGTCCCCGGTTGCGCCACCGTCTTCGTCGTCGTCCTCACCGCCTTCTTCACCGCGGCCGTCCGCCCCGACGTCGAGCCTCACCCGGCCCGGCGACTGCGCGGCGCTGGTCACCGGCTTGGACGTGCGGCGGCAGGTCGCGCAGCTGGTCGTCGTCGGGGTTTCCGGCGACGACCCGGGTGCCGCGGTGTCGCTGGTGCGTGACCACCAGGTCGGCGGGATCTTCGTCGGCGGTAACGCAACAGCGTTGTTGAAAGATCGTTCCCTGGACGCGGTCCAGGCCGCGGCGCGGCTGCCGGTGGCGGTTTCGGTCGACGAAGAAGGCGGCCGCGTCCAGCGCATCGACGACCTCGACGGCGACATCCCGTCAGCCCGCGAAATGGCCGCGACGAAGTCGCCCGCCGAGGTCCGCGCGCTCGCCGCCGAGCGGGGACGCCGGCTGCGTGCGCGCGGCGTCACCGTCGACTTCGCGCCGGACACCGACGTCACGGACGCGCCGGACGACGACGTCATCGGCGACCGCTCCTTCAGCCCCGACCCGGACCGCGTGAAGACGTACGCGACGGCGTTCGCCGAGGGCCTGCGCGACGCGGGGATCCAGCCGGTGCTGAAGCACTTCCCCGGCCACGGCCACGGCTCCGGCGACTCCCACAAGGGCACGGTCGTGACACCGCCGCTGGCGAAGCTGCGGGAAGTCGACCTGGTGCCTTACCGCGGGCTCGCGGACTACGGGCCGGTCGCGATCATGGTCGGCCACCTCGACGTACCCGATCTGACGAACGGTGTTCCCGCTTCGGTGTCGCCGGCCGCGTACCGGCTGCTGCGGGAGGAGTTCGCGTTCACCGGCGTCGCCGTGACCGACGACCTCGGGGCGATGAAGGCGATCACGGCGCAGTATCCGCTGCCCGACGCGGTTCTGAGGGCCCTGCAGGCCGGAGCGGACGAGGCGTTGTGGTCGTCCGGCGGCCGGGTGACCGAGGTGCTGGACCGGCTGGTCAAGGCCGTCGAGACCGGTGAGCTGCCGAGGGCGCGGGTGCAGGAGTCCGTCACGCGGGTACTCCGCAGCAAGGGCGCCTGCGGCTGAGCTTGCCTAAGCTGTCCCGTGGCACGGCACCCACCTCGACGCGAGGAGCGGCATGGCGAACCTGGGCGGCACCTTCACCCTCGGCGGCGAACGACCGGTGACGCGCATGGGGTACGGCGCCATGCAGCTGGCCGGCCCCGGCGTCTGGGGGCCGCCGCGCGACCACGACACCGCCGTCGCCGTGCTGCGCGAGGCCGTCGACGCGGGCGTCACCCACATCGACACCAGTGACTACTACGGCCCGCACACCGTGAACGCCCTGATCAAGGAGGCACTCCACCCGTACCCGGAGTCGCTGACGATCGTCACGAAGGTCGGCGCACGGCGTTCGCCCGACAAGGGCTGGCCGCCCGCGCTGTCGCGCGAAGACCTCACCCAGGCGGTGCACGACAACCTGCGCAACCTCGGTGCCGACGTGCTCGACGTCGTCAACCTGCGGCTCAGCAACGCCGCCGGTGACTACCCCGTGCCGATGTCGCTCGCCGAGCCGTTCGGGGTGCTCGCCGAGCTGCGGGAGCAGGGGCTGATCCGGCACCTCGGCGTCAGCCACGTCAGCGCGGAGCAGCTCGAGGAGGCGAAGGCGATCGCGCCGGTCGTCTGCGTGCAGAACCAGTACAACCTGGCGCACCGCGAAAACGACGCCCTCGTCGACCAGTGCGCCGCCGAGGGCATCGCCTTCGTGCCGTACTTCCCGCTCGGCGGGTTCAGCCCGCTGCAGTCCGGGCGGCTCGACGACTGCGCCGCCCGGCTCGGCGCGACGCCGATGCAGGTCGCGCTGGCCTGGCTGCTGCACCGGTCACCGTCGATGCTGCTGATCCCGGGCACGTCGTCGCCGGGGCACCTGCGCGAGAACCTCGCCGCGGCCTCGCTCGAACTTCCCGCGGACGTGCTGGCCGATCTCGACCGCATCGGCGCCGCTTGATCGCTACGCTGAGCACCCGGGCAGGCACGAGAGCGGAGGAAGCGTGGCGGACTGGGGCGATCTGGTCGCGTACATCAGGCAGGAGTACCGGGTGGTGCGCGACGAACCCGACGAAATCCGCATCCGGCTGGTCTTCGGCGACGACCCCGACACCGAGCAGCGGGCGCAGATCATGGTGATCGCCCGCGAGATCCTCGACCAGCGCGAAGACTGGGTGCAGATCGCGACGCCGTTCGCCCGCCACGACGAGGTCGACCTCCTCGACGTGCTGACCGAGGTCGGCGAGTCGACCGTCGTGGGCGGGCTGGCGGTGATGGGCGACCACCTCGTGCTCCGGCATTCGCTGCCGCTGATCAACCTCGACATCAACGAGTTCATCGACCCCCTGGAACTGGTCGCCGGCGCGGCCGAGCTGCTGGAACAGCAGTTCACCGGCCGCGATGACTACTGAGTCGTCGCCGGGGGCTCCGCCGGCCGGATCCCCCGAAGCCGAGGGGCGCGACAGCCACGGCGGCGGCCGCGGTGAGTCCGGCGGCGACGCCGAACGCGGTGGCCGCCGTCCCGCTGCTCAGGTAGAGCCCGCCGAGCAGGGCGACGCCGAGAGTGCCGCCGAGCTGCTGCACGGCGTTGAGCAGGCCGGCGGCCGAGCCCGTCTCGTGCGGCCGGACCCGCCGCAGAGCGGCGGTGAAGAACGGCACGGTGAACGTGCCCATGCCGAGCCCGCACAGCGCGAGCGCGCCCGGGACACCGCCCGCCGTCGCGAGGATCCCGGCGAGCAGCAAGGCCAGCCCGGCGAACATCACCCGCGCGCCGAACTTCGGCACCAGCTTGGCCCCGGCGAACCACGACGCCACGGCGAGGCCGGCCGAGAGCGGCAGCAGCGTGAGGCCGGCGGTGCGGACGTCGGCGCCTTCGCCGAGCTGCAGCCGCATCGGGATGACCTGCATCAGCCCGGTCATCACCGCGAAGAACAGCAGCGACCCGGCGAGCGCGGCCGGGAACCCGCGGCTGGCGAACAGGCTCGGCTCGACCAGCGGCGCGGCCGCGCGGCGCTGGTGGAACCCGAACACGACCAGGAGCGTGACGCCGGCGGCGAGCAGCCACCGGTTCGTCCCGGCGGGGTCGATCAGCGGGTAGACGAGCAGCCCGGTCCCGGCGACGACGAGCGCGGTCCCGGTGACGTCGAGCCGCGGCCGTTCCCGGGCCCGGTCTTCCCGCAGGAACCGCGCGGCGGCCAGGACGGCGAGGCCGAGCGGAACGTTCACCAGGAACGCCGCCCGCCACGACACCGCGTGCGTCAGCAGCCCGCCGAGCAGCGGTCCGGTGACCGCGGACAGGCCCATCACCGGGCCGATGGTGCCGAGGGCCTTGGCGAGTTCGTCGCCGTCGAACAACGCGCGGATCAGGCCGATGGTCTGCGGGATGATCAGCGCGGCCGCCGCGCCCTGCACCGCGCGGGCGCCGATCAGCGGACCGGCGGCGGGCGCGGCGGCGCAGGCGAGCGACGCGAGCGCGAAGCCCGTCACGCCGATCTTGAAGATCCGGGCGCGGCCGAAGACGTCGCCGAGCTGGCCGCCGGTGATCAGGAAGACGGCGAACGGCAGCGTGTAGGCCGCGCTGAACCACGGGATGTCGGCGGCCGGGCCGGGCAGCTCGGCGTGGATCACCGGGCCGGCGACCTGGACGATCGTGGCGTCGAGCAGGTTCATCGCCTCGGCGGTCAGCAGCACGGCCAGTGCGGCCCAGCGGGCCCGGGTCTTGGTCCCGGTCATGGTCTCGGTCGGCAAGAGGTGCCCCCTTTCGTCGTTGCCGACCTTCGCCGCGTCGGGGCTTCTGGTTCCACTTCTCGCGAATAACTTGCGGATTTCTTCCGTCGAGTATGGTTCCGTGAGAGATATGACCATCGCTCTCGACGAAGTGGACCGAGCGCTGATCCACGCGCTGCACGTCGACGGCCGGGCGCCGTTCACGAAGATCGGCGACGTCCTCGGCGTCTCGACGCAGACGGTGGCGCGGCGCTATCGCCGGCTGCGCGCCGAAGCGTCGCTTCGCGTGGTCGGGCTGCCGGACCCGCAGCGCGCCGGCCAGGCCGAGTGGATGGTGCGGCTGACGGCGACACCGCACACGGCGCAGGACGTGGCGCACGCGCTGGCGCGCCGCGCCGACACGGCGTGGATCAAGCTGATGTCGGGCGGCACGGAGATCTGCGTGAACGTGTCGACGGCGGCGGCGAGCGACCATTCGCTGCTGCTGCGCGACATCCCGCGCACGGCGAGCATCACGGCGGTGTCGGCGCACCAGGTGCTGCACCGCTACTTCGGCGGCCCGGCGGCGTGGCTGGGCCGGGCGTGCGCCCTCGACCCCGCGCAGGTGGCGGCCTTGACACCGGCGCACGACGGCGCCGGCAAGCCGCTGACCGGCGAAGACGAGCCGTTGATGGCGGCGTTGCAGCGTGACGGCCGGGCGAGCTTGGCGGAGCTGGCCGCGGCGACGGGCTGGTCCCCCGCGACGGTGGCGCGCCGCCTGGCGGACCTGCAAGCGGGCGGCACGATGTTCTTCGACCTGGAGATCGACCCGGCGACGCTGGGCGCGACGACGCACGCGCTGCTGTGGATGTCGGTGGCGCCGGCTCATTCGGACGAAGTCGCGCGAGAGCTGGCGACGCACGCGGAGCTGGCGTTGGTGGCGGCCACGACGGGTCCGGCGAACTTGGTGGCCCACGCACTCTGCGCCGACGCGGCGGCGTTGCACCGGTACCTGACCGAGCGGCTGGGGGCGTTGGAGGCGATCCGGTCGCTGGAGACGGCGCCGGTGCTCCGGACGATCAAGGCGGCGGCGTCCCGCTGAGCCTCCGCGCTCGGTCCTATGTGGATTCGGCGGCGGGTTCGGCGGCGGGCTCGGCGCGGCCGAGGTGGTCGAGCATCGAGCGGACGGCTTCGAAGTCCCGGACCTCCTGGCGACAGTCCGGGCACGCCGCGAGGTGCCGCTCCACCTGTGCCGTCTCGGCGGCGTCGAGCAACCCCAGGCTGTACGCCCCGAGGTCGGTCCGGTCGTACCGGGCCATGGATCGCGTCTCCGTTTCCGCGTCCCGCAAGGGAACGCCCGCACTACCGGACGTCTCCAGGGTCCTGGCGCGCACGCGGCACCGGCGCGGTTCCCGCGTTTTCCACCCGATCGGCCGACAACTTGCGGCGGCGAACAGCCCATGTGAGTGACGCGGGATCGTCACGGATTCCACCGGTACGGACACGGAAAGCACCGGTGCCGGGAATTTCGGCGATTCGGCGTCATGGGTCGCGCGCCGGTTCGTCGGACCTGCGTCAGGTCGGGATTTTCCCGCCTCGACCTGGGTGAAGGCGATCCGAAACGAGGAGAGCGAGCGATGACCGTACGAAGCCACCGGACTGACGTCGTGCAAGAGGTCGGGGTGTGGCTGGCCGGGGAGTTCGCGGGACGGCTCCCGGCGGCGGAGATCGACCGCGTCGTCAAGCTGACGCGGCTGGACCTCGAAGGCAGTATCGCGCCGGAGGAGCTCGGGGAGATGCTCCACCGGCTGGGCCGGGCCCGGTTGCAGCGGCTGGCGCAGACGGCACCGATCCGGATCCCGCAGGCACGCTGAACAGCCGGGGCGGTGATCACCTGCCCCGGCACCCGCTGGACATACGTCGGCGGAAACCGTCCGTCCCCAGGGTTTTCGCGGCGGACGCGCCCGCGGCCCGGACAAGCGGACTGCCCGTTCCCCGACGCCAGGCTCACCCGCGGCGGAACCGGCCCCCGCCGCCGACCCCGGGACGGTTCACTCCGGGAGACGTTCGCGCACACCCCTTGCCCGGGCCCGCCCCCATTCCTTGACTGGACTAGACCAATCTGCTCTAGTGACCGGTGTCACCCTCGTCCGGCCGGATGAGCCCCTCTTCGACACCGGACGCCCGCCGCGTCCGGCGATCAGTCGTGGCCGAAGGAGTGAGCCAGTCTTGAGAAGACGTCTCGTCGCGATCCTGTCCGCATTCGCCGCCGTCGCCGGGCTCGTGCTCGGCGTGCCCGCCGCGACCGGCCAAGCCCCGAAAGCCGCGGCCGCCGCCTGCACCGCGCCCGACTGGGTCGCGGGCCAGTGGTACGACGTCGGCGCCATCGTCCGCTACACCAACGGCGGCTACTACCGCGCCAAAAACGCCAACCCGGGCTACGACCCCGTCATCAGCACCTGGTACTGGGAACCCTACGACTGCGGCGGCGGCACGAACCCCGGCAACCCGGGCGCGTTCGTCGTCAGCGAGGCCCAGTTCAACCAGATCTTCCCGAACCGCAACAGCTTCTACACCTACAGCGGCCTCACCGCCGCCCTCTCCGCCTACCCCGGCTTCGCCAACACCGGCGACGACACCGTCAAAAAGCAAGAAGCCGCCGCGTTCCTCGCCAACGTCAGCCACGAAACCGGCGGCCTCGTCTACATCGTCGAACAGAACACCGCCAACTACCCCCACTACTGCGACGCCACCCAGCCCTACGGCTGCCCCGCCGGCCAAGCCGCCTACTACGGCCGCGGCCCCATCCAGCTCAGCTGGAACTTCAACTACAAAGCCGCCGGCGACGCCCTCGGCATCGACCTGCTCGGCAACCCCTGGCAGGTCGAGCAAAACGCCGCCATCGCCTGGAAAACCGGCCTCTGGTACTGGAACACCCAGACCGGTCCCGGCACCATGACGCCCCACGACGCCATGATCGGCCAACGCGGCTTCGGCGAAACCATCCGCAGCATCAACGGCTCCATCGAATGCAACGGCGGCAACCCCGCCCAAGTCGAGAGCCGCGTCTCGAAGTACCGCGAGATCAGCTCGGTCCTCGGCGTCGATCCCGGCGCCAACCTGTACTGCTGAGCAGGCGGGGTCCCGGGGTGCAGAACCGGGACCCCGCCCTCCTCACGGACGCCGGGCGCTCACTCCGCCCGCCACAGTGCGGGGACGGACGGCGGTTCCCAGCCCGGCTGGGCGGTGTGCCCCTGCAAGCACACGTAGCCCTGACCGCCGTAGGTGACGCGGGCGCCGGCCGCGTACGTCGTGCCCGCCGCCCACGTCGTGCCGCCCGGCGGGGTCGACGACGGCGGGGCCGACGACGGCGGGGCGGACGTGGTCGGGCCCTGGGGCACGTCCAGCACGAAGTCGAACGCGCCTTCCTTCGCGGAACCGTTGTCCCGCACCGTCATCAGCAGCCGCGCGTCGAAGATCGTGTCGGTGTTGTTGCGGGGCTCGTTCGGGAAGTACAGCTGCGTGGTCAGGACCGGCCTGCCGGGTGCCTGGACCTTGACGTGGATGTGCCGGGTGCGGCCGGGATAGAGGCCGGGCACGATCGTCGACAGCCGGAACGCGCCCTGCGCGTCCGTGTACTGGTGCCCGCGGAACGTGTAGCCGACGCTGTCGTACGCGCCGTTGACGTCGGCCTGCCAGAAGTCCAGCAGCGCGCGGTTCACCGGCCGGCAGGCCAGCCCGAAGACGTACCCGGACACGGTGAGCCGGGTGCCCTGGGTGCCGGGTGTGACGAGGTCGGTCCGTTCCGGCGAGTTCGGCTTGAAGTACGGGCCTTCGGTCTGCTCGATCGTCGGCTCGTCGCCGTCGTGGCACGACGGCGTCAGTTCGGGGGCCTGGCCGCCGGCGGCGGTCGTGCGGGCGAGTGCCGGGCCGCCGATCAGCGCGACCGGTGCGGCGACGCCGGCCGCCAGCGCGGCGCGCAGCACCGTCTTGCGGCTGAGCGTGTTCTCTTCGTCCATGCCTGCTCCTCGTGGGGGCGTCGGGGATCCCCTCGAACGTAGGCAGCGCGCCGGGTGCGCGACGATGGACGGACTCGGTCAGTCGTGGTGAATCTCCCCGCCGCGGCGGAAATCGCCCGGGCTCAGCCCGGTTTCCCGGCGGAAGAACCGGCAGAAGTACGCCGGATCGGCGAATCCGACGCGGCTGGCCACCTGCCGCACGGTGAGGTCCGTGCGGAGCAGGAACCGCTGTGCCTCCCGGACGCGCGCCTCGCGCAGCAGCTGGGCGGCGGTCCGGCCGGTCGCGGCCTTCACCGCCTCGGTCAGGTGGCCCGGGGTGACGCCGAGCCGTCCGGCGTGCGCGGCCACCGACCACAGCCCCAGATCGGGACGCGCGGCGAGCCGGGTGAACTCGGCCGCCACGGCCCGGGCGGGCGCGGGCGGCGGCGTGCCCAGCAGCCGTCCGGCACGCACGATCAGGACGTGCACCAGTGCCCGCAGGACCGACTCGGCGCGGTCGCCGCCGCGGCGGTACTCGTCGGCGAGATCGGTGATCAGCCGCGTGACGGCGGCGTCGGCGCGCGCGTCCAGTTCGAGCCACGGCCGTTCGCTCAGCCGCCGCAGCAGCTCCCGGTCGCCCGGGTGGTCGAGGAGGAAGTCGTCGGTGAACACGACGACGTGCCCGGTCAGGCCGCGCACCTCCGCCCACTGGTGGACCTGGCCCGGCGCGATGACACCCAGGTGCGGCGGCCGCAGCGGCCAGCGCGCCAGGTCCACCACGTGCGTGCCGGTGCCGCCGGTGACGTGGACGAGCTCGTGGAAGGTGTGCCGGTGCGGGAACTCCGCACGCGACAGCGGCCCGATCTCGTCGAACGTGCCGACGGCGAACGGCGGCGCGTGCGGCGCGGGCACCTCCAGCCGGTGCATCGGCAGCTCGCCCGCCCGCGGCGGCGGGCAGGGCGTCCCTGGCGGAACGGTCGTACCGCGCATGGTCTCGTCCCTTCGGCGTCCGGCCGAAAAGTCTAGACCAATATGTGCGGTGTTTCGCCGGGTTTGCCCCGAAGATCGCAATCCGAACGTCGGAGACGAAACCGGGGCCGGTCCCCTGTGGACCGGCCCCGGTGTTCGGTGGTTCAGCGTGTCACGCGCGGCTGCGGCGCCGGTTCAGCAGCAGCATCAGCGCGCCGCCGCCGAGCAGCAAGCCGCCGACGGTGAACGGAACCGCCGCGTCGACACCGGTGTTGGCGAGCTCGCCGCCACCGCCGGTCGAACCGGCCGGGGTGCTGGGCGCGGTGGTCGCCGTCGGGGCCGCCGCCTCGGACCAGCTGGCAGCCGCGTTCGCGGTCACCTCGGTCTTCTCCGAGCTGGCGACGATCAGCGACTGCGCTTCTTGCCTGGCGTAGTTCTCGGCGACGAACAGGCGGCCGGTGTCCAGCTCGCCGGTGGCCTTGAGCGTGAAGCCGCCCTTGCCCGGCTGGGTGCCCGCCGGGACGTCGACGTAGAGCTTGCTGCCGTCCTTGACGTCCGCGGCCTTCAGCTCCTTGCCGTCCTTGTCGGTGATCTTCACACCGTCGGGCAGCTGGCTGGTCAGCGACGTGATGTCACCGGTGGTGGCGACGCTGTACGGGCCGATCTTGCCGCCGGCCGTGCCGTCGGTCTTGTCCGCGGCGATGTTCAGCGTCGGCTTCGGCTGCTCGCCGATGCCCTTGTTCTGGTCACCGGTCAGGTACTTGTACAGCGCGGCCACGTCGGCGTTGTTGCCGGCGTCGTCCTGGTCGGACAGCGGCTTGTCCAGGTCGAGGTTCACGCCGTCGCTGAAGTGCCACACGGCCGCCTGCGTCGCGGCGATGGCCTCGCGCTCGGAGATGCCGTCGTGCGTCTCGACGCCGGCCTTCGTCAGCACATTGCCGAGGGCGTCGAGGCCGGTGGCCGGGTAGCCGTGGTGCAGCACCCAGTTGATCTTCGCGCTGTTGGTGTTGAACGGGCCGGGAGCGGGGTACTTGTTCCACGGCCGCTCGACCATGTCGACGTCGGTGCGCAGGCCGACCGTGAGCTGCACGCAGTAGAGCTTCAGCGTGCCACCCTTCGACAGCTTCATGTCGAAGAGCTTCGCGATGTAGTGCACGTCGCCCAGGCCGAGGTTGAGGGCGTACCCATCGGTGGCCTTCGCCTCGCCGGCTTTGTCCGTGACGACCCGGCCGCGTGCGGCACCGTCGTCAGCGAGGGCCGCGGGCGACCCGATCATCACCGCGGCGGCCGCGGCGAGAGCCGCGATCCCGCCACGCACGAGAGTGGACCTGACCTGCATAAATCTCCTATCCGAGCCCGAACCGTGACGGCAGGACCGCGTGGGACCAAGATCCCCGACCACGACGGCCACTGATTCGAGTGAGTGATCACCCGGTCAAGCGTGGTCGGAGCATACACGGACCACACAAGTGCTACAGGCGGTGTCCCCATTAACTCGAATGGGGTCAGGAAATGTCGAGAAACGGCCACCGGCCCCGTTTCCATCGCCGCGGCGTCACGCTCCGAAATCGGCGCCCGACGGACCCCTCGACCCGCTTTTCGCCCGCCTCGCCGGTGATCTTCTCACCGACTTCGTAGCTCAGGCGCCCCGCAGCCCGGCGGCCATCCGGCCGATGACCGCGGCGTACTCCGCCTTGACGCGTGGCTTGTCCGCGTCGGACGCCTCCGCCAGCGCCATCCCCGCCGTGCCGACCATGCCGAACACCAGCCGGGTGGTCGCCTCCAGGGGCTGGGGCTCGATGTCGCCGCCGTCCATCAGCGCCTTGACCAGCTGCTCCACCAGGCCGTACGCGTACTGCTCCTCGGCCGCCTGCCAGCGCAACCAGCCGAGGGCGATCGGCGCCTCCCGCCAGACGAGTTTGCCGTACACCGGGTCGCAGCAGCGGTCGAGGAACGCGTCGAGTGCCGCGAACGCCGCCGACCAGGGGTCCGGCGCCCGGGCCGCCGCGGTGGCGGACCGTTCGAACGCCTCGGTCTCGAGCTGCTCGAAGACGGCCTCGAACAACGCCGTCTTGTTCGCGAAGTGGTGGTAGATGGCGCCGCGCGTGGCCTGGATGTCGGCGGCGATGTCCTCCAGGGCGGTGCCCGCGAAGCCGTTCTCGGCGAACCGGCGGGTGGCCGCCGCCAGCAGGGCGGCCCGCGTGGCCGCGGAGTACTGCTCCCGCCGGCTCTTGACCGTCGACATGCGCACAGCATAGGACATACACTGTGTATGTCACCGACACGGTGTAGGTCACCACAGCTGGGGGTTTCCCATGACCGACCTGATCGAGCCCGGCGAGCTGCTGTTCAACCCGTTCGCGCCCGGCTTCTTCGAAAACCCGTACGAGCAGTACAAGATGCTGCGCGACGAAGACCCGGTGCAGGAGCACCCGCTGGGGTTCTGGTTCGTCTCGCGCTACGAGGACGTCTCGGCGTTGCTGAAGGCCGGCCTCTCGGTGGACGTCGCCAACCTGGCCGAGGGCCCGTTCGCCGAGCAGCTCGGCTACTTCGCCGCCGAGGAGGACGCCGGCGCGCTGAACCGGTCGATGCTCGACCGCGACCCGCCCGACCACACGCGGCTGCGTTCGCTCGTGACGAAGGTGTTCACCCGCCGCGCGGTCGCGGCGCTGGAACCGAAGATCGCCGGGCTGGTGGACGCCGCGCTGGACCGGATGGCCGAGAAAGGCGCGTCGGACCTCGTCGAGGAGCTGGCGTTCCCGCTGCCGTTCGCGGTGATCTCGGAGATGCTCGGCATGCCGCCGACCGACCACTCGCGGATCCGCGAGCTGAGCGGAACGCTGGTGCGGTCACTGGAGATCGTCGCCGACGAGGACACGGCGCGCGCGATCACGGCGGCCGACGCCGAGCTCACCGGGATCACGCGCGAAGTGATCGCCTGGAAGCGCGAGCACCCGGCGGACGACCTGCTGACGGCGTTGATCGCGGCGGAGCACGACGGCCAGGTCCTGGACGGCGACGAGCTGGTGGCCCAGGTGGTCCTGCTGTACGTGGCCGGCCACGAGACGACGGTCAACCTGATCGCCAACGGGGTCAACGCGCTGCTGCGCAACCCGGACCAGCTGGCCTTGCTGCGCGAGCGGCCCGACCTGGCGGCGAACGCGGTGGAGGAGTTCCTGCGCTACGACTCGCCGGTGCAGCAGACCCGCCGCGTCACGACGGAGGCGTACCCGGTGGCGGGCAAGGAGATCCCGGCGGGCACGTTCGTGCTGGCGTGCCTGGGGTCGGCAAACCGCGACGAGCGTTTCTTCGGGCCGGACGCCGACCGGCTGCGCCTGGACCGCGCGGAGGCCCGCCACCAGGTGTCGTTCGGCGCGGGCCCGCACCACTGCCTGGGCGCGGCGTTGGCCCGGCTGGAGGGCCAGGTGGCGGTGAGCCGTCTGGTGCAGCGGTTCCCGGAGCTGGGCTTCGCCGGCGACCTGGAGTGGAACGGCCGGATCAACCTGCGCGGCCCGGCGAAGTTCCCGGTGACGGTACGTGCCTGAGCGCGGCCCGCGGCGGGCCGGCTGCCGGTCAGGCCGCTTGCGACGCCGACCCGCGGCGAGTGCGGGCGGGGCACCCGGCCTGCCGCCGATCAAGCCGTCCGCCAAGCCAACCCCCGCGCGGGCGGGCCGGGCGGCCCGAAGTCGCCCGGCCCGCGGCTGAACAACCCGCGCCCGACCAAGTCGACCGGGTGGGCGGGCCGGGCCGCTCGCAGCAGCCCGGCCCATCCACGACTCAAGCCGCCCGTGAGGTGAAGCCGCGCAGCCGAAGGCTGTTTCCGACCACGAAGACCGAGCTGAATGCCATGGCCGCTCCCGCGATCATCGGGTTCAGCAGCCCCGCCGCGGCCAGTGGCAGCGCCGCCAGGTTGTAGGCGAACGCCCAGAACAAATTGCCTTTGATCGTGCGCAACGTCCGCCGTGACAGCCGGATCGCGTCGGCCACCGCACGCAAGTCGCCACGGACCAGGGTGATGTCGCCGGCTTCCATGGCGACGTCCGTTCCCGTGCCCATGGCCAGACCCAGGTCCGCCTGGGCCAGCGCCGGCGCGTCGTTCACGCCGTCACCGACCATCGCCACGACCTTGCCCTCGTCCTGCAGCCGCTTCACCACGTCCAGCTTGTCCGCGGGCAGCACCTCCGCGATCACCTCGTCGATGCCCACCTCCGCCGCCACCGCACGGGCGACGGCGGTGTTGTCGCCGGTCAGCAGCACCGGCGTCAGGCCAAGTTCGCGCAGCTGCGCCACGGCTTCGGCCGACGTCGGCTTGACCGTGTCGGCGACGACCAGGACTCCGCGGGCCGCGCCGTCCCACGCCACCGCCACCGCCGTCTGCCCGCGCTCCTCCGCCGCCGCCTTCGCGGAGACGAGGTCCGCGGGCAGCGGCTGGCTCCAGTCCTCCAACAGCGCCGTCCGGCCCACCAAGACCGCGTGGTCCTCGACGATCCCGTGCACACCGAGGCCTTCGACGTTCGTGAAGTCCTCGACCGCGGGCAGCTCGACACGCTCCCGCGCACCGCGGGCGATGGCCGCGGCGATCGGGTGCTCGGACGCGTCCTCCAGCGCACCAGCCAGCCGCAGCAGCTCGGTCTCCTCGACGCCCTCAGCCGGGTGCACGCCGACCAGGGTCATCCGGCCCGCAGTGACCGTGCCGGTCTTGTCCAGCACCACCGTGTCCACCCGGCGCGTGGACTCCAGGATCTCCGGGCCCTTGATCAGCACGCCGAGCTGCGCTCCGCGACCGGTCCCGACCAGCAACGCCGTCGGCGTGGCCAGCCCGAGCGCGCACGGGCAGGCGATGATCAGCACCGCCACCGCCGCGGTGAACGCCGCCGCCGTCCCGACGCCGCTGCCCAGCCAGAACCCGAGGGTGGCCACGGCCAAGCCGATAACGATGGGCACGAACACCCCGGACACCCGGTCGGCCAGCCGCTGCACGTCGGCCTTGCCGCTTTGCGCGTCCTCGACCAGCTTGGCCATCTGCGCCAGCTGCGTGTCCGCCCCGACGCGGGTGGCCCGCACGACCAGCCGGCCCCCGGCGTTGACCGTCGCGCCCGTCACCGTGTCGCCTTCGCCGACCTCGACCGGTACCGACTCCCCGGTCAGCATCGACGCGTCCACAGCGGACTTGCCCGCCTCGACCACGCCGTCGGTGGCGATCTTCTCGCCGGGCCGGACGACGAACCGGTCGCCGACCGCCAGCTCCGCAGTCGGGATCCGGACCTCGGCGCCGTCCCGCAGCACCGCGACTTCCTTCGCACCCAGCTCCAGCAGTGCCCGCAACGCGGCGCCCGCCCGGCGCTTCGAGCGCGCCTCGAAGTACCGCCCGGCCAGGATGAACGTCGTGACGCCGGCGGCGACCTCAAGGTAGATGTTGCCCGCACCATCGGACGGCGCGATCGTCAGCTCGAACGGGTGCACCATCCCCGGTGTGCCCGCGGTGCCGAACAGCAACGCCCACAACGACCACGCGAACGCCGCGAGCACGCCCATCGACACCAGCGTGTCCATGGTCGCCGCGCCGTGACGCAGGTTCGTCCACGCCGCGCGGTGGAACGGCCACGCACCCCAGGTGACCACCGGCGCGGCCAGCGTCAGCGAAATCCACTGCCAGTAGGTGAACTGCAGCGCCGGGACCATGGCCAGGAGGATCACCGGCACGGCGAGCACCGCGCTGGTGATCAGCCGCTGCCGCAACGGACGCGTCGGGTCCGCCTCGTCCACATCGGACTCAGCAGCTTTCTCCGGCTGAGGCAGCGTCGCGCTGTACCCGGCGGCCTCGACCGTGGCCACCAGCGTGGCCGGATCGACGCCCTCCGGCGCATGCACGCGCGCCTTTTCCGTCGCGTAGTTCACCGAAGCGGTCACGCCGTCGAGCTTGTTGAGCTTGCGCTCGATCCGGTTGGCGCACGACGCGCACGTCATGCCCCCGATCGCCAGCTCGATCTCGGTCATGACGGCCGCCCCGCCGTCGCGACGGTGAACTCGGCGGTCCGCACCACGTCGCCGTGCTTGAAGTCGAGGAACAGCCGGTACGTTCCGGCACTCGGGACTTCGGCGGCGAACTTCACCTGCGGACCGGCCGGCGTCTTCCCGTCGCCGGGTTCACCGTCCGGGTGGACGTGCAGGTAGGCGAGGTCGCCGCCGCGCAGCGCGACCAGGTGCCCATACGCGCCCAGGTACGGCTGCAGGTCGGTGACGGGAACGCCGTCGCGGCTCACGCTCAAGGTCAGCGGCGACGTCTTCCCCGCGGTCAAGTCGCCGTCGAGCTGAACGGTGTAGCCGTCGACGTGGGCGGTGCGGCTGAGCGGGTAGCTGGCGGGCTGGTAGTCCCCGGCGACCGAGAAGTCGGCGCCGAGGGTCATCGGCTTCCCACCGGTGGGCGCGAAGTCGGCGAACGCCCGGTACGAACCCGCGGCGGGCAGCGTCAGCGGAACACTCCACGTCCCGTCCGGCGCCATCGCCGGGTGAACGTGCTGGAAACCCGCCGTGTCCCGGCGGACCACGATCAGGTGCAGCTTCTTCTCGTGCTCGACGTCGAACGCGGTGACGGGCTTGCCGTCCGGGCCGGTGATCGTGAACGAGAACCGGCCCGGATCGGTGACGGTGAAGGTGTAGCCGTCCTGGCTCGAGGCGAGGCCGCCCGGCAGGGTGGCCGCCATCTCCGTGTGGCCGGGCATGGCCGTGTCGTGGTCCTCGGTCGCGGCCGCGACCGGACCCGCCGTCTTCCCGGCGACGAACCCGCCCGCCGCCAGCAGGGCGAGCGCTCCCCCGAACACGGCCAGCCGTGCTGTGGTGTTCATGGCAACTTCCTCGGTTTCGGGTCGCCGGCCTAGCCGGCGAGCTGGTAGCCGGCTTCCTCGACGGCGGCGCGGACGCGCGCTTCGTCGATCGGCTCGGCGCTGGTGACAGTCAGAGCCCCGGTGGGCAGGTCGACGGCGACATCGGTGATGCCCTCGATGGCGCCGACTTCTTCGCTGACGGAAGCCACGCAGTGCGAGCAGGTCATGCCGGTCACGGTGAAGGTGCTGGTCGTCATGCCGTCAACGTACCCCTAGGGGGTATGGGTGTGCAACCCGGGCACGGCGAATCGAGTCCGGCCTGGACGACGAGGGAGTGCGCCGGAGTCGCGCCCGGCGAGGCGGCGGAAAGGAGCGGTTCGCGACGGGCTCCGGTTTGAACCGGTCGCGAACCTGGGCCACCAGCGTCGGGCCGCAGCCCAAAGTCCCGTGACTTGCCTCCAGTCTCCGACCGCCGACGCCGAGCCGCCAGAGCCGGAAGCCCTCGACGTATCCGCCGATCGGGTGACTTCACGCCTCCGGGCGGCCCAGCGTCCCGCAGGTGAGCTGACCCACTACAAGGCGTAACGCCAACCACGTCGGCCAGCCGGCCACCATGACCTCGTGCCGGCCGAGTGGGCCGCTGATCACCCGCGAGGCGGCCCGATCGCCGCCAGCAGGTCGCGGGCGCACGCGCGTGCCGCGTACACCGCCGGGCCGCGATAGCCCGGCCCCGCGTGCTCGGCCGGGTCCAGCCGTCGCTCGGCTCGGCTCGCCGCCGCCACCGCCCGGTCCACGTTTCCGGCTTCCGCCAGCACTCCGCACGCCTCCGCCAGCTCCGCGACCGACTCCTCCAGCGCCTCCGGCAGTGCCTCGCCGGCGTCGACCGCGGCGCGGGCCACGCGCACCAGGCTCAGCACCGCGTTGGCCTGCAACGTCAGGTGCTTGCTCCGGGCGATCTCGCGGTGGACGCTCTCCCGCGACCGCCGGCGGCGCGGGGCGACCAGCACGACCTGCCGTGCCGTCTCCCGGGCCTGGGCCAGCGCCGCCAGCCGCGCGTGAATGCGTTGCCCGGCCGCCAGCTCGCGATCGGCGTCGCCGGCCGACGGTGGATCGTCGAGCCGCAGGCCGCCCAGCGCGTCGCTCAGTTCCGCGAACAGGCTCCGCTCGGCTTCGGCGAGCAGGCGGTGCGGGTCCGCCGGCACCAGCAGGACGCCGATCACCACCACGACCCCGCCGCCGATCAGGGCGTCGACCAGCCGTTCGGTGCCGGACCCGGGCCGGTGCAGCGCCAGGATCAGGATCGCTGACGCCGCGGTCTGGTTGACGAACATCAGTCCCTGGCCGAACGGGCCGCCGCCCAACGCCAGCGCGCCGTACACCGCCAGGAGCGCGGCGAGCGCGAACGCCGGCGCGCTCGTCCCCGCGACCGCCTCGACAGCCGTGCCCAGCGCGATACCGAGCGCCACCCCGCTCATCAGCTGAAGCGCCCGCTGGCCGCGCAGCACGTCACTGGCCGACAGCGAGACAGCCGCCGCGATCGGCGCGAAGAACGGTTGCGGGTGCCCGAGCACGTCGTGCGCGAGGAACCACGACACGCTCACCGCGATCGCCGTCTGGACCACCGCCCACCGCGCGCGCCGGAACCGCGCGGCGGCCGCCCGTACCACCGCGCGCAGCCGTTCCCGCACCATTGTTCACTCCACTGTGGACAGGCGAGGGAACGCCGGCGGGCCGTCGTGGGCGGCCGCCGGCGTCCGGATGACCACGCGTGGCTAGCCGAGTCCCGGGCCGCGGGCCGCCTGCGGACCGCTGACGTGGCGTCCCGCGCGAGCGGCCAGCAGGCCGAGGGCGATCATGCCGACGCCGAGGACGAGGTGCAGCCAGTTGTCCGCGGTGTTGACGGGCACGAAGTTCGCGTCGCTGCCGTGGTCGATGAGCAGGCCGTACAGCCAGAGCACCAGGTAGACGGCGCCGCCGATGATCAGGAACAACCGGGCGCCGCGGGCGGTGCGGGCCGCGGCGAGGCCGACGATCCCGAACAGCAGGTGCACGATGTTGTGCAGGACGGAGACCATGAACAGGCCCAGCAGCATGGCCATCGAGTCGTGCCCGGCGAAGCTGAGCTGGTCGTAGTGGGTGGTGACGCCCGGGATGAACCCGAGCACGCCGACCAGCAGGAAGACGGCCGAGACGACGACGGCGGCGATCTGCACGGGCGTTCTGGTCCGGGTGTTCGCGGTGGTGGACATGGGTTTTTCCTTCCGCACGCGCCGTCGGCGGACCGCGGCTGGTTCGCCCGGGTGGGCGGCGCTGGATGATCGGCATACCCGGGCGCGCAGCCGTTAAGCGGCGTGTTCGGCGAGGCGGTCAGGAGTGGCCGGTCAGCCGGGTCGTGACCGTTTCGTCTTCGGAGGCCAGTGGCAGGACCCGGTCGAGTTCGCACATCGTGACGGCGCGCCGGACGACCGGGGACGGCAGCACGAGGAATCCGGTCCCGCGGGCGGCGCAGGCTTCCCGCGCGAGGACGAGGACCCGCAGGCCGCTGCTCCCGCAGAACGTGACTTCGCCGAAGTCGACGATCATCCGCGCGGTTCCCGGCAGCGCCGCGGACAGGGCCCCGGACAGCGCTTCGGCGTTCGTGCTGTCGATTTCGCCGCGAACCGCCACGACGACGGCCGAATCGTCGATCTGGCGGACCGTGATCGCGATTTCGGTGGCGCCACGGCAGCCCACCGGCCACTGTCGCATCGGCCCTCCCTGATCATGGTTCCGGCGCGGTAGCAGAAACAAGTTAGCCCGTTCGGCTCTTGCGGGGCAACCGGTGACACGGTTCCGGACGGGAGGTTCCGGCGTTCGTGAATCGATTTCAGCGTCGCCGGAGGATAGATCCGTTTTTTGCGACCGTGCGCGCCGCAAACTACCCCGGCACATTTTGATCAATGGAAGCCGCGCGGTATCGGGAAACAAACATTCACTCAATCGGGTGTCACCCACCAGCGGCGGTCAGCCACGCCCACGGCCGAGCTGGCGGGCTTCGCGTGGAGCCCGGGACCACTGCTTCAACGCGCTGGCACTGGCCGAAGGCGCGCCCAGGCCGGCCCGGACCAGTTCCAGGTCGTGGCCCCGGCGACAGTCCTGGCCGAAGACGCCTCCGCCGAGCTGGCCGACGACATCGGCGCGCGCTTCCGGGCGGCGCGCGAGAAGTCCGGGTTCGCGGAGAACTTCGGCGCGCTCACCGGAGCGGGTCTGCGCGACCGGGCCTGCACCTGGACGCCGAGCGCGCACCCGTTGCCGGCCCGCGAAGCCGGGGACCGCCGGACGTGACGGCCGTTGACAACCCGCTGGGTGCACGCCACTCTGGGAGCGCTTCCAGACGTCGTCGTCGCGAAGGAGGGCCCCATGGGCTCCGCCTCCCGCCGGGCTGCCGCGCGCCCCGCCGTTCTCGCCGCCGTGGCCACGCTGGTGCTGGGCCTGTGCGTCGGCTGGGCCTGGCCGTCGGCGGCCACCCCCGCGGAGACCATGACCGGCAACGCCACCCACTTCGACGCGCTCGGCGCACCCTACGGCGGCTGCGGCCTGCCGCAGGCCGTGCTCGACTCGCCGGACTTCGTGGCCCTCAACGTCTACAACACCCCGGGCGACTACAGCTTCTACCCGCGGCCGCTGCCGCCGTCGCAGGCCGGCAAGATCGGCCTGTGGGACAACGGCCGCAACTGCGGCCGGTTCGTGCGGGTCACGATCGGCGACTACTGCACCGGGACGAACGACGGCGCACCAGGGCAACCGTTCTGCCGCAACGGCTCCTGGGTCGCGGACGGCTACGACGGCGCGGAGCTGACCATGGTCGTGGCCGACAGCTGCGGCGACGCGAACGCCTGGTGCCGCGACGATCCCGGCCACCTCGACCTCGCGACCGACTCGCTCAACCGGTTCGTCAAGAACGGTGTCCCGGTCGGGGACATGAACCCGGCGCACTGGAACAACCGGCGCATCTCCTGGTCGTTCGTCGCCGCCCCGGCCTACACCGGCGACCTGAAGTTCGGGTTCCTGCAGGGCGCCCAGCGGTACTGGACCGCGATCGCCGTCTCGCACCTGCCCAACGGCGTCCACGGGGTCGAATACCTCGACGCGAGCGGGACCTGGCAGCAGGCCCAGCCGAACAGCGACATGGGACAGTCGTTCCTGATCGGCCCGACCACGACGGCGGGAACGTCGTACGCGGTCCGCGTCCGGGACGCCGCCGACACGCTGGTCAACAACGGGCGCGTGTACCGGTTCTCCCTGCCGGACCAATGCCTTTCGGGCTGCGCGGCGGCCTACACCCCGGTCACGTACACCACCGACGGCGGCACGGCCACCACCACTCCGCCCGCCACCACGACGACCTCGGCGCCACCCGCCGGCGCGTCGTGCGCCGCCACCACGGCGGTCACCGGCTCGTGGAACGGCGGTCACCAGCTGGACGTCACGGTGCGCAACACCGGTTCGGTGCCGCTGACGGGCTGGGCGACGTCGTTCTCCTTCGCGGGCAGCCAGCGGGTGTCCAGCTCGTGGAACGCCGTGGTGACCCAGAGCGGCCAGCAGGTGCGGGCGGCCAACCAGAGCTACAACGGAACGCTGGCCCCGGGCGCGACGACCACGTGGGGCGCCGTCGTGACCGGCGACGCCCAGCCGCTGACCGGGCTGACCTGCACGACGTGAGGTCCCCGGCTCAGGCTCCCCGACAGCCGCGGCAGCGTGATCACCAGTTCACCGCCGCCGACCGGCCGGCTTTCGCCCGTGCGTGGCACCACCCGGGCCGGGTTCGCCCCGGTGTTCGGCTCCTGCTGGTCGCGGTTGACCGCGAAGATCGCGACCCCGTCGTCGTCGCGCACCGCCACGGCGTCCAGGACGGAGACCCGCGCCGAACGCGGCTCTCGTAGCTCGGCGCCGTGATCACCGGCCGCAGCACGACGCCGCGGCCGTGACGGCGCATCAGCGCGAACCGGTGGAAGATCGTCTGCCGCCAGGCCGAGCCGCCCGGTTCGGTGCGGATCGCCCCGATCGCGTTGACCAGCTGGGCCAGGCACGATGCGCAG
Source organism: Amycolatopsis australiensis (assembly GCF_900119165.1). Taxonomy (NCBI): domain Bacteria; kingdom Bacillati; phylum Actinomycetota; class Actinomycetes; order Pseudonocardiales; family Pseudonocardiaceae; genus Amycolatopsis; species Amycolatopsis australiensis. The sequence goes on along the minus strand of NZ_FPJG01000006.1, from coordinate 2,206,330 downwards.
GCGCCCAGCTCGATGCCCGGGCCGGCCCGGCTCAGAATCGGTAGTGCAGGATGCGCGTGCCTTGGCGGGACAGCGCGGTGCTGCGGGCCATGAGCCTGGTGAGCGCGCGCAGGGGTTGCGGGAACGCGGCCGCTTCCGGGGCGTGGTCAGCCGGCGGATCATGGCCTGGAACGAGTCGCCGGGCAGGAAGGGCAGCAGACCGTCGGCCACGATCATGGCGGGCCGGGCGGCGGGCAGGGCCTGTACCCAGCCGGGGTCGGTGACGTCCGCGGGCACCAGGTGTGACCGGTCCGGGAGGTACCGCCGGCGCAGGTCCGTGACCTCGGGAAAGTCGACGTCGTACCAGTCGACGTGGTCGGGTGGAGCGCAGCGGGCCGATCGGGTGTCGAGGCCGCAGCCGAGGTCGACGACGACCGCGCCGGGGTGCGTGGCAAGGAACTGGCGGATGACGTCGTCGAGCTTCCGGGCACGCAGCGCGGTGCCGGCGATGAGGCTCGGCTTGAGTTTCAGCTTGGCGAAGTCGTAACCGGTGTCCTCGGCGATGCGGTCGGCGACCGTCGCGGCCATGGTGTCACCGAGGATCGGCGTCGGTGCCTTGCTGTCCAGTGCTCGGGCGTACAGGGTGAGCAGCAGTGTCTCCTGGACCGGGCCGAGGCGGAGCTGGGATGGCATGGCATGACGTTCCTAGCGTTTGGGGTTGCGGGCGGCGATGTCCCGCAGCCAGGTCAGGGATTCCTGGGCGGCCTTGATGCGTTCGGTGCGGGGTCCTTCGTGGCCGGTGATGGCGAAGCCTTCCTCGGCGATGTCGCCGAACGCGCCGAGGCTGTCGAGCTTCCGTTGGACGACCTTGTGCCAGGCGTCGTCCTCGATGCGGTAGTAGGCGGTGCGATCGCCGGGCCGGCGGACCTTGCGCACCAGCCCGATGGTGGTGAGCAGGCGCATGTTGGACGTCAGGGACGCCCGGCTGGCCTGGATCGTGTCGGCGATTTCGCCTGCGGACTGCTCGGGCGGGTCGCAGATCATGAGCCAGCCGAGGACGCGCCCGGTGATCGGCGGCAGCCCCCATTCCTCGACGCAGAAGGTGGCCACTCGTTCCACCCACCGCATGACCTGGTCCTGCTGTCCGTCACCCATGGCGCCTCGCTCCCGTGTCCGCTGGTCACCGTTTCATAGCGGCGACGGACTCGCGGGTGGGCGCCGGGGTGGTGGTCGCGGTCCGCGTCCGGCGCAGGTAGCGGTCGAACCACTCGACGGCCAGGTCCATGGCCTCCTCCAGCCCGGGGCCGGTGTAGAGGCCGAGGACGTCGTAGGGCAGGACTTCCAGCCGCTTGGGCTCACCGGCCTTGGCGAACGCGGACTGCGCTTCGTCGAGCATGTGGTAGGGGTCGTAACCGCCGTTGGCGATCATCAGCAGCGGAGTCGGCGCGAGCCGGTGGATGAGGTTCTCCGGGGCGAAGGTGAGGAGGTGCTCGGCGGAGTCGAGGGTCTTTTCGTTGCAGTAGGTGGGATACAGCTCGAGCGACAGGTCTTGGGCGCCCTTGGCGTTCTCGTGGTCGAGGTTCAGATGGGGCACCCGTGCGCTCTCGCCGGTCTCGTAGCGACGTCGCCAGTCCTCGGCCAGCCGCTCGCGCAGGGCGTGCAGCCCGTTCCGGCCGAGCAGCCGTTCCAGGTAGCGCCACCCGTTCCAGACGCTCGGGCTCTGCACGACAACGCACTTGGCGCGCCGATCAAGCACGGCGGCCTGGACGGCGACTGAGCCACCGACGCTGACGCCCCAGAGACCGATGCGCTCCGGTTGGACCTCCGGTCGCGTCTGGAGGTACGAGATGGCGCTGCGGAAGTCCTCGACCTGCCGCTCGGGGTAGTCCAGCCCCCGCGGCTCGCCTTCGCTCGATCCGACGGTGCGGTAGTCGATCGCCAGAACGACGAAGCCCGCCGCCACGAAGTACGGCGCGAAGTAGGCCAGCGCCTCCTTCACCATCACGCCGCTGTGTCCGAGTACCAGCGCGGGTGCCGGCGAGGCCGCGGACACGTTGTCCGGCATGTAGAGGTCGCCCGCGCAGCGGGTGCCCAGGCTGGTGAACGTCACGGGTTCCGGGTGCGACCACCCCTGCGGAGCCGAGTTGTCGCTAGTTGTTTCAGTCACGACTAAAATCTATAGCAGTGACTTGCCAGTGTCCAGATGGCAACGGAGGGAGGCGCGCCTGACGGGACTCGAACCCGCACTGCGTTTGGTGCCCCCGACGGGACTCGAACCCGCACTGAATCGATTTTAAGTCGACTGCCTCTGCCGATTGGGCTACGGGGGCACCGCACACTCTAGCGATGAACCATGGACGTCAGTGCACCGTCCACGACTGGTTGGCCGCTCCCGTGCAGGTCCAGATCTGCAACGGCGTGCCGTCCGCCGAACTCGGGCCCGTCGCGTCCAGGCACTTGCCCGATGCCGGGTTGATCAGCTGGCTGCCCGACCGGCTCCACTGCTGGGCGCCCGTTCCGTTGCAGTCGTAGAGCTGCACCTTCGTGCCGTTCGCCGTGCCCGCGGCCGCCACGTCCAGGCACTTGCCCAGTGCGCGGAACGTTCCCGACACCGACGTCCACTGCTGGGCCGCGGTTCCGTTGCAGGTGTACAGATCCACCGTCGTGCCGTTCGCGGTCGACGCGCCCGCCACGTCGACGCACTTGCCGCCGTAGCCCGTGATCGTGCCGCCGGTTGCCGGCGGGGGCGTCGTGCCGCCCGTGATCGCGTTGAAAATCCGCGAGTACGCGTAGCCCGTCGCGCGGTCGTAGTCCTGGAGTTCCCAGAACGACAGCTCCGCGACGCCGTTCGAGGCCGCGAAGCTCTCCAGCTGCTGGGCGTCGGACTGGCTGAACTGGGCGCCGTCGTCGTTGCGGCCCGCGATCGGCGTCAGACCCATCATCGCGTACGCCGCCGACGTCGAGATTCCGTACAGGCTCGCCAGTTGCGACGCCGAGGCCCGCGCCGCAGCGAGGGCGTCCGTCAGGACCGGCTGGCCGTCGTAGAAGTCCATCACCATCAGGTTGACCACGCTGACCTTGACGCCCTTGCTCTTCGCGTCGCGCAGGAGGTCCAGCTCCTTCGACGGCAGGCCCGTCGGGTCGACCGCCAGCGTGTAGTCGACCTGGACCGCCGGGTTCTGCTGCTGCAGCGCGGCCAGCGCCGAATTGCGGCGCTGGTTCGACGTCGTGTCGTCGAGGACGCCGCCTTCGATGTCGAAGTCCAGGCGGGTCGTGCCGTAGGTGTTCACGACGTTCGCGTACGCCGCGGTGAGGCTCGACGTGTTCGTGCAGGTCTGAGCCAGCTCACCGCCCGCCGCGCCGCCGAACGACGGGATGACGTTGCCGCCCGCCGCCTGCAGGGCGCTGATCTGCGAGTTGAACGAGCCGACGCCGGTGCCGTTCGCCTCCCACACCGGCGTGCAGCCGGACTGCGGGGTCAGGAACGCGAGCGTGAAGAACTTCGTGCCGGTGGCGTTCATGTCGGCGGCCATCTGCCCGGCGTCGGCGTCGGTGACCTGCAGGTAGGGCGCCGCGTAGTGGGCGGGGAAGGCGGGGCCGGCGGCGTCGGCGGCGGACGGCGTGGCGAGGAAGACCGCGGCGGGCAACGCCGCGACGAGCGCGGCTTTGGTTCGGGAAAAGCGCATGGGAGCTCCAGGGACCGTGGGAGGAGCGGGAGCGGACTTATTCCGCGTTGTGAAGAAAGGGTTTACCCGCTCGCCCGCCCAGTTGTCCAGACCATGCCGCTCACCGGCACACAGCCGGGCATTTCCGCGCAATAGCCCCGAAAACGACGAACGCCCCCGGCCGCGAGGGCCGGGGGCGTCGGAGCGAAAGCGTCAGGACTTCGAGACGCGCGTGAACTCGTCCTTGGGGTTGTTGATCTGCCCCAGCGAGATCACCTCGCGCCGGAACAGGCCGCCGAGGATCCAGTCGAACAGGATCCGGATGCGGCGGTTCCACGTCGGCATCGCCTTGAGGTGGTACGCGCGGTGGAACAGCCAGGCCGGGAAGCCCTTGATCTTCAGGTTCAGCGCGTCGGCGACGCCCTTGTGCAGGCCGAGGCTGGCGACCGCGCCGAGGTTCTTGTGGTAGTAGTCCTTCGGCTTGCCGCCGCGCATGACCTTGATGATGTTCTTCGCCAGCAGCCGCGCCTGGCGGACCGCGTGCTGCGCGTTCGGCGGGCAGGTCGCCGTCGGGTCCTCTTCCGTGCGCGAGAGGTCCGGGATCGCCGCGTTGTCGCCCGCGGTCCACACGTCCGGGTGACCCACGACCTGCATCGCGGCCGTCGCCTCCAGCCGGCCGCGCTTGTCGAGCGGCAGGTCCGAGTTGGCCAGCACCGGGTTGGCCTTGACGCCGGCCGTCCAGATGATCGTGTCGGTGTCGAACTCGGTGCCGTCCGAGAGCACCACGTGCCCGTTTTCGAACGACTTCGCCGCCGTCGAGAGGTACACCTCGATGCCGCGCTTCTCCAGCTGCTCGACGGTGTACACGCCCAGCGTCTCGCGGACCTCGGGCAGGATCCGGCCGGCGGCCTCGACGAGCACCCAGCGGATGTCGGAGACCTTGATGTTCGGGTAGTAGTTCTCCACCGCGAACCGGGTCATGTCCTCGAGCTCGGCGAGCGCCTCGATGCCGGCGAACCCGCCGCCGACGACGGTGAACGTCAGCAGGCGCTTGCGCAGCTCCGGGTCGAGGGTGCTGGCTGCCTCGTCGAGCTTGGTCATGATGTGGTTGCGCAGGTAGATCGCCTCGCCGATGGTCTTGAAGGCGATGCCCTCCTCGACCAGGCCGGGGATCGGCAGGATGCGCGCGACGGCGCCGAGCGCGACGACCAGGATGTCGTAGCCCAGCTGCTCGATGTGCCCGTCGGCCGCCTCGACCGTGACGGACTTCTTCTCGTTCTCGATCTTGGTGACGCGCGCGGTCAGCACGTGGCAGCGCTTGAGCACCCGCCGCAGCGGCACGACCACGTGCCGCGGCTCGATCGCGCCGGCCGCGGCCTCCGGGAGGAACGGCGCGTAGGTCATGTGGGGCTGCGGGTCAACGACGGTCACGGAGGCCTCGTTGGCCCGGAGCATCTTCTGGAGGCCGTACGCGGTGTACAGCCCGACGTACCCACCACCGAGGACGAGGATCCGAGTCGGTTCCGACTTCGACTTCGCAGCAGCCATGTCCTCATGGTCGCACCTTCCGCGTGACCCCGCTCGGGGGCCCCATCCGGCTGTGACCAGCGTCGCGGCGGTTTCCGTAACGATTCAGTCCGGCTTGGTCACCGAGGTCGCGGCACGGAAGACGGCCGCCACCATGGCGTGGGTCACGCGGTGCGTCTGGACATTGCGCGGCGAGACGTGATAACAGCCGAAAAGCCGCAGGTCGCCCAGCTCGACGACGGCTCCGTGGGCGAAGGCCGGACGCGGCTGCGGCACCGGCCAGCCCGCCGCGTCGAGCACGGGCAGTAACGCCTGCCAGCCGAACGCGCCGAGCACGACGATGGCGCGCAGTGTCGGACGTAACAGCGAGAGCTCCTCCGCGAGCCACGGACGGCAGGTGTCGCGCTCGGCCGGCGTCGGCTTGTTCTCCGGCGGGGCGCAGCGGACCGGCGAGACGAGCCGCGTGCCGTACAGCTCGAGGCCGTCGCCGATGGCGGTCGACGTCGGCTGCGACGCGAGGCCGACCTCGTGCAGCACGCGGAAGAGGAAGTCACCCGACGGGTCGCCGGTGAACATCCGGCCGGTGCGGTTCGCGCCGTGCGCGGAGGGCGCCAGCCCGACCACGGCGAGCGACGCGTCGGGCGGACCGAAGCCGGGCACCGGCCGCGCCCAGTACTCCTCACCGCGGAAGGCGGCCTTGGTGCCCGCGACGCCTTCCCGCCAGGCCACCAGCCGGGGACAGGCACGGCACCCGGCCACGGCGGCGTCCAGCTCGGCGAGGGACCTCATCGCAGCGCCGCCGCGGACAGGCGGGTGGTCTCGGGAAGGTGGTGGCGCTGAGCCCGGCAGCCGGCGTGGGCCGTCGCCCGGTGTCCTGGCCTGCTGCCTGCCTCGACGTGCCCGGCCGGATCGACCGACGGCGCTCCCGAGCGGCCCGCCGCGTTCGTGAACCCGGCTCGCGCGCACCCCACCCGGCTCCGCGTCTCCGGTGCGAGGGCCCGCACGTCATCCTCGTGCTCGGCGTCGAGGCGGGTCACCGCCGGCGGCAGCTCCGGGACGTCGCCGGACAGGTCGACGCGGCCGCGCAGCCGCTCCTGCCCGGCGCGCGCGTCCTCGGCCGTCGCCGGCCAGTCCCCGGTGTGCACCGGGTCACCCTGCCACAACTAAGTTGGGGCCATGGCGGACACGACCCCCGAAGAGGCCCCCGAGCAGCAGGCCGCGGACACGACGGAGATCCCGGCCGAGCCGACCGACGACATCGTCACGACCCAGCACACGCTCACCGTGAAGCGGAAGAAGCTCGCCTACACGGCGAAGGCGGGCCGGATCGTGCTCCGCAAGGAGGTCTTCAAGGACGGCAAGTCGGAGGGCCTCAAGGCGAAGGCGGAGGTGTTCATCACCTCCTACACCCTCGACGACGCCGACCCCGGCGAGCGGCCGGTGACGTTCGCCTTCAACGGCGGCCCCGGCTCGTCGAGCATCTGGCTGCACATGGGCCTGCTGGGGCCGCGCCGGGCGCTGTCGGGCGACGTCGACGACCCGGTGCCGCCGCCGTACGGGCTGGCCGACAACCCCGAGACGCTGCTCGCGCACAGCGACCTGGTGTTCATCGACCCGGTGTCGACCGGCTACTCGCGGGTCGCGGGCGGCGAGGAGACCAAGGACTTCCACGGCTTCAAGGGCGACATCGAGTCGGTCGGCGAGATCATCCGGCTGTGGGTGTCGCGGCACCAGCGCTGGCTGTCGCCGAAGTTCCTGGCCGGCGAGTCGTACGGCACGCTGCGCGCCGCCGGGCTGGCCGCGCACCTGCAGGAGCGGCACGGGCTGTACTTCAACGGCCTGCTGCTGATCTCGTCGGTGCTCGACCTCGGCACGCTGCGGTTCACCGAGGGCAACGACCTGCCGTACTCGCTGTTCGTACCGACGTACGCGGCGATCGCGCACTACCACGGCCTGCACGGCGACCGTCCGCTCGACGACGTCCTCGCCGACGCGGAGGACTTCGCGGCGAAGGAGCTGCCGTACGTGCTTTCGCGCGGCGCGCGGCTGTCCACTCAGGACCGGGCCGAGGCGGTGGCCACGCTCGCGTCGCTCACCGGGCTCACCGAGTCCTATGTGGACCGGGTCAATCTGCGGATCGAGCACGTCCGGTTCTTCACGGAGCTGCTGCGCGACCGCGGCCTGGTGGTGGGCCGGATGGACGGCCGCTTCACGACGTGGGAGCCGGACGGCGGCCGCGAGCACATGAGCGACGACCCGTCGATCTCCCGCGTGGTGGGCGCGTACGCGGCGGCGTTCAACCACTACGTGCGGGCGGAGCTGGGGTACGAGAACGACCTGCCGTACGAGATCATCAACGAGGACACGTTCAAGGCGTGGTCGTACGCGGAATTCGAGGGCCGTTCGGTGTCGGTGGTGGACTCGCTGAGCGCGGCGATGCGCGCGAACCCCCACCTGAAGGTCCACGTGGCATTCGGCCACTACGACGGCGCGACGGCGTACTTCGCGGCCGAGCACGTGCTGGCCCACCTGCAGATCCCGGAGGAACTGCGCGACAACATCGACACGGCGTACTACCCGGCGGGCCACATGATGTACGTCCACGAGCCGACGCGGGTGCAGCAGTCGAAGGACCTGGCGAAGTTCGTCAAGAAGGCGTCGAACCGCTGAGGACTTCGCGCAGGGCGGTCAGCCCACGCCGAAGAACCGTCCGGGGAGCTTGAGCTGCTCGAGCCCGGCGATGACGTGTTCCTGCGCAACGCGCTCCTGGCGCTCGAGCTCGCCGTAGCAGTCCTCGGCGAGCTCGTAGTACACCCACATGACGTCGGACCGGTCCGCCGGCTTCTCCGCGAGCCGGTCCGGCGGCAGGTGGATCGCCAGGTCGCCGATCCGTTCCCGCAGCCGGAGCATCTGCGCGGGCGGGTGCACCTCCCGGCGTTCGGCGAGGGACACGGCCAGTGCGGAAAGCTGCCTCAGGAGCCAGAGCTCCTGGGTCTCCGACAGCACGTCGCGCACGACCCTGGCCCCCACCGGCCAGTCGGACCGGGTGAGGAACTCATCGGCGGCTTCGCCGTTCTCGTACTCGAGCGAGGGGCAGATCCAGCTCGGCCGCTCGACACCGGCGGCGAAGTCCGCCCGGTCCCCGGCCGCGAGCCCGGCCACCGCCTCTTCGGTCTGCACCAGGCCCGTCTGCAACGCCAGGACCATGACGAGGTCGTCGATCGCGGTGGGCTGGTGGATGCTGTGCAGGGCGCGCAGCACCGCTTCCCGCACGTCACCGGGGCTCATGTCCGGTTCCTGACTTCGAGGCCGCTACTCGGGGATCGGGCCGATCGTCCCAGCGTGCCACGCCTGGATGGCGTCCTGGTACACCTGGTCCCAGGTTCGCGAGGTCGGCACCGTCGCGGCCCACCTCTCCCTGTTCTCCGGGCCGCCCACGCGCTGCGCCATGTAGTACTCGACGGCCCTCGCATCGTCTGACGTGTCGAAGTTCCGGAGGATGTGCAGCTCGTACGGGCCGTCGTAGTTCCGATGCCAGTCCGCGAACTCGCTGGTCTTGTACCGCCCCACCGGGTTCCCGGTGATACCGACCGTCAAGATCCTGCCCTCGGCAGCCGACGATGATGTAGAGCGACGTCTGGCCGATGCCGGGGTAGTCGCCGAAGATCGGCTTCCGCGTCAGCGGCACCGTCCCGACTTGGCGCTGCAGCGGTCGTTGTGAACGAGCACCGGGGTCTCGCCCGCGAACACGAAGTACGTGTGCACCCGGTCGACGGTGAGGTTGTAGGTCCGTCCGCCATTAGGGGTGAGGTCGACGCCGGAGACGAGCGTCCCGGCCAGGCCAGCGACCTCAAGCCACGCTTATCGGGCAGATCATTGCTCATTGCGGGCGCCACTGGCCTCGCCGTGATCGGCGTCGTGACCGGTGTCGTGGTCGCGCACGGAGCAACGCAAGCCGCCGGTGATCAGCCGTCGCTCGGTCTCGCCGCCGCGCGGAGCGAGCGCCACCGACGACGTCCAGCTCATCAGCGGCGACGGGCACATCGTCTACGCGACCTGCCCGGCGGGACAGGACACCATCGGTCTCATCCAGATCACGACGTCGGAGCACGTCGGCCCGCGCACAACGGGAAGGTCTGCTTCCGCGTCCTCGCCGCGAGCGGCCGGCTTGACAGCGAAAAATGGCCCACCTCCGACGTCGGAGGTGGGCCGTTCCGGCGAAACCTACTTCAGGTACTGCGCCCCGCGGGTCACCGCCGCAAACGCGTCGACCGCGCCGTGGCCGTAGAAGCCGTTGAACGACGGGTCACCTTCACAAGTCGCCGTGAACGTCGCGTCGCGGCCCTCCTTCAGGTAGTCCACCGTTCGCGGTACCGGGCAGGCGATCTTCGCCGCCGTGCCCTCGAGGACTCGCTGGACCTTGTCCGGGTCCATGCCGAACTCGCCGTGGGACTTCTTGCCGTACTGGGAGATGATCAGCGCCACCACGCCCGTCGCGTGCGGGGTGGCCATCGACGTTCCCTGCAGCCACTGGTAGTAGCCGACTCGGCCGTCCGGAGCCGTGGCCTTCTGGACACCCGCCGCGATGCCCGCCGGTGTCAGGTTGCCCGCCTCGTCGATGTTGCCGTCCGCGATGCCCACGTTCTTCGGGTACGTCGACAGGATCTCGTTCTGCACCGTGCGGTACCACGGCGTGCCGAAGCCGTCGCGGAAGAAGCCGCCCGGCGCCGAGACCGAGATCTGTTCCGTGCCGTAGTTCGAGTAGTCCGCCTTCTTCTGCGACGGCCCGAACGAGCTGACGCCGATCGTGTGGTTGCCCTCGACCGGCAGGTTGAGGCACGACGTGTTGTCGATCGTGCGCGGGTGCGTCGTGTTGGCCGGGTAGTCCGGGCTCGTCGTGTCCGGCTGCGGCGCGCCCAGGTCGGTGTGCTGGTTGCCCAGCGCGACCACCATCGTGACGCCCTTGCGGTGCGCGTAGTTCAGCGCCCGCTGCGTCGCCTCGATGATCGTGCGCTGCTCGGCCTGCTCGGCGGGCGAGTCCGCCGGGTTGGCCGTGCAGTTGTACAACCACGGGTCCGTGTAGAAGCTCATGTTGACCACGTCGATGCCCGCGTCGCCGGCGTAGGTCAGCGCGTCGACCGTCGGCTGCAGGAAGAAGTAGCCCGAATCCTGGCCGGCGCGGATGTTCACCAGCGTCACGTTCGGCGCGACACCGGAGACGCCGAAGCCGTTGGCCGCCGCCGCGATGGTGCCGGCGACGTGCGTGCCGTGGCCGCCGTCGTCGTGGTTGACCGGGTCGACGCAGCCGCGGAACTCGCACGGCCCGTCGACCTCGACGCCGTTGACGTCGTACGGGATGTCCTTGACGAAGTTGCGCGAGTCGGCCTCGTCGAAGTTCGGCGCGATGTCCGGGTGGGTGCCGTCGATGCCGGTGTCGATGACGCCGACCTTGACCTGCTTGCTGCCCGCCTGCTTGGTGCGCGAGAGGTCCGAGCGCACGGACTTCAGGCCCCAGAGCTGGTCGTCCAGCGGGTCCATCCCGGCGGCGGCCTTCTGCGCCGGAGACGCGGCGCCACGGCCTTCCTTCTCGACGCCCGCGTCGCCCTTGGCCTTCTTGCCGTTCTTCGGCAGCGAGCCGATGACCTGGGCCTTGGCCGCGCCGAACACGGCCCGGTCCGCCGTGACGCGCTCGGTGAACCCGCCGGCCGGGGCGCTGGCCTTGATCAGGCCGACGGCGGTGTTGGTCTCCAGCACCGTGCCGCCCGCGGCCTTGACGGCCTGCTGGGCGGCGGCGATGCTCTGGGTGTCCTTGGCGAGCACGGTGAACTCGGTCGCCGGACCGGACAGCGCGGGCTGCGCCGACGCGACCGGGACCGCGACGGCCGAGAGCGCCCCGAACAGCGGGACGGCCATGGCCGCGGCCAGAAGCCTGGGTCTCTTCACGATTCTCCTCCTCGGGAAAGCGGTTCCTGCACCGTATAGACCGGACAATGCGCGTACAACGGCTAAAAGTACGTTATGGAACAACCGACTTCTGCTCGGCGAAGTGACAAGCTGACGGATGGCCGTCCGTCCTCGGCACCAGCTCCGGGACCTCCGCCGCGCACTTGTCCTGTGCCTTCCAGCACCGCGTGCGGAACCGGCACCCGGACGGCGGGTCCAGCGGGCTCGGGACGTCGCCGGTCAGCCGGATCACCTGGCGCTGCCCGCGCACCGACGGGTCCGCCACCGGCACCGCGGACAGCAGCGCCTGGGTGTACGGGTGCGACGGCCGTTCGTAGATCTCCTCGTCCGTCCCGATCTCGACGATCTTGCCCAGGTACATCACCGCGACGCGGTTCGACAGGTGCCGCACCACGGACAGGTCGTGCGCGATGAACACGTACGACAGCCCGAACTCGGCCTGGAGCTCGCCGAGCAGGTTCATCACCTGCGCCTGGATCGAGACGTCCAACGCGGACACCGGCTCGTCGCAGATGATCACCTTGGGCCGCAGCGCGAGGGCGCGGGCGATGCCGATGCGCTGGCGCTGCCCGCCGGAGAACTGGTGCGGGTAGCGGTTGATGTGCTCGGGGTTGAGCCCGACGACGTCGAGCAGCTCGCGCACCTTCGCCGCCCGCGAGCCCTTCGGCGCCACGTCCGGGTGGATTTCGAACGGCTCGCCGACGATGTCGCCGACGGTCATCCGCGGGTTGAGCGAGGTGTACGGGTCCTGCAGCACGATCTGGATTTCGCGCCGCAGCTTCCGCAGCTCGTTGCCGCGCAAAGAGAAGATGTCGCGGCCTTCGAACTTCGCCGTCCCGCTCGTCGGCTCTTCGAGGCGCATCAGGACCTGGGCCAAAGTGGACTTGCCGCAGCCGGACTCGCCGACGATGCCGAGCGTCTCGCCCGGCAGCAGGTCGAACGAGACGCCGTCGACCGCCTTGACCTGGCCGATGGTGCGCTTGAAGAGAATGCCGGTGCGGACCGGGAAGTACTTCTTGAGGCCGGTGACCGAGAGAATGGGATCAGGCACGCGAGCTCACCACCTCTTCGGCGAAGTGGCACGCGCTGGTCCGGCCGAAGCCGATCGCGTGCTGCGGCGGAACCTCTTCGGAACAGCGCGCTTCGGCCCGCTTGCACCGCGGGTGGAACGGACAGCCCGGCGGGATGTCCAGCAGGCTCGGTGGCAGGCCCTTGATCGTCTCCAGTGTCTGTCCTTTGAGGTCCAGCCGCGGCAGCGAGTCCATCAGCGCGGCGGTGTAGGGGTGGGCGGGCGCGCGGAACAGCTCGACGACGTCGGCCTGTTCGACGATCCGGCCCGCGTACATCACCGCGATCCGGTCGGCGACTTCGGCGACGACGCCCAGGTCGTGCGTGATGAGCACGAGCCCCATCTTGCGTTCGGCCTGGATCTCGGCCAGGAGGTCCATGATCTGCGCCTGGACGGTGACGTCGAGCGCGGTGGTCGGCTCGTCGGCGATGAGCAGGTCCGGGTCGAGCGCCAGCGACATCGCGATCATCGCGCGCTGGCGCATCCCGCCGGAGAACTGGTGCGGGTAGTCCTTGATCCGCCGCTCGGCCGCCGGGATGCGCACGATGTCGAGCAGCTCGATCGCCCGCCTGCGCGCGTCCTTTTTGGACATGCCGAGCCGCACCCGCAGCTGTTCCTCGATCTGGAAGCCCACGGTGAACACCGGATTCAGCGCGGACAGCGCGTCCTGGAAGATCATCGCGATCTCGCTGCCGCGGACTTCGCGACGGCGTTCGTCGGACGCGGTCAGCAGGTCCTCGCCACGCCAGCGGACAGCGCCGGCGGTGATCACGCCCGGTGGCGTGTCGAGGATGCCCATCACCGTCTGCGCGGTGACGCTCTTCCCGGAACCGGACTCGCCGAGCACGGCCAGGGTTTCGCCCGCGTGCACCGAGTAGCCGACACCGTTGAGCACGTTGGCCACGCCGTCGGACGTCCGGAACTCGACGTGCAGGTCCGCTACTTCGAGCAGGAGTTCGTTGTCGGACAAGAGGATCTACCTCGACTTCGGATCGAGCGCGTCGCGGATGCCGTCGCCCAGCATCACGAAGGCCAGCACGGTCAGGGTGACGAAGGCGCCGGGGAACAGCAGCATGTGCGGGTCGTTGCGGAAGTAGTCCCGCGAGTCGCTGATCATCACGCCCCACGAGATCACCGGCGGCCGCACGCCGATGCCCAGGTAGGCCAGCGTCGCTTCGGCGCCGATGAACGCGCCGAGCGCGATGGTGGCGTACACGAGCACCGGCGCGATCGTGTTCGGCAGCAGGTGGCGGAAGATGATCCGCGGCGTGCTCGCGCCGAGGCCACGCGCGGCCTTGACGTAGTCGAGCTGCTTGGCCACCAGCGTCGCCGACCGCATGATGCGCATGGCGACCGGCCAGCTCAGCACCGCGATCGAGCACACGACCTGGACGATGATGGTGACCGCGCCGGGGTTCGAGCCGGGCGCGTTGAACGTCGTCAGGATGACGATCGCGCCGAGCACGAACGGCAGCCCGGCGAAGATGTCACCGAAGCGCGACAGCACGCTGTCGACGAACCGGCCGTAGTAGCCGGCGAGGATGCCGACCACCGACCCGATCAGCACGGTCAGCACCGTCGAGAACACGCCGACCAGCACCGACGCGCGGGTGCCGTAGATGGTGCGGGCGTAGACGTCCTGGCCCTGGTTGTCGTAGCCGAACCAGGCGTCCGCGGACGGGCCTTCGTTGGCGTGCGCGAGGTCGCTGAACCCCGCGTCGCGCGAGCTGAACAGCCCGGGTGCGATCGCGATCAGCACGATCAGCAGGATGATCACGGCGGAGGCGACGAACGCCGGCTTGCGCCGCAGCTGGCGCCAGGCGTCGTTCCACAGGCTTCGGGGCTTGTGCGGGCCGGTGGCGGAGTCGTCGACGCGGCTCAGCTCGGCCGCGTCGGCTCCGCCGCCGCCCACCAGGTTCGGGTCAGTCATAGCGGATCCTCGGGTCGAGAACGGCGTAGAGCAGGTCGACGATCAGGCTCATCAGCAGGTACACCAGCACCAGCAGGACGACCACGCCGACGACGGTCGCGCTCTCCCGGTTCTGGATGCCGCGGAAGATGAGGCCGCCCAGGCCGTTGATGTTGAACACGCCTTCGGTGACGATCGCGCCGCCCATCAGCGCGCCGAGGTCGGTGCCCAGGAACGTGAGCACCGGGATCACCGAATTGCGCAGCAGGTGCACCAGCACCACCCGGCTCTGCGGCTGGCCCTTCGCGATCGCCGTCCGGACGTAGTCGGCGCGGCGGTTTTCGGCGATGCTCGTCCGTGCCAGCCGGGCCACGTAGGCCATGGACAGGCTGCCGAGCGCGATGCCGGGCACGATCAGCTCGCCGACGCTCGGGTTGTCCGACACGCTCGCCTCGATCAGGCCGAGGCCGTTGCCGCCCAGCGCGAGCTGCAGCACGATCGCGGTGACGAACACCGGCAGCGAGATCAGGAACGTGGTCGACACCAGCACGAGGTTGTCGAGGAAACCCCTGCCGCGCAGGCCGGTCAGCACGCCGGCGGTGAGCCCGATGAGGGCCTCGATGACCACCGCGATCACGGCCAGGCGCAGGGTGATCGGGTACGACGTCGCGATCAGCTCGCCGACGGACGTGCCGTTGAAGGTCTCGCCCCAGTCGCCGGTGAACAGGCTCCCGAGGTACTTGACGTACTGCACGAAGATGTTGTCGTTCAGGTGGAACTTCTCGGTCATCTGGGCGATGTAGGCCGGCGGGCAGGCGGTCTGCCCGCACTTGCCGGAAAAGGGGTCGCCGGGCACGGCCCAGACCAGGACGTAGATGAGGAACGTGGTGCCGAAGAAGACGGGGATCAGCTGGAGCAGCCGTCGCAGGACATACCGGGTCATCGCGAGTTCCTAGTGCGCGCCGGCCGTCGTGAGTGAGAACAGTGTTTCTCACTCACGACGGCGTGGTGGTCGGGACGGCAGCGTTACTTCTTCAGGACCTCGATGGCCGGGTAGTCCGGCATGCGCCGGAAGTCCAGCGCCGCGGACTTGAGGTTCTTCGACTTCGCCGCGACGCCCTTCTCGCTCCACACCGGGATCGAGGGCAGGTCCTTGGCGACCAGGTCCTCGGCCTGCTGGTACAGCTTGACCGCCGCGTCCTTGTCGGCGGTGGCGTCCGCCCGCGCGAGGATCGCGTCGACCTGCGGGTTCGAGTAGCTGGAGTCGTTCGACGACCCGCCCGTCTTGTAGATCGGGTTGAGGAAGTCCTCGATGGACGGGTAGTCGGCGGACCAGTCCGAGCGGCCCATGCCGGTCAGCTTCTTGCCGGTGACGATGCTGCGCCACTGGCCGAAGTCGGTCGCCGGCACGAAGTCGCACTCGACGCCGAGGGTGTTCTTGATGCTGTTGCACGCCGCGACCAGCGGTTCCTTGCGGCCACCGTCCGCATTGGACGCGATGGTCAGCTTGCCCGTGAAACCGGACTTGGCGAAGGCTTCCTTGGCCGCCGCCGGGTCGAACTTGCAGAACTGGCAGACGCCGGGACGCGCGCCCGGGATGCCGGGCGCGATGTAGCCGTCCGCGGGCACGTAGGTGTCGTTCATGACGGTCTTGGTGATCTGCGCCCGGTCGATCGCCATCGAGATCGCCTTGCGCAGCTCGAGGTTGTTGCCGTAGCCGGGCACGTAGTACGGCACGGCGATGGTGCTGATCTCGAGCAGGTGCCCGGTGACGAGCCGGTCGCCGAGGTCGTTCTTGTACTTGCCGCCCGCGACCGCCGACGGCGGCAGCGCCTCCATGAAGTCGAGCCGCCCGCTCAGCAGGTCCTGGTAGGCGGTTTCCTGGCTGGCGTAGATCTTGATGTCGAGGTTCTTGAAGTGGACCTTGTCGTCGCCCTTGTAGTCGTCGAAGCGGGTGAGCTTGATGTCCTGGTTCGGCGTCCGCGAGACGAACTTCAGCGGGCCGTTGCCGATCGGGTGCTGCTCGAAGCCCTTGGGGTCCTTGAAGAAGGAGTCGGGCAGCGGCGCGAAGGCCTGGTAGCCGACCTTGATGTCGAACACCGAGAACGGCGCGTTCAGCGTCACCTGGAACTCGTAGTCGTTCTTCTGGACGAGACCGGACATCTTGTCGGTCGCCGGCTTCGCGTTCTTGTCTTCGGGGTGGACGTCGGCGTAGCCCTGGATGTTGGAGAAGAAGTCGGTGTTGAGCTGGCCGTTCGGCGCGTAGGCGCCGTAGTTCCAGGCGTCGATGAAGTTGTGCGCCTTCACCTCGGTGCCGTCGTGGAACTTCCAGCCCTGCTTGATCTTGATGTCGTAGACCTTGGAGTCGGTGGTGGTGATCGACTCGGCCATCAGGTTGAACGGCTTGGCGTCCGCGCCCTTGAACCCGACGAGCGTGGCGAACATCGGCTGGATCGCCTTGGTGCCGCCGAGGTCGTTGATGTTGGTCGGGACCAGCGCGTTCTGCGGTTCGGTGCCGTAGACGCTGACCGTGCCGTCCGGGTCCGTCTCGCCGGCGCCCGGGGAGCTGCCCGACCCGCCACCGCACGCGGCGAGCACGAGCGCCAGCGAGGTCATCACCACCGTGGGTCCCCAGAGCCTGCGCGAACGACGCATGATCCCCTCCAAATCCGGTGTGTCCGAAAGGTGAGACGCACGCTATCGGGGGCGGTGAAGCTGATCACAGGACTGCGCGTTGCAAATGTGTGACGACCGTCGGGACCACCTGGTTGGAGCACAACCAACGTAGGAATCCGGATACTCCGGACGGCCTAGCGCCGACCGTTGGTCATCACGTGCTCACCGTGGGTTTCCCTTGCCGCACAAGCTTTTTGGGGTGGCCGAACGGTCGGTCAGGCCAGTGACAGGGCGATGCCGTCGAGGATGTCGTGCTCGGACACGACCAGCTCCGTCGGGCCGCCGCGGGCGGCCAGCTGCTCGGCGAGGGTCTGGACCACCACCGCGCCGCCGCCGATCACGTCCACCCGGCCCGGGTGGATCACCGGGTTCGCCGCGCGGGTCGCGTGGTCGCTCTGCAGGAGCTCCGTCGCCAGCCGGTCGATGTCCGCCGGGCTCAGCTTCGACAGGTGCACCCGGTCGCTGTCGTACTCCGGCAGCCCCAGCGCGATCGCCGACAGCGTCGTCACCGTTCCGGCGACGCCCACCCACGTGCGTGCGCGGGCCACGTCGACCACGTCGAACGCCTCGGTGAGCACCTTGCCGGCCAGGTCGCGGGCGGCGGCGATCTCCTCGGCGGCCGGCGGGTCGCTCTTCAGCGCGCGTTCGGTGATCCGGACGCAGCCGATGTCGACGGACTTCGCGGCCAGCACCTCGGCCTGCCGCCCGTCCCAGGTGCCGAGGACCAGCTCGGTCGAGCCGCCGCCGACGTCGGCCACCACGAACGGGCCGTCGTCCGGGTCCTGCTCCCCGACCGCGCCGGTGAAGGACAGGCGGGCTTCCTCGTCGCCGCTGATCACCTCGGCCTCGACGCCGAGCGTCTCGCGTGTCATGCGGAAGAACTCGTCGCGGTTCTTCGCGTCGCGCGTGGCGGAGGTGGCGACCATCCGCACCTTCTCGACGCCCTTGCGCCGCGCGGCGACCGTGTAGTCGGCGAGCGCGGCGCGGGTGCGTTCGATCGCCTCGGGCGCCAGCCTGCCGGTCGCGTCGACGCCCTGGCCGAGCCGGACGATCCGCATCTCGCGGTGCAGGTCGCGCAGGTCGACCGTGCCGTCGTGGCGCGGCGTCAGCTCGGCGACGAGCAGGCGGATGGAGTTGGTCCCACAGTCGATCGCGGCAACACGAGGCATGCGATCACCCTAGCTGGCCGGTGTGGCCGCCCCGACGGTCGTGGTCGTGGTGGTCGCCGACACCGAGGTGACCGTCTCCCCGCAGGTCGGCTCGGGCGGGGCCGGCTTCGGCGGCGTGGTCGTGGTGGTCGGCGAGGTCGTCGTCGTCGGAGTGGTCACCGTGCTGATCTCCGTCGTCTGGATGACCTTCGTGGTCGGCGACGCGCACGTCGAGGCGGTCGACGTCGGCGTCGGCGGGGCCGAGGTCTCCGGTGTGGTCGGCGGCGGCGCGGACAGCGTGGTCGACGGCACCGGCGGCGGCGGGATCGCCGGTGCCGGCGGGGCCGCGGCCGCGTTCGGGGCGCCGATCGGGACCGTGCTGTCCGGCACCTGCATGATCCCGTCGCGGTAGGCCTCCGCCCACAGGATCACGGTGTTCACGTACGTGTCGGAGTTGTTGTAGCGGTAGATCGCGCCGCGCAGCTGGTCCGGGTTCGCCAGGTCGAAGCCGCCGGAGCAGAGGTACCGGCCGGTGGCCAGCGCCGCGTCGAAGATGTTGTTGGGGTCGGATCTGCCGTCGCCGTTGCCGTCGGAGGCGTACGCGCGCCAGGTCGCCGGGATGAACTGGGTCGGGCCGACCGCGCGGTCCCAGACCGGGTCCGTGTCGAGCTCGCCGTGGTCGGTGTCCGGGATGGCGGCGAACCCGCCCTGGCCGTTGAGCTGCGGGCCGAGGATCGGCTCGCGGGTGGTCCCGTTCGCGTCGACGTACCCGCCGCGCGCGTGGTTCGACTCGATCCGCCCGATGCTGGCGATCAGCGCCCAGTCGATGTGGCACGCGGGCTGCTCGCGGCCGAGGATGTCCGCGGCGTTCTTGTACGCGGCCAGCGCGGTGGCCGGGATGCCGAGCGGGCCGTCGGGGAGCTCGTAGGCCGGCAGCGGCAGTGGCGTGGGCGTGCCGGGGAGGGTGCCGTCGACGGCGACCTGCTGGATGGCGGCGTGGCGCGGGTCGTAGCCCTGGCCGAGCGCGGCGTCCCGGGTGTGGTCGCCGCCGCCGAGCCAGCCGAGGGTCGCGCCGCCCGCGAGCAGCGCCGGGATCACCGCGAAGATGCCGGTGAGCAGGGGGAACGCCGTGCGGTGGCGGATCCGGAACCTCCGGGTGTGGCTCCCGACTGCGTCAGGCAGCCGCCGCACACGCATCGCTCGAAGCCCTCCTGGCCGGATCGGTCGTCCGCTCTCGGGTGCCTAGCCTGCCGTACCCGAGCCGAGGTTTCACCCCGTCGAGGCGCTCGAACGGGGTTTTCGCTCACCCAGACCAGTTATCTCTTGACGCGCTGCGAGCGTTACGCGGCACAGTCTCCCGTGGGCCACCCGTTGGCCTTAATGAGTGCCAGGGTCTCGTCACCGAACGGGTTCACGCCGGGACCGACGGCCAGGGTGTGCGCGAGGTGGACGTGCAGGCACTTGACCCGCCCGGGCATGCCGCCGGCGGTGACCTGGTGCCCGAGCGGCTCGATGGCGTCGCGCTCGGCGAGGTAGGTCTCGTGGCAGCGCTGGTACTGCGCGGCCAGCTCCGGATCGGTGCTCAGCCGGTCGGTCATCTCCTTCATGATCCCGGACGCTTCGAGCGTGCCGACCATGGAAGCGAGCTTCGGGCAGGTGAGGTAGTAGAGGGTGGGGAACGGCGTGCCGTTCTCCAGCCGCGGGCTGGTCTGCACCACGGAGGGGTGCCCGCTCGGGCACCGCGCGGCGACGGCCCGCAGCGCCCGCGGCGGCCGCCCGAGCTGCTCCGCGATGATCGCGCGGTCGGCGTCGGTGACGGGCTCGAACCGGTGCTGCTGCGTGCTGTTCACGCGGTCAAGGCTAATGCGTGCGGCTCACGACACGGCCCGCGCCCCAAGCGCCCCAATGTGGCCTTCGGTGCGTGAGACGCAACCAAGGGGCCCTTCGGTGCGTGTCACGCACCGAAGGGCCCCTTGGGGCGCTCGGGCTCAGCCGCCGGAGACCTGGTTCCAGAGGTTCTCGTACCAGGAGCCCGGCTGGGCCGGCTGCTGTCCCTGCTGCGGGACCGCGTCCGGGGCCTTGTCCTCGGGCAGCTGGACGATGTACGGCGTCTCGCCCGGCTTGACGTAGCGCAGCCGGCGCCGGGCCTCCGCCTCGATCTGCGCCGGGTCGCTCAGCTCCGCCTTGCGGCCCTGAAGCTGGGCGACCGTCTGCTGCAGCTGGGCCTGCTGCGCCTGCTGTTCGCGGATCTCGGTGCGCTGGGCGAGGTAGGTGCGCAGGGGCACGGCGATGGTGAACGCCAGCGCGCACACCACGATCGCCACCACCGCCGCGCGGCGGGTGGTGGACATGCCCAGCACCTTCGCCGCGCCGGACGCGCGCTTCGCCGCCAGGCTCCGGCGCAGCCGGGCCCTGGTCGTCTCCACGTCGCCGGTGCGGCGCCGCGCCGCCTCGGGGCGGCGGGCCGGCGCGGGCCGGTTGGCCCGCGAAGCCCCGCCGCCGCCTCGGCGGTTGCGCGTCCTCCCCCGGTCCGCCACGGGTCTCAGCCCTCGGCGCTGAACCGCGGGAAGGCCAGCTCGCCGGCGTACCGGGCCGCGTCGCCGAGGGTCTCCTCGATGCGCAGCAGCTGGTTGTACTTGGCGATCCGCTCGCCGCGGGCCGGGGCGCCGGTCTTGATCTGGCCGACGCCGGTGGCGACCGCCAGGTCCGCGATGAACGTGTCCTCGGTCTCGCCGGAGCGGTGGCTCATCATCGACTTGTAGCCGAACGACGTGGCCAGCGAGATCGCGTCGAGCGTCTCCGACAGCGTGCCGATCTGGTTGACCTTCACCAGCAGCGCGTTGGCGGCGCGGCGGGTGATGCCCTCCTCGAGCCGGTCCGGGTTGGTGACGAACAGGTCGTCGCCGACGATCTGGACCTTGTCGCCGATCTCGGCGGTCAGGGTGACCCAGCCGTCCCAGTCGTCCTCGCTCAGCGGGTCCTCGATGGACACGAGCGGGTAGTTCGCCAGCAGCTCGCCGTAGTAGCCGGACATCTGCTCGGCGCTGCGCTTGGTGCCTTCGAAGGTGTACGCGCCGTCGCCGAAGAACTCGGTCGCGGCGACGTCGAGGGCCAGCGCGACGTCGCGGCCCGGCGTGTACCCGGCCTTCTCGATGGCCTGGACGATCAGGTCGAGGGCCTCGCGGTTGTTGCCGAGGCTGGGCGCGAAGCCGCCCTCGTCGCCGAGGCCGGTGGCCAGGCCGCGGCCCTTCAGCACCGACTTCAGCGAGTGGTAGACCTCGGTGCCCCAGCGCAGGGCCTCGCGGAAGGTCTCCGCGCCGATCGGCGCGATCATGAACTCCTGGATGTCGACGTCGGTGTCCGCGTGCGCGCCGCCGTTGAGGATGTTCAGCATGGGCACCGGCAGGACGTGCGCGTTCGGGCCGCCCAGGTAGCGGAACAGCTCCAGCTCGGCCGACTCGGCGGCGGCCTTCGCGACGGCCAGCGAGACGCCGAGGATGGCGTTCGCGCCGAGGCGGGACTTCGCCGGCGTGCCGTCGAGGTCGACCAGCTTCTGGTCGACGATCCGCTGGTCGACGGCCTCGATGCCGACCATCTCCGGGCCGATCTCGTCGAGCACCGCGGCGACCGCGCGCTCGACGCCCTTGCCGTTGTAGCGGCCGGTGTCGCCGTCCCGCAGCTCGACCGCCTCGTGCTCACCGGTCGACGCGCCCGACGGGACCGCGGCCCGCGCCAGGGTGCCGTCGTCGAGAGCCACCTCCACCTCGACCGTCGGGTTGCCACGCGAGTCCAGAATCTCGCGCGCGCCTACCTGCTCGATGAGAGCCACGCCATGCTCCTCAGTGCGTCGTGCCTGCGGTGACGCGCCCAGCCTAGCCGTCGCGGCAGTTCACCCGTTGGAGGACTCACCGCCCGCGCGGACGGCCTGCCAGCCCGGCGGCAGCTCGACGGTCTCGGACGTCTGCTGCCAGAACGTCCAGCTGTTGCCACCGAGGTCGGCGACGGTGAAGACGCGGGCACCGTAGGGCTGGTCCTGCGGCGGCTCCAGCTCGCACTCGTCGCCGAGGGCGGCTTCGATCCGCGCGTAGACCTCGTCGACGTCGTCGACGTAGAGGATGTTGAGCTGGCCGACCGGCCCGTCGACGCCCTTCGCCTGCCAGTAGTCCGCCCCGACACCGGCGATCTGGATCCGCGCGTCGCCCGCGCGCAGCGTCGCCTGGAAGACCTCGCCGGCGCCGTCGCAGAACCGGACCTCCTCGGTGAAGCCGAAGACCCTGGTCAGCCAGGCGAGCGCGGCCGTGGCGTCGGAGTAGTACAGGTAGGGCGCCAGGCCCCGGTACGGGCTGCTCATGGCGGCACAGTCCATCACGTCCCGTTCGGCGGCGTGTGCAAGCCCCTCCCCCGGGGTAACGTGGGAGTGACCATGACGGATGCCGCAGCTGCTTCGCAGCCTCCCGAGGAGTCGCGGTTCCATGCCTTCCGTCAGGCCGAGGATCTGGTCGGCCGCCGCCGCCCGCTGGACGCGCTGAAGGCGTTGCAGCCGTTGCTGGAGTCCGAAACGGACAAGCCATCGGTGCACCTGCTGGCGGGCCGCGCGTATTTCCACTCCGCACAGTTGCGCCGCGCGGAGGCGGCCTTCACCCGGGTGCTGGAACTGGACCCGACCGACCACTACGCACGGTTCATCCTGGGCCGGACGCTGCAGCGGCTGGGGCGGTTCGTCGAGGCGCTGGCCCAGATGCGGATGGCGTCGGCGATGAACCCGGTGCCGGAGTACCTCGAGGCGATCAGCGAGGTCAAGGCCCACATCGCGCTCCGCGAACCCTGACCCGCCGGGCCGGACGGCCCTGCCCGTCTCGGTCTTTCGGCCGAGGAAAGCAGGCCCCTCGGCCGATCCGCCGGCCCCGGGTCGCGAGCGAAGCTGGTTCCGGACCGAAATCAGGGAGGAACCGGAAATGTCGATCTTCGCCACGCTGGGCGCGTACGCCGGGTTGCTGCTGCTGGTGCTGATGGCCGTCACACCGCTGTTCGCCGACCGGGAACTCTGACTCACGGCGCGACGCTGGCCTCCGCGTAGGCGTCCGCCGCGCTGAACACGTCCTGCCCGTACGTCACTGCCGCGTTGTAGAACAGCATCGCGCGCCACCATCCCGCCGGGGTGCCCAGGTCGTCGCCGCCCGAGCACAGGTAGCGCGCTGCCGTGAAGGCCGCGTCGTCGATGTTCTGCGGGTCCGGGGCGCCGCCGTCGCCGTTCGCGCGCTCCTGGTACTTCTTCCACGTCGACGGCAGGAACTGCATCGGGCCGATCGCGTGGTCCCACGACTTGTCGCCGTCGAGCTTGCCGCCGTCGGTGTCGTGCACCGCCGGTACTCCCGGCGAGCCGTCCAGCGGCGGGCCGACCACCGGCTTCGCCAGGCGGCCGTTCGCGCCGATCGCCGACAGGTCGAACTCGCCGCGTTCGGTCTCGACGCGGCCGATGCCCGCGAGCGTCGCCCACGACAGGTGGCACGTCGGCTTCTGGCGCTGCATCCACATCTCCGCCCGGCCGTACGCGGCCAGCGCGCGCGGCGGGATGTGCGTCTTGCCCGCGACGCGAGCCGCCCACGCGTCCAGCTCCGCCCGGTCCGAGACGGCCGGCCGGTCGACCGGCGCGGCGAGCCCCGCGCGGGGCGCTTCGGCGCCCGGCTGCGGCCGCTGCTGCGGGATGGCCAGCGCCGGCTGGACCGGCGGCGACGCGGTGGGCGTCTCCGGGTTCCGGATACCGATCGTGACGACGAGGATCACCGCCGTGAGCACTAGCCCCAGGGCGAGGGCCACCCGGCCGAGGTACCGCCTCGGCGGACCCGAGGGCGAGCGCGGCGGCGTGACGGTCGGCTCAGCGGTATCGGCCACCCGATCAGGTTACGGCCGCACTCAAGAGGGACCCCGATCAGGCAAGCGGACGGTAAATCCAGGCCGACTGCCAGCGAAGTCACAGATTTCGTTATCGAGTCGACGCGCGGGCCCCTGACCTGCGGTTACCCTAACCTAACTTCACGGCCATGCCGGATTTGCCCGGTTCCGGCGTAACTCCCGGACGTACTCCCACTGGACTTACAGGTGAGCCTTACCTAAAACCATCACGGAAGCAGCTGAACCTAGGAGGCGGACCGGTGTTGTTCTCGAGCGCGCTGATCGGGCTGCGCGAAGGCCTGGAAGCCGCGCTGGTCGTCAGCATCCTGGTCGCGTTCCTCGTCAAGACCGAGCGGCGGCACGCGCTGCGCTGGGTGTGGCCCGGCGTGGGCGCCGCGGTCCTGCTCTCGATCGCCGTGGGCGCGATCCTGACCTACACGACCGCGCAGCTGTCGTTCGAGCACCAGGAGCTGCTCGGCGGGAGCCTGTCGATCGTCGCCGTCGTCTTCGTCACCGCGATGATCTTCTGGATGCGCAAGGCGTCGAAGAGCATCGCCGCCGAGCTGCGCGGGAAGATGGACGACGCGCTGGACGTCGGCCCGCTGGCCGTGCTGCTGCTGTCGTTCCTGGCCGTCGGGCGCGAGGGCCTGGAGACCGCGGTGTTCTTCTACTCCACCGTCCAGGCCGCGCAGTCGGACACCGTGCAGCCGCTGATCGGCTTCGCCATCGGCATCGCCGCCGCCGTCGTGCTCGCCTGGCTGCTGTACAAGGGCGCAGTCCGGTTCAACCTGGGGAAGTTCTTCACGATCACCGGCGTGCTGCTCGTGTTCGTCGCCGCCGGCGTGCTCGGCTACGGCCTGCACGACCTGCAGGAGGCCGCCTTCCTGCCCGGCATCGGCACGCTGGCGTTCGACGCCTCGGCGACGCTGCCCGAGACGTCCTGGTACGGCGCCCTGCTCAAGGGCATCTTCAACTACTCGCAGCAGACGACCGTGCTGCAGGCCGTCGCGTGGGTCGCCTACGTCGTCATCGTGCTGCCCCTGTTCCTCAAGCCCAGCAAGAAGACCGCGCCGGCGCCCGCCGCCGCGGCCGCCTCGAAGGAGTGACCGTGCGCAAGACCCCCTCGCTGGCCGTGCTGGCCGGCGCCGCCATGCTGGTGACGCTGGCCGCGTGCGACAGCAAGAGCGACCCCGCGGGCGCCGCGGCGGACGGCGGCCCGATCAAGGTCGAGGCGTCCGACACCGCGTGCACGGTCTCCGCCACCACGGCCAACGCCGGCAACCTCACCTTCGAGATCACCAACAAGGGCACCAAGGTCACCGAGTTCTACCTCTACGCCGAGGGCGACCGGATCATGGGCGAGGTCGAGAACATCGCGCCCGGGCTGAACCGGCGGCTCATCGTCGAGGTCGCCGACGCCGGCAAGTACCAGACCGCGTGCAAGCCCGGCATGTCCGGCAACGGCATCCGCGGCGACTTCACCGTCACCGGCGGCGCGCCGAAGCAGGGTGACGCGAACGCGCAGAAGGCGCAGGCGACCAAGAGCTACGCCGACTACATCGCGAACAACACGACCGCGCTGGAGGAGGAGACGGGCAAGTTCGTCGACCTCGTGAAGGCGGGCAAGGTCGACGACGCGAAGGCCGCGTACGCGCGCACCCGCACGTACTACGAACGGATCGAGCCGGTCGCCGAGAAGTTCGGCGAGCTGGACCCGGCCATCGACGTCCGCGAGGCCGACCTCGAGCCGGGGCAGCAGTTCACCGGCTTCCACCGGCTGGAGAAGGACCTGTTCAAGACCGGCCTGCAGGCCGACAGCCCGCAGATCGCCGACAAGCTGCTGAGCGACGTCAAGGAGCTGGTCGCGAAGACGAAGACGCTGCAGCTGACCGCGCTCGACCTCGCCAACGGCGCGAAGGGCCTGCTCGACGAGGTCGCGACCGGCAAGATCACCGGCGAGGAGGAGACCTTCTCGCACACCGACCTGTGGGACTTCCAGGCCAATGTGGACGGCTCGAAGGGTGCGATCACCGCGCTGCGGCCGATCCTGCAGGCGAAGGACCCGGCACTGGTGTCCACTCTGGACACGCAGTTCGCGAACGTGCAGAGCCTGCTCGACAAGCAGCGCGCCGGGGACGGGTTCAAGCTCTACACCGATCTTTCCCAGGACCAGGTCAAGGAGTTCGCCTCGGCCGTGGACGCGCTGGGCGAACCGCTGAGCAAGGTTGCGGAGGTCGTCTCGAAGTGACGTCGACAGAGGGCACGCGCGTCTCGCGGCGGAAGCTCTTCGGCCTGGCCGGCGCGGGCGTCGCGCTGGCCGGGGCCGGGGCCGCCGCCGGCATCGGGATCGACAAGGCCACGAGCGGCAGCGCCGAGGCATCGACGAACACCGTCGACTTCCACGGCGAGCACCAGGCCGGGATCGTCACGCCGACGCAGGCGAACCTGCACTTCGCGGCCCTCGACGTCACGACGAAGGACCGCGAGAAGCTGCGGCAGCTGCTGAAGACGTGGACCGACGCGGCCCGCCGGATGACGACGGGCCAGGAGGTCGTGGCGAACGGCGCCGTCGGCAGCGGCCAGTACGCCCCGCCGCCCGACACCGGCGAGGCGCTCGACCTGCCGCCGTCGAACCTGACGCTCACCATCGGCTTCGGGCCGTCGCTGTTCGACGGCCGGTTCGGCTTTGCGGCCAAGCGGCCGCCGCAGCTGATCGACCTGCCGCTGTTCCCGAAGGACAAGCTCGACCCGGCCCGCAGCGGCGGCGACCTGTGCATCCAGGCCTGCGCGGACGACCCGCAGGTGGCGGTGCACGCGGTCCGCAACCTGGTGCGGCTCGGCTTCGGCGTCACCGAGGTCCGCTGGTCGCAGCTCGGTTTCGGCCGCAGCTCGTCGACGTCGCGGGCGCAGCAGACGCCGCGGAACCTGTTCGGCTTCAAGGACGGCACGAACAACATCAAGTCCGAGGACACCGACATCCTGCGCGACCAGGTGTGGGCCGAGGCCGGCGACGGCCAGGCCTGGATGGCGGGCGGCTCGTACCTGGTGGCGCGCCGGATCCGGATGCACATCGAGACGTGGGACCGCGAAACCCTCGACGGCCAGGAGAAGATCATCGGCCGCACGAAGGGCACCGGCGCCCCGCTGGGCCAGACCGCGGAGTTCGACGAGCTGGACCTCGACGTCGGCGGCGCGGGCGGCGAGAAGGTGATCCCGGCGGACGCGCACGTCCGGCTCGCCTCGCACCAGGCGCTGAACGGCGTCCGGATCCTGCGTCGCGGCTACAACTTCGTCGACGGCTCCGACGGCGTCGGCCACCTGGAGGCCGGGCTGTTCTTCCTGGCGTTCAACCGGGACACGCGCAAGCAGTACGTCCCGATGCAGCAGGTGCTGTCGTCGAAGGACGCGATGATGGAGTACGTCCAGCACACGGGCTCGGCGCACTTCGCGATCCCGCCGGGCGTCTCGCGGACCGGCTACTGGGGCGAGGGCCTCTTCGCCTAGCCGACCTGTTCGGCGGGGTACCGGTCGCGGATCCGGGTGTTGAAGAACCGGCCGTGGCTGGGTGACGCGAGCAGCTCGCGGTGCACGGACTCGGGCACCAGCCGGTACCGGTAGACGCGGCCGTTCCGGAACTCGATCTCCAGCACGTGCTCGGCATGGTCGTAGCCGACCGACGCGATCGTCGAGGAGCTGACGGCTTGCCGGCGCATGCCGCCATTGTTCCCGGCTGCGCGGGCACGTCAACGCCGCCGCAGGTGCGCGAGCAGGAGGTTCGAGTCGTTCCCGGTGAGGTTGGCGCCGTTGGTGACGTAGACCCGGCTGCCCCGGACGGCGACGGCCGTGGTTCCTTGCAGACCGTCGAGCAGGGTCTCGTGGCCGCCGTCCGCGTCGACCCGCACGAGCTTGCCGGCCTGGTTGATCGCGGCGAGGATCTCGGCGCCCCGGCCGGTGAAGTCGAAGTCGTCGATGCCCGCCAGCCCGGTGGCCCGGACTTCGGCGCGGCCCGAGCCGCCGCCTTCGGTCAGGGGGATGCGGACGATGGTGCCGCGGTCGGAGTTGCTCGCCCACACGGCGCCGCCGTGGAGCTTGAGGCCGTTGGCGCCGAAGAAGGTGCTCGGCGCCAGCGCCGGGTCCGCCGACCACACGGACGCGGCACCGCCGCGCAGCGGGGCCTGCCAGATGCGCCCGCCGGCGGAGTCGCTGACCAGGAAGCGGTCCCGTTCGCCGTCGACGACCAGCGCGTTCGGCATGGTGCTGGCGGGCAGCGGCACGACGAGCCGTGGCCCGCCGGAGTGGCGGATCTGCCAGATCCCGGTCAGCCCGCCCCGCCCGGAGGAGTAGAGGAAGTACAGCGCGCCGCTGTCCGTTCGGGCGACTCCGGTGACGACGGGGATCCCGACGACCGGAGTGGTGCCGCCGCCACCCGGCGGCAGCGGCATGGTGACGAGGACGTGGACATCCCCGGCGGGCGCGACCCGCACCACCTGCCGAGCGGGGATCATGCCGACGACCGCGCCGCCGCCGGGCTCCGGCGCGATGCTCTCGGCGGCTTGACCGGCGGCTCGGTCGAAGCGGGCGAGGACGCGCACGTCAGCGAGGCTGCTGGCGGCAGCGGTGGACGCCGGGAGCGCGGGTCCCAGGGTGCCGGCCCGGTGGCCCGGGGGCGCCGGAGTCTCGGCCAGGGCCACGGTCGGTGCCGGGAGGGCGAGCGCCAAAACCAGCCCGAGCGTGGCGGCGCGCCGTCGCGGCCTGGAGGGTCGGTGACGGGACATGATCTTCCTTTCGGCGGTTCGGGAGCGAGTTTCCGGGCAGGGGCCCGCGCGGGGCTGTCGGTTGCCCGGTGCCGGGCTAGCCGGGGAGGTGCCGGTCCGTCCGCGCGGACGAGGTGAACCGTTCCTCGCCGAGCACGGCCAGCAGCTCCAGCTGCGAGACTGCCGCGCTGCCCGGCGCAGGTGAGTACACGATGAGGCGCTGGTCGGCGCGGTCGGTCGCCACGATGTCGAAGTCCAGCTCGATGAGCCCGACCGCGGGGTGCCGGATGCGCTTGCGGTCGCTGCGGCGGACCGCGACGTCGTGCCGGTCCCACAAGCCGGCGAACTCCGCGCTTTCCGCGCGCAACGCCCCGACCAGCTCGCCCGCCACCGGATCAGCCGGGCGGATCGCGAGGGCCGCCCGCAGGTCGTCCACCTGCGCGCGGCTTTCGTGCTCGTGGTCTTCGGCGGGATAACGCGCGCGCATCCCGGGGTCGGTGAACCACCGGTAAGTGCAGCTGCGGGCCAGACCGCGGAACCGCGTCTGCGGCCCCAGCAGCGCATCCGCCACCGGGTTCTGGGCGAGCACGACGTTCAGGCCGGAGGCGATCAGGGCGGGCAGGCCCGCCAACCCGCCCAGCAGCCGGAGGAGGCCGCGGCTGACGTGCGCGTCGCCACCGAGGCGCGGCGGGGCGTGGTGACCGGCGAGGCGGAAGAGGTGGTCGCGTTCGTCGCTCGTCAGCCGCAGCGCGCGGGCCACCGCGGTGAGCATCGTGACCGACGGGCGGGGGCCGCGTCCCTGCTCGAGCCGCGCGTAGTAGTCCGGCGACATGCCGGCCAGCTCGGCGACCTCGAAGCGGCGGAGTCCCGGTGTCCGGCGCCGTTCGCCGGCCGGGACACCGACGTTCTCCGGTTGCAGCAGCGCACGTCGGCGCCGGAGGAATTCTGCGAGGTCGTTCCGTTCCACATCCCCAGGATGATCTTCGCGCGGCGGGCGGGCCAGGACCCGTCGATACCACCCTCCTTACCTAATAGGTTTAGGAACCTCTATAATGTCTTTAGGAAGGAGGGTGGTCATGGCACGAGCCGGGCTGACGACCGAGCGGCTGGTCCGCGCGGGCGCCGAGCTGGCCGACGAGATCGGCTTCGCGAGCGTGACCCCGTCGGAGCTGGCGCGGCGGTTCGACGTCAAGGTCGCCAGCCTGTATTCCCACGTCAAGAACGCGCACGACCTGCGGACGAGGATCGCGCTGCTGGCACTGGACGAACTCGCCGACCGGGCCGCGGCCGCGCTGGCCGGGCGGGCGGGGCGGGCCGCGCTGGTCGCCTTCGCGGACGTCCATCGCGACTACGCCCGCGAGCATCCCGGCCGCTACGCCGCGGCCCAGCTGCGGCTCGATCCCGAAACCGCGGCGGCGAGCGCCGGCGTGCGGCTCGCCCAGCTGTCGCGCGCGATCCTGCGGGGCTACGACGTGACCGGGCCGGACCAGACGCACGCCGTGCGGCTGCTCGGCAGCTTCTTCCGCGGGTTCGTCGCCCTCGAATCCGACGGCGGCTTCGACCACAGCACCCCCGCGCCGGGCGAAAGCTGGACCCGCCTCCTCGACGTCCTCGACTCCCTGCTCCGAGATTGGCCCCGAACGTGATCACCACCCCGTTGACCGCCGACCTGGTTCGCGGCGCATCGGAACTCGAACCGACCGGACGCGGGCTGGTCCCGCACCGGCTGCCCGCCCGCGCGCGGGCGCAGAACACCGACCCCCGGCTCGCGGTGGCCGAAGCGCAGCCCGCGGGCGTCCGCCTGCGGTTCCGCACGACGGCGAGCGTCATCGAACTGGAGACACTGGCGTCGAAGGTCGAGTACCCGGGCGCGCCGCCACGCCCGGACGGCGTCTACGACCTGGTGGTGGACGGCAAGCTCACCGCGCAGGCGACCGCACCCGCCGGCGTGCGGTTCACACACCTGCCCGGCCACCGCAAGGACGTCGAGATCTGGTTGCCGCACAACGAGCTGACGACGCTGGTGGCGCTGCGGACGGACGCGCCGGTGTTACCGATCCCCGACCGGGGCCGGGTGTGGCTGCACCACGGCAGCTCGATCAGCCAGGGCTCGAACGCACTCAGCCCGGCGACGACGTGGCCCGCGCTGACGGCCGCTTCCGCCGGAGCCGAGCTGGTCAACCTGGGCTTCAGCGGCAACGCGCTGCTCGACCCGTTCACCGCGCGCGCGATGCGCGACACCCCGGCGGACCTGATCAGCGTCGAGCTCGGGATCAACATCGTCAATGCCGACCTGATGCGGCTGCGCGCGTTCGGCCCGGCCGTGCACGGGTTCCTGGACACGATCCGCGAGGGTCATCCGGCGGCGCCGCTGCTGGTCGTCTCGCCGCTGTACTGCCCGATCCACGAGCGGACGCCCGGGCCGGGCGACTTCGACCACGAGGCACCGGCCCGCGGCGAGGTCCGGTTCCGGGCCACCGGCGACCCGGCCGAGGTCGCGGCGGGCAAGCTGACGCTGGAGGTGATCCGGGAGTCGCTGGCCCGGCTCGTGGCGGAGCGGGCGGACTCCGGGCTGCACTACCTGGACGGCCGGGCGCTGTACGGTCCGGCCGACTACGCGGAGCTGCCCCTGCCGGACGAACTGCACCCGGACGCCGCGAGCCACCGCCGCATCGCTTCGCGGTTCACGGAGCTGGCGTTCGGCGGCCCGTTCGCTTGACTTCAAGTTCCCTTGAAGTTGCAAGCTTCGGGCATGTTCACCGAAGCAGAGCTCGAGTACCTCGCCGGCCAGCCCCTCGGCCGGCTGGCGACGCAGCAGCCGAACGGAACCCTGCAGGTCAACCCGGTCGGCTTCCGGTACAACCCGGCGGAGAAGACGATCGACGTCACCGGCCACAACCTGAGCCGGAGCAAGAAGTTCCGCAACGTCGAGGCGAACGGCCGGGTGGCGTTCGTCGTGGACGACCTCCCGTCGACCGACCCGTGGCGCGTCCGCTGCCTGGAGATCCGCGGCCAAGCCGAAGCCCTGACCGGCGTGAACCTCCCGGACAACCACTTCGACGACGCCGTGATCCGGATCCACCCGAAGCGGATCCTGGCTTTCGGAGTCGAGGACTGGGACCGCGAACCCCTGGAGCTGGAGAAGAACATCCGCGACGTCTGACGGGCCGCGGCACGCTCAGCGGGCAGGCCAGAACTTCCGCCAGCCGTCGGCTTCCAGAGTCGTCGGCTCCAGTCCCGCCTCCCGTGCCGCCTGCTCGGCCGCCCGCACGTCCTCCGCGAACTGCTTCGCCACGGCCCGCAGCTCGCCTTCCGGGTCTATCCCCGCGCGCCGTGCCGTCGCCGCTATGCGGAACAACTGGGCTGCCGCGCCGGATTCCGCCGGGAACAGGTCCAGCGGGATGCCCGCGCGGCCGGAGCGCTGGCCCAGCTTGCCCGCCAGCGCCACCGCGGGCTGACCCAGCGCTACGCCGTCCACAATGGACTGGCGACGCTTTTCCTGCTGCTTCAGCTCTTCCCACCTGACGTTCTGGTGCTCGACGGTGTGCACCCGGTCGCCGTCGGCGAACACGTGCGGGTGCCGTCCGACCAGCTTCGCGACCAGCGCGGCCGCGACGTCGTCGATGTCGAACGGGTCGCCGGGGTCCTCGGCCGCGACGCGCGCGTGGAACAGCACCTGGAGCAGGACGTCGCCGAGCTCTTCGCGCAGCGCCTCGCGGTCGCCCGACTCGATCGCGTCCAGCAGCTCGTAGGTCTCCTCGACCAGGTACTGCCGCAGGGAGTCGTGGGTCTGGGCCGCGTCCCACGGGCAGCCGCCCGGCGAGCGCAGGCGGTCCATCACCTCGGCGGCCTCCACCAGCGGCGGCGCCGGCGTCTCGACGATCTCCGAACCGGTCGCGATGAGCAGCGACGCCGCCGGCTCGTCCCGCGACCCGGCGAGCAGCACGATGTCCTTGAGCGAAGGCGCCTCCGTCACCGCGGGGACCCCGAACACACTCGCGTCGATGTCCGTCGCCGCGTAGACCGCCGGCGAGTCACGGAGGATCTTCAGCGCCGCGGCGGGCAGCGTCGCCCCTCGGACGATTACGACGACACCCGTGCTCACTGCTGCGCGGGTGCGGCACCGCGCAAGGGCAGCACGGTGCCCTTCGTGGCGTCCTGGTTCGGCGCGAGGTTCATGCCCACAACATCCCACACGCCGTACCGGGGGTTGACGCGCAGCCCGGCACCGGCCAGGTAGGGCTGCAGGAGGCGGGTGCCGATCGAGGTCAGCTGCTGGTCGGTCGGCTGCTGCGCCTCCTGGTCGGCCGGGACGGCCTTGTCGGTCCCGCGGCTGTGGACGACGAAGACGTACCAGTCCGGCTTCGCCGGCATCCGCGCCTGGAACGCGACGACGCTGTTCGCCGCCGACCCGAAGAGCGGGGTCTGCGCCAGGGAGAGGTACTGCGCGGCGCCGAACAGCTCGGTCATGCCCGCGTCGGAGAACCCGCCGGGGCCGGGCATGCCGGTTTGCTGTGCCTGCTGCGCCTCCTGGCCCGCCTGCTGGATCGTGGCCTGGATCTTGGCCGGGTCGGCCGCGAACTGCTTCGCGAGGTCGAACGCGCGGGCGCGGGCCGCGGGGTCGGTCGCGCTGGTGGCGCTGATGCCGACGTAGTCCGCGCCGACGGACAGCTTCGGCAGGTACTTCCGCGCGAGCTGCATTTCGAGGACGACGTCGCTCGCCGTCTCGTTCCGGTCGCGCAGCTTCGAGACGATCTGCGTGACGGCGACCTGGTCGCCCTGCCCGGCGTCGGTGACCGGGGTGGTGTCTTCGCGCGCGGCGAGACCGGCGATCTTCGCCTGGTCGGCGACGAGGCCTTCCTGCTGCGCGGCGCGCAGCGTCAGCTCGTGCAGCACCGTCTGCCGGACGATCTCGCGGCCCAGCAGGTCGAGCTTGTGCTCACGGGCGAGCTTCTGCGCGTACGGCTGCTCGCGGACGGCCTGGTCGATCATCGACTGGACCTGGTCGAGGCTCACCGACCGGTCACCGACGATGACCGCGCTGCCGACCTGGCTCGGACCCGAACCGCACCCGGCGAGCAGAAGTGCACCGGCAACGACCGCGACCAGCGCGCGAGGGCGCCCCATGATCCGCATCACAGCGCATACCCTCTCACACCATCGCACCCGAAACGCAACACCCATCGGGTGCCGGCGGCGCTAATGTCGACTTATGGACCACTGGCTGACGATAGAGGTGTTCGACGGCGAGCATTCCGCGTCGCAGTGGCGCCTCGCCCGCGGTGACGCACTGACCGAAGCGGCGCTGACGAACGGCGCCGAGCAGTGGGTTTGGCACGAACACCGCTGGGGCGTGGTGCTGGAGATCGAGTTCGGGTCGGAGGACCGGCGCGACGCGTTCCGGCGGCTCCCGGTCGTGACGGCGGCGCTCGACGCGGTACCGGACCCGGTGCGGGGCCTGCTCGTGTACCCGGGCCGGGGCGGCGGCGCGGGTTGCCGCATGCCGCGCACGCCACGGCCGCTGCCGATGGCGGGCGCCGGAGCGGTCCCGGTGCCGGCCGAGTCGGTGCGGATGGGGCTGGCGGAGGCGTTGCCGCCGATGTTCAGCGAAGTCGGCTGAGGAGTTCCCGCCAGGTTGCCGCCGGGCGGCCGGGAGCGGCCTCGGCGCAGGCCGCTCCCGTCACACCGTCGCCGGCTTCTTCGTGAGCTGGACCAACAGCTTCGTGCACCAGTCGAGCAGCGCCTCGTCCCGCAGCGTCGGGGCGCCGATCCGGCCGCCCGCCGGGCCTTCCGTGGGCTTCGGTACCGAGACCGTGTTCGTCACCGCCTTGAACGTCGCCTTCGGGTACAGCCGCTTCAACCGGACCAGCTGCGAGTCCTGCAACGGCAGCGGCGCGAAGCGGATCGTGTTGCCCTGGACCGCCACCTCCGTCACGCCCGCCTCGCGGCACGTGTGCCGGAACCGCGCCACCGCCAGCAGGCGGTTGACCGGCGCCGGCGGCTGGCCGTAGCGGTCGATCAGCTCCTCGCGGACCGCGTCCAGGCCGTCCGTGTCCGGGGCCGCCGCGATCTTGCGGTACGCCTCCAGCCGCAGCCGCTCGCCCGGCACGTAGTCGTGCGGGATGTGGGCGTCGATCGGGAGGTCGACGCGGACCTCCGCCAGCTCCTCTTCCTCCGTCGGCTCCGCGCCCGCGTGCCGCCTGAACGCGTCGACCGCCTCGCCGACCAGCCGCACGTACAGGTCGAACCCGACGCCCGCGATGTGCCCGGACTGCTCGGCGCCGAGGATGTTCCCCGCCCCGCGGATCTCCAGGTCCTTCATCGCGACCGCCATGCCCGCGCCCAGCTCGGTGTTCTGGGCGATCGTCGCGAGCCGGTCGTGGGCCGTCTCCGTCAGCGGCACCTCCGGCGGGTACAGGAAGTACGCGTACCCGCGCTCGCGCCCACGCCCGACGCGGCCACGCAGCTGGTGCAGCTGCGCCAGGCCGAGCAGGTCACCGCGCTCGACCAGCAACGTGTTCGCGTTCGAGATGTCCAGGCCGGTTTCGACGATCGTGGTGCACACGAGCACGTCGTACTCGTTCTCCCAGAAGCCCTGGATGATCTTTTCGAGCTTCTCCTCGTTCATCTGCCCGTGCGCGGTGACGACCCGCGCCTCCGGCACCAGCTCCCGGATCCGCCGCGCCGCCTTCTCGATCGACGAGACGCGGTTGTGGACGTAGAAGACCTGGCCGTCACGCAGCAGCTCACGGCGGATGGCCGCGGCGACCTGCTTGTCGTCGTACGCGCCGACGTAGGTCAGGATCGGGTGCCGGTCCTCGGGCGGGGTCAGGATCGTCGACATCTCGCGGATGCCGGCCAGCGACATCTCCAGCGTGCGCGGGATCGGCGTCGCCGACATGGTCAGCACGTCGACGTGCGTGCGCAGCGCCTTGATGTGCTCCTTGTGCTCGACGCCGAACCGCTGCTCCTCGTCGACGATCACCAGGCCCAGGTCCTTGTAGCGGATGCCGGTCTGCAGCAGCCGGTGCGTGCCGATCACGATGTCGACCTCGCCGCCGGCGAGCTGCTCCAGGATGACGTCCGACTCCGTCTTGTTCGTGAACCGGGACAGGCCCTTGATCGTCACCGGGAACGACCGCATGCGCTCGGTGAACGTGTTCAGGTGCTGCTGGGCCAGCAGCGTCGTCGGGACGAGGACGGCGACCTGCTTGCCGTCCTGCACCGCCTTGAACGCGGCGCGCACGGCGATCTCCGTCTTGCCGTAGCCGACGTCACCGCAGATGACGCGGTCCATCGGGACGCCGCGTTCCATGTCGGCCTTGACCTCGTCGATGGCGGCGAGCTGGTCGTTGGTCTCGGTGAACGGGAAGGCGTCTTCCAGCTCGTGCTGCCACGGCGTGTCCGGGCCGAACGCGTGCCCGGGCGCGGCCTGGCGCGCGGCGTAGAGCTGCACGAGCTGGGCGGCGATCTCCTTGACCGCCTTCTTGGCCTTGGCCTTGGTGTTCTTCCAGTCGGAGCCGCCGAGCTTGTTGAGCGTGGGCAGCTCGCCGCCGACGTAGCGGGAGACCTCGTCGAGCTGGTCGGTGGGGACGAACAGCCGGTCACCCGGGTGGCCGCGCTTCGACGACGCGTACTCGAGCACGAGGTACTCGCGCGTCGCGCCGGCGA
Organism: Amycolatopsis australiensis; assembly: GCF_900119165.1. NCBI lineage: Bacteria > Bacillati > Actinomycetota > Actinomycetes > Pseudonocardiales > Pseudonocardiaceae > Amycolatopsis > Amycolatopsis australiensis. Next base: position 2,170,076 of record NZ_FPJG01000006.1, on the reverse strand, counting down.
CCGTCCGCTGGACCATCTCGACGAACCGGCCGATGCCGTGCTGGTCGTGCACGACGTAGTCGCCGGCCTTGAGCGCCAGCGGGTCGACGGCGTTGCGCCGCCGGGACGGCATCTTGGTGTTGAGGTCCTTTGTGGACGTTCCGGCGCCCGCGCCGCGGCCGGTCAGGTCGGCTTCGCTGAGCACGACCAGTGCGCGTTCCGGCGAGACGAAGCCGTCGGTGAGGCCACCGCAGGTGACCGTGACCATGCCGGGCGCCGGGATGCCGGTGAGGCCGTCACCCGCCTGGGTCGCCGGGACGTCGGCGCCCGTCAGCTGCTCGACCGCGCGCGACGCGGTGCCCTGACCGGCGACGACGAGCACCGCCGTGCCGCCCGCCGCGGTGTGGGCGCGCAGGTCCGTCATCGCGCGGTCCAGCTCGCCGCGGTACGACGGCGCGGCCTCGACCGAGACGCGGTAGACGTCGGGGTCTTCGCTGGTCAGCTGGGTGAGCGTCCACCACGGGCGCTTGGTGTCCTGCGCGTGCGAAGCGATCTCGTCGAGCGCGCGGTAGGCGGACGCGCCGAGGTCGATCGGCGCCTGGCCGCCCGCCGCGGCCGTCGTCCAGGAGGCTTCGAGGAACTCCTGGCCGGTGCGCACGAGGTCGGCGGCCCGCGCGCGGATCTTCTCCGGGTCGGTGAGCAGGACGTGGGCGCCGACCGGCATCGCGTCGGTCAGCAGCTCCAGCTCGCCTTCGCAGAGCACCGGGATGAGGGCCTCCATGCCCTCGACCGGGATGCCGTCGGCGAGCTTGGTGAGCATCTCGGCCAGGTGGGCGTCGGCTTCGTACGTCTTCGCCAGCTGCGCGGCCTTCTCCTTGACCGGCGGGGTGAGCAGCAGCTCGCGGCACGGCGGCGCGGTGACGCGCCGGATCTCGCCGGGCAGCGACCGCTGGTCGGAGACGGCGAACGCGCGGATCTCGCTGACCTCGTCGCCCCAGAACTCGATCCGGACCGGGTGCTGCGCGGTCGGGCCGAACAGGTCGAGGATGCCGCCACGGACGGCGAACTCGCCGCGTTTCTCGACCATGTCGACGCGGGTGTAGGCCAGCTCGACGAGCCGCTCGAGCAGCTCGTCGAACGGCTCCTCCACGCCGACGGCCAGCTCCACCGGCCGCAGCGAGCCGAGGCCGGGTGCCATGGGCTGGATCAGGCTGCGGACGGTCGCGACGACCACGCGCAGGTCGTCGTCGCCCGTCTTCAGCCGGTGCAGCACCTCCAGCCGCCGTCCGACGGTGTCGGCGCGCGGGGAGAGCCGCTCGTGCGGGAGGGTCTCCCAGGACGGGAAGTCGGCGACCTTGCCGTCGCCGAGCAGCGCGGTGAGCGCGGCGGTCAGCTCGTCGGCCTCGCGGCCGGTGGCGGTGACGGCGAGCACGGGCTTGCCGGCGCCGTCGTCCGACGCGAGGGCGGCGGCGACGAGCTGCCGGGCGGCGATCGGGCCCTGCAGCTCGAGCAGCGGCGCGCCGGCGCGCTCGACCACGCCGCGCAGGGCCGGGTCGGGAAGGATGGCGGTGAGGAGTCCGGACAGTGGAGCGTCGGTCACGGTCCCAGCCTACGTGCCACCCCCGACAAGTTTCCGGTCACGGCCGGTCACGGCCGGCCGCGCAGGAGGGCCGCCACCTCCGCCAGCCGCGGCAGCTGCTCGTCGAAGACCTTCGGGTCCGTGCTCGCGATCCGCAGCAGGACGTGCTCGGCGCCTTCGTAACGACGCAGCTGGGCCGCGACCTCCGCCGCCGAGCCCGTGACCTGCATCTGGATGCCCTGCACGAAGCTCGCCGGGCGGCCGTAGTTGGTCACGCAGTACTCCTCCAGCAGCACGCGCCCGCGCTCGGCGTCGTCCTCGACCAGAACCGTCGCGAACAGGGCCGGCGTGACCGGCCGGGACGCGAGGCCGCGGATCGTGGCCAGGCCCGACACGTAGTCGGCGGGGTCGGGCGGGTAGGGCAGCCAGCCGTCGTACAGCCTCCCGACGCGCTCCAGCGCTCCGGGCGTGTACGCCGCCAGCCACACCGGCGGGCCACCCGGGCGGTGCGGCGCCGGGAAGGACGGCAGCGAGTCGTAGTGCAGCACCGACCCGTGGAACGACGACGCGCCGCTCCACGCCGCCCGCCACAGCGCCACGATGTCGTCCAGGCGCGCCCGCCGCCGCTCCCACGGGACGCCCGCGAACGCGAACTCCGGCTCACTGCGGCCGGCGAACCCGGCGCCGACCGCCACCGTCAGCCGTCCGGCGCTCAGCAGGTCGAGCGACAGCAGCTGGTTCGCCGACAGCAGCGGGTTCCGCAGGGCCGGGAGCAGCGCGGACGTCCCCAAGGTCACCCGTGAGGTCCGCGCCGCGAAAGCGCCCAGAACGGTGAACGCGTCGAGCGGAGCGCGGGCCAGCGTGTCGCCCACCCACACCGAGTCGAGACCGAGGCGTTCGGCCTCGACGGCGGCGTCGACCAGCTCGGGCGCGGTCCGCCCGGCGTCGAGGATGGGCTGGTAGGTCGGTACGACCAGGCCGTAGTTCGTCATGCCGGAAGCCTCACCGGAGCGCGGTATGCCCTCAATTCCCCGGAGGGAATGGCCCGGCGGAGCAAGATGGAGCCGTGGACTTCGGAACGGCGCTCAAGGACTGGCGCACCCGGCGGCGGCTCAGCCAGCTCGACCTCGCCCTGCGCGCGGGGACGACGCAGCGGCACGTCAGCTTCATGGAAAGCGGCCGCTCGCTGCCCGGCCGCGGCATGGTGCTGCGCGTCGCCGAGTCGCTCGAACTGCCCCTGCGCGAGCGCAACGGCCTGCTCCACGCCGCCGGCTACGCACCGACGTACCCCGAAACCCGGCTGGACGACCCGGCGATCCGCCCGGTGCTCGACGGCCTGCGGCGGCTGCTCGACGGCCATCGTCCCTACCCCGCGATCGTCGTCGACCGCTACGGCATGCTCGTCGCGAAGAACGCCGCCTTCGGCCTGCTGACCGAGGGGGTCGCGCCCGAGCTGCTCCCGGAGCCCGTCGACACGCTGCGGCTCGCGCTGCACCCGCGCGGGATGGCGCCGCGCGTGCGCAACCTCGACGACTGGGCCCGGCACATCCTCGAACGCCTCCGCAACGACCTGGCCCGCACACCGGACGACCGGCTGGCCGCGCAGCTGGCCGAGCTGGAGGGCTACCTGCCACCGCAACGGCCGCCGGACGAGAGCCACCTCGGGTTCGCCGTCCCGGTCCGGCTGTCCACTTCGGTCGGTGAGCTGCGGCTGATCACGGCGATCACGACGTTCGCGACCGCCGCCGACGTCACGGTGTCGGAGCTGAAGCTGGAGACGTTCCTGCCCGCGGACGCCGAAACCGCGGAACGCCTTCAGAGCACCACCGCGGCCAGGTGACCCGCCAGCAGCTCCGCGCTCGCCCACAGCACCGCGGCGCACACGCTGCCCACAGCGAAGCGCGGGTACGGCATCGCCGCCGAGCCCGCCACGCGCGGCACCAGCGTCCGCAAGCCGACCAGGCACCGGCCCGCGACCACCGCCGGGACGCCGTACCGCGCGATCGCCGACTCCGCGCGCTGCCAGCGATCCCGGCCGACGCGGCGCGCCAGGCGCGGACCCCACCAGCGCCCTTCCCAGTACGCCAGCTGGTCGCCGGCTACCGCTGACAGGACCGCCACCGCCAGCGCGAGTCCCAGGTGGAGCGTTCCCCGCTCGGCGAGGAAACCCATGAGCAGCAACGTGGACAACGTCGGCAGCACGATTCCCGGCAGCAACGCCGTCTCCGCCATGATGACGGCGGCACAGAACAGGTAGACGGCCGGCGGGGGCGCGTCAAGCAGTGGCCGCAGCAGGCTGTCCATGCCTCGTCCTCCCCACCGCCACCGGCAGCGCCGCGCGGTAGACGAACGCGGGTGGCAGGTTCCGCCAGACGATCGGAGTGCGCTCCACGACGGCGAAACGGCTTCGCAGCGAAGCGGCGAAGCGACGCGCGGGCGGGGTCCAGGCCGCGTGGGCGTACGCGAACGTCGTGAAGCGGCCGTTCGGGGCCAGTGCCGCCGTGACCGCGTCGAGGATGCGCCGCTGCCGGTCCGCGGCCATGGCGGTCCACGGCAGACCCGAGACGACGACGTCGACGCCGTTCAGCGCGAGGTGTTCCGCCGAGCCGGTGACGACGTCGACCTGCGGAAAGCGCTCACTCAGCGCGGCGGCGAAACGCGGGTTGATCTCGACGGCGGTCAGGCGCGCTTCGGGGCGAAGCAGCGTGAGGACCGCTTCGGTGAACACGCCGGTGCCCGGCCCCAGCTCGGCGACGCGGGCCGCGCGTTCCAGGCCGAGGCCCGCGGTCATCGTTTCGGCCAGCCGCGGCGAGCTCGGCGCGATCGCGCCCGTCAGCACGGGGTGGCGGAAGAACTCCCTGGTGATCGACATGCTGCCGACGCTAGGAACAGCGGGAGTCACCGCGAATCCGTCGGATCGACCGGTCTCGTCCTCCCAAGGGAGGACCCGATCGGGCCGAAGGGATGACGACCGGGGCCGGGTCCCGGCGTTACGTTCGGTGGCATGGAGCGACTCGTCGTGTGGGTACGCAGGCACCGGTGGACGGTGGACCTGCCGCTGTACGCCGTGTTCGTGTTCCTCGCGCCGAACTGGGCCGGGCAGGGTTCGTGGGCGGTGCGGGCGATCCCGATGCTGTTCCTGCTGCCGTTGCTCGTGCGCCGCCGGTTCCCGCGCACGGTGGCGGTGCTGATCCTCGCCGGCGCGCTCGTCACGTACACCAACGAAATCTGGGCCTACGACCGCGGCCGCGCGGAGCTGGGCATGGCGGTCGTCCTGTTCAACCTCGTGCAGCGCGGCGACCGCCGGTTCGGCGCGCTGACCGCGGCGGCGATCCTCGGGCTGGACCTGATGTGGGGGGTCAGCTGGGGCCCGTTCACCGACAACCCGACCCTCACGGTCGTCGGCATCATGCCGATCCACCTCGCGGCGTGGACGCTCGGCGAGTTCTTCCGCGCCAAGGCGCAGCTGACCGCGGAGGAGGACAGGCGCACCGAGGCACAGGCCCGCGCGGCGGTGGCGGAGGAGCGCGCCCGGATCGCCCGCGAACTGCACGACGTCCTGGCGCACAGCATCAGCGTGATCGTGCTGAACGCCGAGGGCGCGAAGCTGGCCCGGCACCGCGACCCGGAGGCGGTGGACCGCACGCTGGACACGATCGGCCGCACGGGCCGCGACGCGCTGGCGGAGCTGCGGCGGCTCCTCGAAGTACTGCACGCCGGCCAGGGGGCGCGCAGTCCCCAGCCGACGGTGGCCGAACTGCGCGGGCTGGTCGAGCAGTGCGGCCGTCCTGTCACGCTCGAAGTGACCGGCGACCCCACGGGCCTGCCCGCGAGCGCGGCGCTGCAGGCGTACCGGATCGTCCAGGAGGCACTGACCAACATGATCAAGCACGCCCCGGCCGACGCGACGGGCCGAGTCGAAGTCGCCTTCGCACCGGAGAAGATCCGCATAGAGGTGACGAACACGGGCGGCCGAGCATCCCCCGCGGCGGCACTGCCGTCATCGGGACGCGGGCTGCCGGGAATGCGCCAGCGAGTGGAGATGTACCACGGCCAGCTGGCGACGGGCCCTCTGCCGGACGGCGGCTATCGCGTGGGCGCGAGCCTGGTGGTGCGGCCATGACCACCTGGGCACTGGCGGCCCTGCTGCCGCACGGCGGGTACCGCGCGGCACGAGCCCGGCGGCGTGGCCACGACCGCCCGAGCACCGGCGGCGGGGCTCCTGCCGGACGGCGGCTACCAAGCGGCCACGAACCGAAGGCCGCCCCGCCCCCGGACTACGGCTACCGCGCGGCACGCGCCCCGCGATGCAACCACAACCACCCGAGCACCAGCAGCCGAGCCCCTGCCGAACAACGGAAACCAAGCAGCCACCAGCCTGGCGATACATCGGCGACCACCCGCACACCGGCGCCGGGTCCGCCCCCGAACGGCGGCTACCGCGCAACACGAGCCCGGCGGCGTAGCCACGACCACCCGAGTACCGGCGGCCGGGTCCCCGCCGAAGGGCGGCTACCAAGCGAGCGCGAGCCTGGCGGTGCAGCCATGACTGCCCGAGTGCCAGCGGCCGCCCCGTCCTCGGCCAGCGGGCACCGCGCGGCACGAGCCCGGCGGTGTGGCCACGACCACCCGAGCACCGGTAGCCGGGCCCCCGCCGGACGGCGGAACCAAGCGGCCGCGAACGTGGCGGTGCGCTCATGACCACCTGGGTACTGGCGACCCCGCCCCCGGGCGGCTACCGACCGAGCGCGAGCTTGGTGGTCCGTCCATGACCACCCGCGTCCTCCTCTGCGACGACCAGGAACTGGTCCGCGTCGGGCTCCGGATGATCGTCGAAAGCCAGGACGACCTCGTCGTCGCGGCCGAAGCCGTCAACGGCGAGGAAGCCGTCGCCAAGGCCCGGGAACTCCGGCCGGACCTCGTGCTGATGGACGTCCGGATGCCGGTGCTCGACGGCGTCGCCGCCACCGGGCGGATCTGCGCCCAGCTGCCCGACGTGCGCGTCCTGATCATCACCACCTTCGACCTCGACGAGTACGCCTATGCCGCGCTGCGCGCCGGTGCCAGTGGGTTCCTGGTCAAGGATGCGCCGTCGGACGAGATGCTCGTCGCGATCCGCGGGGTGCTTCGCGGCGACTCCATGGTCTCGCCCTCGGTCACGCGGCGGCTGCTCGACCGCTACCTCGCCGACGACCGCGACCCCGTCGACGTCGCGAAGCTCGGCGTCCTCACCGAGCGGGAGAAGGACGTGCTGGGGCTCGTCGCCCGCGGCCTCTCGAACAGCGAGATCGCCGCGAAGCTGTACATCGGCGAGACGACGGTGAAGACGCACGTCGGACGCATCCTCGGGAAGCTGCGGCTGCGCGACCGGGTGCACGCGGTCGTGTTCGCCTACGAGTCCGGGCTGGTGCGTCCAGGTTCGTGATAACTCCCTATTTATCCATTTGCGAGGTGACTATAGAGTCGTTTACATGAATATATACAAGTCCGAAGCCGGCGCACGCCTCCTACGTGAGCGGTACCTCGAAGCACTGGCCGCCTGGCCCGTCGCCCACGAACGGCTGCGGATACCAACAGCCGAAGGCGAGACGTTCGCCCTGGCCTCCGGGCCGGAAAGCGCGCCACCGCTGGTGCTGCTGCACGGCTCCGGCAGCAACTCGGCCGAGTGGGCGCCGCGCATCGCGTCGCTGGCGGAGCGATTCCGGGTGTACGCCGTCGACGTCATCGGGGAACCGGGACTCAGCGCCGAGACGCGTCCACCACTCAAGAGCGATCGGTACGCCCTGTGGCTCGACGCCGTGCTCGACCACGTCGGCGTGACGCGGGCCGCCTTCCTGGGCTCGTCGCTCGGCGGCTGGCTCGCGCTGGACTACGCGACCCGGCGGCCCGGGCGCGTCGCCGCGCTGGCCCTGCGGTGCCCCGCCGGTCTCGGCCCGATGAAGAAAGGCTTCGCCGTCAAGGCCGTCCTGCTCACGCTGCTCGGCGAGCGGGGACGACGGCGGGCCATGGCCGGCGCGCTGGGCGAGCCGCTGTCGTCGCCGGTCGTGGCGCACCAGCTCGTCGTGGCCGCGCACTACCGGTACCGCGGCGGGCCCCCGGTCTTCGGCGACGCCGCGCTGGCCCGGCTGACCATGCCGGTGTACGCCGTCGCCGGGGCCGAAGACGCCATGGTCGGCTCCGCGCCGACGAAACGGCGTCTCGAAGCCGCCGGCGCCCGGGTCGACGTGCTTCCCGGCACCGGCCACTACTTCACGGCTTCACCCGAACTGGCGTTCCTGACGGAGGTGACGGCGAACGGCGATTTCACCACTTGATGGGAAGATGAGCCGTATGCGGTGTGTGCTGGGTCTCATCGGTGCGCTGTCCCTGCTGGTCGCGGCCTGCACGGGCGCGTCGAGCGCGCCGGTCCAGAGCGTCCCGGCCGCGGCGACCCCGGCCGCGCCGAGCGGGAAGTTCAAGGTCGAGACGGTGACCGCCGGCCTGCAGCACGGCTGGGACGTCGGCTTCCTGCCCGACGGCGGCATCCTCGTGCCGCAGCGGCCCGGCAAGCTCGCGCTGGTCCGCGGTGGCAAGGCGACCGACGTGCGCGCCGACTTCTCCGACGTCCTCGTGCAAGGCGAAGGCGGGCTGCTCGGCATGGTCGTCAGCCCCGACTTCACGACCAGCCGCGAGTTCATCACCTGCCAGGACCACCAGGAGGACGGCAAGGCCGTCGACATCCGGCTGGTGACGTGGAAGCTGGCCGCGGACGGCACCAGCGCCACCAAGGTCAAGAACCTGCTCACCGGCCTGCCGGTGAACCCGAGCGGCCGCCACTCCGGCTGCCGCCCGACGTTCGCGCCGGACGGCGCGCTGCTGGTCGGCACCGGCGACACCGCTCGCGCGAGCGTCGCGCAGGACCGGCACTCCCTCGGCGGCAAGGTGCTGCGGCTGGACGCGAAGACCGGCGAACCGTTGCCGGACAACCCGTTCATCACGTCCTCGGACCCGCACGAGCGGCTGGTCTACACGTACGGGCACCGCAACGTCCAGGGCGTGGCGATCCGGCCGGGCAGCGGCCAGGTGATCACCACCGAGCACGGGCCCGCCTTCGACGACGAGGTCAACCTCCTCAAGCCCGGCGGCAACTACGGCTGGGACCCGTCGAAGGGCGGCACGGACTCCAGCTACGACGAGAGCGTGCCGATGACGGACCTCAAGCGGTTCCCGGACGCGGTCAGTCCACTGTGGACGTCCGGGAAGATCACCGAGGCGATCAGCGGCGACGCCTTCCTGACCGGGTCGCAGTGGGGCAAGGACGACGGCGCGCTCGTCGTGGTCGCGCTGAAGGGCCAGAAGCTGCTGCTCTACCACCTGGACCCGGCGGGCAAGGTCCTCGACGTCTCGCTGCCGCCGGAGTTCGACGACAAGTTCGGCCGGCTGCGGGCCGTCCGCAGCGGACCGGACGGCGCGCTGTACGTGACGACGTCCGACGGGACCGACGACAAGCTGCTGAAGGTCACCCCCGGCTGATCATGGGAAAAGCACGGCCGCGGCGTGCCGTGGGCACTTCCCGCCGGGGCGCCCGATCGCGGACCATGGTGGACGGCAAGACACCGACGCGTGTTGAACGCGGTCCGAAGAGCGTCTTCCCGCGGCAGCACCGCGCCGGTCCCCGGCCGCCATCGCCGACCTGGCGGCCGGGGACCGGCCTCCACCGACCGGCCTCCACCGACCGGCCACAGTGGACCGCTCGGGCGGCCACCTGCCCGGCGGCCGCCGCCATGCCTAAGATCGGGGACATGACCGAGATCGACCCCGCCACGTCCGCGCTCGTGCTGATCGACCTGCAGCAGCGGATCTTGGCCCTGCCGACCACGCCGTACCGCGGCGAAGAAGTCCTCGCGAACGCGCTGCGGCTGCGGAAGGCGTTCCGCGCGGCCGGCGCGCCCGTGGTGGTCGTGCAGGTGTCGCGGCCGGACAACCCGCCGGGCAGCGAGCTGGCGTTCGACCCGGAGGACGACAAGGTCGTCACCAAGTACACGATCGGCGGGTTCGCCGGCACCGGCCTGGACGAGTACCTGCGCGGCCAGGGCGTCCGCACGGTGTACTTCGGCGGCATCGCGACCGAATTCGGCGTCGAGTCGACGCTCCGCGCGGCCGCCGACCACGGCTACGACACGGTCGCGGTGTCGGACGCGATGACAGCACTCTCCGACCTCTCGCACGAGAACGCGATCACGAAGATCTTCCCGCGGCTCGGCACCGTCGTGACCACGGAAGAAGTCCTGGCGGCACTGGCGTGATCGACAAGGTCGCCTGGATCCACGTCGTCGACGGCCGCGTCCTGGTCGCCCGGTCCCGCGGCAAGGACAAGTTCTACCTCCCGGGCGGCAAGCGCGAGCCGGGCGAGACGGACGCCGAGACGCTCGTCCGGGAGATCCGCGAGGAGCTCGCCGTGGAGATCACGCCGTCGACGATCCGGCCGGCGGGCACGTTCGAAGGCCAGGCACACGGGAAGGCCGAAGGCACGCTCGTCCGCACGGCCGCCTATTCGGCGGAGTACCGGGGGACGCTCGAGGCGAGCAGCGAGATCGAAGAGATCGCGTGGCTCGGGTACGCGGACCGGCCGCGGGTCTCGCTGGTGGCACAGCTGATCTTCGACCACCTGCACGACGCCGGCCGGCTCCCCTAGGCGAGACGCAGCTTCGGCTTGTGCTCCAAGTGGGACAACCCGTTCCAGGCCAGGTTGACCAGGTGCGCCGCGACCTCGTCGCGCTTCGGCTTGCGGGCGTCCAGCCACCACTGGCCGGTCAGCGCGACCATGCCCACCAGCGCCTGCGCGTACAGCGCCGCCAGCTTCTCGTCGTAGCCGCGGGCCGCGAACTGCTGCGCGAGGATGTGCTCCACCTGGCTGGCGATGTCGTTGAGCACCGTCGAAAACGTGCCCGTGGAGCTGGCCACCGGGGAGTCGCGGACCAGGATCCGGAAGCCGTCGTGGGAATCCTCGACGTACGACAGCAACGCCGTCGCCGCCTGTTCGAGCATCGCGCGCGGGTGGCCGCCGTGCAGCGTCGAGACCATGCGGTCCAGCAGCAGCTGCGTTTCGCGGTCCACGACCACCGCGTAGATGCCCTCTTTGCCGCCGAAGTGCTCGTACACCACGGGTTTCGACACATTCGCCCGGTGCGCGATCTCCTCGATCGACGTGCCGTCGAAGCCCTTTTCGGCGAACAACGCCCGCGCCACGTTGAGCAGCTGCCGGCGCCGCTCGGTGCCGGTCATCCGGACCCGCGTCACCGGGGCGGCCGGACGCGCCCCGGTGACCTGCTCACGCTTCGAACGTCGTCTCCCCGACATTCGAGCAGCGTAGTTGACTACGCCTTTTCGGTGGCGATACGGGCCAGCCGCTGGGGGGTCGGCCAGCGGACGTCGTGCACCCAGCCGAACTTCTCGAAGATCCAGATCAGCCGCGCCGAGATGTCGATCTGGCCGCGCTTGACGCCGTGGCGGGCCGACGTCGGGTCGGCGTGGTGCAGGTTGTGCCACGACTCGCCGAAGGAGAAGATCGCCAGCGGCCAGAAGTTCGCCGACTTGTCGCGCGCGGCGAACGGGCGCTCGCCGATCATGTGGCAGATCGAGTTGACCGACCAGGTCACGTGGTGCAGCACGCAGATGCGCACCAGCCCGGCCCAGAAGAACGCCGTCACCGCGCCCCACAGCGACCACGAGATCAGGCCGCCGAGCACGGCCGGCAGCAGCAGGCTGACCAGCGCCCACAGCCAGAACAGCTCGTCGACCTTCTTGATCGCCGGGTCCTTGACCAGGTCGGGCGCGAAGCGCTCGGCGTTGGTCTGGTCACGCTCGAACAGCCAGCCCATGTGCGCGTGCCAGAAACCCTTGGCGATGGCCCACGGCGAGGTGCCGAACGCCCACGGCGAGTGCGGGTCGCCGTCGCGGTCGGAGAACGCGTGGTGGCGGCGGTGATCGGCGACCCAGGTGATCACCGGGCCCTGCAGGGCGATGCTGCCCGCGATGGCCATGAACACGCGCAGCCACTGCTTGGCCTTGAACGAGCCGTGCGTGAAGTAGCGGTGGTACGACACGGTGATGCCGAGCCCGCTGACCGCGTAGAACACGACGAAGATGCCGACGTCGACCCAGCTCAGTCCCCAGCCCCAGGCGAACGGCACGGCCACCAGCAGGGCGACCAGCGGCGCGATCACGCCGAAGTAGACCGACAGCTGCACGCCGATGCCGCGCGTGCCGTCGATGACAGGTTTGGGCCCCTTGGGGGCCGGCGGCTCCCCGGTTGGCTGCGAACGGTCGAGCGTGGCCGTCATACGCTTCACTTCTTCCTACACGGGCGCCCTTGACGAAGGGTGACCTAACCTACGATGCCGTAAGTTACGGTACAGGAGGTTCGGGCGGCTGGGGAGTGCCCGATTCCACACCTGGGGTACCCGGCGCACCGGCCCCTAATGCATCCCCCGCGCGGACGACACCCGATCGTCGCTATCCTGACCAGGTTCGATCCGCCGTAGTGTAATCGGCAGCACTTCAGATTTTGGTTCTGACAGTTCAGGTTCGAATCCTGGCGGCGGAGCAGCAGAAGGACCCCGAACCCACGACACCGGGAGGTTGGCGCTGACCGACGAGGCGACCGACCCGGGGGCGGCCAGGCGGCCCGCGCTGGCCGAGATGTCCGACGCCTGGCTCGTCGGGCGCGCGCGGGAGCTGATCGCCCTGGTCCAGCGGGCGGAGTACACCCAGCAGCTGCAGATCGTCGGGCAGATGGACGAGCTGCTCGACGAGACCCAGCGCCGCGGCGAGCCGACGATGATCGCGCAGCTGCTGCGCGCGTCCGCGATCGCCCGGCTGATCACCCGCGGCCTGGCCGCGGAGGCCGAGCCGCGGCTCGACGAGATGCTCGCGCACACCCGCCGCCACGGCCTCGCGCTGCTGCGGGCCGACGCGCACGCGCTGCGCGGCCGCCGGCTGGTGATCGCCGCGCAGGAGGACCCGGCGCTCACCGAGATCGCCCGCGCGCTGGCCATCCTCGACGACTCCGCCATCCCGAACCGCCAGGTCGGCATCCGCGCCTGGAACCGGATGCTGTGGTCGACGCTGAACGACTGCTGGATCGTGCTGAACCAGCTGGGCGTGTACGAGGCCGCCGAGGAGGTCATCGGCCGGGCCGCCGCCGCGATCCGGGAGAGCGCCAGCCCGCACGAGATCACGCTGCAGCTGATGAACCGGGTCAAGATGCTGCTCGGCTGGGGCCTGCGGCTGGAACGCATCGACGAGTACGACGAGAGCGCCGAGAAGTTCCGGACGGCCGCGTCCATGGCCGTCGCCGCCGAAGGGCCGTTCACCGAGTCGCTGTTCCCGCGGAAGGCGAACGTCCCGGCCGTCGACCAGGTCGGCGTGCTGGCCGCGGCGCAGGCGCTGCACAGCCCCAGCGCCGACCAGATCGACCGGCTCCGGCAGCTGCACGAAGGCACCGGCTACCCCGGCGAACGCGAGATCGTCGCCATCGCGCTGGCCCGCTGCCTGGACAAGGCCGGCCGTCGCGGTGAGGCGCTCGACGTGCTGCGCGGCGCCCGCGAGTCGCTGACCGACGACACCTCGCAGCCGTCCATGCGGCTGAACATCGCGCGCGAGCTGGCCCGGCTCGACACGAGCCCGGACTACGCGTCCGGCGCCAGCGAGTCGCTGATCGACTACGCGCGGCGGCTCGAGATCGAGATGTGGAGCCTGCGCGAGTCGCAGATCGCCACCCTGAACGCCCGCCGCGAGCACGAACGGCTGTCCGCCGAGCACGGCGCGATCACCCAGCAGGCGCTGCAGGACCCGCTCACCGGCCTGCCGAACCGGCGCGCGCTCGACGAGAAGCTGCGCCAGCTGGCTTCGTCGGCCGACGCGCAGCCTCTCGCGGTCGCCCTGGTGGACCTCGACGGCTTCAAGGGCGTCAACGACAAGCAGTCGCACGCCGAGGGCGACAACGTGCTGCGCGTCGTCGCGAGCACGCTTCGCGACGCCCTGCGCGGAGACGACCTCGTGGCCCGCTACGGCGGCGACGAGTTCATCGTCCTGCTCCCGGGCACTCCGGCGTCGGCGGCGAAGATGGCGCTCGGCCGCGCCGTCAAGTCGGTCGCGAACCTGCCGCACCACCTCTCGCACGGCGTCACGCTGTCGATCGGGCTCGTGTCGCTGCGGCCGCAGGAGCGTGGCGAGCAGGTCCTCGCCCGCGCGGACGCGGCCATGTACCAGGCGAAACGCGGCGGCGGCAACCAGGTCGCGTCGGCCAACTCGATGGCCGCCGATCCGGCGGCCGCGTGGGCGGGCGAGTCCCCTCCGACCGACCCGGCGTGGGAGACCGAAGAGCCCGGTTAGGATCGGTGCCCGACAGAAGCCACCCTTGGCAACCGTTGGGAGCGTCGTTGACCGGCCCGCTGAGCACGTTGATCCTCGCCGCGGGTGAAGGCACCCGCATGCGTTCCTCCACCCCCAAGGTGCTGCACCCCATCGCCGGGCGGCCCCTGGTGGAGCACGCCGTCCGGGCCGCCGCCGGCCTGGGCCCGGAACACCTCGTCGTGGTGATCGGCCACGGCCGCGAGCTGGTCGGCGAGCGCCTCGCGCGGATCGGGGACGCCCTCGGCCGCCCGGTCGGCACCGCCGTGCAGGCCGAGCAGAAGGGCACCGGCCACGCCGTGTCGTGCGCGCTGGCCACCCTGCCGCCGGACCTCACCGGCACCGTGATCGTCAGCTACGGCGACGTCCCGCTGCTCGACACGACGACGCTGCGCGCCCTGCTCGAGGAGCACACCGACGCGAAGAACGCCGTCACCGTGCTCACCTCCGTGGTCGCCGACCCGACCGGCTACGGCCGCATCGTGCGCGACCCGGCGGGCAAGGTCACCGGCATCGTCGAGCACAAGGACGCCACCCCCGAGCAGGCGGAGATCACCGAGATCAACTCGGGCGTCTACGCCTTCGACGCCGCAGTGCTGCGCGACGGCCTTTCGCGCCTTTCGACGGACAATGCGCAGGGCGAGCTCTACCTCACCGACGTCCTGGGCATCGCGAACGCCGACGGGCTGCACGTCGGCGCGCTGGTCGTCGACGACCCGTGGCTGACCGAAGGGGTCAACGACCGCGTCCAGCTGTCAGCCCTCGGCGCCGAGCTGAACCGCCGGATCGTGCAGCGCTGGCAGCGCGCGGGCGTCACCGTCGTCGACCCGGCCACGACCTGGATCGACGCCGGCGTGACGCTGGCCCGTGACGTCGTCATCGAGCCCGGCGTGCAGCTCAAGGGCACGACGTCGGTCGGCGAAGGCAGCACGGTCGGGCCGGACAGCACCCTGACGAACGTGCAGATCGGCGCGGGCGCGTCGGTCGTCCGCGTGCACGGTTCGGACTCCGAGCTGGGCGACGGCGTCAACGTCGGCCCGTTCACCTACCTGCGGCCCGGTACCAAGCTGGGCGAAAAGGGCAAGCTGGGCGCGTTCGTCGAGACGAAGTCGGCCGACATCGGCGCGGGCACGAAGGTGCCGCACCTGACCTACGTCGGCGACGCCACCATCGGTGAGCACAGCAACATCGGCTGCTCCAGCGTCTTCGTGAACTATGACGGGGTGAACAAGCACCGGACCGTTATCGGCTCCCATGTCCGGTTGGGTGCCGACAACACCTTCGTCGCCCCGGTGCACATCGGTGACGGCGCTTACAGTGGGGCAGGTGCCGTGATCCGCGAGGACGTCCCGCCGGGCACACTCGCGGTGTCGGCGCCGCCGCAGCGCAACATCGAAGGCTGGGCGATCCGGCGCCGGCCGGGTACGCCCGCGGCGGAGGCGGCCCAGGCCGCGCTCGACGCCGAGTCAGCAGCAGGAACCGACGGGGAGTCGCCAGCATGAGTCCGAAGTCAGGTACGCCGAAGAAGAACTTGATGCTCTTCTCCGGACGGGCCCACCGGGAGCTCGCCGAAGAGGTCGCCGAGCACCTCAACGTGACGATCACCCCGCAGACGGCGCACACGTTCGCCAACGGCGAGCTGTTCGTCCGGTTCGAGGAGTCCGTCCGCGGCACCGACGCCTTCGTCATCCAGGCGCACACCACGCCCATCAACGAGTACGTGATGGAGCAGCTGATCATGGTGGACGCCCTCAAGCGGGCGAGCGCCAAACGGATCACCGTGGTGATGCCGTTCTACCCGTACGCGCGCCAGGACAAGAAGCACAAGGGCCGCGAGCCGATCTCGGCGCGGCTGATCGCGGACCTGTTCAAGACCGCGGGCGCCGACCGGATCATGACCGTCGACCTGCACACCGCGCAGATCCAGGGCTTCTTCGACGGCCCGGTCGACCACCTGATGGCCCAGACCGTGCTGGCCGACCACATCAAGGCCACCTACGGCGACGCGGACATCACCGTCGTCTCCCCGGACTCGGGCCGCGTGCGGCTGGCCGAGAAGTGGGCGCAGCAGCTGGGCGACCGGCCGATCGCGTTCATCCACAAGACGCGGGACCCGGACAAGCCCAACCAGGCCGTCGCCAACCGCGTGGTCGGCAAGGTCGAGGGCAAGCTCTGCGTCCTGATCGACGACATGATCGACACCGGCGGCACGATCGTGAAGGCCACCGAGGCCCTGATCGACGAAGGAGCGGCCGACGTCGTCATCGCGACGACCCACGGCATCCTGTCCGACCCGGCCACGCAGCGGCTCTCGGCCTGCAAGGCGCGCGAGGTCATCGTGACGAACTCGCTGCCGATCCCGGAGGAGAAGCGCTTCCCGGGCCTGACGGTGCTGTCGATCGCGCCGATGCTGGCCGAAGCCATCCAGCAGGTCTTCGAGGACGGCTCGGTCACGTCCCTCTTCGACGGCAACGCCTGAGATTCCCTTCCGCCGGGCGCGAAACCCCGCGCCCGGCGGGGGTGTCCGGGGCTAACGTCCGATCATGGGGAACTTCAAGTTCGGCGTCAGCCTCCGCGAAATCGGCAGCCGCGAGGCGTGGATCGCCAAGTGCCGCCGGGCCGAAGAACTCGGCTACGACGTCATCACCGTGCCCGACCACCTCGGCACCGGCCGCTTCGCGCCGTTCCCGGTGCTGGCCATGGCCGCCGCCGTCACCGAACGGCCGCGGCTCGGGACGCTCGTGTCCAACGTGCCCTTCTACAACCTCGCGCTCTTCGCGCGGGAAGCGTCCTCGACCGCCGCGCTGCTCGACGGCCGCCTGGACCTGGGCCTCGGCGCGGGACACATGAAGAGCGAGTTCGACAACGCCGGGCTGCCGTGGCAGAAGGCGGCCGACCGGATCGGCTACCTCAAAGAAAGCCTCGGCTACCTGCGGAAACACTTCGAGGACGAAGGCATCGGCCACCCGCGGCTGCTCATCGCGGGCAACAGCGACGGGGTCCTGGAACTGGCCGCCGAGCACGCGGACGTCGTCGGGTTCGGCGGGCTCCGGCAGCAGCCCGGCAAGCCGCCGGGCACCTTCAAGCTCGACAACGCCGAGGCGATGGACCAGCGCGTCGCGTACGTCCGGGCGCACCTGGGCGACCGCGAAGCCGAGTACAACATGCTGGTCCAGCACGTCGAGATCACCGACGACCGCGAGAAGGCCGCCGCGCACTGGCACGAGCTGACCGAGCGCAGCGCGGTCGCGGACGCCCGGGAACTCCTCGACGCGCCGCAGCTGTTGCTGGGCACGGTCGAGGAGATCGCCGGGCAGCTGGTGGCGCGGCGCGAGCGGTACGGCTTCAGCTACATCACGGTGTTCGAGCCGGTCCTCGAAACGTTCGCGCCGGTGATCCGCGAGCTTCGGTAAGCGAGGCCCCGCCTCGGGCCGGGGGCTCCGCCACCCGGACGCCGAAAAAGCTTAGTAAGCCACGGTGAAGCGCGCGCGGCGGTGCTTCGGCTGCTCGATCTCGTCGACGTAGGCGATCGCGTAGTCGTCGCCGCCGATGAACGACCTGCCGTTCTCGTCGGTCAGCAGGATGTCGCCGCCGAGGCGGAACTGGCCGGTGCGCTCGCCGGGCACCCAGGCACCGAACTCGGCGGCCGGGCTGACGTAGAACCAGTCGAGGTCCTCGGGCTGCTCGCGCAGCAGGTCGAGGACCTCGGCGTGGCTGCCGGCCTCCTCCTTGTACTCCGCCGGGAACTCCGGCGTGTCGAACAGCCGCGGGCCGCCTTCGGCGACGAGCAGGCTCGACGCGCCGCCGACGAACGACAGCCGGACCCCGTGCTCACGCGCGATCCGCACCAGCGACGGCACGGCGTCGACCAGCTTCTTGCCGTCGATCGCGCGGGCCGGCGTCGCGACCACGAACACGTCGGCGTCCTTCGCCAGGTCCGCCACGAACGCTTCGTCGTGCAGCGAGCCCTGCCGCTCGTCGACGCCCTCAGGCACCGCGCCGGCGTTGCGTGCGACGCCGACCACCTCGTGCCCGCGCCGCAGCGCCTCGGCGCCGATCTTGCCCCCGGCGTACCCGGTGGCTCCGAAAATCACCAGCTTGGCCATGTCCTGCTCCCGTTCGAGTCGGCTGTGTGCAGCCGATGCTAGGAACGGAAGATCACCTACTTCAACGGAAGCAACGCACCCCGGGGTAGGTGTCCAGCTCAGCCGCCCAGGCCCGCGAACTCGGCCGCGACCTTCTCCTTCACGGCGTTCGCGTCGAGCGCCGCGCGGACCTCCGCGGTCGCGTTCGGCTTGGACAGCACCTGGTAGCTGGCCGTGCGGTTGGGCAGCTTGAACTTGACCGCGCAGGAGAGCTTGATCGTCGCGTACGGCTCGGCGTCACCGGCCGCCGTGCACGTCTGCGCGCCGAGCGACTCCGCGCTCACCTCGACCGACAGCGTGATGTGGACGACGCTCTTGCCGCCCGAGGCCGGCGAGCCGACCACGCTGTTGGAGACGTCGACCGTCGTCATACAGGAGCCGACGAAGTCCTTGCAGTCGAGGTTGTCGTTCGTGACGACGGCGCTGGCCTGCACCAGCGCCTCGAACGGCTGGCCCAGCCCGCCGACGGCGGTGTCGAGATCGGCGTGGAACGCCTTCAGCGCGTCGCCGGTCAGCGGGGCGACCTGGAACTCGGCACCGAACTTGGGCCCGGCCTGCGGGTCGAGCAGCGCCGGGGCGAAGCTGACGACCCGGTTCGGCTTGGCCGTGGTGACGCGCAGGACGCTCGGCGCGGTACCGAGCTCGTAGGCTTCGGTACCGTCCGGCAGCTTCACCGTGACCGGGTCACTCAGCCGGTCGAGACCGGCCAGTGCCTTGCGCAGCCCGTCGGCGAGGGCCTGCGGGGCGAACCGGGCGGCCGGGTCGAAGGGCAGCTCGGTGCCGAGCGAGCGCACCCAGCTCGTGCCGAACTGCGTGCCCTCGTCGATGGCGTGCGCCTTCCAGTAGTCCGCGTCGGCCTGCAGGTAGAACTGGCCGGCGGCCGCCGTCACCTGGATGACGCGGCCGTCCAGCGGCAGCGCCCCGACGGCGGTGCCGCCGCGGGTGACCCGGAACTGCTGCTCGGCGCCGTTGGTCGTCGCTTTCAGGGCGAGCGCGGGCGCCTGGCCCAGCGCGGTGAGGGCCGCGTCGACCGCGTCGCGCTGCTGGGCCCGCCGGTCGGCCGTCTGCCGGCCGGCGACCGAGACCCCGGCCGTGCCGGGGACCGCCACCTGGCACCCGGCCAGCAGCCCGCCCAGCAGCAGCACCGCCGCCGCGATGCCCCGTCGAGCCCGCATCTGTCGCCCCTGCTCTTCCGCTGCGTCCGAGCACACCTCGGCCGGTGGAGTCCCGCCACCGGATTTGTGTCGTCACGCACCGGGGTTCAGGAGGGTTCTAGCCTGGGCCGGGCACCCGCCGCAACCCACCGTGATGAGGTTGGTTTACACTTTTGAGGTTGTCTCGGCGAGGCGGGGCCCTTCTGGGGTGCCCGGCGTGATCGACGCGGCGGCTCGAGTAGCCCCCGTCGTCGTGCACGCCCGGAAACTCGCCGCCGAAACCGCCCGTACACCGTTGCCACAAAGCGACCGGCTCCCCCGCCGCTGCATGCTGTTCTTGATCTGAAGGAGTGCCACACCGTGTCCGAGGTACGTCTGTCCGTCGAGCCGCGCACCGAGTTCGGCAAGGGCGCCGCGCGCCGCACGCGTCGCGCCGGCAAGATCCCCGCCGTGCTCTACGGCCACGGCTCGGACCCGCGGCACTTCGCGCTGCCGGCCATCGAGTTCGCCCGCGTCGTCCGCGAGAACGGCTCCAACGCCGTCATCACCCTGGACCTGGAGGGCACCAGCGAGCTGGCGCTGACCAAGACCATCGTGGTGCACCCGCTGAAGAACTACATCGAGCACGTCGACCTGCTGGTCGTCAAGCGCGGCGAGAAGGTCACCGTCGACATCCCCGTCGTCGTGTCCGGCACCCCCGGCCCCGGCGGCCTGGTCAACCAGGACGTCGACACGCTGCAGATCGAGGTCGAGGCGCTGCACATCCCCGAGCAGGTCGAGGTCTCGATCGAGGGCGCCGAGGTCGGCACCCAGATCCTCGCCGGCCAGATCGAGCTGCCGAAGGGCGCCACCCTGGTCACCGACCCCGAGTCGCTGGTCGTGGCGGTCAACGAGCCGCAGCGTGAAGAGGGCGGCGACGAGGCCGAGGCCGGCGAGAGCGAAGAGTCCGCCGAAGCGGCCGAATAATCCGCCTTCCTCCCTCGGCGGAGGAGTTTCGCTCCGCTGTTACCTTTTCCGCATGACCGAAGACGTGCCCGGGGCCGGCGAGCTGGTATTGCTCGCCGGCCTCGGCAATCCCGGACCCCAGTACGCCGGAAACCGGCACAACGTCGGTTTCATGGTCTTGGACGAGCTGGCCGCGCGGATGGGCGGCAAGTTCAAGGCGCACAAGACCGGCGGCGAGGTCCTCGAAGGCCGGCTGGCCGGCTGCCGCGTCGTGCTGGTGAAGCCGCGGTCGTACATGAACCTCTCCGGCGGCCCGGTGGCCGGCGCGGCGAAGTTCTACAAGGTGCCGCCGTCCGGCGTGGTCGTGGTGCACGACGAGCTGGACGTCGACTTCGGGGCGCTGAAGCTGAAGTTCGGCGGCGGCGACAACGGCCACAACGGACTCCGGTCGATCACGAAGTCGCTGGGCACCCGCGACTATTACCGGGTCCGGTTCGGCATCGGCCGCCCGCCCGGCAGGCAGGACCCGGCCGACTTCGTGCTGAAGGACTTTTCGACGGTCGAGCGCAAGGAGCTCCCGTTCGAGGTGGATCGGTGCGCGGACGCGACCGAGGCGCTGATCGGCACCGGTCTCGCGGCCGCGCAGAACGCCTTCCATGCGGGCTGAGATCGGTGGCAAGGTGAGGCCATGACCCCCGACGACGTCCGGGCGATCGCGTTCGGCAGACCCCGGTTCGGCCGGCGCGGCTACAACGAGGACGAGGTCGACGCGTTCCTCGACCTGATCGCCGAGGCCCTTTCCGGCCGCAACATCCTCACCCCCGACGACATCCACTACGTCGAGTTCACGATCATGCCGGTCGGCATGCGCAGCTACGACCAGGCCCAGGTCGACCTGTTCCTGGACGAGGCCGAGGCGGCGCTGGTGGAGCTGCGGAACCCGCGCCCGCCGGCCGAGCAGCCGCGGCCGCAGGGCCCGCGGAAGTGGTTCGGCCGCGGCTAACGACGGTGTGAAACCGGCCACACAGCGCTGGGTAGTCCCGGCTCACTCGATCGCGGCTCAGCGCCGCCCGTCGGGGTGAGCTTCGGGTCCGACCCTTCCGGGGGAACCCGTTCAAGGGTTAGGACGGTGTACGGGAGTTCGCACCGCCAGACCCCGGAGACGGAGAGTTCCATGTCGTTCACCGCCGAAGACCTCGCCGAGGTCACCTTCGGTAACGCCCCGATCGGCCGCCGTGGCTACGCGAAGCACGAGGTCGACGAGTTCGTCCGGCGCATCGCCAAGACGCTCGCCGAGGAGGACGACCTGACCGCCGCCGAAGTGCACCACGTGATGTTCTCGAAGCCGCTGATCGGCAAGCGCGGCTACGACGAGCGCGAAGTCGACGAGTTCCTCGACGCGGTGGAGGAGCAGCTCGCCGCCCGCACGGGCCAGGCCCCGGACCTCCCGGGCGCCCGCACGGCAGCGGAAGCGACAACGGAGCGCGCCACCCCGCCCACCCTCCGAGCGGAACGCCTCCAGCAACGCTGACCCGAAGCGCCCCAAGGCGGCCTTCGGTGCGTCACACGCACCCAAGGCGGCCTTCGGTGCGCCACACGCACCCAAGGCGGCCTTCGGTGCGCCACACGCACCCAAGGCGGCCTTCGGTGCGCCACACGCACCCAAGGCCACATTGGGGCGCTTTGGTCAGGCGTCCGCGTTCTTGTGGATCCGGTCCGCGAACTGGACGGCCGTCGCCGCTCGCTTGACCTTGCCCGACGGCGTCTTCGGGAGGCTGCCCGCCGGGAGCACCACCACCGCGTACGGGCGCATGTCCACCGCGTCGCGGACCCGGGCCGAGACCTGCTTCATCAGGTTCTTCTCCGCCTCGGCGTCGCCCGCCAGCTTCGACTCCACGACCACCGCGAACCGCTCGCGGCGGCTGCCCGCGTCCAGCCGGACCGCCACCGCGTTGCCCGCACGCACCCCCTCGACCGACGTCGCCGCGCGCTCGATGTCCGTCGGGTACAGGTTGCGGCCGCCCATGATGATGACGTCCTTGCGGCGGCCGCAGATGACGATCTGGCCGTCGACCAGGTAGCCGAGGTCGCCCGTGTTCAGCCAGCCGTCGGCGTCCTGCGTCGCGACCGGGCCCTCCATCGTCAGGTAGCCGGGCGTCACAGCCTCGCCGCGCAGCCGGATCTCGCCGACCTCGCGCTCGCCGAGCCGCCGGCCGGAATCGTCGACGATCTCCGCCTCCAAGCCGTCCAGCGGACGGCCCAGCAGCGCGAACGACCGGACGCTGTCGGTGCCGCGCCGAGGGTCGCCCTCGGGCACCGGCACCGCGCGGTTCTCCGCCTCCAGCGCGTCGGCCTCGACGACGTCCAGCGTGAGCCCGGTGAACAACGGCGCGAACGACACCGCAAGAGTCGCCTCCGCCATGCCGTAGGCCGGGAAAACGCATTCCGCGGGCATCTTGAACCGCGCGCCGGCGTCCACAAAGGTCTGGACCGCGGTCTCGTCGATGGGCTCGGCGCCGTTCAGCGCGATGCGCAGCTTCGACAGGTCGTAGGCGTCGTCGTCGTCGACGCGGGCCATCCGGCGCCCGACGATCGCGTAGGCGAAGTTCGGCGCCGCCGTCGTGGTGCCGCCGTACTTGGTGATCAGCTCGGGCCAGATCAACGGCCCCGCCAGGAACTCGACGGGCGTGATCTTGATGAGCTCGACGCCGAAGGTCATCGGCACGGTCAGGAACCCGACCATGCCCATGTCGTGGAACGTCGGCAGCCACGACACCATGACGTCGGTGTCGAAGTCGAACTCGGCGCGCTCGACCATGGCCTTGACGTTGGAGTAGAGGTTCCCGTACGTGATCCGGACGGCCTTGGGGTCGGCGGTCGAGCCGCTCGTCAGCTGCAGCAGCGCGGTGTCGCCCTCTTCGGTGGTGACGACGTCCGCGAGCGGCTCGGCCCCGGCCAGCTCGGTGATCAGCTTGAACCCGATGCCCTTCTGCTCCAGCACCGGGGCCAGCTGGTCGAACGGCTCGCCCAGCAGCACCAGGTCCGAGCCGATCATTCCCAGCACCCGCACGGTGTCCTCGGCCCACTCGGCGAGATCGGTGCGCGGGGTCGGCTGGTGCAGCATGGTGACGCTGCCGCCGGCCAGCCACACGGCCTGCACGGTCGGCGCGATGAGGACCGGCGCCGCCGCCAGCACCGCGACGGCCCCGCCGCGCTCGAACCCGCCCGCGACGAGCCCGCCGGCGATCCGCCGGGCTTCGGCGTGCACCTCGCCCCAGGTCCGCCGGACCGGCTCCTTCGGCTCCCCGGTGACCATGCCACGCTGCTGACCCCGCTCCGTCGCGGTGGCGACGAGCGTGTCCACGAACCTGCTCATGGCGGGAACATTACTGTCTGAGTGTCAACGTCCGCGTGCCAACTGGCGAACACAGCGGTGTCCCCCGGTGTTGCGCGGCCGATCGCCCCTGTTCACGGCGGTGGCCTGCGCCGCCGTTGCGCGTTGCCCGGCCGTTGCGCGCACGTTCGCCGGGCCGCAACGGCCGGCACGCACGAAGTCGCAACGGCCTTCGCCTTCCCGGCGCCTTCCCCGGCCCGCACGATCGCAGGACGACGCCGGCCGGGGAGCCGGCGCGAGATCCGGGGAGGTCCTCATGTCCGTGTTCCCGTCCGTCCGCCGCCGCTTGTCGGGGCTGTGTGCCGTCCCGGCGGACCCGATCGTCCTGCTGGTGTTCGCCTTCGCCGCGGTGCTGCTGCTGGCCGGCCACACCCCGGACGCCGTCGTCACGGTCCTGGGTTCGCTCGTCCAGCTCACCGCGGCCCTCGCCGGCCGGCGCCGTAACACCGGGCCCGCGCCGGACGTTGTCCAGCCGTGACGACCGACGAAACCACGGCCGCCGAGAGCGGCTCGCCGGGCGAGGCCGAGGAAGCGCTGACCCGGGAGCTGAAGCGGCTGATCGAGGGGAGCGGCCGGTCGTTGCGGACACTCGGCAACGACCTCAAGGTCTCCCCGTCGACGCTTTCGCGGGCGGCGAGCGGCAAGGCGTTCCCGTCGCTGACGGTCGTCACGGCGCTCGCCCGGACGGCAGGCGGCGACCCGGACCACGTCCGCCGGCTCTGGGCCGCGGCCGACGAAGAGCGCCGGACCGCGCAGACGGCACCCGTCGAGGAGGACGAACGCGAACTGCTGCGCATGACCGCGACCGCGCTCAACGCCGAGCGGCAGCGCCGCGGCCTGCCGCTGGACAAGCTGGCGAAGACGTCCGGGTGGAGCAAGAGCACGCTGTCCACGGTGCTGCGCGGGCAGCGCGTGCCGGACATGTCCCTGCTCCAGGACGTGCTCCAGGCCATGGAGATGACCGACGCGGAGGTCGGCAACTGGACGACGAGGTTCGCCAGGGCCGCCGAAAAGGCGCGGCTGGGCGCGCTGGCCCGGCCCGAGGTCTACGTCGAGACGGCCCTGGTCCCGCTGCGCGCCCAGCTGCGGCGCTGGCAGCTGGCCGTCGCCGCCGTCGGCGTGCTGGCTCTGGCCGGGCTGCTCGTCGGCGGGCTCGGCCTCTGGTCCGCGACGAACCTTCCGGAGTCGCTGTCCGAGCCGGGGCCCACCACCACCGTCACCGTCGGCACGCCGGTGCCGCCGGGGCCCAAGACGGCCGAGGTCGACGTCGGGTTGGCGGCCCGGCTCATGTCGGTGTTCGAGCAGCCGCGCGCGGACGCGAAGGTGACGTCGACGGTCGAGACGAAGACGTGGGTGGAGGTCACCTGCCGGCTGGACACCGGCGAGGAGTTCACCGACGACGGCCTCATCGGCGACAACCGGCCGCAGACCACGAAAACGTGGCTGAAGATCGCCGTGCACGGCCAGGACCTCGGGTACGTGCCGAGCATCTACCTCAAGCTCTACGACTACGAACGGCCGGTCCGGCAGCCGCCCGCGTGCTCCTGAGTCACTCCAGCAGCTCGGACGTCTCCAGCCAGCGGGCCTCGACGTCGGAGATCTCGCCCTGGACGCCCTTCAGCTCGGCGTTGAGCTCCATCAGCTGCGCCGGGTCGGTGGCCACCTCCAGCAGGGCCGCGTGCAGCTTCTGCTCCTTGGCGTGCAGCTGGTCGAGCTTGCGCTCCAGGCGCGCCAGTTCCTTCTGGGCCGCGCGCAGGTCCGCCGCCGACTTCTTGGCCTCCACCTTCTCCGCCGACGGCGCCGGGCCCGCGACCGGGCGGACCGCCGCGCGGCGGTTCAGGTACTCCTCGATGCCGCCCGGCAGGTGCGTGATGCGGCCGTCGCCGAAGAGCGCGACCACCGTGTCGCAGACCCGTTCCACTAGGTAGCGGTCGTGCGAGACGACGACCATCGTGCCCGGCCAGCCGTCGAGGAGGTCCTCGAGCTGCTGCAGCGTGTCGATGTCCAGGTCGTTCGTCGGCTCGTCGAGCAGCAGCACGTTCGGCTCGGCCATCAGCAGCCGGCACAGCTGCAGCCGGCGCCGCTCGCCGCCGGAGAGGTCCGCCACCGGCGTCCACTGGCGGGCCGCCGGGAAGCCGAGCTTCTCGCCGAGCTGCGACGCCGTCATCTCCTGCTTGCCGAACACGACGCGGCCGGCGACCTGCTCGATCGCCTGCAGCACGCGCATTTCGCCGGGCAGGTCGTCGAGCTCCTGGCGCAGGTGCGCGAGCGCGACGGTCTTGCCTTCGATCCGGCGCCCGGTCGACGGCTCGACGTCTCCGCCCAGCAGCTTCAGCAGCGACGTCTTGCCCGAGCCGTTGACGCCGACCAGGCCGATCCGGTCGCCCGGCCCGATCCGCCAGGTGACGTGGTCGAGCAGCGTCCGCTCGCCCACCGCGTAGCTCGCGTCCTCCAGCTCCAGCACGGTCTTGCCCAGCCGCCGCTTCGCGAACGCCATCAGCTCGACGGAGTCACGCAACGGCGGGACGTCGGCGATCAGCGCTTCGGCCGCCTCCACGCGGTAGCGCGGCTTCGACGAGCGCGCCTGCGGGCCGCGGCGCAGCCACGCCAGCTCCTTGCGGGCCAGGTTCTGCCGCTTCTCCTCCACCGACGCGGCCAGCCGGGCCCGCTCGGCGCGCGCGAAGATCCAGTCGGCGTACCCGCCTTCGTACTGTTCGACGCGGCCGTTCGCGACCTCCCACGTCAGGCTCGCGACGGTGTCGAGGAACCACCGGTCGTGCGTGACGACCACGACCGCGATCCGGCGTGCGAGCAGGTGGTCGGCCAGCCAGCGGACACCTTCGACGTCCAGGTGGTTGGTCGGCTCGTCGAGCACGACGAGGTCGAGCTCGCCGGTCAGCGCGGCGGCCAGCGACACGCGGCGCCGCTCGCCGCCGGAGAGGTTGGCGGTCGGCGTGTCCAGCCCGATCGCGGTGATGCCCAGGCCGTCCACAATGGACCGGACGCGCGCGTCGGCGGCCCATTCGTGCTCGGCGCCGTAGCGTTCGAGCACGACGTCGCCGACCGTGCTGCCGCCGGGCAGCTCGGTCCGCTGGGTGACGACGGCCATCCGCAGGTCGCGAACGTGGCTCACCCGCCCGGAATCCGGCTCGGTCAGTCCGGAAAGGACTTCCAGCAGGGTGGTCTTGCCGCCGCCGTTGAGGCCGACGACGCCGATGCGCTGCCCGGCCGCGACGCCGAGGGAGACGCCGTCCAGCAGCGGCTTCACCCCGTAGGACTTGCTCACCGCCTCCAGGTTGACCAGGTTGGCCATCCGCTCAGCCGTTCCTTTCCGAGATTGGGGGAATCCATGGTGGATGCCTCAGGCGTGCACCCGCGGCGGCATCGGGCGCGGTGCGTCGTCGCCGCCGACCACGCGCGCGCCGGGGACCGGGCCGTGCGCGACGCGGACCGTGCGGCACACCCCGGCGCCCGACAGCTCCGCGGCGACCTCGACCGCCGTCTGCGCGTCTTCGCAGAGGAACGCGCACGTCGGGCCCGAGCCGGAGACCGTGCCCGCGAGCGCGCCCGCGTTGACGCCGGCCCGCAGCGTCCGGCGCAGGCCCGGCCGCAGCGAAACCGCCGCCGCCTGCAGGTCGTTGCCCAGCAGCAGCGCCAGCTGCCGTGGGTCACCCGAGGCCAGCGCCTCCACGACGGGCGTGTGCGAGCCGATCCGCGGCGGGTTGCCGTCCACCCGCAGCCGGTCCAGTTCCTTGAAGACCTTGGGCGTCGACAGTCCTTCGGCGTCGAAGGCCAGCACCCAGTGGAAGGTGTGCCGCGACAGCACCGGGACCAGCTGCTCGCCCCGCCCGGTGCCCAGCGCCGTGCCGCCGTAGAGCGCGAACGGGACGTCGCTGCCCAGTCCGGCGGCGATCTCGGCCAGCTCGTCGCGCGTGATGTCGAGGTTCCACAGGCTCGCCAGCCCGACCAAGGTCGCCGCGGCGTCGGCGCTGCCGCCCGCCATGCCGCCCGCGGCCGGGATGCCCTTGCGCAGCACGATCCGGACCTTCGGCTCGCCGCGGCCGACGTGCGCGGCGAGCGCTTCGGCCGCGCGCCAGGCCAGGTTGGTGCCGTCGGCGGGCACCGAGCCCTCGCCCTCGCCGTAGATCTCCAGCCCCGGCTCTTCGGTGACGGCGACGGTGACCTCGTCGGTCAGCGACAGGGCCTGGAACACGGTGACCAGCTCGTGGTAACCGTCTTCGCGCAGGTCACCGACCGAAAGGTGCAGGTTGACCTTGGCCGGGACCCTCACGGTGACTGGGGGCGGAACTACGGCGAGCACCCGACCAGCCTACGTGCCCGCGTTCCGACCAGGAGAAAGGATGCCGAGCCCGACGTCCAGCGCCACCTCCGGCGGCGTGCGCGGCGTGCTTTCGAGGCCGTTGAGCTGGACGGCGACCCGGGCGACCGGGCCCGCAGGCTCGCCTCGGGGTCGTCCGAGCCACCGCACAGCCGCGCGTGCAGCCCGAGCATCCGGTCGGCGCCCGGCGCGATGGCCTTCAGCGCCGTCGCGTTGCGCCGGGCCAGGCCGATCACCGGCCCGAAGCGACCTTCGCGCTCGGCGATTTCGCGCAGGAGCTGCCTTGCGTCCGCAGCTGTCCGCGATCCTGATCGGACTGTTCGGGTTCCGGCTCGCGTCCGCTGCCGTGAATGCCACATTCAGGAACGCCGTGTCCCTGAATGTGGCATTCACGGATGTCCGGGTCAGGCCGCGACGCCCTGGGGGCCGCGCGCGGTGTGCGTCACGTGGCCGCCGCGCTCGGCGACCCATGCCAGCGCCGCGTCGGCCCGCTCGCCGCGGACGCCCAGGCGGAACCGGCCGACCGGGGTGTCGCCGATCCGGGTCAGGCCGCCGCCGATGGTGGCGAACTCGACGTCGAACCGGCCCGCGGCCTCCGGCAGCAGCGCGCCGACCGACGCGAAGCCGACCAGCACGACGTCGACCGAGCGGTCGTAGCGCGCCGCCTGCGAACGCGTCGTCTCGATCGCGGGCAGCAGCGCCTGCGCGGTGCGGCTGGCCGGGTTCGAGATGAGGTCGAGGACCGTGCCGCGCTCGACGACCGTGCCGTCTTCGAGCACCGCGACGTCGTCGCAGACCCGCCGGACCACGCCGGCGTCCGGCGTCGTGATCACGACGGTGGTGCCCAGCTCGGAGCGGGCGCGGTCGAGCACGGTGAGCACCGCGCCGGCCTCCTCCGGGTCGACCCCGGCGGTCGGGTCGTCGGCGAGCAGCACGGCGGGAGCCGCGGCGAGCGCCTTCGCGACCGCGACGCGGCGGAGCTGGCCGGCGGTCAGTTCACCGGGACGCTGCGCCGCACGCTGCGTCAGGCCCACGAGGTCGAGCAGGGAGCCGACCCGGCTGCGGCGCTGCGGGCCGTCGACGCCGAGCTGCTCCAGTGGGGAGGCGATGTTGCCGGCGATGGTGCGCTCGGCGAGAAGCTCGGGCTTGGTCGAGACGACGCCGAGCTGGCGGCGGATCTCGCGGAGCCGCCGGCCGTCGAGGGTGCCGGTGTTGAGACCGTCGAGGCGGACGACGCCGCGGTCGGGGCGCTCCTGCAGCGCGATGCACCGGGCGAGGACGGACTTGCCCGACCCGGCGGGGCCGACCACGCCGAACAGCGAGCCCGCCTGGACGTCGACGCTCACGTCGCGCAGGGCGATGACCGAATTTCCGTTGGCAGCAAAGGATTTGGACAGGTTTTCGACGGTGATCACGAAGGCTCCAGAAAACGGGGTGCGCGCAGCGCGCGGCACCCGGCCGCAAGCGAATTCCGTCCGTTATGGACGGT
This sequence comes from Amycolatopsis australiensis, assembly GCF_900119165.1. Classification (NCBI taxonomy): domain Bacteria; kingdom Bacillati; phylum Actinomycetota; class Actinomycetes; order Pseudonocardiales; family Pseudonocardiaceae; genus Amycolatopsis; species Amycolatopsis australiensis. The sequence goes on along the minus strand of NZ_FPJG01000006.1, from coordinate 2,140,659 downwards.
GCAGGAAGAAGAGGTGGACCGGCTCGGGAAAGCTCAGCGGGAGCGCCGACATGCGGTCACGGAGCGGCGGCCTTCGTCGACGACGCGACGCCTGGTCAGGAGCAGGGGGCGAGCTACCCTCTTCATCGGAAACGGCCTCCATCGGTCCTGGCGGTAGCACCTGCCCTGCGGAGGGTGGTTGCTGCGACTTCGGCGAGCCAGGTCTCTCAGTCGCTCGGGATGGACGTACTGAGTAAAACCGATCCCGAGGAGCGAAAGCAAGCCCGTTGGCCCAGATCACACGACTGGAGGTGTCCGGATCGCGGGAAGCGGCGCGCGGAAGGCGTATTTTCACCGCTTCCACAGTGGAGCTAACGCGCGGCGGCGATCCGGGCGAAGTCGTGCACGTCAAGCTGCTCGCCGCGGCTCTTCGGGTCGACGCCGGCGGCCGTCAGCAGCTCACCGGCCCGTTCGGCCGACCCCGCCCAGCCCGCGAGCGCGGCGCGGAGCGTCTTCCTGCGTTGTGAGAAAGCGGCGTCGACGAGACCGAAGAGCCGGTCACGGTCGTCGGACGCCGGAGCGGCACCGCGTTCGAAGGCGACGAGCGCGGAATCGACGTTCGGCACGGGCCAGAACACCGAGCGTGGCACGGCGGCGACCTTGCGTGCCGGGCCGTAGTAGGCGAGCTTGACGCTGGGCACGCCGTAGATCCGGCTGCCGGGCGCGGCCGCCATCCGGTCGGCGACTTCGGTCTGGACCATCACGAGCCCGGACCGCAGGGACGGCACCTCGGCGAGCAGGTGCAGCACGACCGGGACGGCGACGTTGTAGGGCAGGTTGGCGACGAGCGCGGTGGGCGCGCCGGGCAGGTCGGCGCTGGTGACGCGCAGCGCGTCGGCCCCGACGACGGTGAGGTTCCCGGCCACCTCGGGTGCCCGCTCGGCGACGGTCTTGGGCAGCCGTTCCGCGAGCTTGGGATCGATCTCGACGGCGACGACCCGGGCGCCGGTGGCGAGCAGCCCGAGGGTGAGCGACCCGAGCCCGGGCCCGACCTCCAGGACGACGTCGTCCGGCGAGATCCCGGCCAGCTCGACGATCCGGCGGACGGTGTTGGGATCGTGCACGAAGTTCTGCCCGAGCTTTTTCGTCGGCCGCACGTCGAGTTCGGCCGCCAGCCCGCGGATCTCGGCAGGTCCCAGCAGTTCAACCACCGGACGAGCCTACCGAGCGCACTCCGGCGCGCCCCGCTCGGTGCAACCTGCCGTGCGAGGCCCGCGCACGCGAAACAGCCCCCGTCCGGTCGGACGAGGGCTGTTTCGGAAAGACCTCAGGCCTTCTTGCCGCAGACCGGCCAGGCGCTGTAGCCGCCGCGGGCGTCGCGGACCTTCTCCGCGACCGCGATCTGCTGCTCGCGCGACGCCTGGTTCGGGTAGGCCGCGTACTGGTCGCCGCCGTAGGCGTCCCAGGTGCGCTTGTCGAACTGGAGGCCGCCGTAGTAGCCGTTGCCGCTGTTGATGGCCCAGTTGCCGCCCGACTCGCACTGCGCGATGCGGTCCCACGCGGAGCCGTCGCCGATGTCCGGGGTCGGGGCCTTCTTCGTCCCGACGTGGACGATCTTCGGCTTCGGCTGGGTGATGACCTGCTCGGAGACGCTCTCGCGCGAGACCTCTTTGCCGTTCTTCTGCGTGACCTTGTAGGTCACCATCTTCTCGCCGGGCGTGCCGGGGTCCTCGACCTCGGTCTTGCCCTTGTCCAGGTCCGGGTCGTCGACGCGCTGCTCGGGCGGGTCGATCGTCTCCTTCTGGGTGACCGTCGAGACGCCGGTGCGGCTGATGTGTACCTCGGCGCCGTCGACCAGCTTGACGTCCAGGCCGCCCTCGGCCTGGTCCTCCGGGCCCAGGGTGAGCTTGTACTCGCCCAGGAACTCCTTCGTCGTGACGGCCGTCGTCTGGACCTTCTTCGGCGCGTTGGCGCCGTCGTACAGCGTGATGTTCTTCAGCGTCTTGATCTCGACAGTCGCGCCCTGCAGCGGCAGCTCGCCGTTCTTCGGCATCGACATCCACGTGCCGGGCTTGTCGACGCCGGCCATGCCGAGCTGGCTGAGCGCGTCGCCGAGGTGGGTCGCGCGGACCCAGGAGGTGTGCTCGGCGCCGTCGACGATCAGCTTCAGCTGGCGGCCGCGCTCGAGCTTGATGACGCCGCCGTCGCCGACCTCGGCCTGCGGCGAGGGCGACAGCGAGTCGTGCGCACCGACGGACAGGCCCGCGTCCTCGAGCACCTCGCCGACGGTGTCGCCGAAGGTGTGCACGGTCTGCTGCTGGCCGTCGACGTCGACGGTGATGCTCTTGTTCATCGCCAGCGCGGCCGCGCCGCCGCCGGCGATGCTGATCATGACGGACAGGACGGCGCCCTTGAGGAACCGGCGCTTCCAGACCTTGGTGGTCTCGCGGATGCCCTCGTCGAGCGCGGCCTTGCGGGCCTGCGGGGACGCCGTGCGGTCCGCCTCGAGCGCGTCCGGGATGACGATCGGGGGCAGGTACGTCGTCTCGGCGTTGATGAGCCGGATCAGCTCGTCGACGTCGACGTCGATCTCGGCCATCATCGCGTCGGCGTCGGGGCCGAGCGCGGCGAGGATGTCCTGCTGCGTGATGTTCGGGTCGTCAGAAAAGTCGAGCTGGCCGTACGCGGTGTCCTCGAACTCGCGGTCGAGAACGGCCGTAGAGCGCGCTCCAGCCTGTCTGCTACCTGTCACCGGGTCGTTCCCTTTCCCAAGACGCCGTTCGGGGCGACGTCTTTACGTCTGGGCCCGCAGCCGGCGCCATCGTCACGGTTCCGGGTCGTACCTCACTCCGGTTCCGCTTCCCCGACGTGCACTGACGTGACTGTGGGCGTAACAGCCGGCAACTGCTGAGTGCAGTACCGACCGGCACGATCACGGGACAGTAACGGGTCGCGGCGGGTTGCGCAAACACCCCCCGGAGTGTCGTGATCTGGGTCACTCCATCAGGTGGCGGACGCGGGAACCCTTTTGTCGCAATGCGTTCAACCCGATGTGACGCTCGGGAGTCGGTAGACCCGCTCGGCGGTGGTCCGGACCGATTCGGCGACTTCGTGGACAGCTTCGCCCCTGAGCGTCGCGAGGTGACGGACGGTGTAGGCGGCGCCGAACGGCTCGTTCGGCCGTCCACGGAACGGATGGGGGGTCAGAAACGGTGCGTCGGTTTCGACGAGGTACTGCCCCGGCGGGCACAGCCGCGCCGCCTCGTGGAGGCCCTTGGCGTTCTTGAACGTCACCGTGCCCGCGAAGGAAAGGACGTATCCCGCGTCGAGGCACCGGCGGGCGATTTCCGCGTCCCCGGAAAAACAATGGAAGATTACGGCGTTCGGCGCACCCTCTTCGGCCAGGATGCGCAACACGTCCTCGTGGGCGTCGCGGTCGTGGATCATCAGCGGCTTGCCCAGCCGCTTCGCCAGGTCGATGTGCCAGCGGAAGGCCTCCTGCTGGGCGTCGTGCGGCGAGTAGTCCCAGTAGTAGTCGAGGCCCGTCTCGCCGACGGCGACCACGCGCTCGGCCGCGGCCAGGCGCTCCACTTCGGACTTTTCGGCCTCGCCGAACTCCTTGGTCCGCGTCGGGTGGATCGCGACGGCGGCCCAGACCCGCGGATCCCACGTCGCCGCCTCGGCGGCCCAGCGGGCCGAGGCGAGGTCGTCCGCGACCGTGACGACGCGGGCGACGCCGGCGCGCTCGGCGCGGTCGACCATGGCCGTGACATCGGCCGCGGTGACCGCGCCGCACGCGTCGAGATGGGTGTGCGCGTCCACCACCGACACCGGGAGCCGGTCCGGGACCGGTGGCAGCTCGCGCTTCTCGTCACCCATGCATTCCCTCTTAGTCCTTCGTGATCGGCGCCCACTCCGGGCCGGTCTCGCCGAGCGCCGGGTCGAGCTTGGTGAACAGCGGCGTCGGCTTGGCCAGGGGCCGGCCGACCTCGATCGGCGTCGACTCCCACTTCGCCTGCTCGGCCGCGTAGTCCCCGGTCAGGATCGGGTTGACCCGGCCGGCGATGTCGAGGTCCTCGACTTCGCGCAGCTCCGGCTGGGCGGCCCAGACGCCGGTGCCGCCGAGGGCCTCGTGCACCTTCTGCGCCGAGTGCGGCAGGAACGGCGTCAGCAGTGTGTTGGCGTCGCTGACGACCTGCAGCGCGGTGTGCAGCACGGTGTCGCGCCGCGTGGGGTCGTCCTTGAGCTTCCACGGCTCCTGGTCGGAGATGTACTTGTTCGCCGCGGTGACGACCTTCATCGCCTCGCTCGCCGCGAGCTTGAACCGCGACCGGGCCAGGTGCGCGCCCGCGGTGTCGAACGCCTTGCGGGACAACGCCTTCAGCTCTTCGTCGGCGGCCGTCGGCGCTTCCGGACGCGGGATGGCCCCGACGTTCTTGTGCGCCATCGAGATCGACCGGTTGACCAGGTTGCCCCACTCGTTGGCCAGCTCGAAGTTGGTCCGGCGGACGAACTCGTCCCAGGTGAAGTCCGTGTCCTGGGTCTCGGGGCCGGCGACGGTGATGAAGTACCGCAGCGTGTCCGGGCCGAAGTCGCGCAGGAAGTCCTCGACGTAGATCACGCGCCCGCGCGAGGTCGAGAACTTCGAGCCGCTCATCGTGAGAAACTCGCTGGAGACGATCTCGTCCGGCAGGTGCAGGCGGCCGTACTTGCCCGGCTCGCCGCCCTTGTCGCCCTCGCCGTTGTGGCCGAACAGGAGCGCCGGCCAGATCTGGGCGTGGAAGGTGATGTTGTCCTTGCCCATGAAGTAGTACGACCGGGCGTCGGCGTTGTTCCACCACTCCTGCCACGCGTCCGGGTTGCCGGAGCGCCGCGCCCACTCGACGCTGGCCGAGAAGTACCCGATCACCGCGTCGAACCAGACGTAGAACCGCTTCAGCGGCTGGTCGCGCCAGCCGTCGAGGGGAATCTTGACGCCCCAGTCGAGGTCGCGGGTGATCGGCCGCGGCCGCATGTCGTCGATCAGGTTCTTGGTGAAGTTGAGGACGTTGGGCCGCCAGTCGGTCTTGGTCGACAGCCAGTCGCCGAGGGTCTTGGTGAACGCGGGCAGGTCGAGGAAGTAGTGCTCGGTCTCGACGAACTTCGGCGTCTCGCCGTTGATCCGCGACCGCGGGTTGATCAGCTCGGCGGCGTCGAGCTGGTTGCCGCAGTTGTCGCACTGGTCGCCGCGCGCGCCGTCGTACCCGCAGATCGGGCAGGTGCCCTCGACGTAGCGGTCGGGCAGCGTGCGGCCGGTGGACGGGCTGATCGCCCCGCGCGTGGTCTTGGGCACGACGTAGCCGTTGCGGTGCAGCGCCAGGAAGATCTGCTGCGTGACCTCGGCGTGGTTGCCGGTCGTGGTCCGCGTGAACAGGTCGTAGGACAGGCCGAGGCCCTGCAGGTCGGTGCCGATCTGGCGGGTGTACTTGTCCGCCGTCTCCTGCGGGGTGGCGTTCTCCTTGTCGGCCTGGACGGTGATCGGGGTCCCGTGCTCGTCGGTGCCGGACACCATGAGCACCCGGTTGCCGGCCATTCGCTGGTAGCGGGAGAAGACGTCGGACGGGACGCCGAATCCGGACACGTGGCCGATGTGGCGGGGGCCGTTGGCGTAGGGCCAGGCCACCGCGGTCAACACAGGGGTGCTCATACCTTATTAGCCTACGGAGGGCGTCACGCGCATTGTCGGGAGGGAGGCCGGGGTTGTCGGCGACACGGCTGCTCGTGCTCGGAGTCGTACGGATGTTCGGCCGCGCGCACGGCTACCAGGTGCGGCGCGAGCTGCTCAGCTGGTCGGCGGACAAGTGGGCCAACGTCCAGCCCGGGTCGGTGTACCACGCGCTGAAGAAGATGAACTCCGAAGGCCTGCTGGAGCAGGTCGACGTCGAGCCGGGGCGGTCGGGGCCGGACCGGACGGCCTACCGGCTCACCGCCGACGGCGAGCAGGAGTACCAGGTGCTGCTGGCGAAGGCGCTGTCCGATCCCGAGCTGAACCACCCCGACCTCTCGGCCGCGATTTCGCTGATGACGACGTTGCCGCGGGCCCGCGTGATCAACCTGCTGCGGCACCGGCTGGTGCACCTGGAGGCCGAGCAGCGGCGGGCGCGGCTGATGCTCGAAGAGCTGAAGTCGGACATCGAGCTGGGCACGCCCGAACACGTCGGCGAGCTGTTCCGGCTGTGGAACGGGATCACCGACACCAGCCTCGCCTGGCTCCAGGGCCTGATCGCCCGGCTCGAGGCCGGCGAGTACGTGATGGCCGACGAGCGCGGCGACGCCTTCGGCACCCCGTCGTCCCGGTAATCAAGTTTGACTAGCAGGCCCGGCCTCGGGCACAGTGTGCGGGTCAACTAGTCAACTTTGACTACCGACGAGAGGGGTTTCCATGATCACGGCACGCGGTCTCGAGCGGCGGTTCCGCCGCAAGGGCCGCTCTGGGGGCGAAGTACACGCGGTGCGGGGTGTCGACCTCGACGTCGCGGCGGGCGAGCTGGTCGGGTTCCTCGGGCCGAACGGCGCCGGCAAGACCACGACGCTGCGCATGCTGACCACCCTGCTGAAACCGACCGCGGGCACCGCGACCGTCGGCGGCCGCGACCTGCTGACCGATCCGGTCGGCGTGCGCGAGCGCATCGGCTACGTCGCCCAGGGCGGCGGCACCGCCCCCGAGTCCACGGTCGCCGAGGAGCTGGAGCTGCAGGGCCGGCTGTACCGGATGAGCAAGGCCGACGCCGTCGCGCGCGGCGCCGAACTCGCCGAGCAGCTCGACCTGACCGGCCTCGGCCAGCGGCCGGCCAAGACGCTGTCCGGCGGCCAGCGGCGACGCCTCGACATCGCGCTCGGGCTGATCCATTCACCCGGTCTGGTGTTCCTCGACGAGCCGTCGACCGGGCTGGACCCGCAGAGCCGCGCCAACCTGTGGGAGCACATCCGCCGGCTGCGCGCCGAGCAGGGGATCACGGTCTTCCTGACCACCCACTACCTCGACGAGGCGGACGCGCTGGCGGACCGGCTGATCGTGATCGACGGCGGCCGGATCGTCGCCGAGGGCACGCCGGACGCGCTCAAGGCGCGGGTCGACGGCGACCGCGTCGAGGTCGGCGTCGACCCGGAGCGGGGCGCGGACGCCGCGGAGATCGCCGGACGGCTCACCGGCGCGCACGAGCTGTCCGAGTCCGGCGGGCTGGTCCGGTTCCGGGTGCCGCGTGGCGACGTCGCGCTGCCGGAGCTGCTGCGCGCGCTGGACACCAAAGACATCCCGACGCGGTCGGTCCAGGTGCGCCGGCCGACGCTCGACGACGTTTTCCTGACCCTGACCGGGCGCTCGCTGCGCGAAGCGGAGGAGGGCAGCCGTGCTGCGTGACACCTGGCTGATCTTCCGCCGCGACATGAAGGCGGCACTGCGCAACCCGACCTGGGTGCTGATCGGGATCATGCAGCCGCTGCTGTACCTGTTCCTGTTCGGGCCGCTGATGGTGAAGGCCGTGCACGCCCAGGGCATGTCCGAAGTGGACGGCTGGATGCTGCTCACGCCGGCGTTGATCGCCCAGCTGGCGCTGTTCGGCAGCTCGTTCGTCGGGTTCGGGCTGCTCGCCGAGTACCGCTCCGGCGTGGTCGAGCGGTTCCGGGTGACGCCGGTCAGCCGGACGGCGCTGCTGCTGGGGAAGGTGCTGGCCAGCGCGCTGCAGGCGGTCGTCCAGTCCGTGCTGATCATCGCGCTGGCGTACCTGGCGTTCGACCTCGACGCGCCGGTCGGCGGCGTGCTGCTGTGCCTGGTGATCGTGTTCTTGCTGGCGGTGTCGCTGGCGTCGTGCTCGTACGCGCTGGCGCTGACCATCAAGAGCGAGGAGACGTTCCCCGCCCTGCTCAACGCCGTGCTCCTGCCGTTGCTGCTGCTCTCGGGCATCCTCCTGCCGATCACGGCGGGCGTCGCGCCGAAGTGGCTGTACACGATTTCCCAGATCAACCCGTTCCGGCACGTCGTGGACGTCGAGCGCAGCACGTTCCGCGGCGACTTCTCGCTGGACGCGTTGTTCACCGGAAGCGTCGTGGTGCTGCTGATGGCCGTCGTGTCGGTGTGGTGGGGCACACGCACGTTCCACCGGGAAAACGCCTGATCATCCCGGTGTTGCTGACTGCGGGCCCGCTCCCGGCGACGTATGGTGGCCTCTCCACCGACGTGCCGGGGGCGGACTGTGACGGAGCCGGAGAGCGAACGCGGGATCTCGCTGTCCCACCGCGAGCGCGTCTCCGACTGGCACGCCGTCCGTGCGGCCGAGACGCGGTTCGTGTCGGTGACGATCAGCGAGAACGTCAACTGGACCAACCCGGCCGCCGAGCGGAACCTGACCGGCGCGCAGGAGGCCGGGTTGCACGTCGGCGGCCGGCACTACGCGCGCCCCGGCGCGGTGCACGACCAGGCGGAGTTCTTCGTCCGGACGGCCAGCAGGCTCGGCGCGTTCGCCCCCGGGTCGCTCGCGCCGGCGCTGGAGGTGGCGGCACCCAGCGTCGACGACCGGTTCGTCAAGGCGTGGATCAAGCACGTCCGGCACGCGGCGCGCATCGAGCGGGTGCTGGTCTACGCCGACTTCGACTGCTGGCAGCACCGCCTGCACCCGGACCGCTGGGCCGACTCGGAGGTGGTGCTGTGGCTGATCCGGCACAACGGCATCCCGGGACGGGCGGGCTGGTTCCACTCGCGGCTCGGCGTGCACCAGCACGCGTGCGCGGCGGACGTCCCGGGCATCGACGGGCCGGTCGAGCAGAACGCCGTCGTGTACCCGTTCACATTGGGTGACTTGCTGCTCTGACGTGTGGTGGTATGGCGCCATGCGCGTGACGAGCACACCGATCCGGACGAACGTCACGCCCGCGCGCGCGTTTGCGGTACTCGCTCACCACGCCGCTTCCCGCGGGCTGCCGCCGCCGGCGATGCTTTCGGGTGACTGGTTCTCCGCCCGGGCCGTGATCGCGCCGTCGCTCTCCGTTTCGCCGGGCGGGTTCCCGTCTTGCGCCGAGGTCGATGCCGCGCCGGGGGTGATCGGCGGCGGGTGGTTCGGGTACCTGTCCTACGACCTGGCGGACCCGTCCGGGCGTTCGGGCGCGCTCCCGGCGTCGGCGTGGGGCTGGGCGGACCACGTGCTGCGGTGGTCCGCGTCCGGGACGTGCTACCTGGAGTCCGTCGACGGCGGCGGCCCGTCGGTGTCCACTATGGAATCGATGCTGGCCGCACCGGCGCCTGCCTTGTCGTGGACCGCCGGGCCGCTGCGGCGCCCGCTGCCGTCGGAACACCGGGACGCGGTGAAGGCGTGCGTGCACGCGATCGAGGCCGGGGAGCTGTTCCAGGCGAACATCTGCAGCCGGTTCACGGGTTCGTTCTCCGGGTCTCCCGCCGCCTTGTTCGCGGCGGGGGTTTCTTCGCTGTCCCCCCGCCGGGCGGCGTTCTTGTCCGGCGGCTGGGGGTCGGTCGTCTCGTTTTCACCGGAGTTGTTCCTCGCCCGGCACGGGCGTTCGGTGCGGTCGAGACCGATCAAGGGAACGCTCCCCCGGCGTGGGCCGGCGGACGACGGGAACGCTTCGCTGCTGCGTCAGTCCACGAAGGACGTGGCGGAGAACGTGATGATCACCGACCTGGTGCGCAACGACCTGGGCCGGGTGTGCGAGGTGGGGTCGGTGACGGTGCCGTCGCTGCTGGAGGTCCGTCCGGCGCCGGGGGTGTGGCACCTGGACTCGACGGTGACGGGGGTTTTGCGACCCGCGGTGTCGGACTCCGCTCTCCTGGCGGCGGCTTTCCCGCCGGGCTCGGTGACGGGCGCGCCGAAGATCCGGGCGCTGGACCTGATCGCGTCACTGGAACCGTGCGGACGCGGGGTCTACACGGGCGCGATCGGACTGCTGTCCCCGGCGGCGGGGCTGGAGCTGAACGTCGCGATCCGGACGTTCGAGATCGCGGCGGGCACGGTGTCGCTGGGAGTGGGCGGCGGCATCACGGCGGATTCGGACCCGGAGGCGGAGTGGCAGGAGTGCCTCCACAAGGCAGCACCCCTGGAACGCCTACTTGCCGGGGTCGAGCAGTAGCTTGCCGACGGTCTTGCGCGAGCGAAGGGCCTCGTGCGCGCCGCGCGCGTCGGAGAGCGGGAACTCGCCGCCGGGGATCGCCTTGAGCTTGCCCGCCCGGACCAGCTCGAACAGCTCGGTGAGCGCGGTCCCGAAGACGTTGCCCGGCAGCCGGAAGACGTGCGGCAGCCACATGCCGCTGATCGTGGTGCTGTGGCCGAGCAGGTTGCGCAGCTCGACGGGCTTCGGGTTCTCGCGGCCGGCCATGCCGTAGAAGGCGAGCCGCCCGAAGGGGGCGAGGGCGGAGATGCTCTGGTCGGTGGTGGTCCCGCCGACCATGTCGAGCACGACGTCGACCCGGCGGCCGTTGTTGGCCTCGATCAGGGTCTGGGTCATGTCCTCGGCCCGGGAGTCGACGGCGACATCGGCACCGAGTTCGAGCGCGAGGGCGCGCTTTTCGTCGCTGCTGGCGGTGGCGATGACCCGCCCGGCACCCCAGGCCTTGGCGAGCTGCACGGCGACGGTCCCAACCCCACCGGCGGCGGCGTGCACGACGACCGATTCGCCCTTTTCGAGGTGGGCGTTCTTCTTGAGCAGGACCCAGGCGGTGGTGCCCTGGACCAGCATGGAGAGGGCGGTGAGGTCGTCGATGCCGTCGGGCAGGGGGAAGGTCATCGCTTCCGGAGCGACGGCCTTCTCGGCGTACCCGCCGCCGCCGTTGAGCAGCGCGACGACCCGCTTGCCATCGTGGGTGCCGACCACTTCACCGCCGGGAATGAGCGGCAGCTTGCTGGGGGCGAGGTAGGAGTTCTCGGCCTGGTGGGTGTCGGCGTAGTTGACCCCGACGCGCTCGACGTCGATGAGCACCTCATCGGGACCAGGCACGGGATCGGGCAGCTCGACGGGGGTGAGCACCTCGGGGCCGCCGAACTCGGTCACCTGCACTGCACGCATGTCGCCGTCCCTCTCGCCGTCCGCTGCTCGATGTGAGACATTCTGGCATATGTCTCAGGAGTTCGAGCTGGCCCGTACGTGGTTCCTGTCCGGCCGCCGGGTGGACATGGGCGAACTGGCGGAGGCGCTGTCGATCAGCCGGGCGACGCTGCACCGCCGGGTCGGGTCCCGCGACCGGCTGCTCGGGGAGATCCTGTGGTCGCTTTCGTCCGCTTCGATCGCCCGGTTGTGGCCTTCGTGCGTCGGCCGCGGCGCGGCGGGGGTAGCGGACTTCGTGAGCGGATATGTCCGGTTCGCGAACGACTCACCTCCGTTTCGGGACTTCTTGCGCCGGGAGCCGGAGCGCGCGTTGCGGCTGCTGACGACCCGGGCGAGCGTTTGCCAACAGCGAACGACGGCTCGGCTTTCGGACTTGCTGAACGGCGAGGTGGCGGCCGGGCGGTTGGATCCGCCGTTGCCAGTGCCGGACCTGGCCTACCTGCTGGTGCGGATCGGCGAGTCGTTCGTGTACACGGACGTCATCACCGGGGATGCGCCCGATGCGGAGAAGGCGCACGCCGCGGTGACCGCGTTGTTGAGCTGACGGGGTCACATAGTCACTTCGTACAGATGAATTTGCCGCACGTCGACGGATACCCAAGAGTCAATCAGTTCTTCGCCTGGCAGATCGACGAACTCGACGAGAAACACGTCGCCACCCACTCGCAGGTTCACGATCTTGTCGTCGGCATCGATGCCGATGATCTTTCCGACGAGTCGCGCGCACCCGTTCACCTGGCCGGCAATAGCGGCCTCTTCCTGATTCGCGACTGCCCACGTCACCACTTCGTCAGGAATGTCGAACTCGACGTCGAGCGCCCTCCGATCCGGAGGTGCTTGTCCGCACAGGACCGCGTCGGCCGAACCGAAGTCGGACTCGAAACGAATCAGACGACGGTCCGGCTCGAGAACTTCGGTGATCTCTACCCGCATGGACTCACTTTAACGGCACCCCGTTGCATCACGTTGCGAACAGTCCAGACGTTGGTGAACGGCGCCCGTCAGCCGAAACGAGTCGATTCGGATCCACCACACCGGTTCTCGGATGCACATCGGTGTACGGACCTTCTCCCAGGTGGTCGGTCCACGCCTGGACCGCATGTTCCGGCTTCATCGGCTTCGGCGCGGCTTCTTCGGGCAGGTTGACGACTCGCTCCGGTGGTGCTCCGCCACCGCAGTTGGGCACCAAGGTCGACGTTCCGCCGGCGATGACGTAGAAGTCGTGCACCGCGTCGACCCCGAGGTCGTACACCAGCGAGCCGTCCTGGAAGCGCCGGACCGACTGGCGGCTTGAGGTGTCCCCGGAGTGACCAGGCACGTGGGGGCTGATGGTCGGGGATCCACGCGAGTCGTTCGCGTACACGGACGTGGTCACCGGCGATGCACCCGATGCGGAGAAGGCGCACGCCGCGGTGACCGCTCTGTTGAGCTGACAGGTTTATCAACCCTAACAGAAACTCACCCCAAATGAATTCCCCGTATAAAGAATCGAAAGCTGCTAATTGGCAAAGGTTCGAAGATTCGCAATTCTGCAGCTCAATTTCTCCTGCCACCCACTCATGAATCGGGTAAGCGCCGCACTGCCGGCGCTCACATACAGATGAGAAGGCACACCACTTTCCGGGTAAATCACCTCGCTCATCTCCTCCGGATAACCGAGGTCCGCCCACGCAGCAGCCAGGAGATCGAACCGTGCCGACAAGTCAGCGACAGCAGCACTGATGGAAGCTGAAATATAGTACTGCCAAACTTCCGCAGAGTTATCTGTTTCATACCTCCGCAAAGCCTCGGCAAATAGCCTCGCCGATTCGACGTCCGCTGACAGCAAAAGCGAGATCTCCGCCTCCTCCGAAGTCAACGGTAGCGCTCGCCGAACCAGCCCGTCGATGGCGCGCATGAGTTCATTCGTATTCAGGAAACCAGTACGCCATCCGTACGACAGCTCCCCGGGGTACGGAAAACCGAACTCGAAGAACAGCTCTGAGTCGAATTTCTCCCAAACCTCTCGCATCAACACGATCCTTGACTGCTATCTAATGGGCTTAAAGGCTTCGTGCACAGGCATCGAAACGTGCATGTCCTGCATCCAGGCTGCCGCACGGCGGTAAGGGTCGGACTTCACCGCAGCAGAACTTCCACGAGGAGCGTTCTGAACAATCTCCTGCGCCTCCCGAGGAGTCGGCTGAAAGTGCTCCTTCGGCGTGACATTGCAGTTGTGGACCAGGACCGACGAGCCGGCCGCGCCCACGTAGTAGTCGTGGACCGCGTCCACTGTGAGGTCGTAGACCGGCGCCACCTGCTCGAAGTGGCGAACCGACGTGATCTCGGACGGCTGATCATCCGCCGAGTGTAGGTGCTCGCCCGCGGTCAGCGAACCGATCGCGACCCAGTCACCGGCCTCTTCCACCCAGACGAGGTGCCAGCCCGTGGCCGTCAGTGACGCGCCCCAGTTCAGGGCAACGACTCACCAAGCCGCAGTTCCCCGGCGGTTACCCAGCGCCCCTCGTCCGGCAGCCAGAACGGGTGACCGTCGGTCGCGACGACGTCGGCCATCGCTGCGCCGGACGGCTCCTCGGCCTCGCAGGTCAGTTCCACCAGTTACCTGAGCCGTGGCCGACGATGGTGGCAACCACCGCTTCCGCCACGGTCCCGGGGTCGGCCGCAAGGACCCGATCGCCCAGGCGCACCTGCTCGATCGGCTTGGCGGATCCGTCGGCGAGCGTGACGCGAGTTCCCGGCTGGAAACTGGTGCTTCCTTCCGCCGCGCTCGGCCGCCTCCGCGCCCCATAGCCGACTTCCGAAGCCACTCGCTCGGCATCAGCAGTCGCGTTGGCGGCCTTGTCGGCGTCGGCCAGCACCTCCTCCGTGTCGACGATGACCTTCTCGTCCTTCTTGCCGGACGCCTTTGCGCCCTTCCAGAAGTCCGCGATGATCTCGCCGGCCCTCAGGGATCTTGCCCCACGGGATGAAGTTGATCACCGTCCGGATGCACGTGCCGAGCGCTTCCTGCCGGGCAAGTGTTTGCCTGCAGCACACGACGGCAAGGTTGCAGGAACGGCTGTTCAGCCGTGGTCATTGCGATGCGGCAAGAGCCGCCGTTGCCGCCGAACCGGTCTATCTGCCGGCGGACCGGCGAGTCGCTCATCCACTACATCGACCGACCAACGCGAAGACGGCACCTGCCGCGACACCGATTCGATCAGCCCGCCGGAGTAGTGCGATCTGTACCCGAGAAGCAAAATCAGTGTTGTCCACCAGCAGAAACAGCTCGACGATCTCGGCTCTCACATTAAACTCGAACCGAACTGCTTGTTTCGGATCGTGTACTACCAGACGCCGTGACGGCGCCGAAATCGCCTGCCGGGCCAAGATAACAGGACGGGCCGGTGTCGGCCGTTCTTCGAAGACCGAACATTCCAAAGAGCTTTCGGAACCAGGCAGCAGTCCGAAGATGATGCTGTTTCCCGACCGGTACCAGTGGGTATCGGCCCGATCCCAGTCCGTCAGATAGTCCGCAGCGAGGACATTGTCACCGTTCGACCTGCTCCTGCATCCATGCTGTCGCACGATGGTAAGCCTCGGCGACCCAGACAAGCCCGTTCCAGAGGAGATTCGCCACCAGACCGATTCACCACTACAACGAAGATGCGGAGAGTAGCACCACTGCCCGCAGTTGTTGGCGAGGACCAATGCCTATCGATGATGATGTGGGAAATGTGGGTGTTCGCTGGTGACCAGTTTGCGCGCGGCGACCGCTGAGTTGGACGACGTCAGCGGATCAGCGCCAGGTCCACATCCCACAGTGCGTCGACGTTACCGTCGCCGTCCGGGGTGACTCCGGCGAGCAAACATCAGGCAGGGCCGCCAGGGCCACGCCAGGAGGCAACTGGAGCGTCCAATCGAGCGAGTCGGCACCGTGCAGTAGGTGCCACCGCTGAGCCCCAGGCCCGTTGACCCGGCGCTCCAGAAGGACGAGCGGCTCGTCAGCGCCGCAGGAAAGCCGCACCTGCTGCGGGAAATCACGGCTTGGTCTGCCCAGCGCCGCTGTGTCATCGTCCACCTCGAACCACGACCAGTTGTCTGCCCTATACACGTGCAGGCCGAACCGCCGCGCGGACTCCGCCACCTTCCGGTCTTCTGCTTCCACGGCCAGGTAGAAATCGGTCTCGACACTGACCCACAACTCGTCGCTGCAAAGCACGCAGGACAGGTCGCTGCCCCGAAGCATCCGGCGAACGAGCGCCGGCGCGGTTTTCAGATCGACCACGAGCCCGCTCCGCAGGAACGGCACCCACGACGGCAGCGACTTCGTCACCGTCGGGGCCCTGACGACGAATTCGCCGGCGCCGCACGAAACTGCGAGCGACCGGACGAAGTCGACATAGCGATTCTCGACCCGGTAGTACTCGGCGGTCGAAAGCACTTCACCGCCGAACCGGTCGCCGATGTCGTCGCTCGATGTCCAGTCCTCGGCTTGACCGTTACGCGCTGCCTCATCGTACTTGGCGACGAGCGCCACGGACCCGCTTGCTTCTTGCCGATGAGCACGGCGGCCGGAGCTGTCGGTCAACCTCCGGCGCCGTGCTTGCCCGCCTCGAGAATGGCGGCGGTATTCCGGAGGATGATGTCGACGGGCGCCAAGGATTGTCGGCATGACTTGTGTGCCCCAGCAGACCGCTACGGGTTCCAGGACGGGAAACCGGTTCAGCCAGCATCTCCCAGCTCGCGACTGGCCCCGTAGTCGAGCACCGACGCCGTCGACGTCTTCGAGAAGGCAAGCAGCAGGTCACTTCTCGTGCCGTACGGAAGTTCGTCATTCACATGTTTCTCCGAAGCTGACACTCGAACCGGCCACCGCCGAGTCGTCGGTTTCTCCGAGACCGACTTTACCCCATTCACGCTCGGCATCCGGCCAGGTCATTCTCCGAAACCACGAAAGACGCTTGCAGGCCGCGTCGAAATCGAACGTCTTGGCCGAGCGCAGGAATTGGCCACTCGCATGATCGGTGATCTGTACGAAGTACTCGTCCTCGAACCCGACAACACCTTCGTCGTCCCATGCCGCAGGGATCAGTCGCAACTCGGCTCGATCCGCGAGCGCGCGCGAACCGGCAGTGACCGCCTGCTCGCCGTCAACCGGACACACCAGGTCGTTCGCGGAAGGTTCAGCCGCGGCCGAGAGCGACCGCCACCAGACGTGGTTGCGGTCGCAGTGCATTTCCCACCAGGCGAATTCGGCCATCCGCGGATTGCAAGCTGCCGCAGGCACACTTGCGAAGCCCGCTCAGCCAACCTGATTCCATCCGGGAAGCCGAGGTTTCGCGCCCGGGTGAGGACGCACAGGCACCCACCGGCTGGAACCGCCCGCACCCAGCCGCAGTTGAGCACAATGACCAGTAGACGTCACTCTTGCAGATTCTCGACAACGTCGGCGCCGCCGAGGAAGAGCGGCACTTTGCAGCCGACGCATCATCCCGAGCCGACGCTCTCGCCGGACAACTCCGACCACCTTCCGGGCATCACGCCTTACGCGCCGCGAGCACGGCGTCGTAAAGCTCCTTTTTGGACACTCCCGTCGCCTCGGCCACCTCCGCCGCCGCGGACTTCAGGCGCTCGCCTTCCGCCACCCTGGACTGGACCTCTTCCACCAGGTCCGCCACCGAAACCGCCCTCGGCTCCGCTCCCGCCAGTACCACCGTGATCTCCCCACGCACGCCGTCCGCCGCCCACGCAGCCAGCTCCGCCAGCGTCCCGCGCTTCACCTCTTCATACGTCTTCGTCAGCTCGCGGCACACCGCCGCGCGGCGAGCGCCGCCCAGTGCCGCTGCCGCGTCGGCCAGCAGTGATGCCAACCGGTGCGGGGACTCGAAGAACACCGCTGTCCTGGGCTCGTCGCGCAACGACTCCAGCCAGCGGGACCGCTCGCCCGGCTTTCTCGGCGCGAATCCTTCGAAACAGAACCGGTCGCACGGCAAACCGGACAAAGCGAGCGCCGTCGTCACCGCCGACGGGCCCGGCAGGCACGTCACCGGGATGTCCGCCGCCACGCACGCCGACACCAGGCGGAACCCCGGGTCGGACACGCTCGGCATCCCGGCGTCCGTCACCAGCACCACCGTCTCGCCCGCGCGTAACGATTCGAGCACCTTGGGCAGGCGCGCCGTCTCGACGTCCTCGTAGAAGCTCACCACGCGGCCGCGCGGGGTCACCTCCAGCGCGGACGCCAGCGACCGCAGCCTGCGGGTGTCCTCGGCCGCGATGACGTCGGCTTCCGCCAGCGCTTCGGCCAGGCGGGGCGAGGCGTCGCGGACGTCGCCGAGCGGGGTGGCGGCGAGGATGAGGCGGCCCTGGGTCACCGGCCCAGCCTAGGCTGATCAGCGGATCCGGACGACGCACGCCCTGCCCCGCCCGTAGGATCGCCCCGTGACCGCCGTGCTGACCCGTCCCGACGACGAAGGCGTCCGGCCGGACCCGGTCGAGGTGCTCGGGCCGCCCACCGACCGCGAAGCGACCCTGCTCGGCCGCGGCATGCCCACCGACCGGCTCCGCGGCTGGATCGTCACGCTCGTGCTGACCGTGGTCGGCGGCATCGTCCGGCTGCAGAACCTGGGCGTCCCGACGGACAAGGGCAGCCCGGTCTTCGACGAGAAGCACTACGTGCCGCAGGCGTGGCAGATGCTGCGCAACGGCGGCTACGAGGACAACTACGGCTACGAGCTGGTCGTCCACCCGCCACTGGCCAAGCAGCTGATCGCGATCGGCGAGTGGCTGTTCGGCTACGACGGCTGGGGCTGGCGGTTCATGCCCGCGCTGGCCGGCACGCTGATGGTGCTGCTGACCGTCCGCGTCGCGCGCCGCCTGACCCGCTCGACGCTGCTCGGCGGCATCGCCGGCATCCTGGTGATCTGCGACGGCGTGCTGCACCTGCAGTCGCGCATGGGCATGCTCGACATCTTCATCGCGCTGTTCGTGCTCGCCGCGTTCGCCTGCCTGCTCGCCGACCGCGACCAGGTGCGCGAGCGCCTCGCCACGGCGGTCCGCGAGGGCTGGGTCAACGAGTCGGTCTGGGGCCCCAAGCTGGGCTTCCGCTGGTGGCGGTTCGCGACGGGCCTGATGATCGGGCTCACCTTCGGCGTCAAGTGGTCGGCGCTGTACTACATCGTGGCGTTCGGGCTGCTGTGCGTCGGCTTCGACGTCGCGGCCCGGCGCGCGGCCGGCGTCGAACGGCCGTGGCTGGGCACGCTCCGCCGGGACGTGCTGCCCGCGCTGTGGGCGATCCTGGTCATCCCGTTCCTGATGTACTTCGCCGCGTACTGGGCGTGGTTCGCCAGCGAAACGGCCACCGACCGGCACTACACCGAGATCAAGGACATCGCGCCGGGCTTCTGGTCGTGGGTGCCGCCGGCGCTGCGCTCGCTCGGCGACTACACGGCGAACGTCCTGCACTTCCACGAAACGCTGGTCACGCCGAAGGACAACCCGCACCCGTGGGAGTCGAAGCCGTGGACGTGGCCGATGGGCCTGCGCCCGATGCTCTACAGCTACGACGGCGACGTCACCGGCTGCGGCGAGGCCCGCTGCGTGAGCGCGACGATGCTGATCGGCACGCCGGCGATGTGGTGGCTGGCGATCCCGATGCTGGGCTGGTCGGCGTGGCGCTGGTTCTTCCGCGCGGACTGGCGCTACGCGGCGGTGCTGGTGGGCTACCTCGGCGGGTACGTCTTCTGGTTCAGCAACATCGACCGCCAGATGTACTTCTTCTACGCGACCCCGCTGGCGGCGTTCCTGGCGCTCGGGCTGACGCTGTGCCTGGGCCAGATCCTGGGCAGCGCGAAACGCGGGTTCGAAAGACGCGGGACGGGTCTGCTCGTCGTGTCGCTGTACGTCGGGCTGGTGGTGGCGAACTTCGCCTGGCTGTGGCCGATCCTGAACGGCGTCGCGATCACCACGGGCCAGTGGGAGGCCGAGCGCTGGCTGCCGTCCTGGCGATAGCTCAGCCCGCGAAGTACGCCCCCGGCGTGACGCCGACCGCCCGCCGGAAGGCCGCCACGAACGCGCTCGCCGAGCTGTAGCCCACCCGGTGGGCCACCGCGGCCAAGGGCAGGCCCTGGGCCAGCAGCGGCAGCGACGCCCGCAGCCGCACCTGCGTGCGCCACGTTCCGAACGGCATCCGGCACTCGCGGACGAAGATCCGCGCCAGCGTGCGCTCCGCCGCACCGGCCTCGCGGCCGAACTCCGCCAGGCTGCGAGGGTCCGCCGGGTTCACGAGCAGCGCACGCTCGACGTCGCGGGCCCGCGGGTCGGCCGGCGACGGCACCACGATCGGGACCACGTCCAGCGGCTCCAGCAGGTCGAACGCCACCGCCTCCGCGCGCAGCCGGGCCGCCGGGGCGACGCCGTCGCCGGTCAGGTACTCCAGCAGCTCACGCAGCAGCGGTCGGACCACCACCATCCGCGGCGAAGGCCACGAAACCGGGGACCGCGACGGCTCGGCGTAGATGCCGCGCAGTGCCGCGTGGCCGAGCGCGCCCGTGCGGTGCCGGATTCCGGCCGGCAGCCACAGCGCCCGGGTCGGCGGCAGCACCCAGCCCGCGTCGCCCGCCTCCACCGCGACCACCCCGCGGGCCGACCAGACGAGCTGGTGCACCGGATGCTCATGCCACGGGAACCAGGTCCCGGCGGGCAGGTCGACCTCGCCGAGCAGCATGGCCTGGCTGGTTGGCGACATGACTTGACAGGATATCGGCTACCGGTCACCGACGTGGCTCATTAGCGTCGCAGCCATGCCGATGAACCTCATCCACCGGAGAATCTGCAGCTCGGGCAAGTGGGCGGCGACCGTCGAGGAGCGCCTGACGCCGTGGCTGAAGCAGCGAGACCTGGGCGACGACGTGCTCGAGATCGGCCCCGGCTTCGGCGCCACGACGAAGGTGCTGCTGGACGTCGTCCCGAAGCTGACGGTGCTGGAGATCGACCACGCGTCCACCGAGCTGCTGCGCGCGAAGTACGGCGGCCGCGCCGAGGTCGTCGAGGGCAGCGGCGCACAGATGCCGTTCGACGACAACCGCTTCTCCGCCGTTGTCTGCTTCACGATGCTGCACCACGTCCCGACCCGGCAGCTGCAGGACGCGATCTTCGCCGAGGCCGCGCGGGTCCTGCGGCCCGGCGGCACGTACTGCGGCAGCGACGGCCAGCTCAACCTGCGGTTCCGCCTGCTGCACATCGGCGACACGATGAACGTCGTCGACGCCGCCACGCTGCCGTCCCGCCTCGAAAAGGCCGGGTTCGAGCGGGTCGGCGTCGACGTCCGGCCGAAGGAGCTGCTGACCTTCTCGGCGGTGAAGCCCGGCTAGCGGTGGTGCGGCTGCCGCGGGACCACGCGGGTCACCGGGCCGTCCGCGGACTTGCCCGCCCGCGACAGCCAGCCCTCCACCTCGCGCCGCACGGCGTTCAGCGTCGGACGCCGGCGCGGCTCCGGGTCCAGGGACGCCGCCAGCAACCGCGCGTGCGCGCTGCGCTGCGGCAGCCGGGACACCGGTTCGGCCCGTGCCGCCGCCATCAGCGCCGCCATCGGGGTCTCGCGGGTGCCGCGCGGGGGCTGGCCCGACAGCGCGTAGCTGATCGTCGCCGCCAGCTGCCACGCGTCGGACGCCGGGGACGCCGCCGCGCCCATCGCCTGCTCCGGGGCGACGAAGTCGGGCGTGCCGATCATCATGCCGGTCGCCGTCATCTTCGAGTCACCCTGGCTGCGGGCGATGCCGAAGTCGATGAGGTGGGCCAGGCCGCTCGGGTCGAGGATGATGTTCGACGGCTTGATGTCGCGGTGCAGCACGCCCTTCTCGTGCGCCGCCGCCAGCGCGCCCGCCATCGTCGCCCAGAGGCGGCCCGCGGCGACGTCGTCGAGCGGGCCCTGCCCGTCGACCAGCTCGGCCAGCGGACGGCCCTCCAGGTACTCCATGACCAGCGCGAGCCCGTCCGGCTCCTCGACCAGGTCGTACACCTTGACGCAGTTCGGGTGGCTGACCACGGCCAGCGCGCGGGCCTCGCGCTGCATGCGCTCGGCGGTGTCGCGGTCGGGCGCGTGCGCGATCTTCAGCGCGACCGTGCGGTTGAGCTGCGTGTCGACGGCCTGCCAGACGGTGCCGAAGCCGCCCGCGCCGAGCTGCTTCATCCGCCGGTAGCGGCTGCCGCCGGCGTTGCGCGACCCCGGCGGCGGCGGGATCGGGCCGGGCGCGGCGGCCAGTGCACCGGCCATCGGCGGCTCCGGCGCCGACGCCAGCGCGGTCTTCGGGTACGGCTTGTTCACCGGCGGCGGCGGAGGCGGTGGCGTCGGCCGCGGCTGGACCTGCGACGGCGGCGGCCGGTACGGCTCCGGTTCGCGGCGCGGCGGCGCGTCCGGCCGGTTGATCACCGACCACGGCGGCGGGCCGACCATCGCGACCGGCATCAGGCCCAGCACGCTGAACGGCAGGAACCCGAGCCAGAAGTGCAGCGCGGTGTTCGCTTCCATGCCGACGCTGAACACGAGCATCGCGGCGAACGGGATCCAGAAGAACCGCGACGGCCACTTCGGGCCGCGCCGGAAGGCCGTGCGGGCCTGCAGCATGACGAACAGCAGCGAGCCGGCGCCCAGGACGACGAACGCCAGCAGGTAGACGAAGAACGGCAGCTCCTTGCCGTGCTGCGAGGACAGCACGTCGAAGACGGTCTGGCCGCCGCCCAGGTACTCGCGCTGGGTGCTGACCCAGCAGCCGCCGCTCTTCAGCGACGTCGCGGCCGCCCGCGGCAGGCCCGAGTCCGCCCCGGCCCACTCCGCGCGGAACACGCCCGACACCCCGTTGGACAGCAGCCACGGCAGCACCAGCGCGGTCAGCAGGCCGATCCCGCCGAACACCGACAGCGTCGTCGTGTCGTAGCGGTTGCCCGTGCCCTTCCGGATGATCGCCACGGCCAGCGCGCCGATCGGCGGCAGCAGCGCGACGAGCGCGCCGGCCGCACTCGTGGCCCACACCCAGTCGCCGGGGCAGAAGCCCGGGCCGAACAAGGAGTGGGCTAGCGAGAGCAACGCGCTCGCGAGTCCGTCCACCGCCGGGCTCCCCTCACTGTCGGTGTTCACTTCGTGCCATCACGCGGCGTTTTCCCGCGGTCCAGCTTAGGACGCTCGCGCTTGCCGTGAGGTTGCCGGGTCTTCACCCGGACGAATCCGGCGCCGCCGCCGCTCCCGCGCCATGATGGGGTCCGGCGGACGATCGACGCGAAGGAGCGGGCAATGGGCGCGTACTCCGAGGCCTACCGGCGCAGCCTCGCCGAGCCGGACGCGTTCTGGCTGGAAGCGGCCTCGAAAATCACCTGGACCACACCGCCGCGGCGGGCGCTGGACGACTCGCGGCCGCCCTTCTACCGGTGGTTCCCCGGCGCCGAGCTGAACACCGCGTACAACGCGCTGGACCGGCACGTCGAGGCCGGCCGCGGTGGCCAGGCGGCGCTGATCTGGGACTCCCCCGTGACCGGGCGAGCTCGCACCTACACCTACGAGGAGCTGCGGGACACGGTCGCGCGGTTCGCCGGCGCGCTGCGTTCGCTGGGCGTCGGCAAGGGCGACCGCGTCATCGTCTACCTGCCGATGGTGCCGGAGGCCGCGATCGCGATGCTGGCCTGCGCGCGGATCGGCGCGGTGCACTCGGTGGTCTTCGGCGGGTTCGCGCCGAAGGAGCTGGCCGCGCGGATCGAGGACGCCAAGCCCAAGGTGATCCTGGCGGCGTCCTGCGGCATCGAGCCGACACGGGTGGTGGAGTACAAGCCGATCATCGAAGCCGCGCTCGGGATGACCGAGCACCAGCCGGACCACGTCGTCGTGCTGCAGCGCGAACAGGCCCCGGCCGAGCTGACGCGGCGCGACCTCGACTGGCGGCAGCTGGCGGCGAGCGCCGACCCGGCCGACCCGGTGCCGGTCGCGGCCACCGACCCGTTGTACATCCTCTACACGTCCGGGACCACCGGGAAGCCGAAGGGCGTCGTGCGCGACACCGGCGGCCACGCCGTCGCGCTCGCCTATTCGATGGACGCGGTCTACGACGTCCACGCCGGCGACGTCTGGTGGACGGCGTCCGACGTCGGCTGGGTCGTCGGGCACTCCTACATCGTGTACGCGCCGCTGCTGGTCGGCGCCACGACGGTGATGTACGAAGGCAAGCCCGTCGGCACGCCCGACGCGGGCGCGTTCTGGCGGGTCATCGCCGAGCACGGCGTCCAGGCGCTGTTCACCGCGCCGACCGCGCTGCGGGCCATCAAGAAGGTCGACCCGGACGCGGTCGAGCTGCGGAAGTACGACCTCGAGCAGTTCCGCACGCTCTTCATGGCCGGCGAGCGGCTCGACCCCGAGACCTACCACTGGGCGCACGAGAAGCTCGGCACGCCGGTCGTCGACCACTGGTGGCAGACCGAGACCGGCTGGCCGATCGCGGCCAACCCGCGTGGCCTCGAGCCGATGCCGGTCAAGGCGGGCTCGGCGACCAAGCCGGTCCCCGGCTGGGACGTGCGGATCCTCGGCCAGGCGGGCGAGGAGCTGCCGGCCGGGCGCGAAGGCGCCATCACCGTGAAGCTGCCGCTGCCGCCGGGCTCGCTGCCGACGCTGTGGGGCGACGACGAGCGCTACCGCGAGGCCTATCTGTCCCGGTACGAGGGCTATTACCTGACCGGCGACTCGGGTTACTTCGACGAAGACGGCTACCTGTTCGTCATGGGCCGGACCGACGACGTCATCAACGTCGCCGGGCACCGGCTGTCCACCGGGTCGATGGAAGCCGTGCTGGCCTCGCACCCGGCGGTCGCCGAGTGCGCGGTCATCGGCGTCGCCGACCAGCTCAAGGGCCAGCTCCCGCGCGGGTTCGTCGTGCTGAAGGCGGGCGCGGACATCCCCGAGGACCAGCTGCGCGAGGAGCTCGTGGCGCTGGTCCGCCGGGACATCGGGCCGGTTGCCGCGTTCCGTGACGTGTCCATTGTGGACGCACTGCCGAAGACGCGGTCGGGCAAGATCCTGCGCAAGACCATGCGCGCGATCGCCGACGGCCGCGACGAGGCGGTGCCTTCGACCATCGAGGACCCGAGCGTCCTGGACGCGATCCGGGCCGCTCTCCGCTGACGCCTTCGTTAAGAGCTGTTCCAAATGCCCCGGCTGGTCTGTACCTTTGAGGGGAGTCCCCGACCGGAGGTGCCCGATGCGCTTGTCCAGAGCCGTCCTGACCGCAGCCCTCGTGAGTCTCACGGCCGCCGGCCTGCCCGCCTCGGCGGTGGCCGCCCCGGCGGCTCCGGAACGCAGCGTGACCGACGTCGTCCCGGCGCCCGTCTCGGCCAAAGCGGACCCGAAAGGCGAGTTCCGGCTCACGCCGCTCACCGTGATCAGCGCCGACCGCGGCGCCGGCCAGGTCGCGGACTACCTGCGCGGCCTGCTGCGCCCGGCCACCGGCTACCCGCTGCCGGTCGTGCCGCACGCCGCCGGCCTGCCCGCGATCTCGCTGCAGCTCGGCCACGACCCGCGGATCGGCACGGAGGGTTACCAGCTCAAGGTGGCGCGCGACGGCGTCACCCTGAAGGCCAACACCGCGGACGGGCTCTTCGAAGGCGTCCAGTCGCTGCGGCAGCTGCTGCCGTCGGCGATCGACGCGAAGCGCGTGCAGCACCGGACGTGGACGGTCGCGGGCGGCACGATCCTCGACTACCCGCGCTTCGCCGAGCGCGGCGCGATGCTCGACGTCGCCCGGCACTTCTTCCGGCCGGACCAGGTCAAGCTGTACGTCGACCAGATCGCCCAGTACAAGATCAACACGCTGCACCTGCACCTGGCCGACGACCAGGGCTGGCGCATCGAGATCAAGAGCTGGCCGAAGCTGGCGACGGTCGGCGGGCGGACCGCCGTCGACGGCGACCCGGGCGGCTACTACACGCAGGCCGAGTACCAGGACATCGTCGCGTACGCGGCGTCGCGGCACATCACGGTGATCCCGGAGATCGACATGCCGGGCCACACGAACGCGGCGCAGTCGACGTACGCGGAGCTGAACTGCGACGGGAAGGCCGTCCCGCCGCGGACCGACACCGAGGTCGGCTACAGCTCGCTGTGCATCTCCTCGCCGGTGACGTACAAGTTCGTCGACGACGTCGTGCGCGAGCTGGCGGCCCTGACACCGGGCCCGTACCTGCACATCGGCGGCGACGAGGCCCACGCGACACCGCCCGCGGACTACCTCGCCTTCGAGAAGAAGGTGCAGCCGATCGTCGCCAAGTACGGCAAGAAGATCACCGGCTGGCACGAGATCGCGAAGTCCGACCCGCCGGCGTCGGCCGTCCCGCAGTACTGGGACTTCGGCGGCGACAACCCGAGCGTCGCGGCCGCCGCGGCTCGCGGCAGCAAGATCCTGATGTCGCCGGCGAACTACGCGTACCTGGACATGAAGTACAACGCCGGCACCAAGCTGGGCCAGGACTGGGCGGCGCTCATCGAGGTCCGCGACGGCTACAGCTGGGATCCGGCGTCGCTGGTGAACGGCGTCGGCGAGAGCCAGGTGGCCGGCGTCGAGGCGCCGCTGTGGACGGAGACGATCCGGACCAGCGACGACATCGAGTACATGGCCTTCCCGCGGCTGCCGGGGATCGCGGAGATCGGCTGGTCGCCGAAGTCCACGCACGACTGGGCCGCCTACCGCGCCCGCCTGGCCAAGCAGTCGCCGCGCTGGGTGGTCCAGGGCATCGACTTCTACCGCAGCCCGCAGGTCGACTGGAAGTGAGCACGCTCGTGAGCGGGAAACCGGGTTAGCACCCTGTTTCCCGCTCACGGCAGTCTTGCCCCGATGGCTTGCCTGGCCAGGGCGTAGGCGCGGGTGCCGCCGTTCAGCACCGCGTCGGCGTTGGCCGCGCGGCCCAGCGCGTGCAGCTCGAACGCCAGGACTTCCGGGTCCGCGTCGAGGTGGCCGAGCGCCACCGCTTCGACGGCCGTCTCGCGGATCAGGCCGGCGAACGAGCCGCTCGCCGCCGCCACGGCGTCGCGCACCCGGCCCGGGCGCGCGTCGAACTCCGCGCCGACGTTGAAGAAGAAGCACCCGCCGGGGAACACGCGCTTTTCCGAGTAGTCCAGCCAGTTCTCGCAGATCGCCCGCAGCCGCGGCAATCCCGGCGCGACGTCGAGCGACGGCGTCACGACGTGCGAGCGGAAAATCTCCAGCGCCGCTTCGATCGTCGCCAGCTGCAGTTCTTCCTTGGAGCCGAACAGCGCGAACACGCCGCTCTTGCTCAGCTCCAGTTCGGTGGCCAGCCGGCCGAGGGACAGGCCGTCGAGCCCGTCCACCGACGCGACGTCCACCGCCCGGCGCAGCACCAGGCGCCGGGTCGCGTCGCCGCGGGCGAGCCGTCGGTCACCCGGCACGCCGCGCCCGCCAGCGATCCACGGTGGACTGGACGCCGTCGCGGAAGGACGCCGAGAGCGCGGGGGCCGCCAGCACGCGGTCGGCGAGGTCCAGCGCCGCCTCGACCTTCTCCTCGGGCAGCTGCCCGTAGTTGGCGTAGGACACGAGGTACACCTCGGTGATCGTCGGCCCGTCCGCGCGCTCGGCGAGCTCCAGGCTGCCCGACGTCGGCACCGTGCCCGGCCGCAGCACGCGCAGGTACCAGCCGCAGCGCCCGGAGCCGATCATCGCGGGCACGATGTCCTTCCGGCCGGTCTTCATGGCCAGCTTGAAGCACGGCGACCGCGGCTGCGAGACCTGGACCAGTGCGTCACCCCAGGCCCAGACGTCCCCGATCCGGACGTCGTCCTCGGTGACGCCGGTCAGCGAGACGTTCTCGCCGAAGTCGCCGGTCCCGGCCTCGAAGCCGTCGGCCGCCCAGGCCGGGTAGTGCCCGGCCGGGTAGACGTAAACCGCTTTGTCGGCCCCGCCGTGCACGGTGAGGTCGGCCTGCCGGTCACCGTCGAGGTTCAGCTCGGTCAGCCGCAGCCGCGGCGCCGTGACCCGCGCCTTGGTGATCGCGCTCAGCACCGGCCGCTCCCGGCGGTACCCCAGCACGCTCGGCTCTCCCACGTACACGCCCACGAGGTCCATCCCTCGAAGGTAGCACGACCGTTCGTACAGTTCAGCGGTTCAGCGCCGCGGACTCCTCGTCGGTGAGCAGCCGGGAGCGGGTCAGGAACCGCACGCCTTCGGGCGCTTCCAGGGAAAACCCGCTCCCGCGGCCGGGCACGACGTCGATCGTCAGGTGCGTGTGCTGCCAGTACTCGAACTGCGGCCCGGACATCCACACCGGCACGTCGCCGATGCCCTCGACGGGCAGCGAGCCGAGGAGCACGTCCGACGCGCCGGTGCGGAACTCCCCGGCCGGGTAGCACATCGGGGCGCTGCCGTCGCAGCACCCGCCGGACTGGTGGAACATCACCGGCCCGTGGCGCGACACCAGCCGCCGCAGCAGGTCCGCGGCGGCCGGTGTCAGGTCGACGCGCCCGGTCATCAGAAGAAGCCGAGCGCCTGGTCGGAGTAGGAGACGAGCAGGTTCTTCGTCTGCTGGTAGTGGTCGAGCATCATCTTGTGCGTCTCGCGGCCGATGCCGGACGCCTTGTAGCCGCCGAAGGCCGCGTGCGCCGGGTAGGCGTGGTAGTTGTTCACCCAGACGCGGCCCGCCTGGATGTCGCGGCCCGCGCGGTAGGCGACGTTGCCGTCCCGCGACCAGACACCCGCGCCGAGGCCGTACAGCGTGTCGTTGGCGATCTTCAGCGCGTCGGCGTAGTCGTCGAACTTCGTCACCGAGACGACCGGGCCGAAGATCTCCTCCTGGAAGATCCGCATCTTGTTGTCGCCGGCGAACACCGTCGGCTCGACGTAGTAGCCGCCGGACAGTTCGCCGCCGAGGTCGCTGCGCGCGCCGCCGGTGAGGATCTCGGCGCCTTCCTGCTTGCCGATGTCGATGTAGGACAGGATCTTCTCGAGCTGGTCGTTGGACGCCTGCGCGCCGATCATCGTGTCCGTGTCGAGCGGGTGGCCCTGCTTGATCTTGCGGACCCGCTCGACGGCGTCGCCGAGGAAGCGGTCGTAGATGCCGGACTGGATCAGCGCCCGCGACGGGCAGGTGCAGACCTCGCCCTGGTTGAGCGCGAAGAGCGCGAAGCCTTCCTGCGCCTTGTCGTAGAAGGCGTCGTTGGCCGCGGCGACGTCGTCGAAGAAGATGTTCGGGCTCTTGCCACCCAGCTCGACGGTCACCGGGATGATGTTCTCGCTGGCGTACTGCAGGATCAGCCGTCCGGTGGTGGTCTCGCCGGTGAAGGCGATCTTGCGGACGCGGCTGCTGGACGCCAGCGGCTTGCCCGCCTCGACCCCGAAGCCGTTGACGATGTTGACCACGCCCGGCGGGAGCAGGTCGCCGATGATCGACATCAGCAGGTGGATCGACGCGGGCGTCTGCTCGGCGGGCTTGAGCACCACGGCGTTGCCGGCGGCCAGCGCCGGGGCGAGCTTCCAGACCGCCATCAGGATCGGGAAGTTCCACGGGATGATCTGGCCGACCACGCCGAGCGGCTCGTGGAAGTGGTAGGCGACGGTGTTCTCGTCGATCTGCGAAATGCCGCCCTCCTGGGCGCGCAGGGCGCCGGCGAAGTAGCGGAAGTGGTCGATCGCGAGCGGGATGTCGGCGGCGAGGGTTTCGCGGACCGGCTTGCCGTTCTCCCAGGACTCGGCGACCGCGATGGCCTCGAGGTTCCGCTCCATCCGGTCGGCGATCTTCAGCAGGATGTTCGCGCGTTCCTCGACCGAGGTCCGGCCCCACGCCGGCGCCGCGCCGTGGGCCGCGTCGAGGGCCTTCTCGACGTCGTCGGCGGTGCCGCGGGCGATCTCGGTGAACGTCTTCCCGGTGACGGGCGTCGGGTTCTCGAAGTACCGGCCGCTCGCGGGCGGGACGTACTCGCCACCGATGTAGTGGTCGTAGCGCGGTTCGTAGCTGACGACGCTGCCTTCGGTGTTCGGTGCGGCGTACTGGACCATCTTCCCTGCCTCGTTGCTCGGAGTGACGGTTGAGCTGGTGGCGGCGAAGGTAGGCGGGGCAACGTTGCACGCGCGTTGCACCGCGGCTCGCCGGATATCTACGCTGGTGAACGTGGCAGAGGCGCCCGAACCGGAGCTGCTGCGCGACCCCGAGTCGTACGCGCGGCTACTGCAACGCGTCCGTGAAGCGGTCCTCGCCGGCGTGCCCGGACCGCGTCCGCCACGCTCCGTCGTCTCCGCTTCGTGGGACCGGTCGCTGGCCGCGCGGGTGGACCCGGACGAGGGCGAGGCGCCGTTCGTCTACGACGCGGACATGCTGGCGGCGTTGCGCGAGGCGCATCCGCTGGCCCCGGTGCTGCCGATCCTGCGGCAGATGCTGGTGAGCATCGCCGACGACGCCGAGCACGTGATGATCGTGACCGACGCGGACGGCCTGATCCTCTGGCGCGAGGGTGAAACGGGCCAGCTGCTGCGCGGCGACCGCGTCGGGCTCACCGAGGGAACGCGGTGGAGCGAGGCGGCGATCGGCACGAACGCGATGGGCACGGCACTGGCCACGGGCGAGCCGGTCCAGATCTACTCGGCCGAGCACCTGGTCCGCCGCTACCACACGTGGACGTGCGCGGCGGCGCCGGTGCGCGACCCGGAAACGGGCGCGCTGCTCGGCTCGATCGACGTCAGCGGACCGCTGCGCACGGTCCACCCGGCAATGTTGTCCCTGGTCACGGCGACGGCGCAGCTGGCGGAGGGTCAGCTGCGCGCCCAGCTGGCGGTCCGCGACGAGCGGCTGCGGCGCGTCAACATGCCCCACCTGGAAGCGCTGCGCGGGCAACCGGGCGCGCTGCTTTCGGCGGGCGGCCGCGTGCTGGCGGCCCAGTCGTGCCTCCTGCCGTCCACAGTGGACGTCCGACGCGGCGGCGGAACGGTCGCTCTGCCGGACGGGCGGCTGGCGACGGTGGAACCACTCCCCGAAGGCTACCTGCTCAGGCTGGCTTCGGGCGGAACCGGCGGCCGGCGCTCCCGGTTGCGGCTGGAGTACCTGTCGGACGGCGCCCATTCGACCACTGTGGACGGTCGTGAGGTGCCGTTGACGTTGCGCCACGCGGAGATCCTGACGCTGCTGGCGTTGCACCCGAACGGCCTTTCGGCCGAGCGGCTGGCGTTGCAGTTGTACGGCGAGACGGGCAACCCGGTGACTGTACGGGCGGAGATCCACCGGCTGCGGTCCCAGCTGGGGGCTTCGGTGGTGCAGACACGCCCGTACCGCCTGGCGGCCGACGTGGACGCGGACTTCGTCCGGGCGCGGGAGGCGTTGCGAACGGGATCGCCGTCGGACGTGCTGCGGGTGTTCCGGGGACCGCTGCTGCCGGAGTCGGAGGCACCGGCGATCCGGGAGGAACGCGAGACGCTGACGGCGCAGGTCAGGCAGGTGGCGTTGAACAGCGCCGACTCGGCGGTGCTGTGGTCGTTTTGGGAGACGGCGTGCGGAGTGGACGACTTCGCCGTACTGGACGCGTTGCTGGAGACGCTTCCAGCGGCCGACCCGCGGCGGGCCGCCGTAACGGCCCACCGCGCGCGGCTCGCTTGAGGCGCCAGGGTCGCTGACGCCAGTCCCCGGTGGTTTGTCCGGCGGCTCGCCGCTCCCGCCACCCGGCCCGGTGAGGCCATCCCCGTTGGCCCTACCGTCCCCTGGTCACCCGCAATCCGCCTCGAAGCCACCTCCCCTCGATCCCCAGTCCTCCGCCACCCGCAATCCGCCTCGCGAAGCCACCTCCCCTCGATCCCCAGTCCTCCGCCACCCGCAGTCCGCCCCGCGAAGCCACCCTCCTCGGCTCCACCGGCCCCCGGCCACGAGCGACGCTGCCGCCCCACCACGGCAGCCACCCCGCGAGCCCCGGCGGGGCCATCCCCCGGTGGCCCCGCCGGTCCCGGTCACACGCGACGACGCCGCCGCAACCAGAACCCAGCCCCTGCCACGGCGGCCACCCCGGCAGCCGAACCACCCACGACGAGCGGCCCGATGCCACCCTCGTCGTCGCCCGGACCGCCGCCCGTCTGCGGTGCTCCCTGCGGTTTCTTGGCGACCTGCGGCGCCGCCGTGGCCGGCCGGGGCGCCGGCTTACCCGGAATGATGAAATCGACGACGGTCGAATTTCCGTCCTTCTGGTCGTGGCAGAACATGAAAGCGATGTACTTGCCTGGCTTGATGTTCTCGAACGTGATCGTCTGCCGGTGCCCGTCCGCCTTCATGACTCCCGCGCCGTACGGTTCGTGCCCGTTGCGGATGCCGTAGTTCCCTTCTGCCACCACGTTGTTTCCCACGCAAGTCCCGTGCAGCGTGGCGGTCGTGCCGGACACCGAGACCGAAAGGCCCGGTGAGCCGGCCGAAGCGACCGCCGGGAAGAACAGGACCGCCCCGGCCGCGACACCCGCGGCGACAATGATTTTGCGCATGATGAATCCCCCTTGCCGATACCGATGAATGACGCCGGGTGAAAAATCCCGGCAATCAGGTCCCCAACACTTCACAAGACGTGCGCAATACACCGTGGTTCCCGCCGGGGATCACGATCCGGTCTCGGCCTCACGGCTCCAGGTCCGCCACGCCCCGCCCGGTCGCCATGTCGAACGGCACCGACGCCTGGTCGTGCACGATCACCCACTCGCCGCCCGCTTCGCGGAACACGAACGTGACCCGGACCCACATGCCCTCCGCCGCCGTGCCGTCCCGCAGCGTTCCGCTCACCCGGCCGAAGCCGTGGCCCACCGCCAGGTCCGCGCCCACCGTGACCGTCAGGTCGCGGACCTCGTAATCCACCTTCTCGAAGAACGTGAACACCTTCGCCCAGTTCCTCAGCTTCGCGTCGACGCCCACGTGCTGCAACGGCGGCTCGACGTCGAAGGACACGACGTCCGGCGCGTAAACCCGCCGAAGCCCTTCGAGATCCTTCGCCCGCAACGCTTCGACGATGGCCTCGACGCGTCCCCTGACGGCGGCCTCCGCGTCCCCGCGCCGCAGTGGTGCCAGCGCCGTGCTCCAGGCGACGACGTGCTCCAGCAGCGTGTCGAGCGCGGTCACCTGGTACTCGCCCGGCTCGAAGACGGCGTCGCCCTCGAACTCGGTCGCCAGCGGCAACGTCACCTGCGGCGCGACGTCGGCCAGTTGCAGCGCCCCGCACACCAGCCGCAACTGCTCGACCGCGCGGGCCCCGCCGACGCCGCCGTACGAGACGAAGCCCGCCGCCTTCGTGTTCCACTCGAAATACACCGTGTCCATGGCGTTCTTCAGCACGGCCGGCGCCGAATGGTTGTACTCCGGCGTCACGAAGACGTACCCGTCGAAGGCCGCGACAGTCGCCGCCCACGCCCGCGCCAGCTCGCTCCTGCCCGGTGCCCGCGGCGGCTCGGCCAGGTGCGGCAGCGGGTGGTCGGCCAGGTCGACCAGTTCGAACCGCGCGTCCGTGCGGCGGGCGGCCCGCTCGTGGACCCACCGGGCCACCTGGTCGCCCCGGCGGCCCGGGCGGGTGCTGCCGAGCACGATCCCGATCTTGATCATCGTTCTCCCCTGTTCGTGGAGTGGTTCCGAACAGGACGACGACACAGCGAGCCGGAATGTCAGGCGAAGGTGCTGTAGACAGCGTCTACCTCAGTTTGATAGACAGTGTCCACAAGGTGAACCAGGGGTTACGGAGATCGGGATGAGCTACCACCGTTTCGTCGTCCTCGGCGACAGCTGCGCCGAAGGTCTCGACGACCCGTACCCGGACCAGCGCGCCTACCGCGGCTGGGCCGACTTCGTCGCCGCCCGCCTCGCCGAGGACGAGCCTGGCTTCCGCTACGCCAACCTGGCCGTCCGCGGACGGCGGCTCGACCAGATCGTCCCCGAGCAGGTCCCCGCCGCGACGCGCCTGGAGCCCGATCTGGTCGCCCTCTTCGGCGGCGGCAACGACGTCATGAGCCGGGGCTGGGACGCGCGGACCGTCGCCCGGCGGGTCGACGCCGCGATCCGCGCGTGCACGGACATCTCGCCCGTCGTCGTCACCTTCACCCTCAGCGACGTCTCCCGCCGGATGCCCCTCGGCCGCCGGATGCGGCCGCGGATCGTCGCGCTCAACGACGCCATCCGCGAGGCCGCCGTCAGCTACGGCGCCCTGCTGATCGACCTGTGGCCCGACCAGGCCGTCACCGACTCGCGGTACTTCGGCGACGACCGGCTCCACCTCTCCACGCACGGCCACCGCCGGCTGGCCGCGTACGTCCTGGACCGGCTCGGCCTCGAGCCGGACCCGGCGTGGCTCGCGCCGCTGCCCGGCGTCGCGGCTCCCGGCGGCCGGCGCGCGGACCTGCACTGGCTGCTGCACGAGGTCCTGCCGGTCGCCGTCACGCGGACGCGCAACCGGCTGATCGGCCGCCAGCCCGGCGACGGCTTCTTCCCGAAGCGCCCGGAACTGCTCCCCATGACCTGGGACGAGGCGTGGGCACCCGGCAACGCCTGATCGACACCGCGTCCGAGCTGCTGGCCGACGGCGGCGTCGACGCGGTGACGCTGCGCGGGATCGCGAAGGCGGCCGGCGTCTCGCACGGCGCGCCGCTGCGGCACTTCTCCGGCCGCGCCGAACTGCTGTCCGCCGTGGCGACACGCGGGTACGCCGAGCTGCTCGCCCGCCGGGACACGCTGCCGGGAAACTCGCCGCGCGAACGGCTGACCGCCGCCTGTCACAGCTACCTGGACTTCGCGCTGGCCAACCCGGCGATGTTCGAGCTGATGTTCCGCCGCGACCTCGTCGACCCGGACGACCCGGCGCTCTCGGCGGCGGCGAGCGCGGTGTTCGACACCTTCGCGGTGCTGGTGGCGGCGGTACCGACCCCGGTCGCGCGGTCGGGCGCCGACCTGCGGCTGGTCGCGGCGTCGCTGTGGGCCGCGCTGCACGGCCTGGCGCAGCTGTGGCTGTGGGGCGGCCTGGCGGGCGCGAGCTTCGCACCGTCCCCGGAGTCGGCGCTCGCCGTCACGCTCGACGCGTACCTGGGCTGACTTCCCGCTGCACGGCGATCATCGACGGCAGCGTCGTGAAGCCGACTCCCGGTTGACGCGGATCATGTGTGCGTTTTCGGCACCGGTGGTGGTGCTGATCCAGGCGATGGCGGGACGCTCGCCGAGCAGCCACCGCGCCATGTGCGCCTTCACGCAGCGACCGAGGCCCCGCCCCCGGTGCGCGGCCGCCACGGCGGTGTCCCGCTGGTACGCCCAGTCCGGACGGCGCGGGTGCACGCACACCTCGGTGAAGGCGGCCGCCTCGCCGGTGCGCTCGTGGACCGCCGCCACGATCCGCTGTTCGAGGCCCTGCGCCCGCGCCTCGGCTTCGGTGGCCCGTACCCGCGCGGACGTCCACTCCGGCCACCGGTAGTCCGACTGCCCGAGCGGGGCGTCGTGGATCGCACCCCGCAGGGCGGCGTAGGAATCGAGCACGGCGTCCGGCGCGGCACCCATCCACCGCAGCAGCCGGTAGCCCGCCCCGACCGGCACGTCCCAGCGCGACCGGTCGGTCTCGGCGGTCACGAGTGCCTGTCGCACGATCGTGCGCACCGGCCGGAAGCCCATCGCCGCGGCCCACCGTTCGCCCGCGGTGCCGGCGACGACCTGCCAGCCTTCGATCACCCGCCGGCCCCGCTCACGCAGGGCCGGCAGGACCGCCCGCAGCATCGCACCGCCGATGCCCGCGCGCCGGGCGGCCGGGTGCACGACGATGTGCGTCAAGCCGATCCCGCTGTTCTCGGCTTCGAGGAAGTGCACTTCGACGAGGGCGTCGCCGCGGAAACCCAGCCAGCGCGCCGCGGTGCCCATCCCGGGCAGGGGCCGCGTCCACCGGCCCGCCAGTTCCGCCAGGGGCAGCGGGGGTTCGCCGGGCCGATCGGCGAGCTGGCTCGCCACCAGCAGGTCGTGGCAGCGGGCGAAGCCGGCCGCCGCCGGGTCGAACCGCTCGATCACCAGGTCCGTCGTCAACGCGCCCCCTCCGGCCGTCCGTCCAGTCTCCAGGACACGCCGACCCGATGTACGCGTCCGAACACGTGATCGAATACCCTGCCTCCCATGACCGAGTCAGACCCGCAGCTCGAGCGCATCCGGAAGCTGCTGGCGAAGGCCGAGGACCCGGCGGTCACCGAGGCCGAAGCCGAGGCCTACAACAAGAAGGCCGCCGAGCTGGTCGCGCGGTACGGGATCGACCAGGCGATGCTCGCCGCGTCCGGGGCGAGCGCCGACGAGATCGGGACGCTCAAGATCCCGATGAACGACCCCTACAGCCGCGACAAGGCGAGCCTGCTGACCTCGGTCGCCTACCCGCTGCGGTGCCGGACGCTGCTGCACCGCCTCGGCCAGAAGGTCGAGAGCGTCACCGTCTTCGGCTTCCGTTCCGACCTCGGCCGGGTCGAGCTGCTGTTCACCAGCCTGCTGCTGCAGGCGAACACGCAGCTGACGCGCGTCCGGCCGGACGGCTTCTTCCCCGAGTCGCTCGCCGCGTACCGCCGGACCTGGCTGCACGGTTTCGCCCGCGCGGTGCACGAGCGGCTGTCCCGCGCCGAGCAGGACGCGGTCCGCACGGCGGTCCCCGGCGAACGGTCGGCGGAACTGGTGGTCCGCGACCGCGCGCAGATGGTGCAGCACGCGTTCGACGAGGAGTACGGCGACCTGCGCGCGGCCGCACCCCGCCGCCTGTCGGGCAGCGGCTACCTCGACGGCCACGACGCGGGCAGGCGCGCGAACCTCGACCCGTCGGCGCTCACCCGGCGGCTGAAGGCCTTGCCTGCCCGCTGAATTTGTAGCACGCCTTAAAGGTCGCTCCAGAACTCTTCACTTGTCCTGACAGGACCCCTCCGGCACCGTGGAAAACGTGACTGGATGGGTGCGCGTGGCCGTGCTGGCGCTGTTGTGGGGCTCGGGTTTCCTGTGGATCAAGCTCGCCCTGACCGGCCTGAGCCCGGTCCACCTCACGCTCGTCCGCTGTGCCCTCGGCGCGCTGACGCTGCTGGTCCTCGCGCTCGCCACGCGGCAGCGGCTGCCGCGGGACCGCCGGACGTGGGGCAGGCTCGTCATCGCCGCGTTCTTCTGCAACGCACTGCCGTTCGCGCTGTTCGGCATCGGGGAACGCACTGTCGACTCCGGGATCGCGGGCGTCATGAACGCGACGACGCCGTTGTGGTCGCTGCTGATCGGCGTGCTGCTCGGCACCGAACGCCGTCTCGGACCCGCGCGGCTGCTCGGGCTCGTGCTCGGGTTCGGTGGGGTGCTGGTGATCTTCGCGCCGTGGCGGCAGTCCGGCCTGCTGAGCGCCGGAGCGCTGGCCCTGCTCGCCGCCGGGCTCAGCTACGCGATCGCATTCGCTTACATGGCAAGGAAACTGCCACCCGGCGACACGCCGCTAGCGCTCTCGGCCGCGCAGCTGACGACGGCCACCGCGCTCACCGCGCTGGCCCTGCCCGTGAGCACCACGGCCCCGCACCTGAACCTGACCGCACTGGCGGCGGTGACGATCCTCGGCGTCTTCGGCACCGGGATCACGTTCTACCTGAATTACCGCGTCCTCACCGACGAAGGCCCGACGGCCGCGGCGACGGTCGGCTACCTGCTGCCGGTCGTGTCGGTCGCGCTCGGGGCGCTGGTCCTCGGCGAACCGCTGACGCCGCGGGTGGTCGGCGGCATGGTGATCGTGCTGGCCGCGGTCGCCTTGACCCGGTGGCCCGCTCAGGCGAAGGCGCCGGCGAGTTCGCCCGGCAGCCTCGCGACGCCGAAGTGCTTGGCGATTCCGCCCGTTGGTGGGAAATGGCCGAAATCGTTGCCGTAACGGTAAACCGGACGGGCGCGACCCTCAGCTGACGGCGATGAGGGAGCGCTCGACATGAACGACTACGCCCACCAGCACCGGCTGCTGGACGACTGCGTCCGCGGCGTCCACCGCCAAGAATCACTGTCGGCGCTTCGGCGCTACTTCGGCGAAGAGCGCACCCGCTACACCGGCCGCTGGTTCGAACGCTTCGCCGGCGGCGGCGACCGCCCGGACATCGCCAACACGGTGACGGAAGCCGACGTCCTGGCGCTCAACTTCCTCAGCATCACGAGCCTCGCGGACGTGGCGATCGACACGACGATGACGTACGCGTACCAGATCCGCGGCCTGCTGGAGCAGATCCCGGCGAACCTCCCGATGCACGCGACGGCCTGGTCGGCGTACGAGCGCGACGCACCGGCCCACCGCCTGTGGAACCTGTTCAGACGCTGCGGCGGAAGCCACCGCCCGGTGACGGCGTCCAAGCTCATGGCCCGCAAGCGCCCCCGCCTGATCCCGGTGTACGACAGCCGCGTGCGCGCGGTGCTGCGGGCACCGCACAGCGAGTGGCACTGCCTGTGGAGCTGGTTCCACACGGACCCCACGAGAATCGCGGCGGTGGAGGCACTCCGCACGGAAGCGGGCGGCATCGAGGACATCAGCCTGCTGCGCTGCCTCGACGTGGTGCTCTGGATGCGGGCCGGGGTCACCAGGTGACCGGCAGCTCGTGAACGCCGTAGATGTTCATGTCCGTCCGCAGCTTCACCTCCTCCGCCGGAACAGCCAGCGCAAGCCCGGGGAACCGCCGCAGCAAACCGTCGAACCCGGCGCGCATCTCGATACGGGCCAGCTGCTGACCGAGGCACTGGTGGACGCCGTGGCCGAACGACAACAGGCCACGCGCGTTGCGGTGCAGGTCCAGCTTGTCCGGGTTCTCGAAGCGTCGCGGGTCCCGATTGGCCGCCAGCAGCGAGACGACGACCGTCGAGCCCTTGCCGATCGTTTCCCCGCCCAGCTCGAGGTCCTCCGTCGCGTAGCGGTAGAAGATGTCGGCCACCGACAGGTACCGCAGCAGCTCCTCCACCGCCCCGGGCATCAGCTCCGGCGCCGCGCGCAGCTCCGCCAGCTCGGCCGGGTGTTCCAGCAGCGCGAACGTGCCCAGCGACAGCATGTTGGCCGTCGTCTCGTGGCCCGCCAGCAGCAGCAGGAACGCGGCCCCGGTCAGCTCTTCGATGGTCAGGTCGTCGTGGCGGGCCAGGTCGGACAGGATGTCGTCGCCGGGCTCGGCGCGCTTGCGCGTGACCAATTCGGACAGATACGTGTTCAGCGCGACGTACGCGCCCATCTTCTCTTCCAGCGACTGGTCGCGGACCATGAACTGGGCCGAATTCGCCTGGAACGAGTCCCGGTCCTCGTAGGGGACGCCGAGCAGTCCGCAGATCACCAGCGACGGCACCGGCAGCGCGAACTCCCGCACGAGGTCGACCGGCGGGGTCAGGCCCGCGAGGTGGTCCAGCTGCCGCTCGACGACCTCGGCGATGTGCTCTTCCAGCTGCTTCATCCGCTTGACCGTGAACGCGCCGGTGAGCCGCTTGCGCAGCCGCCCGTGGTCCGGCGGGTCCATCGCGATGAACATGCCCGGCAGCTGCGGGGACGGCTCGGTCGGCACCGGCATGCCGGGCGTCTCGAACGGCACGTGGACGACGTCGAGGTCCAGGCGGGAGCTGAACCGCGTGTCGGCCATCAGCTGCCGCACCTCGTCGTAGCCGGTGACGAGCCAGCCGTCGTGCCCGTCGGGGAAGCGCAGCGGGCTGACCGGGCGGGCCTCGCGCAGCCGGGTGATCGCGCGGGGCGGGTCGAAGGGGCCGGCGTCGCGGTCCACGGGGAGGCCGTTCGGGATGTCGGGGGTCATCGGAGGTCCTTTCGTCGCGGTGGTCTGCGGCCACGTTCGCGGAAGGGCCTGACACGGCGCTGACACGGCTCGGACACCGGCGGTCCCGATCACCCGTGGCAGACTGGCCGCGTGCAGATCGGGATGCTGGGTCCATTCGAGGTTCGCACGGACGACGGCGGGCTCGCCGACGTGCCGGGTGCGCGGTTGCGCGGGCTGCTGATCGCGCTGGCGCTCGAACCGGGCCACGTGGTCCCGAAGGCGTCGCTCATCGACTGGATCTGGGGCGAACAGCCGCCCACCGACGCGACGAACGCGTTGCAGCGCCTGGTTTCCCGGCTGCGGAAGGTCCTGCCGGACGGCTCGGTCGACGGCGTGCCGACCGGCTACCGGCTGGCCGTCGATCCCGACTCCGTCGACGCCGTGCGGTTCGAACGCCTCGTCGCCCAGGCCGGCGAAGACCCGCGGCGGCTGCGTGAGGCGCTCGCCCTGTGGCGCGGCCCGGCCATGCAGCACGTCGGCCTGCAGGACAGCGAAGCGTTCGAGGCGGCGGTCACCCGGCTCGAAGGTCTCCGGCTGGCCGCGCTGGAAGACCGGTTCGACGCCGAGATCGACTTCGGGCCGGGCGCGGTCACCGAGCTGACCGACCTGGTCGCCGCGCACCCGGTGCGCGAACGGCTGGTCGGCGCGTTGATGCGCGCGCTGGTCGCGACCGGCCGGGACAGCGAAGCTTTGCGCGTCTACGAGCGCACCCGCGAAACCCTTGCCGACGAGCTGGGCGTCGACCCGTCGCCGGAGCTGGCCGCCCTGCACGTCGCGCTGCTGCGCGGTGAGCTGGGCCGGCGTGCGGAGACGCGCAAGACGAACCTGCGCGCCGAGCTGACCAGCTACGTCGGCAAGGACGCCGACGTCAGCGCGGTCCGGGAGCTCGTCGCCGGGCACCGGCTGACCACG
Organism: Amycolatopsis australiensis; assembly: GCF_900119165.1. NCBI lineage: Bacteria > Bacillati > Actinomycetota > Actinomycetes > Pseudonocardiales > Pseudonocardiaceae > Amycolatopsis > Amycolatopsis australiensis. The sequence continues at coordinate 2,100,913 of NZ_FPJG01000006.1, read as the reverse complement.
CTGGTCGGGCCGGGCGGCTCGGGAAAGACGCGGCTGGCCACCGAAACCGCGCGCACGCTGGTCGGCGACCGGCCGGACGGCGCCTGGCTGGTCGAACTCGCGCCCACCGAGGGAGACGTCGCCCAGGCGACACTCGCCGCGCTCAAGCTGCGAGACGCGCTGCTCGGCGACGCTCCGGACGCGGAGCCGATCGACCGGGTCGTCGCCGCGCTGCGCGAGCGGGACATGGTCCTGGTGCTGGACAACTGCGAGCACGTCATCGAGTCCGCGGCCGCGTTCGCCCACCGCGTGCTCGGCGAGTGCCGCCGGCTGCGGATCCTCGCGACGAGCCGGGAACCGCTCGGCATCACCGGAGAGGCGCTGTGGCCGGTGGCGCCGCTGCTCCTGCCCGCCGAAGACGCCGACCCGGCCAAGATCGAGTCCGCGCCGGCCGTCCAGCTGCTGCGGGAGCGGGCCGGCGCGGTGCGGACGGACCTCGGCGACGACGCCGCGACGTCGGCGACCCTGGCGCGCGTGTGCCGGGCCCTCGACGGGATGCCGCTGGCGATCGAGCTGGCCGCGGCCCGGCTGCGCACCATGTCCCTCGACCAGCTGGCCAACCGGCTCGACGACCGGTTCCGCCTGCTGACCGGCGGCAGCCGCACCGCGCTCCCGCGGCACCGGACGCTGCGCGCGGTGATCGACTGGAGCTGGGAGCTGCTCACCGACGCCGAACGCGAAGTCCTGCGCCGGCTTTCGGTGTTCTCCGGCGGCGCGACGCTCGAAGCGGCCGAACGCGTCTGCGCGGACGACACGGTCGAGGAGCTGCTCACGGCGTTGACCGAAAAGTCGCTGCTGGTCGCCGAAAACGAGCGCTACCGGATGCTCGGCACGATCAAGGAGTACGCCGAACAGCGCCTGGCTGAGGCAGGGGAAACGGATCCGGCGCGCCGGGCGCACCTCATGTACTTCACCGAATTGGCGGAAACGGCGGAGCCGCACCTTCGCCGTGCGCAGCAGCTGGAGTGGCTGGCGAAGCTCGAGGCCGAGCACGACAACATCGCCGCCGCCATGCGCGGTGCGCTCGCCGCCGGTGACGCACCCGGCGCGATGCGGCTGGCGGCGGCCGCCGGCTGGTACTGGTGGCTCGGCGGGCACAAGACCGAAGGCAACGAGCTGCTCCTGGCGGCCACCACCGTTCCCGGCGACGTGGCCGAGGACGTCCGGGCCACGGTGTACGCGTTCGTCACGGGGTTCCTGACCGCCGGCCGGGGCAACGACCAGTTCCAGGCGGCGGAGTGGATCCACGAGGTCCACGAGATCAGCGCGCGGATCGAGCACCGGCACCCGGCCGTCGAGCTGGTCGCCGCGCTGGAACGCATGGTGCGGACGCCGGACGCGTTCGTGCTCGCGTGGGAACCGCTGCTCGCCTCCGATGACCCCTGGGTCCGCGCGCTGGCGCGGTTGCAGCTGGGCAAGATGCGCATCCAGCTCGGCCAAGGCGGCGCGGAGGCGGACGAGCACCTCGAGGCGGCGCTCACGGAGTTCCGCGCGCTCGGCGAACGGTGGGGCCTTTCCCTCGCCCTGTGCGAACTGGCGGATCGCATCGCGATGCGTGGCGAGTCCGGCGCCGCGAGCGCGCACTACGAACACGCGGTCGCGGTCGTCACCGAGGTCGGCGCCATCGAGGACGTCGTGCGGATGCGGGCCCGGCAGGCCCAGCTGCACTGGCTGGCGGGCGACGAACAGGCGAGCGCGGCCGCCCTGGCGGAAGCGCAGCGGTACGCGGAACGCGTCGCGTGGCCGGAAGCCCTGACCGAGCTGGCGCTGGCGAAGGCGGAGATCGCCCGCTGGCGGGGCGACGCCGGGGAAGCACGCCGCCAGCTCGATGTCGCGACGGCCATGCTGGGCCCCGCGGCCGAGCGGGCGAACATCCGCGCGACGACCGAGGACTTGCTCGGCTACCTCGCCGAAGATCCCGGCGAGTCGCGCGAACACCGCGTCGCGGCGGTCGAGGCGGCGTCCGAAGCGGGCCACGCGCCGACGATCGCGCAGGTGCTCGTCGGAGTCGCGGACCTGGCGCTGCGCACGGGTCAGGACGAGCAGGCCGCGCGGCTGCTCGCGGCGAGCGCGAACGTCCGCGGCCTGGCTGATCTGTCCGATCCGGACACGACTCGCATCGAGCAGGCCGCGCGAAGCCGCCTCGGTGACAGGCGGTTCACCGAGGCGGCTCAGGACGGGGCACGGACGAGCTGGCGCGAGCTGGTCGAGGTCACGCTCGCTTCTTGAACGTCGACCGCGCCCAGACGTACCCGACAACGGCGATGCCGGCGCACCAGCCGATGGCGGCGAGCGCGTAGCCGGTCGACGGGGTGCCGTTGAGCAGACCGCGCAGGGTCTCGATGATCGGCGTGAACGGCTGGTACTGCGCGAACTGCCGCAGGCCCTGCCCCATCTTCTCCGCCGGCGCGATCGCGCTGCTGAAGAACGGCAGCATGACCAACGGCACGGCGGCCATGCCCGCCGTCTCCGGCGACTTCGCCGACAGCCCCAGCGCGACCGTGAACCAGCCGGCCGCGAAGGCGAGCAGCACCACGATGCCGACGACACCGAGCCAGTCGAGGAAGCTCGCCGAAGGCCGGAACCCGAGCAGGAACGCCACGCCGACGAGCGCGGCGATGGCGACGAGGTTCGTCAGCACGCTGGCGACGACGTGCCCGGTCAGGACCGCGCCGCGCGAGACGTGCATGACCTTGAAGCGGTTGATGATGCCCTTGGTCATGTCGGAGTTCACCGACGTCGCGGTGGCGCCCAGCCCGTAGCAGACGGCCAGCGCCATCAGACCGGGCGTCGCGTAGTCGACGTAGTCGACTCCGACGTCGAAGGCGTCTCCGAGCATGTAGACGAACATCAGCATGATCACGATCGGCATCAGGACCGCGTTGAACACCGAGGTCGGGTTCCGGGTGATGTGCTTGAAGTTGCGGCGCAGCATGACGGTCGAGTGGCTCATTTCGCCGGAACCTCCGTGGTGTGGCCCGTCAGGGCGAGGAAGACGTCGTCGAGGTCGGGGGTGTGGACGGAGAACTCTTCGGCGGCGATCGCGTATTCGTCGAGCCGGTCGAGCAGCGTCCGGAGGGATTTCGTGCCGCCGTCACCGGGCACGCGCAGGGTCAGGGTGTCGTCGTCGCGGGTGGATCCGGCGATGACCCGCGAAGCCGCGTCGAGCTCGGCGACGGTGGAGAAGCGGAGCCGGACGTGCGTGCCCGGGATCTGGCGCTTGAGTTCGGCGGGGGTGCCCTGGGCGACGATGCGGCCCCGGTCGAGCACCGCGATCCGGTCGGCGAGCTGGTCGGCTTCGTCGAGGTACTGGGTGGTGAGGAAGATGGTGACGCCGTCGGCGACCAGGTCGCCGACGATGGACCACATGGTCCGCCTGCTGCGCGGGTCGAGGCCGGTGGTCGGCTCGTCGAGGAAGATGATCCGCGGGTTGCCGACGAGCGTCATGGCGAGGTCGAGCTTGCGCCGCATGCCACCGGAGTAGGTGGACGCGGGCTTGTCCGCGGACTCGGTCAGCTCGAAGCGCTCGAGCAGCTCACCGACGACCCGCTTGCCGCCGCCGACGGCACTGAGATCGACCATGAGCTGCAGGTTTTCCCGCCCGGTGAGCAGCTCGTCGACGGCGGCGAACTGGCCGGTGACCCCGATGGCCGAGCGAACGGCCTCGGCCTCCGCGTCGACGTCATGCCCGGCGACGCGCACGGTGCCGCCGTCGGCCTTGACCAGGGTGGTGAGGATGTTGACGGTGGTGGTCTTACCGGCGCCGTTGGGCCCCAGCAGGGAGAAGACGGACCCGGCGGCGACGTCCAGGTCGATGCCGTCGAGGACGGCTTTGTCCTGGTAAGCCTTCCGCAGCCCGGAAGCGGTGATGGCTGAAGTGGTCATGGGAGGACTGTGCGCGGCCGCCCTGACACGGACCTGACCCCGGCCTGACACGGGACTTTCAGGCCACGTGACCGACCGGGCCGCCGTCTGCGGCCGGGACGAACCGCGGCAGCCGGGCCGGGTTGAGGTTGGCCAGTTCGTCGAAGGTGGCCTGCTCGTAGGACTTGGCCCAGGCGAGGTCCGCGTCGGACAGTTCACCGTCAGCGAGGCCGGCGATCAGGCGGGCGCCGTAGTCGGTGTGGTCGTGCGCGGTGAGGATCAGCAGTTCGGGGCGTTCGCGGCGCAGCCAGTGGATCCGCCGGATCGAGTCGACGTACTGCGCCTCGTCACCGGTCTGGATCGCCCGCACCTGGTCCACCGCGAGGTGCCGGATGGTGTACATGGCGTCCCCGGTCAGCAGGAACCGGTGGTCGACCAGCACGCTGGTGCTGCCCGGGCTGTGCCCGGGCGTGGGCAGGGCGAGCACGCGCCCGTCGCCGAACAGGTCGGCCGAGCCGGTGAACCCGCCGACGGCGGGGCCGGTGAACTCGATCGGCCGCCAGTCGCCGATCGCCGCGATCGACGGCGGATAGGCCAGCGGCACCAGCCCGAAGACCTTGTCGTCCCGCGCGGCGTACTCGGCCGCTCCCAGGTGGACGGGGGCGTGCGCGAACAGGTGCAGCGGCCCGACGTGGTCCTCGTGGAAGTGCGTGATGATCACCGCGCGGACGTCCTCCGGCCGGTAGCCCAGCCGCGCGAGCTGGGCCGGCATGGTCTGGTCGGCCGGCAGGTCGTACTCGTCGGCGTCCATCACGTGTTCCATGATGGAACCGCGGTAGTAGTCGGTGTGCGCGGCCTGCTCCGGGCTGATCCCCGTGTCGACCAGCACCGGCCCCACGGTGGGGTGCTCGATGAGGTAGGCGTGGATCGGCACCCGGATGAAGTGGTCCTTGTCCGCGGCGAAGTCACCGAGCGAGAAGCCGTGCAGGCCCCCGTAGAACTGCCCGAACGGCACCTTGGTCCGGCCGATGCGCAACGGGTGGATCTTCATGTCCGCCCCCTTCATGTGCGACGGAACGGAACTGTTCCGTCGTCGACGCTAGCCGCGCCGACGATGGAACGCAACTGTTCCGTCGCAAGGTAGGATCCGGACATGGCGAACACGCGCGAACCGGCAGGAGCAGCACTGCTGCAGGAATCCGTGACGGCGGCGATCACCCGCGCGATGTTCGACCAGCTGGCGGAGATCGGCTACGCGCGAATGTCGATGGACGCCGTAGCCCGCCGGGCAGGCGTCGGCAAGGCGGCGGTGTACCGCCGTTGGCCGTCGAAGCAGGCAATGCTGATCGACCTAGTGGGGGCGGCGATAAGGCAAAACCTGCCGGAGGTCCCGGACACGGGCTCCCTGAGCGGCGACGTACGCGGGTTCCTGGACGTGATCGTGAAACAGGCGGCGGACCCGCGAACCCGGCGGATCGCATTGGACGTCCTGGTCGAGACAACGCGGACACCGGAGCTGGCAGCAGCGTTGCAAGACGTGGTGAACAAGCCCCGCCGCACGGCGGCAGCGACGGTCCTCACACGCGCGATGGACCGCGGCGAGCTACCGGCCGGCATCGACGTCGAACTGGGCCTCGACTTGCTGATCTCACCACTGCTGATCCGGCTGTTCCGCACGGAGGAGAAGGTGGACGACGCGTATTTGACCCGGCTGGCAAAGGTGACCGTGGCGGCCCTCAACGCACTCTGACGCACCACTACCCGGAAAGCAAAAACCCCGATCCTCACGAGGATCGGGGTTCGAACATCCATACCCTGGTGGAGCTGAGGGGAATCGAACCCCTGACCTTCTCGATGCGAACGAGACGCGCTACCAACTGCGCTACAGCCCCTTGGTTGTGCTCGTAGAGCGTATCAGTGGCCGTACGAGCACTCGCAGCGGGGGGTCACTCTCCGACGGCCCGGCGGTAAGGCCCGGTCCCGGGCTCGTCGAGTTCCTCGAACGCCGGGTCCTCGTCGTCCAGGTCGACGACCACCGCGCTGCGGCGGACGCGGGATGTCGGGGACGGGCGGCGCTCCACGACCTCGCGGCGGACCGGCTCGACCACCTCCACCGCCTCGACGTGTTCCTCCACCGGATCCGGGTCCGCAGGCAGCGAGCCCGAACGCCGCGGCGCGCGGGAGCTGTTGAACCGCGCGAGCCGGCGCTGCCGGATCTCCTCCTCGATGCGCACCTGGCGGCGCAGGTACCCCAGGTACCCGACGAGCACGACGTCGACCGCGCCGTGGCCCCACCAGACGAGCGGGACGAGGAAGCCCGCGACGGCCGCGGTGACCACCACGATCACCAGCAGGATGACGACGACCCGCTGCCGGAAGCTGTACTTCGCGCGCGCCGCGATCTCCGCCGCTTCGGGGTCGAAGCCGCCGCGGCCGGGGCGGTAGCCGGGCCGGTCGCGTTCGGGACGCGCCGCGCGCTTCGGCTGCGGGAGCGGCTCCGGCTCGGGCTCCGGTTCGTCGAGGTCGTCGTCGAGTTCGAGTTCGGCCTCCAGCTCCGCGAGGTCGTCCTCGACCGAGGGCCGGGACTTCTTCTCGGGCTCGTCGGACATGGCGAATTCCTCCCGGTCTTCGTTGCGTCCACTGCGTACGACCCTGGCCGCCAACGCGGAGTCGGCCGTCCGGGCCACCTGCTGCCGCTTGCGCGCGACCATGGGCACGAGAACGACGAGCCATGCCGCGGCGAGCGCGACGATGATCACGGAGCTGGGCATCTCCCGTCACCTCCCCCGATCCTTCACCTGAAATCACGCTAGTCACAGGAGTAACAGATCGGGCGGAGGCTCGCCGGGTTCGATCACGGAAATGGGTCACCGGATTAGGTGAATCTCACAGCATGTGGTAACGCGCTCACGGACCCGGGTGGGTAATCACGATCAGGCGTAGTCGGCACGCCCCGACGCGACCAGCCGGGACACCAGGCCGGGCCCGGTTTCCTCGCGCGTGATGGCGAAGCAGTAGTGGTCGCGCCAGGCTCCGGCAACGTCGAGATATCGCTGGAACAGGCCTTCCTGCCGGTAGCCAGCCTTCGTGAGAACCCGCAGGCTGGCGACGTTTTCCGGCCGTACGGTGGCCTCCAGCCGGTGCAGGCAGGCCGGGCCGAAGGCGTGGTCGGTGACGAGCGCGACGGCGGCCGTCGCGACCCCGCCGCGGACCACCTCCGAAGAGACCCAGTAGCCGATCCAGGCCGACCGCAGCGACGCCCGGATGACGTTACCCACAGTGATCTGACCGGCGAGCCGTCCTTCGAGAGTGATCGTAAACGGCAGGCACTGACCACGCCGAGCCAGCGAACGTAACGCCGCCCACTGCGACGGCCACGACCAGAAAGCGTTGCGTTCCGGCCACGGGCCGACGCCGGTGGGCTCCCACTGCTCGAGGTGCGCCCGGTCCCGGAGCCGGATCCGGCTCCACTCGCCGGCGTCCCGCAGCCGCACCGGCCGGATCGCGACCACGCCGGCGGGCACCCGCAGCGGGCCGAGCCGGGCGGGCCAGCCCGGGTGCCGGCTCTCGACCGGGTAGGACACGCCGGACACGGAGTTCATCAGGCCCGTTGCGCCAGGAAGGTGACCTGGACCTGCTCGCCCGCGGGGACGTCGGTCAGTTCCTCCGGCACGTTGATCAGGCAGTTCGCCTCGGCCAGCGACGCCAGCAGGTGCGCCCCGGACTGGCCGAGCGGCTGGACCAGGTACTCGCCGTTGGCCTCGTCGCGCAGCAGCTGGCCGCGGAGGAACCCGCGGCGGCCCTCGGTCGACGTGATCGGCGAGAGCAGCCGCGCCCCGACGATCCGCCGGTGTGGGTTGCGCGTTCCGCGCGCCGCCCGGATCAGCGGCCGGACCAGCACCTCGAACACGACCAGCGCGCTCATCGGGTTGCCGGGGATGAGGAACGTCGGCACGGAGTCGGGGCCGAGCCTGCCGAACCCCTGCACCGAGCCGGGGTGCATCGCGACGCGGGTCATGTCGATCCGGCCGAGGTCGGAGAGCGCGGCGTGGACTTCCTCGCCGGTGGCGCCCCCGGCGCCGCCCGCGACCACGACGATCTCCGACATCAGCAGCCGGCCCTCGACGATCTCCCGCAGCCGCTTCGGCTCGCTCGGCACGATGCCGACCCGGCTGACCTCGGCGCCCGCGTCCCGGGCGGCCGCGGCCAGCGCGTACGAGTTGACGTCGTAGACCTGCCCGACCGACGGCGTCCGATCGATGTCGACCAGCTCGTCGCCGACCGACACGATCGAGACCCGCGGCCGCGGGTAGACCAGGACCTTGGCCCGGCCGACCGCGGCCAGCAGGCCGACCTGAGCCGACCCGATCGTGTCGCCACGGCGCACCGCGACGTCGCCGATCTGGACGTCCTCGCCGGTCCGCCGCACGTACCCGGCCGAGGGCACCGAGCGGTGCACGGTGACCCGGGCCTGGTGCCCGTCGGTGTAGGCGAGCGGCACGACCGCGTCGGCGAGCGTCGGCAGCGGCGCCCCGGTGTCGACGCGCACCGCCTGGCCGGGCTGGAGCCGCCGCGGCTGGCGCGAGCCCGCCGCGATCTCACCGACGACCGGCAGCTGCACCGGCTCCTGCCCGGCGGTGCGCACGTCGACGCTGCGCACCGCGTACCCGTCGACCGCGGCCTGGTCGAAGCCGGGCAGGGCGTGCTCGGCGACCACCTCCTCGGCGCAGAGCAGGCCCTGGGCTTCCGAGATCGCCACCCGCACCGGCTGGGGCCGGACGGCGGCGTCCAGCGTCATCGCGATCTGCGCGTCGACCGAGCGGAACTCGGTCTCGCCCTCGGCCAGCTCGGGCCGTGCCGCGTCGAGGGATTCCGTCATGGGCGTGCTGTCCCGATCCGTTCCGTCAACCACGCCCGTAAAGATGGACCGTACTCGGGCGTTTCAAGCGCGAAATCGACCGCGGCACGCAGGAAACCACCCGGATTCCCCAGGTCGTGGCGTCCGCCGCGGTGCACGACGACGTGCACGGGGTGACCTTCGCTGATCAGCAGCGCGACCGCGTCGGTCAGCTGCAGCTCGCCGCCGCTGCCCGGCGTGATCCGCTTCAGCGCGTCGAAGATCGCCCGGTCGAGCAAGTACCGTCCGGCCGCCGCGTAGGTCGACGGCGCGTCCTCCGGCTTCGGCTTCTCGACCATGCCGTGCACGCGCTTGACGTCTTCGTCGTCGGTGTCGGTGACGTCGAAGACCCCGTACGGCGAGATCTCGGCCTTCGGGATGTCGAACGCGCAGAGCACGCTGCCGCCGAACTGGGCGCGGACGGCGCTCATCTTTTCGAGGACGCCGGTGGGCAGCACCAGGTCGTCCGGCAGGAGCACCGCGACCGCTTCGTCGTCCGGCTTCAGGTTCGGCTCGGCCTGCGCGACGGCGTGGCCGAGGCCGAGCGCCTGCTCCTGGACTGCGGTCTCGACGGCGAGCAGACCGGACCCGCGGCGCACCTTCTCCAGCAGCTCGGTCTTGCCCTTGGCCTCGAGGTTCCGCTCCAGCTCGGGCTGCTGCTCGAAGTACTTGACCACGGCGTCCTTGCCCGGGGAGGTCACGATGACCAGGCGTTCGGCGCCGGCGGCGGCCGCTTCGGCCGCGACGATCTCGATGCCCGGTGTGTCGACCACCGGCAGCAGTTCCTTGGGCACGGCTTTCGTCGCCGGGAGGAAGCGAGTCCCGAGGCCGGCGGCCGGGACGATGGCGGTTCTGAACGTCTGGGTGGTTGCGGCGCCCGTCATGGGCGCAAAGCCTAACGTGAGGTCATGCACGCGCTGGGCAATGAGCACCTGAGCAAGGCGGAGTGGCGTGACCGGCTCGAGCGCGCGAGGGCGGAACAGACAGCCGAATCGCACGCCCGCGAGGCATCCGCGCTGGTCGGCGCGGTGTCGAAGGTCACAGCCCGCACGGTCTGCGCCTACCTGCCCTTCGGCACCGAACCGGGCACGACCGCGCTCGTCGACGCGCTGGCGGCGGGCGGCGCGCGGGTGCTGCTGCCCGTCATCCAGCCGGTGCCGGGCCCGCTCGACTGGGCCGAGTACACGGGCGAGGCCGACCTCGTGCCCAGCCGGTTCCGGGGCATCCGGGAGCCCGGCGGGGAACGCCTCGGCGTGACTGCCGTCGGGATGGCCGAGCTGGTCCTGGTCCCCGCGCTGGCCGTCGACTACAGGGGCGTCCGGCTCGGCCGGGGCGCCGGCCACTACGACCGCTCGCTGGTGTTCGCCGCGGCCGGCGCGGCGCTGCTGGCCGTCGTCCGGGACGATGAGCTGGTCGAACGGCTGCCGGGCGAGCCTCACGACGTGCGCATGACCGGGGTCCTGACCCCGGGCCGCGGCGTCCTCGAGCTGCCGATGTGAGCAACCTGGAATTGCTTTCGGGGAATGTTTTCCCGCACAATCGGGTTAGCACTCTGGTCGGATGAGTGCCAGCAAAGGAGCCGTCAGTGCCTACGTACCAGTACGCCTGCAAAGAATGCGACCACCGGTTCGAAGCCGTGCAGTCGTTCTCGGACCCCAGCCTGACCGTCTGCCCGCAGTGCTCCGGCGCGCTGCGCAAGGTCTTCAGCTCGGTCGGCGTGGTCTTCAAGGGCAGCGGGTTCTACCGGACCGACTCGCGCGACTCGAGCAAGTCGAGCACCGCCGCGACGCCGGCCAAGACCGAGACCAAGTCGGAGTCCAAGTCCGACACGAGCTCGGCATCCTCCTCCTCGGGTACGACGAAGACGGCCGCCGCGGCCTCCTGACCCCCGGAGTTGTCCACAACACCCCAGTTGTCCACAGATGCCGGACGCGGCCCTTCCGGCGGCCCGTCCGGCTTCCCTAACGTCGATCTTGTGCGGCACAGCGCCGCACCCGATCCGACCGAGGGGGCACTGTGGACGTCCTGGCGAAGCTTCACTCTCCTGACCTGGCCCGGCTGCGGGGCCGGCGGACGCGGCTGATCCGCCGCTGGCTCGCCGCCGGCCTGCTGCTCGCCGCCGCGCTGCTGCTCGCGCACCCCGGCTCCGCGCGAGGCGCGCCGGCGACCCCGACCGTCGTGGCCGCGCACGACCTGCCTTCGGGCGCAGCGCTGCGAGCGTCCGACGTCCGGCTGGCCGATCTCCCCGACGATGCCCGTCCAGCGGGCGTGCTGAGTTCTCCTGACGCCGTCGAAGGGCGCCTGCTGGCGGGCGCTGTCCGTGCCGGCGAGCCCCTGACCGACGTCCGGCTGGCCACGGCCATCCCCGCCTCGGGTGATCCAGGGACGGCGACCGTGCCGGTCCGGCTGGCCGACGCGGCCGTCGCCGAGCTGCTGGAGCCGGGCCGCCACGTCGACGTCGTGGCGGCGCCGGAGCCGGGCGTGCTTGCTTCCGTGCTGGCCAGTGGGGCGACGGTGGTGACCGTGGGGCATCAGGAGCCGTCCGCGGCGAAGGGGCGGCTGGTGCTGCTGCGGCTTCCGGAGGCGATCGCGACGAGGGTGGCGGCGATTTCACTGGAGCGTCCGGTAACGGTTACTCTCCGCTAGCCCACGCCCGCCGAGACGGGCCGCGGCGTCCCCCGGAAGGCTCGGGGCGGTGGAGCACCGTCCCCGTTCATGAGGAGTAGCAGTGCTCAAGGGCTTCAAGGACTTCCTGATGCGCGGCAACGTCGTCGACCTGTCGGTCGCGGTCGTCATCGGCGCGGCGTTCACGGCGGTCGTCACGGCGTTCACGAACGGCCTGATCAAGCCGCTGATCAACGCGATCGGCGGCACGGAGGCCGCACAGGGCCTCGGGTTCAAGATCTTCCCAAGCAACCCGTCGACGTTCCTGGACTTCGGCGGCGTGATCAACGCGGCGATCAACTTCGTGCTGGTCGCGGCGGTGGTCTACTTCGTGATCGTGATGCCGGTGAAGAAGCTGCAGGAGCGGCGCAAGCGCGGCCAGGAGCCGGGCCCGTCCGAGCCGACCGACGTCGAGCTGCTCATCGAGATCCGCGACCTGCTGCGCGCCCAGGCCCAGCGCGACAACGGCCGGGACTGAGGCCGCTCAGCGATCGTGGTGCGGTGGCCGGTTCTCCCGGTACCAGTCGTCCGGGAGCCCGGTCCGCCGGTCGGGGTCGCGCTCGTCGGAGGTGGTCTCGGGCAGGACGTCTCCGAAGATCTCGTCGACCCGGCGGCGCCGCTCGCTGCTGGTCTGGGGTTTCCGCTGTTCACCCGGCATGACCCCAGTGTCCCACGCTGCGTTCTTTGACAACTCCAGAGCGAAGCTCAGGCGGATTGCCGACGGCGTACCCGCACCTCGTCCCGCCACTCGCGGACCTGCTCCTCGCTGTGGAGGAAACCCGCGCCCGATCCGTCCGGGAGGTCGATACCGCCGAGCAGGTCGAGCGCCCAGAGCTGCTCGGCGTCGAGCTCGACGAGGCCGGCGGAGTCGTCGCGGAGCCAGCGCATGGCCCAGCGATCGGCCTCGTCCCGGGTGACCCGTCCGGAGAGGACAGCGTCGAACCACGCCTCGATCTCGTCGAGCCCCGGCCCGGTCACACCTCTTCGAGGCCCGAAAGCTCGTCGATCACGTGGGGCACGAGTGAGGTCAGCGTCGCCATGCCGTCCCGCACCGCGGACCGCGATCCGGCGAGGTTGACCACGAGCGTGCTGCCGGACACCCCGGCCAGCCCGCGCGAGATCCCGGCGTCCACGGCACCGGCGGCCAGCCCCGAAGCGCGGATGGCCTCGCTGATGCCCGGGATCGGGCGGTCGAGCACACCCGCCGTGGCGTCCGGCGTGCGGTCACGCGGCAGCACCCCGGTGCCGCCGACGGTGATCACCAGGTCGGCGCCGCCGATCACGGCGGTGTTGAGCGCGTTGCGGATACCCGCGGTCTCGGCCTCGACGACCACGACACCGTCGACGATGAAGCCCGCTTCTTCGAGCAGCTCCGTGACCAGCGGCCCGCTGGTGTCCTCGTGCTCGCCGTGCGCCACGCGATCGTCCACGATGACCACGAGGGCCCGGCCCAGCCGTTGTGCACTCCGTTCCATGGCGCCCACCGTAGTCGGTTTCGGCCATCCGGCGCCGGGAGGTGCCGGGTGAGTTCTGACGATTCCGTGACGTGACGCCGCGGGCCGCCGCGGAGCCGGTCGGAGGCCCCTAGCGTGGCCGTGTGCGCGTATTGGTCACCGGCGGAGCCGGGTTCATCGGGTCCCACGTCGCCGACCTCCTGGCCGACGACGGGGACGACGTCGTGGTGCTCGACAACCTCCTGCCGACGGCCCACGGCCCCCGCACTCCGCCGCCGTACACCGGCAGGCACCGGTTCCTGCGCGGCGACGTCACGGACGCCGAGATCGTCGCGGAGCTGCTCGACGGCGTCGACGCGGTCTGCCACCAGGCGGCGGTGGTCGGGCACGGCGTCGACCCGTCGGACGCGCCGTCGTACGCCCTGCACAACGACTACGGCACGGCGGTGCTGCTCGCCGGGATGCACGCGGCCGGCGTGCGCAAGCTGGTGCTGGCGTCGTCCATGGTGGTCTACGGCGAAGGCCGGTACGCGTGCCCAGGCCACGGCGTGGTCGCGCCGTCCCCGCGTCGCGCGTCCGATGTGGACGCCGGCCGCTACGAGCCGCGCTGCCCGGCCTGCGGCACCGAGCTGGACTGGCGCCTGGTGCCCGAAGACGCACCGTTGAACCCCCGCAGCACATACGCGGCGACGAAACTCGCGCAAGAGCACCTAGCCGGCGCATGGGCCAGGCAGACGGGCGGCACCGTGTGGGCGCTGCGCTACCACAACGTCTACGGCCCGCGCATGCCGCAGAATACCCCGTACGCGGGGGTGGCGTCGCTGTTCCGCTCGGCACTGGTCCGCGGCGAGGCACCGCTCGTGCTGGAGGACGGCCGCCAGCAGCGCGACTTCGTTCACGTCCGCGACGTCGCGAGGGCGAACGTCCTGGCACTCAGGACGGCCGGCCCGGCGGGCGACATCACCCCGGTGAACGTCTGTTCCGGCACGCCACGCACGGTGGGCGAGCTGGCCCAGGAGCTGGCGCGCGCCTGCGCCGGCCCGGCGCCGAAGGTGGCCGGCGGCGCCCGCCCGGCCGACGTCCGCCACGTCGTCGCCGACCCGACGCGTGCCCGGGAACTGCTCGGCTTCACCGCGAAGGTCGGTTTCGCGGAAGGCATCGCCGACTTCGCGACGGCGGAACTGCGCGCCCCTGTCGGCCAGTGAGGGTGTCCGACGACGTCCTGGTCCAGGCAAGCTGGCATGCGGGACAACAGCTGATCGGCAGACGTTGGCGAGCTTGTCGCTGCGAAGGCCGGTGGAGGCCCGCGACGGAACCCGCGGCGTGCGCGGTGCCCGACCTGACCGGCAGGTTCGGCGATCATCGCGATGATGCCGCAGCCGCGCGGACGCCCAAGGGTCGCCCGCGACGAATACGCTGTGTCGCCCCGAGGCCCATCAGGCCGGCCCTCGGGCTCGACCACGCGACGCCCGAGGGATCCGCCGGTGCTACATCACGTGCGGGAAGGTCGGCGCGTCCCAGGCTTGGCCAGGCCCGGCCAACGTCACCAGCGGCCGGGTCGCACGCCTCGCAACAATCCCAGCGTCAGCCGAGTCCGTTATCCGACACGGCTTAGGACATCGCGAGCGGCAGGCGCACCTCGAACCGGCAACCCGGCCCGTGGTTGTGAACGCCGATCTTGCCGCGATGGGCCTCCACGAGCCCCTTGGTGATGGCCAGGCCGAGCCCGCCGCCGCTGGTCGTCCCGCTCCGCTCCGGCGTCCTGGCCTGCGTCCCGCGGAACGCGACGTCGAAGACCCGGCCGATCTCGTCGTCCGGGATGCCGCCGCACGAGTCGTCGACGGCGAGGAGCGCCTCGTCGCCGTCGACGCCGATCTGCACCGCGACCGTCCCGTCCGGCGGGGTGTGGCGGATGGCGTTGGAGACCAGGTTCCGCACGATCCGGGCCAGCTCCGGGTCGCTGCCGGTGACGACCGGCCAGGTCGAAGCGTTGGCGAGCACCCGCACGCGCTTCCGCTCGGCCACCGGGGCCTGGGCCGCGACGGCGTCGCTGACGACGTCCCGCAGCGGCACGGCGGACATCGTCAGCTCGAGGGCGCCGGCGGTGATGCGCGAGAGCTCGAACAGGTCGCCGACCATGGCGGAGAGCCGGGTGGTCTCACCGCTGATCCGCTGGGCGTAGTCGGCGACCTCGTCGCGTTCGGACACCACGCCGTCGGCGAGCGCCTCGGCCATCGCCTGGATGCCGGCAAGCGGGCTGCGCAGGTCGTGGCTGATCCAGGCGACCAGTTCGCGCCGGGACGCCTCGGCCGCGCGCTCGCGGTCGCGCGCCTCCCGCTCCCACACGCTGCGGCGCGCGATGGCCCGGCCAAGGATGATCGCCGCCGGCACGGTGACCACGGCGACGAGCAGGCAGACCAGCAGCATCGTGGTCAGCGCGGGGGTGAACATGAACCCGCTGACTCCCAGCACGCCGACCAGCGTGGCGAGCACCGGGGTGAGGACGAGCACCGTGAGCGTGGTGGCCAGGGAGCCGCGGCGCAAGAGGTAGAGCGCGACCCCGCCCAGCGCCGCCACCGGCAACGAGAACAGCAGCGCGAACGGCAGGATGTGCCAGAGATGCGTCAGCATCTCCGCGAAGGACTCGCCCGGGCCGATCACGGCTGCTCCCGGTCGTAGCGGTAGCCGACACCCCACACGGTCGCCACCCGGGTCGGCTTCGCCGGGTCACGCTCGATCTTCTCCCGCAACCGTCGCACGTGGACGGTCACGGTCGACTGGTCGCCGAAGTCCCAGCCCCACACCTTCTCGAGCAGGTCCGCGCGCGAGTAGGCGACACCGGGATGGGCGAGGAAGAACGCGAGCAGGTCGAACTCCCGTGTGGTCAACGGGAGTTCGCGGCCGCCGAGGGTCGCGGTGCGCGCGGTCATCTGGAGGCGCAGGTCGCCGTCCACCAGCTCGGCGGCGGCCGGTTCCGAACGCGGCATCCGGGCGCGGCGCAGCACCGAGGCGACACGCAGGGCGAGTTCCTTGGGGCTGAAGGGTTTCGTGACGTAGTCGTCGGCGCCGAGCTGGAGCCCGGCGATCCGGTTCTCCTCCTCACCGAGCGCGGTCAGCATGACGATGGGCACCTGGCTGACCTGGCGCAGCCGCCGGCACACTTCGAGGCCGTTGACGCCCGGCATCATGACGTCGAGGACGACCAGGTCCGGCTGGTGCGCGGCGAACCGCGCCAGCCCCTCCGCGCCGTCGCCGGCCATGTCGACCGTGAACCCGGCCACTTCGAGGTAGCGGCGGACGACGTCGCGGACCGTCTCGTCGTCGTCGACCACGAGCACGCGCCCGGCCTGATCGTTCATCACGTCTCCCTCACCAGCCGGTCAGCAGCAGGTGGTTGACCGCCAGCGCCGTAGCCGCCTGCGCGGCGAGCCACCACCGGCGCCGCGGCAGCAGGGCCGCCATCGGCAGCAACCACACCCCGAACGGTAGCCAGATCCGTTCGGTCTCGGCCTTCGACAGGCCCGAGACGTCGGCGAACACGATGGTGAGCAGCGCGGCGACGCCGAGGAGCAGCACCGGATCCGTCAGCCAGACGCGGCGCGGGGACGCGAGGCCGCGCCGGACAGCCGCCACCACCGCGGGGCCGAGGGCGACGACGACCGCCGCCAGGTCCGCCCACACCCAGTACGAGTAGGGCCGGACGAGCGCGACTCCTTGGTAGTAGCGCTCCACGACCAGGTGATAGCCGTCGAGCCACCAGAAGCCGGCCCAGGCGAATACGCCGACGACCACCAGGGCCGCGGCCACCGCCAGCGCGGCCGCCCGCCACTGGCGACCGAGCACAGCCACGGCCACCGCGAGCAGGCCGAGCAGCACCAGGCCGTACGACAGGAAGATCCCGAACCCGAGCAGCACGCCGGCCGCCAGCCCGGCCGGGACGGCGTACCGGCGGCCTCGGGAGAACCCCTTCACGGACAACGCCAGCAGCGCGAGGCCGGTCGCGGTCGTCCCCGCGAACAGGCCGTCCGCCGACACGCCGATCCACACCGCACCGGGCGTCAGAACGGCGAAGGGCAGCACCGCGCGTGCCGCGTCAGGCCGCCCGAGCAGGGCGACCGTGGCGGGAACGGCGACCGCGACCAGTCCGCCGACGAGCACGACGGCCGTCGCCGCCCACGCACCGCCGTGCAGGCCGATCCGGTCCAGCCAGACGAAGACGAGCGTCGCGCCCGGCGGGTGCCCGGAGACGTGCGTGGTCCACGAGTTCGGCTGGAAGTCGAGGATGCGGGAGGAGAACTCGCGCAGCATCCGCGGGATGTCGGTGATGCCCGGCACCTCGTGGAGGTACTCCTGCGGGATGGTGAGCCGTCCGGCGAACCCGCGGGCCCAGCCGTCGACCATGGCCAGCGAGAAGATCCAGGCGAGCGAGGCCAGGTAGCCGGCGGCGAGCGCGCGGCGCCAAGGCAGCCGGGCGGCCAGCGCGGGCCCGTGGAGCACCACCACGACGGCGATCAGCACGGCGAACAGCGAGCCCGGGCCCACGTGCGGCAGCCAGTCGGCGAACAACGGCGGTGCGTTGACGAAGATGACCACGCCGGAGCCCGGCCGGTTGTAGTACAGGCCGACGGCGGTGGCGGAGGCCACGAGCACCGCGGCCGCCGCGACGGCGAGGAGGTCGGCGCGGCGGCCGGTGACCGGGGCTTCGGGTTCGCGGACAGGCGGCTCGGTGAGCCGGGCTGCCGGGTTCGGCTCGCTCATCGCCGCCCACCCTAAGTCCGCCGGCACCGGCCGGCGCGCTCGTGGAGACAGCCGTAACGACCCGGTAAGAACTCGCGGTTCGTCATGATTCAGTAAGGACTGCAAGGGTTTTCGGCAGTCCATGGTGGACTTACGGTCGGCGGCGTGACTTACTCGGAAGTGGACGTCGTCCTCCCTTGCCTCGACGAAGCCGGAGCCCTGCCGGGCGTACTGGCGGGATTGCCTCCTGGCTACCGCGCGATCGTGGTCGACAACGGCTCGGCGGACGGCTCGCCGGAAGTGGCGGCCGCGCTCGGCGCGAAGGTCGTCCACGAACCGCGACGCGGCTACGGCGCGGCCGTGCACACGGGCCTGGAGGCGGCCACCGCGGACATCGTGTGCTTCGCCGACGCCGACGGGTCTCTCGACCTCGGCGACCTGCCGCGGCTGGTGGGCGCCGTCGAGCAGGGCGCCGACCTGGCCGTCGGGCGGCGGGTGCCGACGGGTCCTGGTGTCTGGCCGTGGCACGCGCGGGCCGGGAACGTCGTGCTGGCGTTGCTGCTGCGCGGCCGTGGGCTGCCGGTGCGGGACATCGCGCCACTGCGCGCCGCGAATCGGCGGGCGCTGCTCGGCCTCGGCGTCGCCGACCGGGCGTTCGGCTATCCCCTGGAGCTGCTGATCAAGGCTCAGCGCGCGGGATGGCGGGTCCGCGAGTTCGACGTCCGGTACGGCGCGCGCGCCAAGGGGACGAAGTCGAAGGTGTCCGGCTCGGTGCGGGGCACGCTGCGCGCGGTCCGCGACTTCGGGCGGGTGCTGGCGCGATGACGGGCACGTTCGTGCTGCTGGTCGTGGCCAAAGCGCCGGTGCCGGGGCTCGCCAAGACGCGGCTCTGCCCGCCGGCGACACCGGCCCAGGCGGCGGAGATCGCCGCGGCCGCGCTGCTCGACACGCTCGACGCCGTGTACTCGGTGCCCGGTGCCGCGCCCGTCGTCGCGATGACCGGCGACCTCGGCCACGCCGGCCGGTCCGCCGAAATCGGTCTGGCACTGCGCCGTGCCACCGTGATTCCGCAGCGGGGCTGGGACTTCGGCGCGCGGCTCGCGAACGCCCACGCGGACGCCGCCGCGGTGCACGCGGGCCTGCCGATCCTGCAGATCGGCATGGACACGCCGCAGGTCACGCCGGAGTCGCTCGCGTCCGCCGCCGCGCCGGTCGTGTACGGCGGCTACGACTCGGTGCTCGGCCTGGCCGAAGACGGGGGCTGGTGGGCGCTGGGTCTCGCCGAACCGCAGCACGCGCAGGTCCTCGCGGGCGTGCCGATGTCCCGCGACGACACCGGCCAACGGACGTTGAGCGCGCTCGCCGGGTGCGGGCTGCGGCCGTGGGAAGCCGCCCGCCTGTCCGATGTGGACACCATGGCGGACGCCCGCGCGGTGGCGGCGGCGTGTCCCGGCGGACGGTTCGCCGGCGCCGTCGCGGCGGTTCACGGCCGGGCGGTCGCCTGATGACGACTCTCCTCGGCAACGAGTTCGACCGCGGCCTGCTCGGCCACCGGTGCTGGCTCGAACTGGCCGGCGGCGAACGGATCGAGCTGCCGGTCGAGCGCTGGGCCGCGCCCTCCGCCGGCGACGAGGTGCTGCTCGACGCCTGTTCCGGCCCGACCATCGACGTCGGTTGCGGACCCGGCCGGCTCACCGCGGCGCTGGCCGGGCGCGGGGTCGTCGCGCTGGGCGTCGACAGCTCGCGCACGGCCGTCCGGCTGACGCGCCGCCGTGGCGCGAGTGCCTTGCACCGCAACGTCTTTCACCACGTCCCCGGCGAAGGCCGATGGCGGCACGCCTTGCTCGCCGACGGCAACATCGGCATCGGCGGAAACCCTGTGGCCCTGTTACGGCGGACGGCTCAGCTGATCGCCGTCGACGGTGACGTCCTCGTCGAACTGGAGCCGCCCGGGCACGGCCTGCGGCACGAGCGCGTCCGGCTGCGGCCGGGCCACGCCGACGTCGGCTGGTTCACCTGGGCGTGGGTCGGCGTCGACGCGATCGCCGACGTCGCCGTGCGCGCCGGGCTGCGGGTCTCCTGGACCACTCAGCGGGGGCACCGCTGGTTCGCGCGCCTGGAGCGATCATGAAGCTGCCGATCCCGCGGGAAGACCGTTTCACGGCGCCGGCGCACGACGAGCGGGTCACGTCGAAGATCGGGCTGGCGTTGGCGGTCACGTTCACGACCTGCTTCGTGACGGGCCTGATCAGCCACCTGATCCAGCACCCACCAGGGTGGTTCTCCTGGCCCAGCCGCCCGATCGGGCTCTACCGCGTCACGCAGGGTCTGCACGTGATCTCCGGCGTGGCGTCGATCCCGTTGCTGCTGGCGAAGCTGTGGAGCGTCTACCCGAAGCTGTTCGGCCGGCCGCTCGTCCGCTCGCTGCCGCACGCGCTGGAGCGGCTGTCGATCCTGGTGCTCTCGGGTGCGGCGTTCTTCGAGCTGACGACCGGGCTGCTGAACGTCGCGCAGAACTACCCGTGGGGCTTCTACTTCCCGCAGGTGCACTACGCGGTCGCGTGGCTGGCGATCGGCTCGATCCTGCTCCACGTCGCGGTGAAGCTGCCGGTCATCCGGCGGGCGCTGACCCGCGAAGCCGAAGAGGAGCCGCCGGCCGCGAGGCTGTCCCGGCGCGGGTTCCTGCTGACCACCGGGCTGGCGACGGGCGTCGCGGTCGTCGCCACGGCCGGCGCGACGGTCCCCTTCCTGCGTGGCGTGTCCGGGCTCGCGTGGAAGACGGGCAAGGGCACCCAAGGCCTCCCGGTGAACCGGACGGCGGCGGCCGCGGGCATCACGTGGTCACCGGCCTGGCGGCTCACGGTGGTGACCCCGCACGGCACAACGGCGTTCTCGCTCGACGAGCTGCGCGCACTACCGCAGACGACGGCCGATTTGCCGATCGCATGCGTGGAGGGCTGGAGCCAGTCGGCGACCTGGCGCGGAATTTCCTTGCCCGTGCTGCTGAAAGCCGTCGGAGCGGCGCCGGGGACGGCGATCCGGGTGTCCTCGATGGAGCGTGCTGGGCTGTACCGCGTCAGCGTCCTGCCCGGCGAACACACGGCGGACGACCTGACGCTGCTGGCGCTGGAGCTGAACGGCCAGGTGCTCGACCTCGACCACGGCTTCCCGTGCCGGATCATCGCGCCGGACCGGCCCGGCGTGCTGCAGACGAAGTGGGTCACGAAGCTGGAGGCGCTGTGAGGACAGCTCGAGCACTGTTGGCGCTGCCCGGCCTCGCGGCGCTGGCGTGGGGCGTGGTGCTGTTCGCCCGGTACGCGCTGCCGTTGCGTCCGGACGTGTTCGGCACGATCGGCTGGATCGTCGGCGGCCCGCTGGCCAACGACGGCGTGATCGTTCCCCTGACGGCGGTGTTCGGCATGCTGCTGGGCCGCCTGCTTCCGCACCCGTGGCGAGTTCCGGTGGTGACGGGCACGGTGCTCACGGGCGTCCTGCTGATCCTGGCGTTCCCACTGCTCTGGCGCCCGTACGGCACCCCGCCGATGCCCGGCCTGCACGACGGCAACCCGACGCAGGGCCTGGCCCTGACGCTGGCGGCCGTCTGGCTGGCGGTGGTCCTGACAGCCCTAACCCGCCATGCCGTGCCGCGACTCACGCGTGGTGCCCCGTCAGTCACGCGAATCGGCCCGCCCGGCACGCCACCCGACCCACCCGGCGCACGAACCGACCCCGCAGGTCCGCGAGCCGACTCCCCCGGCACGCCGACCGACCCGCCCGGCGCCTGACCGGCGCCACAAATGCGGCCACGCGCGACCGGCATCGAGTGCCTGGTCGCGCGTGGCCTAGTGGGTCCGGCCCCGAGATGCGGGGGTCGAGCCGTTGCTGGTCTCGGCCACCCAAGGGCGGCCGAGCGTCTGGATACCGTCAGTTCGCCGGGACGGGCTGGCCGCCGAGGGTTACCTCGACCGTGCGGCCGTCGGCGAGGGTGAACGTCGCCTTCTCGTCCGGGGCGCGGGTTCGGATCGCCGCGACCAGCGTGTCGGACGTGTCGATGTTGCGGTCGTCGATCTTCGTCACGATGTCGCCCGGCTTGAGGCCGGCCTTCTCCGCCGGGCTGCCCGGGGTGATGGCGCCGAGCTTGGCGCCGCCCTGCGGGGCGTCCGTGACCTGGGCGCCGATGTAGGTCTGCACCGCCTGGCCCGTCTTGATGATCGTGTCCGCGGTGCGGCGGGCCTGGTCGATCGGGATGGCGAACCCGATGCCGACGTTGCCGCTCTCGGAACCGCCCTGGCCCTGGCCGCCCGCCGACTGCGGGCTGTAGATCGCCGAGTTGATGCCGATGACCTGGCCGGACATGTTGGCCAGCGGACCGCCCGAGTTGCCCGGGTTGATCGCCGCGTCGGTCTGGACGGCGTCCATCACCGTCTCCTGGCCGCCGCTGCCGCCGCCCGCGCGCACCGGCCGGTGCAGCGAGCTGACGATGCCCGACGTGACCGTGCCGGCCAGTTCGAACGGCGATCCGATGGCGACCACCGGCTGGCCGACGCGCAGGTCGTCGGACCGGCCGATCTCCACCGGGGTCAGGTTGCCGACGCCGTCGACCTTGACCACCGCGATGTCGGTCGTCGGGTCGCGGCCGACGATCTTGGCGGCGGCCTTCTTGCCGTCCTGGAACACCGCCTGGATCTGCCCGCCGTTCGCGGCGACCTCGACGACGTGGTTGTTCGTCAGGATGTAGCCGTCGGTGCTGATCACGAACCCGGAGCCTTCGCCGGCCCCCTGCTGCCCGCTCACCCGCAGCTCGACGACGCTCGGCGACAGCTTCTGCGCGACCGCCTCGACCGAGCCGGCAGGCGCGTTGCCGGTCTGCTGAGCCGGCTTCGGCGCGTCGAGCGCGTTGGTCGCCGGGCCGTGGGACGAGCCACCGGTGAAGTACCCGACCGTCCCGCCCGCGATGCCGCCGACCAGCAGCGCGACCAGCGCGACGCCGGCCAGCAGCTTCCCGCCGGTGCGCTTCGGCTGCGCGGGCGGCGCGCCGTAGACGGACGTGCCGGGCTGGGCATACGGGTTCGGGTTCGGGTAGACGCTCTGCTGGGTCTGGCCCGACGCCGCGCCCTGGGCGGACCAGGGGTTCGCGTTCGGCGGCCCGTAGGACGGATCGGCCCCGGTCACCGCGTGGTAGGACGGCTCCGGCGCCGAGTACTGCGGCGTGCCGCCGGACTCGGGCGTGGCCTGGTCACCGTACGGGTGCCCCGCCCAACCGCCCTGAGCGGCCTGCTGCGGGGCCTGCTCGGGCTGCCGCGGCGCGGCGGGGTCGTGCGCGCTGGGGTCGTTCTCGGTCATGTCCTCACCTTGCGCGATGGTCCTGAGAGGTTCCTGAGCCGAACCTGTGCATCGCAGATGAGTATGGCGTGATCAGCCCGCCGCGCGGAGCCGTTCCGCGATCTGCTCCGGCGTCGCGTCGTTGACCCACACCGCCATGCCCGATTCGGACCCCGCCAGGTACTTGAGCTTGTCCTTGGCGCGCAGCACCGAGAACAGTTCCAGGTGCAGCCAGCCGAGCTCGCGGTCGCGGCGGACCGGCGCCTGGTGCCACGCCGCGATGTAGGGCAGCGGCCGGTCGTACAGCGCGTCGCAGCGGCGCAGGACGTCCAGGTAGACGTCGGCGAAGTCGTCGCGCTCGGCGTCGGTCAGCGCGGGCAGGTCCGGGACCTGCCGGTGCGGCACGACGTGCACCTCGACCGGCCAACGGGCCGCCGGCGGCACGTACGCCGTCCAGTGCTCGCCGGACGCCACCACGCGCGCGCCGGACTTCTGCTCGGCGGCCAGCACGTCGCCGAGCACCGGGCGGCCGTGTTCGGCCTGGTAGGCGCGGGCGACCTCGAGCATCCGCTCGGTCTTCGGCGTGACGAAGGGGTAGCCGTAGATCTGCCCGTGCGGGTGCGACAGCGTGACGCCGATCTCCTCGCCGCGGTTCTCGAACGGGAAGACCTGCTCCACACCGGGCACTTCGGACAGTCCGGCGGTGCGGTCGGCCCAGGCGTCCACGACGGCCCGGACCTGCTTCGGGCTCAGCCGGGAGAAGGCGCCGTCGTGGTCGCTGGTGAAGCAGACGACCTCGCAGCGGCCGCGTCCCGGCCGCACCGGCACCAGCCCGAGACCATCCACAGTGGACGGCTCGCCGACGACGTCTTCGGCGAAGGACGGAAAGCGGTTCTCGAAGACGACGACGTCGTAGTCGCTTTCCGGGATCTCGCTCGGCTTGCCGGGCTTGCTGGGGCACAGCGGGCAGAGGTCGGCCGGCGGCTTGTAGGTCCGCGTCTGCCGGTGCGCGGCCATGGCCACCCATTCCCCGGTCAGCGGGTCCAGCCGGATCTCCGACGCGGCCGAAACCGGCGGCAGGTCACGGGTGTCCTCGGCGACGCGGTCGGGCGCGCCGGGCTGGTCGAAGTAGATGATCTCGCGGCCGTCGGCCAGGTGTCGTACGGTGCGTTTCACGCTTCTTCGGCCTCGACCGTCTCCGCCGTCTCGGCGATCATGAGTTCCCCTGCCCTTTCGGCGAGTATTTCCTTGGCCTCGTCGGAAATCCCGTCATCGGTGACGACGACGTCGGCCTCGTCGAGGTCCGCGATCGTGGAGATCCCGACCGTGCCCCACTTCGTGTGGTCGGCGAGCACCACCAGCTTGCGCCCGGCCTCGACCAGCGCGCGGTCGGTCTCGCTCTCGGTCAGGTTCGGCGTCGTGAACCCCGGCCCGTCGGCCATGCCGTGCACGCCGAGGAAGACGACGTCGAGGTGCAGCGACCGCAGGCTGTGCACGGCGACCGGCCCGACCAGCGCGTCCGACGGCGTCCGCACGCCGCCGGTGAGCACGACGGTGCGGTCCGGCTGCGTCGACCCGCGCAGCACGTCGGCGACCTGGATCGAGTTGGTCACGATGGTGAGCCCGGGGATGGCGTCCAGCGCCCGCGCCAGCGTCCACGTGGTGGTGCCGGCCGAGATGCCGATCGCGGTGCCGGGCCGGACGAGCGTCGCGGCCAGCTCCGCGATGGCTTCCTTCTGCGCGCGCTGGCGCACGGACTTCGCCTCGAACCCGGGTTCGTCGGTGCTCTTGCCGACGACCGACGTGGCGCCGCCGTACACCTTCTCGACGAGCCCGCGCCCGGCGAGGACGTCGAGGTCGCGGCGCACCGTCATGTCGGACACGCCCAGCCTGGCCACGAGGTCACTGACCCGGACCGCGCCGGTCCGCCGTGCCTCTTCCAGGATCACCGCCTGCCGCTGACGCGCCAGCACCGTTCAACTCCGTCCCCGCTGAGCCAGTCCCAACCACACAAAATCCTACACGATTCAACACGGGATCCGCAGGGTCAGCACGGGCGGAGTTTTGGAAAGAGCAGGTCACCGCACGATCGGCAGCACCACGCCCCAGGCGAACAACACCACGACGGGCGATCCGAGCGCAACCCGCCACACACGCGGCAGTCCGTCCGCGGTCACGAGCGCCGCGAGCGCGTAGCAGCCGGTGACGACGGCGCAGAACACCGGGAGCGGACACTCCGCCATGTCGAGCACGGTGGTGAACAGCGCCAGAGCGACGAGCGGCCCGCCGAGCGCGACGGGCCACGCCGGACGGACCCGCGCCAAGGCCAGTAGCGCCCAGGCGAGCATGGCCGCGCCGAACAGCACGAGCGGCACGACCAGGAGCCCGACGATCATGCACGCCGGGCCGGTGCACACGGCCGAAAAGGGGAACGCTCGCAACGCGAGCGTCGCGAGCAGCCCGCTCGCCGCCGCGACCAGGCAACGACGGACCAGCGACATGCGCCGATCCTGGTCGACCCCGCCGCCCGCGTCTCGGAAACGCCGGAATTAGCCCGGCGCCCCCGGCAGCCGGATCGTCATCAGCGCGCCACCCTCCGGCGCCCGCGAGGCGTACACCGCCCCACCGTGGCGCTCGGCCGCGTGCTTCACGATCGCCAAGCCCAAGCCCGAGCCGGGCAGCGTCCGGGCTTCCGACGAGCGGTAGAACCGGTCGAACACCTTGGGCAGGTCCTCTTCGGCGATGCCCGGGCCGGCGTCGGCGACCTCGACCACGGCGGTGCCGTCGCCGAGCGGGTACAGCCGGACCCAGACCGTCGAGTGCGGCGGCGAGAACTTCACCGCGTTGTCGAGCAGGTTCAGCACCGCGCGCTCGAGCGAGCTGTTGTCGCCGGTCAGGACCCACGGCTGCAGCGAGACGTCGAAGTTGATCTCACCCGCCCGCCGGCGCGCCCGGTCGAGCGCCCGCTCGACGACGTCCAGCAGCTCGACGCGCTCGAAGCGTTCACGCGGCTCGTCCTGGCGCGCGAGCTCCACGAGGTCGCCGATCAGCTGGGTCAGCTCGTCGAGCTGGCCGCTGATGTCCGCGATGATGTCGACGCGGTCCTCGTCCGGCAGCGGCGGCGCACCCGGCTTGCTCGCGGCGAGCAGCAGCTCGAGGTTGGTGCGCAGCGACGTCAACGGCGTCCGCAGCTCGTGGCCGGCGTCCGCGACCAGCTGGCGCTGGCGTTCCTGGGAGTCCGCGACCGTGCCGAGCATGGTGTTGAACGTCTGGGTGAGGCGCGCGAGCTCGTCGTCGCCGCTGACCGGGATCGGCCGCAGGTCGCCGGTCCTGGCGACGCGCTCGGCGGCCGACGTCAGCCGGTCGACCGGGCGCAGACCGGCCCGGGCGACCGCCGTGCCCGCCGCGGCCGCGACGAGGATGCCCGCGCCCCCGATGAGGAAGAGGACGAGCGCGAGTTCGTTCAGCGTGCGCTTGGTCGGGCCCATCGACTGCGCGAGCACGATGGCCTCGCCGTGCCCGGACGGCAGCGCGACCACGCGGCTGTCGGTGCGGAAGTCGGTCCGCATCGACTGCGGCGAGTCGCCGTTCGCGACGGCCAGCTCGTCCGGCCCGAACGGCGGCGCCGAGCTCGACAGCGGGTAGGTCATCACGG
Organism: Amycolatopsis australiensis; assembly: GCF_900119165.1. Classification (NCBI taxonomy): domain Bacteria; kingdom Bacillati; phylum Actinomycetota; class Actinomycetes; order Pseudonocardiales; family Pseudonocardiaceae; genus Amycolatopsis; species Amycolatopsis australiensis. The sequence continues at coordinate 2,074,281 of NZ_FPJG01000006.1, read as the reverse complement.
CGTGCTGGACGTCGGGCGCGGCCGTGAGCTGCCCGATCTGCAGGTCGGCGCTGGCCAGGAAGGCACCGGGCACCTGCCGCAGCTCGGTCTGGACCTGCGGCGACGCGACGGCCGCTTCCGCGCGCGCCATGAGGCCGTCGTCCAGCTGCTGGTAGAGGTTGCTGCGCACGACCATGTACGCGCCGATCGACACCAGCGCGACGGCGCCGGCGACACAGGCGGCGGCGAGCAGCGTCACCCGGCCGCGCAGCGAGAACCGGCGCGTCCCCCAGCGCGTGCCGCGGGGGTCGCCGGGCTCGGTCACGGCGGGGTTTCCCGCAGCACGTACCCCACTCCCCGCACCGTGTGGATCAGCCTCGGCTCCCCCTCGGCCTCCGTCTTGCGGCGCAAGTAGCCGACGTAGACCTCCAGCGCGTTGCCCGACGTCGGGAAGTCGTAACCCCATACTTCCTCCAGGATCCGGCCACGCGTGAGGACGTGCTTCGGGTAGGAAAGGAACAGCTCCAGCAGGGCGAACTCGGTCCGGGTCAGGCTGATCTCGCGGCCGCCGCGGCGGACTTCGCGCGTCCCGGGGTCCAGCGTCAGGTCCGCGAAGGACAGGATCTCCGAGGCCTGGCCGTTCTGGGCGTCCGGGCTGGCGCGGCGCAGCAGCGCCCGCAACCGGGCGAGCAGCTCTTCCAGCGCGAACGGCTTCGGCAGGTAGTCGTCGGCGCCGGCGTCCAGGCCCGACACGCGGTCGGACACGGTGTCGCGCGCGGTGAGCACGAGGATCGGCAGGTCGTCGCCGGTGCTGCGCAGGCGCCGGGCGACCTCGAGGCCGTCGAGCCGCGGCATCATGACGTCGAGGACCATCGCGTCCGGCCGGTCGGCGATGATCGCTTCCAGTGCCTGCGCACCGTCGCTGGCCAGCTGGACCTGGTAGCCGTTGAACTCCAGGGACCGCCGCAGCGACTCACGGACGGCGCGGTCGTCGTCCACCACAAGGATGCGCATGGCGTCAGTCTTACTCAGCGTGCTGAGACTCGCCTAAGAACACACACAGAACACACAAAGAGATCGCTCACTCCGGTGCGCGGGCGACCGGAGCGTTCCAGTGCCGCCAGAGCGCGATCATCCGCACGGCGACGACGACAGCGGCCGCGACGACGGTGACCGGCCCGGCGGGCAGTCGCAGAGCGTGACCGACGGCGACGAGCACCGAGCCGGCCAGCGCGGCGACCGCGTAGATCTCCTTCCGCAGGACGAGCGGGATTTCCCGGAGCAGCAGATCGCGCACGGCGCCGCCGCCGATCCCGGTCGTCATGCCGATCAGGCACGCGGCGTAGACGGTCGCGCCGGCGTTCAGCGCGATCGTCGTCCCGGCGGTGGCGAAGACGCCGAGCCCGAGGGCGTCGGCGAGCAGCACGCCGCGACGCAGCCGCGCGACCTGCGGGTGGAAGGCGAACACGACCAGAGCGGTCACCGCGCAGACGGCGAGGTAGGGCCAGTTCCGCAGCGTCGTGGGCGGGTGGATGCCGAGCAGGACGTCCCGGATCACGCCGCCGCCGAGCGCGGTGGTGAGCCCGACCACGACGACACCGAAGACGTCGAGCCGCGCCCGCACGGCGGCGAGCGCCCCGGACGCGGCGAAGGCGACGAGCCCGACGAACTCCAGCGCCGTGAGCAGCATCTACTGGTCGAGCAGGCCACCCCGGTAGGCCAGCAGCGCGGCCTGCACCCGGTTGGCCGCCCCGATCTTGGAGAGCACGGCGGAGACGTACCCCTTCACGGTGGCTTCGGACAGGTGCAGCCGCCCGCCGATCTCGGCGTTGGAGAGGCCCTGCCCGATGAGCGCGACGACCTCGCGTTCGCGTTCGGACAGTGAAGCGAGCAGCTTCCGCGCGGGCTGAGCGGCGCGTTGCTCGTCCCGGTGCGACTGAACCATCCGCGCGGCCACGCCGGGATCGAGGACGGCGCCGCCGCGCGCCAGGTCCCGGACGGCCCTGAGCAGCGCGGCGGGATCGATGTCCTTGAGGAGGAAGCCGTTGGCGCCGAGCCGGAGCGCGAGGCTGACGTACTCGTCGATGTCGAAGGTGGTCAGCATGGCGACGGTGGGCGGATCGGGCAGGGCGAGGATGGCCCGGAGCGCGCGGATGCCGTCGTCAGGAGCACGCATCTTGATGTCGAGCAGGGCGACGTCGGGGTGGTACCGCCGGGCGACCTCGACCGCGGATCTGCCATCGGAAGCCTCGCCCACGATCTCGATGTCCTGAGCCCCGGACATCATCGCGCGCAGCCCCGAGCGCACCAGTTCCTCGTCGTCGGCGAACATGAGCTTGATCAACGAAGCCCTCCGCAACAGCCGGTGGAGGCGGCTCCCCGCATCCCGTTAACGAAGGTTACCTACTGTTGTTCAGCAGTTCGAAACCAGACACGACCAGGTGACCAACTGGTCCGTCCAGGTCAGGTGAGGTGCGCGGTCCGGCTGGGTGTATCCGCGATGTGGGAGGGCGTGAGAACCACTCACCTGGGTGACGACGACCGTCGGGTCGCCCCAGGTGCCCGGCGTGGGTGAGGCCCGCTAAGCTGAGCCTGGCAGCAGCAGGCCCTCGTAGCTCAGGGGATAGAGCACCGCTCTCCTAAAGCGGGTGTCGCAGGTTCGAATCCTGCCGGGGGCACAGAAACACCGGCCAAGCGTGCTGATATTGGTTCTCCTTTCGCATTCGCCGTCTACTCGTCACATCACGATGCCTTAGTTCGCGAGGACGTGGCACCGCCGAGAAGAGCGCACAGCTGATGTGGATCCGTTGACCACGTCAACGTGAATCTGGTAGTCACGTTAGCGCATCTTGTGTACTCTGTCATGAATGCCGCCTTTTTACCGATGTATAGGCGTAGGTTCGGCGCGGATCATGGGAGGGCGAAGTGTCGGCGAACCGTGAGGTCGTGGCAAGCCGGTTCCGGCTCCTTGGTCCCATCGGCAAGGGAAACATGGGTGAGGTCTACCGGGCGGAGGATCTCGATGCGGACGGGGGCTCGGCGGATCGGCTGGTCGCAGTCAAGGTCATCCTGCGTAGCCGCGGCGGCGCACTCCTGGGCTCCAGCCCTGATCCCAAGGCGGTTCAGCGGTTCGAGCGCGAGATGCGGATCATGCGGCGCCTCGACCACCCGAACCTGCCGCGCCTGATCGACGGCGGGATGGACGAGGGCGGCCTGCCGTACCTGGCGATGGAGTTCATCGACGGCCGCACGCTCCACGAGCTGGTCTCCGAGTGTCCACAGGCGCCGGTCGCGTGGATGGCGGCCCTTGGGGTACAGATCGCGGACGGGCTGGCCGCAGCCCATGCCGAGAAGGTCGTCCACCGCGACCTCAAGCCGTCCAATGTGATGGTGCTGCGCACCGGCGTGGTCAAGGTTCTCGACTTCGGCATGAGCCGGATCACCGACGACGTGGCGGCCCAGCAGATCACTAGCTCCGGGGTGACGGTGGGCACTGCCCGCTATATGGCTCCCGAACAGTTCCAGGACTCGACGGTGGGACCGGCCGCGGACCTGTACTCCCTCGGGTGCGTGTTGTTCGAGCTGCTCACCGGCGTCCCGCCGTTTTCCAGCACGTCGGCCCACGAACTTGGGCAGAAGCATCTCCACGAATCACTGCCGCCGGTGCGGCAGCTGCGGCCCGACGTGCCCGCCGACCTGGCGCGCCTGGTCGAGCGCCTGCTCAGCAAAGACCCAGCCGAGCGGCCGGAGGACGCTGTCGCTGTGCGCGAGGCGTTGCTGCCGTTCGCCGTGGGCGATGACGGCGTCCCGGGTTGGGAGGAGTGGAATCCCCTGGACGGCCTTTCCACGACGCCCACCGACAAGCCGGTCCGGACAGCCATCCCGCGGAAGCCGCCCGCCGGCGGAATGGACGTCTTCGACGTGCACCAGCGCCTCATCGCCGACTACCGGGCCTTCACCCGCGGCGGAACGATCGTCCGCGATGAAACCATCGCCGCCAAGGTCGAGCAGGACCTGGCCGCGAAGTCCCAGTGGCCGGATCCCTGGGTGTCGCTGAACCCGTTCTTCGCCTCGGGCGGAACGGTCATGGAACTGGCAACCGCGGGACTGCTGCGCCAGGAGTGCCAGCGGATCTTCCAGGCGGGCAAGACCGAGGGCGGCACAGCGTGCGACGGGCGGCCGTTGACGTTGCACCAGCACCAGCGGGAAGCAATCGAGGTGGCCCGGTCCGGCCAATCGTATGTGCTGACCACGGGCACCGGGTCCGGCAAGTCGCTGTCGTACATCGTACCGATCGTCGACAAGATCCTCCGGGAGCGGGAGGCGGCGGGTCCGAACACCGCCAAGCGGGTCCGCGCGATCATCGTCTACCCGATGAACGCGCTGGCGAACAGCCAGCTCAAGGAACTCGACAAGTTCCTGCTCGATGGATACGGCAAGGGCAGGGAGCCGGTCACCTACGCTCGCTACACCGGTCAGGAGAACGACGAGCGCCGCAAGGAGATCCGGGACAACCCGCCGGACATCCTTCTTACCAACTACGTGATGCTGGAGTTGATGCTCACCCGGCCGGACGACCGTCGCTCACTGATCAAGATGGCCGGCGGGCTGGAGTTCCTCGTCTTCGACGAACTGCACACCTATCGCGGTCGCCAGGGCGCGGACGTGGCGCTGCTCATCCGGCGGGTTCGGGAAGCTTGCCAGGCTGAGAACCTGCAGTGTGTGGGGACCTCGGCCACGATGGCAAGTGAGGGCAGTTTCGCCGACCAGCGTCACGTCGTCGCCAGGGTGGCGACCACCCTGTTCGGCACCGAGGTGAAGCCGGAGAACGTGATCGGGGAAACTTTGGTGCGAGCGACGGCCGAGGCGCCTGCCGTGGTGCCCATCGACCGGCTCTTGGCGCCGGACGCGCCGCACGCGTACGGGGAGCTGGTCGAGGACCCACTGGCCTGCTGGATCGAGACCCGATTCGGCCTGCGCGTGGAGGAGGAAACCGGCAGGCTGGTCCGGCAGCGGCTGGCCACGATCAAAGAGGCGTCGGCCGAACTCGCCCGGGACAGCGGGCTGGGCGAGGACGTCTGCGCGGACGCGATTCGCAAAACACTCCGTGCTGGGTCGCAGGCGCGGCATCCGGTGACGGAACGGCCGTTGTTCGCTTTCCGGCTGCACCAGTTCCTGTCCAAAGGTGACACCGTCTATGTCACGCTCGAGGATAAGGAAAGCCGCTACCTCACTCGGGAGTATCAGCGGGTGCAGCCGGGGTCGGACGGCAAGATCCTCGTACCACTCGCCTTCTGCCGGGAGTGCGGACAGGAGTATCTGAGCGTCTGGCGCACGGCGCAGGGCGGCGGGCACGTCTACGAGCCCCGGCAGAACACTGCCGCTACCGGAGGCCGGTCCGGCGACGGTTACCTCTACATCGATCCCGAGCGCTCCTGGCCGGCCGACGAGAACGCGGCCATCGGCGATCGCCGGTTGCCCGAGTCGTGGCTGGAGATCGACGAGGCAGGCACCGAGTCCGTGCGGGAGTCCTATCGCAAGCACCTGCCGAGGGCGATCACTGTCGACCCCTACGGCACCGAAGGTCAGGGTGACCTGGCAGCGGCGTTCATTCCCGCGCCGTTCCGGTTCTGCCTGCACTGCGGAGTGAGCTACGAACAGGTTCGTGGCAAGGACTTCGCAAAGCTGGCCACGCTCGACCAGGAGGGCCGCTCGTCGGCGACCTCACTGGTATCCGCCTCCATCGTGCGGTCGCTGAAGAACATCCCGGAGGAGGCGCTCGACAAGCGGGCCCGCAAGCTGCTCACCTTCGTCGACAACCGCCAGGACGCCTCGCTGCAGGCTGGTCACTTCAACGACTTCGTGCAGATAACGCAGCTGCGAGCGGCCCTGTACCGGGCCACGATCGAAGCTGGCGAAGAGGGCATCCGCCACGAGGAGCTCGCGTCCCGGGTCGTGGACGCGTTGGGCGTGGAGCAAGCCGACTACGCCGGTTCGGTGGATCTGCCGCCGTCGCTAAAGCGCAACGCCGCGCGGACGCTGCGAGATGTTGTCGCCTACCGCCTGTACCTGGACCTGCGCCGGGGTTGGCGGGTCACCATGCCGAACCTCGAGCAGACCGGTCTGCTCAGGATCGGCTACGAGGACCTGGACTGGCTCGCGGAGCGGGAAGAGCAGTGGCAGGGCACGTATCTGGAGGGCGCCGCCGCCGGCCGCCGGCTCGAGATCATGCGCACCCTGCTGGACGAGATGCGCCGCAACCTCGCCATCGACGTCCAGTACTTCCGGGATGACTTCGATACCCTGCAGCGCGCGAGCGAGGAACGTCTGACCGGCCCGTGGGTACTGTCCAAAGACGACCGTCCGCAGGTGGGCACCGCGTATGCGCAAGGCTCGCGGCCAGGTGTGGACCGCGCGGGGTTGTTCCTGTCCGGGCGGACAAAGTTCGGCAAGTACCTGCGCCGCCAGCATTTCCCGGAGTTGTCGGTCGACGACACGCAACAGCTCATCGTCGAACTGCTGCGGGTGCTGACTAAGAATGAACTGCTGCGTGAAGTCGAAGCCCCGGTTCAGCGTGCGGGCCGGTTCCGGCGGCAGGCAGGTGCCGTCCCTGTCACCGGTTACCGGATCGCCGCCCGGGCGTTGATCTGGCGGGCCGGGACGGGCGAGAAGGGCACGCACGACCCGCTCACCCGCACCTACGCCAGTGGCGACGGCCCGCGTGTCAACACATTCTTCCGCGACCTCTACCGGGAGACGGCGGGTGCGCTGGGCGGCTTGGTGGCCAAGGAACACACCGCCCAGGTCGACCCGAAGGAGCGGGAACAGCGAGAAGAGGAGTTCCGCAAGGGCGAGCTGAAGGTGCTCTACTGCTCGCCGACAATGGAGCTCGGGGTCGACATCTCCGAGTTGAACGCCGTGATGATGCGCAATGTGCCGCCCACCCCGGCGAACTATGCGCAGCGCAGCGGCCGGGCCGGCCGGTCCGGGCAGCCGGCGCTCGTGACCACCTACTGCGCCACCGGCAACAGCCACGACCAGTACTACTTCCGGCGTTCCGACCGGATGGTGGCCGGTGCCGTCGCCCCGCCCCGGCTCGACCTGGCGAACGAAGACCTCGTGCGGTCGCATGTGCAAGCCGTCTGGCTGGCCGAGTCCTCGCTCAAGCTGGGCAACGCCATCCCGTCGATCATCGACATCAGCTATCCGGAGGACGCCCGCCGCCCCGATCCCCGGCTGCGCCTGCACGAGCATGTCGAATCGGCCGTACACGACCCCGCTGTACAGCGGCGCGCCGTCGCAGCGGCCCGTGACGTGTTCGACCGGTTGCTGCCCGAGTTCGCGGACACGGCCTGGTGGCACGACCAGTGGCTGGAGGACACCGTGCGGCGCGCGCCGGAGGTGTTCGACCGCAGCTTCGACCGATGGCGGGGCCTGTTCCGCGCCGCTCTGGTCGACCAGGCCGAGCAGAACCGGCGGGTCCTGGACCACACGTTGTCCGAACGCGATCGCACCAGTGCTGTGAGCCGGCGCCGGGAAGCCGAGACACAGCTCAACCTGCTGAAGAACGAGAGCGTGGACAGCAGCTCGGTACTCTCCGACTTCAACCCCTACCGGTACCTGGCCAGCGAGGGTTTCCTCCCCGGCTACTCGTTCCCGCGGCTGCCGCTGGCCGCCTACATCCCGATGTCGGGCCGCCGCTTCGCCGACGGCGACTACCTGCAGCGGCCACGCTTCCTGGCGATCCGCGAGTTCGGCCCGGGCGCGCTCATCTATCACGAGGGCGCCCGCTACCAGGTCACCCGGATCCAGTTGCCCGCCGACGCCTCCGGCGACGTCGTCACCACCGAAGCCAAGCGCTGCGCCGCTTGCGGTTACCACCATGACGTCGAGGACAGCAGGTGCCGCATGTGCGACGCGCCGCTGACCGAAAAGACGGTCGGCCTGCTGCACCTGCACACCGTCTACACCCGCAAGCGCGAGCGCATTTCTTCCGACGAGGAGGAACGGCGACGTGCGGGCTTCCGGCTGGTGACCTCCTACCGATTCCAGGAGCACGGAGCGCGCCCAGGCCGGCGGGACGCCACGGTGTCCGATCGCGACGGCGAGATCGCTACCTTGGCCTACGGCGATTCGGCGACGGTGCGAATCAGCAATATCGGTCGGCTGCGTGCCGCCGAGGACGAGCCACCGGGCTACTGGCTTGACCCGGTCAACGGCGAGTGGATGACCGAAGCGCAGGCGAAGGAGGCCTCCGGCGACTCCAGTGAGCTGCCTGCCGTCGACGCCGACGGCAACGAGAAGCGTCCCCGCAAACGCGTGATCCCGTATGTTCAGGACAGCCGTAACATCCTGGTGGTGAAGCTCGCCGCGCCGCTGCCGGAGGCGGTTGCACTGTCGCTGATGTATGCCCTGGAACGGGGCATCGAGGCGGCCTTCGAACTGGAGGACTCGGAGCTGACGAGCGAGTTGCTGCCGCCGGACGGGGGTGACCGCGACCGGATGCTGTTCACCGAGGCGGCCGAGGGCGGCGCGGGCGTGCTGCGGCTGATGCAGTCCGATCCGGAAGCGTTGGCAACCGCGGTGCGGGCTGCTCTGGACATCTGCCACTTCGAGCCGGACGGAACTGACCGCGGCGGCCAGCACCCGGATAGGCCCTGCGCCCGTGGTTGCTACGAATGCCTGCTCACCTATGGCAACCAGCTACACCACGGCTCGATCGACCGGCACAGCATCCGGGACCTGCTGCTCCGCTTGGCCGGCGCGCAGGCGCTTGCCACTGGCCGCGGCGAGTCCCGCTCCGAGCAGCTGGCTCGGCTGACGGACCAGTCCGACACCGGCTTGGAGAAACGGCTTCTGGCTTGGTTCAAGGAACAGGGCCTGCGGCTGCCCGATGAGACACAGGCCTTCATCCCGGAAGCTCTGGCCCGTCCCGACTTCGTCTATTGGACGGAGGGGGCCAATGTGGCTGTCTTCGTGGATGGCCCCGTGCACGGCCACGATTTTGTGGCGCAACGGGACGCCGAGGCGGAGGACAGGTTGCTCGACCGGGGCTGGGACGTCGTGCGGTTCCGCCACGACGAGGACTGGGCGGCCGTCGCCGAGCGATTCAAGCAGTACTTCGGCCCTGCCGTGGGCGCCTGACGACTACGAAAGACAGGACATGACGAGTACGTTCACCGTCGGCTCGCTGGTTTCCGCCCGTGGCCGGGACTGGGTGGTACTGCCGGAAAGCGCCGACGACATGCTCGTCCTGCGCCCGCTGGGCGGGGCCGACGACGACATCGCGGCCGTCTTCCCGGCGTTCGAGGACGTCCGCCACGCCGAGTTCGAGCGACCGTCGCCGGACGACTTGGGGGACGAACTGGCGGCCGGGCTGTTGCGGTCGGCGCTGCGAATCGGCTTCCGCTCCGGCGCCGGGCCCTTCCGGTCGCTGGCCGGTATCGCAGTCGAACCGCGAGCTTACCAGCTGGTGCCGCTAATGATGGCACTGCGTCAGCAAACGGTACGCATGCTGATCTCCGACGACGTCGGTATCGGCAAGACCGTCGAGGCCGGCCTCATCGCGAGCGAGCTGCTGGCGGAGGGCAGTGCCCGGCGGCTCGCCGTGTTGTGTTCGCCTGCGCTGGCCGAGCAGTGGCAGGAGGAGCTGCGCACCAAGTTCGGTATCGACGCCGAATTGGTGCTGGCCTCGACGGTGTCCAAATTGGAGCGCGCGCTGGATCTCGGGCAGTCGTTGTTCGACCGGCACCCGCACGTGGTGGTCTCCACGGACTTCATCAAGTCCACCCGGCACCGCGATGACTTCGTCCGGCACTGCCCGGACCTCGTCATCGTGGACGAGGCGCACACCTGCGTGGCCGCGGAGGACACCGCATCGACGCAGAGTCAGCTGCGGTACGAGCTGCTGCAACGGATCGCTGGCGACCAGCAACGCCACCTCCTGTTGGTGACCGCCACCCCGCATAGCGGTAAAGAGAGCGCCTTCCGTGCCCTGCTTGGACTCGTCCGGCCGGAACTGGCGTCCGTCAACCTGGACAGCGATGCCGGCCGCGCGTTGCTCGCCACGCATTTCGTGCACCGCAAGCGGGCCGACGTACGACAGTTCCTCACCACCGAGGACGGTCTGGCCGACGACAGCCTGCGGGAGGACACGAAGTTCCCGTCGGACCGCTTCTTCAAGGACCAGACCTACAAGCTGTCCCCCACCTACCGGGACCTCCTCGAAGACGCCATCGCCTATGCGAGCGAGCGGGTGAATGCCGCGGGCAACCAGGGTAAGCGGGAAGCCCGGGTCGCCTGGTGGTCGGCGATCGCGTTGCTGCGATCTCTGGTCTCCTCCCCGCGGGCGGCCGCCCAGACGCTGCGTACCAGGTCCGCGACGGCGCAGGCAGAAACCGTCGAAGAAGCCGACCGCCTCGGCGCCCCGCTGGTGCGGGACGCCGGCGATGGTGACGCGCTCGAAGGGTTCGACGTCGCACCCGGTGCGGAGATCGAGGGAGCGGGTGCACGGCTGGCCGACTTGGCCGACCGCGCGGAGCGGCTCGAGGGGCCGGATTCCGACAGCAAGCTCGCCGTGCTGGCGAAGGAAGTCAAGGCGCTGCTCGCCGACGGCTACCACCCGATCATCTTCTGCCGCTACATCCCCACCGCCGAGTACATCGCCGATCAACTGGCCGGCAAGCTCGGCAAGAAGGTCGTGATCCGGGCGGTAACCGGCACCCTGTCGCCGCAGCAGCGCCTGCAGCGGATCGATGAGCTGGCGCAGGAGGCGGGCGACGATCCAGCCGCCCGCCGGGTGCTGGTCGCCACCGACTGCCTGTCGGAAGGCGTGAACCTGCAGCACCACTTCGACGCGGTGATCCACTACGACCTGGCGTGGAACCCGACCCGGCACGACCAGCGGGAGGGCCGGGTCGACCGGTACGGGCAGCGGCGGGACACGGTCCGGGTCGTCACCCTCTACGGCAGTGACAACGGGATCGACGGGAAGGTTCTGGATGTGCTCATCAAGAAGCACCGCCAGATCCAGAAGGACCTGGGCATCTCGGTTTCGGTGCCGGACGCCGCGTCCGCCGCGGTGACCGACGCGATCGTCGAATGGCTCCTGATGCGCGACCAGCGGCCTGAACAAGCGGAACTGTTCGAGTTGGAGACCCTGGAGCACAAGGCGCAGGTGCTGGAGGCGGACTGGAAGTCGGCCGCGGAGCGGGAGAAGACCTCCCGGTCGCGGTTCGCGCAGCGCGCCATCCACCCACAGGAGGTCGCCCGAGAGGTCGCCGCCGTCCGGGAAACCCTGGGGCGCGCCGGTGAGGTCCGTGGGTTCGTCCAGCAGGCGTTGCGGTCGCTGGAAGCCGTGCTGCGAGAGGACGGCGAGGGTGGCTTCACCGCGGACCTGAGCGGGACCCATGTCGGCCTGCGAGACGCCGTCGCCCCGGTGATTGGCGGGGACGCCGTCGAGACGGGACGGGCAGTGCGGTTCCGGTCGACGGCCGCGGTTGCCCGCGGAGAAGTGGCGCTGGTGCGGACCGACCCGGTGGTCGGCGCGCTCGCCGGGTACGTGCTCAACGCGGCGCTCGACCCCAAGGCGGCCGGCCCGCGTCCGGCCCGGCGCTGCGGTGTCATCCGCACCAAGGGGGTGGAGATCCGCACGACCTTGCTGCTGGTGCGCTACCGCTTCCACCTCACTCTGCCGTCCCGGACGGGCGAGCGGCAGCTGGTCGCCGAGGACGCGCGCCTACTCGCGTTCCAGGGCTCGCCGGCGAACGCCACCTGGCTGCCCGCCGAGGAGGCCCTGCGGCTGGCCGACCTGACCGCCGACGCCAACACCGATCCCGCCTTCGGCGAGCGCACGATGCAACGGGTGCTGGACCAGCTGGCCGCGGCCAACGCCCACCTCGAGTCCTTTGGGGACGAGCTCGCCGCGGAACTGCTTGCCTCGCACCGGCGGGTGCGTAGCGCCTCCGGCGAGATCGTCCGGGGTATGCGAGTCACCGCCCAGAAGTCCGCCGACATCCTCGGTGCCTACGTTTATCTGCCGGTCTCGGGAGGGGCCGCCTGATGTCCGCCATCGCTCGTCACCAGGTTTTCACGGCCGTCCACACCGTTGGCGGCCTGCTGCCCGCCGACATGCTGGTGCGGATTTCCGAAGGCAAGGATGTCAGCGGGTGTCTCCCCGGCGACTACCGGGTCGTCGGTTCCCGCTCGGTCCGCGACGACGCGGAACGGCGGTGGGACTACCTGCGCTCGGTGTGGGCCGAGCTGCGGGAGAAGCTGCCCGCCGCGTCCGAATCCGAGACACCGGCCGACCGCACCGGGCAGGCGCGGACGCAGTGGCTCGCGCCGTTGTTCGACGAACTCGGTTTCGGCGAGCTGACTCCGCTCGGCACCACCGGCATCACCAGTGACGACGGCACCAAGACGTTCCCGATTAGTCACCGGTGGAACCACGTGCCGATCCACCTGGCGGCGTGGCAGCACTCGCTGGACAAGCGACCGGGCGGGCCGGGCACCGTGCCGCCGCAATCGCTGGTGCAGGAGTGCCTGAACCGCTCGGAGGCCCACCTGTGGGGGATCATCACCAACGGCAGGCAACTGCGGCTGCTGCGCGACTCCAGCGCGCTGGCTACCGCCGCGTACGTCGACTTCGACCTGGAAGCCATCTTCGACGGTGAGCTGTTCAGCGAGTTCGTCCTGTTGTACCGGCTGCTGCACGTCTCCCGCTTCGCGGTCGCCGAGGGCGCCGCGCCGGCCTCGTGCTGGCTGGAAAAGTGGCGCCTGGAAGCGATCAAGTCCGGCACCCGCGCCCTGGAACAGCTTGGTCTCGGTGTCGAGGCAGCGATCAAGGCCTTGGGCACCGGCTTCCTCCGGCATCCGGACAACGCCCGGTTGCGCCGGGAGTTCGACGCGCGCGATTTCCAGACCGCCCTGTTGCGCCTGGTCTACCGGATGATCTTCGTCTTCGTCGCGGAGGACCGCGATGCACTGCATCCTCCCGAAACGTCTGAGCAGACGCGGTGGCGCTACGCGACCTACTTCTCCACCGCGCGGCTGCGTCGCCAGGCGAACCGCCGCCGGGGCACTGCGCACAGCGATCTCTACCAGGCTGTCCGGGTCGTACTGGACGCCCTGGGCGATGAGCGCGGGCGCCCCGAGCTGGGGCTGCCAGGCTTGGGCGGGCTGTTCGACGATACCGACGCCGACGAGCCTTTGCGCGGCCTGTCGCTGGCCAACAGCTGCCTGCTGGACGCAGTGCGCCACCTTTCCCGGGTCCGTGACGGCCTGCGATGGCGGCAGGTGGACTACCGCAACATGGACGCCGAAGAGCTGGGCTCGATCTACGAATCGCTGCTGGAGCTCGATCCCAGGCGTACCGGGGACGACGAGTTCGAGCTGTCTCATCGCCTGGGCAATGACCGCAAGAGGACCGGTTCGTACTACACGCCGAGTGCGCTGATCGACGTCCTGCTGGACTCCAGTCTCGCCCCGATCATCGACGATGCGCAGAAACGTGGTGAGCAGAGGGCGAGTGCCGCGGGCCTACCCGACCCTGCGGACAGCGTCGTGGCAGAGCTACTGTCGCTGACGGTGTGCGACCCGGCATGCGGGTCCGGCCATTTCCTGGTCGCCGCGGCTCGACGGATCGCCAAGCGCGTGGCCGCGGTAAGGGAGAACAACCCGGAGCCGACCCTCGACGCGATACGTCACGCGCTGCACGAAGTCGTCGCCCGCTGTGTTTACGGTGTCGACCTCAACCCGATGGCGGTCGAGCTCGCCAAGGTCGCTTTGTGGCTTGAGGCGCTGGAGCCGGGGAAGCCGCTGAGTTTCCTTGACGCACACGTCAAACTTGGCAACGGCCTCATCGGCGCGACACCGGCATTGCTGAGGCAGGGCATCCCGAACAAGGCATTCAAGGCCGTCGAGGGTGACGACCCGAAGTTCGCCGCGTTCCTGGAGAAGCAGAACAACGAGGAACGCCTCGGGCAGTTGGGTCTGTTCGAGCCGACGGAGACGACGAAGGTCGCCAACTCCACCTTCGCCGCCGGGCTCCGGCGGATCATCGATGCCCCGGTCCGGAGCTTGGCGGACGTCCACCGGCAGTCCGCCGACTACCGTGTCTGGGAAGACTCGCCGGAATACCGGCACGCGCGGCACGTTGCCGACGCCTGGTGTGCGGCGTTCATGTGGCACAAGATGAAGGACGCGCCTCCGCCGGTGACCCAAGACGTCTTCCAGGCGCTGCAGGACCCGGCGGCCGCGGCCGCTGCGCAGGAGACGCACGACGAGATCATCCGTTTGCGGGATGAGTACCGCTTCTTCCACTGGCACCTCGCCTTCCCGGACGTCTTCACAGTGCCCGATGACAATGCCGGGGTCGATCCGGCGACCGGCTGGTCCGGGGGTTTCTCCTGTGTGCTGGCGAACCCGCCCTGGGACAAGGTCGACTTCGAGGACAAGAAGTACTTCAGCGTCGTGGAACCGTCGATCGCCGCGATCTCCGGAGCCGATCGGCGCAGGCGGATCGAGGAGTGGGCCAAGGAACAGCCGGAGGCGGGGACGCGGTACCGCGCCAGCCGGCGCAAGGTGAAGTCGACGTTCCTCTTCGCCGGCAGCTCGGGCGCCTTCCCGTTGTGCGGTAAGGGCTTGACGGTGAAGGGCGTCAACTCACTGCAGACCGATCAGCTGTTCACCGAGCTGTTCGCCACCATCGCCGCTCCCGCTGGACGCATCGGCTGCATTGTCCAGTCCGCCGTCGCCACGGGTGCCGGGGGACAGCACCTCTTCGGTGATCTCACCCGCCGGGGTGCCGTCAAGCTTCTCTACGACTTCGAAAACCGCAACAACTTCCCTGCGGTGGATGCCCGGATCAAGTTCTGCCTGCTCTCGCTCGCTGGGCGGGGCATCCGTGAACCTGCGGCCGCCTTCGCCTTCTTCCTTAACGACGCCGAAGATCTGGACGACCGCGGGCGGATCTTCGCGCTGAGCCCGGAGGAGATCTCGCTCATCAATCCGAACACCGGGAACCTCCCGGTGTTCCGCAACCGTCGAGACGCCGACCTGACCGCGACGATCTATCACCGGCTGCCGGTGCTCTGGAACGAACGTCTGAAGAACGGAAACCCCTGGCAGATCTCATTCAAGAATCTCTTCAACATGACCGACGACTCCGACCTCTTCAAGAAGCGCGCTGAGCTTGAGGCGGACGGCTGGCAGCAGGAGGGCAACGTCTTCGTGCGAGGCGAGGAGCGGATGCTGCCGCTCTACGAGGGGAAGATGGCACATCTTTTCGACCATCGCTGGGCGCGTTACTACGGAACCGGCAATGAAGACCGGAAGCGGGTACTACCTGAGGAGAAGCAGGATCCCGGGTACTCGCCGGACGCGCGGTACTGGATCGCGGAGAGCGGGCTGATCCAGACCCGGCGGAATGACAAGGACGTCAAGATCCCTGGTGTCGAACTACGGCTGGCAGGCCTCGCCTGGGATCGGGACTGGCTGTGTGGTTGGCGCGATGTGTGTCGTTCCACCGACGAACGAACCGCGATCCCTGCTCTGATTCCGCGTACCGCCGTTGGCCATACCTTTCCACTCATGCTGCCGCGGGTCTCGCCGGTGCTCATTGCGGCACTCGTCGCCGCCCAGAGTTCGCTGGTATTCGACTTTGTGAGCCGTCAGAAGATCGGCGGAATCCACATGGCACTCATGACGTGGAAGCAGCTTCCCGTACCCACCCCCGAGATGATGAAGCCGCACACGCCGTTCATCACTCCGCGGGTCCTCGAACTCGTCTACACCGCCTACGACATGGCAGGGCTCGCCCGGGATCTCGGCGACTCCAGTGAGCCGTTCCGCTGGAACGAGGAGCGTCGTGCCCAGGTGCGCGCCGAGCTGGACGCGTACTTCTTCCACCTGTACGGCGTCGAACGCACCGACGTTGACTACATCCTCGATACATTCCAGTCGGACTCCGGCGGCCTCAAGAACAACGAGATCGCGAAGTACGGCACCTACCGGACCAAGGACCTGATCCTCGCCGAATACGACCGGATGGCCCAGGCCGGCGTCAGCCTGACCACACCACTCATCGACGGGGAGAACTACACCTCCACCCTCACCCCGCCACCCGGCCAGGGTCCCCGTCATCCTGCGGCGGCCACTAGCGAGGAACGCTGATGGACAGCCCCTACCCGGAGTTCCAGCTCCAGCTTCCCTTCAACGGCCCCATCGCGCACGGGCGGCTGCTCACCGAGAAGGGCACCAACGGCAGTCAGAAATTCAGTGTCAGTGCGGGGTCTCCGGTCCGGTCGGAGGAGGTACCGTCGTTCCCCTCGACGATGAAGTCCTCGCACAAGCTCCGCAAGAGCCTCCGGGCGGGCGGCCGGGTCACCGAATCCACCCGATTCCCTGGATACCTGGAGACGACCGAGGACATCATCTGCAACTCGCCCTCCGCAGCGGCGGAGATCCTGCTCGGCCGGTCCGCCAACGGCTACACCGAGTGGAAGACCGCTGACGGGCGTCCACTCGCGGACTTTCTCCAGGCCGCCTGGTACGGGCCGAACCGCACGTGGCTGGTCCGCGGCTCCAATGTCTCCGGTCTCGACTTGGTACAGCGGTTGTGGTTGCCGCGCGGCCTCGTCAGCCTCGCCGCCAGTCACCTGCGCGAAGGTGTCGAGCAGGGCGTGAGCAAGGACGAACTGCGCACTATGGTGGAAGAGGACTACGAATCGGTCCTCACCTACAGCCAGCGCACCCATCTGGTCGAGGCGTTGCACGTCTTCCTGTCCCGGATGAAGCCGGGCGACACGGTGTGCACGATCTCCAACGGCGACCTTTACGTCGGCGAGATCACCGGTGACGCCGAGCAGCTGGCCTCCGAGGGCGGCCGGTCGAACCTGCGGCGGCCGGCCGAGTGGCGCAGCGTCGGTTACCCGTATCTCGACCTGCCCGAGGCGCTGCAGCAGAAACTGTCCATCCAGCACGACGTCGTCGACCTCACCAGCGTCGAGGGGCTGGTCGCCGGTCTCGGCCGCAGCGACGAGGAGCTCGCCGGGGAAGTCAAAGAGACCGACGGGGAGTCCAGCGCGGAACTCGCCGCGTTGATGGCCCGGCTCGAGCTGAAACTGCCCGAACCGACGGACAGCCTCGCCAAGGAGCTGCTGGTGCACGACGTGGCGTGGTTGCGGGAACTGCGGGACCTGCTCTGGGACGACCGGCAGGTCATCCTCTATGGCCCGCCCGGCACCGGCAAAACCTACCTGGCCCTGCGCCTGGCCGAGTACTTCAGCGGTGGCCCGGAACAGGTCAAGCTCGTGCAGTTCCACCCTTCCTATTCCTATGAGGACTTCTTCGAAGGGTTCCGGCCCCAGGAGGACCCGCGCACCCGGGAGGTCGCGTTCCGGATCACTGACGGGCCGCTGCGCGAAATAGCCAACGCGGCCGCTCGGGAAGGCAACCGGCACATCCCGCATTTCCTGGTGATCGACGAGATCAACCGGGCGAACCTGGCGAAGGTCTTCGGGGAGCTGTACTTCCTGCTGGAGTACCGCAACAAGTCCGTCCGGCTCACCTACTCCGGCGACGACTTCGCGTTGCCGCCCAACCTGTTCGTCATCGGCACCATGAACACCGCGGACCGGTCCATCGCGCTGGTGGACGGGGCGATGCGCCGCCGGTTCTCGTTCGTCGAGCTGTCCCCGCGGACCGAACCCACTCGCGGCCTGCTCCGCCGCTGGCTGGACCGCGAGGGCCACGGCCCTGAAGCCGCCGACCTGCTCGACGAGCTGAACTCCCGCATCGAAGATCCGGATTTCCAGATCGGTCCCTCCTACCTGATGAAACCCGGCGTCCACCGCGACGGTGGCCTGGCTCGGGCCTGGCGCACGAAGATCCTCCCGTTGCTGGAGGAACACCACTACGGCGAAGGCATGGACGTCGAGCACCGCTACGGCCTGGCTTCTCTGCGGGTGGCCGCCACGCCCACGCCGGACTCGATCGACCCGGCATGACCAGTCTCGACCTGGTCGAACACGCCGCGCCCAGGTTCGTGCCGCTCGACGGCGCGGCCGGGCGTGCTCTGGCGCGCTCGGGCCTGGTCGAGGCCGCGCCGGACCCCGAAACCCCCGGCCGTTGGCGGGTCCGGGCCAAAGGCTTGGTCGGTGTGGCGGCCGTGCAGGTGCCCGGCGGCCGGGCGATCACCGTGCGGATCCAGCCCAAGCTGCCCGTGGCGCGCCTGCTGTTCCTGCTCGACTACAGCCGCAGCCCGAAGGGCTGGCGGGACGAGGCGGTGGAGGTGGCCGAGGAATCCGAACTGCTCCCGGCATTCGCCCGGCTGTTCGCCCGCCAATCCGAACACGCGCTGCGGCAGGGACTGCTCAAGGGCTACGTCGCCGTCGAGGAAACAGCACTCGTCATGCGCGGCCGCCTGCGCTTCGCCGAACAGGTCCGCCGGCACCACGGCAGACTCGTCCCAGTGGAAATCGACCACGACGACTACACCACCGAAACTGCCGAGAACCGGCTCCTGCGCTCAGCCTGTGAAGCGCTCCTTCGCCTGCCTCTATCCACCGACGTGCGCGGGCGGCTGCTTCGGCTGCGGGCTAACCTGATCGACGTCAGCCCGGTTCCCCGCGGCGCCGTCCTGCCCACCTGGCGCCCGAGCCGGCTCAACGCCCGCTACCACCATGCCCTGCGCCTGGCCGAACTCGTCCTGCGCAACGCGTCCGTCGAGCATCGCGCCGGGAACGTCACGGTGCACGGGTTCACCTTCGACATGGCCCGGGTCTTCGAGAACTTCCTCACCGCTGCCCTGCGCGAGGCACTCACTGGCCACAGTGGACGCTCTGTCCAGCAGGCCCGCCACCACCTCGACGAGGACAGAGCCATCCGGATGATCCCCGACTTCGTCCACTACGCCGACGACGGCACGCCACTCGCCGTGGCCGACGCCAAGTACAAGGCCGAGAAACCCGAAGGTTTCCCCGACGCCGACCTCTACCAGATGCTGGCCTACTGCACGGCGCTGAATCTGCCGGAAGGACACCTGGTGTATGCGAAAGGGAACGCCCCGCACGCTTCGCATCGGGTCCGCAACGTGGGCATCACCATCCACCAGCATGTTCTCGACCTCGACCAGCCACCCGGCGACCTGCTGACCAGCGTCGGGCACCTGGCCCGTCGGCTCATCCGGAAGTGAAGGACAACCATGCCGCAACTTGCCTTCGCGAACAGCTTCTGGGAGACCTACGACCTGCTGGAGAAGCAGGTCAAAGCCGGTGTCCGCAAGGCGATGGCCAAGTTCCAGCAGCTGTCCATCGCCGAGCTGTACGCGGACAAGGGGCTGCACCTGGAGTCGGTGGACAAGGCACGTGACCCGCGCATGCGGACCATCCGCATCACCGACTTCTGGCGCGGCGTCGTCCTCGCCCCGGACGACAGCAGCGACATCTTCCTGCTGCTCAACGTCGTCCCGCATGACGATGCCTACTCGTGGGCAGCCAAGCGCCTCTACACCGTCAACACGGCGACCCGCGGGTTGGAAGTACGCAACGTGGTGGCGATCGAGCAGCTCACGCCGTCCCTCGAAGAGGTGGCCGCGAAGGCACCCGACCTGCTGTTCGCCCGCCACTCCGACACAGTTCTGCGCGAGCTCGGCATCGATGACCAGGTCCTGCGCGCGGCGCGGGCCATCGCCGACCAAGCCCAGCTGGAGGCCTTCGCCGGGGTGCTGCCCGAGGATCAGTTCGAGGTCCTGCAGTTCCTCGCCGAGGGGTTCACCGCCGAAGAGGTCTACCGGGACGTGGTCGCCGAGCGTCTGGCGGCCACCAGCGGCGACGGTACGAGCGACAGCCTGGCGATGGCCATCGTCAACACGCCGAACCGGATCAAGCTCGTCACCGGCCCGGACGAACTCGCCGAGGCCCTGGACAAGCCGTTCGCCGCGTGGCGGGTGTTCCTGCACCGATCCCAGCGGCGCGTCGCCTACCGCACCTCCTTCAGTGGTCCGGCGCAAGTCACCGGTGGTCCGGGAACCGGGAAGACGGTCGTCGCCCTGCACCGCGTCAAGCATCTGCTGTCCCGCGCGCCGGACACTCAGGTGCTGCTCTCCACCTACACCAACGCGCTGGCCGGGATGTTGCGGGAGAATCTGGCGCTGCTGCTGGAGGACGACGAGCAGCTGGCCCGGGTGAACGTCACGACGGTCGACGCGTTCGCGAACCGGGTGGTGCGAGAGGCCACCGGGCGGGCGCCGTCGCCGATCGGTGATGCCGACGAGCGGCAGATCTGGCGGCGCCTTGCCCGCCGGCTCGACCTGCCGTGGTCCGAGCAGTTCCTGATGCAGGAGTTCCGGCACGTGGTGTTGGCCCAAGGCGTCGAGAACAAAGCCGGCTACCTCCGGGCCGAGCGCCGCGGCCGCGGCTCCGCGCTGCGGCCTTCGCAGCGTGAACTGCTGTGGCAGGCGATGACTGCCTTCTCCACCGAACTCGCGGGGCGGACCACGCATCTGCTGGTCTGTGCGGACGCCGCGAAGCTGCTGTCGGACCAAAAGGCCACTCAGCACCGGTATGACCACGTGGTGGTCGACGAAGCACAGGACCTGCACCCAGCGCAGTGGCGGGTGCTCCGGGCGGCTGTGCCCGAAGGACCGGACGACCTGTTCATCACCGGCGATCCCCATCAGCGGATCTACGACTCGCGGGTGTCGCTGCGGGCGCTGGGCATCCCGGTCACCGGCCGGAGCAGCAGGTTGCGCGTCAACTACCGCAGCACGGCCGAGATCCTCGGCTGGTCCACCGGCGTGATGGCCGACGTCCAGGTCAGCCAGCTCAGCGGGGACGGCGACGACAGCCTGGTCGGCTACCGATCGTTGCTGCACGGCACCCGGCCGCACATCGCCGGATATCCCGACGAGAACTCGGAGATCGACGCGGCCGCCGGACGCATACGGGAATGGCTGGGGCAAGGTGTGCTACCCCACGAGATCGCGGTGTGCACCCGGTTCAACATCCTGCTGGACAAGGTGCGTGACCGGCTGCGGGCCGAAAACATTCCGGCAGTGCTGGTCAAAGACCGTCCGGCGGCCGGCACCGAGGGCGTGCGGCTGGCGACCATGCACGCAATGAAGGGGCTCGAGTTCCGGTGCGTCGCGATCGTGGGCGCCACCGCTCGTGCGGTCCCGTTCGCCAAGGAGGTCACGCCCGTGGAAGTGGACCCGCAGCAGCACGCAAGCGACCTGCTCAGGGAGCGTTGCCTGTTGTTCGTCGCCGGCACCCGGGCACGCGAACGCCTGTCCGTGTCGTGGAGTGGCGCACCCAGCCCATTCCTGCCCGACTAATTCCTTGGCTCGGGGCGCAGCGCACCAAGGGTGAGGCCGTCTCGGCCAAGCGATGTGGCGCGCTGTCCCAGTTTCGCCAGTTCCGCGAGCAACCGGTCGAACTCCTCGAACGAGCGGAACGCGGCGCCGTAACGGCGTTGTTCGTCGACGCCCAGCTGAGGGATGCGAGCGCCGGTCACGTCCGCGCGGAAACTACCGCTGCTGCTGGTCGCACGCTTGGCGTTCGCGGCGCTGCTCAGAAAACCGCGCACGAAGTCGGTGTCCAGCCGGTCACTCTTCGAGGCCGCTCCGTCGTCGGTCAGCGAGACCAGCCCGGCGCGCACGAGATCCGCCATCTTGACCGACGGGCCGTCGAGAGCGCCCTGGCCTTTGCCGAGTTCGGGTAGCAGCTCACTGAGCTCGTGCAGCCTGGCCACCACCGCCGCGCAGGCGGTGGCATACTCGGCCAGGTGGTCGACATGTTGTGCGGCGACGTAACGGGCCGGTGTGAGATCGACGTCCTCGTCCAACAGGTCGATCAGCGGTACGTCCGCGATCTGGCTGGCCACGGGCTCGAACGTCTCGTCCGGGTCGTTCGCCGACAGATCCACCATCCGCACCACGTCGCGGCTTGACTCGGCGTCGACCGGCCTCTCCAGCAGCCATAGCTGCACGGGTTGCGCATGCAGCGCGGCCATGCCGGGAGGCAAGGCGACGACGCCGGACAGCACCCCCCGGCGGACCAACTCCGCCCGGATCCGACGGCCCGCCTTGCGATAGGCGACCGACGGTGGCATCACAACCACCGCCCTGCCCCCGTGGGCGACGTGGGAATAGCAGTGCTGAAGCCAGGCTAGCTCGCTCTCAGCGCGGGTGGGGACCCCGAATTCCCAGCGGGTGTCCAGGAGCAGGTCCTCACGACCCCAGTCCGCGACGTTGACCGGCGGATCGCAGACCACTAGTTCAGCGCGCAGCTGAGACCACCGATCCTGCCGGAGCGAGTCGCCGGCTCGCACGGCGGCGCCTGGGTCGACAAGCTTCAGGCGCGCTCCGGCCAGGCGCGCCGCGGCCTCATGGCATTCCTGCCCCGCCAATGATGTGTCGGAAGTAGCGAACGCCAGCAGGAGCGAACCGACCCCGCAGGCGGGATCGAAGACGGTACCAGTCACCGGACCGACGAAATGGCCGATCGCGCGCACCAGGCGAGGTGTCGAGGTGTACTCGCCACCGGACATTCGCTCAACGAGAGCCGTGAGGACTTCGGCCGATGTTCGCTCTTCGATGAGCTCCCGGATGAGAGAGCCGAGGTCCGAATCGAGCCGCTGGGCCGATCCGGCGGTGAGCAGCATCGAGACGTCCGCCAGGCCGCGGACCATGTCGCTGCCGTACCGCGCGCGCAGCGCGTGCCAGAGCACCACTTCCGGCGACGGATCATCGCCCTTCCGATGCCGGTCCAGCCAGGATCGGATCTCGGCCAGGTCGAACAGGGCTGTGCGCCCCGCACCACGCACCGGAGCCGGGAAGTCCGCATATCGCTTGCGCCAGTTGGACACCGCGGCTCGTGTCACCTTGGCCAGCCGCGCGACCTCGGCAGGACTGACGAGCGAAGCAGCACTGGTCCGAGTGGCACTCATGCCCCCACAGTACACGCTGCAGAGCCCCAAATTGGCGAATGCGTACGTTGACAACGCAAACCGACGATGAGATGCGCGAGCGGGACGAAACCTAGCCGCGGTCAGACGCAGCCCTGCAGGCCGCCGAGTGGAGCTTGCGCCTCATCAGAGCGACACCCAGTGGCTCCAATACCACGCTGGACACAGTTGCCCTGGGTTGGCGCGTTCCTCCTCGCTTCGCTAGCTGTGATGTCCGAGGAGGTTGGTCAGTCGGACACCGGAGCTGTTCTGGGAAGCAACGAGCGCCTGGCGACCAGCAAAGACAAAGGTGGCACGTGTGGCGCTCCTTGCCGACGCCACGATCGCCGGCGCGTTGCACACTGGCTGGAATAAGCCGCCAACCGGCGTCGGCTGGGCTCTGACGGACACGATGGCGGCTGCCGCCTACGGAGCTCCTGCCGGTGTCCGAGCTGGCTATCCACCGGACTTCTACGTCCCCGACACGACGACGGCACACCGGGCCGAAACACTCCTGGGCGTGCCGACATCAGAAGCCGCCCGTGGGGCGACCATCCGGGTCGCGCCAGTGCCTCAGGTGTGTGCCCTGAGGTTCCCGGCATCGCCAGATGGGCCACCGTGGCCGCTGGCACATCCACTGTTCGTGGCTCTCGATCTGGCCACCGACCCCGGACGCGGCCGGGAGATCCTCGAAGGCTGGAACCCACCGCAAGAGGTAACACGTATCTGGTGATCAACCACGGGTAGTGGAGCTCTTCGGTCCGGTCACGGCGTCCCTGGTCCAGGCGCTTCCGGAGATCGAGCGGCGACTCGATCGCAGGATCACCGTGGTCGGCGGCCTCGCCGTCCTGTCCCGTCTCGGTTCCGCCGCGCACCGGGTGACCAGTGATGTCGACACGGTCAACCGGCGGCTCGGCGAACCGGGCCAGCTCGATGTCCTGCTCGCCACCGGGGCCAGCGCGATCGACGGGGCAGGCGTGATGGTCGCCACGACGAGTGGCGATGTCCTGGTGGACGTGCTGGAAGTCAGCGAGGAGCAACTCGACGATATCCCCGAAGATCCGACCGATCGGCTCTACCTGCTCAGTCACGACTGGGCCCTGCGCTCGGCGACACCACTGCATATCCGTGCCGTCGGTGGGGGCACCACGAGCGAGCACACGGTCCAGGTTGCCGAGCCGGGACCGCTCGTCGCGACAAAGTTGCAGGCGCTGCCGAACCGGGCACGCGTCAAGAAAGCAACCGACCTGCTCGACATCGTCCGGCTCGCCCTCGACGACGAAACCGGGCCGGTCGTCCGCGCTCAGCTCGCCGTCGCCGACATGGTGCTGAAACAGGACGCAGCGTTGCATGTCGAACGGTGGTTCCGGACGGCCGCCGAGCGGAGCTTGCGCCTCATCAGGACAACACCTAGTGGCTCCGACACCACGCCGGACACGATTGCGCTGGTCGGCGAACTTCTCCTCGCTTCGCTCGCGCGCTAAGGATTCAGACGGCGCCGGAATTGAGCTGGCTCGGCACGCCGTTCGACATGCCGAGCCAACTTGTCGTCCTATGCCGCGACAATTCCGAACGGCAATTGCAGCTGATCAGCCGGCTCACCCACAGATAGATTCGCCGCGGCCGTCAACGTCCCGGCGAGGCGACGGGCCTCGTCCTCGGTCAGGTGCCAGCCTTGATTGGTCACTCCCTTGCCGCACCAGATCCGCGGTGCCTCCTCGCGGACGCCCTGGTCGAGGCTCACGACCACGTGCTCGGGCTGCCACCCCAACCCCGGGCCCATCTCCTGGGCATCCTCCAAGATAAGGGGCACCTGCTCCTCCCAGCTGGAGAAGTGACGACGATCCGAGCCAGCGTCGCGATCGTCGTGTAGACCGTTGCACCACCGCGGGCAGGGTTTCGCCAGCCAGAACACAGATCGCGAGCAGATTGCCGCATCCTCGCCGGAGCAGGTGATCAGATCTGGCGCGCCGACCTGCGTCAGGTCAACTCGGTGAAGCGGAACGCGTCCGCACCGGACGCAGGTATGCCCTCCACGCTGCGCCGCATCGAGCCCACCCAGATCCACCCCGGGCACGCTGCCCAACAGAGCCTTGTTCTCCATACCGTTCTCCTTCAACACAGAGGACGCAGACAGATGATCGAGTAATACGGCGGAGCGACACGCCTTGCAGGTGTCGCACAATCGAGTGATTCCTTTCATGATCACGCCGCAGAATCCGTATTAGGAGGTGTCGACCTCCCCCGACAAGGAAGGCAACGCAATGCCTAACCATCAGCGGTCGCTCACCTCACTGGAGATCATCGAACGACGCTTCAACGAGCTCACCGCGCAGCCGACAGCGCTATCACTCGACGGCCGCGTCATCGGATTCGGCCTCCCCGACCGGCCGATCCCCCTGGACGAACTCCGGATCACCCTCCTCAAGCGCCAGACCAGCAACCAGGTGAAGAACGCCGTCTGGAGCGAGGTCGTGCGACGCGCGCAGGAACAGGGCGACCCCTGGACTACCGCAGCACTCGGGTTGATGATGCCGGGCCTGAAGAAGGTCGCCGGCAGCATCGCCCGCAACTTCCGCGGCGACATCGCCGACTTCGACGCCGAGATCGTCGAAGGGTTTCTCCAGGCGCTGAACTCGCTGGACCCCAACAAGCCGATGCTCTACTCGTCCCTGCGGTTCATGGCCCACCGCTACGGACTGGAAGCCCGCGGCAAGGAAGACCGGATCAACGGAACACGCTCCACCTACGACGAGAGCACGTTCGTCAGGTACCGAGCCCGGACAACCGGACATCCAGACCTCGTCCTGGCACAAGCCGTCAAGGACGACACCCTGACCGAAGACGAAGCCAGCCTCATCGGACGAGTACGGCTCGACGGCGAGGGAGCCGCATCCGTCGCCCACGAACGCGGCGTCTCCTTCTACCAATTCCGGCAGCAGCTGTCACGAGCCGAGCGACGACTGACAGAGGCCCTCACTCGCCATTCCGCCGCAGCATGACCCGCTGGTGGTGTCGGCAGCCAAGCCTCACCGCCGACACCACCAGTGATGAAGGGTTCTCAGTAGCTCACCCAGAAGGCCAATGCCATGAATCATCGAAAAGTTCGCGAACTCGACCGGCCACGGTTCTACCGCGTCGGCGAAGCGGCAGCGATGCTGAACCTGTCACCCATGACGCTTTACCGGGCAATTCAGGCCGGCGAGTTCCCCGCTATCAGGGTCCGGAACCGCATCATCGTCCCGGCGCGCGCAATCGACGACATCGAGCAGGCTGCCGTGACTAGCAACAGCGTCGTCGACACCGCCAACTTGGCCACGACAACTCCGCCTGCGAACTCTCAGGCTGGCCTACGCGACCGCCAGGCGTGATCGACTTGCGTGCTCGACGCCCGCTGGAGTGGGACCGGAAGCCGCGACACGCCCGGGCGCCGGGCCGGGATCTCATGGCCCATTTCGTGACCCGAAACGCTGGTGCCTGGCGATGCTCAGGAGGGCACCACAGAGAACCGTGAGGACAAAGTTGCAGGTAGAGGCCACAGTCAACGCTGTTGACTGCTCTCCTAAAGCGGGTGTCGCAGGTTCGAATCCTGCCGGGGGCACAAAACCCCTGGTCGGGATCATGACCAGGGGCTTCGCGCTTGGCCAACCCTTGCTTAACCCTCGTCTTTGGGAAGCTCGATCGTCGGACGCTCCAGCGCCGGACCGACGTCCTCGCCGACAACACCGCGTTCCATGTAGTCCTCTTGCGTCGTACTGATGCGCTCATGACCGAGGTAGTCGGCGATCTCCCGAGCGGTCAAGCCGGCATCGTCCAGGACCCCAGCGACGTAGTGCCGGAAGTCGTGCGGATGCAGACCCTTGTACGGCGCCTTCTCGACGACCATCCGAAACCGCGCCCGCGTGTTGTCCGGGTCCCGCAAAGTGCCTGTCGCCGACGGGAAGACCCACCGCGTCTCAGCCTCCGCACGACGACGCTTCAGAATGTCCATCACCCCACGCCGGCGGGCGAATCGTGCGCATGCCCGCACGGCTCTTGGTGTGGTCCTGCACGAACAAACCTTGTCCGGTCACCCGGATCACGGTGCCGTAAAAGCGGATCGTGCCGGCATCGAAGTCGACCGAGGTGTCCCGGTCAAGGCGGCCCCTCCGGGGCCGCGCCGCTATCGGCCGGCACGCGCGGGGCACGCCTCCGGCACCCACGCGACCGGCCGGCGGCTGCACCAGGGGGCCGCAGCTCAAGAAGAAAAGATGTCCTCGCCGGACGGGCAGGTCTCCGAGATGGCCGAGTCGAGCGCGACGGTTGCGTCCGTGGGCGGCCAAACGGCATCTCGTCAACCTCCCGGAGGGCTATCACGCCGCGTCAAGGGGGCAGCCGAGCAGGTAGGTGACGGTCAGGCCGAAAGTGCCCCGTTGACACAGCGTGATCGGGCGACGCCAGGTCGACGAGATGCCGAAAGGCCACCCACTAATTAATGAGTTTCTCGACCGCCAGACTTCCAGTGATCAACTGCTGCGCATGAGGGTTAGTACGGCAGTTGGCGGCTGCGGGTAGCCACTTCCTCCGTGTGTGATCGGGACAGGGGTCAGTACGCGTTCTGGATGTCCTCGTTGGTCAGCGGGACGCCGATGCCCACGCCGGACACCGACACGACCACGTAGTTCGCGATGGTGTTCCTGATGTACTCGTCCAGGTCGCCGCTCAATGCCATCGTGTTGGTGAACTTTGCGCGACATAGGGGGCATTCGTCCGCCGTGGGCTGATTCTCGTACAGCCTGTACAGCCAATTGGTGAGGCAGTTCCGGCATACGAGGTGGTCGCACGGCAGCTTGATCGTTTCGCCGTTGGTGAATGGTTCTCCACAGATCGGGCAGTCCATGCGGTGCTCCAGAATTGAACGGAACCGGGTAGGGGAACACCCTATTCTGGGTGCCCGTGCGGTCCGACACGGCGACTGACGGGCTACCCTTGAGGGAAGAGTGGCTGCCCTGCCGGGCGGCCACCGGCGACAGCACGGACCCTTCATGCCCGCCCCGCGCAGGACCGGAATCCATGACCGAGCACCGAACTCCCCCGCCCGTCGCCACGCTGTACCCTCGCTAATGGTCGCGAGATGATCACAAATGACCACGGGAACAGGCGCACCGCAGCCGAGAGATCGTCAGGTAGCGAACTATGTCGATCGCTTTCGGCGATCAACGGAAGACATGATCCACAAAAGCGGGTGTCGCAGGTTCGAATCCTGCCGGGGGCACACTTTCCACGGTCCTTATTGCATTTCGAATTTGCTTTTCCGGCGTAAGTCGAATGCCGCAAGCTCACGACCGGGACGCCCACCGGGCGCCATAAGCCAAGCCCGGCGTGAGGTGCCGGAACCGCACGTGCACCTCCCCCGCCGCGTTCGGCTGTAGCGGGCGGCCCCGGTACCGCGGGTCCGTGATGTCCCTCTTGAACGCGCCGTCCAAGGCCAGGACCTCCGGCGGGTTCCTCGTGCCGAACTTCAGTCTCAGGTCGAACACCTCGCACCGGTGGCGCGGGACGTAGACGACGTTCTCGGCCGGTTCCACCGTGAACACCGCAGCGAACTCCCATGACTCGCCTCGGGACAGCGGCCCGGGCAGCTCCACCGAGCTCTCCCTCAGCGTTCCTCCGTACAGCACCGAGCCCTCCGCCGCGGGAACCGCCAGGTCGAACGACCGGAGGCCGTCCTCCTCGGCCTTCACCCGGTGCTGCTCGAACACGCGCCGTTCCTCGAGCACCACCGCCACGGTCAACGCCGTCGTGTGCCACCTGTCCGGTGAGGAACCGGCCGGCTCGCCCGAAGCCAGCTCCGCCAGCAGGTCGATCGCCTCGTCCACCCGGCGCCGCACCGTTCTCGGGTCGCGGTCCACCCTTGATGCCGCCCAGCGGACCCTCTCCTGGTACAGCGGCTGGCGGGCCTCCGGCGTGATCGCGAAGGCCGCCAACGCCGCCAGGCGGAGATCCTCCGGCAGCTGGGACGACAGCTCCGACAGCCTGCCCGTCACCTTCGCGCGGATCGCCACCCATCCGTCGTTCTCCGAGATCGCGCACGCCGAGCGCAGCACCGGGCCCACCCGGTCCTCGATGCGGCCCGCCAGGCCGCGGCCCTTGCGCAGCGTCTTCAGCTCCCGCACCAGCTCAGTGCGCTCCACCTTGCTCTCCTTCAGTGCGTTTCCACGGCCACCCCCTTTTCACGACAGCGTGCCGCCGGGCGGTGGACCGGAAGTGGACAGAACGTGCATCACCGACGCGATCAGCGCCGTTCCCAGGCGGACGCCGTCGCGGCTCAGGTAGCTGCGGTACGTGCCGATGCGGCCCAGCGCCCCCTCGTCCGCGTCGCCCACGCCGAACGTCACCACCCGCGGGCAGTTCCGCCACGTCGGGTCCGTCAGCGCCGCGAACGCCGCCGGCCAGGTCACCGGGTCCGTCGGCTGGCCGTCGGACAGGAAGAACACCATCGGGCGGTGCACCCGGACCCGGTGGGTTTCCAGCAGGTGGACGTCGGAGTCGATCCGGGTTCGCAGGTACGTGAACACCGGACCGAAGTTCGTTCCCGCGCACGGGCCCGGCGGCGGCAGCTCCGCCACTTCGCCCGCCAGGTACAGCCCGTGCACGGCCAACGGCTCCTCGCCGAATCCGATCACGCTGCAGAGCACCCGGTCGGCGACCGACGCGTCCGCGTGGACCGCGCCGCGGAACTCGCGCAGTCCCGTGTTCAGCTCGTCGATGTGGTCGGCCATCGACAGCGAGACGTCGCACGCCACGTAACACGGCAACACGTCGGACCCCATACCCGGTTTCTCCTTCACCCCTGATCGACCGGCGGAGTCTGGCAAGCGCGCGTGTACCGAAGGTGGAAGAAATGCGGATTTCGGAAACCCCGACGGCCGATTGCGCGACATCACCGGGGGAATGCAAGCTGACGCCCGGGGAGGCTGCGTGGAATTCCGGATGCTCGGCCCGCTCGAGGCATGGCACGACGGCGTGCCGGTGCCGCTGGGTGACCAGCAGCAGCGGTTCGTCCTCGTCGTGCTGCTGCTGAACGCGAACAAGCCGGTGTCGACCGCGCGGCTCACCGAGATCGTCTGGGCCGGCCGCGAAACGAAGCCCACGCTGGTGCGCGGCTACATCAAGCGGCTGCGCGACGTCGTCCAGGACGCCGGCGACGTCAGCATCGAGACGACCCCGACCGGGTACTTGCTGCGGCTCGGCGACGACCAGCTGGACACCGTCCGGTTCACGCGGCTGCGTGCCGAAGCCGGCCGGACCGGTGATCCGCGCCAGGCGATCGAGCTGCTGCGCGAAGCCGTCGCCCTGTGGCGCGGGCGGTTCCTCGAGGACATCGACATCGACCGGGTCGGCGGCCCGGACGTCGTGTTCCCCGAGGAAAGCCTTTCCGACGCCGTCGGCGACCTCGCCGAGCTGGAGCTGGGCATCGGTGACCACCGTTCGGCGCGCGACCGGCTGCGGCCGCTCGTCCGGTCCGACCCGGCCAGCCAGAAGCACGCCGAACTCCTCATGCGCGCGCTGCTCGCGGGCGGCGACCGGATGGGCGCGTTGCGCGTGTTCCGCAGCACCCACGACGCCCTCGCCGGGCTGCGCATGGAACCGGGACCGGTGCTGCGCAACCTCGCCGCGCGCGCCGAGCACGGTGACCCGCCCAGCTCACTGCCTTCCCGGCCCGGCGGGTTCACCGGGCGTGCCGCGGAACTCGCCGCGATCGAGGCGGCCGCCGCGGCCGGGCGGCGCGCGGTCTGGGTGAGCGGCGCGCCGGGCGTCGGCAAGACCGGCCTGGCCGTCGAAGCGGCGCACCGCCTGCGTGACCGGTTTCCCGACGGCCAGCTCCTCGCCCGGCTCAACGGCTTCACACCCGGAGTGGCCGAGACCAGCGTCGGCGACGCGCTCACCGAGCTGCTGATCGAACTCGGCGTGCCGGCCGAGCAGATCCCCGCCACCGTCGGCCGCAAGGTTTCGCTCTACCAGACGACGTTGTGGGGCACCCGCACGCTGGTCGTGCTGGACAACGCCGCGTCGGCCGAGCAGATCCGGCCGCTGCTGCCGGAAGCCGACGGCTGCCTGGCGATCGTCACGAGCCGCCGGATGGGCGACGCGGACACCGGCGAACCCGTCCGGCTTTCGCCGTTGCCGCCGGAAGAAGCGGCCGAGCTGTTCCACGCGCTGACCGACCCGCCGCGGGTGCGCGGCCGGGCGGCCGAGGTGGCGCTGATCGTCAAGCGGTGCGGGTTCCTGCCGATGCCCGTCCGGGTGGCGGCCGCGCTGTTCCGGCGGCACGCCGGGTGGCCGCTGGACCACCTGCTCCACCTGCTGGAGGAGGGCGGGCCGTGGGGTGAGGACGACGGCATCGCCGCCGTCCGGGTGTCCTACCAGCAGCTCGGCGAGCCGCAGCGGGCCATGTTCCGGCTGCTGGGCAGCCTGCCCGGGCCGGACGTCGACGTCGCCGGCGGCGCGGCGCTGGCCGGCTGCGACGTCGCCGAGGCGCGTGAGCTGCTCGACGACCTGCACGAGGTCAGCCTCCTGGAGGAGGCCGCGCCCGAGCGGTACCAGATGCTGGACCCGCTCAAGGAGTTCGCCGCGGTCGAGCCCGCGCCGCGGCAGGCGCTGGTGCGGCTGCTCGACTTCTACCTGGTGACGCTGGCGGCCGCGGTCGGCGCGGCGTACCCCTTCGACCGCGCGCAGCTGCCGTCGACGGATCGTTCCTGCCCGGTGACGCCGGTCTTCGCCGACGCCGGCGCCGCGCTGCGGTGGATCGCCGCGGAGCGCGACAACCTCGTCGCCGCCATCCGCTACGCCGCCCGCCACGACCTGCCCGGGCACACCTGGCGGCTGGCGGTGCTGTTGTGGCGCTTTTTCAACACGACCAACCAGTTCGAAGACTGGATCGGCACCCTGGAACTCGCGTGGCGGACTGTCCCGGCGGGCGACGACTACGGCCAGGCCCACGTACTGCTGCGCCTGGCGACGGCGCACGACCGGCGCGGACGCCTGTCCGAAGCGCTGGAGCTGGCAGCACAGGCGCTGCCGAAGTGGCGACGCCTCGGCGACACGCGCGGCGAGGCGGCGACGTTGTGCGCGCTGGCGATTCCGACGATGGAGCTGGGCAAGCACGACCAGGCGATGGCCCACCTCGAAGCGGCGCTGGCGAAGTACGAGCAGACCGAAGACCGGCGCGGCGAGGCCCACGCGCTCAGCATGCTCGGGTACCTCAACGAGCTGCACGGCAACTTCGACGCCGCGCTGGGCCAGCATTCGGCCGCGGCGCGGATGCTGCGCGAGATCGGGCACGTCCAGGGTCTCGCGCACGCGTTGAACAACCTCGGGTCCGTGCAGGAACACCTCGGCCTGCTGACGGAGGCGCTGGCCGGCTACACGGAGGCGCACGCGCACGCCGCCGAGGTCGGCGACCGCTGCGTCGAGGCCTACGCGCTGAACAACATCGGCAACGTGCACCGCCGGCAGGGCCGGTTCGCCGAAGCGGTGCGCTACCACGACAAGGCCCGCGAGGTGGCGGCGAACGTGCCGGACACCGACCTGCGCACCCAGCTCTACCTGGACCGCGGAGCGACGGCCCTCGCCCAGGGCGCCCACCGGGAAGCGCTCGCGGCGAGCAAGGCGGCGCTGGACCTGGCCGACGGGGCCGGAAACCGCGCTTACCAGGCCCGTGCCCACCGCGGGGTCGCGGAAACGCTGCACTCGATGGGAAAGCACGAAGAAGCCGTCGCCCACTGGACTGCCGCGGAGACGGAATTCGACGCGCTGGACTTGCCGGAAGCCGGTGCGGTGCGCGAGAAACGAGCGTCCTTGATGTGCGCCTGCGGCTCCGGCTGAGGTCAATGCCGGTGCAGCACGCGGTTCAGCTCGGGATAGACCTCACGGACCGTGTGGTGACCGCGCCACCGGCTGAGGCACCGGGCCAGTTCCCGCAGGTCGGTGCGGACGGTCGCGGAGTCGACGTGGGCGACGTCGTCGATCGTCTCGGCCAGCGTCCGGCAGCTCTCGTCGATTTCGCCGTCCAGTGCGTGGGCCAGCGACCGGCGGACGCCGAACCGCGCCCTGGTCCGGCGGTTCGTCACGGGGATCCCGGGCAGCTGGGCGCTCAGCAAGGCGGCCGACTCGCCGGGCTTGCCGAGGTCGGCGAGCGACCAGCCGCGGGCGAGGGCGAGCGGATCCGGCGCGGTCGTCCCGAGCACCGGGTAGTCCGTCGTGTCCGCAGCCGACGACCGCAGCGCGTCCGCCGCGCGGTCCATCGCCCGCTCGAAGGCATCCCGGTCGCCGGCCAGCGCGTGGCCCTGGGCCTCCCGCCGGGCGGCCAAGCCGAAGGTCCGCGAACCGGCGTGCCCCAGCCGCTGTGCCTGCTCGGCGAGATCGATGGCGCTGATCGGGTCGTGCCGGTACAGCGCCAGCCCGGCCTCCCGGACGTAGGCGTAGCCGGCGATCTCCCGGTCACCTCCGGCCCGGGCGAGTTCGGCGGCGTGCCGCGTCCACGACAACGCGACTTCGTCGTTGCCCGCTTCCTGGCTCAGCCACCCGGTGTACTCGGCCATCCGGGCGGCCAGCAGCAGCAGCCGTGACCGGATCGGCTCGGGGTTTCCCCTGGCCAGTGCGTGCACCGTGTGTGTCTGGGTGACCAGTGACTCGAGGACCACGGCCGGACTGGTCTGCATTCCGAGCGCGCGCAGCTGCTCGAAGGACGCCCGCAGCCCGGTGACCGCGCGTTCGTCGAGGATCGGACGCGGGCCGCCCGCCAGCGCGATGCCGAGGACCGCTCCCGCGCCGGCCAGCATCCGGCGGCGGTCGAGCGTGTTCGCCGACTGGGCGCGCGCCCGCGCGTCGCGTGCCGATTCGATGAGCGTGCCACCGGCGTCCAGCACGCTGTCGCAGATCCGCGCCAGCATGGGGTTCGGCGGCTTCAGGTCGTTCTCGATCTTGCTGATGTAGCCCTTGCTGTAGTGGACCCGCTTGGCCAGCTCACCCATCGACATCCCGGCGGCTGCGCGAAATTCCCGCAGCAGTGCGCCAAAAGATTGAGCCATGCGGACCTCCATTCCGGCCGTGTCCGAGTACACCATTTTCGCCCGCCGCACGCAATTGCCGGTCCGGCCGCGAACCCGTCGCGGCCGGACCGGCACCGGTCAGCCGTGCCAGGGGTTGCCGTCCGTACCCGCCGGCGGCGGAGTGGTGGTGGTCACGGGCGGCGGCGTCCCGCCGTCGCCGTCCGCGTACGCCGCTGCGGAGCCGATCACCGGCGCCGCCGCGACGATGCACAGCGCGAGCACGGGGCCACCGATTCTGGCCAGTTTCTTGGACAAGGACATGACGAATCCTCCTTGAAAAAGGGCGATTTATCAGGGCACTGTGCGGAATTTCCGCGCCCTGCAATCAGGATTCGTCAGCGGCGATTCGCCGACAAGGAGTTGACCGTTTCCCGGACGAGCGGGCAACGGGAAAGCACGAAGGCCGCGTCCCGTGCCGGAACGCGGCCTTCGGGTCAGCGGCCGTCGCGGGCGCGCTCGAGCACTTCCTCGAGCCGCAACGGGCTGGGCGGGTGGTGACTCAGGCACAGCGGAGCACGCATGGACCGGAACCCGAACGTCTCCCCCGTGACGTAGAACTGTCCGCGTTCCAGGCGTGAGATGTCCCCGACGGTGCTGCCCTTGGCCCTGGCCATGTCGTTCGCCGCGGCGATCTGGGCCGGGCTGTTCAGGCGGCCGAAGAACTGCGTGGTCGCGTTGCCGGTGATCTGGTTGTGCAGCCCCTTCGGCGCCTGGGTGGCGAGCAGCAGGCCGAGCCCGTACTTGCGGGCCTGGGAGGCCAGCATGATGGTGCTCTGCGTGCTCGCCGTCCAGCCACCGGACGGCGCGATCGTCTGGGCTTCGTCCATGACGAACAGCCCGCCGAGCGGCCGATCGGCCGCGGGGTTGTGCTTGATCCAGGCGAACACCTCGAGCTGGAGCTGGCTGACGAACCCCTGCCGCTGTTCGTCGGAAGGCAGCCCGACGAAACTGATCACCGAAATCCGCGCCCGCTTGCCGGGCCCCGGGGTGAGCAGCGCGGCGGGGTCGGCCGGCTCGCCGGAGCCACCGAGCAGCGGATCGTTGACCATCGCGGCCCGCAGGGTTTCGGCCAGATCGGCAGCGGTCTTCGTGCCGGTGGCCAGCTTGCTGACCCCGATCGGCAGGTCGGCGAGCAGGTCGACGAACCCGGAAAGGCTCCGCGACTCGTTCCGCGCGTAGTGCGTCAAAGCTTCGCGCAGCACGGCTTGGCCGCGGATGGCGCTTTTCGCTCCGCCACTGACCCTGGCGTGCGGAATCAACCGCGCCACAGCCGCTTCGACGGCGGCGGCGAACTCGTCTTCGTCGTCGCGCACGCCGGCGAAGTCGGGGAGGGGGTGGAAACTGAGCGGCCGCCCGGCAGCACGCCCGGGAGTCCAGACGACGACCTCGGTGTTGGCCAGGTAATCGGCGGCGCTGTCCGCGTCACCGGCGCGCCAGCCTCCGGGCGCTTCCGGCCAGGCATCGCCGAGCCGGGCGAGGTCGTTGTTCGGATCCAGCACGATCGCCGACACGCCCCTCAACGCGCACTCCTCGACGATCCGGCGGAGCAGGACGGTCTTCCCCGTCCCGGAGCCGGCGAAGATGACGGCGTGCTTCCGCAGGGACTCGAGTTCGATGCGGATCTCACCGTCCAACCCGAGGAC
Organism: Amycolatopsis australiensis; assembly: GCF_900119165.1. Classification (NCBI taxonomy): domain Bacteria; kingdom Bacillati; phylum Actinomycetota; class Actinomycetes; order Pseudonocardiales; family Pseudonocardiaceae; genus Amycolatopsis; species Amycolatopsis australiensis. Next base: position 2,038,622 of record NZ_FPJG01000006.1, on the reverse strand, counting down.
GATGTCACCGGAGGTGGCACCGGCCGCGGACGCCACCGGCGGCGGACGGGTCTCCCGCTGGTTGCTCCGGGTCTGCGCCGGGCCGGGGAGGATCTGCCGCAGCAGGTTCGTCCGGCTCGCCGGCTTGCGCGACACCAGCCAGTTCAGCAGCTCGTAGCTCTGCCTGGTGAGCATCTGCTTGAGCGCCCAGAAGGCCCTGACGTCGTCCTCCTTGATTTCCACGCGCGGGCTGCCCGCGCGGGCCAGTTCACCGACCAGGACCTTGGTCTTGCCGCCGGTCCAGCCCTTCGACCCGTGGTGGATCAGCACCAGGTGCCGGTTGCGCACGCCGTCGCGGATGCCCGCGGCTTCCTTGGCGTCCCGGATGCGGCGCAGGATGCCGTTGCCGTGGCGGGGAGCGATGGCGCGAAACGCCCAGCGTTCGGCGATGTCCCGTTCCTCGTTCAGCGTCCTGCGCAGCCCGGCGTGCAGCTGGTTGCCGCCGTCCGGCGGCGGCTCGGTCTCCCACGACCGGTCGTCGTTGCCGACCTCGGTGATCCACGACCGCAGGCCCGCGTGCAGCAGTTCGGGCATGATGTCGTCCTCGGTGTGCTGGTTCAACGCGGCGGCGACGTCGGCGCTTTTCCACAGCTCGTCGAACTGCCGGTCGAACTCGGCGAAGTAGTCCGGCTCCGAGTGGCTTGCCTGCGGTGCTTCGGCCGGTTCGACGGGTGCTTCCTCGAACGACCGCAGTTCGCGGATCTCGCCGTTCAAGCACGCTTCGGCGTGCTCCTGCACTCGCCGCAGCAGCTGCCTCGGCGTGTAGGTGCGCCAAGCCTCACCGAACGCGCTGGGCGCGACCGGCCAGGTGGGGTGGGGAGGCACGAACCCCGCGCGGGCGTAGATCGTCGTGAGCCATTTCGCCACCAGCGCCTCGCCGAGCCGCGGATCGGCGATGGCCCCGAGCAACGGTGTCTTCGTGAACCGATCGGAGACGGTGGCGGTGATCACCGAATTCAGGATGCTCCACGTGTCGGGCAGGCAGGCGACGATCGACAGGGTTCGCCGCGTCGTCTCCCGCAACTGCATCAACCCGTCCGCGATCAGGGTGAGCTCGCCGGCCAGTTCCGCGTCCACTTGGTCGTCGATCGCCGTGTGCGCCTTGTTGACCAGCGAATCGAGCTGGTCGATCGCGACGACGCTGTGCCCGGTGAGCGCGAGCACCCGGGAGATCTCGGTGACGAGCGCGCGGTGCGACTTCGGCTGCGGGTGGATGCCCCACGCCTGCCGATCGCCGTCGGCCGCCTCGGCCAGACCGGTGAGGTAGTCGGTTCCGATCTTCATCTGCTTGCTGTCGACGGCGTTGTAAAGCACCAGCGCACGGACAGTGTCCGCGCACTCGACCGCGACCTGGGCGTCGAGCCGGCGGAGCGCCACGACGAAACCATGCAGGTCGTCCACGGACAGGGAAGTCCGGCCGAGCACCGCCGCGGCCACCGGCTCGGGCACCTTCGCCGCATCGCACAACCGGGTCAGCAGCTTGGTCAGCTGGACTTCTCCGTCGTCGTCCGGCCGCCACAGTTCGCTCCGCATGGCGCGGGTGACGTCTTCCCAGAAGGCGGGACCGGTCGTGAGGTCGATCAGGAAGAAATAACCGCCGTCGCGCTGAGCCGCCTGCCTGACCCGGCCGAGCAGGTGGGTCTTCCCCACACCTTTCTGCCCCTGCAGCGTGAGGCCGATCGGGCTCGGGCCGGTGCTCGCCTTCGCATCGGCCATGCTGGCGTGAATGCGCTGCTCGGCTCTCGTGTGCAGTCCTTCCACGTGGAAGGGCGACACGACCCAGACGTCATCCGGCGTCTCCGCGGAGTTGAACCGCACCGCGGCGAGCGCTTGACGCAGCTCCTCGGTCATGATTCCTCGATCGCCACGAGATGCTTTTCCTCGCTGCCGATCCGGATGGCGGCGGCGTGGTCGGCGTCGGTGAGCGCCTTGCGGTTCGCGGACTGCGCGAGGTGGACGAGCCCGGTCCGGGTCATCTCCAGGAGCACCTTGTCCACCTCGTCCTTGTCCGCACCGTTGAGCTTGGGACGGAGCTTGGCCAGCCGCACCCAGTCCTGCGGCTCGTCGGACAACTCGCGGTAGGCGGCGCGGATCAGCGTCTCCAGGTTCGTCCCGCCACTCCCGCCCAGCACCTGCCGGAGGCGGATGTCGTGCTCGCGCAGGTACCCGGCGATCGAGCGCAGCCACTCGAACCCGATCCGGGCCAGCGCCCCGGCCCGCGGCGGGGTCTCGATGGTGGCCAGCGCTTCCTCACACCAGCGTTCGCCCGCCGGCGTGATCTCGTGCACCAGCCGCCTGCCCACCGTCCGGGTCACGAGCAAGCCCGCCTTGTTGAGCTTCGCGCGACCGGCCGGGGTCAGCTCGATGCCGTGGTCCTTCCTCATCTCGACGTTGGGGATCGCCCTCCCCTCGATCAGCAGCAAGAGCAGCGCTGCCCGCTCGTGGGTCCCGTACCGTTCCGCCATTCCCCGCTCCTTCAGTTGGTGTACGCCTCGATCCGGCGGTGGAGCCGGTTGATCAGCGCGTCGATGTACGCACGCAATCCGGCCGGTGCCGCGAACCGGCTTCCGTTGGCCCGGACGTCGTTGAGCAGCTCCAGGTCGACCGTCAGGTCCTTGAGCAACGCCACATCTCCCTGATCCAGCGCCGCGGTCATGTCGCGGACGGTCTGCTCGACGATGGCCCAGCGCCCTTGGTGGGTCAGCTCCTCCGGCACCCCGCGCAACGCGGCCGCGGCGTCCTGCAACACCGCCTGGTCCGCGTCCGTGCGATTCGGCGGCCCGTCGGTGACGATTTCGTGCAGCTGGCGTGCCACCTGCCTGGGTCGCGAAGCCGCGTCCAGCACGAAAAGCCGAAGGTTCTGCAGGAAAGGCGGCAACTGCTCGCGGTCGGTCCGGCCGGTCAGCACGCAGAACAGCTGCCTGCCGCCGGTGTCGAGGGCGTGCCGCAGGAAGCGCTCGGCCTCGCTCGCCTGCCAGCGGCTCACCACTCCGTCGACGATGAGGCAGAGGTGCTCGGCCGGATCGCTGCTCTGTTCGAGGAACTCGGGATCACCGGACAACGACCGATCGACGCGCAAGCCGAGCGTCTTCAGTTCCTCGATCAGCTGGTTGGCGATCCGTTGCGCAGGTCGTGGGCTCGACACGAGCAGGTCCAGGTCGTACGACTGCCGGTGCGACCGTGCCGCGGCGACGTAGGCGTCACGGTTGTCCGCCAGCAACGCCGTGCGGTCGAACTGATGGGCCAGCACCGCGGCCACGGTTTCCAGCGAAAAGGAGACCTGGTCCGCCGACGGCGACGGTTCTTCCAAGACGGGCAGCTGCTCGCCGAAACTCCAGTACGACACGTACGGCACAGTGGTGTGCCTCAGCATCTGTTCCTGCGAGACGCTCTTGTCGAGCCAATTCCGGAACAGCGAGGCGGTCGCTTCGGCACAGCGTTCCTGCCAGGCTTCGGCCCTCTCGTACTCCACCCGGTTGTCCAGCCGGGACAGGATCGGCAGGACGAGGTGGGGCTGCCGGTCGTAGGGCAGGCGGTCGCGGGCCGCGTCGGCCCGCCGCGCGATGTCCACGACGCCGTCGACGCTCTGCTGGTTCGCCGTGAACAGGACGACCAGCCAATCGGGCAGGTGTGCGGTGCAGATGCCGCCGCTGTCGGAGATGCCCGTCCGGCTGTCGATGAGCACGAAGTCGTAGTTCTCGGTCCACTCCTCGCGGCGCCGTTCCAGGAACTCCGCGAACCCCCGGCGGTACAGGTCTTCCCAGTCGAGGCTTTGCACACGCCGCGTGTAGTCCGCGTCGTCCCGTCCCGCCGCCAGGAGTGCCACCGAGCCGTCCACCGCGAGGTCCAGCGGGATGGCGTGGTCGTGGGGGTTACCGCAGGCCAGGAAATCGTCGGCGAGATCGACCACCCCTCCGCGGGGCGGCCTGGACAGCAGCGGCCGGAAGTAGTGGTGGAGTCCGGGTGCCTCCAGGTCCCAGTCGACCGCGAGGACCCGGTGGCCCCATCGGGCGAGGAGGACGGCGATGTTCGCGAGCGTGAAACTCCGTCCGACGCCACCCTTGTACGAGTAGAAGGTGACAACGGTCCCGGTCATATGCCGAACCTCGGAATCGGCGGTGGCGGTATCAACACCGGGTCGGGGCGCTCGACGTCGGGCCAGTCCGGCTGCCATGGCGGCACCTGCCGGATCAGCTCGGACAGATCCCGGGCGAGCTCGAGGACCGTGTTGTGGAACAGCGGCCAGTCCCGGCTCTCCTGGAACACCGGTTCAGGCATGGAGAGTTTCTTGAAATCCCACCACGATCGCCGCAGGCCCTCCTCCTCCGGGAAGTTTTCCGAGTCCGAATACAGGATCGGGTAGATCAGGCCTTGCGGCCGCTCCTGACTCGCCAGTCCGAGCTGCCTTTCCCGGGCGCGCATGCTCCGCAGTTCCGCCATGCACCAAGGTGACTGGAAGTACCGCGGCGTCAGCACGGCTATCATGATCTTACTGCACCGAAGCGCCTTCTCCAGCGCCGCCGGCCAGTCGACCGCTCGCTCCATCGTCTTGTCCATGAAGATCTTCGGCGTCGACGTCATGTGGTCGATGAGACAATCCTGGACCTTCGGATAGAAATGGTTCTTCAGCCATTTAGGCGCACTTCCGTGACGGCTGTAGCTGATGAACACGTCGTACTTGTAGCCGGACACGCAGTCGATGATAGGCAGATCCAACAGCGGCAGAACAGGGCGAAAAAGTGGTCAAATCCTGCCCGACCTGCCAAAAACTGGCTAAAAAGTGGACACCAGCTACGGCGACTCTCGCGTGATGATCAGAGTGCCGGTCACCCGTGCCGTTCCGATGCGTTCGTAGACATGCGCGACGTCCGCCGCGAAGGCGGCGTAATCGCCTGGGCCCAACTCGATCGGTGATTCCGCCGGGCCGGTTCGGATGCGGCCGGTGTGGAGGTGGAGGTGCTCCCAGGTTCCCGGTGGGTGCGGTTCCGATTGCTGGATCTCGGACGTGGTCAGCGTGAAGTCGTAGATCTCCGCCGCCGGTGTGCGGTCCAGGAGCCACGCCTCCACCGACTTCCCCGCTACGCGAACCCCTTCGCCGCGGCGGGTCACCCGGCTCGGTGGCGCCGGCGGCCGCTCTGCGATCAGGTCCGCCAATGGCACTCCGAGCGCGTTCGCCAACGCGTACAGCGTTTCCAAAGTCGGGTTGCCGGTGCCCGCTTCGAGCTGGGTCAACGTCGCGCGGGCCGTTCGGGATGTCCGGGCCAGGTCGACCACCGTGAGGCCGCGGGCCTTGCGGAGACGGCGGAGGTTGAACGCGAGCGGGCTGGTCGGCGACTGGTCCATGTGCCTAGTATGACAGCCACAGTGACCACTGAACCAGTCAAGGAGTGCCGATGGTCGTCAGCAGGCTGAAGGACATCCCCGGCATCGGCGTCAACGTCGTCGGCGATCGAGCCGACGCCGCCCGGGACCCGGAGCTTCTGCGCATGGAGAACCTCGACACCGACGTTCCGCCGCCACGGATCGCGGTCGAGGTGACTCGCGAGGCCATCGGGCAGGACGCGGCCAACAGCTACCTGCCCTTCGAGGGACACCACGATCTGCGCCGGGCGGCCGCAGCCCACGTCGGCAGGCTCGCCGGACTCGATTACGACCCCGGCACGGAGTGCGTCAGCGTCGCCGGCGGCCTCAACGGCATCCTCAACAGCCTGCTCGCCGTGGTGGAGCCCGGTCGCGAGGTCGTCCTGAGCGACCCCATCTACGCCGGGCTGATCAACCGGGTCCGGTTGGCCGGTGGCGTGCCCCGGCACGTCCGGGCGACACCGACCCCCGGCGGGTGGCGCACCGATCCCGGCGAACTCGCCGCCGCGGTGGGACCGCGCACGGCCGCTGTCCTGCTGATGGGGCCCGCCATGCCCACGGGGGCCGTGCTCGAGCCCGCGCACCTCGACGCGCTCGCCGCCCCGGTGCGGGAACACGGCGCCTGGGTGCTCTACGACGCGGCCATGGAGCGCATCCGGTTCGACGGCCGTCCGCCGCTGCACCCCGCGAGCCATCCCGGCCTCGCCGATCGCGTGGTCACGATCGGCTCGGCGGCGAAGGAACTGCGGATGATCGGCTGGCGGGTCGGCTGGGTCGTCGGGCCCGCGCCGATCCTCGCCGACATCGCGCTCGTCGGGCTCACGAACGTCGTCTGCCAAGTGGGAATCGCGCAGCAGGGCGTCGCCGCGGCGCTCGCCGCGGACGACGCCGACGCCGACGTCGCCCGCGCCGTGACGACCTGGCGTACGCGATGCGAGACCGTGCTGCGGCAGCTGGACGGCTATCCCGTTGTCCGACCTGACGGCGGCTGGTCACTGCTCGTCGACGTCGCGGAGCTCGGGCTCAGCGCGGCCGAAGCCTCGGCCCGGCTCTTCGACCGAGGCCGGGTCGCCGCGACGCCGATGACCGGCTGGGGACCGTCCGCGGACCGGTACCTGCGTCTCGTGTTCGCCAATGAACCCGTCGAACGCCTTCAGGACCTGGGGGCGCGGTTCGCGGCCGCCTTCTGAGGCTCCCACGCGACTATCGCCGCGCCGGCGCACAGCACGACCCCGGCGGTGGCGAGCGCCGTCGTCGGTGTCGTCGCGTTCAGGACCGCGCCCAGTGCCGCCACTCCGATCACCGCGCCCGTCTGGCGTGACGCGTTCAACGCTCCGCCCGCGATTCCTGCCAGCTCGCGAGGTGCCGAGCCGACCACCGCCGTCAGCAGGGACGGGATGGCCAACGACACTCCGAACCCCAGCAGTGCCAACGCGATCACCGACAACACAGCCGATGAGGAAAACGCCTGGAGGAACGTGCCCGAAGCCATCAGCGCGAAACCCGACACCGCCGGTACTCGCGGGCCGATCCGGGCCACCAGGCGGCCGGTGAAAATCGGGTTGAACGCCGTCGGGATGGTCAGCGGCAGGAACGCCAAGCCCGTCGACGACGGCGAATAACCGCGGGTCTCCTGGAAATACAGCGACAGCACGAACAGCACGCCCGACAGGCCGAAGTTCACGATCGCGCCCGCCAGCAAGCCCCTGGAGAGCAGCCGCGGTGGGAACATCGCGTCCGGACGGCGCTGGGCGGCCACGAACACCGCGGCCGCCACCGCCGACAGCGCCAGCACCCATGGCCGGCCTTCGACCAGCGCGTACGTCAACGTCGACAAAGCGACGATCGCCGAGACCTGGCCGGTCACGTCCGTGCGGCCCGGCTTGGGTGGCGTCGCGGGCGCCGCCGCCGACAAGGCCAGGGCGATCAGCGCCGCCGGGACGTTCACCAGGAAGATCGCGCGCCAGCCGAACGCCTGCGTCAGGACGCCGCCCAGCAGCGGGCCCGCCACCAGGCCCGTTCCGCTCAACGCCGCCCACACGCCCATTGCCTTGGCGCGCGCGGCGGGCACCGGGTACGCCGTCGCGATGAGGGACAGCGACGACGGCACCAGCAACGCGCCCGCGACGCCCAGCAACACCCGCAGCGCGATCACCATCGCCGCCGAGAACGCCAGCGCCGACAGGCCCGACAGCACGGCGAACGCCGCCAGCCCGGTGAAGAACACCCGGCGGGCGCCGAAGCGGTCGGACCACGCCCCCGCCGTCAGCAGGAACGCCGCGAACGTCAGCGTGTAGCCGTTCGAAATCCATTGCTGTTCCGACAGCGACGGCGACATGGCCGGCAGCGCCACGGTCACGATCGTCGTGTCCAGCATGACCAGGAAGTAGCCCAGGGAAAGGCCGATGAGGAGTCTTGCCACCCCGCCAGCCTGGACGCTCCGTGACACCGGCGGAAGCAGGCAGTTACGATGGCAGGCATCGGGAACGCCGATGGGGGATGCCATGGAACTGCGCCACCTGCGCACCTTCCGCGTGGTCGCGCGGACGCTCAACTTCACCCGGGCCGCCGCCGAGCTGCACTACGCGCAGTCCAGCGTCACCGAACAGATCCAGGCCCTCGAAGCCGAGCTCGGGTCGAAGCTGTTCCACCGGGAGCGCCGCCTCAGGCTCACCGCCGCCGGGGAACGGCTCGTCGGATACGCCGACCAGATGCTTTCCCTCGCCGAAGAAGCCAAGGCCGCCGTGGACGAAGAACGCGGTGAGCCGGAAGGCGACCTGACCATCGGCGCCCTCGAAACCCTGTGCACGCACTGGGTCCCGTCGCTCCTCGGCGCCTACCGGGCGAAGTGGCCGCGCGTGCGGATCTCCGTCACCGAAGGCGGCCGCGGCGAGCTGTACCACGGCGTCCGGGAGTCCGAAGTGGACGTCTGTCTCACCTTCGGTGACGCGCCGGGCGATCCCGCCTTCGCGAGCCGGACGCTCGGCGAGGAACCGCTCGTGGTGCTCGCGCCGCCCGGACATCCGCTGGCGGGCAAGGAAGAGATCCGGCCCGGCGACCTCCGCGGCGTCGGCTTCCTCGCCACGCCGAAAGGCTGCGGCTTCCGCGAGATGCTGGACCGGATCGACGGTCCCGTCGTCGGCACGGAGGTCGGCAGCCTCGCCGCCCTCGGCCGGTGCGTGGCGGCCGGGCTCGGGTGCGCGATCGTGCCCGCGATGGTCGACCACCCGGGCGCGGTGGCCGTCCCCCTGGCCGGGCGGACGACCACCGTCACCATGACGTGGCGGCGGCGCGACGAGAACAAGCCGGCCATCGCCGCGCTGCTCGCCACCGCCGGCGGGCTCGTCAGGGCTTGAGGACGGCCAACCCGTCGGCCACGACGACGCCGTCGTGCAGCACGGTCCGGTCCTTCCCGCGGTCCATCACCGCACTCGTCGGGGTTTCGCCGTCCACCAGCACCAGGTCCGCGCGGTCACCGGCCGCCAGGCCCGGCCGGTCGGCGACGCCCGCCAGCCGCGGCACGTCGTGGCTCATGATCGACGCGCCACCCATCGTCGCGACCGCCAGTGCCAGCTCGATGTGCTCGTCGCGGCGGAAGCCGTTGGTGAAGGCCAGCTGCCACGTGCGGTCCAGCAGGTCGCAGTTGCCGTAGGGGCTCCAGTAGTCGCGCTGGCCGTCCTCGCCGAGCCCGACCCGCACGCCGGCGGAAACCAGGTCGGGCAACGGCAACTGGCCCGACACCGACGGCGCCACCGTCGTCATCGCGATGTCCAGCTCCGCGAAGTCGTCGATGACCCGGCGGCTGACCGGCTCGGAGATCGAGCCGAGGTCGTAGGCGTGGGACATGCTCACCTTGCCCCGCATGTCCAGCGCCTTCGTGCGCTCGATCACCAGGTCGGTCGAGAACAGGCCGAGATGGCCGGGCTCGTGCAGGTGGATGTCCACCTCCGCCTGGTACTTCTCGGCCAGGCCGAACACGGCGTCCAGGTGCCCCTTGGGGTCTCTGTCCACAGTGCACGGATCGATGCCGCCGATCACCGTGGCGCCGGAGCGCATCGCCGCGTCGAGGACGTCCAGCGTGCCCGGCTCGCGCAGGATGCCGGCCTGCGCGAACGCCATGACGTGCACCTCGGCCTGGCCGGCGAACTTCTCCTTCGCGGCCAGCACGGCGTCGAGCTTCTCCAGCCGGCAGTCGACGTCGACCTGCGCGTACGTGCGGACGCGCGTGGTGCCGTTGGCGATCATCCGCTCCAGCGTGCCCGCCACCCGCTCGGGCAGCGGGACCTCCGCCGTCCGCCAGTGGCGACGGTCGTTCAGCATCATCGCCCACACGCCGGGGCCACCGGTGTGCGGCCGGAACGGCAGCCCGATCCGCGTCGAGTCGAGGTGCACGTGGACGTCGCTGAACGCCGGGAACAGCAGGCGGCCCCGGCCCTCGACCGCGCCCGGCGGCGCAGGAGTGGCGGGGTCGTGCGGCCGGACCGCGGCGATCCGGGCACCGGCCACCTCGACGTCACTGCGCTCGCCACCCCACGGGCGGACGTCACGGATCATCATGCGAGACACGGTAGTCACTTGCCGATGGCGTCCACGCCGGCCTGCGCGAAGGCCTCGTCCTGCGCACCGGACGGCGCGCCGGCGACGCCGACCGCGGCGATCGGGGTGGCGCCCGCGGTCACCGGGACCGCGCCGGCCAGGAACAGCGTGCCGTCGATGTCCTTCAACGTCGGGGTCTGCTGCAGGCGACCGGCCAGTTCGGACGTCTTCGCGTTCCAGGAAACCGCCGTGAACGCCTTCCGCTGCGCCGAGCTGTAGGACTGCGGGCCCGCGCCGTCGCCGCGCAGGGTCAGGATGGTGTTGCCGTCACGGTCCACGACCGCGACCGAGACGTGCTGCCCCGCTTTGCCGGCGGCGTCCAGGGCGGCCTGCGCGGCCTTCTGCGCGGCGCCGATCGTCAGGTGCGACGTCTGGACGACGTCCTTGCCGCCGGACGGCGCCGCGGTGGCCGACACGGCACCGACGGTGGTGACGCCGACCGCGGCGAGCCCGGCGACGGTGGCTGCGATGCGGGTACGGGTCGAGATCATGCTCTGCTCCTGGAGTTCCGGGGATTCGGTGACTCCAGCTTCACCCCGCCGAGGGCGCCTTCCGGTCGTCGTCCCGGCCGACCGCCGGGTCATCCGATCGGCTGATGCGCGCCCTCCCGGCCGGGTCGACGCTGGTGTCGCGGGCGGAAGGAGCGAGCATGGACGGCATGACCGGAGCCGACGCCGACACGCGCCGGCTCGCCGTGGTGATGCACTCGGCCTTCTTCCTGCTGGTGCTCGCGTCGGCGGTCCGGTTCCTGACGCACCACGACGGCAGCCCGCTGGCGCCGTGGGTGCTCGGGTTCACCGTCGCGCTGGTCGTCGCGTACGGTGCCGGCCGGCTGATCGACCGGCACCTCGTCTGGCTGACCGTCGTCCTCGCGCTCTGGGTGGTGCTGGTCGTGCTCGCGCCGAGTTTCGCGTGGTCCGCGATCCCGTTGCTCATCACCGGCCTGCGCACCCTGCCGGCCGGGCAGGCCCTCGCCCTGGTCACCGTGGTCACCGCGCTCGTGGTCGTCTCGGAGAACCGGCTGGCCGACGGCTTCGACCCGAACCTGACCATCGTGCCGATCGCCATCGCCGCGGTCACCGCCGCGGTGATCACCTACATGCGCCGCCAAGCCGAGCGGCTGCGCGAATCCGAGCGCCGCGCCGGGGTGCTGGCCGAGCGGCACCGGGTGTCCCGGGAGCTGCACGACGCCCTCGCGCAGGGCCTGTCCAGCCAGGCCATGCTGCTGCAGGCCGCCGACCAGGCGTGGGCGCGGCCCGAGCTGGCCCGCGAGCACCTGCACGCGGCGCAGCGCATCGGCGCCGGCAACCTCGCGGAGGCCCGCCGGCTCGTGCAGGACCTCGCGCCCGCCGACCTCGCCGGCGCGTCGCTCGAAGAGGCGCTGCACGCCGTGGCCGGCCGGGCCGGGCTGCCGGTCGAGGTGCGCGTCGACGGCGCCGTCCGGCCGCTGCCGGAGCGGGTCCAGTCCACTTTGGTCCGCATCGCCCAGGGCGCGCTGGCCAACGCGCGCGAGCACGCGGACGCCGGCCATGTCGTGCTCACCCTCACCCACCTCGACGACCAGGTCGTGCTCGACGTCGCCGACGACGGGCGGGGATTCGTCGAACCGGCGCCGGCCGCGGACGGCCGCGGGCACGGGCTGCCGGCCATGCGGGTGCGCGCCCAGCAGCTCGGGGGCAGGCTGACCGTGGAGTCCGCGCCCGGCCACGGCACGGTGGTTTCGGCCGCGATCCCGCTGGCGGCCTCGTGAGCATCCGCGTCCTCGTCTGCGACGACCACGCCGTCGTGCGCGCCGGCCTGCGTGCCCTGCTGGCGGGCGCGGACGGCGTCGAGGTCGTCGCCGAGGCGGCGACCGGGGAGGAAGCCGTCGCGGCCGCCGCGGTCGTCGCGCCGGACGTCGTCCTGATGGACATCCAGCTCGGCGCCGGGATCGACGGGATCGAGGCCACGCGCCGGATCCGCGGCGGCCCCGGCGCGCCGCGGATCCTCGTCCTGACGACCTACGACACCGACGCGGACATCAGCCGCGCCATCGCCGCGGGCGCCACCGGTTACCTCCTCAAGGCCGGGTCGGCCGGCGAGCTGTACGCGGCGATCGAGGCGGCCGCGGCCGGCCGCACCGCCGTGTCCCCGCCGGTCGCCGACCGCATGATGGCCCAGCTGCGTGCCCCGCGCCCGGCCCTCACCGGCCGCGAGCGCGACATCCTCCGCCAGCTCGCCCAGGGACTCGGCAACCGCGAGATCGCCCGTGCGCTGTTCATCAGCGAAGCCACCGTCAAGACCCACCTGAGCCGCATCTACGCCAAGCTCGGCGTCGACACCCGCGCCGGGGCGGTCGCCGTGGCCAAGGAACAGCGGCTGCTGGACTGAACCGCGGGTCTTCTCAAACGCGCATCCAGGTGGAAAGCTGCACACCGACCGCGGACCCGATCCCCGGTCCGCTTTTGACAACGTTGTCATCTCCTGGAGGTGCGCCCATGTGGTCGCAGAGCAGACGGATGGCCGCCGCGGTGGCCGCCGGGGTGGTGGTCGCCGGCCTGGCGCCCGCCGTGGCCCAGGCGGCGCCGGCGACGGCGGATCCGGTGAGCCTGGTCAACCCGTTCGTCGGCACGCAGAACTTCGGCAACACGTTCCCCGGCGCGAGCGCGCCCTTCGGCATGGTGCAGGTCAGCCCGGACACCGGTGGCCAGGGCGGCTACGACTACCTGCAGAACGCGATCTACGGCTTCAGCCAGACACACCTGTCCGGCGTCGGCTGCGGCGTCATGGGCGAGCTGCCGGTCATGCCGACGACCGGAGCTGTCGACAACGTTGACAAGAACGCCTACAGGTCCGAATACAGCCACGACGACGAGCACGCCGAACCCGGCTACTACCGCGTCGGCCTGAAGAAGTACGGCATCGACGCCGAGCTGACGGCCACCGCGCGCACCGGCTGGCAGCGCTACACCTTCCCCGCGACCGGGCAGGCGAACGTCCTGTTCAACACCGGCCAGGCCAACCAGTCCGTCAAGGACTCCGAGATCCACGTCGTCGGCGACCGCACCCTCGAAGGCCGCGTCCGCGCCGGCGGGTTCTGCGCCGGGCACGACGAGCACACCGTCTACTTCACCGCCACCTTCGACCGGCCGTTCAGCTCGTTCGGCACCTGGCGCGGGTCGGCGCGCACGCCGGGCAGCCGCGACGCCGCGGGTACCGGCAGCAACGGCGCCTGGGCGAGCTTCGACGCCACGACCGACCACGACGTCGTGCTCAAGGTCGGCCTGTCCTACACCGGCCTCGACGGCGCGCGGAAGAACCTGGCCGCCGAAACGCACGACAGCTACGACTTCGACGCCACCCGCGCCGCGCTGCACCAGCAGTGGGCCGACAAGCTCGGTGCCATCAAGATCGCCGGGGGCACGACCGAGCGGCAGACGGCGTTCTACACCGCGCTCTACCACGCGCAGCTGCACCCGAACCTGGCCGGCGACACCGACGGGAGCTACACCGGCTTCGACGGCAAGGTGCACACCGCGAGCGGCTACACGCCGTACCAGAACTTCTCGCTGTGGGACACCTACCGGCCGCAGAACCAGCTCCTCGAACTGCTCGAACCGCAGGTCGCGCGAGACGTCGCGCTGTCGGTCGTGGCCATCGGCCGCGACGGCGGGTGGCTGCCGCGCTGGGCGCTGGCCGAGAGTGAAACCAACATCATGACCGGCGACCCGGTGACGCCGTTCCTCGTCGAAGCGTGGTCGAAGGGCCTGCTCGCCGGGCACGAAGAAGAGGCGTACGCGCTGCTCAAGAAGAACGCGACGAGCACGCCGCCCGCCGATTCGCCGTACAACGGCCGCTCCGGCGTGAACTTCTACAACGACCGCGGCTACATCCCGAGCGGGTTGACGCTCGGCACGGACTGCGCGGCCAAGGGCGGCGACAACGACTGCGAGCACCCGGCGTCGGCGACCATGGAGTACTCGGCGGCCGACGCGGCCCTCGCGCTGATGGCCCGTGGCCTCGGCCACCAGGCCGACGCGAAGATGTTCGCCGACCGCGGCCAGTGGTACAAGAATCTCTGGGACTCTTCGATCGGCCAGTTCCGCCCACGCACCACCGAGGGCACCTGGCTGACGCCGTACAACCCGGTCGACGCCGACCACCAGTTCCACGAAGGCGGCGCCTACCAGTACCAGTGGCTCGTGCCGCAGGACCCGGCCGGGCTCGTCTCGCTGATGGGCGGCAAGCCGGCGACCGAGAAGCGGCTCGACGACTTCTTCGCCTACGGCAACCTGCTGAAGGACCCGGCCGGCACCGCCCGAAAGGACTGGATCGCCAGCCCGTACGACTACTACGGCAAGGCGACGTACAACCCGAACAACGAGCCCGACCTGCTCGCGCCGTACATGTACCTGTGGGCGGGCGCGCCGGCGAAGACGGCGACCGTCGTCCGCGCGGCGATGACGCTGTTCACCACCGGCCCGGACGGCATGACCGGCAACGACGACCTCGGCACGATGTCCGCCTGGTACGTCTTCTCGTCGCTCGGGCTGTACCCCACGATGAGCGGCGCGAACTTCCTCGCGCTGTCGAGCCCGCAGTTCGAGTCGGCGACCGTCCGGATCGGACAGTACGGCCGCGCGCAGGGCGGCACGCTCACCGTGAACGCGCCGGGCGCGAGCGACACCAACCGGTACATCCAGAGCGTGTCGCTCAACGGCCGCGACGTCCGGCAGACCTCGCTGGACTGGGCCGCCATCGCGCACGGCGGAACCCTGAACCACCAGCTGGGGTCGAAGCCGTCGGCGTGGGGCACGACGAGCGAGCCGCCGTCGGTGAACAACGCCGTCGGCGACCTGCGGCGGCACGTCGACGCGTCACTGCGGCAGACGTCCGTGGTGATCCCGGCCGGCGCGGCGCAGCAGGTGCATCTCGACCTGGACGTTCTCGCGCAGAACCCGGGCCTGCAGCCGGTGACGGTTTCGGCGACCGCGCCGGACGGCTGGAAGGTGCAGGCCGACCGGCTGAAGCTGATCTGGTCCGGACGGCTGCCGGTGCAGCAGACCGTGCCGATCACGGTGACCGTGCCCGCCGGGACCGCGCTCGGCACCTATCCGGTCCAGGTCAAGGTGGACGGACTGGGCGCGAACAGCGTCACGCGGCCGGCTTCGGTCGAGGTCCGGACACCTTCGGCGTGTGCCACCTCCGGGCCGCAGTGCGCGGTCGACCTGGGCCGTGACCGCAACCACGACGGAACGGCGACGGTCGCGGCCTCGACCGAGGGCAACTTCGACGGCAGCGGCTGGAGCTACGACGCTGCGCTGTTGCCGCCGCCGGGCCCGGTGACGTGGGACGGCGTCACGTACGCGGCACCGGACCCCTCGGGAACGGCGGCGAACTTCGTCGAAGCCCGCGGCCAGTCGCTGCTGCTCCCGGCGGGACAGCACACCGCGCTGCGGATCGTCGGGTCGTCGCACAACGGCCCGGTGTCGACGACGGTGACCGCGCACTACACGGACGGCACGAGCGCCGACCTCGCCCTGACCTTCGCCGACTGGGCGGGCTCGGGCTCGTCGGTGGTCCTCGACATGCCGCACCGCATCAAGGCGGGCAGCGGCGTGGACGGCCCGCCGGTCCGGCTGTTCGGCATCTCGGCGACCCTCGACGGCGGCAAGACGCTGCAGTCGCTGAGCCTGCCGAACGACCCGCGGGTGGAGATCTACGCGCTCACCCTGGCCTGACCCGGTCGTGAGTGAGAAGCAGGGTGCCAACCCTGTTTCTCACTCACGACCAGCCGCGGCAGGCTCGAACCGTGCCACCAGGTCGGGGAAGCCGAAGACGGTGATGCGGGCGATGCCGCCCTGCGCCACCGTCAGCACCGCCACGCCGAACGGCTCGCCGCGGTACCGGACCGCCGCCGCGGGCTGGCCGTTCGCGCGGGCCGGCGTCATCCGCCACTCGCCCGGCTCGCCCATTACGTGTCGCAAGAATGCGACGCAAGTCCGCTTTCCGGTGAACCACGTCCGGGACGGGACCGGCTCGATCACGGCGTCGTCGCGCAGCACCTGCTCCAGCGCCGCGAGGTCCGAGTTCATGAACGCGCTCATGTACCGGTCCAGCAGGGCGCGCTGCTCGGGCTCGGTCGGCTCGCCGACCTCCGCCGCCGAGCCGAGCCGGGCCCGCGCCCGCTGGAGGGTGCTCTTCACGGCCGCCACCGACGTGCCGAGCATCTCCGCGACCTCGGCCGCCGGGAACGCCAGCACCTCACGCAGGATCAGCACCGCCCGCTGCCGCGGCGGCAGCAGCTGCAACCCCGCGATCAGCGCGAGCCGGACGCCGTCGCGGGCCACCGCGATCGCCGCCGGGTCGGCGGACTCCGGCGTGACCAGCGCGTCCGGGATCGGCCGCGGCCAGGCGTCGCCCGGTTCGGCCGGGATCGGCGGGGCGTCCGGATCGGCCGACGGCGCGCCCAGCCCGGACGGCAGCGGCCGCCGTCGCCGCTGCTCCAGCGCGGTGAGGCACGCGTTCGTCGCGATGCGGTAGAGCCACGAGCGCAGCGACGCGCGGCCCTCGAAACGGTCGTACGCCCGCAACGCGCGCAGGTAGGTCTCCTGCACGACGTCCTCGGCCTCGTCGGGCGTGCCGAGCATGCGGTAGCAGTGCGCCAGCAGTTCACGCCGGTACGGCTCGAAATCCACGTCCACACTCTTGCCGACCGGCGCGGACGGCGAAAGGAATCGGCTCAGGCGCGGATTTCCGGCGACTGCGGTGGCCGGTCGAGCCTGCGGAACTCGATCCACCGGCGGCTGGCGTCGGCCCAGGTCGTCTGGTGGCGGTCGAAGAACTCCTGCAGCCGCTCGCGGCTCAGCTCGGCCGTCGGCGTCCCGACGATGTAGTAGTCCATCTCGTCGCGGATCCGGTTCAGGTTGTAGCGCGTCTCCTCCATCAGCACCCAGCGCGAGCGCCAGTTGAAGAACGTCTCGAGCCCGGTGAGCACGGTGACCAGCGCGACCATCGGCAGCGCGATCGACGCCCGCGCCGGGATCTCCTGGATGCCGAGCACCACGGTCGACGCCGCGGTGAGCAGCAGCGCGGCCACGCGCACCACCGACGCCCGCCGCCGGAACCGCCGCTTCCGGCTGTCGGCCCAGTCCATGTCGGCCGACACGAGGTCGCGGAAGCCGAGCAGCTGGTCGCGCAGCGGGCGGTCCGGGTCGCGCCCGGCGACTTCGAGGAACCCGCGTTCGGAGTCGAGGTGGCGGTCGGGCCGCGGAGACTGGGGCGCCATCGCGCCAGATTCGTGGATTCTCAGCACTCCGGCAAGGCCGTCAGGCGACGATGCGGGGTTCGGACGCGAGCCTCGACAGCGCCTGGGTGAGCCGCCGCGCGGCGACGTCCCACTCCTCCAGCGCGCTGCCCCGGCCCAGCGCCGCGGTGCGCAGCGACCGGCGCAGCTCGGCGTCGGCGTACCAGCGGTGCAGCGCGTCGGCCAGCGCGAACGGGTCGTCCGGCTCGACGAGCAGGCCCGGCATCTCGCCGTCGGCGTCGACCCCCAGCGCGTCGTACATCCCGCCGACCTCGGCGGCCAGCACCGGGATGCCGCGGGCCAGCGCCTGGGCGACGAACATGCCGGACGTCGCCGCGCGCGCCGGCAGCACCAGCAGGTCGGCGGCGTTGTAGGCGGCGCCGAGGTCGACGGCGTCACCGGCGAGCGTGATCCGGCCGCCGAGGCCGAGCCGCTCGATCGACCAGTTCAGCTCGTCGACGTACGCCGGGTCCGCCTGGAGCGAGCCGACCACGACGCAGGACAGCGCGAGGTGGCCGACCTCGCCGAGGGCCTGGACCAGCACGTCCTGGCCGTTGCGGCGGGTGACGTCGCCGACGCACAGCAGCCGGGAGACGCCGTCGGCGCCGGCCGCCAGCGGGGCCGCGTCGGTGCCGGGCTTGGCGACGTAGACGCGGCCCGGGTCCAGGTCGTGGCGGTCGATCAGCAACCGCGCGAGCCACGGGCTCGTGGCGACGACCATCCCGGCCATCCGCAGCGTCTCGCGCTCGGCCGCGTCCAGCTCCGCCGCGTGCGCCGGGTCGAGACCGGGCTCGTCCGCCAGTGCCTGGTGCACGAGCACGGCCAGCCGCAGCCGCCGCGCGTGCGGGACGACGATCTCCGGCACGCCGGCCGCGACCACGCCGTCGAGCAGCACGACCGTCCGATCCGGCAGCGCGGCCAGCGACCGCGCCAGGCGCCGCCGGGCCGTCGCGCCGGGCTCCGGCCAGTCACCGGCGATCGGCAGCTCCAGCACGGGCTGGCCGACGGCGGGCAGGTTCTGGCACATCCGCTTGTCGTAGGTGTCGCTGTCCGGCGGTGCGGCCGGGAGGATGAACACCATCGGGTCGGCAGGCCTCATCGCTCAACCTCCAGCGGGATCGACGGCGGGACGGCTCACCCGTCACACGCGGCCGGACGCGCGAAGGTTCAGCCCTGGCCGTCAATCATCCAAACGCCGTTCACCTGGACCATGGTGAAAGTGTCGTTCTCGCCGTTTCCGCCGTCGTAGGTGACGTGCGCGGTGACCCGGTTCGGGCCGGCCTCCTTCACGTTGCTCACCTCGACCGACCGGTACCGCCCCCAGAAGTCCCTGTACGTCTCGTACGTCTGGTGGCGGGAAGCCTTGAAGTTGTCCGTGAGCAGCTTCCACGCCTCCGCGGGGTTGCTCGGCAGGAGTGCGTAGTAGCCCTTGAGGGCGTCCGCCGCGGTCTTCGCCGAGGCCACGGTCGAGACCGTGGGCTGCGTCGGCGGCGTGGAGGTCGTGGGCGTCGGCGAGGGGGACGGCGAAGGCGAAGCCGAGGGTGAAGGCGTCACGGAAGCCGAGGACGACGGCTGCGGCGACGGTGGCGGGGCGGCGTTGTCCTGCGGCGGTCTCTGGCGCACGACCAGCAAGATCGCCACGACGACCGCGACGCACAGCAGCGCCGCGCCCGCGCCGACGGCGATCAGGCCCTTGCGGGCGCCCGGCGTCACCGCGGCGACCTCCCCGGCCATCGGCGCGCCGGCGGTGGCCGGCACCGTCGGCAGGGCGGCCACCGCAGGCGCCTCGGTCTCCGGGATCGTCGCCGCGAGGACCGACGAGCCGGGTTCCGCGTCCGGGAGCATCGCACGCAGCTCCTGCTCGACCTCGTCCATCGAGGGCCGCCCGGCCGGATCGGAGGCGAGCATCCGCAGCAGCAGCGGGGTCAGCCTGCCCGCCTTCTCCGGCGGCACGATCTCGCCGCTGGAGGCCTTGTAGAGCAACGCGATCGGGTTGTCGGCCGTGCCGTACGGCGACTGGCCCTCGACGGCGGCGTACAGCGTGGCGCCGAGCGAGAAGACGTCGGCGGCGAAGCTCGCGTCCTCCCCGCGGGCCACCTCGGGCGCGAGGAACGCGGGCGTGCCGGCGATCTCGCCGGTGGCCGTCAGCTTGACGTCACCGATCGCGCGGGAGATGCCGAAGTCGGTGATCTTCGCCGTGCCGTCCTCGGAGACGAGGATGTTCGCCGGCTTCACGTCGCGGTGCACGATCCCGGCGCGGTGCGCGCCGGCCAGTGCCGAGCTGATCTGCGCGCCGACGCGGATGGCGTCGTCCACCGTGGTCGGCTCCTCGCGGACGAGGACCGCGAAACTTTTCGACGGCAGGTACTCCATGATCAACCACGGCCGGTCCTCCTCCTCGAGGACGGCGAACACCGTGATCGCGTGGGAATGCTGCAGCCGGGCGGCGATCCGCGCTTCGCGCATCGCGCGGTTCTTCGCCTCTTCGGTGCGGTGCTCGTCGTGGTCGTGCGGCAGCACGAGCTCCTTGATCGCCACCGTGCGATCGAGCATCTCGTCCTGGGCGCGCCAGACGGTGCCCATCGCCCCGCCGCCGATCGGCTCGAGCAGCCGGTACCGATCGCGGATCCGGCGACTTTCCACGAGCATCCACCATTCTCACCAAGTGTGCCGACGAGATCCGGCCGGCATGCCAGTATCACCCGCCGGCCGGTACCAACGTAACCGAAAACCTTGCGCGGGCAGCGCAATCGCCTGCTGTGGTGCCGCCCACCCGGGTACCCGGAATCTTAACGAACAACCGCGTGCGCGCGATCAAGTGCGTCCACGATCTCCTTGCGCAGTCCCGCGGCGACGGCGATCGTCGACGAAGAACCGACCGTGTGCTCGCTGCCGTCGTGGTCGATGACGGCTCCACCCGCTTCGCGGACGAGGAGCACGCCGGCCATGGTGTCCCACGGATTGTTGGACAAGATCAGTGCGGCGTCGAGCTTTCCGTCCGCCACCCAGGCGAGGTCGATCGCCGCCGTGCCGAGCATCCGGATCTTCTGCGCCCGCGCGCCGAGATCCGAAAGCAGCCGCAGGCGCGTCTCGTTCTTCTCCTCGGCGAGCCGCCCGATCGCGAAGTCGCCGACGGCGATCATCGCTTCCGGCAACTCCGTCGCGTTCGACGCGCCGACGCGCTCTCCGTTCGCGAAAGCACCTTCGCCGCGCGCGGCGGTGTACGTGACGCCGAGATACGGCAGCGCGATCGCGGCGACCGCGCTGTGCTCGCCGTCGACCAGTGCCAGGGAAATCCCGCAGAGCGGAATTCCGCGGGCGAAGTTCGCGGTGCCGTCGATCGGGTCGAGCGCCCACCAGCGGCCGCCGCCGTCGCCGCTGCGGCCGCGCTCTTCGCCGAGCACGCCGATCTCCGGCGTCTCGGCGGTGAGGAACTCCCGCAGCGCGTCCTCGACCGCCGTGTCGACGTCGGTCACCAGGTCGCGATCACCTTTCGCGGAAACGGAAAAACGGGGACGCGACCGGACGATCTCGGTCGCCTTCGCCACGGCTTCGCGCGCGACGTCGAGTAGTGCGGCATGCTCGCTCATGACTCCAACCTAGTGAAGGGACGCGCTCATGACCGACCTCTTCCCGCTCGCGACCACGGCCGAGGTGCGGGAGCGGGGCGCGGCGGTCGCGGTGCTGCCGGTCGGCAGCTTCGAGCAACACGGCCCGCACCTGCCGCTGGCGACCGACGCGATCATCGCGGCGACGCTCGCCGCCGCGATCGCCGAGACCTACCCGGTGCTGCACCTGCCGCCGGTCACGATCTCGTGCTCGCACGAGCACGCGGCCTGGGACGGCACGGTGAGCATCTCGGCCCGCACCCTGCACGCCGTCGTCACCGACATCGCCGCGTCGCTGCGTGCCTCCGGCGTCAACCGGCTCGTCCTGGTCAACGGGCACGGCGGCAACTACGTACTGTCCAATGTGGTCCAGGAAGCCGCGGGCGCGATGGCGCTGTTCCCCGGCGTCGCGGACTGGCAGGCGGCGCACACCGCGGCCGGCCTGCGCACGTCACTGGACGACGACATGCACGCCGGCGAGCTGGAGACTTCGATCCTGCTGCACGCCCACCCGCACCTCGTCCGGCCCGGCCACGAGGACGCCGACCACGTCACGGGCCGGGACCACCTGCTGACGCTGGGCCTGCGGGCGTACACGGAGTCCGGGGTGGTCGGCCGTCCGTCGCTGGCGAGCGCGGCGAAAGGCCACGTCCTGCTGGACACGCTGGTCCAGCGCTTCGCGGAGGTCCTGGCGGTGCTAGGCGCCGGATAGGTGCGGGAGCAGGTGGTTCATCCGCTCCGCCTTCGCCCGCAGGTAGCGCAGGCTCTCCGGGTTCGGCGGAACCAGCAGCGGCACCCGTTCGCTGATCCGGATTCCGTAGCGGGTGAGCTGCTCGACCTTGCGCGGGTTGTTCGACAGCAGCCGCACCGAGCGGAGGCCGAGGTCGTGGAGGATGCCGGCCGCCGCGTGGTAGTCGCGCGCGTCGACCGGCAGGCCGAGCGCCACGTTCGCGTCGACCGTGTCGAGACCCTCGTCCTGCTGCAGCCGCATCGCTTCGAGCTTCGCCAGCAGCCCGATGCCGCGGCCCTCGTGGCCCTGGACGTAGACGAGCACGCCCGAGCCCTCCTCGACGATCCGGTCCAGCGCCACGGCCAGCTGGTCGCCGCACTCGCAGTGCGTCGAGCCGAAGACGTCGCCGGTCAGGCACTCGCTGTGCACCCGGGTCAAGGTGCCCAGTTCCGCGATGTCGCCGTACACGAGCGCGACCTGTTCGGTGCCGCCCCGGTCGAGGTAGCCGAACGCGCGGAAGATCCCGTGCCGCGTCGGCAGCCGGGTCTCGACCACGCGCTCGACCACCGCGCGGTGCGGCAGGTCGTCCATGACTTCGCTTGCCGTCATGACCTCATCCCCATCTCCGGTTCGATCCCGGTGCCGGCCGCCATGCGCGGAGCGGCCACCACCCCGGCGGCACTTCGGAAGAGCAGGACACCGGCGCCGGGCAGGCTCGCGACCAGCGTGAGCACGCCGTAGACGACGGCGACAGTGACACCCTGGGCGGCACCCAGCCCGGCCGCGCCGAAGAGCAGCGCGCAGACACCCTCGCGCGGGCCGAAGCCGCCGACGTTGAGCGGCAGGCCCATCGCGAGCAGCGCGAGCACCATCAGCGGCACCAGCTGCCAGACCGGGGCGGCCACCCCCGCGACGCGGGCGGCGACGACGAACAGCGCCAGGTGCCCGGCCAGCGTCGCCACCGAAAGGAAGCCGACACCGGGCCAGCTCTCCCGGCTGAACAGGCCGAGCCGCAGGTCGGCGAGGGTGACGGCGAAGCCGCGCCGCCACTTCGACCGGCTGTGGCTCCAGCGGCCGCCGAACAGCCGCCCGACGACCGGCGCGGCGGTGGCCGCCAGCACGACGACCACCCCGGCGACCGTCACGACCCCGCGGAACGCGCCGGGCACGACGTCCGGCGAGACCAGCACGACGGTGACCGCGGAGGCGATCAGCACGATCTGGCCGGCGGTGCGCTCGAGGACGACAGCACGCACGCCCCGCGGCACGTCACCCGAGTCGCGGCCGTGCTGCACCGCGCGGTGGACGTCGCCGAGGACACCGGCGGGCAGCACGCCGTTGAGGAACAGCGCGCGGTAGTAGTCGGCGACCGCGGTGCGCAGCGAAAGCCGCAGGCCGAGCCGGGTGGCGACGATCTGCCAGCGGCCCGCGCTGAACACCGTCGTCGCGAGGCCGATGGCCAGGGCGGCGAGTACGCCGGGCGTGCTGATCCGGGCCAGGCCGTCGAGGAAGGCGGCGCTGCCGAGCTGCCGGACGAGGACACCGAGGATCGCCAGCGCGCCGACGATCCGCAGCCAGGCGAGGACGCGCTTCACGCGGCGGCCTCCGGGCTCGGCGGCAGGACCAGCAGGTCGCCGTGGTGGACCACCGCGTGCAGCTCGCCCGCCGCGGCCGTCTCCAGCCGCCGCCGGAGGTAGCCGCCGGCCGCCGGACGCAGATCGGGACGCTGCTCGACAGCCGCGCCGACCCAGCCTTCGAGCCACTCCCGCTGCAGGGCGGCCTGGTCCGGCCCGAGCCGCCACGCGCTGGGCGCGCGGAGCACGGTCGCGCCGAGCCGGGCGAACGCGGCCGCCGTGACGTCCACCGCGGCCGGGCCGAGCAGCCGGCGGCCACCGGTGAGCCGGCGCTGGTGGGCGTTGAAGGCGGCGGTGACGTCGTCGTCGAGCGGGTCGGCCGGCGCCAGCTCCACCCGGCCGGTCACCGACAGCGTGAACAGCGCGGCGCACCCGGCCCCGGTGATCGCCGCGGCGAGTGCCGTGACCTCGGGCCCGGTCAGCAGGTCGAGCAGCGCCGACGCGGTGACCAGCGACGTCCCGGCGAGGTCGGCGGCGCGCAGGGCGGTGACGTCGCCCGGCTCGGCCACGACGTCGACCGGGCTGCCGTCGAGCGCGGTCCGCGGCAGGCTCGCCGCCGCGCGGGTGAGCAGCTCGCGGTCGTGGTCGTGCAGGATCCAGCGCTGCGCGCCGGGCAGCCGGGCCGCCAGCCAGCGGCCGAGCGAGCCGGTGCCGCAGCCGAGGTCGCGGACGACCAGCTCGCCGCCGTCGCCCAGGTGGTCGCGCAGCGGGCCGAGCAGCTCGGTGGCGCGCGCCGCCGCGTCGGCGGGTTCCCGCAGCTCGAGCCACTCCGGGGCGAACGCCGTCATGCCGCCGCCTCTTGCCGCTGCAGCACTTCGGCGATGCGGCGGGCCGTGTCGTCCCAGCCGGTCAGCGTCTCGCGGCGCAACCGGGCCGAGGCACGCAGCCGCGCCCGCAGGGCGGGCTCGGTCAGCCAGCGGCGGAGCGCGGCACCGAGCGCTTCGACGTCGTCGCCGGGCACGAGCAGGCCCGGGACCGAGCCGTCCGGCGCGACGCCGACCGTGTCGGGCAGCGCGTCGACATCGGTGGTCAGCACTGGCACGCCGCGCGCGAGCGCCTCGGTGACGACCATGCCGTAGGTCTCGGCGCGCGAAGGCAATACGAGCAGGTCCGCGGTGTGGTAGGTCGCGGCGAGCGCTTCGCCGGTGCGGGGCCCGGTGAGCGTGAACCGGGCACCCAGCCGGTGTTCGCGCAGCCGCTCGACGTACTTCGTCTCGCGCTTGATCCCGCCGACGCATTCGCAGGTCCAGCGCAGGTCGGCGACGGTTTCGAGGGCCTGGGCGAGCACGCCCTGCCCCTTGCGCGGGGTCACGTTGGCCACGCAGACCAGCCGGGACATGCCGTCGGTGCCGACCGCCGGTGGCGCCGGGTCGACTCCGGGCGGCACGGCGTGCACGCGGTGCGGCGCGAGCCCGTGGTGGCTGATCAGCCGACGCGCGGCCCACTCGCTGGTCGCGACGACCGAGCTCACGGCCCGCAGCGTCTCGCGCTCGAGCGCGTCCAGCTCGGCGGCGAGGGCGGGCGGCAGGCCGGTCTCGTCGGCCAGCGGCAGGTGCACCAGCACCGACAGCGACAGCCGCCGTGCCTGCGGGACGAGCACCTCGGGCACGCCGCACGCGACCAGGCCGTCCAGCAGCACCGCGGCCCCGGCGGGCAGCGCGGCCAGCACGCGGCCCAGGACCGCGCGGGCCTCGGTGTCCGGCCGCGGCCAGCTCCCGGAGACGGCGAGTTCGCGGACGTCGGCCCCGGCCGCGGCGAGCGTGTCGCACAGCCGCCGGTCGTAGGTGTTGCCGCCGCTCGGTACCGACGCGTCGTCGACGTCCCCCGGGAGCACGACGTACAGGGGGTTCACAGGGCACGCTCGTAACTCGCCCATGCGACATGGGACTCGTGCAGCGAGACGGCGATGCTGTCCAGGCCGCGCGCGCCTTCGCCGAGGCGTCCGGCGTGGACGGCGTCGACGAGCCGGTCGGCGACGACCTTCGCGAGGAACTCGGTGGAGGTGTTGATCCCCTTGAACGCCGGCTCGTCGTCGAGGTTGCGGTAGTTCAGCTCGCCCAGCACCGCCTTCAGCTCCTCCGTGGCCTTGCCGATGTCGACGACGATGTTGTCCTCGTCGAGCTCGGCGCGGCGGAAGGTCGCATCCACCACGAAGGTCGCGCCGTGCAGGCGTTGCGCGGGGCCGAAGACTTCCCCGCGGAAGCTGTGGGCGACCATCACGTGGTCACGGACGGTGATGCTGAACACCAAGACCTCCGAGTGTTCGGGTGGACGTGGTCACTGCGGCTGATACATGACACGGAGGCAGAGGGCGGATAGTTCATTCGCGGCCAACCGGGGTAACACGGACGGAAGATCTTCAAACATGCATTCCGCGCTGACCAGCGCTTCGAACGCCGGATCGGCGAGCAGGTCCAGGGCGAGGCCGAGCCGCTGGGCGAAGCTGCGGTCGGGGCGGGCGACGGTACCGACCTGGCTGCTGCGGATCGTCAGCCGCCGCGAATGGAAGTTCTCCCCGAGCGGCACGCTCACCCGCCGATCGCCGTACCAGGACATTTCGACGACTTCGCCCTCCGGCGCGAGCAGCTCCAGCGCGCGGGCCAGCCCGGCTTCGGACGCGCTCGCGTGCACGACGAGGTCACAGTCGGCTCGCGCCTCGCCGGGAGTCGAGAAGTCGACTCCGAGGGCTTCGGCGATCTCCGCACGCGCCGGGTCGACGTCGATCAGCTGCACCCGCGTGGCCGGGAAGCCCTGGAGCAGTTTCGCGACGCTGCAGCCGACCATCCCCGCGCCGATCACCGCGATCCGGTCGCCTAGCCGCGGCTTCGCGTCCCAGACGGCGTTGACCGCGGTCTCGACCGTGCCGGCGAGGATCGCGCGGCCCGGCGGGACGGTGTCCGGCACCGGTGTCACGGCGCTCGCGGGGACGACGTAGGCGGTCTGGTGCGGGTAGAGGCAGAAGACGGTCTTGCCGGTGAGCGCGTCCGGGCCCTGCTCGACGACGCCGACGTTGAGGTAGCCATATTTCACCGGACCGGGGAACTCGCCCTCCTGGAAGGGCGCGCGCATGACGTCGTGCTGGCTGGCCGGGACGCCGCCGCGGAACACCAGCGTCTCGGTGCCGCGGCTGACGCCGGAGCAGAGCGTGCGGACGAGGACGTCGTCCGGCCCCGGCTCGGGCAGCGGCGCCGGGCGGATCGCGCCTTCGCCGGGACGGTGAACCCAGAACGCCTGTTCCACGTGTTTCTCCTCAGCGGGCGACCGGAGGCTGTGTCGCCACCCTATGAGCTTTTCGCGGAGTCGACGATGATCAAACAGGACCTTCTCCTGCGTGCGGTGCTTCCGGCGTGGGTGCTCGCCGCGGGGGCCGGGTTCGTCGCCCCGGTCGCCTGGGCGACCGGGGCCGCGTACGGACTGGCGCTGGTGCTGCTGACGGGCTGGGGCCTGCGGCGCAGCGCCCGCCCGGCGTTCGGCCCGGCGGACTGGATCACGTTCGCCCGGGCGGTCCTGGTGGGCGGCGCGGCGGAGCTGATCGCCGACGGTGGCCGCCCGGTCTGGTGGCTGACGGCGGTGGCGGCGGTGGCGCTGGCGATGGACGGCTTCGACGGCCAGGTGGCCCGCCGGACCGGAACGGCGTCGGACTTCGGCGCGCGCTTCGACATGGAGGTCGACGCGTTCCTGATCCTGCTGCTGTGCATCGAGGTGTCCCGCACGCTGGGGCTGTGGGTCCTGGCGATCGGCCTGATGCGCTACGCGTTCGTCGCGGCTTCGTGGGCTTTCCCGTGGCTGACCGCGCCGCTGTACCCGAGCATGGCCCGCAAGACGGTGGCCGCGGTGCAGGGGGTGGTGCTGGTGGTGGCGGTTTCGGGACTGCTCGCGCCGGGCTGGGCGGCCGCCGCGGTGGCCGTGGCACTGGCGTCGCTGGTGTGGTCCTTCGGCCGGGACACGGCGTGGCTGGCCCGCCACCGCGTCAAGCAGGCACCGGGCCGGATCGTGGAGCTGACGCGGACGACGTTGCGCCGCCCGCACGGGCTCGCCTGGCGAGACCACAACCAGGCGGCCTGACCCTCTCTCGGGCATGCCCGAGCAAGCGCCCCAAGGCGGCCTTGGTTGCGCTGAATCAGCACCGCGGCGCGAAGCGCCTCCGTTGAGGGCGGTGGTGGGGGCATGGGAGGAGCACCGAAGGCCCCCTTGGGTGCGTCGCACGCACCGAAGGCGAACAATGATTTGTTTACGTACTTGTGACCTCCGCGAATGGGCGCGAACCCGTCCACGGTTCGGGCCAGGTTGGCTCGACCCGTCCCAGCCGTGGGACGCGTGGAAATGCGCCTTTAGCTGCGGACACGCAGGTCGGGACGGGTGGGACGGGTTCGGCTGAACCTCGTCCCACCGGTCCCAAACCCCCCGTCTGAGGCTACTTTCGAGACGCGCCACTCGGAGGGCTTAGGGCTGCTCCTCCGGCTCCTGACAACCAGTCATCAACTCCGGATCGGGCGTCGGTGTCCGGCGCAAGCACGACACGCACGGCATCCCCTGTATCCGGTCGAGGTGCTCAAGCTCGCCGTGACCGAACGAGGTCCCACAGAACGCAGTCAGCCGCTCCGGCACGCTGTCGCCGGTCGGCACCTCGAACACGTGCACCACCCGTCGCGTCTCACCCACGACACCCGGCAACGGGCGCCCGAACACCAGTCGGACCGTCACCGCGCGGACCGCAGCGCGTGGGTACCGGCAGGAACGGATGCGATCGGGTCGCTACCCGCCCCCGCCGGGGTTGAGGTCCCGCCGTTTCGCTCGGGTGCCGGTCGCGGCTCCGGACGCGGGACAGATGGTGAAAGGGCGGGGAGCTGGAAGCCGAGAAGCAGGCGACGCCAGGCGGATGGTTTCCTATGCCGTGTTCGCCGGATGCGTTGCTCTACGGTCGGAAGTGTTGAGCGGGCAAGCAGAAACGCGTAACACCCTGGACAAAGGTGACCGGGCGGAAGGAGCATCGAGCCGGTCAGCACGACATGCCCGCAGAGTGCCTCGTACCGCCCGTGGGTGTTGTCGCGCCTGCCTAGAGCGAACTCCTCGTCGGTGACTGCATGATCTATACCGTCACGGTCGCTCCGGTGCCAGCTCACATACAGGCCCGCGAACCTTTCCGGCCGTTCGTAGCTCACCTGAAACCCTTCTCCGCAAGTCCCGCCGGCCAGGTCGAATCCACGCTTCCGAGGTGGGCGCCGCCTCCTGCGGCTGACCTGGCGCAACAGGTTGTATGATCTGAAATCATCTTGCTTCAAGAGCTCATATCAGCGACAGGACAGGCGGGGGACATAGCGGGGACATACCGCGCACCGGAATGTGAGGAGGGACGGACGATGGCTACCGATGACGCTGGCGGGCCTGCACCCCGCACCGTCCTTGAGCAGAAGATCCGCGAGCGACGTCAGACGTTGGCGGAGTTCGCTTGTGCCGCCGAAGAGTTCGCGCGCAGCTTCGGCGAGCCGGGAACCCTCAGCGAACGGCACTTGAAGCGCCTCGCCGCTGGGCGTCGACCCGACGGTACGCCAGTCGGCAACCCGCGTCCGGCGACGGCGCGCCTGCTTGAACGAATGCTGGGCCTCACGATCGATGAGCTGCTCGTTCGACCGGACACTGCTGGACCAGTCGAGTCGGGCGACCATGAGCTACGGCAGCGGCTCAGCGCAGCACGCCGAGTCAATGCCGAAGTGCTGGCGCTGCTTCACTCCCAGCTCACAGTAGTCCGCAGACTTGATCGTCAGCTGGGCGCAGCCACTGCTCATGACGAGGTTGCGACCAAGATCAGCCAGCTGAACCGCCTGCGGTCGCACAGCTTGACCCCAAGTGTCCGGAGCCAGCTTGCCGCCTTGCTCGCCGAATTCGGCACGCTCGCCGGGTGGCAGGCGCTCGACATGGGATCGGTCGCCAACTCGTGGCAGTTCTATGAACGAGCGAAAGCGGCAGCAGTGGAATCCGGTGAAGCTGCTTTCGAAGTCCATTGCGCCGCCGAACAGGCCTTTGTGTTGATCGAGGTCGGTGAGACGACGTCGGCCGTGGAGCTGCTCGACACAACCGAGCGCCGAGCCCAGCGCGTCAGCGGCAGCCTCCTGCGGTCTTGGCTTGCTGCCGCACACGGGGAAGCACTCGCGGCGGACGGCCAGCGTTCAGGGTGTCTGCGCGCTTTTGATCGCGCGGCCGGGTTGCTGCCGCACGACACGACCCTGGCAGACGGACCGTACGTCGCCCTCGACCCGATCCACCTCGCGCGGTGGCGCGGTCACGCTCTAGCCCGGATCGGAGAATCCGAGGCCGTTAAGGTCCTTCCGGCAGCCCTGAGCCGGCTTGACCCGACGTTCACCCGCGCCGAGACGGCGTTGCGCGTTGACCTCGCCACCGCGTTTCTCAGGATGGGCGAACGCGAAGAGGGACAAGCACACGCCAACCGAGCACGGGCGCTCGCAGTCCAAATTGGTTCGGCACGCCAGAAACGACGGGTCGACCGACTCCAATCTGACCTGACGTAGGCGCAACCCTACTTTACGTCGCTAAGTGTGATCACATCTCGCACAGTGGCGTCAAAACCTAACTCCAACCACTTTTCCCTGTCTATTAACACACTCTGTCGTCCACGCAAAGCGGCACGAATAGTCGCCACAGCTATCGACTTTCGCTCAGGTGACTTGAAGGCAAGATTGTAGAGCTTTAACAGCTTTTCCATCTGATCGGGATTAGTAAATGAATCTGACCTAACAGCCTCGAAAATCGCATTAACGCTACACTGGGAGTCATCGAATGCGGCAACCACGTCGCTCCAAACAGCATCAAGTGATGCACCAGAGCGCAGTCCAATTATTGCCCTGCAAATCCTCGCCTCCGGATTAAGGCTCAGATCCATTCGACTTAGTTTATCGAAGTCGCCTTGAGTAAATCCCGGTGGGCTTTCGAAGGAAACCAATCCGCAAATAAGTTCGTGCACTTCCGGGAAGCGGCAGAAAGCTCGCCATATCCAGTCGGCGAGCTTACCTTCCCGACGGAAGCCGTGGTCCCAGCCTCCTGCTCGAATTCCTGCAGCAAGCGCGCCAACCCACTCTTCGTTTATCGGCGGCTCCCAAATGTTGGCGGACGCGAACGTGTCTACTATTGTCCAAGTGCCAGAGCGTACGGTATCGATAAGTAGGTTAGAAATAAACTTTTCAATGAATGACGCCTGAAAACGCCGACGTCGAACGCCATGAACTTCATTCGCAATATCGAAAATCAGGGCCCTGTTCAACACGGGAGATTCTAGAGAGACGAGCTCCTCTAATGCAGACCTATCCAACAGCCTAAAGTGCAAGCTACTGGCGCGAACCGGAAACCAGCGCCCGCTCTTTTTAAGGTTTACGACGTCCAGGGCATCAGTCGCCAGTTCCGCAAGGGGTACACCCTGCTTTGACCAGTCATTCTGCCAGCTGATCCAATCTTTCTTGTCCCCTAGTAGTCCGTCCTCGACTGCTTTGGCAAGGCGCTCCCCGCGGCCCTCCATGAGTACCATTAGGAGACACTCCTGCATCGGCCAACTGCTGGCGGGGGGAAGGGTGAAGTAGTTGTCATACAACTCTTGCCGGTCGACCATGGTGTGAATGGCTTCGGCCAATCTTTCCTTAGACGGCGAAGTCTCGAACCTTGCAACACTTTGCACAAGGTCCCACGATGGATGCTTCACCGATGGCATTCCTTCAATTCCGCCAGAAATATTCGACCATTCATTTGAGGATAATCGAACAATGCTCGCGTCGCCGAAGGGGCGCTTGTAGTCTACATTGAAAATACGGACTGGTTTGACTCGTCCCAATGGCTGCACCGAAACGGAATCTACGGCGGCGCCCAGCCAGTCTGGACCCTTCAGGCGTGCACGTCCCTCGTGTATAGCCAGACGTGTCATAGCGTTCAATCGTCTAACTTCACACGCATTAGCTCCGGGAAGTATGCTCTCTGCAAATGTGGCATGCCAGCCGGAAATTGGCAGTTTCGCCTCGGATAAGATAGTTGAGATTGTTTCAGGATCTGGCGCGTAGTCGATCAATGCGCGGCTTGCGAGATCTTGGAGCTCAACGAAGCCGGCATGCATAAGAGCATCAAGGCAGAGCCACGAGTTCTTTCTCGCCTCTGGGTCGCCACTACTAAATGATCCGATCAATTCTTCGACATAGATATCTCGCGTGGAATCTTGGTAGACGCCGGCTAGTCGTCGAGCAAACTGAGCACCCGCGATCTGGAGCAAACGCAAGGCCACGCGTGTCAGCGAGCGACTTTTCGCAGGTTGACGTGCAACTGGACCATCCTCTAACAGATCTAATGCAAGTTCAGACCCCGCATATGTAACCATAGAACCCAGATCCGAGTCGTCATCATTAAGATCAAGGCAGATGGACTCGATGGTGTCCCTTAGGTACCGCCTCTCGGCGAATATTTTCCCTGCGGCGAATACCGTTACATTTCTCCAGTTCGCATTACCAGCGACGGAACGGAGGCGTCCCTGAACAAGCCAATCCTCTGCGTCAAGAAGCCCTTCGGCTGCCATAAACTCCTGCAAAGAACGAATCTCAAACCCTACTTGACCCGCCTCAAGTCCGACCAAGAACACCAGGCGATTTGCCGCTCCTTCGATAATCGCATCGCGCAGGCTAGCTAGAGCATCGCCGGTATTTCCCTCTGACGCCAGGTAAGTTTCGACAAGCTTACTGAACTGATCCGTCGTAAGTTTGGCGTCCGTACTACCGGAGGTCTCACTTTCGACCTGCAGCAGAAGCCCAACAATGCGGTGCACTGCGTCAATATCGTCTTTGCGCTCGCGCAAGATCGCCGCTGCTGGGATGTCGCGCTCGGTCTCACGCTGGTAGATCAGCGTGTAGTATTCGTCAAACAGAGCCCATCGTTCCTGTGGAAGCTGGCCGCGTCTATCTACTAAGAGGGTCAGAATGGTTACCTGCAGGGGCGACCGCATAATCCGGGCTGTGGCTGAGGCGCGTGACGCTAAACGCAAGCGGCCTACGATCTTCTCAATGCGAAAAGAATCGTCAGAAAAGCGCACCTTGGCGAGGTTCTCGCCATACTCGAGAGCTTTCTCTATAGGCAAAGGCGTAAGCCATAAATGTCGGTATACTCCAGGCGAGAAGTCCTCATTGTACCCTTGAGGCCGACTTGTTGCGACAATCAAGACGTCCATTTGGCTCGAAGCGATGTCAATATTGAAATCTTGCACGGCAGTCAGGACTTGATCCCTGTTGCTGGATGCCGGAACCTCGTCAAGTCCATCTAGGACAAGGATTATAGGGTACTCAACGATAATTGCTTCGAATTCGCGCGCGCTTAAGTCTGAGTTTGTCCTCTTGCAGAATGCCTCAGTTAGGTAAGTCAAGAGACTCGTGGTACGTTTTTCCGCAAGCGCGGCGGCAAAATCGCTCAGAACGACTCGAAGAGGCAGCCGTCGCGCGCCAGGAATGGGCAGTTTTCCACTAGTGGCACGAGAATCGAAAGCTTGCATGACTTGGCGCGTCTCTAGGTCGAGCAGGGTCTTCGATACGTCTTTCAGCAATGAACAACGGAACATTTGGCACACATACTGACCTAGGGTAGTCTTGCCCTGGCCAGGGCCGCCGATCAAAACGAACCGTCCTGGCGCTTGCCTACTGCGGCCTGCGTCAATATCGTCCTCTGACGTACGCGAAGCTAAGAGTCGCTTGGATTCTGTCGCTACGAACTCAACAAAGTTGCGCGTCTCCTCGGGCAAGGAGCCGAAATATCTTTCTGCGGCGAGATAGACGTTTTCCGTAACGGGAAGATCCACAAAAACCTGAGCGAGTGGGATGGCCTCCTCCGCCGTGTGCCCAGCCTGCTCAAGTTTTGCGTACTGATCAGAGAGTAATTCTTTCTGTAGATAATTGACGATCAACTTGTGATAGTCGGGGCGATGGCCACTTAGCCAATTGCTGATCTGCATAAGAACGTCGCCCGTCGTTATCCAGGCGGCGTATGCGCGTCGCACCGACTCATTATTGTCGAGCAGTATTCGAATCTTGTCGTAGTCCCATATATCAAACCCTTTGAGTTCGTTCCTCTTTGTGAAGTCTTCGAGGATCTTGATTACTTTATCCTTGCCGCCAGAGTTCTCGACGGCACTCAGTGTCACGTTGGTGGCAATGATGTAGTAGTCGAGATCTCTTCGCGCCTTATGCGCGTGATATTTCCGCAGCTCTTTTTGTAGCTCTCTTGCGATCCAGTCTCCATCGGAACCGCTGCTTTTCGGACGCTGAAGAAACTTGGCTTGGATTATCCCGTACCCATCCCAATATTCTGGACTCGCGCCGTAGTGTGTGACACCACTAAACGTAGCTTCTCGGCCGCCATCTGGACCATCCCCGAAAGGTGTCACCGTGTTTGCTATCGCGTCCAGGGCCAATGACTGAATAAGATGCTCGAACGTTCGCGTTGACAGTCCGTCCAAGCGGTAGTCAGTCACATTTACTCCTGTCAGATACCATAACTATATGGAGAGTCCGGTCGCCTCATATGGTTGAGGTAAGTATCGGCGATCCGATGCTCGCTGTTACACCGATCACCATGCAGGCCCATGTGCTCAAGTTGTCCGCTCGATGACGGGCTCACAAGCGCTATCGAGGGATGCCTGAGGCCGACAGTGCAAGCCGAGGGATAGCACAGCGCCTCGTGACCTGAGGTTCGTTGGTCGTTCGCGATCGTGTACAGATCGCACCGGTCAGGCCGTAGGCTGCCCAGCGTGGCTGATGAGCATGGGTCGTGGAAGACGTTCGGTGAGCGGCTGGTCTACGACAACCGGTGGGTCAAGGTCGGGTTGGCTGACGTCGAGGCGCCGAACGGCGAGCGGTGGGACTACCACGTGGTTCACCTCGCGCGGATTGCTATCGCGCTGATTGTGAACGATCTGGACGAAGCGCTCATGCTCTGGCGCTACCGCTTCGCCACCGAGCAGTGGGGGTATGAGCTGCTTGGCGGCATGGTCGACGACGGCGACGACTCGGCAGGCACAGCAGCCCGGGAGGCAGCCGAAGAGAGCGGTTGGCAGCCGGTCGGCGAACCGGAGCACCTGGTCAGCTTCGAGCCGCTGCCGGGCCAGGTCACGGCGCCGGTCGATGTCTACCTGTGGCGCGAGGCCGAGCACGTCGGCGAGCCGACTGACACCGAAGAGGTGGGCCGGGTGGAGTGGGTGCCGCTGTCCCGCGTGAACGAGCTTGCTCAGCGGCAGGAGCTGCTCGGGTCCGGCACGCTGGTGGCGCTGCTCTACTACCTGAACTCACGCCGAGCGTGAGTCGCCGGGCAACACGAGCCGTTCGAGGCGGCGACGTAGCCGCACGGACCCGACCTGGGAGATGATCCGCCGGGCCTGCTGCGCGTAGGTTCGGGCGGCTTCGCGGTCCCCGGCCACGCTGTGGGCAAGGGCGAGGTCGACGTACACGGCTGCACTCGCGCGAACGAACGACGACTGTGCGCCGTCGACCAGCGTTTCGAGATGGTCGATCGCTTCCGGTGCGCCGAGGTGCACGAGCGCGTTGCCGCGCCATCGGTCTAGGTGGGTGCCGCCGAGGAAGAGGAACGGCAGCTCGGAGTGGACGACCTCGGAAGGGCGCAGGGTGTCCGCTTCGTCGAACGCACGTAGTGCCTCGTCGCGGTGGCCGGCGACGGCGTGGCCTTCTCCCTCGGCGGCTGCGAGCCACGCGCGCAGCAGACGAGGCGCATGCTCGCCGATCGACCGCGCTTCCGCGAACAGGGCTAGCGCGTCGTCGACGTTGCCCGCGTCGACCAGCACGAACGCCTGTTCGGCGGTGGCGTGGGCGAGCAGTGCCGCCGACCCAGACTCGAGCGCGGCGGACTTCGCGCGTTCGTAGTGCGTCCATGCCTGGCTGAGTGAGCCGATGTCCAGGGAGTTCCACCCGGCGAGTGTGGATGCTTCGACGAGCACCCCGGCCAGCGGCGCCCGGTCGCGCCTCAGCAGCGTGTGCCGAAGTCGGTCCTCGACCTCGGTGATCTGGCCGCGCAGCCGTTCCAGCCGCGCGGCGGAGCCGAACCGGCGGTCGGCGTGGCGGACGCCGTCGACCTCTCGGCGGAACAGCGCGATGGTCTCGGCATCGACGCGCCGGGCGATGACAAGCCGTTCGGCCAGCTCGTCGCCGATGGCGGGTTGGTCGGGCGGGAACCCGAGTTCGTCGTCGGTGCGGCCGTAGATCTCGCGTAGAACGGCGCGCATCGCGGGTTCCGGCGTGATGTGGCCGTTCTCCCAACGGGATATCTCGGTCTTCCGGCTCGCGATCGGACGTTCCGAGAGTCCGTGTGCCGGAGCGCGGGCATTGATTGCCCGCGCGAGCTTTTCCTGACTCCACCCGAGCGCGTTCCGTGCCGCTTGCAAGAGGCTTGTCGACGTCATACGCCGACACCCTGATAACAGCCTCTACCTGCGGAAATAACAGAGGTTAACACGGGCTGTGTCATCCGCTGCCAGCTCCCGGGCAGCGCTGAGATGCCGTTTCTTAGTGGCATGACACACGACACGAAATGCTCCCGAGCGGCCACGGTGGCCGACCGGGAAAACGGATTCAAGCTAGGCGCCGGGATTCCTGTCACGGCGTACCAACTCGGCGATATCTGTCGTCAGGTCGGCGAGCTGCTCAGTGATCTGCGACAGCCGCTGCTCGATGACTGCCAGCCGTGCCGACACGGCGTCTTCCATGTCTTCGCGGGGCTGGCCGAGAGCCGGCGGGATGCGGCCGTGCAGCACGGCGAGCAGGTGTTGCGGGTGCAGCCCGAGGGCCACGGCCAGGGCTTCAAGGGTGCGGTCGCTGCGCTTGCGCTCCACGGTGTGGTTCTGGATTTCGCGGACGATCGCCTGGGAGACCTGCGAGCGCTCCGCGAGTTCGCGTTGCTTCCATCCGAGCTCGTTCACGCGCTCGTTGATGGTCTTCGCGACCGCCGCCCAGTCTTCCGACACCCATTCCTCCGTGGTCCGCCTCGGCGCCGACATTAGCGCTTAACGGATTCCGCGGCGCCGAGATCGACATCGCGTCGCGCATTCGGACCATTCTCACACCTTCATGCGACTAAATCAGCTTTCTTTTCTAGCTCAAATCAGCTGTACGACTCTAAGGGCTTACTCCAATGCAGAAGAACATTCCTGACGCCGGTGGTCCGGCGTTCTACTCACTGGCCGACGCCGCGTGGATTCTCGGCGTCGACCGCAACGAGATCCATCGCGCTATCCGGGTCGGTTCGCTCCGCGCCGAGCGGCGCCGCTCCCGACTCGTCATCCCGGCCGCCGAGCTGCGACGCGTGCTCGACGGGGGTGTGCGATGACCGTACACAACTACGAGGAGATGGCCGCTCAGCTCGACCGGTACGCCGACGTGCCGGACGACGTGCTCACGAACCTGGTAACCAGGGACGGCCTGTGCTTCTGGGCGTTCGACCGAGCCGACATGCCCGAACTGACCGGGGACGACCCGCCGGATAGGGAGCTGGCCGCCCGGCTGTGCGCCGGATGCCCGGTCGTCGACGAGTGCCTGGAACTCGACCTGCGCACCGCCGGGCCGGCCACGCTCGGCGTCTGGGGCGCACTGCCGGAGACCGACCGACGCGCGCTCCACCCGGCGTGGCTGCGACGCCGTGGAGGTGAGCCGCGATGACGCTCACCCTCACGCCGACACAGATCCTCGCCGGAGCCGGTGTCCTGCTCGCGCTGTTCGTGGTGTGGCGGTTCGGTGCGCGGAAGGCGCGCCGGGCGGCCGACGCGGCCCGGGCGGGCGCCCGGGTGGTGTCGCTCGCCGGGCGGGTGCTGTTCACGGGTGCCGCGTTCATGGGCGTTCAGTGGCTGGTGATCACGCACCCGGGTAACCCGACGCTGCTGCTCGTGGTGCTGGGTCTGCCGGACCTGATCGCTGCGCACGTCCTGACGCGTGCCCTGACGGTCACGTCGCTGGACACCACCAGCACGCGTCGCCGGGGTGGTGGTCGCCGATGACCGCGACCGATCGGAAGCAGGGAGGGGCGGCCACCGTCCGGCGGCTGCCCGCCCCCGCTGCGCCGAGCCGCGCGCAGCGGCTCGCCGAGGAGGCTGCCGAAGCGGCCGACATCCGCCGCTGGCAGACCCACCCGGACGTGGTGGCCTTGCAGGTCGAACGCGTCCGCACGCAGGTGGACCGGCTGTGCTGGGCCGGGATCATCCTCGGCCTGGCGTTTACCACGGCCAACGTGCAGTGGTTCGCCGCGTCCGGGGCCGCGTTCGGCTCGCTGCCGTGGCTGACGGCATGGCTGCTCGACCCGACGGTGTGCCTGGTCCTGCTCGCGATCCTGCGGGCGGAGCAGGTGACCGCGCGGTACCAGGTCCAGACCGGTCGTTGGGTCCGGGCGGCGAAGTGGCTCACGCTGGCCGCCACGTACGTCATGAACACCTGGTCATCGTGGGCGGCCGGGTCGCCGGCCGGGGTGGTGCTGCACTCGGTGCCGCCGCTGGTCGTGTTCGTGGCCGCCGAGGCGGTCACCGACCTGCGCGACAAGCTCACCGACGCCGTGCACGTCGCGTTCACGATCGCCACGAACCCGGCGAGCGGTCATGAACCGGCCGCGTCGCGTCGTGAGCAGCCAACCAAGCGACGGCGGTGGTTCGCCGACTACCTCGCCGACGCTCGGCGAGCCCGGTCACCCGACATCGTCGTGACCCCGGCGTGGGTGCGAGAGGTCACCGGCTGCTCGCGCGGCCTGTCCTCTCGGCTCGCGGCTGCTCTCGTCGCCGAGGTAAGCGAGGGGTCCAGCGATGAACACTGAACCGGAAGGGGGTGCGCTGGCCCGGACGGGCTCGCGGGAAGTCGAGCATGTCGGGCCAGTGCTCGACGGCGAGTTGATCGATGACACGTTGCCGCAGCCGCGCCACCGGACCGCCCGACGCCGGTTCGCGCGATGGTGGCAGCACTCGTCCCGCGTTCCGCCGTGGCTCAAGAGCAAGCCGCAAGCCGTGCAGGCTGCCAAGGATGGCGTGGTCTGGGTGCTCAAGTCGCCGTGGCGGTACCTCGGCGCCGTGGTGCGCGGCGTCGTCGTCGGCGGCCGGTGGTGGCGAGGCTGGGTGAAGGTGCGGGACTACCGCACGGCTGCCGAGGAGTCGGACAAGCTCGCCGACAAGTTCACCGAGATCCGCGAACTCACCCTGTTTCGGTGGAAGGTCACCGGCGCCGTGCTCGCCATCCTCGCGCTGGCAGTGGCGGTGGTGGATCTCGTGTACGGCGCCGATCCACTCTGGATCGCCGGTGGCGTCGCGTCGGTCGCGCTGGCGGTCCTCGGGCGTCGCAAAGACGGGAACCCGGGCCGGAAACCGGCCTTGGCTGGTCCACGGACTCTGACCTGGACGATGGACCCGCAGGTCCTGGTGGACGCGTTCCGGGACGCGAAGCTGATCGGCAAGGACGAAGCGCTTCGGCTCGTCGAGCGCGCCACGCGGGTCGGCGACGGGTGGGCGATCACAGTCGACCTCCCGGCGACCCGCAAGGCGGCCGACGTGGTGAAGAACCGCGACGCGCTCGCGTCGGCGCTGGCGGTCGACGAGGTGCAGCTCATCGTGGAACGCGTCCGAGGCAACGGTGGCCATGCAGGTCGGGTGTCGATGTGGGTGGCCGACGAGGACCCCTACAGCAAACCGCCCGTGCGGACACCGCTGCTCGGCGTGTCCCGGTGGGACGCGTGGCGGCCGGTGCCGTTCGGCCGGGACGCCCGGGACCGGCGGGTCGACCTACCGCTCGTGTGGACATCCCTGCTCGTCGGAGCGATCCCCCGGCAAGGGAAGACGTTCGCCGCGAGGCTCGCGGCCGCCGGCCTGATCCTGGACGCCTGGGTCCGGCTGTACGTGGCGGACTTCAAGGCCGGAAAGGACTGGGACGCCGCCGGCCAGGTCGCGCACCGCTTCATGTCCGGCGACGAACCCGACCACGTCCTGACCCTCGTGGACTGGCTGGTCGAGCTGGTCGGCGAGGTGCAGGGCCGGTTCCGGCGGATGCGAGACCTGGACGACCTGACCTGCCCGGAGTCGAAGGTCACGCCGGAGATGTCCCGCGACACCTCGCTGAACATGCCGATTACGGCGATCTTCATCGATGAGGTGCAGGTGCCCTTGGAGGACCGGACGCCCGTTGTGGTCCACGGAAAGAAGGTGAACGCAGGTGAGTACGTCGGCGAGTTGCTGACCTGGTTGGCGAAGAAGGGACCGGCGGCCGGGATCGTGCTCGTGCTGGCCACGCAGCGACCGGACTCGAAAACGATCCCGTCCGGGCTGCGAGCGGTGCTCGGCTCGCGGTTCGCGCTGCGGGTGATGGACTGGCGCGATTCCAACATCGTGCTCGGCGAGCAGATGAACACGCGCGGGTACGACTCCAGTCGGCTGCTGCCGTCCCACAAAGGCGTGGGCATCCTCCGCCCGGACGGCGCCACGGCGGCCGGAGCCGACGTCCTCGCTACCACGGTCCGGACCTACTACATGCCGAACGAGGACTGGCAGACCATCTGCCAGCAAGGCCGGGCACTACGGATGGAAGCTGGGACGCTCACCGGCCACGCGAACGGGCAGGACACCCGACTCACGCTCGACCACGCCGCCGTAGCGCGTGCCATCGGCGCCGGAACCACCCCGGCGCCTGAAGCGGCCACGCCGGCGGAGCTGCCCGAACCGCTCGCGTCGGTGGCCGCCTACCTCGGCGACGACCTGGACGACGGCGACCGGGAGTTCGTACCGACCGCCGAGCTGGTCGAAGCGCTCGACGTCGAGGCGACCGCGTTCGGGCGGCAAATGGGCGACCACGGCTGCCGCCCAACTCGCGATCGCGTGCAGGACGCGGACGGCACGGTGAAGCGCGTTCGCGGCTACCTGGTCGCCGAGATCCGGGCCGCCATTGCGCGCGTGTCATCTGGTGACTACGACGATGCGGGCACCTCGCGGGATGGCGCTGGATGACGGATGGCCACCCGCACGACAACGACGAACCGGAGGTGCCCGCACAGCGCACGACATCACAGATTAGCGAGGAGTCCCGCGCGTACTGGCGCCCCATCGTGGCGGCTATGAAGCCCATGACCAGCGAGGAAATTGCAGACGTCGCCGCCATCCTCCGCCGCATCGATGACCGCCGACGAACCAGCGACGGGCAGTGAAACGGCAGTGGGCAACCCGAGCATCTCGGGTTGCCCACTGCCTTATGTGCTTCTACGCCTGCGTTGCGTTCCAGTCGGCGACAAGCTTTGCGAACTGCTTCGAGGTGAACGGCTTGAGCCGCGTCCGATCGAACACGCGCTTACCGGTGCGAACGCCAGGCAGCGCGCACAGCCTGTCCGATCCGATCGCCCGGGTCAACATCGCGCGTTTCTCGGCGAGATCACCGTCCTCCCAGTCAGCAACGAGGCTGGCTTCCGACGCTGCCTCAGTAGGGCCCTGTGGCACCTCAGCTTCCAACGTCTTCTGCTCAGCACTCAGCCGCGCCAGGTCAGTCGCAAGCGGCTCGTTCGCGATGTCGAACTCGTCCAACGACATCTTCCGGTGCCCCACCCGGTCCGACAGCCCCGCCTGCAGCGCCTTGATCTCCTTGATCTCTGCGTCCAGCTCCTTCAACCGTTCGGCGACCTGGGATCGCAGCGCGGTGACCTGCGCGGCGTGGCGCTCATCGGACAGCCGTTCGACGGTAAAGGTCAGCAACTCCGCGTCCACTGCACGCTGATCGATGAAGACTTTCCCGCACCCGCGCCGCTGCTTCGCGCAGAAGTACACCGCCCGTGGCGCCCCGTCCTGCTTGTACGTTTTGGACTTGTCCGTGCGCGCGGTCAGCTTTCGGCCGCACACCCCGCACCGCAGAATGCCGGTCCCGATGTGTCCCAGACCCGCGACCCGTCCGCGCTTGCGCCCGGCGAACAGCGCCTGAATGCGGTCATAGGTGCGCTGGTCCAAGATCGGCTCACCCTCCAACCGACCGACGATTGCCCCGTCATGGACGACGTAACCGCCGAGTGAAGCGCGTTGGAAGGTCGCCGACGCCGACGCGTGCACCCACTCGCGGCCTGCCGCCGTGCGGATGCCAGCCGCGTTCCACTGGGCCACCACCTTGCCCATCGAGCCGTCCTCGGACAGCAACAGCTTCGCCCCGTCCCGCAGCGCCTGCCGTTCCCGCTCGACCAGCTCCGCCGAGACCTCGGGACGGTCCGCGTCCGTCTCGCCGTCGCCGGGGGTCCAGGTCTGGTCCTTGCCCGGAAACCCGAACCGACGCGGGCCACCGGTCGACCGGCCCTGCGCCCGAAAGGTCTCGAACCGCCGCTTCAGCCGCCGTGAGGTGTCATCACTCGACCGCGCGGCATGCGCCACCTCGATCCGCAGGATGAACCGGTCATCCGGATTGGCCAAGTCACGCTCACCGTGCGCCGAGTACACCTTGTAGCCATGCTCGGCGAGATCGATCAGCGTTTCGAGGTCGCGCGGCTGCCGGAACAACCTGTCGGTGTGCCACACCACGCACCCGTCCGACTCGCCGGACTCGACCCGCGCAAGCAGCCGCTCCCAGTCCTTGCGACGGACGCCGCGCGTCCATGCCGACAGCCCGTCCGACAGCTCCAGCCCGAGCACACCGCCGACCCGCTCGATCACCTTCCGGTTGTCGGCGTGCTGATCTTCAACCTTCTCCAGCTCACCCGTCTCCGGGACCTTCGACAGGCGGCCGTAGGAGTCCAGCACCAACGGCCGCCTGCCCTGACCAGCAGTAACCTTGTCGTCGTCCGCCATGACTCCGACAGTAGGTCAACAAAACATGGGTCGCCAAGGCCGCATTGGGGCGCTTGACTTGACCGGCGACCACCCGGCGGCCTAGCCCGATTCGCGGGCCGCGCGGGCTCGGCGCTTGCCTTCGTGCATCGCGGCCACCCTGGCGATCGGGATCGTGTGGCCCTCCTCGACCAGGTCGGCCGGCAACACGAACGGCTCCGGCATCTCCGCCGTCCACGGGTCGCCGCCGTCGAGCAGGGACGGGACCGTCGACACCGTGAAGTCGCCCGGCTTCACGCCGTCCAGGTCGGCCCACCGCACCGGGAACGAGACCGGCGCGCCCGGGCGGTGGCGCGGGCTGTAGACGCACACGACCGTCGCGCCGCCCGCCCGCGTCGAATCGAGGAACACCTTGCCTTCGCGGCGTTCCTTGATGAACTCGGTCGTGCCCAGCGCCGGGTCGATCCGCTCCGCCCTGGCCGCGACCGCGCGCGTCGCCGCCGCGATGTCCTCGATCGACTGGCCCGGCGCGAGCGGCACGAAGACGTGCACGCCCTTGGCGCCGCTCGTCTTCACGGCGCCGTCGAGCCCGTCGGCGCGCAACGCCTCACGCACCAGCTTCGCGGCGCCGACGGCGAGGGAGAACGGGCCGTCCTCGGGCGGGTCGAGGTCGAGGATCAGGTGCGTCGGGCCGTGGCCGGGCTCGCCGCGGAAGAGGGACGTGTGGAACTCGATCGCCCGCTGGTTGCCGAACCAGACCAGCGTGCGCAGGTCGTTGCACAGCGCGTACGAGACGTCCCGCTTCGACGTCTCGGCCCACACGGTCACCCGCTCGACCCAGTCCGGGGTGTACTTGGGCAGGTTCTTCTGCATGAACGGCCCCTGCCCGCGCAACACCCGCAGCACGGTCAGCTGCCGGTCCCGCAGCTCCGGCAGCATCCGGTCGGCGACGGCTTCGAGGTAACCGATCCACTCGCGCTTGGTCACCCCGGCACCGGAGAAGACCTCCTGGTCCAGGCTGCTCAACTTGACGCCGTGGCGAACTTCGTCGCTGCTGGTCATCGGCCCACCTTCGCGCCCCCGCGCGAGGCGGTCAACTCGCATCGGGCTCTCGTCAGACCAGCGGCCGTCCCGCACGCAGCCGGCGGCGCAGGTCCCAGAGGCAGAGGTTGAAGGGAAACCGCCGCAGCGGGCCGGGCAGGACGCGAGTCACCCGGCCGATCGCGGCGATCACGGTGTCGAACCGGCGCTGGTCGGCCGCCGTCCAGGGCAGGCGCAGCTCGTCGCGGAAGCGCTGCGGCAGGAAACCCGTCGTGACGAACCGGTGGAACCGGCGGCCGAGCGCCGCCGCGGGCGCGGGCAGGAACCGCAGCTCGACGAGGTCCGTGAGGTAGCGGCGCACGGTGTCGTCGACGCGGACCTCGGCCAGCCCGGCGGCCCAGTACTTCCCGAAGGCTTCGCGGTCGGCCGGCCACATCTCGGGACGGACCTGCAGCGTGGTGCCGAACCGGGCCGCGTCGCGGTAGAAGCGATGTGGTTCGCCGCCGACGAACGCCAGGCAGACGTCCTCGAAGCCCTTGTACAGGCACGCGGCGACCCACAGCTGGAG
Source organism: Amycolatopsis australiensis (assembly GCF_900119165.1). Taxonomy (NCBI): domain Bacteria; kingdom Bacillati; phylum Actinomycetota; class Actinomycetes; order Pseudonocardiales; family Pseudonocardiaceae; genus Amycolatopsis; species Amycolatopsis australiensis. The sequence continues at coordinate 1,994,970 of NZ_FPJG01000006.1, read as the reverse complement.
TCCGGGATCGAACGCGTTGTAGGCGACGCGACTCTCAGCCGTCGACCGCACCCGGGCGTGAACCCGGTCGACGGCACGGCGGTAGGCGGCGCGCTCGGCGTCCGTGCCCATCGTGGCGACCGCGAGGTAGGTCAGCGTGGTCCGCGTCCGCTTCACCGGGTGCCGGAAGAGGTTGCCGCTCTCGACGCGGCTTTCGAGCACGCCGTAGCCGACCGGCGCGCGCGAGAGCTGCATGATCACGTTCGCGGTCCCGGCGAGCAGCCCCGCCCCGGCGACGGCGTCCCGCAGGGCGGTCCCGGCCATGGCACACCTCCTTGCGGCCTCCAGGGAACGACTCTGTTGACACCATGTCAAGAGCGGTAGCTCGCGCGGGCGAAGGCGATCAGCGCCCTGGCGGCCGGGCTCAGCGGCCCGTCCGTGCGCCAGGCCAGCGCCAGCACACCCCGCAGCCGCGGCCGCACGATGTCGATCACCGCCAGGTCGGCCGCGTGGTAGCGGGCCAGCGACTCCGGCACCACCGCCACCCCGAGCCCGCGCATCGCCAGCTGCACCAGCACGTTCGGGTCCGCCGCCTCGAACGCGATGCGCGGGGCCAGGCCGTGGCTCGCGAACGCCGTGTCCAGCGCCGTGCGCAGGCCCGTGCCCTTCGGCAGCGCCATGACCGGCAGCCCGGCCAGCTCCGGGATCGGGACCTCCGCGCGGCCTTCGAGGAAACCCACGGTCACCGCGAGGAACGGCTCGTCGATGAGGACCTGCGTCGCGATGCCCGGCGGCGGATCCGTCGAGAGGCCGACGACCGCCAGGTCCAGCCGTCCTTCGCGCAGGGCCGCCAGCATCGCGTCCGAGTTGGCCTCGGCCAGCGTGATCTCCACCGCCGGGTACCGCTCGTGGAAGCGGGCGAGCAAGTCCGGCAGCCCGACCGGGCCCGCCGACGTCACCGCGCCGATCGCGACCTGGCCGCGGACCAGCCCGGCCAGCTCGTCGACGGCCTCGCGCACGCCCTGCACCGCCGCGAGCGCGGCGCGCGCGTGCGGCAGCGCGGCGGCCCCGACGTCGGTGAGCCCGACCGTGCGGCCCGACCGGTCCAGCAGCTGCTGCCCCAGCTCGCGCTCGAGCCGTTTGACCTGCGCGCTGACGCCGGGCTGGGCGACGTGCAGCCGTTCCGCCGCCCGCGTGAAGCTGCCTTCCTCGGCGACAGCGACGAAATACGCGAGCTGATGCAGTTCCATAAGCGTTGATTCTAGTCGGCAGAAAAACCAGATCTTGGACTTCTGATCGTTCTGGCCCGAAGCTGGAGGCAACAGCGAAGGAAGGAGCCAGAGATGAACATCCTCCGCCCTGGTCAGGACGGTTACGCCGACGAGGTCGCCGGCTTCCAGACGTCGGTCGCGAACACGCCTGCGGTGGTTGTCGCCGCCGAAACCGCCGAAGACGTCGTCGCCGCGGTCAAGTACGCCGCCGAGCACGGGCTGCGGGTCGCCGTCCAGGCCACCGGGCACGGCCTGACCGAAGGCACCGACGGGCTGCTGATCAGCACGCGCCGGATGACCGGCGTGGAGATCGACGCGGCGGCGCGGACCGCGCGCGTCGGCGCCGGCGTGCGCTGGGGCGCGGTGATCGAGGCCGCCGCGAAGCACGGGCTGGCCCCGCTCAGCGGCTCGTCGCCGGACGTCGGCGTCGTCGGCTACACGCTCAGCGGCGGTTTCGGGCTGATGGCCCGGCGCTACGGCCGCGCGGCCGACCACGTGCGCGCGATCGACGTCGTCACCCCGGACGGGGAGCTCCGCACGGTGACGCCGGGGGCGGACCTGTTCTGGGCCCTGCGCGGCGGCCGCGCCGGCTTCGGCGTCGTGACCGCGCTGGAGTTCGGCCTGGTCCCGGTGACCGAGCTGTACGGCGGCGGGCTGTACTTCGACACCGCGGACCTGCCGTCGGTGCTGCGCGTCTGGCGGACGTGGTCGATGACCGCGCCCGACGAGCTGTCCACGTCGATCGCCCTGATCCCGCTGCCGGACCTGCCGATGCTGCCGGAACCGGTGCGCGGCAAGCACGTCGCCCACGTCCGGATCGCCTACCTCGGCCAGGACGGCGACGAGCTGGTCGCGCCGCTGCGGGCCGCGGCACCGGTGCTGATGGACACGCTCAAGCGGCTGCCGTTCACCGAATCGGGTTCGATCGCGAGCGATCCGCCGCACCCGCACCCGTACCACGGCACGAACGCGACGGTGTCGGCGCTGAACGACGGAATGCTGGCGGCGATCGTCGAGCACGCGGGCCCGGGCGCACCGGTGGACACGGTCCTGATCATCGACCGGCTCGGCGGCGAGCTGGCGCGCCGCCGGGTGGACGGCGCCGGCTGGGACTCGGGCGCGGAGTTCGTGGTGCGGGCGCTGTCGATGGTCGGCGACGACGGCGTGGAGACCGTCCGGGGCGCGCACGGAAAGCTGTTCGAGGCGCTGGCACCCTGGTCGACGGGCCGCCTGCTGCCGTTCGTCTACGGCGAGCACGACCCGGCCGAGGTCGCCGAGAGCGTCTTCCCCCCGGCGGACCTGGCCCGGCTGCGCGTGATCAAGCACCGGTACGATCCGGCGTCGGCCTTCCCCGCCGTGTGAGCCGGGCAGCTCCCGGCCGGGACGCCGCAGGTCAGCGCGCTCCGGCCGGGACGGGAAGCCGACCTGACCGGCACCTATACTCCGACCGACCATGCCACCGACCGGGGGAACGACTTTGCGCACGATGAGCCACGAGGACTACCTCGGGATGCGCCGCTTCCCCGGACTCGACGGGCTCCGCGCCCTGGCCGCGACGATGGTCATCTTCTTCCACTTCGGCGGGACGCACTGGACGTGGCTGTCGGGCTGGGTCGGCGTCTACATCTTCTTCGTGCTGTCCGGGTTCCTGATCACCACGCTGCTGCTGCGCGAGCAGGACCGGACCGGCGGGATCTCGCTGTCGAACTTCTACATCAGGCGCGTGTTCCGGATCCTGCCGCCGTACCTGGTGATCCTCGGCGGGATCGTGGCGTTCGTGGTCCTGCGCGCCGAGTTCCACTCCCGCGACTTCCCGCAGGCGCTGAAGTACTACCTGACGTTCCTGAACGAGTTCCTGCCCGGCAACACCACCGGCGCGGACAACTTCTTCAGCGGCTCGTGGACGCTCGGCATCGAGGAGAAGTTCTACCTGGTCTGGCCGTTCCTGCTGGTGGCGATCGGGATCGGCGCGGCGAAGCGCAAGTTCCTGCTGGTCGGCGTGGCGATGGTCGCGCTGCTGGGGCTGGTGCCGCCGACCGCGGGCGGCTGGGTGCTCGAGTACTCGCCGACCGCGATCTACACCTCGACCATCCACTACTTCATCCTGGCCAGCGGCTGCCTGCTCGCGATCCTGATGCACTACCGCCGCGGGTACGAGCTGCTCAAGCCGCTGACGCACCCGCTGGCGGCGATCCCGGTGGTCGCGGCCTTCCTGGCGCTGCACACGAACATGGACAGCCTCTGGCACGACACGCGCAACAACCTCTGGCTGCTGGTCGGCTACGCGGGCCTGACGATGCTGCTGCTGGTCGTGCTGGTCAGCCCGGGTCCGCTGCGCTGGCTGCTGGGCACGGCTCCGATGCGGTTCATCGGCGAGCGGTCGTACTCGCTGTACCTGCTGCAGGGGCCGGTGCACTTCGCGGTGGTGCAGGCCGTGCCGGGGCTGGCGGTGAACCGCACGGTCACCGCGCTGACGGTGTTCGTCGTCGGGCTGGCGATCGCGGACCTCATCCACCGCTGGGTGGAGAAGCCGCTGATCGGCTTCGGCAAGCAGGTCATCGCCCGGAAAGAACTCCGGCGCGCGGAGCGGCGGGCCGGTGAGCGGCCGGCCGGCCCGCGCGTCGAAGCCGAACCCGAACCGGCCGCGGCGTCCTGAGGTCCTAGCGCTCCAGGACCACGATCGGGATGACCCGCGTGGTCTTCTTCTCGTAGTCGGCGAAGCCCTCGGCGTGGGCGACCATGCCCGCGTACAGGCGGTCGCGCTCGGCGCGGTCCGTGATCACGGTCGCCGTGGCCTCGAACTTCTCGTCGCCGACCTCGACGGTGACCTTCGGGTTCGCGACGAGGTTGTGGTACCAGGCCGGGTTCTTCGGCGCGCCGCCCATGGACGCGGCGATGACGTAGCGGTCGCCGTCGCGGGTGTAGACCAGCGGCGAGAGGCGCTCCTGGCCGCTCTTCGCGCCGATCGTGGTGAGGAGGAGCACGTTCTTGTCCGCGAACATGCCGCCGACCTTGCCGCCGTTGGCGCGGAACTCCTCGACGACCTGGTTGTTGAAGTCGTTCATGTCGGCTGGTGTTGTCATCTGATCCCCTGTTCCGGCCGGTACGCTCGATCGTGCCCCGAGGTACGCTCGGGGTCGTCACAGTGCGTTTGTTTTGCAAACAAAGCTACCGACGGGAGATGCGGGGTGTCAACGGAGGCGGGACCGAGCGTCGAGGACGGCGTGCGCCGGCTCCTGCTGCTGATGCCACGCCTGGTCGGGCGCGCGAAGCGGACGCCGGTGCCGGAGGAGCTGAACGGCTGCGCGCTGGCGCCGCGGCACCTCTCGCTGCTGTCGTACCTGCTGTTCGACGGCCCGATGACGGTCACCGAGCTGGCCGGCCGCCTGGAGGTCGCCCCGACGACGGCGAGCCTGATGGTCGGCGACCTGAGCCGCCAGGGCGTGCTCAACCGCGAGGAAGACCCGGCGGACCGCCGCCGCACGATCGTGAGCATCACCCCGGACAAGCGCCCGGCGGTGGACGCCTGGCTGGCCCGCGGCGCGAAGGCGTGGAGCGACGCACTGGCCCCGCTGACACCGGCCGAGCGCCAGCTGGTGATCTCGACGCTGGAGGCCTACGAGCGCGGCACCTGCGAGGGCCCCGCCTGCTAGCGCCCCAAGGCCACTTTGGGTGCGTCTCACGCACCGAAGGCCACCTTCGTTGCGTCCCACGCACCGAAGGCCACCTTCGTTGCGTCCCACGCACCGAAGGCCGCCTTCGTTGCGTCCCACGCACCGAAGGCCACCTTGGTTGCGTCCCACGCACCGAAGGCCACATTGGGGCGCTTGCGGCTCAGTCCTCCGTGCGCTTTTCGCGGGCCAGCCGGCGCTGGGCCTCCGCGCGTTCGCGACACTTTCGGAGGAACTCCTCGTCGTCGTCCGGGTTCGTCGCCGGGAAGCGGCCCGGGCGGTCGTACTCCGGGAACGCCGGTGCGTTGCGTTCGTACCGGCCGGGTGCCCGCGTCACCTGGTGCGGACGGCCCGCCACCAGCCAGATGATCGAGCCCACCAGCGGCACCACCAGCACGAGCAGCAGCCACAGCCCCTTCGGCAGGTTGCGGCAGGACGACTCGTCCGTCGTGATCACGTCCGCCAGGCAGAAGATCCACAGCCCCAGCGTCACGATGCCCAGCAGGCCATCCAGATACAGCATTTCCGCGCCTTCCCCAGAAGATGAACGCGGTAATTCCTAGCAGAACCGGCCGCCGGTTCGGTCGCGGGTCACCCACAGCGCCGAGGGCATCCGGAGATTCGGCGACGGCACCCACGCCGGTTCCGGATCTGTCAGGCGAAATCCGTCCAGTGCCTGGAGAACTCCGGTCGCGAGAGCGATCGCGTGCCGCGCGCCGGGGCATTCGCGCGGGCCCGCGCCGAACGGTGTCCCGGCCAGCTCCACGAAAACGTCCGATCCGCCGATCCGGCGGCGGGTGCGCAATACCGGCGGATTCGACCGCAACGTTTCGGCGACCGCCGCCCCGGGTCCCCGAAACGCCACCATCAGCGCGTTGCCGATCAGACCCGCCGTGGCGTCGCAGGCCTGGACGAGCAGGCCGATCCGCGCCGCCGCGGGCTCGCCGATCCCGCCGCACGCGGCGAGCAGCCGCCCCAGCGCCGCCTCCGCCGCGGCGTCCGGCACCACGTGCGGGTGATAGGCGGCCGCGACCGTCACCACGTCCGGTGGCCGCACGGCCAGGCCCAGCTCACCCGCCAGCACCGCCACCGGCACCGGCCGCGCGACCACGGCCATCACGTCGCCGCCGTCGCCGATCGCCCGGCGGGCCGCCTCGAACGCCTTGTGCCGCAACGCTTCCACGTCGACGCCGGCGAGTGCCGAGACGGCGAGCGCACGCCGCCGGGCGTGGTCGGGACCATTGCTGAAGCGGGACACCGAAGCGCGCAGCCAGGCGACACTGGCCGGCCGCACCTCCGCCGGAACGGGCGGCACCGGCGCGGAAAGCGAAGTCATGCGGCGAACGTAACCGCGGAAAACGTCGGCGCGGGCCGAACTGTCACAGCAGCGCGGCCGGGAACCACGTCGCCTGCGGACCGGCGCACCGGGTGGCCCGCGGGACGTCGTGCCGGAACCACCACGCCTCGGTGACGCGGCCGTCCGGGAGCCGGTACGTCGGCGGCCCGGCGACGCGGACCAGGCCGGCCGCCTGCAGCGAACGCGCGCTCGCGACGTTGCCCACCTCGGCGCCGGCGCGCACCCGCGGCAGGCCGAGGTGGTCGTGCGCCAGCGTCAGCCCGGCCGCGAAGAGGGTCCGGCCGTGGCCGTGGCCGCGGTAGTCCGGCGCGAGGTAGCCGCCGGTCTCCGGGCCGCCGTCCTCGCCGGTGTGCACGCTGACCAGGCCGACGCACCGGTTGGCCGCGACGTCGATCATCACCAGGTCGATCGACTGCGGGTCGGGCGACACCCAGTCCGGACCGGTGCCGGGCACGACCCGCAGCGCGTCCGCCCGCGCCGGCTCGGCCACGATCGAGTCGGGCTGCCAGCCGAGCCAGCGCTGCGCGGCCGCGTCACTGCCGCAGGCGACGGCGGCGGCGTACTCCCACGCGGTCGGCGTCCGGAAGAGAAAGCGGCCGCTGCGCAGCACGTGGCCCTGCCGGTCGCAGGTCCGCTTGGTCATCAGGCGGCCCCGGCGGGTGAGCCGGTCGAAGATCCCCTTGGTGGCTGGCAGCATCGCGGCGAAATCGTAGCGGAGCGATCGGGGCCGGAGTTGTTATTGTGGCCCGATGACGGCCGTACCCGAGGCAACCGAACTGGACGGCTCCGGCCGGGGGGCCCAGCCTCGCCAGCTCATCGTGACGGTGTACGGCCTGTATTCCCGCACCGAGGGCGGCTGGCTCTCGGTCGCGTCGCTGATCGACCTGCTCGCCGCCGTCGGCGTCGACGAGCCCGCGGTGCGCTCGTCCATCTCCCGGCTGAAGCGGCGCGGCATCCTCGAAGCGGTTCGCCGCGGCGCGACGGCCGGGTACGAGCTGTCCGACGACGCCCGCGAAATCCTGCGCGAGGGCGACGAGCGGATCTTCCGCCGCGAGCGGGCCACCCCGGCCGACGGCTGGCTGCTCGCGGTGTTCTCGGTGCCGGAGACCGAGCGGCACAAGCGGCACCTGCTGCGCACCCAGCTGGCCCGGATGGGGTTCGGCACGGCGGCCTCGGGCGTCTGGATCGCCCCGGCGCACCTGCACGCGGCGACCGCGGAGGCGCTGACCCGGCTCGGCCTGGCCGGGTACGCCGACCTGTTCCGCGCCGACCACCTCGCGTTCGGCGACGTCGCGGCGAAGGTCCGCGAGTGGTGGGACCTCGACCGGCTCGACGAGCTGTACACGACGTTCCTCGACGAGCACGGCCCGGCGCTGAACCGCTGGCAGCGCCGCAAGTCCGTGGCCGACGAAGAAGCCTTCGCCGACTACGTCCGCGTGCTCACCGGCTGGCGCCGCATGCCGTACCTCGACCCGGGCCTGCCCGCGGAGTTCCTGCCCCGCGACTGGTCGGGCATCCGCGCCGCCGAGCTGTTCTTCGAGCTGCACGCGCGGCTGGAGAACCCGGCTCGTGCGTTCGTCGCGAAGTCGATCAACCTCGGCTGACGACGGCGAAGCCCTGCACTTCGACGAGGGCCTCTTCGTCCCAGAGCCGGGCGACGCCGATGCCCGCCATCGCCGGGTACTCGGTGCCCGCGAGCCGCCGCCAGACCGCGCCGATCTCGCGCGCGTGGGCGCGGTAATCGGCCATGTCGACGATGTAGATCGTCACGCTGCAGAGGTCCTCCGGCGAGCCGCCGGCCGCGCGCAGCGACGTCAGGAGGTTGCCGAGCGCGCGTTCGAACTGCTCGACGACGCCGTCGCCGACGATCCTGTTCGACGCGTCCAGCGCGGTCTGCCCGGCCAGGAAGACGACCCGGCCTTCGGCCACGACCGCGTGCGAGAACCCGGACGGCTTGCCCAGCTCCGGCGGGTTGATGCGTTCCATGCCGCACACCGTACGCCATCTATCGCGTCATTGACGGTCGTAGAGCTGACGACATACCCTGGACGGCGTGCGTATCGCGGTCATCGGTGGCGGCCCGGCGGGTCTGTACTTCGCCGCGCTGGCGAAGCAGCTCGGTCCCGGTCACGAAATCACCGTCTGGGAACGCAACGCGCCGGACGACACGTTCGGCTTCGGCGTCGTGTTCTCCGACGAGACGCTCGGCGGCATCGAGCACGCCGACGCGGCGGTGCACGAGGCCATGAAGGCCGAGTTCGCCCGCTGGGACGACATCGACGTCCACTACCGCGGCACGGTCACCACCTCGGGCGGCCACGGCTTCGCGGCGATGAGCCGCAAGCGCCTGCTCGGCATCCTCCAGAACCGCTGCGCCGAGCTGGGCGTCTCGCTCCGCTTCCGGGTGGAAGCGCCGGCCGACCTCGCCGGGTACGACCTGGTCGTGGCCGCCGACGGCGTCAACTCCGCGGTGCGCAACCGGTACGCCGGGACGTTCCGGCCCAGCGTCGAGACGCGCCGGTGCCGCTACATCTGGCTCGGCACCGACCTCGTCTTCGACGCCTTCAAGTTCCACGTCCTCGAGACGCCGGCCGGGATCATGCAGATCCACGGCTACCCGTACGGCCGCGACGGCAGCACGTTCATCCTCGAAGTCCAGGAGGACGTCTGGCAGCGGACCTTCGGGCCGGTCGCGGCGTCCGCGCTCAAGCCGGGCGAGAGCGACGAGAAGTCCATCGCGCTGATCCGCGAGCTGTGTGCCGACGTCCTCGGTGAGCACCGGATCATGGCCAACAACTCGAAGTGGGTCTCGTTCGGCACGGTCCGCTGCGAAACCTGGGTGCACGGCAACGTCGTCCTCCTCGGCGACGCCGCGCACACCGCGCACTTCTCGATCGGCTCCGGCACGAAGCTGGCCATGGAGGACGCGCTCGCGCTGGCCGCCTGCCTGCACGAGAACGACGGCGTCGCCGAAGCGCTCAAGGCGTACGAGCTGGAACGGCGCCCGGTCGTCCAGTCGACGCAGCGCGCCGCGCAGGCCAGCCTGGAGTGGTTCGAGAACATCGCGCAGTACACCCACCAGGAGCCGCCGCAGTTCGCGTTCAACATCCTGACCCGCAGCCGCCGCGTCACCTACGACAACCTCCGGCTGCGCGATCCCGAGTTCGCGGCCGAGCTGGACCACTGGTTCGCGCGGAAACTGGGCACGACGTCCCGGCCGCCGATGTTCCAGCCGTTCCGGCTCGGCGAGCTGGAGCTGGCCAACCGGATCATCGTGTCACCGATGGACATGTACTCGGCCGTCGACGGCGTGCCGGGCGACTTCCACCTGGTGCACCTGGGCAGCAAGGCGCTGGGTGGCGCCGGGCTGGTGATGACCGAGATGGTGTGCGTCTCGCCCGAGGGCCGGATCACCCCCGGCTGCGGCGGGCTGTACACGGCCGAGCAGGAAGCGGCCTGGAAGCGGATCGTCGGCTTCGTGCACGCGCAGACCCCGGCGCGCATCGGTGTCCAATTGGGACACTCGGGCCGCAAGGGTTCGACGAAGCTGATGTGGGAGGGCATCGACGAGCCGCTCCCGGAAGGGAACTGGGAGGTGTGCGCGCCTTCGGCGGTGCCCTACTCCGAGCGGAACCAGGTCCCGCGCGAACTGTCCACAGCGGACATGGCGGAGATCCGCGACCAGTTCGCCGCCTGCGCGCGAGCGGCCGCGCGCGCCGGGTTCGACGTGCTCGAACTGCACTGCGCGCACGGCTATCTGCTGTCGTCGTTCCTCTCGCCGCTGACCAACCGGCGAACCGACGCCTACGGCGGCTCGCTGGAGAACCGGTTGCGGTTCCCGCTGGAGGTCTTCGACGCGGTGCGTACCGCCTGGCCCGCCGAGCGGCCGATGACGGTCCGGATCTCGGCGACCGACTGGTGCGAGGGCGGCATCGACGCCGACGACGCCGTCGAGATCGCGCGGGCCTTCGCCGCTCACGGGGCGGCGGGCATCGACGTCTCGACCGGGCAGGTCGTCAGCGAGGAGCGCCCGCAGTACGGCCGCAGCTACCAGACCCCGTACGCCGACCGGATCCGCAACGAGATCGGCGAGGAGTACGGCATCGCGGTGATCGCCGTCGGGGCGATTTCGTCCTACGACGACGTCAACTCGCTGATCCTGGCCGGCCGGGCGGACCTGTGCGCGCTGGGCCGCACCCACCTCTACGATCCACAATGGACGCTGCACGCGGCGGCCGAGCAGGACTATCCGGTGCCGTGGCCGAAGCAGTTCGCCGCGGGCAGCCGGAAGCCGCAGACCGGCCGCACCGACGGGCCGGAGCCGCGGCTCGAGCTCGTCCGCTCCGGCCCGGCCGGAACCGCCCATGCCCGCTGGCGACCGGGAGCTTCGTCATGACCGCCTTCGCGTTGACCGCCGAGCAGCAGGCCTTCGCTTCGGAGGTCCGGCGGCTGGCCGCAGACCGGCTGCGCCCGCTCGCCGAGTCCGGCGTGGAGGGTGCGGTCAACCGGCCGCTGCTCAAGGAGATGGGCGCGCTGGGCCTGCTCGCGCGGCTGTTCCCCGGGGTCGCCTCGGGCACGCCGTCGCGGCAGGCGGCCGCGACGGACCTGTGCATCCTGCGGGAGAACCTCGCCACGGTCAGCACGGAGGCCGAGACGGCGCTGGCCTTGCAGGGCCTCGGCACCTATCCGGTGCTCCAGTCCGGTCAGGACAGCCAGGTCGCGAAGTGGCTGCCCGCGGTGGCGGCGGGTGACGCGGTGGCGGCGTTCGCGCTGACCGAGCCGGACGCCGGTTCGGACGCCGCGGCGCTCGCCCTGGCCGCCGAACCCGACGGCGACGGCTGGCGCCTGACCGGCACGAAGATGTGGATCTCCAACGCGCCGGAAGCCGACTTCTACACGGTGTTCGCGCGCACCACTCCGGGCGCGGGCTCGCGCGGGGTCAGCGCGTTCGTGGTGCCTGCCGACCGGCCCGGGCTGGGCGGCGAGCACCTGGACCTGGTGAGCCCGCACCCGATCGGCACGGTCACCTTCGACGGCGTCGAGGTCCGGCGCGAGGAGCTGCTGGGCGAGGAGAACCGCGGCTTCGCGGTGGCGATGCGGACGCTGGACCTGTTCCGGCCGAGCGTCGGCGCGTTCGCCGTCGGCATGGCCCAGGCGGCGCTGGACGCCACCGTCGCCCACACGGGCACGCGGGAAGCCTTCGGCGGGCCGTTGATCAAGCAGCAGGCGGTCGCGCACACGCTGGCCGAGATGGCCACCCGGACCGAAGCCGCGCGCCTGCTGGTCTACGCCGCCGCCGGTGCGTACGACGCGGGCGAGCAGAACCTCGGCGGCCGCGCGGCGATGGCGAAGCTGTTCGCCACCGAGGCCGCGCAGTTCGTCGTGGACTCGGCGGTGCAGCTGCACGGCGCCCGCGCGTTGCGGCGCGGGCACCTGCTGGAGCACCTCTACCGCGAGGTCCGAGCGCCCCGGATCTACGAAGGCGCGTCGGAGATCCAGCGGACGATCATCGCGCGATGGCTGGCTTCGGCTTCCGCTCCAGCCACCACTGACTGAGCCCCAGCAAAGTCAGCAGGCTCAACGCACCCGAAAGAGTGGCCGCATCGAGGATGAGGGCGACGCCCTTGCCCGGTGTCCGCGTCATCAGGATCAGGTAGCAGAGCGGCGACAACGCCCTGGTCGTGAGCGTGTTCATGGTCATCGCGAAGCTGCGGACCATCCACTTCCGGTGGTCGGCGAACCGCCGCTGCCGGACCGCCCGCCAGCCGGCCACGGTGAAGCCGAACCACAGGAGCGCGCCCACGACGTCGAGCGTGCCGAGGATCGGGCCGAACGGGCTGACCGCGCCGATGACGGCGGCCATCACCGCCGACGGCAGGGCCCCGCCGAAGACGTAGATCCGCCCGATCCGGCGGTGCGCGACCGGGTGCGCCCGGCGCAGCCACGGCCAGATCTGCAGGACCACCCCGACGATGGCCACCGTGCCGAAGGTGATGTGCGCGAGCAGGAACCAGTAGTGCGCGGCGAACCCCGGCGGCGCGGGCACCCGCGCCCGCGCCGGATCGAGCGTGAGGTACGGCGGCAGGGAGTAGGCGAGGAAGAGACCGACGATCGCGGCGAGCGGCGCCACCCACGGCCGTCGCCACCACACCGGTTTCCGCGCCACACGGACCGGAGCAGGACGGGCTTCCGTCTGGACGGTCATTTCCACCCCCTGGGTCGGCTGCCCCACCGACGCTAGGGAAACCCGCGGGCCACGACCATGGGGCGAGCCACCGGCGACCTGGTGGGGCCCGCCCCACCCCCGGTTCAGCTACCCCGGACCCGCCGGATCGTGTCGCGGTAGAAGTAGCCGCTCTGCTTGATCGTCCGCGCCTGTGTCTCGTAGTCCACGCGGATCAGCCCGAACCGCTTCGCGTACCCGTACGCCCACTCGAAGTTGTCCAGGAGGGACCAGGCGAAGTACCCCCGGACGTCCGCCCCCGCCTGACGCGCCGCCGCCACCGCCGCGATGTGCGACGCCAGGTAGGCGGTCCGTTCTTCGTCGCGGACGAAGCCCGACGAGTCCGGGTCGTCGTCGAACGCCGAGCCGTTCTCCGTGATGTACATCGGCAGGCCCGGGTAGTCGCGGCCCAGCCGCGTCAGCAGCTCCGTGAACTTGCCCGGCAGGATTTCCCAGCCCATCGCCGTCGTCGGCTCGCCGAACGGGACCACCCGCGAGGCCGGGACGCCTTCGTCGTCGACCGCGCGGCCCGACTCGTCCACGCCCGAGAACTGCTGGCCGAAGTAGTAGTTCACGCCCAGGAAGTCCAGCGGCGTGGAAATGACGGCGAGGTCGCCGTCCTGGACCGGGAGACGCACTCCGCGTGCGGCCAGGTCGTCCACGACGTCCGCCGGGTAGCGGCCGTGGACCAGCGGGTCCAGGTAGATCCGGACGCCGAGGCCGTCGGCCTGCCGCGCCGCGCGGACGTCCTCCGGCGAGTCCGTGGCCGGGTCGGCCGTGCACATGTTGAGCGTGATGCCGAACTGCGTGTCCGCCGGCGCGGCCGCCCGCATCCGCTGCACCGCGAGGCCGTGGCCCAGCAGCAGGTGGTGCACCGCGTGCATGCCGGCCGCGTAGTCGCGCCGCCCCGGCGCCATCACGCCGTGGATGTACCCGTGCATCGCCGAGCACCAGGGCTCGTTCAGCGTCGTCCAGTGCCGGACGCGGTCCTTCAGCCGGTCGAACACGAGCATCGCGTAGTCGGCGAACCGGTACGCCGTGTCGCGCGCCGGCCAGCCGCCCGCGTCCTCCAGCTCCTGCGGGAGGTCCCAGTGGTACAGCGTCAGCCACGGCGTGATGCCGCGGCTCAGCGTCTCGTCGACCAGCCGGTCGTAGAACCCGATGCCCGCCTCGTTGACGCCGCCGCGGCCGTGCGGCTGGACCCGCGGCCACGCCACGGAGAACCGGTAGGTGTCCGCGCCCAGCTCGCCGACCAGCGCGATGTCTCCGGGCATCCGGTGGTAGTGGTCGCACGCCACGTCACCGGTGTCGTTGTTGTCGATGGCCCACGGCACCCGGCAGAACGTGTCCCAGATGGACGGTGTGCGCCCGTCTTCGGAGACCGCGCCTTCGATCTGGTACGCGGCGGTGGCCACGCCCCAGCGGAAGTCCGGCGGCAGGGTGTCGATCAGCGCCTGCTGTTCGGCGGTCGCGGCGGTGGTCTCGGTCAAGGCAGCACTCCTCCAGGGATACCGGGCAGGACGGGCGGTCAGGAAGTGGCGACGGGGTGCAGCCAGCACGCCACCTCGCGCGCCGGGTCGCCGGGCGTTCCGAGCAGCGGCACGCGGTCCGGGCACGGTTCGAAGGCCTTCGGGCACCGCGGGTGGAACGCGCAGCCCGGCGGCATGCCCCGCGTGTCCGGCGGCGACCCCGGGATCCCGGCCAGCTCGCGGCGCGGACCGCGCAGGGCCGGGAACGAGTTCAGCAGGCCGTGGCTGTACGGGTGCAGCGCGTCCCGGTAGAGGTCGGCCGCCGGTGCCTGCTCGACGATCCGGCCGCCGTACATGATCGCGATCCGGTCCGAGAACTCGACCAGCAGCGACAGGTCGTGCGTGATGAACAGGACCGAAAAGCCCAGCCGCTCGCGCAGTTCCACGAGCTGGCCGAGGATCTGCCGCTGCATGACGACGTCGAGCGCGGTCGTCGGCTCGTCCATGATGACGATCCGCGGTTCCAGCGCGAGCGCCATCGCGATCATCACGCGCTGCCGCATGCCGCCGGAGAGCTGGTGCGGGTACGCCTCCAGCCGGTCGGCCGCGATCCCGACCAGCTTGAGCAGGTCGCGGGCGCGCGCCACCCGGCCGGCGCGGGTCGTGCGCGGCTCGTGCGCCTTGATGACGTCGACCAGCTGCGTGACGACCTTGTGCACCGGGTTCAGCGAGTTCATCGCACCCTGGAACACAATGGACGTTTCGGCCCAGCGGAAGTCGCGCAGCTGCCTGTCCGTCAGCTTCAGCACGTCGTACGGCTCGCCGTCGGCGGGGTGGTAGATCACCTCGCCGCCGCGGATCACGCCCGGCGGCGCGAGCAGCCGCGTCAGCCCGTAGGCCAAAGTGGACTTCCCGCTGCCGCTTTCCCCGGCCAGGCCGAGGACCTCGCCGCGGTGCAGCGTCAGGTGCACGTCCCGGACCGCGCGCACGGCTTCGTCGCCGACGCCGTAGTCGACGTCGAGACCCTTGATTTCCAGAACCGGGTCCATCATGGCTGTTCCTCCCGCCCGAGCACGGGCGTGAAGCCCACGCGCATGCGATGCGTCCGCCCGTCTGCGCCGCGCACGCGGGACTTGCCGCTGCCGCGCAGCCGCGGGCTGACGAACTCGTCGATGCCGAAGTTGAGCAGGGACAGCGCGGTGCCGAGGATCGCGATCGCCAGTCCGGCCGGCACGAACCACCACCACGCGCCCTGCGCCAGGGCCTGCTGGCTCTGCGCCCAGAACAGGATCGTGCCCCAGTTCCAGTTGGACAGTCCGGAGACGCCGACGAAGGCGAGCGTGATCTCCGACATCACCGCGAAGATGACCGTGCCGACGAAGCTGGACGCGATGACCGCGGTCAGGTTGGGCAGGATCTCGAAGAAGATGATCCGCCACGTCGATTCGCCGGTCGCCCGTGCGGCTTCGACGTATTCCCGGCCCCGCAGCGACAACGTCTGCGCTCGCAGCACCCGCGCGCCCCACGCCCACGACGTGAACCCGATGATCACCGCCACCAGGTAGTCGCCGCCGGTGGGCACCGCGCTGCCGATGATGATGATCAGCGGCAGCGCCGGGATCACGAGGAACACGTTGGACAGCGCGGACAGACCCTCACCGGGCGTCCCGCCGAGGTATCCGGACGCCACGCCGACGACGACGGCGAGGACTGTCGCCACCACACCGGCGGTCAGCCCGACGAGCATGACGCTGCGCGTGCCGACCACGACCTGGCTGAAGATGTCCTGGCCGAGGTGGGTGGTCCCGAACCAGTGCCTGCCGGACGGGCCTTCGAGCAGGTCGCTGCTGCGCGCCGACGGGTCGTACGGCGCGATCCACTCCCCGATGACCGCGATCACCAGGAAGAACACGATGACGGCGAGGCCGGTGACGGTCTTGCCGCCGGTCAGGAAGCGGAACCGGCGCCGCCGGGCGGCCGCGTCGACGGGAAGGGCCTGGGCGGCTTTGACGTCCGCCGCGGGTACGGCCATGTCAGCCCTCCTTCCGGGTGCGCGGGTCGAGCGCGAGGTAGGCGACGTCGGCGAACAGGTTGGCCACCAGCACCGACAGCGTGATGATGAGGAAGATGCCCTGCATCAGCGGGTAGTCCTGCGAGCCGACCGCCTGGAACAGCTGGAAGCCGACGCCCGGGTAGGAGAAGACGATCTCCACCAGCAGTGTCCCGCCGACGATGAAGCCCAGCGCCAGCGCGAAGCCGGACACGCTGGGCAGCAGCGCGTTGCGAGCCGCGTACCCGAGCATCACCCGGCGTTCGGGCAGGCCCTTGGCGTGCGCGACGGTGACGTAGTCCTCCGACGCGACGGTGACCATCATGTTGCGCATGCCGAGGATCCAGCTGCCCACCGAGCTGATCAGGATGGTGATCGCGGGCAGCAGGCCGTGCTGGACGGCGCTGCCGATGAACGCGCCGTCCCAGCTCGGCACCAGTCCCGGGTCGTAGCCGCCGGACGACGGGAAGAAGCTGCCGGGCCCGGCCAGCAGCGCCAGCGCGATCAGGCCGAGCCAGAAGTACGGCACCGACGACAGGAACGTCGTCACCGGCAGCAGTCCGTCGACCCACGAGCCGCGCTTCCAGCCCGCGACCACGCCGAGCCCGGTGCCGAGCGCGAAGCCGATGACCGTGGTCAGGCCGACCAGGATGATCGTCCACGGCAGGCTGTCGCCGAGCAGCTCGGACACCGGCGTCGGGAAGAACGTGAACGACAGGCCGAGGTCACCCCGGAAGAGCTGGCCCCAGTAGTCGAAGTACTGCGAGACCAGGCTCTCGTTCTTGTCGAGTCCGAAGAGGACATACAGCGACTGGATGGCGTCCGCGCTGAGCATGCCCTGGTTCTTCGCGATCAGCGACTGCACCGGGTCGCCGGGGATCAGCCGCGGGATGAAGAAGTTGATGGTGACGGCGGCCCACGCGGTGAAGACGTAGAAGGCCAGCCGTTGCAGCAGGTACCTCATCGGGCGGCCCCGCCGTAGAGCCAGCACGCGGCCCAGTGGCCCGAGGCGTCGCCGACGTCGAACCGCGGCGGCAGCTCGGTCTTGCACCGCTGCATCGCGACCGGGCAGCGCGGGTGGAACCGGCAGCCGGACGGCGGGTCGATCAGGCTCGGCGGCTCACCGGCGCCGCGCTCGGCGGGCACGTCGCTCGCCGTCCCCTCGGCCAGCCGGTCGGGATCGGGCGCGGATTCGATGAGCAGCCGCGTGTAGGGGTGCGCGGGCCGCTGGGTGATCGTCTCGCTGTCGCCGCCCTCGACCATGCGGCCCGCGTACATCACCATCGTCTCGTCGGCGAAGTAGCGCGCCGACGCGATGTCGTGCGTGATGTACAGGATGGCCAGGTGCAGGCGCTCCTTCAGGTCGCGCAACAGGTTCAGCACGCCGAGCCGGATGGAGACGTCCAACATGGACACCGGCTCGTCGGCCAGCAGCGCCTCCGGGTCCGCCCCGAGCGCCCGCGCGATCGCGACGCGCTGACGCTGCCCGCCGGACAGCTCGTGCGGGAACTTGTCGATGTAGCGTTCCGCCGGGGTCAGCTGGACGCGGGTGAGCAGGTCGTGCAGCGACTTCTCGAGGTCGTCGCCGGCCCGGCCGTGGATCTTCAGCGCCCGGGTCAGGTGGTAGCGCACGGTGTGGACGGGGTTCAGCGACGCGAACGGGTCCTGGAAGATCATCTGGACCCGGCGGGCGTACGCGCGGAACGCCCTGCCGCGCTTGACGTTCACCGTCTCGCCGTGCAGCCGGATGTCGCCGGCGGTGCGCGGGTAGAGGCCCGCGAGCAGCCGCGCGACCGTCGACTTGCCCGAACCGGACTCGCCGACCAGCGCGGTGACGCGGCCGCGGCGCAGCGTCAGGGTGACGTCGTCCACGGCCTGGACGGCCCGGCGCGGGCCGGTCAGCGCGGCGCGGCCCTTCCGCCGCACGGGAAAGTGCTTGGTGAGGCCCGCGGCCTCCAGGACCACGGGGAGGTCCCCCTCCGACCCGACGGCGACAGGGTCGGAGGGGGACTGCTCGGTCGTTGCCACGGACTCCGCCATCGTCAGGCCGCGGGCTTCAGGTGCAGGACGATGTCCAGCGCGTTGCGCAGCGTGGGCTGCGCCGGACCGTACGGGTTGGCGTCGTCCGGCCAGCCGACCCAGTTCTTCGTGCTGTACTCGCCACCGGAGTTGGCCGCCGACGTCGGGACCATCGGCTGCTGGTCGATCATGATCTTCTGCAGCGTCGCCATGGCGGCGGTGCGGGAGGCGTCGTCCTCGGCGTTCGCGTAGGTCTCGAGCGCCTTGGTCGCCTCGTCGTTCTTGTAGCGGCCGTAGTTGCCGTTGATGCCGCCCTGGCCGGTCGGCTTGTAGCGGTTGCCGTCCATGACGTCGCGGTACAGGTCGTACGGCGTCGCGCCGTCGTTCGTCCAGTGCATCAGGCCCTCGAAGTCACCGGTGTCGACCGACTTCGTCCAGGCGTCCTGGTTCATCTTCTCGACCGTGGCGGTGATGCCGATCTGCGCCAGGTTGTCCTTGATGATCTCCAGGTCGGTGATGTAGTCCGACCAGCCCGACGGGACGGTGAGCTTGATGGTGACCGGCTTGCCGGACGGGTCCTGCAGCTGGTTGCCGGCGAACTTGTAGCCCGCGCCGGTCAGCAGCGCCTTGGCGCCCGGGACGTCGACCTTGACCGTCCGGCCCTTGTACTCCGGCGCGATGAACGGGTCGCCCGCCGGCGTCGGGATGCCGGTGACCTGGTCGTTCTTCGGGTAGAAGTAGCCGGCCTCGCCCTGGTTGAAGATGTCGTCGCGGTTGATCACCTTGCTGACCGCCTGGCGCAGCTTCGCGTCGTTCCACGGCGCCTTCTCGGTGTTGAACCACAGGCCGTGGACGGCCAGCTGCGCGGGGAACCACAGCTTGTAGTGCTGCGGGTCCTTGTTGGTGTAGACGGCCTTGTAGTTCGGGATGAAGACGAAGCTCCACTCCGACGCGCCGTTGACCAGCGCGGCGACCTGCGCGTTGTTGTCGGTGTAGGAGGTGTAGCGGATCTCCTTGACCTTCGGCGCTTCCTGCCAGTAGCCGCTGTCGCGCCGGGTGACGATCATCGTCTGCGGCGTGAACGACTTGAGCGTGTACGGCCCGGTGCCGATCGGGTTCTTCACGGTGTCGAGCGCCGGGTCCTTGATGGCCTGCCAGACGTGCTTCGGCACGACGAGCGTCTGGAGGATCTTGACCTGGTTGACGAACTGGGAGCTGTCGAAGGCCAGCGTCACCTGGTTGCCGGCCGCGGTGATGTCCTTGTACGGCACCGCGTCGACGTTCAACGCCTTGTTGTCGCGCAGCAGCTGGAACGTGTAGGCGACATCTTCGGCGGTCATCGGCTGGCCGTCGGAGAACGTCACGCCGTCACGGATGGTGAGGACGAGCTTCTTGAAGTTGTCCGACCAGTCCCACTTCGTGGCCAGCCACGGCTTGCCCGGCTCCTGCGGCTTGACGCGGTTCAGCATCACGAGGGGTTCGTAGATCATCCACCGGTAGCCCATGTTGGACAGGGCGGACGTCTCGAGGAACGGGTTGTTGTTCTCCGACTGCGGGCCGTCGGGCTTGCCCACGTTGAGCACGGCGTTCGGGTTGCTCTGCGCGGCGTTCGAGCTCCCGCCCGAACAGGCGGTCAGCCCGCCCAGGGCCATGACAGCCACCAGCGCTGCGGCGACGGAGCGCTTGACTCGCATCGGTTCCTCCTGGTCATCGACGACTTCTTGCTGTCGACTGGTAGCGAGCCCCGACCGCCGGCGACCGAACGACGTCCCGAAGTCAACCCGGGTGACTCGGGTCACGTCAATAACATGGCGGTAACGTTTTGTGCCTAAGTTTAAGTACTGAAAGAACTGGCGGTCTGGACCTGTCGCCGGTGCTGCTCCTTGCGTCGCAAGGCTTTCAGCCCGTCCGGCCCCCGCTCGCCAGCAGCCGGGCCACGGGCAGGGTCGCCGCGCCGAGCGCGACCGCCTCGGGGCCGAGCCTGCCGAGGACGACCTCGGTGTGCCCGGTGAGGTAGTCGAGGGCGTGCCGCCGCACCGCGTCGCGGACGGCGGGCAGGATCGCCGGTCCCATGATCGCTCCCGCGGCGCCGGAGAGCACCACCCGGTCCGGGCTGAGCAGGTTGATCAGGTTCGCGATGCCGATGCCGAGGTACTCGCCGGTTTCGGCCAGCACGTCCGCGGCCGGGCCGGCGTCCTGGGCCTCGGCGACGATCCGGGCCAGTTCGACGTCGCTTTCGTCTCCGATGACCGGTTGCTTGCCGACGCGTTCGGCGTAGTGGCGGACGACCGCCTCCGTGCCGACGTAGGCCTCCAGGCAGCCGTGGGAGCCGCAGCGGCAGGCCGCGCCGCCGGCCTTGACGACGGTGTGCCCCCATTCGCTGGTGGTGATGCCGGGGTGCGACGGCCCGGCGGTCGCCACGGCGGCCCCGACCCCGACGCCGAGCAGGGCGACGATGGCCCGGTCGGCGCCCCGGCCGGCGCCGCGCCAGGACTCCGCCTGCCCGAGCGTGCGGGCGCGGTTGTCGAGGTGCACCGGCATCGGGCCCGGGAACAGCTCCGCGACGGCCGGGTGGATCAGTCCGGCGAAGGCCACGCCGCGCCAGCCGAGGGTGGGCGCGTGGACGATCCCGCCGTCGCGGACCGCGCCGGGCACGCCGACGCCGACGCCGAACACCGCGTCCGGTTCGCCGCCTTCGAGCACTTCCGCGATGCCGGTTCGCACCAGCGCGGCCACTTCGTCCGGATCGAGCCGGGTGCCGACCAGCGGGTGACGAACCGTGCCGAGGGTGCCGAGCGCGCAGTCGAACAGGCCGACCTCGACGTGCGTCTCGCTGACGTCGACCCCCACGACGTGCCCGAATCCGGGTCGCACGGCCAGCAGCGTCCGCGGCCGTCCGCCGTCGGATTCGACCGATCCGGCCTCCGCGACGACGCCGTCGGCGATGAGCTCGGAGACGACGTTGGTAACGGTGGCGGCGGACAAGCCCGATTCAGCTACCAGTTCCAGCCTGCTGACGGGGCCGCGGAGGTAGAGGGAGGAGAGGAGCGCCGCGCGGTTGTGCCGCCGGAGGTCTCTGGTCGTCTGGCGCACCACCTGGGTCACCGGGAGGATTCTGCCAGATACCATCAGTTCGGGACTTAGTTCACTACTTAATACATAGCCACAACTTACGGTGATCGGGCATCCTGTCAGTGAGCCGGTAAGAGTCCAGATGGGTTGCCCATGGCGAGCAAGCGCACCACCGTCCGTGATCTGCGGCGGCACAACCGTTCCCTGCTGCTGTCGAAACTGTACTTCGACGGCCCGCTCTCGCGGCACGAACTGAGCCAGCTCACCGGATTGAGTGCCGCGACGGTCAGCAACGTGACGGCGGAACTGGGCGAAGAACGGCTCATCACCGAAGCGGGCCAGGTGGAGTCCGACGGCGGCCGGCCGCGGGTGCTCCTGCGCGTGGACCCGGCGTACGGGCACGTGGCGGGGGTCGACATCGGCGAGACGGGCGTCAAGGTCGAGCTGTTCGACCTGGCGATGAACCGCCTGGCGACGGCCGAGCACCCGCTGCCGAAGGCACCGGACCCGGCGACGGCGGTCGAGCAGGTGACGTCCGGGCTGCGCGAGGTGTTCGCCGACCTCGACGGCTCGGCGGTGCTGGGGGTGGGCATCGGCGTCCCGGGGACGGTGGAGCAGGGGGCGCGGGTGCTGGTGCACGCGCCGACGGTGGGCTGGGACGCGGTGCCGCTGGTGTCGTTGCTGCAGGAGGCGGGCGTCGCGCTGCCGTTGTTCGTGGACAACGGCGCGAAGACGCAGGGCCAGGCGGAGATGTGGTTCGGCGCGGGCCGAGGAGCCCGCCACGCGGTGATAGCCCTGATCGGCTCGGGCGTGGGCGCGGCGGTGGTGACGGACGGAACGACGTACCGAGGATCGACGAGCAGCGCGGGAGAGTGGGGCCACACGACGATCGCGTACGGCGGTCAGCAGTGCCGCTGCGGAGCCCGCGGGTGCCTGGAGGCGTACATCGGAGCGGGCGCGGTGCTGGCACGGTACCGCCGGGCGCGGGGCAAGGAAATCGCGGGCGAGGACGAGCAGGCGCAGTTCTCGGCGTTACTGGAGGCGGCGGCGAAGTCCAAGACGGCGGCCCGGGTGCTGGAGGAAACGGCGGGGTACCTCGGGGCGGGGATCGCGAACTTGATCAACTTGTTCAACCCGGAGCGCATAGTGATCGGCGGTTGGGCGGGGTTGGCGCTGGGCGAGAAGCTGCTACCGCAGATCCGCGCGGCGGCGGGCGAGCACGCGCTGCGGCATCCGTTCAGCCAGACTTCGATTCAGCTGGGGTCGTTGGGGCTGGACGCGGTGGCGACGGGAGCGGCGACGTTGCCAGTGGCGGACCTGCTGGCCCAGGGAGCGACGTCGAGGCTGGCGAAGCCGGGAGCCCCGGATTCCGACGCGGCTTGAGCCGTGGGTGACCGGCGGCACCGGCTGGTGACTGCGGCTCGGTGCGCTCGCCCGGCCGGTGGGCTGAACCGGGCTGGCCAGGGCGAGTTGGCCGGGTGAGTCGGCTGAACCGGGCTGGCCAGGGCGGGTTGCGACTCACCTGGCCAGGCATGCATGCGGGTCGCCGACCATGCGCCCACTCTGGTCTCCTGCTTGCAGGCGGCGTGCCGAGGCCAAGCCGGGGGATTCCGGCGGTGGGGCGGGCTCCCCGAGACCAACCGACTCCGCAACAAATCAGCCTTCGAGCCAACTGGAGCCGCGAGACCCAGTGCGGCAGGGTGGAGTCCCTGGCGCCAAGCCGGGTTGAGTCCCCGCCATGGCCGGAGCATCGGAACCGAGACGCGGCGAGGGCCGAGTCCCCCGCGCCAGCCCGGCTCCCCGACCATGCGGAGTAGCGTGGCCAACGTGGCCGGGGCTGGGTTCCCGAGCCAAGCCTGCCCAGCACAGCCGGGGCTGAGTTCCCGAACCAAGCCCGCCTGAGCCCCGAGCCAAAGTTTCCCGGCCCGGGCCGCCTCGAGCCCCAGTCCCGGCCGAGGCCGCCCCAACCCCCGGTCCCGGCCCAGGCCGCCCCAACCCCCGGTCCGGGCCGAGGCCGCCCCAACCCCGTTCCTGGCCCAGGCCGACTCAACCTCGCCGGAACAGGGCCCGCCCTCCCTGGGGGCCGCCCCGCTTCAGCCTATCCGCGCCGCCCGACAAAACCGGCCCAAGCCCGTCGCCACCCATGCGCCTGTCCACAACTTCGCCGCCCTGTGGACAACCATCCGACCTTAATTCGGGTTGAAAAAAAATGTCCGGCCGACTGTTGCCCGGCTTGTCTGGACCATGCATACTTTGTTGCCGAGCACAACAAAGGCACCACCAAGACCACGCCTGCCGCCGCGCCGGCATGCGCGGCCCATCCTCCCCTCCCCGCGTTCCGTGCTGCGCGCGCGGAACGCCGTTCCCCCACGGTGAGAGAGGCGACAACGATGTCCACCTCGAAATTCCGCACCCGATGGGCGGCGCTCTTCGCCGCCTGCTCACTGCTCGTCCTCGGGCAGCAGGTCCTCGGCCCGGCCGCCGCCGAAGCCGCGGCCACCTTCACCGACGACTTCGACGGCCCCGCGGGCGCCGCCGTCGACGGGTCGAAGTGGCAGCTCGAAACCGGCGACAACGTCAACAACCACGAGCGGCAGTACTACACCTCCGGTACCAACAACGCCCAGCTCGACGGCCAGGGCCACCTCGTCATCACCGCCAAGAAGGAAAACCCCGGCAACTACAACTGCTGGTACGGCCGCTGCGAGTACACCTCCGCCCGGCTCAACACCGCCGGCAAGTTCAGCCAGGCCTACGGCCACTTCGAGACGCGCATGAAGCTCCCGCGCGGGCAGGGCATGTGGCCCGCGTTCTGGATGCTCGGCGGCAGCAACTGGCCCACCGACGGCGAGATCGACGTCATGGAGAACGTCGGGTTCGAGCCGAACACCGTGCACGGCACCATCCACGGCCCCGGCTACTCCGGCTCGGGTGGCATCGGCGCGGCCTACACCGGCCCGAACTTCTCCGACGACTTCCACACCTACGCCATCGACTGGGCGCCCAACCAGATCAAGTGGTACGTCGACGGCAACCTCTACCAGACGCGCACGCCGGCCGACCTCAACGGCAACCGCTGGGTCTACGACCACAACTTCTTCATCATCCTCAACCTCGCCGTCGGCGGGTACTGGCCCGGCGATCCCGACAGCAGCACGGTCTTCCCGCAGCAGCTGATCGTCGACTACGTCCACGTCACCAACACCTCGAGCGGCGGCGGCAGCGGCCGGACCGGCACCATCACCGGCATCGGCGGCAAGTGCGTCGACGTCGCCGGCGCGAACACCGCCAACGGCACGCCGATCCAGATCACCGACTGCAACGGCAACGCCGCCCAGAACTGGACCATCGGCACCGACGGCACCATCCGCGCCCTCGGGAAGTGCATGGACGTCTCCGGCGCGGGCACGGCGGACGGCACCCCCGTGCAGCTCTACGACTGCAACGGAACCGGCGCCCAGCAATGGGTCGTCACCGCGGCGCACGACATCGTGAACCCCAACGCGAACAAGTGCCTCGACGCGACCGGCAACAGCTCCGCGAACGGCACCCGGCTGCAGATCTGGACCTGCGCCGGCACGGCCAACCAGAAGTGGACCACGCCCTGACGTAGGCCGGGCCGGCGCGCACGTCGAGAGCCGCCGGCCCGCTCCAGGTCCGGGCCCGCGGGCCCGGCGCGATCGAAGTGGACACTCCCATGAGGAAACTGCTCACCCTGCTCGGCGTGACCGCGCTGACCGCGGCCACGTTCGCCGCGCCCGCGCAGGCCGCCGGCGAAACCGTCAACATCTGGCTCACCACCACCGGCGACTCCGGCGGCCGCCAGGTCACCCGCGGCCTGCAGCCGCAGGCACCGGTCACGTTCGCCGCGGGGACCGGAACCGGCGGTGTGACCATCAACGTCGACGAAAACACCACCTACCAACAGTTCGAAGGCGGCGGAGCGTCCTTTACGGACACCGCGGCGTGGCTGCTGAACTCGAGCGGCGCCCTGAGCCAGTCCACTCGCGACGACACGATGCGCAAGCTGTTCGACCCGAACACCGGCATCGGGCTGAGCTTCATCCGCAACCCGCTCGGCGCCTCGGACCTGGCCCGCTACAGCTACACGTTCGACGACATGCCCGCCGGCCAAACCGACCCGAACCTGACCCACTTCTCCATCGCGCACGACCAGGCCGACGTCCTCCCGCTGACCAAGCAGGCCAAGCAGCTCAACCCGCAGGCCAAGGTGATGGCGTCGCCGTGGAGCGCGCCGCCGTGGATGAAGGACAACGACAGCTACCTCCTCGGCTGGGTCGAGTCGCAGTACTACCCGGCTTACGCGCAGTACTTCGTCAAGTACCTCCAGGCCTACCAGGCCGCCGGCGTACCGATCGACTACGTGTCGATGCAGAACGAGCCGACGTGCTGCTCGAGCTATCCGTCGACCAACTGGAACGGCAGCGGGCTGGCGTACTTCGCGAAGAACAACCTGCTGCCCGCGTTGCAGAACGCTGGACTGTCCACAAAGGTCCTCGCGCTGGACTGGAACTGGGACACCTACGCGTCCTACGGTGCGCCCACGATGGACGATCCGGCGATCCGCAACCACCCGAACTTCGGCGGCATGGCGTGGCACGGCTACGGCGGCGACATCGCGCAGCAGACGACCGTGCACAACCAGTACCCGAACGTCAACGCCTACTCGACCGAACACTCCGGTGGCACCTGGATCGCCGACCAGCAGGCCGAGGACATGAACAACATCGTGGACTACACCCGGAACTGGTCGAAGAGCTTCGTCAAGTGGAGCCTCGGCGTCGACCAGAACATGGGCCCGCACAACGGCGGCTGCGGCACCTGCACCGGCCTCATCACCGTCCACAACGGAGACTCGCGCAGCGGGCAGGTCGACTACACCGTCGAGTACTACACGATGGGCCACCTGACGAAGTTCGTGAAGCCGGGCGCCTACCGGATCGACTCGAACGACAACTCGACCGTGCGCAACGTCGCCTGGAAGAACCCGGACGGTTCCAAGGCCCTGATCGCCTACAACTCCAGCACGAGCGCCCAGAGCGTGCGGGTGAACTGGGGCAGCTCGTCGTTCACGTACACGCTGCCCGGCCACACCTCGGCGACGTTCACCTGGAGCGGCAACCAGGGCAACAGTGGCACCAGGACCGGGCCGATCACCGGGCTGGGCGGCAAGTGCATCGACGTCGCGGGCGCGAACAGCGCCAACGGCACGGCCGTTCAGCTCTACGACTGCAACGGTTCCAACGCCCAGCAGTGGACGCTCGGCACCGACGGCACGATCCGCGCGCTGGGCAAGTGCCTCGACGTCACCGGACAGTCCACGGCGGACGGTGCGCAGCTGCAGATCTGGGACTGCGGCGGCACCGCGAACCAGAAGTGGGCGGCCACGGCGGCGCGGGACATCGTCGGAGCGGGCTCGGGCAAGTGCGTCGACGCGACGGGCAATTCGAGCGCGAACGGCACCCGGCTGCAGATCTGGACGTGCACGGGCGCCGCCAACCAGAAGTGGACCGTGCCCGCCTGATCGGATCGGAAGCGCTGCCGGGCCGTGGCACTGGGGAGGCCCGGCCCGGCAGCGAGGCGGTTCCGGCCACCGCTGGGGGTCTCCGGTGGCGAAACCGCACCCGAGATTACCGAGCGAACCCACCGGCCGGCGCCGATTCAGTCCCTCCGGACGACGACAGTGCCTGGACGCGCAGCGTCCGCTTTGCCGAATCCGGAGAGGTGGCAGCGGAAGCAGGCGGCAGGGAAGCGACTCGGCGGTGGCGCCCGCGGCAGATGACCCACCAGCGACAGTGGTGCGGCGCCCGCGGAAACCGCCCGAGGGCGGAGCCCCGCACGCCTTCGGCAGCAGCGCCTACTCCGCCACCGCCGTCCGGGCCGCCTCCGCTCGGTCCGCATACGCCTCGACCAGCTGAGCCTCCGCGTCCTCGAGGTACTTCGACAACAGCTGCTCCGCACCCGCGCCGTCGCCCGCCTCCAGGCGGTCGAGGATCTCGTGGTTGCGCGGCAGGTATCGCTCGTGGAACCGCCGCGGCTCGTCCATGATGTGGAACACCAGCCGCAGCTCCGCCGTCAGCCCGGCGACCAGCTCGTTGACGCGCTCGCTGCCGGACAGCGCCGCCAGCTCCTGGTGGAACCGCACGTTCGCGGTGCCCAGGTCCTTCCAGTTGCCCGTGCGCGCGGCCTCGTCGCCGATCTCGACCTTCTCCCGGATCCGCGGGAACGTCGCGGGCGTCTCCGTCACCCCGCGGACCGCCGCGCACTCGATGATCTTGCGCACCCGGTAGATGTCGACGACGTCCTCGACGCTCGGGACGCGGACGAACACCCCCCGGCTGAACTCGTGGACCAGCAGCCGCTCGTGCGTGAGCAGCCGGAACGCCTCGCGCAGCGTGTTGCGCGAAACGCGGAGCGTCTTGCCGATTTCCAGCTCCGACAGCCGGCCGCCGGGCGGGTAGACACCCTCCGCGATGCGGTTGCGCAGAATGCCCGCGGCCCACTCGGCCGAGCTCTTGCGCGTGTACAGGCCGTGCTCGGTTTCGAGGCCCGCGCCGCCGCTGTCTTCGATGACCACGTCCGCAGGGTACCAAGAAGACAATCCAATCAGCGACTTGTGGAATTGTTGAACAATCCCTACCGTGTGAGGCACGCCACCATGAGAGACACTGGCCAGGAGGTGCCCATGACTGCCGCTACCGCTACCGAGGCCCGGCCGTTCGACTGGTTCCGCACGCTCGGAAAACGCGGACGCCGCGCCTTCCTCGGCGCGTTCGGCGGGTACGGCCTGGACTCGTTCGACTACCAGACCCTGCCGCTCGGCCTGGCCGCGATCACCGCGTACTTCGGCATCTCGAGCGGCGAAGCCGGCCTGCTCGGCACGACGACGCTGGTCGTTTCGGCCGTCGGCGGCGTCGGGGCCGGCATGCTCGCCGACCGGATCGGGCGCGTCCGCACCCTCCAGGTCACCATCGCGATGTACACGATCTTCACCGTGCTCTGCGGGTTCGCGCCGAACTTCGAGACGCTGCTGGTCTTCCGCGCGCTGCAGGGACTGGGCTTCGGCGGCGAGTGGGCCGCGGGCGCCGCGCTGGTCGCCGAGTACTCGTCGGCCCGCTACCGCGGCCGGACCGTGGCGTTCGTGCAGAGCGCGTGGGCGGTCGGCTGGGGCCTGTCGGTGATCGTCTACACCGTGGTGTTCAGCGTCGCGAGCGACGACGTCGCCTGGCGGGTCATGTTCTGGACCGGCGTCATCCCGGCGCTGCTCGTCCTGTGGGTCCGCAAGAGCGTCAAGGACGCGCCGCGCGCCGAGGAACGGCTGAAGACCGAACGACCGAAAGGCACCCTGGCGCAGATCTTCAAGGCCGGCCTCCTGCGCAGGACGTTCTTCGCCGCCCTGCTGTCCACCGGCGTCCAAGGCGGGTACTACGCGATCAACACCTGGCTGCCGACCTACCTGAAGAAGACGCGCGACCTGACCGTGATCGGCACCGGCGGCTACCTGGCGTTCCTGATCACCGGGGCGTTCGTCGGCTACGTCTGCGGCGGCTACCTCACGGACCTGCTGGGCCGCAAGAAGACCTTCCTGACCTTCGCGGTGCTGTCGGCCGGGCTGATCGTCGCCTACACGCAGATCCCCAAGGGTGCCAACGGGCTCGTGCTCGTCCTCGGCTTCCCGCTCGGCTTCGCGATGTCCGCCATCTTCAGCGGCTTCGGCGCGTTCCTCGCCGAGCTGTACCCGACCGCGTTGCGCGGCACCGGGCAGGGCTTCACCTACAACTTCGGCCGCGCGGTCGGCGCCGTGTTCCCGACCATCGTGGGCTTCCTCGGCGCGGGCGGCGCGATCGTCTTCGGCGCGGTGGGCTACGGCATCGCCGTGCTCGCCCTGCTCGGCCTCCCGGAAACCCGGGGCACGGAACTCGAAGACTGAGGGGAAACGATGACGACTTTCGACCAGCCGGCGACGTACACCCCGGCGCAGGCGCGTCAGGTGTTCCGCCGTGGCACCGCCCACCCGACCACCGGCTGGGCCAGCGGCTTCACCCAGACCAACCTGATCGCCGTCCCCGCGGACTGGGCCTACGACGTCCTGCTGTTCTGCACCCGCAACCCGCAGCCGTGCCCGGTGCTGGACGTGACCGACCCCGGCGATCCGGCCACCCGGCTGGCCGAAGGCGCCGACCTGCGCACGGACCTGCCGCGTTACCGGATCTGGCAGAACGGCGTGCTGGCCGGTGAGGTGTCCGACGCGACCGGCCTGTGGCGCAGCGACATGGTCGCCTTCTCCATCGGCTGCAGCTTCACGTTCGAGACGGCGCTGGCCGCCGAGGGCGTCCCGCTGCGGCACGTCGAGCAGGGCCGCAACGTCGCGATGTACGTGACGAACCGGCAGTGCGAGCCCGCCGGGCGGCTGTTCGGCCCGATGGTGGTGTCCATGCGGCAGATCCCGGAGGATCGCGTCGACGACGCCATCCGCATCACCCGCGCGATGCCGGCTGTGCACGGCGCTCCCGTGCACATCGGCGACCCGCGTACGCTCGGGATCGAGGACCTTTCGCGTCCCGACTTCGGCGATCCGGTCGACGCGCGGCCGGGCGACGTCCCGGTGTTCTGGGCCTGCGGGGTCACGCCGCAGGCGGCGCTGATGGCGTCGCGGCCGCCTTTTGCGATCACCCACGCGCCGGGGTACATGTTCATCACCGATCGGCACGACAGCGAATACCGGGTGGGCTGACATGGATCTGAACAGCGATCTCGGCGAGGGTTTCGGCGCCTGGCGGATGGGCGACGACGAAGCGATGCTCGACATCGTGACCAGCGCGAACGTCGCGTGCGGCTTCCACGCGGGCGACCCGTCGGTGATGCGGCGGGTGTGCGAGCTGGCGGCCGAGCGCGGCGTCGCGATCGGCGCGCACGTCGGCTACCGCGACCTGGCGGGCTTCGGCAGGCGCGCGCTCGACATCGCGCCGGACGACCTGGCGGACGAAGTGCTCTACCAGATCGGCGCGCTCGACGCGTTCGCGCGCGCGGCGGGCAGCCGCGTGTCGTACGTGAAGCCGCACGGCGCGCTGTACAACACCGCGGCGGTCGATCCGGAGCAGGCCGCGGCCGTCGTCGCCGGCTTGCGCCGGTACGACCCGGCGCTCGCGCTGCTCTGCCTGCCGGACTCGGAAATGCAGCGAGAGGCGGAGAAGGCCGGGGTGGTGGCGTACGCCGAGGCGTTCGCCGACCGCGCATACACCGCCGAAGGCCGGCTGGTGTCCCGCAAGCAGCCGGGCGCGGTGCTGCACGACGCGGCGGCGGTGGCCGAGCGCGCGGTGACGATGGCTTCGGGCGGCGGCGTGGTGACCGCGGACGGCGGCAAGCTCGACCTGCGGCCGGACTCCCTGTGCGTGCACGGGGACACGCCGGGCGCGGTGGAGCTGGCCCGCCGGATCCGCGCCGGGCTGACCGACGCGGGCGTCCCGCTCGCCGCGTTCACCGGATGACCGTCCGGCTGCTGCCGTGCGGGCGGCGCGCGGTCCTCGTGGAGAGCGACGACGTGCTGGGCTTCCAGGCGGCTCTGACGCGGTTGGCGGTGGACGGGATCGAGGAGCTGGTCCCGGCGGCCCGCACGCTGCTGGTCCGGTTCGACCCCGCGGTGACGGACGCGGACCGGCTGGGCGCGGTGCTGCGCCGGGTGTCCCCTGTGGACAGTGCGGTGGCGGCGGCGGGCGAGGTGGTGATCCCGGTGGTGTACGACGGCGAGGACCTGGCCGACGTCGCGGCCGAGACGGGCCTCAGCGTCACTTCGCTGGTGGAGCGTCACACGGCGGGCGCGTACGTCTCGGCGTTCTGCGGCTTCGCGCCCGGGTTCGCGTATCTGTCCGGCCTGGACCCGGCGCTGCACGTCGGACGGCGTGCCACTCCGCGGACCCGCATCCCGGCGGGCTCGGTGGCGATCGCCGGGGAGTACAGCGCGGTCTACCCGAGCGCGTCGCCGGGCGGCTGGCGGCTGCTCGGCCGCACGGACGTGCCGGTGTGGGACGTCGAACGCGACCCGCCGAACCTGCTCCCGCCCGGCACGCGGGTGCGCTTCGAGGCGGTGCCGTCGTGAAGCTCGAAGTCGTGCGGCCGGGCTTCTCGACGACCGTGCAGGACCTCGGCCGTCCCGGGCACGCGGCGCTCGGCGTCGGCCGGTCCGGCGCCGCGGACCGCTCGTCGTTCCGGCTGGCGAACCGGCTCGTCGGCAACCCGGCGGACGCGGCGGCCCTGGAGGTCACGCTCGGCGGGCTCGTGCTGCGGGCTTCCGGCCTCACGACGGTGGCGGTCACCGGCGCGCCGTGCCCGGTGTCGCCCGGCGGGATGAACGCGCCGGTCACGCTGTGGCCGGGCGACGAGCTGGTGCTGGGCACGGCCACCGCCGGACTGCGGTGTTACGTCGCGGTGCGCGGCGGGATCGACGTGCCCCCGGTGCTCGGTTCCCGGGCGACGGACACGCTGGGCAGGCTCGGCCCGCCGCCGCTGGCCGCCGGGATGCTGCTGCCGGTCGGTCCGCCCCCGCGGGCCTTCCCCGCCGTGGACCTGGCGCCCCGGGCGCCGTTGCCCGATGCGCCGGTCCTGCGCGTGACGCCGGGTCCGCGACGCGACTGGTTCGCGTCACCGGACGATCTGCTGTCCACTGTGTACACGGTGTCGGCGGACTCCGATCGCGTCGGCATCCGGCTGACCGGCCCGGCACTGACCCGGCTGCGTCACGACGAGCTGCCGTCGGAGGCGTGCGTGCCGGGATCGGTGCAGGTGCCGCCGTCGGGCCGGCCGATCCTGTTCCACGCGGACTCCCCGACGACGGGCGGCTACCCGGTGATCGCGGTCGTCGAGGAGGACGACCTCGACCTCGCGGCCCAGCTGCGCCCCGGCCAGACTCTCCGCTTCCGCCGGTCGGGAGTGTGAAACAGGGTTCTAACCCTGTTTCACACTCACGACCAGCCAGACCACGTTCGTGAGGACGATCGCCAGCCACAGCGGCCACGTGCGCCTGCCCCGCACGGCTCCCCGGTCGGCGAGGTAGGCGTCCAAGGCCTCCGCGACCTGGTCGTCGATCTCGTCGCGCAGCCGCGCGTCCAGCTCAGACATGAGCCGGCCGCGGGACCGCCACCGTCAGGCACGCGAGCGCCAGCGGCACCTCGAGCCCGGCCAGGAGCAGCGAAAACACGACGTCGTCGCCGGCCGTCACGACGTCCAGCCAGGCGTCGGCCAGCAGCAGCGTCGCCGTGGCCGTCGCGACCAGCGGCGTGCGGGTGTCGCCGCGGCCGAGCAGCCACGCCGTGAGCAGCAAGCCGAGCGCCTCCGCCGCGTCCAAGCCCGTCCAGGCCAGGCGCCAGTGCTGCGCCGCCACGACGTCCGGCAATGTCATCCCCAGTACCGCGATCCACGGCAGCAGCGCCAGCCCCGCCGCCCAAAACAGCTTCTTCATGGCAACCCCCGATCTCCCCGACCACGGTAGCCGACTGCAGAGATTCTTTGCAAACAGTCTCTGTAGTACGCTGCCGGCATGGTGGAACGTCCCGAGAAACGCGTCCTCACCGGCGCGGACCTGAAAGCCTTCTACAAGGCACTGGCCAACCCGGTGCGCCGCGACATCCTGGCCTACCTGGGCAAACACGGCGAAGCGAACTCGACGGGCGTCGCCAAGGCCCTCGGCGAGAGCACCGGGACGACCAGCTACCACCTGCGCAAGCTGGCCGATCTGGAGCTGATCGAAGAGATCGAAGAGCGCGGCGACGGCCGCGAGCGCTGGTGGCGATCGCGCGCGAAGGACATCTACACGCCGCCCGGCCTGGAGCTGACGCCGGACGAGCGCGAAGCCGCGATGCAGCTCGGCGCGCTCAAGATGAGCCACGACCTCGGCCTGGTCACCCGCGCCTACGCGGGCTACGACCGCGCCGAGGGCTGGAACCAGATCTACCGCTCGGGCCTGTACCTCACGAAAGAGCAGGTCGAATCGTTCGTGGAGGAGTACCAGAACCTGGTGTGGAAGTACGTCACCGAGCCGGGGCAGCATCCCGAGGGCTCGCGCGCGGTGGCCGTCCGGCTCATCGTCGTGCCCGAGGAAGAGTCCACACCGGACTAGAGGCCGGACACCCGCAGCGTGATGTTCAGCCGCCCGGTCAGGCCGAGCGCCGGGTCCGCCGTGCCCGGCAGCGTCTTCGGCACGCCGTGGTAGGCCAGCCGCGAGGGACCGCCGAACACGAAGACGTCACCCGAGCGGAGTTCGACATCCGTGTACGGCTTCCCGCGCGTCTCGGTGTTGCCGAAGCGGAACACGCACGCGTCGCCGAGGCTGAAGGAGACCACCGGCGCCAGGCTGCGTTCGTCCTTGTCCTGGTGCTGGCCCATCTTCGCGGTGGCGTCGTAGAAGTTGACCAGCGCGATGTCCGGGGCGTAGCCGTCGGACGGCTCGCCGTACGCGTCCGCCAGCGCGCGGCGGCCGAGGTCGCCGAGCCAGTCGGGGAACGGGTGCACCGGCGTTCCGTCGCCGGTCGTGCGCGAATAGCCGTACGGGTACCAGTGCCAGCCGAGGCAGACGGACTTCACCGACATCACGCCGCCGTTGGGCAGCCGGGTGCGGCGGTAACCGGACCAGCCGCGGCAGGCCGCGACCAGCTCGCGCTGTTCGTCCAGGCCGAGCCAGTCGGGCACGTGCACGGCGCCGGGCGCGAGTTCGGCGCGCGGGCGCGGCAGGAGGGCGTCCATCACCTCGATTGTGCCTGAGACTCCCGGCGGACACGGCCGGTGAGCACGGCCGGCACGATCCGCTGACCGCGGAACGTGACACCGGCGGAGGCGAGCGGCCACAGGAGACGCCCGAACAGACCAGCGGGGCGTCCCTGCGGCCGAATCCCCTCGCGCTGGGCCACCATGGGATAGACGTTCTCACACCTGAATGTCACAAGCCAGCGTGGATCAGCTACGAACGGGTCACTTGACCCCGCCGCCGCGGATCAGTCACGAAACGTCACCACGGTGACGCCCGCGCGGGCCGGCACCGGGTCGTTCATCGCGGCCAGCGCGGCCGGCACGTCGTCGAGCCCGATCCGCCGTCCGATCAACGCGGCGAGGTCGATCCCGGCTGTCTCGACGACCCGCAGCAGTTCCGGGTACTCGTGCGCCTGGAGCCCGTGGATCCCGACCAGCTCCAGCTCGCCGCCGACGACCCGGTGCATCGGGATCGGCGCGACGCCCTGCGCCGGCGGCATCAGCCCGGCCTGGACGTGCCGGCCGCGCTTGCGGAGGCTGCCCACCGACGCCGCGCAGGTCGACGGCGAGCCGAGGCAGTCGAGCGAGACGTGCGTGCCGCCGCCGGTCAGCTCGCGCACGTGCGCGGCGACGGCGTCCGGGCCGTCGAACGCCGAGGAGTCGACGGTGACGGTGGCACCCGACTTCGCCGCGAGCTCCAGCGCGGACGGCGAGACGTCGACGGCGACCACCTTCGCGCCCGCGGCGACCGCGAGCAGCACCGCGGAAATCCCGACGCCGCCGCAGCCGTACACCGAAACCCACTGGCCCGCGGTGACCCGGCCCTGCCGCAGCACCGCGCGGAACGCCGTGCCGAACCGGCAGCCGAGCGCGGCCGCCTCGGCGGCGCCGAGCCAGTCCGGCAGCGCGACCAGGTTCGTCTCGGCGTGCGCGATCGCGACGCGCTCGGCGAAGGAACCCCAGTGTGTGGCGCCGGGCTGGAACTCGCGGTCGCAGATCTGCTGGTCGCCGCGGGCGCACTGGGCGCACGTCCCGCAGGCGCAGACGAACGGCACGGTGACGCGGGCGCCGGGCGCCCAGCCGCGGACGCCGTCGCCGAGCGCGACGATCCGGCCGGCCAGCTCGTGCCCGGCGACGTGCGGGAGGCGTACCCCGGGATCGTGGCCCTGCCAGGTGTGCCAGTCACTGCGGCACACCCCGGTGGCGTCGACCTCGATCACCGCGCCACCCGGCGGCGCCACCGGTTCCGGCACGTCCCGCACCACCGGCGGGACGCAGAACTCCTCCATCACGACAGCACGCATGGCGCGAGCCTACGCGGGCCCGGCGGGCTCCCTCAGTTGAGCGGCGGGGCCTGGACGTGGAACCGGGCTCTGCCGCGGGGCGGGCCGAGGAGCTTGCTGAGCGAGCCGTCCGGCACGTTCAGGATGTCCTCGAGATTCCGCAGCGCCTCCAACGATTCCGGCCGCTCCGGACGGCACCGCCCGGACTGCCAGTGGCTGAGCGTGGCCAGGCTGACCGTGGTTCCCCTGCCGCGCAAGCGATAGCGGATCCGGTCGAGCCCGAGACCGCGGGCCCGGATCGCCGCCCGCAGGGCGACGTCGAACGGCCCGGCGGCCAGCAGCCGGCTCAGCTCCGCCTGTTCCCCCCGGTCGATGGTGCGTGTTCGCTGACCGGTCATCACAACGCTCCGAAGCACTCCCGAATACGAACATTGGAGCGTAGGCGCCACCCGGCAAGATCGGAAGGGCCCTCACCCACCTGCCTTGCGCACCTCGGCGGCGATCGCGGCGAACGGTTCCGCGTAGCCGGAGTTGATGGTGACGTAGGAAATCCCCCACCGTTCCCGCCACCGGAGAAGCCTTTCCGCGGCTTCGCCCGGATCGGCGGGCAGCACGGTGACGGCACCGGCGGCGGCGAGTCCGGGCACGTCGGCACCGGCCCACCGGGCGATCCCGGGCGACGGTTCCGCCCCGACCGCCATGAGGTTCAGCCCGAGCTCGATCCCGGGCAGCCGCGTACCGGCGAGTTCACGGAATCGATCCACAATGGACTCCGCGGCGGCTTCGGTGGTCTTCGGCGCCCAGGTGAACGTGACGGTGTCGGCTTCTTGCGCGGCGAGCGCCAGCATTTTCGGCCCGCCGCCGGCGAGAACCAGCCGCGGCCGGTCGGCGTCCCGCTTCAGGAACGCGATCGTCTGGGCCATCCGTGTGATCCGCTCACCCGGTCCGGGGAATTCCCGGCCGAGCGCCCGCGCGTGGGCTTCGGCGCCGGGCCGTCCGACGCCCAGCCCGAGTTCGAACCGCCCGTGGGTCTGCTGGTGCAGCGTCCGGGCCTGCCAGGCGAGCGATCCGGCGTCCCGGAAGGGATCGGCGAGGACGAAGGTGCCGAGCCGCAGCCGCTCGGTGACCGCGGCCGCGGCCCCGAGGAGGACGAAGGGATCGGCCTGCCCGACGGGATCGGTGGCGAGCAGGGTGTCGTAGCCGAGGGCCTCGACCCGCCGGGCCTGGGCGGTCCACGCGGTGAGGTCGGGCGCATAACCGGCGACGATGCCGAAGCGGAAGCGTGTCATGGCGCCCATGGTCGGCTGCGCGAAGTGGTCGCCACATCCGCTTCACGACGTCATCGGCGCGTACGTCGCTCAGCGCAGGGTGACCGACAGCGCCTGCGCGATCTCCTTGCCGATGGCGTGCGTGGCCGCGTCCGGCGGGGAGCCCACCTTGACCACCATCGGGCCGCCGAACGGCTGGCGCTCCACCACCTCGATGCGCTCGCCCAGGTTGATCGCGTGTTCCGTCAGGTAGCGCAGCAGCTCCGGGTCCGTGTCCCAGACGCGGACGATCTCGCCCACCGCGCCCGGCGGCAGGTCGTCGAGGATGCGGACCGGCAGCTCCTCCACGCTGCCGTCGGGAGCCGGGATCGGGTCGCCGTGGGGGTCGCGGACCGGGTTGCCCAGCTTCGCCGCGATGCGCTCCACCAAGCGGTCCGACACCGCGTGCTCGAGCGCGTCCGCCTCCGCGTGGACCTCGTCCCACGTGTAGCCGAGCTCCGAAACCAGGTACGTCTCGATCAGGCGGTGCCGCCGCAGCACCGAGCGCGCCAGCAGGCGGCCGTCGGCGGTGAGCTCGATCCCGCGGTAGGGCACGTGGGTGACCAGGCCGAGCTGGGACAGCTTCGTGACCATCCCCGACGCCGAGGACGGGCTGACCTCGAGCCGGCCGGCGAGCGAGGTGTTCGTGACCGCCTCACCCCGTTCGACCAGGCCGTAGATCACCCGGACGTAGTCCTCGACCGACGAGGACCTCCGGACCGAACCATCTCCCATACCGCATACGATACGGGGCCGGGTACTTTCTCGTGAAAGTCACGGCCGCCAGCGGTAGCGGATCCAGCCGGGCACCGGCTCCGCGCCGAGCTGGGCGTAGAACGCCTCCGCTTTCTCGTTGCCCGCCTGCATGTCCCACTCGACGCGCCCGGTGGTGCGGCGGCGCAGCTCACCGAGCAGCTCGCCGCCGAGGCCGTGCCTGCGGTACGCGGGCCGGACGAACAGGTCGTCCAGCCAGATCCCCGGCCTGCCCTCCCAGGTGGAGAAGTTCCAGCTGCAGAAGGCGAAGCCGGCCACCGTCGTGGGCTCGCCGGGCGGCGTCGCGATCAGCACCCACGCCTTCGGGTCGGGTCCGAACAGGTGCCCGCCCAGCTCGGCGCGGTCGAGCTTGAGGTCGTGGTTCTCGTAGACCGCGTGCTCCTCGATGAGCGCGCAGATCTCTTCGAGGTCTTCGGAGACGGCGTCGCGGACGGGCATCGCGGCCCCTTTCTGTCGGTGGTGGTCGCTACGGTCACGGGCGGAGGAGGTGGTCGCCGATGTCACCCGAGGAACGCTTCGAGGCGCTGGTCGACGAGTTCACCGGACGGCCGGGCATCACGCCACCCGGCGCGACCGGCGGCTTCGGGCGCACCGCCCTGCGCGCGCAGGGACGGATCTTCGCGATGTTCGTCCGCGGGCAGCTGGTGCTGAAGCTGCCGAAGGCGAGGGTCGACGCGCTGGTCGAGGCGGGCCACGGCGTGCGGTTCGACGCCAACAAGGGCACGCCGATGAAGGAGTGGCTGGCGCTGGCGAACGACTCGCCCGAGCCGTGGCCCGCGCTGGCGGAGGAAGCCCTCGAGTTCGTGGGGAAGAGGTGAGTCATCACGCCTGGTAACACAGTTCGCCGCCGACAGCCGTCCCTTGCACGCTGAGGTCGTCCAAACCGGACTCGTCCAGGGGCGATCCGGACAGCACGGCGAAGTCGGCGAGCTTCCCGGGTTCGAGCGTGCCCAGGTCGCGCTCCGCGAAGGTCGCGTACGCCGAGCCGTACGTGTACGCGCGCAACGCCTCCTCCGGCGTCAACGCCTCTTCGGGCGCGAAGGGCGCGCCTGACGCCGTGCGCCGGCGCACCATGTCGGCCAGCGCGAGCAGCGGGGCGCCGTTGACCACAGGGCGGTCCGAAGAGGCGGGAAGCACACAACCCGCGTCGAGAACGCTTCGCAGCCGGTAACACCAGGGAACGCGAGACTCGCCGAGCGCGGCGCGCATGCCGTCGCCCAGCTCGTTGACGAAGCGTCCCTGTGGCGAAGCGAGCAATCCCAGCGAAGCGAGCCGGGAGAGCTCCGCGGGCTGAAGCACCGCGCAGTGTTCGATGCGGTGCCGGTGGTCCGGACGCGGCGAAGCGGCCAACGCGGCTTCGTACGCGTCGATGACGACGGTGATCGCGCGGTCGCCGATCGCGTGCGTCGCGATCTGCCAGCCCGCGTCGTGCGCCCGGCGGATCGTGCGGGCGATCTCGTCCTCCGGCACCTGGAAGTAGCCGCGGTTCTCCGGCTCGCCGTCGAAGGGCTCGTGCATCGCGCAGGTCCGGCCGACCAGGGAACCGTCGGCGAAGAGCTTGATGGGCCCGACCCGCAGCCACTCGTCGCCGAGCCCGGTGCGCAGGCCGAGGTCCAGGCCGAACCCGGCGCCGTCGGGCAGGTCATGCAGCACGCTCGCGGCGACCATCACGGTGGCGCGCACCCGCAGCACCCCGCGGTCGCGCGCCTCCTGGTAGGCGGCCAGCTCGGCGGGTGTCTCGCCGACCAGCCCGCCGCCGATCCCGGCCTCCTGGACGCTGGTGATGCCTTCCGAGAGGTACCGCTCGGACGCCCGGTCCAGCCCGCGCACGACCCGCGAAACCGGCGTCGGGTAGGTCAGCGGCCGCAGCAGCAGCTGCGCCTGCTCGCGCAGCAGGCCGGTCGGCGAGCCGTCTCCGGCGAGCACGACATCACCGCCCACCGGCACGTGGGCCAGGTCCAGCTGGTCGAGCACGGCCGAGTTGACCACGGTCATGTGCCCGGACGTGTGCTTCAGCCGCACGAGCATGCCCGGCGCCGCCCGGTCCAGCCCGTGCCGGTCCGGATGTCCGCCCACCAGCTTGTTCTGGTCGTACCCGCTGCCGATCACCCAGCTGCCGGGCGGCAGCGTCGCGGCCCGCGCGGCAACGGCGTCGTAGACCTCCTCGACGCTGCGGCAGTCCCCCAGCGGGACGTCGTCGAGGCCCATCCCGAACCACGCCATGTGGTTGTGCGCGTCGTGGAATCCCGGCACGACGAAGCCGCCGGCCAGGTCCACCCGCGAGCGCGCGGACAGCTCGCGGGCGTCGTCGCCCAGCGCGACCACCCGGCCGTGCAGCACGGCGAGGGCGCTGGTGACGCCCGCGCCCGTCCACACCGTGGCGTTCTCGTAGACCGCATCGACCCGCATACCTCCGCCTTCCTCCCCACCGCCACCCGCACCGGAGGCGCTTCGCGCCGCTGTCCGTGGAGAGGCTATCGATCGATCGAACGTCTAGCATCGCGGCATGCCCACCGTGGAGTTCGCCGTCGAGGACGGCATCGCGCAGATCCGGCTGAACCGGCCCGAGCGGCTGAACGCGGTCGCCACCGAGCTGGTCGACGACTTCCTCACCGCGCTCGGCGCCGCGGCGCGCAGCGATGCCCGCGTCGTCGTGCTCTCCGGCAACGGCCGCGCCTTCTGCGCCGGTCACGACCTCAAGGAACCCACCCCGCCGGGCGATTCGCGGGCCCGGCTGGACCGGCTCCAGGACGTCACCCGGCGGCTGCGGGCACTGCGGCAACCGGTGATCGCGGCGGTGCACGGCTACGCGATCGGCGCCGGCGCGGAGTTCGCGCTCGGCTGCGACCTGATCCTGGCGGCCGAGGACGCCGTGTTCGCCTTCCCGGAGGTCTCGCTGGGCCTGAGCGTCACGGGCGCGGCGTCGCGGCTGCTCCCGCTGCTGGTCGGCCCGCTCAAGGCGAAGGAGCTGCTGCTGCTCGGCGAGCGCTTCGACGGCCGGAAGGCCGCCGAGCTGGGCATGGTCAACGCCGCCGTCCCCGCCGACCGGCTGCAAGCGGAGGCCCTGACCTGGGCCAAGCGGATCGCCGGGCATCCCCCGGCCGCCGCGGCCATGGCGAAGCGCGTCCTCGACACGCCCATCGACGTCGAGCCCGCCCTCGAACTGGAGGTCAGCCACGCCCTGATCACCGAGCACTCGGCCGCGGTCGCCGCCTCCACCGAAGCCTTCCGGAGCCGGTCGTGACGCCGCTCACCGAAATCGGGACGCTCGCCCAGCTCGTGACGCGGGCGGCCGCGCTCTGGCCGGACCGCCCGGCCTGGGTGTTCGACGAGGACGACCGGCGCTTCACCTTCGCCGACGTCGATCGCGAAAGCTCCCGGATCGCCGCGGCGCTGGCCGGACGCGGGATCGCGCCGGGCGACCGGGTCGCGGTGATGCTGCGCAACCAGCCCGAGTTCCCGCTCACCTGGCTCGCGCTGGCCAAGCTCGGCGCGGTGCTGGTGCCGGTCAACACCAACTACCGCGAGTTCGACGGCGCCCACGTGCTCCGCCACTCCGGCGCGAAGCTGGTCGTCGCCGCGGCGGAGTTCACCGAGCTGCTCGGCCGGATCGGCGCCGCCGAGGTCGTCACCCCGGACCGGCTCACCGCGGCCGCCGAACCACCGCGTTTCACGCCGGTGCCCGAGCTGCCGGTGAACATCCAGTACACCTCCGGCACCACCGGCGCCCCCAAGGGCTGCGTCCTGCCGAACCGGTACTGGACGACCCTCGCCGTCGGCCTGGCCACCGACTTCCCCGCCGTCGGCGCGGACGACGTGCTGCTCACCGCGCAGCCGTTCCACTACATCGATCCACAGTGGAACGTCGCGCTGGGCCTCGCCGCCGGCGCCACCCTCGTCGTGCTGGACCGCTTCCACCCCAGCACGTTCTGGGCGAAGGTCCGCGAGTACGGCGTCACGTGGTTCTACTGCCTCGGCCTGATGCCGACGCTGCTGCTGCGGCAGGAGCCGACGGCGGCCGACCGCGACCACCGCGTCCGAGCGATCTGCGCGTCCGCGATCCCGCACGAGCTGCACGCCGAGCTGGAGGCGCGCTGGGGCGTGCCGTGGTACGAGGCGTTCGGCATGACCGAGACCGGCGGCGACATCCGGATGACCGTCGCCGACCACGACGAGACCGTGGGCACCGGCTGCATCGGGCGGCCGTCCCGCGACCGCGAGGTGATGATCGCCGGCGAGGACGGGAAGCCGCTGCCGCGTGGGGAAACGGGCGAGCTGCTGATCCGCGGGATCGGGCTGATGCACGGCTACCACGACGACCCCGAAGCGACGGCGAAGGCGTTCCGGAACGGCTGGTTCCACACCGGCGACCTGGCCCGGATGGACGACGCCGGCCGCGTGTACTACGTCGGCCGCACGAAGGACATGATCCGCCGCAGCGGCGAGAACGTCTCCGCCGACGAGGTCGAGCGGGCCCTGCTGCTGCACCCGGCGGTGCGGCTCGCGGCCGTCGTCGCGGTACCCGACGAGCTGCGCGGCGAGGAGATCAAGGCGTACGTCGTGTGCGACGGCGAGCGTCCGGACCCGGCCTCGCTGGTCGAGTTCTGTTCGGAAAAGCTCGCGTACTTCAAGGTTCCGCGGTTCTGGGCGTTCGCCGACGAGCTGCCGATGACGCCGTCGGAACGGGTGGCCAAGGGCGAGCTGCGGAAGGTGGCCGACCCGCGCGCCGGGTCGTGGGACGCCAAGGCGGGCGCATGGCTGTGAGCAGCCGGGAGCGGGTGCGCGCGGCGGCGGTGAAGCTGTTCGCCGCCAAGGGCTTCCACGGCACCGGCATCCGGGACCTGGCGCAGGAGGCCGAACTTTCGTCGGCGAGCCTGTACCACTACATGGGCACCAAGGAGGATCTGCTCGCGGAGATCAT
This sequence comes from Amycolatopsis australiensis, assembly GCF_900119165.1. Taxonomy (NCBI): domain Bacteria; kingdom Bacillati; phylum Actinomycetota; class Actinomycetes; order Pseudonocardiales; family Pseudonocardiaceae; genus Amycolatopsis; species Amycolatopsis australiensis. Next base: position 1,952,815 of record NZ_FPJG01000006.1, on the reverse strand, counting down.
GCACACGGCGCTGAACCGGCTGCTGGACGCCGCCCGCGAGGCGACGGCGGGCAGCGCAGACCCCGTCCACCGGCTGCGGACGCTGGTCGCGCTGCACGTGCTCGCGCACGCGGTCGGCCCGGCGGAAACCCGGGTGGTGGACAACGAAGTCGACGTGCTGTCCCCGGCCGCGCGTGAGCCGGTGGTGGCCCTGCGCGACGCGTACGAGCGGCTCTGGGCGGCGGCGATCGACGAAGGCGTCGCGGCCGGGGTGTTCCACACCGAACACCCGGCGGTGACCCGGCTGGCGCTGCTGGAGATGTGCAGCGGCGTGGCGAGGTGGTATTCGCCACGTGGCCCGCTGGCGCTGGAGGAGCTGGCCGGGCACTACGCGGAGCTGGCGTCGAGGGCGCTGGGCTGCACGTCGGAGCCGGGTGCCGCCGACTTGCGCCGCTGCCGGGAAATCGTCGCGAAAGAGTGGGGAGTGTCCGTTTAGCGGCGCTTTTACCTGTGTACGCCTTGCCCAGACGGCGTGCGTGGGGGACGCTCGAAGGGTGACTGAGGAAACGATCCAACTGGAACTGGACGACTCGGGTCTCGCGCCGGGCCTCCCGGCGCCGGAAAACCCCCGCGATCAGGTGCAGGATGTCCCCTATCGCCCCGTCGAGTTCCGTGACGACGATCTCCCCGCGGCCCTGGAGCGCTGCGCGACCTGGCTGCGCCAGGCCCAGGAATGGCTCGGTGAGCCACTCGACGTGCTGGCCATTCACCTCGACTACGACGACCGCCAAGGCTCGCCGTACTACGACGTGAAGCTGCTGTGCAACGAAGAGGACCTCGCGGGCGTCCCGATCGCCATCCGCAACAAGAAGTAAGCAGGCCGGACAGCCGTCAAGGCCGCCGATTCCGGGCGGCCTTGACGGCTTCACGCGTTCAGGCGGCCTCAGCCCAGCACGCCGCCGACCTTCACGTGCCCCTTGAGCAGGTTGCGCGCGATGGTGCGGCGCTGGATCTCGTCGGTGCCTTCGTAGATGCGCAGCAGCCGCAGCTCGCGGTACCACCGCTCGATCGGCAGCTCCCGCGTGTAGCCCATGCCGCCGTGGATCTGCAGGACGCGGTCGACGATCTCGTTGGCCTTCTGGCCGCCGTACAGCTTCGCCATCGACTGCGCGTGCCGCGAGTCCATCCCCTGGTCGACCTGCCAGGCGGCGTTGAGGACCAGCCACCGCAGCGCCTCGAGCTCGACCCCGGAGTCGGCGATCATCCACTGGATGGCCTGCCGTTCGGCGATCTTCTGCCCGAACGTCTCGCGCGTGTTGGCGTGCTCGATGGCCATGGAGATGAGCCGCTCGCAGGAGCCGATCGCGCGGGCGGGCAGCAGGTAGCGGCCCTGGCCGATCCACTGCATGGCCAGCTCGAAGCCGCGGCCCTCCTCGCCGAGGATCTGCGTCTCGGGCACGCGGACGTCCTGGAAGATCAGCGACGCGGGCCCCCACTCGCCCATGGTGTCGATGTACTCGGACTTCCAGCCGGCCTCCCGGTCGACGAGGAAGCAGGTGACCCCGCCGTTCGCGCCCTTCTCCGGGTCGGTGATGGCGAAGACCATGGTGAAGTCGGCCTCGTTGCCGCCGGTGATGAAGGTCTTCTCGCCGTTGATGATCCAGTCGGTGCCGTCCTTGCGGGCGGTGGTCCGGATGGCCTTGGCATCCGACCCGGCGCCGGGCTCGGTGATCGCGAAGCACGACTTGCGCTCGCCGGAGATGGTCGGCAACAGGTAGGTCTGCTTCTGCTCCTCGTTGGCGTGGAAGAGGATGTTGTCGGCGGCCCCGCCGAAGCGGAAGGGCACGAAGGTGCGTCCCAGCTCGGCCTCCAGCAGCGCGGCCATGACGGCGGACAGGCCCATGCCGCCGTACTCCTCCGGGGTCAGGACGCCCCAGAAGCCGGATGCCTTCGCCTTGAGCTGGAGGTCCCGGAGTTCCTCGCCGGTGAGGCCGGGCTGGTGGGCACGCTCGCGGCGCAGGACTTCCGGCTCGAGGGGGATCAGCTCGCGCTGGACGAACGTGCGGACCCAGTCGCGCACTTCCCGTTCTTCGGTGCTGAGAGAGAAATCCATGAGTGAGCTGCTCCTCCGACACTGGCTAAGCGCTTGCTTACCTCCATTCTGCGTGACGCGCCAGGCGGACGCAAGGGGCCGGTCGGCTGCGCTCGGTGACCGATTCGGGCGAACACGCCCCGCCGATCGCCGGTCCACAGTGGATCAAGGAGCTGCGGGTTCCCCCAGTCCTCGGTCCGCGCCCGTGACAACAGGGGTGGGTGCCCGGGAAGATCGGAGGCGTGATGGAGATCGTGGTCCGCTGGTCGTCGCCGTTGCCCGCCGAAGCGCGCTTCCTGCGTCTGCTGGACGACGTCGAACACGGCCGCTTCGAGGCCTACCGGCAGGATGCGGACAAGCGCCGGTTCCTCACCGGCCGCGTCCTCGCCAAGATGGTGGCGGCGGAACGGCTGGGCGTGCCCGCCGAGGCTGTGAAGTTCGACGCGACCTGCGAAGACTGCGGAAAGCCGCACGGCAGGCCGCGGATCCCGGGCCAGGACCTCACGCTGTCGATCTCGCACTCGGGCGAGCTGATCGGCGTCGCGGCGACGCCGTCGGTGCCGGTCGGACTGGACGTCGAGACGGCCACCCGCCGCACCGACGACGGCCTCATCGAGTACGCCCTCAGCCCCGCCGAGACCGCCCACCTGACCGGGCTGACCGCGGAGGAGAAGGCCGCGGCGTTCTTCGTCTACTGGACGCGCAAGGAAGCGGTGATGAAAGCGACCGGCCGCGGCCTGCGCATCCCGCTCAAGAGCATCACGTTCTCCCGCTACGACGAGCCCGCCCGCCTCGCCGCCGCCGAGGACCCGGCCCTGGACCCCGCCCGCACCCGGCTGGTCGACCTCAAGGCGGCGGACGGCTACCGGGCGGCCATCGCCGTGCTGACCACCGACGAGCTGTCGGTGACCGAAGAGCACTGGGTGCCCTAGACGCCGTCCTCCAGGCCCATCGCCGCCAGCAGCGTGCGGAACTTCGCCGTCGTCTCGTCCAGCTCCGCCCGCGGGTCCGAAGCCGGGACGATGCCGCCGCCCGCGTACAGCCGCATCGACGTCGACGCGATCTCCGCGCAGCGGATCGCCACCGCCCACTCGCCGTCGCCCGTCGTGTCGACCCAGCCGACCGCGCCCGCGTAGTAGTCGCGGTCGAACGGCTCCAGCTCCTGAACCAGCTCGCGCGCGCCCTCGGTCGGCGTGCCGCAGATCGCCGGGGTCGGGTGCAGCGCGGCCGCCAGGTCGAGCGCCGTGATGTCCGGGTCGGCCAGCTCGCCCGTGATCGGGGTGCGCAGGTGCCAGATCGCCGGTGTCGTGACCAGCTCCGGCTCGGCCGGGACGTCCAGCGTCCGGCAGAACGGCCGCAGGGCCTCGACCAGGTAGTCGATCACCACGGCGTGCTCGACCTGGTCCTTGCGGGACGTCCGCAGCGCCTCACCGTTGGCGCGGTCGGTCGCCGGGTCCGCGGACCGGGGCATCGAGCCGGCGTGCGGCGACGAGAACACCGTGCGGCCGGTGCGGCGCAGCAGCAGCTCCGGCGTCGCGCCGACGAGCGAACGCCCGCCCGGCAGCTCGGCCGCGTACGTGAAGTGCCGGGGATTGCCGGCCGCCAGGTTGCGCACGACGCGTTCGGCGGGCACCGGCGCGTCGAACTCGAGGTCGAGCGCACGGGCCAGCACGGCTTTGCGCAGGTCACGCGCGGCGAGCGCCTCGACGGCGGCACACACGTTCGCCATGTGCTGCTCCGGCGACGGCACCGCGCGCACCCGCGCAGGCGCCGGCAGGTCCGCCCGCGCCCGCGATGACGTCCCTTCGGACCGGTGGACGGTCCGGGGTACGACGAGGTGACCCGGCACCTTCGTGTCGGGCCCGGTGTCGAACGGCAGGACGCCGACCGCCAGCGGGGCACCGGTCTCGGCCAGGACACCCGGGATCGCCGAGGCGAGCCGCCGGGGGTCCGTCTCGGTGACGGTCCGGAGGGTGCCCTGCGCGAGGAGTGCGCGCTGGGCGGTCGTGAACAGGAAGTCGCCCCGCCGGTAGCGCGCGGCGAGGTCGGCCGGGGTTGCCGGACCGACCGATTTCTGCAGGTCCGGGGGGTTTTGCCCCCCGGCTGGGGTCTGGGGCCGGGCCCCGGAAGAGTCGGCGCTCACGCACTCCAGCGTCCCAGGCTTCGGGAGATCCGCGAGGGAAGTGTCGCTGAAGACACTCCCCTCGCGGGAGCTCCGGGTGACGAGCTACTTGAGCGCGTCGATGAGCGCCTCGCGCTGGCGCTCGCCCAGGCCGGCGGCGCGCCGGTCCGGGTCGATGCCGGCCTGCTCGAGCAGGGCGGCGACCTTCACCGCGCCGAGGCCGGGGACGGCCTTCAGCAGCTGGGTGACCTTCGTCTTCCCGATCGTCTTGTTCTCCTTGGCCTGCTTGAGCACCTTCTCGATGCTCTCCTTGCCGGACTTGATCGACGCGAGCAGCTCCGAACGCGCCTTGCGAGCCTCGGCGGCCTTGGCCAGGGCCTCGGCGCGCTGCTCCGGAGTCAACGTAGGCAGAGCCAACGTAGTAGTCCTTTCCTCTCAGGTCTCCGCTTTCGCGGCCGACGGCTTTTCGGTGTGCTTGCTCCTGCAAGCGCTGGCCAGCCGTCTCTTACCACGGCCCCAGTAAACGCCACCCGCTTCGCGGCCGTGCAACCGACACGCACTTATTACCCCCGGAGGTGATGCCGGGCAACCCGCTCCGGCCTGCGGAAACGCTCCCAAGAAGCGTCCGGAGTGGCCGGACTCACCCGGAAGTGAAGCCTCCACTCACCGCCGTTCACGCACGCATTTCCTTGCCCATAAGGAAAACCGGAAAAATTGATGATCATGATCATCGTCGGGTCGTCGCCCGATCGCGCGACGACCGTGACCGAACGGAGCCGTAGTTGACCATGCCCGCTTCACCCGATCCGCACTAGAGTCGGCGCAACCCAGTTCACCGGCGAACGACCCCCGGGAGCGACCATGTTGAGCACCATGCAGGAGGGCCAGCTGTCGCTGGCGAACCTGCTCCGCCACGGCACGTCGGTGCACTCGGCGAGCGAAGTCATCACCTGGACCGGTTCAGAAGCCCGTCGCGAGAGCTACGGCGACCTCGGCCGCAACGCCGCCCGGCTCGCGAACGCCCTCCGGAGCCTCGGCGTGACGGGAGACCAGCGCGTCGGCACGTTCATGTGGAACAACGCCGAGCACATGGCCGCCTACCTGGCCGTCCCGGCGATGGGTGCCGTGCTGCACACCCTGAACATCCGGCTGTTCCCCGAGCAGCTGGTCTTCGTGGCCAACCACGCCGAGGACCACGTCGTCATCGTCGACGGCACCCTCGTCCCGCTGCTGGCCAAGCAGCTGCCGCAGTTCAAGACCGTCCGGCACGTCATCGTCGCCAACGGCGACGCGGCGTCTCTCGAAGCGCCGGACGGCGTCGAGGTGCACTCCTACGCCGAACTGCTGTCCGGTCAGCCGGACACGTTCGACTGGCCGGACGTCGACGAGCGTTCCGCGGCCGCGATGTGTTACACGTCGGGCACGACCGGTGACCCCAAGGGTGTCGCCTACTCGCACCGGTCGATCTGGCTGCACTCGATGCAGGTGTGCATGAGCGACAGCATGAACCTGGCGCAGAGCGACAAGGCACTGGCCATCGTGCCGATGTTCCACGCGATGGCGTGGGGCCTGCCGTACGCGTCGCTGATGGTCGGCGCGTCGCTGCTGATGCCGGACCGGTTTCTCCAGCCGGCGCCGATCGCCGCGATGCTGGCCGCCGAGAAACCCACGTTCGCCGGCGCGGTGCCGACCGTCTGGCAGGGCCTGCTCGCCCACCTCGAAGCGCACCCGCAGGACATCTCGCACCTGCGCGAGGTCGTCGTCGGCGGGTCGGCGGTGCCGCCGTCGCTGATGCACGCCTTCGAGGAGCGCCACCACGTCTCGATCCTGCACGCCTGGGGCATGACCGAGACGTCGCCGCTGGGCAGCGTCGCCCGCCCGCCCGCCGGCGCGACCGGAGAAGAGGCCTGGCACTACCGCTACACGCAGGGCCGCTTCCCGGCGTCCGTGCGGGCGCGGCTGATCGACGACTCGGGCGCGGTCCTGCCCTGGGACAACGAGGCGGTCGGCGAGCTGGAGGTTCAGGGCCCGTGGATCGCCGGCTCCTACTACGGCGGCGCGGAGGTCGACCCGGACAAGTTCCACGACGGCTGGCTGCGCACCGGCGACGTCGGCAAGATCAGCCCCGACGGCTACCTGACGCTGACCGACCGCGCCAAGGACGTCATCAAGTCCGGCGGCGAGTGGATCTCGTCGGTCGACCTGGAGAACCAGGTCATGGGCCACCCGGCGGTCGCCGAGGCCGCGGTCGTCGGCATCCCGGACGAGAAGTGGGACGAGCGGCCGCTGGTCGCCGTCGTGCTCAAGGAGGGCCAGAGCGCCACGCCCGAGGAGCTGCGCGACTTCCTGGCCGACAAGGTCGCCAAGTGGCAGCTGCCGGAGAACTGGACCTTCGTGGACGAAGTGCCCAAGACCAGCGTCGGCAAGTTCGACAAGAAGCGCATCCGGGCGTCCTACTCCGAGGGAAAGCTCGACATCGCCCAGCTCTAACGGGTAAATCTCCGGCGTGCCTTGAGTTCCGTGAATGCCACGTTGAGGGACCCTGTGTCTCTTGGTGTGGCATTCACGGACGTACGCGGAGGAGTACTGGGGATGCAGCGGAACAGGCGGAGCTTTCTCGCGCTCGCGGGACTGGGCGCGGCGGGCGCGTTCGCGGCGGCTTGCGGTTCGAACACGGGCCGGCAGGGTGACCCGCCGCCCTCGACGGCGTACTCGGCGGGCCCGCCGCCGTCGGACGCCCCGAAGGTCACCCTCCAGCAGTGGTACCACGCGTACGGCGAGGACGGCGTCCAGGAAGCGGTCAAGCGGTACGCGGCCACCTATCCGGCCGCCACCGTGAACGTGCAGTGGAACCCGGGCGACTACGACTCGAAGATCGTCACGGCGCTGCAGAACAGCAAGATCCCGGACGTCTTCGAGGCGCAGGTCAAGATCGACTGGGTCCGGCAGAACCAGGTCGTCGCGCTCGACGACCTCATCGCGCCGGTCAAAGGCGACTTCAGCCCGGCGGTGCTGGCCGCGCAGACCGTCGAGGGCAAGGTCTACGGCATCCCGCAGGCCATCGACACGCAGGTGCTCTTCTACCGCAAGAGCCTGTTGCAGGCCGCGGGCGTGCAGCCGCCGCAGACGGTCGACGAGCTGATCGACGCGGCCGGCAAGCTCACGAAGGACGGCGTCAAGGGCTTCTTCGCGGGCAACGACGGCGGCGTCGCCGTGCTGACCGGGCCGCTGCTGTGGTCGGCCGGCCTCGACTACCTGAAGAACGACAACCGCGAGGTCGGCTTCGACGACCCGCGCGCGGCGACCGCGCTGGCGAAGCTGCACACGCTCAACGTCAACGGGTCCCTTCTGCTCGGCGCGCCTGCGGACTGGTCGGACCCGGGCGCGTTCATCGACGGGCTCACCGCGATGCAGTGGACCGGTCTGTGGAATGTGCCGAAGATCCGCGACGCGTTCGACGACGACTTCGGCGTGCTGCCGTTTCCGCGGCTGGACGACAGCGGCGCGCCTTCGGTACCCGTCGGCGCGTACGGCGCGATGGTGAACGCCAAGAGCGCGCACGTCGCCGAGGCGAAGGCGTTCGTCAAGTGGCTGTGGGTCGACAACACCGCCGACCAGCTCGAGTTCGCCACGAAGTACGGCTTCCACCTCCCGGCGCGGCAGAGCCTGGTCGACCGCGCGGACAATCTCAAGTCCGGCCCGGCGGCCGACGCCGCCAGGTTCGTCAAAGAGAACAGCCATCTGGTCGGCGGTCCGGTGTGGACACAGCAGTCGAACACGGCGCTGTCCGACGCGGTCGCGAAGATCGCGAAGGAAGGCGCGGACCCGGCTGCCCAGCTGAAGACGGCGGTCGAGGTGGCGAAGTCCGAGCTGAAGCGCCTGTTCGGATGAACCGCCGGGACGCGCGCGCGTTCTGGCTGTTCGTCGGGCCGTTCCTGCTCGGGCTCGCGATCTTCGCGTACCTGCCCATCGGGTGGAGCGCATATCTCTCCTTCTTCGACGCGCGCAACACGGTGACGCCGACGCAATTCGTCGGCCTGGACAATTACGCGCACATGCTCACCGACGCGCCGTTCCTGTCGAGCCTCGGAACGTTCAGCGTGTTCGCGGTGTTCATCGTGCCGTTGACGTTCGTGCTTTCCCTGGCGCTCGCGCTCGGCGTCAACCAGCTGCGCTTCGCGCGGGCGTTCTTCCGGTCGGTGTTCTTCCTGCCTTTCGCGTGCTCGTACGTCGTGGCGTCGCTGATCTGGAAGACGTCGCTGTTTTCCGGTGTGCGCTACGGACTGGCGAACACGGTCCTTTCCTTGTTCGGCGCCGACCCGGTCGCGTGGACCGGGACGATCCACCCGCCGCTGTACTGGGTGGTCCTCGTGACGGCCCGGCTGTGGCTGCAGCTCGGCTTCTACATGATCCTGTTCATCGCCGCACTGCAACGGATTCCCCGGCACTTGTACGAAGCGGCGTGGCTCGACGGCGCCAAGCCGGGCTGGCAGGTGTTCCGCCACGTGACCCTGCCGCAGCTGCGCTCGACCGCGGTGGCGGTGCTGCTGCTGAACCTGATCAACGCCTACCAGGCGTTCGACGAGTTCTACAACATCATGGGCGACTCCCGCGGTTATCCGCCGTTCGCCCGCCCGCCGCTGGTCTACCTTTACTACACCTCCCTGGGCTCGGGCGGGCAGGACCTCGGCCGCGGCAGCGCGGGCGCGGTGATCCTGGCGCTGATCATCGCCTTGGTGACGCTGCTGCAGGGCCGGGTGCTGCGGTTCGGACGGCCGGCATGAAGGCAGTGCTGCGCTGGACATCGCTGGTGGTGGCGGCCGTGCTGTTCCTGCTGCCCTTCTACCTGTTGCTGCGCAACGGGCTGGCCTCGCGCGCGGAGATCACCGCTCCCGGGTGGACGTTCTTCCCGTCCACAGTGCACTGGGAGAACTTCGCCAAGCTGTTCTCGCTGTCGGACGTGCCGTTCGCCCGCAGCCTGCTGAACTCCGCGATCGTGGCTGTCCTGCAGACGGCCGGGCTGCTCGTGGTCTGCTCCCTGGCGGGCTACGGCCTGGCCCGGATCCCCTACCGGTACTCGCGCCCGGTGTTCTACGCGGTGCTGGCGACGCTGATGATCCCGACGTCGGTGACGTTCGTGCCGAGCTTCGTGGTCGTCTCCTCGCTGGGCTGGCTGTCGGACTTCCGCGGCCTGGTGATCCCCGACCTGTTCAGCGCGTTCAGCGTGTTCCTGTTCCGGCAGTACTTCCTGGACTTCCCTGGTGAACTCGAGGAGGCAGGCCGGATGGACGGCCTCAGCCGCTGGGGCGTGTTCTGGCGCATCGTGGTGCCGAACTCGAAGGGGTTCTTCGCGGCGATCGCGGTGATCACGGTGATCGGCAGCTGGAACGCGTTCCTGTGGCCGCTGATCATCGCCCAGTCGCCGGACTCGTGGACGGTCCAGGTGGCGCTTTCTGGCCTGCTGAACGCCCAGAACCCGCAGCTGAACCTGCTCTTCCTCGCGGCGGCCGTGTCGATCCTGCCGATCGTGCTGCTCTTCGCGTTCCTGCAACGGTATCTGGTGCGCGGGGTGACGGAGTCGGGCCTGAAGGGCTGAACCGCCATCGGCGATCAGCCGCCGGACCGCCGCCATCCCGCGCCGCCACCAAGATGCCTCGCACCCCACGGCCTTCTGTCCCATGCCCGCACACCGCCTTCCCGGATTCGTCCTTGGTGCCAAGCTATCGGCGAATGACGCCCGAAAACCGCCGCACGCAAATCTGTGGACAAATCGGCCGCGTGCGGGCCGCCTGTGGACAACTCCGTCGCTCCGGGCCCGGCCGGTCGGCCACCCGTGCTAAACCGGACTAGGCGGAGGCATTCCCGAAAAGCCGAGTAACGTGCGGAGTCCTCCGCGCGACTTCGCCGGGGACGGAGAGAAAAGGTGCGGTGTGACCAGTTACGACCCCTATCAGCCGGACCAGCAGCCGGGCTATCCGCCTTCGGCGCCGGTTCCGCAGCAGTGGGGCACCCAGCCGTACCCGGTGCAGCCGTACGCCCCGCAGCCGTATCCGATGGTGGCCTACCCGATGCTGCGCACGAGCGGCATGGCGGTGGCGGGCATGGTGATCGGCATCGTCGCGCTGGTCCTGTTCTGGGTCCCGTTCGTCGACGTGCTCCTCGGCTTCCTGGCGGTCGGCCTGTCGTGGGCCGGGATGATCCAAGCCGACCGTCCGGGCTTCACCGGCAAGGGCATGGGCATCGCGGGGCTGGTGTGCGGCATCATCGCCGTGATCCCCGCGCTGGTCGTGATGTTGTTCTTCTTCGGCCTGTTCGCCGCCGGCGCCGCGTGCGGCATCTCCTGCTGAACGCGGGTCCGACCTTCGGCGGTACACCCTGCCCCAGGGCCTGTGACAAAGTGGAACGAGCTGTCACGGTGAATCTTTTTCATGTTCACCGTGCCGCCACCCGCGTCCGGCACGGTGCCGGTCAACCGACAAGACTGGGGAGCGAACACATGGCCGAACTCACCCGGCGCGCCTTCGCCACCGCGGGCGCCGCCGGTCTCGGGCTGCTGCTGTGCACACCCACCGCGAACGCCCTCGATCGCGCGTTGCGGCTCACCGGCACCCGCTCGGTCACCACGGCGGGCACCACCCTCGAACAGGTCGCCACCGCGGTCACCGCCGGACCGGCGTACACCCGCCTCCAGGCCGGGCCCGGCTGGCCGCTCGTGGTTCGCAGCGATCTCGCCACCCCGCAGAGCGGGCGCGACGACCGGCGCCGGGCCCTCAGCGCCTTCGTGCAGTTCACCGACCTGCACATCACCGACACGGAGAGCCCCGCGCGCTTCGAGTACCTGCACCCCTTCATCGGCTCCGCGCACCGGCCGCAGGAAGTGCTCGGCACGGTCGCGACCAGCGCGCTGGTCGAGCGCGTCAACAGCGTGCGGCAGGGCCCGTTCACCGGGCGGCCGTTCGACCTCATGGTGACCACCGGCGACAACACCGACAACCACGAGCTGATCGAGCTGGACTGGTTCCTCAAGGTCCTCAACGGCGGCAGCGTCACCCCGAACTCGGGCGACCCCGGCGCCTACGAAGGCGTGCAGAACTCGGGCAACCACGAGTTCTGGAACCCGGCGATCCCCGGTGGCGACGCCTACTCCGCCAAAGGCTTCCCGCAGATCCCTGGCCTGCTCGAAGCGGGCATCCGGACGTTCACCGCGCCGGGCCTCGACGTTCCGTGGTTCTGTACCTTCGGCAACCACGACGACAGCATCGTCGGCTCCCTGCCGGCGCAGATCCCCGGCATCGACGCCTGGTACACCGGGAAGTACAAGGTCGTCGGCAAGGACGAGAGCACGGCGAAGAAGCTCGCCGACGCCATCACGACGCCGGGTTCCAGCGTGCCGGTCGCCGAGCTGTTCGGCGGCTCGGGCACCATCCGCGAGGTCACGCCGGACGCGCGGCGCCGGCCGTTCACGACGGCCGAGTTCGTGCGCGCGCACCTCGACCCCGCCAACACCGGCCCCGGCCCGGCCGGGCACGGCTTCACCGGCGCGAACGCCGACGGCAAGAACGTCTACTACACGTTCCGGATCGCCCCCGGCATCACCGGCATCAGCCTCGACACGACGACGGACGCCGGGTTCGCCGACGGCTCGATCGGCCTCGCGCAGTACAACTGGGTGGAGGCGACGCTCAAGCGGAACAGCTCGACGTACTACGACTTCTTCGGCCACAAGGTCACCCACGACGTCACCGACGAGCTGTTCCTCCTGTTCAGCCACCACACGAGCGGCACGATGGGCAACCTGCTGCCGGACTCGCGGCACCTGCTCGACCCGCGGCTGGACGGGAACGCGTTCGTCGCGCTGCTCAAGCGGTTCCCGAACGTGCTGGCCTGGGTCAACGGCCACACGCACCTCAACAAGATCACGCCGCACGCCGGAAACACGCCACAGCAGGGCTTCTGGGAGATCAACACGGCGTCGCACATCGACTTTCCGCAGCACGCGCGGATCATCGAGGTCGCGGACAACGCCGACGGCACGTTGTCGCTGTTCACGACGCTGATCGAAGCCGAAGCACCGTACGCGGTGGACTACGGCGCCCGGACTCCGCAAGCGCTTGCGTCGCTGTACCGGGAGCTGTCGTACAACGACATCCACACCGACCTCGGCCGGGTCGGCGCGGCGGCGGACCACAACACGGAGCTGCTGCTGGTCAATCCGCTGAGCTGACGCGCGTTACCTCGGAGGTAATCGCCCCGCGGCCGGTCATCGGGCAAGCTTCGGGCATGACCGATCCCGAAGGGACCCAGCTGTTCCACCGCTCCATGCCGTTCTCCGAACGCCTCGGCGTCGAGGTCTTGGAGCACGGGCCGGCGCTCGTGCGCAGCCGGCTGAAGTGGGACGAGAGCCTCTGCACGCTCGGCGGCGCGCTGCACGGGGGCGCGCTCATGGCGCTGGCCGACTCGACCGGCGCCGTGTGCGCGTTCCTCAACCTGCCCGAGGGCGGCCAGGGCACGACGACCGTCGAGTCGAAGACGAACTTCCTGCGCGCGGTCCGTTCGGGCTACGCCGTTGCGTCGTCCAGACCACTGCACGCCGGCCGCAAGTTCGTCGTGGTGGAGACCGAGATCCACGACGACGACGGCAAGTTGGTCGCGAAAGTGACACAGACGCAGGCCGTGCTCTAGCCAGCTGTTTACATACCGGTCCGGAGCGGCGAAAATCCCTGCCTACTGGGTGGGTCGATCAGGGAGCCGGGATGCGGGCACGCAAGTTGTTCACCTTATTGTCAGTGATCGTGTTGACTGCGGTAACCACGCAAGTCGCCGACGCCGCGCCCGCCCGGCCCGGCGACGACGAGGCGATCGACTACCACGAGTGGAACGGCGGCCGGTTCCACGAAGGCCACTTCGCCGGCTTGGCGCTGACCCGGGACGGCCTGCGCATCACGCGCCCGGCCGGCACGGTCGAGCACACCGAACCGGGCCTCGGCACGACGAGGACGTACGAGTACGGCCAGTGGACGTCGCCGGAGTACCGCCAGGGCTTCGGCGCGACGCAGCTGGTCGCGTCCTGGAACGCCAAGACGCCGGAGAAGACCTGGCTGCAGGTCGAGGCGCAGGGCCGGACGTCGGCCGGCGCCGAAACGGCGTGGTACGTGATGGGCCGCTGGGCCAGCGGTGACGCCGACATCCAGCGCACCAGCGTCGACGGCCAGGACGACGCGAACGCGATGGTGGACGTCGACACGCTGGTCATGAAGGCCGGCGTCACGCTGAAGTCGTACCACCTGCGGATCAGCCTGTACCGCGAAGCCGGTTCGTCCGCGACGCCGTCGGTGACGACGCTGGGCGCGATGACGTCGGCGGTGCCGGACCGCTTCGACGTGCAGACGACGAAGCCGGGCCGGGCGGCCGGGATCGAGCTGAAGGTGCCCGCGTACGCGCAGAACCTCCACAAGGGACAGTTCCCGCAGTACGGCGGCGGCGGCGAGAACTGGTGCAGCCCGACGTCGACCGAGATGGTGGCCGAGTACTGGGGCAAGAAGCCGTCGGCGGCGGAGATGTCGTGGATCCCGGCGGACTACGTCGATCCGTCCGTGGCGTTCGCGGCCCGCTACACCTACGACTACAGCTACGAAGGCACCGGCAACTGGCCCTTCAACACCGCGTACGCCGCGTCGCGCGGGCTGCGCGGCCACATCACGCGGCTGCACTCGCTGAACGAGCTGGAGGACTACATCGCGCGGGGCATCCCGGTGATCACGTCGCAGTCGTTCCTGGCGTCGGAACTCGACGGCGCCGGGTACGGAACGTCCGGGCACATCATGGTGGTCGTCGGCTTCACGAAGGACGGTGACGTGATCGCGAACGACCCGGCGTCGAGCAGCAACGATCGGGTGCGCAACATCTACAAGCGCGACCAGTTCGAGAAGATCTGGCAGCGGACGAAGCGCTACCGGGCCGACGGCAGCGTCGCGAGCGGCCCCGGCGGGATCGTGTACATCGTCACCCCGGCGTAAGCCGAAGTCACCAGGTCGCGCCGGCCTGGTCCGGATCGTGTCGTTGATCCGGTTGAAGAAGTTCGTGAGCGCGATGTTCAGGGTGATCGCCGACAGCTGCTGCGGGTCGACACCACTGTCCCGCACCGCCTTCACGATCCGCTGGATCGCGCCGAACACCCCGGGATCGCCGGAGCTCTTGAGCCGTGCTCCCCTCCGGGCTCGTCACCACCACGACGGAACGGAACCGAGGAAGGTAACGACATGCCCGGCACACCGGCCGAGGCGTTCGAAACCCAGCGCGGCCGTCGCGGCACGCGGTCGCCCACCGTGTGCTCGGCTCGCACGCCCGACGCCGACGCCGAGGACGTGGTCCAGGAGGCCCCGCCAGGAGGCGACGGCCATCCAGAACGGGCCCGTCCGGAGGCACCGTACGAGGAGATCGTCGTGACGGCCGACGAGGGCACGGTGCCCGAGGAAGACGTCGCGCGCCGACTCGGTCGGACTCCTGCTCGTCGTCGCGCCCGGGCGGCCCGCGACGGCGGCTTCGAAGAGCTGCTGCGGGTGCTCGATCCGGAGGTCCGGCTGACGGTCGACACACCGGACGGCGTGGTGGTGGTCCCCGGCGCCACGAACGTCGCGGCGGGCGCCCGCTTCGTCGCGGCTTCGGACGCGAACAAGGTGCTGGTGGACGGCCTGCCGGGCGTCGTGGCGTGGCGCGAGGACGGCTCGCCGCTGCCGGTGGCGGTGTTTACGGTGGCGGACGGCCGGATCGTGGCCATCCCGTCGGTGGCGGCCCGCCAAGCTGGTGTCGATGCGACAGCCGTGAGTTGCAAATGACGCAACTCGTTGCGCAGCAACCACCCATGCGGATGTCGCCATCTCCGCATCATCCGTGGCAAGCTGCGGGCGAACCAGCAGTGCAGCCGGAAGGTGGATTCGCATGCCGTACGAGGTCCAGGGGGTCGTTTCGCGGGCCAAGGGCGAGCCGGTCTCGCTCGAGACCGTCGTCGTCCCCGATCCCGGGCCCGGCGAGGCCGTCGTGAACGTGCAGGCCTGCGGGGTCTGCCACACCGACCTGCACTACCGCGAGGGCGGGATCAACGACGACTTCCCCTTCCTGCTCGGCCACGAGGCCGCCGGCGTCGTCGAGGCGGTCGGCGCGGGCGTCAGCGACCTCGAGCCCGGTGACTACGTCATCCTCAACTGGCGTGCCGTCTGCGGCACCTGCCGGGCCTGCAGGCGCGGCAAGCCCTGGTACTGCTTCTCGACGTTCAACGCCGCCCAGCCGATGACCCTGCCGGACGGCACCGGGCTTTCGCCCGCCCTCGGCATCGGCGCCTTCCTCGAGAAGACCCTCGTCCACAGCGGACAGTGCACCAAGGTCGACCGCGCGGCCGAGCCCGCGGTCGCCGGCCTGCTCGGCTGCGGCGTCATGGCCGGGCTCGGCGCGGCGATCAACACCGGCGCCGTCACGCGCGGCGACTCGGTCGCGGTCATCGGCTGCGGTGGCGTCGGCGACGCCGCCATCGCCGGCGCACAGCTCGCCGGCGCCACCACGATCATCGCGATCGACATGGACGACCGGAAGCTGACCTGGGCCAAGGACTTCGGCGCGACGCACACCGTCAACAGCAAGGGCCTCAGCGAAGCGCAGGTCGTCGAGGCCATGCAGGAGGCCACCGGCGGCTTCGGCCCGGACGTCGTGATCGACGCCGTCGGCCGGCCGGAGACGTGGCGGCAGGCGTTCTACGGCCGTGACCTGGCCGGCACGGTCGTGCTCGTCGGCGTCCCGACGCCGGACATGCGGCTGAACGACCTGCCGCTGATCGACTTCTTCTCGCGCGGCGGCTCGCTCAAGTCGTCGTGGTACGGCGACTGCCTGCCCAGCCGCGACTTCCCGATGCTCGTCGACCTCTACCTGCAGGGCCGGCTGCCGCTCGACAGGTTCGTCACCGAGCGGATCGGCGTCGACGGCGTCGAGCAGGCCTTCGAGCGCATGCACCACGGCGACGTCCTGCGCAGCGTGGTGACGTTCTGACTCTCTTCGTCGACGCCGACTACCCGGCCGACCCCTACCCGGGGACCCGGCCGGGCTACTCCTTCGTGCACGAAAACGGCGCCGGATACCCGCTGGACACGGCGCCGGCGGGCTGGCGGAACCGGCAGGCCGTGCTCGCCTACGGCTCCAACGCGAACCCGTCGAAGATCAGCTGGATGCGCGCGGAACTCGGCCTCGAAGGCCCGGTCGTCGTCGCGCACGCCCGCTGCGACGGCCTCGCCGCGGTCTGGGCGTCGGGCCTGCGATTCCGCGACGGCCAGCGTCCGGCGACCCTCACCGCGCTGCCGGGCGTCGAGGAGCACGCCGTCTGGTTCGTGACGCCGCAGCAGCTGCGGGTCCTGGACATCTGCGAAGGCCGTGGCCACCGCTACCACCTGGTCCGGCTCACGGACCCGGACATCACGCTGGAGGACGGCAGCCGGGTGACCGACGTGCTGGCCTACATCGGCGCGGTGCCGATCCGGTACCCGCTGCTGGTCGACGGCAAGCCGGTCCGCACCGCCGACGTCCCGCAGGCCGAGGCGGCCGAACTGGACGGCGTCCCGGCGGACGGCCCGGGCGTCGCGTGCGAGGTCGTCGCGCCGCCGGACGGGCGCACCTACCCCTAGATCAGCTTGCCCGGGTTGAGGATCCCGGTCGGGTCCACCGCGGACTTCGCCGCGCGCAGCACCGCCACGCCCAGCGAGCCGATCTCGGCCGCCAGGTACGGCGCGTGGTCGACGCCGACGGCGTGGTGGTGCGAAATCGTGCCCAGACCCGAGATCGCTTCGCAGGCCGCCGCTTTCGCGCGCTGCCACTGACCGATCGGGTCGGCCTGGTCCCGGGCCGTCAGCACCGTGAAGTACAGCGACGCGCCCGTCTCGTACGCGTGCGAAATGTGGCACATGATGATCGCGCGCCCGAGCGACGCGGTGAGCGCCGCGCGGACGTCGTCACGCAGCTCGTCCACATTGGACCAGTACGCGGCCGTCTCCAGCGTCTCGACGCAAACGCCCTGGTCCAGCAGCGCGTCCCGCTGCCGGGGACCGGCGAACCGGCCGTGCCGCCACGACTCGCCGAGCGCCTTGCCGACCCGCACGGCTCCCGCGGCCTTCAGCCGGCGCGTCGTTTCCCGGCGGCGCAGCGCCACGTCGTGCGCCGCGCCTTCCCAGCCGACGATGAGGAAACACGGCCGCCGCACCCCGCGCGCGGCGAGGTACCGGCGCAGGGCCGCCGTCTTGAAGCCCGCGTTCAACGCCAGCGAAACCTCGGTTTCGTCGCCGTCGGACAGCCGCGTGACGTCGGCGAGCGCGTGGTTCTGCGCCAGGTCGCGCACCGCCGCCGCGCCGGCCGCCCAGCCGGGCAGCGCGTAGCCTTCGTACCGGCGGACCGGCGGCGCCGGCCGCACCCGCAGCGCGACTTCGGTGATCACGCCGAGCGTGCCTTCGCTGCCGACCGCCAGCTGCCGCAGGTCCGGCCCGGCCGCGGACGCCGGCGCGACGCCGAGCTTCCACTCGCCGCGCGGGGTGGCCAGCCGCACGCCGGTGACCATGTCCTCGAACCGCCCATAGCCCGACGAAGCCTGCCCGGCCGACCGCGTCGCCGCGAAACCGCCGATGGTGGCGCGCTCGAACGACTGCGGGACGTGTCCGAGCGTCAGGCCGTGCTCGCCGAGGAGCCGCTCGGCCTCGGGTCCGCGGACGCCGGCCTGCAGGACGGCGATGCGCGACTCGGCGTCGACCGACACCAGCGCGTCGAGGCGGACGAGGTCGAGCACGATCACCGCCGCCTTCTCCCCGCGCAGCGCGGAAACGCCGCCCACCACCGACGTTCCGCCGCCGAAGGGCACGACACCGATGTCGTGTCGGACGCAGACGTCGAGCACCGCCTGGACTTCGCCGGGGTCCGCCGGCAGGACGACCGCGTCGGGCACCGGGAAATCCACGCCGGGCGAACGGCGGCGCAGCAGGTCGAGGTAGGACAGCCCGGTCGCCCGCGCCAGCCGCGCCGCGTCGTCGACCAGCACGTTTTCGCGGCCGACCACTTCCGACAACGCGGCGAGAGCAGATTCGCCCAGTTTCGGTGACGGTATTTCCACCGGCATTCCGGCCGCCGGGGCGGCGCCGGGGGCCGCCGGGCCGATACGCTGGTCGAGCCACTTGGCCGCCCGCGCGGGCAGCCGGGCGGCGTCAGCGGCTTCCGCGGTCCAGGACCGGCGGAGGCGGTGGTCAATGAGCGCGTTCACGACTACAGTGTGACATATGGACGTCAAACGTCACACCACGCCGAGCGCGGGACCTTCCGCGCTCGCGGACGCCCGCAGCCGTCAGACGGCGGCGCGGGTGGCCGATGACGTGCTGCTCGACGCCGCGCGCTCGTGCGTGCTGGCCGTCGGTGTGCGCCGCACCACACTCGCCGAAATCGCCCGCACCGCGCGCGTCAGCCGGATGACGGTGTACCGCCGGTTCCCGGACGTCCGCAGCGTGCTCGCCGCCCTGATGACCCGCGAATTCAGCGGGCTGCTGCGCACGGCGAGCGAGCGCGGGGCCGACGCCGCGCACAGCCGCGAACGGCTCGTGCTGATCGCGTCGGCCGGCGTCCGCGCACTCTCGGCCGATCCGCTGTTCCGCACGCTGCTCGACGTCGACCCCGAGCTGGTCCTCCCGTACATCGTGGAACGGCTGGGCGCGACGCAGAAGTTCGCCGAGCAGGCCCTGCACCAGCTGCTGGAGGCCGGCCACCGGGACGGCTCGATCCGGCGGGCGCCGGTCGCCGCCCAGTCGCGGGCGGTGCTGCTGGTGGTCCAGTCGTTCGCGTTCTCGCTGCGGCCGGCCACGGCGGACGTCGGCGAAGCGGCACTGCTGGCAGAGTTCACCCACGTGCTCGAAGCGGCGCTGAAGCCATGACGTCCGGCTCGCTCAACGCTCGGCGCCGCGACCGCGAGCTCGCGGAGCTGGCGTCAGGCGAGCGCGTCGACATCGTCGTGGTCGGCGGCGGCGTCACGGGCACGGGCATCGCGCTCGACGCCGCTTCGCGCGGGTTGTCGGTGGCGCTCGTCGAAGCGCACGACCTCGCCTTCGGGACGTCACGCTGGTCGTCGAAGCTCGTGCACGGCGGGCTGCGGTACCTCGCGCACGGCGAACTCGGCCTCGCGCACGAGAGCGCCGTCGAGCGCGGCATCCTCATGACGCGCACGGCGCCGCACCTGACGCGGGCGATGCCCCAGCTGTTTCCGTTGTACCCCAGCACGTCCCGGGTTCAGGAGAGAGTGGTCGCGGCCGGGTTGCGGGCCGGGGACGCGCTCCGCCGGGTGGCCCGCACGCCGTCGTCGGTACTGCCTCGGCCCCGCTCGGTCCCGGCGCCGGAAGCACTGGCTTTGGCACCCGGGCTGTCCCCGGTCGGCCTGCGCGGCGCGCTACTGGCCTACGACGGCGCTTTGGTCGACGACGCGCGGCTGGTCGTTTCGCTGGCCCGCACGGCGGCGTCGTTCGGCGCCCGGATCCTGACCCGGCTGTCGGCTTCGTCGCTGTCGGCGGACCGGGTGCGCGTCCGCGACGGCGTTTCGGGTGACTCGCTGGACATCCACGCCCGGCAGGTGATCAACGCGACCGGTGTGTGGGCGGGCACGCTGACCGGCGCGGTCCGGCTGCGGCCGTCACGGGGTTCGCACCTGGTCCTGGCCGCGGGAACCGTGCCACTGGGCACGACGTCGGTGAACATCGGCGTGCCGGGCGAGACGAACCGCTTCGTGTTCCTGCTTCCCCAGCCGGACGGCCGGGTCTACCTGGGACTGACGGACGAGCCGGTTTCCGGACCGATTCCCGACGTGCCGACGGTCCCTGAGTCCGATGTGGACTTGTTGTTGTCGCTGGCTTCTTCGGTGCTGGCCCGTCCGCTGACCCGGGCGGACGTGGCGGGGTCCTTCGCGGGCCTCCGCCCCCTGATCGAAGGTGGCGGCCGTTCGGCGGACCTGTCCCGCAAGCACGCGGTGCTGGCGGGCTCGGACGGACTGTTGACGGTGGTGGGCGGCAAGCTCACGACGTACCGCCGGATGGCGGAGGACGCGGTGGACGCGGCGGTGAAGCTGGCGGGCCTGCCGGCTACGCCGTGCCGCACGGCACGGTTGCCGCTGATCGGCGCGGCACCGCGGGCCGAACTGTCCCTCGTGGACGCGCCCGCGCGCATGGTGGCGCGGTACGGCACCGAGGCACCCCGGGTGGCCGCCTTGGGCGAACTGGACAGCGACTTCGCGGCGCCGGTGACCCCGGGCACGGACATCACGGCCGCCGAGGTCGTGTGGGCGGTCCGCAACGAGGGCGCCCTGGACGTGGCGGACGTGCTGGAGCGGCGGACCCGGCTGGCGTTGATCCCGGCGGACGCCGAAGCCGCCGCGGCCCGGGTCGCGGAGCTGGTCGGCAAGTCGCTGGCCGGGCTCGCCTGATCCGGCGCACAACCCGACTTGATGTTCTCTTGAGTTGACGACTCGTTGGGTTTTTGCAACAGTACGTTCCATGAGTCCGGTCAGACGTGGCAAAGAGCTGCCGATCTACAACCGGCTGCCCGTGTTGCGTGCCGAACGGGGGATGAGCAGGGCCGCGCTCGCCGACGCCGTCGAGGTGAATCCGCAGACCATCGGGGCGCTCGAGCGCGGTGACCACTATCCGAGCCTCGACCTGGCGTTCCGGATCTGCGCGGTGTTCGACCTGCCCGTCGAGGCGGTCTTCAGCCGGGAGCCGTTCACGCCCTTGTCCACCCAGGTCTACCGCGAAGGGGGAGCATGACCGAGAAAGCGGGCCGGCTCGCGGCCTACTGGGATCGCCAGCTCGACAAGCTGGACGAACGGGAACGCCGGCGTGCTCTGCAGCTGCCCGGCTGGCGCACCCGGCGGCATCGGCGCACCCTCGCGGGCGTCGTCGCCGCGGCCGATCTCGTGCTGATCTGCGGGGCCGCCACCTTCGCCAGAGGGCCCGAGTGGGTCTTTCCCGCCCTGTGGCTGAGCGGCATCCTCGCCGGCGGGGTCGCGTTCCTGCTGCTGCGCGTCCTCACCGGGCGGATGAGCGGCGGCTTCTCGCGGCTGCTCGACGAACGGGAACGCGAATGGCGGCACCGCGTCACCTACACCGGCTTCCAGATCCTCAGCTACCTGATGATCGCCGCGATGATCTACAGCCTGCTGGCCGCCCACACCGAAAACGGTGGCGTCCGCGGCGCGATGATGCTGTCCGCGCTGCTGGTCACCGGCACCACCGTGCCGTCGATCGTCCTCGGCTGGGCACTGCCGGACGACGACCCCGAGGACTTCGAAGAGGGAATGGGACATGACTGAGGGGACATTGGAGATCGACCGGATCTCCAAGCGCTACGGCGCCAAGGTCGCGCTGGACGGCGTCTCGTTCGACGTCCACGCCGGGGAGCTGTTCGGTTTCGTCGGCAGCAACGGCGCCGGCAAGACCACCACCATGCGGATCGCGCTGGGCGTGCTCGCCGCCGACGGCGGCGAGGTCCGGTTCGACGGCCGGCCGGTCACGCACGAAACCCGCACCCGCATCGGCTACATGCCGGAGGAACGCGGGCTCTACCCCAAGATGAAGGTCCTCGACCAGCTCGTCTACCTGGCCGAGCTGCACGGCCTCAGCGCGAACGAGGCCCACCGCAACGCCGAGAACTGGATCGCCCGGCTGGGCCTGGCCGAGCGCCGCAAGGACGAGGTGCAGAAACTGAGCCTCGGCAACCAGCAGCGCGTCCAGCTGGCCGCCGCGCTGGTGCACGACCCGGCCGTGCTCGTGCTCGACGAACCGTTCTCCGGGCTCGACCCGCTGGCCGTCGACGTCATGAGCGGCGTGCTGCGCGAGAAAGCCGCCGCCGGTGTGCCCGTCGTGTTCTCCAGCCACCAGCTCGACCTCGTCGAGCGGCTGTGCGACCGCGTCGGCATCATCCGCAACGGGCGGATGGTCGCCGTCGGCACGGTCGGCGAGCTGACCGCGGGCGCGAACAGCAAGCTCGTCGTCACCGCGCCGGCCGCGCGCCCCGGCTGGGCCGCCGGCCTGCCCGGCGTGCGCGTGCTGGAGGAGCACGGCCCCACCGCCGTGCTCGACCTCGAACCGAGCGCTGACGACCAGGCCGTGCTCGCCGCGGCACTGGCGACCGGTCCGGTGACCGAGTTCAGCCGCCGTCGCCGGTCGCTGACCGAGCTGTTCCGCGACGCCGTTTCGCAGGACGTCGCAGCCGAGAAGGGGCAACGATGAAGACGTTGAGCGGCCGCCGGGCCGTCTGGCTCGTGATGAAACGGGAGCTGAACACGCGGCTGCGCACGCGGTCGTTCGTCGTCGGCACCGCGGTGCTGCTGGTGCTGCTGCTGGGGTACGTGGGATTCCAGACGGCGCTGGCCGGCTCGGCGGAGAAGAGCACGGTCGGGTTGACCGGCCAGGCGACCGGGATCGCGCGACAGCTGCAGGTCAAGGCGGCGCAGGCCGGACGGCACATCGAGACCGTCACGGTCACCGACCCGGCCGAGGGCCGCAAGAAGGTCGAGGACGGCGACCTCGACGCCCTCGTCTCGGGCAGCGCGGCACAGCTGACCGCCACCTACAAGTCCTCTTTGGACGATCAGCTGCGCCGGGTGCTCGACGAGGTCGCGCAGCAGCAGGTCCTCGACGGCGTGCTGTCGTCGGCACAGCTCGAGCCGGCCGAGGTGATGGCCAGGGTCGACGGCACCCACGTGCGCGACGACCCGATCTCGCCGGAGCCCGCCGACCACACGCAGCGGCTGGTCGTCGGCCTGGTCGTGGCGTTCCTGCTGTACCTCAGCATCATCACCTACGGCATGATGGTCGCCCAGGGCGTCGTCGAGGAGAAGTCGAGCCGGGTCGTGGAGATCCTGCTCGCCAGCGTGCGGCCGTGGCAGCTGTTGCTGGGCAAGGTGATCGGGCTCGGCCTGGTCGGGCTGACGCAGCTGGTGATCCTCGGCGTGGCCGGCCTGATCGCGGCATCGGCGACCGGGGTGTTCACGCTGTCGGGCTTCGCGACCGGCACGTTGCTGTGGGGCCTGCTGTGGTACCTGCTGGGTTTCCTGCTGTACGCCACGATCTACGGCGCGCTGGGATCGCTGGTGTCGCGGCAGGAGGACACCCAGTCGGTGGTCTCGCCGCTGAACATCATCCTCATCGCGGGGTTCATCGCGGGAATCAACCTGCTGCTGCAGGACCCGTCCGGCACGGCGGCGAAGGTGCTGTCGCTGATCCCGCTGCTGTCCCCGATCCTGATGCCGGCCCGGATTTCGACGGGCGCGGCGGCGGGCTGGGAGATCGGTCTGTCACTGGTGCTCACGGTGGCTTTGGTGGCGGTGCTTACCTGGGTGGGCGGCAAGATCTACGGCAACAGCGTGCTGCGCATCGGTAGCCGGATCAAGCTGTCGGAGGCCCTGCGTAGCTGACGGGTCGTCAACGAGCGGAAATCGGTCCTTGATCGGAATGGGGATCTCGCCGCAGCAGTACGGCGAAGCCGACAACGGAGCCGCTGAGCAACACAGCCACGCCATCGATGGCCGCCATCAGCAGGATCTGCCACCACACGCCATGCCGCGCAACCGCGACGGTCGTCACCGCTTCGATCACGGTCGCCAGAGCCAGGAGGAACACGAACACGGCTTCCGAGATGGTCTGGATCCGGAACGCCCAGTGCCGGATGACCGGGTGGATGCTGGACATCAGCTCGAGAGCAGCCAGGTGCGGTTCGAATCCGGGCACCGTCAGGAAGTGCTTCCGCAAGCCCATCATGACCCGCTGGTAATGCATCAACAGGAACCGGATCTTCCGCACATTGGCGTAGTAGCTGGTGATGAACAGAGCGTAGAACAAGGTGAGGCTCGCCGTCAGGAGTAGCAAGCTCGGGCTGCTCGACAGCTTTGGCGTCGCCGGGATTCCGATGGCCGCCAGCGCGAATGTCACAGTGAACGCAAAAGTAAGGTACTGCCCACGGAGTACCTCGAGATGCCGGTAGTGCTGCCACGCCTGCCCCAGTTCGTCGCGGAGGACCAGTTCGGCCTGGGCTTGGGACGCTCCTGCCGGAGCACTGGGCTCGTTCTCGCCGTCCAACGGTTGTCTCCCCTCCAGCGGTCGTCCGCCGTTCAGGCAGAAGAGTCGCTCAGGGGTGATCGTTCGTTGCAGCGGTTCGTCACGACTCCGTCGTGATCTCGCCGTAGCGTGCCAACGCCACCTGGCGCTCATGGGCGTGATCGACCATGGGTGCCGGGTACGCCTCCGGGCGGTTCTTCAACCGATGCACCGCCTTCCCCGGCACCGAACGCAATTCCGGCACGTACCTACGGACGTAATCGCCATCGGGGTCGAACTTCTCCCCCTGCGTCAACGGGTTGAAAATACGGAAATACGGCGCCGCGTCCGTGCCGCAGCCCGCTACCCACTGCCAATTCAGCTGGTTCGAGGCCAGGTCGCCGTCCACCAGGTGCTTCATGAAATGGCGCGCTCCCCGCCACCACGGCAAGTGCAGGTCCTTCACCAGGAAGCTCGCCACCACCATGCGCACGCGGTTGTGCATCCAGCCCTCCGCCAGCAGCTGCCGCATCCCCGCGTCGACGATCGGGTAGCCCGTGCGGCCCGCGCACCACCGCTCGAACGCCTCCGGGTCGTCGTCGTGCTTCATCCGGTCGAAACGCTTGTCGTAGTTCTCGCGCGCCGTCTCCGGGCGGTGCCACAGGACGTCGGCGTGGAATTCGCGCCAGCACAACTCGGTGCGCAGGGCTCTCGCGCCCGCGCTGCCGTCCAGGTCCGCCAGCAACGTCCGCGGGTGGACGCATCCCCAGCGCAGGTACGGCGAAAGCCGGGTGGTTCCGGCAAGATCCGGCCGGTCGCGGTCTTCGGCGTAGGTGGCGAGAGCGCCGTCGAGGAACGCGTGCCAGACGTTCAGCGCCGCCTGCTCGCCCGGCTCGGGCAGCGTCGCGGAGACGCGCGGTGGCCGCGGGATCTCCAGCGACGAAGGCGGTGCCACCCAGTCCACACGGGACGGTTCGGCGGGTGACGGCCAGCCGTGCGCCAGCCACGCCCGGTGGAACGGCGTGAACACGCGGTACGGCGAACCGTCGGGCTTCACCACCCGGCCGGGCGTGACCGCGTACGGCGAACCCGTCTCGACCCAGTCGATGCCGTGCTCCGCCAGCGCCTTCGCCACCGAGGCGTCCCGGCGGCGGCCGTACGGCCCGCGGTCGGCGCTGACGTGCACCGCCGCCGCGCCGATCGCGCGTGCCGCGCGGACCACTTCCGTCGCCGGGTCGCCGTGCACGACCATCAGCCGGCCGCCGAGCTGCTCGTCCAGCGCGCGGAGGCACCCGTGGAGGAACGCCACCCGCGGCGCACCCGACCGCTTCAGCAAGACGTCGTCGAGGACGTACAGCGCGAGCACGTGCTTGCTGTGCCGGGACGCCTCCAGCAGCGCGGCGTGGTCGCCGAGCCGCAGGTCACGGCGGAACCACAGGACAACCGGCGCTTCTCGGGTCACGCAGCCCAACGATAAGCGCCCCGCCGTGCCGGTGCACGACGGGGCGCTGCGACGACCGGGGCTCAGCGCTCCGACATCGGGACGTAGTCCCGGGAGGCGTAGCCGGTGTAGATCTGCCGCGGGCGGCCGATCTTGGTGGCCGGGTCGTTGATCATCTCGCGCCAGTGCGCGATCCAGCCCGGCAGCCGGCCCAGCGCGAACAGCACCGTGAAGAACTTCGTCGGGAAGCCCAGCGCCCGGTAGATCAGGCCGGTGTAGAAGTCCACGTTCGGGTACAGCTTGCGCGAAACGAAGTAGTCGTCGGAAAGCGCGACTTCTTCGAGCTTCTTGGCGATGTCGAGCAGCTGGTCGCCGCCCTTCAGCTTGCCGAGGATCTCGTCCGCGGTGCTCTTGATGATCTTCGCGCGCGGGTCGTAGTTCTTGTAGACCCGGTGCCCGAAGCCCATGAGCTTGACACCCTTTTCCTTGTTCTTCACCCGCTCGACGAACTTGGCGACGTCGCCGCCGTCGGCCTGGATGCCCTCGAGCATGTCGAGGACCGCCGCGTTCGCGCCGCCGTGCAGCGGGCCGAACAGGGCGTTGATGCCGGCCGAGATCGAGGCGAACAGGTTCGCCTCGGACGAGCCGACCAGGCGCACGGTCGAGGTCGAGCAGTTCTGCTCGTGGTCGGCGTGCAGGATGAACAGCAGGTCCAGCGCCTTGACGACGTCCGGGTCGACGTCGTACGGCTCGGCCGGGAAGCCGAACGTCATCCGCAGGAAGTTCTCGACCAGGCCCAGCGAGTTGTCCGGGTACAGCAGCGGCTGCCCGACGGACTTCTTGTACGCGTAGGCGGCCAGGGTCGGGACCTTCGCCAGCAGGCGGATGGTCGACAGCTCCACGTTCGGCTCGTCGAACGGGTCGAGCGAGTCCTGGTAGAAGGTCGACAGCGCCGACACCGCGCTGGACAAGACCGGCATCGGGTGAGCGTCCCGCGGGAAGCCGCTGAAGAACGCCTTCAGGTCCTCGTGCAGCAGCGTGTGCCGCTGGATCTTCTCGGTGAAGTCGGCCAGCTGGGTCTCGGTCGGCAGCTCGCCGTAGATCAGCAGGTAGGAGACCTCGACGAAGGTCGACTTCTCGGCCAGCTGCTCGATCGGGTAGCCGCGGTAACGGAGGATCCCGGCGTCACCGTCGATGTAGGCGATGGCGGACGACGCGGCACCGGTGTTGACGAAACCCGGGTCGTAGGTGATGTACCCCGTCTGCGCCAGCAGCTTCCCCAGTTCGATCCCGGGCGCGCCCTCGACCGGGTGGACGATCTTGAACTCGTGCTCGCCACTCGGCAGGGTCAGCTTCGCGGTTTCGCCGCCGGACTGCCCCGCAGTCGTCGCGTCGGACATGCAAGTCCCTCTCACGTTTCGGCACGGGCCGGCGGCGCCTGCGGGTTCCGCAGGTAGCCACGTGTTCACGCGAGGAAACACTGGGGCCTCGCTGCACACCGCCCCGCTGGGGTATGAAGAATGCCCCTCTACGCTAGTCGAGAAACGTGTGTTCGCGCAGCGGTGACGTTGCTCCTGGGGCCTGCTTTGGGACCAGGTTCACACGGTGGCCGCCATATCGGCGGACGTGGGCGGCTCGGCCCCGCTGCGCGACACCGTGATCGACGCCGCTTTCGCCGCGAATTCCAGCGCCTCCCGCCACGCGCCGGCGTCGAGGGAGGCCAGGTCGGCGACCTCGCGGGTGTGCAGCCAGGCCAGCAGCGCGCCCTGCACGGTGTCGCCGGCGCCGATCGTGTCGACCACCGTCACCTTCCGCGACGGCACGTGGGCCAGCTCACCTGCGGCGGTGATCACCGCGATCCCGTCCGCGCCCCGGGTGAGCACGACGGCGTCCACACCGGACTCGATCCACGTCTTCGCCGCGGCCACCGGGTCGGCGCCCTCGGTGAGCCACGCGGCGTCGTCGTCGGAGATCTTCAGCAGCCGGACGTCCGGCAGCCAGGACGCGAACCGGGCGCGGTAGGCGGCCGGGTCGGTGATCAGCGCCTCGCGGATGTTGGGGTCGAGGACGGTCAGCGCGCCGCGGGCCGCCTCGCGCCGCAGCATCGCCTCGTACGCCGACGCGCCGGGCTCGAGGACCATGCCGAGGGTGCCGAGTGAGAGCGCCGTCACGTGCTCCGGAAGCGGTCCCGGGTCGGCGACGAGCCGGTCGGCCGTGCCCTCGACGTAGAACGTGTAGCGCGCGGCGCCCTTCGCGTCGAGCGCCACGACGGCGAGCGTCGTCGGCTCATCGCCGCGCTGTAGCAGCGAGGTGTCGACGGCCGAAGCGTGCAGGCGCTCGACCATCGCGTCACCGAAGCGGTCGGTCGAGACGCGCGAGAGGAACGCCGTCGGCACGCCGAGCCGGCCGGCGGCCAGCGCGACGTTGTACGGCCCGCCGCCCAGCCGCGGCAGCAGTGCGCGCAACCCACCGTCCACAGTGGAATCCAGAGGGTCGCCGGGAACCAGGTCGACCAGAGCTTCTCCGCCTACGACGATCACGCCGGGAGTTTAATTGACCCCGCGCTGACAATTCCTGTCCGCTATTTGTTCAGTCCGCCGAGCAGCAGTTCCCCCAAAGCGGTGAACGCCTCGGCGTCGGACACGTCGGTCCGCCGTCCGAGCACCCCGGTCTGGATGCCTTCGATGATCAGGCCGGTCATTTCGGCCACGAGCCGGGCGTGGACGTCGCGGAAGACACCGTCGGCGACACCCTTGTCGATGAACTCCCGGAGCCGGCGGGCGGCGAACCGGCTGTTGACCTGGTAGGCCTCACGCGCGGGCCCGAAGTCGGCGAGGTCGCGCATGAAGGCCGCCGACGCCCGGTTCAAGTGCTCGGAGACGCCGGCCAGGTACTCGCCGATGAGCTTGCGGGCGTCGTCGATCCCGGCGATGCGCTCCTCGATCCGCTCCGCGGCGCCCCGGAAGAAGTGGGTCACGACCTTGACGGCGAGCTGCTCCTTGCTGGGCGCGAGCGCGTACAGCGTCGACTTCGAGCAGCGCAGGCGGCCGGCCAGCTCGTCGAGGGTGAACTCGGCGAAGCCCTCGGCGAGGAAGAGCGCCTCCAGGTCGGCGAGCAGGGCGCGCTGGCGCGCGGTCGGCCGTCGGCGGGGTTCGGGACGCATCGGCTCACTATCTCCTACGTTTCCGCGCCATCCCAGTACTCGATACTGTACTCTAGTCGAGCCCAGAGTACTGTTTCCAGTACCGCTTTGGAGGACAAAGATGCCCGCCGAACGCCTGCTGCCCGATTCCGACGCCGCGGACCTGGTCGCGCTGGCCAGGGAGATCGCCCGGGACGAGCTGGCGCCGCGAGCATCGGCCGCCGAGGAAGCCGAGCAGTTCCCGCGCGAGCAGTTCCGCCTGCTCGGCAAGTCCGGGCTGCTGGGCCTGCCGTACCCGGAGCGCTGGGGCGGCGGCGACGTGCCGTACGAGGTCTACCTGCAGGTCCTCGAGGAGATCGCGACGGCGTGGATGACGGTCGGCGTCGGCCTGTCCGTGCACACGATGTCCTGCTACGCGCTCGCGCAGTACGGCACGGACGAGCAGCGTGACCAGTGGCTGCCGGACATGCTCGAAGGCGACCTGCTGGGCGCGTACGCCCTCTCGGAGACCCACGCGGGCTCGGACGCGGCCGCCCTCTCGACGCGCGCGCGGCTGGATGGCGCGGACTACGTCGTGAACGGCACCAAGGCGTGGATCACGCACGCGGGTGTCGCGGACTTCTACACGACGATGGTGCGCACGGGCGAGCAGGAGATCTCGTGCCTGCTGGTGGACGGCGCCACGGAGGGTCTTTCGGCAGCTCCCCGGGAGCGCAAGATGGGCCTCACCGGCTCGCCGACGGCCCAGGTCGTCTTCGAGAACGCTCGGGTCCCGGCGGCCCGGCGGCTGGGCGAGCCCGGAGCGGGACTGCGCATCGCGCTGTCGTCGCTGAGCTCCGGCCGGCTCGGGATCGCGGCGTGCGCGGTCGGCCTCGCGCAGGCCGCGCTGGACGAAGCCGTGGCGTACGCGAAGGGCCGGTCGCAGTTCGGCCGCCCGATCATCGACTTCCAGGGCATCGAATTCCTCCTCGCCGACATGGCCGCGACGGTCGAGACGTCCCGGGCGATGTACCTGGACGCCGCCCGCCGCCGCGACCGCGGGCTGCCGTTCCAGCGCCAGGCGTCGATCGCGAAGCTGGTGGCGACCGACGGGGCGATGAAGGTGACGACGGACGCGGTCCAGGTCCTCGGCGGGGCCGGCTACACGCGGGACTTCCCGGTGGAGCGGTACCTGCGGGAGGCGAAGGTGCCGCAGATCTTCGAAGGCACGAACCAGATCCAGCGGCTGGTCATCGCGCGCGAGCTGAAGCAGGCGTAACCCGGTCGAGCGAGGGCTGTCCCCCGCATGTGACGGATACGGTGGCTGGATGCCCGGTCACCTGCTGACCACCGAGGAGTACGCCGCGCTCGGCGCCACCGACTTCGGTTTCACCGAGCTGATGGAGGGCCGCGTCGTGACGTCGCCCGGCTCCGGGCGGACGCACGACCTGGCCGCGTGCCTGCTGGCCGGCCGGCTCGAACGGCAGCTGCCGCTCGGGCTCGCGTTCGTCCTCCACACCGACCTGGACCTGCGGCTGGCGCCGCCCGGAGAACCCGGCTTCGTCCGCCGGCCGGACCTGATGGTCTTCGAGCGGGCCGCGATCGGCCGCGCGGACGGCCTGCTGCGGGCCGACGACGTCGTCCTGGTGGCGGAGATCGTGTCGCCGGGCTCGAAGCGCACCGACTACCGGGTGAAGCACGACGAGTACGCCGACGCGGGCATCCCGCACTACTGGATCGTCGACCTCGGCGAGCCGGTCTCGCTGGTCGCCTGCCACCAGGCCGGCACTTCGGGCTACCGGGACGCCCCGGCGGTCACCGGCACCTTCACCACCGACGTCCCGTTCCCGGTCGAGCTCGACCTCGGCACGCTGCGGCCCTGAACAGACGGGTGGCACGCCGGAACCGCCCGGTCACCGGCGTGCCACCCGAAACTCAGCGGGCTTCGCGGTAGCGGCGGTCCTTGGCCACGCCCTCGCCCAGCGACTCGTCGAAGTGGTAGACCTCGTCACCCCGGACGAACACCCGCAGCGCGCGGTTCATCACGTCGAGCGGATCGCCCGACCACAGCACGACGTCGGCGTCCAGGCCCGGCTTCAGCGACCCGATCCGCTCGTCCAGGCCCAGCATCGACGCCGGGTTGACGGTCAGCGCGCGCAGGGCGGTCGCCGGGTCGAGACCGTCCTTCACCGCCAGGGCCGCCTGGTACACCAGGAAGTTGATCGGGATCACCGGGTGGTCCGTCGTGATCGCGATCTTGACGCCGGCCCGGGCCAGGATGCCGGCCGAGCGCAGCGTCCGGTTGCGCAGCTCGACCTTGGACTTCGTGGTGAACAGCGGCCCGAGGATGACCGGCACCTGGCGCTCGGCGAGCAGGTCGGCGATCAGGTGGCCCTCGGTGCCGTGGTTGATGACGAGCTTGTAGCCGAACTCGTCGGCCAGCCGCAGCGCCGTCACGATGTCGTCGGCGCGGTGGACGTGCTGGTCCCAGTACAGCTCGCCGTCGAGGACCTTCGACAGCGTCTCCAGCGTCAGGTCGACCTCGTGCGGCTTGCCCTCGGACTCCGCGTGCGCGCGCTTCGCCTGGTAGTTGCGGGCCTTGGTGAAGGCCTCGCGCAGGATGGCCGCGACGCCGAGCCGCGTCGACGGCGTCTGCTTCTTGTCGCCGTACACGCGCTTCGGGTTCTCGCCGAGCGCGCTCTTCACGCTGACCTGCTCGGCGAACGTCATGTCGAGGATGCTGCGGCCCCAGGTCTTGACGCCGATGGTCTGGCCGCCGATCGGGTTGCCGGACCCCGGCTTGATGACGACGCTGGTGACGCCGCCGGCCAGCGCGTCGTCGAAGCCGGGCTCGTACGGGTCGATGCCGTCGACGGCGCGGAAGCGGGCGCCGTTCGGGTCGGTCATCTCGTTGGTGTCGTTGCCGGCCCAGCCTTCGCCGTCCTCGTGGACGCCGAGGTGCGCGTGGGCGTCGATGAAGCCGGGCAGCACCCAGGTGCCGGCCGCGTCGACGAGTTCGGCGTCCTCCGGGATGTCGACGTCGGCCTCGGTCCCGACGGCGACGATCTTGCCGCCGTCGATGAGAACCGTGCCGCCGTCGATGGGTTCACCGTCGATGGGGACGACATAGCCCCCGACAATTGCCTTCGCCATAGTTCGCCACGCTAACGAACTCGCCCGGGCGGCCGACAGCGGGGTTCGGCTGGGAAGCAGCAGCTCTACGCCGGCGCGGCCTTCGGTGACCTACGCAGCGCGTTGCAGTGTCAGCACTTCGCCCGCGTCGGCGACGCTCAGGCGAAGCGGCTTCACGAAACCCGGATGCCCCAGCTGCCCGACCACGACGCCGACGGCTCCAGCTCGATCAGGTCCGTGCCCGTGTTGAGCGCGTCCGCCGGGCACGTCATCGGCTCGATCGCCACCGCGCGGCCGCGGCCGACCAGGTCATCCGGCGTGAACACCTGCGCCCAGCGGAAGTCCGGGCCGGTCCAGACCAGCAGCCGCTGGTCCGCGTGGCTCAGGACGATGTGGTGCCTGCCGTCTTCGGCCGCCGACAGGCCGCCGAACGCCGTGTCCAGGTCGACGCCCGCCAGCACCCGGCCGCCGCGGAAGTCGTACTCGGTGCCTTCGACGTCCTGCTCCGGCGCGTACGGCATCTGCTTGTCGCCGTCGTACGGCCGGACGCGGCTCGCCGGCAGCGTCAGGGTCAGCTCGTCGGTCGGGACGTCGCCGATCCGGAAGTACGGGTGCGTGCCGACCCCGACGCCGATCGGCTGCTCGCCCTCGTTGCGGATCTCGTGGGTGACGGTCAGCTCCCGCGGCGCGAGCTCGTAGGTGACGGTGGCCCGCAGCGGCACCGGCCAACCCGGCTGCACCTCGACGTCGACGGCCAGGGTGATCGACGATTCGGCGTGCTCCAGCAGCTCCCACTCGAGGTGGCGGGTCAGGCCGTGGATGGCGTTGCCGCGCGCCTCCTCGGTGATCTCGAGCTGCTGGTCTTCACCCTGGAACGTCCACTTCCCGCCCTTGGTCCGGTTCGGCCAGGGCAGCAGCACCTGCCCGGCGCCCTTCGGCGGCTTCGCGTCTTCGGGGAACTCCTCGACGTACGGCACTCCGCCGACTTCGAACGCTCGCAGCCCGGCACCGATCTCGGTGACGACGGCGCGCGCGTTGCCGCGGGTGATTTCGAACTGCTGACCGGTGGGGTTGCCCATGCCGAGGACTTTACCGATCCACAAATAACTAGACCGGTCGTCATAGTTGGGTTACAGTCGGCGCCATGGTCCGTCGCACCGACACGCGGCAGCGGATGCTCGACACCGCCGCCGACCTGTTCCACTCGCAGGGCTACCACGCCACCGGCCTCACCCAGCTCACCACGGCCGGGGGCGCGCCGAAGGGGTCGCTGTACTTCCACTTCCCCGGCGGCAAGGAGCAGCTCGCCGCCGAGGCCGTCCGGCTGTCGAGCGAGCGCACCGGCGCCCTGCTCGAAGCGATCCTGCGGGACGCGCCCGACGCGCCGGCCGCGATCGACCGCGCGGTCGGCGCGCTGGCGGACTTCCTGACGGAGTCGGACTTCCAGCGGGGCTGCCCGATTGCGACGGTCGCGCTCGACGCCGCCGCGGCGAGCGAGCCGATCCGGGAAGCCTGCGCCGACGGCTATTCGTCGTGGCACGGCATCCTCGCGGCCTACTTCGCCACCCAGCGGCTGTCCGCCGAGCACGCGGACGAGCTGGCCACCGTGGTGCTCGCCGCGATCGAAGGCGGGCTGCTGCTGGCCCGCACCCGCCGGGACGTCGCGCCGCTGCGCGCCGTCGCCGCCCACTTGCACGCCACCCTCGACCGGGAGCTCTCCTGATGCGCGTCCACCACCTCAACTGCGGCACGATGCGGCCGCTCGGCGGCAAGCTGGTCGACGGGCGGCCGGGCCTGTTCCGCCGGGCCACCATGGTCTGCCACTGCCTGCTCCTCGAAACGGACACCGGCCTGGTGCTCGTCGAAACCGGCATGGGCACGCCGGCCGCGGTCGACCGGAACGCCTGGCTCGGCGCCGGGTTCGTCCGCCAGTCCAACCCGATCGCCGATCCGGCGCAGACGGCGATCGCGCAGATCCGCGCGCTCGGGTTCGACCCGGCGGACGTCCGCGACATCGTGCTGACCCACCTCGACCTCGACCACGCCGGCGGGCTGATCGACTTCCCGTGGGCGCGCGTGCACGTCTACGCCGAAGAGCTGCGGGCGTTCACCGAACCGCGCGACGCCGCCGAGCGCGGCCGCTACCGCCGGATCCAGTTCGCACACGGTCCACAGTGGACGTCCTATGCGGACACCGGCGAACCGTGGTTCGGGTTCGGCGCCGTCCGGCAGCTCGACGGCCTGCCGCCGGAGATCCTGCTCGTCCCGCTCGCCGGGCACACGCGCGGGCACGCCGGCGTCGCCGTCGACACCGGCAGCGGCTGGCTGCTCAACGCCGGTGACTCGTACTTCTTCCACGGCCAGGTCGACCCGGCCGCGCCGCACTGCCCGCCGGGCCTGAAGTGGTTCGAGGGCCGCGTGGAGACGGTGAAGCGGGCCCGGCTGGACAATCACCGCCGTGTGCGCGAGCTTGTTCAGGAGCACGGCGACGAGGTGAGCGTCTTCGCCGCGCACGACGAGACCGAGTTCCGCCGGCTGAGCTCCAGGAGCAGGGTATGAAGGTCCACCACCTGAACTGCGGCACCATGCGGCCCGCGGGCGGCAAGCTGCTCGACGGCGAGCCCGGCCTGCTGCGGCGGGCCGAACTGGTCGCGCACTGCCTGCTCGTCGAGACCGGCGACAGCCTGGTGCTGGTCGACACCGGGTTCGGCACCCAGGCCGTGGCGCGGCCCGGCGAGTGGCTGGGCCGTCCGTTCATGGCGATGGTCGGCGCCCGGGTCGAGGCGGCCGAGACGGCCATCGCGCAGATCCGCGCGCTCGGTCTCGACCCGGCCGACGTCCGGCACGTCGTGGCGACACACCTCGACGTCGACCACGCGGGCGGCCTGGCCGATTTCCCGAACGCCGTCGTGCACGTCCGCGCGGGGGAGCACCGCGCGGCGACGTCGCCGGCGAACGCGGCCGAGAAGAACCGCTACCGCGCGATCCAGTTCGCGCACCGCCCGCTGTGGAGCACGTACGACGAGACGGGCGAGCCGTGGTTCGGCTTCGAGGCGGTCCGCTCGCTGAAGGCCTGCCGGAGGAGATCCTGCTGGTGCCGCTCACGGGCCACACGCGCGGCCACACGGGCGTCGCGCTCGACACCGGCGACGGCTGGCTGCTGCACGCGGGCGACGCGTACTTCTTCCACGGCCAGCTGAACCCGGTGACCCCGCACTGCCCGCCGGGCATGACGGCGTTCCAGAACCTGGTCCAGGCCGATCGCCCGGCCCGGCTGGCGAACCTGGCCCGGCTGCAGGAGCTGGCACGCCAGCACCAGGACGAGGTGACGGTCTTCTCGGCGCACAGCCCGGTCGAGCTGGCGGCGCTGCGCCGGTGATCACCGGAACCGGATGATCTTCCGGCGCATCGAACCTTCGGACGACAGGGAGGTTCGGACGTGGCGAGGACCCGGTGGTGCGCGGTGTGGATGGGCACGCTGGCCGTGCTGATGACAGCGTGCGGGAGCGATCCGGCTCCGCACCCGACCGAGGCCCCGGCGGCGGAAGCGGCGCCGCTGGAGCTCTCCGGCATCGTGCTGCTGCAGCACGAGGGCGAAACGGGACTGGACGAGATCGCCTTCGCCGACCCGGCCACCGGTGCGGTCAAGACGGTCCTGCCGCTGCCGGGCCGGGACACGTCGCTGACCCGGTTCAGCGGCCCGGCCACGAAGCTCGACGTCGTCTCGCCGGACGGGCAATACGCCACGCTGGAGACCGACGAGGGAGTCGACGTCTTCAAGCTCAACCCGGCCGACCGGCGCTACGAGCGCACCGCATCCGTCCCCGCGCCGGAGCGGTCGATGAGCGAAAAGGCGTCTCGGTTCCGGAACCCGCGGTTCGGCCCGGCCGGGCCGAAGCTGTTCTTCGACGACGGCGCCGCGGTGTACTCCGTCGACTACCGGCAGCCCGGGACACCGGTCAAGGAAGCCGAGATCGTGCCGAACGGCTTCTTCGACCAGCACGTCCGGGACTGGTGGCTCGGCCCGCGGAACGAGGTGCTGACCTGGCGCGACGCCCACCGCACCGGCGACGGGACGGCGTACCTGACCGACTCGTCGGGCGCGATCGCCTACGCGGTCTACGAAACGCCGGGAGCCACCTACAACTTCGTCACGACGCTCGACGCGGCGACGGTGCTGCTGTCGGCGGTCACCGGCACCGACGAACACGGCGCGCTGCTGCAGCTGCACTTCGACGGCGACACGGCACGAGCGGTCAAGCTCGTCGACCGGTCGGAGCCGCGGATCGCCAAGACCGCGGCCTCGCCGGACAAGGCGACGGTGCTCTACCAGACCGACCGGGGCGAGTGGTTCGCGTCGCCGACGACGCCGGGCGCGGTCGCGAGGCCGGCGCTGCCGCAGCTCCCGCCGGCCGGATCGCTGTCGGAACGGCGGCTCGTCGGCTGGGCGTGATCAGCTCGCGCCGAGCGCCGTCTTGACCAGCGGGGCCATCTGCTCGGCCGTCACCTTCGCCGGGCCCGTGTAGTTGATCAGCACCGGTGTCCCGGAGACCACTCCCGCCGAGACCAGCGTCGCGGTCTTCTGCTCGTCGACGTAGTAGACCGCGCCGTTCGGGAAGCCGGCGACGTCCTGTGCGCCCGCTTTCGCCTTCTTGATCGACGCCACCATGTCCGCGGGCTTGATCTGGCTGGCCTCGTACCGGGTGACCGCGAGCGCGCCCGCGGCCGTGCCGTTCTGCCGGTACTCGCAGCTGCGAGCCTTGCCGCCGTTGGCCGCGTTGTCGCGGACCGGGCCGGGACCGGCCTGGACGTTGTCGAGGGACAGCGCCTTCGACACGGCGGCCGCGGGCAGCAGCTTGCACGGGTCGAGCGAGGCCGCGTTCGTACTCGGCTTCGGCGCCGGCGAGGGCTTTGACGACGAGGGCGCCTTCGACGGCTCGTCACCCGACGAGCAGGCGGTCAACGCGGCGAAAGCGACCAAAACGACGGCGAGAGTACGCATATCGGGCACCCTAGCCCGAACGGCCTAAGCAGTCGGCGCCCGGTACCGCCAGAACGCGGGGAGCAGGAACATCGACGCGCACACCGACACGATGACCAGCAGGCCGCCGACGCTGGCGGCGGCCGTCGTGCCGAAGGCGGCCGCGCCCCAGCCGTGGACGAGGTCGGCGATCCGGGGACCGCCGGCGACCACGACCGTGAACACGCCTTGGAGCCGTCCGCGCATCTCGTCGGTGGTCGCGACCTGCAGGATCGCCATCCGGTAGACGGCGCTGACCATGTCGGCCGCGCCGGCCGCCGCCATGAACAGGACCGCGAGCCACAGCGAGTGCGCGAGCCCGAACGCCGCCACGGCCGCGCCCCACGCGCAGATCGAGACGACGACCGCGACCCCCTGGCGGTGGATGCGCGTCAGCCAGCCGGAGAACAGGCCGATGATCATCGCGCCGGCGGGCAGGGCGGCGTAGAGCCAGCCGAGCGCGGGGCCGCCGCCGGGCGGGTCGCCGAACGTGCGCTCGGCCATCTCCGGGATCAGCGCCCGCGGCATGCCGAAGACCATCGCGATGATGTCGACGACGAAGGAGGCGAGCAGGACCTTCTGCGTCGAGAGGTACCTGAAGCCGTCGATGACGTCGCTGACGCCGGCGCGGCGCGAGGGGCCGTTGAGCGGCGGGATCGGCGGCAGCCGCCAGACGGCGAGGAGGGTGATGGTGAGGGCGACGACGTCGATCAGGTAGAGCGTCGAGAGGCCGAGGACGGGGATGAGGGCTCCGGCGAGCAGCGGCCCGAAGACGGCACCGAAGGTGGACATGGTGGAGCTGAGCGCGTTCGCCGACGGCAGCAGTTCGGGCGGCACGAGCCGGGCGACGACGGCACCGCGCGTCGGCATGTTGATCGCGAAGAGCGCCTGGTTGACGGCGAGCAGGGCGAGCACGAGCCAGACGGAGCCGAAGTTCAGGAAGGCCTGCAGCCAGAGGAGGGCGGAGGTGACGGCGACGAGGACGTTGGTGACGATGAGCAGCTTCCGCCGGTCGACGGCATCGGCGACGGCCCCGCCCCAGAGCCCGAAGACGAGAAGCGGGACGAGCGCGACGAGCCCGGTGAGGCCGACGTAGGCGGAGGACCCGGTGAGGTCGAAAACCTGCTTCGGCACGGCGACGGCGGTCAGCTGCGTCCCGACGGCGGTGACCACAGTGGACAGCCAGAGCCGCCGGAAAGCGGGGATCTTGAGCGGCCGGGTGTCGACGATGATGCGGCCGAGGAGTTTGCGCAGGCCCGAGCGAGGTGGCAGGGTCCCCGGTTCACCAGTCACAACGAACGAGTTTAGCTCGGCTAACTATCTCCGGTCGCGTGATTTACCTCGCCCCGGAAAGCGCCCCAATGCGGCCTTCGGTGCGTCAGACGCAACCAAGGCGGCCTTCGGTGCGTCAGACGCAACCAAGGCCGCCTTGGGGCGCTTTGGACTCAGGGGGCGACGCGCTCGATGTGCCAGCCGTCGTCGGTCCGGACGTAGCGGAGGCGGTCGTGCATCCGGTCCTCGCGGCCCTGCCAGAACTCCACCATGTCCGGCCGGATGCGCCAGCCGCCCCAGTGCGGCGGGGCCGGGATCCGCTCCACGTCCGCGAAGCGGCGCTCGATCCCGTGCAGCGCGTTGTCCAACGCGCGCCGGCCGTCGACCACCCGGGACTGCGGGGACGCCCACGCTCCCAGCTGGGAGCCGCGGGGCCGCTGGGCCCAGTACTCCGCCGTCTCCTTGACGCCGACCTTCTCCACCTCGCCGCGGACGTGGACCTGGCGGTGCAGCGGGTACCAGGGGAACGTCACCGACGCGTAGCGGGTCGCGGTCAGATCGTGGCTCTTCGCCGACGTGTAGTTCGTGTAGAACACCACGCCGCGCTCGTCGAGGCCCTTGCACAGCACCGTGCGGGACGACGGCCTGCCTTCGGCGTCCGCCGTCGCCAGCACCATCGCGTTCGGTTCGGCGATGCCCGCCGCCACGGCCTGGTTCAGCCAGCCCTGCAGCTGATCGGTCCAGGTGGCCGCCAGCGCGGATTCGTCGAACGCGGCTCCGTCGTACGCGACGCGCATTCCGGGCAGGCGTACCACGGCGTCTTCCACCTGGTCCTCGATCTCCGGCGTCATCGCCAAACCTCCACGCCCGGTCGGGGCATCAGTCGACTTCGGCTCTAGGCACGTTAGGGCCTTCCGAGCTGCGGCGGAACCCACTGAACGGTGACACCCGCCACCCCTTCGCCGCCACCGGGCCGTAACCGCTGGACAACAAGCCGTAACCCGCGCGTTACCCGCCGGACCAGGATCGATACAGGACGCACCTACCTTCGGCCCGTTCCCCACCACCCCGGAGGCAGGCATGACCGAGACCCTGTCCAACGCCGGAGAAAGCGCTCCGCCGAAACGCCGGTACGCCCCGCTCGCGGCGAACGAAAACCGCGAGGACTACTCGCTGCGCTTCGCCGCCCATTCGTTCCGGAAATGGTCGCCGTTCGTGGTCGCGACGACGGCGCTGGGCGGCATCGCCTACCTCGCCGACTTCGCGATCGGCGCCAGCATCGTCCTCTCCTACGGCTTCACCTCCGGCCTGCTCGCGATCCTCGCCGCGGCCGTCGTCATCTTCGTGACCGGCGTGCCCATCGCGGCCGCCTGCGCGAAGTCCGGAGTGGACATGGACCTGCTGACCCGCGGGGCCGGCTTCGGCTACTTCGGGTCGACGCTGACGTCGCTCGTGTACGCCAGCTTCACCGTCATCTTCTTCTCGCTCGAAGGCTCGATCATGGGCCAGGCCTTCGAGCTGGCCCTCGGCATCCCGCTGCCGGTCGGTTACCTGCTGGCCACGCTGATCGTGCTGCCGTTCGCGCTCTACGGCATGGGCGCGGTGGCGAAGATGCAGACCTGGACGCAGCCGCTGTGGATCGCCGGCCTGGTGCTGCCGTTCGTCGTCGTGCTGGTGCGGGAGCCGGGCAAGTTCGCGGAATTCACCCACTTCGGGGGTACCGACGGCGCCGGCGCCGGGTTCTCCGCGGTCGGGTTCGGCTTCGGGATGGGTGTCGCGCTGTCGCTGATCGGGCAGATCGGCGAGCAGGCCGACTACCTGCGGTTCATGCCGGAGAAGACGGCGGCGAACAAGCGGTCGTGGTGGGCCGCGGTGCTCGCCGCCGGCCCCGGCTGGGTGATCCTCGGCGCCGCGAAGCAGCTCGGCGGCGCGCTGCTGGCCTTCCTCGCGCTCGGCGTGGTCGGGAAGACGCACGCGCTCGAGCCGATCGCGCCGTACCTCGAAGCGGTGAAACCCGCGCTCGGGCCGGCGGCGCTGACGTTCGCCGCGCTGTTCGTCGTCGTCTCGCAGATCAAGATCAACACGACGAACGCGTACTCCGGATCGCTGTCGTTCGCGAACTTCTTCTCCCGCGTGCTGCACCGCCATCCGGGCCGGGCCTGGTACGTGCTGGTCAACTGCGGGATCGCGCTCGCGCTGATGGAGTTCGGCGCGTTCGGCTTCCTGAACAAGATCCTCGGCTTCTACTCGAACGTCGCGATCGCGTGGATCGGCGCGGTCTGCGCGGACCTGGTGATCGCGAAGCCGCTCGGGCTCTCGCCGCGCCACATCGAGTTCAAGCGGGCCTACCTGCACAAGATCAACCCGGTCGGGTTCGGCTCGATGCTGGTCGCCTCGGCGGTGTCGATCGTGGCGTACTTCGGCGCGTTCGGTCCGGTCCTGGCCGCGTTCAGCCCGCTGCTGGCGCTGGTCATCGCGATCGTGGGCGTGCCGGCGCTCGCCGTGGCCACGCGCGGCAAGTACTACCTGGCCCGGCCGAACACGGTCGCCGTCCCGGGGGCCGATCTCCGCGCGACGCACACCTGCTCGGCCTGCGGCGACCCGTACGAGCTGCCGGACGTCGCGGACTGCGCGAAGCAGGACGGCCCGATCTGCTCGCTGTGCTGCACCCTCGACAGGACCTGCCACGACATGTGCCAGGAGTCAGGCCCGGTCGAGCTCGGGTTGCCGGCGGTCCGCACCGCGTGACGTCCGTGAAGACCCTTTCCCGGCGCCCGCCGGGAAAGGGCCTTCACGCGAGCCGGCCTCCCCCCTGGTCCCCCTCCCGGCTCGACTCCTTCACGTCCGGGAGCGCGCCGGGGTTGCCCGGGATTTCCGAGATCTTTTCCGGCCGCATGACGGCCGCCAGCATCAGCGCGCGCAGCTCCGCGCCGACGTCCTCCACCGGCAGCGGCGGCTCGTGCGCCTGCCACTCGCGCAGCAGCCCGGTGGCCGCGCCGACCAGGGCGATCGCCGTCAGCCGGTAGTCCCGGTCGGGGGCGACGCCGCGCGCGGCCGCGCGGCGCGCCTCGGTCGCGATGAACGTCGCCCACCGGTCGACCCACACCTGGTGCTGCTGCTCCAGCTCCGCGCTGACGCCGACGGCTTCGACGTAGTTGAGGCGCGGCAGCCGGGGGTCGACGGTGACCGTGTCGATGAAGACGTCCAGCAGGGTGGCGATGCGGGTCATGGCGTCGGCGTCGGCGACCTTGTCGAGCGCGGCGGTGACCTGCTCCAGCGCGAGGCTGTTGATCCGGTCGTGGAGGGTGCGGAGCACGTCCTCCTTCCCGGTGAACTCCTCGTAGAAGTTGCGCGTCGACACCCCGGCGCGGGCGCACACCTCGGTGATCTTCGTGTGCCGGAACCCAGCCGAGGTGAACAGCTCGAGGCCGGCCGCGAGCAGCCGCTCCCGCCGGTCGGCGCGGCGCTGCTCGGGTGCGACGCCGCCGTAGGTGCGAGCCACCGGTTGTCTCCTCCTCCTGAGGGATTGCCAGATCCTACCGGGCTGGCTACGTTGTGAAAACTTCGATTACCACACAGCCGGAGGCAACGATGCTTCGTCGGTTACTGGTCGCCGTCGCCCTGCTTTCCGTGGTGACCGCCCCCGCGGCGCACGCGGATCCCGGAACACTGCTGGAACAGCAGCCGGCGACGGTGTTCGTCGGCCCGTTCCCGGCGCCGGTCAGGGCGTGGCACCTGCTGTACCGCTCGACGTCGGCGACCGGCACGCCGGACACGGTCTCCGGGACGCTGCTGGTGCCACCGGCACCGTGGCTGCGCGGCGGCCCGCGCCCGCTGGTCTCGTACGCGGTGGGCACGCACGGGCTCGGCGACCGGTGCGCGCCATCGAACCTCCTCGCGCACGGCGTCGAAAACGAGAGCGCGCTGCTGGCCCAGGCGTTGTCGCAGGGCTGGGCGGTCGTCGTCACGGACTACGAAGGGCTCGGCACGCCGGGGACGCACACGTACGCGGTCGGGCAGTCGGAAGGCCGGGCGGTGCTCGACGCGGCGCGTGCCGCGGTCCAGGTGCCCGGCGCCGGCCTGTCGCCGTCCGGTCCGGTGGGCGTGTTCGGGTACTCGCAGGGTGGCCAGGCCGCGGCGTGGGCGGCCGAGCTGCAGGCGACGTACGCCCCTTCGGTGCACGTGGTCGGCGTCGCGGCGGGCGGGGTGCCGGCGGATCTGGAGACGGTGTTCCGCGCCAACGACGGCGGGCCGGCGTTCGGCCTGGTCCTCGGCGCGGCGACGGGCTTCGCGGCGGCGTACGACGACGTGCCGTTCGCGTCGATCCTGAACGACCGCGGCCGGGCGGCGGTGGCGAAGGTGTCCCAGGCGTGCACGATCGAGCTGGGCGCGGCGGCGCCGTTCGCGCACCTGCGGGACTTCGTGACGGTGCCCGACCCGATCCACGAGCCGCACTGGCAGGCCCGGCTGACGGAGAACTACCTGGGCACGGTGGCCCCGAAGGTCCCGGTGTACCTGTACCACGGGACGCTGGACGAGCTGATCCCGTTCAGCGTCGGCGCGGGCCTGCGTGACCGCTGGAAGTCACTGGGCGCGGACGTGACGTGGCAGGAGTTCCCGCTGCTGGAGCACATCGCT
The DNA here is from genome assembly GCF_900119165.1 of Amycolatopsis australiensis. NCBI lineage: Bacteria > Bacillati > Actinomycetota > Actinomycetes > Pseudonocardiales > Pseudonocardiaceae > Amycolatopsis > Amycolatopsis australiensis. Next base: position 1,909,911 of record NZ_FPJG01000006.1, on the reverse strand, counting down.
GGGGTGTCGATCGGCGGCCCGGCGGCGATGACCTGGCTGGGCACGAAGTTCTGAAGGCCGGAACTGTCGGTGCCCCCCGGTAGCGTGGAAAACGGGGGCTGCTCAGAACGGGGCCAGCGCCGTGACCGCGTCCGGGGCCAGGGATGTGGTGAGGGTGCCGCCCGCGGCGAGGGGGCTGCGGGACCACCACTCACCGGAGGCCGCCGGCAGCTCCGGGCCGCCGACCACCAGGTCCGTCGCCAGCACCCGGCGGCCCGCCAGCACCGCCGCACTCCCGTCCAGGGCCGACCCGATCGGCAGTGTCTGGCGCAGCACCGGCACCGAACCCCGCGTGACCGACAGGGAAGTCGTCAGCGAGCCCGGCCGTTCCCCGGCCCGTCCCAGCACCAGCACTTCCCGCGTGTGCAGGAAGGCGTCCGACGCCAGCGCGGCCCGGAAGACCGCCGTGTGCCGGGCTCGTGCCGTGACCACCGTCGGCTCGGGCAGGAACTCCAGCGAGCCGCCCGCCTCCACCGTGACGTCCACAGTGGACACGGACGGTTCGCCGTGCAGGCCGGGCAGGGCCAGCGTCGCCGCGACGCCGGAGAGGCGCAGCGAAGCACCCGGGCCGACGTGCACGGACAGCAGCAGCTCGTCGCCGCCCAGCGGCGAGGTCGCCGAGTTGACCAGGTGCACCACCGCCGTCGAGCCGCGGCCACGCCGCGGGAACAGCGTCAACGGCGCCATCGACCGCAGCTCCCGCAGCACCGTGCGTGAGCCGTCGAAGCACGCCGTCAGCCGCGCGTGAGCCTTCACAGCAGGGAGCGGACCCAGTCCGCGACCGCCGGCGCGTCCGGAGTGTCCACAAGGGACTGGGTGATCACCGGCAGCGAGCCCCGCATCCGGTGCGCGTCCGACGTCATCACGGCCATGTCCGCGCCGACCAGGTGGGCGATGTCGGTCTTGTTGATCACCAGCAGGTCGGCGGTCGTGACGCCGGGGCCGCCTTTGCGCGGCACCTTGTCCCCGCCGGCGACGTCCACCACGAAGATCTGGCTGTCGGCCAGCCCGCGGCTGAACACCGCCGTCAGGTTGTCGCCGCCGCTTTCGATGATCACCAGGTCCAGCCCGGGGAACTTCTCCTCCAGCCGCTCGACGGCGTCGAGGTTGGCGGTGATGTCGTCGCGGATCGCGGTGTGCGGGCACGCGCCGGTCTGCACCGCCTCGATCCGCGCCGGGTCGAGCACGCCCGCGCGGCGCAGGAAGTCCGCGTCCTCGGTCGTGTAGATGTCATTGGTGACGACGGCGAGGTCGACCTCGTCGCCCAGCGCCCGGCAGAGCGCCGCGGTCAGCGCCGTCTTGCCGGAGCCGACCGGGCCGCCGATGCCGATCCGGTACGCGCGGCCCGCGGTCGGCGCCGCGTCGTAGTGGTCGGGTTCGGCGGCCGTGGGGTCGAAGCTGACCTCGTGGAAGTGGCCGTGACCGTGTTCAGCTGGCAAAGAGACGCACCTCTTCCTGGTGGTGCCGGGCGTGTGCCTCGGCGAACAGATCCAACGCGGGCGACCCCGGCGACGGCAGCGCCGCCGGATCGTCTCCCGCGACAGCGGCGGCCTCCGCACAAACCGAGTGCAGGTCGAGCCGGGCCACGACCGCGTTGACGGCGAAGGGATCCAGCCCCAGCAGCCGCACGGCCGCGCTCGCGGGTCCGCTGACCGACAGGTAGGCCGCGGCCATCGCGGCGTCGTACGGCGAGCCGCCCGCGACGCCGACCAGCGCGCCCAGCACGATCGGGTGGTGCGGCCGTGGAGTCTCGGTCAGCAACGCGTCGAGCACCGGTGACGGCCACGCGATCCGCCCGGCCCGCGCGGTCCCGCGGCCCTGCGCCCGGGAAGCCTCTCGTTGCGCAAGCGAAGGAGTGCGCGCATCCAGCTCACTGTCCAACAGCGACCAGTTCCCCTCCGTGACAGCCGCGTGCGCCGAAGCCGACGCGAAAACCGCCGCCAGGGAACCCGCCGTCCGCAACCGTCCGGAAAGGAACCCCGGCAGGTCGCGCACGGAGGTCACGATGCGGCGGGCGACGACCTCCTCCAGCCCGCCACTGTGGACGTGGCCGCCGCCGGGGAAGCGGGAGTCCGCGAGGATCAGCGCCGAGAGGTCCATCAGAACAGGAAGTACCTTTGCGCCATCGGCAGTTCCGTCACCGGCTGCGGCTCGATCAGCTCGCCGTCGACGTGCACGGCGAAACTGTCCGGCTCGACGCGGACGTCCGGAGTGGCGTCGTTGAGCACCATGTCGGCCTTGGTCCGCGCGCGCATGTCCGACACCGCGACGAGCGGCCGCGTGATGCCGAACGTCTCGCGCAACCCACTGTCCAAAGCGGATGGTGCGACGAAGTGCAGGCTCAGCGCGGACCCGATCGACGCGCCGAACATCGGCCGGGCGAGCACCGGCTGCGGCGTCGGGATGGACGCGTTCGCGTCGCCCATCGCCGCCCACGCCGGGAATCCGCCCTTCAGCACGACGTGCGGGCGGACGCCGAAGAACTTCGGCTCCCACAGCACCAGGTCGGCGAGCTTGCCGACCTCGACCGAGCCGATCTCGGTCTCCATGCCGTGCGCGATGGCCGGGTTGATCGTGTACTTGGCGACGTAACGACGAGCGCGCAGGTTGTCGGCCGCGCCGTCGCCGGGCAGCGCGCCGCGACGGCGTTTCATCACGTGCGCGGTCTGCCACGTCCGGATGATGACCTCGCCGATCCGGCCCATCGCCTGCGAGTCCGAGCTCATCATCGAAATCGCGCCCATGTCGTGCAGCACGTCCTCGGCGGCGATCGTCGACGGCCGGATCCGGCTCTCGGCGAAGGCGAGGTCCTCGGGCACCGACGGGTTGAGGTGGTGGCAGACGACCAGCATGTCGAGGTGCTCGTCGAGCGTGTTGGCGGTGTGCGGCCGCGTCGGGTTGGTCGAGGACGGCAGCACGTTCGGCAACGAGACGACCTCGATGATGTCCGGCGCGTGCCCGCCACCGGCACCTTCGGTGTGGTACGCGTTGATCGAGCGCCCGCCGATCGCGTCCACGGTGGACTCCAGGAAGCCCGCTTCGTTCAGCGTGTCGGTGTGGATAGCCACCTGGACGCCGGCTTCGTCGGCCACCGTCAGGCAGGCGTCGATCGCCGCGGGTGTGCTGCCCCAGTCCTCGTGGAGCTTGAACCCGCCCGCGCCCGCCGCGAGCTGCTCGCGCAACGCGTCGTGCCGGACGGTGTTTCCCTTGCCCAGCAACAGGACGTTGACCGGATAACCGTCCATGGCGGACAGCATCCGGCCGAGGTTCCACGCGCCGGGTGTGACGGTGGTGGCCTTCGTGCCCTCGTTCGGACCGGTACCGCCACCGACCAAAGTGGTCAGCCCGGCGGCCAGCGCCGTGTCGACGAGCTGCGGGCAGATGAAGTGGACGTGGCAGTCGATGCCGCCGGCGGTGAGGATCTTGCCGTTGCCGGACAGCACCTCCGTCGACGGGCCGATGACGAGTGCGGGGTCGACGCCGTCCATCGTGTCCGGGTTGCCCGCCTTGCCGATGCCGGCGATCCGGCCGTCGCGCACGCCGACGTCGGCCTTGACCACGCCCCAGTGGTCGAGGATCACCGCGCCGGTGATGACCAGGTCGGGCGCGCCCTCGGCGCGGGTGGCCGTGCCCTGGCCCATGGACTCGCGAATGACCTTGCCGCCGCCGAAGAGCACTTCGTCGCCGGAGCCGCCGGGCCCCATCGAACGGTCCTCGGTGACTTCGATGAGCAGGTCGGTGTCGGCGAGCCGGATCCGGTCGCCGGTGGTCGGGCCGAACAGCTCGGCGTAGCGCTCACGGTCGATCTGCGGCATCTAGAACTCCCCGGCGAACTCGGACCGCAGGCCCGGCACGCGGCGGGCGCCGACGAGCGGAACGAGATCGACTTCCCGCTCCACGCCGGGCTCGAACCGCACCGACGTCCCCGCCGGGACGTCCAGCCGGTGGCCGCGGGCGGCGTCCCGGTCGAACTCGAGACCCGGGTTGACGGCCGCGAAATGGTAGTGCGAGCCGACCTGCACCGGCCGATCGCCGAGGTTGCGGACCAGGAGCCGGACGCGCGCGCGGCCGGGGTTCAGCTCGACCGGCTCGTCGCCGGGGATGATTTCGCCAGGGCGCATCCGGGACCTCTCAGACGATCGGGTCGTGCACGGTGACGAGCTTCGTGCCGTCCGGGAAAGTGGCTTCGACCTGCACGGAGTCGACCATCTCCGGCACGCCGTCGAGTACCTGCGCCCGCGAGAGCACGGTCCGGCCGCTCGCGACCAGCTCGCTCACCGTCCGCCCGTCACGGGCACCTTCGAGGACGTGGTCGGTGATCAGCGCCACCGCCTCCGGGTAGTTGAGCCGGACGCCGCGGTCCAGCCGCTTCCGCGCGACGTCGGCCGCCACGTGGATGAGCAGCTTGTCGCGCTCCTGCGGGCTGAGGTGCATCCGCTAGGTCTATCACCCGGACCACGCCGCCGCCCGGTTCGGAAACACAGGTTTTACCTGGGCCTCGTCACACTGCGTGGTGAAGATTCTCCTGTTCGTCGGCCTCGGTGACTGAATCGTTCTCGTAATCGTGACCGAAACCACCGCTTCTTTCGATTGCCCCCCGGCGGCCGAGGGAGCAAGGTCTATCCATCCGTGCGATGGTGCGCGCTTTCCGTGCGCTATTCCGTCCGCGCGAGCACCACCACCAAGACGGGGAAAAAAAGCGCACCGAAAGGTTCCGCGAAACAGTGACTACCTCCACGATCAGCAAGCCACAGCCGTCCGGCCAACCCGACGACGGCTTCCGACCGGGTCTGGAGGGCGTCGTCGCCTTCCACACCGAAATCGCCGAGCCCGACCGCGACGGCGGCGCGCTGCGCTATCGCGGTGTCGACATCGAGGACCTCGCCGGCAAGGTGACCTTCGGTGACGTATGGGGCCTTCTCGTGGACGGCCGGTTCGGTCACGGCCTGCCGCCCGCCGAGCCGTTCCCGCTGCCGGTGCACACCGGGGACGTGCGGGTCGACGTCCAGGCCGCGCTGGCCATGCTCGCGCCGATCTGGGGCTACCGGCCGCTGCTCGACATCACCGACGAAGAGGCCCGCGAGCAGCTGGCCCGCGCCTCGGTGATGGCCCTGTCCTACGTCGCGCAGTCGGCGCGGGGCATCGGCCAGCCGGCCGTGCCGCAGGCCCGCGTCGACGAGGCCCGGTCGATCACCGAGCGGTTCCTCGTCCGCTGGCGCGGCGAGCCGGACCCGGCGCACGTCAAGGCGCTGGACGCCTACTGGGTGTCGGCCGCCGAGCACGGCCTCAACGCGTCCACGTTCACCGCTCGCGTCATCGCGTCCACCGGCGCCGACGTGGCGGCCGCGCTGTCGGGCGCCATCGGCGCGATGTCGGGCCCGCTGCACGGCGGCGCCCCAGCCCGGGTGCTGCCGATGATCGAAGAGGTCGAACGCACGGGTGACCCCGAGGGCCTGGTCAAGGGCATCCTCGACCGCAAGGAGCGCCTGATGGGCTTCGGTCACCGCGTCTACCGGGCCGAGGACCCGCGGGCGCGCGTGCTGCGCCGGACCTGCCAGGAGCTGGGCGCGACCCGCTACGAGGCGGCCGCCGCGCTGGAGCAGGCGGCGCTGAAGGAGCTGCGCGAGCGGCGTCCGGACCACCCGATCGAGACGAACGTCGAGTTCTGGGCCGCGGTGATCCTGGACTTCGCGCAGGTCCCGCCGCACATGATGCCCGCGATGTTCAGCTCGGCCCGCACGGCGGGCTGGGCCGCGCACATCCTGGAGCAGAAGAAGACCGGACGCCTGGTGCGGCCGTCGGCCAAGTACGTCGGCCCGGCGCCGCGCAGCCCCGAGGACGTCGAGGGCTGGGAGCTGGTCACCAAGCACTGACGCCGGTCACGAGCCGGCCGGCACGGGACCGGCCGGCTCGTGGCGCGCGGTCGCGGCGAGCATGGCGGTGAGCTGGTCGACGAGCCAGCCGTCCAGGTCCTCGCGCGCGATGCCGCGTTCCTGCAGCCAGCTCAGCAGTGCTCCTTCGACGACCGCCGTCCAGCAGCGCAGGGTCAGCGACAGCAGCGGCGACGGGTCCGTGACGCCCAGCGCGTCCAGGATCAGGGCCACCGCGTGGTTGCGGACCTCGTCGATCGCCGCGTCCGTTTCCGACGTGGCGATGACGGATCCGCTGCGCAGCAAGGCGATGTAGCCCGCCCGGTAGTGGCCGGCGACGTCGACCAGGCCGCGGACGGCCGCGCGCAGCCGCGCCTCCGGCGGCCCCTCCGCCAGCCCGGCCAAGCCGTCGATGAGCCCGTCGGTGACCGTGCGCAGGGCCTGGACCTGCAGCTCGCGCAGGCTCGGGAAGTACCGGTAGAACAACGGCCGCGACACCTCGGCGCGCGCGACGATGTCGTCCACCGTCACCAGCTCCGGCGCCCGCGAGCCGAACAGGTCGAGCGCGGCGCGGATCAGGTCGTCGCGGCGCGCCTGCGGCGACATCCGGCGCGGACGGCGCTCGGTCACGACGGCCGGCCGGCGCGCAGCGCTTCGCTCTCGACGCCGGTTTCGGCGTACTCGATCAGCTCCGCGGCCGCCTGGGCCACGACCGCCGGGCGGGCGCGGGTCACCCAGTGCGTCCCGGCGATCCGGCGGATCCGCAGGTCCGGCACCCAGCGGGCGATCTCCGTCTGCAGCGGGGCGGTGACGTAGGCGTCGCCTGCCGGGGCCAGCACCTGCACCGGGACGTCCGCCGGGCGGGGCGCGGGGCGCGAGAGCCGGGTGAACATGTTCGCGCGGTAGAGCTGGAGCCCGTACAGGCCGTCGGAACGCTCCGGCGGCGCCGCGTCCGGTTCCATCCGCTGGATCTGCTTGCCCATCAGGCCGGTGCGCCACAGCAGATCCGGGATCAGCGGCACCTGGAACGCGAGGATGTACCACGAGTGCAGGAACTGGCTCAGCGCGTTCTTGAGCCGTCGCGGCGTCGGGTGGCGCAGCTGCGCGCGGAACCACGCGCCGGCGTGGTCGAGACTCGGGCCGGAGATCGACGTGTAGGAGGCGATCCGGCCGCGCAGGCCGTCGCCGGTCACGGCGTGCCAGGCCTGGATCGATCCCCAGTCGTGGGCGACGAGGTGGACCTTGCCCTCCGGGCGCACCTCGTCGACGACCGCCCGCAGGTCGTCGGCCAGCTGGTCCAGCCGGTAGGACGCGCGTCCCGGCGGCTTGCCCGACCGTCCCGCGCCGCGGACGTCGTAGGTGACGACGCGGTGTTTCGCGGCCAGCTCGGCGGCTACCCCGGCCCACATCGAGCTGTTGTCGGGGTAGCCGTGCACGAGCACGACCGTCGGTCCCTCATCGCGGCCTTCGACGGTGACGGAGAGCCGGACGCCGTCGGTGGCGGTGACCCACTTGTGAGACATTCTGTCATATTAGACAGTCTGTCAACAGCTCCGGTTCACCCGCGCGGCGGTTCCGCGCCGCCCGATGTTCAGGTTTTCGCTTGTATGACACCGTTTTCGTGGTTCCACGGGAAACCACGGCCGCGCCTGTCCATCGAACGGTGGACACCGGGATTCAGCTGAGCGTCGCTCCCGTTCGGTCTCCCGGACGGCCAGGCTGGAGCCATGACCACAGCAGTGAGCGTGCGCGGCCTGCGCAAGCAGTACCCCGGCCACCTCGCGGTGGCCGGGCTGGACCTGGACATCGCGCCGGGCGAAGTGTTCTCCCTGCTCGGCCCGAACGGCGCCGGCAAGACCACCACCGTCGAGATCCTCGAAGGACACCGGCAGCGCACGTCCGGTGAGGTCACCGTGCTCGGGGCGGACCCGGGGAAGGCCGGGCGCGCCTGGCGGTCCCGCATCGGGATCGTCCTGCAGACCGCCAACGACGCCGCCGAGCTGAGCGTCGCCGAGACCGTCCGGCACTTCGCTAACTACTACCCCGACCCGCGCGACCCCGACGAAGTCATCGAGAAGGTCGGGCTCACCGAGAAGGCCAGGGCGCGGGTCAAGTCGCTTTCCGGCGGCCAGCGCCGCCGTGTCGACGTCGCGCTCGGCATCATCGGCCGGCCCGAACTGCTCTTCCTCGACGAGCCGACCACCGGCTTCGACCCCGAGGCGCGGCGGCAGTTCTGGACCCTCATCAGCGACCTCGCCGCCGAAGGCACCACGATCCTGCTGACCACCCACTACCTCGACGAGGCCGAAGCGCTCGCCGACCGCGTCGCGGTGATCGCGCGCGGCGAGATCGTCGCGCAGGACACGCCGCGGAACCTCGGCGGCCGGGCCGCCGCCGAAGCCACCGTCCGCTGGTCCGACGAACGCGGCGAGCACGTCGAACGCACGGCCTACCCGACCAAGCTCGTCAACGAGCTGTCCGCCGGTGGCCGGGAGCTGGGCGGGCTCACGGTGACCCGGCCGAGCCTGGAGGACGTCTACCTGGACCTGATCGGAGACAAGGCATGACCACTGCGGCACCCGTGGCCCTCCCTGGCCCGCCGGCGCTCGGGCTCGCCCGCGGTGGCGCCGAGCTGCGGCAGTTCTTCCGCCACAAGGAACAGGTGGTCTTCACCTTCTCGCTGCCCGCGGTCCTGATGATCCTGCTCGGGTCCATCCTGGACGGTCCGACGGCGCTGGCCGGCGTCACGTCCGGGCAGCTGCTGGCGGCCGGGATGATCGGCTCCGGCATCGTCTCGACGTCGTTCAACAGCATCGCCACCGGCGTGGCGGGCGACCGGGAGACCGGGGCGCTCAAACGCCTCCGCGGCACGCCGATGCCGCCCGCGTCGTACTTCGTCGGGAAGATGGTCCTGGTCGCCGTGTCCAGCCTCGCGCAGACCGTGCTGATGGCCGCGGTCGCCGTGCTGCTGTTCGGGCTGAAGCTGCCGAGCGACCCGGCGAAGTGGCTGACGCTGCTGTGGGTGTTCACGCTCGGGATCGTCTCGTGCACGCTGCTCGGCATCGCGGTCAGCTCGCTGGCGAAGTCGACGAACGGCGCCGTGGCCATCGTCCAGATGCTGTACCTGGTGCTGCAGTTCATCTCCGGCGTGTTCGTCTCCCCCATCACGAACCTGCCGAAAGTTATGGTGGACGTCGCGTCGTTCTTCCCGCTGAAGTGGATCTGCCAGGGGTTCCGGTCGGTGTTCCTGCCGGACGGCGCCGTGAGGATGGAGATGGCCGGGGCATGGGAACTTCCGCGGGTGGCGCTGGTGCTGGGGATCTGGTGCGTGGCGGGCGCGGTGCTCGCGCGGCTGACGTTCCGGTGGACCGACGCGAAGTGAGCGACGCCTGGGACCGGTTCAACTGGCTCTGGGAGATCCTCTTCGCCGTGGCCTACCTGGCCACGACCACGCTGGTGCTGCTGGACGAGCCCGACCCGCTGCGCGCCGGCGTCGCGGCCGGGGCGCTGACCGCGCTCGCGCTGGCCTACCTGGGCTGGGGCCGGCGGATCGTGCGCGACGACGGGCACGTCCGGCAGCGGTGGGCGCTCGCGGTGGTGGTGCTGGCACTGGTCGCCGTCGCGGTGTTCGCCAACACGGCGGCCAGCTTCATCCTCTTCATGGTGTGCCCGCTGCTGTTCTCGACGCTCGAGTTCCGCCCGGCCGCGGTGTGCACCACGGTGGCGATCCTGCTGAGCCCGCTCTCGTCGGCGGTCACCAACGGGTTCACCGGCCCGACGCTGCACATCCTGCTGCCGATGACGGCGATCCTCGTCGTGTTCGGCATCCTGGCGGGCAAGTTCATCATGCACGTCATCGACGAGAGCCGGGCGCGGGCCGGCCTGATCGCCGAGCTGGAGGCCAGCCAGGCCGAGGTCGCGCGGCTGTCCAGGGAGGCGGGCACCGCGGCCGAGCGCGAGCGGCTCGCGCGCGAGATCCACGACACGCTCGCGCAGGGGTTCACCAGCATCGTCACGCTGGCGCAGGCCATCGAGTCCGAAGTGGACAGCGACCCGGCCGCGGCGCGGCGGCACGCCGGGCTGGCCGCCCGTACCGCGCGCGACAACCTCACCGAGGCGCGCGCGATGGTCGCCGCGCTGGCCCCGGCCGACCTGACCGCGGGATCGCTCGTCGACGCCGTCCGCCGCCAGGCCGACCGGCTCGCCGACGAGACCGGCCTCGCGGTCCGGTACGAAGTGGGCGGTTCACTGCCCGCGCTCGCGATGGCGAGCGAAGTGGTGCTGCTGCGCGGGGCGCAGGAGGCACTGGCGAACGTCCGGCGGCACGCGGCCGCGTCGTCGGTGTCGGTGCGGCTGTCCGTTGTGGACGACGCGGTCCGGCTGTCCGTCCGCGACGACGGCGCCGGCTTCGACCCGGACCGGGCCGACGGGTTCGGCCTGCGCGGCATGCGGTCCCGCGCCGAGCAGGTGGGTGGCAGACTGAGCGTCCGGAGCGGCCGCAGCGGCACCGAACTCACCCTGGAGGTGCCGGCTTGATCCGCATCATGCTCGTCGACGACCACCCGGTCGTCCGCGAGGGCCTGCGCGGCATGCTCGAAGCCGAGCCCGACCTGACGGTGGTCGGTGAAGCGGGCTCGGGCGACGAAGCCGTCGCGCTAGACCGCGTCGCGCGGCCGGACGTCGTGCTGATGGACCTGCGGATGCCGGGCCTCGACGGCGTCGGCGCGACGAGACGGATCCTGCGCGCGCAGCCGGCGCGGCGGATCGTGGTGCTCACGACGTACGAAACGGACGCCGACATCCTGCGCGCGGTGGAGGCGGGCGCGTCGGGCTACCTGCTGAAGGACGCGTCCCGCGCGGAGCTGGCGAACGCGATCCGCGCGGCGGCCCGCGGCGAGACGGTGCTGGCGCCGTCGGTGGCCGGGAAGCTGGTCAACCGGGTCCGCAACCCGGAACCGCAGCCGCTGTCGGCCCGCGAGGTCGAGGTGCTGCGGCTGGTCGCGAAGGGCGGCACGAACGCCGACATCGGCCGCGCACTGCACATCAGCGAGGCGACGGTGAAGACCCACCTGCTGCGGGTGTTCGCCAAGCTCGGCGTCTCCGACCGCACGGCCGCGGTCACGACGGCCATGGCGAGGAACCTGCTCGGCTGAGCCCCGGGACCTGCTGCGTCCGCCATCGCGCGGCAGAATGCCTGCATGCTTGCCTCGACCGAACACGCCCTGCTCCGCCGGATCGCCCACGAGCAGGCCACCTGCCGGGCGCCGTCGCTCGTCGCCGCCGTCGTGCGGGACGGGGAGATCGCCTGGTCCGGGAGCCGGGGACGCGTCGGCGGCGACCGGCCGGGGACCGACACCCAGTACCGGCTGGGCTCGATCACCAAGACGCTCGTCGCCACCGCCGTCATGCGGCTGCGCGACGAAGGGCTGCTCGACCTCAACGACCCGCTCGAAAAGCACGTTCCGGGTACGTCGTTCGGCACCGCGACCGTCGCCCAGCTGCTGTCCCACACCTCCGGCCTGACCTCCGAGTCGCCCGGCCTCTGGTGGGAGCGCACGCCGGGCGCCGACTGGGACGCGCTCGTCGGCAGCCTCGCCGAGGGCGCCACCAAGCACCGGCCGGGCGCGAAGTTCCACTACTCGAACGTCGGCTACGGCGTCCTCGGCGAGCTCGTCTCGCGCCACCGCGGCAAGGGCTGGCTGTCGGTGCTCGAAGAGGAGATCCTCGGCCCGCTCGGGATGACCCGCACCACCCCGCACCCGGTCGGCGCGCACGCCGAGGGCTTCGCCGTGCACCCCTTCGCCGACGTCCTGCTGCCGGAGCCGAGCCCCGACGCCGGCGCGATGGCCCCGGCCGGGCAGCTGTGGTCGACCGCCACCGACCTCGGCCGCTGGACGGCGTTCCTCGGCGGCCACGGCGGCGGCGTGCTCGCCCCGGAGACCATCGAGCAGATGCGGACCATGGTCACCGTCGACGACACCGACGTCTGGACGACCGGGTTCGGCCTCGGCCTGATGCTCGTGCGCTACCGGGGACGGCGGCTGGCCGGGCACACCGGCTCCATGCCCGGTTTCCTCGCCGTGACGCTGGTCGACCCGGCCGCCCAGACCGGGGCGCTCGTGCTCGCCAACTCGACGTCCGGCGTCGGCATCACCCAGCTCTGCCTCGACCTGATCACCATGACCGACGAGCTGGAGCCGCGCCTGCCCGCCGAGTGGGAGCCGACGCCCGTCGACCCCGCGCTGCTGGCGCTCACCGGGCTCTGGCACTGGGGCCCGACGCCCTACCACCTGCGCGTCCAGGGCGACGGGCTGCTCCTGCTGGCGCCGGTCGAGGGCGCCGGGCGCAGCTCACGGTTCCGCGCCACCGGCCGCGACACCTACGTCGGCCTCGACGGCTACTACTCCGGCGAGACGCTCCAGGTGGGCCGCGACGCCGACGGCGTCGCCACGCACCTCGACCTCGCGACGTTCATCTTCACCCGCACGCCGTACGACCCGGCCGCGCCGGTGCCGGGCGGCGTCGAGAGCTGGCGCTGACCGGCCGGGCCCCGCTCACACCCCCAGTGCGGTGGTGAGCGGGGCCCTCAGGTCAGGGCGGCGGTGCCGGCCGCGTAGGCGACGGCGGCGGCGAACCGGGTGGCGATGCGCTTGCCCTCGCCCCAGTCGAACAGGCCGAACTTCAGGTTCGTCAGGACCGTGAGCGTCGAGCCACCGGCGGACGGCACCACGGTCGCGGTGATCTCCTGCCCCCAGCTGAGCAGGCTCATCCCGGTCCGGAACGAGACGAACCCCCGCTGCCCGTCGTAGAACGGGCCCTGCCCGCCGATCGCCGCGACCCCGGCGGGGAGCGCGTTCCACAGCGCCTCGGGCGGCGCCGGGAAACTTTGCTGCACAGTGGCCATGGCGGGCACGCTACCGGCGGCCGGCCCCGCCGGTAACCGTGTTTTTACCCCCACCGCGCCGGTGCCCGACGGCGCCGACGGCGTAGCTGTCCCCGTCCGGGAGGCCCACGACGAGCTGCTCCGACGGCCACCCGGCCAGCCAGAGCCGGCGACGGCCCGCCAGCTCGGCGGCGACGTCCGGCGGGGTGACGGGCAGGTGGAACCGGATCCGGACGTCGTTCGGCAGCACGGCCCAGCCGTCGACCGGCTCGCCGGGGCGCACGTCGAACGCCGCGGCCGGGATCGGCGTCCAGACGTCGCTGGTCAGGCAGCGCGCGACCGCCGCGACGTCCGATCGCCACCCGACCGCGGCCAGCACGACCAGCACGCCCGGCACCGGCACGAGCCACGGCAGCCAGCCGCCGTCGAAGACGACGGCCGCGACCTCGCCACCCACGGCGCAGGCGGCGGCCACCCAGACCGTCACGGTCCTCGCCAGGAGCCGCCACCCCAGCGTTGAGCGCCGTCGCGGCCGGACGCGGCGGACCCGGCCGGGCCGTTCCTGCCCGGTCACCCACCACGGCAGCCGGCGGACGAAGACCAGGACCAGCGTCGCGGCGAACCCGACCGGCAGCCCGACGGCGGTGGTGTCCGTCCAGCCTTGCACCGCGAGGTGCGCCGCGGCCAGCACGGCGAACCACGCGAAGAAGCGCCAACGCGGCCGATCAGTCATCGATTCCACATGTCGGACACCCGCAAGCCCGTGTTACCTGCCCGATCCCGACCTGAGAGACTGGCCACATGACCGACGCTGAGTTGACCATCCCCGCAGACCTCAAGCCGGCCGACGGCCGCTTCGGCTGCGGACCGTCGAAGGTCCGCGCCGAGCAGCTGAGTGCACTGGCGGAGTCCGGCTCCACCTACCTCGGCACGTCGCACCGGCAGAAGCCGGTCAAGTCCCTCGTCGGGCGCGTCCGGGCGGGCCTGTCCGAGCTGTTCTCCCTGCCCGAGGGCTACGAGGTGATCCTCGGCAACGGCGGCACCACGGCGTTCTGGGACGCGGCCGCGTTCGGGCTGGTCCGCGAGCGCGCGCAGCACTTCACCTACGGCGAGTTCTCCTCGAAGTTCGCCACGGTGACCAAGGGCGCGCCGTTCCTGGCCGACCCGATCGTCGTCAAGGCCGAGCCGGGCAGCGCGCCGGACATCGCCTACGAAGCCGGCGCGGACCTGGTCGGCTGGGCGCACAACGAGACGTCCACCGGTGTCGCGGTGCCGGTCCGCCGTCCTGAAGGCAGTGAAGGCGCGCTGGTGGCGATCGACGCCACCTCCGGCGCCGGCGGTCTCCCGGTCAAGGCCGAGGACTTCGACGTCTACTACTTCGCGCCGCAGAAGTCGTTCGCCGCGGACGGCGGGCTGTGGATCGCGCTGGCCTCCCCGGCCGCCGTCGAGCGGATCGGCGAGATCGGCGGGAGCGACCGCTGGATCCCGGAGTTCCTGTCGCTGACCACCGCGCTGGACAACTCCCGCAAGGACCAGACGTACAACACGCCGGCCGTGGCCACGCTGTTCCTGCTCGCCGAGCAGATCGAGTGGATGAACGGCCAGGGCGGCCTGGAGTGGACGACCGCGCGCACGAAGGACTCGTCGTCGCGGCTGTACGAGTGGGCCGAGAAGACGAGCTACACCACGCCGTTCGTGAAGGACCCGGACCTGCGCTCGCAGGTCGTCGGCACGGTGGACTTCAGCGACGACGTCGACGCCGCCGCGGTGGCGAAGGTGCTGCGCGCCAACGGGATCGTCGACACCGAGCCGTACCGCAAGCTGGGCCGCAACCAGCTGCGCGTGGGCCTGTTCCCGGCCATCGACCCGGACGACGTCTCGAAGCTCACGCAGTGCATCGAGTACGTGGTCGAGCGCCTCAGCTGACCTGGGGGACCTTGTCCGCCACAGCGGGCAAGGTCCTCCTGTCCAGTCGCCGGGCCGCGCCGGCGGCGCTGATCAGCAGGACCAGGCCGAACAGCTCGTAGGACTCGGTGGCGAGCCACCACCCCGCCGACGGTGCCGGCCGCGGCGCGAACCACATCGGGCCGACGATGAACAGCGTCAGTCCCGTGACGACGACCGCGGCCGCCACCCAGCGGACCGCCCGGTCGAAGCGCCACGCGTACCACCCGGCCAGCACGAGGACCGGCACGCACCACGTCCAGTGGTGGGTCCACGAGATCGGCGAAACCAGCAGCCCGCCGAGCGCGCACGCGGTGAGCGCGAGCACCGGCTCGGAGCGGGCGATGATCACCACGACCAGTGCCATCACGGCGAGCGCGGCCAGCAGCCAGACGATCTCCGGCAGGCCCGCGCGCGTGACGAGGCCGTGCAGCGATTGGTTGCCGACGTAGTCGACGCCGCCGATGCGGCCCGCGTCGAACACGAGCTTCGTCCAGTAGGTGACCGACGCCGACGGCCGGATCAGCCACAGCAGCGCCCCGGCCGCGACGAACCCGGCGACGACGCGCGCGGCCGAGCGGAAGTCGCGGCGGACCAGGAAGTACACGACGAAGACGGCAGGCGTCAGCTTGATCGCCGCCGCGATGCCGATGAGCAGGCCTTTCGTGCGCTTGCGGTCGCCGGGCAGCAGCACGTCGAGCACCACCATGACCATGAGCAGCGCGTTGATCTGGCCGAAGCCGAGCGTCGAGCGCACCGGCTCCAGCAGCGCCCCGGCCAGCTGCGCGCCGATGGCCACCAGCGCCGCGGCCACGCGCCCGGTGACCTTCGAGGCGTCGGTGAGTGAGCCGTTGAGCGTCGCGACGTAGAGGTAGGCGACGACGCCGGTCGCGACGATGGACGCGATGCTGACCAGCTTCATCGTCACCGCGAACGGCAGCAGCGTGCCGGGCAGGAACGCCGCCGCGGCGAACGGCGTGTAGGTGAACGGCAGCTGGATCCGGTGGGTGGTCGGCACCCAGGCGTCGTACGGCGAGCCCTGCTCGGCCAGCGCCTTGGCGCCGCCGAGGTAGACCTCCAGGTCGAGACCGTCGAACCGCTTGAGCACGAGGACGAGGACGACGGCGGCGACCTCGAGCACGGCGAGCCCCGCCCCGAGCTGCCACCGGGACCGCTGCCACCCGGAGCCGCCGAAATGCCAGGGTGACACGCCCTACCCCCACTCAGCCCGCTGTCCGACCGGGCGAGATTACCGGGCGCTCAGCAGCAGCCGTGCACCGGCAACCGCACTGACCTGGCGTTCCCCGGCGGCGCCGGCTGGTTCGCCGCGGTCTCGGCGTCCGCGAGCATCCGGTCCAGCGTGCCGCGGTCGAGCACCCGGCCCGCGGTGACGACGGTGTCGATCCGCCGGACCGCGCGGATGTCGGCGAGCGGGTCGGCGTCCAGCAGCACCAGGTCCGCGACCTTGCCCGGGGTGATCGTGCCCGTCGTCGCCGACCGGCCGAGGAACCGCGCCGCGTCGCGGGTGACGGCCTGCAGCGCCTGCCGGGGGCTCAGCCCGGCCTCGACCAGGAAGTCCAGCTCGTCGTGCAGGCTGAAGCCCGGGAAGACGTACGGGTTCAGGCAGTCGGTCCCGCCGAGGAGCCCGACCCCGGCCCGGTGCGCCTCCCCGACGAGCCGAAGCTGCGCCTCGAAGTAGGCCTCCTGCTGGGCGATCTTCCGCGGCGAGTCCGGCGCGAACAACGGGAGCCGGTCGGCCCAGAAGCCGCGGATGTCCGGGGAGACGTACTTGAGCCGGGGGTCGTGCGCGTAGGCGTCGGCGGACCGTGAGATGACCCGGTTGACCGCGAACGTCGGGCTCAGCCGGCTGCCGAGGGCCTTGAGCCCCGCGAAGTGGCGTTCCGCCGTCGCCGGGTCGTAGGCCAGGGCGGCCTGCCGGTCGAGTTCGCGGGCGAGGTTGAAGAAGGCGCGTTTGGCGTCCGGGTCGAACGGCGTCGCGTCGAGCCGGGCGAGGAACTCGTCGCGGCGGCTCGACGTGGCGATCGGCAGCCCGAAGAGGTGCTCGAAGCTGCGCTGCCCGGCCTTGGCGGCGTCGAGCTGGCGGACCCGGTAGGGCCAGTGCCCGGCGAAGGTCAGGCCGTGGCGGCGGCACTCGTCGGCGACCGCGGCGAAGCACTCCAGGGGCAGGTAGGAGTAGACCTTGACGAAGTCCGCGCCCTGGGCGGCGGCGGTCCGGACGGCCGCCCGTGCCTGCCCGGCGTCGGCCACCTGGACGGCCGGCGGGCCGAGCAGGGACACCGGGCCGTCGATGATCGCGCTGGCCAGCACGACGCGCGGGCCGAGCAGCTCGCCGCGCGCGATCTTGTCGCGGGTGGCGCGGTTTTCGGCGTAGCCCTGCATCTCGCGGATGCCGGTGACGCCGTTGGCGAGGAACAGCGGCGGCCACAGCTGTTCGTAGTCGAGGCCGTGGGTGTGCATGTCCCAGAGGCCGGGCACGAGGTGACGGCCGCGGCCGTCGACGACCCGGGCGGTCCCGCAGCGCGGCACCTCGGCGGACGGCCCGACCCAGGCGATCCGGTCCCCGACGAGCACGACGGCGGAGCCCGGCCGGGCCGGGCCGTCGGTACCGTCGACGACGGTGACACCGCGCAGCACGACGATGTCGCTACCGGCCGCGGCGGCCTCCTGCGCGAAGACGGCCGGCGCGACCCCGGCGGCGGCGAGCCCGGCGCCGGCGGTGACCAGCCACCTGAGGAAATCCCGCCGGTTGGCTTCGACTCGCACCACGGCACCCACCCTTCGCTCGCGGCCCCGGTGCCCATTCAACGCGCGCGGAAGGGGTGGGAGATCTTCCACCGTGCGGAATGCCGGGTGACTCGTAACCCGGCATTCCGCACGGCGTGCCATCCTCGAGCGGGCGCGGCCCACGGCGGCATCGCGCCGCGGATCGGGCGTTTCGCCGCGGCGCGTGGACAGCCCGCCAGGCCGGCGCCGGCCGGACCGCCCGCCCCACCGCAGCGCGCAGGCAGCGCGGCGTCAGGCCAGCGCCTGCGTCGGCGCCAGCCGGGCCGCCCGGATGGCCGGGTACGCGCCCGCCACCGCGCCCACCAACGCCGCGACGCCCACTCCGCCCGCCAGTGCCGCCCACGGCAGCACCGCCGGCCAGCCCTGGCTCAGCGCATACCCCGCCGTCACCAGCACGCCCGCCAGCACGCCCGCCAAGCCGCCGAGACCCGACAGCAGCACCGACTCCGCCAGGAACTGCCCGCGGATCTGCCGCTTCGTCGCGCCCAGCGCGCGGCGCAGGCCGATCTCGCGTCTGCGCTCCAGCACCGAAATCACCATCGTGTTCGCCACCCCGACCCCGCCGACCAGCAGCGCCACGCCACCCAGCCCCAGGAACAGCGCGCTGTAGGTCGTGTCCGTGAGCTTCTGGGCCGCGAGCGCGTCCGACGGGCGGCGGACCTCCACCTCGTTCGGCGCCTTCGGGTTCAGCGTCGCCGCCAGCACCGACCGCACACTGTCCACTTGGGACTCCTCCGCCCGTACGTACACAGTGGACGGATGACCGTCGAAGCCGAGCAGCCGCTTCGCGACGTCCCAGCCGACCAGCGCCGAGCGCTCGATCTCCGGGGCCAGTGGCATCGGCGCCAGGATGCCGGCCACGGTGAACCACCGCGTCCCGATCAGCACCTGCGGTGGCCGGGCCGGGTCGACGTGGTCGATGCCGAGCCGGGCCGCGGCCTGCGCGCCCAGCACCGTCACCGGGTAGTCCTGGTCGCCGGCCGCCAGGAACGCGCCCGCGCGGACCTTGCCGCCCAGCACGCTCAGCAGGTCCGGCCGGGCCGCGTAGACCGCGAGCCCGGACGTGTCGTCCGGCGGGATCCGGTCGCTGCGCCGCACGTTCGCCGACGTCGTCCCCGTTCCGGCCGCCGCCCGCACCGGCCCGATCCGCTTGGCCATCGGGACGGCCTCGTCCGGCAGGGTCGCGTTGTCGCCGAACAGCGTCTTGCCCGGCCCGGCGGTGAGCAGGTTCGTGCCGAGCGCGGCCAGCCGGTCGTGCAGGGCCTGCGCGCCGGACGCCGGGATCGCCAGCACCGCCACCATCGCCGCGACGCCGATCGCGATGCCCAGTGCCGAAAGCACCGCGCGCACCGGCCGCGTGCGCATGCCGTGGGCACCGAGCGCGACGACGTCCGGCGGCCCGAGCCGGGCCGGTTCCGGCAGCAGCACCGCCGTCATCGCGCACCCACCAGGCCGGTGTCCAGCCGCAGGT
Organism: Amycolatopsis australiensis; assembly: GCF_900119165.1. Lineage (NCBI taxonomy): Bacteria > Bacillati > Actinomycetota > Actinomycetes > Pseudonocardiales > Pseudonocardiaceae > Amycolatopsis > Amycolatopsis australiensis. The sequence goes on along the minus strand of NZ_FPJG01000006.1, from coordinate 1,890,899 downwards.
GCCCGTCGAGCAGCTCGATCCGGCGCGGCATGCCCGCGGCGATCTCCCGGTCGTGGGTGATCACGACGATCGTGGTGCCGCCGGTGGACAGCTCGCCCAGCAGCGAGAGCACGGACGCGCCGGTGCCGGTGTCGAGGTTGCCGGTCGGCTCGTCGGCCAGCAGGATCGCCGGGTCGTTGACCACGGCCCGCGCGATGGCGACGCGCTGGCGTTCCCCGCCGGACAGCTCGCCCGGCCGGTGCCACGCCCGGTGCCCGAGCCGCACGCGCTCGAGCGCCGCCAGCGCCCGCGCGCGCCGCCGTCGCCGCGGCACCCCGGCGTAGAGCAGGCCGGTGCACACGTTGTCCACCGCGCTCATCCCTTCGTCGAGGAAGAACTGCTGGAACACGAACCCGATCCAGCGCGACCGCAGCGCCGACACTTTCCGGTCCGGCAGCGCGGCGACGTCGTGGCCGCGCAGCTCGACCCGGCCCGACGACGGCCGGTCGAGCGTGCCCATCAGGTGCAGCAGCGTGGATTTCCCGGACCCGGACGGCCCGACGATCGCCACCATCTCGCCGTCTTCGAGGCTCAGGGACACGCCGTCGAGGGCGGTGACCCCGCCGGGGTAGGTGCGCGTGACCTCGTGGGCGCGCAGCACGGGTGTCACGACGTCGTCACCACCCGCATGCCCGCGGCCAGGCCGGAACCGCTGACCTCGACCTTGCCGCCGCTGAACAGTCCGGTCCGGACAGCCACGAGCCGCCGCTCGCCGTGCTCGTCGACCTCGACCGCGTACCCGCCTTCGGCGAGCGCGAGCAGTGCGCCGACCGGGACCGCGAGCACGCCCTGGTGGACGTCCTTGGTGAACCGGACGGTCGCCGGCGCCGAATCGAGCGAGCCGGCGACGGCCGGGTCGTCGAGCCGGACGGTCACCGTGATCTTGGGCTTGCCGTCGTCCTGCCCGGCCGCGTCCTTGCCCTCGACGGCGGTCCGCCCGACGTCGGTGACCGTGCCGGTCGTCGTCTTCCCGTTGATCGTCACCGACGCCTTCGCGCCCTGCTGGGCGAGATCCTGCTTCGCCGCGTCGAGCTTGACCTGCACCGACCGGACGGTCCCGGTCGTCTTCAGCACTTCGCCCTGGGACGGCGAGCCGAGCTTGGCCGACAGCGCCGACACGCGGACCTCGCCCGGCGCCAGCACGACGTCGCCCTGGCCGAACGTGCCGGTCTCCGCCAGGCCGAGGGACTTCTGCCACTTCTTCAGCGCGGCCGCCGTCGCCGCCGTGAACTTCGTGTCCGGCGTGCCGAAGCCGCCGAAGCCGCAGGCCTTGAGGTTCTCCTCCAGCTCCTTGACGTCGGCGCCGTCGGCCACGCCCGTGGCGAGGTCGCGGTAGAACGGCAACGTGCCGTAGAACAGCGGCACCGGCTTGGCGTCCACGCCGTACACCGGCCGGCAGCGGGTGATCGTGGCGCCGGCGGCGGGCAGCGACGTGACCGTGCCGGGCTTGCGGCCCTGGACGGTGTCCTCGTCGCCGTAGCCGAGGGTGCCGTCGGCTTCCTCCTCCTCGCTCAGATCGGTCTTGACCACCTCCGCGGTCTCGACCGGCGGCGGAGCGGCCGCCGGCACCGGCGTCGCGCTCGACACGCGCGTCAGGATCACGACCGAGCTGGTGCCGAGCACCACGACGAGGACGGCGCCGGCGACGAACCAGCGCGTCCGGCTCCGGCGACGCGGCTTCAGGTGCGTCACTTCGTTCACTTGGCCGCCTCGGAGTGGAAGGACATGCCCATGCCGCACGCCTTCGCGGCCTCTTCGAGCTTCTTCGGGTCCTGGCCTTCGCCGCCGATCCGCATCGTGCCCTTGCCGCTCGGGTCGGGGTCCGGCATGTCGACGCCGTGCTCGCGCATGCACTTGGCGTCCTTGCGCATCTTGTCGAGCTCCTCGGCGCTCGGCGGCTTCAGCTCACCGCCGTTGGGCATGAGGTGCTTGCACGCGCTCTGCGCGGCGTCGATCTTGCCCTTGTCGGCGCCGTCGCCCTGGATCGCGATCGACATGCCCTTCCCGTCGCCCGCCGGCTTCGGGTCGGGCATGTCGACGCCGTGCTCGCGCATGCACTTGGCGAAGTCGCGCATCTTGTCCTCGTCGCTCTTGCCGCTGTTGTCGGCCGCGGTGGGGCCGCCCGATTTCGGCGGCGTCGAGATCGAAGCCACCTTCGACCCGTCGTCGGGCTTCGCGCCACACCCCCCGAGCAGCAGGGCCGCCCCGAGCGCCGCGGCGAAGATCCGTGTCCGCATCGGCTCGCTCCTTTCGGTTCCGGTTGGGTGCCAGGTCTACGGACCGGGGCATTCCGGCGCGCTAAGCGAAGCCGCTTATGCGGTCCTTATGGCCCGCCTGCGCAGACTGGGCGGGTGCGGGTGCTGGTGGTGGAGGACGAACGGCTGCTGGCCGACTCGGTCGCGGAGGGACTGCGGCGGTTTTCGATGGCCGTCGACGTCTGCTACGACGGCGAGCAGGCCCTGGAACGCGTCGGCGTGCACGGCTACGACGTCGTGGTCCTCGACCGCGACCTGCCGAAGGTGCACGGCGACGCCGTGTGCGCCGCCGTGGTCCGCGCGGGCGGGGAGGCGCGCGTGCTGATGCTGACCGCGGCCGCCGACGTCACCGACCGGGTCGCCGGGCTCGGCCTCGGCGCCGACGACTACCTGACGAAGCCGTTCGCGTTCGCCGAGCTGGTCGCCCGCGTCCAGGCGCTGTCGCGGCGCACCCGGCCCGCGTTGCCGCCAGTGCTGGAACGCGACGGCGTCGTGCTCGACCTGCCGCGGCACCAGGCCGCCCGCGACGGCCGGTTCCTGCTGCTCTCGCCGAAGGAGTTCGCCGTGCTGGAGGTGCTCATGCGGGCGGAGGGCGCGGTGGTCAGCGCCGAAGAGCTGCTGGAGAAGGCGTGGGACGAGCACGCGGACCCGTTCACCAACGCGGTCCGCGTCGCGGTGATGACGTTGCGCCGGAAGCTGGGCGACCCGCCGGTGATCGAGACGGTGCCCGGCGCCGGCTACCGGTTCGGCACGCCGTGACCGGCCTGTCCGTCCGGACGAAGCTCACCGCCTGGTACGGCGGGCTGTTCCTGCTCGCCGGCCTGGTCCTCGTGGTGATCAACTACCTGCTGGTGCAGAGCACGCTGCCGGACCCGGCGCGCGTCGCCTCGACGACGGTCGGCTCGGCGGACGCGCTCTACGGCGTCCAGGCGGGCACGGTCGTGGGATCCCCGGGCGTCGCCGTCCGGCTGCTCAGCGGCTCGCTCGACGAGTACCGCTCCTCGACGCTGTCGACCCTGGTGGTCGGCTCGGCGATCGCGCTGGTCGCGACGGCGGCGCTGGCGGTGCTGTTCGGCTGGCTGATGGCCGGCCGCGCGCTGCGACCGCTGCACGACATCACCTCGGCGGCGCGACGGCTGGAGGCGGGCAAGCTCGACCGGCGGATCAACCTGGAGGGGCCGCCCGACGAGCTGAAGGAGCTGGCGGACACGTTCGACGGCATGCTCGACCGGCTGGCGGAGTCGTTCGACAGCCAGAAGCGGTTCGTCGCGAACGCGTCCCACGAGCTGCGGACCCCGCTGGCGGTGCAGCGGACGCTGATCGAGGTGGCGATGGCCGACCCGGAAGTGACGCCGGAGCTGCGGAAGCTCGGCACGCACCTGCTGCACACCAACGAGCGCAGCGAGCGGATGATCGAGGGTCTGCTCGTGCTGGCCCGCAGCGACCGCGGCCTGCACGCGCGGACCCCGGTCCGGCTCGACGAAGTCACGGCGTCGGTGGTCCGGGCGACGGCCGCGGCGGCGTCGGCGGCCGGCGTCGAGGTCGAGACCCGGCTGCGGCCGCGGACCGTCTCGGGCGACCCGGTGCTGCTCGAGCGGCTGGTGACGAACCTCGTCGTCAACGCGATCACGTACAACGCGGCGGGCGGCTGGGTGTACGTCGAGGTCCGCGGGGACCCGGCGCTGGAAGTGCGGAACTCGGGGCCGGTCGTGCCGCCCGAGGCGGTGCCGTCGTTGTTCGAGCCGTTCCGGCGGGTGGGCTCGGAGCGGACCGGCGACACGCGCAACGCGGGTCTCGGGTTGTCGATCGTGCGGTCGGTCGCCCAGGCACACGGCGGGTACGCCGAAGCCCAGCCCGGGCGGCGTGGCGGGCTCACGGTGACCGTCCGCCTGCCACCGTCGTGATCCACTCGATCGTGACTTTGTGTGTCCGGCGTGTCACACGGAGGCCGCCGACCTGGGTGACCGATGATGCGGGTGTCGCGAAGTGAACAGTGGGCAGTTCCGTGCGGACTCGGCGCGCCTCGCACGTCAAGCCGACGCGCCGTTCTAACGTGGGCACCCACAACGGTGAAGCATCGGGGAAGGCGAACAATGCGCACGCTGCGAGTGGTCGGGTTGCACGAGGACGGTAAGTCCATCGTGTGCGAAGACCCGGCGAGCCGTACGCGTTTCCTCCTCCCGGCCGATGAGAGACTGCGCGCGGCGGCGCGGGGGGACATCACCCGCCTCGGCCAGATCGAAATCGAGTTGGAGAGCCAGATGCGGCCACGCGAGATCCAGGCGCGAATCCGGGCCGGCGAGTCCGTCGAGCAGGTCGCGAGCAGCGCCGGCGTCTCGGTGCAGCGCGTCGAACGCTTCGCCTACCCCGTGCTGCTGGAGCGCTCGCGCACCGCGGAGCTCGCGCAGCGGGCCCACCCGGTCCGCGAGGACGGCCCCGACGTGCAGACGCTCGGCGAGGTGGTCGCGCACAGCTTCGGCGTCCGCGGGCACGACTACTCGCAGGCCACCTGGGACTCCTGGAAGGGCGACGACGGCCGCTGGGTCGTCGTGCTGCAGTGGAAGGCCGGGCGGTCGGACAACCGCGCGCACTGGGCGTTTTCGCCGGGCGCGCACGGCGGCACGGTGACCGCGCTGGACGAGAACGCCGAGGTCCTGCTCGACCCGAACGCCTACCGCGCACCCCGCACGGTCCGCGCCCTCGACCCGGCCCGCGACGCGGAGTTCCAGCCGACGCTGGACTCGGTGGAGCCGGAGCGCGCGGAGCTGCCGTCGGCCGAGCCGGACCCGGACGACGACACGCGCGAGATCCCCCGCGTCCCGACGGACCCGGACGAAGACGCGGCGGCAGGCCAGCCGCGCCCGAAGGCGAAGAAGAATCACCCGATCGTGCCGTCCTGGGAGGACGTGCTGCTCGGCGTCCGCTCCCAGCGGGGCTAGCGCACCTGAGCGGCGAGCGTCTTGGGCGCGACGAGCCGGTAGGCCTCCCGCACGATCCGCTCGACCTCGTCCCAGTCGACGTCGACGTCCAGCCGCACGCCAAGCCACCCGCGGTGCCCGACGTACGCGGGCCGGAAGAACCGTTCCGGCTCGGTCCGCACCAGCTCTTCCTGCACCCCGGGCGGCGCCGGGCACCAGAAGGCGAGCCGCCCGTCACCGTGGTGGTCGTCGGCGAACATGACGAACGTCTTCTTGCCGCGCACGAACCAGGCCGGCGAGCCGTGACTGAGCCGCTCGGTGGCTTCCGGCAGGGCCAGGCACAACTTCCGCAACGCGTCGAGCTGCTCCATCCCGCCAGGCTACGATGTCACGCTGAGGGAGGGATCGATCATGCAGGGTGACGTCCGATGACCACCATGGCTCCGCCGGCCCAGCGCGCCTGGCTGCTGCGCCTCGGTGAGCTGCGGTTCCGCGTCTTCTCCGGCGTCCCGGTCGTCGAGGTTTCCCCGGAGCAGTGGGGCCTCGACGCCGCGACGGTCCGGCAGGCCGCGGCCGGGCGCCGGTACCGCGAAGTCCCGTCGGCGCAGGCCGGAACCCTGCGGTTCGAGTTCGCGCCGGGCTTCTTCCCGCCGCCGTTCCACCCGGGCCCCGGCACGGACGCCGACCGGCGCCGGCTCGCCGCGCTGCTCGCCCGCGAGGACCAGTTCTGGGCGAGCCTGCGGCGGCTGCGGCTGAGCCGCGCGGACGTCGGCGCGGTCGCGGCCGCCGCGGGGATGGCCGTGGTGGCCGAGGTCGCCGACCCCACCGACCGGCTCGTGCTCCTGCGCCGGCCCGGGCTGCCGGACGAGGAGCTGCGCCCGCGCAGCACGCAGCGGATCACCCGCCGGCACGTCTCGTACGTCATTGCCGGGGTCTTCGCCACCTGCATCGCCGGCGGAGTGCTCTGGGTGAAGCTCACCCAGCAGGCGCTCGGGCCGATGCTGCTGATCGCCGGCGCCGGAGTCTTCGTGGCCGCCGCCGCGCTGGTGATGCGGGTCGTGGCCGGCCGGTCGCCGCGCCTGCCGTGGCTGGACGCGCCGTTCGACGGCACGCCGGAGGTTCCGGTGCCGTTCCCGGCATCGCTGTCCACCGAGCTGCTCGGCGAAGTCGCCTCCCTGTACGGCTACTTCTACGGCGGCCCGTTCGTCGCCGGCCGCAGCGGCGAGTCGTTCCTCTTCGTGAAGTGCCGTCCCGGCCTCGTGTTCGGGCATCCCGCACCGGCCGCCGCGCCCGCGTTCGACCTCCCGGCCGAATCCCCCGGGCGGGAGCAGTGGCTGCGCAACCACCTCGACGGCCGCGACGAGCTGTGGGTGAGCGTCCGGCACGCCAAACTCTCGCCGGCCCGGATCGCCGAAATAGCCGGGCGCGACGGCCTGGTCCCGGTCGCCGAATTCGCCGACACCACCGACCGGATCCTGCTGCTGCGCCGCCCGTCCGCACCGCCGTCGACGCACCGGTTCCGGATGTCCTTCGTCGGCTTTCTCGCACCGGCCGCCTGGATCGTGCTGTGCTTCGGCGGCAGCGGCCTGACGAGCGCGCTCACCGGCGACCCGCGGATCTTCACGATCGGCTTCGGCCTCACCGTGCTGGGGGTGCCGCCGTTGCTGTGGGTGCTGCGGGCCTTTCCCCGCTCGACCCGCGTCGGCTGGCTCGCCGGGGAGTTCACCGGCAAGCCCGGCGTGACCTTCTTCTCCGGCCAGTTCGACATCTCTCCCGAGCTGGTCCGCCAGATCGCCGGCTACCACGGCTACTTCTTCGGCAGCCAGACCTCCACCCGGGCGCAGGGCACGCTCGTCACCTACGTCAAGCGGGGCTAGAAGGCGATCACCAGCACGCCGACCCACGCGATCACGACGCCGGCCGCCGCGCCGTACGCCGCCCAGCGCAGGATCGGCGTGCGGCGGATCAGCCACAGCGAGGGTGTGATCCCGGCCGTCACGACGACCGACGCCACCAGGGCCAGCCAGCCGCTCGTCTCGCGGGCCAGCGTCGTGGCCAGCGCGAGCATCGCCACCACGACCACGGCCGCGATGAACGCCGAGACGGTCAGGCCCGTCAGCCACGGCGTCGGTTCGCCGGGCGGACCGGGCGGCCCGAGCACCGCCCGGACGAAGCGGTGGCCCGGTTCGCCGGCCCGCGGCGGGGGCTCGACGACGGTGTCGGCGCCGGTCACCGGGTCGACGAACCGCACGGTCGTGCCCATCACCGCGGCCAGCCGGCCGGCCAGCTGACGCCCGCGCTGCGAGACGACCGCGCCGGCCTCGGCCCCGGAACCCGCCGCGACGGCTGACGCGACGCGCGCCCACTCGTGCAGCGCCTGCGCCAGGTCCGCGCCGATCGCCAGCTTGTGCGGGTCGACCTCGCGGGCGTGCTCACCGCCGGGTCCGGCCAGCACCGCGCGCTCACCGCGGATCCGCAGCTCCATGGTGCCCCTTCACGCCGCCCGACTCCCCCGAACACTCCAGACGCACCTTAGTCACCCGAGGCCAGTTCGTAGAAGGCGACGGCCGCGGCCGTCGCGATGTTCAGTGAGTCGACGCCCGCCGTCATGGGTATCCGCACGGCATGATCAGCCGCCGCGAGTGCCGTTTCGGTCAGCCCGGGACCTTCCGCGCCGAACACCAGCGCGACCCGGCCCGGCGCGTGTTCCCGCAGTTCGCGCAGCGGGACCGAGCCCGGCCTCGGCGTGAACGCCGCGACGGCGAACCCGCGCGCCCGCAGGTCGTCGAGCCCGCCCGGCCAGTCCGTGAGGTGCCCGAACGGCACGCGCAGGACGTGCCCCATCGAAACGCGCACGCTGCGCCGGTACAGCGGGTCGGAGCAGCCGGGGCCGAGCAGCACGCCGCCGACGCCGAGCGCGGCCGCGTTGCGGAAGAGCGCACCGAGGTTTTCGTGGTCTCCCACGCCTTCGAGGACGGCGATCGTGCGCGCGTCCGCGACGACGTCGGAAACCGTCAACGGCGCCGGCCGGTCCGCGACGGCGAGGATCCCGCGGTTGAGGTGGAACCCGACGATCTCGGCCATGGTTTCCGCGGAAGCGACGTACTGGGGTGCGCCGACGCCGTCGAGCTCGGCCGCCAGCTCGGCGAACCGCCGTTCGACGCCCAGCAGCGCCCGCACCGGGTAGCGGGAGGCCAGCAGCCGGGACACCACGACGGTGCCCTCGGCGATGACGAGTCCCTTGCCGCCCGGACGGTCCGGGCGGCGGTCCGCTGTGGACAGGTCACGGAAGTCGTCGACGCGGGGATCGTCGCGGTCGTCGATGTGGATCACGCCCATCCGCTCAGTCTGTCATCCGCTTGCCCGGCGCCCGGCTGGACCGAACGACACGCCGGGCGTGGTACGAACGGGCTCTTTTTGCTGTCGGTTAACCCCCCGTGACGGAGAGCACCAGTTTGGCCGCTAGCCCGGGTGCATCGGCTGTGTAACGGTTGTCCGCCAGGGCCTGAAACACGTCCTAGTCCACGCCGACACAAAGCAGGGATGGTCATGGGGATGGACCTCGCGGCTCAACCGAACACGCTGGACCGCGGACGGTACCGCCGCAAGGTGCAGCGCTGTCTCGACACGTTGGCCCGCATGCTCACCGACGGCAGCTTTTCGTTCCCCCGCAAGAACATCGGGCTCGAGGTCGAGCTGAACCTCGTCGACCGCGAGCTGCGCCCGTCGATGACGAACACCGCCGTGCTGGAGGCGCTCGACGACCCGTCGTTCACCACCGAGCTGGGCCAGCACAACATCGAGCTGAACGTGCCGCCGCGGCCGCTGGCCGGCGATTCGGCCCTGCAGCTGGAAGACGACCTGCGCGCGTACCTCGGCACGGCGGCGTCGAAGGCCCGCGACACCGGGTCGACGCTGGCCATGATCGGCATCCTGCCGACGTTGAAGCACGAGCACTTCGACCAGAAGTGGCTGACCAACAAGACCCGGTACGCCACGCTCAACGACCAGATCTTCGCCGCGCGCGGCGAACGCACGGTGCTCGCCATGGAAGGCGCGCCGCTGGCCGGCCAGCAGCCCGAACGCCTGCGCAGCTACGCCGAATCCATCCTGCCGGAAGCCGCGTGCACGAGCGTGCAGCTGCACCTGCAGGTCGCGCCCGAGGAGTTCGCCGCCCACTGGAACGCGGCGCAGTGCCTGGCGGGCCCGCAGATCGCGCTCGCCTCGAATTCGCCGTTCCTGCTGGGAAAGGCGCTGTGGCACGAGACGCGGATCCCGTTGTTCCTGCAGGCGACCGACACCCGGCCCGAGGAGCTGAAGAACCAGGGCGTGCGGCCGCGCGTCTGGTTCGGCGAACGCTGGATCACGTCGATCTTCGACCTGTTCGAGGAGAACGTCCGCTACTTCCCCGGCCTGCTCCCGGAAACCGACGCCGAGGACCCGATCGAAGCGCTCGACGCCGGCCAGGCGCCGAAGCTCACCGAGCTGCGCATGCACAACGGCACCATCTGGCGGTGGAACCGCCCGGTGTACGACGTCGTCGACGGCCTGCCGCACCTGCGCGTGGAGAACCGCGTCCTGCCGGCCGGGCCGACGGTCGTCGACACGGTGGCGAACGCGGCGTTCTTCTACGGCGCCCAGCGCGCGCTCGCCGAAGCGGAACGCCCGGTGTGGAGCCAGATGTCGTTCCAGGCGGCGGAAGAAAACCTCTACGCCGGCGCGCGGCGCGGCTTCGACGCGCAGCTGTACTGGCCGGGCATCGGCTGGATCCCGCCGGACGAGCTGGCGCTGCGCGTCCTGCTGCCGCTGGCCCACGAAGGACTGCGCCGCTCCGACGTCTCGGACGAAGCCCGCGAGCGCTACCTCGGGATCATCGAACGCCGCTGCCTCGCGCGGCGGACGGGGGCGACGTGGCAGCGTGACTACGTCGTGCGCGCGCAGGAACGCGGCATGGACCGCGAGACGGCGCTGAACCGGATGCTCGGCCGCTACCTGGAGCTGTCGGAGACGGGCGAGCCGGTACACACCTGGCCGCTGAGCGACTGAGCCGGCGGGGGCTAGCCTGGGCCGATGCCGAAGATTCTCGGTGAGTCCCTGCAGGCGCACCGGCGTGAGGTCCGCACGCGGGTCTTCGAAGTCCTGCGCGTCCAGCTCTACGAGCGCGGCTTCGACGCGATCACGCTCGCCGGGGTCGCCGCGGCGGCCGGGGTTGGCCGGACCGCGCTCTACAACCACTTCCCCGACAAGGAAAGCCTGCTCGTCGCCTTCGTCGAAGAGGAGGCGGCCCGGTACGTCACGCGGCTGACCGACGCCGTCGAGGCGCAGGCGGACCCGGCCGACCAGCTGGCCACGTTCGTCCGGCTGCAGCTGCGCGTGCTGGCCGAGTACCACATGCCGCCGGGCACGGCGCTCGCGTCCGCGCTGGCGCCCGCGGCGTACCGGCGGATCAGCGCGCACGCCGACCCGATCACCGACCGGCTGCGCGCGATCCTCGCCGGCGGCGTCGACCTGGGCCGCTGGCCCGCCGAAGACCCGGACGTCCTGATCCCGATGATCACCGCGGCGCTGGGCAACCGGACGCTGGTCGACGGGCCGCCGGAGCAGCTTGACGACGTCGTGGAGGCGGCCGTGCGGTTCGTGCTGCGGGCGGTGGGCGCCACGATTTAGGGTGGCCTAACCCGCCGGGATGCCCTACGATCTTTCTGACAGCGTGTCAGATCGATCGCCGGGAGGCCTGCCCATGTCGGTGACCACGGACGCTCGCCCGTTCTCGGCGACCCTGCGCGCGTCGACGCTCGAAGTACACGAAAAGGCGAACTACTCGACGTACATGCGGGCCCTGCTCGGCGGCGAGCTGACGCGGGAGGGCTACACGCAGCTGGCGATCCAGTACTACTTCGTCTACGGCGCGATCGAAGCGGCGAGCGACGCGATGGCCGGCCACCCGGTCGGCGGCGAGTTCGTCTTCGACGAGCTGCGGCGGCTGCCCAACCTGGAGCGCGACCTGGCCCACCTGGTCGGCCCGGGCTGGCGTTCGACGATCGCGCCCCTCGCCTCGACGCAGGCGTACGTCTCGCGTATCCGCGAAGCGTCTTCGTGGGCCGGCGGGTACGTCGCGCACCACTACACGCGGTACCTCGGCGACATCGCGGGCGGTCAGGCCATCCGGCGGCTGCTGGAGCGCGAGTACGGCCTGACCGAGGCCGGCGCGCTGTTCTACCACTTCGACCGGATCGGCAGCGCCCCCCGCTTCCGCGACGAGTACCGCACGAAGCTGGACAACGCGCCGTGGGACGAGAGCGAGCGCGCCCGGGTGATCGACGAGACGCTGGTGGCGTTCGAGTGCAACGTCGCCGTCTTCGACGAGCTGGCTTCGCGGCTCGACGAGTTCCGGCGGCCCGCATGATCGCCGTCACAGCTCGTTGACCTCCAGTTAAGTCCAAGTTGCAGGCTCGGTTTCGGGTGGTGCACCCGCGGGGTACGCCACTGACGAACCGCCGTCTCACGCTGTGACGGCCACCCGCCCCCGCTCGCCGTGGAGGGGCGTGTGCTACTAGGTTCGTTACCGGAAACTTGTGTCGAAGACAGAAGGAGGGCCAATGGCCCGCTACGAGCTGCCCGATCTCGACTACGACTACGGCGCCCTCGCGCCGCACATCTCCGGCGAGATCAACGAGCTGCACCACAGCAAGCACCACGCGACCTACGTCAAGGGCGCGAACGACACGCTCGAGAAGCTCGAAGCCGCCCGCGAAGCGAACGACTTCGGCTCGATCGTCGGCCTGGAGACCACGCTGGCCTTCAACCTGGCCGGCCACGCCAACCACGTCGTGTGGTGGAAGATCCTGTCGCCGGAAGGCGGCGACAAGCCGACCGGCGAGCTGGCCGCGGCGATCGACGAGGCGTTCGGCTCCTTCGACAAGTTCAAGGCGCAGTTCACCGCCGTCTCGACGACGATCCAGGGCAACGGCTGGGGCGCGCTCTCCTGGGACCCGATCGGCAAGACGCTGATCACCCAGCAGCTGCGCGACCACCACAACAACCTGATCCTGCCGACCGTGCCGATCCTGCTGGTCGACGTCTGGGAGCACGCGTTCTACCTGGACTACAAGAACGTGAAGCCGGACTACGTCAAGGCCCTGTGGAACATCTTCAACTGGGCCGAGATCAGCAAGCGCTTCGACAACGCCGTCGCCGGCGGCAACGGCCTGCTGCTCGGCTGAGCCCAGCCCGGATCAACGGGGTCCTCCTTCGCGGGAGGGCCCCGTTTTTCGTCGGCGGGTGAAAAACGCTTGACCTCGAGCGCGGTCGAGGTGTTTCAGTGGACGCATGGACGTCGACGCGTATCTGGACCGGCTGGGCGTGGCGCGGCCCGCGGCCGCGGACCTCGCGACCCTGCGTCACCTGCAGGAACGCCACCTGGCCACGGTCCCGTTCGAGAACCTGAGCATCCACCTCGGCGAGCACGTCGTGCTCGCCGAGGACGCGTTGTTCGACAAGATCGTGCGCCGGCGGCGCGGCGGATTCTGCTACGAGCTGAACGGCCTGTTCGCCGCGTTGCTGCGCGAGCTGGGCTACCGCGCGTCGCTGCACGCGGCGCAGGTCTTCCACGCGGACGGGACGCCCGGCCCGCCACTGGACCACGCGGCGATCGTCGTCACGCTGGACGAGCCATGGCTGGTCGACGTCGGGTTCGGCCGGTTCTCCCGGTATCCGCTGCGGCTGTCCGGAGTGGACGCCCAGCCCGACCCGGACGGCGAGTTCCTGCTGCTGGACGCACCCCACGGCGACGTCGACGTCCTGCTGGACGGCAAGCCGCAGTACCGGCTGGAGCGCCGGCCGCGGCCGCTGTCGGACTTCGTCCCGATGGCGTGGTGGCAGTCGACGTCACCCGAGTCGCACTTCACCCGCTCGCTGACGTGTTCGCGGCCGACCTCCCAGGGCCGGGTGACGTTGTCGGGCGACAAGCTGATCGAGACGGTCGACGGCGTCCGGAACGAGGTCGTGCTGCCGACGGAAGCCGCGATCCGCACGGCGTACCGCGTCTACTTCGGGATTTCGCTGAACCGCCTGCCCACTCCACCGGGCGAGAGTCCCTTGACGCCCGGCGCGCTCCAGCCGGACACTGCCGTGCAGTGAACGGAGCCCCGGCCTGGGGTTCCCAGGGCCGGGGCTCCGTCCGTTCCCGAACTGACTGCCGCTCCCACCACGAAGCGGACATGTATGAGGTTAGCCTAACCTCAGCTATGCGGGCAAGGGTCTCCTCGGAGAGAAGCCCATCTCACCCGTTCGAGTGCTGATCGCACTGTCGGTCCTGGCCGTGGTGAGCCTGCTGACCACCGCGGCCTGGCTGCTGACGCGCGACTCGCCGGCGGAAACGCCGAGGTCACTGCCATCGAGGTGGCCGACCGCGGGTGGCGAGCCGATCCGGCCGGTCCCGATGCCGACCGGCGGAATGGCGGCGGCGCTCCCACCGCCGACGCGCGGGCATGTCCTGTGCACGGCGGTCCCGGAGGACACGTAGTCGCGGGTGCTGGGCGGCCCGGTCCTGCGGGAGGCGCGGTTCGGGTCGTGCCACGTCACGCCGGACCTGGAGGTCACGGCAGGCACGTACGACCGCGTGCCGCTCGACGGGGGTCGAGCCGGCGGAGGTCACGGTGGCCGGTCACCAAGGCACGATGTCGACCACCGGGGGCGCTGATGCCGTGCTGACGGCCCGGCTCGCCGAGACGAGCGCGAAGTGGGCCGCCCCGGTGTTCCAGCTGAGGGTGGGCCCGCAGCCGGGCGTCCACGTCGAGCGCGACTTCCGGCAGGTGGCGCAGACGCTGGGCGCGGCGATGCTCGCGGCGATCACCACCGGGACCTCCGCTGCCGGGCCCGGACGAACGGCCGCGAGAACTGCTCCCGGTGACGGGAACCTGCGTCGCCGACGCGGCTTACCCGTTGAACATGGGTCAGTTGTGCACCGAGCTGTCCCGCGGCCTGGGTGTGCCGCTCGACGAAGTCGAGCCGGAACTGGCCGGCCACGTGCAAGCCCAAGGCGGACAGTCTCGAGGTACGGCTGGGGCACAACGCCAACAGCACGAAGAGGTCTTTCGCCGACCGCCTCGCCGGCCGCCCGGCGGACGTGGACGAGCGGGGCGGAGCCGTCGAAGTGCAGCTCGTGGACGGCTCCACCCAGACGCTCGTCATCTCCTATTACGACTTCCACAGCACCACCCCGGGAGTCCGGGCCTTCGCCGGGAAGGTGGTACCGCCGTTGGTCGGCCGTTAGCCGCTCGCCCACCGGCCACGAGTATGCCCAGCCTGGCTACCGCGGTCGGTCGGCCGCCAGGGCCTCGCCCACCGGCCAGCCGCCAAGCGGCCCCGCCGGGCTACCGCCGCTGGTCCTCGCCCACCGGCCAGCCACGAACCCACCCTCGCCCGGAAGGCGCTGCCGCGGCTGCGCGACCGCCGGCCCACAGCCCGCCGGGCCAGTCAGCAAACCCAGCGCGCCTGCGCCCGCTAAACCCTCTCCCGCTTCAGCACCCGCAGCCCGAACCGCCGCTGCACCGGCCACGAAATCCCGCCCCGCCGGATGAGCACCACCGCGCACACCACGGCGGCCACCGCCGAAACCGCGCCGCCGATGTAGAACGGAGACCGTCCGCCGAACGCGTCGGCCATCCAGCCCACCATCGGGCCGCCGATCGGGTTGCCGCCGATCAGGACGAGCACGTACAGGCCCATCACCCGGCCCCGCATCTCCGGGCTCACCGACGTCTGCACCAGCGCGTTGGCCGTGTTCAGGAACGTCATCGTCGCGAAGCCGAGCGGGATCAGGCCGATGCCGAACGTCAGGTACGTCGGCATGAACGCCGTGACCAGCTCGAACACGCCCAGGAAGAACGCCGACACGAGCATCAGCCGCACCCGCGGCCTGCCCTTCGTGCCGCGGCGGGCGGACATCACCGCGCCCGTGAACGTGCCCACCGCGACCAGCGTCGACAGCAGCCCGTAGCCGTCGGCCGCCGTGTGGAACACGTTCGCCGCGACGATCGGCAGTGAGCTGAAGTACGTGATGCCGAACGTGCTCACGAACAGCACCAGCACCATCACGGTGACCAGGTCGGAGCGCCGCCGGACGTAGCGCAGGCCCTCCGCCAGCTGGCCCTTCTCGCGCGGCACCGCTGCCACGCGGAACAGCTTGTCCGGGTTCATCAGGATCAGCCCGATGATCACCGCGACCGTGCTCAGCGCGTTCGCGATGAACAGCCAGCCCGTGCCGATCCAGGTGATCGCGAACCCCGCGATCGCCGGGCCGACGATCCGGGCCATGTTGAAGATCGACGAGTTCAGCGCGACGGCGTTCGCCACCTGGTCGCGGCCCACCATCTCGGCGACGAACGACTGCCGCGTCGGGACTTCCAGCGCGGCCGTCACGCCGAGGGTGAAGCACAGGACGTAGACGTGCCACAGCGCGGCGATCCCGCTGAGGTCGAGGACGCCGAGCACGACCGCCTGCGCACAGGCCGCCGCCTGGATCCAGGTCAGCAGGCGCCGCTTGTCGACCCGGTCGGCGAGCACGCCCGCCCACAGCGAAAGGAACAGCGTCGGCGCGAACTGCAGCGCGACCGCGACGCCGAGCGCGATCGGGTTGTTGCCGCTGAGGGTGAACACCAGCCAGTCCTGGGCGATGCGCTGCATCCAGGTGCCGATGTTCGAGATCACCTGGCCGGTGAAGAACAGCCGGTAGTTGCGCACCCGCAGCGACGCGAACATGCTGCGGCGCTGGGACGCCGGGGACGGTGGCGAGGCGGACGGCGGTGGCGCCGTGTCCCGGGTAGCAGTGGTCTCGATCGAACGCTTCGTTTCGCTACCCGTGGCCGTCACCGTGGTTAGTTCCCCGCCATCCTGTCGATGATTTCGGCGGCTTTGGAGAGCACTTCACGCTCTTCGTCGCCGAGTTCCGCCAATTGCCGGTCCAGCCACGCCTCCCGGACGGAGATGGCCTTCTTCACGTAGGCCAGCCCGCTCTCGGACAGCTCGACGATGGCCTGCCTGCCATCGGTCGGGTGCGGGCGCCGCTCGACGAACCCCATCTCCTCGAGCGCGGCGATCACCCTCGTCATCGAAGGTGGCTGGACGCCTTCCTTCGCGGCGAGCTGACCGGGGGTCAGCGCACCGCACTTGTGCAGGGTGGACAGCGCGGCGACCTGCGTCAGCGAGAGGTCGTCCCCGACGCGCTGTGCCCGCAGCCGGCGGTTGAGCCGGACCACCGCGAGACGCAGACGGCTCGCCAAGGAGCGTTCGTGCGTGTCGCCGGACATATAGTTAGCATACCTTACGAAACTTCAGGCGAACGGGTGATCTCTGTCAACCGGCAACCCGGAATACGCCCGCGCGTCTTCACCAGCGAAACCCTGGGGGTCGGATGAACAAGAAGCTGGTGGGCTCGGCTGTGGTCGGCGCGGCGGTCCTGGCGGTCGTGGCGGCGCTGATCGTGGGAGGCGGCGACGCGCCCGCCGCCGCCCCGCCACCGTCGACGACGGCCGCGCCCGCGCCGGGTATCCAGCCGGGACACCTGGAGGTCTACCGGTTCCCGGAGTCGGCGGGCGGTCGCGGCTCGACCGTGTCGATCCCGGTGCCGCCGTGGGCGTCGGACCACGTCGGCGACCACGCGACCTACACCGACCCGACCGGGCGTTTCGCCCTGGAGACCGACCGCGTGCCGCTCGAGCAGGAGGACCCGCTGAGCGGCCTGAAGGCGCTGGCGAAGGCGAACCACGACCCGGGCTACCGGCTGACCTCCTTCGCCGAGCACGACCCGGTCGACTCGTACGACACGGCCGAGTGGGACTACACCTACCAGCGGCAGGGCGAAACGCGGCAGGTGCGGGAGGTCGGCCTGGGCGTCGGCGAGGTCCTGATCACCATCCGCTACGACGCTCCGCAGGCCGGCTTCGCGGCCAACCTGCCCGTCCTGACCGAGGCGCTCAAGGTGCCCGACGCCGGCTGATCACCGGAACGCCGCCTGGAGCGGACCGACCGCGAAGTAGGCCACGAACGCCACGGCGATCACCCACATGAGCGGGTGCACTTGGCGGGCCTTGCCCGTGGCCGCGCGGATCACGACGTAGCTGACGAACCCGGCGCCGATGCCGTTGGCGATCGAGTACGTGAACGGCATGACGACGATCGTCAGGAACGCCGGCAGCGCGATCGAGAAGTCGGTGAAGTCGATGTCGCGGACCTGCGACATCAGCATCGCGCCGACGACGACCAGCGCCGGCGCGGCCGCCTCGACCGGCACGACCTGGTACAGCGGGGTCAGGAACATCGCGGCGATGAACAGCAGGCCGGTCACGATGTTGGCCAGGCCGGTCCGGGCGCCCTCGGCGATGCCGGACGCGGACTCGACGAACACGGTGTTCGAGCTGGCCGAGCCGAACCCGCCGGCCGCGCCCGCGAGACCCTCGACGAACAGCGCCTTGCCGACGTTGGGCAGCTGGCCGTCGGCCGGCAGCAGGTCGGCTTCCTTCGCGAGCCCGGTCATGGTGCCCATCGCGTCGAAGAAGTCGGCGAGCACCAGCGTGAACACCAGCAGCACGACGGTGATGATCGGCAGCCGCGTCCAGGCGCCGAACGAGACGTCGCCGACCAGGGAGAGGTTCGGCAGGCCGACGACCTGGTCCGGCAGCGCCGGGTAACCGAGGTTCCAGCCCTTCGGGTTCGTGCCCTGCGACGGCCCGGCCTTGACGATCGCTTCGACGATGATCGCGAGCACCGTCGAGGACAGCACGCCGATCAGGATCGCGCCCTTGACCTTGCGGACGACGAGGATGCCGGTGACCAGCAGGCCGACGACGAACACCGCGGTCGGCCAGGAGGCGATCGAGCCGTTGATGCCCAGGCCCACCGGCACGGTCGTGTGCGCGGCGTCCGGCAGCCGGCGCACGAACCCGGCGTCGACCAGGCCGATCAGGCAGATGAACACGCCGATGCCGACCGCGATCGCCGACTTCAGCGCGGCGGGCACGGCCCGGAACACCGCGGTGCGGAACCCGGTGAGCACGAGCAGGACGATGATCACGCCCTCGATGACGACCAGGCCCATCGCCTCCGGCCAGGTCATCTGCGGCGCGATGGTGACCGCGACCAGGCTGTTGATGCCCAAACCCGTGGCGATGGCGAACGGGTAGTTCGCGACCAGGCCCATGAGGATGGTCATCACCCCGGCGACCAGCGCCGTCACCGCGGCGACCTGCGGTACGGGCAGGATGCCGCCGAGGAGGTCCTTGTGCGCGCCCGCGTCGCCGGCCGAGAAACTGCCGATGATCAGCGGGTTCAGCACCACGATGTAGGCCATCGTGACGAAGGTGACCAGGCCGCCGCGCAGTTCGCGCGGCACGGTCGAACCCCGTTCGGTGATCTTGAAGAACCGGTCCAGTGTGGACGTCCCGGTGCGGGTCGTCTCCTGCTCCGCCATTCGCCTGCCCATTCTGTCGCTGCTGCGGAGTAGCCTTCACCTCGTGAGTGAACCGATCAATCCACCGGAGGTTACGGGCTCGTTGCGGCACACGCCGGAGCTGCCCAAGAGGCTGACCGACCTGACGCCGGTGGTGATCGTAGGCACCTCGGCCTGGGCTGTCGCGCTGGTGGTGCTCTTCTTCACGACTTCGGGGCTGTGGGTGCAGACGGCGCTGTCCGGGTTCGTGCTCGGGTTCATCGGCATGGCGATCATCGGCTGGCAACGTGCCGCCGCCCGCCGCGGCTCGAAGTCCGCGCAGCGCCTTTAGGCCAGCAACGTCCGCGGCGAGGGGTCGTCGAGCAGCGCCGCGATGAGGTACCGGTCGGGCCAGCGTCCGGCGGCCCAGGCGAACGCGCGGGCGAGGCCTGCCGAGGTGTCGGCCGCATGCAGCCGGTCGTCGGACCACCACGGGACGTCGTGCACGGCGCCTTCGACGCGCACGGTCAGTGGATCATGGACCAGCACGCCGCCCTCCGGGAGCCGGATGCCGAGCTGGTCCGCGACGAGCTTCAGCGCGGGCAGGCCGTCCCACGGCGCGTACTCGCCTTCGCTGGTCACCTCGGCGGGCGTGGTGCTCGCGAGCGGCAGGTCGAGCAGGTCCGCGAGCCGCTCGGGGTCCTCGGGAGCGACCACGTACCGGTCCGGTTCGAGCGCCCCGGCCACCCACGGCACGTCGAGCACCAGCGCGTCGTCCACGACGGACCCGTCGGCGGCGCGGACGGCGTCCGGCGGCTCGGGTTCGAACCCGGACGCGACGACAGCGTCGTAGGCGCGCGTGGTCAGTCCCGGTGAGACGGTGCGCCGGGGGTCGGCGAGCCGCTTGAGCACGTCGTCGGCTTCGTCCACGCTGGACAGCGTGAGGTCGGTCCGCACGCCCGCGACTTCGAGGAGTTCTTCGTTCAGGCCGAGTTCGGGGACCTCGTCGTAGAGCCCGGCCAGGTCGGCTCCGGGCAGCCGCCACTCGTTCGGCGCGAGGCCGCCGAGCAGCGCGTACTGCGCGATCCACCAGCGCGCATGGCCTCGGGGCGTGCGCAGGGCGTGCCAGGTCTCCGGCCGGGCGGCGAGCAGCCGCAGCGCGGCGGGCCACGCGTCGTCGGCGACGAGGTCCAGGTCACGGACGGCCACGAGCGTCGACGGTGGTTCCGGCAGCGAGTCCCACCAGGCTTCCTCATCGGGCAGGTCGTGGTCCGGCTCGTGCGGTTCGTCGTCGACGACCAGCGCGAAGGAGTCGAGGACGCCGGCGGCCACCAGGGTTTCGGCCGGCCAGTCCCCGGCGAAGTCCTCGTCGAGGACGTCGAGCGCGCCGTCCTCGTCGAAGACCTCTTCGTCGAAGATGTCCAGCAGCGGCGACGCCGGAAGCACCAGCTCGTCGGCGCGTCGCCACGTGTCGGTGGCGGGCAGGGCGAGGGCGCCGGCCCAGCGCGGCGCGTCGTCCCCGCAGTCGGCGATCAGCCGGAGGACCGCGCCGGCGAGGGTCGTACCGTCCAAACCGGATCGTACGTCTTCGACGCTGCGCTCGACGGCGTCACGCAACTGGTCGGCGTTGAGCAGCTCGCGGGCGTCAGCGTGCTTGGCGCCCAAGCGTTCCAGCAACGGGTGCGATGCGGCGGGGTGCACGAGCCGCAGCCCTGGAATATCTACATCGGACAGCAGGTCGAGCAGCTCCGCCGAGCCTTCGACGAGCAGGCAGCCACGAGCACCGGGGAGCGTCCGGCCGTCCGAGAGCGGGACGGGCAGGCCGTCGAGCCGTTCGCCGGCGAGCGTGTGGGACTCGACGCCGATCGACAAGGCCGCGTAGACGTCGCGCCACCAGCTCGGTTCGCGAGCCACGCCGGTAAGCGTTTCCAGGACTTCTTCGATGCTGACGACCTGCACTGAAACGGCTTTCAGCACACTCGCGGAGGCGGATCCCTCGAGCAGTCCCGGAACGACGTCGGCGATCAACGCGGATAGCCCTGGAACGTCCACGTCGAGGACTTTCGCCTGCCGCCCGGCGACTTCACGACCGTCCTGAGTGGACAACCATGGTTCGGTGGCGAGGTCGGCCAGGACTTCGTCACGCAACTTGGCGTCTACAGTGGACTTCGGAAAACCTGGCGCCGGCACGAGCGCGAACCTGTGTTCGGGCGGCAGCAACCGAACGAGCTTGACGTACTCGTTGGCCGCGTTCTCCAGCGCCTGCGTCAACTCGGGGCCCGGCAGCGCCCGGCGTCGCGACGGTTCGACGGGCACGGGCGCGAGCAGCCGAGCGGGCAGCGACAGCCCGTCGTCGGTGGGAGTCGGCGCGTGCAGGACGTCTTCCTGGAGCGGCTCGGGCACGCCGTCGGCGTCGACCGGCACGGCCCACACGACGTCGCCACGGTGAGCCAGCCAGCGGCTTTCCCCTTCGGGGCCCCGGATTTCGACGACGTCACCTTCGGCTCGCCGTGTCCAAACGCGACCTTCGATGTCGGCCTCGGCGAGCCACGGAAGGGCGAGCAGCAGGTCCCCGATATCGCCGGCGAGCTGATCGACGAGCGCGCGCCCATCGACGTCGTCCCGAAGCGGCAGGCGGACCTCGGTGTCGAAGCCGGGAGGAACGTCGGCGTCGACGGGCCACGGCAGCCGAAGGACGGGCACATCGCCCTGAATCCCGGCGGCGGCGCGGGTGCGTTCGGCGGAGAAGGCGACACCGCCGGTGGTGGAGACGACACTGGGAGCGTCGGAAACGGTGCGGACGGCGGCGAAGCCGACACCGAAGCGCCCGACGGTGTCGCCGGTCTTCCCGGAAGCCCGAAGCGACGCGAGCGAGGCAACACCACGCGCGTCGAGCGGCGCGCCGGTGTTGGCAAAGCGGAGTTCACGGTCCACAAGGGACACCCGGACACACCCGGGTGTCCCGGCGGCCATGGCGGCATCGGCGGCGTTCTGCGCGAGTTCGACGAAGAGCCGATCCCGGTAGGCGCCGACACGCAGGTCGCGCTCGACGTTGGTGTCCTCGAGCAGCCGGGTGGGCGAGTCCCGCCAGGAGCGCAGGGTGGAGTCGCGAAGCAGCGCGGTACCGAAGGGGTCGGCCCCGGAGGGTTCAGAGCCCACGCTGCTCACGGGCGGCTTCGTCGGGGGTGTCGACCTCGGCTTGGGCTTCGTCGGGGTGGCCGGCCTGGGTGACGACGGTGCCGGTGAGAGCGGCCTGGGGCAGCTCGTCGCCGGGAGCCTCAGCCTGGGTGGGCTCCACCTCGACGGGCTCCGGCACCTCAGTCACAGCCTCCGCGGCCTGCTGCTCGGCAGCCTCATGCGGCTCAACACCGGCTAGCTCAGCATCGGCCGCAGGCTCCGCCTGCGGCTCGGCGGCCACATCAGACACTTCAGCCCCGGTCGCCTTCAGCGGCGCTGCTTCCGACTCAGCCACCGCAGGCTCCGCGGCTGCATCGGTGACCTCGGCCGGAGTCGACTCCGCCTCGGCGGGCTCCGGCACCTCAGTCACAGCCTCCGCGGCCTGCTGCTCGGCAGCCTCATGCGGCTCAACACCGGCTAGCTCAGCATCGGCCGCAGGCTCCGCCTGCGGCTCGGCGACTGCATCGGTCACCTCGACCTGAGTTGGCTCCGCCTCGGCGGGCTCCGGCACCTCGGCCGCGACCTCGTCGGCTCGCGGCTCCGCAGCCGCATTGGCCTGGGCCGGCTCGGCCGTCGCAGGGTCCGCCTGCGGCTCGGCCGCTGCATCAGTCATCTCGGCCGGGGTCGGCTCAGTCGCCGCAGGCTCCGCCTGCGGCTCGGCCGCTGCATCCGTTACCTCGGCCTGGGTCGGCTCCGCCTCGGCGGGCTCCGGCACCTCGGCCACCACCGGCTCGGCCACCGACTCCGCGGCAACCTCCGCTACTTCCGGCTCCACCTCCGCCGACGAAACGTCCGACTCCGCGATCCCCGTCTCCGGCTCCGCCGCGGGCGTCTCCACCGCCCCTGGCTCCACCGGCTCCGCTGCAGGCCTCTCCGCTGCCGCCGTCTCCACCGGCTCCGCCGCAGGCGTCTCCGCTGCCGCCGTCTCCACCGGCTCCGCCGCAGGCGTCTCCACCGCCTCCGGCTCCGCCGCGGCCGTCTCCACCGCCTCCCGCTCCGCCTTCGCCGCCTCCGCTACCCCCGGCTGCTCCAGCTCCGGCGTCGGCGCGAAATCCAGCAGCGAATCGTCGTACACGAGCTCCGCCACCGGCACCGAGGACGTCAGCTCGACCTCCACCTCCGAGTGCGCGCCGCAGCCGTACTCCACGTCCACCACGTGGCCGTCCGCCGGGGCTATCTCGTTGCCGCACACTCCGAACATCCCGCGCAGCGAACCCGCCAGCGGCACGAAGAACCCGCACGTCCCGCACACGTCCGGGGCGCTGCGGGCCATGTCCGACCGGGGGCCGAACTCGCCGCCGTGCCAACGTGCCGCCGCCTCCGTGCGGCCCAACCGGGACAGCACGTGGACCCGGCCCAGGCCCGCTTCGCGCGCCACCTCCTCCACCGCCGGGTCGTCCGACTGGAGGTACGCCGGGACCAGGCGGGGGTCGTTCTCGTCCGTCGGGAAGATGTCGCCGACGCCCAGGTCGCCCGCGCGCACCCGGCGCTCCCACGGCACCCATGCCGGGGCCACCAGCGCCGACGGGCCCGGCACCAGCACGACTTCACTGACCGTCACCGGCTCGTCGTCGCCCGCCAGTGCCACCGTCACCGACCAGCGCCAGCCGCCGTAACCCGGTACCTGCGCCTCGAACAGGTGACTCGCCGTGACCGCGTCCTCGCGGGTGACACCCACGTGAGCACCGATCTGCTCCTCCGGGGCGTCTTCGAGCACCGCCGCGCGCGCGAACTCCACCGCATCGGCGAGCTTGCGCTGCACGGAACCGTCGTCGAGGGTCAGCAGCAGCGTCATGCGGCCAATTGTGCCGCACGCATCCGCGGCGCCCGTGCCAGGCTGTTCCTCGTGCGCACGCCGATCCTCACCACGCTGCTGCTGGCCGCCGCCCTCGGGGGCTGCGCCGGCGCGCCCGCCCAGGAGACCGGCCCCGAACAGCTCACCGTCCAGGTCGTCTCGACCCTGCCGCACGACCCCGCCGCCTTCACCGAAGGTCTCGAGTTCGCCGGCGACACGCTCTACGAGAGCACCGGTCTCGCCGGGCAGTCGACGCTCACCGCCGGCCCGGCCGGCGGGCCGCCCACCACGAAGGTCGCGCTCCCCGCGCCGCTCTTCGGCGAGGGCGTCACCGTGCTTGGCCCGACGCTGTGGCAGCTCACCTGGCAGGACGGCTTCGCCATCGAACGCGACGCCAAGACCCTCGCCGAGCTGCGCCGCGTGCCTTACCAGGGCGAAGGCTGGGGCCTCTGCCACCAGGACGGCGGACGGCTCGTGATGAGCAACGGCTCGTCGTGGCTGACCTTCCGCGACCCGCGGACCTTCGCCGTCACCGGCAGCGTGGACGTCGGCCGCGACCAGCTCAACGAACTCGAGTGCGTCGGCGGCGACGTCTACGCAAACGTTTGGCACAGCGACACGATCCTGCGGATCGACGCCGCCACCGGGCGCGTCACCGGCACGATCGACGCAGGTCCGCTGCGTGCGCAGGTGAACACGACCAGCAGCGAGGAGGTGCTCAACGGCATCGCGGCCGTGCCCGGCAGCGGCGACTTCCTGCTCACGGGGAAGCAGTGGCCGGTCACGTTCCGGGTGAGGTTCGTCCCGAAGCACGCCTGAAGCACGGATGAGCAGGCGGAACCGGCCCCCGGTAAGGCAGGATTGAGACGTGGCACTCTTCGGCTCCCGCTCCGACGGCTCCGGCTCGCAGCAGCGCGGCCGGAAGTCGAAGCGACGCTGGACGCCGGAGCCGGGCGCCGCGCACGCCAAGCCGTGGCGGGAAGCGGTCGCCCCGCCGCCCGCCCGCGCCGAGCACCGGAGCGCGCCGCCGCCCACTCGCGTGGAGCGGCCCGCGCCGCCGCGCGGCGCGTACTACGACGCGAACGAGGCCCCGACCGCCGCCGCGCCGATGGGGCACCGGCCACCGCCCCCGCGGGGCGCGCGGCCGTATCCGCCGCCCGACCCGAACCGCACCGAGCCCCTGCGCCGCGAGCCGCCCGGCTTCTACCAGGGCGACCGCCGTCCCGGCAGCGGCGAGTACGAGCACTACGACACCGGCGGCTACGCGGGCGAACCGCGTCCGCCCGAGCCGGAACCCGCGCCGCCGCGGGAGGAGCCGCGGACGCCGGGCAGCACGCCGAAGCTGCCGAAGAAGATCACCGTCACGCGTGTGGCGGCGATGCGCAGTCGTCAGCTGACCGGCCAGGCCGTCGATGCCTTCCAGCGTGCGACGAAGGCCGACGGCGCCGAGAAGTCCGGGCTCACCTCGCTGACCTACGCCGTGATGCTGAACTACGCCAGCGACGCGGCGATGGCGATCGCGCTGGCCAACACGCTGTTCTTCGCCGCGACCAGCGGCGAGAGCAAGGGCAAGGTCGCGCTCTACCTGCTCATCACGATCGCGCCGTTCGCGCTGGTCGCGCCGGTGATCGGGCCCGCGCTCGACAAGGTGCAGCGCGGCAGGCGGCTGGCGATGTGCGCGTCGTCGATCGGCCAGGGCCTGATGGCCGTCGTGATGGCGCTGCACTTCGACGACTGGCTGCTCTACCCGGCCGCGCTCGGGATGATGGTCCTGTCCAAGTCGTTCACCGTGCTCAAGGCCGCCGTGACCCCGCGGGTGCTCCCGTCGGAGATCACGCTGTCCAAGACGAACGCCCGGCTCACCACGTTCGGCCTGGTCGCCGCGGGCGTGTTCGGCGCGCTCGCCAGCGGCGTCAACGCGATCACCGGATCGGCGGGCGCGCTGTGGTTCACGGCGCTGATCTGCGTCGCCGCCGCGGTGCAGTCGATGCGGATCCCGTCGTGGGTGGAGGCGACCGAGGGCGAGGTCCCGACGTCGCTTTCGGCGCACCCGAAGGAGAAGAAGCGCCGTCAGCCGATGGGCCGGCACATCGTCGTCGCGCTGTGGGGCAACGGCTCGGTGCGCGTGCTCACCGGCTTCCTCATGATGTTCGCCGCGTTCGCGGTGAAGGCGCAGACCGAGAACAGCGGACACAGCCCGTTCATGCAGCTGCTGCTGCTCGGGATCATCGGCGCCGCGGCGGGCGCGGGCGGGTTCCTCGGCAACGCGCTGGGCTCGCGCCTGCACTTCGGCAGCCCGGACCAGGTGATCGTCGGGTGCGTCGCGGGTTGCGTGCTGGCCGCGCTGGTCGCGACGCTGCTGCCCGGCCTGGCCACGGCCGCGATCGTCGGCCTGATCGGCGCGACGGCCAGCGCGCTGGCGAAGATCAGCCTCGACGCCGTCATCCAGGAGGACCTGCCCGAGGAGTCGCGCGCGTCGGCGTTCGGCCGGTCGGAAACCGTGCTGCAGCTGGCCTGGTGCCTCGGCGGCGCGGTCGGCCTGCTGCTGCCGCCGACGTACTGGATCGGCTTCCTGGTGATCACGGTCGTGCTGGCGATCGGCCTGGCGCAGACCTACCTCGTGCGCCGCGGCGGCTCGCTCGTGCCGGGCCTCGGCGGCGACCGGCCGCTGCGCCCCGAGCCGACCGGCAGCTTCCCGGCCCAGGGCGTGCCCGGCGACCCGAGGGCCCGCCGGTAGGGTCTGAGCCCATGCGACGTTCCCGGGTGGTGGCCCTGCTTGCGGCCGGTGGGTTCGCGGTGGCCGGCTGCTCGGCCCCCGGCCCGGCCGAGGTCACGTTCTACGCCGACGGCCACACGATCAGCTCGACGCCCGTGCTCAAGTGCGACTACTCGCAGAAGCTCGAGAAGCCGTGCCAGGCCGTGGGCGCGCCGGAGACGCTGAAGGTGCGCGCGGGCAAACCCGTGCAGATCTCCGTGCCCGGCGAGGTCGCGGACGCGCCGTGGCAGATCGTCTTCGAGTACGTCACCCCGCAGGGCGAGTTCAAGCAGAGCGAACCGATCCCGTTCACGTCGCTGGACCGCTACGCCTACACGGTCACCCCGCCCACCCCGGCCGACCGCATCTCGGCGGTGGACGTGCAGAAGTTCACCGCCGTGCTCAACACGGGCACCGGCGAGTCGGGCCTGCTGCCCAGCGACGTCTGGGGCCTCCAGCTGGAGGGCTAGTCCTCTTTAGGGATCGAGGTCCCGGGCGACCGCGCGCATGATCTCGGCGATCTGCTTGGTGTGCTTGCGGTCGGGGTAGCGGTTGCGCCGAAGGTCCGGCTGCACCTTCAGCTCCAGCAGCTTGATCATGTCCTCGATCAGGCCGTGCAGCTCCTCGGCGGGACGGCGGCGCGCCTCGGCGACGGACGGCGGCGGGTCGAGCAGGCGGACGGAGAGGGCCTGCGGCCCGCGACGGCCGTCGGCGACGCCGAACTCGAGCCGCTGCCCGGCCTTGAGCCCCTCGACGCCCTGCGGCAGCGCGGCCTTGCGGATGTAGACGTCGGCGCCACCGTCCTGGGTGACGAAGCCGAACCCCTTCTCCGCGTCGTACCACTTGACCTTGCCGGTCGGCACTTCCCTCACCAATCCTTCTGCTGTCCGCTCACGACGAACGCGCCCGGGGCGTACCCAGGGCGCGCTGGGTAAAGGGTATCTCGCCACAGGCCCTGGGGAGAAGTCGATACCTGCGGATACCCTCTTGCGTCATGGAGACCGCCAAGAAGGAGGCCGCTGTGTCCGCCCCCGGCAAACCGTTCCTGATGCGTGTCGGCATCGGCTTGTTCGGCCTCGGCATGCTCGCTGTGCTGGCGGTGTTCATCATGTTCGCCGCCGGCTTGGAGAACCTGCCCGTGTGGCTGTCGGCCGCCGCCGGGATCATCACTCCGCTGGGTCTGCTGCTCGGCCTGATCGCGCTGGTCCGCGAGGCTCGCGCCAAGAACTAAGGCACGGCCGCGAACGTCTTCTCGAACCAGGCCGGGAACTCCGTCAGCGAGTCGAACACCACCTCCGCTCCTTCACTCAACAGGAGGGTGCGGTCACACGGCCCGGTCGTGACGCCGACCGCGATCGCACCGGCGGCCAGCGCGCCCCGGATGTCACCCGCGTGATCTCCGACATACGCACGCGCGTCGTGCGCCAGGAGCGCCTCGGCCTTCCGGGTCGACCACAGCTCGCCGACGACTTCGTCGACCTCCAGGCCGAGCGCGTCGACGTGCAGCTGCGCGTTGGGCCCGTACTTCCCGGTGACGACCAGCGTGCGCCCGCCCGCGGCCCGCACCGCGCGCAGCGCCTCGACCGCGCCCGGCAGCGCGACCGTGCTCGGCACGACCATGTCCGGGTAGAGCGCGCGGAACCGGTCGACGAGCCCGGGGATGCGCTCCTCGGGCGCCTCGAAGCCACGCAGGATGTCGTCGAGCGGCGGGCCGAGGTTGGCCGCGAACGCGTCGCCGTCCAGCGGCAGGCCGGACTCGGCGCCGAGCGCGTTCATCGCCGCGGCCATGCCCGGCCGCGCGTCGATCAGTGTCATGTCGAGGTCGAACCCCACGGTGATGCCCACGCTCACCACGGTAGCGACCACCACCGACGAATTTACACATCGCCTGATCATGTACAGCGTCTTGACAGCGGAGTGATCTGTGTCAAGGTGGTGGTGTGACCAGCTTCACTGACCGGACCAAGGCGTCGCTCCGGGAGGCCCTCCTGGACGCCGCCGCGGACCTGCTGGCGGAAGCCGGCTACGCGGGCCTGCGGATGGCCGACGTCGCCGCGAAGGCCGGCGTGAGCAGGCAGACCGTCTACAACGAGTTCGGCAACAAGGCGGCGCTGACCCAGGCGGTGGCGCTGCGCACCGCGTCGGAGTTCCTCGACGGGATCCGGCAGCGGTTCGAAACGGCGGACGGGCTCCTCGCGGGCATCCACCACGCCGTCGTCTACACGATCGAGCACGCGCGGGAGAACCGCCTGGTCGCGGCGGCGCTCGGCACCGAAGCGGCCGAGGACCTGCTGCCCCTGCTGACGACCAAGGGCGAGCCGATCCTGACCGCGGCCGCCGGCCTCGCCGCGGAGCAGTACCGGGAACTCGAGCCCGGGCTGTCCGCCGAAGCCGCCGCCCTGCTCGCCGAGACCGCGGTGCGGCTTTCCCTGTCCCACCTGGTGCTTCCGACGCACTCGGCAGCGGAGGCGGCCGACGCCGTCACCGCGGTCCTCGCCCCCGCCATCCGCCAATTCGCCCACTGAATCGTCTACCGGAGTGACACGATGACCGACACGCTGCCCGAACTGCGAACCGGCTTTTCCTCGCTGCGCAAGGGCGGGCTGAACTGGGACTCGTTCCCGCTGCGCCTGTTCGTCAAGGGCAACAAGAAGTTCTGGAACCCGGCCGACATCGACTTCAGCCGCGAACGCGAAGGCTGGGACACGCTCAACCCCGAGCAGCAGCGGAGCACGACGTACCTGGTCGCGCAGTTCATCGCGGGCGAAGAGGCCGTCACCGAGGACATCCAGCCGTTCATGCGCGCGATGTCGGCGACCGGCCGGTTCGGCGACGAGATGTACCTGACGCAGTTCTGCTTCGAGGAAGCCAAGCACACGGAGGTGTTCCGCCGCTGGATGGACGCCGTCGGGCTGACCGAGGACCTGCACCCGTACGTGGCCGAGAACCCGCACTACCGCAAGCTGTTCTACGAGGAGCTGCCGCAGTCGCTGCGCGCGCTGGAGGACGATCCCAGCCCGCTCAACCAGATCCGCGCGAGCGTGACGTACAACCACGTGATCGAGGGCAGCCTCGCGCTGACCGGCTACTACTCGTGGCAGCTGATCTGCACCCAGCACGACATCCTCCCGGGCATGCAGGAGCTGGTCCGCCGCATCGGCGACGACGAGCGCCGCCACATGGCGTGGGGCACGTTCACCTGCCGCCGGCACGTCGCCGCGGACGACTCGCTGTGGGACGCCGTGCAGCAGCGGATGGGCGAGCTGCTGCCGCACGCGCTGAACATGATCCAGTGGGTGCAGGACCAGTTCGAGGAACTGCCCTTCGACAACGACCCGCAGGAGATCGTCCAGTACGCGGCCGACCGCGCGCAGCGGCGGCTGGGCGCGATCGAGTCGGCCCGCGGCATGCCGGTGGAGCAGATCGACCTGGACTATTCACCCGAACAGCTGGAGGACACCTTCGGCGAGGAAGACGCGAAGGCGATCGCGGAGGCCGCCGCGGCCGTCGGCTGAGGCCGTTCCCCGGGTCAGGCGTGCTTGGTCGCGGCGGCTTTTTCCAGGCCGAGCAGGCTGATCGACTTCTCGCGCATCTCGACCTTGCGGACCTTGCCCGTGACGGTCATCGGGAACTCGTCGACGACGTGGACGTACCGCGGGATCTTGTAGCGCGCCAGCTTGCCTTCGCAGAACTCGCGCACCTTCTCCGCGGTCAGCGGCTCGGCACCTTCGCGCATCCGGATCCAGGCCATCAGCTCTTCGCCGTACTTCTCGTCGGGGACGCCGATGACCTGCGCGTCGAGGATGTCCGGGTGCGTGTAGAGGAACTCCTCGATCTCGCGCGGGTACAGGTTTTCACCGCCGCGGATGACCATGTCCTTGATCCGGCCGGTGATGTTGACGTAGCCGTCGGCGTCCATCACCGCCAGGTCGCCGGTGTGCATCCAGCGGGCCGCGTCGATCGCCTCCGCCGTCTTGTCCGGCTGCTCCCAGTAGCCGAGCATCACCGAATACCCGCGCGTGCACAGCTCGCCCGGCTCGCCGCGCGGCACGGTCAGCCCGGTCTCCGGGTCGACGACCTTGACCTCCAGGTGCGGCCCGACCCGACCGACCGTCGACACGCGCCGCTCGATCGAGTCGTCGGCACGGGTCTGCGTGGACACCGGCGACGTCTCGGTCATGCCGTAGCAGATCGACACCTCGCTCATCCCCATCCGGTCGATGACCTGCTTCATCACCTCGACCGGGCACGGCGAGCCCGCCATGATCCCGGTCCGCAGCGACGACAGGTCGAACTCGCCGAAGCCGGGGTGGTTCAGCTCGGCGATGAACATCGTCGGCACGCCGTAGAGCGACGTGCACCGCTCGGCCGCCACCGCTTCGAGCGTCGCGCGCGGGTCGAACGCCGGCGCCGGGATCACCATGCAGGCGCCGTGGCTCGTGCAGGCCAGGTTGCCCATCACCATGCCGAAGCAGTGGTAGAAGGGCACGGGGATGCAGACCTTGTCCTGCTCGGTGTAGTTGCACAGCTCGCCGACGAAGAAGCCGTTGTTGAGGATGTTGTGGTGGGACAGCGTGGCGCCCTTGGGGAAACCCGTGGTCCCGGACGTGTACTGGATGTTGATCGGGTCGTCGGCCGACAGCCCGGCCTGCAGGTGCGCCAGCTGCCCCGGGTCACCCCGCCGTCCGGCGTCGACCAGCGCCTGCCAGCCGTCGCCGCCCAGGATCACGACGTGCTCCAGCGCGGCGCACTTCTCCCGCACCTCGTCGACCATCGCCGGGTAGTCCGACGTCTTGAACTTGTCCGAGGCCACCAGCATCCGGATGCCGGCCTGGTTGAGCACGTACTCCAGCTCGTGCGACCGGTAGGCCGGGTTGATGTTGACCAGGATCGCGCCGATCTTCGCCGTCGCGTACTGCAGGAACGTCCACTCCGCACGGTTCGGCGACCAGATCCCGACCCGGTCGCCCTTGCCGATGCCCTGCGCGACGAGCCCCAGCGCCAGCGCGTCCACTTCGGCGGCCAGCTCCCGGTAGGTCCACCGCCGCCCGGCGGCCCGGTCGACCAGGGCGTCCCGGTCCCCGAACGCGGCGACCGTCCGATCGAAGTTGTCGCCGATGGTGTCCCCGAGCAGCGGGACCTCGGAGATTCCCGAGGCGTAGCTGGGCAAGGCGGGCGCGTCAGGCATGGTGCCTCCTGAAGTCGGCGGTGACTTGCGCCGAGTCTAAGAACCACGTGCCTGGTCAGCCAGCGCGGCGGCAGGATCCTTTCCGCGAAGACCCGACGCGGGGCACGGCCGAGCCCTACATCGAGGCACCGCCCGGCGCGATGGCGGCCGGGCTGGACCTGGACCGGCGTCACGACCTGCTGTTCGTCGCGGACGGCAACGGCGGCAAGGCCTCCGTCTACGACGCCGGGAACACCACGGCACGATCACCGGCCCGCTGTTCCACAGCGGCCACCCGCCCGGCTTACGAGGTCCTGCCGTCGGCGCGTGACTGGTAGGGTCCGGACGGACTTTTCAGGGGGCGATCGATGGCCGGCCAGGGGTTTCGCGACGAGCTGACCCAGTTGCTGCAGGCGCGCTACCCGCTGCTGGTCGTCGAGACGCACGAAGAGCAGCGGGTGCTGCGGGAGATCCGCGCCGTCGCGGAGGATCCCCAGCGGCTGCGGACGCCGCGACGCGTCTACGTCTGGTCCTCCACCACCGGCCTGGCCCCGGCGGGCGGCCCGCCGATCAGCGAGACCCGCGCCGCGGCCGCCGCGCTCGAGCGGGTGCACGGCTGGGGCGAGCCCGCCGTGTTCGTCTTCGTGGACCTGCACCCGTCCCTGGTTTCCGAGGGCGGTCACCGGCCCGATCCCGACGTCGTGCGGCGGCTGCGCGAGCTCGCCGCCGCGTTCAAGACGCGTCCGGTGCCGCTGAGCCTCGTCCTCGTGTCGCCGTCGCTGCCGGTGCCGCCGGAGCTGGAACACGACGCGACGGTCGTCGACTTCCCGCTGCCCGACCAGCGCCAGATCGGCGAGCTGCTGGACAGCATGGTCGCCGCGCACCGGCAGAACGTCCGGATCAGCATCGGCCGCGAGGACCGCGACCGGATCGTCGCGGCGGCACGCGGGCTGACGCTGCCGGAGGCCGAGAACGCGTTCGCGCGCGCCCTGGTCGAGGGCGGCGGGCTGGACCCGAGCGACCTGGAGCTGATCCTCGCCGAGAAGCGCCAGGCCGTGCGGCGGTCCGGGATGCTCGACATCGTGCCGGCGGAAACGAGCTTCGACGCCGTCGGCGGCCTCGACCGGCTCAAGCGCTGGCTCACCAAGCGCACCGGCACGTGGACGCCCGCCGCGTCGGCGTACAACCTCGCGGCGCCGAAGGGCTTGCTGCTCACCGGCGTCCCCGGCTGCGGCAAGAGCCTGTCCGCGGTGTGCGTGGCGAACATGTGGCGGCTGCCGCTGCTGCGGCTGGACCTCGGCCGCGTCTTCGCCGGCCTGGTCGGGTCCAGCGAAAAGAACATCCGCACGGTCATCCGGACGGCGGAGGGCATCGCGCCGTGCGTGCTGTGGGTCGACGAGATCGAGAAGGGCCTCGCCGGCGCCGGCGGCGGGGGTGACGGCGGCACCGCACGGCGCGTGTTCGGCACGTTCCTGTCCTGGATGCAGGAAAAGTCCGCGCCGGTGTTCGTGATGGCCACCGCCAACCAGGTCGACTCGCTGCCGCCGGAGTTCCTCCGCAAGGGCCGGTTCGACGAGATCTTCTTCGTCGACCTCCCGTCGGCGCCCGAGCGCGCCGCGATCTGGCGGATCCACCTGCACAAGCGCGTCACGGACCCGTTCGTGGGCAGCGAGCTGCGGCTGGACGACGCGCTGTTCGCCGAGCTCGCCGACGTCAGCGCGGGCTACAGCGGCGCCGAGATCGAGCAGGCCGTGCTGGCCGGGCTGGTCGACGCGTTCGCCGAGCAGCGGCCGCTGCGCCGCGACGACCTCGTGCGGGCGGTCAAGTCGACCGTCCCGCTTTCGGTCACGCAGGCCGACGAGATCCTGGCCATCCGGAACTGGGCGCAGACCCGGGCCGTGGCCGCGACGGACACCGGCACCGCGGCTCCCGAGCCCGTCACGGTGCCGCCGGCCGCACCGGCGGACTCCCCGAGCGGAAGGACGATCGACGTATGACGCACCGCGTGACCGTCACGATCGGCAAGGACGGCTCGATCAGCGCCGAGACGCACGGCGTCACCGGCTCGAAGTGCCTCGACTACATCCCGCTGCTGGAGGACCTGCTCGGCGCGGAGACGGTCACGTCGGAATTCACCGAGGACTACCGGCGCACGTCGGCCTCCGCGGAGAACACCGCCACGCAGCAGCAGTCGCAATGGAACTGCTGAACCTGCACCGGATCGTCGACGTCACGGCCGCCGAAGGCCCGGGCCTGCGGTGCGCGGTGTGGACGCAGGGCTGCTCGGTCCGCTGCCCCGGCTGCTTCAACCCGCAGACGTGGACCACGCGCGGCGGCTTTGCGCTGCCGTGGCCCGAGCTGGTTTCGCACGTGCTGGCCGTCGAGGGCATCGAAGGCGTCACACTTCTGGGTGGAGAGCCGTTCGACCAGGCCGCGCCGTTGGGCCGCTTCGCCGAAGCCGTCCGCGCGGCGGGCCTCTCGGTCATGACGTTCACCGGGCACGTGATCGAGGACCTGCCGCCGTCGAAGCTGCTCGACTCGACGGACCTGCTGGTCGACGGGCCGTTCCGCGCCGACCGGCCGGAGACCTCCCGGCCGTGGGTGGGGTCGGCCAACCAGCGGTTCCACTTCCTCACCGACCGCTACGACGAGTCGATCTTCACCACCCCGAACCGGCTCGAGCTGCGGATCGCCCCGGACGGCGGGATCGAGCTGAACGGGTTCGCCACCACCGAAGTACTGGAAGCGCTGCTCGAAGGGGAGCACCGATGAGTGTCACGCTCAAGCTGCGCAGTGAAGCGCTGGCCCAGCTGAACGCGGCGACCATCGCCGCGCACGCGCAGCCCGGTGTCGTCACCGTCCGGACGCGGATGCGGCACCGCGACCTGCTGGCCCGCGCGCTCAGCGGGCTGCGGGCCCAGGTGACCGACGACGGCACGTCCGTCGTCGCCGCGTGGGAGGGACGGCGGATCACGTTCGGCTACGGCCCGGACGGCGTCCAGCTCGCGCACGTCGACGGGCCCGGCCTCACCGAAGCCGAAGCCGCCCGGCTGGTCGTGTCGGTCGACGAGGCCTACGCCGCCGAGGTGCAGCGGTCGGTGCTCGCCCGGCTCAAGGCGCGCGCGGCACAGGCGGGCATGGTCGTCGAATCCGAGCGGGTCAACGCCGACCAGTCGGTCAGCGTCACGCTGGCCGCCACGTCGTGACCGAGGTCAGGGTCGGGCTGATCGAGTTCGGCAAGGCGCTCAACGACTCGGTCACCCTCCCGGGCCTCGGGGAGCTGCCGGGCGGGCAGGTGAGCGCCGGCCGCGCGGTCCGCGGCGCCCGCGCGCGCCTCCGCCGGGGTGACCGCGTCCTGGCGGACAACCTGCGCCTCGGGATCATGGTGCGGAAGAAGTTCTTCTCGAGCGGCGTCGAGCCGGTGACCGACGCCGGGTTCCTCAAGGACGTCTTCGTGGCCGCCGGGCGGCGGGACATCGGCAACGGGGACTCGCTGGAGCTGTACACCGACGAAGCGGTCGGCCCGGACCTGAGCCGCCAGGACGGTGTCGCGTCGGTGTTCGCGCCCGCCTACGACCAGTTGACCGGGTTCCACGTGCAGGTGCGGCAGGAGCACGGGATCCTGCGGTTCGGCGCCCTCTGCGGGCTGACGCGCGGCGGCCGTCCGGTCGGCGAGCCGATGCGGGTGCTCGGGCTGTTCGGCCCGGCCGGGCCGCTCGAGGAGCTGCCGGCCGGGCAGCCGGGCACCGTGCTGCTCGGCTTCCAGTGCGCCGTGCCGCCACTGGCCGGCGACGCGCTGACGGCGTTCCACGAGCCCCCGCGGGACTTCCTGGAGCGGCGGGAGGGCACGGCGGCGGTGCACGGCCTGAACGACCTCGGCAACGGCACCGTGGTGGCGGCGGTCGAGGTGCCGGAGGGCCTGGGGTCGGTGTTCACGGTCGGCACGCGGGCGCGGGTGCTGCGGCCGATGGGGACGACGTTCAACGAGCAGAGCACGGTCGTCGCGACCGACCTGCGGATCCTGTCGCTGGCCCGGGACGGCGTGGCGGTGCGGACGAACGGCGGGGCGCGGACGTTCACCGTCGGGCTGGCGTTCCGGGACCTGCGGCCGAACGACCGGATCGAGGCTTACGTCCCGGCCGATGTGGCGCCGCTGGCGCCTCCGCCGGTTTTGCCGGTTGCCGCTGCGCCGGTTCCTGTTCCGCCGGTTCCCGCTGCGCTGGTGGACGTCAACGCGGCGTCGGAGGCCGAGCTGGCCGGCCTGCCGGGAATGTCACCCGAAAGAGTCGCCACAGCGGTGGACATGCGGCGGCGGCAGGGCGGGTTCCCGGACGTGGAGGCGTTCGGCGTCGCGATCGGGTTGCAGCCGCACGAGATCGTCCGGCTGCGCGCGCGGGCGACGGCCGGGCGGGTGGCGTTGCGCGAGACGGGTGTGCGGCAGCTCGACATCTGAAGCGGGCGGTGGCGGGTCCGCTACCCTCGGGGACGTGCCGGAGGAATTCTCACTGGGCCTGGCGGAGGTCGACACGGCGGTCCGCCGCAGCGGGCTCCCGGCGAACTGGCACCCGTTCGAGATCCGCAGCCCCGGCCGGACCCTGGCCGAGCACGACCGCATCGCGGCGGCGTCGTGGGAATCGATGCGGGCGCGCGGGCTGGCGGGCCCGGACAAGCTGGACATCGAGGTGGAGCAGACGCTGCGGGCGTGGACGCAGCCGGACGTGCTGATCATCGTCCGCGCGGCGGAGCAGGACCGCCGGGTGTTCTACCGCGCGGCGATCGGCCACGGCCTTGGCGTGTTTTCGGAGCTGGCGAGCGAGGAGATCCTGTTCGCCCAGACCCGCCCGGACCGGCTGGTCGACCTGGTGGTCGGCATGCTCCCGGCGTACCGGCCGGTACCGCTGGCGGAGCTGACGTTCACCACTCCTGGTTCACGCGCCGACACCGAGGCGGCGGCGGAGTTCTCGGCATGGCCGTTGCACAGGTACGGCACGTTCGAGCTGTCGGTCCGCCAGTCGGGAGCGTTGAAGCCGGCGGGAACGGCAACGTTCGTGGACAACGAAGGCGGCCGCTTCCTGATGTTCAACGACCCCCTCCCGGACGGCTCGACCCGGGTTCGGTTCATCCCATCGGATGGTTCCGACCTGCGCCGCTGGCTCCACGAGCGTGGCCGGAACCACTGACGCGGCAAGTTCGTCACTAGTACAGTGCGAGAGACCACGCAGGGTGGTGCCGAGACGACGGGGAGGGCGTCATGGGCGGTTCACAGTTCGGCGCACCGGGCTCGTTCACACCCCCACCGGCCGCGGGTGACGCGGGGGCGAACTTCCTGTCCGGGTTGCTGGACGGACCTACCGACTCGGAGGCCGCACAGCGGGTCAGCGAGGGTGGTCACCACCTGAAGTCGCTGGCCGAGAACGGCCAGTTCGCGGTGAACGAAGAAGGCTTCCAGGCGTACATGAAGGCCTGCGACTTCTTTCTCGACGGCTACAACCGGATGATCGTCGATGTTCGCGAACTGGCAGCTCAGGCCAAGATGGGCGGCAGCGAATACGCCAAGGCAGTCGCCGCTTTCAACGTCAAGGTGGCCGACGGCGACGAGCAATCCCTGATCCCCAACCTGCTCCGGATGCGTGACGGGATCCAGCAAGCTCGTGAAGCGATGGTGATCGCACGCAAGAACTACCGCGAGACCGAGGATGCGCACACTATGACTTTCAGTCAGCTCAACAAGGGGCTGCAGGAACAGTGAGCGCACGACGCATCGTGGTCGTGTTCGCCACGTTGGCATTCGCCTTGACTGCCTGCACTAGTCAGGTCGGTGGCCAGGCGACTCCCAGCTCGCAGCCGGCCGGCTCGACTGCTCCCAGCTCAGGCAGCGCAACCGCCGAACCGGACAACCCCTTCGCGGCTATGAGTTCTTGCGCCATCCTCGACCAGGCGCTCGTCGGTCAGGGTTATCCCAAGGCGGAGCCACTGGTGGCGAATCCGAAGCAGGGATGCCGAACCACCAAGCCGGCGTCCGGAGACACACCAGGCGTGGACGTGGGGCTGTCCTTGAACCCGGGCCGCGGATACAAGGAAAATGTCGGCAATCCCAACCAGGCCAGTGAAGGAAACGTCAACGGGCGTCCTGCGGTTTTGGAGCGCGAACCGGAGAACTCGCCCGGGCAGTGCGACGTGTGGTTGGAAGTGAAACCCAACTCCCGAGCGTTCGTCCTGCTGGCTTCGGGCTCGGACACCGCAAGGGCCTGCCAGATGGTCCAAGAAATCGCCGCCAAGGTCGAGCCGCTTCTGCCCAAGAACTGAGACGGAGTCCAGTCATGAGTCAGCCGCACCGGGCGCAGCACCACCTGTCCGAGGGTGACTACTACGCGGAAACCGCCCGCAAGCTCCAAGGTCACGGGCAGGACGGACAGCGGCTGACCGAGAAGGCCGCGTCCGACTACTCGGTTGCGCAAGGGAAGCTCCTGCAGCAGGGCCAGAACCTGCGCGGCGACTCACCGGCCCCCGGCGAAAACTACGCCAACAGCCCGCACGAAGTGCTCTACGACATGGTCCACAAGGACCTCGACATCGAAGGCATCAACGACCGCAGCCGCGTGGCCAACGTCTACGGCAACTGGCTGGCCGACGCCTCCAACCAATTCCGCGACGCCGCCACGGCCGCCGGGGGCTCGTGGCAGGGTCCCGCCGCCGAGCAGGCCAACAGCTTCTTCCAGAGCACCGCCGGGCACACCGAACAAACCGGCAATGCCATGCAGCTCATGTCCAACCACTACTCCCAGCAGTCCGCCGCCGCGTACTACGCCAAGACCAACATGCCCGAGCCCACCGGCTTCAACCAGCAGGCCGAGATGGACAAGGCCCGGCAGCAGTACGAATCCGGCGACCTCATCGGCATGGGCACCACCATGGCCGGCATCCAGGCCAAGCAGCAGCAGGCCGACGCCGCGCACCAGCAGGCCGTTCAGGTCCTTCAGGGCCTCGACTCCACCTACCACGAGACCGCCAGCTCCCAGCCCACCTACGCGCCGCCGCCGCAGCTCGGGAACGGGGACGCCACCTCCGTCTCCGGGTTCCACGGCACAAGCGGCACCACCGGCACGACCGGTACCACGGGCACCGGCTTCACCGGCACCCCCGGTATCGGCGGCGGGACGACCACCGCGCCCGGCGGCACCACCGTCGGGACCGGCAGCGGCTACGTGCCGCCCGGGGCCACTCCGCCCTCCTACGTCCAGCCCGGCACCACCAGCGGGGTCGGACCCAACTTCGGTGGGGGCAACAGCGGCTTCCGCGCCGCGCCCGCCGCCAGCTCCTTCACGCGCATGACTCCCGACGGGCTCGCCATGCCCGGCACGCCCGGTGGCACCGGCGCCGGAGGCGGCGACATCACGCGCGGCAAGCCCGGCATCGGCTCCGGCCGGGCCGGTACCGGGTTCGCCGGCTCGCGCGTTTCCGGGGGTGGCTACACCGGTGGCCCGAAGGAAACCCCCGGTGCGGGCGGCAAGACCGGCGGGAAGGCTCCCGGCGAACGGCTCGAACGCGGCGCAACCGCCGCTGCGGCGGCCAAGGGCAAGGGGGCGGCCGGGGCCGCCGGTGGTGCCAGCGCGGGCAAGAAGAAGGAAGACGACAAAGAGCACAAGAACCGGTACGCCGTCGAGGAAGACGTCTTCGACCTCCAGCCCGAACGCGGCCCGGACGGCGAGAAGCTCGTCAAGCCCGTCATCGGCGAGGCACCGGAAAGCCCCCGTAAGGGCAACCCGTAAATCCCCCGGAGAAATCGGGGCCCCGCCCAGGTCGGCGGCTACATTGGTGCCATGCGCCTCTTCGTCGTCGACGCCTTCACCGACCGTGCCTTCGCCGGGAACCCCGCCGGAGTGGTCCTGCTCGACGAGCCCGCCGACCCGGCCTGGATGCAGGCTGTCGCCGCCGAGATGAAGCACGCCGAGACCGCCTTCGTCGTCACCGCCGCGCCGGGTGCCAAGCCGCTCAGGTGGTTCACGCCCGAGGTCGAGGTCGCGCTGTGCGGCCACGCCACCCTCGCCACCACCCACATCCTCGGCGGCGAGCAGGTGTACACCACCCTCAGCGGTGAACTTCGGGCCAAGGCCGAAGACGGCTGGGTCGAACTGGACTTCCCGTCCGACCCGCCGAAGCCCACCGAGGACGATCTGTCCGAGATCCTCCCCGGCACCGAGATCGAATACGTCGGCCGCGGTGTCGAGAACCTCTTCGCCGTCCTGCCCGGCGAGAAGGCCGTCCGGACACTCGAACCCGACCTCGCCAAGCTCAAGACCACCTGGACCGGACGGCTGCTGGTCACCGCGAAGGGTGACGACACCGACTACGTCAGCCGCTTCTTCGGGCCGGGTGTCGGCGTCGACGAAGACCCCGTCACCGGGTCCGCGCACTGCGTCCTGTCGCCGTACTGGTCCGAGCGCCTGGGGAGCGACACCCTCACCGGCCACCAGGTCTCGGCCCGCGGCGGCATCGTCCGGACCCGCCAGGACGGCGACCGGGTCCGCATCGCCGGCCAGGCCGTGACGGTCCTGAGCGCGGAGCTGCACGTCTGATGCGCACGCTGCTGAACATCATCTGGCTCGTGCTGTGCGGCTT
Organism: Amycolatopsis australiensis; assembly: GCF_900119165.1. Classification (NCBI taxonomy): domain Bacteria; kingdom Bacillati; phylum Actinomycetota; class Actinomycetes; order Pseudonocardiales; family Pseudonocardiaceae; genus Amycolatopsis; species Amycolatopsis australiensis. Next base: position 1,850,748 of record NZ_FPJG01000006.1, on the reverse strand, counting down.
CTGGATGGCGCTGGGCTACCTGGTCGCGGGCGTGATCTGCTGCGTCCTGATCGTCACGATCCCGTTCGGGCTCGCGTCGTTCCGCATCGCGCACTACGCGCTCTGGCCGTTCGGCCGCACGGTCGTCGAGCGCCGCGACGCCGGGGCCGCGTCCTGCCTCGGCAACGTCATCTGGTTCGTGTGCGCCGGGCTGTGGCTGGCGATCGGGCACGTCTTCACCGGCGTCGCGCTGTGCCTGACGATCATCGGCATCCCGCTGGGCGTGGCGAACTTCAAGATGATCCCGGTGTCGCTGATGCCGCTCGGCAAGGAGATCGTCGAGATCGGCTGATCAGGACTCCGGCTCGTACGGCAGCCGCACCACCAGGCACGGCCCGCCGACGAACAGGCCGCCGTCGACGCCCAGCGCCTTGCCGCCCGCATACAGGAACGGGCCCTCGATCTGCGTCGGGTGGATCCCCAGCTGGTCGGCGATCACGCTGTGCCCGTGCACGATCCGCGACCCGCCGAGCGCGTCCATCAGCTTCTGCGCGTTCTCTTCGCCGTCGGGGCCGCGGAACGCGTACCGCGTGGTCATCCGGCGCCAGACGTCCCACCAGGCCTCGATGTCCGAGCCCGCCAGGATCTCGCCCGCCGTTTCGTTGATCTCCTCGACCGAGGAGCCCCAGTCCAGGTACTCGAGCGTGTCCGAGTGCAGCAGCAGGTGGTCGGCCGCCAGCGCGGCGAGCGGGCGCGCCGTCAGCCACTCGATGTGCTCGGGTGTCAGGCGGTCCTGGTCCGAGAGCAGGCCGCCGTTGATCTCCCAGCTGCGGGCGAAGCTGCGCGGGCCGAAGTCGGACGGCACCGGCTCGTCGCCGAAGTGGAACATGCCCAGCGCGAGGATCTCGTGGTTGCCCAGCAGCGTCTGGACCTGGCCGCCGGCCTCCGCGGCCTGCTGTTCGAGCCGCATGACCAGGTCGATCGCGCCGACGCCGTCCGGTCCGCGGTCGACGAAGTCCCCCAGGAACCACAGCTGGTCCTCGCCCCCGGACCAGTTGCCTTCGTCGTCCACCAGCCCCTCGGCGCGCAGTGCGTCGACCAGCTCGTCGCGGTGGCCGTGCACGTCGCCTACGACATAAACAGCTCCCCGGGGGTCCGGGGGCAGAGCCTCCGGCAGGGGTGTGGGGGCTTGGCCCCCGCCGGGCACAGCGGAGTTGCTCATCCGGTGACGATAAGCCCTGCCGGCGCCCAGCCCACGGTCAGCCTTCGCCGAACGGGTCCTGGGTCCGCCCGATCAGGTCAGCGATCGAGTCGATCACCAGTGTGGGCCGATACGGATAGCGTTCGGCCGACTCCCGGGTGGATATGCCGGTGAGCACGAGGATGGTCTGCAGCCCGGCCTCGATGCCCGAGTGGACGTCGGTGTCCATCCGGTCGCCGATCATCAGCGTCGATTCCGAGTGCGCGCCGAGCCGCCGCAGCGCCGAGCGCATCATCAGCGGGTTCGGCTTGCCGACGTAGTACGGCGAGCGCCCGGTGGCCTTTTCGATCAATGCCGCGACGGACCCGGTGGCCGGCATCGAGCCTTCCAGGCTCGGGCCGGTCGCGTCGGGGTTGGTCGCGATGAACTTGGCGCCGCCCTCGATGAGCCGGATCGCGCGCGTGATGGCGCTGAAGCTGTACGTGCGGGTCTCGCCGAGCACGACGTAGTCCGGGTCGCGCTCGGTGAGCACGTAACCGACCTCGTGCAGCGCCGTGGTGAGGCCCGCTTCGCCGATGACGTACGCCGAGCCGTTGGGCCGCTGCGACGAGAGGAACTTCGCGGTCGCCAGCGCCGAGGTCCAGATCGACTCCTCCGGGATGTCGAGCCCGGTGCGCTCCAGCCGGGCCCGCAGGTCACGCGGGGTGTAGATCGAGTTGTTGGTGAGCACCAGGAAGTCGGTGCCGTTCGCCTTCAGCTCGGCGAGGAACTCGTCGGCCCCCGGGACGAGGTGCTCCTCCTTCACCAGGACGCCGTCCATGTCGGAGAGGTACGTCCACCGGCGTTCGCTCATGCGCGGAACCTATCACGCGCGCGAAGTGCCTGCGGTGCACGCCGGAAAGGGCTACAGTGGGAATTGCCGGTAGTGCGAGGGGAGTCGCGCTTCCGGTCACCGAGGGGGTTCGGGGGAATACTTTTCGACGTCGTCGGCGTAATCGCCGTGGCGCAATTCGTCCTGCCCCCGGACATGAAGGGGGAAACCGCATGACCGAAATCATCGAGCGCCCGGCGACGACCGGGCCGATCACCGCGCCGAACTGGGGACTCACCAAGTTCTTGGACCCACTGCCGGTGCCACCCGTGTTCCGGCCGCGCGGCCGGGAAACGATCACCATTCCGATGATCACCAAACAGCAGAAGCTGCACTCGGAATTGCCGCCGAGCACGTTGTGGACGTACGCGGGACATTTCCCGGGTCCGACGATCGAAGTGCGCAGCGGCAAGGAGCTGCGGATTTCGTGGTCGAACGAAATCGACGGCGTGTTCCCGTTGGTCGCCGTTCAGGGCCCGGTCGGCGACGCGCCCACCAGCCGTCCGGGCCGGGAGCTGGACCGGCCGGGCTACTCGATCGTCGACGGCGTCGCCGACCTGCCGGCGTGGACGGTCGTCCACCTGCACGGCGCGCGGACCAACGCGGGCAACGACGGCTGGGCGCACAACGCGGGCCTGAAGGGCACGTCGCAGCTGGCGGAGTACCCGAACCGCCAGCAGGCGATGCCGCTCTGGTACCACGACCACGCCATGGCGATCACGCGGTTCAACGTCCACACGGGCCTGGCCGGGATGTACCTGGTCCGCGACGACGAGGAGGACGCGCTCGGCCTGCCGCACGGCGACCGCGAGATCCCGCTGGTCATCAGCGACCGCAACTTCGACATCGACCCGGCGACCGGCGCGCTGACCGGGCAGCTGCTCTACAAGTTCCCGTACGTGCCGAACGGCCCGATGATCCCGTTCTCCGGACCGTTCACGCTGGTCAACGGCGTGATCTGGCCGCACGTGGACGTCGACGCCCGGTGGTACCGCTTCCGCCTGCTCAACGCGTCCAACTCGCGGTTCTACACGCTGAACCTGGTCGACGAGGACAACGTGCCGCAGAACGACGCCGTCCGCCTGATCGGCACGGACGGCGGCCTGCTGCCCGCGCCGGCCCGGCTGCCGGGTGGCGGGCTGACCGTCGCGCCGGCCGAGCGGTTCGACGTGCTGATCGACTTCAGCCGCTTCAGGGGGCAGCAGCTGAAGCTCCGCAACGCCGACCCGCGGCTGGGCACGGTCGAGCCGGACGTGCTGCAGTTCCGGGTGGACGGCCGCGCGAAGCACGATTCGTTCCGGCTTCCCGAGAAGGTCTCGTCGTCCTACGTCCGGCTGCAGCACGGCACGACGCTGCCGGAAGACCACGACCACGTCTGGGTCGCGCTGCTGCTCAACGCCGACGGGCACCCGGAGATGTGGGACCTCGAGGAGGTCGACGCGGACCCGGGCGGCGCGGGGATCATCCAGCTGCGGGACCCGAACGGCGGGCTGAAGACGTTCCGGATGAACGGGCGGCTCTTCGACGACACCACGGGCATCTTCATCGACCACGACCGGTGGGCGGTGTGGAACATCGTGCACGTCGCGAACGGCGGCCCGGCGCACCCGATCCACATCCACCTGACGGAGTTCCAGGCGCTGTTCCGGCGGAGCTTCACCACGACGTTCGACCAGGCCGCCGGGCGGACCACGACGCCGCTCGACGGCTTCACCGACGTCCCGCTGGAGAAGTACGAGGAAGGCTGGAAGGACACGATCATCGTGAACCCGGGCCAGTGGGTGAGCGTCGCCGGGCAGTTCGGCGGCGGAACCGGCGAGTTCATGTTCCACTGCCACATCCTCGACCACGAGGACGAGGGCATGATGCGCCCGTTCGTGGTGCACCCGCCGGAGGTGGCGAAGTTCCACGTCCACCCGGGCGGCGGCCACCACCACGACGGCTGACCCACCGGCTCGTGAGTGAGAAACAGTGTTCTAACCCTGTTTCTCACTCACGACGGGTCTGGGGTCAGGAGGCCGCGGCCGGGTGGATCGCCACGGTCGCGGCCTTCACCGACAGCGTCACCGCCGAGCCGGGCTCCAGGGCGAGCTCGGCCACGGCGGCCGGGGTGAGGTCGGCGGTCAGGCCGTGCGCCCAGCCGTCGCCCTCGGCTCGCAGGCGGATCACCGGCCCGTGCGGTTCCAGGGCCGCGACGACGCCGTCGGCGGTGTTGCGCGGGCTGCCGCGGTGCTCGCCGTCGTGCGGGTAGACGGCGACCGCGTTCGGCGGGAACACCGCCACCGCGGGCTCCCCCGGCACCACGTCGGCCGCCGGGATGCCCGCCACCACCTCGCCGGACGCCGTCCGCAGGCCCGTCGGCACCGCGGTGCCGGCGACGAGGTTGAGCCCGGCGATCCGCGCGGTGAACGCCGTCCGCGGGGTGGCCAGCACTTCGCGGGTCGGGCCGCGTTCGACGATCCGGCCGTCGTTCAGCACCGCGACGTGGTCGGCGAGGGCGAGCGCGTCCAGGGGGTCGTGGGTGACGAGCACGGTTGTCGGGCCGGTCTTGAGCACCCGCCGCAGCAGGCCGCGGATCGCCGGGGCGGCGTCGACGTCGAGCGCGGCGAACGGCTCGTCGAGCAGCAGCAGGTCCGGCTCGGCGGCCAGCGCCCTGGCGATGGCGACGCGCTGGGCCTGCCCGCCGGAGAGCTGTCCCGGCCGCCGGTCGGCCAGCGCGACGGCGTCCACTTCGGCCAGCCAGTAGTAGGCACGCTCCCGCGCGGCACGGCGGCCGGCGCCGGTCGAGCGCGGCGCGAACGCGACGTTCTCCGCCGCCGACAGGTGCGGGAAGAGCAGCGCGTCCTGCGACAGCAGCCCGATCCCGCGGCGGTGTGGCGGCACGCCGGCCAGCGCGCGCCCGGCCACGGTGATCTCCGCCGACGACGGCGTGACGAGCCCGGCGAGGCAGCCCAGCACCGTCGACTTGCCCGAGCCGTTCGGGCCCAGCAGCGCCAGGACCGTCCCGGACGGCACGTCGAGGTCCACGTCGAGGTGGAACGAGCCGCGGACGGCCTCGATCCGGGCGGCCAGGCTCACCGCAGGCCGCCTTCCCACGACCGCGGCCGGGCGACGGCGATGACGACGATCGCGACGACGATCAGCAGCAACGCGAGCGCCACCGCGCTGTCGACGTCCACTTCGGCCTGCGTGTAGACCTCGAGCGGCAGGGTGCGGGTGACGTCTTCGAGGCTGCCGGCGAAGGTGATCGTCGCGCCGAACTCGCCGAGCGCGCGGGCGAAGCTGAGGACGACGCCGGAGCCGAGCGCGGGCAGCAGCAGCGGCAGCGTGACGCGCCGGAAGACCGTCCAGGGGCGCGCGCCGAGTGTCGCGGCGACCTGCTCGTAGCGGTCGCCGGCGCCGCGCAGCGCGCCTTCGAGGCTGACCACGAGGAACGGCATCGCGACGAACGTCTGCGCGATCACGACCGCCGTCGTGGTGAACGGCACCGATTCGCCGGTCAGGGTGGTGATCAGGATGCCGAGGAAGCCCTTGCGGCCGAGGAGGTAGAGCAGCGCGAGGCCGCCGACGACCGGCGGCAGCACGAGCGGGAGCAGCACGATCGACCGCAGGAGCCGCACCCCGCGGAACCGGGCCCGCGCGAGCACGACGGCCAGCGGCACGCCGAGCAGCACGCAGGCCAGCGTGGACAGCGCCGCGGTGACGAGCGACAGGCGCAGCGCGTGCCACGACGACGGCGTGCCGATCAGGCCCGGCAGCCGCGTGAGGTCGGTGCGCACCAGCAGCCCGACGACCGGCAGGACCACCAGGGCCAGCGCGAGCGTCGCGGGGACGGCGAGCACCCACGGGACGCGCGAGCGGCCGGCCGGGCGCGCACCCGGACGGCCGCTCGCGACCCGCCTACTGCTGCGCAGCGCCGAACCCGGCCTTCGCCAGCTCGGTCTTGCCTTCGCTGCCGAGGACGAACTCCTCGAACTGGTGCGCCAGCGCGGCCTGCCCGCCCTTGACCGCGGCGATCGGGTAGCTGTTGACCGCCTGCCCGGCCTCGGGGAAGTCGACCTTGTCGACCTTGCCCGCCGCGGAGGTCGTGTCGGTGACGTACACCAGGCCCGCGTCGGCGTCACCGGAGGCGACCTTGTTCAGCACCTGCTTGACGTCCTGCTCCTCGCTCTTCGGCTTGAGCGTGACGCCGGTGCTCTGCTCGACCTTCTGCGTGGCCGCGCCGCACGGCACCTGCGGTGCGCAGGTGACCACGGTCAGGCCGGGCTTGTTCAGGTCGGCGAAGGACTTGATGCCCTTCGGATTGCCGGGCGCGACGGCGATGGCGAGCTTGTTGGTCGCGAACACCGTCGGCTGGCCGTCGATCACGCCGCCCTGGACGGCCTTGTCCATGGTGGCCTGGTCGGCCGAGGCGAAGACGTCGGCCTTCGCGCCGTTGGTCAGCTGCTGGACCAGGCCGGACGAGCCCGCGAAGCTGAACTTCACGGCGACGCCGGGGTGCTGGGCCTCGAACTCCTTGCCGAGCGCGGTGAACGACTCGGTGAGGGACGCGGCGGCGAACACGGTGAGCGTGCCGGTGCCGGAGTTGCCTGCCCCCTTGGGCGCAGGCGCGGTGACCGACGCACCGGGCTGCGTGCTGGGCTCGTCCGAGCTGCTGCACGCGCCCGCGAACAGGGCGACGGCCGCGACGGCGAGAGCGAGCCGGGGGCTTCGCCACCCGAACCCCCGAAAACCGAGCTTCTTCATCGACTTCCTTCCGGTGTTTCCACCACGACAGTGGTCGCCTTGACCACCGCGACCGCGAGCACCCCCGGGCGCAGCCCCAGCTCGCGGACGGCTTCCGTACTCATCAGGGACACCACGCGGTGTGCCCCGCACTGCAGTTCCACCTGCGCCATCACCTTGTCGGCGATGACCTCGGTGACCAGGCCGACGAACCTGTTGCGAGCCGAGCGCCCCACCGTCGACGGGTCGTCGGGGCCGGTGGCCTGCGCCCTGGCGAACCCCGCCAGCTGGGCACCGTCGACGACCTTGCGGCCGGCGGCGTCGTCGGTCGCGGTCAGCTGCCCCGCGCGCACCCACCTCCGGACCGTGTCGTCGCTGACGCCGAGCAGGCGCGCGGCCTCGGACAACCGAAATTGCGGCATGCCGCAGACATTATCTCCGCAGTTGAGGAAAAGCTACGCGGGGCGCGAATTGTCCATGACTTCGGCGCGCAGCTGTTCGAGGATGACATTCTGATAACGCTCGATGGCTTTTCGCTCGGCCGGGGAGAACTGCGCGAGTGTCTCGCGCAGCGCGTCGAAGGCCGACTGGAAGAGCGGCCGGAAGCGCTCTTCGGCCCCGGGCACGACCTCGACGAGGACCTTGCGGCGGTCCTCGCGATCGCGGACCCGGCGGACCAGCCCGACCTTCTCCAGCCGGTCGATGACCCCGGTGACCGCGCCGGTCGACAGGCCGGTCAGCTCGGCGATCCGGCCGGCCGTCAGCGGTTCTCCGGCCTGGATGACCAGGTCGAACGCCTTGTGGTCGGTACCGGACAGGCCCATCCGCTCGGCGATCCTGGCGTGCCGGAGGACGGTGAACGTGCTACCCGCGCGACCCAATTCCGCGAAGCGGAAGAGCTCCTCTTCGGTGACCGGGTAAGTCTTTTCCGTCACAGGCCCTCTTAGTTCGGCAACTGAACCACTCACTCGGCAAACGATCCTACTGGGCAGGGTTACTTCGCGCGTTCCGGAGCTACCCTGTGCGTAATGACTGCAGTGGATCTCGGGTTTCCTCGTGTTCCCGGCACACGAGGTTCGTCTCGCGTGCCCCGGCCCGAGAACCCGCACCTCATCGACACCTTCGGCCGGGTCGCCACCGATCTGCGGGTTTCCCTCACGGACCGGTGCAACCTGCGCTGCACGTACTGCATGCCCGCGGAGGGCCTCGACTGGATGCCGGGCGAGCAGGTGCTGACCGACGACGAGCTGGTCCGGCTGATGCGGATCGCCGTCGAGATGCTCGGTGTCACCGACATCCGGCTCACCGGCGGGGAACCGCTGCTGCGCCCGGGTCTCGAGGACCTCGTCGCGCGGATCACGGCGTTGACACCGCGGCCCCGGCTGTCCATGACCACCAACGGGATCGGCCTCGCCAAGCGCGCGGCCGGGCTGGCGGCGGCGGGCCTGGCCCGGATCAACGTCTCGCTCGACACGGTCGACCCCGGGACGTTCGTCAAGATCACCCGCCGCGACCGGCTTTCGCACGTGCTGGCGGGCCTGGCGGCGGCGCGCGACGCGGGCATGTCGCCGGTGAAGGTCAACGCCGTGCTGATCCGCGGGCTCAACGAGACCGATGCCGTGCCACTGCTGAAGTTCTGCCTCGACGAGGGCTACCACCTGCGGTTCATCGAGCAGATGCCGCTGGACGCCCAGCACGGCTGGAACCGCGGCGAGATGATCACGGCGGCGGAGATCCTGGAGATGCTGGGCGAGTCGTTCACGCTGACGCCGTTCCCGGCGGCGCGGGGCGGGGCACCGGCGGAGCGCTGGCTGGTCGACGGCGGCCCGGGAGACGTGGGCGTGATCGCGTCGGTGACGCGCCCGTTCTGCGCGGCGTGCGAGCGCACCCGGCTGACGGCGGACGGCGCGGTGCGTTCCTGCCTGTTCAGCAACGACGAGACGGACCTGCGCTCCCTCGCGCGCGCGGGCGCGCGCGATGAAGAGATTGCCGACGCCTGGCGCGCGACGATGTGGGGCAAGCTCGCGGGACACGAGATCAACGACGCCGGGTTCGCACAGCCGATCCGGCCGATGAGCGCGATCGGCGGTTGAGATGGCAACGCTGACCATCGTGGTGCGGTACTTCGCGTCGGCCCGAGCCGCGGCGGGCGCGGAGGAGGAGAAGGTCCAGCTGCCATCGGGCGCGACGGTCGCAGACGCGGTGGCCGAGCTGCGCCGGCTGCACCCCGAGGGCCTGCCGCGCGTCCTCGACGCGGCCAGCTACCTGCTCGACGGTGTGGCGGTCCGCAACCTCACGCGCCCGCTGACGGATGGCGCGGAGCTGGACGTGCTGCCGCCCTTCGCCGGCGGCTGAGGGACGGCCGCGCGTCCGGTGACGGATCGTGCTCACCTGATCACGTTGAGTCCGCCTGGCGTCTATGTGGTCCGCACAGGTACGCGGGCCGACCGCCGGGGCCCGCGAGCCCACCCCCGCCAGGCGCCCTCCGCGCGCGAGCCGACCGGCCAGTGCGCCGGCCGGACCTCGGACACGCGAGCCGGCCGCCGAGCCGCGAGCCCGCAGCTTCGAGCACGCCAGCCCAGCCTCGCGACACGCCAGCGAACACCCCGACACGCCGGCCGACGGCCCGGCGCGTGAACCGCCCGTCCGGGGACGCCAGTTCGCCTCGTCTGTACACCCGCCGACCGTTCGTGTACCGCCACCCGCCGCTCGCCGACCGCCCAACCGGCCCTCGGCGTGGCGCGTCCCCTACTCGGGGCGTTCGCGAGAAGCTGATCGCCGTCCTTCCCCACGCCATCCAGTGACCCATTTCTCCTGGTCCGTTGCGGTGTGTTGCCACATATCGGCAGCGACCGGCCCCATGATGGCTTCGGAGGTGGCACCAAACCCCACGAAGAGGTGGGACTGCTGTGACTGATGGGGCATCTGGGGCACAGTTGTCAAGTCTGGCGAAGTGCCGCGACCCGTCTTAAGATGCGCGCTTCAATCGCCGGCCGGGCGACGCGAATGGTCCATTCGCTACGCAAAACACGTGATGCAAGCCTCACGATGCGTGTTTTATCTCGGCCAGGAAACGGCCAGATAACGGCCCGCTGACCTGCGGAAACACCGGTATCGACGGGGGTTGCGTGCCGTTACTGTGACGTAGGTCACGCCCCGAATAATTTCCGATCACGGCTCTCGTTACGTACCGTCGCTTTTCGGTTGGCCCCGACCAGCCGAGCAACACCGGGAATCCGTAGCGCCTAGCCCTGTCCGACGGATCCCCGGACCCATACCCCGAGCGAAAGCATTTCCGGACAGGGACGAGGGGACGACGAAGACGCGCCGTGCGTCGGACTCGTCTGCCGGCCTGAGAGGGCCGGCGCCAGGACCCCGATCCTGACCCTCAGCACCGGCTCGTAGGCGCAGGAAAACCGAGAAGCATCCAAATGTCTTACCGAGGCAAGCACCGCAAGATGTCCGCTGCCACCCGCACCGTCGCTCGCGTCGCCATCGCGGGCATCGCGGTCGGCGCTCCCCTCGCGATCGCCGCGACCCCCGCGTCGGCGACCAACTGGGACGCGATCGCGCAGTGCGAGAGCGGCGGCAACTGGAACACCAACACCGGCAACGGCTACTACGGCGGCCTGCAGTTCACGCAGAGCACCTGGAAGGCCTACGGCGGCACCGGCAGCCCGCAGGGCGCGTCCCGCGAGCAGCAGATCGCCGTGGCCGAGCGCGTCCTGCAGGGTCAGGGCATCGGCGCGTGGCCGGTCTGTGGCAAGAAGGGCGGCGGCTCGTCGGCCCCGAAGGCCACGCACAAGACCACGACCGCGCCCAAGAAGTCGACCACGGCGCCGAAGAAGGACACCGCCCCCAAGCAGGCGGCGGCTCCGGCCCCCGCGGTGACCGGCGTGAGCAGCTCCAACCCGGCCGGTGACTACACCGTCGTGGCGGGCGACACGCTGTCGAAGATCGCCCAGAAGTTCAACGTCCAGGGCGGCTACCAGAAGCTGCAGGAGCTGAACGCGAAGTACATCCCGAACGCGGACCTGATCCTCGTCGGCCAGAAGATCGCCACCAAGTGACGATCGCGCAGTGATGCGTATGTCCGGCCTCGAGCCGTGACAGCTCAAGCCCTCCACCGCCGATCCCCCGGGCGGTGGAGGGCTTGCGCGTTTCCCGCGCGGCTCAGGGCGAGTTGACCCACTCGTCCGTGCCGTCGGTGAAGTGCTGGTGCTTCCAGACCGGCAGGCGCGCCTTGACCTCGTCCACGAGGTCCGAGCACGCCGAGAACGCCTGACCACGGTGTTCGGCCGCGACGGCGCAGGCCAGCGCGACGTCGCCGATGGTCAGGGGGCCGACGCGGTGGCTGACCGCCACCGCCCGGACGCCGGTCCAGCGGCTCGCCAGGTCCTCGACGACCTCGGCGATCACCTGGCCCGCGCTCGGGTGGCCCTCGTACGTCAGGTCGCGGACGCCCTTGCCGCCGTCGTGGTCGCGGACCACGCCCGCGAACGTCACCACCGCGCCCGCCGCGTCGTCCTCGACCAGGCGGGCGTGCTCCTCGACCGAGAGCACGTCCTCGGTCACCAGGGCCCGTGCCACGCGGACCGCCGAGGCCGGCGCCGGGGTGCGCGGGTGGTCGCCGCCGGCCAGCTGGTCGACGGCGTGGTCGAGGATGCCGTCGAGGACCCCCAGGCCGTCCTTCACGCCGCCGGTGGAGCCCGGGAGGTTGACGACCAGGGTCCGCCCAGCCACGCCCGCCACGCCGCGCGAGAGCACCGCTGTGGGGACCTTCGGCAGCCCGGCCGCCCGGATCGCGTCCGCGACGCCCGGCAGCTCGTGGTCCAGGACCGCGCGCGTGACGTCGGGGGTGCGGTCGGTCGGCGAGATGCCGGTGCCGCCGGTGGTGAGCACCACGGCGACCCCGTCGGCCAGCGCGGCCCGCAGGGCGACGCCCACCGGCTCACCGTCCTCGACGACGACCGGCGCGGGCACGTCATAACCGCGATCGGCGAGCCAGGCGACGATCACCGGGCCCGTTTTGTCCTCGTAGACGCCCTTCGCGGCGCGGTTGGACGCCACGATGACCCGCGCGGTGCGCTTCACGGCCGCTCCCAGGTTCCGGTCTTGCCGCCGTCCTTGCGGAGCAGGCGGACCTCGTCGAGTGTCGCCGCCGGATCGACGGCCTTGATCATGTCGTGCAGGGTCAGCCCGGCCACGGCGACGGCGGTGAGCGCCTCCATCTCGACACCGGTGACGTCGGTGGTCTTAGCGGTCGCGCGGATGCCGATCTCGGTCTCGCCCAGGGTGAATTCGACCTTGACCCCGGACAGCGCGATCTGGTGGCACAGCGGGATCAGCTCGGGCACGCGCTTGGCGGCCATGATCCCGGCGATCCGGGCGGTGGCGAGGGCATCCCCCTTGGGCAGGCCATCGGCGGCGAGGAGCCGCAGCACCTCGGCAGTGGTGCGGACGGTGCCGGCCGCGAGGGCGGTGCGGGCGGTGGCGGTCTTGCCGGAGACATCGACCATCCGGGCGGCACCGGTCTCGTCGACGTGGCTGAGTTCACTCACAGCACGAGGCTACTTCCGGCCTCGGCGAGGTGGCCTCGGCGGCGCGGTCGCGGGAGTGCTGCGGCGGGACGGGGGCCATGGCCGGCTAGGCCTCGGCGAGGTGGCCTCGGCGGCGCGGTCGCGGGAGTGCTGCGGCGGGACGGGGGCCATGGCCGGCTGGGCCTCGGCGAGGTGGCCTCGGCGGTGCGGTCGCGGGGGTGCTGCGGCGGGGCGGGGGCCATGGCCGGCTGGGCCTCGGAGGGTCGCCTCGGCGGTGCGGGTACGAGGGATGCCTCGGCGGGTCGAGGACCAGGGCCGCTAGGACCTCGACGAGGTCCCGTCGGCGGCGCGGCGTGGGAAGTTCCGCCGCCGATCCCTGGCCATGGCCGAGTGGGCTTCGGGGCACCTCGGCGGTGCGTGCGGTCGCGAGGGATGCCGCCCAGGTCCGGGACCACGGCCACCAGCGCCACGACGAGGTCGCCCCGGCGGCGCGGCGCGAGGAGAGCCGCCGCGGATCAAGGGCCACGGCCCACAGCGCCTCGGCGCGGCGCGAGGAGTGCCACGGCAGATCGAGGACCACGGCCAACAGCGCCACGGCAAGGTCATCCCCGCGGCGCGGTCGCGAGGAACGCCACGGCGGTCGAGGGCCGGCATTTCGCGCCTCCCCAAGTGAGCTGAAACCCAGCGTAGGGATGGCGGGGACCCCGGTCGTCCGTCGAAAGAACGATTTCGGGGTCCGCCGAAGCGCTCAGCCCTGCTCGGCCCGCACGGCCTTCCGGACGGCCTCGGCGACCGCGGGCGCCACCGCGCTGTCGAACACGCTCGGCACGATGAACGACGCGTTGAGCTTGCCGTTGTCCACGACGTCGGCGATCGCGTCGGCCGCCGCCAGCAGCATCGTGTCGTCGATGTTGTGCGCGTGCGCGTCGAGCAGGCCGCGGAAGACGCCCGGGAACGCCAGCACGTTGTTGATCTGGTTCGGGAAGTCGCTGCGGCCGGTCGCGACGACGGCGGCGTGCTTCTGCGCCTCCAGCGGGTCGACCTCCGGGTCCGGGTTGGCCAGCGCGAAGACCACCGCGTCCTTGTTCATCGTGGCGACCTGCTCGGCGCCGAACAGGTTGGGCGCCGAGACCCCGATGAACACGTCCGCGCCGTTCAGCGCCTCGTGCAGGGTGCCGCTGACCTGCTGCTTGTTCGTGTGCGACGCGATCCAGGCCAGGTTGTCGTCGAGGTTGCCGCGGGCGGAGTGGACGATGCCGTCGATGTCCGCGGCGACGATGTCGCCCGGGTTCTTGTGCAGCAGCAGGCGGATGATCGCCGAGCCGGCCGCGCCGACGCCGCTGACCACGATCTTGCAGTCCTCGATGTTCTTCCCGACCACGCGCAGGGCGTTGCGCAACGCGGCCACGACGACGATCGCCGTGCCGTGCTGGTCGTCGTGGAACACCGGGATGTCGAGCTGCTCGCGCAGCCGCTTCTCGATCTCGAAGCAGCGCGGCGCGGCGATGTCCTCGAGGTTGATGCCCGCGTACACCGGGGCCAGCGCCTTCGCGATCAGGATGATCTCTTCGGTGTCCTGGGTGTCGAGGCAGACCGGCCACGCGTCGACGTCGGCGAACTTCTTGAACAGCGCCGCCTTGCCCTCCATCACCGGCAGCGCGGCGGCCGGGCCGATGTTGCCGAGGCCGAGCACCGCGGAGCCGTCGGTGAGCACCGCGACCGTGTTGCGCTTGATCGTCAGGCGGCGCGCGTCCTCGGGGTTGTTCGCGATCGCCTGGCAGACGCGGGCGACGCCGGGCGTGTACGCGCGGGAGAGGTCGTCACGGTTGCGGAGCGCGACCTTGGGCGTGACCTCGATCTTGCCGCCGAGGTGAATCAGGAACGTCCGGTCGGAGACCTTGCGGACCTTGACACCCGGCAGCGAGTCCAGGGTCTGCGTGATGTCGTTCGCGTGGTTCTCCGACAGCGCGTTGGCGCTGATGTCGACCACGATCGAGTCGGAGTGCGACTCGACGACGTCGAACGCGGTCAGGACGCCGCCCACGCGCCCGACGGCGGTGGTGAGGTCACCGGCCGCGGTGGACGAGGCCGGGGCCTCTACCCGGACGGTGATCGAATATCCGGGACCGGGAACCGGCATGGCACTTACCCCCGCATGGGAAAGGTGGCTGGGACGGGAGCGAACCTACTCCCGTGACCGCCCTCACGAGGGGCCGATACCGGTACTGACCAGTAACGTTACGGCTGGCGGTTGATCTCGGTCTCGGGGTGCACGTAGGGCACCGACTCGAGCGGGAAGGTCACGTCGCCGAACGGCGACAGCGCACCCTGGCGGTCGGACGCGAGCTCGGTCACCGGGTGCTCGCCGTCCTCGCCCGGCCAGGTCGGGTCGATGCCCTTGTGCTTCTTCTCACCCTTGGCCACAACGTCCTCCACAGCCGTGCTCGGTCTTCCGGAACCACTCGGCCGGGGGTGCCGCACGCGGACCCCCGAAAGCTCTCGGTGGACAGTCTGCCTCAGCCCGGGCAGCCACCGGCAACCGCCCGGTATCCTGGCCTTCTATGCCCGCGACCTCCTTGGCGGACTGGCTGCGCGCGGCGCCCGACAGCGCGCTCGAAGAGCTGCTCCGCACGCGACGCGACCTGTCCACGCCGCCGCCCTCCGACAGCACGGTGCTGGCCACCCGCGCCGGCACGCCGGGCTCGGTCGCGCGCGCCTGCGAAGACCTCGACACCTTCACCCTGGCCGTGCTCGAAGCGTGCCTGGTGGCCGGTGCGGACCGCGATCCCGTGCCCGTGGCCGCCGTCGCCGGCCTCGTGGGCGCCGACATCGCCGCGCCGCTCGCCCGGCTGCGAGCGCGGGTACTGGCCTGGGGCCCGGACGACGCGCTGCGCGTGCCGCCCGCGGCCAGGGAGGCGCTCGGGCCGTTCCCGGCCGGGCTGGGCGCGTCGTCGCCGGCGCTCGAGGGCGAAGACCTCGAGGCGCGTCTGGCCGAGCTGTCCGACGACGAACGCGGCGTCCTGAACGCCCTCGCCGCCGGACCTCCCATCGGCCGCACCCGTGATGCCGGGTTGGACCTGTCGCTCGAGAAGGCGACAACGCCGGTGCAGAAGCTGCTCGCCCGCGGCCTGCTGCTGCGCCGCGACGACCAGACCGTCGAGCTGCCGCGCGAGCTCGGCATCGCCGTGCGCGGCGGCGTCTTCGCCCCCGGCACGCTCACCGAGCCCGACCTGCCGGTGCACCCGCACCAGCCGTCCACGGTGGACGAGGCCGCGGCCGGCGAGGCGATGGAGTTCCTGCGCCACACCGAAGCCCTGCTGCGCTCGTGGTCCGCGGCGCCGCCGCCGGTGCTCAAGTCGGGCGGCCTCGGCGTGCGCGAGCTGAAGAAGCTGGCCAAGGACCTGGACATCGACGAGGCACAGGCGACTCTGCTGGCCGAGCTGGTCGTCGGCGCCGGGCTCGTCGCGGACAGCGAGGCGTCCGTGGCCGAGTGGGTGCCGACGACGCTGACCGACTCGTGGCTCGCGTCCCCGACCGCGCAGCGCTGGATGACGCTGGCCCAGGCCTGGCTGGAGCTGCCGCGGCTGCCCGGACTGGCCGGCGGGCGCGACGCGAAGGACAAGCCGATCGCGCCGCTGTCGGAGGACCTGCGCCGGCCGCTGGCCCCGGTCGCGCGGCGCCGGGTCCTGTCCGCGCTGGCCGACCTGCCCGTAGGCGCCGGCGTGAAGAGCGTCGACGAGCTGGTCGCGGTGCTGGCCTGGCGAGCCCCGCGGCGCGGCGGGCGGCTGCGGGACGAGACCGTCCGCTGGACGATGGCCGAAGCGAGCGCGCTGGGGCTCGTCGGCCTCGGCGGCGTCACGACGGCGACGCGCGCGCTGCTGGCGGACGACCGGCCGGGCGCGGTCGAGGCCATCCTGGCCGCGCTGCCCGCGCCGGTGGACCACGTCCTGGTGCAGGCCGACCTGACGGTCGTCGCGCCGGGCCCGCTGGAGCCGGAGCTGGCCGCCGAGATGGACGCGGTGGCGAACGTCGAGTCGGCGGGCCACGCGACGGTCTACCGGGTCACCGAGGCGTCGGTCCGCCGCGCGCTGGACACCGGCCGGACGGCGGACGAGCTGCACGCGCTGTTCAAGGCGAAGTCCGCGACACCGGTGCCGCAGGGCCTGAGCTACCTGATCGACGACGTCGCCCGCCGCCACGGACGGCTCCGCGGCGGCGTCGCCGCATCGTTCCTGCGCTGCGACGACGAGGCCTTGCTGGCCGAGGTGCTGGCCAACCCGGTCGCGGCCGAGCACGACCTGCGGCTGATCGCGCCGACGGTCGTGGTCAGCCCGGACCCGCTGCACGAGGTGCTGGCCGGGCTGCGCGCGGCCGGGTTCGCGCCCGCCGCGGAGGGCCCGGACGGCCGGGTCGTCGACCTCCGGCCCGGCGGACGGCGGCTGCCCGCCAAGGCGAGGGCGGCCCGGCGCAGCCCGGGTGAGCAGGCGGTGCTGACCGAGGACCAGGCCGCGCGGATCGTCTCGAACCTGCGGGCCGGTGACGCGGCTTCGGCCCGGCGCCGCGGTTCGGCCGTGCGGGCGCCGGTCGGGGGCGGCGCGGACACGTCGGCGACGCTGGAGCTGCTGTCCCGCGCGACCCTGGAACGGCGTGAGGTGTGGATCGGGTTCGTGGACTCGCGCGGCACCGCCAGCCAGCGCGTCGTCCGGCCGATCCGCGTCGGCGGCGGGGTCCTCGAAGGCGACAACAACGAGCGGTACTCGCTGCACCGCATCACGTCCGCCGCCCTCGTCGAGGACTAGAGGGCGCGCAGGCCCGCCAGCACCCGCTCCATGAACTCCCGCGACGAACGGTCGCCGAGGATCAGCTCGGTCTGGTGGATCAGCACGAGGCCGATGTCGGCCATGTCGCCGACCAGCACCTTCACCACGCCCAGCGGCAGCCGCAGATGTGCGGCGATCTCCGCCACCGACCGCGTGTCCAGGCACAGGTCGCAGATCCGGCGGTGCTCGACCGAGCGGACGCCGCGGTACCGGCGCCCGTCGTCGGACGTCGAGACCAGCGCCTCCAGCGCGAGGTTGTGGTCGGAGCGCGTGCGGCCGCCGGTGCGCGTGTACGGGCGGACCCGCGAGTTCACCGACGCGACCGGCACGGCCGTGGGCACCCTGGCCGGTTCCTCCCACGGCTCCGGCTGGGGGATCCAGCGCGTCTCCGGGTCGGGCGGGGGCGTCCAGCCGGCGTGCGGGTCGACCGGCGGCGCCCACGACGGCTGCGACCGGGACGGCGGGGTGGTCTGCACCGGCCGCGGAGCCGGGTGCCGGGGCGCCGGCGGGCGCACGCCGCGCGGTGGCGTCCACGCGGGCTCCAGCGGCGGCGGCTCCGGCTCGTAACGCTCCTCGTCCTGCCACTCGGGCTCGCCCGGTGCGTAACGGTCGTCGTACCCGTCGTCGTGATCCGAGTCGTCGGACGAGCCCCACTCGCGGGTGTCCTCGTCGGTGTAGCCCTGCGGGTCCGGCTGCGGCCGGACCGGCTTGCGCTTGGGCATGATCATCGACAGCGTCGACATGTCGAACTTGCTGGGCGAATCGAAACTCTCGCGCTCGGTGCCGCGGTGCAGTGCGTCCCAGCCGCTGGAGTCCGGATCGTCGAATCCCGAAATCCTCATCTCGTCCTACCCACGCACGCCGCCCTGGAGCTGCGCGCGCAGCTCGGGGGTGATCTGCTGGCCGACCCGCTCGACGAGCAGCGTCATCTCGTAGGCGACCGTGCCGATGTCGCACGTCGGCGCGGCCAGCACCGCGAGCGACGAGCCGTCGGAAACGGACATCAGGAACAAGTAACCGCGCTCCATCTCCACCACGGTCTGGTTGACGCCGCCGGCCTCGAAGCAGCGCGCCGCGCCCTGCGTCAGGCTGATCAGCCCGGACGCGACCGCGGACAGCTGCTCGGCACGCTCCTGCGGCAGCCCTTCCGACGGCGCCAGGAGCAGCCCGTCCGCGGACACCAGAACGGCGTGCGCGGCACCGGGGACCCGGCGCACGAAGTCCGTGATGAGCCAGCCGAATGTGCCCTGGCCGGATGCCGTCACTACTGCCCCTCCTCGCTCCCGCGGCGCCGCACGCCGCACCCCGGAGTGGCCGGCACGGCCGGTCGACGACGCCACGGTAAAGCGTATTCGCCGCGCCGGTGGTGTCGAGTCCGCCACCGGCCGGCCGCTGCGCACCCTACGTGTGCGCCCGGCCGCGTTCCGCGCCGGGCCGGGCGGGGCCGACCGCGCCCGGCTACCCCCGATCGAGGGGTGTCCACGCAGGTCAGCCCGGTTGGCGACGGCGCGGGACCGCGGCGCCGTCCCCGACGCTACCGAACCGGAGCGGCCGGTTTCTCCTCCGGACGGCGGCAGCACTCCCCGAAGTGGGTGAAGCACGCGGAGTTCACTCCAACGGCCGCATCCGGACCGGGGTGTCATACCCTCAGCCCGCGCGCAGGGCCGTATCGTGCGCGATCGCGTGCTGGACGACCGAGATCAGCACCTGCTTGGCGGATTCGCGCTCACGCGCGTCACACGCCATGATCGGCACCGACGGCGCGATGGTGAGCGCGTGCCGGACGTCCTCGATCTGGTGGTGCAGGAGCCGGTCGAAGCAGTTGATGGCCACGACGTAGGGCAGCTTCCGGTTCTCGAAGAAGTCGATCGACGGGAACGCGTCGGCGAGCCGCCGCGTGTCCACCAGCACGACCGCCCCGATGGCGCCGACCGCGAGGTCGTCCCACATGAACCAGAACCGGTGCTGCCCCGGCGTGCCGAAGACGTACAGCACCAGGTCCGAGTCCAGCGAGATGCGCCCGAAGTCCATCGCCACGGTGGTGGTGGTCTTGTTGGGCGTGGCCGAGGTGTCGTCGTGCCCGACGCTCGCCTCGGTCATCATGGCCTCGGTGGTCAGCGGGTCGATCTCGGAGATCGCCCCGACCAGCGTTGTCTTCCCCGAACCGAACCCGCCGGCGACCACGATCTTGGCCGACGAGGTCGGACCCGTCACCTGCGGCGCGTTCGCGTCGGAGTCAAATTCTCCGAAGCCCACTGAGCACCCTTTCCATGAACTCGATACTCGGGCGGTCGCCCACCGTCTGGTTGCTGGAGTGCACCAGCACCAGCCCGAGGCCCGCCACGTCACCAATCAACACCCGCACCACGCCGAGCGGCAGCCGCAGCAGCGCCGCCACCTCGGCCACCGACCGCGTGTCGAGGCACAGGTCGCAGATCGACCGGTGCTCGGGCACCCGGACCCGGTCGAGCATCCGGCCCTGTTCGCTGGTCGACACCAACGCCTCGATCGCCAGGTCGAGCGTCGCCTTCGTCCGGCCCCGCGTCCGGAAGTACGGCCGGACCAGGCCCGAGGTCTCCATCTCGGTCGGTGGCGGCGCGTCGACGTACTCCTGGTGGGCCTGCTGCGGCAGCGCCGCCGGGAACTCACCGGAGTCCGGCCCCGGCGAGAAGTCACGCTCGGTGCTGTACGCGGCGAAGTCGCGCGCGTCGTACAGCGGCCCGCTCCCGCCGCCGAACAGCTCCGCCCCCGGCCCGCCGAGCAGCCGGTCGCGGTAGTCGGCGCCACCGGCCTGGATCGGCCGGATCGGCTCCTGGCCCGCGTTGCTGTCGGTCAGCCAGTTCGGGGGTTCCCGCACGGGGTCGCTGTCGGAAGCCTGCACCCGGCGCGACCGCCATTCCCGGTCCACCCGCTCCCGGAACGACTGCCAGTCCTCCCGGCCGTCGTCCGGTTGCTCGGACCACCCGCCGGAGAAGTCGTCACCGAGCCGGCCATCGCCCCTCAAGCGCCCGTCGTCCACGGCTCTCTCCTCGGTTCCCGGGTCCTCAGCGGCGGACAGCCGCGCCCTGCAGTTGTGCCCGCATCTCCGGGGTCAGCTGCTGGCCGACCCGCTCCACCAGCAGGGTCATCTCGTAGACGACCAGGCCGATGTCGCTCTCCGGCGATCCCAGGACCGCCAGGCACGAACCGTCGGAAACCGACATGAGGAAGAGGAAGCCGTTGGCCATCTCGACCACGGTCTGCGCGACCGGACCACCTTCGAACACCTTCGCGGCGCCGCGCGCGAGGCTGGTCAGCCCCGACGCCACCGCCGCCAGCTGGTCCGCCCGGTCCTTCGGCAGCCCTCGCGAAGCCGCCAGGAGCAGGCCGTCGGCCGACACCACGACCGCGTGGGCCGCGCCGGGCACCCGGTGCACGAAATCCGTGATCAGCCAAGCGAAGCTGCCGGCACTACCCGCCTTCGCCTGCGCCTGGCCGTTCGGCTGCGCGGCGCCACCCGGCTGCATTGCACCCGCCCGTGTCACTTTCACTCCTCACTGCTGTCTGTGGTGTTGCCACTCACCGGAACCTCGGCGCCCGGACGCTCCTTCAGCGCGTGGCGTCCCGAGGTGTAGCCCCGCTGGAAGCTTGCCATCCGGCTCCGCGCCGCGGACGCCGAGCGGGTGATCGCACCCGTTCCGGGCATGCCCGCTCCGGCATCCGCGAAGCTGCTCTGCGCCGGCGCGTCCGCGGGTGACTGGCTGCTGATCGACCCCGGCACCAGGTAGGCGTTCGGGATGCGCTTGGGCAGCCCGGCCGGGGTGATCTCCTCGTTCTTGGACTCCAGCAGCGACTGCGCCGCCTGCCACCCGTCGTCGGAGGCGCTGTGCCAGCCGTCGTCCGCGGGCAGGAGCGGGTGCCGGGTCGCCGCGGTCGGCCGCAGCTCGTCGGCCGGGGCGTCGGCGGACGCGGTGTCGGCGGACGCGGTGTCGTCAGAGCCGGTGAGCGGCGGCAGGTTCGGGTCCTCGCCCTCGCTCTGCGGCGGCACCGGGTCGGCAGCCGAGTCGTCGCCCTCACTGAACCAGCGTGACAGCACCGACTGGTAGATGGGCAGCCGCCGGGTGGGTACATCGTCCTCGAGGGCCGACGAACCGGCTTCCTCCGCGGGCGGTGGTGCCGCGGCAGGCTCCTCCGGCGGCACGAACTTGGGCTCGCGCTTGGGCAGCACCAGCGGCGCGAACTGCGTGTCGCCGGCGTGCGAGCTGGCGCCCTCGCCGTTCGCCGACGGCGTCAGCGGGGCCAGGTCCTCGGCGGTCGGCCAGGCCGGCGTCTCGGACTTCGGCAGATCGGGCGACAGGAACGGGCCCGCCGCGCGGCCGCCGCTGACCAGGTCGTCCAGGCTGATCGGCTGGTCGAGCGGGACCAGCCCGCCCTGGTTGGCCACCGGTTCGGCCGGCTTCGGGGCCGGCGGGGGCGGCGGGGCCGACGGCGGCACCGGGGTGTGCGCCTGCGTCTGGTCGAAGCCCGTGCGCGCGGCCGGGATCGGGATGCTCGGCAGGGACATCGACGTCTCGGACCGGTTCGCCGGCGGCGGGGTCTGCCGCTGCATGCCGGGGCGCAGCGGGGTCAGCAGCTCGGCCGGGACGACGACGCGGGCGATCACGCCACCCTCGATGTCCTCGTTCTCGCGCAGCCGGACCTCGATGCCGTGGCGCTTGGCCAGCCGCGAGACCACGTACAGGCCCATCCGGCGGGTCACCGACACGTCCAGGTCCGGCGGGTCGGCCAGGCGCGCGTTGACCTCGGCCAGCCGTTCCTCGCTCATGCCGACACCGTGGTCGGTGACCTGGATGGCGAGCGCCTTCCGGCGGGTCACCACGGCCCGCACGATGACCTTCGTCTCCGGCTCGGAGAAGTAGGTCGCGTTGTCGAGCAGCTCGGCGAGGACGTGCACGAGGTCGTGGATCGCCAGGCCCTGGACCGCGACGTCGGGCACGACGCCGACCTCGATCCGGGCGTACTGCTCGATTTCCGACACCGCGGCGCCGATGACGTCGGCCGCGGGCACCGGCTTGGGCACCGACTTCGCCAGGCCGGCGCCGGAGAGCACCAGCAGCGACTCACCGTTGCGCCGCAGCCGCGTGGCCAGGTGGTCGAGCTCGAACAGGCTGGCCAAGTGGTCCGGGTCCTGCTCGTCGGCCTCGAGCCGGTCGATGACGCCGAGCTGGCGTTCCACCAGCCGCTGCGAGCGCCGGGAGAGGTTCACGAAGATGCCGTTGACGTTCTCGCGCAGGAGGGCCTGCTCGGCGGCCATCTTGACGGCCTGTTCGTGGACGATGTCGAACGACCGCGCGACCTCGCCGATCTCGTCGCGGGAGGTGACCGGCACCGGCTGGACGGCCTTCTTCGAGGCGCCGACCGGGTCCGGGTCGTCGAGGATCGCCTGCACGGTCTCGGGCAGCCGGGTGTAGGCGACGTCCAGCGCGCTGCGCCGCAGCACCCGCAGCGGGCGCAGCATCAGGCGGGCGACGATGAGCATCAGCGCGATCGCGGCGGCCAGCGCGGCGAGCACGACCGCACCGCCGACCCAGGCCGAGTTGACCGCCGCCGTGGCGAGGTCGTCGGCGCGGGTCTTGAGCTGGGCCAGCAGGTTCGACTCGACCGCGTGCAGCTTGTCGGCGGAGACGGTGCTGTCCTTGCCGAGCGCCGTGGTGTCGATGCTCGGCGCCTCGTTCTGCTGGGCCAGCGCGAACGCCGCGGTCTGGATCCGCCGGCGGTCGTCGACATCCGGGCCGGAGTAGGTGTCGTTGTAGAGCTGGCGCTGGTCGTCGTCGGCGTTCGCGAGGAACGCGGCGATGGAGGCGTCCGCGCTGGACGCCGACGCGTGCGTCTGGTCGAGGAGGTCGCCGGGGAAGTTGCCGCGGAACGCGGCGATCTGGAGCTGGGCGTCGGAGCGGGTGGTGAACTCCTTGGCCTCGCTGATCGCCTGCGTGCTCGTGCCGAGGCGCAGCACGTCCCGGTCGGTGACCGCGGTGGTGACCTCGCGGCCGAGCTCGATGAGCGAGTCGAGGATGCCCGAGTAGGCCGTCATCACCGTGATGTCGGGCAGGCCGTTCTGCGCGTTGAACGCCGCGCGCAGCGGGCGGAGGGCGTCCAGGCGCTGGATACCGCGGGTGTAGCGGTCCTTCGTCGCCTGGTCGTCGTAGTTCAGGGTGCCCGCCGCGTTGCGCAGGTCGGCGACCTCCCGGTCGACCTTGGCGATCTGCGCGTCCAGCCCGGTCTGCAGCAGCGGGTTGTTCGACGCGATCCGCGCGACGGCCAGCGAGCGCTCGTTCTGCAGCTCGTGGACGACCGTGGTGACCTTGACGGCGAACGCGACCTGGTCGGCCGTCCGCTGGAACTCGGCCGCCTCGCGGGCGTCGTCGACCACGCGCAGCGCCCCCAGCGCCAGCGCGGTCAGCGTCGGGATGATCAGGACCGCGGCCAGCTTGGAGCGCAGCCGCCAGTCGCGCATGCCGGAGAACAGCCCGGCCTTCCGGCCCGGAGAATCCCCGGACAGCTGCGCAGGGGTCCCTCCTACCCCCGCGGTGTCTTCGTTCGGCACCGCCGCACCACCATCATCGTTCGTGCCCGTAAAGCCCTGGTCGGTCCTGCGCCCGCCAGGGCGCATCGCGTTCTCCTCAGCCACTCGTCTGCACGCTCCCGGCGCTCCGGCGCACCGGCCGGTCGTGAGGAGCCCAGCGCGAGACGCTACCCGTACGGGTGAAAAGATCGTCTTCAGTGTCGGCGTTGGGGGTTCCTGAACCCCGTCCGGCCGGACGGAATCGGTTCAGCTCGAGCATCACGGTCGGGTCCCTGCGCTGGTCTTGCATGGTCTGTTTGTTCGGCCTAACCCACCGGCGCGGCGGCCGAGCACGGCCAGGCAGTGGTCTTCGCGGGGGAGAATCTCTCAGGAAAAGCACAGCGTGCCCTGGTACACCGAAGTGGATCGTCTTGATCGGCCATCCAGGCACTCTCTCTCACTACATCGGAGGTTGATACCTCCCCGCAGGTGCAGAGGGTAGCGAACGGCCGGGGAAGATGTAACCCTCCCGACTCTTCCACCGCGATGTTGCACAGCGTTCGCTCAGTCGACAGACAGCTCGTGATCGTGAATTCCGGAACTGGGTCCTACGCTGGGTGAACGGTTACGGCGAGTGGAGCAGTGGGTCTAGACCAGAGGCCGAAAGAGTGACGTGCGCCACCCTCTTGGGTAGTGATTCCACCCGTTGTGAGCGAGCTGTCACGTTCTCTACAGTGACCCGCGTGGCTCTTCCGAGAATGAGTCACGCACTCCCACCGGATTCGGTTCACGAACCGTCACTTTCTTCAAGGAGCAGGCCTTGCTTGGAAACGCCATGAGCAGTGGCCGGGTTCGCACTCGCCGCGCCGCGCTCGGGCTCGCCCTCACCGTCGCAGCCGCCACGGCCCTCACCGGCTGCAGTGCGCTCGGCTCGGACGACTCGAACGCCTCGTCGAACGGGGGCGGCCTGGAGAAGTCGAAGATCAAGGTCTCGATCATGCCCACCACCGACCTGGCCCCGTTCTGGCTGGCCCAGGACGGCGGTTACTTCAAGGCCGAGGGCCTCGAGGTCGAGCAGGTCATCGCCAACAGCGGGCAGGCGTCGATGACGAAGGCGATCTCCGGGGAAGTGGACATCGCGCTCTCGACCTACACGCCGTTCTTCGTCGCCAAGAGCAAGGGCGCCGCGGACGTGCAGCTGGTCGCCGACGGCACGTCGGTGAACGCGAAGAGCAACGCGATCGTCACCGTCCCGACCTCGCCGGTGAAGACGGTCAACGACCTGGCGGGCCGGCGCATCGCGATCACGGCCGTGAACACCGCCTCCGACATCCTCACCAAGTCGGTCATGAAGGACCACGGCGTCGACTTCAGCAAGGTCAACTGGGTCACGATGCCGCTGCCGAACATGGCCGCGGCGCTGCAGCAGGGCCAGGTGGACGCGGCCTACATGCCGGAGCCGCAGCTGTCCCAGGCGGCGAAGATCGCGGGGGCGATCCCGGTCATCGACATCAACACCGGCGCCACCCAGGACTTCCCGCTGACCGGCTACGGCGCGGCGACGAAGTGGGTCCAGGCCAACCCGAAGACCCTCGCGGCGTTCCAGCGCGCGATGAAGAAGGCCACCCTCGACGCGATCAACGACCGCTCCAAGGTCGAGCCGCTGCTGGTCAAGTACGCGAAGATCGACGAAGACACGGCCAAGCTGCTCACCCTGCCCGGGTACGGCTCCACCCTCGACGCCCGGCGCCTCCAGCGGGTGCCCGACCTGCTGCTGCAGATGGGCGTCATCACCAGCAAGGTCGACGCCGCGCCGATGATCGCCCCGCAGGCGACCAGCTGACGTGTCGAAACTGCTCCGCGGCCTCGCCGGCCTGGTCGGCTTCCTCCTGCTCTGGGAGGTCGTCGTGCAGGCCGGCCTGGTCAGTAAGACGTTCACCCCGCCCCCGAGCGTCGTCCTGGTCACCGTCGGGCACCTGCTGGGTGACCCCGCCTTCGTCCGCGACATCATCGCCACCATGCTGGCGTGGCTGATCGCCATCGCCATCGCGATCGCCATCGGCGTCCCCGCCGGGCTGCTGCTGGGCAGCGTCCCGGTGCTGCGCACGGCCACCGCCGCGATCGTCGAGTTCCTCCGCCCGATCCCGGTCACCGCGCTGATCCCGCTGGTGCTGCTGGTGATCGGCTCCGGCCCCGAAGCGAAGATCACCCTCGCGGTGTACGCGTCGCTGTGGCCGATCATGTTCAACACCATCTACGGCATGGGCGAGATCGACCCCGTGCTGATGGAGACCGCCCGCGCGTGCGGGACCAGCAAGTTCCGCATCCTGTCGTCGGTCGCGCTGCCGCAGACCGCGCCGTTCGTCTTCACCGGCGTCCGGCTGTCGGCGACCATCGCCCTGATCGCCGTCGTCAGCGTCGAGTTCCTGGCCGGCTCGGAGGTCGGCCTCGGCAGCTTCATCCTCGTCGCGAGCACCGGTTCCATCCGGTTCGACCTGGTGCTGGCCGGCACCGTCGTGGCCGGGGTACTGGGGTACCTGATCAACGAAGGGCTCGAGCAGCTCGGCAAGCGGCTGTTCCGGTGGAGCACGGTGGATCGGGAGGCGATCGCGTGAGCACGGCGACTCTGTCCGGCCGGGTGGGCCGGCGTGCCGCGCGCGGGGCCGCGACCGTCGTCCGCAACTGGCTGCTCTTCGCGATCCTCGTCGTGGGGTGGGAGTTCGCCGCCCGGGCCGGCGGCAGCAAGTTCTTCCCGCCGCCGACGGAGATCGCGGCCGCCGCGGCGAAGCTGTGGTTCACCGGGCCCGCGTCGCACCTGTTCCTCACCGACGCGGTGTTCGACAACGTGTTCCCGAGCCTCGGCCGGACGCTCGGCGGCTGGGCGCTGGCCGCGGTCGCCGGCATCGTCCTCGGTGTGCTGCTCGGCCGGTCGGCGACGGCGATGGACTACCTCGGCCCGCTCTTCGCGTTCTTCCGCTCGATCCCGCCGCCGACGCTCATCCCGGTGTTCGCGGTGCTGTTCGGGCTGAGCTCCGGCATGCAGATCGGGTCGATCATCTTCGGCGCGGTGTGGCCGGTGCTGCTCAACACGGTCGACGGCGTCCGCTCGGTCGACCAGGTCAAGGTGGAGACCGCACGGTCGTTCCGCACGCCGAAGGGCTACTGGGTCGGCATGGTGGTGCTGCCCGCGGCGGCGCCCAAGATCTTCGCCGGGCTGCGGGTGAGCCTGTCCATCTCCCTGCTGCTCATGGTCGTCTCCGAGCTGGTCGGCGCCTACCACGGCATCGGCAGGTCGCTGATGAACGCCCAGCAGGACTTCGACTTCCCGACCATGTGGTCGTGGCTGGTGCTGCTCGGCATCCTCGGCTACGCCTTCAACACGATCTTCCTGGCCGCGGAACGGCGGGTGCTGGCCTGGCAGCCGACCCGTCTCGGCCGCGACTGACGCTGGAAAGGCCTCTCCCATGTCAACCATGCTCGAAGTGTCCGGCCTCAGTCACACCTACGGCTCCGGCGAGAAGGCGCACACCGCGGTGCGGGAGCTGACGTTCACCGTCGAAGCCGGGCAGCTCGCCAGCATCGTGGGCCCGTCGGGCTGCGGTAAGTCGACGCTGCTGCGCTGCATCGCCGGGCTGACCCCGCCGACCGAAGGCACGGTGAGCCTGCACGGCGACCGCGTCTCTGGCGTGCCGGACGACCTCGCCGTCGTGTTCCAGGACTACAGCCGTTCGCTGTTCCCGTGGCTGTCGGTGCAGAAGAACGTCGAGTTCCCGCTGCGGTGGCGGCCGGTTTCCAAGGCGGAGCGGCGGACGCGGGCGACCGAAGCGCTGGAGCAGGTCGGGCTGTCCGGTGTCGGCGGGAAGTTCCCGTGGCAGCTGTCCGGCGGCATGCAGCAGCGCGTGTCGATCGCCCGCGCGCTGGCCAGCCGCCCGGCGCTGCTGCTGATGGACGAGCCGTTCGCGTCCGTCGACGCCCAGACGCGCTTCGAGCTCGAGGACCTGACCCGGCGCGTGCAGCGCGAGCAGGGCAGCACGATCCTGGTCGTCACCCACGACATCGACGAAAGCGTCTACCTGTCCGACCGGGTGCTGGTGCTGTCGAAGTCGCCGGCGTCGATCGTGGCGGACCTGCCCGTCGCGCTGCCCGCGGAACGGGACCAGATCACCACGCGCGAGTCGGCGGAGTTCGTGACGCTGCGCGGCGAAGTGGCCCGCCTGCTGCACGGCGGGACGCCGGAGGAAGCGGCCACGGCCGCGTCCGACGCCGCGGAGTGGGAGCTGGCCGAGCAGGCTTCGGACGTGACGGAAAGCAAGACCAGCAGCTGACCCCAAGCGCCCCAATGTGGCCTTCGGTGCGTCTGACGCACCGAAGGCCGCCTTGGGGCGCTTTGGTCAGTAGATCTTCTCCCCCGCCGCGACCACCCGGACGTGGACCAGCGTCGGGCGCTTGTCGGCCAGCGCCGTCGTCAGGGCCGGTGCCAGCCCTGAGGGTTCGGTGACCTGCACGCCTTCGCAGCCCATGCTCGCGGCCAGTGCCGCGAAGTCGATGCCGCCCAGTGCGGTGCCCGGCAGCTTCTCGCCGCCGATCGCGTCGCCGAGGATGCGGACCGCCGCGTACTCCGAGTTGTCCAGGATCACGATCGTCACCGGGAGGTCCTGGCGCGCCGCCGTCCAGAGGGCCTGGATGCCGTACATGCTCGAGCCGTCGCCGACCACGCCGACCACCGTGCGGTCCGGGCGGGCGAGCGCCGCGCCGACCGCGCCCGGGACGCCGTAGCCGAGCGTCCCGCTGGCCATGGTCAGGAAGCCGGTGTCGGTCGCCGTGATCGGCAGGTGGTCGTGCAGCACGCCGCGGTGGCTCGGCGCCTCTTCGACGACCAAGGCGTTGTCCGGCAACAGGTCCGCCAGCGTCGCGTACACGTACTCGCCGGTGAGCCTGTCCCCCGCCGGCTTGGCCGGACGCTCGCGGGGTGCGGGCGCGGGCCGGGTGCTGCGCTCGACCGCGTTGAGGATCGCGCGGATGCCCAGCTTCGGCGTCGCCCGGATGCCCGTGCCTTCGAACGCCCGCGCGAGGATCTGCTCGTCGTCGCTGACGATGAACAACGGCGGCAGCGGAGCTTCCCCGCGCCCGCGGTCGACGTGGTAGGTGAACGCGGGCGCGCCGAGGACCACGACGAGGTCGTGCCGCGCGAGCCGGTCGGAGACGGCGCCGCGCTCCGGGTCGAGAAAGCCTTGGAACAGCGGGTGGTTCTCGGGGAACGAGCAGCGGTACGACATCGGCGCGACCCAGACACCGGCGTTGAGCCGTTCGGCGAGCGCGACGGTTTCCACGACGGCGCCGTCGTGGTCGACGGCACCGCCGACGACGAGCGCCGGCCGTTCGGCGGCCGCCAGCGCGGCGGCCAGTTCGTCGATGGCTTCGGGATCGGGCGCGAAGCCCCGGATGCGCGGCCGGGAGATGACGGGCCGTTCGGTGGCGACGGTCCAGTCATCGGCGGGCACGGAGACGAAAACCGGCCCGGACGGCGCCTGCGTCGCAACGTGGTAGGCGCGGGCCAGCGCGGCCGGCACATCCTCGGCGCAGGCGGGCTCGATCGACCACTTGACGTACGGCTTCGGGAACTCGGGAGCTTCCATGGCGCCGAGGAACGGATCGTGCGGCAGCAGGGCCCGGTTCTGCTGCCCGGCGACGATGATCAAGGGCGTCCGGTTGCGGTAGGCGTTGAAGAGGTTGCCGAGCCCGTGCCCGACGCCGCCGGCGGAGTGCAGGTTGACGAGGACGGCCTGCCGCGAGGCCTGCGAGTAGGCATCGGCCATCGCCACGACGGCGGACTCGTGCAGGCCGAGGATGTAGTAGAAGTCGTCGGGCCAGTCGGTGAGGAAGGGGACCTCGGTGGTGCCGGGGTTGCCGAACACCGTGGTGAGACCGAGTTCGCGGAGGAGTTCGCGGGTGGCGTCCAGCACCGTGCGCTTGATCATGCCCCCAGACTAATGCTTAGTTTTGCGAAGGAAAGCCCCCCAAGCGGCCGCACTGAGCCGAAGCCCGGAAGCCGGGACCGCCGCGAACCTCGCGACAGCCCCGGCTTCCCGCGCTCAGCCGATCAGGCCCGACAGCCCGCTGCCCTTGAACGAACCCCAGCCCGTGACCTGGTCGTACCCGGTCCCGGCGCTGAAGCCGGTCGTCCCGTTGAGGCTGTTGGTGCCCGTCGTCACGTCGTGGAAGCCCGTTCCGTACGAAGACCCGTTGCCGATCGCGTAGAACTTCGGGTTCAGGTTTCCGAGGCCGCCGCCGTGGATCTGGTTCTGCAGCGTCGCGAACGCCGCCCACAGCGGGGCCGCGCCCGACGTGCCGCCCACCGTCTCCCACGTTCCCGCGCTGTAGATGTAGTAGCCCGACGTCGGGGACGCGTCCGCCGCGACGTCCGGGACCTTGCGGTACGTCGTGCTCTGGGCCGACTGCCACGAAGGTGCCGCGAACACCGTCGAGATCCCGCCGCCCGTCGAACCGCCGCTGTTGCCGTCGTTCCAGGTCGTTTCGCTGCTGTAGCCGTTGGACGACGTCACGCTCAGCTTCGTCCCGCCGACACCCGTCACGTTCGGGCTCGACGCCGGGAAGTCCACGGACTTCGCCGTCGAACCCGTCTGGCGGTAGCAGTCGGTCGTGCCGTCGTCGCCCGCGGCCGCGAAGTACGAGATGCCCTCCGCGGTGCCCGTCGCGATCGCGTTGCTGACGCTCTTCGCCGCGCTCGCGCCCTCTGCGGATTCGCAAGCGCCCCAGGAGATCGAGACGACGTTCACCGTGTGGTCCGACGCGATCTTCTGGTACATCGCCAGCTCACCGGCGCTCGAGTTCGGTGCCTCGTAGACGTAGTCGCTCGCCGCGGCGGCCAGCGCGTGCACGACCTCGATGTCCAGCTCGACCTCGACCTGGCCGTCGCCCGGGGACGAGTCGTAGTTCGCGCCGCTGACCGGGACGGTCGTCACCGGGCCCGCGGAAAGGCCGTAGGTGCTGTCGTACTTGCCGATGTCGGATTTCTGGTAGCCGTCGAACTCGACGAAGCCGACCTTGACGCCGCTGCCGGTCGCCGACAGGCCGCTGGTGCCGTGAGCGGTCTTGAGCACCGGCGGGGTCACGGACTTGACGACGTTCGGCCGCACGCTCGCCGAATGCGTCCGCACGGCGTGGTTGTCGAGGCCGACGACGCTGGCCACGACACCCGAGACGTCCGCGGGCACGGCCGGCGCGGCGTCGTTGGCGAAGAAGTCCCGGCCCGACACGCGGTCGTGGTAGGTCCCGATCCGGGTGTGGAACGCCGACTCCAGCCGGGCCGCCGAGCCGGTGAAGGTGATGGCCTGGCGGTTGCCCGAAACCTCGATCCCGGTGGCGCCGGATTTCTCGAGGAATGAGACGACCTTGCCGACCTCGGCCTGAGTAGGTCCGAACTCGGCATTGAACTGCGCCGGGGTCAAAAAGTGGTGGTATTGCGGCGACGCCGGGTTCTGCACGTCGGCGAGGAATTTTTCCAGCGCCTGCTGGTTGTGCAGTTTCAGCGACAGCGCCGCGGCGATCGGCCGGTCCGCCGCGACGTCGCCGGTGCGGGCGCTGTCGATCAGCGGAGCGGCGTTGTCGGCCAGCGTGACCAGGGGTTCCGTCGCCGCGGCGGCGGGGACGGCCACGGCGAGGCCGAGCAACGCCGGCAGCGGCACGGCGGCCGCGACGAGCTTGCGCAAGCGCATGGGGGAATTTCCTCTCGGCGGTGGGGACCGGGCCTGCGTTGCACTATTGATCGCAGGTTGCCGAGCAGCATAAGAACCCATGATCACGCCGAGGAACCTACTTTTGTCTGGGCTTCCGCGGATCCCATTTTCATTTTCCGAAACGTTTACCAGCCAATGGTCATTCGATTATCGCCCGCGCTGCTCGAGATCGTCGATGCGGTCGGCGATCTCCCGCGCGGCCGGGTTGCCCGGGAACCGCCGCGCGGCCGCCGACAGCGAGTGCAGCCGTTGCCGCGTCCGCGGGGACCGCAGCGCCCCCGCCAGCTCGATCGCCTCCGCGCCGACCGCGGTGGCGACGTCGAGGTCGCCGTCCAGCGCGTGCACGGTGGCCAGCCAGATCAGCGTCAGCGACCGGCTGCGCGTCATGCGCTCGGGATACCCCGCGACCGCTTCGGCGAGCGCGGGGATGCCGTCGCGGCCGTGCCGGACGTCGACCACCTGGGCCAGCTCGGCGTGCACCGTCCCGATCATCGCCGCCATGTCGGTGCGCCCGAAGAAGGCGGCCCACGGCGACGGCTCGCACCCTTCGGCTTCCGCGAACTCCTCGCGGGCCCGGCGCAGGGCGGCGAGGGCTTCGGTGACGTCGGCTTTCTTGGCGTGCGCCCACGCCTGGTTGGCCGACAGGATCGCCTGCGCGAGCTTGGAGTGCGCCAGCAGCGCCGCCTCCCGGCCCCGCGCGAACTCCGCCAGCGCCGCGTCGACGGCGCCGTAGTGCAGGTGCAGCCGTCCGACGCGGTAGCGGATGTTGGCCTGCAGGTCGTCGTTCCCGGCTTCGACGGCCAGCTCCAGCGCCCGCCCGAACGCGACCAGCGCGGCGGCCGGGCGGTCCTGGTCGAAGTTGGTCCAGCCGGCCAGGTTGTACAGGTCGGCGACGGCGGTGCACAGCCGGGCCAGCACGACGGTCTTGGTCACGTCCGACAGCAACGCCACCGCACCCGGCAGCCGCGCCTCGACGGCCACCCGGCAGGCCCCGCCGCCGTAGCGGTAGTCGAGGGCCCGGTACGCGGCGACGACGTCTTCGAGCCGCCGGACGTCGGCGATGCCCACGCGGGTGCCACGCCGGCCGCCCGGCTCTTCACTGCCGGTCATGGCAGCCCTCCGTCCATCGGGAGCTGCCGGCCGGGCAGCCCCGCTCATTCCCCGCCGGGCCAGGCCGGGGCCCGCTCCTTCGCGGAGGTGGCGCCGGGCAGCACTCCGGCGGCGGTCAGCACCACGCCTGTGGCGGTTTCCGCGATCTTGACGGCGGCCAGCAGGCCGGTGAGGGCGAGTGAGCCGCCGAGCCCCAGCCCGGCGAACTCGTCCGACGTCCCGGTCCCGCGTTGCCGCGATATCGCGCCGGTCACGATTCGGCCTTCCGGCTCGTTGCGGACGGGCCGGGCCGATATCCGCGGGGAATCAGCCGCTCCCACGCGACAGAAATCCACCGGGTCGTCGGCATCCTGGTTTCCCGTTGCCCACGCGACGAGTTCTCGAACTGAATACGCGCGCCCACGGCGCCGCCTCCCGCTCCGCAGCTCGATTCTTCGAAGGTCCTCCAGATCGCGAAATGCGACTCCACGGTAGTCAGCCGATCCGCCAGAAATCAGCCACCAACCAGGTCAAAGCCCGGAATTGCGCGTGCATCCGCACGCTCGACCCGCTTGCCGGCGCTGCACGCGGCGAATGCAAATCCGGTACGCGGAAGCATGATCGAGCGAATCGCCGGACCGTCGACGAAAACCGTTTCCGTGCGCCACGGGAACGCGGGATTCCGGAATTCGATCAAGATTTCACGAGATCAACCCAGGTGCGCACCGATTCCGCGGACACCGGCGTCTGCCAGCCACCGGGCCGGACCGCCCCGCCGACATGGAACCCCCGCACCCCGCCCGCGCGCAAGAGGTGCACCTGCTGCGCACGCAGGCCACCGCCGACGAGCAGCTCCGGCCCCTGCTCGCGCCGCGCGAGCCGCTGCAGCACCGAGAGCCCACTCGCTACGCCGTCCGGGTGTCCGGCCGCGAGCACGGTGTCACACCCGAGCGCGGCCAGCTGGTCGTAGGCGCGCAGCGGATCCCGGGTGCGGTCGATGGCGCGGTGGAACGTCCACGGCAGGCCGTCGATCTCCTTGATCAGCGCTTCGCACGCG
Source organism: Amycolatopsis australiensis (assembly GCF_900119165.1). Classification (NCBI taxonomy): domain Bacteria; kingdom Bacillati; phylum Actinomycetota; class Actinomycetes; order Pseudonocardiales; family Pseudonocardiaceae; genus Amycolatopsis; species Amycolatopsis australiensis. The sequence continues at coordinate 1,817,168 of NZ_FPJG01000006.1, read as the reverse complement.
TCCAGGTCGATCTCGCTGTCGATGTCGAGGAAGCCGAAGACGAACTCGCGCGCGCCCGCGTCGATCAGCCGGGCGGTGTCCGCACGCAGCCCTTCGAGGTCGCCGACGGCGAAGGAACCGTTGTCGCGCAGCATGACCCGCACCGGGAGGTCGGTCGCCGAAAGCACGTCACGCAGGGTCCGCACCGACGGCGTCAGGCCGTCCTGCGCCATGTCCGTCACCAGTTCGAGGCGGTCGGCCCCGCCCGCCTGCGCGCCTTCGGCGTCCGCCGCGTCCAGCGCGATCACTTCCAGCAGGGGCGTCTTCGAGCTCATGCCTCAATCCGTTCACTGGTTCCGGGTGTCGTCTCCCCTCGCGTGCCGCCCTCGCCGGAAGCCGCCTTGAAGGCTCGTCATCCGCTCGCGCACCGCTTCCGGGGAAAGAGAGAGTATCGGCCGCTGCTCCGGCACCGCGGCGGGGCCGGTCGCCGAATCCAGTGGTTGCAGGAAGGGCCAGGTGTCCTCGGCGCCGTCTTCCTGCTCCAGCTGGGCGGGGGTCGGCCACTGGTAGTCGGGCTCGATCGCGGGCGGCGGCGAGACGGGCGGGAACTGCGGATCGGTGTCCTCGTCGTCCGGGTTCGGCTCGGCCGCGACGGCCGCTTCCCGGGAAGGCGGCGGGGACGCGGCCAGCGCGTGCCGCGGCTGGGGTGCGGGCGGGAGCCGCTCTTCGGCGACCGGCTGCGGGGCCACGGGCTTGCGCGGCGGTTCGGGCGCGGCGGCCGCGTCGAACCAGCGCGACAGGACGTCGCGGTAGGCGGGCATCTGCTCGGTCGGCGCGTCGAGGTCGAGGTGGTGGGACTCGTCGTCGGCGGACGGCCACGCCGGGGCCTGCTCGCGCGCCACCACCGGCGCCCGGCGCGGCGGGCCCGCCTCGATCGACGGCGGGGTCAGCTCCTCCGGTTCCGGCTCGGGTTCCGGCGGCGTGAGCGGGGCCAGCGGCGCCAGCAGCTCCGGCTCGGGCGCCGCGGGCGGCTCGGCGGGCGGCGGCGCGGGCATCGGCGGCAGTTCGACGATCAGCGCGGCCGGCACGAGCACGGTGGCCACCAGGCCGCCGTCGCGGCCCGCGCTCAGGCTGACGTCGATGCGGTGGCGCGTGGCCAGCGTCGCGACGACGAACAGGCCCATCCGCCGCGAGACCTCGACGTCGACGTCCGGCGGGTGCGCGAGCCGGGCGTTGGTCCGGTCGATCTCGGCCTGCGGCATGCCGGCGCCGCGGTCGATGATCTCGATCTGCCAGTCGCCGTCGTGGGTTTCGGCGCTCGCCACGGTGACCGGCTCGTCGCCGGAGTAGCGCGTCGCGTTCTCCAGCAGCTCCGAGATGACGTGCACGAGGTCGTTGACGGCTTCCCCGCGCACCGCGACCTGCGGCGCCGGCCCCAGCTCGACCCGCTGGTAGTGCTCGACCTCGGAGAGCGCGGCACCGATGATCTCGTCGGCCGAGACCGCGCCCGCGTCCTCCCGCGCCGAGTCGTGGCCCGACAGCACGAGCAGGTTTTCGCTGTTGCGCCGCATCCGCGTCGCGAGGTGGTCGAGTTCGAACAGCCCGGCGAGGGTGTCCGGGTCCTGCTCGTCGGCTTCCATCCGGTCGAGCACCGACAGCTGCCGCTCGACGAGGTCCTGGCTGCGCTGGGAAAGGTTGACGAACATCGCGTTGACGTTCTCGCGCAGCATCGCCTGCTCGCCGGCCAGCCGGACCGCTTCGCCGTGCACCGCGTCGAACGCGCGCGCCACCTGGCCGACTTCCTCGCGCGTGAACACCGGCACGGGCGCGACGGCGAGCCGGTTGCGCAGGTTCTCCGGCGCGGGCTCGGGATCGGTGAGCAGGTTCTGCACGGCCGCGGGCAGCCGGTGCTCGGCCACCTCGAGCGCGGTCCGGCGCAGGATCCGCAAGGGGCGCAACAGGGACCGCGCGATCACGACCGAGAGCACGCCGGCGACGAGCAGGACGCCGAGCACGACCCCGCCGTCCCAGATGGCGGCCGTGCGGGCCTGTGCCGCCAGCGCGTCCGTGCGTTCCTGCAACTGGACCAGCAGGGCCTGCTGCACCTGGTGGGCGAGGTTCACCGTGTGCGTCGCCGAGACGTCCCACTGGTTCGGGTCGAGGCCCGACAGGTTCTGGCCGTTCTCGGTGCGGGTGAGCGCGGACTCGACCATGTTGTTGCCGATGTCGACGACCAGCCCGATCACCGTGTCGTCGAACATCCGCTGCTGCTCGGGGGTGGCGAACGTGCGGTAGTCGTTGCGCGCGGCGGCCAGCTCGGCTTCGGCACCGAGCAGCGCGCGCGTGCGGTCGCGGTCGAGGCCGCCCGCGGCGAGCGCCTCGGCCAGCACCGCGCGCTTGACCGACATCTGGTCCTTGACCCTGGCCAGCGCGTTGCCCGCCAGGCGCATCCGCGCCAGCTCCGGGTCCGAGACGTCGGCGGCGGCCGAGTCGCTGATGTCGAGCAGGCCGGAGATCAGCTCGCTGTAGGAGCGCAGGACGGCGTCGGCGGGGAACGCCGAATGCTCGGCGGAGAACCGGAGGCCACCGAGCACGCGCAGCCGGTCGTCGGTCTGCTGCAGGCTTTCCGCGGCCTTGGTGTCGAGCCGGGGCTTGCTGTCGGCGAGCGTCCGTTCGAACGTCCCGATGGCCTGGTCGACGCGTTTGCGCTGGGTGGTCAGGTCGGCGGTGTCGCCTTGGCGGTTCTGGGCGACGAAGCGGACTGTGAGGTCACGCTCGCGCTGCAGCTCGTGGATCGCTTCGGCGACCGTGCTGTCGACGCGGCCGCGGGTGGCGAACTCGGCGAGCTGCTGCGCCTCGCGCAGATCCGAGCTGATCCGCAGGCCGACGAGCGCGATCACGGCGAGCGCGGGGATGAGGAGGACGGCGAAGAGCTTCGTGCCGAGACGCCAGTTCCGCAGGCGCCACCGGCCACCGGCCGCACGTGGATCCGCCGCGTCGCCGCCCTTGCGGGGACGCTTGTCGCGACGGGTCACCTGGTTTCCTTTTCCACCGCGGGCGGGAACCCGCGGATCTGACAAACTCGAACCTACTGAACGGTAGCCCGCCCGATGGAGATCCGAAAGCCGCGCTGGCACGATCCGGCCCTGCCCGCGATCGTATGGGTCCCGGACCATACGATCCAGCACGAGAACCAGATTCTCGCGGTAGGTGAAGGTTCATGATCAGACGCGGACTGACGATTCCGCTGGTAGCGGCGCTGCTGGCGACCGCGGGCTGCAGCGTGTTCGCGTCCGGTTCACCGAGCCCGCCACCGCCGCTGGAACGGACCACCCTCCGTGTCGGCGTCGGCAACGCCATCGACACGGCCCCGCTGCGGATCGCCGTCGCCGCCGGGAAGTTCGGCGCCGCCGGGCTGAACGTGCAGCTCGTCGAGCTCGGCACCGGCGACGGGCTGGCCAAGGTGGCCGCGGGTGACCTCGACGTCACCTTCGGTTCCGACATCGCGATCTTCCGCGCCGCGGCCGGCGGGACGGCCCTGCAGCTGCAGGGCGAGGCGTACACGTCCGGCCCCGACACGATGGCGCTGGTCACCCTGCCCGGTTCCGACTACACCGTGCCGACGGCGAAGAAGTCGCCCGAGATCGCGGTGAACATGCTCGACGACGTCGGCGCGCTGGCCGCGCGCTCGGTGCTCGGCACCGCGGGCGTCGACGTCACGAAGATCAAGTTCAAGCAGGTCGCCTTCGACCGCATGCCGGAGGCGCTGCAGGCGGGCGACGCGGACGCGGCGCTGATGGTCGAGCCGTACATCACCCGCGCTGAAAAGGACCTCGGCGCCCACATCCTCGCCGACGGCGCCCGCGGCGCGACGCTCGACTTCCCGCTGTCGGCGTACGCGTCGGCCAAGCTGTTCGCCCAGGCCAACCCGCGCACGCTCGCCGCGTTCCGCACGGCGCTCGGCGCGGCGCAGCAGAGCGCCACCGATCCGGCGGTCGTCCGCGACGCGCTGCCGAAGTTCTCGGACATCGACACGACGACGGCCGCGCTGATCTCGCTCGGCTCGTACCCCGCGTCGCTCAACGGCATCCGCCTGCAGCGCGTCGCCGACCTCATGCACAACTCCGGGCTACTCGGGACGCGTCTCGACGTCCAGGCGCTGCTCCCCGACCGGGCCGGTAATTAGCCGGCCGCAAATTTGCACTTGGTCTAGTTTCGCACTCAGTCTACTTCAGGAGTGCGATGACCGACGTCCTGATCGCCGGAGCCGGGCCCACCGGGCTGCTGCTCGCCGGCGAACTCGCCGTGGCCGGGGTCGAAGTGACGGTGCTCAACCGCCGGGACGGCCCGGGCCTGCCCCGGCCCGTCGGCCTCCAGCCGCGCACCGCGGAGCTGCTCGACCTGCGCGGCCTGAAACCCGCGGACGTGGAGCTGGACGGCCCGAGCGGGCACTTCGCCGGCCTGCCGGTCGCCCTGGACCCCAGCGTCTGGCGGACCCGGCACCCCCGCGTCCGCAACCGCACGCAGGACGACGTCGAGGCGCTGCTCGCGGATCACGCGGTCAAGCACGGCGCGGTGCTGCGGCGCGGCCACGAGGTGCGTGCGGCCGAAGCCGGCGCGGACGGCGTCACGGTCGACGGGCTCCGGGCGCGCTGGCTCGGCAGGCGAACGGCGACTGGTCGATGCTCACGCCACTCGGCGACGGCGCCCACCGCTTCGTGTTCGGCTCCACGACGACGCAGCCGGGCCGCGACGCACCGGTGTCGGACAGCGAAGTGTCCGAAGCGCTGACAGCCCTGTACGGCCCCGAAACGCGTTTGGGAGAGGTGTACGGCGCTTCGCGGTTCAACGACGCGACGCGGCAGCTGGAGCGCTACCGGCACGGGCGGGTCCTGTTCGCCGGTGACGCCGCGCACATCCACCCTCCGCTCGGCGGCCAAGGGCGCAATCTGGGCGTCCAGGACGCGATGAACCTCGGCTGGAAGCTCGCGGCGACGGTCCGCGGCACCGCGCCCGGCGGCCTGCTCGACAGCTACCACGACGAGCGCCACCCGGCCGCCGAGCGGGTCCTGCGGCACACGGCGGCCCAGCGCGTGTTCACGGCGCCGGGCCGCGGCGAGAACGTCGAGGCGCTGCGCGAGATCGTCATCGACCTGATGCGGACCGCGGACGGCAACCGCTACTTCAGCGGCCTGCTGTCCGGGCTCGCGTTGGAGTACCCGGGCGCGCGGCGCGTCCCGGACCTCGACCTGACGACGGCGGACGGCCCCACCCGGCTTTCGACGCTGCTGCACGGCGGCCGCGGGCTGCTGCTCGACCTCGCGACCACCCGCTGCCCGGCGGCTTCACCGGGCAGGTCGACGTCGTGCGCGCGGCCACCGCGGACGCGGAGTACCGCGGCCGGCTGCTGCTGGTCCGGCCGGACGGGTACGCCGCCGGCCCCGCGGACCTGGCGCGGTGGTTCGGCTAGATGTTCTCGCCCGGCGGCGCGAGGCACACCGTCCGCCGCGGCGGTCCGGGGTAGCTCAGCACGTGGTCGGCGTCCGCGCAGGAGTCTTCGCCGCGGTAGCCGGCGATGACCTCCGCGCGTTCCTTCGCCGCCGGGTCGGTGCAGGCGACCTTGGCCACCGTGGCCTGGTCGTCGACGTCACGCAAGCAGTCGCCGGTGCTGACGTTGAGGGCCAGGCAGAGCGTCTGCGCGCCGGAGCCGCTGCCGGAGATCTGGAACCGCACGTAGTCGCCGGAAGCGCACCGGGACGTCCCGCGGTGGCTGTCGTCGACCTTGTAGGTCGCGTTGCCCGAACCGCAGGAGACCCGGTGGTAGGCGAGCTTGCCGCCGGATTCGCGCGTCAGGTACAGGCAGTCGCCGGAGGACGGCGTGCCGCTGCGGCCGAGCCGGGCGATGCCCAGCGCGCCGAGCGCGCCGAGGCCCAGCGCCAGCACGACGCAGGCGGCGAGGGTGATCCGGACCTTCGTCGTGAACCAGTGCGGGATCGGCCGGTAGCCCGGTGCCGGGGCCATCGCCGGGGGCGGCATCGGCGCGGGGGCCGTCGCGTAGTCCGGGGTCCGGAACGGGTTGTCGTCGGTCGGTGGTGTGCTCAACGTGCCCTCCAGTGGTCCCCTCGGCACCCCGTCCCACCGGCGGACCGGAGCGAGCCACGTATAACAGTAGTTGTGACCGATGGCCCGCTGATCGTCCAGTCCGACAAGACCGTGCTCCTGGAGGTCGACCACCCCCAGGCCGACGACGCGCGGATCGCCATCGCGCCGTTCGCCGAGCTCGAACGGGCGCCGGAGCACGTGCACACCTACCGGATCACGCCGCTGGCCTTGTGGAACGCGCGCGCCGCGGGCCACGACGCCGAGCAGGTCGTCGACGCGCTGACGACGTACTCGCGCTTCCCGGTGCCGCAGCCGCTGCTGATCGACGTCGTCGACGTGATGGGCCGGTTCGGGCGGCTGCAGATCGCCAACCACCCGGCGCACGGGCTGGTGATGTCGACCACCGACCGCGCGGTGCTGGCCGAGGTCGTCCGGAACAAGAAGATCAGCCCGATGCTCGGCGCGCGGATCGACGAGGACACCGTCGTCGTGCACCCGTCGGAACGCGGACGGCTCAAGCAGGCGCTGCTGAAGGTCGGCTGGCCCGCCGAAGACCTCGCCGGCTACGTCGACGGCGAGGCGCACCCGATCGCGCTGGATGAGACGGACTGGCAGCTGCGCGACTACCAGCGGCAGGCCGCGGAGGCGTTCTGGGCGGGTGGCTCCGGCGTCGTCGTGCTGCCGTGCGGCGCGGGCAAGACGATGGTCGGCGCGGCGGCGATGGCCAAGGCGGCGGCGACGACACTGATCCTGGTGACGAACACGGTCGCCGGGCGGCAGTGGAAGCGCGAGCTGGTGGCGCGGACGTCGCTGACCGAGGAGGAGATCGGCGAGTACTCCGGGGAGAAGAAGGAGATCCGGCCGGTCACCATCGCGACCTACCAGGTGATCACGCGCAAGACCAAGGGCGAGTACAAGCACCTGGAGCTGTTCGACTCGCGCGACTGGGGCCTGGTCGTCTACGACGAGGTGCACCTGCTGCCCGCGCCGGTGTTCCGGATGACGGCGGACCTGCAGTCGCGGCGGCGGCTGGGGCTCACCGCCACGCTGGTGCGCGAGGACGGACGGGAGGGCGACGTCTTCTCCCTGATCGGGCCGAAGCGCTACGACGTGCCGTGGCGCGACATCGAGGCGCAGGGCTGGATCGCGCCGGCGCAGTGCACCGAGGTCCGCGTGACGCTGACCGACGCGGAACGGCTCGAGTACGCGACGGCCGAGGCGGACGAGCGGTACAAGCTGGCGGCGACGGCGCAGACGAAGACCCCCGTGATCAAGTCCATTGTGGAGCGTCACGCGGGCGAGCCGACGCTGGTGATCGGCGCGTACCTCGACCAGCTGGAGATGCTGGGCGACGAACTGGACGCGCCGGTGATCCAGGGCGCGACGCGCAACAAGGAGCGCGAGGAGCTGTTCGACCGCTTCCGCCGCGGCGAAATCCGGACGCTCGTGGTGTCCAAGGTGGCGAACTTCTCGATCGACCTGCCCGAGGCGTCGGTGGCGATCCAGATCTCGGGCACGTTCGGCTCGCGGCAGGAGGAGGCCCAGCGCCTCGGGCGGCTCCTGCGTCCCAAGGGCGACGGACGGCAGGCGCACTTCTACTCGATCGTGTCGCGGGACACGGTCGACACGGAGTACGCGGCGCACCGGCAGCGGTTCCTGGCCGAGCAGGGGTACGCGTACCACATCGTCGACGCGGACGACCTGCTCCGGCCGCTCTAGCCGGTTCCCGCGAAGAGCGCGCGAGCTCTGATGTCGCCGTCACGGCGGCGTTTTTGCCGCTGTCCCACGGCGTCGGCGGTGATTTGCTCGCCGCATGACCGATGCGTTCGCCGATCTCGGACCCGTGCTCACCACCCACCGCGTCGACAACGCCCGGCGCGTCCCCAACGCGGCCTGGTCGCTGACGATCGCGGCCCTGACCGGCGCGCTCGGCTGGTGGGCACTGTCCGGCGGCTCCGACGGTTCCCGCGCCCACGCCAGGCTCGTCGGCGTGGTCCTCGGGATCACGCTGGTCGGCCTGGTCATCGGCGCCCGGCAGGTCGTGGCGCTGGTCCGCGGCGGCTCGACCGAATACTTCGAGGTGCGCGAGCACGGGCTCGTGCACGCGAGCCGGCGCGAGATCTCCGGGTGGTCGTGGGACAAGGTCACCCGGATCACCATCGTCACGCGCGGCATCGAAACCGGCCTGTCGCGGCAGCTGGGCTCGGGCTACCGCGCCGAGCTGCGGTTCGAGGGTGGCGGCCGGGTGCGGTTCGACGGCCTGACCCGAGACCACGCCGGGCTCGGCCGGGTCGTGCTCGCCCGGTGCCCGGCCGCCGAGCGCCGGACCGGGGACGAGTGGCAGCGCGAGCGAGGCGGCCTGCTGCTCGCGCTCGCCGGCCTGTGCCTGGCGGTGACCGCGGGCGCCGTGGCCTTCCTCGCCACCCGAGGCGACGACGCGCCGTTCGACGGGCTGGCCGTGTTCGCCACCCTCGGCGCCCTGGTGTGCTTCCTGGCCGCCGTGACGTGCGTCGGCCTGTTCGTCCGAGGACGGCTGTTGCCGCGTTGACTCCTTCGGCCTAGCGAATCGTCACAGGAGCAACTTGCGTCCCAGGAGTTTTCTCCGGTGCGCTGACCTGCGAATTTGTTGATTCACTCGAACGGATGAGCGGGCGAATCGCTGGAAATTGTCGGACCCTCGAACTACTGTTCGACATGCACCAGCCGAACACAAGTTCGAGGGGACGTCCATGACGATCGCACCGCTCCGCCCCGGTACGCCCGCGCCGCCGGTCCAGACCCTGCCACCGGGGTCGTGGCACGGCCGGCTGTGGGTGTCCGACCTGCCGCTGACCCGGCCCGAGCGTTACCTCGGCTGCGTGGCCGAGTTCGAGCGGTCGGGACTGTGGCCGGTGCTGATCCCGCACGACCAGCGCTTCGCGGCGAACGGCGAGGACTGGATCGACGACCGCGGCAGGCTGGCCCCGGCAGGCCACCGCGTGGCAACGGCCGACGCGGCGGGAGCATTGGCCCGCTGGTGGGACGGCTCGTGCTGCGACGGCGCCTGCCTGCGCCCGTTCGGCGCCCGGTTCCCGGGGCTGGCGAAGCGCAGCCCCCGCAGGTCGGACCCGCTGGCGGAGGCGGGCAACACGGGCTCGATCCTGGCAACGCGCGCCCCGCACCGGCTGGGACTGGTCCAGACCGAGCGGCCGGCGGACATCCCGGCCCTGCTCGGCTGGACGGGGATGATCAAGTGCACGGACCAGGTGGCGGAGCTGTCGGCGGTGCTGCGCAGCTGGGAGGACCGCTTCGGCGCAACGCTGGTGGTGCTGGGGTTCGACACGCTGGAGCTGTCGGTGGCGGCCCCGCCGCGCAATCAGGCGCGGGCGTTGACGGTGGCAGCGGAGCATCGCGCGTTCAGCCTGCCGACTTTTGCTGGGCAGCCCGGGAATCTGCGGGAGTACGCGTCGGGGTTGGTTCAGTCGCGGCTTTGGCGGTTTTCCTGGGCGTGAGGTTGTGTGGGCGGGGCCGGGGGGGCGGTTGGGGGGAGGTCGGCGGGGAATGGCGGATCGCAGCGAGCCGATCCGCGCCGCGGCTCCTGCGCGGCATTCGCCGCGAGGGCGGTGGCCAACCCGCACCCAGCCACCCCGCACGGCGGATCCTGCGCGGCCACCGCCGCGAGGTCGGTGGCCAACCCGCATCCGCCCACCCGCACGGCGGGCCCTGCACGGCCACCGCCGCCAGGCCAGCGGCCAAACCCGCACCCGACCACCTCGCACGGCGAACCCCGCGCGGCCACCGCTGCCAGACCGCACCCGACCACCCCACACCGCGAACCCCGCGCGCCCACCGCCGCCAGACCCGCACCACCTTCGCGGCAGAACCACGCCAACGGAACCCGCGCCGCCGATCCCGCGCCGACCCACCGCCAGGCCGGCGGCCAACCCGCACCCCCCAACCCGCACCGCGAACCCCGCGCGCCCACCGCCGCCAGACCCGCACCACCTTCGCGGCAGAACCACGCCAACGGAACCCGCGCCGCCGATCCCGCGCCGACCCACCGCCAGGCCGGCGGCCAACCCGCACCCCCCCAACCCGCGCACCGCGGATCCCGCGCGGCCACCGCCGCCAAGGCGGCGACCACCCCGCACCGCCGATCCCTGCGCGGCCAAAGCCGCCAGACCGGCGGCCAACCCGCACCCGCCCGCCCCGCGCGGCGCATCCTCTCCAGCACCCCAGCCCACAACACCGCGCGGGCCCCAACCCAGCCCGCCGGTCATCGCCCGTCCTCGGACCCGCCTCGGAGGTGCCATGAGCAAACGCTCCAAAGGACCCGTCAGACGAGCGTCCGCCAGATTGGGTCGGCTGTCCCGTCCTTTGGTCCACTCGTCCGGATCGCCGTGGCGGCGTCGCGTTTGGAGGCCGCCGCCGGCGGGCATCACCTTTCGCGGGAAGGCGGTGAGGACGATCGCCGAAATCCGGATCGGGACTTCTGGGTGGCGCTATCCGCCGTGGCGCGGGGTGTTCTATCCGCCCGGGCTCGCGCAGCGGCGGGAACTCGAATACCTCTCGCGGCGGATGAACGCCGTCGAAATCAACGGCTCCTTCTACTCCCTGCAGCGCCCCGAGCGGTACCGCGCCTGGTTCGACGAAACCCCTGCCGACTTCCTCTTCGCCGTCAAAGGCGGCCGCTTCATCACGCACATGAAGCAGCTGCGTGACGTCGAGACCGCGCTCGCCAACTTCTACGCCTCCGGCGTCCTCGCGCTCGGCGCCAAGCTCGGCCCCTTCCTCTGGCAGCTGCCGCCGCGGCTGGCGTTCGATCCCGATCGGCTCGCCGACTTCTTCGCCCTCCTGCCCCGCACCACCACCGATGCCGCCCAGCTCGCCACCAAGCACGACGACAAGCTCAAGGGCACCCCCCACCTGGACCCCGGACCGCGCAAGCCGCTGCAGCACGCGCTCGAAGTCCGGCACCCCAGCTTCGCGCAGCCCGCGGCGATGGACCTGCTCCGCGAACACGGCATCGCCCTGGTCGTCGCCGACACCGCCGGGAAGTTCCCCTTCCTGGAGGACCAGACCGCCGACTTCGCCTACATCCGCCTCCACGGCGACGAAGAGCTCTACGTCAGCGGTTACTCGGACCGCGCGCTGCGGATGTGGGCCGACAAGATCCGCGCCTGGCACGACGGCGGCCGGCGGAACGTGCACGTCTACTTCGACAACGACGTCAAGGTCGAAGCCCCGCGCAACGCCGAGACGCTCGCCGACCTGCTCGGCGTGACTCCGCCGGCGAGACAGTGAGCGGACAGTGAGCGCGATCGGCTTGAGTGACCACGCGGGCCGGACCGGCTTGCGTGCTGTCGCTGGGGGTCGGCACGCGAGCGGTCCGGCACCCGGCCTCGGCACACCGCCTCAGCTCGGCGAACCCGAGCCCGAGCCCACCAACGCCGCCAGCTTGGCCCGGACGTCGTCCGCGTCCGGGTGGCCCAGCTCCGTCAGCAGCCGGACCGAACGCAACCAGCACTCCCGCGCCAACGCCGGCTCGCCGTGACGCACGTGGATCGTGCCCAGCTGCGCCAGCACGTCCGCCGCTTCGTAGTGCTCGCCCATCGCGAAGAACATCGACACCGACTCGCGGATGGCCTCGATGCCCTCCGCCACCCGGCCCAGCCCCACCAGCGCCAGGCCGCGCGTGTGCAGCGTGAACCGCGTGTCGACCGGCTCGCCGTCCGGGCCCAGGATCGCCAGCGCGGCGTCGGCCAGCCGCAGTGCCTGCTCGTGGTCGCCCATCGACGTGCAGATGTCGCCCAGTGCCCGCAGCACGCTCGCCTCGAACGCGCCCAGCCCCAGCTCGCGGACGATCTCCAGCGCCTGCATGCCGTGCTCGTACGCCCAGGCGTAGTCGTCCAGGTTGTGCGCCACCATCGACAGGTTGTACTGCGCCCGCGCCTCGCCTTCGCGCGCGCCGAGCTCGCGCTGGATCGTCAGCACCTGCTCCAGGTACCGCCGGGACTCGTCGTACTGCCGCGCGACGCCGTTGACCACACCCAGTCCGCTCAGGATGCCCGCTTCGCCGGGACGGTGACCGATGGCCCGCGCCGCTTCCAGCGCGACCTCGAACACCGAACGCCAGTCGTCGAGGCGCGAGCGCGTCACGAAATAGCTCTGCAGCAGCCACGCCAGCTTCCAGCAGACGTCGTCCCGCCGCCGCCGCGCCAGGTGCACCGCCGCGATCAGGTTGCCGGACTCGTCACCGAACCAGTCGAGCGCGTCGTGGTACGTCGAGAACGTCTGTCCGCCGGACAACCCGTCCAGCTCCAGCAGCCGGTAGTACCGCTCCGGCCGCATTCGGCGTGAAGCGTTCAGCGCCGACGCCAGGTACCAGTCCAGCAGCCGGTCCAACGCGGCGTCGCGCTCCGAAGGCGAATCGACCTGCGAAGCGACTTCGCCGGCGTAGGCCCGGATCAAGTCGTGGAACTGGTAGCGGCCCGGCCGCGGCTGGGCGAGCAGGTGCGCCGCGGCCAGCGTCTCCAGCATCGGCCGGGTCGCCGCGAGGTCCTGCCCGGCGACCGCGGCCGCCGCCGGCGCGGTGAAGTCGACGCCGGTGGGCAGCCCGAGCAGCCGCAGCAGCCGCGCTGTCGACGGCTCCAGCGCCTGGTAGGAGTACGAAAACACCGAACGGATGTTCGTCCCTTCGCCGTCGGCGAGATCGAACGAGCCGAGCAGGTCCGCCGGCAGCGAGTCGACGAACTCGTCGAGCGGCAGGTCGGGGAACTGCGCCGCCCGCACGGCGAGGATCCGGATGGCCAGCGGCAACCCGCCGCAGTGGCGCACGAACCGCTCGGTCGCCGCCGGGTCGCGGGCCACCCGCTCGAGGCCGATCGTGGACGCGAGCAGCTCGACGGCGTCCTCCTCCCCGAGCTCCTCCAGCGCGATCCGCCGCGCGCCGTGCGTCGCGGCCAGCGCCCGCAGCTGCCAGCGGCTGGTGATCACGACCAGGCAGCCCGGCCCCGGCAGCAGCGGGCGCACCTGCTCGGTCCGGTTGGCGTTGTCGAGCAGGACCAGCAGCCGCCGCCCCGCGGTGTGCGTCCGCCAGCTCGCCGCGCGGCCGTCGAGGTCGGCCGGGATCGCCTCGCACGGCACGCCGAGCGCCGTGAGCATCGCTTCCAGCGCGGCCGACGGCTCCACCGGCTCGCCGGGCCCGTAACCCCGCAGGTTGAGGTAGACCTGCCCGCCGGGGAACCGGTCGGCGACCTCGTGGGCGAAGTGCACGGCCAGCGTCGTCTTGCCGATGCCGCCCATGCCCTCGACGGACGCGATCGGCGTCGACGTGTCGGCCTCGATCGCTTCCGGCAGCAGCGCGTGCAACGCCTTGAGGTCGCACTCGCGCCCCGAGAAGGTCGGCAGGTCGGCGGGCAGTTGGTGCGGCACCTGCGGCTCGACGCCGAGCCGGTAGCGCGCCGGCCGGGCAGCACCGGTCACGTCTTCGCCGGCGGCGCCGGTGAGGATCGCCTGGCGGGTGCGCTGCAGCGACGGCCCGGGGTCGAGTCCCAGCTCCTCGGCCAGCACGCCGCTGATCCGCCGGTAGACCTCGAGCGCCTCGGCCTGGCGGCCCGACCGGTAGAGCGCGACCATCAGCTGCTCGTGCAGCCGCTCCCGCAGCGGGTTTTCCCTGGTCAGCCGGGTCAGTTCGGGCACGACCGTGCCGTACTCGCCGACGTCGAGCAGGGCGTCCGCCCACTGTTCGCGCACGCGCAGCCGTTCCTCGGCCAGCTGGCCCACCTCGTCGCGGTGCAGCGCGTCGGACTCGACGTTCAGCAGCGCCGGGCCGCGCCACTGCGCGAGCGCCTCGGCGAAGTACGCGGCCGCCCGGCGGCTTTCGCCGCGGTCCATCGCCGCCTTGCCCTGGGTGGCGCGAGCCCGGAACCGGGACAGATCGAGCAGGTCGTCGTCGAGCTCGATCAGGTAGCCGCCGCTTTCGGTCCGGATCGTGACCTGGTCGCCGAGCGCTCGCCGCAGGCGCAGCACGTACGTCTGGAGCGCGCCCTTGGAGCGGCGGCGGTCGTCGTCCCAGAGCCAGCGGCCCAGCTCGTCGACCGGCACGACCCGGTTCGCGCGCAGCAGAAGCCCGGCCAGCACGATCAGCGGCCGGCTGCCCCCGAGCGGCACCGGGTGGCCGTCTGCCGTGACCTCGGCCGGACCCAGCACGCGGAAATCGAGGACCACGGAGTCATTCTGACCGGAAACGCGCTGTCCGGCACGCGTTCGGCCAACCTCGCCGGTGGCATGATCGGTGCCGATGAAGGTCTACGCGATCCCCCTGCGCAACCGGTTCCGCGGCATCACGGTCCGGGAGGGCGTGCTGCTGCCCGGCCCGGCGGGCTGGGGCGAGTTCTGCCCGTTCGCCGACTACTCGGACGCCGGAAGCGTGCCGTGGCTGCAGGCGGCGCGGGAGGCGAGCGAAGCAGGGTGGCCGGCGCCGGTCCGCGACCGCGTCGAGGTGAACACGACGGTGCCGGTGGTCTCCCCGGAGAAGGCGTACGAGCTGGTCCGCGCCTCCGGCTGCCGCACGGCGAAGGTGAAAGTGGCCGACCCGCGGTCGGCACTGGCCGACGACTGCGAGCGGGTGGCGGCGGTCCGCGACGCGCTCGGCCCGTCCGGCGCCGTCCGCGTCGACGCGAACATGGCCTGGGACGTCGACACGGCGGTCCGCGCGATCACCGACCTCGACAAGGCGGCCGGCGGCCTCGAGTACGCGGAGCAGCCGTGCCCGACCATCGACGACCTGGCGGCCGTCCGCCGGCGCGTCTCGGTCCGCATCGCGGCCGACGAGTCGATCCGGCGGGCCGAGGACCCGCTGAAGGTGGCGGTCGCGGGAGCGGCGGACGTCGCGGTGCTGAAGGTGGCACCGCTGGGCGGGGTGCGCCGGGCGCTGGAGGTCGCGCAGGCGTGCGGGCTGCCGTGCGTGGTGTCCTCGGCGGTCGAGACGAGCGTCGGGCTGGCGGCCGGGCTCGCGTTGGCGGGCGCGTTGCCCGAGCTGGATTTCGCGTGCGGGCTGGGCACGCTTTCGTTGCTGGAAGGGGACGTCTGCGCAGACTCGCTGTCCCCTGTGGACGGTTACTTGCCGGTGCCGCGCCGGGCGCCGGAACCGACGGACGCGTATCCGGCGTCGCCGGCGGTCGCGGCGGCCTGGGTAGACCGGCTGGCCCGGGTCCGCGCCCTGTCCTGAGCGCGGACCCGGTGTCAAGCCGCCTGCCAGGCCGACTGGTAGGCGTGGACCAGCCAGCGGTTCGCCCAGTCACGGTCGGGCTGCTCCGGCACCGGCGACTCGCCCCGGACCAGCCGGTCGAGCCGGTCCTCCAGCTCGGCCGCGGCCGCGATGGCTTCCTCCTGGCTGTGCTTCCCGCGCCGCAGGTCACGCAGCCAGCTCAGCCACGGCTCGGCGATGGGCAGCGTCATCCGGCCGGTCTCGAGCAGTTCGACACCCTGGACGCCCAGGCGCACCATGTGCATCGCGTACTTCGTGTCGAAGCCGTACTTCTCGATGAGCTCCGGCCGGTTGACCTTGAGCGTTCCTTCGAGCATCCGCCGCCGCTGCGTCCGCAGGTAGCCGGCGAACCGCAGGCCGGCCGCGCGCGACACGATCCGGTCGGCGTTGGCGCGCAGGTCGTGGCCGAGGCCGGTGATCCGCACGATCTCCGCGTCCGGCACGAAGAGCGGCAGCAGGATCGTCGGGTTCCCGGTGAGCGCGAGGCGCATCCACTTGCGCAGCGAATAGACGATCAGGTCCAGGTCGCCGGGGCCGGACCGCACGCCTTCCGGCTGGGTGCGGAAGATGTACTGCTCGAACGGCCGCAGCCCGGTGACGTACTCGGCGGGCTCCACGCACAGGCCCATCTCGTCGCGGTCGTCCTGACCGTCGACAGCGGTGCCGTGCAGACCGGAACCGACCTGGCAGCGCAGGATGGTGCCTCCCTCGGCGATCGCGGCGAACTCGGGCGTGTCGTGTTTCATGCCCCGAAGTTGTACCGGCGAGCCGGGGGCGAAGCACCCGGATTTCCCGGATGCCGGATTCAGGGTCGGGATCCGGGCCGTTCCGGATGTGGCCGGTGGCCGCCGGGAGCCACCATTGAGCCATGACGAACAGCGTGTACACCCCGGAAACCACCAAGAAGCTCCGCCGCAGCAAGACCGACAAGATGCTCACCGGCGTCTGCGGTGGCTGGGCCACCTACCTCGGCATCGACGCGAGCGTCCTGCGCATCGGCATGGTCGCCGCCGTGTTCCTCTCCGTCGGCGTCGCCATCCCGGTCTACGTCGCCGCCGCCATCCTGACTCCGGAAGAGGAGTCCTGAACGGGGGCGGGTGCCGGTTCGCAGGGGGAGCCGGTGCCCGCCGGGGGTGTGCCGGCCGAGCGGCCCGGACGAGGAGGGGACGTCCGGGCCGTTCGGCCGAGAGCGCTACTCCGGGCAGCCGAAAAGCGCGGCGCGCAACCCGGCCGAGGCGTTAGGGTTCGCGCTCGTGGATCAAGGGAGCAGAACGGCCGCGAAGGTCGTCGTCGGGATCCTCGGCGGCCTGTACCTGATCGCCGGGCTGGGCCTGACCGCTTTCTCCGCTTTCTTCGCGCTCGCGTTCAACGACACCGGCAGTGCGACCGTCACGAAGACGGTGCTCTACACCGCCGCGGCCCTGGCGATCTGGATCCTGCTCACCGGGATCGGCGCGATCGTCGTCGCTCTGGAGGCCGAAGAGGCCAGCACCGCCTGGATCGGGGGCTTGGGCGTCCTGTCCCTCGGCATAGTCATCCTCGGCGCGTACGCGGTCTGGTTCTTCACCAAGCCGTAGACCGCGCCCGCAAAAGAAAAGCCCGGCCCGCCGAAGCGGACCGGGCTTTCCGTGCGTGGCTCAGAAGTCCATGCCACCCATGCCACCGGACGGGTCGGCCGGAGCGGCAGCAGCCTTCTCCGGCTTGTCCGCCACGACAGCCTCGGTGGTCAGGAACAGCGCCGCGATGGACGCGGCGTTCTGCAGCGCGGAGCGGGTGACCTTCGTCGGGTCCGGCACGCCGGCGGCGAGCAGGTCCTCGTAGACACCCGTGGCGGCGTTGAGGCCGTGACCCTGCGGCAGGCCCTTGACCTTCTCCACCACGACGCCGCCCTCGAGGCCGGCGTTGATCGCGATCTGCTTGAGCGGGGCCTCGACGGCCACCTTGACGATGTTGGCACCAGTGGCCTCGTCGCCCTCGAGCTTCAGGCCCGCGAACGCGGCCTCGGCGGCCTGGATCAGGGCCACGCCACCACCGGCGACGATGCCCTCTTCCACGGCGGCCTTCGCGTTGCGCACCGCGTCCTCGATGCGGTGCTTGCGCTCCTTCAGCTCGACCTCGGTCGCGGCACCGGCCTTGATGACGGCCACGCCGCCGGCCAGCTTCGCGAGCCGCTCCTGCAGCTTCTCGCGGTCGTAGTCCGAGTCCGAGTTCTCGATCTCGGCGCGGATCTGGTTGACGCGACCCTGGATCTGGTCGGCGTCGCCCGCACCCTCGACGATGGTCGTCTCGTCCTTGGTGATGACGGCCTTGCGGGCCTTGCCCAGCAGGGACAGGTCCGCGTTCTCCAGCTTGAGGCCGACGTCCTCGGAGATGACCTGGCCACCGGTCAGGATCGCGATGTCCTGCAGGATCGCCTTGCGGCGGTCACCGAAGCCCGGCGCCTTGACGGCGACGGACTTGAAGGTGCCGCGCATCTTGTTGACGATGAGGGTGGCCAGCGCCTCGCCCTCGACGTCCTCGGCGATGATCAGCAGCGGCTTGCCGGACTGGATGACCTTCTCCAGCAGCGGCAGCACGTCCTTGACGGTGGAGATCTTGGAACCGAAGAGGAGGATGTACGGGTCCTCCAGCTCGGCTTCCTGACGCTCCGGGTCGGTCACGAAGTAACCGGAGATGTAGCCCTTGTCGAAGCGCATACCCTCGGTGAGCTCGAGCTCGAGGCCGAAGGTGTTGCTCTCCTCGACGGTGACGACGCCTTCCTTGCCGACCTTGTCCAGCGCCTCGGCGATCAGCTCGCCGATGGTGCGGTCAGCGGCCGAGATCGAGGCGGTGGCAGCGATCTGCTCCTTGGTCTCGATCTGGACGGCGGCCTTGTGCAGCTGCTCGGTGATGGCCTCGACGGCCGCCTCGATGCCGCGCTTCAGGCTGATCGGGTCGGCGCCGGCCGCGACGTTGCGCAGGCCTTCCTTGACCAGGGCCTGGGCGAGCACGGTGGCGGTGGTGGTGCCGTCACCCGCGACGTCGTCGGTCTTCTTGGCAACTTCCTTGACGAGCTCGGCCCCGATCTTCTCCCACGGGTCCTCGAGCTCGATCTCCTTGGCGATGGAGACACCGTCGTTGGTGATGGTCGGCGCGCCCCACTTCTTTTCGAGCACGACGTTCCGGCCCCGCGGGCCGAGGGTCACCTTGACGGCTTCGGCGAGGGTGTTCAAGCCGCGCTCAAGACCGCGGCGGGCGTCCTCGTCGAACGCGATCAGTTTGGCCATTGCGGTGTGGTCCTCCGGTATTGGGCGCCACCGCCGCGCTGCGTCCTCGGTTCGACGTGCAGCGGCGGCAGCAGGACTCTTCCTCGGCCAGGCTCGGTGCCCGCGACGGACGACTGGACCCGGGTGGGGGCCAGCCTCACCGTCCCGACCTTTGGCACTCGACGGCGTCGAGTGCCAAGACCGTGTTTAGCACTCTCGGGGGGAGAGTGCAAGAAGACCTGCTCAGCGCCGCACGATCCGATGGTTCCCCGGCTCAGGAACTCGGCTTGATGGAGATCGACGGCGGCGGCGTCTTCAGCGACGACGGCGCGTTGCTCTGCGAGTCACCGGGGCCGACCGGGATGTTCGGGGCCGTCGTCGTCCCGCCGCCGCCGCTGCCGCCGTCGGAGAAGAGGAAGATCGCGCCCACGATCAAGCCCGCCAGCACGAGGACGCCGAGAGTGATGAAGATCCATTTTTTGCCGCCGCCGCTCTTCGGCTGCTGGAAGGCACCGGCACCACCCGCGGGCATCGGCGGGCGCAGCCGCATCGGGTCCTGGCCGTAGCCCGGCGGCGGGCCCGGCATGCCCTGCTGCTGCGGGTAGCCGTACCCCGGCGGTGGGCCCTGCGGCGGCATGCCCGGCTGCTGCGGATAGCCGTAGCCGGGCGGCGGACCCTGCGGCGGCGGGCCCTGCGGCGGCATCCCGTGTGGACCTCCGGGGCCCTGCGGCCCCTGCGGGCCCGGACCGTAGCCGGGCTGCTGCTGTCCTCCGTACGGATGCACGGGGGCCCCCTCTCCCTGCGGTGCGCTGTTCTGGTGCGGCCCCTGTTGTACCTGACCAGGACGGTGCGGCGCGGGAACTCCACCCGAATTGGACCCGGGCGGACCCGGTGGGGTGTCCGACGCCGCCAGCGGGCCGAGCGCGCGGCGCGCGGCCGCGACCATCTCGACGCAACTGGGGTAGCGGTCGGCCGGGTTCTTCGCCATGCCGCGGCGGATCACCTCGTCGATCGCCGGCGGCAGCGCGACCACCCGGGAGATCGACGGCGGGTCGCCGTTGAGGTGGCCTTTGATCACCGTCGGCACGTCGCCCTTGAACGGCGGGCTGCCGGTGAGGCACGCGTAGAGGACGCAGGTCAGCGCGTACTGGTCGGTGCGCCCGTCCAGCGGCTCGCCACGCAGGTGCTCGGGAGCGGCGTACGTCGGCGACCCGAGGAAGTCGCCACCGCGCGTGCGGTGGCCCGTGGCGCCGCGCCGGGTCAGCCCGAAGTCGGCGACGTACACGTGCTCCCGCGACGTCTCCTTCTTCGTCACGAGCACGTTGGCCGGCTTGACGTCGAGGTGCACCAGACCGCGGTTGTGCAGCGTGTCGAGCGCGTCCGCGACCTGGTCGAGCATCGTCAGGGCGCGGGCGGGTGCGATCGGGCCGCCGGAGATCAGCCCGGCGAGATCGCCGCCGTCGACCATGCGCATGGCGATGTAGAGCATGCCGTCGAGCTCGCCGAAGTCGTACAGCGGCACGACGTTGGCGTGGTCGATCGCCGACGTGTTGCGCGCCTCGTCGACGAACCGCTCGCGGAACTCGGCGTCGGTCCCGAGGTGGTCACCGATGACCTTCAAGGCGACCTTGCGGCCGAGCCGCACGTCCGTGGCCTTGTAGGTCACGCTCATGCCGCCCTTGCCGAGCACCCCGTCGATGCGGTAGTTGCCCAGCCGGCGACCGGTGAGGTCCCCCGACACATCGCCTGTCACGCCCGCAGCCTAACGTCCCTGGTTCGGCCGCCGACGAGGGTTCGCCAATCGGGTGATGCGTGTGGTTACGACACCTTGCGCACGTCGGCTGCCTGACTCCGGCCGTCACGCCCGGACTGGACTTCGAACTCCACGCGGTCGCCCTCGTCCAGAGTGCGGAATCCGTCGGCCTGGATGGCCGAATAGTGGACGAACACGTCCGGCCCGTCGGCGGATTCGATGAACCCGTAGCCCTTTTCCGAGTTGAACCATTTGACGGTGCCGACAGCCACGGCGCCCTCCCTCAGCACAAAGGATCCGCTGGCCCGAGCGGATGCCAGCGGTGCGAGTAGCAATCACGCTACCGGAATTATTGTCCGCGGCAATGGGCAATTCGTCCGAAGATCACCTGCCCGAAAGGCGTCTGTTCCGCGCTTGCACGAGCACCGTCCCGGGACCCGCGAAGTCGACCGCCAATCCTTCCCCGGTGCGCAGCGACTGCGGCCCGCCGGGGTCGAGCGCCCGCAGCCGGCACTGCACGGTGTCCGGGTAGGCCAGCAGGTAGTCCGGCCGCACGGTGACCAGCTCGCCCTGGCCGAGCTCGAACGCGTCCACCGGGCCGGGCGCGGCCAGCACGAGCGGGCCGGTTCCGCTGTAGTGCTCGAGAAACCCCGAGTCGGCGCCGAAGAGCTGCTGCAACGGCAGCCAGTTCGCGTCGTGCCGGACCGAGGACGGCCGCACCAGCACGGCGTCGCGGTGCACCGACCAGCCCGTGCCGCCCAGTTCCAGGGGGTAGACGTCGCCGGGGCGCAGCGGCGCGAAGTCGATCCAGCCGCCGTCGGCCGGTGCGGTGTAGACCGCCGTCGTCGACTTGCCGGCGCGGACACCGCCGCGGCCGGCCGCCGCCTCGGTGACGCCGAAGCGGCTGGCGAGCAGCGTCTCGGGCGCGGCCTGCACGGCTTCGCCCGGGTCGAGCAGGACGCGGGCGACGCCGAAGCCGGGCGTGTGCCGGGTCTGGACGCGCATCAGCGGGACGGGACGTGCGAGACGAGCCAGCTGACCAACGCGGACGGGTTGCGCGTCTGGGTCATGATCTGGCCGGGACCGGCGAAGTCGAACACGAGACCTTCACCGCTCTTCATCGACTGGATGATGCCGGTCGCGACCTTGCGGATCTGGTACTGCACGGTGTCGGCGTACGCGACGACGTGCCCCGTGTCGATGGTGACCATCTCGCCGGGCTGCAGGGTGATGGTCTCGACGGCGCCGTAGCAGCTGACGAGCAGCTGGCCCTGACCCGTCGCGTGCGTGAGGAAGCCGCCTTCGCCGCCCATCAGGTTCTTCAGCCCGCCCCACTTGGTCTCGGTCTGCACGCCGTGCGACGACGCGAGCCAGCAGCCGCGGGTGACGGCCCAGCCGGTGCGGCCGTCGAGGGTGATCACCTGGATGTCGCCGGGCAGGTTGGCCGCGACGTCGACCCAGCCGCCGTTCTGCGGCGCGGTGAAGGTGGAGATGAAGAAGGACTCGCCGGAGAGGAACGCGCGGCCGAGGCCCTTCATGATCCCGCCCTGCGCCTGGGACTGGACCTGCACGCCGTAGCTGGTGGCCATCATCGCGCCGGACTCGACCTGGCACGGCTCGCCGGGCGCCAGCATCAACCGGGCGACGGCGAACGAGGGCTGTTGACGGACTCCGACCTGCATGCGTGCTCCCCAAAGGCGTGCCTGTGACGGGCCGGGCGAGACCCGTTCAGACGTCGCCCGGCGCGAGCAACCGTAGCCGTGCCCCCGCGGCGAGCTGCGCCGGGCTGATCCGAATGGGCCTCGGTCTTGCACGAGCCCCGACGACGGGGAGGATGGTCCGGTGATCTCCGTCGACGACTACCGCGACCGCGTCGCCGCGCTGCTCGGCACCGCCCCCGCGACCTCGCTGCCCCTCGCCGCCGCGGCCGGCCTCGTCCTGGCCGAGGACGTGCGGGCCGGCGTTTCCCTCCCGCCCTTCGACAACTCCGCGATGGACGGCTACGCGGTCCGCGCCGCGGACGTCACCGACGTGCCGGTGACGCTGCCGGTCGCCGACGACATCCCGGCGGGCCGCGTCGACGTCCGGCCGCTCGAGCCGGGCACCGCGCACCGGATCATGACCGGCGCGCCGCTGCCACCCGGCGCGGACGCCGTCGTGATGGTCGAGGACACCGACGCCGGCACGTCGACGGTGACGATCTCCGCCCCCGCCAAGGCGGGCGCGCACATCCGGCGCAGCGGCGAGGACGTCGTCTCCGGAAGCATCGCGCTGCCCGCCGGAACCGTGCTGGGCCACTCCCAGCTGGGCCTGGCGGCCGCGGTCGGGCTCGCCGAGGTGCGGGTGCACCGGCCGCTGCGGGTCGTGGTCGCCTCCACCGGCACCGAGCTGATCGACGCGCCGGCCCCGCTGCGGCACGGCCAGATCTACGAGTCCAACAGCGTGATGCTCGCCGCGGCGATCCGCGGCCTCGGCTGCGAGGTCGAGGTGGTCCGCAGCGTCGTCGACGACGTCGAGGAGTTCCGGAAGGTCATCGAGCCGAAGCTGGCGGGCGCCGACTTGCTGGTGACGTCCGGCGGCGTCAGCGCGGGCGCGTACGAAGTCGTGAAGGACGCGTTGTCCGGCCAGGGCGTCGAATTCGCGAAGGTCGCGATGCAGCCGGGCGGGCCGCAGGGCTGCGGACGCTGGCAGGGCGTGCCGGTCGTGACGCTGCCCGGCAACCCCGTCAGCGTCCTCGTGTCCTTCGAGGCGTTCCTGCGCCCGGCGCTGCTGACGGCCCTGGGCCACACCGACGTCTCGCGGCGGCGCGTGCGGGCCCGGCTGCTGGAGGCGATGTCCTCGCCGGCCGGCCGCCGCCAGTACCGCCGTGGTGTGTTCACGCCGTCGGACCGCGAGGTCACCGGGGTCGTCGGGCCGCGCGGCGGGCCGGGCTCGCACCTGCTGGCCGCGTTCACGCAAGCCAACTGCCTGATCGTGCTGCCGGAAGACGTCACGTCGGCTGCGGAAGGCGACGAGGTGGACGTTCTGCTCCTCTGACCGGGAACTCCCGCAGCTTCCGGAAGGGCGCGAGGATCGGGAGCGCGGCGACCAGCAAGGCGGACGCCACCCACAGCGTCTCCCGGACGCCGATCGCCTCGCCGAGCGCGCCGCCGAGAACGCCGGCCAGCGGGATCGTGCCGTAGGCGGTGAGCGAGGCGCTCGAGGTGATCCGGCTGAACAGCTCCGGTGGGCAGTACTCCTGCCGGAACGTCGTGGTCAGCACGTTCGAGGCCACCACACCGGCGCAGACGCCGAACACGCCGGCGACGAACGGCGCCAGTCCCCAGCCCGGGCCGCTCAGCGGCCCGAGCAGCATCATCGGCGCGGCGGCCACCTCGCACAGCAGGAACGCGCGGGCGGTGCCGAACCGCGCGCCGAGCCGTCCGGCCAGCGCCGCGCCGAGCACCCCGCCCGTCGCGGCGAGCGCCAGCACCAGGCCGACCAGGCCGGGCGCGGCGCCGAGCGTGCGGGACAGGAAGACGATCTGGATGGAGCTGTAGCCGGTCAGCGCGAGGTTCGAGACCGCGCCGAACACCATCAGCGACCGCAGGTAGCGGTCGCCGAAGACGAATCCCAGGCCTTCGGCGATCTGGCTGCGCAACGGCGTCCGCGCCGCCGGGACCACGGTCTCGCGCACCCGGATCGCCCGCACGCACAGCACGGAGACGCCGAAGCTCACCGCGTCCGCGAGGATGCCGCTGACCGGGCCGAACGCCTGCGCCAGCAACCCGGCCAGGCCCGGCCCGGCGACCTGCGTCGCGGACTCGCTGCCCTGCAGCTTCGCGTTGGCTTCCAGGAGGTCGTCCCGGCCGAGCAGGACGGGCAGGTAGGCCCGGTAGGCGAGCGTGAAGAACACCTTCGCGACCCCGCCGAGCAGAGCCGCGCCCAGCAGGTACGGCAGGGTCAGCGCGCCGAGCGCGGCCGCGACCGGAACGCTGCCGAACACCGCCGTCGACACCGTGTTGCAGGTCAGCATGACCGGGCGCTTCGGCAGCCGGTCGACCCAGGCGCCGGCGGGCAGCCCGACGAGCAGCCAGGGCAGCCAGGCGACCGCCGTCAGCAACGCGACCTCGAACGTGCTCGCCTGCAGCGTGACCACCGCGACCAGCGGCAACGCCGTGCTCGCGACCATGCTGCCGAGCATGCTCGTGGTCTCGCCGGTCCAGAGCAGCCGGAAATCCCCGTTCCCCCAGAGCCCCTTCACGGCTGGCCCAGCGAGGCTCGTGCGACGAAGAAGACCGGACGCCGCTCGACCCCGTCACCGGGCTCGGTGCGGTTCTCGAAGTCGGCCAGCAGCAACATGACCCGTTCGTTCAGCTCTTCCAGCTCGGCGGCGGAAAGGCGCATCCAGGTGTCCGTGCTGAACGCCACGCCGCGCCACTGCGGCGGGTACGTCTCGCGCGTCGCGATCCACTCGCGGGCGATCGCGGTCTGGTGGTCGAGGGTGAGGACCTCGGCGGCCTCGGCGATCGGGTCGTCGGGGAAGTCCGCGGAAGCCCACCGGATGGTCTTCACGCTGCGCTTCCACCACCGTTCCCGCTGGTCACGGGCGAGTTCGGGAGCTTCCTCGACCAGTTTGGCGGCGGCCAGCACCTTCATGTGGTGGCTGACGTTGCCGACCGCCTGGTCGGTCTTTCCCGCCAGCACCGACACCGTGGCCGGGCCGTCCAGGTGGAGCAGTTCCATCAGCCGCCGACGCAGCGGATGGGACACCGCCGCGAGCACCTTCGAATCCCGGATGTCCCGGACCTCGTCGCTCATGGTGCACAAGAGTAGTTGTACAAGAGCTCTTGTGCAATAACTCTTGTACTTTGGCTCCCGTAAGCTCCGGCCATGGAATTCGTGGCATGGGTGATCTTCGGCGCCATCGTCGGCTGGGCCGCGAACCTCGTCGTCGGCGGCCGGGCGCGACGCCGGCAGGGTTGCCTGGTCAGCGTGCTGGTCGGGGTGGTCGGCGCGACCCTCGGCGGCCTGCTCTACCGGTTCGCCACCGGGCAGCAGATGACGTTCGGCTTCGACTTCCCGAGCTTCGGCGTGGCCATCCTCGGCGCCGTCGTGCTGCTGGCGATCCTGCGGCTCGTGAGCGGTCTCGGCCGTCGTCCGGGCGACCGTTTGTAACGTTTGCCCCAGCGATCCGTGGTCAACGCCGCTCCGCGGCTAAAATCTCTCCTCACGCGCATTTCCCGGCGGCCGGGTGCCTGCGCCGTCGGGGGGCGCATGCACCCGGCCGCGCGTCTTGGCCGCGATGACCACGTCGACCGCCCGCACCGGGTCCACCAGCAACGGCAGCGGCACTTCGTCGATCTCCCGCGACCACGCGCTCAGCAGCTCGTCGAGGCGAGCTCCGACGGGATCGCGGTGGTCGGTCATCCGTCCCCTCACCTGTCTCGCGGGATGCGTCCGGCAGCGCCCCGAACGGCGTCGACTACTCGGTGTTGTCGCCGAATTCGACTTTGCGTTACCGCGATGTGGCCCGGCCCACCCGCCGTGGGGACACCCTCGCGGAGGAGCCGACGAGGGGCATGCGGAAGGCCCGGCCCGGCGCAGCGGTAGCGTGGGGGCGCCCATCCGCGGCCGCCGGACCCCGGCGCCGACCGTCCTTCCGACACGAAACCAGGGGACCCGACCATGAGCGGCACCCGGCCGGAGCCCGCCGGCAATCCCGTCGCGCACGCCCTCCAGCTCGCCCGCGAAACGCTGCCGCCGATGCACCACGCCGGCCGGCCGTTCGTGGCGGGCGGGATCGCCGCCACGCTGCTCGCCCGCCGGTTCTCCAAGCGGCTCGGGCTCGTCGGCGCGCTCGCGACCGTGGCGACCGCCGCGTTCTTCCGCGAGCCGAAACGGGTCCCGCCACCGCGTGCCGGCGTCGCGCTCGCGTCCGCCGACGGCATCGTGTCGCTGATCGAGGAAGCCGTCCCGCCGGCCGAGCTGGGCCTGCCCGCCGAGCCGCGGATGCGCGTGTCGGTGTTCCTGTCGGTGTTCGACGTGCACGTCCAGCGCGTGCCGGCGAACGGCGTGATCGAGCGGGTCGCCTACCGGCCGGGCAAGTTCCTGTCCGCCGACCTCGACAAGGCCAGCGACGACAACGAACGCAACTCCGTGCTGCTGCGCACCGAAGACGGCCACGAGCTCGTCGTCGTGCAGATCGCCGGGCTGGTCGCGCGCCGCATCCTCTGCGAGATCCGCGAGGGCGACAAGGTCGCCGCGGGTGAGACCTACGGCATCATCCGCTTCGGCTCGCGGGTCGACCTCTACCTTCCGCCGGGTTCGCGCGTGCTCGTGGCCAAGGGCCAGCGCACGGTCGGCGGCGAGACGGTGATCGCCGAACTGCCGGCCGCGCATTCGGAAGGCTGATCGATGGTCCGCGTGACCACCCCGGGCGTCCGGCTGCTGCCGAACGCGATCACCGTGCTCGCGCTGTGCGCGGGCCTGTCGGCCGTGCAGTTCGCGCTGACCAGGAACTACGCGATGGCGATCGCGTCGATCGGCATCGCGGCGGTGCTCGACAGCCTCGACGGCCGGATCGCCCGCCTGCTCGACGCGACGTCGAAGATGGGCGCGGAGCTGGACTCGCTGTCCGACGGCATCTCGTTCGGCGTGGCGCCGGCGCTGGTCATCTACGTGTGGCAGACGGGCGCCGACCGGATCGGCTGGGTGGCGTCGCTGATCTTCGCCGTCTGCATGATCCTGCGGCTGGCCCGGTTCAACACGCTGCTGGACGACACCGAGCAGCCGCCGTACGCGAGCGAGTTCTTCGTCGGCGTCCCCGCGCCGGCGGGCGGCCTGCTGGCGATGCTGCCGCTGGTGGCTTCGCTGCAGTGGGGTTCCGGGTGGTGGTCCTCGCAGTACGTCGTGTGGGCGTGGACGATCGCGATCGCGGCGCTGCTGATCAGCCGCATCCCGACGCTGTCGCTGAAGACGGTCAAGGCGCCGGCGAAGGCGATCGCGCCGCTGCTGATCGGCGTCGCGCTGCTGGCCGCGGCGATCATCCAGTTCCCCCTGGTCGCGCTGGTCGTGGCGATGATCCTGTACCTGGCGCACATCCCGTACTCGATCAAGCGGCACCGCTGGCTGGCCGCGCACCCGGAGGCCTGGACGGTCCCGCCGCGCGAGCGCCGCGCGATCCGCCGGGCCCGCTCGTCCCGCCGCCTTGGCCTGCGCCCGCCGCTGCGCCGCCGGGTCGCGGGCGCGGCGATGCGCGCGGTCCGCCTGCCCCGCGCCGGCGAGACGGTCCGGACGCCCCGGGGCAGCGAAAACGGCCAAGGCCCGCGGCGCCGCTCATGGCGCCAGATCGGCCTCCGCCGCAAGTAGCCCGCCGATCAGCAGGTCCAGCTGGTAGCCGAAGTCCTGCACGCAGTCGCCCGTCTCCAACGCGGGCAGCACGCGGTGCAGGCTCGGCAGGTCCTCGGCCGTCACCATCCGGCGGAAGTACGCGACCACCGGCTCCGCGCGCTCGGCCCGCACGTCGCCGGTTCCGGCCGTGCCGGTGAGCACCGAGCCGAACAGCATCCCGAGCAGCGACCGGTAGCTCCGGGCCGCGGCTTCCGCGGACAGGCCCGCGTCGAGCAACGCGCGCAGCAGCGCGTCGATCACCCGCAACGCCCCCGCCGAGCGCGGGTTCGCGTCCTGCGCCGCCAAGGCCCGGACGACCACCGGGTGCCGGGTGAAGCTCGCATGCAGCCCGGCGGCCAGCGACCGCAGACGCGTGTCCCACGGCAACGCGGGATCCGGCAGCGGCACCTCTTCGAAGACCCGGGCGGTGAGCCCGTCGAGCAGATCGCCCTTGTTCTCGACGTGGTTGTACAGCGACATCGCCTCGACGCCCACCGCGGCCGCGACCTTGCGCATCGACAACGCCGCCAGGCCCTGTTCGTCGGCCAGCCGGAGGGCCGCTTCCAGGACTTTCTCACGGTTCAGGACCATGCTTACACTGTACGCATACACTGTAAGTATGGACGCCGAGACCGTGCTGACCACCACCCGATCCGTCCGCCGCAAGCTGGACTTCGACCGCGACGTGCCCCAGGACGTGCTGGACGGCTGCCTCCGCATCGCGCAGCAGGCTCCCGCCGCGGGCAGCATGGCCGCGCAATTCCGCTGGCTGCTCGTCCGGGACGCCGCCACCAAAGCCGCGATCGCCGCCTACAACCGCGAGACCGCCGAGGCGTCCTGGGCCAAGTACGGCCATCTCGTCGAGGCGCGCGCCCTCGCCTCTGCCCAGCACTTCGTCCGCAACCTGGAACGCGTGCCCGTGCTGGCCATCCCGTGCATGATCGGCCGCCCACCGGCGGACGCGTTCACGCAGTCCGCGTACTTCGGCTCCGCCTACCCCGCGATCTGGAGCTTCCAGCTGGCCCTGCGCGACCGCGGCCTCGGCAGCTCGATCTGCGGGTACCACCTCCAAGACCACGAAGCCGACGTCGCCGCCCTGCTCGGCATCCCGGACGACGTCATGCAGATCAGCCTGCTGGCCGTCGCGTACACCACGCAGCGCGACTTCCGGCCCGCCACGCGTCCGGCGCTCGCCGACATCACCTACTTCGACGCCTGGGAGCGCACCGGCTCGCTAGGGTGAACGGCGTGAGCCACCCGCAGATCACGCTGACCGTCCGGCACACGCCGTCGGCGCTGGACACCCGCCGCGGCGTCGTCCGGCTGCACCCCGAAGTCCTCGACGCGCTCGGCCTGCGGGCCTGGGACGCCGTGCACCTCACCGGCGCCCGGGTCAGCGCCGCGATCGCCGCGCCCGCCGACGAGGCCGACGTGCCCGGGGTGGTGCTCACCGACGACGTCACGATGTCGAACCTCGGCGTCACCGAAGGCGCCGAAGTCGTGGTCGCGCCGGCCGAGGTCGCCGCGGCCAGGACGGTGACCGTCGCGGGGTCGCGGCTGGCCAGCGTCTCGGTGAGCCCGCACATGCTGCGGCTGGCCCTGATCGGCAAGGTGCTCACCGTCGGCGACGCCGTTTCGCTGCTCCCGCAGGACCTCGCGCCGCAGCCGGGCTCCGACCCGGCCGGCCTGCGCGGCCAGCTTTCGCGGGCGATCGGCGCGACCTGGACGAACGAGCTGCTCACCGTCACCGCCACCGAGCCGTCCGGCACCGTCGCGGTTGGACCGTCCACAGTGGTCACCTGGCGCGACGGCGCGCGGCCCGCCGCCGAGCCCGCCGCGCCCCGGACGGCGACCGCGCTGGTGCGCACCTCCGCCGTCACCGCGGCCGAAGAGTGGATCGACGCCGAGATCGTCGAGGACGAGGTGGCGGTCGCGGAGACGGCCGAACCGGTCGTGCCGCTGGCCGACCTGATCGGCGCCGAAGCGGCCGCGCGCAAGCTCGGCGAATGGTTCGACCTCGCGTTCCACCGGCCCGAGCTGCTGGCCCGGCTGGGTGCGCCGGCGCACCTGGGTGTCCTGCTGTCCGGCCCCGAAGGGGTCGGCAAGGCGACGCTCGTCCGGTCGGTCGCGCGCGAGGCCGGCATCCGCGTGGTGCCGGTGGCCGCGCCGAACCTCGCGGTGCTGGACCCGAACGTCGCCGTTTCACGCCTGCGCGAGGCCGTCCGCGCGGCCGAAGGACCGGCGGTGCTGCTGCTCACCGACGTCGACGCGCTGTTGCCGGCGACCACGCCGCCGCCGGTCGCGACGGTCGTGCTCGAAGAGCTGCGGACGGCGTTGCGGCGTGAGGGGTTCGCCGTCGTCGCGACGACGGCCCGCGCGGAATCGGCCGACCCGCGGCTGCGGGCCGCCGACCTGCTGGACCGGGAGCTGAGCCTCGCCTTGCCGGACGCGAAGACGCGCCGGGAGCTGCTGAACGTCCTGCTCCGCGACGTCCCGCTGGACACCGGCATCGACTGCGGTGTCCTCGCCGAGCGGACGCCGGGCTTCGTCGCCGCGGACCTCATCGCCCTGCGGCGCGACGCCGCCTTGCGGGCGGCCCTGCGCCAGCGTGACGCGGACGAGCCGCGCATCTCGCAGCAGGACCTGCTGGACGCGCTGGCCACCGTCCGGCCGGTGTCGATGTCCACTTCGGACAACCTGGCCACCGGTGGGCTGACCCTGGACGACGTCGGCGACATGACCGAGGTCAAGCAGTCGCTCACCGAGGCCGTGCTGTGGCCACTGCGGTACCCGGACTCGTTCGCGCGGCTCGGTGTCGAACCGCCGCGCGGGGTGCTGCTGTACGGACCGCCCGGCGGCGGCAAGACGTTCCTCGTGCGGGCGCTGGCCGGCACCGGCGCGCTGAACGTCTTCGCGGTCAAGGGCGCCGAGCTGATGGACAAGTGGGTCGGCGAGTCCGAACGCGCGGTGCGGGAGCTGTTCCGCCGGGCCGCGGAGGCGGCGCCGTCGCTGATCTTCCTCGACGAGATCGACGCGCTGGCCCCGCGCCGCGGCCAGTCGTCGGACTCCGGTGTCGCCGACCGGGTGGTCGCGGCGCTGCTGACCGAGCTCGACGGCGTCGAGCCGATGCGCGAGGTCGTCGTGCTGGGCGCGACGAACCGGCCGGAGCTGGTCGACCCCGCCCTGCTGCGGCCGGGACGGCTGGAGCGCCGCGTCTACGTGCCGCCGCCGGACGCCGAGGCTCGCGCGGCGATCCTGGCGGCCAGCTCGAAGAACACGCCGCTGGCCGCCGATGTGGACCTCGCCGAAGTGGCGTCCACTCTGGACGGTTACTCGGCCGCCGACTGCGCGGCGCTGATCCGCGAAGCGGCGTTGACGGCGATGCGCGAGTCCCTCGAAGCCCGCGAAGTCACGGCGGCACACGTCGAAACGGCGCGAAAGACCGTGCGGCCCAGCCTCGACCCGGCTCAGCTCGCGGCTCTGGAGGCGTACGCGAAGACGCAGGCCGGCGAATAGCCGCCGTCAGCTGCCCTTGTGGCCCGATTCGTAGTTGTTCGTCACGATGACGATCACGCCCGGGCTCGCGTCCTTGATGCCTTCGAAGCGCGGCTCGGCCTTGAACCCGAATTCCTGCGCGAGCTGCTTGGCCGCGGCTTCCTCGTCGGTGCCCGGGCGGTAGTACGCCGTCGTCGCCGGGATGATGCCCTGCGAGTAGTTGCTGACGTCGACGACGTTCCAGCCCGCCCCGCGGAAGTCGTCCGCCGCGCGGGCGGCGAGGCCCTTGATCGTCGAGTTGTTGAACACCCGCAGCGTCACCCACTTGTTGGACGCCTGCTGGTCACCGCCCGGCTGGCCGGGCTGGCCCGGTTGCCCGGGCTGGCCCGGTTGCCCGGACTGGCCCGGCTGGCCGGACGCCGGTGCGGACGGCGACGGCGGGGTGGGCGAAGCCGTGGGCGACGTCGGCGAGGACGGCGACGACGTGCCGGACGGGGCGGACGGGCTGCTGGGGCCACCGGACGTGCCCGGCTGCGAAGACGTGCCGCTCGGCCCGGCTTCGTTCGACCCTTCGCCGCCGCTCAGCGCGGAGATCCCGCCGATCACCGCGGCGACGATGGCCACGCCGATCAGGGCGACGCCCGCCGCTTTCATCGGCCGGGACATTCCCGAAAACACGCTCATTT
Source organism: Amycolatopsis australiensis (assembly GCF_900119165.1). Classification (NCBI taxonomy): domain Bacteria; kingdom Bacillati; phylum Actinomycetota; class Actinomycetes; order Pseudonocardiales; family Pseudonocardiaceae; genus Amycolatopsis; species Amycolatopsis australiensis. The sequence continues at coordinate 1,785,287 of NZ_FPJG01000006.1, read as the reverse complement.
CAGCTCGATCCCCAGTCGCCGGGCGCCTCGCTTGCGCTGGCGGGCGGCACGCGTCTTGCGCAGCCGCTTCACCAGCATCGGGTCCGCTTCGATCGCCTCCGGCTTCTCCAGCAGCTTGTTGAGCAGCTGGTAGTAGCGCGTGGCCGAGAGGTCGAAGCGCTCGCGGATGGCGTTCTCCTTCGCCCCGGCGTGTCGCCACCACTGGCGCTCGAAGGCGAGGATCTCGACCTCGCGTTCGGTCAGGCCGGGCACGGGCTTCGGCGGCGACGGCTGCGGCTCAGCCATCGACTCCGCGGCGTCCATCCGAGTCCCTCTCAATCGGGCGTCATGGCGAATCAGACCTAGCTCTTCCGCGGGCGCCATTCAACCACGGAAGCCCGCGCCGACGTGGGCATCCGCGTCGGCGCGTCACGGTCTGATGCAGGTCTACCAGAGGGGTACGACTAAACTGCGTCGTCGTGACCATCCACCGCATCGTGATCGCGGGCGAGCCCGTGCTGCACCAGCCGACCCGGGAGATCACCGAGTTCGACGAGAAGCTGCGCACGCTCGTGGACGACATGTTCGAGACGATGTACGCCGCCGAAGGCGTCGGCCTCGCGGCCAACCAGATCGGCCTCGACCTGCGGGTGTTCGTCTACGACTGCCCGGACGACGAGGGCGTGCGGCACAAGGGTGTCGTCGTCAACCCGAAGCTGGAGACGTCGGAGATCCCGGAGACGATGCCGGACCCGGACGACGACTGGGAGGGCTGTCTGTCGGCGCCCGGCGAGTCGTACCCGACAGGTCGCGCGAAGTGGGCGAAGGTGACGGGCTTCGACGTCGAAGGCAACCCGATCGAGGTCGAGGGCACCGGCTACTTCGCGCGCTGCCTGCAGCACGAGACCGACCACCTGGACGGGTACATCTACCTCGACCGCCTGGTCGGCCGGCACGCGCGCGCGGCGAAGAAGATGCTGAAGCACAACAAGTGGGGCGTCCCGGGCAACTCGTGGCTGCCACCGAAGACCCCCGAGGACGACGGCGCCGTCATCTGACCGCCCGGCCCCAAGCGCCCCAAGGCGGCCTTGGTTGCGTCAGACGCACCCAAGGCGGCCTTCGGTGCGTCACACGCACCGAAGGCCACATTGGGGCGCTTGAGACTCAGCAGCCGAGGAAGTGGCAGCGGACCACCGCCGGCGTCTCCAGGACCGAGCCCGCCCTGACGTCCCAGGCCAGCCGGACGTACTGCGCGTGCGTCCAGGCCAGCGGGGTCGCCGACGTGTTCGGCGTGCCGGCCGGGAAGCCGGTCTGCCCCGACGGCGGGTTTTCGTCCCACACCTGCTCCGGCATGGTCTCCGCCGAGCTGCTCACCCGGCCGAGGTCACGCAGCCGCCGCGCCGCCGAGGCCGGGTCGCCGAGCGTCAGCTCGTACTCGCCCCGCTCGCCGGCCAGCAGCGGCCACAGCCGCCCGAACGTCGTGCGGCTGCCCGCCGGGAACGTGTAGTCCCACGGCGAGCCGTCGGCCTGCTCGCCGTAGCCGTCCTTCGTGTAGCGGTGCCAGAACTGGCCGGTCGGCGTGGTGAACGCGATGTCGGCGTCGGTCACCCGGATGCTGTTGCGGATCACCGGGTCGTCGGCGCGGTAGACGCCCAGCCGGACCAGGTCGAGGAAACCCGCGTCGGTGACCGCGCGCTGGTCCATCGTGACGCTCGAGTTGCCCAGGTTGTACGTCGTGCCGGCGTTCGCGTTGCCGTCCTTGGTGAGCCGGACGAAGTACGGGTCCTTCGACAGCGGCCCGTTCGTGGTGATCGTCTGCTTCGGCAGGTCGGCCTTCATCTTGTCGGCCGCGGCCAGGTAGCGGGCCGCGTCCGCCGCGGCGCCGTTGTGCGACGCGAGGTCGGCCGCGCAGACGAGCCCGGCGATCACCGAGGCGATGGTCGACGGGGACCAGCCGTCCTGCTCCTCCCAGCGTTCCTGCTGGGTGTACGGCGACGGCTGCCCGTTCGGCCCCTTGTACCCGAGGATGAAGTCGGCGGCCTTGCGGACGCCCGGCCACAGGTCGTTCCGGCCGAGCTGCTGGGCCAGGACGATCGGGAACGCGGTCTCGTCGAGCTGGACCGAGGTCCAGTACGGCACGCCGTCGACGCGGCTGTTCTGCGGCAGGTGCCCGTCGGCCTGCTGCTGCGTGCCGAACATGTAGGACACGGCGCGGTTCGCGGCCGCCTTGTCGCCGCCGGCGGCCAGGCCGGTCGCGATCTGGTAGAGGTCACGCGGCCAGACGAGGTGGTAGGTGCCGGACGGCGACCACTCCGGGTCGTTGTTCCCGAACCGCCACGGCATGCTCGGCGACGCGATGAAGGCGCCCGGGTGGTGCTTGTCCTCGCTCGCGGCGAGCGTCAGCATCGACGCCTTGTAGAGGTCGCGCTCGGCATCGGTCTTCAGCGACGACGGCGGCTTGCTCACCTCACGCAGGTACTGCGCCCAGCCGCGGTCGTACGCGCGCGTGATGTCACGGACACCGCGTCGCTGCGACGCCTGGGCGCTGCCGAGCGCGTCGGCGGCCTTCGCACCCAGGCCGAGCGCGAGGGTGACGTGCCGGTCGCGGAGGCCGTCGGCGTTCGTCTGGCCGGTCAGCACGACGTTGCCCTTGCTCGCGGTGTCGTACTGCTTCAGCTGGAAGGTCTTGGCCAGTTGCGTGTTCCCGTCGGACGCACCCGCGTAGCCGACGCTGGTCTTCGTGAAGGCGGGCTTCGCGGTGAGCGCGGCGGCGTTCGTGGCGTCCTGCGCGGTGACGGCGTCACCCTGACGGGCGGCCGAGTCGTCGGAGCCGTCGTTGGTGAGGTCCGGGTCGGCGACCGCGTAGAGCTGGTAGGGCCGCCCGGTGAGCGACTGGAAGTCGACGTCCACCAGCACCGTCGTGGCGGCCGGGTCGGTGACGTAGGTCTTGCGGAGGCGCCAGCGGTGCTGGTCGTCGGTGACGGTCTGCTCGTAGGTCAGGCTGTCGTCGTCGGTCCGCCGGACCTGCTGCGACTTCGCCGAGTAGTCGGTGACGGCGAAGCTGCGGCCGTCCGTGACGACGAAGTTGAGCGAGCGGACGCTCGGCGTCGACAGGTCCGGGTAGTACACCTCGGACAGCTGGCCACCCTGAAGGGTGAACCAGACGTTGGAGGACCGGTCGCGGGCGGTGCCGAAGCCGGTCTTGTTCGCGGGCAGCCAGCTCGGGTGGGCCCCGGGCGCGCCGGGTGCCTCCTCCGCGGCCACGGCGGTCGCCGGGATCAGCCCGGTGACCAGCAGCCCGGCGAGGGCGCCGAACATGAGTTTGCGCATATCAACCCCACAGAAAGGTCGCTTCTGCACCGTTACAGAAGCGCCTGGCAGTCTGCCGCCGATCCTTCACCGGCGCATGGTCCGAACCGGTGAACCACCGACCGTCACTGGTCCGGTGAACCGGTTCACGGACAGCGAACGGACTTCCCGCGCGCACCGGCGCAGACTTGCAGTACCTGCAACGGTGTAATCGAGGTGCATCGATGGACGAGGCGATGGACGCCTATTCCCGCGCGGTCAGCACGGTCGCGAAGACCGTCACCCCGCACGTCGCCGGGGTCCAGCTCGCGCGCGGCGGCGGCTCGGCCGTCGTCTTCGCCGACGACGGCCACCTGCTCACCAACGCCCACGTCGTCGACGATCACCGGCGGGGTGTCGCGACCTTCGCCGACGGCAGCGAGGTGCCCTTCGACGTCGTCGGAGCCGATCCGCTGTCCGATCTCGCCGTGCTGCGCGCCCGCGGCGAGACACCGTCGGCCGCCGAGCTCGGGGACGCCGACCGGCTCGTCGTCGGGCAGCTCGTCGTCGCCATCGGGAGCCCGCTCGGTTTCTCCGGCACCGTCACCGCCGGTGTCGTCAGCGCACTCGGCCGCGCGCTGCCCGTGCGGCAGGGGCGCGCCACGCGGGTCATCGAAGACGTCATCCAGACCGACGCCGCCCTCAACCCCGGCAATTCCGGTGGCGCGCTCGCCGACTCCGCCGGCCGGGTCGTCGGCGTCAACACCGCCGTCGCCGGCGTCGGGCTCGGGCTCGCCGTGCCGATCAACGCGACGACCCGGCGGATCATCGACACGCTCGTGGTCGAGGGCCGGGTCCGGCGGGCGTACCTCGGTGTCGTCGGCGTGCCCGCGCCGCTGCCGGACGATGTCGCCGAGCGCACCGGGCAGCGCGCCGGGCTGCGCGTGCGCGAAGTCGTCGCCGGCGGCCCCGCCGACCGGGCCGGGCTGCGCGCCGGCGACCTCGTGCTGACCGTCGGGCGAACCCGTGTTTCGGACGCACAAGGCATCCAGCGGCAGCTGTTCGCGGAAGTGATCGGCACCGCACTGCCGATCACCGTGCTGCGCAACGGCGCCATGGTCGACGTCTACGCGACGCCCGCCGAGTTGGTCGGGTGAGGTGAGCGGACTTGAGTCTGCGCCGCCGGCGTGGCATGGTCGGGGGCACAACACCAACGCGGGAGCTCGCGCCATGGCGGGCTGAGAGGGCGACTTGCGTCACGCAGGCGTCGCCGACCGCATGAACCTGACCGGGTAATGCCGGCGTAGGGAGTGAAAGTCGTTGACGACGCTGGAGAACAACGCCGCCGTTTCCGTGACGACCGGGCCGATCACCGGCTCGCGCAAGGTGTACCACCAGACCGAATCCGGGCTTCGCGTGCCCGCGCGGCGGATCGATCTGTCCAACGGGGAACACTTCGACGTTTACGACACTTCGGGCCCGTACACCGATCCGGACGCTTCGATCGACGTCCACAATGGACTGCACCGGCTGCGGGCGGGCTGGGCCGACGGCCGTGCGCACAACACGCAGCTCGGCTGGGCCAAGCAGGGTGTCATCACGCGCGAGATGGAGTACGTCGCCGCGCGGGAACGGGTTTCCCCCGAGTTCGTGCGCGACGAAGTGGCCAGCGGGCGCGCGGTGATCCCGGCCAACCGGAAGCACCCCGAGTCCGAGCCGATGATCATCGGCAAGAACTTCCTCGTGAAGATCAACGCCAACATGGGCAACTCGGCGGTCTGGTCGTCGGTCGAGGAAGAGGTCGACAAGATGGTGTGGGCGACCCGCTGGGGCGCCGACACGATCATGGACCTGTCCACCGGCAAGCGGATCCACGAGACGCGGGAGTGGATCATCCGCAACTCGCCCGTCCCGGTCGGCACGGTGCCGATCTACCAGGCGCTCGAGAAAGTCGACGGGGAGCCCGAAAAGCTGTCGTGGGAGGTCTACCGCGACACGATCGTCGAGCAGTGCGAGCAGGGCGTCGACTACGTCACCGTGCACGCCGGCGTGCTGCTGCGCTACATCCCGCTGACCGCCCGGCGCGTCACCGGGATCGTCAGCCGCGGCGGCTCGATCATGGCCGCGTGGTGCCTGGCGCACCACAAGGAGTCCTTTTTGTACACGCACTTCGAGGAGCTCTGCGAGATCCTCCGGCAGTACGACGTCACGTTCTCCCTCGGTGACGGCCTGCGCCCGGGTTCGATCGCCGACGCCAACGACCGCGCGCAGTTCGCCGAGCTGGAGACGCTCGGCGAGCTGACGCACATCGCGCGTTCGCACGACGTGCAGGTGATGATCGAGGGCCCCGGCCACGTGCCGATGCACAAGATCAAGGAGAACGTGGAGCTGGAGGAGAAGCTCTGCGGCGAGGCACCGTTCTACACGCTCGGTCCACTCGCGACGGACATCGCGCCGGCGTACGACCACATCACGTCGGCCATCGGCGCGGCGCAGATCGGCTGGTACGGCACGGCGATGCTGTGCTACGTCACGCCGAAGGAGCACCTCGGCCTGCCGAACCGCGACGACGTCAAGACCGGCGTGATCACGTACAAGATCGCCGCGCACGCCGCGGACCTGGCCAAGGGGCACAAGTACGCGCAGGAGTGGGACGACGAGCTGTCGAAGGCGCGGTTCGAGTTCCGCTGGAACGACCAGTTCAACCTCTCGCTCGACCCGGACACGGCGCGCTCGTTCCACGACGAGACGCTGCCCGCCGAGCCGGCCAAGACCGCGCACTTCTGCTCGATGTGCGGGCCGAAGTTCTGCTCGATGCGGATCACCCAGGATGTCCGCAAGTACGCCGAGGAGCACGGACTGTCCACTGTGGAAGCCATCGAGGCCGGCATGGCTTCGAAGTCCGCGGAGTTCACCGAATCGGGCGGCAAGGTGTACCTGCCCGTGGTGGGGCCATGACGCCACGGACGGCCCTCACCATCGCCGGATCCGACTCCGGCGGTGGTGCGGGCATCCAGGCGGACCTGCGGACGTTCTTCGCGCACGGCGTGCACGGGCTGGTCGCGCTGACCGCCGTCACCGTGCAGAACTCGTTGGGCGTGCAGGGTTTCACGGAGCTCCCCCCGGACGTCGTCACCGCGCAGATCAAGGCGGTGGCGTCCGACATGGGCGTGAACGCGGCGAAGACGGGCATGCTGGCGTCGGCGGAGATCATCCGCGCGGTCGCGAAGACGCTCGACGAGCTGGGCTCGGCCTTCCCGCTCGTGGTCGACCCGGTGGCGGCGTCGATGACGGGACACGCACTGCTGCGCGAAGACGCGCTGGAGGCGATCCGCACGGAGCTGTTCCCCCGGGCCACGCTGATCACGCCGAACCTGGACGAGGTGCGGCTGCTGACCGGGATTTCGGTGGTGGACACGGCTTCTCAGCGAGCGGCGGCCGAGGCGCTGCTGGCGTTCGGCTCCCGGTGGGTCCTGGTGAAGGGCGGCCACATGACGGGCACGCCCGAGTGCGTGGACCTGCTCTCGGACGGCCGCGAGTTCATCTCCCTGACCGGCCCGCGCTACGAGACGCAGAACACCCACGGCGGCGGTGACACCCTGGCGTCGGCGATCACGGCGTCACTGGCGAAGGGCGCCTCGGTGCCGGACGCGGTCGCGGCGGGCAAGAAGTTCATCGAGCGTTGCGTGGCGGAGGCCTACCCGCTGGGCGCGGGGGTCGGCCCGGTGTCGCCGTTCTGGGTCCTCCCGCAGTCGTCGTGAGTGAGAAACCGGGGTAGGACCCTGTTTCTCACTCACGACAGCCACGGCGGACCGGCCTAGCCGCGGTTCAGCACCTGGGGCAGCACCGTCGTCAACCCGGTCCAGTCCGCCGTGACCACCGACGCGTGCTGCTTCGCCAGTTCCGCGACGCGCTGGTTGGCCTGGTCCACCGTCGGGTTGTGGGCGTCGATCGCCGGGGCCACGTTCTGCGCGTCCGTCATCACCAGGTAGTAGTGATCGGCGTCGTACCACCACGGGCCCGTCTGCGTCACCCACGCGCTCGCGTCGCCGTCGAACACCACGAACCACGGCTTCAAGTCGGCCGTGTACTTGTCCCGCGGATCTCCCGCCGCCGCGCCGTGGACGGTCGGGAAGATGTTCGCCTCACCCAGCCGGCCCGCGTTCTTGAGGCCCACCAGGTACCGCGCGTACTCGACGTCGGTGTGCAGCGTGTCGGTCGGGTTCCCCTCCTCGACCGTGCCCGGGATGATCTCCGTGATCACCCGGCCGCGCAACGCGTCCACGGACGGCCAGTTGTCCGCCTTCGCCGCGTCGTCGAGCGTGCCGTAGCCGCCCAGCAGTTCCGCCGGGCGGAACGCGACGCTGCCGAGGTGCGCGCGGAACGTGGCGTCCAGCTCGTCCGGACCCAGGCCGGTGTTGTCCGAGAAGCCGGTTTTCATCTCGATCTTGAGCGTGAGCGGCGTGTGCCCGGGGTGGGCGGCGAGCCAGATCCGGATGTCGTCGAGGCAGTATTCGAGGTTCTTGTTCGTGCCACCGGAGTACAGCTGCGACGCCGACGTCGCCGCGACGCAGTTGTTCTGGTTCCCCAGCGGGTTCGAGTGGCTGACCTTCCACTCGTGCGTGAAGAAGTCCGGCCAGACGTCCAGCTCGATCAGCGACGAACCCGCGTCGAGCGCGCGGGCGAGGTAGTCGTAGGCCGCCGGGTCGTACGTGTTGTGCACGCCGACCGTCGTGACGTGGGAAAGCTTCGGGCTGTCGGCGTTCGCGGCCGTGGCCCCGGAGAGCGTGAGCGCCGCCGTGAGGAGTGCCACCGAGAAGAGCTTCATCCAGGCTCCTTCGAACTGGTGAGTAGCCCCCACAATGTGCCACCGTGGTTGACTGTCGGTGAAGCAAAAGCGGCCGCTGATCCAATACTGTGACGCGAAGCGTCCCCGTTGCGGGTGGTGGCGGCGGCATGGATGGACTAGACCAGAAGTCGGGTAGAAGATGACCTCGAGCCCTCCCTCCGCGCTCACCATCGCGGGGTCGGACTCCGGCGGCGCCGCCGGGCTGCAGGCGGACCTGCGCACCTTCCTGACCTGCGGCGTGCACGGCTTGGTCGCGGTCACCGCCGTCACCGTCCAGAACACCCTGGGCGTGCACGACCGCGCCGACCTGCCGCCGCACATCGTGGCCGGGCAGATCGAAGCCGTCGCGGCGGACATGGGTGTCGGCGCGGCGAAGACGGGCATGCTGGCGTCGGCCGGGATCATCCACGCCGTCGCGGCCGCGTGTGACAAGGCCGGGATCGGACGCGACGAGAAGATCCCGTTCGTCGTCGACCCGGTCGCGGCGTCGATGCACGGGCACCCGCTGTTCGACGAAGCCGGCCTGGTGGCCCTGCGCGACGAGCTGCTGCCGCGCGCGACGGTCCTGACGCCGAACCTCGACGAAGTCCGCCTGCTCACCGGCATGACGGTGACCGACCGCGAAGGCATGCACACGGCCGCGGTGGTGCTGCACCGGATGGGCCCGCGCTACGTGCTGGTCAAGAGCGGCCACCTGCAGGCCGACCCGGAGTGCGTCGACCTGCTCTTCGACGGCTCCACGTTCGTGGAGCTACCGGGACAGCGCTACGCGACCCCGCACACCCACGGCGCGGGCGACACGATGGCTTCGGCGCTGACGGCCGGCCTCGCGAAGGGGATGTCCGTCGAGGACGCGGCCCGCTACGGCAAGTGGTTCGTCTCGCACGCCGTCGAGCACGCCTACCCGATGGGCGCGAAGGTCGGCCCGGTCTCGGCGTTCTGGCGGCTGGCTCCGGAGGACCGTTAGTCGTCCGCGATCAGGGCTTCCAGCGCCGGGATCGCCGCCGTCAGGGCTTCGCGGTGCTCCGGCGAAAGGCGGTCGAGGCGCCGGTTCAGCTCCTGCACCCGCGTCGACCGGACGCCCGAGACGAGCCGCTCGCCCTCCTCCGTCGCCTTCGCCAGCCACGCCCGGCGGTCGACCGGGTCGGATTCGCGGCTGACGTACCCCGCCTCGACCAGGGACGCGATGATCCGCGACATCGTGGCCGCCGCGACGCCTTCCTTGGCCGCGAGGTCGCCGAGCCGGAGCTGGCCCGCGTGCACCAGCGTCGCGAGCGCCGAGATGGCGCCGTGGCCGGGGCCGGGCACGCCGGCCTGGCGCAGTGACCGGGACAGCCTGCCCACGGCGAGGTACAACCTGCCCGAGACGTCCTGGACCGAGGTGCTGGTCACGGCTGGCTCCTTCTGCCCTGCCCCGCCGCGGATGCGCCGGAAAGTGCCGTCCACCTTACGTGCTCGCCGTGCACGTTCGGCGTTAAGCCACCCGCGTTCACCGGGGTGGACTCGACGCCTGGGCCCAGAACCGCTGCGGCACCCGCCCCGCGCCCCTGGCCAGGTGACCGGCGACGACGGCCGCGCGCATGGCCGCGGCCATCCGTTCGGGGTCCGCCGCCCGGGTGACGGCGGTGGACAGCAGGACGGCGTCGCAGCCCAGCTCCATCGCCAGCGTCGCGTCCGAGGCCGTACCGATTCCGGCGTCCAGGATCACCGGGACGCCCGCCCGCGCGACGATCAGCTCGATGTTGTGCGGATTCCGGATGCCGAGGCCGGTGCCGATCGGCGCGCCCAGCGGCATCACCGCCGCGCAGCCGGCCTCCTCCAGGCGCAGCGCGAGCACCGGGTCGTCGTTCGTGTAGGCGAACACGGTGAACCCGTCGGCGGCCAGCCGTTCGGCGGCGTCGAGCGTCTCGATCGGGTCCGGCAGCAGCGTGCGGTCGTCGGCGTGCACCTCGAGCTTGATCAGGTCGGTTTCCAGCGCCTCCCGCGCGAGCTGCGCGGTGAGGACGGCCTCGGCGGCGGTGCGGCAGCCCGCGGTGTTCGGCAGCAGCTCGATGCCGAGCCGGCGCAGCAGCTCGAGGACGCCCGAGCCGCCTTCGGCGTCGGCGCGGCGCATGGCGACGGTGGTCAGCTCGGTGCCGGAGGCGACCAGCGCGCGTTCGAGCACGGCGAGGTTGGCCGCGCCGCCGGTGCCGATGATCAGCCGGGACGACAGCTTGCAGGACCCGATGACCAGCGGTTCTTCGGACATTTCAGCCTCCCTGGACCGCGGTGAGCACGTCGACGCCCGCGCCCTTGGGCACGGTGGTCGTCGGCCAGTCGGTGCGGCGGACGACGACGCCGTCGACCGCGACGGCGATGCCGGGCCGCTGCCCGCCCGAGGCGTCCAGGACGTCGGCGACGGTCGCGCCGTCCGGGAACTCCGTCCACTGGCCGTTGAGCTTGATCTCCATCACACGTGCTCCTTCTGGTGCAGGCGGGCGGGGGACGCCGCGTCGACGCCTTCGGGCGGTTCCTCCCCCTCGAGCCAGGCGACCACGGCGTCCGCGGTCACCGGGGCCATCAGCAGGCCGTTGCGGTGGTGCCCGGTCGCGGCGAAGACGCCGTCGTCCAGGACGCCGATGTAGGGCAGGACGTCCCGGCTGCCGGCCCGCAGGCCGGCGGCGGTCTCGACCAGCTCGTACTCGGTGATCGCGGGGAAGACGCGTTCGGCGCCTTCGAGCAGCTCGCGCACACCGCGGGCGGTGACGGACTGGTCGAACCCGGCCTCGTACTGGGTGGCGCCGAGGACGAGCTCGGAGGCGCCGCGCGGGACGAGGTAGATCGGGCGGCCCTCGACGACGGCCCGGATCGTGCGCGCCGGCGGCGGCAGGCAGCCGCGACGCGGCCGGAGCCGGAGGATTTCGCCCTTGAGCGGGCGGACGGCGCCGGCCAGCCGCGGGTGCAGCCGCCCGGTCCACGCGCCCGCGGCGAGCACGACGGCACCGGCGTCCGGCAGGGTCTCGACGCGTTCGCGGACGAACCGGACGCCGTGCCGCACACAGGCGGCGTGCAGCGCCTCGAGCAGCTTCCGGTTGTCCACGGCCAGGTCGCCGGGCACATGCAGTCCACTTCGGACGGATCCGGCGCCCGGTTCCAGCCGCTTGGCCTCCCGGCCGGTGAGGCGTTCGGCCGCGCGGCCGATCGAGTGCAGGTAGCCGGCGAGGATGTCGAGGTGGCCGGCGTCGGCGCTGTCGAAGGCGACCACCAGCGTCCCGTGCTCGGCCAGGCCGGGGTCGACGCCTTCTTTCCCGAGGTCGCGGGCGAAGCCGGGCCAGCGGCGCAGGGACTCCTCGCCGAGGCGGAGCACGTCCTCCTCGCCCGGCCAGGCCTCGGTGACGGGGGCGAGCATGCCGCCGGCGAGCCAGGACGCGCCGCCGCGGACGGGTTCGGGGTCGTACAGGGTGACTTCGCGGCCGGTGCGCGCCGCGCGCCACGCCGCGGACAGGCCGATCACGCCGCCGCCGACCACTGCCAGGTTGTTCGTCATGGGAATCACGCTCCCTGCGCCGGCATGACCCGGATCAGGTTCCACGGTCGGAGCGGCAGCTCCCTCTCAGCCCGTGCCCCGGGCTCCCGTGCGGACGCCTCCACCCTAACGCGCGGGGTACGGTCGCCGCTATGCCCGCCCTTTCCGGTGACAAGATCCGCGCCCGGCTCGACGCCGCGCGCCTGTACCTGTGCACGGACGCCCGAACCGACCGCGGCGACCTGGCCTCCTTCGCCGACGCGGCGCTGGCCGGCGGCGTCGACGTCATCCAGCTGCGCGACAAGACCGGCGCCTTGGAGGCGAAGGGCGAGATAGCGGCGCTGGAGGTGCTGGCGGAGGCGTGCGCGCGGCACGGCGCGCTGCTGTCGGTGAACGACCGGGCGGACGTGGCGCTGGCGGTCGGCGCCGACGTGCTCCACCTCGGCCAGGACGACATCCCGGTGCCACTGGCCCGCCGGATCCTCGGCGACGAGGTGGTGATCGGCCGGTCGACGCACTCGGTCGAGCAGGCACTGGCGGCCGCCGGGGAGCCGGGAGTGGACTACTTCTGCACGGGCCCGTGCTGGCCGACGCCGACGAAGCCGGGACGCCCGGCGCCGGGCCTGGACCTGGTCCGCTCGGTGGCGGCGTCGGCGGTGACCCGCCCCTGGTTCGCGATCGGCGGAATCGATCAGCCCCGGCTGCCGGAGGTCCTCGACGCCGGGGCGTCACGCATCGTGGTGGTCCGGGCGATCACCGAAGCCGAGGACCCGGCCGCCGCGGCCCGGGCGCTGCGGGCCTGCCTGCCCTGACCCGGTCACGGAGTCGGCGTCGGGGCGGCGGCCTTGCTGGTCGGCGCGGTCGTCGTCGCCGGGGCGGAGGTCGACGGCTGCTGCGTCGTCGTGCTCGGGGTCGGCGTCGGGGACTCCGTCGACGTCGTCGGGGCCGTCGACGTCTGCGTCGGGGTGGTGGTCGTCCCCGTCGGGGACACCTGGGTGTCGTCCGTCGACGTCGGCGGGGTCTTCGACGGGGTGGGGTCCGGCCGGCCGCTTCCGCCGCCGCCGAAGATCTTGCCGATGCCCGTGCCCGTTCCGCCCGCCACCTTGCCGTCGGTGGCCGCGTCCACGCCCACCATCGCCACGATCGCCACCGCGAACGCGACCACGCTCGTGCCGATGATCAACGGCCAGCGCAGTTTCCGCAGCCGGTCGGACAGCCGTGCGGGGGTCTCCTCAGGTGGCTTCAGCCGGACCGTCGGCTGGTCCGTGATCGGCACCTCCGCCGCCGACGGCACCTCGGGCACCCGCCGCCGGATGCCGGACGTCGCCAGCTGGCGCGCCTTGAGCGCCGCCTCGCGGGTGCGCTGCAACGAGCGCAGGTACAGTTCGCTGCCGACCGTCGACACCACGCTCGCCACGCCGGCGCCGACCACCGTGCCCGCCACACCGAGCGTCGAGCCCAGCAGCGCCGCCGTCACCGCCGCGAGCGCCGCCGCCAGCACCTGCGCGATCCTCAGGCCGGACTTCTCTTCCTTCGCTTCGGAAGCCGCTGCGTTCTCCTTCGTCATGATCCCGATCTGGTAGTCCGTGTTCTCCCCTGTTCAACGTGTAAGGCGTGCGAAGCACTCCCCGCGTTGCCGGAGCGTGAGGAGCACCACTCCAACTGTCCATTTTAGACACTCCGCGGCGGGCGTTTTCTTGACATACTCGGCACATGGAACTGGTGACGATCTCTGACATCGAGGCCGCCGCGGAGCGCGTCCGAGATGTCGCCGTGCGCACGCCCCTGTTGCTCCAGACGTGGGATCCCCGCGGAACCCTGTGGCTCAAACCCGAAAGCCTCCAACCGGTCGGCGCGTTCAAGGTGCGGGGCGCGTTCAACGCGATCGCCACCCTCGACGAGGAACGGCGTACCCGCGGTGTCATCGCCTACTCGAGCGGCAACCACGCGCAGGCAGTCGCGTACGCCGCGCAGCGGTACGGGGTGCCGGCGGTGATCGTCGTGCCGGATGTCGCGCCGCGGATCAAGGTCGAGGCCACCCGTTCCTACGGCGCCGAGGTGATCGAGGTGCCGATCGGCGAACACGAGGCCAAAGCGCACGAACTGGCCACCGAACGCGGGCTGACCCTCGTGCCGCCCTACGACGACGCGGCCATCATCGCCGGCCAGGGCACGGCGGGGCTCGAAATCGCCGAGGACCTCCCGGACGTCGAGGTCGTGCTGGTGCCGGTGAGCGGCGGCGGGCTGGCCGCGGGCGTCGGCACCGCGATCAAGGCCCGCGCCCCGCGGGCCCGGGTGATCGGCGTCGAGCCGGCGCTGGCGGCGGACACGGCCGAGGGGCTGCGGCTGGGCCGCCAGGTGGACTGGCCGCAGGCCGACCGCGCCCGCACGATCGCCGACGGCCTGCGCGCGCAGCCGTCCGAGCTGACCTTCGCCCACCTGCGGAAAGTCGTCGACGACATGGTCACGGTGACCGAGGACGAGATCCGCGAGGCGATGCGCACCCTGGCGCGCAAGGCCCGCCTGGTGGCGGAGCCGAGCGGCGCGGTGACGACGGCGGCGTACCTGTCCCACGCGGGCGAGCTGCCACCGGGACGCACGGTCGCGCTCGTCTCGGGCGGCAACGCCGACCCGGCGATGTTCGCGGAGATCCTGGCGGGCTAGCGAGGCCCGAAGCGCCCCAATGTGGCCTTCGGTGCGTGAGACGCAACCAAGGCGGCCTTCGGTGCGTCACACGCAACCAAGGCCGCCTTGGGGCGCTCGGGTCAGGAGCCCGCGACCGGGGTGCCGCCGCGGATGTGGGTCGGCGGGCCCTCCACTCCGCAGTGGTAGCACTCGCCCAGGTGCGGGCACTCGTCCTCGGCCTTGGGCGGCTCCGCCGGCGGGGCCAGCACGCCGTTGTGGATGCCCAGCGCGATCAGGCCGCCCGCGATCGCCAGTGCCGCGCAGATGACCAGCGCCGTCCGCCAGCCCGCCGTCAACGCCGCCGGGTCCGCGTACGACTCGCCCGTCAGCCCCGCCGCGGCGGGCAGCACCGCGACCGCCAGCAGCCCGCCCGAGCGGGCGATCGCGTTGTTGACGCCGGACGCGACGCCGGCGTAGCGGTCCGGGGCCGCGGCGAGCACCGTCGCGGTCACCGGGGCCACCACCGTCGCCAGGCCGAGCCCGAACACCACCACCGCGGGCAGCACCGCGCCGAGGTACGACGCGCCCGGCGCGATCCGCAGCATCAGCAGCATCCCGATGCCGACGACGATCGGGCCCACCACCAGCTGTGTCCGCGGGCCGATGCGCTGGGCCAGCGCGCCGGAGCGGCCCGACAGCAGCAGCATGATCACCGTCAGCGGCAGGCCGGCCAGCCCGGACGCCGTCGGCGAGTAGTGCAGCGACACCTGCAGCTGCATCACCATCAGCATCATCACGCCGCCGAGTGCCGCGTAGACGACGAACGTCAGCGCGTTCGAGAGCGTGAAGGTCCGGTCGCGGAACAGCGACGGCGGCACCAGCGGCTCGGCCGAGCGGTGCTGGATGATGACGAACGCGGTCAGTCCCGCGAGGCCGAGCAACCCCGCGACCAGCACGATCGGGTCGCCGACGCCGCGTCCCGGCGCCTCCACCAGCGCTCCGGTCACCCCGGCGAGGCCGATCGCGCCGAGCGCGGCGGCTCCGAAGTCCGGGTGCCCGGTCGCGTCCGGGTCGCGGGACTCGGGGACGAACCGCCGGGCCAGCAGCACGACGGCGAGCGCGATCGGCACGTTGATGAGGAACGCCAGCCGCCACGACCAGACCTGGACGAGGAAGCCGCCGAGCAGCGGACCCGCGGCCGCCGCGATGCCGCCGAGGCCGGACCAGGCGCCGATCGCGCGGGCGCGGGCGTCGTGCGCGAACGACGACTGGAGGATCGCCAGCGACCCCGGGGTCAGCAGCGCGCCGCCGATGCCCTGCAGGATCCGCATCGCGACGAGCATCTCGGTCGACACGGCGGCCGCGCACAACCCGGAGGCGACGCCGAACCAGACCACGCCGATGAGGTACATCCGGCGCCTGCCGTACCGGTCGCCCAGCGAGCCGGCGACCAGGATCAGCGCGGCGAGCGCCAGCAGGTAGCCGTCGAGGATCCACTGGAGCCCGGCGACGGACGCGTTCAGCTCGGCGCCGATGCGGGGCAGGGCGACGTTGACGATGGTGCCGTCGAGCATCGCCATGCCCGACCCGAGGATCGTGGTGGCGAGCACGCCCCGCGCGGCGTGGGTGCCCCACCGGATCCCGGTGTCCTCAGTGGCAGTCACCCCGCCACTCCACCGCGCCGGGACAGCCCCGTCAACTGCTCACGGCAGCAGCGTGGTGACGAACTTGTACCGGTCGCCGCGGTAGACCGAGCGGGCGTACTCGACCGGCTTGCCGTCGGTGGCGAACGAGTGCCGGGTCAGCCGCAGCACCGGCATGCCGACGTCGGCGCCGAGCATCTCCGCCTCCTCCGGGCCGGCGAGCGACGTCTCGATCGACTCCTCGGCGCGTTCCAGCTCGACGCCGTAGTGCTCGCGCAGAACGGCGTACAACGAGCCGCCCGCCGAGATGTGCTTGCGCAGCCCGCGGAAGCGGCCGGCGGGCAGGTGCGACGTCTCCAGTGCCATCGGCTGCGAATCGGCCAGTCGAAGCCGTCGAAGGCGAAGAATTTTCGCACCGGTGCGGATGCCGAGCAGCTTCGCGAGGTCGCCCTCGGCCGGCAGCTCCTCGAGCTCCAGCAGCTTCGACGACGGCTTGAGACCCTGGCGCCGCATGTCCTCGGTGTAGGAGGACAGCTGCAGCCGCTGCGCGAGCTTCGGCTCGGCCGCGAAGGTGCCCTTGCCCTGCACGCGGTGCAGGCGGCCCTCGGCGGTCAGGTCGGCCAGCGCCTGGCGCACGGTGGTGCGGGAGACCGTGAACTCGCCGGCGAGCGCGCGTTCGGTCGGGATCGGCGACCCGGGCGGGAGCACGTCCAGGAGATCGAGGAGGTGCTGCTTCAGTGCCCAGTACTTGGGCTCGCGCTGCCCGCGCATCCCGGCGACGGCGCCCGCCTCGCCCGTGGTGGTGGTCTCCAACATGCCCGACTCCCTATGTCTTCCCTCATCGCACGCCACGTCCCCGTAAGAAACGTACCCTTTTCCCCATCAGCGCCGCCCCACTAACATTGGTCTAGACCTGACCGACGCCGCCTGAGTCCGGTACATAATGCCGGAGGTGGAGAGGAAAATGATGACCGAACAACGGCCCGGCGAGCACATGGCCGCGGAGATCGCCCAGCAGCCGGACGTCCTGGCGGGACTGGTGGCGCGTCAGGCGGAAATCGCCCAGGTGGCGGAAAAGATCTCACAACGTCCGCCGCGCTTCGCCCTCCTCGCCGCGCGTGGATCGAGCGACCACGCAGCGTTGTACGCGAAGTACCTGATCGAGGTACTCCTCGGCCTTCCGGCCGGTCTCGTTTCGCCGTCCACGGCGACGCTCTACGGCGCCCGGCCGGACCTGCGGGACGTGCTGTTCGTCACGGTCAGCCAGAGCGGTGGCTCGCCTGACCTGATCGAGGTCACCGAAACGGCGCGGCGCCAGGGCGCGCTGACGGTCTCGGTGACCAACACGCCGGACTCGCCGCTGCGGGCGGCGTCGGAGCTCGGCGTCGACATCGGCGCCGGCGTCGAGCAGGCCGTCGCCGCGACCAAGACGTATTCCGCGACGCTGATGGCGCTCTACCTGCTCATCGACGCCGTCCGCGGCGGCAAGGCGGCCGACGCCGAGAAGATCGGCGAGCTGGCGCAGCAGACCCTGGACGGCGCCGCCGAGGGCGTGCAGCGCGCGGTCGACCGGTACCGCTTCGTGGACCGGGTCCTCACCACCGGCCGCGGCTACTCCTACGCCACCGCGCTCGAAGGCTCGCTCAAGCTCGCCGAGACCAGCTACCTCGCCGCCCGCGCGTACAGCGGCGCGGACCTGCTGCACGGCCCGGTCGCGGCGGTCGACGGCGAGACCGCGGTGCTCGCGGTCACCAGCGCCGGCCACGGCGGCCGCGCGATGCACGAGGTCCTCGAGGCGGTCGGCAAGCGCGGCGCGGACGTCCTCGCGGTCGGCTCGGCCGCCGCCGAGGTGCCCGCGGCGCTGCGCATCGACGTCGCGCCGACGGCCGAGGAGCTGGCGCCGATCCTGGAGATCCTGCCCATCCAGCGGATCGCGCTGGGCCTCTCGCTCGCCCGCGGCGGCGACCCGGACAGCCCGCGCGGCCTGCTGAAGGTGACCAAGACGCGGTGAGCTTCGCGATCGGCGTGGACGCCGGCGGGACGTCGACCAGGGCCGCACTGGTCGACGCCGCCGGCGCGGTACTGGGCACCGGGCGCGGCGAAGGCGCCAACCCCAACGCACACGCGCCCGAGGTCGCCGCGAGCCGGATCGCCGGCGCGATCACCGAGGCGCTGGGCTCGCGTGACCCGGGTGAAGTGCGGGCCTGCGTCGTCGGCATGGCCGGGATCAGCAAGCTGAGCGACCCGGAGATCGCGGCGGTGTTCGACGCGGCGTGGGCGCGGATCGGCCTGGCCGGGGTCGTCCGGGTCGTGGCCGACGCCGAAGTGGCGTACGCGTCGGCGACGTCGGCACCGGACGGAACCGTGCTGGTGGCGGGCACCGGGTCGATCGCGGGCCGGATCCGCAAGCGGCGGCTGGCCGGCACCGCGGGCGGCTACGGCTGGCTGCTCGGCGACGAGGGCTCGGCGTTCTGGCTCGGCCGCGAGGCCGTCCGATCCACTTTGGAGGCTCTCGGCCGCGGCCTGCCGCTCGACGGGCTCCCGTCGGCGGTGCTCGCCGCCGCGCTCGGACCGTCCGGTTTGGACGTCCGGACCGACGCCGGGCGGCTCGCCGCGTCACGGGCGCTGATCACGGCGGCCAACGCCGAGGCACCGGTCCGGCTCGCCCGCTTCGCCCCGTTGGTGAGCGCGGCGCACGACGCCGGCGAGCCCGCGGCGCGCGCGATCGTCGCCCGCGCGGCGGAGCTCCTCGTCGCCAACGCCCTCGCCGCGCGCGAGCCCGGCGAGTCGACCCCGGTCGTGCTCGTCGGCTCGGTGCTCACCGGAAAGAGCCCGGTGGGCGACCTCGTGCGCCGCGGATTGTCCGGTCTGGAGGTGCTGACCAGCTCCGATGGGGTGCTCGGGGCGGCCTGGCTCGCCGCCGTCGACGCCTTCGGCGAAGGGGTGGTTAGACCAGTATTTCCCCAGAAATCGAGCAAAACATGGCGCGAAGACGCCAAAACGTCGACTGAACCCGGGGATTCCGGGTAACGTAGGCAGTGGCCCCCGGACCCTCCCCCCTCGCCGGGGGCCGCCTTATGTCCTGGGTAGGTCGTCCGGCCGGGTTTCCGGAGCCAGGCGCAGGCCGGGATGCTCCGGCGGCAGCGCCCGGTAGAGGACCCAGCCGCTCACCGCGACGGTCAGCGCGACCAGCGGCCACGACAGCACCGTCCGGGCCACGCCGAGCGCGATCACCTGGCCGGACCACCAGAGCAGGCCGTAGACGACGACCCTGAGCGTGTACTGCCCGAACACCCAGACCCAGCTGGCGCGCGAGTACGCCTTCAGCAGCACCGGGTCGCGGCGCCAGCGCGTCTTCTGGCCGAGCACCAGCCCGACGACGACGCCGAGCAGCGGCCAGCGGACCACGATGCTGGCCGCCCAGAGCAGCGCGCTGGCCACATTGGACATCAGCTGGAGGAGGAAGAAGTCCTGCGCGCGTCCGGTGTGCAGGGCGATCAGCGCGGCCGCGACGACGGCGGCGAGGCTGACGACCAGCGCCCGGACCTTCCCGCCGCGGGTGATCCGGTAGATCCCGAGCGCCACGGCGACGGCGATGGCGGCGCCGGCCCCCCAGGCGATGGACTGCCCGGCCGCGAGCCAGCCGGCGACGAAGCCGACGGGCGGGATGCTGGCGTCGAGCGCGCCCCGGCGGCCGCCGAGGATCTGCGCGAGCGACTCACGGGGTTCTGGGGACACGCCTCCAGCCTGCCCGAACGCGCCGCGCGGGCTCCAAGAGGGGAGATTTTCGCCACACCGGGTGTGGTATTCGCCTTCGAGTGTGCTGTGTCACGGCATGCGGAAGGTGAAGACTACGTAATAGAGAGGCGGGGAAGGCCGACAAGATAAGACACTGTGACCGCAGGCTGAACACCGGTGGGGCCCAGCTGGTTAGTTGTGGTGTACAACTAGCTGTCGGGGACGTCGGCGCAGGATGGGAAGGGGACCCAACGTGTACGGATTCGACAGCTACGTGGCGCTCGGTGACAGCTTCACCGAGGGCCTCAACGACGAATTACCGGACGGCTCCTTCCGCGGCTGGGCCGACCGGCTGGCGGAGATCCTGGCGGCGGGCCGCCCCGGCTTCCAGTACGCGAACCTGGCGCTTCGCGGCAAGATGATCGACGAGATCATGGACGAGCAGCTCCCGATCGCGCTGGAGCTCAAGCCAGATTTGGTGACGCTCTGCGCGGGCGGCAACGACATCATCGTCCCGGGCGCGGACGTCGACGCGGTGGCGGAGCGCTTCGAAGAGGGCGTCGCCAAGCTGCGCGAGGCGGGCATCCCGGTGCTGATCTTCAACGGCCCGGACACGAAGGTCCTGTCGGTGATGTCGGTCCTGCGCGGCAAGGTGGCGATCTACAACACGCACCTGTGGGCGATCGCGGAGCGCCACGGAGCCCGCGTGGTCGACCTGTGGGCAATGGGCCCCCTCCACGACCGCCGGGCCTGGAGCGACGACCGCCTGCACTTTTCCCCGGAGGCCCACCGCCGCATCGCGTTGAAGTCGGCGGAGGTACTGGGCGTCCCGGTGGCGGGCGACTGGCGCGAGCCATGGCCGCCGGAGGCGGTCCAGAGCCGCTGGATCGACTCGCGGCGATCGGACCTGACGTGGACGAAGGTGCACTTGCTGCCGTGGATCCGCAGGCAGCTGCGCGGCGAGTCGATGGGCGACGGCCTCTCCCCGAAGCGGCCGGAGCTGGCGCCGTTCGTGCCGTTGGACATGCTCGAGGTGCCGGAGACTCCTCGGCAGCAGGCCAGCTGACGGGTCTTTCGGTCTCGGAGGCCACTGCCGGGGGTGCCGGTGGTGGCCTTCTTGCTGTGCAGGGCTTGACCGCCGGCGGCCTGGCTGGCCGCCTCGTCGGCTTCGGCCAGCTCGGCTTGCCGGGTTGGCTCCGCGGCCCGCCCGGCGCGGTGGGCTCCGTGACCCACAGCCCGGTTCGCTCGGCGCCTCCGACGGAAAGTGCCCGTGCGATCACTCCGCCGCCAGTTGTCCACATGTCGACTCGGCTGGGGACAACTTGTGGACTACCACTCTTCCCCGGCTCGCCAACCCGCGTCGCCCGGCTTACAGTCCCCTTATGTCCGGTGGTCGTCGCTGGATCCTCGTGGTCCTGATCGCGGTGCTGGTCACCGCGGTGCTCGCGGGGATCGTCACCTGGGCGCAGGCCGGGAACATCCAGCGGGACCTCACCACCGCCGCGCAGGCCGCCCTCGCCGACGCCGGGCTCGCGCAAGGCCACGTCAGCTTCGACGGCCGGGACGCCACCCTCAGCGGCTTCCCGCCCGATCAAGCCCTACGCGCCCTCGAAGTCGTCCAGCACGTCGATGGGGTGCGGGCCGCTCAGCTGCAGGGCGACGTCACTCCCGTCGCCCCCGGCCCCGCCCCGACCCCGGTCCCCAGCACGACCGCTCCCGCCACCAGCAGCCCGCCGCCGACCACGTCCGCCACCGCTCCGCCGCCGCCCACCGACAAGGCCGGGGTGCAGGCCGAGATCGACCGGATGCTCGCCGAGACGCCGATCACCTTCGTACCGGACACCGCCCGGCTCACTCCCGAAGGGGAGCAGGCCGCCCGCGCCGTCGCCGTCGCGCTCGCCAAGTCGCCGGACACCTTCCGGTACCGCGTCACCGGCCACGCCGCCCAGGGACCCGGCAGCGAGAGCGCCGCGCTGCAGCTGTCCCGGGACCGCGCGCGGGCCGTCGTGCGGATCCTC
Organism: Amycolatopsis australiensis; assembly: GCF_900119165.1. Taxonomy (NCBI): domain Bacteria; kingdom Bacillati; phylum Actinomycetota; class Actinomycetes; order Pseudonocardiales; family Pseudonocardiaceae; genus Amycolatopsis; species Amycolatopsis australiensis. The sequence continues at coordinate 1,763,642 of NZ_FPJG01000006.1, read as the reverse complement.
ACCACCAGCGGCCTGGCCGCCAAGCGCGTCACCTACCGGGGGCTGGGCGACACCCGGCCGGCCACCGGCGGCGAAGAGGACCGGCGCGTCGAGATCACCGTCGTTTGAGGGGTGAGTAGCAGATGTTGTGGCTGTTCGGGCAGATCTGGCTGTGGCTGATCGTCGCGTTCCTCCTCGGCGCGCTCACCTCGTGGCTCGTCCTGCGCGGTGCCCGCCGCCCGCAGGCCCGGCCGGAGCCCGTCGAGGAGGCCCGCCACGAACCCGAGCCGGAGCCACTCGCCGCCGAGCAGACCCAGTTCATCCCGGCCGCCTGGGCGCAGCACGAGCCGTCCCGGATCGAGCACGCCCACGACGACGAAGAGCCTGAGCCGGTCGGCCACCGCGAAGGGCATCTCCCGCTGCCGCCGCAGCGCGGGGCCGAGGCCGAGGACTGGCCCACCGAGGACGAACCGGCCTGGCCGGAGAGCGAAGAGGCCGCCCCGCCGTGGCCGCACCAGCCTGGGCGCGGCGGCTGACACCCATCCTGGTAAATTCGGCTACGCACTGTGAGCGAAGCCTGAGGAGGGGGTGGCGTGGCGCTCCCCCATTGGACGTCGCAGCAGGTCCTGCCACCGGGCCGCCACGCCTGCGACCTCGCCGACGTCTACGAACGCCTGGTGTTCGACGCCCCGCACCAGAACGAGCGCGAGATCCTCTTCAGCGCGCTCAACAGCTACCTCGGCGTGGCCCGGCGGATCATCCCGTCCGGCCGGGCCTGGATCGGCGGCGAGCTGATCGTCCGCAGCGCCCACCCGCCGCGCGGCCTCGACGTCGTCCTCATCCCGGACGAGTGGGGCGCGCTGAAGCGGCTCGACGACGCGGGCCGGTCGGCGCTGTACGGCCTGCTCACGCTGCGCGGGGTCATCGTCGGCCAGCCCGCGATGTACCTCGACCAGGTGCAACCGGTCGGGGGCATGCTGGACGGCTTCCTGTGCCGTCCCGGCGACGAGGACACCTGGGCCGAGGTCTGGGCCGACGGCGGCAGGGGCTACCCGGAGATGATCTGGTGAGGAACGAGTTCCGGCGCATCGCCGACGAGATCCCCGGCGGCACGTGGCTCGACGACCTGGCGCGTGCCTCCGCGATGGCGGCCAACGCCAAGTTCGAGCGGACGTCCCGCTCGCCGCTGCTGCACGTGTCGGTGATCGGTGAGCAGACCATCGACGCCTACACCTTCTCCGACATCAGCCGCGCCCTGCAGGACGCGACGGCCAAGATCGGGCACATCATCCGGAACCCCGCCGGCGAGGTCACGATCGTCCAGCAGGCCGATCGCGACAAGGCGCCGCTGATCCAGCGCGGCCAGGCGGGCAACGCGATCTTCTTCGGCTTCCCGGAACTCGACGTCACCGACGACGCGCTGATCATCGACGGTATCGAGACGCTGTCCGAGCGCGCGGTCAAGGAGCTGTGCGACTTCCTGCCGGCGAACGGGTCCGACGACGGCGCGCTCGACGCCGTGCTGCTCCAGCGCGACACCGTCCGCAACGCCGTCAGCGACATCGTCAACGCCGTCGCGAAGAACGCCGGCATCGGGATGGCGCTGACGCCGACCTCCGGCGAGCAGGTCACCCGCAGCATGACGACCGAGCAGGCGCGGATCCTGCAGGGCAGCCTCCGCGAGTCCCGCGAGGAGGTCGGCTACGAGACCGTCCGCGGACGGCTCGACGGTGTCCGCACCCGGCGCCGCATCTTCTACCTCGACCGCGAGTCGGGTGGGACGATCCAGGGCGCGGTGGCGCCGGACCTGCTCGACCAGATCAAGGAGAACCTCGACCGGCCGGTGACCGCCCGGCTGCGCGTCGTGCGCACGACGACCATTGACGGCCGGCGCGGCCGTCCCGTTTTCGAGCTGCTCGAAATCACTCCCGAAGTGAGCCTTTTCGACTGAGAAGTCTGGCTTGCGACTTTCGTCTTGACCGCCGGTACCGACGGTCGTCGTGGGCCGAACGGCCACGAAAACAGTGGGAATCCCGATATTCTTCGCATTGATCACCGGGCCACACCCTGCGCGCGATGTCAGGAAATACCGATACCTCGCGCGAAATGGTGGGACAATGACTTTTTCCAGAATGTAACAATTTCGTTCGCGGGCACTCTTATGGGTTAACGTCGTCGCACTCGCACCCGAAGGGGCTCGCATGATGACCGACCCGCAGTACCCGCCGCCGACCACCGCGCGCCACGGACGGCCCGCGCCACCGGTGACGGCCACGGAGCGTCGTCAAGCCAACGCGAAGCGCGGGCGGAACGTCCTCGCCGCCGCGGGCCTGGTGCTCGGCGCGGCCGCGCTGGTCGTCGCCTTCGTCCCGGACATCGGGTACGTCGCGTGGCCGCTGGCCGGGATCGGGCTGGTCCTGGCGATCGTCGGGTTGGTCCAGGCCAGGCGGGGTGCGGTGGGCGGCCGCGGGCTGGCGATCACCGCCACCGTGGTCTCGGTCGCCGCGCTGCTCTCGACGGCCGGGGTGCTGCTGTACGGGACGTTCCTCGGCGGCGGCGAGACCGGGCTGCACCTGCCCGCGGTGGCCGGGGACAAGCACTCCGTGACGTTCCAGGTGACCTCGGCCGGCGGTGCCACCGTCCGCTACGGCAGCCTGTCGGACCAGCGGACGGAAAACGCGCCCGCGAGCACCGACGCGTGGGAGGGCAAGGCGTCCTACAACAGTGGCTCGTACCTGCTGACGCTGACCGCGGACACGCGCAATTCGAACGTGAACAACGAAATCCGCTGCGCCATTCTGGTCGACGGCCGGAAGGTCGCCGAAAACAGCGGGACGACGATCGCGCTATGCACGGCGAACGTGGGCTGAGCCGCCTGGCGACCGGCCGGCCTACCCCCACTTCGGCCGGCCGGGCCGCCACGAGCCGCTCCTGGCGGCTCCCGGCCCCGGCGGGTTTTCCCGCGCGGGGCTTGGCGCCGGCTTCTCAGCCTGCCCCTCCCCTAGGGCTCTGCCGGCACTGCCGAACCTACGCGGACACGGCCCGGCGACACTAAGAATCCACTAAGGATTGACCGCGGGCACCGGGCCGTGACCTATTCGCAACCGTCATTCTCTCCACAAATGTGGATCATCGCCGAAGAGTTGTCGCGCCAAAGTCTCACTCCAGTTGCGCGAGTTCCGTGCGGACTTCACCGACCAGCTTCGGATGCACCCGCTCGTAAACGCGGACCGACAACGCCAGCTGCTCCCGGGCGCCGTCCAGGTCGCCCCGCGCGCGCAGCACGCGGCCCAGCGTCAGCCGCAGGGCGCCCTCGCGGATCACCAGCTCGCGGCTGATCGCCAGGTCGATCGCCTCCCACACGTACCGCTCCGCCGCCGGGAGGTCGCCCGCGCGCAACGCGAGCTCGGCGAGCTTGCCCAGCGAGGCCACCACCCGCTCGTCGTCGCCGAGTTCTCGGTCGATGGCCAGCCCCGCCCGCTGGTGGGCGATCGCCTCCGCCAGGCGGCCCGCGCGTTTCTCCGCCTGCGCGCAGCTGCTGAGCGCCTGGCCGCGCAAGGTGACATCCGGGGCCTCCGCGACGGCTTTGGCCAGCCGGTCGATGGCCCGCCGGTGCTCGCCGAGCCGGCTCAGCGCGCGGCCCAGGTGCAGGTCCGCCGACGTCACCAGCCGCGCGTCGGCCGATCCGGCGGCCAGCTCCAGTGCCCGTTCGGCGTCGGCGAGGCCCGCGCCCGGCAGCTCGAACGTCAGCGCGATCTCGCACCGCGCGAGCCGCAGCCAGCACTGGCCGGCGACGTCGCCCGCGGCTTCCGCGGCGGCGACGCCCAGATCCGCCATCCGCGTCCATTCGTCCAGCAGCGGGCAGACGACCCGGTAGCTGTGGACGACCCGCGCCAGCCGCCACACCTCGTCGTGGCGGCCCGCGGCGTACCCGGCGTCGAGGACCGCCAAGAGGTTCGGCCACTCGGCCGCGAACCAGTCCCGCGCCTCGGCCGCGCCGGGCAACGGCGGCGTCGAGTCGCCGTCGAGCACGCCGGTGAAGTCGAGCGGATCGGCGACGGGACCGAGCCGGCGCCGCGCCCGGTCGGCCGCCGCCTGGTAGTAGCGGACCGTCCAGCCGAGCGCCGCTTCCCGCTCCTTCTCGGCCAGCTCCTGCTCCGCGAGTTCACGCAGGTAGAGCCAGACGAGGTCGTGCGGGACGAAGACGTCTCGCGCGGTCTCGTCGATGAGGTTGTGCGCGGCCAGCGCGCGCAGCCGCCGTCGCGCCTCGGTCACCGGGATTTGCGCGACCGCCGCCATCAGGTGCGGGCCGACCATCACCCCGGGCACCGCGCCCAGCTGCAGGAACGTCTCCGCGATCTCGGCGGGCAGGCCGCGGAAGGAGACGTCGAAGGCCGCGCGCACGCCGTCGTCGGCGCCGTCGACCTGCAGCCCGGCCAGCCGGGTGCGCTCGTTGCCGAGTTCGCCGACCAGTTCCTCCACGGTCCGCTGCGCGCTCGCCGAGAGCCGGGCGCCGGCGATCCGCAGCGCGAGCGGGAGGTAGCCGCAGAGCCGCGCGAGGGCGTGGTTGAGGCTCGCCGGACCGGCCAGCTCCTCGATGAGCCGCACGGCGTCGTCCGGCGCCAGCGTGCCGAGCACGCGCTGCTTGGCCGCGTTCGAGACCGCCAACCCGTCGAGGCGGGACCGGCTGGTCACGACCGTCATCGTCCGCGCGCTCGGCGGCAGCAGCGGACGCACCTGCTCGGCGGTGCGGGCGTCGTCGAGCAGCACCAGCATCCGCCGTCCGGCGATCAGCGACCGGTAGAGCGCGACCCGTTCGTGCAGCAGCTCCGGGATCTTCGCGGTTTCGACGCCCAGGCCGAGCAGGAACTGCGTGAGCAGCTCCGCCGGGTCCAGCGGCGGGTGGTGCGGGTCGAAGCCGCGCAGCGACGCGAACAGCACGCCGTCCGGGAACCGCGGCGCGACGCGGTGCGCCCACCACACGACCAGCGTGCTCTTGCCGACCCCGGCGGTCCCGGTGACGACGGCGATCGTCGTCTCGCCCGCTTCGGCGCGCGTGACCAGGCTGTCGAGCCAAGCCAGCTCTTCCTCGCGCCCGGCCAGGCTCGGCACGGCGGCGGGCAGCTGCGAGATGGCCTTGCCCGGCCCGTCGACGGCGGCCGGGGCGGCGACGTCGCGCGCCGGGAGGTCGTCGTTGAGCACGCGCTCGTGCAGCCACCGCAGCTCCGCGCCCGGCTCGACGCCGAGGGTGCGCAGGGTCGCGCGGGAGACGGTCCGGTACAGCTCGAGCGCGTCCCCGCGGCGCCCGGCGTGGTAGAGCGCCCGCATCAGCTGCCCGGCGGTCCGCTCGGCCAGCGGGTCGGCCCGCACGATCGGGCTGAGCTCGACGATCAGCTCGGCGTGCCGGCCGAGGTCGAGGTCCGCGTCGACGCGGGCGCCGTGCACGGCGCGGCGCAGGTCCTCCAGCTCGGGCGCTCGCAGCGAGTCCGGCACGCCACCGAGCGCCGGGCCTTGCCACAGCGAAAGCGCCTCGGCCAGCAGCGCGGCGGCGGTCTCCGGGGTGGCCACCGACGCGCGGTCCAGGAGGCCGCGCGCCCGGTGGACGTCGATGCGCTCGGGTTCGATCTCCAGGCGGTAGCCCGGCGGCGTGGTCAGGATGCGCGGGCCGCCGACGTCACGCAGGATCCGCCGCAGGTGCGAGACGTTGCCGTGGACGATGGTGCGCGCGGTGGCCGGCGGGTCGTGGCCCCAGAGCGCGTCGATGATCTCGTCGAGCCCGACGACCTTGCCGGGCTTGAGGGCGAGGAGGGCGAGCAGGCCGCGGACGCCGGGCCCGCCGATGGGGATCGCGACGTCGCCGTCGAACAGCTGGACGGGCCCGAGCAGCTGGAGCCGGATTTCGGCCATGCTCGCGCCCACCTCCCCGGGGTCTTCCGGCGTCTCCCTCGCCGGAAAAGTCAACCTACCGTGGTCACCGGCTGTGCCGCAGGGCCGGTACCAGGTGTTTTGGCGGTTCTGCGGATTCCGCAGGCGGAGCAGGAGAGCCGTGCGACATCCACCGGCGCCGGACGTGACACGACCCCGCACCAGCGGTCCCGATCCGCTGGTGCGGGGTCGTGGTGGATCTCCGGCCAGGCCGCCAGGGGGTGCGGTCCGCCCGTCCGCCACCGAGGGCCACCGGGCAGGTGTGCTCACCCCGAGCGAAGCACCCGCCGCCGGTCGTCCGCGAAGACGTGTTGCGCGGGCCACATACCCGCGCGGTGGCGACACGGTAACAAAGCGCACCGGGCCGGTCACCGGCGGGTCGGGCAACTACCGCCTGATCGGCGTCGAGTCGCGGCCCGCGATGAAGGCCGGCCGCGGCGTGGTCGCCGCGAACGGCTCCTGCAGCGCGTTCTCCACGCTGTTGAACACCAGGAAGATGTTCGAGCGCGGGTACGGCGTGATGTTGTTCCCGGAGCCGTGCATGATGTTCGAGTCGAACCACAGCGCCGAGCCCGCCTGGCCGGTGAACTGGTCGATGCCGTACTCGGCCGCCATCTTCGTGATGTCGTCCTCGGTCGGCACGCCCACCCGCTGGTCCTTGAGCGAGCTCTTGTAGTTGTCCTCCGGCGTCTCGCCGGCGCACTGGACGAACGTCCGGTGCGAGCCCGGCATGATCATCAGGCCGCCGTTGAAGGGGTAGTTGTCGGTCAGCGCGATCGAGCAGCTGACCGCGCGCGGGGTCGGCATGCCGTCCTCCGCGTGCCAGGTTTCGAAGTCCGAGTGCCAGTAGAACCCGGTGCCCTTGAATCCGGGCATGTAGTTGACGCGGCTCTGGTGGATGTACACCTCGGAGCCGAGCAGCTGCCGGGCCCGGTCCAGCACGCGCGGGTCGCGCACCAGCTCGGCGATCAGGTCCGAAATCTCGTGGACGTCGAAGATCGACCGGACCTCACCGGTCTTCGCCTCGGTGATCACGCGCTCGTCGCCGGCGAGCGCCTTGTCGCCGGCCAGCCGCACCAGCTCCTGCCAGTACGTCTGCACCTCGCCGACGGACAGCATGTCCTCGACGACGGTGTAGCCCTTGGCGTCGTGGTTCGCCAGCGTGGCGGCGTCGATCGGGCCGTCGGCTCCGGTACCCCACACGGTGGGGTGCACGCGCGGCAGGTGGGCCGGCGTACCGGTGATCCGGGTCGGGTAACCGTCGTCGACCCGGGTGTCCGTCAGCGTCACGGGCTTCGCCTCCTGTTTCCTCTCCGGTTTACTGAGGCTTATTCTGGTCAGGCCGCCACGCCCCGCTCGCACACCGCTGATCAGGGCAAAGTCATGTGGCGGCCGACGGCTGAATAAGCCTCACTGGTCCTCGGTGATCAGCGGGTACACGCCGTTCTCGTCGTGCACCTCGCGACCGGTCACCGGGGGGTTGAACACGCAGACACACTTGATCTCGGTCTTCGGCCGGACCTGGTGCTTGTCGTGGTCGTTGAGCAGGTAGAGCGTGCCGGGCTTGAGCTCGTACACCTTGCCGGTCGCCAGGTCTTCGATCTCGCCCTCGCCGGAGGTGATGAACACCGCCTCGATGTGGTTGGCGTACCAGAAGTCGTTGACCGTCCCCGCGTACAGCGTGGTCTCGTGCACCGAGAAGCCGACGCCCTCCTTGGCGAGGATGATCCGCTTGCTGCGCCAGTTCTCCGTCTTGATGTCGGCGTCGGTGTCGGTGATCTCGTCGAGCGTGCGGACGAGCACGGGCGAACTCCTTACTTCTTCAGGACGGCCTTGACGGACTCGTCGATGATCGACAGGCCCTGCGTCAGCTCGTCGTCGGTCAGGGTCAGCGGCGGCAGCAGCTTCATCACTTCGCCGTCCGGACCGGAGGTTTCCATCAGCAGGCCGCGCGCAAACGCTTCCGCGCAGACCCGGCCGGCCAGCTCGCCGTCGGCGAACTCGATGCCGCGCGCGAGACCGCGGCCCTTGGCGATCAGGTTCGCCTCGGGGTAGGCCTCGACGATGCCGGAGAACGCGGCGGCGATGCGCTCGCCCTTCGCCTTCGTCGACTTCTCCAGCTCGTCGTCGCTCCAGTAGACGTCGATCGCTTCCTTCGCGGTGACGAACGCCGGGCTGATGCCGCGGAAGGTGCCGTTGTGCTCGCCCGGCTCCCAGACGTCCAGCTCGGGCTTGATCAGCGTCAGCGCCATCGGGATGCCGTAGCCGCCGATCGACTTCGACAGGCAGACGATGTCCGGCTTGATCCCGGCGTCCTCGAAGCTGAAGAACGGCCCGGTGCGGCCGCAGCCCATCTGGACGTCGTCGAGGATCAGCAGGATGTTGTGGCGCTTGCAGAGGTCGTCGAGCCCCTTCAGCCACTCCAGGCGCGCGGCGTTGATGCCGCCCTCGCCCTGGACGCCTTCGACGATGACCGCGGCCGGCTCGTTGAGCCCGCTGCCGGAATCCTCCAGGAGCTTCTCGAAGTAGAGGAAGTCCGGCATCGCGCCGTCGAAGTACTTGTCGTAGGGCATCGGGGTGGCGTGCACCAGCGGAACGCCGGCGCCGCCGCGCTTCATCGAGTTGCCGGTGACCGACAGCGCGCCCAGTGTCATGCCGTGGAAGGCGTTGGTGAAGTTGATGACCGCTTCCTTGCCGGTCACCTTGCGCGCCAGCTTCAGCGCCGCCTCGACGGCGTTCGCGCCGCCCGGCCCGGGGAACACGACCTTGTAGCCGAGGCCGCGCGGGTCGAGGATCTTGTCGCGGAAGGTCTGCAGGAAGTCGCGCTTGGCCACGGTGAACATGTCGAGCGCGTGGGTGACGCCGTCACGCTGGATGTAGTCGATGAGCGCCTGCTTCAGCTTCGGGTTGTTGTGCCCGTAGTTCAGCGCGCCGGCCCCGGCGAAGAAGTCGAGATAGGGCTTTCCGCTTTCGTCGTACAGCCAGCTGCCCTGGGCGCGGTCGAACACGACCGGCCAGCCGCGGCTGTAGCTGCGAACCTCGGATTCGAGCTCTTCGAAGATGCTCATGACGTTTCTTTTCTCCTACTCGCCCGGATCTGTGCGTGTCGTGAGCGGACCGATGCGGTAAAGCTCTTCGGGCAGGTGCCCGGCTTCGGGGAAATCCTCCCCGCCGAACAGCACGCTGGTTTCCACCGCGGCGTTCCAGCGCTTGGCGAACGACGTGAACAGCCGGATGGACGCCTCGTTGTCCGGGGTGATGGTGGTCTCGAGGTAACGCACCCCCTCGCCGACCAGACGCGTGTACAGGGCATCGAGCAGCGCTCCGGCCAGGCCTTTCCCGCGCTGGGACGCGTCGACCGCGACCTGCCAGACGAGCGCCGTCGCCGGGTCGTCCGGCCTGCGGTAGGCGATGACGAATCCGACGGCCTCGCCGTCTTCGCGCGCGACGACCGAAGACCCGGCGAAATCGCGGCACCACAGCATGTATGCGTACGGCGAGTTGAGATCGAGCTTGGCGGAATCACGCGCGATTCGCCACAGCTGCGCGCCGTCCGCCTTGGTCGGGGATTCGATCAAGTGCGTTACGGACATACTCAGGAAACGTAACAGAGAATTTTCCGCCCGCCAGCGACGTGGCTCACGACCCCGCCATGACCTGCGGCGACGCGGAGTACCCGGTGAGCAGTCCCACAAACATGTTTGAAGGTGGCGATCATTGGGCACACGCGCGCCTGGGCCGCGCACCCGTGGTTCGCGGTCTCCCCGAACCATGACCCCAAACCCCGGTGATCGCAAGGCGACGGGCCGGACGGGGGACGGCGTCAGGCCCGGTGCCGCAGCCGGCGCCAGAGCCCGCTCACCGGCATCACGACGGCGGGCAGGATCAGCAACCCGGACACCACCAGCCACCACACCGCGCCGTCACCGCGGCGCCAGCCGGCCACGACGTTGCCCAGCCAGCCGAAGAACGGCCGCGCGATCGGGGGCAGGAACGCGGCCAGCAGCAAGGCCGCCACGGCCAGCACGCCCAGCACGGCGAACGCGCGCCGCGGCGCGCGGCCCATGGTCAGCAACGCCGTCGCGAGGTAGACGACCGCGCCGGCCAGCACCGGGAGGCCGACCCACTGCAGGACCGCGCCGCCGTTGCCGCCGATCACCAGCCCGGCCAGCAGCGCCAGCACGCCGGCCACCAGGGAACCGGGCGTGCCCAGCCGGGACGCGCTCTGCGTGACCTTCGCCGTGCTCCTGGCCACCGTCCGCAGGATGCCCGCGACCGTCCGCGGCCAGCCGCCGGGCAGGCGGAACGCCACCGTCCCCGCGTTGACCGTCGCGGCCCCGAGCTTGACCAGCGTGCGCGTCAGCTGCGCGGTGCCCTGCTCACCCGCGAACCTCTCCGCCGAGACCTGGCACGCCTGGAACACGCGCTGCGCGGCGGCCGGCCCGTCGATCGGCTGCGCGGCCCGCGCCCGGAACCCCGCCGACGCCCGGCCGCTGCACCCGCTCACCTCGACGTCGGCGGCGGCCTGCTTCGCCACGACCGGCAGCTCCTCCGCGGCGATCTCCGCCTGCCGCGAGCGGGCCAGCACCATCGCCGTCACCGGCATGCTGACCGGGCGGGCGGCGCCGAACGCGACCGGGCGCAGTCCCGCGTCGAGGCCGAGGAACGCCAGTTCGGCGTCGAGCTGCGCGGTCAGCTGCCCGACCTCGGCGGGTTCGGCGTTGTCGTCGCGGTCGGGTGCGCGCCAGACCGGCGTCAAGGCCGCGACGAGTTCCTCGCGGAACGCCTCCGCGCCGAGGAGGTCGCGGAGGGTCTCCAGCCGCACCGGGTCGAGCAGGCACTGCACCAGCCAGCCGGCGCCGTCGACGCGGCCCCACATCCAGTCGCTGGCGCGCCACGACGACTTGTAGAACGCGCCGAAGTAGCCGGCCTGCATCCCGGTCAGCTTGTCCCGCGACCGGCGCCGCTTGAGGTCCAGCAACGTCCGGGAATCCGCGCTGACCTGCACCAGCTCGACGCGCTGGTCGACCGACGGCGCCTGCGCGAGCAGGCCCCGCGTCGCGACGTGCAGGGCCAGCAGCCGGGCTTGGACGACGTCGTCGGTGGATCCGGGTTCGAGCCAGTCGAGCAGGGTTTCGACCGTGCCGCCGGGCGCTTCTCCGGACAGCGCACGCAATGTCGGCGTCGCGGCCCGCAGCGCCGTCACGACCATCGGCCAGGCCTGCGCGACCGCGTCCGACCGACCGAGACCGGCCCACTCCTCGGCCAGTTCGCGGATCCAGCCCGCAAGTGTGCTGCTCGCGCCGGGCCCGTCGTGCCCGGCGATCCACGCCGCCAGCCGCACGCCCCTGGCGGACTTCCGGCGCGCCGCGTGCAGGCCGGCCCGTGCGTCGTTGAGCTCCTTGGCCTGCGTGGCGTCCGGGCCGAGCCGGAAGCCGGCGTTGATCAGCTGCAGCCCGGTCGCCACGGCGTCGTCGAGCGCGCTCGTGCGGTAGGCCACGAGATCCGCCACGGTCATGGTCGTCGACGGCGGCTCGGGCGGGATGCCGCTGCTCAGTCCGGCGACGGCGACCGCCCGCAGCTGCTGCGACATGCCGGAGGCCCACTCGCGAGCTTCGGTGTCCACACCGGACAGTGCGTACCGGCGGGCGGCGACGCGGACCAGCTCGGCCGCGTCCTCGGCCGTCCGCCGCTCCAGGTAGGCGGCGGAGATGCGCCGGTCGATCAGGCAGTCCGGGCCGCCGCGCAGGCCGAGCGCCGCGAGCGAGACGCGGGTGTCGCGGGTCCGGACGACGGCGTCGTTGTGCCGGGTCAGGTCATCGAGCTCGGCGCTGATCGACTGGCTCATCACCGTGGAGACGACCTTGCTCAGCGCGTTGGACAGCAGCGGCGGATCTGCGGCGTCGCACGCGATCCCGGCGGCGTCCCGCTCGCCGGTCGGCACGACGTAGAGCAGCAGCCGCCGGACGTCCGCGTGGGACGGGCGCTCGAAGATCTCCCGCAGCGCCGGCCTCAGCGGTTTGTTGAGCAGCACGCCGCCGTCGGTCAGCCAGTGCGACCGGGTGAGGTCGGTGTAGGCGGTCATGTCGGGGTGCAGCTCGTCGGCGGCCGCCGTGCCGATGGGCAGCCGCGACAGCTCGAAGGCACCGGGGAAGGACGCGGTGGACCGCGCGGCGAGCGCGAGCGGCCCCTGCACACCTTCTGTCCACAGTGGACCCTCGAAGCGGAAGAGCATCCGGTGCTCGGTGTCGCGCACGAGGTTGCCGAGCGCGTCGTCGAACCGGGTGGTCTCGCCGTCGATCATGGTGCCGGTGAGCAGCACGGTGATGTCCGGCGCCGCCGGCGGCGGGGTGCCGGGATCGGTGATCCGGTGCAGTGCCCGTTCGAGGTCGCCGAGCAGCACGCGGTCGCCGTCGAGCACCGACCGCGGCTGCGCTTCGGCCGGATCGCGGACGAGGTTGTCCAGCGAGCCGATCTCGATCCAGGTGTCACGCAGCACCTCCGGCGTGGAGCCGAAGGCCTCGGCGAGGCCGAGGCAGGCGGCGTTGATCCCACCGGCGCTGGTCCCGGTCAGCACGTCGATGGAGACGGACGCGCGCAGCAGGTCGAGGAGCCTGCGGTAGAGCCCGGGCGCGGCGTCACCCCGGGACTCGCGCAGCAGCTGCGACGTCTCACTGGCGACACCGCCCATCCAGACGGCCAGGCTGGCGCCGCCGACCATCGTCATCGCCAGCCGGATTTCCTGCGGCCACGGTTCTGCGGTCATGGGCTCCCCCGCCCGTCGTCGTCCTGCCGCAGAGTAGAGGCGCGGGGGGCGGGCGGGGATACGTCCGCGGGTACGGCCGATCGGGTGGACTTGCTCGCCCGGACGGCCAGTCCGCTAGCCCGCCAGGTGCTCCAGCAGCAGGACCTGCGCCTCACCGACCGCGAACCCGAGCACCGCGCCCGTCGCGATCAGGATCCACTCGTCCTGCTCGAACGCCGGCCGCAGCAGCCGCTCGAACTCACGCGGGGTCAGCTGCTTCATCTTCGACACCAGCACGTTGCGGATGTCCATCGCGTCGGTCGCGTAGTCCTCGATGTAGCGCATCGTCTCCGGCAGGCGGGACATGATCTGCGACGCGATCGCCAGTTTCATGTCCTGGTACTTCCGGCTGCCCACCGCGAACACCAGCAGCGGCTTCATCCGGCGGCCGAGCTCGCGGTCGAGCTGGCGCTGGATCAGCGCCAGCACCCGGTCCGACAGCGGGCCGTGCAGGATGGCCTCGATGACGTTGTGCGGGGTGATGATCTCCTTGGCGATCAACGACCCGTACGCCTCCGCGACCTCCGCGCGCCGCTTCAGGAACAGGCCCTGCCACGTCACGCCGAAGTACTTGCGCGGCTCGATCGGGTAGAAGATCATCCGCAACGCCAGCCAGTCGGTGAACCAGCCGGTGAACAGGCCGAACACCGGCATGATCGGCGGGAACTTGAACAGCACCCAGGCCACCATCTGGATGACGCCGATCGCGCCGCCGAACACCAGGCCCGAGCGGGCGATGAACTTGAACTCTCGCGCACCCGCCTCCTGGAAGATCCGGTTGAGCAGCCGCTTGTCCTTGACCAGGCTGGTGACCACCATGCCCTTGAGGTCGAACACGCTGTCCACATCGGACTTGATCAGGTCGAGCACGGCCGCGACCATCCGCGGCGACTCGTGCTGGACGCGCTCGATCACCAGCCGCTGCACGCGCACCGGCAGGGACTCCCACAGCCCCGGCTGGTAGGCCGCCGCCACCTCGCGCACGATGTCCTCGACCGCCGAGAGCAGCGGTTTCTCGATCTCCTTCGCGATCCGGCCCGCGTCCAGCCGGGCCACGACCTCCGCCGGCTTGATCAGCTGCTCGGTCATCGTGTCGCAGGCGATGCTCGCCATCCGCGCCGCGCGCTTCGGCACGATGCCCTGCCAGCCGAAGAACGGCTTGACGCCGAGGAACTCCACCGGCTGGAACATCATCCGGATCGCGACGAGCTTGGTGCCGTAGCCGATCAGCGCGGCCACGACCGGGATCGAGACGTAGAGGGGCCAGTGCCGCGCGAAGTCGGCGACGATGCCGCCGAGGAAGGCCCCCATCCCGCTATCCGAAGCTCGGGTCGCAGGCCTGCCAGAACTGCGCCCCCAGGCGCGAGATGTGGATCGTCCGCCGGACGAACTTCGGGCGCTTGACCAGCTTCTCCGCCTCGCGCACCGTCTCGTCGGTCAGCAGGATCTCGTACTGCGTCTCCAGCGCCGGCACCTCTTCGTCGAGGTCGACGAGGCCGAGCCCGATCAGCCGCGTGACGTAGCCGGGCACCTGGTCGGGCAGCGACACCCCGGCCGCCTTGCCGACCGTCGAGGCGTTGCGCAGCGCGACCCGGCCGTTGCCGCCGAGGCCGGTCCGCTCGACGACGTCGACCACCGGGAACGGCGAGCCGTCCGAGAGCGCGGACAGGATGCGGGCCTCGTCCGGGGTCAGCTGGCGGAGGATGATCGCGTAGAAGTATTCGCGGGCCCGGTCGCGGCCGAAGCCGATCGAGTGGTTGAGCAGCTCGGCCATCGCGGCGCGCAGCGGCTCGGCGTGGTTGTCGCGCGCGGGCACGAGCGTGACGGTGGCTTCGACCTTCCCCGGCACGGCCGGGCGGTTCATCGCCGAGGCCGCGGTGAGCGCCGCGTGGTACGGGTCGTCGACCTCGTCGAGCCGGCGCCGCAGCTCGGCCAGCAGCTGGTGCTCGACCTGCCGGACGGTGCGCTCGGCGGTCTCGACGCCCGGGAGCTTCCGGCCGAGCGCGAAGCCGGTGCGCGCGGCCCAGCCCGCCAGCTGCCCGGCGCGGCGCGCGAAGTCGGCCACCTCGTCGGCGGTGCCCCGGCCGTTCGGTCGCTCTGCGTTCACCGGCGGACTCCCCTCTGCGTTCGGGCTGATGCTACCTGCGGGTAGGCCGGATGGGCGTGTGATGACCGGCATTATGGGGCGCATGAGTCCGACGCGCTGGGGCCCGCCGATCGACGTCCTCCCGTACTTCGCGAAAGAGGAGCAGGCGCTGATGACGCTGCTCGGCGCGTTGACCGACGAAGACTGGCAGCGGCCGACGATGTGCGCCGGCTGGTCCGTCAAGGACGTCGCCGCCCACCTGCTGGGTGACAAGGTCGGCCGGCTGTCCCGCGGCCGCGACGGGCACCGGGCGGAATCCCCCCGTGCGGGTGAGCCGTTCGCGCGGTTCGTCGACCGGATCAACGAGGAGTGGGTCGTCGCGTGCCGCCGTCTCTCGACCGACGTGCTGCTGACGATGCTGTACGAGTTCATGGGCCAGACGACCGACTACTGGGCCAAGCTGGACCTCGACGTCCCCGGCGAACCCGTGAGCTGGGCGGGTGCCGAGCCGGCGCCCCGCTGGCTCGACGCGGCCCGCGACTATTCGGAGTTCTGGGTCCACCACGTGCAGATCCGCGAAGCACTGGAGCACACGCCGCTCGAAGCCGAGTACGCCGAGCCGATCGCCGACACGTTCGTCCGGGCGCTGCCGCACACGCTGCGGAACGTCGAGGCGCGCGTCGGCAAGCAGGTCGGCTACACCGTGACCGGCGTGGGCAAGTGGTACGCCCGGCGCGAGCGTGACGGCTGGACGCTGGACCGCGGCGCGCCGCCGTCGCGCACCCCGCTGGCCGCCGTGACCACGGACTTCGACACGTTCTGGCGCCTCTGCACGCGCAACGCCGCCGACCTCGGCCGCGTCCGCGCGACCGGGGACGAAAACGTTTGCGCCCAGGTGCTGACGATGACGTCGATCATCGTCTGAGGGTCAGCGCCGCCGGGCCTGCTTGCGCAGCTGCAGGATCCGGGCGCCGCCGATGAGCGCGACGAGCGCCGCCCCGCCGATGGCCGAGAACAGCATCGCGATGGCCAGCGGCAGGCTGCCTTCGGCGCCGAAGAAGTGCACGGTCACCGAGTCCAGGTTCTGCAGGATGAAGACCAGCAGGACGACGAGCACGAGCAGCCCGGCGATCACCGCGACCCAGGTGCCGCTGATCCGGGTCCGCTTGATCTTGGCGGCCGGTTTGGCGGGTGCCGGCCGGACCGGCGTGACCTCCTCGGCGCCGGGCCGGACGTCGCCGGCCCGCAGCTCGGCGGGCTCGAGCGCGCCCTCGGGCACCTCGCTCTCGTCCAGTTCGTGGCGGCCGGGGCCGCCGGTTCCGGGCAGGTCGTGGTCGGTCGGGCCGGTGGGGCGGTCGGCCGCGCCCCCGCGCGCGTGCGTCATGTCCTCAGTGTCCGTCCGGCGCGCGGGGAGCGCTGTGTCAAACCCCCTAACGGGCGAAGCCGTCGACCTCGCGAAGCACGCGGAGCGTGTTCTTCCCGGCCAGTTTCGCGCAGTCTTCCTCACTCCAGCCGCGCTCGAGCAGGGCCGCGAACAGCACCGGGTACTTGGACGTGTCCTCCAGCCCCTCCGGCAGCGAGCCGACGCCGTCGTAGTCGCCGCCGAGGCCGATGTGGTCGATCCCGGCGACCTCGCGGGCGTGCTCGACGTGCGCGACCACGTCGTCGACGGTGGCCTTCGGCTTGGGCGGGCCGTCCCACTCCTTCACGAACCGCCCGCGCTGCCCGAGGTTCCGGTAGTCCTGCCCGGCCGCCTCCATGGCGGCCTTCAGCTCCTGATCCCAGGCGGTGACCTTCGGTGAGACGAACGCCGGCACGAACGTGGTCATCGCGACGCCGCCGTTGCCGGGCAGCAGCGCGAGGACGTCGTCCGGGATGTTGCGCGGGTGGTCGTTGACCGCGAGGCACGAGGAGTGGCTGAAGATCACCGGCACCGAGCTGACCTCGATCGCGTCGCGCATGGTCGACGGCGCGACGTGCGAGAGGTCGACCATCATGCCGATCTTGTTCATCTCGCGCACGACGTCGCGGCCGAACTCGGTGAGCCCGCCGTGGACCGGCTCGTCGGTGCCCGAATCGGCCCAGGTCGTGTTGTAGTTGTGCGTCAGCGTCAGGTAGCGGACGCCGAGGCGGCGCAGCACCCGCAGCACGCCGAGCGACTCGGCGATGCAGTGGCCGCCTTCGGCGCCGAGCAGTGACGCGATCCGGCCGTCGGCGAACGCCGCTTCGGCCTCGTCGGCGGTGTCGGCCAGGCGGAGCCGGTCGGGGTAGCGCTCGGCCAGCTGGTGGACGAGTTCGATCTGCTCGAGGACGGCGGTCACGGCGCTGTGGCCCTCGAACTCGCACGGCACGTACACCGACCAGAACTGCATGCCGAGCTTCCCGTCGGCGAGCTTCGGGAAGTCGGTGTGCAGGGCCGGCTGCCGGACGGTCAGGTCGAGGGACGCGGCCGCCGTCACCGGGTTCGGGCCACCGTGCTGCCGGAGCTCCCACGGCAGGTCGTTGTGCCCGTCGGCGAGGATGACCGCGTCCAGCAATTCGGTAGCACGCTGTAGTGCCTCGTTAGTCATCGCCCGATCGTAGGGCGAGCCGGTATACGCTCCGTACAAACGTCAGGGCTTGATCCACTGCGCCGCGGCGCGGACGCCGTCCGGCGTGATCTGGTGCCCACCTGAGTGACGCTGGGTGACGACGTCGGCGCCGCGTTCGCGCAGGAACCCGATCAGCTCCTCCGTGGACGCCAGTGGCGCCATCGGGTCGCGTTCGCCGTTGGCCAGGATGACGCGGGAGCCGCCGAGGTCGTGCGACGGCGGGTCCGGGACCGGCGACATCGCCGCGAACAGCGCTGCTTCCCGCAGGACGTCCGGCCGCAGCAGGAGCACGGCCGCCGCGATGTTCGCGCCGTTGGAGAAGCCCACCGCGACCAGCCGCCGGCCGCCCAGGCCGTACTTCTCCCGGGCTTCGACGACGAAGTCCGCGAGCTGGTTCGCGCGCTTGACGACGTCTTCGTGGTCGAACACGCCCTCGGCCAGCCGCCGGAACCAGCGCGCCGCGCCGTGCTCCGACACCGGACCGGCCGGGGCCAGCACGGCGGAGTCCGGGCTCAGCTCGCGCGCCAGCGGGAGCAGGTCGCCGGGGCCGCCGCCCGTGCCGTGCAGCAGGAGCAGGACGGGCGCGTCCGGCGCACCCTCGACGTACTTGTGCGTCAGCGTCATGACAGCTCCGGGTTGTTCTCGGCGGGCAGGTCGAGCTTCGGCAGCATGTGCTCGATCTCTTCGCGGCGCGGCTCCAGCCACGGCGGCAGCTTGAGCGCGCGGCCCAGTTCCAGCAGCGGCTCGTCGATCGCGAAGCCGGGCTCGTCGGTCGCGACCTCCAGGAGCGTGCCACCCGGTTCGCGGAAGTAGATCGAGCGGAAGTACTGGCGGTCCAAAATGGACGTCACGGGCACGCCCTTGCCGACGAGTTCCTCCCGCCAGGCCTGCTGGGTCCGCTCGTCCGGCGCGCGCCAGGCGACGTGGTGCACGGTGCCCGCGGCGACCAGCCCGCGCGGCGCGTCCGGCGTCACGAGAACGTCGACCAGCGCGCCCGGCCCGCCCTCGCCGGCGGCGAAGCGCAGACGGTTGCTGTCCTGGTGGGCGAAGGTGAGGCCGAGCCCGTCGGTGAGCATGCCCGCGGTGGCGTCCTCCTTCGTCACGGAGAGCGTCACCGAGTGCAGGCCGCGGATCGCGTGCTCGGCCGGCACCAGCTCGGTGTCCCACGGGTCGCGCGGGTCGCCCTGCGGGTGCGCGACGAGCGCGAGCTTGAGCCCGTCGGGGTCGCGGAAGGTGAGCGTGTCCTCTTCGTCGGCGTTGCGGATCTCGCCGGTCTCGATGCCCTGGGCGGCCAGGTGCCGCTGCCACCAGCCGATCGAGGACTCGGGGACGGAGAACGACGTGGTCGTCGCCTGCCCGGTGCCGTGGCGGCCGCTGGGCGCGTCGGGCCAGGGGAAGAACGTCATCAGCGAGCCCGGCTTGCCCGAGCTGTCGCCGTAGTAGAGGTGGTAGGTGCCCGGGTCGTCGAAGTTCACGGTGGTCTTCACCAGCCGCAGGCCCAGTGTCCGCAGGTAGAAGTCGGCGTTGCGCTGCGGGTCGCCGCCGATCGCGGTGACGTGGTGCAGGCCGGACGTCTTGATCGACATGGTTGCCTCCTGGGAGGTCAAGGTAACGCGACAACCTCTCGCGTGCAAGATATATTCCGGCGAGGGTTTGCGGTAGGCTGATCACGTGATCCCGGATCCGAAGACCGACGACGACGAGATCGTCACGTGGTGGGGCCTGGTCATCGAGGGCTACCTGGCCACGCAGGACAGGCTGATGGGCGAGATCGCCGACCGCTTAGGGCTCGCGCCCGCGTCCTTCGACATCCTGCTGCGGCTGGTCCGCTCGCCCGACCACCGGATGCCGATGACCAAGCTGGCCACGGAGGCGGCGCTGTCCAGCGGCGGCTTCACGAAGGTGGCGGACCGGCTGGTGGCGGCGGACCTGATCTGCCGCGTCCCCAGCCCGGACGACCGCCGCGTCACGTTCGCCGCGCTCACCGACCACGGGCTCGACATGGCGAAGAAGGCCCGCGCCGCGGCGGCGGAGATCCTGCGGCGCATCGTGCTGACCCCGCTGGGTGACGACGCGGCGGCACTCGCCGAAGCCATGCGGACCCTGCGCGCGTTCAACGCCGAGCGGTGAAAAGCCGAGGTCACCGGGGCGCCCGGACCGGCGCACCATGGGAGCCATGCTGACCGACTCGACCATCACGACGATGCTCCCGGTGACCGACACCGAACGCGCCGGCCACTTCTACGCGGATGCCCTGGGCCTGAAGCAGACGGGGAAGGGCGAAGACGGAACGCTGTACTTCGCGGCGGGCGCGGGAGCCATCGGCCTCCGCCCGATGCCCGCCGGTGCGCAGAGCGAGCACACGGCGTTGAGCTTCGAAGTCAGCGACCTCGAGGGCGAGGTTTCGGCCTTGGCGGGACGCGGGGTGCGGTTCCAGGACTTCGAGCTGGAGGGCCTGAAGACCGTCCACCACATCGCTGAGCTGGGCAACGAGCGGGCGGCGTGGTTCAACGACTCCGAAGGCAACGTGCTCTGCCTGCACGAGGTGCGGGGCTGACCTGCTGGGGGCGCGGGGGTGCCTTCACGGGCACCCCCGCGTGCGCAGCCACTCCTTCGCCGCGCCCTCGGCATCGGCGGCCGGCTGGTCGGGCGGGATCGGCGTGTTGCCGTGGACCCGGCCGGTCCGGTCGACGTCGCGGGCCACGGTCAGCAGCAGCATGACACCCCCGCCGAGATCGACGACGTCGTTGCCGGTCGCGGCCCCCGCGGTCGGTGCGCCGAACGAGCGCGCGATCCCGCGTAGCGCGACCAGCGACGCTTCCCCCGAACTGGCGGTGTCACCGGACGTCAGCACGGCGATCGGCCGCCGCGGCAGGCGCACGGGGTTGGGCCGTGGCGACATGGATCGCCCGTCCAGCCAGAACTGCCCGTCGTGGATCTCCCACGGCGTCCGCTCGCCACCCCGGCCGACGAACGCACCGGCGGGGCCGTCGCCGAGCAGCGGGACGAGCACCGTGAGCATCGGGAACATCGTGCCTCCGGTGTTTCCCCGCAGGTCGACGATCCAGCCGCAGACCGGCGGCACAGCGGCCAGTGCCGCGAACCCCGCGTCGAGATAGCGGCCTTCGCCGGCTTCGCGCGGGTCCAACCCGGGAAGGCGGAGAGTCGCGATACCGCCTTCGGTCCGCACCGTGGGGACCTCGGCTTCCGATGTCCTCGCCTGTCCGGGGAATACCAGCATCGTGTGCGGGTCGTGGAGCTCGCCGATCACGTACTCGAGTGCTTTCAGCGTCCCGATGTCGGCTCTCGCGCCCCGCGCGAGGTACGCCGCGTGTGCCTGGACGCGTGGCCAGTCCACGCCGGCCGAGTCGATGGACTGCGCCCGAATCAACGCGATCGTCCGGTTCAGGAACTCCGCCGGCGTGTGCGGGCGAACTGGTGCGGCACCGGCGGCGAACAGCAGCACCACCGACGTGACCAGCAGCGAAATCCGTCCCCCCACCAGGCCAGGCTACGCCAGCGACGGCATCAGCTTGATCGCGTTGCCCGACAGCACGCCGGTGAGCACCTCGTCCGGCAGGCCCAGCCCCAGCAGCGTGCGGACGTTCCCCGCCACCGAAGGCACTCCCGGCCAGTCGGTGCCGAACACGAACTTGCCTGCCAGCCGGGCGAGGTCGAACCGCCGGTAGTACTCCGGCAGCTTCTTCGGCGGCAGCCCGGCGAGGTCGAGCCAGACGTTCTCGCGGGCCAGCGCGAGGAACGCCGCCACGTCGTACCACCAGCCCCGGCCGCCGTGGGCGAAGACGAACTGCAGCGCGGGGAAGTCCTCGACCACGTCGGACATCAGCTCCGGGTTGCCGAAACTGGTCCGGGAGCCGGGAAAGCTCGACGTTCCCGAGTGGAGGATCACCGGCACACCGCGTTCGGCGCAGAGCTGGTAGACCGGGTAAAGCTCCTTGTCCGCCGGGGAAAACGCGCCGTGCACCGGGTGGATCTTCAACGCCACGGCACCCAGGTCCAGCTGACGCGAAACCTCCGAGACCGCCGGGTGGTGCAGGTACGGGTTGACGTTCGCCACGAGCCGGAAGCGGTCCGGGTTGAACTCCACGAGCGGCAGGTTGTCCTCGATCGGCTGAATCCCCGTCGCACGCGGGCTGTACTCGCAGAACAGCAGCACCCGGTCGACGCCCTCGGACTCCATCAGCTCGTCCATCGCCGCCGGGACCACCGAACCGTCTTCGGAATACACCGACCGCCACGGGTAGGTCCCCGCGAAGTCGTGCGCCCACTGCAGCCAGGCGGGCTTGAGCGTCGGCAGCCGCGGGGTGTGGACGTGCGCGTCCACCACGAAGTGCCCCTCGATCACGTGCTCGGCACCACCCGCAGCACGTCGCGGACCTGCTCGCGGATCACGTTGCGGCGGATCTTGCCGGTCGCCGTCTTCGGCAGCTCGGCCAGTTCGACCACGCCACGCGGGCGCTTGAACGCGGCGAGACCCTCGCGGCAGAACTCGATCAGCTCGGCCGGGTCCACCGTCGTGCCGGGCGCGGCGACCACGCACGCCACCGGCTTGTCGAGGCCGTCGGCGTCCGGCGCGGCCACCACCGCGACCTCCGCCACCGCCGGGTGCTGCCGCAGCCGCTCCTCCACTTCGGACGGTGACACCCAGATCCCGCCCGCTTTCAGCATGTCCCCGAACCGGCCGAGACAGCTGTACGTGCCGTCCTCGTTGCGGACGTAGCTGTCGCCGGTCCGCAGCCACCGGCCCTGGAACACGAGCTTCGTCGCGTCGTAGCGGGCCCAGTAGCCGGTCGCCGTCGACGGCCCGGCCACGAACAGCTCGCCCGGCCGGCCGGCGGCGTCGACCACCCCGCCGGCTTCGTCGCGGATCTGGACTTCGTACCCCGGCACCGGGACGCCGGTGCTGCCCGGCCGCACCGCGCCGGGCCGGTTCGACAGGAAGATGTGCAATGCCTCGGTCGACCCGATGCCGTCGAGGATCTCCAGCCCGAACCGCGCCCGGAAGCGTTCGAACAGGGACGCGGGCAGCGGCTCCCCGGCCGAAACCGCGTGGCGCACCGAAGCGAACGAGTCGTCCGGGACGTCACTGGCGAGCAACGCGGCGTAGAACGTCGGGACGGCGAAGAACAACGTCGGCTGCTCTTCGCGAGCGCGTCTGGCGAACAACGAGGGTGTCGGGCGCGAAGGCTCGAGCAAGGTCGTGCCGCCGGCGCCGAGCGGGAAGAAGCAGGAATTCCCCAGGCCGTAGGCGAAGAAGAGCTTCGGCACGGACAGGAACCGGTCCACCGGCGTCGTCGCCAGCACACCGCGCGCGTACGTCTCGCAGACCGCGCGGACGCTCGCGTGGCGGTGCATGGCGCCTTTGGGCTCGCCCGTCGTACCCGACGTGTAGAGCCACAACGCGGGCGAGTCCTCCCACGTCAGTCCACTGTGGAACGTTCCGTCCAGCGCGGTCCACTCGTGGGTCCGGACCGGGAACCCGGCCGCGTCGGCGCGGTCGAGCACGACGTCGGTGACCTCGGGGGCGAGCCCGAGCGCGGTCACGGCCTGCTCGGCGAACTCGCCGGACACGCACAGCACGCGCGCCCGCGAGTCGGCGAGCATCTTGCCCAGCTCCAGCCCGGTGACCATCGTCGAGACGGGCACCGCGACCGCGCCCGCCAGCATCGCGCCGAGGATGCCGGTGAGCAGCTCGACGTCGTCGACCATGCAGAACATGACGCGTTCTTCGGGCCGCACGCCGAGTCCGGTGAGTCCGGCGGCGACCCGCCCGGTCTCCGCCGCCAGCTCGGCGTAGGTCAGCGAACGGCGGGGCGACACGACCGCGGTCGCGTCCGGGTGCCCGGCCGAGAGCAGGTACTCCGCGGCATTGAACCCTGTCGCCACCAGACCTCCTACGTGAGGTACACGTACTCGTAGTCGAAGGGCTTCCCGTTGATGCCCTGCCGCGGCGGGGCCACCCAGCTCGCGATCTTCCCCCGCTCGTACACCGGGTGCATCAGCGAGCGGACGAACGTGAGGTCCTCGGTGGTGGGCAGCCACTTGCTCCTGCCGGCCTGCCACGTCGCCTCGTCGACGATGGTGCCGTCGGGAGTGATGTGGTGGCCGGAGTTTATGCCCACTTCCCGGTTGAAGCCAGGGTGCGGCAGGCGGAACGCGTAGTCGATGCCGGCTTCGGCGAGGATCTTGTTCCACCGGTTGACGCCGGTCTGGCAGTCGGCCACGTACTCGCCGCGCAGGTCGAGGTTGAGCAACAGGATCGCCTGCATCTCCTCGGTCGTCCACGTGCCGTCGTCGTTCGGCCGCTCGATGGTGCGGGCGTCCTCGGTGAGCTTGTGGTCGTCCTTGCGGCGGGTCTCCTGCCAGCGGCCCTTGAGCCCGGCGGTGTAGTAGTTCGCCGCGTTCGTCGACGTCTCGCTGCCGAACAGGTCGAGCGAGACGGTGTAGTGGAAGTTGAGGTACCGCTGGATGACGTCCAGCGGGATGCCGCCGTGCGGGCCGATGTCGAACGTGTCGTGCTCGCGGATCAGCTCGGCGCTGCGGGTCACCACGCGGTCGACGCCGGTGGTGCCGACCATCATGTGGTGCGCTTCCTCCTTCAGCATGAATTCGCAGGTGCGCGAGAGCGGGTCGAAGGAGCTTTCCTTGAGCGTGCCGAGCTGGTACTTC
This sequence comes from Amycolatopsis australiensis, assembly GCF_900119165.1. Classification (NCBI taxonomy): domain Bacteria; kingdom Bacillati; phylum Actinomycetota; class Actinomycetes; order Pseudonocardiales; family Pseudonocardiaceae; genus Amycolatopsis; species Amycolatopsis australiensis. The sequence goes on along the minus strand of NZ_FPJG01000006.1, from coordinate 1,739,566 downwards.
CCGTCGCGGTCGGTGAAGTAGGTGAACATGTAGAAGGCCAGCCAGTCGGCGGTCTCCTCGTTGAACGCGCCGAGGATGCGCGGCGCGTCGGGGCTGCCGGAGTTGCGCAGCAGCAGTCCTTCGGCCTCGTCCCGGCCTTCGCGGCCGAAGTAGGCGTGCAGCAGGTACACCATCGCCCACAGGTGACGGCCCTCTTCGACGTTGACCTGGAAGAGGTTGCGCAGGTCGTAGAGGCTCGGCGCGGTGAGGCCGAGTAGCTTCTGCTGCTCGACCGACGCCGGCTCGGTGTCGCCCTGGATGACGATCAGCCGCTGCAGGTCGGCGCGGTACTCGCCGGGCACCTGCTGCCAGACCGGCTCGCCCTGGTGCTCCCCGAAGGCGATCCGCCGGTCGGGGTCGCGCTCGGCAAGGAAGATGCCCCAGCGGTAGTCCGGCACGTTGACGTGGTCGAAGTGCGCCCACCCCTCGCGGCCGACGCTGACCGCGGTGCGCAGGTAGACGCCGTGGGTCTCCAGCGTCGGGCCCATTTCGGCCCACCAGTGCATGAACTTCGGCTGCCAGCCTTCGAGCGCGCGCTGCAGCCGCCGGTCCTCGGCGAGGTTGACGTTGTTGGGGATCTTGGCGTCGTAGTCGATCTTCTCGGGCATCTGCGCTAGACCCGCTTCCTGTCGAAGACGGCCTTCTGACCGGTACCGTATCGGCGCAGGGCGCCTTCCGGGCCGGATGCGTTCGGCCGGGTGAAAATCCAGTTCTGCCACGCCGCCAGCCGGCCGAAGATCTTGGTCTCGACGGTCTCGGGGCCGACGAACCGGTGGTTGGCCTCCATGCCCGTCAGGGCGTCCGGCGACAGCGACGCCCGGCCTTCGAGCGCGATCCGGATCTCGTCCTCCCAGTCGAGGTCGTCCGGCGCGTCGGTGACCAGCCCGAGTTCGAGGGCTTCGGCCGCGCTCAGCTCGCGGTTCTTCTCGCGCGCGAGCCAGGCGAGGTGGTCGTCGTCGCCGTAGAACCGCGCCTGCAGGCGGGTCAGGCCGTTGCCCATCGGGAAGGCGCCGAAGTTGGCGTCGGTCAGCCGGATGGTGGCGCGTTCGGCACTGTCTTCGTCGTCGATCGGCGGCCCGTCCAGGATGTACTGGCGGTCGGCGGCCAGCGCGAGCTCCAGCAGCGCGCCGGTGAAGCAGCTGCCGGGTTCGATGAGCGCGATCAGGCTGCGGCTGGTGACGTCCAGGCGTTTCAGCGTGCGCTTGAAGTAGTGCGCGATCTCGTTGGCCAGCCAGTCCTTCTGCCCGAGCACGGCCTGTTCGTGCGCTTCGACCTTCGCGGGGTCGCCCTGCGTCTTCAGGATCCAGGTGCCCGCTTCGACCTCGTTGGTGCGCAGCCGCAGGATGGCGTCGTCCAGCTCGCGGGTCATCGCGAGGAACCAGCCGCCCGCGCCCTCTTCGTGCAGGTCGCCGGGGCCGCTTCCGGGGCCCTTGACGGTGATCGTGACCCGGTCCTTCGCCACTTCGGTGTCGACATAGCGATGTTCCAGCGGGGTCAGCTCGATGCCGCCCTCGCCGGTCCGGTCCGACTCCCGCGCGATCTCGCGGGCCCGCTCGAGCACGGTTTCGCGGAACTCCTGGCGCGGGACCAGCTCGTCGACCAGCCGCCAGTCGACCGCCGTCTTGCCCTTGACGCCGTCGGGACGCGTCGCGAAGACGTCGGCGAGGTCGCGGCGCACCCGCCGCTTGTCGACCACCCGGGTCAGCCCGCCGGTGCCGGGGAGCACGCCGAGCAGCGGGACCTCCGGCAGCGCGACGGTCGAGGAGTTGTCGTCGATCAGGAAGATCTTTTCGCAGGCCAGCGCGATCTCGTAGCCGCCGCCGGCGCAGGTGCCGTTCACCGCGGCCAGGTAGATCTGGCCGGAGTGCTCGGTGGCGTCCTCCATGCCGTTGCGGGTCTCGTTGGTGAACTTGCAGAAGTTCACCTTCCAGTGGTGCTCGGACGCGGCCAGCATCCGGATGTTCGCCCCGGCGCAGAAGACCTTGTCCTTCGCGCTGGTCACGATGACCACGCGGACCTCGGGGTGCTCGAACCGCAGCCGCTGGGTGGCGTCGTACAGCTCGATGTCGACGCCGAGGTCGTAGGAGTTGAGCTTGAGCTCGTAGCCCGGGACCAGCCCACCCTGCTCGTCGACGTCCATCTCGAGCCAGGCCACCTCCCCGTCGACCCGCAGGCGCCAGTGGCGGTACTCGTCGGGACGGCGTTCGAAGGCAACCGGTGTGGTGGTGGTCACTCTCCCGATTGTCTACATGAGCCAGACGAACGTCAATGTTGTGTAGAAACTTGATCTCGCGCGGTCACCCGGTTGAGCACCGACCACGCCCAGGTTACGAAGACCCACAGGGCCACGGCTGCCGCCGAGTCGGTGACGATCGTCGCGAACCAGAACGCCGGGATCCGCGGCACGCCGACCAGGAAGTGCCCGGCGCTGGCCAGCCCGGACAGCGAGTAGACCAGCAGAAACGCCAGCGCCCGCGGGTACCGCCCACCTTCGTAGGCGCGGTAGCCGAGCCAGCCGGACGCCGTGAACAGCACCCATGAGGACGCCACGACGATCTGCGTGACAAGCACGGAGATGCCGGGGATCTGCGGGTAGTCCGCCGCCCGGACCACGTTGTGCGCGTAGTGCAACGCGGTGCTGACCAGCGAGAAGCCGAGGATCACCCGAAGCGGCGTCAGCCCCTTTTGCTGCAGGACGTCCATCTGAGCCCCCGATTTGATAGATCGCTCTAGCGACGGTACCGCGCGGCGGCCGCGCCGGGCAAGACGCGGCCGCCGCGGTGTCACACGAGGTCGATGCGGTGCTGCGTCACCGCGTAACCCGCCTTCGCGAACGCCTTGGCCATCGGGACGTTCCCGACGTCGGTGCCCGCGACGATCTTCTCCGCGCCGTACCCGGCGAGGTCGTGCGTGGCCTCGGCCAGCAGGTCGTACGCGTAGCCGCGGCCGCGGTGCCCGGGTACCACGCCGATGTAGCCGACCACCGGGTCGTAGGCGTTGCGGCTCGGCAGCGTGAGCCCGACCAGGTCGCCATCGCGCGTGTACGCCAACCGCCACCAGTCCCGCGGCGCCGGCATCCACCGCATGATGTCGAGGTCCTCCCGCGCGGCCGCGTCGAGGCCGTGCTCTTCGACCGTCTTCCGCACGTGCGCGTCGAGGCTGCCGACGTGCACGCGCCTGAAGACGTCCAGGATGACGTCGTCGTCCGGCTCCGGCCGGAACTCGAGCCTGCCGGGCCTTTCCGGCAGGCCGCTCTCCGGCGTCCAGGAGAACCGGTAGCGCTCGACGAGCTTGCGGTAGCCGGCCTGCCCGGCCGCCTCGACCCGGATCCGCACCTCGTGCGCGACGTCCGGGTCGTCCTGCCACGCGGGTGGCGTGGTCAGGGAGAACTCCGCCCGCAGCGGCGCCGTCTTCAGCAGGTGGACGCCCGCGTCGAAGTCGGTGAAGTCGAACCAGTCCAGCGCGATCGGCGTTTCGTCCTTCGGCGTGCCCCACCAGGCGGCGCGCGCCACGACGACGCCGTCGCGGAGGGCGACCCACGTCCACTCGGACCGGTATTCGCCCCGCTTCGCCATCTCGGCGAAGTCGTCGCCGAACAGCTTGCGGCCGACGAGACCGCGATCGGGCAGGGAGGTGAACAGTGCTTCTTCGCCCGCTTCTAGCGGGCGCACGACCAGGTCGGTCATGGAAATCCTTCCGGGAGAGCGCGCTCCCGGTCAGCAGGCCGGCACCCTCGCGGCGGAGTGGGAGCGCGTGATCGGTTGCGTGATCATCGGTCCCACCTCCTTTCGCCGGTCACGGGTGCCCGTCAAGTTAGGGGCGGCTCGCCGGCGCGTCAACGGATTTTCTGGAGCACGACGCGGGTGCTCAGCCTCGGCTCCGCGTAGGAGTGCGAAGCCTCGAGGACGTACTCGCCGGCGATGTGCTGCCAGCCGTCACGCCACACTTCGGCCGACCTCGGCGTGACGGCGATGTCGGTCTCGACGGCCTCGCCGGGATCGGCTTCGACGCTCGCGAAGCCGGCGAGCCAGCGTTGCGGGCGGTCGCCGCGTTCGGTGGGCGCCAGGTAGAGCTGGACGACTTCGCGGCCCCTGCGCTTTCCTGTGTTGCGTACGCGGACTCGGACGCGCGCGCCGCCTTCGTCGTCCGCATACGCGTCCAGCTCTTCGTACACCCAGGTCGTGTAGCCCAGGCCGTGGCCGAACCAGTAAGCGGGTTTGCGGTCCGCGCGGGCCCAGGCGCTGTAGCCGACGTAGACGCCTTCGTCGTACTCGAGCACGCCGTCTTCCGGCGTCACGTTCGTGACCGGCGCGTCTTCGAGTTGCGCCGGCCAGGTCACCGGCAGGCGGCCGCCGGGCTCTTCGCGGCCGAAGAGGACGTCGGCGAGCGCGTCGCCACCGGCCTGGCCCGGGAACCACGTGAGCAGGATCGCGGCGACGTCGTCGCGCCACGGCATCTCCACCGGCGAACCGGCGTTGACGACGACCACCGTGTCGGGATTGGCTTCGGCGACCCGGCGCACGAGTTCGTCCTGACGGCCGGGCAGGGCGAGGGTCGTCCGGTCGAAGCCCTCGCTCTCGACCTCGGCGGTGGTGCCGACCACGACGACGGCGACATCGGATTTCCCTGCCAGGGCAACGGCTTCCTCGAGCGCGGCGTCGGGGTCGAGCACCGGGCCGCGGTGACCCAGCGCGAAGGTGACCCAGGCGAAGGTGCCGCGGGCGAACTCGGCCATCTCCGACGGGATCCAGTACGTCAGGCTGACGTCCACCGGCTCGCCCGCGGTCAGCTCGATCTCCCGGCGCTGCTCGATCACCTGCATGACCGACGTGAAGACGTCACCGCCTTCCGGCAGGTTCACGCCGTCGAAGAGCGTTTCGCCGTCGACGGTCAGGCGGAGGTCGCCGGGGCCGGTGAGGCCGAAGGTGTGGACGCCGGTCTGCTCCGGCAGGTACGTGCCTTCGATTTCGACGGACGCGAGCGTGGCCAGGTCGAGGCCGTCCGGGAGTTCCCCGATCCAGTCGATTTTGGCTTCCCTGAGCGGAAATTCAGCCAATCGGGTGCCGTCCGCGGCTCGGGCGGTCGCGCGGAGCCGGAAATTGTCGGTGGCCGGCGGTAGCGTCGTGCGCGGATCGGCACCGGTGGCGAACGTCAGCTCGGTGCCGGGCGGAAGGGCCTTCCGGAGGCCGTCGAGAGGGGAGACGACGTGATCGGGGAACACCGTGGCGCTGCCGCCGCCGAGGATTTTCGGGTCTTCGGCCAGCGCGCCGATGAGCGCGATGCTCCGGGGTTCGCGCTGCGGTTCGCGCAGCGGCAGGAGGCCGGTTTCGTTGCGGAGCAACACGAACGACCGGTGCGCGATCTCGCGCGCGACCGCGTCACCGTCCACACGGGATTCTGTGACGGGCGGGGTGCCGCCGAGCGCGCCGGTCCGGTGGGCCAGCAGGAGCACCCGGCGGACCATGTCGTCGACGACTTCTTCGTCGACTTCGCCACCGCGCACGGCTTCCGCGAGCCGGTCCCCGAAAACCGTGCGCGGGCCGGGCATGGCGACGTCGAGTCCGCCGTTGGCGGAGGCGACGGTGTCGCGCGCGGCCAGCCAGTCGGAGACCACGAAGCCGTCGAAGCCCCATTCGTGGCGCAGCACGCCGTTGAGCAGCTCGGCGTGCTGGGTCATCGTGGTGCCGTTGACGCTGTTGTAGGCGGCCATGATCCCCCACGGCTTCGCGCGCCGGACGATGAGTTCGAACGGCGCGAGGTAGAGCTCGCGCAGCGCGCGCTCGCTGACGTGGACGTCGGCGGTGAAGCGTTCGGTCTCGAAGTCGTTGGCGACGAAGTGCTTGACCGTGACGGCGACCCCGCCGTCCTGCACGCCGGTCACGTAACCGGCGCCGATCATCCCGGTGAGGAGGGGATCTTCCGAGTAGCACTCGAAGTGGCGGCCGCCCAGCGGCGAGCGCTGGAGGTTCACCGTGGGGGCGAGCAGCACGTGCACGCCCTTGCGGCGGGCCTCCTGGGCGAGCAGCCGTCCGGCTTCGACCGCCAGGCGCGGGTCCCAGCTCGCGGCGAGCGCGGTCGGGCTGGGGAGCGTCACCGAGGGATCGTCCGGGCTCCACCGCGTCCCGCGGACGCCGACCGGGCCGTCGGAGAGCACGAGGGAGTCCAGGCCGATCCGCGGGAGCGCGGGCAGGGTCCAGACGTCCTGGCCGGCGAGCAGGCTCGCCTTCGTGTCCAGGTCGAGCTCGGCCAGCAGCGCGTCGACGTCGAAGCTCATGCCGACACTCTACCTGGTGGTGAGTAGTGAAAGTTACCTTTCCGTGACGGGTTGTCCCGTAGGCTCGGCAGCATGACGCGGGCCAGGGGCACCGACCGCCGGGCGAGCATCGTCCGGGCGGCGTTCGAGGTGATCGCCGAACGGGGGTATCGCGGCACTTCGCTGGCGGCGGTGGCCGAGCGCGTCGGGCTGACCCAGCAGGGTTTGATGCACTACTTCCCCACGAAGGAGGACTTGCTGACGGCGGTGCTGGAAACCCGCGACGAGTGGGACCTGCTGCACTTCGGCCACGCCCCACCGGGCGACGAGTCGGCGATGACGGTGAACCAGCTGGCGGATCTGGTGGACTACAACGCGACGCGGCCGGGGATCGTCCAGACGTACACGGTGCTGTCGGCGGACAGCGTCACGGAGGACCATCCGGCGCGGGAGTACTTCCACGACCGGTACGCGCGGGTCCGCGCGGGCATGACGCAGATGCTGGAGCGCCACCGGGAGGAGCTGCCACCGGGGACGACACCGGAACAGCTGGCTCCGATAGCGATAGCGGTACTGGACGGCCTGCAGCTGCAATGGCTGCTGGACCCGGAAGAGGTCGACATGCCGGCGGGCTTCCGCACGTTCCTGACCCTGCTGGGCATCAAGCCGGACTGACACACCGGCGGCCTTGCGCCGGGCGCGATGTCATCCGGCGTCGAGCGCCGTAGGCCAGGAGAGTCTCCGAACCCCGTGCCCTCAGCCCATCCCCACACTCTGCCGCTCGACCTCGATCAGCCCGGCCACCCGTTCCTGCTCCCGCGGATACGGCCGGCCGATGTACTTGGTCGCGATCCGGTCCACGATCTCCCACCCCGCGTCCCCCTCGATCCACTCCACCAGCCGGCCGCGGATGATCACCGGCTCGAACGGGTTGTCCCGCGGTGTCAGCGACAACGCCACTCGCGGGTCGCGGCGCAGGTTGCGGGCCTTGCGCGAGTCGGGGCCCGTCATGATCGCGATGCGGTCGCCTTCCGGGTCGACCCACACCGGCACCGAATGCGGCGCGCCGTCGGGGAGCGTGGTCGCCAGGTGGCCGATCGCCGTGGTCGCGAGGATGCGGCGGACGTCTTCGTTCAGCATGGTCTTCTCCTCAGTCGATGGTTTCTCAATTGACCGCGTAGTGCAGGTGCGTGACGCCGGGCGCGGCGACCGCTTCGACCAGGCTCAGCCGGACGTGCGAAGGCAGCTCCCGGAAGAACGACCGCCCGCCCCCGAGCAGCACCGGCACCTGGTGCAGGACGATCTCGTCGACCAGCCCCGCCGCCAGCGCCGACGCCAGCACGCCGCCACCCATCAGGCCGACGTCCTTGCCGCCCGCCGCCGCGCGAGCGGCTTCGACCGCTTCCTCGATGTTCCCCACCAGCGTCTGCTGATCGGTCAGCTCCGGCGCCGGCCGGTGGCTCACGAGGAACAGCGGTGCGCCCGGGTGCGGGCTGCCGCCACCGAAGTGCTCGGAGTCCTCGTAGGTGTTGCGGCCCGCCACGACGGCGCCGACGCGCCCGGCCAGGCTGTCGAAGACGCGGGCACTCGGCTCGCTCAGCTTGAAGAAGCCGAAGACGCGGCTCTGCGTGTCGCCGTCGGTGTACCAGTCGAAGAGCGTGCCGCCGTCGCCGAGCCCGCGTCCGGGGCCGGGCTCCCGGCCGGTGATGTAGCCGTCGACCGACACCGCGAGGGCGCTGAACACCTTGCTCATCTGCCACCGTCCTTTCTGAGTTCCTTCAGGAGACTCAACGTAGCAGCTTGAGTTCCTTAAGGGAACCCCGAGTGTTAAACTGGCCGCATGCAGCGAACGAACTTCAGCGAACTGGCCGCGTGCTCGATCGCGCGCACGCTCGACGTCGTCGGCGAGCCGTGGTCGCCGCTGATCCTGCGGGACGTGTGGGTCGGCATCAGCCGGTTCGAGCAGCTCCAGGCGGACCTCGGCATCTCGCGCAAGGTCCTCACCGAGCGCCTCAACCACCTCGTCGACCAGGGCGTCCTCGAGCGGCGGCCGTACGACCGCCGTCCGCGCTACGAGTACGTGCTGACTGAAAAGGGCAGCGAGCTGGTCGACATGCTCATGGTCATGACCCGCTGGGGCGACAAGTGGCTCGCCGGCGAGCCCGGGCCGCCGGTGCTCTACCGCCACCACGCCTGCGGCGAAATCGCCACCGTCGACCTGCGCTGTACCCACTGCGGCGAGCCGATGCACGCCGGCGACGTCGACCCGCTTCCCGGCCCCGGCGCGGCCCGCTAGTCACGCGGCGGCGCCACCACTTCCCGCAGCCGCCGCAACGTGCGCAACGTCGTCTCCAGGTCCTCCTGCGACACGGACTGCGCCACGTCCTCCGCCCACTCCTCCTGCGCCGCCCCGAGCGAACGCAGCGCCGTCTTCGCCCGCCGTGTCAGCGCCAGCAGCGGCGCCCGCGCGTCGGCCGGGTTCGGGAGCCGGTCGAGCATTCCATTGCGCAGCAACCGGTTTACCGTCTCCTGCACGCTCTGGCGGCGCAGGCCACGCCGGCGCGCGACCTCCGCCGCGGTCGCCGGGCCGTCTTCGAGGAAGCCGAGCACCTGCCACTGCGCCGCGGTGAGCCCGACCGGTTCCGTCAGCGCGTCACCCGCCGCGAGGAAACCGCCGTTGCACGCGAAGACCGCGTCGATCACCCGGGTGAACGTCTCGGCTCGAAGGGACCGCATGCGTGCTAGTCTCGCACATCGACAGGTGCCTGTCGAAATGGAGACGATCATGGACATGCCCACCCTGGGCCCCGCGCACGACGCCTTGCAAGCTCTCGTCGGCCGCTGGGCCGGAACCGAAGACCTCGCCGCGGCGCCGTGGGCGCCGGCCTCGACCGCGCACGTTGACTGCGAATACCGCCGGGCACTCAACGGCTTCGCGGTGATCCAGAACTACCGGCAGCGCCGCGAAGACGGCTCGGAGTTCCTGGGGCACAACGTGTTCACCGTCGACCCGCGGACCGGCGAGACGCTCTGGTACGGCTTCGACAGCTACGGCTTCCCGCCCGAACCGGCGGCCCGCGGCGGGTGGACCGGCGCCACGCTGGTCCTCGAGAAGAAGACCGCCCGCGGGGTGGCCCGGCACCGGCTCACCCGGGACGGTGACACGCTGACCCACGAAATCGACGTCCGGATGGGCGACGACGACGAATTCCGCCCATTTCTGCGCGGGCGGTACACGCGCGAAAACGGACAGGAGGAAACAGGTGACGCCCCTCCCCCCTTGCTGTGAGGACGTCACCTGTTTCCGGTCTCTGCCAGCGCATCCACGAACCCGCCGCTCGGACGGTCCGGCGCGCCGCTGCAATTAAACAACAATGGTGAGTTATTCGGTTTTGCTTGATTCCGCGCCCTGCTGCGAGTGTGTCGCCAATGTCGCCGGACGCCCATGGAAAACGATTACATTCACCCGAACGGCGTAGCGTCGGGGCTGGTTGCCCGCGACGCGGCCGCCCGGAATTGTCGGACCCCCGGAGTAGAGATGAAGGGGTGCGCAGACCTGCCGGAACGACCCAGGACACCACGGACTCGCCCCCGCTGATCGGGGTCGAGAACCTGAAGATGCCCGAATGGGCGCGCGTCGACGAACGGGTGGCCGCCGCCGGGTTCGGCCAGGCCGTCCGCGCGCTGCCCACCGCGGTCACCGTCGTCGTGCGGCTGGCCTGGCGGACGTCGCCGCGGCTGACGCTGCTGGCCGGGTTCGTGCACGTCGTGTCCGGCACGGTCACGGCGTTCGGGCTGCTGGCCACCGCGAACGTCTTCACCGCCCTGCTCCAGCAAGGCCCGACCCCGGAGCGGGTCCTTGAGTCGCTGCCCGCGATCTTGGTCGTCACCGGCTCGTACGCGGCGCGCGCGGCGCTCGATTCGGCGGTCGCGGCCGTCGAGGGGGCGCTGCGGCCACGGGTCACCGCGGCGGCGGACGACGCGGTGACGGCGGCGGTCGTGCGCGTCGGGCTGATCGCGTTCGAGGACGCCGACTTCCGCGAGCTGGCCCGGCAGGGCGCCCGGTACGGCGTCCGCGCCATCGAGACCAGCCTGCGCCGGCTGGCCGACCTGACGTCGTCGGCCATCTCGCTCGCGGCGGCGATGGTCACCGCGGGCCTGCTCAATCCGTGGCTGGCGCCCGTGCTGCTGCTCGCCGCGGCCGCCGACGGCTGGGCGGCCGCCCGCGTCGCGAAGCTGAACTACCGGCACTACATCGACACGGTCTCGCGGAACATCCGCAAGACGGTCGTCGAAGAGGTCGCCACCTGGCGCACGATGGCCCTCGAACGGCACGCGCTGACGCTGCAGGAGCCGTTGCTCGGCGAGTACCGGCGCATTTCGCGCAGCCTGGTGCGGGAGGAGGTCCGGCTGGCGCACCGCAGCAACCTGGTGCGGACCACCGGCCGGGCGGCGGCCGGGGCCGGCACCGCCGTCGCGTACCTGGTGCTCGGCTGGCTGCTCTACTCCGGCGCGATGGAGCTGGCGCTGGCCGGCACGGCGGTCCTGGCGATGCGCACGGCGTCGACGGCGCTGTCCAGCACCACGCGCGCGGTCAACTCGCTCTACGAAGACTCGTTCTACATCGGGTTCTACAACCAGCTGCTCGCCGAGTCGCGGAAGCGGCGGCCACCGGCGACGACGCTGGCCGCGCCCGCCGACCCGGCCGAGATCCGGCTGGAGGGCGTCACGTTCACCTACCCGGGCCGGCCGAGCCCGGCGCTGCGGGACATCTCGCTGACGATCCGGCGCGGCGAGGTGGTCGCGCTCGTCGGCGAGAACGGTTCGGGCAAGACGACCCTCGGCAAGCTGCTGACCGGCCTGTACCCACCGGACGAAGGCGTGGTGCGCTGGGACGGCGTCGACCTGGCGCAGGCCGACCCGGCGACGGTGCACGCGAACATCGCGGTGATCGCGCAGGAACCGGCGGAATGGCCGATGACGGCGGCGAACAACGTCACGGTGGGCCGGCTCGGCCGCCCGGACCCGGACCGCCGGGCGTGGCGCGAAGCGGTGGGCTGCTCGGGCGCGGACGAGGTGATCGACTCGTTGCCGGCCAAGGAGAACACGGTGTTGTCGAAGAAGTTCGACGAAGGCCAGGACCTGTCCGGCGGCCAGTGGCAGCGCATGGGCATCGCGCGGGGCATCTACCGCGACGCCTCGGTCCTGGTGGCCGACGAGCCGACGGCGGCGCTCGACGCCCGAGCGGAGGCCCGCGTGTTCGCCGGCCTCCAGCACGCGAGCACCTCCCTCCGCGGCGGCCGCCGCACGACGATCCTGGTCACGCACCGGCTGGCCAACATCCGGTCGGCGGACCGGATCCTGGTGCTGGAGAAGGGAAGGCTGATCGAGCAGGGAACGCACGAGGAGCTGATCCGCGCGGGCGGGCTCTACCACGAGCTGTACGAAATCCAGGCGCGCGCATACCGCGCGAGCGAGGCGGCGATACCGCAACCGCGGGCGGAAGACGCGGAGGAGGAGGTGAGCCCGGCCCGGACCGACTGAGGTGGCTCATCGCCGGGGCGCTGGACGCCGATCTGGGGTGCGGGAGACCGCCCGGCTGCGGGCCGGGCGTCCAGCGGGCGGGTTGGCCTGCACCGGCCGGAACTCATGATTCCGCCCTGATCGGCGTGCGGGAGGCCGGAGTTCAGCGACCCGGCCCGAGCTGGGGTGAGGGAAGCCGGAACTCGCGCGTGTTGGGTTCCGGCCTCGCGCCACCCGGCCGAGTCCGGTGTGCGCGAAGCCGGAACCGGCGTGCTCGGGCACGATCTCCCGTGACCGGAGCCGGAACCTGCGCAACTCGGCCTCGCAGTGGAGTGGGGAAGCCGGAACTCGCGTGGACTTGGTACCGGCCTCGCGCGACCGGAGCCGGAAACGCGCGCGACCCGGCCGAGTCCGGTGCGCGAAGCCGGAACCCGCGTGGATCGAGCACCGGCCTCGCCCGACCGGACCGGAAGCCGCGCCACCCGTCCGAGTCCGGTGTGACCGGAGCCGGAACCCGCGTGGATCGAGCACCGGCCTCGCCCGACCGGACCGGAAGCCGCGCCACCCGGCCGAGTCCGGTGCGCGCGAAGCCGCGTACCTACGCGACCCGGCGCCAACCTCGCGTGCCCCAAGCCGGAACTCGCCTGCACCGGCCGGAACTCGCGCCATCCGGTCCGCGCTTCGACAAGACGTCAGCAGGCCAGGGTGATCGAGCCCAAATGAGAAAAGTGGGCCGCGACACGGGAGCCGCGGCGGAGGGGGACCGCGTCCGTCATGCCGCCCGTCAGGATCAGCCAGCCCTGCTCCAGCGCCAGTCCGCGCGCGCCCAGTGCGTTCGCCGCCAGTGCCAGTGCCTCCGCCGGGTGGCCCTGGACCGCCGCGCCCGTTGCCGTGTCCACTATCTGGCCGTCCACCTCCAGCAGGGCCGCCTCCAGTGACAAGTCCAGCGCGGCCGGCGGCAGGCCCACCGGGCCCACGCCGAAGTACGCCGACGAGCCGTTGTCCGCGACCGCGTCCGGGAGCGTGAACCGGTAGTCCGCGTACCGGCTGTCGATGACCTCGATCCCGCCGTACACGCGGTCGACCGCCGCCAGTGCCGTTGCCGCCGTGACGCCCGGGCCCGCCAGCTCACGGCCCAGCACGAAGACCAGCTCCGGCTCGGCGCGCGGGTGGATCAGCTCGTCGTGCGGTACCGGCGCGCCCGCCGGGAGCACCATCGCGTCGGTCAGCCACGCCAGCAGCGGCGCGTCGATGCCCATCCGCTCCTGCTTCGCCCGCGAGGTCAGGCCCAGCTTCAGCCCGACCAGCGTCTCGCCACGGGCCCGCCGCAGCCGCAGGGCCTCGTCCTGGATCGCGTACGCCGTCTCGACGTCCAGGTCCGGCCAGTCGGCCGAGAGCGGGGCTCGCTCCGAGACCGTCCCGAGCAGCGCGGCGGCTGCCTCGCGCACGTTCATGCTTCCTCCGAGAAGACCGCGGTGACGCTGCCGATGCCGGCGATGGTCGTGACGATCGTGTCACCCGGCGACACCGGGATCGCCCGGGTCATCGACCCCGGCAGCACGACGTGCCCCGGCTCCAGGGTGACGCCCAGCGGCCCCACCGTGTTCGCCAGCCACACCAGCGAGTTCAGCGGCGACCCGAGCACCGCGCCGCCCGCGCCGGTCGCCGCCACCACGCCGTTCCGGTACAGCACGCAGCCGGCCAGCCGCAGGTCGGCGTCGCGCAACGCCGTCGGGCTGCTGCCCAGCACCACGCCGCCGGAGGACGCGTTGTCGGCGATCGTGTCGAACAGCGAGATCTTCCAGTCCTGGATCCGCGAGTCGACGATCTCCAGCGACGGCAGCACGAAGTCGACCGCGCGCACCGCGTCGGCGACCGTGACGCCGGGGCCGCGCAACGCCGACCCGAGCACGAAGGCGATCTCGGGCTCGATGCGCGGCTGCAGGAACGCCGTCGTGGGGATCGGCTGGTGCTCCAGGTGGAACATGCCGCCGGTGAGGTGCCCGTAGTCGGGCTGGTCGACGCCCATCTGCCGCTGCATGGCGGCCGACGCGAGCCCGACCTTGTGCCCCCGGACGGCGTCGCCGCCCTCGACCCAGCGCCGCACCTGCTCCTGCTGGATCCGGTACGCGTCCTCGACCCCCGCGTCCGGATAAGTCTTGATCAGCGGTTCGATCGGCTCGCGCGTCGCGTAGGCCCGCGCCAGTAGGGCGGCGGCCTCCTGCACCTTGCTGACGTCCACCCCCGGGACTCTGCCGTGCGCCCAACCCCGGCACAAGCCAGGACGTTCCGTTCAGCGGAACTCTCGCCAGGCAATCTCTTGCGCGCAAGATAAATGGAGCGTACCGTCCGAAGGACCACCAGGAAGGGACGTGAGGGACATGGCACCGACCCAGGCCGAGGTTGCCGAACTCGCCGAAATCCGCGACGAGCTGCGCGAGCGCCACCTGCGCCCGGCCGCCGAGCGACCGGCGACCAACGGACGCGGCATCCACCACACCGCGCTGATCTCCAGCGACGTCGAGCGGACCATCCGGTTCTACCAGGACCTCCTCGGCTTCCCGCTCACCGAGCTGATCGAGAACCGGGACTACCCCGGCTCCAGCCACTTCTTCTTCGACGTCGGCAACGGCAACGCCGTCGCCTTCTTCGACCTGCCCGGCCTCGACCTCGGCCCGTACGCGGAAGTCCTCGGTGGCCTGCACCACCTGGCGCTGTCGGTCGAGCCGGAACGGTGGAGCGTCATCAAGGACAAGCTCGACGAGGCCGGCGTGCCGTACCTGCTGGAGAGCCGCACGTCCATCTACCTGTCCGACCCGGACGGTGCCCGCATCGAGCTGATCTCCGACCCGCTCGGCGAGATGTACGGCGAGAAGATCGGCTGAACTCCTGCCTCGGGCGCCGCGCGCCGTTTAGCCTGTGCGCGACGTCTGGAGGTGCGATGTCCGACTGGTCACTTTCCCGCGCGAAGGCACGGCTCGACCACCGCGAGCGGCTCGACGAACTCACCGCGCGCATCCGCTTCGAGGTTCGGCTGCACCTGAACGAACCGGCGACGAATGGTGCCTACGACGAGCTGACCAGCATCTTCGCGATCGGGCACGGCGAATGCGCCGCGTTGCTCGCGCACCACCGGCTGTTGCCGTGGTGGGAGCGCTCGCTGCTGTTCCGGTACGCCCGGCGCATGCACGGCAAGGCGATCACGCGCAGTGTCGGCGTGGTGCCCGCGGCGGTCGCCCCGCAGGCGGCGCGCGCGTTCGGCGCCGAGATCGCCGAGCTCGCCCCCGGCTCCGGCGACACCGGCGCGAAGTACGACCTCCAGGGCCGGGGCCTGCTGACCGTGTTCCGCATCGCGATCGGGGCCAAGGGCGCGGTCTGGGCCGACCGGCACGAGGTCGCGACGACGGCCGCTCGCAACATCCTGACCTGCGCCGCCACCTTCGCCCGCCGGAAGCCGTGGCACGTGCTGTGGCCCGTCTACCGCGTCCGCGGCCTGCGGCTCTGGAAGCTTTGACGCCCGTTGCGCGTTCCACCGGTATGAACGCAGAGGAGATCCTCGCCGGCGCGAACACGATCGCCGTGGTGGGCCTGAGCCGCGATCCGGCCAAGGCCGCGCACGGTGTCCCGGCGGTGCTGCAGGCGCACGGCTTCCGCATCATCCCCGTACACCCGAGCGCGACCGAGCTGCTCGGCGAGAAGGTGTACCGGTCGCTGAAGGACATCCCGGAGCCGGTCGACCTCGTCGACGTCTTCCGGCCGGCCGCCGAAGCACCCGGCATCGCCCGCGAAGCCGCCCAGATCGGCGCCAAGGCGTTGTGGCTGCAGCAGGGCATCGTCTCGGCCGAAGCGCGCCGCATCGCCGAAGAGGCCGGGCTCGCCTACGTCGAGAACCGCTGCACCGCCGTGGTCCGCGCGACGGCCGCGATCTCGAAGAACTAGGCGAACGGTCCGAAGTGGACGATGCGGTGGTTGCCGGTTTCGGCGACCCACACGCCACCCGAGCCGTCGCCCGCGGTGTCACGCGGTGAGCTGATCGGCTCGGCGGTGCCGGGCAGCGCGGCGCCCGTGCGCGTGTCGAACCGGGCCACGCGGCCGGTGTCGTCGACCAGGAGCCGTCCGGCGGCGTCGAGCGCCACCGCGCGTGGCCGCACGAGGTTCCCGAACTCGCGCACGAACCCGCCCCACCACGAGTACTGCACCACCCGGCGGTTGCCCGTGTCGGCGACGTAGACGTTGCCCGCCGCGTCGACCGCGATCCCTTCCGGCGCCTTGAGCCGCCCGGCGATGACGCGCACGAGTGCGCCGTCGCGGGTGAACGCCTGTACGCGGTCGTTGCCGGTGTCGGCCACCCACACGCGCCCGTGCGCGTCGACGGCGATGCCCGACGGCGCGCGGAACTGGCCGGGCCCGGCGCCGGGGCCGCCGAACGCGCGCGGGAGCGCCGCGGCTTCGCTGGTGGTCACGGCGCCAGGATCGCCGACCGCGGGCCGCGACGGCCAGTACCGGAACGAGTGTTCAGCGACTGTTCCGCGGTCGCTCACCAGGTCCACCGCGAGCACGTGCGCCGGTCGAGGAAGCTGTACGCCGGCAGCGGGCCGAGCCAGTCCGCCTGGACCCCGCCGGCGCGGCCGAGGCCGGCCACAGCGTCGCGGATGACGAGCAGGTCGCCCAGCCCGACCAGGAACGCCCACCGCTCGTCGGCGGACTCGCCCGCCGGCAGCGACACCGAGTCGCGGGCCCGCTGGGCGACTTCGGCGAGCAACCCGTCCGAGCGGGCCGCCCGCCACGCCGAGCCGGGTCCGCTGAACCGCAGGCAGACGTGCACCTCAGCCAGGCCGTCGAGCCGATCGAGGTCGGCGCGGAAGCGGCCGGCGTCCGGGGCGAGCACCCGGGTGCGGACGGCGTCCTCGTCCGCGGCCACGGCGCCGAAGCGGACGGGCAGCACCGGGCCGCCTTCGACGAGCGCGGACACGATCGCCAGGTGCGCGGCGGGGTCGGGCTCGGGCTCGCCGACGACCATGGCGAGGTCCTCCCAGCACACGGTCCGCGGCGCCCGCGGGTGCCCGGCGCGAACGATCCCGTAGAGCTGCAGGGTCACCGCCGCACGCTCCCCGGAATGGACGGCCGAACGCGGTTCCCGGCGTATGCGCACAGCCGATTCCGGATGCTCACCGAAAATGTTCCCCTTTCCGGCCGGAATTCGGGCGAGAACGGCCGCTGTTATTCCGCCGCGGTTTCCTCATGGCAGAGGAAAGCTCACCGTAGCAACGTGCACAACCATCCGATGATGAGGTTCGCCACGGCGTTTTTCACCGGTTCGCTGCAACGGCTGGGCGATCCGCGGCAACCGGCGGCGGCGAACGGCGCAACGCCGGAACACCCGGCTGAACCAATTCCCGGATTTCCCCGGGGGATCACGATCGGGTAACGTCCACCAATCGGTACCCGACACCGCGGACCGTTTCGATGGTCCGGGTGCCGAACGGCGCGTCGATCTTGCGTCGCAGGTATCCGATGTACACCTCGACGACGTTCTCGTCGCCGTCGTAGTGCGCGTCCCAGACGTGGTTGAGGATCTCGTTCTTCGTCAGCGCCGTGCCGGGGCGCCGCAACAGGAATTCCAGCAGCCCGAACTCGCGCGCGGTCAGCTCGATCCGCGTTTGTCCTCTGTGGACGGTCCGGGCGGACGGGTCGAGCCGCAGGTCGCCCGCCTCCAGCACGGCGGGACGGGCCGGCGCGCCGCGGCGCAGCAACGCGCGCAGGCGCGCGATGAGCACGACGAACGAGAACGGCTTCGACAGGTAGTCATCGGCGCCGAGATCGAACGCGTCGGCTTCGTCGTACTCGCCGTCCTTCGCGGTGAGCATCAGCACCGGCGTCCAGTTCTCCGCCGCACGCAGGCGTTTCAGCACCTCGTAGCCGGACAGCTCGGGCAGCATGATGTCCAGGACGACGACGTCGTACTCCTGCTCGGTCGCCCGCCACAGCCCTTCCGCGCCGGTGTGCGCGACGTCGACGGTGAACCCCTCGGCGACCAGCCCGCGCCGCAGCGTCTCCGCGAACTCGCGTTCGTCCTCCACGATCAGCAGCCGCATCACTCCTCCTCCGGCAGTTCGAGCACCGGCAGCTCCAGCAGGAACCGCGCGCCCGGCTCGTCCGACTCCGCGTAACGGGCCCGGCCGCCGTGGCGCGCCGCGATGCCCGCGACGATCGGCAGGCCCAGCCCGGTGCCGCCGTGGCCGCGCTGCCGTGACGCGTCGAGCCGGACGAACCGCTCGAAGATCCGTTCGCGGTCGGGCTCCTCGACCCCGGGGCCGTCGTCGCTCACCTCGACGACGGCGAGGCCGCCGCGCACCGAGCTGGCGACGCGGATGTGCGAGCGCGCGTGCCCGCGGGCGTTGTCGACCAGGTTCCGCACCGCCCGCCGCAGCTGGGCCTCGCTGCCCCGCACCTTCGCCGGCCCGGCCCGCACCTCGACGTCGAGCGCGCACTCGCCGCGGACGCGCTCGGCTTCGGCGCGGACGATGTCGTCGAGGTCGACCTCGGTGCGCGACGGCCGGTCGGTCGTGTCGTCGGTGCGGGCGAGCATGAGCAGGTCGTCGACGAGCTCGCGCAGCCGCGCGGTTTCCCTGGCGATCACCGGCACCAGGTCCTGGGCGCTCTCCGGGTGCCTGCCGGAGACGTCGAGCGCGGTGCTGATCGTGGACAACGGCGACCGCAGCTCGTGGCTGGCGTCCGCGACGAACCGGCGTTGCGCCGCCTGCGCCGACGCGAGGCGGCCGAGCATTTCGTTGAGCGTCACGGCCAGCCGGTGGACCTCGTCACCGCCCGGCGGCAGCGGCACGCGGGCGGCCAGGTCACGCGTGGAGATCTCGGCGACGGTCCGGCGCATCCGCTCCACCGGCCGCAGCGCCGAGCCGACCGCGCGGTAGACCGCCAGCCCGGAGATGGCCAGCAGCGGGACGGCGATGAGCCCGAGCAGCAGCGTCAGCCGCGTCGACGCCTCGGTCACCGGCTCCAGCGACCGCGCGGAGATCACCGTGTACGGCCCGCCCGGCCCGTTGACCTGCTGCGACACGACCCGGTAGTCGGCGCTGTCGCCGTTGAGCCCGAGCGGCAGCGTCTCGATGGCTTCCTGCCCGACGGGCGGGCGGGTGCCGGTCAGCGGCGGGTGCCCGACGATCGCCGGGTCGCTCGCGATCGGCCTGCCCCGCGCGTTGAGCACCTGGGTGACCGCCTCGGTGTCGCCGGTGCTGGCCACGTCGGACGCGCTGAGGTCACGCGCGCCTTCGCGGACGAGCTGGATGGCGACCTGGCGGCCGGTGCTGCGCGCGCTCTCGGTCACGCTGCGGTCGAGCGACTCCTCGAGCAGCAGCACCACGACGACGCCCGCGGCGGCGATGGCCAGGGCGAGCGCGAGCACCGCCACCGCGGTGGTCCGCATCCGCACGCCGGTCGCGGCGATCACCCTGCCCAGCTTCACCAACGCAGCGTAACCGCGGGGCACGAGCTCCCGCGGCCCCGGCAGCGACACGGCCACGGCTCACCGTCGCCGGCGTGCGGCGGCCAGCCGCTCCGCGCGCAGGCGGTCGACCTCGGGCAGGTCCAGCGGCGGCAGCGGGTGCCCGGCCGTCCAGGTCAGCAGGAGGTCCGCCAGCGCCGGGTTGCGGGCCAGCGCCGGGCCGTGCAGGTACGTGCCGACGACCCGGTCGGTCACCGCGCCTTCGGTGCCGTCGCCGTTGCCGGTGCCGCGCACGACGTGCCCGAGCGGCTCGCTGGCCGCGCCCAGCTTGCTCACGCCGAGGTGGTTCTCGAACCCCGTGAGCGGCGCGTTGTCCAGCAGCTCCGACGAGGTCGCGACCAGTTCCGCGACGGCTCGCCGCTCGCCGGGTTCGGTGGTGACGTCGAGCAGGCCGAGCCCGTCGTGGTCGATGCCGTCGAAGCCGCGGAAGCGGGTCCCGAGCACCTGCAAGCCCGCGCAGACGCCGAAGACGACCGCGCCACCGGACACGGCCCGCCGCAGGCCCGGGTACTTCCGCAGGTGGGCGGCGGCCAGCGCCTGCGCGCCGTCCTCGCCGCCGCCGAGCAGGTAGATGTCCAACGCGGACGGCACCGGGTCACCGAGCCCGACCGGCACCACCTCGGCTTCCATCCCCCGCCACTGCAGGCGGCGGCAGAGCACCTGCGCGTTGCCGGTGTCGCCGTAGGTGCCGAGCACCTCCGGCAGCAGCAGTCCGATGCGGACGATCGAGTCAGCCACCGCGCAACCTGCCCACCAGGTCGCGGAACGCGGTGTAGTTGGCGACCAGCTCGACCCCGCCGGGCGGCAACGCGTCGATCGCGGCGACCGGGTCCGGTTCGGCCCAGTGCGGTACCTCGGCGTAGCAGAGCCGGACGGCCAGGTCGGCGCCGCGCTCGCCGGTGACGACGACCTGGCGGCCGCGCAGCCGCTCGAAGTGCACGTCCCACAGCCACGACAGGTCGCGCCCGTCGGCCTCCTGCGCGTTGACCGCGACGACGACCGGGGTGTCCTCGTCCAGCACGCGCAGCGTTTCCATCCAGCCGGCGGGGTTCTTCGCCAGCATCAGCCGCACGGAGTGCCGGGACCGGCGGATCGTGCGGTAGCGGCCGCCGATGTCGGTGATGGTCCGCAGCCGGGCGGCGGCGGTGTGCGGCGGTACGCCGAGCCGTTGCGCGGCGGCGAGGGCGAGCGCGGCGTTCGCCCGGTTCGCGTCCCCCGGCAGCCGCAGGTCCAGGTCGACGTGCCTGCCGCCAGGCGTGCGGACGAGATCGCCGTCGAGCGCCCAGGCGGGCTCCGGCCGGGCAAGACCGCAGCCGCAGCTCCAGTGCCCGTCGTGGTTCTGGATCTGGCCGTCGCAGCGGGGACAGGCGGTCGAGTCGCCGGTCCAGCGCCGCCCGGTCCCGACCCACAGCGGCTTGGCGGCGGCGCTCGCGGCGGAGGTGACGAGCACGTCGTCACAGTTGGCGACGACGACGGTCTTGTCCATGGCCGCCACGGCGGCCCGCAGGTCACGTTCGGTCGAGCGGACCTCGCCGACGCGGTCGAGCTGGTCCCGGCTGAGGTTGAGCAGGACCAGCATCGCGGGTTCCAGCTGCTGGGCAACCCAGGGAACGTAGGTTTCGTCGACTTCGAGCACGGCGTACGGCGCGTCGGGCCGGGCGGCGAGCGCGGCGAGGACACCGTCGGGCATGTTGGCCCCGTCGCTGTTGGCGGCGACCTCGGCGAGCGCTTCGAGGGCGCGGGTCAGCATCAGGGCGGTGGTGGTCTTGCCGTTGGTGCCGGTGACGAGCACGACGGTCCGGTCCTGCCCGAGCCGCCGCAGGGCCCGCGGATCGAGGGCGAGGGTGACGCGCCCCCCGATCATGCCACCGCGGCCGAGGCCCGAGCTACGCGACAGCCAGGCGGTCAGCCGCCCGGCGGCCACGGACGCGCGAGTACGGAGAGGGCTTCGGGCAGTCACCGGCTGGATGGTGCTCGCCGGGCGCTGTGAGTTTGCTGAGTGGGTGACCCGGACCACGCACGCGCGCTGGTCAGCGGCAGGTCGGGGTGGGTGAGGTGCGGGGACGCTGCCGGGTGGGGTGGGCGCGCTCAGCCTTCGCCGCCTCCGCAACGGCTGCTTGGCGGGCGCGGGGGCACCGGCCACCGCAGACCTGCGGCCATCGCCCGGCGGCGCCGCAGCGTGCGCGCGGCCGCCTCGCACCGCCGGCCGGGGGGCGGGAGTCGCGCCCCGCCCACCTCAAACCCCGCGGCCGCCACCCGGCGCCGCCGCAGCAGCGGAGCTCACCCCGCTCACCTCAGAGCGTGACCACCACCTTGCCGTGCACGTGGCGCCCCGCCTGCAGACTCACCGCGTCGCGGATCCGCTCCACCGGGAACACCGCCGCGATCGGGACCGTCAGCTCGCCCGCCAGGATCGCGTCCGTGATCCGGGCCATCGCGCCCGGCTCCGCGTCCGCTCCACCCGTCGCGCGGACTCCGCCCGGCGGGTTGGGGCCCGCCGCTATCGTCGCGATGCGCTCCGGTGGGATGCCCAGCTCCAGGGCCGCCTCCGCCGTCTCCGTGCCGAACAGGTCCGCCGCCGCCGTCACTCCTCTCGCTCGGACCCGGTCCGCCAGTCCCGGTCCGTAGGCCACCGGCTCCGCGCCCAGCTCGCGCAGGAACCCGAACGTCCCCTCCGACGCCGTGCCCAGCACCTTCGCGCCGGCCAGTCTCGCCAGCTGGACCGCGAACACGCCCACTCCGCCCGCCGCTCCGCCGATCAGGACCGTGTCGCCCGGCCGCAGGCCGATCGCCGCCAGGGCGGCCGTCGCCGATGAGCCTGCCACCGGGAGCGTGCTCGCCACCTCGTCACTGATGCCGTCCGGCGTGTGGAACAGCCCGTCGGGTGCCTCCGCCGGCGCCTTGACCACGACGAAGTCCGCCACCGCCCGCGCCAGCGCGCCGCCATGGACGCGGTCCCCCGCCGCGTAGCCCGTGACGCCCGGGCCCACCTCGTCGACCACGCCGGCGAAGTCGTAGCCGAAGCCGGACGGCAGCGTGATGCCGAACCGCGCCGCCGCCTCGGGCCGGGAGACCAGGCCCCAATCTATCGGGTTCAGCCCGGCCGCCGCCACGCGCACGCGCACCTCGCCCGGACCCGCGTGCGGCTCCGGGACCTCGCGCAGCTCCAGCACTTCCGGACCGCCGAACGTCTCGTACCCGACCGCTCTGCTCATGGGAACCTCCAGTGATGAGACCAAGTGCCATCACTGTACACCCGCGACGGGACCAAGTGCCGTAAACTGCCGCCATGGCCCGCTGGCAACCGAACGCACCCGAGCGGCTGGCCCAAGCCGCCCTCGAACTGTTCGCCGAGCGCGGCTACGAGAACACGACGGTGATCGACATCGCCCAGCGCGCGGGCCTGACGAAGAGCACGTTCTTCCGGCACTTCCAGGACAAGCGCGAAGTGCTCTTCGGCGGCGACACGCTGAGCGACCTGCTCGCCAAGGCGATCGCCGAGGCGCCCGGCACCGCCACCCCGCTCGAAGCGGTGGCCCACGCCCTCGACGCGGTCGGCCGGCACGCCTTCACGCCCGAACGCCGTGAGTTCAGCACCCGGCGGCGCGCGGTGATCGCCGCCAACCCGGAACTGCAGGAGCGGGAAGCGCTGAAGGGCCTGCGGCTCACCGCCAGGACGACCGAAGCGCTCAAGCGGCGCGGCGTCCCGGATCTGACCGCCCGCGTGGCGGCGGAACTGGGCGCGCTCGCGTCGGAGATCGCCTACGCGCGCTGGAGCAAAACGCCCGACGGGGACTTCGGCGAAGCCGCCCGGCTCGCGCTCACCGAGGTTCAAGCAGCAGCCGAACGCGCTTCGCAACGGCATTAGCGAAGTCGCAAGCCCGGCATTTCCGAAAGGGCCCGGATACCTTCACGCGCCATTCAAGAACATGAACGCGACGACTATCGAACTCGTCGAACGCCGCTGATCAAGAGCCCGCAACCGCCATAGGTAGGAAACTTAACCATCGGAGGTTGTACCAATTAGCATGCGCAACTACCCAGCTTGATTGCGGGTCAGCACAAGATCTTCCGTCGATACATCGGAGGTGTTACCGTCCAACCCCATCCAGCGGAAAGGCGTACCGCTGAGCGGAACCGGGAACGTCCAACGGAGGGCAACGTGGGACCGGAGCGTGGGCTGGAAAACAGCGGAACTCTCGAACGCGGGCTCGCGGTGCTGGAGCACGTGGGCAGGCACCAGGAGATTTCCACCAACGCGATCGCGCGGCAACTGGGGCTTTCCCGCAGTGCCGCCTACCGCATCGTCGGCACCCTGAAGAACCTCGACTACCTCGAAGCCGACCAGGTGACCGGCCGCGTGCGGCTGGGGACGCGGCTGGTCGAGCTCGGCGCCCGTGCCATGGCGGCGACCGATCTGCACCGCTGCGCGCCGCGCTACCTCGCGTCGCTGGCCGAACGCTCCGGCGAGACGACCTACCTCGCCGTGCCGGACAACGACACCATGGTCTACGTCGCCACCGAACGCAGCGCCAGCGCCGTCACGCTGGCCTGCCGGCTGGGCACGCGCCGCCCGCAGCACGCGACATCGCTGGGCAAGGCCTGGCTCGCCGCGCTGCCGGAAGCCGACCGCGCCGAGCGCGTCCGGCGGATGAAGCTGGATTCGCTGACCCTCAAGACGATCAACGACCCGCACCGGCTGCTCGACGAGCTCGCGCGGACCAGCAGGCGCGGCTGGGCGGTCGACGAGGTCGAGAACGAGCCGGACGTCGGATGCGTCGCCGCCGCGGTGCGCGACCACTCCGGGCGGCCGATCGCCGCCATCAGCATCGCCGGACCGGCGCCGCGCGTGCTGCGGCGGCTCGACGAGCTCGGCGCGTCCGTGGCCGGGACCGCCGCCGCCCTCTCGCTGCGGCTCGGGTACGTCCGCGGGCAACGGGGCTGACCGTGACGTGGCTTCAGGACTACCAGCCGGCCGGCGGGCTGTGGCTTTCCGCGCTGCTCGCCGCGCTCCCCGTCATCGTGCTGCTGGCCGCGCTCGGCGTGGTCCGCCTGTCCGCGCACCTGTCCGCGGCGCTCGCGCTGGTCACCGCGCTCGGCGTCGCGCTGCTGCTGTACCGGATGCCGGCCGGGCCGGCGTTCGGCTCCGCGGCGATGGGCGTGGTGTTCGGCGTGTGGTCGGTGGCGTGGATCGCGTTCCACGCCGTGTACTTCCACAACGTCACGGTCGCCACCGGCCGGTTCGACAGCATCAAGCGCGTGCTCGCCGGGTTCAGCGAGGACCGGCGGCTGCAGGCGCTGCTCATCGCGTTCGCCTTCGGCGCGCTGCTCGAAGGCGTCGCGGGCGGCGGGTCGCCGATCGCGATCACCGCGGCGATGATGGCCGCGCTCGGGTTTCCGCCGGTGAAGGCCGTCGTGCTGGCGCTGCTGGCGAACACCGCGCCGGTGGCGTTCGGCGGCCTCGGCAACCCGCTGATCGTGCTCGGCAGGCTGACCGCGCCGATCATGCACCTCAAGCAGGACCAGGCGACGGATCTGTTCTCGGCGATGGTCGGCCGCCAGGTTCCCGTGCTGGCGTTGATCATCCCGGCGTTCCTCGTCGTGGTGCTGGCCGGCTGGAAGCGCATGCTCGAGGTGTGGCCGGCGGTGCTGACGGCGGGGCTCGCGTTCGCGGCCATGCAGTTCGTCGCGTCCAACTACATCAGCGCCAGCCTGGTCGACGTCCTCGCCGCGCTCACCGCGATGGCCGCGCTGTGGGTCCTGACCCGGTTCTGGCAGCCCGCGTCGGTGTGGCGCTTCGAAGGCGAGGAAGCGCCCGCGAAGAGCCTCGGCGCCGCGCAGGCCGGACGCGGCGCGCTGTACGCGTGGCTGCCCTACATCATCCTGATCCTGGCGATCTTCCTGTCCCGGATCGGCACGATCTTCAAGAACCTCCCCGCCTGGCTGGACCTGACGAAGCTGCTGCACAAGGCCGACTGGGTCTTCGCGTGGCCGGGCCTGCACAACCACGTCGTCCAGCACCCGCCGATCACGGCGAAGAACACGCCGTACGCGGCGACGCTCACGGTGGACTTCCTGTTCTCGCCGGGCACGGTCGCGCTGATCGCGGCCGTCGTCGCCGGGTTCGCGATGGGCGCCCGGCCGGGCGTGCTGGTGGCGACCTACCGCCGGACGCTCGTCCAGATGCGCTGGGCGCTCGCGACGATCTTCATGATCCTGGCGATCGCGTTCGTGATGAACTACTCGGGCGCGACGCAGACGCTGGGTCTCGCACTGGCGACGACCGGCGCGGTCTTCCCGCTCTTCTCGGCGTACATCGGCTGGCTGGGTGTCTTCCTGACCGGCTCGGACGCGTCGACGAACAGCCTCTTCGGCCCGATGCAGGTGATCTCGGCCCAGCAGCTGAACCTGAACCCGGTACTGGCGGGCGCGACGAACACGTCGGGCGGCGTGATGGGCAAGATGATCTCGCCGCAGAACCTCTCCATCGGCGCGACGGCGATCGGCCAGAGCGGCAAGGAGGGCTCGCTGCTGCGGCAGACGTTCCTGTGGTCGCTGCTGCTGACCGCGGTGGTCGGCGTGATCTCCCTCCTGCAGGCGACGATCCTGACGGCGATGATCCCGTCGCCCTAGGCTGGGCGGCATGAGTGAGCCGCTGGCGTCGTTCGCCTACGAGCTGGGCCTGCTGAAACGCGTCCGCCGGTCGGGCTGGTGGCACGCGGGCGTCCGCGACCCGGAGTCGGTCGGCGAGCACAGCCTGCGCGCGGCCCAGCTGGCGGCGCTGATCGCGGCGGAGGAGGGCGCGAACCCCGAACGGGCGGCGTTCCTCGCGCTGTGGCACGACACGCAGGAGACGCGCACGGGCGACCTGCCGCTGACGGCGGCGGACTACCTGAAGAAGCCGGAGCCCCGGCAGATCACGGCCGACCAGACGGCGGCGTTGCCCGGCCGCTCCCGAGACCTGGTGCGCGCGGCGGTGGACGAGTACGAGACCCGTTCGTCCGCCGAGGCGTTGTGCGCGAAGGACGCGGACAAGCTGGAGATGCTGCTGCAGGCCCTGGAGTACCGCGACATCGGCGTCCAGCGGGTCGGCGAGTGGATCGAGTCGGCCCGGAACGGGCTCACGACGGAGACGGCGCGGAAGATCGCCGAAGCGGCGTTGACGGTGTCGCCGCTTTCGTGGCGGGATCGCTAGTCCCGGTCGCCCAGTGCCGCGGACTTGACCGTCCCGTCGGCGATGCTGTGCGAGATGAGGCTGTGCGCCTGCCGGAACCTCTGACGGCTCTGGACGAACAGGTAGCCGTCGGCGACCACGGTCACCACCAGCAGGACCGCCTTGGCCCACGCCGGCACCGACAGTTCGGCGCAGACCGCGACGGCGAGCACGGGCAGCGGCAGGAAGAGCGCGTCACGGAACTCGCTCTCCCCCTTGATGCGGCTGAACTCGGCGTACAGCTCCGGTTTCGCGACGATCAGCCGCGGTGACATGAACAGCACCTCGTGCACCGTCTCGAGGGTGAGCCGGTCGACCTCGTGCCGGTCGTCGCCGCGCGGGGTGGCGTCGGACGTCGTGCTGTCCTGGTGGCGCCGGTAGTCCAGGCGGATCCGGTCGCGGACGCGGACCAGGGCCCGCGTGCTGAGCGGCCGGAACACCGAAAGCGGCCCGCCCGGCCGTCGCACGAGGTCGTCCGGGGCGAGCCGCCGCAGGTAGGCGACGCTCAGCCGGAAGCACACCGACTGCGCGAGCGTGCCGGTCACCTCGCCGATCAGCAGGCACAGCACGCTGATCGCAGCGAGCCTGCCGCCGGTGCCGAAGAGCTCCAGCAGCTCCAGCGCCGGTTTCCCGAGCAGGCCCGCCGGCGGCGGGTGGTAGTGACCGACCAGCAGCCAGCCGGCGCAGAACCACATGTAGCCCGCGACCAGCGCACTGCGGACGTCCCGGAAGCCGGGCAGCAACGCGGCGAGCACGACGTCAGCGGCTCACCGCCGCCGCGCGGTCCAGGAGCAGTGCTCGCTCGCGGGCGTTCTCCGTCATCTCCGCCGCTCGCCGGAATTCCTGCTCCGCCTCGGCCAGCCGGCCCAGCTTCTGCAGCAGGTCGCCCCGGACGCTCGGGAGCAGGTGGTAGTCCTTCAGCGCCGGCTCGGCCGCCACCGCGTCGACGATCGCCAAGCCCGCCGCCGGACCGTGGGCCATCGCCACCGCGACCCCGCGGTTCAGCTCGATCACCGGTGACGGCTGGAGCTTGCCGAGGCCTTCGTACAACGCCGCGATGCGCACCCAGTCCGTCTCTTCGGCCGTCCGGGCGCGGGCGTGGCAAGCCGCGATCGCCGCCTGCGCCGAGTACGGCCCGTACGCGCCTTCGGCGATCTGCTCGGACAGGGCCAGCGCGGCGAGGCCGTGCTGGATCAGCGTGCGGTCCCAGCGGGAGCGGTCCTGGTCCAGCAGCAGCACCGGTTCGCCGTTCGGGCCGGTGCGGGCCTTCGCCCGCGACGACTGCAGTTCCATCAGCGCGACCAGGCCGTGCACCTCGGACTCGCCCGGCATCAGCCCGGCCAGGACGCGCCCGAGCCGCATCGCCTCCTCGCACAGCGCCGGCCGCATCCAGTCGTCGCCGCGGGTGGCCGAATAGCCCTCGTTGAACACCAGGTAGATGACCTCGAGCACGGACGACAGCCGCGCGACGCGCTCGTCGCCTTCGGGCACCTCGAACGGGACCTTCGCCGCGGCGAGCGCCTTCTTCGCCCGGACGATCCGCTGCGCGATGGTCGATTCGCGGACCAGGAACGCGCGCGCGATCTCGTCGGTGGTCAGGCCGCCGAGCATCCGCAGCGTCAGCGCCACCCGCGCCTGCGTGTTCAGCACCGGGTGGCAGGCGACGAACAGCAGGCGCAGCAGGTCGTCCTCGATGTGGTCGTCGAGGCCCGCGTCGAAGTCCGGCAGCACGCCCTCGCCGACGCGCTCGCCGCGGCCGACCTCTTCGAGCTTCTCGGCGTACCGCTCGTTGCGGCGGAACTGGTCGATCGCGCGGCGCTTGGCGATGGTCATCAGCCACGCGCCGGGGTTGCGCGGCACACCGGACTCCGGCCACTGCTCCAGCGCGGCGACGAGCGCGTCCTGCGCCAGCTCCTCCGCCAGCCCGACGTCGCCGCGGGCCATCCGGGCCAGGCCCGCGATGAGCCGCGGCGATTCGATGCGCCAGACCGCCTCTACCGTGCTCCGGGTGTCCGCAACCGTCACCCGGCCATCAGACCGGGTGATCGGGCGCGGCGCAACCCGCTAGCCGGCGATCGGGCGGATCTCCATCACCCCGCCCTTGGCTTCGGGGTTCGGTGCCTGCTTCATCAGCTCGACGACGTCTTCGAGCGATTCGCCGTTGAGCACCCAGAAGCCGGCGACGAGTTCCTTCGTCTCGGCGAAGGGCCCGTCGATGAGCTTCGGCTCGGCGTCGCCTTCGAAGACGACGCGCACGCCTTCCGCGCTCGACGTCAGCCCCTCGGCGAGCACGATCCGGCCCTCCTTGAAGAGCCGGTCGTTGAACTTCGCCATCTCGGCCAGCTCCTCGGCGCCGGGCTGGAAGCCGGGCGCCTCGGACTCGGGGCTGGCCTTGACCATCACCAGGAACCGCATCACGCCTCCCCGGAGCGTTGGGCGCTCTGGGCGCGGAGCCGTCCCTCGAGCTCTTCGACCTCGGGCGTCAGGTTCTCGAAGTCGGCGGCTTCGGCGACGCGCCGGATCTCGACGACGCCGTCCCGGCCCTCGGGGTTGGGCATCCGCTTGATCCACTCGATGCACTCTTCGCGGTCGCGGCACTGCAGGATCCAGAAGCCGCCGACCAGCTCCTTGGTCTCGGCGAACGGGCCGTCGACGACCTTGGGCTCCTCGGTACCGGAGAACACGACCCGCGCGCCCTGCGAACTCGGCGTGAGCCCTTCGCCGGCGAGCAGCACCCCGGCCTTGACCAGCGCCTCGTTGAACTTCCCCATCTCGGCCAGCAGCTCGGCGCTCGGGCCCTTGCCCGCCTCGGAGTCCTCGTTCGCCTTGACGATCACCATGAACCGCACCGCGGTCTCCTCTCGTTCGTCCTGCCTACGCGTCGAACGGCCGCCCGCCGGATCGACACCCCGCCCGAAAAACTTTTGGCGCGGGAAAAGTAGCAGCTCAGGGCGGCTCCGGCGGGACAATCCGGACAAGGGAGAATCGACAGCCGTGGCGGTCCTTCCCGACGATCTCTCCTCCGCGCTCGACGACGAGCTGGCCCGGCACCCGCTGGCGTGGCTCACCCAGTCCGTCGACCGGCTCAGCACGCGCTACCGCCAGGGTGACGCGGCGACTTCGCCCATCCTCAGCTCCGAAGCCGACATCGCCGCGTACGCCGGTTACCGGATGCCTGCCACCTACGCCGCCGTACGCGCTGTGCTTGCCGAAGCCGCTTCACGCGCTCCTGGCTTCGAGCCGCGTACGCAGATCGACGTCGGAGGCGGTACCGGTGCCGGGGTCTGGGCGGCCGCCGCGGTCTGGCCGTCGCTCACCCGGTGCACGGTGGTCGAGCAGGTCGCCGGGGCCATCGGGCTCGGCAAGCGGCTCGCCGCCGGTGCCGCGCTGCCCGCCGTCCGGGACGCCGAGTGGCGGCGCGGGTTCGCCGACCCCGCCGCCCCGGCGCCGGACGCCGATCTGGTGACCCTGTCGTACGTGCTCGGCGAGCTGCCCGAAGCCACGCGCGCCGACGTCGTGCGCTGGCTGGCCGCGAAGGCCGGGACGGTCGCGCTGATCGAGCCCGGCACGCCCGCCGGCTACGAGCGGATCCGCGCCGCCCGCGCGCAGCTCATCGAGCTGGGCCTGCACGTCGTCGCGCCGTGCCCGCACGACGGCGCCTGCCCGATCGTGCCCGGCGAGGACTGGTGCCACTTCGCCGCGCGGCTCCCGCGGTCGGGGCTGCACCGGCGGCTGAAGGCGGGCACGCTCGGCTTCGAAGACGAGAAGTTCGCCTACGTCGTCGCGGCGCGGTCGGCGCCCGAGCGGCCGGACGCGCGGATCATCCGGCACCCGAAGAAGCACAAGGGCTGGGTCGCGCTCGACCTCTGCACGACCGAAGGCCTCAAGCCCGGCGTCGCCGTCTCGAAGAAGCAAGGACCGCGGTACCGCGCCGCCCGCGCCGCCGAATGGGGTGACGGCTGGTCTTCCGCCTGATCCGGTGGGAGGGTGGCCCCCATGGGGAGAGTCATCGCGGAGATCAGCATGTCGGCCGACGGGATCGTCGCCGGTCCGGACACCAGCACCGAACACCGGCTCGGCCGGGACGGCGACCTGCTCCACCAGTGGATGTTCGAGGGCACGGACGCCGACGCGGCGGTGGGCGCCCGGCTCTTCGACGGCACGGGCGCGTTCGTGGTCGGCCGGACGATGTTCGACGTGGGCGTCGATCCGTGGGGCGACGACGGCACGTTCAAGAAGCCGGTCTTCGTCGTGACGCACCGGCCGCACGAGCCGGTGGTGAAGGGCCCGACGACGTTCACGTTCGTCACCGACGGCCCGGAAAGCGCGCTCCGCCAGGCGAAGGCCGCGGCGGGCGAGGACGACGTGGTGCTGATGGGCGGCGGCACGACCCTGCGGCAGTTCCTGCTGGCCGGGCTGGTCGACGAGCTGCGCCTGCACGTCGTCCCGCTGCTGTTCGGCTCGGGCGTCCGGCTCTTCGACGCCGAGACGGGCGCGCACGTCGAGCTGGAACGCACCGCCGTGGCGGAAACGCCGAACGCGACGCACCTGACCTTCCGCGTCCTGCGCCCGGGAACACCGCAGCGGTAACCGGCCAGTCGGGGGGCGTGCCGGCCGGTTACCGCCGCACCGAAGAAGAGGGCGACCCACCCCAGGAATGACGCGCGGCCCCCGGCTTCACCCGATCGAGTGAAGAGATGGCCCGCGTCGGCGCGGACGACCTCGGCGGACGGACCCGCGGTGGGCCCGCACGCTGCCGCTTCCACCCGTCAGCCGCGGCCGAAGCAGACGAACGGCATCAGGGGTTCCGCCTGGGCCGCGTCGGCCAGTGCGCGGGCCGGGGGTGTGCCCGCCGACAGTGCCCGGTGGTAGGCCAGCATCACTCCGCCCGCCGTCCGGTCGTCGACCCGCGCCACGCTCGACACCACCGTCCGGCTGCCGCCGTAGAGCAACGCCGCGGTGAAGCCCAGTACCTCGTCGCCCGCCCGGACCACCGCCTGGCCGACGTCGCACGACGACAGCACCACGTGCTCCGGTGCCGTCGAAAGCTGCTGGACGTCGTAGGCCATCAACGGCCCGTCGGCCAGGTTGAGCCGCGAGAACAGCACGTTCTCCTGCTCGTGGTGGCCGTGCGCGGCGAAGTGCGCCAGGCGGCAGCCGTCGAACGCCTTGAGCGTCGCCGCGACCGTCGCGTCCGGGCCGGTCAGCACCGCGGCGTCCGGGTAGAGCGGCGCCAGCCGCGCCACCTCGGCCTCGGCGTGGGTGAGGTCCGAGCCCGCGACCAGCAGCGGCGCCCCGCACGCCCGGCGCGGACGGCGGCCCGCGTCGAGCCAGGCCGACGACGACGGCGTGACCGTCACCGGGCGGCTGCGCAACGTCGGCAGCAGGCCCCACGGGACGGCCGACAGCGCGCCGGTCGGCACGACCACCACGTCGAGGTCGCCGAGCCGGGCAGCCAGTGGCGCCAGCAGGATCGCGTCCAAGGCCGTCACCTGCGTCCGGACCGAGCGGCGGATGACCTGGTCGAGCTGCGACGGCAGCCGGCGCCCGCACAACGCGTCGAGGTCGCTGTGCAGCCGCGCGACCGGCTCGGCCACCGCCGACACCGGGCCCAGCTCCACCAGCGCCACCCGGTGGTTCGCGATCACCTGCGCGCACAACGTGCCGCGGTCGGCGAGGAAGCAGACCATCGCGCTGCCGGTTTCGGCGAGCTCGTCGCCGGCTTCCCGCAGCTCCGCCTCCGGGTGGTCGGCGTCGGCGCCCTCGGCCTGCCAGCCCCTGGCGCGGATTTCGCGTTCCAGCGCGGCACAGCGCTTCACGGCCTGGGCGTCCGGCTTGCCGGACAGCTCGCCCGTGCGGATCTGCATCGAGAGAAACCGCAGCTCGGCGACGGCGTCCACGGTCTGCGGGTGCGCGGGCGGGCGCACCGGCCGGAACCGGAACGCCTGGGCGCGCGAGCGGTCGAGCCACCGGAACACGACGCCGGGCGAGCGCTGGGCGAGGGCGGCGGCGAGCCCCGCGTCGGCGAGTTCCTTGCCGAGCGACGTCGTCCCGGTCTGCAGGTCGACGCTGCCGAACCGGCCGCGGTGGCGCTCCAGCTGCGTCAGCCCGGCACGCGCGTTCGCGAAGGTCACGCGCGGATCGCCACTCGCGGCCCCCAGCTCGGCCAACGCGAGCCGCCGCACCAGGCGGTTCTCCAGCGGCGCGGCCCGGCTGTCGCGCGGGGCGATGCCGGCGCGGGCGCCGTCGAGGTCCCCGAGGACGATCCGGGCGCGGGCGGCCAGCAGGCCGGCGATCTCGGCGTCGTTGCGCAGGCCCAGCTCGGTGAGGCGGACCGCGAGTGCGGTCGCCTCCGCGGCGACGCGGGCGATCCGGCGGCCGGCCGCGAAGTCCGCGCGCAGGGCGGTCAGCTGCGCGACCGCGGCCCAGGTTTCGTTGCCGCGACGGCGAAACCGCCGTTCGGCGCGGCCGGCCCAGCTGCGCGCGGCCGACGGCTCGCCGCCGGCGAGCGCGGCCAGTGCCCTGGTCAGCTCGGCTTCGGCGTGCTCCTGGTTCATCCGCAGCCGCGGGAACTGCTCGAGGGCCGCGTCCAGCTCGGCGGCCGCCTCCTGCGGCAGGCCGGCGGCGAGCAGCGCGCGGGCCTTGTCGACGGCCAGCACGGGCAGCATCCCGACGCTCTGCTCCGCGTAGAACCGGCTTGCGGCGTCGAAGTCCCGCAGCGCGCCCGGGATGTCGCCGGTGAGCACGCGCGCTTGGCCGCGGCCGTGCGCGGCCTTGGCGAAGATCCGCGCCAAGCCCTCTTCCGACGCCTGCCCGGCGCCGACCTGCTCGCACTGGTCGAGGTCGGCGAGGGCGAGCCGGACGCGCCCGGTGTACTGGTGCAGCATCGCGCGGTTGAGCAGCGTCCGGGCGAGGACGACGTGCTCGCCGGCCTGCCGCAGCAGCGGGATCGCTTCGTCGAAGCACTTCAGCGCGTCGTCCATCCGGCCGATCAGGATGAGCACGAGACCGCGTTGCTGGCGCAGGATCCCGCGTCCGGCGTCCGGCACGAGGACTTCGGCTTCGTCGAGCAGCGCGAGCCCGCGGGTGCTGTTGCCCAGCGCCGTTTCGACCGCCGCGTACGTGCCGAGCACGCGCGTCGCGAGTTCGGGCCAGGCCGGCCAGTCCGCCGGCGGCGCGGCCGCGGGCAGGCCGAGCAGCCGTGCGGCGGAGCGGATCAGGCGGCCACCGACCACGGGCTGGCCGTCGTTGGTCGCCGCGACCGCGCGGCGGTGCAGGTCGCGGACCCGGTCTTCGACCTCGGGGGACGCGACCACGGGCAGCCCTTCCGGCCGGGCCGTCCCCCTCGGCCGAGAAGGACGTCCCGGATCGTACCTCCGGCCGGGGTCGCTGTCGTGAGTGAGAAACAGTGTTCTGACCCTGTTCCTCACTGACGACGGGCTAGAGCTCCATGGCCGGTGTGCTCACCGTCCTCGACCGGCCGACTGTGCGGACCAGGACCTGGACCATCCCGTGCGGCACCCCGTTGACCGCGAACCGCCCCTCGGCGTCGGACGTCGTCGTCAGCGGGCCGGTGGCCGTCCGGACCTCGATCGGGTGCTCGGCGGGCGGGGTCAGCCACCCGTCGAGCCGGATCGTTCCCCCCGGCTCGGGACTGACGTTCACCATGATCGTCAGGCTTTCGCTGTCGAACGTGATGAGCCGGCCCTGCTCGGCGGCGCTTCGCGCGTCCACCAAGCCTTCCTGCTCGCGGATCCGCATCACTTCCAGGTCGACGTCCTCCAGCTGGATCGCGAAGCGGATCTGCTCCACGAGCGTGGCGGGCATCGGGTCGGCGTCTTCCCACAGCTCGCGCAGCCCGGCCAGCAGCCGGAAATCGAGCTCGTCCAAGGGCTCGTTCGCGCCGGGTGGTTCGACGGTGGTCACAGCCAATCTCCTTCGCCGTTGGCGAGTAGCTGCTCGCGCAGGCGCGCGAGGCAGCGTCCCCTGGTCGGGCCGATACTCCCCCTCGGCATGCCCAGCCGGGCGCCGACTTCGGCGTAGTCCGGCCGGTGCACGAACGCCACGATCCGCAGCAGGCTGCGGCAGCGTTCGGGCAAGGTGTCGACCGCGCGCCACAGCCGGGCGCGCTGGTCGTCGCGCAGCACCCTCTCCTCGGGTGCCGGTGCCGTTTCGGACAGCCGCTCCGGCAGCTCCGGCAGCGGCCGCTCGGCCTGGCGTTTTTCCCCAGTCCGCCAGGCCTCGCGCCTGGTGACGGTGATCAGCCAGCCGGTCAGCGCGACCGGCGAGCGGATCTCCGCGAACGACCCCAGCAGCCGCAGCCACGTCGTCTGCACGACGTCGGCGGCCTGGTCGACGTCCAGCCCCTGGTCACGCGCGACCTGCCAGAGCAGCGGCGTGAGCAGGGAAACCAGCTCGTCCAGCGCCGCGCGGTCGCCCGCCCGCGCGGCGTCGAACAGCACCGCTACCCGGCCGTGGTCGGTCTTGGCCACGTTCACAGCGAACCCAGCGCGGTCCAGGCACGCTTGACGACCGTCTCGCGGTCGACCGCGGCCAGGTCACCGGACTCGGCCAGGGCCTTGGCCAGCTCCGCCGCGGCGAGCGGCGCGGCGAACGACGTCCCGTCCCAGACCGCGAAGCCGGCGCTGTAGTCGTCCGGGTCGAAGGAGTTCCGGCCGGGCATCTCGTGGTCGGCGGCCGCGGTG
This sequence comes from Amycolatopsis australiensis, assembly GCF_900119165.1. NCBI lineage: Bacteria > Bacillati > Actinomycetota > Actinomycetes > Pseudonocardiales > Pseudonocardiaceae > Amycolatopsis > Amycolatopsis australiensis. Next base: position 1,704,311 of record NZ_FPJG01000006.1, on the reverse strand, counting down.
CCGCGCACGTCCGCCGGGTACGTGCTGACGACGCCGGCGCCGGTCGCCCAGCAGCGCACCCACGGGCCCTCGTTGGAGAACAGCGCCTTGCTGGCCTGGACGTCCGGGTTCAGCGCGCCGACGCTGATCACCTGCGGGCCGCAGCCGTCGCCGAGCGGCTGGTCGGCGAAGGCGGCCGGGTAGAACCGGCGGGTGGTGGCGTCGTTGCCCGCGGCGGCGACGACGAGCACGCCGAGGCCGAGCAGCTCCGCGATGATCGAGCCGAACTGGCCGGTGAAGGCGACGTCCACCGGGTCTTCGGCGTAGTAGCCCAGCGACAGCGAAATGACGTCGACCATGTCCTCCGGCCGATTGCCCGCCTGCGCGTTCCGGACGCGGTCGGCGAGCAGGTGCAGCGCCAGCAGCACGTCGCCCTCGTAGGCGACGCCGTCGCTGTGCACGACGCGGATCGCGAGCGTGTCGGCTTCGGGGCAGGCCTGCCGGATGATGCCGGCGATGAACAGGCCGTGCCCGGTGTCGGTGTCGATGTCGCCGATCAGCGGCTGGCCGGTGGTCGGCGCGTCCCAGTAGCCGTCGAGCAGCTGGGTCGGCACGGTGCCGGAGGCCAGCTCGGCCTGCAGGATGGCGTCCTGGATGTCCGGCGCGACGGCGAGGCCGGATCCGGCGGGCGGCGGGCCGCTGCGGTCGGCCAGCCCGAACCAGCGGTGCGGGCCGATGCCGGTGTCGAGCACGGCGACGACCGGCCGCCGCCGTCCGGGCTGCTCGCCGCGGTAGGGCGGGTCGGCGGCGAGCGTCACCGGGATCCGGTTGGCGCCGTGGGTGCGCCCGTACGAGCTGCCCGCGCCGAATCCGCTGGTCTCCCAGGGTGTGCCGCCGAAGCCGCTGGTCTCCCACGGCACCCCGCCGAACACCGGCGAGGTGAACAGCAGGTGCTCGACCGACATCTCCCGGACCATCTCCGGGTCGATCTCGGGCTTCTCGCCGGACGCGGCCGCCCGCAGCAGCTGCAGGGCCTTCCAGCAGTCGACGACGACCGGTTCGGCGTCCTCGCGGACGTGCAGCAGCGCCCGGGCGGGCAGGTCGTCGAGCTGCCGGGTGCGCGCGTCACCGCCGCGGTCGCCCGGGGTGGCGTGGAGGCCGATGCGCGCGAGGACGCCGTTGATCGCCTCCATGGTCGCCTGGTCACGCAGGTAGCGGGTGCGTAAGAGGAAGGTGCCCGGCCGGTACACGGTCGTCCGCGGGACGGGCTGCCCGGGCGCGACGACCGCCGTCGCCGGGTCGAGCACTCGCGCGCCGTGCCGGTCGAGCACCTGTCTCGGCGGGGTCGGGAGCTCGTTGAGCGTGCTCGCGTCCTCCGCCGGCGCTTCCGCGGTCTCCCGCACGAACTTGACGACCATGGGTCCACCCTCCGCCATTGATCACTGATGGCACCCGGGAAAGACCCGCGGGCCGCCACTGGGATACGACACCCACGTCACGAAGGCGTAACGAAGACGGCAAACGGGTGAAGACGTATCTGGCGGCCCCGCCTCACCCACCTGGCCTCCGGAAGTCACGAATCCAGGCGGGGAGATCAGCATGGTTCTGCTCCGGTCGAGCGTGCGGGAAGCGGATCGGCCGGCGCCGGTCCGCGGGCTGGGCGGGACGTTCACCCCGGAACCCGCCACCGGTCGTGGCCGCTTCGCCGTCCCGCTCGACCTGCCGCCCGGCCCCGGCGGCATCGCGCCGGCGCTGGCACTGCGGTACACGACCGGTGCGCCGAACGGCCCGTTCGGCGGCGGGTTCGCGCTGCCGCTGCCGCACGTCCAACTCGACGACGGCCGCGCGCGGTCCGGCGCCGGGGGCAGGCTCGCCCGCCGGGACGACGGCTTCGAGCTGACCACCCGATCGGGGATCCGGCACGTCTTCGGCACCACCGGCGACGGCCGGTCGGGCGGCCCGGCCTGGTACCTCGAACGGACCGAGAACCCGTTCGGCGACACCGCGGTGTTCGGCTGGGCGCACCACAGCGGGCAGGCCTACCTCGCGCGCGTGTCCTACGGACCGTACGAAGTGGACTTCACGTACGAGCCGCGGCCGGACGTGCTGCGCTGGGGCCAGGGCGGCACCCTCGTCACGACGGAGCTGCGGTGCGCCCGGATCGACCTGCGGGTGCCGGGCGACGCGCGGCCGCTCGTCCGGCGGTGGCGGCTCGGCTACGCCGAAGACGACGTCACCGGCGCGTCCCTGCTGACCTCGGTCACGCTGACCGGGTTCGACGCGCACGGTGCCGAGGCCGCCGCGCCGGTGCTGCGGCTCGCCTACGCCCGCACCGAGCCGCCGGTCCCGCGCCGGATCCAGCCGGCCGCCGCCAACGCCCGGTCCGGCGGCGGGGTGCTGGTGGTCGAGGACGCCGTGTCCTACTACTCCCTGGCGCCGGAAGACCTGCCGCGCGCCGGGCGGCTCAACGAGATCGACAACGGCATCGGGCTGCACACCGCGATCGAGTACACGACGGTCGAAGCGCTGCCGGTCGTCCGGCGCGTCGAGGTCCGGGAAGCGGTCACCGGGCACACCGGCGTCACGGAGTTCGAGTACCACGACCACCGTCCGGCCGGCTTCGGCCGGGTGGTCCAGGACGAGCTGGGCGACGAGTACGCGCCCACGCTGCGGACCGTGCGCTGGTACGGCGGCGACGGCCGGCTCGGCCGGGAGGAGACCTACGGCCTCGACGGCTCGCCCGAGGCGGACCGGCCGTACCGCCGGGTGGAGCACACTCGGCGTCCACGATGGACTAGAACGGTGACGACCGTGTTCGAGCGGCGGCGGACCCCGGTCTCGGTCACCACGAACGAGACGAGCTTCGACGCCGCCGGGAACCCGGTCCGCGAGGTGGAGACGACCGAACGGCCGGGTCACGCCGCCGTCGTCCGAGAGCGGCGCACGACGTACGCGACCGCCCCCGAACAGCGGTTCACCGCCCTGCCCGCGCGGGTCCGCGAGCTGGACGGCGCCGGAAAGGTGGTGTCCGACCGGCTTTTCCGGTACGACGAGCAACCCGACGGCCACGCCGGTTCGCACGGCCTGCTGACCGCGCGGGAGGAGCTGGCGCTCACCGACGCGCTCGCCGCCGACGTCTACGGCACGCGCCCGCCCGACTTCCGCCACCACGGCTACCACCGCCGTCCCGGCGAGGACGGCTGGTGGGTGACGACGTCCCACGGGCGGCTCGACACGGTCACCGGCCTGCGCACCACGACGACCGGGCCGGACGGCCACACCCGCGAGGTGCGCTACTCCGCCGACCGGTGCTTTCCCGAGGTGGCCGCGGACCCGCTCGGCAACGTGACGGTCACGCGGTACGACGTCCGCACAGCGCGCGTGTGCGAGGTGACCGATCCGGCGGGCGCGGTGACCACGGTGACGCACGATCCGCTGGGCCGTCCCGAAACCGTCGTGCGGCCGGGCGACTCCGCGGACCTGCCGACCGTCCGGTACCGCTACGACGGGACGCTGGTGACCACCGAACAGCGCGCGGTGTCCGGCGAGGCGGAGGTGATCGTGACGGCCGAGCTGCGCGACGGCGCCGGACGGCTGCTGCGGCGCCGGCACGCCGAACTGCTCGGCGACGTCGTCGACGAGCACCACGAGTACTGCGCGCGCGGGTTCGTCTGCCGGACGAGCCGGGCGTTCCGCGACGGTGAGCCGCCGCCCGCGCCGGAGGAGTTCCGCTACGACGCACTCGGCCGCCGGCTCGGAACGTCCACATCGGACGATTCCGCGGCGGTCGTCCGCGACCTGCTCGGCCGGGAACTGCGGGACGCGGACGGCGCCGTGCACGTCCGGGACGCCGCCGGGAACCCGGTCGAGACGCGGACCGCGGACGGGCACACGCTGTACCGCGTGCACGACGCGGCGGGCCGGGTGGTCGCGGTGCTGGTCGACGACCCGGGCGGCACCCCGGTCACGACGTTCACCTACCACGACGGCGGCCTGCCGGTGCCGCTCGAAGCGGGGCCGCACAGCTGCGGGCGGCTGGTGCGCGTCGCCGACGAATCGGGCGTGACGCTGTTCGGCTACGACGCGCTCGGCCACCCGGTGGAGCGGCGCTGGCGCCCGGCGCACGTCGCGGTCGAGTACCGGCTGGACGTCGTGCGCCGCGCGGACGGCCGGCTGTCCGAAGTGGTCTACCCGGACGCCGGCGACGGGCGGTTGACCGTCCACCACCAGTACGACGAGGTCGGGCGGCTGGTGAGCGTGCCGGGCTTCGTCGACGCGATCCAGTACGACCTGCGCGGCCGCCGCACGGCGGTGCACTACGCGAACGGCGTCAGCGAGCTGTTCGGGCCGGTGCACGTCATCACTGGTCCGGGCGGGCTGCTGCGCGAAGTCACGTCCCGGACGTCCCGGGAGCCGCTGCGGGGCACGGAGATCCGGGACGCGTTCGGCCGCCTGCGCGGGGTGCACGGCGACGGCGTGAACGCGCTGTACGGCTACGACCACACGGGCCGCCGCGTCCGCACGCTGATCACGAACGGCACACGCATCCACGAAGTACTGACCCCCGACGACCTGTACGCCGTCGAGGACGGCGAGCTGGTGGTCGTGGTGGCGGGCACGATCCGCCAGTACGCGGACGGCCGCCGCGAGTACCTGCACTTCGACGACGAGGACGAGGTCGCCCTGATCACCGACGACTCCGGCGCGGTCAGTCCCGTGCGTAGTAGTGGCCGTTGACGCCGTCGTACCGGCCACCGCTGCGGCAGCATCGGCGGAAACCTCCGCCCGGAACCACAGGGGCACGGGTCGTTGCCACCGAGCTTCTCGACGAGTTCGGTGTCTTCGCCGACGACACGGTCGCCGCGCTTGACCCGGGTCTCGCTAGAGGGAACCCCCGGCGGCGCTTGCTCGTCGGCTCAAAAGGACGCTTCGGCGTCGTGATCGCGGTACATGGCAGGACCTCCAGACAGTCGAAGGGCCAACTTAGCCACCGGGCGGGAACCGTTCCACCGGATTTCGCGACCTCGGCCAGCAGGGCCGTTGCCGCAGAAGCGCCCCAAGGCGGCCTTCGGTGCGTCAGACGCACCCAAGGCCGCCTTGGGGCGCTCCTCAGTCCAGGACCGCCAGGTCCAGCCGTTCGAGGCGGGCCGGGTCGGCGAGGATGTCGATCTCCACGATGCGGCCGCCGGCCACCGTGAAGCCCAGTACCGAGAACGGGCGGCCTTCGCGCGTCGCCACCACTCCCGCCGCGCCATTGACCAGGGCGCGGTGGACCACTCCGCCGCCCGCGCCCAGGCGGGAGAACGTCAGCGCCTGGTTCGCCACCTGGTCCGCGCCGCGCACCTCCACCGAGCCGCCCAGTGCCGGGCCGCGGTCCGCGCGCAGCACGACCTGGGGGTCGAGGACCGAGACCAGCGCGTCGAAGTCGCCGCTGCGGGCCGCCGCCAGGAACGCGTTCACCACCTCGCGCTGCCGGCCGAGGTCGGGGTCCGGGGCCACCGGGGCGCCCTGCACCCGCCGCCGCGCGCGGCTGGCCAGCTGGCGGGTCGCCGCCTCGGACCGGCCGACGATCGGCGCGATCTCCTCGAACGGCATCGCGAACATGTCCCGCAGCACGAACGCCAGCCGCTCGGCCGGGGTCAGCGTGTCGAGCACGACCAGCAGCGCGAGGCCGACCGAGTCCGCCATCAACGCCTCGTGCTCGGGGCCCGCGTCCTCACGGCTGACGATCGGGTCGGGCACCAGCGCGTCGAACGGTTCCTCGCGCCGGGCCTTGCGCGAGCGCAGCATGTCGAGGCAGACGCGGCCGACGACCGTTGTCAGCCAGCCACCCAGGTTCTCGACGGCGGCCGTGTCAGTGCGGCTCAGCCGCAGCCACGACTCCTGCACGGCGTCCTCGGCCTCGGTCAGCGAGCCCAGCATGCGGTAGGCGACGGACCGGAGGTGGTCGCGGTGGGTCTCGAAGCTGCGGGCCAGCAGGTCGTCGTTCACGGTGCGTCCTTTCGCGGGTCGATCACCACCTTGACGTACGCGGCCGCGCGTTTGTGACAGATCGGACCACTGTGTGCCGATGAGCGGCATCTACCCTTGACGTACGATATATGAGCGGCTAATCATCGGATCTCTCCGGACGAGGAGGTCCCTTGAGAATCCGACTGCTCACCTGCCTCGCCGCCGCGCTCGCGCTGGTGGCGAGCCTGGTCAGCCCCGCGAACGCCGAACTGTACAACCCGCGCCAGGACTGGCTGCGGGCCTCGACGGCCGGGCTGTTCCTGCACTGGGGCATGTTCACCGCGCCGCGGCACACCGACTGCGCCGCCTGGGAACACGACGTCACGGCCGGCGGCTGGACGCCGGACTACTGGATCGACGAGGCGAAGAAGCTGGGCGCGTCCTACGTCGTCCTCACCACCTTCCACAGCCGGCTGGGCTACGCGCGGCCGTGGCCGTCGAAGATCCCCGGCAGCTGCGCGACGCAGCGTGACTTCCTGGGCGAGCTGATCGCCGCGGGCAAGGCCAAGGGCGTGCGCGTCATGCTCTACATGACCGACGACCCCCAGTGGCACAACGAAACCGGCCACGAGTCACTCGACTCCGCCGCCTACTCCGCGTACAAGGGCAAGCCGGTCGACCTGACCACCCGCCAGGGCTTCGGCGAGTTCGGCTACGACCTGTTCGACGAGGTCATGGACCGCTACAGCGACCTCGCCGGGTTCTGGATCGACAACGACAACGAGTACTGGGAGCAACACGGGCTCTACGAGCACATCCGCGAGAAGCGGCCTTCGATGTTGTTGAGCAACAACAACGAGGACACGCCGATCATGGACACGGTCAGCAACGAGCAGAAGACCGGCATGACGCCGTCGTACGACTACCCGCAGGCGGTCTGGACGCCGATGCCGCGGCTGACCGAGGCCGACTACAAGCTGCCGACCAACGGCGACTGGTGGTACAGCGGCGGCGACCAGGCCGTCGACTTCCGGCTCTCCACCGGCCGCTACATCACGAACGCGGGCTCGTCGATCAAGTCGCTGATGGCCGAAACCGCCATGCTGAACGGGAAGTTCCCGCCGCAGCAGGAGGCGTTCAACAACTTCATGGCGTCCTGGACCCAGCCGATCAAGGAGTCGCTGCAGGGCACCGAAGGCGGCGGCTACATGTACGGCGGCATGCAGCCGGGCTTCTGGAACGACGGCGCGCACGGCGTGATCACCGTCAAGCCCGGCGCGAAGACGCAGTACGTGCACGTGGTCACGCGGCCGTCGACGAACCTGGTTCGCCTGCGCGACAACGGCTACCGCGTCACCGGCGTGTCCGACCTGCGCACCGGCAAGCCGATGCGGTTCGCCCAGTCCGGCGGCTATCTGTCCATCCTGGACATCCAGGACTGGGACACCTACGACACGGTGTTCAAAGTGGACACCGCGGGACAGCAGTACTTCTACGACAAGGGCACGATCAAGGCCACCGCGTCGGCGAACGGGGCTTCGGCGGCGAACCTCGTCGACGGCAGCTACCTGAACTACTGGGACGCGGGCGGGCAGCTGCCGGTGTCCGTGACGCTGGACCTCGGCCGGAAGCGGTCGACGGCCTACCTCGCGGTGCACGAGCGCGAGTCGTCGCCGACGTACGCGCGGGAATCCTTCGGCCGCCCCGAAGATTCCGCGCGGATCAAGGACTACCGCGTCTACGCGAGCGACGACGGGCAGAACTGGCGCACCGTGCGCACCGGCGCCCTCCCGAGCACCCGGGGCGTGCAGTTCATCGACGTCGGCGAGGTGCACGCGCGCTACCTCAAGCTCGAGGTGCTGAACACGTGGGCCGGCCCGCAGGCCAAGGCGTTCTTCCACCAGCTCGCGCTCGACGAGATCGACGTCGCGTACGGCTACCCCGACCCGCGCGGCGAGGTGCCGCTGGAGGCGGAGTCGTGGCGCAACGGCTTCGAAGGCAAGGCGTCGCCGGTGTGGTGCGAGGCGTGCTCGGGCACGAACGAAGTCACCGGGCTGGACCGCGGCGCGGTCGTCTTCCGGGACGTCCAGGCCGGCGGCCCGTCCCGGCTGCAGCTCGACACCACCGGTTCGGGCACGCTCGCCGTGAGCGTGAACGGGGCCGCGCCGATCACGGTGACCGTCCCGCCGACCGCGCCCGGCGTGGTGACGCCGACGGCGGTCGCGGTGCCGCTCAACGCCGGGGCCAACACGATCAAGGTGTCCGGCACGGCCGGCCTCGACCGGATCGCGGTGGCGCCGCTGCCACCCGAGTCGTACACCCCGAGGACGACGTTGACCGTGCAACCGGCAGGCGTGCAATGGGTGTCACCCGGTCAGCAGTCCCTGCGGGTCACCGCGTCCCTGCGGCTCGACGTCGACGACCCGATCGACCAGGTGTCCCTGGCCCCGGTCGTCCCGGCGGGCTGGACGGTCCAGGGCGATCCCGTGACGGCGTCGAGCCTGCGGCTGGGCCAGGTGCTGAGCGGCTCGTGGACGGTGACCGCCCCGGCGGCCCAGGACGTGACCATCCCGGTCACGGCGTCCTTCCAGACGCTCGGGCGGGCGAAGTCGGTCAGCAAGCCGGTGCAGGTGAAGCAGCGCCCGGCGGACCGCGTGTTCATGCGTGAGGCGGAGGACTCGGCCAACGACATCGGCGACGCCGGCGTCACGAGCTGCGCGGCGTGCTCCGGCGGGCAGAAGGTGCGCAACATCGGCGGCAGCGCGGGAGCGGCGGTGACGTTCCCGGACGTCACGGTGGCCGCGGCCGGGCAGTACCGGCTGTACCTGGACTTCACCGTCAACGGCGACCGGTCGTACTTCGTGTCGGTGAACGGCGGCGCGCCGGCGGAGGTCAAGGTCAGCGGCGCCGGGAACAACACGCCGTACACCACTTCGGTCCCGGTGACGCTGAACGCGGGCGCCAATACGATCCGGATCGGCAACGACCGCGCCGGCGCCCCGGATCTGGACCGGATTTCACTGGGTTAGCTCGCGCAGCACCCGGGCCGGGTCGATGTCGACGGCCGACCACGTGCCCGGGTGCTCGCTCGGCTCGCTCCACGCGACGGAGACCCACAGCTCGGCGTAGTCGCCGCGCTCGACGACCGGCAGCCGCCAGGTGAGCCGGCCGCCGGTCCGCTCGACGGCGTCGCCGGCGAGCAGCCGCGACCAGTACGGCGGCACGTGCTGGCCGGCGCGCGAACACCGCCGCAGCTTCTCGGCACCGGGCCCGCCGACGCTCACCACCGCGTCGGCGGTTTCGGCCGTGAAGGCGCTTTCCCAGGTGCTGCCGCCGTCGGCCGGCGCGCCGGCCAGCTCTGCCTGGACGACGAACTCGCCGACGGTTTCCCTGGCCAGCACGCGGATGATGGTGACTTCCCTGGTGACGGCGGGATAGCCGGCGGGCAGCCGGGGCACGCTTCGCCCGGACACCACGTCGAGGCGCACGGACGGGTGCCGCCACCGGCACAACCACGCCCCGGAGTCCAGGCGCCAGGTCAGCTCCGGTCTCGCGGGCACGTCCCAGCCACCGAGGCGGACGGCGAACCGCACGTCCCCGAGCGGGGTGACGACGTCGAGCACCCGCGGCGGCGTCCGCGAGAGGACCTCGGTGTCCAGCATGCAGACATCCTTACCCCGCACCACGACCAGCGAAAACGCAGTGCGCGAACGTCACCCGACCGGGGAAGATCGCGGGCATGGAGGAAGCACTGGACCGCCTGCGCGGCGCCGTACCGGTGATCCCGCCGGCCGGCGCGGTCATCGAACGGGACGGTCCGATCGTCCGGACCCACTACGGCACGCACGGCGAAGCCGCCCACGGGCCGCTGCCGGAGGTTGATCTCGACGCGCTGGTCGCCCGCCAGGCCGAGGCGTTCGCGCGCCACAACGAACCGGCGGTGTGGCCGGTGTACGGCACCGACGCCGGACTGGCCGGCAGGCTGCGCGCCGCGGGCTTCACGGCGGAGCCGGAGCGCGCGGTCCTCGGCTGTCCGATCGGGACGGACACCATCCGGCTTCCCCGAGCCGGCCACCACTGGCCGTGGCTCCGGCGCGTCGCGGGACTGGCCGCCGAGTCCGGTCCGCACCGCCGTCCCTTTCCGGAATTCCTCGCCGACGCGGCTCACCTCCGCCAGTCCTCCGAGGTGATTCTCGACGGCGACCGGGCGGCCTGGCTGGAGGCGATCGGCGACGTCATGGTCGTCGGCGGCGTGACCGGCCCCGGCTTCGCCGCGACGCTCGTCGCCCAGGACTGGCGGGTCGCGGGACCGCACCGGGGCGTCCGGTTCCTGCTCGCGGAAGCGACCGGCGCACTGTGCGAGGCGTTCGAGGCCGCCGGGATGAGCGTGCTCACCACGGTCACCCGGTACCACCTGCCGTCACCCCGCGAACCCGCGAGGACACGTCCGGTTCGCGTGCTGTCCTCCGAGCCGGAGCACGACGAGATCTGGACCCGCTTCGCCGAGCAGTTCGCCTTTCGCCCGCACACCCGGCGGTTCCCCGGCATCGCCGAACCGGCGGGCTCGGCGACCTGGCACGTCGGCGACCTCGACGGCACCCGGCTGGACGCCATGGACCTCATCGTCCACAAGGGACTGCGGGCGTGCGTGGCCCCGGGCGAGCAGCTGTACTGGCTCGACTGGCAGCACGTCGGCTACCGCTTCGACCCGGCACGGGTCGACGGCGCCGGGCCACGCCGGCCCGGCGCCGTCTTCCCGGACGGGGACTACCACCTCCACCTGACGCACGACCTCCGCCTGGGCACCTTCGGGCACCCGTGGGAGGCGACGGTCTGCGTCTTCGGCGACCTGCTCACGCGGATCGACGCGGAGCTGACCGCGGCGCTCGGCGAGCCGATCCGGCGCTCAGAAGGCTGAGGTGCCGTTCGGCGTGCCCAGCCCGGTCGGCCCGTCGTACCCGGGCCCGGCCGTGCAGAGGTAGGTCCCGCCGCAGCTGCCGTTCGAACCCGACGTCACGTCGTAGAGCCCGTCGGTGTGGGCGTACGGGTACGACCCCGACGTCACCGAGTTGCCCGCCAGCGCGTACACGCTCGCGATCACCGGCGAGGACAGGCTCGTGCCGCCGACCTGCACCCAGCCGTCCGCGCCCTGGGCCACGCCCAGCGACAGCAGCAGATCGCACCACGACGAGCTGCCGCAGCTGTTGTACGTGTCGTAGACGCCGAGCCCGGTGGCCGGGTCCGCGACCGCCGAGACGTCCGCGACCGTCCGCTTCGCGCACCCCGTGTCGTGCTGCCACGCGGGTTTCGCCTCCAGCGCCGAGCACCCGCTGCCGCTGCCCTTCCACGCCGTCTCGGTCCAGCCGCGCGCGGTGCTCGTCGACTTCGTCAACGTCGTGCCGCCGACCGCCGTGACGTACGGTGAGGACGCCGGCCAGCTGACGCCGTACCCGGAGTCGCCCGAGGACGCCGTGACCGCGATGCCCGGGTGGTTCAGGTGCGCGTCCGCGGCGAGGATCGTCGAATCCTCCGTGCCGCCGTAGCTGTTGGAGATCGCGACCACGCCCGGTGTCGCCGCGGCCGTGTCGACCGCCGTCATCAGCGGGTCCGTGTCCGGGGAATTGGCCTCCATCAGCAGGATGTGGCAGTCGGGGCAGGTTGCCGACACGGCGTCGAGGTCGAGGCTGATCTCCATCGCCCAGCCGTAGTCCGGCGCCGGGAGCGGGCTCGCCGCGCCGTTCTGGTTGACCTTCTTGAAGCAGCCGTTGGCCGTCGTGCACGGCGAAAGGCCGCGCGCGGACCGGAACTTCGCCAGGTCCGCCTCCGCGGTCGGCGCGTCCATGGCGTCGACGATGGCGACCGTGCGGCCGTTCGCGTGCAGCCCGCCGAGGCGGTAGGCGGCCTGGATCTCGGCCGGGCCGTAGCCGACCGGGGTGGAGGTGAGCAACGGGCCGGCGCCCTTCGGCGAGCGGATCGCCTTGCCGAGGCAGTGGAACTTGCCGGAGGTGGCGCAGCCGAAGCTGACCACGCCGCCGCTTTGCAGCGGTGCGGCTTCGGCGGTCGACGTGGCCACCGTGAGCGGGGCCGCGATGAGGGAGAGGACGACGAGGGACCGGAACAGCCGTGGAGGCGCCATTGCCTACTCCTCGGTAGGGGACGAGGTGTGGCACGAGATGGTCGCATGTCACTCGTTCGAGGTCACCCGCCTGACGGATGTTTCTCGGTTCAGTCATTCGCCCAGTGCGCGACGAACCGGACCAACCGTCCGCGGCGGGACACCCACGCGAGTTATTGGTCCAGACAACTGTTATCGAAAAGTGATCGAAGCACCGCTGACCGGGAGCTACTTTGTTGTGACTCGCAACAAATGCACTCGTGGATCCCCAACGGCGGAGGTGTCACGGCGTGAACCGGACCTTGGAAAAGTTACGACGACGCGGCCCGGGGCTCGCGCTCGTCGCATCCGCGCTGCTGGTGGCGGCCGGGCTCAGTGCCCCCGCCGCGCTCGCCGCGGACGACTACACGCAGAGCGTCAGCCAGCTCAGCTCGACGCAGGTGCAGATCAGCTTCACCCCCACCACCCCGGCGCTCTACGTGGACGTCCACTACACCGGCGTCCCCGGCCTCGGCCAGCAGAACGTCCGGATGACCAACGGCTCCGGCACCTGGCGGACCACCGTCGGCGGGCTGAGCAGCGGGAACGTCCTCGACTACTGGTTCACCTACGAGAAGAACGGCCCGCAGTACGACACCCCGCACTTCAGCTACACCGTCGGCGGCGGCGGGACGACCACGGTCGCGGCGCCGACGTTCAGCCCGCCCGGCGGCACGTACTCGTCCGCGCAGACGGTGACCATCAGCAGTGCCACCGCGGGCGCGACCATCCGGTACACAGTGGACGGATCGACGCCCACGCCGTCGTCACCGGTCTACAGCGGACCGATCAGTGTCACGGCGTCGCGCACGGTCAACGCGATCGCGACGAAGCCGGGCTCGGCCGACTCGGCGGTGTCGAGCGCGACCTACACGATCGGCACCCAGGCCGGCTGCCCGACCCAGTCCGACACCCCCAGCTTCGGGCCGAACGTGCGGATCTTCGACCCCGGTATGTCCGCGGCGACCATCCAGGCGCAGCTGGACACGGACTTCAACAACCAGAAGGACACGCTCACCGCGCAGTTCGCCGAACGCCGGGTGGCGCACCTGTTCAAGCCGGGCACGTACAACGTGCACGACAACGTCGGTTTCTACACGTCGGTGGCCGGTCTCGGCCAGAACCCCGGTGACGTCGTGATCAACGGCGACATCACCGTGGACGCCTTCAACGCCTCCGACAACGGCGTCGCGCTGCAGAACTTCTGGCGCTCGGCCGAGAACATGGCGGTCAACCCCTCCAGCGGCAACGACCGGTGGGCGGTGGCGCAGGCTGCGCCGTTCCGCCGGATGGACATCCGCGGCGGGCTCCAGCTGTACCCGGCGAGCTACGGCTACGCCAGCGGCGGCTACATCGCCGACACGAAGGTGTCCGGCCAGGCCGCGTCGGTGTCGCAGCAGCAGTGGTACACCCGCGACTCCGCGCTGGGCAGCTGGAACGGCGGCGTGTGGAACATGGTCTTCTCCGGCACCAGCGGCGCGCCGGCGAACACGTTCCCGAACCCGCCGGAAACCACGCTGGCGACCACGCCGGTCTCGCGTGACGTGCCCTACCTCTACGTCGACAGCAGCGGCAAGTACCGCGTGTTCCTGCCTTCGCTGCGCACGAACGCGTCCGGGCCGAGCTGGGCGAACGGCAGCACGCCGGGCTCGTCGGTGCCGATGAGCCAGTTCTACGTCGTCAAGGCGGGCGACACCGCCGCGTCGATCAACAACGCACTCGCCGCGGGCTGCAACCTGTTCTTCACGCCGGGCATCTACCACCTCAACCAGACGCTCAACGTGACCCGCGCGAACACGACGATCCTCGGCATCGGCTACCCGACGCTGGTGCCCGACAACGGCGTCAACGCCATGCAGGTGTCCGATGTGGACGGAGTACGGCTCAAGGGCCTGCTCTTCGACGCGGGCACGACGAACTCGCAGGCGCTGCTGACGGTCGGCCAGTCCGGGTCGTCGGCGTCGCACGCGGCGAACCCGACGACGGTCCAGGACGTCTTCTTCCGGATCGGCGGCGAGATCGCGGGCAAGGCGACGAACAGCCTGGTCGTCAACAGCGCCGACACGATCATCGACCACATCTGGGCGTGGCGGGCCGACCACGGCAACGCGGGCACGGTCGGCTGGAACACCAACACCGCCGACACCGGCCTGCTGGTGAACGGGGCGAACGTGCTGGCCACCGGCCTGTTCGTCGAGCACTACCAGAAGTACCAGGTGATCTGGAACGGCCAGGGCGGCCGGACGATCTTCTTCCAGAACGAGATGCCCTACGACGTGCCGGACCAGGCGTCGTGGAACGCGCCGTCGGGTGTCGCGGGGTATGCCGCCTACAAGGTCGGGGTGAACGTGACGTCGCATGAGGCGTGGGGTCTCGGGAGCTACTGCTTCTTCGACACCAATCCGGCGGTGTCCAGCTACCACGCGTTCGAGGTGCCGAACACCACCGGTGTCCGGTTCCACAGCCTGCTGACGGTGTCGCTCAACTACCGCGGCACGATCACGCACGTCATCAACGACACCGGCGGCACCACACCTTCGGGCACGGTGCCGGTGAACGTGGTCAGCTACCCGTAACCGGTCCGCCGCGGCTGGTCGTGAGTGAGAAGCAGGCTTAGAACCCTGGTTCTCACTCACGACCTCGCGCGATGTGCCACACCGCGGTGGCGCCGTCGAGGACGTCTCGGTCCAGCCCGAAGTAACCCCGTTCGGGCTTGGTGTCGGCTCGCTTGCGGCCGGACGGCAGGTCCGCGGTCAGCTTCCACGTCTTCGTGCCGCGCTGCAGGACGCCTTCGTACGTGTCGGGGGCGGGTTCCCCGAGACCGAGGTCTTCGCTGCGGCCGAGGCTGCCGGCGACGAAGGCGTACCGGTCGCCCAGCAGTGCCGAGACGATCGCGCCCGCGCCGGACCCCGAGCGTTGCAGGTGACTGTTGTGCGCGAACACCAGCGTCGGGCCGCGGCCGGCTTCGACGGCACGGATGTCCAGCAGGTTCTCGGCCATGAGCACCGCGCGCACACCCGCGAGACGCGCGATCCGCGTGTCCCGGTCGCCGGGCTGGGCCGACGCCGCGTGGTAGCGCAGCAGGCCGCGGCCCGCGATGGCGTGCACCTTGGCCCGCTCCCACGCGGCGCGGTCCGCGCTGCGCCGGGGTGCATGCGCGAGCAGCGCGGTGAGCAGGTCGTCGGCGACCACCCGCAGCTCGCGGGCTTCGGGTGACGCACCCGGCGACGCGGCCGGGTCGAGGATCGCCTCGGACCGGCTCCACCGCTCATCGTCGCCGGCCAGCGCCGCGATGTCGGCGTCGAGGCCCAGGTAGTCGCGGGCGTGCTCGAGGTAGGTCCGCGGGCTGGGGGCGCTGAACATCTCGGTCGGCGGGTCGAAACCGTGGAAGGTCAGCGGTTCGTCGTACTCCTCCAGCCACGCGAGCAGCTGCCGGTTGGCGTCCACCTCGCCGAGGTCGTGCGAAAAGCCGCCGTCGAGCGCGGCGACGCGGTCGGTCTCCAGCGCGATCGACCGGAAACCGTGCTCGGCGAGCTGGGCGAAGAGGTCGTTCCGGAGTCGCGCGAAGGCGGGTTCGAAGTGCGTGGGCTCGCCCAGGGCGAGCAGGTCGGCGGCGCAGTCGGTGAGGTCCATGTGGTTGAATCGTATCCTTGAACACTCGGTTGAGACCTGCCGATCTGGCCCGTGAGCACGGCATCTCCACGCAGGCCGTCCGCAACTACGAGCGGGACGGCTTCCTGCCGCCCGCGTCGCGCACGGCGAGCGGCTACCGGGTTTACACCGCGGTGCACGCGGCAGCATTGCGGGCGTTCCTGGCGCTGGTCCCCGCGTACGGGCACGCGACAGCCGGCGGGATCATGCACGCCGTCCACGACGACGACCTCGGCCGAGCCTTGACGCTCGTCGACCGCGGGCACCTGCAGCTGCTGCGCGACCGCGAAACCCTCGACGCGGTGCGGAAGGCCATCGGCCACGTGACCGCCGAGCCGGCCCCGCGCCCGGCCGGGGCCGGCTGGTCGATCGGCGAGCTGGCCCACCGCCTGGACGTCACGGCGGCGACCATCCGGGCGTGGGAACGCGCGGGCATCCTCGTCCCGGCCCGCAACCCGGCGACCGGCTACCGGGTGTTCCGGGCGGCCGACATCCGCGACGCGGAGCTGACCCACCTGCTGCGCCGCGGCGGCTACCCGCTGGCGTACATCGCGACGGTCGTCGAGCAGGTCCGCACGGCGGGCGGCATGGAGTCGCTGGCCGACGCGCTGCGGACGTGGCAGGAGAAGCTCACGGCGCGAGGCGTCGCGATGCTCGACGCGGCGGCCCGGCTCAGCGAGTACCTGCGAGCGCGGCCGCCACGACCCGCTTGATGAACTCGGCCGGCACCCGGGCGAGACCGGCGTCCCGCTCGGCGGCGTCGATCATCCGGGGAGCGCGCGGCTGCTCGCCGGCGAGGTCGTGGCCGCGTTCGGCGGATCAGCGCCCGCGGTGCAGCCGGTCGTACTCCAGTGCCGCCGAGTGCTGGGTGCGGACGCGCAGGGACTTCTCCTTCTCCTCGTCGCCGATCTCGTTGAGCCCCAGCTGCACGGCCAGCCGGATCTGCTCGCGGTTGTCGCGCACCACGGCCGAGAAGAAGTCGTCGATCCGCGGGTCGAGGAGCACTTCGAGCAGCACCCGGAACGACGTGTCGACGACGGTCCGGACGATCTCGTCGTGGAACGGGAGCCGCTTGAGCTTCCCGAGCTGCGGGTCGGCGGCGATCTTCTCGGTGATGATGGCGCGCAGCTCCTCCTTGTTGGCGCCGAGCGACTTGGCGAGGTTTTCCGGGTAGTTGCCCGTTTCCAGCACCTTGACGACCTCGTCGAGCACCGCGATGGTCACCGGCTTCTTGATCGCCTTCACGATCGGCTCGGACAGCTTGTCGACGAGCCGGTAGGTGAACTGCTCCCCGACGGCCCGGTCCGCGGCCCGCCCGATCCGCACGAGCAGCAGGACGACGCTGACGAACTTGTGCGCGGCCATCGCCGGGTGCGCGACCGGGATCATGGCGAACAGCTCGTACCAGTTGCGCACCAGGAACTTCCTGGCCCACCGGCGTTTGCGCCACCGCCACAGGAACTCCAGGAAGAACATCCCGCAGATCCCGCAGTCGACGTAGAAGATCACCAGTCCGGCGTCCCGCGCCGGCGGGCTGAGCAGCATGAAGCCCAGCAGCCCGACCGACCCGGCGGCGAGGACGAGCATGATCCAGTCGTCGGCCCGCACGTTCCCGGGCAGGATCCCGCTGTTGAGCTCCGGCTCGCGGGCGTCGCGAAGGGTGACCATGGCCCGATGATGGCACGCACGGCGCTGATCAGCCGGTCCGCCGCCCCGGCCGGTCAGCCGGCAGGCTGCCAGCCGACGCCGTAGGACCTCGCCGGCTGGAGCCCCTGGAAGGCGACCCGCACCTCACCCGCGTTGTCGAGGAACAGCGGCTTGCGGGCCGGCGTCGGGTCCTCCGCCTCCCGGGAGAAGTCGCCGTCGATGCGCCAGACGCGCTGGGGCGGCGCCTGCCGGTCGAACCGGATGTTGAGGTCGAAGCCTGTCGCACGGGAACTCCGGCGTGCAGCAGTAGAAGGGCGCGGGCAGCTCCGGGAGCTTGACGCGGAAGAAGAACTCGTGCTCGTCACCGGCGTCGAGCGCGTGCGGCGGGCGCAGGCGGAAGGCGACCCGGGTGGCCGAAACCATCCGCACGGAATGCACCTCGCCGCCCGAGACGACGTCGATGCCGAGCTTGGACAGGTCCGGCCGTCCGGTGGTGCTGGCGGGCCGCGCGAGGGAGACGCCGTGCTCGATCTCGGCGAGCCCGGCGACGTGGCTGACGATCCGGCGCGTTTCGAAGACCTCGGCGGCACCGCCGTCGAGCGTGAGCCGCACCGCCAGAGCCGACGTGTGCCACGGACCGGCGCCGCCGGTGGCCGCCCCGAACGCCGCCGGCTGCTCGTACGCGGCCTCGGCGATGAGGTAGAGGACGTCGTCGGCGCGACGCTGCATCGTCCGGACGTTGCGGTCGGCGCCGGTACCGAGCAGTTCGAGCCGCGCGGTGTAGCGCTCGTTCGCGCCGGCGCTGAAGCCGAGCACGATCCGGGCCGTTTCCTGCTGCGCGTCCGGCAGCTTCCCGATCAACGCGCGAAGCGTGCCGACGACCTTCGCGCGAACCGTTCCCGGGCTGTCGTCCTCGTGGACGCCACAGACCGCACGCAGTTCTTCGCCGACGCCCCGCGGCAGGTTCTTCGCTTGGACACCGAGGCCTTTGCGAAGCAGTTTCAGCTCCGCGGTGAGCGCGGCGATCTTCGCTTCAGCCGGCCGCTGAGCCAAACCGTCACCTCCGTCTCGTCCGCCTCCGGGGAAGTCTACCTTTCACCCCCGTCGGCCACGAAACCGTCTTCCGTTTCCGGCGGTTTCCTCATGACTGGCAACGGGAAACGCCTTTCGCCACCGAATTTGCCGGGCGACGCTCATTCCGCCGAAATCCTTCGGCGAACGAGGAACGATCCGGAAAGGGGAACGCGATGCACACGCACTTGATCATCGTGCTCGGCCAGCTGGTCGCCCTGCTGGGCTGACCGGGAGCAGGCCGGCGGGCCCGGGCCGCCGGCCGTCCTTCCCCCATGCATCGATCGGCCGATGCCGTTTCGCGGGCCGCGGATCCAACCGGCGGGACGGCGCCCGCCTGGTCATGCACGACGAGCGGGTCACGTCGAGCTGGTTCGGCTCGGCGGTTCCCAGCCGGGAGGTCTCCGGCGCAGGCGTTCGCTGCACCGGCTGTTCCTCGTGCCAACTGCTCCCCGCCAGGCTTTCCGAGCCAACTGCTCCTCGCACCGCCCCTTCCCCGCGCTGGCCGTCGCCCGCACCGCCTGTTCCCCGCGCCAACCGCTCCCCGCACCGCGAGTTTCCCAGCCCGGCGGTTTCCGGCAACGGAAACGCCTTGTCACGCAGATCCCGCGGCGCGCACCATCAACCCAGTCCGAAATTCCGCGCGTCACCGCGGAAACGTCCCCGCTGGTCCGGGAAAACCTCAGGAGCCTGCCATGATGGTCGTCTGTTCCGTTTCCGCGCTCTTCCGCACCGCGCTGTTCCTCGTCACCCTGGCGCTGGTCGCCGGGCTGGCCCTCGCGACGCCCGCCGCGCCCACGAGCACACCCGGTCACGCACCGGCCGTCTCCACCACCGAGCCGGTCGACCACTGATGCGCCGGAGCGTCCGCTCAGCCCTCGAGAACCTCCCGCAGCTTCCGCGCGAAAGCCTCCGGTTGACCGGCGTAGCCGAACTCACCGCCGAGAAAACCGCCGTGGTGGCTGGGAAACACCGTCGCCTGCCGGCCCAGGCGCTCCGCCGTCGCGCGGGCTGTGCGTCCGGTGAGGGCGTCCTTCGACTCCTCGGCCTCCGCGATGACGATCCGCGTCGGTGCCGCGGTCAGTGCGTCGACGTCCAGCCGGTAGGTGGTGACCGCCAACGACCGCTCGGTCAGCAGCGGGTCGTCGCGGCGGCCGTCGTCTTCCGCCGGCAAGCCGAACTGGGCGGGGTCCGCCGGTGGGCGCGCGAAATACTCGTCGGTGAACTCGCCCTGCCACGACGTCATCGCGATGAAAGCCGCCATGCCGGCGCCGAAGCCGCGCGCCTGGTAGGCATCCCGGACGGCCTTCCCGGCCCGCTCGGCCGCCGCGGCATCGGGCAGCACGCCGACGAGCGGCGGCTCGTGCGCCACCAGCGTGCTGACGTCGCCGGGATGCGCGGTGACGAGCGCCAGCGCGGCGACCGCACCCCCGCTGCTGCCGAACACCTCGACCGCGCCGACGCCGAGCGCCTGGATGACGCCGTGCAGGTCCTCCGCCTGCACCGCGGGCACGTGGTCCTCGCGACCGTCCTTGCGGACGCTGCGCCCGAGCCCCCGCGGGTCGTAGGTGACGACGGTCCGGTCCGGGAAGTGCGAAGCGAGCGTGCCGAAACCGGCGGCTTCCATGGGTTGCCCGACCATGAGAAGCGGCGGCCGCGGACTTTCGGCGGGCGCCGGGCCGTGGACGTCGTAGACGATGTCGGCCTCGGGCGTTTGCAGCGTGTGCGTGGTGGTCATGGTGCCTCCCCGGTTCAGGACTCGCGCGCAGCGTAACCGGGGGCACCGACAATTCCGGGATCCGCGAGGTAGGCGAGCACCATTCCGGACGTCTCGGCAGCCCACGCGGTCCAGGTCAGCTCGTCGGGCCAGAACCGGCAGGTGGCGGCCCGGCGCACGCAGGAGCCGATGACGGTCCGCGCGGCCGTCCGGACCGCCTGCCCGCGGTCGGGACGGCGGATCTCCCCGAGACACGGCCCGACGGCTTCGACGAAGGCGTCCTGGATCGCGGCCAAACCCCGGAGGCCACGCTCGCGTCCTTCGGCACGCTGGGCGTCGAGCAGTTCGGGAAAGATCCGGCCGTGGCGGGTTTAGGTGTCCGCCAACGCGCGCGTGCTTCGGTGACGCTGGTTTCCAGCTCCCCGAGCAGCTGGTCCTTCACGGCGAACAGCAGCTGGTCCTTGCCGGAGAACCGGCGGTAGATCGCGCCGGCCGACATCCCCGCCTGCTCGGCGACCGCCGCGACGGTGAACTCCTCGACACCACCGCCGGCCAGCACGGACTCCGCGGCGGCGAGCATCTTCTGCAGGGACTCCGGGCTTGCTGCGGCGGGCGCAAGCCCGGCTCGACGGACTGACTCACCGGCCGGACGTTACGCCGACCGGCGTGGGTCCGATCCTCGACCGGACGCGCATGGCAATCGAGGAAGTCTTCGTGGTGCGCATCGAGGTCCAGGGCGCCTGCGTCGACTTCCCGATCTTCGACGCCAAGACCCGGCCACTGTAGAAACGCGTGCTGGGCCAGGTGGGCACGGCGGCAAAGATCCCGGTCATCGAGGCTCTCCGGGGCGAAGGCGACCGAGTCGGTCTCGTCGGGCTGGTCGACCTCGCCCGCCATTCCGGGGTCCTCGTCTTCGCTTCGCACGCCGACGAACTCGTGCGGGCTCTGTGTACCACCGCCGTCTGGATGGACGAAGGCCGCGTGCACACGAGCGGCTCACCGGACCACGTGCTCGCCGCTTACGCGAACCGGTGAGCCCGCCGGGATCCGGGCTCGCACCACGAACCCGCCGCCGTCGCGATGACCCGCCGTGAACTCGCCGCCCAGGACGTCCACCCGCTCGCGCAGGCCGGCCAGGCCGCGGCCGCTTCCCGGCAGGCGTGTCTCGTTTGCGGCCTCGGTCGTGACCGCCACCGTTATCTCTCCTTCTCCGTGGTGGACCCGGACGTCGGTGCGGCTGCCGCGCGCGTGCTTGAGCGCGTTCGTCAACGCCTCCTGCACCACGCGGTACGCCGCGGCCTCGGCGCTGCCCGCCGTCGACCGCGGGCCGCCCTCCTCGGCGAACTCCACCGGCTGGCCGGCGCGGCGGGTCTGCTCGACGAGCGCCCGCAGCGAGCCCGCCGACGGGCTCCGCGGCTCCGCGCCGCGGCCGGGGTCCAGCAGGTCCAGCAGGTGCCGCAGGTCGGCGATGGCCAGCCGGCCGGACTCCGTGATCACGCTCAGCGCCTCGTCGAGACGCGCCGGGGCGGCCGTCAGGTAACGCGCCGCCTCGGTCTGCACGACCATCGCCGTCACGTGGTGCGTCACGACGTCGTGGAGTTCGCGCGCGATGCGGGTGCGTTCGGCGGCGCGGGTCGTCTCGGCGACGTGGCGGCGACGCTCCGCCTCGGCCGCGCGGGACTGCCGCAGCCACGCTCCGACGCCCCACGCGAGAGCCAGCGCCAGGTAGAACGTGACGAAGCCGGTCACGCCTTCCGCCGACCCGCGCCCGGTGAGAGCGACGGCCAGCGCGACGTACGCCGCCGACACCGCGACGATGACCGTCCACCGGTGACGCTCCAGGTGTGCGGCCGCGCTCAGCAACGCGATCGGCAGCGCGCAGGCGGAAGCCGTGTGGTAGCCGAGAAGCTGGTCGACAGCGAACCCGAGCGACACGAGTGCGAGGCACGCGGCCGGCCACCGACGTCGCCCGGCCAACGCCAGGCACGAGACCGCGACCACCGCGTACGCCACGGCGTCCATGGGCCGCGTCGGCAGTTCGCCGAGCTGGGTTCCGTAGCCGCGCAGGCCCGGCAGCAGCGCCACCGCGGCGAGCACCAGCGCGAACGCGAGGTCCCGGACCGTGACGTCGAGCCGCCGCCACCGGTCCGGGACGTGCCGGAGGTCGATCACGCCGCGACGGCGGCGGCGCGACGCCGGCGAGGGACGATGGTGCCGCGACGGCGGGCCAGCCACAGGAAGCCGGTCATCACGACCACGCCGGCCAGCAGCGAGTACAGGCTCGCCTCCGGGCCGAACTCGCCGCCGCTGACCGCGGCCGGGCCGGACATGACGCCGTGGAGCAGGCCCTCGGGGGCGTTCGTGCCGGAGACGTCGGTGCCGAAGATCCCGCCCTCGGCGAAGTTCCACGCGAAGTGCAGCCCGATCGGCAGCCAGAGGGTCCGGGTGGCGGCGTACGCGGCGGCGAGCATGCCCCCGGCCTCGACGGCGATGGCCAGCGCGCCCCAGAGCGTGGCGTGCGCGTTGAAGAGGTGGGCCATGCCGAACAGCACCGCGGTCAGCGCCAACGCGGCCCACGTGCCGATCCACCCCTCGACGATCCGGAACAGGACCCCGCGGAACAGCAGCTCTTCGGTGACGGCGGCGGCCGCGGTGAACCCGAACAGCGCGATCGCCCCGGAGACCGAGCCCCAGCCGAGGACGTGGTAGCCGCCGGACAGGGCGATGAGCGCGATGACGGCGGTGAACATCGCGGTGCCGGTCAGCAATCCCCGCCCGAGCGCGGCGTTGTTCCGCGCGATCTCGGCGGGCGCGCGGTGCTCGGTCCGCCGCACGATCCACCGGTAGGCGAGCACGGACAGCACCGCGGTGGCGAGGCCGAAAACCAGCGTGAGCGGGGTGTTCCAGTCCACGGCGCCGGTGCAGAGGCTGCCGCCGAACGCGACCACCGCCACGGTGACGAGCTGCAGGAACAGTCGCATGACGTCTCCTTCGAGAGGTCCGCGACCGGGGTGCCGCGGCTGTGACGAACGCTAGGGATTCCGGCGGCGGGAAACGTCACCGCGCGGTGGACAGTTCCGCGTAGCTCGCAAGGGGGACAACGCGGTGACCGGCACCATGCCCACGAACGAGTCAACCGGACCGCGGTTGGCGGCCCGCGGTACTCACACGATGGTGTTCCGAGGTGGAACACCGAATGCGCGTCCCAATAATTTCTGCTCGCGCGCGACGGAACACTGTCGCAGTCGCCTCGTCATGCATTTCGCGAATCCGAGGAGTCTCCCGCATGCTGAAGAAGTTCTTTGTCGTGACGACCGCGCTGGGCGCCGGCGCGTTCCTGGCCGGTGGCGTCGCCGCCGCCGACCCCGTGGACGACTACGACTCGACCAGCCAGTTCAGCCTGCTCAACCTGGAAAACACCAACGCGCTGCACACCGTCGACGGCACGGCCGGGGTTTGCGACAACGACGTGAACGTCCTGGCCGTCCAGGTGCCGCTGCACGACGTCGCGAACGGCGTCGGCGTGGGCGAAGGCCAGGCCCCGGAGAACTGCGCGGGCACTGGCCAAGCCGACGGCGGTTCCGGTCAAGGCGACTGAGCGAGCCAGCCGGCGGTGATCGAAAACGTTCAGGGCCGGAAGCACACGCTTCCGACCCTGAACGTTTTCGTGCGGTGTCCCGCTAGTTGCGCGGCTGGCTCAGCGGCGCGGTGAGCGCCCCGGTGTTGTAGCGGCCGCCGTGGGTCAGCGGCGTGCTCCCGGCCAGCTGGGTCAGCCCGCCGAGCGAGGTCAGCCGGCTCAGGTCGGGTACCCCGCTCAGCGCCGGGAGCAGTCCCGTGCTCGGCAGCAGCCCGCCGACCAGCGGAAGCGCCGGCATGTCCGCGCGCTGGTCGGCGGCAGCCGGGACGTCGGAGGTGTGCAGGCCGGTGACCCGGGTACCGGCGCTCGGGTCGAGGGGCTGGGTGGAGACGGTTCCGTGCAGCGGCACCTCCGGCAGCTCTCCGTCGACCGGCGTGATCGTGGCCCGGTCCGGAACCGTGTCCGGCGTCGCGGTCAGCGGCACGATGGCCGGGAGCGCGGGCAGGTCGGTCGCCGCCAGCTCACTGCCCAGTGGCGCGTTGAGGTCCTGCTCCGGCAGATCGCCGTCGACCTCGGCGCTCGGCGCCGGCTCCTGCTGGAGCAGGTGCACCGGCACCGTGTGCAGCACCGCCGTGGGCTGCTGGGTGGTGGCCGGCAGCACCGTGTCGAGGACCTGGGCCAGGTCGCCGGTGGTGTCCGTGAGGCCGGGCAGCCCGGGGTCGGTGGCCGGCTCGGCCGCGGAGGCGCTTCCCGCACCCACCATCAACAGGCCACCGCTGACCAGCGCGATCTGCAGGGTCCGCTTCGTTCGAATGCGCATGACAAATACTCCTCGGTTCAGGAAAACGGAAAAAAGAATTGCTTGCGGAACGGTGGCCTGCCGGCTCAGTCCGGGGTGATGCCCGGCTGGATTTCCGCTGCCTGCACGCCCAGGCGTAGCACGTCGTCCCGGCGGTGCGCCGGTTGCGGATCTTCCGCGGCCGCGGGCTGCCACGCTTCACCGAAACAGTGGTCGAACCCGGCACTGGCCGAAACCGTGCAGGATGGCAGCCACGAGTGCCCGGTGAAATCACCCGCGCCGTGCTCGGGTTGGTGGTCGGCGTGTGGCTGTTCCGCGGCCGCGACAGCGCGAACGGGAATCACCGCCGGCGAGAATTCCGCCGGTCGGTTCCCCGGGCCGCTGCTCACCGGTGTGCGCGGGGCGCGGATTTTTCGCGCGGTATCGAGAACAGCCGGGGGCGGTTCAGCGGCCGGCTCGGTGGTCTGCGCGTGGTCGGTCGCCGCGACGGCAAGGTGCCCGACCGCGTCGATGGGGGCGGGAACCGCGGAGGTCGCGTCGGTTTCGACGACGCCGGCCAGTCGCGTGGCCGTTCCCGCCAGGTCACGGGCAAGGACGGGCGTGACGGTGTCGACCACCGGCGAAAGCACTGGCTGCTGCAGGTTCCCGATGGCCGGGGCGTCCGGGCCGTCCGCGAGCTGATCGGCGGTGCTGGCCGACGCCGTGGCGGTCAGCCACGCGATCGCGCAGGCCGCAGCAGCGCCGCCGAGCACGACCAGTGCGCGCATCAGGACACGACCGGCATTCACCGTGTCGTCACCCCGTCTCGTCGCACTCGTCACGATCGCGATCCGCCCGCTCGTTCCCCGGCTGTTCCGCCGACGGCGATCAATCACGCCGAGTCGGCCGCTCCACCATAACCGCACGCCATTCACCGCCCCCGGCTTACCCCGGCACAAATCCGAATCGGCGTGATTCGAGTACCACAGCCGTGCCGGGCGACCAGCGGAAACCCAGCCGCCGAGCCGCACAAAACACACGTCGCGGGCAACGTCGCAGATTCACCCGATATGGCTACAATTCCATGGGATTTCGCCCGCTTCTCGCGACACGATCGGGCGGCCTGTGCGTGAATCGCGGCCGTAGTGTGCACCCTCCGCACCGTTCCCGTTTCTTTCTCATCCGAGGAGAGCCCCATGCTGAAGAAGATCGGCCTGATCACCGCCGCCCTCGCCGCCGGCGCGTTCCTGACCGGCGGGGTCGCCTCCGCCGCCACCCCCGGCGACGATCAGGCCGGCCTGGTCAACCTCAACGACACCGACGTCCTGCACAACGTGAACGTCACGCCGGGCATCTGCGACAACGAGGTCAACGTCCTCGGCGTCCAGGTGCCCATCCATGACTCGCTCAACGGCATCGGCGTGCCGATCCTGTCGCCCGGCGAGCACGAGGCCGAGGGAGAGAACCCGGGCAACTGCGCCGCGGGCGCCATCGCGGACGGCGGCACGAGCCAGGGCAACTGACGGCCACCAGCAGGACCGCCATTTCGGGGCGGGCACCCATCGAGGGTGTCCGCCCCGTTTCGCGATGCGAACGGAGCCGGCAAGGGGGCTCGAACCCCTGACCTTCTGTTTACAAGACAGATGCTCTACCAGCTGAGCTATACCGGCCTGGCGCCCGGGCGCCGGAAACAGTGTATCGGCCCGGGCCCCCGATCCCGCCGAGAGGCACGCTCCGCGGCTCGCGGCCACTTCCTCCCGACGTGGTGGACGCCACTGCATGATCCGTGCAACGGTCGGAGTACCCGCGTCGATGGTCCGGACGGAAGGACGAGCAGAGCGAGGAGGTGGATCTTTGAAGATCAACGAGCGCACCAACGGGGGCCGGTCGGCCAGATGGCCCCTCCTGGAGCCGCCCGAGCAACGGCCGAAGGTCCACCGCCCCAACCTCCTCAAGCGGCGCCCCTGGCACGTCCTCGAGGCCCCGACCGGTGAGCTGCCCGCCGTCGACGCCGAAGAGGCCATGGGGCCGCAGCTGCCCGACGAGGCGACCGTCAACTTCGTGCTCGACCTTTCGCTGCGCATCGGCGAGGTCCAGATGGCCAGCGGCGCCGGCGCGTCCGACGTCACCGCGACCATCCTGGCCATCGCCGGGGCGCTCGGGCTGCCGCACTGCGAGGTGGACGTCATCTTCACCTCGATCACCGTCACCTGCCACCGCGGCACCGACCTGTCGCCGGTCACCGCGCTGCGCGTCGTCCGGAGCCGGAGCCTCGACTACACGCGGCTGACCGAGACCGAGAAGCTGGTGCGCAAGATCGTCCGCGGGCACATGGGTGCCGAGCAGGCGCAGACCGAGCTCGAGCGCATCACGTCGGCGCCGCACCCCTACCCGCGCTGGACCGCGACGCTGGCCTGGGGCGGCCTCGCCGGCTTCATCACCATCCTGCTCGGCGGCGGCATCGACATCGCCCTCGTCGCCTTCGTCATCAGTGCCGTCATCGACCGGGTGGGCAGGCTGCTCAACCGGTACTCGCTGCCGTTCTTCTTCCAGCAGGTGATCGGCGGGCTGGTCGCGACGCTGTCGGCGATGGCCATCGTGAGCAGCGACGTCCTGACCACCGACCGGCCGACGCTGGTGGTGGCCGCCGCCGTCACCGTGCTGCTGTCCGGGCTGTCCACCGTCTCGGCGGTGCAGGACGCCATCACCGGCTACAACGTCACCGCCGCCGGCCGGACCATGGAGACCGTCCTCATGTCGGCGGGGCTGATCTCCGGGGTCGTGCTGGCCCTGCGGATCGCCGTCATGCTCGGGCTGCCGCGGACGCCGCTGCCCGAGGTCACCGGCTCGACGCCGCAGCAGCTGCCGCTGGTCGTGCTGGGCGGGGCCGGTGCCGCCGCCTGCTTCGCCCTCGCCAGCTACGCCAAGATGCGCGCCATGCTGGTCGCGGCGGCCGCCGGGGGCATCGGCGCCGCCGTCTACGGCTCGCTCACGCTGGCGCGGCTCGACGGCGTCAGCTCGTCCGCGGTGGCGGCGACGCTGGTCGGGTTCTGCGGTGGCGTGCTCGCCCGGCGGCTCGGCGTTACTCCACTCGTCGTCGCCGTGTCCGGGATCACTCCGCTGCTCCCGGGCCTGTCGACCTACCGTGGTCTGTACCAGATCGGGGTCGAGCCCAGTGGCGACATCTCGACGCTCATGACGGCCGTCGCAATCGGGCTTGCGCTGGCAGCTGGCGTGGTACTCGGGGAATGGCTCGCCCAGCCGGTACGGACCGGCCTGGGCAGGCTGGAGCGGCGGTTCGCCGGGCCGCGCATGGCCGGGCCCCTCGAACCGACCGAACGAAGTCTTGAATAGAGAGCGGCACGAAGTGCCTCCGTTGAGGGTGGCGGTGGGGGTATCGGTGGAGTAACTCGGCGGTCACCGGCTGTTCATCGCTCACGCGATAGGGTTTCACTCTGGGGCCGCGACCCAGGACGCGAGGAGCAGGCACGTGACTGAACGGGAGCAAGGAAACCAGGCCGATTTCGTCGTGGTGGCGAACCGGCTACCGGTCGACCTCGAACGCACGGCGGACGGCGAGCGCCGCTGGACGGCCAGCCCGGGCGGGCTCGTCTCCGCCCTGGAGCCGTTCCTGCGGTCGCGGAAGGGTGCCTGGGTGGGCTGGCCCGGCGTTCCCGACGTCGACGTGGACGAGTTCGACGACGACGGCCTCGTCCTGCACCCCGTCTCGCTCAGCGCCGACGAGGTCCGCGACTACTACGAAGGCTTCTCCAACGCGACGCTCTGGCCGCTCTACCACGACGTCGTCGAGCGCCCGGTGTTCGACCGCGCGTGGTGGAACAGCTACGTAAAGGTGAACCGCCGCTTCGCCCAGGCCAGCGCCGACGTCGCGGCGCCCGGCGCCACCGTGTGGATCCAGGACTACCAGCTGCAGCTGGTGCCGGCGATGCTGCGCGAGCTCAGACCGGACCTGCGCATCGGCTTCTTCCTGCACATCCCCTTCCCGCCGGTCGAGCTGTTCATGCAGATGCCGTGGCGCGCGGCGATCATCCGCGGCCTCACCGGCGCCGACCTCGTCGGGTTCCACCGGCCCGGCGGGGCGCAGAATTTCCTCTGGCTGTGCCGCCAGCTGATCGGCCTCGAGTCGACGCGCGGCGCGGTCGGCGTCCGGTCGCGGCCGGGCACCATGCAGGTCGGCGACCGGACCGTGCGGGTCGGCGCCTTCCCCATCTCGATCGACGCCGCCGGGCTCGACAGCCTCGCGCGCTCCAAGGGCGTCCAGGAGCGGGCCGCGCAGCTGCGGCGTGACCTGGGCAACCCGAAGACGGTCCTGCTGGGCGTCGACCGGCTCGACTACACCAAGGGCATCGACCTGCGGCTGCAGGCCCTGCACGAGCTGCTGCACGAGGGCAGGC
This sequence comes from Amycolatopsis australiensis, assembly GCF_900119165.1. Classification (NCBI taxonomy): domain Bacteria; kingdom Bacillati; phylum Actinomycetota; class Actinomycetes; order Pseudonocardiales; family Pseudonocardiaceae; genus Amycolatopsis; species Amycolatopsis australiensis. Next base: position 1,675,370 of record NZ_FPJG01000006.1, on the reverse strand, counting down.
TGCAGCCGGACGACGTCACGTTCGTCCAGCTGGCGACCCCCAGCCGCGAGCGCGTCGAGCACTACCAGCGGATGCGCGGCGAGATCGAGCAGATGGTCGGGCGGATCAACGGCGAGTTCTCCCGCGTCGGCCACCCCGTCGTGCACTACCTGCACCAGTCGGTCGACCGCACCGAGCTGGCCGCCTTCTTCTCCGCCGCCGACGTGATGGTCGTGACGCCGCTGCGTGACGGCATGAACCTCGTCTGCAAGGAGTACGTCGCCGCCCGGCACGACCTCGGGGGCGCTCTCGTGCTCAGCGAGTTCGCCGGCGCGGCCGCCGAGCTCTCTAGCGCATTCCTCGTGAACCCTCATGACCTGGACGGGGTGAAGGACGCCTTGGTGGCTGCCATTACGCTCGACCCGGCAGAGGGCCGTCGCCGGATGCGCGCCATGCGTCGCCAGGTCCTCACTCATGACGTTGACCGATGGGCGCGCTCGTTCCTGCAAGCGTTGGGTGCCGAAGCGGTCGACTGACACAGTCTTTGACCATGCACGAGCTCCTGAGGAGGAGTGTTGACTGCCGAGGCCCTGCCCGCCGAGCTACGGCGTGCGATCGTCCAGATCGCCCGTACTCCGCGTCTGCTGGTCGCCTGCGACTACGACGGCACGCTGGCACCCATCACGCTCAACCCGGACGAGGCACGCCCGCTGCCGGAGTCCGTCGGGGCCCTCAGATCGCTCGCCGGCCTGCACGAGACCACCACCGCGGTCATCTCCGGCCGCGCGCTGCGTGACCTCGCCACGCTCTCGCGGCTGCCGTCCGAGGTGAACCTCGTCGGCAGCCACGGCTCGGAGTTCGACATCGGCTTCATCCACGCCCTCGACGAGAAGGCGCGGGAGCTGCACCGGCGGCTGGAGGCCGAGCTCGAACAACTCGTCCTCGACGTGCCGGGCGTGTCGCTCGAGGTCAAGCCGGCCAGCATCGCGGTGCACGTGCGCCGCGCCGAGCACGAGGCGGGCCGCCGCGTGCTCGCGGCCGTCCACAACGGACCGTCCAAGTGGGAGGGCGTGTCGACCACCGACGGCAAGGAGGTGGTCGAGCTCGCGGTCGTCCAGACGGACAAGGGCCGCGCGCTCGACATCCTGCGCCACCAGGTCGGCGCCACCGCGGCCATCTTCCTCGGCGACGACGTCACCGACGAGAAGGCCTTCGCCCGGCTGTCCGGCCCGGACGTGGGCATCAAGGTCGGCGAGGGCGAAACCCTCGCCGGCTTCCGCGTGCCCGACACCGTGGACGTCGCGCTGGTGCTCGCGTTCATGCTGGAGGAGCGGCGCAACTGGCTCTACGGCGAGTCGGCGCCGCCGATCGAGCGGCTGTCGATGCTGGCCAACGAGCGGTCGGTCGCGCTGCTCACCCCGGACGCCAAGCTGACCTGGCTCTGCCACCCCGGCCCGGACGCGCCGGCGGTGTTCGCCGACCTGCTCGGCGGTGAGGGCGCGGGCCACTTCTCCATCAAGCCGCACCGCAACGGCCTCCCGCTCGGCCAGCGGTACCTGCCGAGCACGATGACGGTCGAGACGCGCTGGTCGCGGCTGCTCGTCACCGACTACCTCGAGCCGGAGAGCCCGCAGCACCGCACCGACCTGGTCCGCGTGATCTCCGGGGAGGCGCAGGCGGACGTCACGTTCGCGCCGCGGCCCGAGTTCGGCGGCGTGCCGGTGAAGCTGGAGGTCACCGAGGGCGGCGTGCGGGTGCTCGGCACGTCGGAGCCGTTCGTGCTGTACTCGCCGGGCGTCGAGTGGACCATCACCTCCGACGGCCTGCACGACACGGCGACCGCGCTGGTGCAGCCGACGCCGACCCGGCCGGTGGTGCTGGAGCTGCGCTGCGGCACGACCGACCTCGGCCCGCACGAACTGTCCGAAGTGGAACGCCGGGACCGCGCGGGCCGCTACTGGAGCGAGTGGACGTCGAAGCTGCAGCTGCCGAAGGTGCAGACCGACCTGGTACTGCGCTCGGCGCTGACCCTGCGCGGGCTGGTCAACACCGACACCGGCGGCGTGCTCGCGGCGGCGACGTCGTCGCTGCCGGAGGAGATCGGCGGCGTCCGCAACTGGGACTACCGCTACTGCTGGATCCGCGACGCGGCGATGACCGTGCGTGAGCTGGTGCACCTCGGGTCGCTCGAGGAGGCCGAGGGCTACCTGCGCTGGCTGCACGGCGTCCTGGCGACGCTGGCCGGCCCGGAGCGGCTGCACCCGCTGTACACGCTGGCGGGCAGCGTGATCGGTGCCGAAGCGGTCATCGAGTCCCTGCCCGGTTACGCCGGTTCGCGCCCGGTCCGCGTCGGCAACCTGGCGAACCACCAGGTCCAGCTGGACGTCTTCGGCCCGGTCGTCGAGCTGGTGCAGACGCTCGCGTCGGCGCGCGGCGAGCTGCGTGACGAGGACTGGCAGATGGTGCGCGCGATGGCCGAAGCCGTGACGCGCCGCTGGAACGAGCCGGACCACGGGATCTGGGAGGAGCGGCACGTGCCGCGCCACCGGGTCTACTCGCGCGTCATGTGCTGGGTGACGATCGACCGCGCGATCAAGCTGGGCGAGCAGTACGGCCGGGAGATCCCGGGCAACTGGCCCGGCCTGCGCGAGGAGATCAAGCACGACGTCCTCACGCACGGCTGGAACGACGAGGTCCAGGCGTTCACCACGGCCTACGACGGCACGGACCTGGACGCGGCGTCGCTGTTCGTCGGGCTGACCGGCCTGATCGACCCGGCCGACGAGCGCTTCCAGCAGACGGTGACCGCGATCGAGGCGGAACTGCGCAGCGGATCCACTGTGTACCGCTACCGCCGCGACGACGGCCTTCCCGGCGGCGAGGGCGGTTTCCACATCTGCGCGGCCTGGCTGATCGAGGCGTACCTGCTCACCGGGCGGCGCACCGAAGCGCAGGAGCTGTTCGACCAGATCGTCGCGGCGGCCGGCCCGACCGGTCTGCTGCCCGAGCAGTACGACCCGATCGCCGAACGGTCCCTCGGCAATCACCCGCAGGCCTATTCCCACATCGGGCTGATCCGCTGCGCCAACTTGCTGGCGGCGAGTTAGCCCTTTCGGTCCGAATCCGCCGTGAAGGCCACCACGAGGAACCCCGGGGTCCTTATGGTGGCCTTCACGGGTTTCGGAGGTGAGGTGGGTGCAGGACACGTTCGGGCAGGCCGAGTTCCTACCGCTGCCGCCCCGCTTCGCCGACCGCGTGCGGTGGGGCTCGGTGGTCGTCGGGTGCTCGATGATCGCCGGGATGGTGCTGCTGTTCGGCCTCACGACGTTCCTGCAGGGCGTCGTGCACGGCCACGCCTTCCCCGACACGCTGGCCGGGAAGGCCGCGACGGCGCTGCCGCCGCTGGGCGTGCTGGCGATCGCGGTGCTGGTGCTGGGCAGCCGCCGCTGCCTGCGCGGTGACTACCTGGTGGTCGCGAGCGCCGCGTCCGCCCGCAGCGCGCTGGTGGTCACCTACGTCCTGACGCTGGCGCTGATCCTCGGGTCGTTCGCGGTGCCGATCGTGTTCCGGGTGTGGCGCGAGGGACCGGAGTTCGAGGCGCCGGACCTGCTCACGACATTCTCGACGCTCGCCTTCGCCACCATGGGCTTCCTCGCGGGCATGTTCTACCTGCGGCCGACCGTGCGGACGCTGAGCAAGTTCAGCGACCACCCGATCTGGTGAACCACGCCTAAGGTCCACAGTAGACAGTCAGGTTCCGGCCGGGTACCCGTCCGCGCCGAGATGCAGAGTTTTCTTTGCATAATTTTCTCTGCACAGCTACGGTGGCCTCATGACCAGCGCTCCACCACCGGAAGAGCTCGATCCGGACGCCCTCAAGGCCGTCACGCACCCGCTGCGCCGCCGGATTCTCGGCGTGTTGTCGGCCGGACCGGCGACGGCCACGAAGCTCGCCAAGGAACTGGGCGAGAACACCGGGGCGACCAGCTACCACCTGCGTGAGCTGGCCCGGTTCGGGTTCGTCGAGGACGCTCCCGAGCTCGCGCGGGGCAAGGAACGGTGGTGGCGGACGCGGCCGCGGGACATCCGCTGGCCGCGCCGCAGCTCCCAAAGCGCCGAATCCCGGGTGCTGTTCGACGACATGCAGCGCCAGGGGTTCGAGGACGACCTCGAAAAGCTCAACCGGTTCGCGGACAAGCGCGACGAGCTGCCCGGCGACTGGCCGGACGCGCTGCTCTTCGCCCGCGGCGCCACCTGGCTCACCGCCGAGGAGCTGCAGCAGCTCCGGCACGACTACATGGAGCTGTTCCGCCGGTACTGGCGCACGGAGGAAGACCGGTCACCGGAAGCGCGGCGCGTGCTCGTGCGCTGGCTCGCGTTCCCTGATCCAGGGGAATGACATGACACCAGGGGGTTTCGGATGCGAAAAGTGGCTCTGCTGGCCGGGGTGATCCTGGCCGTCACGGCGCCGGCGCCACCGGCTTCGGCCGCGGACGGCGAAGTGACTTTCCAGAACGGCGGGGTGACCTTGCACGGCACCGTCGTCGCACCGCCCGGCGGTACGAAGCTGCCGGGCCTGGTGATGGTCCACGGCTCGGGGGCGCACAGCCGGGAGGACTACCGCGATCAGGCGGAAGCCTTTGCGCGGCAAGGGATCGCGACCCTCATCTACGACAAGCGCACCGAGGGGTATTCGCAGTTCTCGCGCTCCTACTCGACACTCGCCGACGACGCGCTGGCGGCGGTCGAGGCGTTGCGGAAACGGCCGGAGGTCGATCCGGCGCGGGTCGGCGTCTGGGGGTTGAGCGAAGGCGGCTGGGTGGCACCGCTGGCGGCTTCGCGGTCTTCGCACGTCGCTTTCGTGGTCACGCTCGGGGCGAACGGCGTCCAGCCGGCGCGGCAGCAGGCGTGGGCGGTCGAGAACCAGCTGCGGCGGCTGGGGATGGACGGTTCGCTCGTGCGGACGGCGTCGTCGACGATGTTGCGCCAGCTCGTCGGCGGCGGCGCGTTCCCGGAGCCGCGGTACGACCCGGTACCGGTGCTGAAGAGCCTGTGGCAGCCAGTGCTCGGCCTGTGGGGCGCGAAGGACGTCCTGACGCCGCCGGGTGAGGCCGTGCGGATCTTCCGCGACTCGCTGGCGCACCACACGCTGCGGGTCTTCCCGGACGCGCAGCACCAGCTGCGCCGGACGACGGACGGCTTCGACAAGCTGCCCGGCTACGCGCCGGGCTACCTCGAGCTGGTGGGCAGCTGGGTGAACCACCCGCCCACGACGTCGAGCGCCGACGCGCCGCCACCGCAGGACCGGCCGAGCGTGGCGGTGACCCCGCTCGCCTGGTACGAGCCGACGTGGCTGCAGCTGGCCGTTCTGGTGTTCCTGCTGGTGGCGTTCGCCTGGTACCCGCTGGTCCGGCGAGGCCCGTCGGCGCGCCCGGCCCGCTGGCTGACGGCGACCGGGCTGCTCGCCGTGCTGGGCTTCCTGGTCATCGACGTGGTGATCCAGCTCGGCATGGGCAAGGGGCTTGGCCCGGTGGTGGTGGGCCGTCCGCTGCCGTGGCTGGCGGTGCAGCTGCTCTCGCTGGGCGTGGTGGCCGCCACCATCGGCACGGCGGTGGCGTGGTGGCGGCACCGGAGCGCCCGGCTGGGCGTAGCGCTCGCCGGGGGCGTGGCGTTCGTGCCGTGGGCCGTCTACTGGGGCTTGCTGGGTCTCTAGCCGAGGTAGGTTCGCCCGTGAACGCTCGCGGCGCCTGCGGGCAACTGGGGGCATGCAGGTGATCCACGAGGGATCGGAGGTCGGCGGACCCGACCGCCCGGACCTGGGCGGACCCGAGCCCGGGCCGGCGTTCGGGCGGCTGTTCGACGCCCACGCCGCGGCGCTGCGCCGGTACCTCGCCCGGCGCGTCGGCCCCGAGCCGGCGAACGACCTCGTCGCCGAGACGTTCCTCGTCGCGTTGCGGCGCCGGGACAGCTACCGGCCGGAGCTCGGCACCGCACGGTCGTGGCTGTACGGCATCGCGACCAACCTGCTGCGTCACCACGTCCGGTCCGAGTTGCGGGCGCTGCAGGCCACCGCGCGGCTGGCCCGCACCGGCGACAACAGCCACGCCGGGCACGACGGCCGCGTCGCCGAGCAGGTCGATGCCCAGGTCCGCGCGGCCCAGCTCGCCGGGGCGCTGGCCAAGCTCAGCCCCGCCGACCGCGACACGCTCCTGCTCGTGTCGTGGGGCGGGCTGGAGCCGGCGGAGGTCGCCGAAGCGCTCGGCATCCCGCCGGGTACCGTCCGGTCCCGGCTGCACCGGATCAGACGCTGGCTCAGGACGAACGCCCCGGCTCAGGAGGAGGTGCGGGACCTTGCGTGAAGACAACGTCCGGAAGATCTGGTCCGACGCCGAACTCGACGCGGCGCTCGCGGACCTGCACGACGACGCCGGTGAAGACGACGGCCTCGCGTTCGCCCGCGCGTCCCTGATGACGGCGGCCGGAACCCCCGAGGCGCCGCCACAACGGCGCCGGCGCGGGAGCTGGCGCTGGATCGCGGTGGCCGCGGCGGTCGTCACGCTGGTGGGCGGGCTGGCGGTGGTGGTTTCGCTGCGTCCGCCGGCACCGGACCCGGCCGGGCCCGCCGTGCAGCCGGTGGAGCTCGACCGCCCGCTCGTGCCGGGTGAGTTCCACTACACGCAGAAGCTGGCCTGGGTGCTCCAGCCCGGAGTGGGCAGGAACTTCCGGCTGCAGCAGGAAGTGGAGCTGTGGATCCCGGCCGACCCGGCCGGCGTCTGGCACCGCCGTTCGAAGTGGACGGGCGCGATCCGCGACTGGAGCCCCGAGTGGGGACGGTACGAGATCAGCCGGGCGGCGTTCGACGAGTACGGCCCGGGAGGCGTCTTCCCCGGCCAGCCACCGGCGAACTGGCTGACCCCGGACGCGGCGTTCGTCGCCTCACTGACCCCGGACCGAGCACAGCTGGCGAAGGCGCTGAGCCGCGACATCCACACACCATCGGGAACACTCGCCGGCGCGGCGCTGGCTTCGGTGCGGAACGTGCTGGCCCTGGGCCTGGTCCGCTCGGACGTCCGGCTCGCGCTACGCGACACGCTGATCGCATTCCCGGGAGTCAAGGCCGAGCCATCCCTGACACCGGACGGCCGCCCGGCAACGGTGATCAGCGCGGCGGACACGGACAGACGCCTGTACCTGGACCCAGCAACGGCAAGACTGCTGGCGACAACGGACGGCGGGGCATCACCGGCGAACACGGAGGCCCCAGTGAGCACGTCCCCGATGCAACCAAGCTCAACATCAGAACCGAGGACGACGACGAACGCACCGGTCCCGGTGTTCCCGCCGCGACCGGAGAAGTTCACCGAGCCGGAGGCGGTGTATTCGTACGCGATCACCCGGTCCTCGGGCTGATCTGCAAGCTGGGCCGGAGTGCGCCGAAGAGCAAGGCCAGTACTTCCCCACAATCCCTCCCCCCGGCCCCGCCCCGGAGCGCCCGCAACCCAACTCACCGAGCGTGACCAGCCGCATTCAGCGCATCGGCGACGTTCGACACCTCCAAAACCCGGATGCCCGCCGGCGGCTTACCGGAATCCGGCGGCACGAGCGCGTGCGTGAAGCCGAGCCGGGCGGCCTCGGCCAGCCGCCGTCCCACGCTCGGCACCCGCCGGATCTCGCCCGCCAGCCCGACTTCCCCCACCGACACCAGCCGCGGCGACAACGCGACGTCACCGAACGAGGACGTCAACGCCAGCACCACCGCCAGGTCGATGCCCGGCTCGGTGATCTTCATGCCGCCGACTGTCGCCGTGTACACGTCCTTGTCGCCCAGCTTCAGCCCGCCGCGCTTCTCCAGCACGGCCAGGACCATCGCCACCCGCGCCGAGTCCAACCCGCTCACCGCCCGGCGCGGCTGCGGTGCCGACGTCGACGACACCAGCGCCTGGACCTCGCCCAGCAGCGGCCGCTTGCCCTCCAGCGACACCGTGATCGCCGTGCCCGGGACCGGTTCCGTCGTGCGGCTGATGAACAGCCCCGACGGGTCCGGCACCCCGACGATGCCCTCTTCCTGCAGCTCGAAGCAGCCGATCTCGTCGGCCGCGCCGAAGCGGTTCTTGATGCCGCGGACCATCCGCAGCGTCGAATGCTTGTCGCCCTCGAACTGCAGCACCACGTCCACCAGGTGCTCCAGCACGCGCGGGCCCGCCACCGTGCCGTCCTTCGTGACGTGCCCCACCAGCACCACCGGCAGCCCGCGCTCCTTGGCCAGCGCGACCAGCCCGGACGTCACCGCCCGGACCTGCGTCACCCCGCCCGGTGAGCCGTCGACCTGCGGGGACGCCATCGTCTGCACCGAGTCGACGATGAGCACGCCCGGCTTGACGTCGTCGACGTGCCCGAGGATGGCCGCGAGGTCACTCTCGGCGGCCAGGTACATCCGCTCGTGGACGTTGCCTGTTCGCTCGGCGCGCAACCGGACCTGGCCCGCGGACTCCTCGCCCGTGACGTACAGGGACCGGTCGACCGTCTTCGCCCACTGGTAGGCCACCTCGAGGAGCAGGGTCGACTTGCCGACACCCGGCTCGCCCGCGAGCAGCACGACCGCACCCGGCACCAGTCCGCCGCCGAGCACCCGGTCCAGCTCCGAGACGCCGGTGCGACGCGCCCGGGCCGCCTCGACGTCGACCTCGCCGATCGGCCGGGCCGGCGCGCTCGGCGCCCCGGCCGCCACGCGCTGGATCGCCGGCTTGACCGGCGCCCCGCGCTCCTCGAACGAGCCCCACTCCTGGCACTCCGGACATCGGCCCAGCCACTTGGCCGCTTCGTACCCGCAGCTCCCGCAGCGGTAGGTGGTCCCCTTCTTCACCCCGCGAGGCTATCGGCGACCACCGACAAAACCGGGGACGCCCGGCCCAGGCGCCGTGACCTACTGCTTGACGTGCGCCGGAGCCGCCACGGGCAGCTCGACGGTGACCGGTCCGGCGTTCTTGAACACGAATGTGACCTTGATGACCTGGCCCGGCCAGAGCGGCTGCTTCAGCGCGGGCAGCGTCACCGTGGCCTGGCCCACCTTCTCGGGCGCCGTCGGCGTCGCGGCCGGGCCGCTCGACGGGACCTCGGAAGTCGACGTCGCGGTCAGGTGGCCCGGGGTGTTGGTCTCGGACTTCGTCGGCGTCGCGCTCGCGCCGCTCGACGACGGGGCGGAAGCCGACGACGACGGCGCGGCCGGCGTCGTGGTCTTCACCTCGTTGGTGGACTCGACCGCGTCGTCCGGGCCGATCACCAGCGAGTGCGCGGCGACGACGTCCTTCGAGCCGGCGATGGTGGCCTGGCCGCCGTCCTCGGTCGTCACCGAGACGAGCGAGTCGTCCTGGGTGCCGATGTTCACGATGGTCAGCGCCAGCGCCGGGGTCGCGCCGGCCGGGTAGCCAGGGCCGGACGTCGGGTACTGCACCGCGGCGTCACGCAGCACGATGGTCTTGACCTGCGCGTACGTGCCGTTGACCGCGGGCTGCTGCGAGTCGGTCTGAGTGATCTGGCCGGCCCCGCACCCGGCGAGCACGAGCGCGGCACCGAGCGCCAGCACGCCCGCGCCGAGCACGCGACGATTCTGCAGCCTCACGTCGCAGTCCTTCCCTTTTCACGGCCTCGTCGCCCCGAAGACTAGCCGGGGGCGATCTCCGTGGCAGAACCGGTGTGCGTTGCGCCCAAGATCAACCGTCCACAAAGGAATCCGATGTGCCCGCCGACCCCGTCCCGGCCACCTGCGTGAGCACGGGCTCCGGACGTTTGTCAACCCCCGCTCAGGCCGCTGACCTGCGAGGACGAGTCCGGCCCGCTAGGTGGGCACTGGCGGACCGTGCTAGGATGGAGTCAGCGAAAGGGGCAGAGGACACATGGTTTTCAAGGTCGGAGAGACCGTCGTCTACCCGCACCACGGTGCCGCACTCATCGAAGCCATCGAGACCCGCGTGATCAAGGGCGAGGAAAAGAAGTACCTCGTCCTCAAGGTCGCGCAAGGGGATCTCACGGTTCGCGTGCCCGCTGACAACGCCGAGATCGTGGGCGTCCGCGATGTCGTCGGGCAAGAAGGACTGGACAAGGTCTTCGACGTTCTGCGTGCGCCGCACACCGAGGAGCCAACCAACTGGTCTCGTCGGTACAAGGCCAACCTCGAGAAGCTCGCCTCCGGCGATGTGAACAAGGTGGCCGAAGTGGTGCGCGACCTCTGGCGGCGAGAGAAGGACCGCGGGCTTTCGGCAGGCGAGAAGCGCATGCTCGCCAAGGCCCGGCAAATCCTGGTCAGCGAGCTCGCGCTCGCGGAGGGCACCGACGAGGACAAGGCCGAAGTCCTCCTTGACGAAGTTCTGGAAACCGCGACGGTCTGAGCCCAGGGCATCCTGCTCGACGGGCGGGCGGGTGCCTCTACGATCGCGAACCGATGAAGGTCGTCGCGATCGTGACCGTCGCACATCATGCCTCCGACGGGGAGCTCGCTCTCACGCCGGTCCATGGTGAGGCGCTGCTCACGCACACCGTGCGGGGGCTGCTCGGCGTGCCGGAAATCTCTTCGGTGCTCGTGGCGGCCCCCCAGCGGTGTGCGTCGTCGTTTTCCGAGGCACTCCGCGGCCTCGGCTGCCGGGTCGTCCCCGGCTCGCTCCGGCAGGCCTTCGCCGCCGTCGAGCCCGATCTTCCCCGTGACTCAGTTGTACTCCTCCACGACGCGCTGCGGGCCTTCATTCCTGCGGAAACAGTGCGTGATGTGATCAACGCCGTCAGTGACACCACTCCGGTCGTCGTGCCGGTCCTGCCGATGGCGGACACGGTGAAGGTGATCGACGAGGAGTCGCTGATCATCGGCACGCAGGACCGGACGCGCCTGCGCACCCTGCAGACGCCGGTCGGGTACGCGCTGGCGGCGTTCCGGCCGGACCTGGCCCCCACGGGCGCGGCGACGGTGCCGGGACATCCGGACGCGATGCGCGTGACGACGGGTTTCGAACTGTCCCTGGCCGAGGCGATCGCGGCGGCACCCAAGAACGAGGAGACGCTGTGAGGATCGGCAACGGGGTCGACGTCCACCCGGTCGAGCCGGGTCGTGAGTGCTGGATGGCGGGCCTGCGGTGGGAAGGCGTGGACGGCTGCGCGGGCCACTCGGACGGCGACGTGGCATCGCACGCCCTGTGCGACGCCCTGCTGTCGGCGGCGGGCCTGGGCGACCTCGGCGCGGTGTTCGGCACCGGCGACCCCCGGATGGACGGCGCCCACGGAGTGGACATGCTGGCCGAGGTCAGGGGCCTGATCGAGGCGGCGGGCTGGCGGGTGGCGAACGCGACGGTCCAGATCGTGGGCAACGCGCCCCGCGTGGGAAAGCGCCGCGAAGAGGCACAGAAGGTGCTGTCGGACGCCGTGGGCGGCCCGGTCAGCGTGTCCGGCACCACGTCCGACGGCCTCGGCCTCACCGGCCGCGGCGAAGGCATCGCCGCCTTCGCGACGGCCCTGCTCCTCGCCGCGGAATAGGCGCCCGCCGCCGCCGGTTCGGCGTGATATGTCCCTCACTCTCTCGGCCGGCGTCCGCGCACTCATCGACGGGAAGAACTTCGCCACCGTCGCCACCCTCGATCCCGATGGCGGGCCGCAGACCTCCGTCGTCTGGATCGGCCTCGACGACGGCGACCTCGTCTTCAGCGCCACCGAGGACCGCCGGAAGGTGCGGAACCTGCGCCGCGACCCGCGGCTCAGCGTCTCGATCACCGACGCGAGCGACCCGTACCGCCACACCCAGCTGCGCGGCACCGCCATCATCACGCCCGACCCCGGCAAGACGCTGCCCAAGATCCTGAGCCACAAGTACCTCGCCCAGGACCCGCCGCCGGAAGGGCCGGACGTCGAACGCGTCGTCGTGCGGCTGAAAGTCGAGAAGATCGCCGGCAACGTGAAATAGGGTCGGCGACCATGAGCGTGACATTCAACGACGCAACCAAGGCCCTCCTCGACGGCAAGAACTTCCCGGTCGTCGCCACCACCAACGCCGACGGCTCGCCGCAGAGCTCCGTCGTCTGGGCGCGTCGCGACGGCGACACCGTCGTCTTCGCCACCGTCCAGGGCCGCCGGAAGGAACGGAACCTCCGGCGCGACCCGCGTGTGTCCGTCTCGGTCTTCGACATGGCCGACCCCGAGAACTACGTCGAGATCCGCGGCCGCGCCGAGATCAGCGTCGAAGGCGGACGGGAGCTGATCGACGAGCTGTCCCGCAAGTACGTCGGCGAGGACTTCCCGCCCGAGCCGCCGGAGGTCGTGCGCGTGCTCGTGCGCGTCGTGCCCGAACACGTCACAGGGCATTCGGCCTGACCGTCCCGATAGGCTGAAACCATGACGATCAGGGCGGTGTTGTTCGACTTCTCCGGCACGCTTTTCCGGCTCGAGCAGGACGAGTCCTGGCTCGCCGAGCTGACCGACCACTCCGGCTCGCCGCTCGACATCGAGGCGCAGGCCGAGCTGATGCGCCGGATGACCGCCCCGGTCGGGCAGGTCGTGGAGCTCGACGCCGAGCACCTGCACGCGTGGCAGCACCGCGACCGCGACCCCGTGCTGCACCGCAAGGTCTACCTCGAGGTGCTGAAGAAGTCCGGCGTGCCACGGCCGGAGCAGGCCGAAGCGCTGTACGACCGGCTGATCGATCCCAGCCAGTGGACGCCGTACCCGGACACCGAGGCCGCGCTGAAGGCCGCCGCCGAGCGGGGGCTCAAGGTGGGTGTCCTGAGCAACATCGCCTTCGACATCCGGCCGGCCTTCACCGCGCGCGGGTGGGACGCCTACGTCGACGAGTTCGTGCTGTCCTTCGAGGTCGGCGCGGTCAAGCCGGAGCTGGAGATCTTCCGCAAGGCGGTCCAGGCCCTCGGCGTCCCGGCGACCGAGACGCTGATGGTCGGCGACAGCGAGGAGGCCGACGGCGGCGCCCGTGCGCTGGGCTGCGAGTTCGCGCTGGTGGACCCGCTGCCCACGGCCGACCGGCCGGACGCCCTGCTCACGGCGCTGCGCGGCTTCGGCGTGGCCTGAGGGCCAGAGACGTCGCTCACGCCCGACCCCGTACCCTTTGAGGGTGGCCCTTCACCTTTTCGACACAGCGACCCGGAGCGTACGGGAGTTCCACCCCGTCCGTAGCGGAACGGCGTCGATCTACGTGTGCGGTGCCACCGTGCAGGGCTTGCCGCACATCGGGCACGTCCGCGGCGTCGTGAACTACGACGTCCTGCGCCGCTGGCTCGTCCACAGTGGACTGGACGTGCTGCTGGTCCGCAACGTCACCGACATCGACGACAAGATCCTCACCAAGGCCGCCGAAGCGGGCCGCCCCTGGTGGGAGTGGGGCGCGACGCACGAGCGCGCCTTCGAGGCCGCGTACGAGCAGCTGGGCTGCCTGCCGCCGTCGATCAACCCGCGCGCGACCGGCCACATCACCCAGATGGTCGAGCTGATGGAACGCCTCATCGACAGTGGCCACGGCTACGTCGCGGACGGCGACGTCTACTTCTCGGTCAAGTCGTTCGACGACTACGGCCAGCTGTCCGGCCGGGTTCTCGAGGACGTCCAGCAGGGCGAGACACCGACCCGCGGCAAGCGCGACCCGCGTGACTTCACCATGTGGAAGAGCGCGAAGCCGGGCGAGCCGTCGTGGCCGACCCCGTGGGGCCGCGGCCGGCCGGGCTGGCACCTGGAGTGCTCGGCGATGGCGACGGCCTACCTCGGCGCGGAGTTCGACATCCACGGCGGCGGCATCGACCTGGCCTTCCCGCACCACGAGAACGAGCGCGCCCAGTCGAACGCGGCCGGCGACGCCTTCGCGCGGTTCTGGCTGCACAACGCGTGGGTGACCATGTCCGGCGAGAAGATGTCGAAATCGCTCGGCAACACCGTGTCGATCCCGGCGATGCTGGAGCGCTACCGGGCGCCGGAACTGCGGTACTACCTGGTCCAGCCGCACTACCGCTCGGTCATCGAGTACTCCGACGGCGCGGTCTCCGAGGCCGCGCAGGGCTACCGGCGGATCGAGACGTTCCTGCGCCGGGCCGCCGGCAGCGGCGAGGTCACGATCGGTTCGCTGCCCGCGGAGTTCGTCAAGGCGCTCGACGACGACCTGGCCACCCCGCAGGCGTTCGCCGTGGTCCACAACACGGTGCGGGACGGTAACGCCGCCCTCGACGCGGGCGACACCTCCAAGGCACTCGAATTCGCCGCGGCCGTCCGCGCGATGACCGACGTGCTCGGCCTCGACCCGCTGTCCGCGCGCTGGTCGGCGGCGGGCGGTTCCGACACGCCCACCAAGGAGGCGCTGTCCCGGCTCGTCGAAGGGCTGCTGGCCGAGCGCCAGCAGGCCAGGGCCGAGAAGGACTTCGCCCGCGCGGACGCCGCCCGGGACCGCCTCCAGCAGGCGGGCATCGTGGTGGAGGACACCCCCAACGGTCCGCAGTGGACTGTGAAGTCCGACTGAACCGCTTTCTACGCAAGGAACTTTCACGATGGCAGGCAATTCGCGGCGCCAGGGCGCGATCCGCAAGGCGGGCACGAAGAAGGGCGCCGTCGTCGGCTCGGGCGGTCAGCGCCGCAAGGCCCTCGAAGGCAAGGGCCCGACCCCGAAAGCGGAGGACCGCCCCGGGCACAAGGCCTACCGGGCGGCCAATGCGGCGACGAAGCGCGATCAGGCGCGGCAGAAGAAGGCCGACAAGCCGGAGCTGATCGCCGGGCGCAACCCGGTGGTGGAGGCGCTGCGCGCGAACGTCCCGGCGACGGCCCTGTACGTCGCGCTGAACATCGAGATCGACGACCGGGTGAACGACGCCGTCCGGCTGGCCGGCGACAAGGGCATCTCCATCCTGGAGATCCCGCGCGAGGAGCTGGACCGCAAGACGAACCGGGCCGTGCACCAGGGCCTGGGCCTGCAGGTCCCGCCGTTCGAGTACGCGCACCCGGACGACCTGATGGCGGTGGCGCGCAACTCGGGCGAGGTCCCGCTGTTCGTCGCGCTCGACGGCGTCACCGACCCGCGGAACCTGGGCGCGGTGATCCGCTCGGCGGCCGCGTTCGGCGCCCACGGCGTGCTGCTGCCCGAGCGGCGCAGCGCGGGCATGACGGCGGTGGCGTGGCGCACGAGCGCCGGCACGGCGGCGAAGCTGCCGATCGCGGTGGCGACCAACCTCACCCGCCAGCTCAAGGCGTGGGCGAACGAGGGCCTGATGCTGGTCGGCCTGGACGCGGACGGCTCGGTGGACATCGACGAGCTCGAGCTCGCGGCCGACCCGCTGGTCATCGTGCTGGGCTCGGAGGGCCGCGGGCTGTCGCGCCTCGTGCGTGAGACGTGCGACGCGACGGTGTCGATCCCGATGGCGGCGGGCGTGGAGTCGCTGAACGCGTCCGTGGCGGCGGGTGTGCTGCTCGCGGAGGTGGCGCGACGCCGCCGTGCCGCCGGGCGGGTCTGACACCACCACCCGGTCGGGTTAAGGTCACCGTCGGATAAAACCGAGGGGACCCGATGTCGTTCGTTTCGCCACTGTTCCTGTGGTACTTCATGCCTGCGGTGCTCGTCGCCGTGCTGGTGTGCCCGCGGAGCTGGCGAAACGGCATCGTCGCCGTCGGCAGCCTGCTGTTCTACACGATCGGCGCCGGGCCGTTCGTGTTCCTGCTGCTCGGCTGCATGGTGGTCAACTTCCTGGCCGGGCCGCTGCTCGCGCCGAACCCGTTCGACGTCGACGGCGGACGGCGGCGGAAGATCCTCGTCGCCGTCGTCACGCTCGACGTCGCGGTGCTGCTGGTCTGGAAGTACGCCGGGTTCGCGACGCAGCAGATCGCGGCGGTCGCGCACTGGTTCGGCGGCAGCGTGCCGGTGGCGAGCCTGGTGGTGCCGATCGGCATCTCGTTCTACACGTTCCACCACATTTCGTACGTGGTCGACATCTACCGCGGCGAGCGGCAGGCGCTGCGGAACCCGGTGTCGTTCGCCGCGTACATCGCGATGTTCCCGCAGCTGGTGGCGGGCCCGATCGTGCGGTACCGCGAGATCGCCGACCAGCTGCCGCAGCTGCGTTCCCACCGGCTCGACGACATCGCGGCCGGCTTCCCGCGGTTCGCGCTGGGCCTGTGCAAGAAGACGATCATCGCGGACTCGCTGAGCCCGCTGGTCGAGGCGTGCTTCAAGGTGCCACCGGACCAGATGACGTTCGCGACGGCGTGGCTCGGCGCGATCGGCTACACGCTGCAGCTGTTCTTCGACTTCTCGGGTTATTCGGACATGGCGATCGGCCTGGGCCGCATGCTGGGGTTCCGCCTGCCGGAGAACTTCGCGCGGCCGTACTCGTCGGTGACGATCACGGAGTTCTGGCGCCGCTGGCACATGAGCTTGAGCCGCTGGTTCCGCGACTACGTGTACATCCCACTGGGCGGCAACCGCAACGGAGCGGCGCACACGTACCGCAACCTGTGCATCGTGTTCGTGCTGACGGGTTTCTGGCACGGCGCGCAGTGGACGTTCCTGGTGTGGGGCTGTTACCACGGAGCGCTGCTGGTGATCGAGCGCCGGTTCGGCTTCGACCTGGACCCGGCATCGCACTGGGGACGCGTGGGACGCCGGGCGTTGACGATGCTGCTGGTGGTGTTCGGCTGGGTGTTCTTCCGCTCGGCGGACCTGCCGCACGCGCTGTCGATGATCGGCCACATGCTGATCCCGGACTTCGCGGGCCTGGGCACGGGAGTGGAGCAGGCATTCACGAACCAGCGCCTGGTCCTGCTCCTGGCGGCGGCAGCGGTGTTCCTGCTCCCGGCCCACCCGGTGACGGGCCCGCTGCTGGAGTCGTCCCGCAGCCGCCCGGCAACGGCGTTGCGCATCGGCGTGATGACGGTGGGCCTGGTGTACGCGGCGATCCTGATCGCGACGGGAACGTTCAGCCCGTTCCTGTACTACCAGTTCTGAGGAGCCCGATGACCGGCCCAACCGACCTGGCCAGCACGCCGGGCGTGATCCCGTACGTCGACGCCCACACCGGCCCCCGCAGGCTGCTCACCGTGGAGATCCCCCACCTCGGCCACACGGTCCGCGCCTACGCGCCGATCGCGAGCATCGACGGACGTCAATACGTCGTCTCCTGGGGTTCCGTGAGCTTCGAAATCCCCGCCGACCGGAACGTGCACGTCAGCGTCCACCTGCACACCAACAGCGGCAGCGACTACGCGATCACGCCGTTCGCCTCGACCGTCCTGCCGCCGCATCCCGCGCCGGTGCGGCTGGTCGCGCAGTTCGTGCCCAGCCACGGTCCCGAGGGCGCGCTCATCCCCGTCGGCTGACGAATGCTCGCGACGCGGTACCTCTTCCTCACCCGCCACGGCGAAGCCACGCCGGCCGGCGATCTCACCGAAGCCGGCCGCCGGCAGGCCTTCCTGCTCGGCCGACGGCTCCGCGAAGTTCCCGTCACCGCGGTCCACCACGGTCCGCTCCCGCGCGCCGCGCAGACCGCCGCACTCGTCGCGACTCAGTTGCCCGGCGTTCCCGTCTATGTCGACAAAGCGGCTGACGACTTCGTCCCCTACACGCCGATGCGCGAAGAGCTGCCCGAGACGTCCGGCGACCTGGTGCACGCCTTCGCCCGGCAGCTGCCGCCCGCGGACGAAGAACTCGCCGCCGAAGCCGAACGGCGGTTCACCGGGCCCGTGCCCGGCACCGAGCCGCGGTACGAGGTGCTCGTCACGCACACCTCCGTCGCCGCCTGGCTCGTGCGCGCCTCGCAGGACGCGCCGCCGTGGCGGTGGCTCGCCCTCGACCACGCGCACGCGGCGCTCACCGTGATCCGCTACTCGCCGGGGCGCCCGGCCGCGCTGCTGACCTACAACGACGTCGGGCACCTGCCGGCGGCACTGCGCTGGACGGGCTTCTCGCCCGAGTTTTACCTTCCGTAATCGGGGAACGCGGAGCGTGGCCGCCAGGCGAAAATGCTCTCGCCCGAATGGCCGCAGCTGTCAGGATGGCCGGATGAGGCCCGTTCCGGTTCCCACCTCCGATCGGCTGAGCGACTACCTCGCCGCCGATGCCGTCGTCGACCACGGGCACCCGTCGATCCGCGCGCTGGCCGGCGCGCTCCGGGCCGCGGACGGCGACCCGGTCAAGAGCGCCGAAGCCGCGTTCCGGTTCGTGCGCGACGAGGTCGACCACGTCATCGACGCCGCCGATCCGCGGGTCACCTGGCGGGCGTCGGACGTCCTGCGCGAGCGCGTCGGGATCTGCCACGCGAAGGCCCACTTGCTCGCCGCTTTGCTGCGCGCACAAGGGATTCCGGCCGGGTTCTGCTACCAGGAACTGTCCGCGCTGCACGGGCTGAATGCCGTGCACCTGCGCGGCAAGTGGGCACGCCTCGACGCCCGCGGCAATCGCACGGGCGCGCGCGGCGAGTTTTCGCTCGACGAGGAAAAACTGGCCTGGCCCGTGGACTTCGCACGCGGCGAACGCGATCACCCCGAGATCCACCCGGCCCCGGCACCGGTCGTCGTCGATTTCCTGATGGCCGCCGAACCGGGCCCCGGCTGGTACGAAAGGGGCCTGCCCGGCACACTTTGACCATGGTTTTCCGCCGTTTTCGGAAAACTGGGCAACCTGGTTAATTATTGCCGAGAGTGACGTCCGTCCGTCAGCGTTGTCCCCCGAACTTCTTATTTCGCGCGCTCCGCCAGGCGCGTAAAGTGACTCCCCGCGCTCGAACAGACACTTTGCGCATTCGTCCGTTCGGGTGGCTCGAGGGAGGTGAAGCACGTGGCCGCGGAAGGCGGGCGCCTCCGCCGTACCCCACTGCAGGAGATCTTCTGGACGAGGACGAGCCTGCTGCTCACGGTGCTCGTCGTGGTCGCCGGTCTCAGCCTGTGGATCGCCGGCCTGATGGATCCCGGCACCGGGAAGAACCTGGTGACGTCGCTCGGCACCGGCACGCTGATCTCGGCCATCGTCGGGTTCGGCACGACGTTGATCACCGCCAGCGCTTCGCAGCGGGCACTGGTGACACCGGTGATCGAGGAAAGCAGGCGCGCGCTGGAGGACCTGAGCGCCGAATACCGCGCGCTGAACAAGGAGTTCTTCCCCACCGACGTGTTCGAGGCGACCACCGATCCCGACCCCGCGTTCAACCGCGCGCTGATGGCCGACCTCAACGCGACCCGCCAGTACTTCTTCCGCGGCTTCTCCGGGCGGCACGCGGCCGCCCGCCTGCTGCTTTCCCGCACCGAACGAGAACTTCGGGCCGTCATCGCCGACCCGCGCGACGCCAACTCGATCAGCGGGCGCGCCCGCTACCTGTTGCGCCGCGAGGCCGGCGACGTCGACTACGAGCAGATCCAGACCCGGCTCCACGAAGAGATCCGGATCGGTCTCGTCGGCCTCTTCCTGGCGCGCAGCCGCTGCGCGTCGGTCGACATCACCGTGGTCGCCGACCCGCCGCTGGACCGGCTCGAAATGTTCGACGACAGCGTGTGGGTGTCGCTCTACAGCGACGTCCGCGGCGCCACGAAGCTGTACCCGCGGTCCCTGCGGTTCACCGAGGGTTCCTTCCTCTACAACATGGAGCGCGCCGAGTTCGTGCGCGTCTCGCAGTCCCGGACCGGCCGCCACTTCCGCATCACGTCCGCGACGACGCGGACGGATTTCCTGGCGCTGTTCGAAAAGATCACCGGATCCCCCTTGTCCGAGGAGCAGTTCCGCGAGCTGGAGGGCAAGTTCCACGCCTTCCGCGCGGAGTTCTCCGAAGTCGCCGAGCTAGGGAGCTGACCTTGCTCACCCGCCTGTCCCCGCTTTCCGAACTGGCCACACGCCTGCGCACGGCCGGATTCCCGCTCGCCGCGGACTGGCGCGCGGTCGACGGCTGGTTCCGGCCGTGGGCCGCGCAGCCCGGCCTGCGCGACGAGCTGAGAAGCCGGCTGCGCGCGCTTTCGTCCGCGCAGGCGGCGAAGGTGCTTCGGTCGTCCCGTGAAACGACCACGCACTTCGCCTGGTGCCTGCTGGATTCGCCGTCCGACCCGTTTTCCTTCTGGCTGCACGAATACAAGGCGCAGGAGGACTGGCGGGAGGGGTACGCCGATTCCGTGCACAACCACAGGTACCACTTCTGCACCACCATTCTCCGCGGTGACTACCTGCACGAAAGGTACGAGACGACGATCGACGCCGGCACCGGGCTGATCGCGTCCGCGCGCCTGCGCCGCCGGACGCTGTGCCAGGCCGGGGCCTGCGCCACCATGCTGGCCGACGAATTCCACCGCATCCCCGAAGCCGCGGCCGGGACGATGACCTTCCTCGTGAAATCACGTCCGGTGAGCAGTTTCAGCCTTTCATTCGACCCGGCCAGCGGAATCGGCCATCGTCACGTTCCGGTAGAGGCCCGATTGGGGGAATTGGCCGACCGCATCTAGCTACACACCGGCGTCAGCGGCGCTTACCATTACTCCACCCGTCTGAACACCACGGCCGGGATGGGAGAGGTGTATGCGCACGCAGGAAAGCACGATCGACCAGGGGATCGTCGACGCCGTCGAAAACCGGGTGCACCGGCTCTGCCGCCGCCACGCGGAACGGCTGCAGTTCCACGGCTGGCACCACGTGAGCTTCGTCCGCGCGAAAGCGGTCGGCTTCGCCCAGCACAACGGGGCAGACCGCGCCGTGGTCGAAGTGGCGGCGCTGGTGCACGACGTCAACTACCTGGTGCTCCGCAACTCGCCGGCCGCGGCGGGGCAGAGCCTGCGCCTGGAGATCCTCGCGGAGTGCGGCGTGCCTTCGGACGTCGCGCGCTGGATCGACGAAATCGTCGACGAGGCCGAAATGGCCACGCGCGGCCGTGACATTTCGCTGGAAGCGCAGGCGCTGAGCGACGCCGACACGCTGTTCAAGGCGCTGCCGGTGACGCCGGTGGTGCTCGCGCACCGGTACCTGCGCGAGAACGGGCTGAGCCTGCGCGAGCTGGCGCACAAGATCGTCGGCGAGCAGTGCGACGTCCACGACGAGGGCTACTACTTCTACAACCCGGAGGCCGCGGCGACGTACTCGCGCTGGGCGATGGCGAACCTGCAGCTGTGGCAGTGCATCAAGGAGGCCGTCGACGACCCGACGGTGGCGGAGCTGCTGGACGCGGTGCACGCGGTCGACGCGCTGGCGTCCTAGTCCTGACCGTAGCCGCGCAGCCGGTCGACGACGTCGGCGATCTCGGACGGCGGCAGCAGGGCGGGCCGCCCGGCGCTCTGCGCGAGCAGCCAGACGCGGCACGCCCACTCGAGCTGCTGGGCCCGGTGGTAGGCGGCCTCGAGGCCGTCGCCGTAGGTCAGGGTGCCGTGGTTGGCCATGAGACAGCCACGGCGCCCGTCGAGCGCCTCGAGCACGGCGGCGGCGAGGTCGGGCGTGCCGTAGGTCGCGTAGCGGGCGACGCGCACCGAGGGGCCGATCGTGGCGAGGACGTAGTGGACGGGCGGAACCTCCCGCACGAGCGTCGAGACGGCGGTGGCGTGCGGCGCATGCGTGTGGACGACGGCGGTGACGGGTTCACCGTCGGGGTCACGCGCGTCCCAGTACACGGAAAGGTGCATGGGCAGCTCGCTGGTCGGCTTGAGCGAGCCGTCGACGACCTGGCCGCCGAGGTCGACGACCGGGATGTCGGCGGGCGTCATCGCGGAGTAGGCGACCCCGGTGGGGGTGACGGCGACGAGATCACCGGCACGCACGGAGACGTTCCCGGAGGTCCCGACGACGAGGCCGTCCCCGGCCATCCGGCGAGCGTAGGCGCACACGGCGGCCCGCTCGGTCTCGAGGATCATGGCGGGTCCCGTTTCGTCTCGTGAGTGATCAGGCGGCTGCTGTGCAGACTGCCAGCCACCCACGAGCTTCGGCCACCTCCCCGGCCGGGTGAGCTACGCCTTCGCCGGAGTCTTCGGCGCCGGGGCCGGCTTGCGGTCCCCGTCGGCCGGACCCTCCTCGATCGGGGCCAGCAGCCGCATCGCCTCCTGGACCGCCGCGTCCGTTGCCGCTATCCGCTCGGCCACCTTCGTCCGCAGGTCCAGGGCCAGCTTGCGGTTCTGCTCCGCCGAGGCCTGCTTGGCGCGGGCGTCCGCCAGTGCCGCCTCCGTCTCCTGCTTCTTGCGGGCGAACTCCTCTTCGAACTCCTTCTTGCGGCGGGCCAGCTCCGCCGAAGCCGCCCGGTCCGCTTCGGCCCGCGCGGCCGCCGCCTCGGCTTCGGCCTTCGCGTCCGCTTCCTTGCGGGCCCGCTCGGCCGCCGCCGCCAGCTCGACGCGTTTCGCGCCCGCCGCCGCGTTCAGCTTCTCGATCTCGGCCTTCGCGTCCTGCAGCAGGCGGGCGCGCTCCTCCTCCGCGTCCTTCGCCAGCTTGTCGGCCGTGCGGCGGGTCTCGTGCGCGTACTTGTCGGCCTGCTCGCGGGTCGACGCCGCGTCGGCTTCCGCCGCCGCCCGCAGGTCGGCGATCTCCTCCTCCGCCAGCTGCATCATCATCCGGACGCGCTCGGCCATCGCGCCCGCGCCGGACGGGCTCGAACTCATCCTGGCCAGGGCGGCCTTCGTCTCGGACAGCTCCTTCTGCGCGTACGCGAGAGCCTTCGAGAGGTCCGCGGCCGTCGCGACGGATTCGTCGCGGCTTCGGGACGTCTCGCGCAGCTCCTTGGTCAGCTCGGCGAGGCGTTCGTCGACCTGACGCTGGTTGTAGCCGCGGACACCCACGGCGAACTGGGCGGTTTTGGGGGCGGGCTGGGGCTTCTCAGGCGCGACCATCGGGCCACCTTAATGAGCCGGGGACCGGGCAGACGTACCGCCAAAAGGATGCATCACGATTTCGGCAACCCCCCGTGACGCATGGCATTCCGCGCTGGTCCGGACCGAGCGGCTAACGTTCGCGGCAAGCGACACGGGGAGGCCGCCGAGTGGACTTCGGCACGCACTGGCAGGTGTACGTCACCATGCCGTTCATCGCGGCGCTCATCGGCTACGTCACCAAGCGCGTCGCCATCGAGATGATGTTCCGGCCGCTCGAGTTCGTCGGGATCAAGCCGTTCCTCGGCTGGCAGGGCGTGCTGCCGGCGAACGCCGAGCGCATGGCCGCGACCGCCACCGAGATGCTGACGACCAACCTCGTCGACCCGAAGGAGATCTTCGCCCGGCTCGACCCGGCGCAGGTCGCGAAGGAGATCGAGCAGCCGCTGCTGCGGGTCGTCGAGGACGTCACCCGCGAGGTCATGGAGACCTACCAGCCGCGGCTGTGGGAGGTCCTGCCGAACGGCGCCCAGCAGCTGCTGCTCAAGCGCGTCCAGGCCGAGGCGCCGAAGGCGATCACCAAGATCATGCGCGAGATCGCCGACCACATCGAGGACGTCCTCGACCTCAAGCACATGGTCGTGACGAACCTCGTCCGCGACAAGGCGCTGCTCAACCGGCTGATCCGGGACATCTCGCGGCCCGAGATGCGGTTCATCGCCCGCTCGGGCATCTGGTTCGGGTTCGTCCTGGGCTGCGTGCAGCTGGTCGTGTGGACGCTGACGCGCTCACCGATCGTGCTGCCGCTGTTCGGCCTCGGCATCGGCTGGTTCACCGACTGGCTGGCGCTGAAGATGATCTTCCTGCCGCGCGAGCCGCGCCGGTTCTTCGGCCTCTACACCTGGCAGGGCATCTTCCAGAAGCGCCGCCACCAGGTCGCCGCCGACTACGGCGACATGATCGCGCGCGAGATCATCACCATCCCGAACCTGCTCGAAGCCGTGCTGCGCGGGCCGAAGTCCGACCGGCTGTTCGCGATGATCACCCGCGAGGTGCAGAAGACGATCGACGCGCAGGCGAGCGTCGTCAAGCCGTTCGTCGCCATCGCCGTCGGCACGAAGAAGTTCCAGGAGATGAAGCGGACGGCGGCGGCGAAGGCCGCGGAGCGCGTCCCGGAGACGATCCGGTACGCCGAGGACTACGCGGTCAACGCCCTCGACGTGCGCAACACGATCGTCGACCGGATGCGGCGGCTGAGCGCGCTCGAATTCGAGCAGCTGCTGCGGCCGGCGTTCCGCCAGGACGAGTGGAAGCTGATCGCCGTGGGCGCGGTGATCGGCGGGCTCGTCGGGGAACTGCAGGTGCTCGCCCTGCTCGGGTAGCCGGTACGGTTTCGCTTTCGGCACTGCGAGGGGAGGTCGGCATGGACGCGGTCCTGGCCGACCTCGCGCTGCACTGGCCGCTCTACGCGGCGATGCCGTTCGTCGCCGCGCTGATCGGGTACGTCACCAAGCGCGTCGCCATCGAGATGATGTTCCGGCCGCTGGACTTCGTCGGCATCCCGCCGCTGCTGGGCTGGCAGGGCGTCGTCCCCAAGCACGGCGGGCGCATGGCCGCGGTCGCGACCGAGCTGCTGACGGCCAACCTCCTCGACGTGCGCGAGATCTTCGACCGCATCGACCCGGTGATCATCACGAGCGAGCTGGAGCAGCCGCTGCTGCGCGCGGTCGACCACATCGCCCGCGAGGTGCTCGCCGAGCACCACCCGCGGCTGTGGGAGGTCCTGCCGACGCTCGCGCAGGAGATGCTGATCAAGCAGGTCCAGGCGTCGGCGCCGCGGCTGGTGCGGGAGTTCGTCGACGACGTCCGCGAAAACCTCGACGAAGTGCTCGACGTCCAGCACATGACGGTCCAGCGGCTCACCCGCGACCGTGCGCTGCTGGTCCGGCTGATCCGCGAGACGTCCCGGCCGGAGATGGCGTTCATCGCCCGGATGGGCGTCTACTTCGGCTTCGGGCTCGGCGTGGTCCAGACGGTGGTGTGGGCGCTGACGCGCGAGCCGTGGGTGCTGCCGATCTTCGGCGGCGCGATCGGGCTGTTCACCGACTGGCTGGCGATCAAGCTGATCTTCGTGCCGCGCGAGCCGGTCCGCGTCGGCCGGGTGATCTTCCAGGGCAAGTTCCAGCGGCGGCGCGCGGAGGTGGCGCGCCAGTACGGCGAGCTGATCGCCAACGAGGTGCTGACCGTCCAGAACCTCCTCGACGCCGTCCTGCGCGGCCCGCGCGCCGACCGGCTGGCGGCCATCGTCGAGCACCTGGTCTCGGAAGCCGTCGACACGCAGCTGCCACTGGCCCGGACGGTGGGCGCGACACGGCTGCGCGAGCTGAAGCGCGCGGCGGCCCGGAAGGCGCTGGAGCAGCTGCCGGACACGGCCCGGTACGCCGAGGGCTACCTGACCGAGGCGATGGACGTCGCGAAGGTGATCGAGCAGCGGATGCTCGCCCTGACCCCGCTGGAGTTCGAAGGCCTGCTGCGGCCGGCGTTCCGGCAGGACGAGTGGAAGCTGATCGCGGTCGGCGGCGTGATCGGATTCGTCGTCGGCGAGCTGCAGGTCCTGCTGATGCTGGGTTAGACCGCCGCGACCAGGTCCGGGGCCGGGGCCGGAGCACGGACCCGCGTCCGGCGGTCGCGCCGCCACGCGATCAGCCGGCACACCACGTAGATCAGGAACGAAATCGCCGTCACGAACGCGCTCACCGGCAGGCCGGGGGCCAGCGAGAGCACGATCCCGCCCAGCGCCGCCACCTCGGCGAACACGACCGACAGCACCGTCGCCTTCCAGGGGGACGCCGTCACGCGCGCCGCCGCGGCCGCCGGCGTCACCATCAACGCCACCACCAGCAGCGAGCCGACCACCTTCACGCTCAGCGCCGTCGAAACACCGACCAGAAGAGCGAACACCACGGTCAGGGTCTTGACCGGCACCCCGCGCGCCACGGCCACGTTCCGGTCCACCGAGGCGAACAGCAGCGGCCGGTACACCAGCGCCAGCACCGCCAGCACCACAGCCGACGACACGACGAACAACGTCAGGTTCGTCGAGTCGATCGTGATGATCTGGCCGGTGAGGATCCCGAACTTGTTCCCGGACCGTCCCTTGTAGAAGGACAGGAACAGGACGCCCATGCCGAGCCCGAAGGACAGGATCACGCCGATCACCGAGTCGCGGTCGGCGTCGCGGGCGCCCAGGATGCCCAGCAGCAGCGCCGCCGCCACCGCGCCGATCAGCGCGCCGTACTCGACGCCGATGCCCAGCAGGAGGGCCGCCGCGCCGCCGGTGAAGGCCAGCTCCGACGTCCCGTGCACCGCGAACGACATCCGCCGCGTCACGATCAGCGGCCCCATCACCCCGGCCACCAGGCCGAGGACCGCCGCGGCCAGCAGTGCCGTCTGGACGCCGGGGAGCTGCGTGACCAGGTCCCAGGTCTTGCCGAAGTCGAACAGGTCCACGCTTTCAGCCCACTTGCTCTTCGACGTCTTCTTCGTGGTGGTGCGGCTCGGCCTCGCACAACGCGCTCTGCGCGCCCGCGATGTGGATCTGCCCACCCACCTTCAGCACCTCGACGCGGGTGCCGTACAGCTGCGACAGCGTCTCGGTGGTCATGACCTCGTCCGGCTTGCCGACCCGGAACTGGCCGTTGACCAGGTACAGCACGCGGTCGACGAACGGCAGCACCGGGTTGATCTCGTGCGTCACGAACAGCACCGCGGTCCCCGCCGAACGCCGCCGGGCGTCGATCAGCTCGCTGATCGCGCGCTGGTGCGCCAGGTCCAGGGACAGCAGCGGCTCGTCGCAGAGCAGCACCTCGGGGTCCCCGACCAGGGCCTGCGCCACGCGCAGCCGCTGCTGTTCGCCGCCGGACAGCCGTCCGACCGGCTCCTTGGCGTACGCCGTCGCCCCGACTTCGGCGACCGCCGCGGCGACCCGGCGCCGCCGGGCCGCCATGCCGAAGAGGCCCGGCCCCCAGCGGTGGCCGTCGAGCCCCAGCCCGACCAGGTCGACGCCGCGCAGGGTCAGCGCCTCGTCGATGGCGCGCTGCTGCGGGATGTAGCCGACCTTGCGGTTCGCGCCACCCGGGCGGCCGCCGGCGATCTCGACCGTGCCCGCCGACAGGTCCTGCATGCCGAGCAACGCCTTGAGCAGGCTGCTCTTGCCGGAGCCGTTGGGGCCGAGCACGGCCAGGAACTCGCCCGGCTCGACGACGAGGTCCAGCCCCGACCAGAGGGTCCGGGGACCGAAGGCCAGCCCCGCCCCGCGGACCCGGACCGCGGGGCGTACGTCGTCGGATACGAGCGCCATGGCTACTTCAACGCCCCAGCCAGCTCGTCGACTTCCCCGGTCATCCAGCCAATGTAGTCCGTCACACCCTGGGGCAGCGTCTCGGTCACGTCGACGACCCCGATCCCGGCCGCCTTCGCCTGCGCGACGACGTCCTGGGTGAGCGGGGTCACCGTCTGCGCGTTGTTGATCAGCGCCTTGACCTGCTTGGTCGCGATGAGCTGCTTGTACTCGTTCACCGCGCCGGCCGGGACGTCGGTGTCGTTCTCGACGGCGTCGGAGAACGCCTTCGGCGTCGCGTCGGTGATCTTCGCGCTCTCCAGCAGGTAGTGCGCGACCGGCTCGGTGACGACGACCTTCGTGCCGGGGTGGGTGGCGCCCAGCTCGCCGAGCCGCTTCTCCAGCGCGCCGGCCTTCGCCTTGAAGGCCGCCGCGTTGTCGGCGAACACCTGCTTCGACGCCGGCTGCAGCTCGCCGAGCTGCGCCGCGAGCTGGTCGGCGACCTTCGCGACGCCGGGCAGGTCGTACCAGACGTGCTCGTTCTCGTCGCCGGTCGCGGCGATGTCGTAGGCGACCAGCTTCTTGGCGTCACCGGCCTGCGCGGTGAGCTTGCCGAAGAACTCGTCGTAGCCGCCGCCGTTGGACAGCAGCAGCTTCGCGTCCTTGGCCGCGAGCGCGTCGTCCGCCGTCGTCTCGTACGAGTGCGGGTCGGCCGACGGGTCGTGGATGATCGACTTGACCTCGACCTTGTCCCCGCCGACGGCGCTGACCACGCTGCCCCAGACGTCGGTCGAGGCGACGACCTTGATCCGGTCCGAGCCGCCGGGCTGCGCGCCGCCGTCGGAGCCGGACGTCCCGCCGGAGCACGCGGCCAGAGCGAACACGGACAGGGCCGAAGCGGCGGCGAGCACACTCCTGGTGCGGCATCTCATCGAGGACTCTCCTGCAGACGCTAATGGAAACCGTTGTCAGATTCACCTTACCCCATCCGGATGACTTCCTGGTCATCCGATCCCGGTTTGGTGTATGCGTCTTCGTGCATGCGGATCGAGACATCGACCACGCGGGGTGTCTCTTCAGGAAAACGATCTGAACCGTTACGGTTTGCTGATGGGCCGTCCTATTCGCACCCGGAGGCAGGCGACACTGGCGTCGCTCGCGGCGGAGCTCGGTGTGTCCAGGACCACGGTGTCCAACGCCTACAACCGGCCGGACCAGCTGTCCCCCGAACTGCGCCGCCGCGTCCTCGAGACCGCGCGGCGGCTGGGCTACCCCGGACCCGACCCCGTCGCCCGCTCGCTGCGCACCCGCAAGGCGGGCGCGGTCGGGCTGCTGCTCACCGAGAACCTCTCCTACGCCTTCCGCGACCCGGCCGCCGTCGGCGTGCTCGAAGGACTGGCGCTGGCCTGCGAAGACGCCGGCGTCGGCCTGCACCTGGTCCCGGCCAGCCCGGGCCGCGAAGACGTGGCCGCGGTGCACCGCGCGGGTGTCGACGGGTTCGTCGTCTACTCCGTGCCGGACGACGACCCGCACCTGGCCGCCGTGCTGGAGCGGCCGGTGCCGACGGTGATCATCGACCAGCCGAGCCTCGAAGGGATCGACCGCGTCGGCCCGGACGACGCGGCCGCGGTCGGCAAGATCGCCGAGCACCTCGTGACGCTGGGCCACCGGCAGGTCGGCGTGATCTGCATGCGGCTGGCCCGCGAGCGCAACGACGACTTCGTGTCGGCCGCCCGCCAGAGCGGTGCCCACTTCCACGTCCAGCGCACCCGGCTGGAGGCGCTCGCCGTGGCGTTCTCGGCCGCGGGCGTCGACTGGGCGGGTGTCCCGGTGGTCGAGCGGTTCGACCACACGGTGGACGACGGCGCGTCCGCGGCCCGCCAGCTGCTCGACGCGTATCCGCAGATCACGGCCGTGATCTGTACCTCGGACATCCTCGCGCTCGGCGCCATGGCCGAGGCCGAGCGGCGCGGGCTGCGGGTGCCGCAGGACCTGACCGTGACCGGTTTCGACGGCATCGCCGAAGCCGAGCGGATCGGCCTCACCACGGTCCACCAGCCGGTGCTGGAGAAGGGCAAGACGGCCGGGCGGCTGCTGCTCAGCTCGGGCGAGCGGAGCGCACCGAAGGTGATCACGCTGCCGACCGAGCTGCGCGTCGGGCGGACGTCGGCGCCGCCGCGCACGATCGAGGAGCCGTGGTTCGGCGGCTGACGCGCGCCGTGACATAGCTCGTAGTGCATTGCCCGGGCGCTCGCCTGCCGGTGGAATGGACGTCGGCCCGCGCCGCGGGGCCACTGGCCGGAAGGTGACCGATGACCTCGATCGACGTACTCCTCAAGCGCAACCAGGAACTCGGCGAGATCACCCCCGGTGACCGGTCGACCCCGCGGCCGTCCCTCCAGGTGGCCGTGCTGACCTGCATGGACGCCCGGATCCGGGTCTTCGAGATCTTCGGCCTGCTGCAGGGCGAGTCCCACGTCCTGCGCAACGCGGGCGGCGTGGTGACCGACGACGTGATCCGCTCGCTGGCCCTGTCGCAGCGCAAGCTGGGCACGCGCGAGGTGCTGATCGTGCAGCACACGGAGTGCGGCCTCTCGATGGTCACCGAGGACGACTTCAAGGACGAGCTGGAACACGACACCGGCCTGCGGCCGACGTGGTCGGTGGAGGCGTTCCGCAACGTCGAAAACAGCGTCCGGACCTCGGTGGAGCGGGTCCGGCGCAGCGCGTACCTGCCGCACACGGACAACGTCCGCGGCTTCGTCTACGACGTCAAGACCGGGCGCCTCACCGAGGTGAAGTAGCCTCCCGGCGTGGCTGTGGACGCTGACGTACTGCTCGACTGGTTCTCCGCGCACGGCCGGGACCTGCCGTGGCGCCGGCCCGACTGCTCGGCCTGGGGCGTCCTGGTCAGCGAGATCATGCTGCAGCAGACGCCTGTCGCGCGCGTGGAGCCGATCTGGCACGAGTGGATGGCGCGGTGGCCCGTTCCCTCCGCGCTGGCCGCGTCGTCGCAAGGCGAGGTCGTGCGGGCCTGGGGCAAGCTCGGCTACCCGCGTCGCGCGCTGCGGCTGCACGAGGCCGCCGGGGTCATCGCCGCGCGGCACGGTGACGTCGTTCCGTCCGATGTGGACACTCTGCTCGCGCTGCCCGGCATCGGGGCCTACACCGCCCGTGCCGTCGCCGCCTTCGCCTACGGGCGGCGCGCGCCGGTCGTCGACACGAACGTGCGGCGGGTCGTCGCGCGGGCCGTGCACGGCGCCGGGGACGCCGGGCCCGCGTCGAACACGCGGGACATGGCCGACGTCGAGGCGCTGCTGCCCGCCGAGGACGCGCCCGCCGCCCGGTTTTCGGCCGCGATCATGGAGCTGGGCGCCCTGATCTGCACCGCACGCGCCCCGAAGTGCGCGGACTGCCCGATCTTCGCCGAGTGCGCCTGGCAGCTCGCCGGCCGGCCGGAGTACACCGGCCCGGCCAAGCCGGTGCAGCGGTACGCCGGCACCGACCGGTACGTCCGCGGACGGCTGCTGGACGTGCTGCGCGGCAGCGAGGGGCCGGTCGAGAAGGCGCGCCTGGACCTGGTGTGGCACGACGGCGGCCAGCGCGACCGCTGCCTGGACTCCCTGCTGGTCGACGGCCTGCTCGAGCAGACCCGCGACGGTCTTTTCGCACTTCCGGGTGAACACTGACGCACTACGACCAAAGTTGGTCAATAGTTGTCTTCGGCGCGGTACGGGGTTACCGTTCCCGCATGGTCACTGTTGACCGCCGGACCCTGCTCAAGGCGGGGGCGACCGCGACCGCGGCCGGCGCACTGGGGATGACGACCACGGGGACGGCCGCCGCGGCCGTGCCGACACCGACGATCCACCCGACGTCCGAATGGGGCGCCCGGCCCGCCGCCGGCACCATCGTGGTGGAGAACCACAAGCCGACCTACATCGTCGTGCACCACGCCGTCGATCCGCCGGCCAACAACGACTTCTCGCTGGCCCGCGCGTTCTACGTCGCGCGGTTCATCCAGAACCTCCACATGGACAAGAACGGCTGGATCGACAGCGGCCAGCAGTTCACGAACAGCCGGGGCGGGTTCGTCACCGAAGGCAGGCACCGCAGCCTGGAAGTGCTGCGCGGCGGCACCCAGCACGTGCAGGGCGCCAACGTCGCCAACCACAACAGCGAGTGCCTCGGCATCGAGAACGAGGGCATGTACAGCACGGTCGACGTGCCGCAGGCGCTGTGGGACTCCCTCGTGAACCTCATCGCCTACATCGCCCACCAGTACGGCATCTCGCCGGAGTTCATCAAGGGCCACCGCGACTTCAACTCGACCGAGTGCCCCGGCCAGGTGCTCTACGACCGGCTGCCCGAGCTGCGGACCGCAGTCGGGCGCGTCCTGGGTGTCTCGGTGGCCCGCGCCGAAGCCGGGTGGCCCCTGCTCAAGCCGGGTGACACGGGCCGGAAGGTCCAGCTGGCGCAGCGGTTCCTGCGGGCCTCCGGGTTCGGCGTCCCGACCGACGGCGTCTTCGGGCAGTCCACAAAGGACGCCGTGGCGGCACTGGCGGCGCAGGCCGGGCTGCGCCGCGACACCTGCACCGCGGCGATGGTCTCCGACGAAACCGGCTTCCTCGGCGCGGACGTCTGGCCGTTGATCGTGCCATCCGATCGCTCCACCGCGGCCTGGCGCGCGGACCTGTCGCGCGCGTGACCAGGCGGTCGGCGCGCCGGGCTCAACGGCGCGTTCGGTGTGCCGTCCCCCAGGTCACGCGCGGTTTCACCGGTTGAGCACCTGGCTGAGGAACGCCTCGACCGCGCCCCGGTAGGTCTCCGGGGCCTCGTCGTGCGGCAGGTGGGCCGAGCCCGGCACCACCAGGTGCTTCGCGCCCGGCACCCGGGCCGCGACGGCGGCCTGCTGGCCGGGCGGCATCGCCGTGTGCTCGCCCTCGACCAGCAGCAACGGGCAGCGGATCGCTTCGACCACGTCCCAGTAGTCCCGGCGGCCCCACTCGGCGGCGATGACGTACAGGTCCTCGAGGTCGGCGACCAGGTGGAAGCCGTCCTCGCGCTCCTCGACGCAGTCCGCGAAGTACTCGCCGGCGTCGCCGAAGAACTCGCGGACGTGGCCGAGCGACTCGAACGGCACCGGCCAGCTCTCGAAGTACCCGCGCCACGTCTCGACGGTCCGGCCGCGCTGGTCCGGCGCGAAGTCCTCGGACACGACCGCGCGCACCAGCTCCGGGTACCGCGCGGCGGTCGCCCACGCGTGCAGCCCGCCCATCGAGTGGCCGATCAGCACGGCCGGGCCGGCGTCGAGCGTCCGCAGGGCGGCGGCGACGTCCTCGGCGAACCGCTCGGTCGTCCACGGCCCGACCCGTGGCGCGCTGCCGTGACCGCGCGCGTCGAGGCCGTACACCGCACCGTAGGGCCGGAGCCACTCCGCGACCCGCCACCACGTCCGCGCCCGGCCCATCAGGCCGTGGAGCAGAACGATCGGCACGCCGCTGCCGCCGAAACAGAGCACGCGGCCACCTAACCACAAAAGCCCTGGTGCGGAACGTGACCAAACCGTCGCGCTGCATCACCTATGGTGGGGTGCATGCGCCGCCGACTCACCGCCCTCGCCGTCTGCGCCGCGGTGGTCTTCGCCGCGGCGTGCACCGGTGACGCCGTCACGGCGCCGCCACCTCCGCCGCCGCCCCCGCCCATGCACCCGCTGCCGGGCGCCTCCGGGGCCGGTGACCCGTACTACCCCGACGACGGCAACGGCGGCTACGACGCCCTCGGCTACCAGGTCGGCGTCACCTACGACCCGCCGAGCGGGCACCTCGACGGCGACACGACGGTCACCGCGAAGGCCACCCAGGACCTCAGCCGCTTCGACCTCGACCTGCGCGGCCTGGACGTCCACGACGTCCAGGTCGACGGGCAGCCGGCGCGCTTCAGCCGGGAGAAGGCGTTCGAGCTGGTCATCACGCCGCCGTCGCCGATCCGCGCCGGGACGACGTTCCGCACGCGTGTCCGCTACGGCGGTGACCCGGCCAAGACCCCGCACGACGGCGGGAGCGAGAACGGCTGGCAGCACTCGGCCGACGGCGGCGCGTACATGGTCGGCGAGCCGCACTCGGCGTCGTTCTGGTACCCGGTGAACGAGACCCCGCGGGACAAGGCCACCTTCACGCTCACCGCGCACGTCCCGGCGGGGTGGACGGTGATCTCGAACGGCCGCGAGGGCCCGCCCGGCACCTGGACCGAGCCGAACCCGGTCGCGAGCTACCTGACGACGATCGCGATCGGCAAGTTCAGCGTCGACCGCTCGACCCTGCCGGACGGCACGCCGGTGGTTTCGGCGTACGCGCCGGGTGCCGACGCCCGGCGCGCGATCGGTGGCAGGCTGCCGGAGGTGCTCGGGTTCCTGACGAGCAAGTTCGGGCCGTACCCGCAGTCGGCCGCCGGCGGGATCTACCTCGACGAGAACGTGCCGTTCTCACTCGAGACGCAGACCCGGCCGACGTACGCGAAGTGGGCCGACCTGCCGACGCTCGTCCACGAAAACGCCCACCAGTGGTTCGGCGATTCGGTGTCCTTGCGCGATTGGTCCGACATCTGCCTGAACGAGTGCTTCGCGTCGTACTCGCAGTGGCTGTGGGCCGAGCGCGAGGGCCAGAGCCTGGACGACCGCTACCGCGCGGCCATCGAGATCACCCGGGGCAGCACGGACTTCTGGGGGCAGAAGCTGGTCGCCATGGGTCACGGCCACGAGTTCGAGGGCGTCTACAACAAGGGCATCCTCGCGGTGCACGCCCTGCGCCGCCAGATCGGCGACCCGGCGTTCGACCGGCTGCTGCACGACTGGCCGTCCCGCTACCGCCACGGCAACGCGACCTGGGCCGACTTCGAGGCGATGGCGGCGCGGGACAGCGGCCAGAACCTGCGCCCGTTCTTCGACGAGTGGTTCCGCGGCACGAAGCTGCCCGCGGACGCCGACCTCTTCCCCGGCTCGCTGCGCAGCTGACGTCAGTAGGCTGGGCGCATGAGTGTCGTGAAGATCAATGCGATCGAGGTCCCGGAGGGCGCCGGCCCCGAGCTGGAGAAGCGGTTCGCCGCGCGGATGCACGCCGTCGACCGGCAGCCGGGCTTCCTCGGGTTCGAGCTGCTGCGCCCGGTCTCCGGCGAGACGCGCTACTTCGTGTACACGAAGTGGGAAACCGAAGAGGCGTATCAGGCGTGGGCGAAGGGCGGCCCGGCCGCGGCGGCGCACTCGGGCGAGCGCGCCAAGCCCGTGTCCACCGGGGCGAACCTGCTGGAGTTCGAGGTCGTCCTCGGCTCGAAGCCGGGTGAGTGACGCCCTCGACCGGGCCGCGGAGCTGCTGGAGAGCGCCGGCGCGCTGCTGATCTGCGCCGGCGCCGGGATGGGCGTCGACTCCGGCCTGCCGGACTTCCGCGGCGGCGAAGGGTTCTGGCGCGCGTACCCGCCGTACGCCCGGCTGGGGCTGCGGTTCGAGGAGCTCGCCGACCCGCGCCACTTCGCCGGCGACCCCGAGCTGGCGTGGGGTTTCTACGGTCACCGGCTGGCGCTGTACCGCGCTACCGTGCCGCACGAGGGGTTCCGGCTGCTGCTCGGACTCGGCTCGCGGTTGCCCGGCGGCGTACGCGTCTTCACGTCCAATGTGGACGGCCAGTTCCAGAAGGCGGGCTTCGGGCACGTCGCCGAGGCGCACGGCTCGATCCACCACCTGCAGTGCCTGTCCGGCTGCACGGACGACATCTGGGCCGCCGACGCCGTCGAAGTCGTCATCGACGAGGAGACGATGCGCGCGGTGCCGCCACTGCCGTCGTGCCCCCGCTGCGGCGGCCTCGCCCGGCCCAACATCCTGATGTTCGGCGACTTCTCGTGGGTGCCGCACCGCAGCCAGGCCCAGCTCGACGAGCTGACGGCGTGGCGCCGCACCGCGCGTGACCTGGTGGTGGTGGAGCTGGGCGCGGGCCAGGCGGTCCCGACGGTCCGCCGCTACAGCGAACTGGCCAGCGCGGCGACGGGCGCGCTGATCCGGATCAACCCGCGGGAACCGGAGATCCGGCACGGCCGCGGCGTCTCCGTCGCGGCCGGCGCGCTGGAAACGCTGACCGCGCTCCTGGCCTAAGGCAGCCGGACCTCGGCGAAAACGGCCCTGTGATCGCTGCCCGGGACGTCGAACACCCGGTAGTCGGTCACCGCCGCCCGGTTGTCCACCACGACGTGGTCGATCGTCACCACCGGCAGCGACGACGGCCACGTCGGGGTCAGCGCCGAGCCGTGCTCCTCCGCCGCGTCGTTGTAGCCGCGGGACAGGACCGTCCGGAACGCCGCGTGGTCCAGTGTCGCGTTGAAGTCGCCCGCCAGGATGCGCAGGCCGTGCTCACCCGCCGCGCGGGAGAGGTCCTTGATCTCGCGCTCCCACTGCGGGGTGTCGACGTCCGGGGAGATCGGGTGGACGGCGACGATCTCCGCCACGACGCCGTCGCCGAGGTCGGCCTGCGCGCCCGGCTGCTTGGCCGCGGAATCACCCGTCAGGTTGACCTCCTTCAGCGGAAAGCGCGACACGATCCCCGAGCCGAACGCGCCGGGCGCCGGGTGCAGCACCCGGTACGGCAGCAGCTGGAACAGTCCGGCGGCGGTCAGCCCGTCGACCGCGCGGGGCGTCATCTCCACCAGGTTCAGCACGTCGATCCGCTGCTCGCGCACGAGATCGACGACGGCCTTGGGATCCGCCTGGCCGTAGAGCAGGTTCGACGCGAGCACGCGCAGTGTCTTGCCGTGCACGTCGCGCTGGTCGCTCGCTGACAGCCGCGGCAGCACGAGCACGGCCAGCACGACCGCCAGGACCAGCGCGAGCCCGCCGATCCACCACCGCCGCAGCGCCAGTGCGAGTACGCCGAGCAGCGCGCCGGCGGCCGTCGCGAACGGCGTCAGCGCCAGTGCCGCGAGGGTGTACCAGTCGCCGTCGTAGCCGATCAGGCGCAGCGCGGCCAGCGCTGCCAACGGCACCAGCGGCACCACCAGCAGGGCCGTGACCAGCGGGTTCTTCCGCCGGACGCGCATCTGTTCCGCAACGGTCATGGTGCCGAGTATGCCCAGCGGACGCCGTCCCGGCTCGGGTGCCGGCAACTCCTCCACAAGATCTCCACCAGCGGCTGCCAGCGCGTGCCAGCGCGCTGTGCGCGTGCTGCCAGCGACGGCGTCCACAGTGGCACCCGACAGCGACAGCGAAGGAGGAACGCCCATGTCGCACGCGATCCAGGCCGAGGGCCTGGTCAAGCACTTCGGGGAGACCAAGGCGCTGGACGGGGTGGACCTCGAGGTCCCGTTCGGGCAGGTCGTCGGCGTGCTCGGCCCGAACGGCGCCGGCAAGACGACCGCCGTCCGGATCCTGGCCACGCTGATGAAACCGGACGCCGGCCGAGCCACCGTCGGGGGTTACGACGTCGTCGCCGACCCGGTGCGGGTCCGCGGCCTGATCGGGCTGACCGGGCAGTACGCGTCGGTCGACGAGGACCTCAACGGCACCGAGAACCTCGTCCTCATCGGACGGTTGTACGGCTACTCCCGCGTCGACGCCAAGAAGCGCGCCGCCGAGCTGATCGAGCGGTTCGAGCTGACCGGCGCGGCCAAGCGGCCGATCCGGACCTACTCCGGCGGCATGCGGCGGCGGCTCGACCTCGCGGCCAGCCTCGTCGGCCGCCCCGAGGTGCTCTACCTCGACGAGCCGACCACCGGGCTCGACCCGCACGCCCGCAACGAGGTCTGGGACGTCGTCCGCGGCCTCGTCGCCGAGGGCGCCACGGTGCTGCTGACCACGCAGTACCTGGAGGAGGCCGACCAGCTGGCCGACAAGATCACCGTGTTCGACCACGGCCGGGTCGTCGCCGACGGCCGGGCCGACGAGCTCAAGCGCCGTGTCGGCGGGCAGACGCTGCAGGTGCGGCCCACCCGGCTGTCCGACATGGACTCGGTCAACCGGATCCTCGGCGACCTCGCCGGTGTCCGGCCGACCCGTGACGACGCGACCGGGCTGCTGACCGCGCCGGTCGACGACCCGGTGCTGCTGTCCACCTTGGTCCGCAAGCTGGACGAGGCCGGGATCACCGCCGACGAGCTGGCGCTGCGGCTGCCCAGTCTCGACGAGGTGTTCCTCGCCCTCACCGGGCACACCGCCGAACAGTCCACGGAGGACAAGACTCTCGAAGGGAGCCTGGCATGACGACGCTGGCCCTAGACCGCCCGGCCCCGCCGCGGCACATCAGCCCCGCCAAGGGCCTCGGCCACGCGCTTTCGCTGGCCTGGCGCGGTATCCTGAAGATCCGCAAGAACCCCGAGCAGCTCGCCGACGTCACCCTGATGCCGATCATCTTCCTGGTGATGTTCGTGTACCTGTTCGGCGGCGCGCTGTCCGGCTCGACCGACGCCTACCTGCAGATGGTCGTGCCCGGCATCATCGTGATGAACATCCTGCAGGCGTGCCTCACGGTGGGGACGCAGCTCAACACCGACGTCACCAAGGGCGTGTTCGACCGGTTCCGCAGCATGCCGATCGCCCGCTCGGCGCCCCTGATCGGCGCGGTGCTCGCCGACGTCGTGCGGTACGTCGTGTGCCTGACGGTGCTGATGGTCGTCGCGACGCTGATGGGCTACCGGATCGCGACCAGCCCGGGCGAGTTCGCCGTGGCGATCCTGCTGGCGCTGGCGTTCGGGCTGTGCTTCTGCTGGGGCTCGGTGTTCGTCGGCATGGTGATGAAGTCGCCGGGCTCGGCGCAGGCGCTGATGTTCGTCTTCATCATGCCGCTGACGTTCGGCAGCAACGTGTTCGTCCAGACGTCCACGATGCCGGGCTGGCTGCGGGCGTGGGCCGACATCAGCCCGGTGAGCCTGATGGCGA
Organism: Amycolatopsis australiensis; assembly: GCF_900119165.1. Classification (NCBI taxonomy): domain Bacteria; kingdom Bacillati; phylum Actinomycetota; class Actinomycetes; order Pseudonocardiales; family Pseudonocardiaceae; genus Amycolatopsis; species Amycolatopsis australiensis. The sequence continues at coordinate 1,637,372 of NZ_FPJG01000006.1, read as the reverse complement.
ACGCCCTGCGCGGCCTGATGAACGGCGGCCCGGTCGCCGGTCCGCTGGCCGGGGCGCTGGCCTGGATGGCAGGCGCGGTCGTCGTGTTCTTCCCGCTGGCCACCTGGGCCTACCGCCGGCGGGTGTGAAAGGCGCGCGGTCACGGGGGTGCCCCGCGCCGGGGGGAGGTCGTGAGTGAGAAACAGGGTTAGAACACTGTTTCTCACTCACGGCCGATTTCGTCGAGGAGCCAGGCGATCGTGTCCGGTTTGGACATCGCGCGCCATTCGGCGTACCGCGCGTCGTAGCCGGGCAGTGCGGCACGCAGTTCTTCGATCAGCGCCTGCAGCTCCGGACTGCCGAGGTCGAGCCGTCCGCGGATGACGGCCGACGCCGCCAGCACCCGGGCCGCCGTCTCGGGCCGGCCCTGGCGCGCGCGGACCATCGCCAGCAGCTCCACCGCGCCGGCCAGGTCCGGCATGTCGCCACGCCGGTTCGTCGCCCGGATCGCGACCGCCGCGTGCGGCTCGGCCTCGTCGGGACGGTCCTCGGCGAGCAGGATCCGCGCCTCGAACGCGTGGATGAACTCGTCGCCGATCCCGCCGGGGAACCAGTCTTCGCCGTCGAACACGGCGACGCGGTCGAGCAGCGCCCGCGCTTCGGCCAGCCGGCCGGTGCGCAGCAGCAGTTCCAGCCTGCCGAACATGACGATCGCCTTGTGCTGCAGGTTCGTGATGTTCACGCCGTAGCGCTCCGCGGCTTCCTGGTCACGCCAGGCGCCCTCGATGTCGCCGGCCCGTGCCCGCTCGACGGCCAGCCGCCACCAGTGCTGCACCACGTCTTCGTGCGAGCGCAGCTCCATCGACAGGGCCAGGCCCTGCTCGTAGATCTCGATGGCCTTGTCGCTCTGGCCGTCCTGGGACAGGGCGAAGGCCTTGAAGCTCAGCGTCATCGCGATGCCCCAGCGGTCGCCGACCGACTCGAACCCGGCATGGGCCAGGTCACGGGCCCGGTCGGCGCCCGCGACGTCGCCTTCGTCGTCGAGCAGGAAGCTCTCCACCCAGTACCCGCCGGCCCGCGTCCACGGGTCCGCGTGCCGCTCGGCCCGGCGCACCTCGCGCAGCGCCACCTCGCGGTCGCCGCCGAGGAAGGCCAGCATCGGCAGGGCCACCGCCAGTCCCGGATACCGGTCCACGGCTTCGGTGCGCACGCAGTCGTCGACCAGCCGGAGGATTTCGCCCCGGTCCGACCGGGCGGGAATCGCGTCCATGAGGTAGCAGAGCGCCTGGTAGGCGGCCGAGACCGCCGGCGGCAGCCGGTCACCGAACTCGAGCGTCTCGCGGATCAGCGAGCCGATGCGGCCACCCTGGCCGAGAATGGTGAGATACCAGAACATCCCGTCCAGCAGCGCGACGGCGTTGTCCACATCGGACATCTCGATCGCGCCGCGCAGGCCCGCGATCATGTTGGCGTTCTCGGCCTCGTACCGGTCGATCGCCTTCAGCTGGCCGGCCGTGCGCAGCGTCGGCTCGAGCCGCTGCGCGAGCTCCGCGTAGTAGGCCGCCATCGCCCGGCGCGTCCGGTCGCGCTCGCCGGACTCCGCCAGCCGCTCGGTGGCGTACGCGCGCAGCGTCTCCAGCATCCGGTACCGCTCACCGCCGTCCATGGTGTCCACAATGGACTTCTCGACCAGGCTGCCGAGCACGTACGGCACGTCGGCGGCGACCAGCAGCTCGTCGGCGCAGACGGCCTCGATCGCGTCGAGTTCGGCGCCGCCGGCGAACACCGCGAACCGCCGGGCCAGCACGAGCTCGGCCTCGGTCAGCAGGTCCCAGCTCCACTCGACGACCGCGCGCAGCGTCCGCTGCCGCGGCAGCGCGGTGCGGCTGCCCGAGGTGAGCAGCCGGAAGCGGTCGCCGAGCCGCCCGGCGATCTGGGCCACGGTCATCGATCGCAGCCGCGCCGCCGCCAGCTCCAGCGCGAGCGGCATTCCGTCGAGCCGGCGGCAGATCTCGCCGACATGGTCCACAGTGGACTCGTCGAGCTCGAAGTCGGGGCGGACGGCGGCCGCCCGGTCGAGGAACAGCCGGGCCGAGTCCAGCTCGGCGGCTTCCGCCGGCGCGGCCCGCTCCGCCGGCACCGGCAGCGGGCCGAGCGGGCAGAGTGCCTCCCCGGTGATGGCCAGCGGCTCGCGGCTGGTGGCCAGGATCCGCAGCCGGGGCGCCCGGTGCAGCAGCTCGTCGGCCAGCCGGGCGGCGGCGTCGACGACGTGTTCGCAGTTGTCCAGCACCAGCAGCGCTTCCGCGCCGCCGAGCACTTCGACAGCCTGCGCGAGCGGATCCGCCGGACGCCGGTGGACCTCGGCCTCGGCGCTGCGGATGTCCCGGACCTCCAGCGCACCCAGCAACGCGCCGACGACGTCGTCGGGGTCGCGGACGCCGGCCAGCGGCGCGAACCAGACGCGGCCCTGCTGGTGCGCGGGGTGCCGGGACGCCGCCTCGGTGGCCAGCCGCGTCTTGCCCGCCCCGCCCGGGCCGGTCAGCGTCACGAGCCGGGCGCCGCCGAGCAGCTCGGCCAGCAGCTTGAGCTCGTCGTCGCGGCCGACGAACGTGGTCAGCCGGGTCGGCAGCCGGTCGGTCACCGGCGACGGCGGCGCGAACTCCCCGCGCAGCGCGGCGAGGTGGATCTCCTGCAGCTCGGCCGACGGGTCGACGCCGAGCTGGTCGGCGAGCGTGCGCCGGATGCCCGAGTAGACCGCGAGCGCCTCCGACTGCCGCCCGGCCGCGCAGAGCGCGCGGATCCGCAGCCCGGCGAGCCGCTCGCGCAGCGGGTCGGCGTCGGCCGCGGCGGCCAGGTCGGCGAGGACGCCCGCGTGCTCGCCCAGCCGGATCAGGACTTCGAACCGGTCCTCGGCCGCCTCCGCCCGCAGCTCGGTGAGCCGGCGGGCGGGGGCCGGCGCGAACGGCGCGTCGAGCACGTCGGCGAGCGCGTCTCCCTGCCACAGCTCCAGCGCCTCGGTGAGCAGCTCGGCCGCGCGGGCGTCCCGGCCCGCGGCCAGCTCGCGGCGGCCGTCGGCGGCGAGCCGTTCGAACCGCTCGGCGTCGACGTCGTCCGGCGTCACGGCGAGCCGGTAGCCGCCGGGGCCCGATTCGACCGGCCCGGGCAGCGCCTTGCGCAGCCGGGAGACCAGCGACTGCAGGGCGTTCGCCGCGTCGGCCGGCGGTCCGGCGCCCCAGAGCCCGTCGATGAGCGCGTCGGCCGGGACGGCGCGGCCGGCGTCCAGCGCGAGCCGGGCCAGGAGCATGCGGAGGCGGGCGCCGCCGATGTCGATCGGCGTGCCTTCGTCGTCGGTCACCCGCAGCGGGCCCAGCAGCGCGACGCGCATGCGTCCAGCTTTCCAGACGGCGGAGCGGCGCCGGGCCGGGCCGACGGAAGTGCTGATTATCCGGACAAACCAGACAGACACCTTCGAGGTACGCGGTCCTGGCGATACGTTGCGGAACGAGGTCCACCTGACACGGACAGGAGTGTTCATGAGGGGACAGAAACCGGTCGTGGTCGCGGCCGCCGTGGTGGCCGCCCTGTGCCTCGGCACCGGTGTGGCCGCGGCGGGTGACGGCTGGGGCGCGCCGAAGCCCGGGAGCGACGGCGCCGGCGACAGCTACTACCCACAGGACGGCAACGGCGGCTACGACGTCGCCGACTACAACCTCAAGGTCGGCTACGACCCGGCGTCGCACCAGCTCACCGGGGTCCAGGACATCTCGGCGCGGGCGACGCAGTCGCTCAGCTCGTTCGACCTCGACCTGCGCGGCCTGACAGTCGACTCCGTGCAGGTCGGTGGCCGACCCGCGAAGTTCGACCGGACCGGGGACCACGAGCTGGTCATCACGCCGTCGCGGCCGCTGTGGCGCGGCGAGCGGTTCCACGTGCAGATCGCCTACCACGGCGTGCCCGCGCCGATCAGCGATCCGGCGCTCGGCGACAACGGCTGGCAGTACGCGAAGGCGGGCGGCGCGTTCGTCGCCGGCGAACCGAAGTCGGCCACCACCTGGTACCCGGTCAACGACACCCCGCTCGACAAGGCGACGTTCCACCTCGCGATCACCGTCCCCGCCGAATGGGGCGTGATCGCCAACGGCCGCGAGCGCGGCACCCACCCGGCGCCGGGCGGCGGCGTCACGCACGTGTGGGCCGAGGAAACGCCGATCGTGCCGTACATGACGACGGTCGCGATCGACAAGTGGACCTTCGACCGGCAGACGCGCCGGGACGGCACCCCGATCGTCAGCGCGTTCGCCCCGGGCACGCCGGACTCGACGAAGCAGGCCGAGGGCCGGCTACCGGAGATCCTGGACTTCCTCGAATCGAAGTTCGGCCCGTACCCGATCGACGCGGCGGGCGGGATCTTCCTCAACGAGCAGATCGGCTTCTCGCTGGAGACCATGAGCCGGCCGATCTACTCCGCGGGCTGGGCGGGCACGGTGCCGACGATCGTCCACGAGAACGCCCACCAGTGGTACGGCGACTCGGTGGCGGTCGAGCACTGGCGCGACGTCTGCCTCAACGAGTGCTTCGCGTCGTACGCGACCTGGCTGTGGAAAGAAGCCAAGGAAGGCGCCGACCTGAACAAGCAGTACGCGGACAACGTCAAGAAGGCGACGACGGCGTTCTGGAACGGCAAGCTGTACGACATGGGCGCCGGCCACGAGTTCACGTACGTGTACTCGAAGGGCCCGATGATGCTGCACGCGCTGCGCAACTACATCGGGCAGGACGCGTTCGACTTCGTGCTGAAGACCTGGCCGTCGCTGCACCGGAACGGGAACGCGAGCATGCAGGAGTTCCAGCGGTACACCGAGCTCGTCGCGCACCGGAGCCTGCAGGGCTTCTTCGACGCGTGGGTGTACGGCACCGGCAAGCCCGCCGACCAGTACCTCTACCCGGGTGGGCTGAAGCCCGCCGCCTGAGTCCGTCCGTGACTGCCACATCGCGGGACCTAAGGTCTCTCGATGTGGCATTCACGGCTTTCGGAGGTGGCATGGCCAGGGTCCTGATGACGGGGTTCGCGCCGTTCGGCGGCGAGTCGGTGAACCCGTCGTGGCAGGCGGTTTCGCGGGTGGCCGCGCGCCGGGCCGACGTCGCCGCGGTCGAGCTGCCGTGCGAGTTCTCGACGTCGCTGCCGGCGTTGCGAGCGGCGATCGAGGAGCACCGGCCGTCGCTGGTGGTGTGCGTGGGCCAAGCGGGCGGACGGGCCGAGGTGACGCCGGAGCGCGTCGCCGTCAACCTGATCGACGCCCGCATCCCGGACAACGCGGGCGAGCAGCCGGTGGACGTCCCGGTGGTTCCCGGCGGACCGGCCGCGTACTTCACGACGCTGCCGGTGAAGGCGTGCGTGGCGGCGATCCGCGAGGCGGGCGTGCCGGCGTCGGTGTCCCACACAGCGGGGACGTACGTGTGCAATCAGGTGTTCTACGGGCTGATGCACCTGCTGCCGGAGTTCCCGGGCGTCCGCGGCGGGTTCGTGCACGTGCCGTTCAGCCCGGAGCAGGTGGCGGCGTCCGGCAAGGCCGCGCCGTCGCTGAGCGTGGACCGGATCGCCGACGCGCTGGAAGCACTGGCGGACACGGCCGTGAAGACGACCGAGGACCTGGTCGTGAGCGCGGGCGCGGAGCACTAGCCGCCGCGGCCGGTGAGCTCCACGAACGCCGGTGGGCCCGGGACGTTGTGGTGCACCGTCAGATCGGCCACCCGGTCGCCGGTCCAGGCCGGGGTGAAGGTGACCACCAGCGTGCACCGCCGTCCGGGAGCCACGTCGTGCCCCACGCACGCGCTCGCGTCCACCGCGAACTCCGTGCTGTCCAGCTCGGTTCCGCTGACTCGCAGCACGCCGGCGCCGACGCTGCGGACCGCCACCGTGCAGGTCGTCGTTGTGTGCACCGGCGCCGGCGGGCAGGCCACCGACTCCGGGACGAGCACCCGCGGCGCCGTCTCGCTCGCGTCGGGCACCACCGGGAACGTCGCCGGACGGCCACGGACCAGGTCGAGCACCGTCACCCCGGTCACCGTCAGCACCAGTGCGCCCGCGGCCAGCAGCACGATCGCGATCGCCTTGATGCCACGGGCACTGCCGTCCTTGGCCGTGCACCCGCCGGCCGCCAGCACCGTCGTCACCAGCGTCGAAACGAGCGTCGCGGTCGGGCCGGCGCCGATCGCGGCCGGGACGAGCGTGCCGAGCAGCGGACGCGGCGACGGTGACGCCGAAACCCGTCCAGGAAAAGCGTTTCGCCTCGCGCAACTGCCTCCGCACGGTCGGCGCCCTAGGCTTCGTGACTGTGCTCATGCAGGTAAGAGCACCGGTTGCGCCGGACAGGTACCAGGATCGCCCGTTCGGCGGTACGCCACCGCCCTCGTGATCTGACGCACACCGCGGGCAAACGACCTTGCCGGTCGGCCGAACGGTGTTTACATGTCCGGACGCGCAGCCGAAGAAGAGGTGAGTGATGATCGGATTCGAGACCGACCTGCAGGACCTGCGGGACTCGGCCGGAGCCCTGCAGGGAGCCGCCGACGCCGCGGAAACGGCGTCCAGTGGCCTGCGCGGAACCGACGTCGCCGTCACGCCGGACGGCGGCGGGCTCTTCGGCGGGATCGGCGGGATGCTGCCGACCTACAACGCTTTCGGCCGCACGCTCGGCATGCCCGCTGTCGCGAAGGCCTACAACGACCACCTGCAGAAGATCCAGAAGCTCGTGGCCCAGCTGCACGCGACCACCGCGGACACCAGCCACGCCCTGCGGCGGGTCGCGGAGCTGTACGAACAGGCCGACCAGGACTCCAAGCAGCACGTCAACCGCGCGGCCGCGGGCCTGGAAGCGAACTGAGGGAACCATGGACGGCTACTTCGACACCGGCCTCGACGCCGAACCGATGTCCAGCGGCGGCGACGACCGCCGCGCGGAGCTGCTCGAAGGCGTCTCCGAGGACCTGAAGGACGGCGCGAACGACGCCCTCGACGCGCTCGAGTACCTGCGGGTGACGGACATGTGGGCGCTCGGCCTCGGCGGCGGCGGGAACCTCGACTACCGGAAGATGCAGGACGACGTCGCCGCCGTCTACCGCGAGTTCTCCGACGCCGACATCGACCACGATTCGCCCGGCGGCCTGCAGCACCTGATCATGAAGCACGACGCCGTCTGGAAGGAGCTGCAGCGCGACTCGAAGCCGAAGCTGGACGACGCCCGGCAGTTCCTCGACGTGTGGCGCGGCGCGGCCGCGAACGCGGTCAAGGCCTACCTCAACGAGCTGGCCGACGCCTTCACCGAGGTCGAAACCAAGATCACCGTGCTGGAGAGCGACGTCGTCGCGGCGCGCGAAGCCATCGCCTCGGCCCGGCAGGACCTGAGCAACCTCGGCAGCACCTTCCTCGACACCGCGAAGAAGTACCAGGAAGACCAGTCCCGCCAGCGCGAAGCGGCGATGTCGAAGGTGCTGGCGGCGACGTTCGCCGGTGCGGTGGCCGGCCTGCTCACCGTGGCCAGCGCCGGCGTCGCCGCCCCGGCGGGCGCCGCGATCTTCACCGCGGCCAACGGCGCGCTGGTCGCCGGCAACGCGGCGGGCGGCGCGATCAGCGCGGTGGTGGCGAACAAGGCGGAGATCGCCGGCGACAACTCCTTCGACCTGTTCCAGAGTTTCATGGACAGCGCGGGCAAGATCCGCGACTGCGCCGCCGAAGCGGCCCAGACGCTGGCGAACCGCATCGCCGACGAGGCCGTCGACCTGCCGAAGATCCCGGACCCGCCGGACGTCAGCCCCGGCTCGAGCTTCGACCCGTCGAACTTCGAGACCGACCACACCTCGCGGCAGACCGAGCAGAACGTCCGCGACGCGAACGTCGACATCGCCCCGGACGGCGAGGTGTCGAGCGGCGCCACCCACGCCGGGAGGATGGGTGGCTGACCGCCCGGCGAAGCCGGACCGCGAAGCGCTGCTGGCCGAGCTGTCCGCCCTGTCGGCGACGGCGACGTCCGCCGACGGCGCCGTCTCGCTGTCGGTCAACACCGACGGCGTGCTGACCCGGCTGCGGCTCTCCGACGCCGTCTCGCGCATGTCGCCGTCCGAGATCGCGGACGCCGTGCTGCGGACGTACGTCGAGGCGCAGCGGGATTCGGCGAAGCGGACCGGGCAGCTGCTGGCGCCGCTGGGTACCGGCGGCTACCTGATGGAACGGCTGCGCTGGCGGGTGCAGTTCGAGCCTGCGTCCCCACCTGCCGCGGCTCCGGCTCCTGCCGCGCCACCCGCGGAGCGGGACGACGCGGTGCTGAAGGACCGGTCGTCGGACGCCCCGGCCTCCGCGCCGCCGTCCGGGCCGGTGGGCGACGACGACTGGTACGACAAGGGAATGCGGCTCGAACAGGCCTGGTGAGCCCGGCTACCGGCCGGGCCACCGGCCTGGCGGGCCACAGCGGGCCGCGGGCCAGGGCGGGCGGACCGGCGCGAACGCGGGCACGGTGCGGTCGTCGGCGACGACCGGCGGGACGTGGTGCAGGCCGAACGCGACGGCCGTCTCCGGCTGGTCCTGGATGGTGGGGACGACGCCGAGCTGGCGGGCGAGGAGCGTGGCCAGCAGCGGCATCCGGCTCGGCCCGCCGACGAGGTGGACGCCGGCGAGCCGCGCGGGGGTCAGCCCGGCACGCCGGATCGTCGCGCCGAGCAGTTCGGCGCTGCGCAGCAGGCTGGGCCGCACGAGTGCTTCGAGCTCGTCCCGGCTGACGAGGACGTCGCCGAACGGCTCGGGCATCGGCACGTGGGTCTGCGCGTGGCGGGAGAGGCTTTCCTTGGCGTCGCGGACGTCCTGCAGCAGCGCGCGCCGGGTGCGGCGGTCGGCGGTGGACTGGGGGCGCAGCAGCCGTTGCCACTGCGCCGGATCGGTGTGCGACACGGCCCGGCCGACGTGCACGAGCAGTGCCTCGTCGATGTCGAGGCTGCCGAGGTCGGGCAGGCCGTCTTCGGCGAGCACGGTGAAGCCGCGGGACGTGCCGCCGACGACGGCGCAGTCGAAGGTGCCGGCGCCGAGGTCGTAGACCCCGATCGGGCCGGTGTGCCGGCCGCCGAGGCTCGCGTAGTGCGCGGCGGCGGCCACCGGTTCGGGGATCAGCCGGACGTCCCGGAACCCGGCCTTCGCGGCCGCGGTGCGAAGGACGTCCTGGCGGCTCGCGCCCCAGCCGGCGGGGTGGGAGATCCGCGTCTGCGCGGGCGGGCGCCCCAGCTGCCGTTCGGCTTCCTCGCCCATCCGGCGCAGGATGGCGGCGAAGGCGTCGGCAATGGCGACTTCGGTCGTCCCGAGCCGCAGGGCGCCTTCGTCGATGCGCCGCTTGGGGTGGGGTTCGAACCGGCTGGGATCGAGCCGGGCACGCCGTTCGGCATCCCGCCCGACGACGAGCCGCCCGTCTTCCTCCGCGAAGACAGCGGAGGACAGGGTGACCGACCCGTCGACCTCGACGGCCCGCGGCGCCCGGCCGGCCGCCGACAGCACCCCGACGGTGCTGGAAGTCCCGAAGTCGATCGACAGCACATCCACGGCGGTTCCCTCCCCGGGGCATCGTCTCATGCCCCGGAACGCGGGAAGGGCGGCTCCCCTGCCGGGGAACCGCCCTTCTCGAACCGGGATCAGTCGTTCTCGGCTTCGCCGCCCTGCTCCTCGTGGCCGGCGCCGATGCTGACCGGCGGGGCGTCCGGGACCGACGACGGCTTGCGCTCACCGCGGAAGGTGAACCGGGCCTGGTCGTCCTTGTCCTCGGGGTTGCCGCTCCAGCCTTCGACGTCGACCAGGATGATCTGGCCGGGCTCGACCTCGCCGAAGAGGATCTTCTCCGACAGCTGGTCCTCGATCTCGCGCTGGATCGTGCGACGCAGCGGCCGGGCGCCGAGCACGGGGTCGAACCCGCGCTTGGCCAGCAGAGCCTTGGCCTTCGGCGTGAGCTCCAGCTCCATGTCCTTGGCCTTGAGCTGCGTCTCCACGCGCCCGATCATCAGGTCGACCATCTGGATGATCTGTTCCTGCGTCAGCTGGTGGAACACGATGATGTCATCGATCCGGTTCAGGAACTCCGGGCGGAAATGCTTCTTCATTTCCTCGTTGACCTTCTGCTTCATCTTCTCGTACCGGGTGCCGGTGTCGTTGGACCCGGCGAACCCGAGCGAGACGGACTTCGAGATGTCCGAGGTGCCCAGGTTGGACGTGAAGATGAGGACCGTGTTCTTGAAGTCGACCGTGCGGCCCTGACCGTCGGTCAGGCGGCCGTCCTCCAGCACCTGCAGGAGCGTGTTGTAGATCTCCTGGTGCGCCTTCTCGATCTCGTCGAACAGGACCACCGAGAACGGCTTGCGGCGGACCTTCTCGGTCAGCTGGCCGCCCTCTTCGTAGCCGACGTAGCCCGGAGGGGCACCGAAGAGCCGCGAAGCGGTGTAGCGGTCGTGGAACTCACCCATGTCGATCTGGATGAGCGCGTCGTCCTCGCCGAACAGGAACGAGGCCAGCGCCTTGGACAGCTCGGTCTTACCGACACCGGACGGGCCGGCGAAGATGAACGAGCCCGACGGGCGCTTCGGGTCCTTCAGACCGGCACGCGTACGGCGGATCGCCTGCGAGACGGCCTTGACCGCGTCCTCCTGGCCGATGATGCGCTTGTGGAGCTCGTCCTCCATGCGCAGCAGCCGGGTGGTCTCCTCCTCGGTCAGCTTGAACACCGGGATGCCGGTCCAGTTGGCCAGCACCTCCGCGATCTGCTCGTCGTCGACCTCGGCGACGACGTCGAGGTCGCCGTCCTTCCACTGCTTCTCCCGCTCGCCCTTCTGGCCGAGGAGGGTCTTCTCCTCGTCACGCAGGCGGGCGGCACGCTCGAAGTCCTGCGCGTCGATCGCGGACTCCTTGTCGCGGCGGACGTTCGCGATCTTCTCGTCGAACTCGCGCAGGTCCGGCGGCGCGGTCATCCGGCGGATGCGCATCCGGGCGCCGGCCTCGTCGATCAGGTCGATCGCCTTGTCCGGGAGGAACCGGTCGTTGATGTACCGGTCCGCCAGGGTCGCGGCGGCGACCAGCGCCGAGTCGGTGATCGAGACGCGGTGGTGCGCCTCGTACCGGTCGCGCAGGCCCTTGAGGATCTCGATCGTGTGCTCCAGCGACGGCTCGCCGACCTGGATCGGCTGGAACCGGCGCTCGAGGGCGGCGTCCTTCTCGATGTACTTGCGGTACTCCTCGAGGGTGGTCGCGCCGATCGTCTGCAGCTCACCGCGGGCGAGCATCGGCTTCAGGATCGAAGCCGCGTCGATCGCGCCCTCGGCGGCACCCGCCCCGACCAGCGTGTGCAGCTCGTCGATGAACAGGATGATGTCGCCGCGGGTCTTGATCTCCTTGAGCACCTTCTTCAGGCGCTCTTCGAAGTCACCGCGGTAGCGGGAACCGGCGACCAGGGAGCCCAGGTCCAGCGTGTAGAGCTGCTTGTCCTTGAGCGTCTCGGGCACCTCGCCCTTGACGATGCTCTGCGCGAGGCCCTCGACGACGGCGGTCTTGCCGACGCCGGGCTCGCCGATGAGCACCGGGTTGTTCTTGGTCCGGCGGGACAGCACCTGCATGACCCGCTCGATCTCCTTGCCGCGCCCGATGACCGGGTCGAGCTTGCCCTCGCGGGCCAGCACGGTCATGTTGCGGCCGAACTGGTCCAGCACCAGCGACGAGGACGGAGTGCCCTCACCGCGGCCGCCGGAGCCGGTCTCGGTGGACTCCTTGCCCTGGTAGCCCGAGAGCAGCTGCAGCACCTGCTGGCGGACCCGGTTCAGGTCCGCACCCAGCTTGACCAGCACCTGCGCGGCGACGCCCTCGCCCTCGCGGATCAGGCCCAGCAGGATGTGCTCGGTGCCGATGTAGTTGTGGCCGAGCTGCAGCGCCTCGCGCAGGGACAGCTCCAGCACCTTCTTGGCCCGCGGCGTGAAGGGGATGTGCCCGCTCGGGGCCTGCTGCCCCTGGCCGATGATCTCCTCGACCTGCTGGCGGACGCCTTCAAGCGCGATGCCCAGCGACTCGAGCGCCTTGGCGGCGACACCCTCACCCTCGTGGATCAGACCCAGGAGGATGTGCTCGGTGCCGATGTAGTTGTGGTTGAGCATCCTGGCCTCTTCTTGAGCCAGGACGACCACCCGCCTCGCGCGGTCGGTGAACCTCTCAAACATGTGCACTCCCTCGACTGCTGCGCCGGCGGCCCGTTTCCATCGTGCTTTCACCCGCGATGGATTCAGCACCGTGAGACCACTCTAGTAGCCAAGCCGTCGCGCTGGCGTACCACTACGGCTCTTCGTGGTCTTTTCCGCACCCGGACGTGGTGCCGGCCGGGTGCTCCCGTCATCAGGTTGCCCTGCGTCTTTACGTCAGGGACAACGTGCGGGCGGCCGTCCGGATTCCGCCGTCCGCGCGCTGTCCGCTCACCGCGAACAGTCCGCAAGCTGGGAGTACCCGCGGTGACCACCACCCGATTGGCGCAGTCCGCCCCGACCTGTAAGGTTAGGCACGCCTAATTCGTTCCCGGCTGCCGAGGAGGCCGCGGTTGAACCAGCAGCGGTCCTTCCGTGACGCGCGCGAGGTCGGCGACGGCCTCGCGTCGTCACTCCGGCGGGTGGCGGGCCGCCAGGACCGCGGTGAGCTGCGCCGCGACGTCCCGGCGGGCTGGATCCGCTGCTCGGAGCTGCTGGAGACGCCCGCGTACTTCGGTGAGTGGCGGGCGCTGCTCGGCGACTGGCTCCGGCGTTCGCACGGCGCGGCACCGGCCCGCACGACGGCCAGCTGGGTGATGACGTGGTACCTGCACGTCCCGGCGTACGTCGGCGCGCTGTTGTGGCACCACGAGCGGCGGGTGCCGTCGCTGAAGCCGGCGGAGCTGGCGTTCCGCCTCGCGGACGACCGCCCGCACCCGGACGGCATGGCGCTGCTGGGTGACGCGTTCCACTGCCTCCCGACCGACCCGGGCTCGGCCCGCCCGGAGGCGACGGTGGTCCGCGACGAGCGGGCACTGGCGGCGGTCCTGCGAGCCCGCTACCTGGCACACGCGACCCGGTTCGTCCAGGCGTACGCGGCGGGCAGCGGACTGGGCCGCCGCACCCTCTGGGCGGCGGCGACGGACGCACTGGAGAACTCGCTGTGGTGGGCGGGCCGCCAGTGCGGCACCCCCGAGGCGGAGGGCGCGGGCGTCGCGGACGCGGCGTTGGTCCTCGACCAGCGTTATCCGCCACTGACGTCGGCGTCGACGTTGCGGCTGGCGGAGGGGCACCGCGAGTGGACGCGCCGGCGCGAGAGCTGCTGCTTTTCGTACCTGCTTCCGGGGGAACCGGAGTGCGAAGGGTGCCCGCGCACCTGCGCCCGCTGAGCGGTCAGGGCGTCCAGCGCGGGTCCCGCCCCGAAGCGCCCAGCGCCCGCTCCAGCGGCGAAGCGTCCGAAGGCACCGCCACCTCCGGGCCGTAAACACCCATCGACCGCGCCTGCTCACCCATCGCCACCGCGGACTCGTACACCGCCGTGGCCACGTCCGGGGCGCACACCAGCGTTCCGCCACCCGATCGGGCCAAGTCCCAGCCGTGCAGGACGAACTCGCCCAGCACCATGTCGCCCACCACCGAGGCCGGCATCTCCGCCGTGCCCAGCTTCGTGGTGCCCGTCCACGCCGACGGGCTCGTGAAGACCTCCACCAGCGTTTCCGTCTGCTTCTCCAGGTCCGCCCGCCAGTCGTCCGTCACCAGCGCCGCCTCGGCCTCGCCGGTCGCCGGGGCCGGCGGGGCCTCGCGCCGTCCCGCGGCGATCAGCCACGGCCCCCAGTACAGGAGGTGGTTGAGCAGCCCGCGGACGTCGTACCCGGTGCACGGCGTCGGCGCGGTCAGGTCGGTCACGGCGTGGGCGATCCGGAGGAACTCCGCCCCGGCGGGGCGCGTCAGCTCGGCGTTCATGCCGGTGATCCAAAACCGGCGGGCACCCGGCCGTCTTGAAGGAACGCGACAGCTACCGTGAGCGCGTGGGCGAGCACCGGATCCCGCGCGGCATCGTGGCCGAGGCGACCGCGCGCACGATGTTCACGCTGACCCGGCACCCGCCGGCCCCCGAGCTGGCGGAGTTCGTCGACTACCACTGGGTGCTGCGCTGGGACCTGCGCGGCAGGCCCGCCCACGAACAACGCGTCCTGCCGAACCTCGCCGTGCACGTGACCTTCTTCCCCGGCGCCTCCGGCGTCTACGGCCCGGCCCGCGACGTCTTTTCCCACCGCCTCGAGGGCCGGGTCCAGGGCTTGGGCGTGCGTTTCCGGCCCGGCTGCTTCCGCGCGTTCCTCGGCGCCCCGGTGAGTGACATCGCCGGCCGCGCTGTCCCGCTCACGGCTGTTTTCGGACCGGCGGCGACCGCGGCCGCGGAATCGGTGCGGACCGCGGCGGTAGACGCGCAAATGGTCGGTGCGATCGACAACTTGCTGATCGCAAAACAGGCCGAGCTGACGCCGGCCGCGCGGCAGGCGGCCGAGGCGGTGGAATCAATCGCGCGGGATCCGGGAATTACCCGGGTGGCGCAACTGTGCGCCGATACTGGACTGACCACCCGGTCCGTACAGCGGTTGTTCGCCGAACACGTCGGCTGCCCGCCCAAGTGGGCGATCCGGATATACCGCCTCAACGACGCGGCACAGCGGATCGCCGCGGAAGCCGACCCGGATTACGCCGGACTGGCGGTTCGGCTGGGCTATAGCGACCAGTCCCACTTCATCCGTGATTTCCGCGCGGTGACCGGTCAGTCGCCCGCCGAGTACGCACGCTCGGCGCGTGCGCATACCGAACGGGTACCGGACAACGATCGGACATGACAAAAGCCGCCGGGCGAATTGCCCGGCGGCTTCGGCTGGAACCCCGCGTCGAGGATTCCCGGCCGCCCCGGTGACCTGCGGAGACCGGGGCGGTCAGGAAAGATCCTCAGTTCTTCTTGTGGTAGGCCTCGACGACCTCGGACGGGATCCGGCCCCGGTCCGAAACGGCGTACCCGTTCTTGCGCGCCCAGGCCCGAATGGCCTGGTTCTGCTCGCGGTCGACGGCGGCGGGCCGGGCGGAACCCTTACCCGCGACCGGGCGCGCGGAAGCGCGCTTGCGGCCACCCGCGCGGCGGGCGTGCTCGACATACTGGGCGAGGGCGTCCCGCAGCTCCTCGGCGTTTTCCGAAGAGAGGTCGATCTGGTAGCTGACGCCGTCCAAACCGAACTCGACGGTCTCTTCCGCCTCACTGCCGTCCAGGTCGTCGACCAGCGAGACGAGCACCTTCTGTGCCATCCGATTCCTCCTGCGGGGACTTGCTCAATGATCTGGTTACGGGGCGAGCCCCGGGACAGAAGACTTTGTCTAGAACATTAGTACCCGCTTCAGGAGGGCAGCGCAAATCTCATATGGATAACTGACGGCTATCCTCACACGGCCGGGTTATTCAGGCCGCACGAGCGGGAAGAGGATCGTCTCCCGGATACCGAGACCGGTCAGCGCCATGAGCAGCCGGTCGATCCCCATTCCGACACCGCCGCTCGGGGGCATTCCGTACTCCAGCGCACGGAGGAAATCCTCGTCCAGCCGCATGGCTTCGCTATCGCCCTGCGCGGCCAGCCGGGACTGTTCGGTGAGCCGTTCCCGTTCGACGACCGGATCGACCAGCTCGGAGTATCCGGTGGCCAGTTCGAATCCGCGCACGTAGAGGTCCCACTTCTCAGCCACGCCGGGCCGCGAGCGGTGCTGCCGCGTCAATGGCGAGGTCTCGAGCGGAAAATCACGGACGAACGTCGGTGCGTGCAGGTGATCTCCGACGAGGTGTTCCCACAGTTCCTCGACCAGCTTGCCGTGCCCGAGCTTCGGATCCAGTTCCAGGCCCCTGGCCTGCGCGAATCCGTGCAGTTTGGCGGCGGGCGTCTCCGGCGTCACCTCTTCGCCGAGCGAATCGGACAACGACTCGTACATTCCGAGCGTGGTCCATTCGCCGGACAGGTCGTACTCCGAACCGTCGGGCAGCGTGACGACCAGGGTGTCCAGCACGGACTGCGCGGCCTCCTGGATCAGCTCCCGCGTCATCACCGCATTGGTGTCGTACGTGGCGTAGGCCTCGTAGTACTCGAGCATCGCGAACTCCGGCGAGTGCGAGGAGTCGCTGCCCTCGTTGCGGAAGTTGCGGTTGATCTCGAAGACCTTTTCGATGCCGCCGACGACGCAGCGCTTGAGGTAGAGCTCCGGCGCGATCCGCAGGAACAGCTCCATGTCGAACGCGTTCGAGTGCGTGACGAACGGCCGGGCCGCGGCGCCGCCGTGCAGCGTCTGCAGCATCGGCGTCTCGACCTCGGTGAACCCGCGGCGGTGGAACGACTCCCGCAGCGACCGGACGACGCCGGCGCGCGTGCGCACGACGTCCCGCGCCCGCGGGCGCATGATGAGGTCGACGTACCGCTGCCGGATCCGCGTCTCCTCGGCCAGGTCCTTGAACGCGTTCGGCAGCGGGCGCAGCGCCTTCGACGTGATGCGCCAGGAGTCGGCCATCACGGACAGCTCGCCGCGCTTGGACGTGATGACCTCGCCGTGCACGAAGACGTGGTCGCCCAGGTCGACGTCGGACTTCCAGGCCGCCAGCGCGTCCTCGCCGACCTTCGCCAGGCTGATCATGGCCTGCAGCTCGGTGCCGTCACCCTCCCGGAGGCTGGCGAAGCACAGCTTGCCCGTGTTGCGCAGGAACATCACCCGGCCGGTGACGCCGACGACGTCGCCGGTGGCGGTGTCGGCGGGCAGCCCCTCGTGCGCGGCCCGGACCTCGGCGAGCGTGTGCGTCCGAGGTACCTCGACCGGGTAAGGATCGACACCCTCGGCGAGGATCCGGTCGCGCTTCTCCCGGCGCACCCGCATCTGCTCGGGCAGTTCGTCTTCGGCGGGCTCGCTGGTGGAAGCGGGGTTTTCGGTCATGGCCCATAGGGTACGAACCCGCTCGCGCGCTACGCCAACCGGATTACCTTTCCTTTCCTCGATTAACCTGGGGTCGTGAGCGATCCCACGCGCGCGCAGCGGGCTTCGTCCTTCGGCAGCCGGGCAGCCGCGTACGCGCGGCATCGGCCCGATTACCCGCGGCAGGCGATCGAATGGGGCCTTTCGGGCGCGGCCGCCACCCCGCGCCGGGTGCTCGATCTGGGTGCCGGAACGGGCAAGCTCACCCTCGGCCTCGCCGGACTGGGGCTCGACGTCACCGCGGTCGAACCCGACCCGGAAATGCGCGCCGAACTGGCGCGGGCGGTGCCGTCGGCGACCGCACTGGCGGGTCAGGCGGAACGGATCCCGTTGCCCGATGCCGACGTCGACGCGGTTTTCGTCGGTCAGGCGTTCCATTGGTTCGACGTGCCGGCCGCGATGACGGAGATCGCGCGGGTGTTGCGCCCGGGTGGCGTGCTGGTGCCGATGTGGAACTACGAAGACGAATCGGTGCCGTGGGTCGCGGAGTTCACCCGCCTGGGCCGCGACGGCGCCCGCCGCCCGGCGAGCACGGACGATTTGCGGCAGTCGGCGCACGCGGAGTTCGAGCCGTTCGAAAGCGACCGGTTTCACCACACGCACCGCCGGACGGCGGAGAGCCTGCTGGAAACGATCGCGACGTATTCGATGGTGATCGTGTCGTCACCGGCGGAATCGGCGGCGTTGCTGACGCGGCTGCGCGAGTTCCTGGCGTCGAATCCGGAGACGGCGGAGGGCGAGTTCGACCTGCCGCTGATCACGCTGGCGCTCCGCGCCCGCCGCCGCTGAGAGCGCGTCGTACCCGGTCAGGACAAGACGACGCACTGCCTGAACACGCGCTTGGCGCTGAAACTGCCGGCTTGACCTCGATCGAACTGGAGGTCCGATACTGCGGTGGAGGCGGACGAAAGGATCACCGATGCAGAGCAAATCCTGGGGGCGGGCACTGATCTCGCTGACCTCGCTGGTGACGGCGGTGGGCCCGTACCGCGCCGACTGGAACGAAACGCACGTGCACAACCCGGCGTGGCCACCGCACGCGAAGTTCCACAACGGCCAGACGATGAGCTTGGGTCTGGCACTGGGCGCGACGAGCCTGTGGCAGCTGTGGCGCCGCCCGACGAGGGCGGGCCTCGACGCCGGGGCGGTGCTGGCGTCCCTGTATTGGGTGACGCAGATTTCGGCACTGGCGTACCCGGGCTCGAAGGCGGTGGACCCGCCGGGAACGGCCCGGTTCCCGCAGGCGAAGATCGCGTTCCCGGCCTTGGCGGTGACGGCGCTCGGGTACCTGCTGGAGCGGCGCCGCCTGGCCCGCGCCTGACGAAGCGACACCCCCGCCCTTCCCTGGGGGGCTGCCCCGCTTCCAGCGTATCGGGGCTGACCGACGAAAAGCCGCGAAAGGCCGCCGGACGGGCCTGGTTGTCCACATCACGGCCATCCTGTGGACAACCAGGCCGATCGGCGCCGGTCACCCTGGGCAGGAGCAGGTCACGACCAGGTGCGGGGTCAACCAGGCAAGATCCGCACGGCCACGAGCGACCGGACCCGCTGAGGCGGCCCGAGACCGGTGAAAGGGCGCCCGCGAGGCCAATCCGCGCGGCCGGGAACAACCGGACCCGCCGGACCAACTCAAACCGCCCAAAGCGCGCCAGCCAGGCCCATCCACGCGGCACAAGGACAACCGGACCCGCCGAAAGCAACTCAACCGCCGAAAAGGCGCCAGCCAGACCCGAGCCGAGCCGGAAACAACCGGACCGGCCGAGGCGGACCGAAACCGGTGAAACGGCGGAGCGATCCGGGCCGAGCAAGCCGGCGAAAAGAACACCGACCAGAACCCCTCAGGACCGGATGTTCCGCTCATAAACCAACCGCAACCCCAACAAAGTCAAATCCGGCACATGATCAGTGATCGTCTCCGACTCACCGATCACCAGCGGCGCCAGCCCTCCGGTCGCGAGCACCGCCACCCGCTCCGTCCCACCCGGAGACAGCTCACGCACGATCCGCCGGACCAACCCGTCGACCTGCCCGGCAAACCCGTACAGAATCCCCGACTGCAAGCACTCGACCGTGTTCTTGCCGATCACCGACCGCGGCGGAACCAGCTCCACCTTCCGCAGCGCCGCCGCGCGCAACGCCAGCGCGTCGACCGAAATCTCGATTCCCGGGGCGAACGCGCCGCCGAGGAACTCGCCGCGGGCCGAGATCGCGTCCACGTTCGTCGACGTGCCGAAGTCCACCACCACGCACGCCGTTCCGTTGTGGAGGTGGTGCGCGGCCAGCGTGTTCGCCAGCCGGTCCGCGCCCACCTCCTTCGGGTTGTCCACCAGCAGCGGCACGCCCGTGCGCACTCCCGGCTCCACCACGATCTTCGGAACCGCCGCGTAGTACCGCGAAAGCATCACTCGCAGCTCGCGCAGCACCGCCGGCACCGTCGACAGCGCGCTGATCCCCGTGACGGCGTCCGCGTGCGGGCCGAGCAGGCCGCGGACCGTCAGCGCCAGCTCGTCGGCCGTCATGCGCGCGTCCGTGCGCATCCGCCAGTCGCCGACCAGCGCACTGCCGGACCACAGGCCCAGCACGATGTTCGTGTTGCCGACGTCGACGGTGAGCAGCAAGCGGGTCAGCTTTCCGCGTGCAGCAGCGCGTCGAGGCGGCGGGCGTCCGCCGTTTCGGCGACCGGGAACACCGCCGTCTCCTCCTCCGGCGGCAGGGTCACCGTGCCGGACAGCAGCCCGGACCCCTCCGGCGCGTGGCCGGGGTCGGAGTGCCGGTGGACGATCCGGTTGTCCGCGTCGACGAACACCACGCGGGGCTGGTACGTCGCGGCCTCGGCGTCGTCCATCTGGCCGTAGGCAATGAGGATGACCAGGTCACCCGGGTGCACCAGGTGCGCCGCGGCGCCGTTGATGCCGAGCACGCCGCTGCCGCGCTCACCCTTGATGACGTAGGTCTCCAGCCGCGCCCCGTTGGTGACGTCCACAATGGACACCTGTTCCCCCGGCAGCAGGTCCGCCGCCTCCATCAGGTCCTCGTCGACCGTCACCGAGCCGACGTAGTGCAGGTCGGCCTGGGTCACGGTGGCCCGGTGGATCTTCGACTTGAGCATCGTGCGGTACATCGTGGACTCCTATTCCCCTGCGTCCAGCCGCTCCGGGTGCTCGACGGCCTTGCCGAGCAGCACCGGAACGTTGTCGATCAGCCGGGTGCTCCCCACCCGCGCGGCGATCAACAGTCGTGCCTCACCGTCGACGGGCGCGGGCCCGAGGTCGGTTCCCCTCAACTCCAGGTAATCCACCTCGACCGCGGGACGCGCGGCGAGGGTCTTCCACGCGGTCTCGAGGACCGCTTCGGCACCGTCACGGCCGACGAACGCCCCCGCGGTGAGGGCGGCCGACAGGACGATGGCGTCTTCGCGCTGCTCAGGCGTCAGGTAGACGTTGCGCGACGACAGCGCCAGCCCGTCGCGCTCCCGCACTGTCGGCACGCCGATGACGCGCGTGTCGAAGTTCAGGTCCCGCACCATCCGCTTGATCAGCACCAGCTGCTGGTAGTCCTTCTCGCCGAAGAACGCGTAGTCCGGACGCAGCAGGTTGAACAGCTTCGCGACGACCGTCAGGACGCCGGCGAAGTGCCCGGGCCGGGCAGCGCCTTCCAGCTCGTCACCGAGCGGGCCCGGGTGCACGGTCACCGAAGCGCCTTCGGCGTAGAGGGCGTCGGCGCTCGGGGTGAACGCGATTTCGACGCCGTCCTCACGCAGTACGTCGAGGTCGGCCTCCAGGGGCCGCGGGTACGCCTCGAAGTCCTCGCCCGCGCCGAACTGCAGCGGGTTGACGAAGATCGAGGTGGCCACGACGGTGTTCGGCAACCGCTTGGCGCGGCGGATCAGCTCACGGTGCCCGGCGTGCAGCGCGCCCATGGTCGGCACGAGCGCCAGCTTGCGGCCGACGCCGCGCAGCGCCCGGCTGACCTGGCTCACGTGCTCGGGCGGCGCGAACGTGTTCAGGGTGCCGCGGCTGAATTTCGGTGTGGTCACTGGTCTTGGTGCCCTTCGGCGGGATCGTCGAGGAGTTCGGTGAGGTCTTTGGCGGCCGCGGTGTCCAGCAGCCCGGCCGCCGACGAACGCGCCACCGTGCGCTTGGCCAGCGCGCGGTAGGCCGGCGCCACGTCCGGCGCCCGCTCCGCCAGCACCGCGAGGTGCTTGCGGACGGTGCCGGCGTCGCCACGGGCGACCGGACCGGTGAGCGCGCGGTCGCCGTGCCGCAGCACATTATCCAACGCCGCCGAAAGCAGCGGAGCGACCAGGCGTTCGGAATGCCCGATTCCCGCTTCCCGCAAGACTTCCGCGCAGTCGGCGACGAGCGTCATCAGGTGGTTCGCGCCGTGGGTCAACGCAGCGTGGTAGAGCGCTCGCGCCGAGTCGGGAACGCGCACCGGTTCGGCGCCCATCTCGACGGCCAGCGCTTCGCCGACGTTCCACGCCGCGTCGTCGTCGGCGGCCGCGGTGATGCCGATGCTGCACGCCGTCAGCCGCTCGAGGTCCTCCTCGCGGCCGGTGAACGTCATCACCGGGTGCAGCGCGAGCGGCAGCGCCCCGGCCTCGGCCGCGGGCGCCAGCACGTCGACGCCGTGCGCGCCGGAGGTGTGCACGACGATCTGGCCCGCCCGCAGCGACCCGGTGGCGACGAGCCCGCGGACCGTGCCGGCCAGCGCGTCGTCGGGAATCGCGAGCAGCACCAGGTCCGCCCGGCGGACGGTTTCGTCGGGCGGCAGCAGGGGCACGTCGGGAAGGAGGCGTTCGGCGCGGGCCAGCGACGCGGCGGACAGTCCCGACGCGGCGACCACGGTGTGTCCCGCCCGGGCGAGCGCGGCGCCGAGCACACTGCCCACCCGGCCGGCGGACACGACGCCGACCGCGAGGCGAGCGGGCCTCATCATGGCGTGCGCCTGTGGACGCTCATGGTTGGCAGACTCCCTCTGCTCTCGTTCCAGTCCCGCTCCGGGTACCGGACGAACGGCGCGAGACTAACTCGATTAAGCGCGAACCGTTGAGCCCGGGTGACCAGCTTCACCCGGACCGGGTCACCCGCGGGCGGCCTCGTCGGCGAGGCGCGTCGCCTCGGCTCTGGCGGCCTTCAACGTGCGCAGCAGCTCCTGCTGGCGCTCCCGGTCGGCGTCGGTGGTGATCTCCCGCCGGTCCAGGAACGCGAGCTCCGTCACGCTCGCCTGGTACACGGCGACGGCTCTCGCGGCGCGCTTGCCGGACTGGCGTTTCGCCTGGCGGCGCCACGCGCGGCGGCCAGGCAGGCTGGCGAGCAGGTCGACCTCCGACGGCGCGATCCAGCGCGCCGCGGCCATGTGCGGCAGGGCGGCGGCGATGATCCGCTGCTCGCGCCGTCGTTGCAGGACGACCAGGTAGACCACGCCGAGGAACAGCGGCAGCATGATCAGGAAGTAGACGGTGAGGAACTTCGACCCACCGAGCAGCGCGGCGCTGTTCCACAGGGCGTGCAGGCAGACGGCGGCGAGGTAGCCCGCGACGGGGGCGACGACCTTCATCGCCTTCGTGGCCGTGCGCGCGGCGATGCCGATCCCGATGCCGGTGAGCACGGCGAACAGCGGGTGCGTGAACGGCGCCAGGACGCCACGCAGGAAGAACGCCGTGATGACGCCCTGGCTGTGCCCGTCACCGAAGCCGTGGTCGTAGAAGGCGCGCCCGAAGTAGTAGATGTTCTCGGTGAACGCGAAGCCGGCGGCGCTGAACCCGGCGTAGACGACGCCGTCCACCACGCCGTCGAACTCGCTGGAGCGGCGCCAGAGGATGAGCACGACGAAGAGGGCTTTCGCGGCCTCCTCGACGATGGGCGCGGACACGAGCGCGGCGACGGTGTTGCCGCTGCCCTTGCCGAGCAGCTCGTCGCCGACGGCCTCGGCGGTGGTGTTGATGAGCAGCGCGGTGACGGTCGCGATGCAGGCGCCCCAGGCGAAGGCGAGCAGCAGGAATTTGGCGGGTTCGGGCTCCCACCGGTCGACCCAGAGGAACCCGGCGACGACCCCGGCGACGGGCACGAGCGCGGCGAGCACCCCGATGGTGACGGCGAGCGGCCCGACCCGCGCGGTGGCCAGGCCGAAGAGGAACAGGCCGCAGAGGGCCACCACGATGAGCCCGAGCACCGGCAACAGCACGGTGATCCGGCGAGGCCGCCGTCCGCGGTCGAGACCGGTCGCGGGCGAGAGGGTTCCGCTCACAGCGGGTCACCCTACGCAGACCGGACAGGAAGAGAAACGGCACCTCTGCCCTGGACGACGGCCACGGCCACCCCCCGGTTCTGCAATGCGCTGAGTCGGCAAGCGGCGCGCGGCGCCTCCGCTGACGACGGTAGCGCGGGCGGGGAAGGAGCAACCAAGACGGCCTTGACCACGGCCCGAGCGCCCCAATGCGGCCTTCGGTGCGTCACACGCAACCAAGGCGGCCTTCGGTGCGCGAGACGCAACCAAGGTGGCCTTCGGTGCGTTGAGGGTGGGCCGGCGCCGGTGTCAGTCCTCTGCGCGGCGGCGTCGGCGCGGGGTTGCCGCCGTGCCGCCGTTGGCGGCCAGCAGTTCGCTCACCGAGCGGCCCGCCGTGTGGGAGCCGCTGCCCGGGGTGTCCGCCGAACGGCGGCCGCCGTTGCGGGCGTGGCCGTTCGTGCCGTTGCCGTTCTGCTCTGCTTCCGCCGGGTCGACCGGTGTCATGTTGCGGCGCGACATCGACGCCCGCTCGGCGACCATGCCCTCCCACGCCGGCGGTTCACCGTCCGGACGACGGCGCCGCCCACCGCCCGAAGGCTCCGGCGCGGGGACCGCGGGCAGCTGCTGCGAGTCGTCCGGCTTGCGGCGGCGGCCACCCGAGCGGCCCTGGAAGTTGCGCACGGACTCCGGAAGCGTCGGGTTCACCAGGGGCGCGTCGGCCTGCTCGGCCTCGACAGGCGCGCGGTGCGAACCGTGCCGGGACGGCGGCTCGTCGAGGATCGGCGACATGTCGGCCCGCGAGAACTGCTCGAGCCGCGACGGCGGGCGGCCATCGGCGGCCGGGACCGGCGTGGTCGGCGGCACGGCCGGGGGCAGGTCGGTGCGCGACTGCGGGCTCTTGCTCGGCACGGGCGTCGTCGGCGGGACGACCGGGAGGTCGGTGCGCGAGGCGTCCCGCGGCGTCGGCGGGGTCTTCGGCTCGGGCGGCTTCGGCCGGTTCGGGCGCTGCCGCTCGGCGAAGTCGTCGCGTTTCTGGAAAGCCGCGCTGAGGTCCTTGACCGGCCGGATGTCCGAACGCGACATTTCGGACGGCTTCACCGGAGGAACCGGCCCGCCCCGCGGCGGCTCGGGCCCCTTGCGCACGCCGTTCGGCTGGCCGACCCGAGGCAGGTCCGGCCGCGACATCTCGACTCGCGGGATATCCGGACGCGAGACCTCGCCAGGCCGCGGCCGTTCCACGCGGGGCAGGTCCGGCCGCGACATTTCCACCCGCGGAATGTCCGGACGCGAGACCTCGCCAGGCCGCGGCCGCTCCACGCGGGGCAGGTCCGGCCGCGACATTTCCACCCGCGGAATGTCCGGACGCGAGACCTCGCCAGGCCGCGGCCGCTCCACGCGGGGCAGGTCCGGCCGCGACATTTCCACCCGCGGAATGTCCGGACGCGAGACCTCGCCAGGCCGCGGCCGCTCCACGCGGGGCAGGTCCGGCCGCGACATTTCCACCCGCGGAATGTCCGGACGCGACATCTCGACCCGCGGAATATCCGGACGCGAGACCTCGGCCGGACGCGGCCGCTCCACCCGCGGCAAATCCGGTCGCGAAACCTCGGCCGGCCGCGGCCGCTCCACCCGCGGAATGTCCGGACGGGAAACCTCCGCAGGCCTCGGCCGCTCCACCCGCGGCAAATCCGGGCGAGACATCTCGGCCCGTCGCGCGGGCGGCGGCTCGGGACGGCGGATCTCCGTCTTCGGCTCCGGCGTGGCCGGCCGGCGGATTTCGGTCTTGGGCTCCGGCCGCGGGACGTCGCGGCGCGTCGGCTCGGCGGCGACCGCGTCCGGACGGCGCTCGGGCTGGTTGACCTCGTCCGGCTTCGGCAGCCGCATCGGCTGCGACTCCGCCTGGCGACGTGCCGCCTCGGCCCGCAGCTCGGCGGCCTTCAGCTCGCGCTGCGCGGCGTTCAGCGCCGGGTCGACCGGCGGCACCGGCGGGCGGCGTTCGCTCAACGGCTTCGGCCGCGCCAGCTGCTGGGTGCTCGGCACGGAGACCGTGGCCGGCGTCTTCGGGACGGGCTTGCCGCCGAAGCCCTTGCTCTTGCCGAGGCCCTTGCCGTTGGCGGGCTTGCCGTTCGACGCCTTGCGGCGGCGCTCGTCGAGCACGCGGTCGATCAGCTCCGTCGGCCGGTCGCCCGGCTCGACCGCCTTCTTGCCGGCCATCAGCTGGGCGGGCTTCTTCTTCGGGACGCCGTCGGTGACCAGGCGGTTCTCGTCGGTGACCTTGCGCATCCGGGTCGCCTGCGCGGTGAGCGCGACGCGTTCGAGCAGCACCTCGCCGCCGAACAGCGACTGGAGGCTTTCGCGCAGCGCGGACACTTCGGCGCGCAGCGCCTCCAGCTCCTCGCGGCCCTTGGATTCGGCCGCGTTGCGGGTCTCCGCCTCCATCTCCAGCTCGTACTCGCGCCGGGCCGCGATCTCGCGTTCCAGCTCCAACTCGTACACGGCCTGCGCCTCGGCGACCGCGTCCTCGCTCTGTGCCGCGTGCTTGCGGTACTTCACGGCGAGGAAAGCGCCGATCAGGGCAGCCCAGAGGGCAGCGACGATCCCCAGCCGGAGATAGCGGAGGTCATCGCTGAGCACCAGTGCGAGGGTGGCTCCGATGGCGAGGACAAAGCCGACGACAAGCCACGGCCTGCCCAGGAGGCGGCCGCGCGAGTCGTCACCCACGCCGGTCATGCCTGACACCGTACCTGCTCGTAATCCGAACGAGACCTACTCGGTCCCGCGAGCGGTGGGATTCCAGCGCTAACCGGTCGTCCCGCCGGTGTGCTCCCGATCCTGGTCCCGCGGGGTCCGGCAGCAGTGCTCAAGCCACAAACCCGCTGCTACCAGGGCCGCCGACGACGCGGCACCGACGATCCCGGCGCGCGTGTCGAGCACCGCGGCGACGAGTTCGTCACGTCGCGGGAAAAGATAGGCGAGCGCGGCCAGCCAGGCGCCGGCCATGAACGCTCCGGCGAGTGACGAAGCCTTCGCCAGCGCCACCGACCGGGCGACCCCGATCGCGGCGACGACGCGGCCGTTCTTGATCCGCGACCGGATGGAGAACGCGAGCACGACCTCGATCACGGCGAGGACGGCGAAGGTGACGCCGGCGAGCAACGGCAGCTGCGGCAGGTCGCCGTAGGCCACGAGGAACAGCAAGTAACCGAGGGCCAGGCCGAGCAGCCCGGCCACCACCAGGTCGCGGGGCCGGGTGAAGTGCATGACTCAACCGTACCGAGCCGGCTGCGCGCCGGGGCGCCGCCACCCGCGCGGGAAGTAAGCTTGACTCTCCCCCGACTGGAGAGTTCACCATGCGTCTTGTGGGCACCACCGCGACCTTCACCATCGGCGAGCTGGCCCGGCGGACCGGCCTGCCGGTCAAGACGATCCGCTTCTATTCGGACGAAGGCCTGCTGCCGCCGACCGAGCGGACGGACGCCGGCTACCGCCTCTACGACGCGGCGGCGATGGCCCGGCTCGAGCTGGTCCGCACGCTGCGGGAGCTGGGGCTGGGCCTCGCGGACGTCTCGGCGGCATTGACGAAGGCGACGACCGTCGGCGAGCTGGCGACCCGGCACGTCGAGGCGCTGGACGAGCAGATCCGGCGGCTCCGGCTGCGCCGGGCGGTGCTGCGCGCGGTGGCCAAGCGTGGTTCCGAGCTGGAGGAAGTGAAACTGATGAACCGACTGGCGTCGATGTCGGACGAAGAGCGCAAGCGGCTGGTCGACGAGTTCTGGGACGAGATCGTCTCCGGCCTGGAGGTGGACGAGGAGTTCTACCGCCGGATGCGCGCGGGGAAGCCGGAGCTGCCGGACGACCCGTCGCCGGAGCAGCTGGAGGCCTGGATCGAGTTCGCGGAGCTGATCCAGGACGCGGACTTCCGCGCGCTGATCCGCGGAATGAGCGAGCAGCAGTCGGCCCAGATCAAGTCGGGCGAGTTCAAGCAGCCGGCGGACGCCTGGCGCGACAACTGGAACGCGTGGATGGCCCGCGCCCAGGAAGCGCTTGACGCGGGGCAAAGCCCGACGTCGGAGTCGGGGCAAACGCTTGCGGCGGAGATCGCGGCGGCTTCGGCTCGGCCGGACCAGGACCCGTCCTCGGCAGAGTTCCGCGCAGAGCTGGCGGACCGCTTCGCCGCGGGCGGCGACCCGCGCGCCGAGCGGTACTGGGAGCTGCTGGGGATCATCAACGGCTGGCCCCCGTTCCCGACGACCCGCCCGGCGGTGGACTTCATGATCGCGGCCCTGCGCGGCTGACCGCCGGTCGGCGACAGCTCACCGATCGGTCGGCGGTGGGCCGTAACGGGTATTGCCGGTTCGCCGATTACGCGCGGCTTGGCGGGCTTGGCGGGCTTGGCGGGCTTGGCGGGCTTGGCGGGCTTGGCGGGCTTGGCGGGCTTGGCGGGCTTGGCCGGCCTGGCGGGCTTGGCGGGCTTGGCGGGCCTGCCCGGCCTGGCGGGCCTGCCCGGCCTGGCGGGCCTGCCCGGCCTGGCGGCCCTGCCCGGCCTGGCGGCCCTGCCCGGCCTGGCGGCCCTGCCCGGCTTGGCGGGCCTGCCCGGCTTGGCGGGCTCGGCGGCCTCGGCAAGTCGGCGCTCACCGAGCCGGCCGGACCGGTGAGCTGGCCCCGGCCCGGCAGTTTGCGGGCGCTAACCCGGCCGGTCGGCGACCTGGCCCGGCGCGGACCAGCCCCACCGTTGGCACGCTGGCCGGACTCGGCCTGGCAGTTGGCGGGTGCGGCCCGGCCGGCAAGCCGGCCCGGCGGGTCGGCAAGCTGGGCCGGCTGGGCCGGGTCGGCGAGCCAGCTCCAGCTTGGCCACTCACCGCGCCCACCCGGCTCGGCCAAGCCAGCCGAGACCCGCGGCTCGGCGGCGTCAGGCCAGATTGAGGTCCGGGCGGCGGCGGACCGTTGCGATCTCCGACTCCGGGCGTGCTGCCAGCAGTTCCGCGATCGGGCCGTGGCCTGGGAGTACCGCCGTCGGGTCGATCTCTGCCCAGGGGATCAGCACGCTGGCCCTGTCCGGTGTTCCCGGGTGCGGTAGCAGCAGCTCCGGGTCGTCCGACCGCACGCCGTCCACCGTCACTACGTCGACGTCCAGGGTCCGGGGGCCCCAGCGCAGTTCTCGTACCCGGCCTGCCGCCTGCTCCGCCGCCTGGCCCGTGCGCAACCAGGCCCAGTGGTCGCGCGCCGGGTCGTCGACTACGCACACCGCGTTCAGGAAGTCCGGCTGGTCCTCCACTCCCCATGCCTTCGTCTCGTACACGCTCGACACGGCCACCAGCGCCGGCCGCACAGCGTCCAGTGCCAGCCGCAAAAAGCCGAGCCGGTCGCCGAGGTTCGATCCCAGCGAGAGGACCGCCCGGCTCACCTGGCGCGCCGGATTGTCACCGCGACGTCGTCGAACGTCAGCGGGATCGGTGCCGACGGCTTGTGCACCGTCACTTCCACCGCGCTCAGCCGCTCATCGCGCATGACCTCGTCCGCGATCTTGCCCGCGACGCTCTCGATCAGGTCGTACGGCTCGCCCGCGACGATCCCCGCCGCCAGCTCCGCCAGCTCGCCGTAGTGGAGGGTCTTCGTCAGGTCGTCCGACGCCGCCGCCGGGCCGAGGTCGAGCCACGCCGTGATGTCGACGACGAACTCCTGGCCGTCGCGCTTCTCGTGCTCGAACACGCCGTGGCGCCCGAACACGCGCAGCCCGGTCAGCGTGATCCGATCAGACATCCGGCGAACCCTTCCACCATGCAGCGGCCACCGTGACCGCGTCCAGCGACGCCCCCACCTCGTGCACCCGCACTCCCCACGCGCCCGCGGCCGCGGCCAGCGCGGAGATCGCCGCGGTGGCGTCCTCACGGCCGTCCGGCGGACGCGGCGTGCCGTCCTTTTCGGACAGCAGACGGCCGAGGAAGCGTTTGCGCGAAGCGCCGACCAGCACGGGGAAACCCAGCGAGAGCAGCGAGTCCAGCCCGCGCAGCAACGCCCAGTCGTGCTCCGCGTTCTTCGCGAAGCCCAGCCCGGGGTCCAGCACGATCGCGCTTTCGGCGACACCGGCCGCCAGCGCTTCGTCCACTCTGGACAGCAGCTCGGCGCGGACGTCGGCCACCACGTCGTCGTACTTCGCGAGGGCCTGCATGTCCTTGCTGTGCCCACGCCAGTGCATCAGCACCCACGGCGCTCCGCTGTCGGCGGCGACGCGCGCCATGTCCTGGTCGGCCAAACCGCCGGAGACGTCGTTGATCACCTTCGCGCCGGCCTCGAGCGCCGCCGCGGCGACGGCCGCGCGGGTCGTGTCGACGGACAGCTCGATGCCTTCGGCGGCCAGAGTCCGGATGACCGGCAGGATCCGGTTCATCTCGGTCTCGGCGTCCACCCGGGACGCACCCGGCCGCGTCGACTCGCCGCCGACGTCGATCAGGTCCGCGCCACGCGCCCACATCGCGCGCGCGTGCTCCAGCGCCTGGTCGAGCCCGAGGTACCGGCCACCGTCCGAAAAGGAATCGGGCGTCACGTTCAGCACGCCCATCACGACGCACCGGCCGGGAGCGGGAAGCCCCACGCTCACCGGCGCGCCTTGATCAGGTCGAGCGCCTCCGCCCGCGACGACGCCGAGTTCTTCAGCTGCCCGCGCACGGCCGACGTGGTCGTGCGGGCGCCGGGCTTGCGGATGCCGCGCATGGCCATGCAGAGGTGCTCCGCCTCGATGACCACGATGACGCCGCGCGGCTCGAGCTTGCGCACGATCGCGTCGGCGACCTGGGACGTCAGGCGTTCCTGGACCTGCGGCCGCTTGGCGTAGAGGTCGACGAGCCGGGCCAGCTTCGAAAGCCCGGTGACCTTTCCGGCGGCGTTCGGGATGTACCCGACGTGCGCGACCCCGTGGAACGGCACCAGGTGGTGTTCACACTGGCTGAACATCGGGATGTCCGTGACCAGCACCAGCTCTTCGTGCGACTCGTCGAAGGTGCGGTCCAGCACCGCGTCCGGTTCCGTGTACAGGCCCGCGAACATTTCGCGGTACGCGCGGGCGACCCGGGCGGGGGTGTCCTTCAGACCGTCCCGCTCCGGGTCTTCGCCGCAGGCCAGGAGGAGCTCGCGGATCGCCTTCTCCGCCCGGTCCTGGTCGAAGACCGGGCGGTCGGCGTCACTGGGACTTCTCTGGTCCGTCCACGTCACGACGCTCCCCCTCGCTCTGCTGGTTGCCGGCTTGGTCGGCGAACCAGCCGTGCTCACGAGGGCGTTCTTCACCACCGGGCCGCCACGACTGGCCCGGCTGACCGCCCGGCGAGGTCGCGGGCGTCCAGCCCGGGGGGGCACCGTAGTTCGGCGGGCCGGCCTGGCCCGGCGGATAGCTGCCGGGCTGCTGGCCGCCGTACGTCTGCGGCCAGTGCGACGTGCCGTTGGGGCCGCCGTTCGGGCCGCCGTACGGACGGCCGCCGTTCGGGTAGGCGCCCGGCTGCGGTGGGGCGTACGGGTTGGCGTTCGGGTCGGCCGGGGTCGGGGCCGGGTACGGCGGGCCGCCGGGCAGGTCGCCCGCGCCCGGTGCCGTGCCGACCGGGGTCGGCTCCGGCTTCAGGACCGGCTTCTTCTCCTTCTCCGGCGGCGGCCACGGCTCGCCGCGCTCCATCGCCAGCTCGCCCGGGGTCTTGATCGGCGGCTTGTCGGACGGCGTCCGCTCGCCGAACTCGTTGAAGACGGTGATGTGCGGGCGCTTCTCGACGGTCGCGAAGATCCGCTCGAGGTCCTTGCGCTGCAGCGTCTCCTTCTCCAGGAGCTCGATGACCAGCTCGTCGAGGACGTCGCGGTAGGTGTTCAGCACGTGCCACGCCTCGGTGTGCGCCGTCTCGATGAGCTTGCGCACCTCCTCGTCGATCTCGTGCGCCACCTCGAGCGAGTAGTCCGCCTGCCGCCCGGCCGACCGGCCGAGGAACGGGTCGCCCTGCTCCTGGCCGTACTTCACCGCGCCGAGGCGGGCGCTCATGCCGTACTCCATCACCATCGCGCGGGCGATCTTCGTCGCCTGCTCGATGTCGGACGACGCGCCCGTGGTCGGCTCGTGGAAGACCAGCTCCTCCGCCGTGCGGCCACCCATCGCGAAGACCAGCCGGCCGATCATCTCCGACCGGGTCATCAGGTCCTTGTCGTCCTCGGGGACGAGCAGCGCGTGCCCGCCCGTGCGACCGCGCGGCAGGATGGTCAGCTTGTAGACCGGCTCGATGTCCGGCATCGCCCACGCGGCGAGCGCGTGCCCGCCCTCGTGGTAGGCCGTGATCTTCTTCTCCTTCTCGGAGATGATCCGGCTCTTGCGCGCGGGACCGCCGACGACGCGGTCGACCGACTCCTCCAGCGCCGCGTCGGTGATCACGTGCCCGTTCTGACGGGCGGTGAGCAGCGCGGCCTCGTTCAGCACGTTCGCCAGGTCCGCGCCGGACATGCCGACGGTCCGCTTGGCCAGGCTGGTCAAGTCGGTGCCCTGCGCGATCGGCTTGCCCTTGGCGTGCACCTCGAGGATCGCCTTGCGACCGCGCAGGTCGGGCGCGGACACCGGGATCTGCCGGTCGAACCGGCCGGGACGCAGCAGCGCCGGGTCGAGGATGTCGGGCCGGTTGGTGGCCGCGATCAGGATGATGCCGCCGCGGGCGTCGAAGCCGTCCATCTCGACGAGCAGCTGGTTCAGGGTCTGCTCGCGCTCGTCGTGTCCGCCGCCGAGGCCGGCGCCGCGCTGGCGGCCGACCGCGTCGATCTCGTCGACGAAGATGATGCACGGCGCGTTCTGCTTGGCCTGCTCGAACAGGTCACGGACGCGGGAGGCGCCGACACCGACGAACATCTCGACGAAGTCCGAGCCGGAGATCGTGTAGAACGGCACGCCCGCCTCACCGGCGACGGCTCGCGCGAGCAGCGTCTTACCGGTACCCGGCGGCCCGTAGAGCAGCACGCCCTTCGGGATCTTCGCACCCAGCGCCTGGTAGCGGGCCGGGTTCTGCAGGAAGTCCTTGATCTCGTACAGCTCTTCGACGGCCTCGTCGGCGCCCGCGACGTCACCGAACGTTGTCTTGGGCATGTCCTTGTTCAGCTGCTTGGCCTTGGACTTGCCGAAGTTGAGGACGCGGTTGCCGCCGCCCTGGGCGTTGTTCATCATCCACATCAGCAGGCCCAGGACCAGGGCCAGCGGGATGGCGAAGATGAGGATCTGGGTCAGCACGCCCTGCTGGGTCACCTTGGTGGTGAACTTGATCGGCTGGCCGTCGGTCTTCGCCGCGATCAGCGAGTCGTAGATCGGGCGGGTGGCGTCCGCCGGATACTGCGAAATGATCTGGGTGACCTGCTGGCCGTCGACGTCGATCGGTTTCGCCAGCAGCAGCTTGAGCTGCTGTTCCTTGTCCTCGAGGTTGGCTTCCTTGACGTTGTTCGAGGAGATCTGGGAGTTCGCCACCGAGATGGGTGCCTGGGTGTACCCACGATCACTGTCGAAGATCGTGTTGTACGCGAACAACGCCAGCAACCCCGCGACGATCCACAGCAGTGGGTTCCTGAGCACGCTCTTCCGGTTCATACGACTCGGCCCTGGTGGCCTCGACCCTCCCTGGTTGGGCGGCTCCTGTGATACCCGCCATCACGATCTTGACAACCCGCGGTGCCTGGACACCCGTCCCATCAGGGTACCGTCCGCCGCCGCGTTCATCCCCTGTGAGCCTCTCGCAGGTCAACGGGCGATACCGCGCCCGGGTTCCCGACGGACATCCGCACAGCTCACGCTAACGCGTGCCGTCGGACACACTGCTCACCATCTCGCCCAGCCTGGTCCGCAGCGTCGCCGCGTCGGCGGGGGCCACCGTGACCCACTCGCGGCCGTCCGTACCCGCGCGGGAGACGCTCAGGTAGCGGCCGGTCGCGGTGTCGAACCAGGCCAGCACGCGGGACCGTTGCTTGGCTCCGACCTGCGAACGGCTGTTCGCCGCCAGCTGACCGCCGCGCTGCCGCGGCTGGCCCGCGATGCGGCCGTACGCCTCGCGCGGGTCGGTGGTGATGCGCTCGCTCAGCGGCGTGCGGCGGCTCTTCCCGCGACGCGTGTCGTCTTCCTCACCCTGGTGCGACGGCAGCGAGACGGGCACCCGGATCGGCGGCGTGCGCAGCGCGTCGTCCAGCGGGAGTGTGACCGATGCCTCGGTCCCGCGTGGCCCGGCGGGCAGCACGCCGATGACGGCGGAGACCAGGCCGTCCGGCGGGACATCGCGCAGCCAGATGCCGTCGGCGTCCTGGACCGCCATGACGCCCTTGGTGTCGTCGGCCGCCGCGAGCACGCCGACCGTCGGCGCCTCGAACTGCGGGATGTGCAGCGCGTCGATGGTCAGCGGGGCGAAGGCCAGCAGCTGCAGCGCGTCCTCGATCGGCGGTGCGAGCCTGCCGCGTGGCTCGCGGATCCCTCGGGCCTTCAGCTCGACGTCGACGCGGTGGCGCAGCGAGACGCGCTCGTCCTCGGTCGCGCCGTGCGACCGGACCAGCAGCGGGTACGGCAGCTCGCCTGCCTGCGCCGACTCCCAGAGGAAGTCGAACGCCAACGGCGAGAAGAACTCTTGCATCACTACTCTCCCGGATCGGACTCTTGCTCAGCGTAGCCCGCGCCACCGACAGAAAACGATCGCCGGGATTGCCGCAGCCCGATTCTGGCAGCGGCGAGCGACGTCAGACCGTGCTGGTCTGCGCCGCTCCCGCGAGCATCTCCCCGAGCCGGTGCCGCAGGGTCGCCGCGTCGGCGGGAGCGATCGTGACCCAGTCACGGCCGTCACGGCCGCGGGTGGCCTGTGTGAAGTACCGGCCCGACTCGGTGTCGAACCAGCTCAGCACGGGTGTACGCGTCCGGCCGCCCATCCGGGAACGTGCGTTGGCCGCGATCTGGCCGCCGCGCAGCCGCGGCTGGGCCTGCAGGCGGGCCAGCGCCTTGCGGTCCTCGTCCGCCGACGCGCGTTCGTCCCCGCCGCCGCGGCGGGCCAGGAAATCGCCGCCGGTCAGCTGCTCCAGCGGGACCGTGATCGACTTCTCGGACCCGCGCGGCGCACCGGGCAGCAGCGAGACGATCGCGCTCGCCAGCCCGTCCGGCGGGCACGGCTGCAGGTGCAGGCCACGGGTGTCCTGCACGGCCAGCAGCCCCAGCCCGCCCAGCACGCCGGCGATCGCCAGCAGCGGCTCGGCTTCCGGGGCGATGAGCTGGACCGCGTCCAGGCTCAGCTCGGGCTGCGCCAGCACGCCGAAGCAGTCCTCGACGTGCGGTTCCGGACGGCCGCGGCCGTCGGCCAGCCCGCGCGCGGCCAGGCCCTCCAGCGTGCGCCTGCGCAGCATCTCCCGCTCGTCCACGGTCGCGCCGTGCGAGCGGATGCGCAGCGGGTACGGCAGCTCGCCCAGCCCGGCGGACTCCCACAGGAAGTCCACCTCGACCGGGGTGAGCAGCTCGGCGTTCGGCATCGGAGCCATCCCCCCAGGAACGGACGAGCCGGGCGCGCCGCGCGCGCCCGGCCTCGGATCAGCGGTCCTCTTCGTCCTCCGACCACGCGCCGATCACCGGCGGCGGGGTCGCCTGGTTCGCGCCGAACGCCGCGTCCGGGTCGGCTTCGATGAGGAACGACGCGTGCGTGTGCTCCTCGTCCTGCTCGCCCTGGCCGCCGTGCGGGGCCATGCCGCCCATGCCCGCCGGGTTCATCGGCGGCGGCGTCTGCCCGCCGATGGTGCCCGTCGGCGAGACGACGCCCTGCTGCGGCGCCTGTGCCGAAGCCGCGCTCTGGCCCTGACCCTCGGCCGATGCCAGCGTCGTGTCGTTCTGGGCCTTCGCACCCGACTTGCTGCCGGCACCGAGCGCCCGCGACGCCAGCGCGCCGAGACCGCCGGCGACGCCGCCGATGCCGAGCCCCATGCCGATCTTGCCGAGCGGGTTGCTCCCGCCGGTCTGCGCGGCGCCCGGGGCGACGTGCCCCGCGCCCGTGCCGGTGAGGGTGCCGCCGGCGCCGTCACTGCCCAGCGTCGCGTCCTGGCCGAAGCCCGCGACACCGCCGTTGGCCCCGTTCGGGCCGCCGACCGCCGCGTGCTGCGCGCCGTAGGCGCCGTGGCCGCCGAAGGCCGAGCCACCGGAGGCGAACACCGCGCCGCCCGGGCTGGACAGGCCCTCCACGGGACCCGTGCTGCCGACGGTGTTGACCGCGTTGAAGGACACGGAGTTGTGCGACGCCGTCGGCTTCATGCCGAGCGACTCCGGGCCGAAGCTCGGGGTCGAGCTGTCGACCTCGCTCATCGCCTTCGTGTAGGCGTTGAAGAACGCGACCTGCTGCGCCTTGACGTCGTTCGCCGCGTCGGCCTGCGCCTTCTGGTCGGCGATCAGCGCCGCCGGGCCGCCGGCCAGCGCCGCCGCCATGGCCTGCTTGGGGTCGTACTCCTTCGGCGCCGGCATCTTCTTGACCTCGGCGGCCGCCGCGGCCTGCCGGGCGAGCCGGTCGGACATCGTGTGCGCGGCTTCGGACGCCTGCGAACCGGAGTTGGCGATGGCCACCAGCGCGCCCTGCGCGCCCGCGGCACCCCGGCCGACCCACGCGTTGCCCAGCTCGGCGATCGCGTTGTACAGGTGGTCGGACGCCTGCTTCAGCTCGCTGCCGTGGTGGGCCCACGCCTGGCCGGTCGCTTCCGCCGTGCCGGGGTCGTTGTTGTTGACCGCGCCGTTGTACAGCTGCTGGCTGCCCTGCGCGTTCCAGTTCGGCGGGTTCGCGATCGCGCGGTCGCTGCCCATGTCGAAGCCGTCGGAGCGGCCACGGGCGCTTTCGACGATGTTCTGCGACGCCGAGTTGTCGCCGAGCGGGACGAGCGAGCCGGGTTCGGTCGTCGGCTGCTGGTCGGTGTGGTTCGGAGCCATGACTTCGAAATCCCCCTCTGGACTCAGGCGTTGCGGAACGGGTCGGCCGCGGCCTGGTCGATCTCGTGGTACCGGGCCATCGCCGTGACGATGCCCTCCTCGGCGGCGGTGTACTGGTCGAGCAGGTTCTGTAGCGCGGCGGAGTAGGAGTCGTTCCCGCCGTCCGCGCGCTGGACGAACTTGGCGGCCATCGCGTTGCCGACCGGGTTGTCGCCGAGCTTCGGCGGCTGCGCGAGCGTGGCCGCGCCCGCCAGGAGGGCCTCGACCGCGTCCTTGCCGGTGCGGATCTTGTTCAGCACGGTCTGCGCGGCGTCGGGGTCGATCCCGACCTGGCCCGCCGCGGCGGCGGCCTTGAACGCGTTCGCGTCGGCAGCGCTGCTGTTCCCCATCTGAGCTCTCTCCCGTTCCCCCGACCCGGTCACCGCGGGCACGATTGGTCTTCGCATAGGTTAACGCACGTGATCAGAGCCTATGACGCAATCGGCGAAGCCGGGGTTCCGCGAATCCGGTGGTTGCGGTGAACGGTCGGTGAACTAGGACGT
Source organism: Amycolatopsis australiensis (assembly GCF_900119165.1). NCBI lineage: Bacteria > Bacillati > Actinomycetota > Actinomycetes > Pseudonocardiales > Pseudonocardiaceae > Amycolatopsis > Amycolatopsis australiensis. The sequence continues at coordinate 1,600,652 of NZ_FPJG01000006.1, read as the reverse complement.
GTAGACCTTCGGGTCCAGCGTCCCGATGTAGGGCAGGTCCCGGTAGCGCTCGGCGTAGTCCAGGCCGTAGCCGACGACGAACTCGTTGGGGATGTCGAAGCCGATGTACTTCACCGGCACGTCCACCTTCACCGCTTCCGGCTTGCGCAGCAGCGAAACCACCTCGAGCGACGCCGGGTTGCGGCTCGCGAGGTTCTTCAGCAGCCACGACAGCGTCAGGCCGGAGTCGACGATGTCCTCGACGATCAGCACGTCCCGGCCCGCGATGTCGCGGTCGAGGTCCTTGAGGATGCGCACGACGCCGGACGACGACGTCGAGGAGCCGTACGAGGACACGGCCATGAACTCCAGCTGCGTCGGCAGCGGCAGCGCGCGGGCGAAGTCGGTCATGAACATGACCGCGCCCTTCAGGACGCCCACCAGCAGGAGTTCGCCCTGCCCGTTGGCCGGATAGTCGGCGGCGATCTGCGCCGACAGCTCCGTGATCTTGTCCTTGATCTGCTGCTCGGTGACGAGCACGGAGGCGATTTCGCCCTCGTACACGGGTCATTCTCCTCGTGTGGTGGGTTGGGAGGTGAGGCAGAGCCTGCCATGTGCCCGGCGCGCCTCCAAGTTGCCCGGCAACCACACGCCGCCCTGACCACGCCACCGGGCGACCAGCTCGTCGACCGCGCGCAGGTGCGCGTCGGTGAGCTCCCGCACGCCTGAGGCCAGCAGCCACCTGCGGAGAACCCGCCGCCGCACGGCCGCCGGTTCCGGCTCGAGCGTGGCGACGTCCAGCCCTTCGGGGCCGCCCGCGCGGGTGAAGATCCTGTCCGCCAGTGTGTCCAACGCCTCGCTGTCCTCACGCAGCTGCGCGGCCGTGCGGGCGAGCGCGCCGGCGACGCCGCCGTTGAGGACGTCCTCCAGCAACGGCAGGACTTCGGTGCGCAACCGGACGCGGGTGAAGCGCGGCTCGGCGTTGTGCGGGTCCTCCCACGGCTCGACACCGAGCTCCGCGCAGGCCTGCCGCGTGGTGGCGCGCGGGACGGCGAGCAGTGGACGGCCCCACGGCGGGTCGTGCGGCCGCATCCCGGCGACGCTGCGGGGGCCGGAGCCGCGGCCGAGGCCGAGCAGGACCGTTTCCGCCTGGTCGTCGAGGGTGTGGCCGAGCAGGACCAGGTCGTGTCCGGCCAGTGCGCGGTAGCGGGCCTTGCGCGCGGCCGCTTCGGGACCGCCGGGACCGGTGACGTCGACGCGGCGCACCTCGGCTTCGTCGACGCCGAGCGACTCGGCCGCGGCGGCCGCGTCACGCGCGATCTTCGCCGAGCCCTCCTGCAGGCCGTGGTCGACGACCAGCGCACGGACCCGGTGACCACGCCGCCGGCCTTCGTGGGCCGTGGCTTCGGCCAGCGCGAGCGAGTCGGCGCCGCCGGAGACCGCGACGCACAGCTCGGGCGGTGCCTCGACGGTGTCCAGGAACGCGCGGACCGCCCGGCGGACGGCCGCGACGGACGGCCCGGTCATCCGTGCAGACGCCGGACCCACGCGGCGGGATCGCTGATCTCGGCGCGCGACGGCAGCGTGTTCGGCGACCGCCACACGGCGTTGAAGCCGTCCATGCCGACCGCGTCCACGACGTGCTTCGTGAACTTCGCGCCTTCCTCGTACTGGCGGATCTTCGCGTCGACGCCGAGGAGCGCGCGCAGCAGCCGGTCGAAGACGCCGCCGCCCTTGCGCCGGGCGGTGAACCGCGCGCGGATCGTGTCGACGCTCGGCACGACCTGCGGGCCGACGGCGTCCATCACGTAGTCGGCGTGGCCCTCCAGCAGCGTCGAGAGCGCCAGCAGGCGGTCGAACACCGCCCGTTCCTTCGGCGACTGCAGCAGCTCGGCGAGGTTCAGCTTCGGGCCCTGCTTGATCGCCTCGGGGAGCCGGCCGAACAGGTCGGCGAGGCTGTCGGTGCCGCCGCCGGCGAGGCCCGAGACGAGCCGTTCGACCTCGTCGGCGAAGTAGTCGCGCAGCCACCGGACCGCGGTGAACTGGAGCCGGTGCGTGCACTCGTGCAGGCAGACCCAGAGCCGGAAGTCGCGGCCGGGCACGTCCATCGCCTGCTCGGCGGCGACGACGTTCGGCGCGACGAGCAGCAGCTGTCCTTCCTTGCCTTCGCCGCCGAAGGGGTCGTACTGGCCGAGGACGCGGCTGGCGAGGAACGCGAGCACCAAGCCGGTCTGCACGCCGGCGCCCCCGGCGAGCAGCGGCCCCAGCGGCCCGCCCTGACGCGGCAGCGCGCGCCCGGTCAGCGCGTCCAGCCCGGCCGCGGCCGAGCGCACCCAGCCGGGGCGGTCGACGACCTCGCCGGGCAGCAGCGGCAGGTCGAGGCCCAGGTTCGTCAGCTCCCGGACGTGCCCTTCGGCCACGACGGTGAGCTCGCGCAGGTCGGTGACGGCCGTCTCGGCCTCTTCGCGGGGCACCTGCGGCCCGCCGCGCACGAGCAGCGCGCCGGTCTGCGCGGCGAGCGCCCAGTCGACCATGGGCCGGGTCCCGGTTTCCTGACTCACCCTTCCGACGCTACCTGCCCCGGACGGGTTTCCGGCCACGATCTCCGCACGGTTCGGCGTCCGCCGCTACGAGCACCCGCACTTGCGGAGGCTCGTCGCCAGCGCGTCGATGGCGTCACGGCCCGGCTGCTGGTCCGAGCCGTTGGACATGAACGCGAACACCAGCACCCGGCCGTCCTGGTCGAGCACCAGCCCGGCGAGCGTGTTGACGCCGGTCAGCGTGCCCGTCTTCGCCCGGACCCAGCCACGCCCGGCTTGCGACGCGGGCGTCTCGAACCGCTTGTCGGCGAGGGTGCCGGAGCCGCCCGCCACCGGCAGGCCGGCCAGCATCGGGCGCAGCTTCGCGGTGTTCGGGTTCTTGCCCTCCGGCGCCGCCGCGGCCGCCAGGAGCTGGGTCAGCAGCTTCGCCGGGATCTTGTTCTCCGTCGAGATGCCGCTGCCGTCGGACAGCTTGACGCCCGAGGTGTCGAAGCCGTGGTCCTTCAGCACCTTGATGGTGGCCGCCGCGCCACCGGCGAAGCTCGCCTCCTGGCCGGCGGCCAGCGCGACCTGCCGCGCGAGGGCCTCGGCGAGCACGTCGTCGGACAGCTCCATCGTGTCGGAGACCAGCTCGGTCAGCGGCGCCGACTTGACCTCGGCGACGACCTTCGCGTCCTTCGGCGCGGTCGCCTGGCCACCGGCCGACGCGCTGAGCTTCGACGCGATCGTCGCGGCGAGCACGCTGCCCGCGTTGGCCACGCGCTGTGAGCCGTTGTTCTTCGGGTCCATCCGGCCCGCGTCGGCCATCACCGACCCGATCTGCGTGGCGAACGTCGACGGCGCGTCGCCCGCGGCCCAGCCCGGCGCGGTCGTCGCGCCCTTGAAGAGGCTCAGGTCGACCTGCACCTTCTTCACGTTCGGCTTGGCCTTCTTGACCTGCGCGACGAGCTCGTCGACGTGCGCGGCGCCCGGGTACAGCGGCGATTCGGTGCCCAGCGGCAGCGCGGTGAGCGTGACATCGCCGCCGCCGACGAGGATGACCGTGCCCGGGTCGGCGCCCTCCACGATCTTCGTCGACAGCCGCGTGTTCGGGTCCATCGCGAGCAGTGCGGCCGCGGAGGTCAGCACCTTCGTCGTCGACGCGGGTGTCACCGCGGTCGCGGAGTTGTGGTCCCACAGCGTCGTGCTGCTCACCGGGTCGACGACGCTGCCGGTGAGCTGCCCGAGCGCGCTGTTGCCTGCCGCGGCGGCCAGTGCCGACTTGACGCCGTTCGCGGTCGGCGCCTGGCCGGCCGTGTCCGGGCCCTGCAGCTGCCGCGTCGCGGCCGCCGGCTCCGGGCTGTCACCCTTCGGGGCGTTCGGCGCCCACGGCAGGCCGAGGCGGTTCGCCACCTTCGGCGTCGCGGCCGCGACGCCGGCGCCGGCCAGCACCAGCAGGACGACCACGACGAGCGCGATGATCTTGCCCTTGCGGCGCTTCTTCGGCGGCTCGCCGCCGGCCGCGGGCTCGGCGGGCGGGGCTTCGGCGGGCGGCTCGGAGCGAGGCTGAGGCTGCTGCTGGAACGCGCCGGGGAACTGGGTGGGCCGTTCGATCCCGACGGTCGCCTCGGCGTCGAACCGCTGCCCGTCCGGCTCGATCCGCTGCGGCCGGGCCAGCGAGCCACCCGACGCGGGCGGGACGACCCCGCGCGGCGGCTCCGGCGGGAGCGCGGGACGGCGGTCGGCCGGTTCCGCCGGACGGTCGCCCGTCCGGTCCTCCCGCAGCTCGATGCGCTGGGTCCAGGGCGCGTCGGCCCGCTGGTCTTGCTGCTGGGCATCGTCCCGGCGCTGCTCCTGCGGCTGCTGGGCACCGTCCTGGCGCTGGGCCCAGGGCGCCTCGGCTCGCTGCTCCTGCGCGCCCTCCCGGCGCTGGATCTGGGGCGCGTCGGCTCGTTGTTCCGGCTGGGCGTCCCGGGGCTGCTCCTGCTGCTGGGCACCGTCCCGGCGCTGGGCCCAGGGCGCCTCCGCTCGCTGCTCTTGCTGGGCGTCGCCCTGGCGCTGCTCCTGCTGCTGGGCGCCCTCCCGGCGCTCAACCCAGGGCGCCTCGGGCTGCTCCCCGCGCTGGGTCGCGGACGCGTCGGCGCGCTGCTGACCGTCGTCCCGGCGCTGCGCCTCGGCGCTCTTCAGCTGCTCTTCGCGGCGCTGCTGCTCCTCGCGCCACTGCTGCAGCTCCTCCCGCCACGGCTGCGACCCGGCCTTCTCCTGCTGCGGCTCGTCCTGGCGATCCTGCTGCTCGGCCGGCCAGACGTTGCGTTCCACCGGCACCCACGGCGCCTGCTGCTGCGGCGCCATGTGCTGGGTGCGCTGCGCGTCCGCCTCGGGCTTGGCCGCCGGCTGCTGCTTCACCTCGATGTACTGGGTGCTCTCCGTCACCGGCGCGGGCTTCGGCTCGCGCGACCCCAGCCGGTCCGCCAGGTCCTGCTTCGCCGGCGCCGGCGGGGGCGACGGTTTCTCCGCGGGCGCGTTGAGCCCCGGGATCGGCTCAGGTGGGACGTTCGGCGCGAACCACGAGCCTTTCGGGGCCTCGCTGCCTGTGACCTTGGGCACGCCGGACTGTTCCCCGACGCTCTCCGACGCGTCGGACGAGGACGCCGGCGTGGTGCTCCGCGCGCCGGACGACGAGCGGTCTTCGTCCGACGAAGGCCACATCGGCTGGTCGTTTTCCGGCACCCACCACTCCTTCTCACCTGCCCCGGAAGGGGCCAAGGTCACATGCCGCGAGGCCGACATCGATGCGGCCCGGCGGCAGGGCGTAGTCCACACTAGGAGACGTCAAGACAGTCATGAAGGTTGCCGCCCGCGACGCGGGGCATGCCCGCACCCGAAGAAGCAGTGAGGACAGGCGTGGAGTTCGACGTCACGATCGAAATCCCCAAGGGGGAGCGCAACAAGTACGAGGTCGACCACAAGACCGGCCGCATCAAGCTGGACCGGACCCTGTTCACGGCCACGCAGTACCCGGCCGACTACGGCTTCATCGACGACACGCTCGGCCAGGACGGCGACCCGCTCGACGTGCTGGTCCTCGTGCAGGAGCCGACGTTCCCGGGCTGCCTGATCCGCTGCCGCGCGATCGGCATGTTCCGGATGACCGACGAGAAGGGCCCGGACGACAAGGTCCTCGCGGTCCCGACGAACGACCCGCGCCTGGAGCACCTGCGCGACATCCATCACCTGAACGAGTTCCACAAGCTGGAGATCCAGCACTTCTTCGAGGTCTACAAGGACCTCGAGCCCGGCAAGAGCGTCGAGGGCTCGACCTGGGTCGGCCGCACCGAGGCCGAGAGCGAGATCGCCCGCTCGTACGAGCGTGAGAAGGACCGCCTGGCCAAGGAAGAGGCCAACGGCGGCCACTGAGCCGACGAAAAGGCCCCTCGGGAATCACACTCCCGAGGGGCCCTTTTCTTCACCCGATCAGTGCGCCAGCGCGAGCGCGGGGACGCCGTCCTCCTCGGCCTCCGCACGCTGCTGCATCGCCGACTTGTCCGACAGCGGCTTCTCCTTGAGGAACCACACGAGCGCGAACCCGACGGTCAGGACGATCCCGCCGACCAGGAACACCGTGCTCATCGACTCGGCGAAGCCCTGCAGGATCGGCCGGGCCAGCGTCGGGTCGAGCGTCGACAGGAACGACGTGTCGTTGACGTCGAGGCCGCCCTTCATCCGCTGCGCGAACTCCGGGTGCTGCGCCAGCGCCGCCGCGTAGGCCGGCGTGGTCATCGCCGCGCGGACGGCGTTCGCGATCCGGTCGCCGACCGTGCCGAACAGGATCGACAGGAACACCGCGGTGCCCGCCGTGCCGCCGATCTGCCGGAAGAACGTCGCCGCCGAGGTGGCGACGCCGATGTCCTGCGGGCGGACGTCGTTGGTCGCGGCCAGCACCAGCGTCTGCATCGAGGCGCCGAGGCCGAGGCCGATCACGAAGGCGATCACCATGACCAGGGCCAGCGAGGTGTCGACGGTGATCGTCGACAGCGCGAACAGCGCCGCCGCCATCAGGCCGAGCCCGGCCACCGCGAACATCTTGTACCGGCCGGTGGCCGAGATGATCCGGCCGCTGCCCATGCTGGCGACCATGATGCCGAGCGTCAGCGGGAGCATCTGCAGGCCGGCCTGGGTCGGCGTCGCGCCCTTGACGATCTGCAGGTACAGCGGCAGCGACATCATCGCGCCGAACATGCCGGCACCCTGCACGACCGTGACGATCGTCGACATCCGGAACACCGGGCGGCGGAACAGGCGCAGCGGCAGCAGGGCGGCGTCGCCCATCCGGCGTTCGATGCCCACGAACGCGGCGACACCCAGCGCGCCGACGACGTACATGGCGATCGAAGCGGCGGAGCCCCAGCCCCACTCGCGGCCCTGCTCGGCGACGATCAGCAGCGGCACCAGGCCGACGGCCAGCGCCACGGCACCCCAGTAGTCGACCTTCTGGTCCACGCGGGTGTGCGGCAGGTTCAGCACCTTCGTCACGACGACCAGCGCGGCGAGCGCGATCGGCACGTTGACCAGGAAGACCCAGCGCCAGCCGGTGATGCCGGCGAAGGTGTCGATGCCGGCGAAGAACCCGCCGACGACCGGGCCGGCGACGCTCGAGATGCCGAACACCGCCATGAAGTAGCCCTGGTACTTGCTGCGCTCACGCGGCGCGGTGATGTCGGTGATGATCGCCAGCGCCAGGGACATCAGGCCACCGGCGCCGAGGCCCTGGAAGGCGCGGAACGCGGCCAGCTCGTACATCGACGTCGCCATGCCGCTGGCCAGCGAGCCGACCAGGAACAGCGAGATCGCCGTCAGGTACATGGGCTTGCGGCCGTAGAGGTCGGAGAGCTTGCCGTACAGCGGCGTCGAGAGCGTCGCGGTGATCAGGTACGCCGTGGTGGCCCAGGCCTGCAGGGACAGGCCGTGCAGCTCGTCGGCGATGGTGCGCATCGACGACGAGACGATCGTCTGGTCGAGCGCGGCGAGGAACATGCCGAGCATCAGCCCGGACAGCACGGTCAGGATCTGGCGGTGAGTCAGTTTGCCGTTCGTCGCGGCTGCTCCTTCCGCCGTGGTGGTGTCGCTCATGGTGGTCTCCCTCGAAGTCTTCGCAGTTGCTTGTATCGCTCAACTACTTGCTTCGACCAACTATTCCCCAGAAGCTTGTATGGAGCAACCAAATATTCTGTGATGCCTGTCTCCCGGCACCGGACACGGCGGAGGCCTCCTCATCCAGTAGACGAGGAGGCCTCCGCGAACGTGAGGTCAGGCGGAGTAACCGGGGATCGGGAACGGCGCCAGGAACTCGCGGATCTCCGCGGCGATCGTGTCCAGCACGGTCTCGTCGTCGGCCGCCACGGCGGTGATCGTGCGGTCGATCCACTCGGCCACCTGGACCTGGTGCTCCGGCCGGAGGCCGCGGGTGGTGATCGCGGACGTGCCGAGCCGGATGCCGGACGGGTCGAACGGCTTGCGCGGGTCGAAGGGCACCGTGTTGTAGTTCAGCTCGATGCCGGCGCGGTCCAAGGCCTGCGCCGCCCGCTTGCCCGGGACACCCTTGTTCGTCAGGTCGATCAGCAGCAGGTGGTTGTCGGTGCCACCCGAGACGAGGTCGTAGCCGCAGGCGAGCAGCGCGTCGGCCAGCGAGCGGGCGTTCGCGACGATCGTGTGCGCGTAGTCGCTGAACGACGGCTGCTGCGCCTCACCCAGCGCGACGGCGATCGCCGCGGTCGTGTGGTTGTGCGGGCCGCCCTGCAGGCCGGGGAACACCGCCTTGTCGACGGCCTTCGCGTGGTCGGCGTCGGAAAGGATCATCGCGCCGCGCGGGCCGCGCAGCGTCTTGTGCGTCGTCGTCGTGATGACCTGGGCGTGCCCGACCGGCGACGGGTGCGCGCCGCCCGCGACCAGGCCGGCGATGTGGGCGATGTCGGCGACGAGCACCGCGTCCACCTCGCGGGCGATCTCGGCGAACGCCGGGAAGTCGATGACCCGCGGGATGGCCGTGCCGCCGGCGAAGATCAGCTTCGGCCGGTGCTGCCGGGCGAGGTCGCGGACCTGGTCGAGGTCGACGCGGCCGGTCTCCTTGGCGACGCCGTAGCGCACCGGCGTGAACCACTTGCCGGTCGCCGAGACGCTCCAGCCGTGCGTGAGGTGGCCGCCGTCCGGCAGGGCCATGCCGAGGACGGTGTCCCCCGGCTGCGCGAAGGCCAGGTACACGGCCAGGTTCGCCGGCGAACCGGAGTACGGCTGGACGTTCGCGTGGTCCACGCCGAACACGGCCTTCGCCCGGTCGATGGCGAGCTGTTCGACCTGGTCGATGAACTGCTGGCCCTCGTAGTACCGCTTGCCCGCGTACCCCTCGGAGTACTTGTTGGTGAGCACGGTGCCGGTCGCTTCGAGCACGGCCTGCGAGACGTAGTTCTCCGACGCGATCAGGCGGATCTTGTCGTGCTGGCGCTTGGCTTCGTCCTCGACCAGCCCGGCGATCGCGGGGTCGGCGGCGGCGAGTGCGTTCAGTTTCGGCTGGTGTGTCATGGCGTGCTCCGGCTCTGGAATGGCCTTCACCCAGGCGCGCGGTGCCGGCCTCGTCGTCGCTTCCCGGTGGTGCTCCACCTCGATGGCGCCAGTCGCTGCTGCGGAAAGAGCCTAGTCCACCCCGCGCGGGGCGCGACGGTGTTCGGCGCACCACTTGCGGGTGCAGCCCGACGTGCGGTCGCAGAACGGCCGGGCGCAGACCGCGCAGCGCTTCACCCGCCGCCAGCCGCCGACGGTCACCAGTTCGGCCAGGCCCGCGGCGGCCGCGGCCAGCTCGCTTTCACCGGGCCGCGGCGTCACGTAGACGATCCGCCAGGCCGCGCCCGTGTCGACGAGCCGCGGCCGCGCCCCGGCCGCCGCCAGCACGGCGTTGAGGCGGCGCGCGGCCGCGTGTTCGTCGGGCAGCTGCGCGACGATGGCGCACAGCTGCGGATTCTCCTTGCGCAGCAACCGTTCCGCGACCCCGAGTTCAGGGTCCAGCGCGCGGAACGGCGGCACGACCGCGTGCTTGCGCACCTCAGCCGACGATCTCGACGCCCATGGACCGGGCCGTGCCCGCGATCGTGCGCATCGCCGCCTCGACGTCGGAGGTGTTGAGGTCCGGCAGCTTGCGCTCGGCGATCTCGCGCAGCTGCTCCCGCGTGAGCTTGCCGGCGACCTCGTGCCCGGGCCGGGCCGAACCCTTGTCCCCCAGCGCCTTCTTGATGAGGAACGACGTCGGCGGCGTCTTGAGCCGCAACGCGAACGAGCGGTCTTCGAACACCGAGACGACCACCGGCACGATGTCGCCGCGCTGGGCCGCCGTCGCCGCGTCGTAGGCCTTCTTGACCTCGACGAGGTTGACCCCGGTCTGCCCGAGCATCTTGCCGAGGTCGACGACCGGGGCGTTGCCCGCGGTGAGTTCCAGGGTGACCTGGTGGGTTTGCTTCTTCGTCTTCGGAGCCATGCCCCGAAGCTAGAGTCTCCAGTTACTGGAGAGTCAATCCAGCGGCTCGACGCCGGTCTTGTGCCGTTTCGCGAGGTCCTGGTAGACGGCCGCGTTGTGCTCGACCCACAGCCGCGCGGAGTCGGTCAGCGGGACGAACTTCTTCGCCGGGCTGCCCATCGCGACCACCTCGGACGGCACCTCCGTGCCCGGCGTCACGGTGGCACCCGCCGCGACCAGCGTCCGCTCGCCGATCTTCGCGTCGTCCAGGACGGTGGAGCCGTTCCCGATCAGGGCCTGCTCGCCGACCGTGCAGTCGTGCACCAGGCACTGGTGGCCGACGGTCACGTTCTTCCCGATCTCGCACACCTTGCCGACGTTGACGTGCACGACCGAGTTGTCCTGGACGTTCGCGCCCTCCCGGACGACGATCCGGCCGAAGTCGGCGCGCAGCACGGCGCCGTACCAGATCGAGGCGTCCTTCTCGACGACGACGTCGCCGATGAGCGTGGCGGTGGGAGCGATGAAGGCGTCCGGGTGGACCTGCGGGCTGCGCCCTTCGAACGAGAACTGAGGCATGCCCGCACCCTAGACCGCCCCGCGCTGTGACATCCGAGGCTTCGCCGGGGGCTCCGCCACCCGGAACCCCCGGAAAGCACCCTGTGACATCCGAGGCTCCGCCTCGGCCCGGGGGCTCCGCCACCCGGAACCCCCGGAAAGCACCGTGGAGTCAGCCGGTGATCGCCGCGTTGATGATGATGTCGACGGCCTGGTCGTTGCGCGTGGTCTGCGGCACGATCTGGGTGTCCCGCGGGTAGAAGCCGGGGCTGGAGCCCTTCGGGTACATCTCGAACGTGAAGCTCCAGATCTTGTGGGTCGCCCACATCCAGTCGTTGACGCTGCCGTCGGTGATGTAGAGGTCGCTGGACTGCTCGGGCGTGTAGCCGTTGGTCGCGGCCATCTGCTTGCCGAGCGTCTGGAACTTCTGCGCCTCGGCCGCGGACAGGCCCGGCGCGGTGTCGGCGTAGGTGTAGCCGAACGGCCAGAGCACCAGCTCTGAGTAGGTGTGGAAGTCGATGTGCGTCTTGATCTGCTGGACACCGCCGACCACGCGCGAGTTCACCCAGTTCGCGACGGCCCTGGTCTCGGGCGCGGAGAACGCCGCCGTGCCGCGGTAGGTCTCGCTCGACGGCGAACCCGAGGAGCCGCCGCAGCAGCCCCACTGGTAACCCCAGTTCCGGTTGGTGTCGGTGCCGCTGCCCTGGCGGTTCTTGCGCCAGCTGTGGAACGTGCCGCCGGAGATGTCGTACTCGGAGCCGTCCGGGTTGACGCTCGGGATGACCCAGATCTCGGTGCTGTCGACCAGCCGTCTGATGGCGGGGTCCGTGGCGTATCCGCTGGTCAGCCGCTGGACGATGTGCAGGCACATCTCGGTGGTGAGGTGCTCGCGGGCGTGCTGGTTGCAGGTGAAGAGCACCTCGGGCTCGTTCTCGTCGATGGCGGCGTTGTCGGAGATCTTGATCAGCGACAGCGCGCGGCCCTCGTACGACGTGCCGGCGCTGCCGAGCTTCGTCAGCGACGGGTAGTTCGCGACGGTCTTCTGCAGCTCGGTCTGCGTTTCGGCGTAGGTGTGGTAGCCGGTGTAGCCGGCCGGGAAGTCTTCGACCGTCGCGGTGCCCTGCGGCCGGTTCACCGCTCCGAGCGTCTTGACGCCGAAGCCGAGCGCGCGCAGCTGGGCCGCTTCGCCGGGGTTGGCGATGACCGTGGTCGTGCCGTTCGTGCTGTCGAGGATGTCGGCACCGGCGTTCGCGACCTCGGTGCGCTGCTGGGCCGTGCCGGTGCCGGTGATCTCGTAGACCTGCGGGCCGATGGGCTGGGCGACGGCCTGGCCGCCGGTGGGGAGCATCAAGAGGACGGCCGCGGCCGCCGCCGTGCACGTTCGTGTGCGCATCGCGTCTCCTGCTCTCGGGGGGTTTCCCGACCTTGGCGGGAGCCGGACGTACGGCGCAATCCGTACGAGTACGGATCCAAAGGGCGTTGTTAGCCGTAGTTGGCGAAGCAGAGCGCCTCGATGTCGGCGCGCAGCGTGGCGAACGGCCGCGGGCGGACCCGCTGCTGGACGACCGTGCCGAGCAGGTACGACAGCAGCGCGCGGGCTCGGGCCCGGGGGTCGTCGACGTCGAGTGGGGCGAGCAGTTCGGCCAGCAGCTCGGTGAGGGAGGTGAGCATGACGTCGATGGCCTGCGGGTGCTGTGCGCGTCCGGCGGCGATCCAGTACTCGAACCAGAGGAAGGCCGCGTTGGGGTTGGCGGCGAAGACGCTCAGGTACTCCTCGAGGACGGCGAAGAGGCGTTCGCGTGGCTCGTCGTGCTTCGCGGCGACTTCGCGCAGCTGGGCGGCGAAGGCGGTGATGTGCGCGGCCATGGCGCGGTCGATGAGGACGTCGATGTCGGCGAAGTAGTAGTGGATGGCGCTCTTGGTGAGCGGTCCGGCGTCGGCGATGGCTCGGACGGTGCAGCCGGCGAGGCCGTCGCGGGCGAGGACGACGCGGGCGGCTTCGACGATCTGTTCCTGCTTGGCCAGCTGGTTGGGGGAGAGCCGGTCGCTGCGACCGGGGACGGCGCTCACGGTGATTCTCGTTACCTTCTTCCTGGACGGCAGCCCCGAATCCTAGGGCAGACGTCCCGTGGGTGGCCGGGGGGTGAAAAACCGGATTGGCCACCCCGCTCCGCGCGGCGGACAATGCCCGGCATGGTGATCTCAGGGGACAAGGGGCTCAGCTCGGCGGCGCGCAGCCAGCTGGAGAAGGAAATCGCGAGCTTGCGCGCGCAGCGGGCTGCCTTGGCGCCGCAGCCGGGCGAGCAGGAGCGCACGGGGGACGCGGCGGACCAGGCGGACGTGATCGACCGGGCGGAGGCGGCTGCCCGGCTGGACCGCCAGATCGCCGACTTGGCCGCGAAGATGGAGCACGGCGGCTACGGCAACGACCAGCTCCCGGACGGAACGGTGGTGTCCCTCCGCTTCCCGGACGGCGACGAAGAGACGTTCCAGGTGGTGACGGTCCCGGGCGAGGACGCGGACGCGATCACGTCGGACAGTCCCCTGGGCCTGGCACTGGTGGGGGCGAAGGCAGGAGACGAGATCACGTACCGAACCCCCCGAGGCGACGCGACGGCAACGGTGGTGAAGGTAAGCCCCCCGAAGTAAAAGCCCCCACGAAGGCCCCTCGGCAGCGCCGGGGGGCCTTCGGCATCCACACATTGACCCAAAAGTGTGGTTCTCACAGAAAAACCGGCAGCCGCCGCTCCAACCGGACCACACACGGAGGTCCGGGGACGCGCCCACGGGCGGGGTGTGGAGGCTGCGCCCCCACAAGACAAGCGAAGCCAAAAAAGGCCCCTGCCCTCGAGGGGCAGGGGCCGACCACTTGGCTGAGCCGCCTGGGGGAATCGAACCCCCGACCTATTCATTACGAGTGAATCGCTCTGGCCGACTGAGCTAAGGCGGCGCGTCTCCGGCTCGCGCTGGCGACGTCGTCAAGTGTAGCGGAGGCTGTTGGCGTCACTTTCCGGGGGGACCGTCGTTAGGGCTCTATGACGTCGGTCTCACTCACCGGTCGACTCTGTCTGGAGGCTCTGGCACATGCGGCGAAGACTGCCCCGTTCGGTGGCGTTGCCGGCGGCTGCGGCGTTGTTGCTGTTCAGCGCGGCGCCGGCGAATGCCGACCCGACTTATCCGACGACGCCGATTCCGCAGCCGGCGAATCCGGGGCAGGCGCCGATCTCGGCTCCGGTGGGGCCGCAGCCGCTGGGGCAGGCGGTCGGGGATGCGGGGACGGCGCTGGGGATCATCCGGTTGCTGCCGAATGCCGTGCCGACGAGCACGATCCTGCCGGGGTTCGGGGCCACGTTGCCGAAGCAGTCGGCGCTCGAGGCCGGGATGGGTCTGTCGAGCGCGTCGGCGAACTCGGATGCCTACCTGAGCTATGAGAAGGCGATCGCGCAGGCGTCGCCGTTCGGGTTGTCCGTGGGCGGAAACGCGCCGCAGACGCCGGGCAGCGTGGTGCAGACGGCGTTGCCGGACAATCCGCAGCCGATCAGCGGCGGGTTGAACGCGCCGTCGAATCCGCTGTTGAACGTGGGCTTGCTGAACGGGAGCGCGCACGCGCGGTGGAGCCCGACGCTGGGGCCGTGCGTCGACACGATCGCGGACGCGAGCACGTCGGTGGCAAGCCTGTCGCTGTTGAACGTGATCCCGTCGATGCCGAACCTGGGTCTGGACGCGCTGAAGCCGAAGCTGGACCCGAACGCGCTGGCCAGCGGTTTCGACCTCTCCAAGGGGTTGCAGAGCCTGGGTGGCCTGCTGCAGGGCGGCGGGCAGACCGCGGCGGACGGCACCGGGTCGCTGCTGAGCCTGCCGAACACGCTGTCGTCGCGGTCGCAGGTGAAGCTGGTCGACATCCCGGGTTCGCAGAACAAGGCCGTGCAGTCGACGTCGACGCTGCAGGCCGCGGACATCGAGGTGCTCAAGGGCACGCCGCTGGCGCTGAGCATCAAGGTGGCGAGCCAGCCGACGCTCACGGTGACCTCCACCGGCGACGCGAAGACGTCGAAGGTCGAGTACACCGCGCCGGTGCTGACCATCGAGGCGGCCGGCAAGACGCTGTACACGCTCGACGCGGCGCACCCGACGAAGGACATTCCGATCGGGCTGCCGCTGAAGGGCCTGAGCGACCAGTTCGGGCAGGTCAACGACATTCCGGTGGTCGGCGGGCTGGTGTCGACGCTCACCAACGGCATCCAGCAGGTCGGCAACACCGCGGGGACCGTGCTCGACCTGGGCGTGCTGCGGCTGAGCATCGCGGGTCTGGACCAGAAGTCGGCGCAGATGACGACGCCGTTCAAGGGGTTCCAGCTGGGCGCGTCGGCGCGGCTGTTCGACCTGCAGCTGCTGCCGACGACGAAGCTCAAGAGCCTGCTGCCGGACGACCAGGCGAAGAACCTGCCGTCGTCGCTGGCCCAGCTGTCGCTGGGTGAGCAGGTCGCGCGGGCCTACGCGCCGACCGACGGCGTGGTGTGCGGCACCACTTCCACGCCGCCCGCGGGTGGTGGTGAGGCTCCGAAGGGGCCGGTGAAGAACCTCGCCTACACCGGCGGCGCGTACGACACCGTGCCGCTGTTCTGGACGGGTACCGCGATGCTGCTGCTCGGCGTCGTGATGGTGGCGGCGATGCCCGGGACGCGGCGGCGTCCGCTGGCCGTCGCGATCGAGGAGAAGCCGTTCAAGCCGTCGCCTCGGCCGCGCGAGTGACCCGAGGGGTGTGAAGGAACCCGTCAGGCTGGCCTGGCGGGTTCCTTCGTGTTCAGCCCTGGCGGAGCGTCGTGACCATCGCCTCGATCGCGATGCGCGGTTTCACGTTCAGCTCGATCGCCTCGCGGCATTCCAGCACCGCTTCGAGGCGGCGGAGTGCCGACTCGGGTGTCCACGCGTGCGCGGCCTCGCGGATCTGGTCGGCGTGGTCGGGGTGGTTGAGCGTCGCGCCGGAGCGGGTCGCCGTCACCAGGACGTCGCGGTAGAAGCCGGCCAGGTCGATCAGCGCCAGGTCGAGCGTGTCGCGCTGGGTGCGGGTCGCGCGGGACTTCTGCTTCTTCTCCAGCTGCTTGACGGCGGCTTCCGCGGCGCGCTTGGCGCCTGCGACGCCCTTGCCGACGCCGTCGCCGCCCATTGCGGTCCGCAGCTCGTTGCGCTCGTTCTCGTCGCGGGCCTTGCTGGCCTCGCCCGCGTCGGCCTCCGCCGCGCTGATCAGCTGGTCGGCGCAGGTGAAGACGTCGGCGGCGCGGCGCAGGCCCAGCGGGATCCGCAGGACGGTGGCCCGCCGCTGCCGCGCGGCTTCGTCGGTGGCGAGCCGGCGCGCGCGTCCGACGTGTCCGCCGCACACCGAGGCGGCCCACTGCGCCCGCTCGGGGTCGACGTGGTCGCGGCGCATCAGCACGTCGGCGATCGCCTCCGGCGGCGGCGTCCGCAGCGTGACGAGACGGCAGCGCGAACGGATCGTCACCGAGACGTCTTCGGGGTGGTCCGACGGCGCGCAGAGCAGGAACACCGTGCGGTCCGGCGGCTCCTCGACGGCTTTCAGCAGCGCGTTCGACGCGCCTTCGGTGAGCCTGTCGGCGTCTTCGATGATCACGACCTGCCAGTTCCCGGTCGTCGGGCGCCGCGCGGCGGCCTGCACCAGGGCGCGCATCTCGGCGACCGAGATGGACAGGCCTTCCGGCACGACGAGCCGGACGTCGGCGTGGGTGCCCGCCATCGTCGTGTGGCAGCCGGGGCAGGCGTCGCAGCCGGTGCCGGTGCTGCACTGCAGGGCCGCGGCGAACGTCCGCGCGGCGACCGAGCGGCCGGACCCGGGCGGGCCGGTGAGCAGCCAGGCGTGCGTCATCGCGCCGGCCGGGGCGGGCTCGCCGGCGACGATCTTGGCCGCCGCCGCGGCGGCCGCGGCCAGCGTCTCGACCGCGGGCTCCTGGCCGACCAGCTGGTTCCAGACGCCGATGCGCTCGGTCGTCGTCACTTCACCTCCACGCGAGGCTCTCCCTGGACCGTGTCTTCGAGGTCGAGCGGCAGGGTCGACGGCCGGTCCGTGGCCGGTCCGCCGGTGGTCGCCGGGTGTTCGACGGCAGGCGCGTCGGCCGCCGGGGCCAGCCCCGCCAGCCGTCCGACGAACACGGCGCGCAGCGCGGTGCGGATGCGTTCGGCGACCTCGGCGTCGGTCCCGTCGGCGTCGATCACGACGTACCGGTCCGGGTCGGCCGCGGCCATCTCGGTGAGCAGGTGCTGGACGCGCCACTGGTCGTTCATCGCGGTGGACTTGTCGCGCGGCGCGCCGTTCGGCGCGGAGTCCAGCAGGACCGTCAGGTCCGGGCGCAGCCGCCCGGTCGCCCAGTCGGCGAGGCCTTCCAGTTCGTCGCTGTCGAGCCCGGCGACGGCGGACAGGTGCGCGAGCGGCGAGTCGACGAAGCGTTCCATCACCACGACCGAACCGGCGTCCAGCGCCGGCTGGACGTGCCGCTCGACGATGTCGGCCCGGACCGCGGCGGCGGCCAGCGCCTGGGCGCGCGCGCCGGTCAGGGAGGCGCCGGAAACCAGCGCGGTCAGCCGCTTGTCGTCGAGCGCCGGGTCGGCGGCGACCACGACGGGCCGGGTGCCGCCGCGCATCCAGTCGGCGAGGTTCACGGCCTGGATCGCGGTGTTGATCGCGGTGGTGCCCTCGACGGCGATGAGGAAGCCGTTGACCCGCCGCGGCGTGCGGCGCAGCGCGTTGCGCAGGTCGGCGAGGATCGGCTCGGTGCGGCGGTCGTCCATCTGCCGGTAGGCGAAGAGCCCGGCGACCAGCGCGATCGCGGCGCCGCCGAGCATCACCGGGCGGGTGCCGTCGATGGTGAGCGGACTGCCCCAGACGGTGATCGTGTGGCGCTGCACCGCGCCGACGAGCAGCGGCACGGTGACCGTGGTGCCGAACAGCACCAGCTTCATCATCAGCTGGTAGATCGCGTTGATCCGGCCGCGGATGGCGTCTTCGACGCGCGAGCCGATGATCGTCACGCCGGTGAGGAACGCGGTCCCGGCGCAGATGCCGACCAGCACCACGGCGATCAGCGAGATGGTCAGGTGCGGCGACAACGCCACCAGGCCGAGCGAGATCGCGGCCGCGACGATCGAGAGGCCGAACAGCCGGTCGTGCGGCAGCCGCCGAGCGAGCTTGGGCGCGAAGACCATGCCGGTGGCGAGGCCGAGGAAGACGGCGAGGACGAGCAGGCTGAACGCGGAGTCACCGGCCAGCAGGCTCGACGAGTACGGCTTGGCGGAGCCGATCACGGCGCCACCGGCGACGAACGCGCCGAACGCGCCGACCAGCAGCCCGCGCACGAGCGGCGTGCTGCGGATGAACCGGAAGCCGTCGGCGATCATCGCGCCGATGCCGAGCTTCTCCTCGTCGGCCGCCTTGACCTTCTGCTCCGGCAGCGCGTGGACGTTGCGCAGCGAAAGCTCGGGGATCCGGGTGGCGATGAGGATCGCGCTGGCCAGGTAGAGCAGGCCGGTGATGATGACGACCAGTTTCGCGATGCTGAGGCTGGCGTTGTCGTTGGGGAAGAAGTGGAACGTGGTGTTGACGCCGGTGATGATCGCGTTCGCGCCGGCCGCGGTGATGACGGCCAGGCCGTAGGTCATCACCATGCCGAGCTGGTTCGCCGTCTCGACCTGGTCGGGACGGCGGAGCAGGTTGGGTACGGCCGCCTCTTTGGAGGGGATCCACATGCTCGACGCGGAGCCGACGAGGAAGTTGCCGACGAGCAGCCACCACGGCGCGCCGACGATCGCGATGGACAGCAGGAACCCGCACCGCAGCAGGTCGGCGACGACCATCACCTTGCGCCGGTCGAAGCGGTCGGCGAGCAGCCCGCCGATGGGGGCGAACAGCAGCCCCGGCGCGAGGCCGGTCAGGACGACGCCGACGAACGCGAAGTTCTGGGCGAAGTAGTTGTCCGTGAGCTTCGTGGCCAGGCCGGTGAGGGCGAGGATGTTCAGCCAGTCGGCCACGCTGCACAGGTACGTGACGCCCCAGAGGCGCCGGAAAGGTTTGATCGCCAGTACCCGCCGGACCCGGTTGATCGTGGACGCCTCGGCGCCCGACGATCCGCCCGGGCCGGCCCCGGGTACCGATCGCACGCCCTCGCTGATACGCCCACCCCACTAGTCACCGCGGTGCCGGACGCCCTGGTGAGGTCGCCCGACCGTGAAGTCAGGGTAGCCCGATCGGCCCTTGCCTCGCGGACTGCCCCGAGGTGCCCGTGGGGTCGCGAACAGCGGGAGAACGCTAGTCGAACAGCCCGGTCACGCTGCTGACCAGGCTGGAAACCATCTCGATGGCGACGAAACCGAACACGATCAGCAAGGCGACGGCGAGCATGACCCCCGCGGCGCTCGACGACGGCCGGTTGAAGGCCGGCATCGACATCGACGGAATCCGCGGCAGCCTCCGCCGCTTGACGGGCACCAGCTCGAGGTCGTCGTCGAGGACGTCCCCGTCCGGCAGGTCCTGCCGGACAGGCCGCTGCAGCAGCGGCGGCCGGGTCGGCCAGGTGCGTTGCCGGTTCCGCTGCCGCGGCAGCACCCCGAGCGGCGGCGCCACGTGTTCGCCGACCGTGCTGGTGGTGCCGGCGGGCGGGATGGCGTCCGGGATCCGGGCGTCGTCCTCCCGGAGGGTCTCCTCGACCATCCGGCGCACGGCTTCTTCGTCGTGCTTCACGGGCCCCGCCACCGGAATGGCGAGCGGCTCTTGGCCATCGGCGACCGCGGCGCGTGGCTCGGGATCCGCCGTGACGAGTCCCGAGACGGGGTCGGCGAACATTTCGCCGGGTGCTTCGGACAGAGTGCCGTCGCGCTGAGTGAGCTCGGGGGCATTGAAGAAGGGAGCCTCACCGTTCGCGCTCATGGTGACCACCTCACTACTGAATGTCCTCGCCTTTCCAGGGTAGCGACGATGGCGGATAACGCATCCGCCCAATGGCTCTGTCTGAATTGGAGGGTCGGTCACGCAGCGCAAGCCCGTGCCCGAACCCTTGCAGTGTCCAGTCCCAGGGTGCCCCGGTCGACCGCCAATGGTGACGGATCGTAGTGACACCGCTCACAGCGTGGGCTGGTGCGGGCTGGCCAGCGGGTGGCCAGGGATGGCCAGTTCCGGAAGGTTGCCGGGACCGACGGGTGCGGCCCCGCGGCCGGAACGGGCGGCTCGAGCGCAGGTTGCCGCGGTTGCTCGCGTCCTCCCCAAGCGCGGCCCGGCCGACCGCTGCCGCACGTGACCGCGCCGGTCCTGCCAGCCTTCCCGCCGGACCCCGCGTGCCCGCCTGCAGCCCATCAGCACCCGCACCCTCCGCCGGACTCCGGCCCGCCGCTCAGGGCATCTCCTCCTGACCAAGGTCGATCATCTTCCGGCACCAGTCGCGAAGCATGCCTCGGCTGAAGGGGCTCAGTACCAGCTGGCGGCGGCCGTCGCCGCGGTCCAGGGATGCCAATGCGTAGCGGCCCAGATCCGTGTCCACCAGTACGAACCCGTGGTCCGGGAACTCCGCGCACAGGCCGCCGAACGCGAGCATGTCCAGGACCGCCGTACCTGAACGGGGCCGGGCGAGCAGCTCGCGCATGGCCCAGACGTCCGCTTCCTGGCCGTTGTGGACCAGGCCGTCGTCGTCCACCGACAGCCAGATCGCCCGGGGCGCCGCGCCGAACGCCACCTCCGGCAGCTCCGCCACCAGCATCTCCGGCAGCTCGTCGAAGTCGGCAAGGTGGATGGCCGTGCGGCCGGGCAGCGAGCCCATCATGAACGCCCGCTCGCCGTCGGCGTAGCACCGGATGTCCGCCGTCTCCGGGCCGCCGTCGAACACGCCGCACAGTGCCGCCCGGACGGAACCGCGCAGCATCAGCGACACGACCTCGAAGCCCAGCTCGTTGAGCTCGCCATCCTGGCCGAACGGCGTGCCGTCGATCCACGCGGCCCACGCCACGTGCCGTTCCACCTCTTCGACGAGGTCCGCCGGATCGTCCGAGACCGGACCGTGCACCAGGATGTCGTGATCGCTGACGTCGGGGTTGTACAGCCGGTCCACGGGGTCGCGGTCCGGCATCGCGGCCAGCACCGGGCCGGCCGCCAGCTCCAGCAGCTCACGCGCCGCCGTGCGTTCAGCCATCACCCCGCGCTCCCTCCGGTCCCGCAGCCGGCTCCCCGGCCGTGTCCCTGTCCCGCTGTGCCGGCACTCCGCTGTTCAGCTCGGCCGCCGCCAAGATCGCCTCTCGGACCGTCAGGTCTCTCGGGGCCGCCGGCACCACCCGGTCGACTCCCTCCCCCACGGTCGTCCGCACCGCTGCCGTTGCCTCCTCACGCATGGCTCTGCACCGCCTCGACGATCCACTGCTCCGCCGTCCGGCGGGAGGCCGGACCCCACGTGACCGTCCAGCGGCCGTTGCGGCCGACCGCCGCGCTGAACTGGTAGCGGCCCAGGTCGTTGTCCACCAGCCCGAACGCGCCGTGCGGGTACTCCGCCAGGATCGCGTCGCGGACCGCGAGGTCCACCAGCACCGTGCCCAGCCGGGGCCGGGCCGCGCACTCGCGGATCTGCTCGACCTCCGCTCCGCAGTCGCGCGGGATCAGGCCGCGCTCGTCGGTCTCGATGCGCAGGTGAGGCCCCGGGCCCGGCGGCCGGTCGGGCAGCCCGTCGAACACCCAGCCCGGCAGCTCGGAGAGGAAGCCGGAACGCAGGCGCGCGCGGCTGCCCAGCTTGTGCAGCACCGTGGTGTAGTCCTCGTCGCCGAAGAAGCGGACCTCCCACGGCTCGCGCCGCGCCGGGAAGACGCCGGTGACCACGCCGCGGATGAACCCGCCGCGCAGCGCGCGGTACAGCCCGACGGCTTCCGCCGTGACCTCCCCGCCCGGGGCGAGCCCGATCGCGGACATCCCGGCGACGAACCGCGTGTACTGCTCCACCTCGTCGGCCAGGGTCGGCGGCGGTGATGAGCGACGGCCCGGCAGCGGCGAGGTCTCCGCCAGCACCGGCGGAATCTCGAACTCGGGGTCGTAGAACTCCATCACGGAGGGCCGCTCCGGCACCTCGGCCGACAGCGGGGCGATGACCTCGTCGATGACGTCGAAGACGGCGACTGAGTTGTTCACCCCTCGATTGAACACCCTGGCACCGACAATTTCTCGCACACTTGTTCGAACGGGTGAGACCCGTCGGTGAGCGGTCGTCGAGCGGCTCAGCGCGGCCCGACGCCCACCCTTCGACGAACTCCGCGAGCCGGTCCACGCCGCCGGGCGGCCACCAGAACCGGCGGTGGCCGCCCCGTCGCCTGCCCAGTGCCGCCAGGCGACGGCCGCGGTCGTCGTCGAGGAGCGCCGGTGGACGGGACGGCGGCCGCGCGAAGACCATCCGGAGCAGGGCCGCGACCGAGCCCGGCGACGGCCCCGACAGGCTCAGGCCGTCGCCGCCAGTACCGGGGATGCCCGCCAGCGACCGGATGAGGTGCACGACGGCGAAACTGGCCGCGGCCGCGGCCCGAACCGGCTTGGGGATCTTGATGGTCACCGTGCGTACGGTGCGTGGTGTCGTGGTCACGCGTCCATGAAACCCGGGACCACCGACAATTTCCCGAACATCCGTTCGAGGTGTCACCCGAAGGCGTGGCGAAGGCCCCCGGGAACCATCCCAAGGGCCTTCGACCAGCGCTTTACTTCGCCTTCGTCGCCGTGGAGGAGCGCTTCGCGGCCGTCTTCGTCCCAGCCGACTTCGCGGCCGTGGCCTTCTTGCTCGTGCCTGCCTTGACCGTCTTCGCCGTCGTCGACGCCGGCTTCCGCGCCGGTGCCTTCCGCTTTGGCGCCGGGCCCTTCGCACGCTTCTCGGCCAGCAGTTCGGACGCCCGTTCCGCGGTCAGCGACTCGATGTCGTCGCCCTTCCGCAGCGTCGCGTTGTACTCGCCGTCGGTCACGTACGGCCCGAAGCGGCCGTCCTTGACCACCATCGGCTTGCCCGACACCGGGTCCTCGCCGAGCTCCTTGAGCGGCGGCTTGGCCGTGGCCGACCGGCCGCGCTGCTTCGGCTCGGAGTAGATCTTCAGCGCTTCCTCGAGCGTGATCGAGAAGAGCTGGTCCTCGGTCGCGAGCGAACGCGAGTCCGTGCCCTTCTTCAGGTACGGCCCGTAGCGGCCGTTCTGCGCCGTGATCTCGTCGCCGGACTCCGGGTCCTTGCCGACCACGCGCGGCAGCGAAAGCAGCTTCAGCGCGTCGTCCAGCGTGATCGTCTCGATGTCCATCGACTTGAACAGCGAGCCCGTCCGCGGCTTCGGCGCCTTGGCCTTCGCGGCCTTCTTCTGCGCGGCCGTGGCGTCCTCGGGCAGCTCCGGCTCCGGCAGCACCTCGGTGACGTACGGCCCGAAGCGGCCTTCCTTCGCGACGATCTCGTGCCCGCTCACCGGGTCGGTGCCCAGCACACGGCCTTCCTGCGGGGTCGCGAACAGCTTCTCCGCGATCTCCTGCGTGAGCTCGTCCGGCGGCAGGTCCTCAGGCAGGTTGGCGCGCTGCGACTCGCCGTCGACCTCGCGCTCCAGGTACGGCCCGTAGCGGCCGACGCGGACCACGACCTTGTGCCCGTTCTCGTCGCTGAACAGCGGAATCGAGTTGATCTCGCGTGCGTCGATGTCCTCGACGCTGCCTTCGACCAGCTTCTTCAGCCCGCCCAGGCGGCCGATCGAGCCGTCGACGCCCATGTCGCCGCCGAAGTAGAACTTCGACAGCCACTGCGCGCGTTGCTCGTCGCCCGCCGCGATGCGGTCGAGCTCGTCCTCCATGCCGGCGGTGAAGTCGTAGTCGACCAGTCGCTCGAAGTGGCGTTCCATCAGGCCGATCACGGCGAACGCGACCCACGACGGAACGAGCGCGGAGCCCTTTTTCCAGACGTACCCGCGATCCTGGATGGTCTTGATGATCGACGCGTACGTCGACGGGCGGCCGATGCCCAGCTCTTCCAGCTTGCTGACCAGGCTCGGCTCCGAGTACCGCGCCGGCGGCGACGTCGTGTGGCCGTCCGGGTTCAGCTCGGACGCGGTGAGTGCCTGGTCCTTCTCCAGCACCGGCAGGCGGCTCTGCTTGTCGTCCGCTTCGCCGCCGGTCTCGGTGTCGACCGCTTCGACGTACGCCTTGAGGAAGCCCGCGAAGGTGATCGTGCGACCCGAAGCGGCGAAGGTGCACTCCTCACCCGAGGCCGCGTTGCCGACGATGCGCACGGACATCGTGGTGCCCTTGGCGTCCGCCATCTGCGACGCGATCGTGCGCTGCCAGATCATCTCGTAGAGCCGGAACTCGTCGGTGTCCAGCTCGCCCGCGACCTGGCCCGGCGTGCGGAAGACCTCGCCCGACGGCCGGATCGCCTCGTGCGCCTCCTGCGCGTTCTTGACCTTGCGCGTGTACTGGCGCGGCGTCGGCGAGACGTACTCCTTGCCGTACAGCTGCGTGGCCTGGCTGCGCGCGGCCGAGATCGCCGACTCCGACAGCGTCGTGGAGTCGGTACGCATATAAGTGATGTAGCCGTTCTCGTACAGCTTCTGCGCGATCCGCATGGTGCGCTCCGAGGTGAACCGCATCTTGCGGCCCGCCTCCTGCTGCAGCGTCGACGTCATGAAGGGCGCGTACGGCTTACGCGTGTATGGCTTCTCTTCGACGCTGGCGACCTTGAAGTCACGCTGCTTCAGCGCTTCGGCCAGCCGGCGGGCGTCCGCCTCCGCGAGCACGCGGACCTCGTTGTTCGACGCCTTGAGCTGCCCGTCCGAGCCGAAGTCACGGCCGGTGGCCAGGCGCGCGCCGTCGACGGCGACGAGCCGGGCGGGAAAGTTTCGCGGGGACGCCGCTTCTCCGGCGTCCATCGTCGCCGAGATGTCCCAGTACGACGCCGACTTGAAGCGCATCCGCTCGCGCTCGCGCTCGACCACGATCCGGGTGGCCACCGACTGCACACGGCCCGCCGAAAGCTTCGGCATGACCTTCTTCCACAGCACCGGCGAAACCTCGTAGCCGTAGAGCCGGTCGAGGATGCGGCGGGTCTCCTGGGCGTCGACGAGGTCGGCGTCCAGCTCACGGGTCGAGTCGGCGGCCGCGCGGATGGCCTGCTCGGTGACCTCGTGGAAGACCATCCGGCGAACCGGGACCTTCGGCTTCAGCGTCTCGAGCAGGTGCCACGCGATGGCCTCGCCCTCGCGGTCGGGGTCCGTGGCGAGGTAGAGCTCGTCGACGTCCTTGAGCAGGCCCTTGAGCTCGGTGACCTTGGACTTCTTGTCCGGCGTGACGACGTAGAGGGCCTTGAAGCCGTTGTCGACGTCCACGCCGAGGCGTGCCCAGGACTCGCCCTTGTACTGGGCGGGCACGTCGGCAGCGCCACGCGGCAGGTCGCGGATGTGCCCGACGGAGGACTCGACGACGTAGCCGCCGCCCAGGTAGGGGGCGATCTTGCGGGCCTTCGTCGGCGACTCGACGATGACCAGCCGCCGGTGCCCGGCGCCGTTGTCCGCCGAGGCTCCGTTCTTCTTGGTCCGTGCTCCTGCCACGCTGTCCTGCTCTCCGCTCATCTCGTCCCGCCGCCGGGACTGCACCACGTCCCTACCCAGGGCCCGCGTCTCGACCTGCCAGTGTGCACGCTCTCCCCGGCCGGACGGCGCGGAGGTGACCCAACACGCCGCCGGTCCTGTGTCCAGCGCATCGCCGCTGACCTCGACGATGTTTCCCCAACGTACCTGTCACGTGATTTCGGCCACGTCCCGCGCAGCCTAGCGCGTGACCGTCCGGATACCCTCCGTTCGACGGTGGTGGGCGCGGGGACGTCACCGCTTCACTGGTTTCCCCGCCCGGCCGAAAGGATCCGCCATGACCCGACGCCTGCTCGGCGCCCTGTTCACCGCCGTGACCGCCACAGTATTACTAGGAGTCACTCCGGCGAATGCGGCGGCGGCCGACTTCGCCGGCACCGTGGCGCTGTCCAACTGCTCGGGTTCGGTGGTCAAGCCCGCGTCGACCCCGGACACCGCGCCCGCGCTCGTCATGTCCAACGGGCACTGCCTCGAGACCGGGTTCCCCGGCCCGGGTGAGGTGATCACCAACCGCGCGTCGAGCCGGACGTTCACGCTCCTCACGGCCAGCGGCGGCAGCAAGGCGACGCTGCGCGCCAGGAAGATCGTGTACGCGACGATGACCGACACCGACGTGTCGCTCTACCAGCTCACCACCACCTACGCGCAGATCAAGTCCAGCTACGGGATCTCGCCGCTGGAGCTGTCCAGCGCCCACCCGGCCGCCGGCGCCGCGATCGACGTCGTCTCCGGGTACTGGAAGCGCATCTACTCCTGCTCCATCGACGGGTTCGTGTACCGGCTGAAGGAGGGCAGCTGGACCTGGAAGGACTCCATCCGCTACACCTCCGCCTGCCAGACCATCGGCGGCACGTCGGGCTCGCCGATCGTCTCCGGCGGCAAGGTCGTCGGCGTCAACAACACCGGCAACGAGGACGGTGAGCGCTGCACCGAGAACAACCCGTGTGAGGTCGACCAGGCCGGCACCGTGACCGTGCACTACAAGACGAACTACGGCCAGGAGACCTACGGTATTCCGGCCTGCCTCACCGCGGCCAGCGAAATCGCCCTCTCCCAGGCCGGCTGCACACTCCCCCGGCCCTGACGCGCCGCCCGCGCCCGGTCAGGCCGTGCTCGTCGCGGCCTCCGGGTGCGGGACCGGCAGTGGCTCCGCACCGGGCCACGCCGCTTCGGCGCCCGGCGGTGGCTCTCCGATCAGCTCCAGCAGCGCCTCCAACCGGCGTTTCCCGGTGACCTTGACCGCCGGGACCTCGGCCTTCGGGCCGGTCAGCTTCGCCGGAACGCCCAGCGGCGTCAGCGCCTCGACCAGCCGTTCGTGCGTGCCCGGCGCCAGCGGGTCGACGCCGAGCAGGTAGCCCTGCGTGCCGGGACGGCCGCCGGCCAGCGCCCACATCCGCAGCATCGCGCCGCTCAACCGGAAGCCCTCCGGGACGGTCTTGCCCGACCCGTCCCCGGCCGCGCCCTCGCGCAGCCACCGCAGCGCCAGCGGGAGCAGGTCGACGCGGAACGACGTGCGCACCTGCGGGCGACCGCAATCGGCCTTCGAGACCTGCGCGTCCGCGCCGCGGCACCGGAACTCACGCGCCAGGACGTGCGCCCGCCACGGCTCCTCGACGACCACCGACAGCCGCGCGGCGGTGCGCCCGAAGCCGGTGATCTGGCCGTGGCAGCACAGCAGGCCGGCCAGGTCGCCCAGACCCGGCCCGCTGGCCTCGGCGGAGAAGAGCGAGATCGTCCGATCCACCGCGCCATACTAGAACACAAGTTCGATAGGTGGCGAGACTCACGCGGATCTTCACCGAGGCGGCTGACCGAGCTGCCGGCAGGCCGGGGCGCGTTGTTCCGCCGCGGCCAGGGCCGGAGCCGCCCGGAGTCCCTTGAGGTAGTCGAGTGCGTCGAGGCGGTCCAGCGTGGCCTTGGCCTCGCCCAGAGCCGCCTTGGTGGCCGCGGCGTCGCCCCGGACGGCGTCGATGCGCTGACGTGCGCTCTCGGCCTGCTGCCGGATGCCGGTGAACTGCCCGATGACGTCCTCGCGGCCGCCATCCGCCGACGGCACCGGCGGGGCACCCAGCGCGTTCAGCCCGGCGAGACTCCGGTCGAGCCCGGCGACCACGGAGGAAAGCAGGTCGCTCGACGTCCGGGACGCCTGCTGCGGCGTGCTGGGGTCGACGGCGGGCAGTTGCGCCAGCGTGCGGACCAGGTGGGTCACGGCGTCGCAGTAGGCGTCCGCCCATCTCGCCGCGGGATCGGCCTGCGGCGCCACGGTCGTCACCGGCAGACCCTGGTCCCGCGGCGGCGCCGGCGGGGCCTGCCCGCAGCCGGCGAGGCCGATCGCGATCATCGTGGTCAGGGCGGCGAAAACGGTTGACCGCGGCCGCACCTGCGCACCTCCTGCCCGACGACGTCCCGGCAACGCCCGACGGTACCGGCTCGGTGCCGTGTCGCAAGTCGCCGTGCCAACGGTGGGACGCCCCGGGCCCGGCACGCGACGCTGCGTGCCGGGCCCGGGGTGGTTGGCTGCCGGTGTCAGGCCTTGACCTCGGCCGGCGTGTCCGAAATGACGGTGCCCCGCCGCTTCGACACCACGATCGCGGCCACGATCACGGCGACCGCGACCAGCGAGATGATGATGCGGACCGCGGTGTTGGCGTCCGGGCCGATCGAGAACTGCACGACGGCGGGCGCGATCAGCACGGAGACCAGGTTCATGACCTTGATCAGCGGGTTGATCGCCGGGCCGGCGGTGTCCTTGAACGGGTCACCGACGGTGTCACCGATGACGGTGGCCTCGTGCGCGGACGAGCCCTTGCCGCCGTGGTTGCCGTCCTCGACCAGCTTCTTCGCGTTGTCCCACGCGCCACCGGAGTTGGCGAGGAAGATCGCCATCAGGGTGCCGCAGGCGATCGCGCCGGCCAGGTAGCCGGCGAGCGCGCCGGTGCCGAGGCCGAAGCCGACCGCGATCGGGGCGAAGACCGCCAGCAGACCCGGCGTCGTCAGCTCACGCAGCGAGTCGCGCGTGACGATGTCGACGACCTTGCCGTACTCGGGACGGGTGGTGCCCTCCATGATCCCCGGGATGTCGCGGAACTGGCGGCGCACCTCGAACACGACCGCGCCGGCGGCGCGGGACACCGCGTTCACCGCGAGACCGGAGAAGAGGAACACCACGGCCGCGCCGACGATCACGCCGACGAGCGTGTTCGGGCTGACGACCTCGTTGATGAACGACTTCGCCGCGTCGACACCGGTGGCCACCCCGGTGCCCATGCCCGACAGCGCCTTGGTGATCGCGTCCGAGTAGGACCCGAACAGCGCCGTCGCCGCGAGGACCGCCGTGGCGATCGCGATGCCCTTGGTGATCGCCTTGGTGGTGTTGCCGACCGCGTCGAGCTCGGTGAGGATCTGCGCGGCCTTCTCGTCGACGTCGCCGGACATCTCCGCGATGCCCTGCGCGTTGTCCGAAACCGGGCCGAAGGTGTCCATCGCGACGATGACGCCGACGGTGGTCAGCAGGCCGGTGCCGGCCAGCGCCACGGCGAAGAGCGCGACGCCGCCGCCGAGCAGGTAGGCGCCGAAGACCGCCGCGCCGATCACGAGCGCCGTGTACACAGCGGACTCGAACCCGACCGAGATGCCGGACAGGATCACCGTCGCCGGGCCGGTTTCCGACGTCTTGCCGACGTCCTTGACCGGCTTGTACTCGGTGCCGGTGTAGTAGCCGGTCAGCTTCAGGATGATCGCCGCGAGCACGATGCCGATGATCACCGCGACGGTCGCGATGACCGCCGGGTTGCCCGACGTCTTGGCGAAGTCCCCGCCGAAGTCGGAGAAGCTGCTCGGCAGGTACACGAACGCCGCGATCGCCGACAGCACCGCGGAGATGACCGCGGAGATGTAGAAGGAGCGGTTGATCGTGACCAGGCCGCCCTCGCCGGCGCGCGCCCGCGTGATGTAGACACCGATGACCGCGGTGACGACACCGATGGCCGGCACGATCAGCGGGAAGATCAGGCCGTGCACGCCGAAGGCGGTGCTGCCCAGGATCAGCGCGGCGACCAGCATGACGGCGTAGGACTCGAAGAGGTCCGCGGCCATGCCTGCGCAGTCACCGACGTTGTCGCCCACGTTGTCCGCGATGGTCGCGGCGTTGCGCGGGTCGTCCTCCGGGATGCCCTGCTCGACCTTGCCGACCAGGTCCGCGCCGACGTCGGCGGCCTTGGTGAAGATGCCGCCGCCGACACGCATGAACATCGCGATCAGCGCGGCGCCGAAGCCGAAGCCCTCGAGCACCTTGGGCGCCTGGCCGGTGTAGACGAGCACGACGACCGCGGCACCGAAGAGGCCGAGGCCGACGGTGATCATGCCGACCACGCCACCGGTGCGGAACGCGACGCGCATCGCCTTCTCGCGGCCGCCCTCCTCCCGCGACGCGGCCGCGACCCGCAGGTTCGCCTGCGTGGCCAGCCACATGCCGAGGTAGCCGATCGCGAACGAGAAGCCCGCACCGACCAGGAAGAAGATCGACCGGCCGATCTTCTCGTTCCAGTCGTCGGCGGGAAGCACGAAGAGCAGGAGGAACACGATCACGCCGAAGATCGCGAGGGTGTTCCGCTGCCGCTTCAGGTATGCGGCCGCGCCTTCCTGCACCGCCTTGGCGATGTCCTGCATCTTGGCGGTGCCCTGGCCTGCGGCCAGCACCTCCTTGAGCAGGACGTAGCCGATGACGAGTGCGGCAAGCGCGACCACGGCGACTACACCGACAATCGTGTAGCCACCTCCGGAGAGCGTGATGGACCCGCCCTCCGCGAGGAACTGCCGTGACATTCGTCCTCCAGGAGACGTCGCCGTGCGCCAGCGTCGACGGCAAGCCGAGGGTTCGACACGGCCGGCGCTGGCATGGACCCTGTACCGAGCGACACGCTAGCCGTGCAGCGATGCACGTCTCTCATGACACTCACCACAGAGGGTGTGGATTGCCGGAGTGTATTGGTATCGCAACCAGCGCGTTTAGGGCGTCCCCGTGACGGCACGTTCCGTTACCTTGTGAGGCTCCTCACTTGATCGATCCCTCTGGCCCGATTCCGTTGGGAGAGCGGGGTCGCCGGGAAATGTCGGACCCCTGTGCCAAGCTCGGCGGGTGGACGACTCACGTGGGCGGCGGCTGCTGGGGCGGGTGACCGCCGGCATCCCGTCGCGCGAGAACCCGGTCACGCACGTCACGGACCTGCCGGGCCGGGCCGCGCGCTGCGTGCCGTGGCCGTCGTGGGCCCACCCGGCGGTGGTGGACGCGCTCCGTGACTGCGGCGTGTCGGCTCCTTGGGCGCACCAGATCGAGGCGGCTTCGCACGCGTACGAGGGCCGGCACGTCGTGATCTCGACCGGCACGGCGTCTGGGAGAGCGGGGTCGCCGGGAAATGTCGGACCCCTGTGCCAAGCTCGGCGGGTGGACGACTCACGTGGGCGGCGGCTGCTGGGGCGGGTGACCGCCGGCATCCCGTCGCGCGAGAACCCGGTCACGCACGTCACGGACCTGCCGGGCCGGGCCGCGCGCTGCGTGCCGTGGCCGTCGTGGGCCCACCCGGCGGTGGTGGACGCGCTCCGTGACTGCGGCGTCTCGGCTCCTTGGGCGCACCAGATCGAGGCGGCTTCGCACGCGTACGAGGGCCGGCACGTCGTGATCTCGACCGGCACGGCGTCGGGCAAGTCGCTGGCCTACCAGCTGCCGGTGCTGTCGCGGCTGGCCGCGGGCGAGAAGGCGAACGCGCTGTACCTGTCGCCGACGAAGGCGCTGGGCGCCGACCAGCTGCGGTCGGTGTCCTCTTTGGACGTTCCGGGCGTCCGGGCGGCGTCGTTCGACGGCGACACCCCGATGGTGGAGCGCGACTGGGTGCGCGCGCACGCCAACTGGGTGTTCACCAACCCGGACATGCTGCACCGCGGGATCCTGTCGGCGCACGGCCGGTGGGCGACGTTCTTCCGGCGGCTCAGCTGTGTGGTGGTCGACGAGTGCCACAGCTACCGCGGCGTCTTCGGGTCGCATGTCGCGTTGCTGCTTCGCCGGCTTCGGCGCGTGGCCGAGCATTACGGTGCTTCGCCGGTGTTCGTCCTCGCTTCGGCGACAACGGCTTCGCCTGCCTCTTTCGCTTCGCGGCTTACCGGTGTTCCGTGTCAAGCCGTGACGGAAGACGCGTCGCCACGCGGCGCCCGGACGGTGGTGTTGTGGGAGCCGCCGTTGCTGGACGAGCTGACCGGGGAGAACGGCGCGCCGGTCCGGCGCTCGGCAGGCGCGGAGACGTCGCGGATCCTGGCCGACCTGGTGGTCGAAGGCGCGCGGTCGCTGGCGTTCGTCCGGTCGCGGCGGGGCGCGGAACTGGCCGCCCTGGGTGCGCGTCGCATACTGTCCGAAGTGGACCCGGCGCTGACGGAAACCGTTGCGGCGTACAGGTCTGGTTACCTGCCGGAGGAGCGGCGCGCGTTGGAGGCGGCGTTGCTGTCAGGGCGGCTGCTGGGGGTCGCGACGACGAACGCGCTGGAACTCGGCGTCGACATCGCGGGGCTCGACGCCGTGGTGCTGGCGGGCTACCCGGGGACGCTCGCGTCGTTCTGGCAGCAGGCGGGGCGCGCCGGGCGCGCCGGTGATTCGGCGCTCGTGGTGTTCGTCGCGCGGGACGACCCGCTCGACACGTACCTGGTACACCACCCGGAGGCGTTGCTTTCGCGGCCGGTGGAGACGGCGGTGCTCGACCCGGCGAACCCGTACGTGCTGGCGCCGCAGCTCGCGTGCGCCGTGGCCGAGCTGCCGCTGACGCTGCCCGAGCTGGAGGTGTTCGGTGGTTCGGCGGCCCAGGAAGTGCTGGCCGAGCTGGCGGAGCAGAAGCTGCTGCGGCGGCGGTCGAGCGGCTGGTACTGGACGTCACGCGACCGGCCGCACGCCGAGGTGGGGATCCGCGGGACCGGCGGCGAGCAGATCGCGGTGGTCGAGTCGGACTCCGGCCGGATGCTGGGGACGGTCGATCCGGGGTCGGCGTGCTTCGCGGTGCACCCCGGCGCGGTGTACCTGCACCAGGGGGCGTCGTACGTCGTCGACGAGCTGGACCTGGAGACGGGGCTGGCGCTGGTGCACGCGGAGAACCCGGACTGGACGACGACACCGCGCGAGATCGTCGACATCTCCGTGCTGAGCACGCAGGAAAAGCAGGACTTCGGCGGGGTGAGCGTGTGCCTTGGCGAGGTGGCGGTGACGTCCCAGGTGGTCGGCTACCTGCGGCGACGTCCGTCCGGTGAGGTGCTGGACCACACGCCGCTGGACCTGCCGGAGCAGAGCCTGCGCACGCGCGCGGTCTGGTACACGATCTCGGCGGAGCTGCTCGGGACCGAGGGCACGCGCGGGCGGCGTGCCGGATCCTGCGGCGCTGCGACCGGGACCGGGGGTGCGGCCGATGGCGAGGCGGGGACCGGGGGCCATCGGGTGGGGACCGAATCCGTGGAGCCGGCGGGGACCGGAGAGGAGTCCCTGGCGAGCGGTCGGGGGCCCGCTCACGAGGGTGGCAGGGCACCGGGGGGTGCCGGTTTGGTTCCGGCACGGGTCCCCGGTGCCCTGCATGCCGCCGAGCACGCGGCGATCGGCCTGCTACCGCTGTTCGCTACGTGCGACCGGTGGGACATCGGCGGGGTGAGCACCGCGTGGCACGAAGACACCGGGGAGGCGACGGTGTTCGTGCATGACGGCCATCCCGGGGGTGCGGGATTCGCCGAACGCGGTTATGCCGCGATTGTCCCGTGGCTGGCCGCAACGCGGGAGGCGATCGTCTCCTGCGAGTGCCCGACGGGATGCCCGTCCTGCGTCCAGTCGCCGAAGTGCGGGAACGGCAACGATCCGCTGGACAAGGCGGGGGCGGTGGCCGTTCTGGAAACCGTGCTCGGGGCGTTGCGTCAACACGGCGCCTAGGACGGCCACTTGGTGGTTCATGGAGTTGTGTCGTGCTCCGCCTCGGCCGGGCTGGGACCGGCCGGCGGCGGTGGCCGGAAGGTCAGGCCGCGGTGGACTGGACCAGCTGCGGAGCTTCGGCACCGGCCAGCGCGCGGACGAGGACGTCGTGCACCTCGGCGGCGTCCGGCAGCTGCCAGCCGCAGACCTCGGGCTTGACGCGCCAGTGGACGACCCCGTGCTGGAACGGCGACGGGGGCAGCGGGATGTAGCTGTCCTTGCCGTGCCACTGGACGGAGGCGCGGGAGGCGAGTTCGGCCGGGATGCTGTCGGCGACGGTGGTGAGGAAGAGCCAGCGGCCGTTCGGCATCGCGACGATGGGCGCGGGGTGGCCGAGAGAGCGGAGCAGGCGGCAGGCACGCTTGCCGAGCTCGTCGTCGACCTCGATCGCGTCGAGGACCGTGCCGGTGGCGACGAGGAGGCTGTGCGTGCGGTCGGAGAACCAGGTGGCGACCTCGTGGGCGTGGGTGCCGATCTGCTCGCGCCAGGTGTCACTGGCCGGGATGGGGCGGCGCCAGGTGAGGTCGTCGCCCTCGGTCAGCGGAGCGGGGTCGACGCCCGGGAGCACCGGCCAACCACGCCAGGCGAGACCGATCGCCTCCGCGCGCAGTTCGATGCGGAAGGCGCCCCGCCAGCTGTCCGGCCAATTCGCGTCCAACATTGTCTTTCCTGCCTTCAAGTTCCGGTTCTCCACGACCCCGCTAAACCCTGTCGTGGTGTCGCACATCTCACTAAACGGCAAGTTGCACATCGCCCGGAACCCCCGCGCGACAACCGGTGGTTACGCGGCGATGAACGCCCAGTAGTCCGTACGGCCGGGCTGAACCCGCGGGCGCGGATCGACGGTGAACGGCAGCCGCCCACGGACCGTTCGTCGTGCGAAACCGCAGGATCGACAGGTCCCAGACGGCGCGCACGGTTGCCGAAGCACGTGCCTTCGGCGCAGGTGAGCAGCGGATCCGACCGCTCGCCGTACACCAGCGACCGCTGCACGTGACGACGGGCCGCTCATCGCCCGGCCGGACGGATCAGCCGGTCACCGTGGCATACCGACCGGTCGGCGTCCGGCGAGCGGCTGGTCGGCAGGGTCCCGGTGAGCGGACAGGGGCGCCCGGCGGGGCGAATCGTCGCGGTGACCGGCCGGTGGTGGACAGCTCGCCGCGATCGGTGCACTGCGGCCCGATTCACCGCGGCCCGGTCAGCTTCGACCCAGTCACGCATGCGGCCCATCGACCACGCGCCTGGTCACGACGGCCGGTCGGCGCGAGGCCCGGTCACGGTGGCCGGTCAGTGCTGGCCCGATCACGGTGCGGGTCAGTGTGGGCCTGATCGAGGTGGCCGGTCAGTGCGGGCCGGTCGCGGTGGCCAGCCAGTGCTGGCCCGATCAGGGTGCGGGTCAGTGTGGGCCTGATCGAGGTGGCCGGTCGGTGGTGGCCCGGTCACGGTGGCCGGTCCGTCGGTCCGGCGCGGGCTCGGGCTGCCGGGCCGGGCAGCCCGCCCAGGCCGGGGCTCGGGCCCCGGACTTCGACGAAAGCATCGAGCCGCTGCCATCGGCAGGTCAGCAGGGTCACGCCCATCCGATCGGCGATCCACCTGGCGTGCTGGCACGCTCGGTCAGGCCCTTCCCGAGCATGCGATGCGGCGGCGAGAGCCCCCAGATCGGCGGCGGCCTCCACCCGGTGCCGGGCATCGACCGCTGCCGCCAGCCAGCACACGAGGACCGCCACACCGGCCAGTGCGGCGACCGCCATCGCGGTCCAGATGGTGGCCGCACCACTGTCCGGGTGGCGGTCGCGGCTGCGGAACCGCTCGCCTGCACCTTCCGAGCGGAAGTCGGCCCGGCCGCTTACGCGGTCTGCCCTGCTGGAATCGCCGAGGTGCTCGACTCGGCCGCCGGAACTGCCGTCGACTCCGCGGGCTTGCTTGGCTGCTCGGCTTGGTTCAGCCTGGTGCACCGGTCGTCTCCGTGCCTGGTTCTGCTACCGCGTAGGCCGTTGCGCTCAGCTTGATCTCTGGGAGCAGGCCCGTTGATTCCTTGGCCTTCACCTTGACCGTTATGTCGTCGCCTGCCTGCTCTATCTCCAGGCTGGCGTCCGGTGGAGCGATCCTGTGTACCGCTGCCGCCGCTTCGGTCGGTTGGCCTCTTGCCAGCAGTCTTGCCGCCTCGCGGGCTGCGTCTGTGCAGCGCAGCTGGCTTGTCAGTACCGCCACACCCGCCAGCAGCAGGACCGTCACCACTGTCAGGCCCGCCAGGCCGAGCGCTGCCTCGACCGTCACCGAGCCTTCTTCTCTGCTTCTCACGACGGCACCGTCAAGGCCTTCATGACCAGGTTCGTCAGCCACGACACGACCGAGTCGCCCGTCAGCAGGGTGTAGAGGACCGCCGCGAAGGCCGCTACCGCGACCGTGACGACGGCGTACTCGACCGTCGTCGAACCGTCGTCCGAGCCGGGGCGGCGGGTGGGAGTGCGCATGCGTTTTCCTTTCATCAGAAGAGCGGGCCGAGGCGTGCCGCCAGGCCCAGGACGATCGGCAGCACCCCCAGGCAGAAGAACGCCGGCAGGAAACACAGGCCGACTGGCAGCGCCAGCGCCACCCCGGCTCGCTCCGCGCGTTCTTCCGCTTCGGTGGCCAGCTCGTCACGCAACAGTTCGGCCAGGTTGGCGGCCGCCGTGGCGAATGCGGCTCCCGAGCGGGATGTCCTGATCGCCGCTGCCGCCAGCTCGCCGAGGCCAGGAATCGACCGCACCGGGGACCACGCCCGCTCCGGGCCGGAGCCGAGCGCGAGCAGGCCGGCGGTCGAGCGCAGCGCCTCGCCCACCTCGGGCGGAGCCGTGTCGGCTACCGCATCGAGCGCCGATGAGACCGGCAGTCCCGCCCGCAGGCACGCGGCCAGCAGGTCCAGTGTCCCGGCGAGCCGCAGCTTGGCGGCTACGTCGATGGTCGGTACTCGTGGCCGTCGGGTGCGGCGGATCGCCCACCAGCCCACCGCCGTCACCAGCGCGCCCACGACCACTCCGGGCACTCCGCCGATCAACACCGCCGTCGAGACGCCGCCCAGCGTCGTCGCGATAGGCGTGAGTGCCCGGGGCCAATTGCGGGGATCAGGCGGTTTTCGGTCCTGTAGCCAGGTGAAGCGCCGCGCTGCGGCGTTGTCTCCCGGCCATACGACGAGAGCGCCGGCGAAGAGAAGGAGGGCCGTTGCGTTCATCGGACGCGTACCCGTCCTGTCAAGGCGCGGCACCAGGCCGTCCCGGCCCAGAGCAGGACGCTGCCGGCGACCAGCAGCAGCTGGCCCGGCACGCTGCCGGTCAGAACCGACACCGGCGACGCGCCCATGGCCTGCCCGAGCAGCAAGCAGAGGACCGGAAGGCCGGTGAGCACCGCCGCGCTCGCTCGTGGACCGGCCAGTTTCGCGCGCATCCGGCGGGCGAACGCCAGGCTTGCTTCGGCGTCGCGGCGCGTGGCGTCCAAGACGTCGGCCATCGGCAGGCCGTAGCGCTTGCCCAACGTCCACGCTCCCGCCAGCGCCGGGAGCGTTGGTGCGTCCAGTTCGCCGTCGAGGCGGGCCGACGCAGCCAGGGCGTGGAGTTCGTCGGCCACCGCGGGGACGGCCTCGGCTGCTGCTTCCGCGGCGGTCACCGGGTGGGCGCCGGAGCGGAGTTCGGCCACCATCGTGCGAAGCGCCGTCGCCGTGTGGGCCACCATCGCCACGTCGGCGGCGGCGCGGCGGTGGGCTTGCCACTCCTGGCGCCACGCCAGCGTCAGGGCGGCGGCCGCGATCGCGCCACCCACTCCCGTCAGCAGGCCGGCCAGCGCGGTCGGCAGCAGCCACCTGACCGCGGCCCACACGTCAGGTAGGCGGACCGTCGTCGGCCGCTCGACCATGGCCTGGAGGCGGGTCGGTGCCGCGGGCCAGCACGCCAAGGCCGCGCCGGCGCACAGCAGGACCCACGCCGTGATCATCTCGGTCTCCTTCGCCGGCGCGGGAAGATGGTCACCAGTAAGGAAAGACGGACGAGGAGGAGGCTCAGCACGCGATCGCTCCCGTCGCGGCGAACAGGTGGCGGTCGACCGTCCAGCGGCCCGCGCGCCACACCGGCACGACCCGCGCCCGGCCGTGTTCGGCGCGGAGGACGCCGACTTCGGCGAGGCGCCGGTGACCGCCCGGTTCGCGCCGCATGTGGAGGACCACGCGGATCGCGGCGACGAGCTGGCTGTGCACCGCGTCGCGACCGAGACCGCCGAGGGCGGCGAGTGCCTCGATGCGGGCGGGTACCTCTGCAGGCGAATTGGCGTGGACGGTGCAGGCGCCGCCGTCGTGGCCG
Source organism: Amycolatopsis australiensis (assembly GCF_900119165.1). NCBI lineage: Bacteria > Bacillati > Actinomycetota > Actinomycetes > Pseudonocardiales > Pseudonocardiaceae > Amycolatopsis > Amycolatopsis australiensis. Next base: position 1,563,155 of record NZ_FPJG01000006.1, on the reverse strand, counting down.
GTGTTCAGCGCCGTGAGCAGGGCGCCGACCTCGGCGCCGCGGACCTCGCCGACCACGAGCCGGTCGGGGCGCATGCGCAGCGCCTGGCGGACCAGCTCCGGCAGGCCGACCGCGCCCGCACCCTCCACATTGGCCGGTCGGGCGACGAGGCTGACGAACTGCGGGTGCTCGGGCTGCAGCTCGGCGGCGTCTTCCACGCAGACGATGCGCTCGGCCGGGTCTACCGCGCCGAGCAGCGCTGCCAGGAGCGTTGTCTTGCCTGCGCCGGTGCCGCCGGTGACGAGGAACGCCATGCGTTTCGAGACGACCGTCCGCAGCAGGTTCGCACCGTTCTCGTCGAACGCCCCGAGTTCGCGCAGCTTTGTGAGGTCGTGAGTGGCCGGGCGGAGGACGCGCAGGGACAGGCAGGTGCCGTTGGCCGCCACCGGCGGGAGGACGGCGTGCATGCGGATGCGGCCGTGGGCGCCGGAGCCGGGGAGCCAGCCGTCCACGTAGGGCTGGGCGTCGTCGAGCCGGCGGCCGGCCGCGAGGGCGAGACGCTGGGCGAGACGGCGGACGGCTTCTTCGTCCTTGAAGCGGATACCCGTGTGGGTGAGGCCTTCGGGGCCGTCGATCCAGACTTCCTCCGGGCCGGTGACGAGCACGTCGGTGGTCGCGGGATTGTCGAGGAGCGGGGCCAGCGGGCCGGCGCCGACGAACTCGTCGCGGGCTTGGCGGGCCGCGTCGAGCACGGCGACGTGGCCGAGGGCGCCGCCGGCTTCGGCGCGGACCGCCGTGGCTACGGCGACCGGGTCCGCCTGACGGCGGTCGCCCGCCAGGCGGTTGCGGACGCGGTCCACGAAGTCGGTGGTCATGGGGTTACCGCCTCGGGTGCCGGGGTGGGTCGCGGAGTTGAGGGGATGTAGGCGGTGGTGACTCGAGTGCCGGGTGGAGGCGGGTCGGCCGCCACGCGGGATGGGAGCACCGCCCGGCCTTGGTGGGCGGTCACTCGGGCGCCCCGCGGCTGCGGGCTGGCCGCCAGACGGGATGGAATCGTGGCTCGGCCGTCGCGGGCGGTCACTCGGGTGCCGGATGGCTGCGGGGCGGCCGCCAGGCAGGAGGGGAGCGCGGCTCGGCTGTGGCAGGCCGTGACTCGAGTGCCAGGCTGCTGCGGGTTGGCGGCCGGGCGCGATGGGAGCACCGCCCGGCTGTGGGAGGCGGTCACGCGGGTGCCTGCCGACGGGACCGGCTGGCTCCGAAGGGCTGCCGGGCGGGGTGGAAGCGCGGCTCTGCCACGGCAGGCCCTGACTCGGGTGCCCGGTCGCTGCATGGTGGCCGCCACGCGGAATGAGAGCACCGCCCGGCCTTGGTGGGCGGTCACTCGGGTGCCTGCAGGGGGTTTGTCGGGCGTCATCGGGGGCTCTCCTTGCGGTTTGGGGTCTGGAGCTCGCTCGGGGCTGCCAGCAGCGTCAGGAAGTTCTCCGCGCTTACCGGGCCTCGGGATGCCAGGCTCAGGACCGTTGGCCACAGCAGCTCCGCCACGCTCATCGGGCGGCCTCCGGTGCGTAACTCCATGCTCATCGGGCCGCTGCTCTGGCTTCGCGGCGGGCTACCGCCAGCACCTCGGTCGCCGCTGTTGCCAGTGGGCCTGAGGGCTTTGCCGGGAACTCTCCTCGCTCGATCGTCGCCTCGAGGCCCCTCTCCGGGGGCATCGACGCCAGCAGTGGCGGGCCGAGGAGGGCTGCCGTCTGGGTGGGTGGTACTCCTGCCCTCGATCGTCCACATGCGACAACGCCCAGGCGCGCCGTCAGTTCCGACAGCCGTCGCTGGACCTGCTTTGCCGCCATGCATGCTCGGAACTCCACCGGTACCAGCAGCGTCACCAGGTCGGCCACCGCCACCGCTTCCGTTGCTGCGTCGCCCAACGTCCGGGGTAAGTCGCAGACCACCGTGCGGCCTGAGCGCCTGCCCGCCGCTATCACCGCCGACAGGCTCTCCACCTCCGGGCCTTCTCCCTCCCGGCCGCACGCCAGTACCGGGAGGCTGCCGCCGCGATGCTTTCTTTGCGGCAACGCCGCCGCCAGTGCCGGTGCCGATACGCGGCCGCTCAGCCGTACCTCCGACCAGCGGGGGCCCGGTACCTTTTCCAGGCCCAGCAACAGGTCCAGGCCGCCGCCCAGTGGGTCGCAGTCCACCAGCAGCGCGCCGCCCGGTTCACGGTCGGCCGCCAGTGCCAGTGCCGCCGCGAAGACCGATGCGCCCGCGCCGCCGCGGCCGCCGACCACGCCCAGTACCAAGCCCGCTTCCTCCGCCGGTGTCTCCACGACGTCGGCGAACGCTCCCGCCAGCTCCGTTTCCTCGTCCGGCAGCGAGATCACCCGCTCGACGCCGACGCGGAACGCGTGCTCCCACGTCCGTGGCCCCGGGCTGCCTTTGCAGACCAGGAGCACTCCGCGTCGCCGGGGCAGGGCAGGTGGCAGCCGCACGGCTTCCTCGTCCAGCACCACCAGCGGTGCCCTGGCCCAGTGGCCGCTCGCCGCCGTCAGGTCCGGTGCCCGGTCGAGCTCACAGCCCGCGACCGCGGCCACCCGCAGGATCTCGTCGAGCACGGTTTCGTCCGCGGCGACCACCAGTGGCCGGTCCCCTGTCATGCGTTCCTCCCCCGTCGTCGGTGCGGGCCGTGGGTGGCCCGGCTTCCACCGTCGCGCTCGGGGACTCGGGGGCACAACGGGGCGGGCGGCCGGCTGTGGACAACCGGGGTGTTGTGGACAACTTCCGTCCGGGGACCGCTCGCGGGCCGGTTCTGTCGGTGGGCTGTGGCAGGGTCGCGCCCGCCCGCGACGCACGTGCGGCGGAAACCGGCACGAATACCCGCATCCGACGCCTGCCGATTCGGGAATCGACGGCCGAGGTAAACGAACGCGAAAAAAGGTAAGCGGAAGGCAAAACACCGACGAGCCACGACGAGCGGAATCGAAAAAGGTAAGCGAGAAGTAAGAGGGCGGCCCCCGCCAGGGGGGAGGGACGGGGGCCGCCGTGGGTTCAGCCCCGGGGGGTCGGACTGAACCGGCCCGGTTGGACACCGGGCTTCCTCACTGTAACTCCGCCGGTGGCCGGTTCGCGCGCCGGGCGAGGCACACAGTTCGGTAACGGCACGGCGCGCCGGAAGTGCCTTCCTGTCATGGATTTTCCGCCCGCCGCGACGCGCGCGTGGTGGATCAACGGGACGCGTCGCGATCAAGCTCCTATCCTGGGCGGGTGGCCGAACCGAGCAGTGCGCCGTCGCGCATCCGGAAGCCGGGCCCGGAGCACGCGGTGGCCGCGTTCTTCGACCTGGACAAGACGATCATCGCCTCGTCGAGCGCGCTGGCGTTCAGCAAACCGTTGCTCAAAGAGGGATTGATCAACCGGCGCGCCGCGTTGCGCAGCGCCTACGCGCAGCTGGTGTTCTCACTCGCCGGCGCCGACGAAAACAAGACCGAACGGCTGCGCGCCGAGGTTTCCCGGCTGTGCGCGGGCTGGGACGTCGCCCAGGTGTCGGCGATCGTCCGCGAGACGCTGCACGACGTCGTCGACCCGCTCGTGTACGTCGAGGCGGCCGAGCTGATCGCGCGGCACCGCGAGGACGGGCACGACGTCATCGTCCTGTCGGCGACCGGCGAGGAGGTCGTCGCGCCCGTGGCGGAGATGCTCGGCGCGACCCGGAGCGTCGCCACGCGCATGCAGATCGTCGACGGCCGCTACTCCGGCGAGGTCGACTTCTACTGCTACGGCGCCAACAAGGCCGTCGCCGCGAAGCAGCTCGCCGCGACCCACGGCTACGACCTCGCCGAGTGCTTCGCCTACACCGATTCGAGCACCGACATCCCGCTGCTGGAGGTCGTCGGGCACCCGCACGCGGTCAACCCCGACAAGCTCTTGCGGCGCGAGGCGCTCGAACGCGGCTGGCCGATCCTGGCCTTCGAGCGGCCCATGTCCCTGCGCAGCCGGATCCCGACGCGCTCGGCGGGCGTGGTGGCCCTCGGCGTCGGCGCGGTGGCCGCCGGCGCGACCTGGTACGGCCTCAGCCGTCGCCGTCGGTTGCGCTAGCGGGAACGGGCCCACCCACACGGCCGCACGGCCTGCGCTTTTGCTTGGCCCAGCCCCGAATTGTCCGTCGCGCACGGTGCCGGTGTCACCCGATCCAGCCTCTGTACCGGTGCACCCATCCGCGCACTTGAAGTGACCCGGCTCACGGCGTAGAAAGTAGGTGCGGACGTTCGGTCGGCCAGGGAACAGGTAGAAGAGAAGCCTGTTCCACCCCGGCAAACCTCCGTGCGCGGACTCCGGGTACCCACGCGCAGCGCGCCGCGGGAGGCTCGTCGTCTAGGGACTGCGTAGTGGGACGCCACACGCCGAGTCCATGTAGGTACGACCAGAGTTGCACGCTTGGTCGCCCGAGAAGTTCGCGCTTGCAGGCGGCGCCCGTCGACCCTCCGGGGTCACGGGCGCCGCCTCGTCTATGCGGCCGACCGGCCGCCACCCGTTCGCTTCACGCGCACGGCGACTTCCTACCGATCCGGGTACGAATACCTCCGTTGGTGCCGTCGGCCGATGGACATCGACGGATTCGGTGAGTAGCTTCCCGATACCGGCGCCTCCGAGTGGACTTCTCACGTCCGCCGGGCGCCCGCAACTTTCTGGGAGGCTGGTCGTGACGACCCGAAATCGGAGGTTCCATGCGCTCGCCCTGCCCGTCGCGGGGGTGCTCGCCCTCACCGGTGTGGGTGTCGCGACCGCGGCGAGCGCACCGCGGGTGAGCGCGGAGGCGCAGGCGGAGGCCGCGGCGACACAGGCGCTGCGCGGGCTGACGCTCGAGCAGAAGGTCGGGCAGCTGTTCGTCACGTGGGTGAACGGCAAGTCCGCCGACGAGGTGAACCCGAAGAACCAGGCCGACTTCGGGGTCGACACCCCGGCCCAGGTGATCCGGAAGTACCACCTGGGCGGCGTCATCTACTTCAACAACGACACGCGCGACAACTTCGACGACCCCGTGCAGGTCGCGAAGCTGTCCAACGGCCTCCAGCAGGCCGCCGTCACGAGCGGCGCGCACATCCCGCTGCAGATCGCCGCCGACCAGGAGGGCGGCACGGTGACCCGGATGGGCGCGCCGGCCACGGAGTTCCCGAACGCGATGGCCATCGCGGCCGGCCGGGACACCGGGCGCGCGACGAAGGCCGCCACGATCCTCGGCCACGAGCTGCGTGCCGTCGGCATCAACCAGGACTTCGCGCCCGACTCCGACGTCAACTCCAACCCGGTGAACCCGGTCATCGGCGTCCGGTCGTTCTCCGGGCAGCCCGGCCTGGCCAGCGACTTCGTCACCGCCGAGGTCAAGGGCTTCCAGGACTCGGACTTCCCGCCGAAGACCGTCGCCGCGACGGCCAAGCACTTCCCCGGGCACGGCGCCGCGCCGACCGACAGCCACACCGGCCTGCCGCGGATCGACAGCACCGAGGCGCAGTGGCGGGCCACGGACGTGCCGCCGTTCAAGGCCGCGATCGCGGCCGGCATCGACTCGATCATGAGCGCGCACATCCAGTTCCCCAGCCTCGACCCGTCGCTGGAGCCGGCGACGCTGTCGAAGCCGATCATCACCGGCAAGCTGCGCAACGAGCTGGGCTACAACGGCGTGGTGATCACCGACTCGCTCGAGATGCAGGGCGTCCGCCAGCTGCACAGCGACGCCGAAATCCCGGTTCTCGCGCTGAAGGCCGGTGTCGACCAGCTGCTCATGCCGGTGCACCTCGACGTCGCCATCAACTCGGTGCTGAACGCCGTGAAGTCCGGCGAGATCCCCATGCAGCGGATCGACCAGAGCGTGCTGCGCGTGCTGAAGCTGAAGTTCGAGCGCGGCATCCTGTTCTCGCCGTTCGTCGACCCGAACCGGGTGATGAAGGTCGTCGGCACGCCGGCGAACCTGGCCACCGCGCAGGACATCGCCGACCGCGGCATCACGGCGATCGCGAACGACGCCGGCCTGCTGCCGCTCAAGCAGAAGCCCGCGACGACGCTGGTCACCGGCTGGGGCGTCTCGACGACGGCGTCGCTCGCCCAGAAGCTGACCGCGCACGGCACGGCCGCGACGGCGTACCAGACCGGCCAGGCCCCGACGGACGCCCAGATCGCGCAGGCGGTCGCGAACGCCCGGAACGCCGACCTGGTCGTCGTGCTCACCAACAACATCGGCGGGTTCCCGCGGCAGACCCAGCTGCTCGACGCCCTGCAGGCCACCGGCAAGCCGGTCGTCGCGGTGGCCGCGCAGATCCCGTACGACGCCGGTTACCCGACCAGCGTCACGACCTGGCTCGCCACCTACGGCTACATCGGGCCGACGCTGGAGGCGCTGGCCAAGGTGATCCTCGGCGAGACGGCGCCGGTCGGGAAGCTGCCGGTCGACATCCCCGCCGGGACCGACATGCAGACCGTGAAGTACCCGTTCGGCCACGGGCTGACGTGGTGAACCTCGACCGGCGCCGGTTCCTCGGCGCGAGCGCGCTCGCGGTCCCGGCGCTGGCGGGCGGCTCCGCCGTGGCGGGGGCCGAGCCGGAGAGCCGCCCTGGCCGGGTCCTCACCGGCGCCGAGCAATGGGCCGCGCAGGGCTGGCGGCCGCTGAAGGGCCGCAAGGTCGGCGTCCTGTCCAACCCGACCGGGGTTCTGCTGAACGGCGACCACATCGTCGACTCGATGGTCGCGGCCGGCGTCAAGCCGGTCGCGGCCTTCGGGCCGGAACACGGCTTCCGCGGCAGCGCGCAGGCCGGTGGCTCCGAAGGCGACTACACCGACCCGCGCACCGGCGTGCCGGTGTACGACGCGTACGGCGTCGACGTGACGAAGCTCGCGTCGCTGTTCACCAAGGCAGGCGTCGACACCGTCGTGTTCGACATCGCGGACGTCGGCGCGCGCTTCTACACCTACATCTGGTCGCTCTACACGGCGATGGTTGCCGCGGCGAAGGTGAACGCCGCCTTCGTCGTGCTCGACCGCCCGAACCCGATCGGCGGCCGGGTGGCTGGTCCCGTGCTGGACCCGAAGTTCGCGTCCGGGATCGGGCGGAAGCCGATCGCACAGCAGCACGGGATGACCGTCGGCGAGCTGGCCCGCTTCTTCGCCGAGGAGTTCTTGCCCGGCGAAGGGGTGGAGCTCGAGCACCTCGACGTCGTCCAGGTACGCGGCTGGCAGCGTGACACGCTCTTCGCGCAGACCGGCCTGAACTGGGTGCTGCCGAGCCCGAACATGCCGACCCCGGACACGGCGCTCGTCTACCCGGGCACCGGCATGTTCGAAGGCACGGTGTTCTCCGAGGGCCGCGGGACGACCCGGCCGTTCGAGATCATCGGCGCGCCCGGGCTCGACTGGCGCTGGCGCGAGAAGCTCGAGGACCTGCGGCTGCCCGGGGCGAAGTTCCGGGAGGTCTACTTCGTGCCGACGTTCAGCAAGTTCGTCAACCAGACCTGCGGTGGCGTGCAGGTGAGCGTCGAGGACCCGCGGGCGTTCGACGCGATCCGGACCGCGGTCGCCATGCTCGTCACGGCGAAGGCGCTGCACCCGGACGTCTTCGCCTGGCGCCCCGACAACTACATCGACAAGCTCTCCGGGTCCGATCGCCTGCGGACCATGGTCGACGGCGGTGCGGGCGTCGACGAGGTCACCGGGGCCTGGCGGGCCGAGCTCGCCGAGTTCGACCGGAGACGCCGCCACTACCTGCTGTACCGCTGAGGGGGAACTCGTGCGTGCTAGGAAGGTCCTTGTCGCGGCCGCCGGAGTACTGGTCGCGCTGACCACGTTGACCGTGTCGAACCCGGGAGCCGGCGCCATCACCAGCCACGACTCCGCGGCCGGCCGCTTCGACCGGCCGCAGCACGGCTTCGCGCCGCCGTGGACGACGCTGCGGGACGGCAAGCCGCAGGACGTCGGCCTCGACCCGGCGCCGATCAAGGCCGCCGAGGACTTCCTGGCGAGCTGGACGAGGCCGGACGCGTCCGGGCACCCGCACTTCTCCGGCGCGGTGGGCCTGCTCGCGCACGACGGTGTGGTCGTCGACCGGTACGCGGCCGGCGGCGCGCTGCGCTACGCCGACGCGAAGGGCACCGAGCTACCCGCGGACCAGCAGGTCCCCATGAAGAACGACACGATCTTCGACATGGCGTCGATCTCTAAGCTGTTCACCTCGATCGCCGTGCTGCAGCTGGCCGAACGCGGGCAGCTCACGATCGACACGCCGGTGAGCCGCTTCTTCCCGGAGTTCGCCACCGGCGACAAGGCCGCGGTCACCGTCAAGATGCTGCTGACGCACACGTCCGGGTTCGACGCCGACCCGGTCCCGTCGCTGTGGGCGGGCTACCCGGACATCCCCGCGCGCCGGCAGGCCGTGCTCGACAGCCCGCTGAAGAACAAGCCGGGCACGACCTACCTGTACTCCGACATCAACCTGCTCACCCTCGGCTTCATCGTCGAGAAGCTGACCGGCCAGACCCTCGACAGGGTGGTCCACGACCGGATCACCGCGCCGCTCGGCATGGCCGACACGGGGTACAACCCGCCCGCGTCGAAGCTGGACCGGATCGCCGCGACGGAGTTCGAGGCGAACCCGCCGCGCGGGATGGTGCGCGGCAGCGTGCACGACGAGAACGCGTGGTCGCTCGGTGGTGTCGCCGGGCACGCCGGGGTGTTCAGCACCGCCGGCGACATGGCCGTGCTCGCCCAGACGATCCTCAACGGCGGCAGCTACCGCGGGCACCGGATCCTCGGCGCCGAGACCGTGCGGCAGATGCTGACGAACTACAACCAGCAGTTCCCGGACGACTCGCACGGCCTGGGCTTCGAGCTGGACCAGCCCTGGTACATGGGTGCGCTGGCCTCGCCGGTGACCGCCGGGCACACCGGCTTCACCGGGACGACGCTGGTCATCGACCCCGAGTCGCGGTCGTTCGCGATCCTGCTGACCAACCGCGTGCACCCGAGCCGGAGCTGGGGCTCGATCAACCCCGCGCGCCAGGTGTGGGCGACGTCGCTGGCGAGGGCCATGGCCGTGCGGCCGATGGTCGGGAAGGATGCTTGGACGAGCACGCTGGGTAACGCGAGCGTCGCCACGCTGAGTACTCAGCCGTTCACTACCCAAAGTGATCACGCGCGCGTGTCGTTCTATGCCTTCGTGGACACCGAGGGCCCGACCGATCCACTAGAGCTGCAGGCGTCCACCGACGGAGTGAACTGGCAACCGATCGCCGTATCGGTTTCCGGTCCGGGCGCACCCTCCGGAGATGTGACGTCGCTCTCCGGACACGGCCACCGTGCCTGGTGGAAGGCGAGCGGCGTGGTGCCGCAGGGCCCCTCCGTGCGCCTCCGCTGGCGTTACAGCACTGACCCGAACTACACGGGGCGGGGCGTTTCGGTCGACGGTGTGAAAGTCACCGAGAGCGGCCGATCACTCCTCGACGGTGAGCGGAACCCCGCCGCCTTCGTCGCAGAGGGTTGGCAGTTGAGCGCACGGTGACGACTCTGTCGCTCGTCGTTAACTTTTCGGCCGAATTAACCATCTTCTTGCCGTTTGCACCGCGACACTAAGTTGCCAAGTCGTTAGCTTGACCTCGTTAACAAGGTCGACCCTGTTGGCGACTTTCTGGTCAACGATTAATCGCAAATCTAGATCCGCAGACACGGACGGGTTGCGATCCTACCGAAGGGTGTGGGTAGCCTTGTCGCAAATGCCAACGGTTAGTAACTTTCCGACGGTGAGTGATACCGAATCCGTAGTCGAAGCGGCACCGTCCGAGCCCGTATCGGTCCAGACGGCCGTGCGGGACGCCGACGCGAGCCCGCTGGTGCGGATCCGGTCCCTGCTCCCCGGCCTGGCCCGCGCCGAGCAGCGCGTGGCGAAGGTGGTGCTGGAGGATCCCGCGTCGGTCGCGAGGCGCAGCATCACCGAGGTGGCCTTGGCCGCCAACACCAGCGAGACCACCGTCACGCGGTTCTGCAAGGCCGTGGGCGTCGGCGGCTACCCCCAGCTGCGCATCGCGCTGGCCGCGGACACCGCCCGTACCGAGGCGCGCACCACGCGCAACCTCGGCGGCGAGATCGGGCCGGAGGACGACCTGGCCGCGGTGATCGGCAAGGTCAGCTTCGCCGACGCGCGGGCCGTCGAGGAGACGGCGGACCAGCTCGACGTCGCCACGCTGGAACGCGTGATCGAGGTCGTCGCGAACGCCGGCCGGGTGGACGTCTACGGCGTCGGTGCCAGCGCGTTCGTCGCCGCCGACCTGCAGCAGAAGCTGCACCGCATCGGCCGGGTCTGCTTCTCGTGGTCCGACACGCACATCATGCTGACCTCGGCCGCGGTGCTCAGCCCCGGTGACGTCGCGATCGGCGTCTCGCACACCGGCGCGACCACCGACACCGTCGAAGCGCTGCGGGTCGCCCGCGAGCACGGCGCGGTCACCATCGCCGTGACGAACTTCCCGCGGTCGCCGATCACCGAGGTCGCCGACTACGTTTTGACCACCGCGGCGCGGGAAACCACCTTCCGTTCGGGAGCGACGGCGAGCCGCATCGCCCAGCTCACCGTCATCGACTGCCTGTTCATCGGCGTCGCGCAGCGGCACATGGACGCGTCGGTCAGCGCCCTGGACGCCACCAGGGACGCGGTCGGCTCGCACCGCCTGGGGGTCAGGCCGGACGGTCGTCGCCGTCCGCGGGAAACCGGCAAGCAATGACCGGAGAAAATGTGAGGCGCATGATGACCGTCCCCGTGCAGGCGGTGCACGTCGATTCGCCGACCGAGACTCGCAATCCCCGCACCACGGACATCGACCTGATGTCCACCGCGGGGATCCTGGGCGCGATCAACGCCGAGGACCGGACGGTCCCCGGCGCGGTCGCCGCGGTGCTGCCCCAGGTGGCGCGCGCGGTGGACTACGCGGTGGAGGCCCTGCGGGCCGGCGGGCGGGTGCACTACGTCGGCGCGGGCACCTCGGGACGCCTGGCCACGCTGGACGCGGCCGAGCTGGTGCCGACGTTCAACGTGCCGGCGGACTGGTTCATCGCGCATCACGCCGGTGGCGAGCGGGCCCTGCGCCAGGCCGTCGAAAACGCGGAGGACGACGACGAGGCCGGCGCGGCCGAGATGGCCGCCATGGTCCAGCCCGGCGACTTCGTGCTGGGGCTGACGGCGTCGGGCAGGACGCCGTACGTCCTCGGCGCGCTGGCCGCGGCGTCGCGCAAGGGCGCCCGCACCGGCCTGGTCTCCGGCAACCCGAAGGCCGCCAAGCCCGCGGGTGTCGACGTGCTCATCGCCGTCGACACCGGCCCGGAGGCGATCGCCGGCTCGACCCGGATGAAGGCGGGCACGGCGCAGAAGATGATCCTGACGTCGTTCTCCACCGCGACGATGATCAAGCTGGGCCGGACCTACTCCAACCTGATGGTCAGCATGCGGGCCACCAACGCGAAGCTGCGCGGCCGGACCATCCGGATCCTGCAGGAGGCCACCGGCATGACGATGGCCGACTGCTCGGACGCGCTGACCGAGGCCGGGGGCGACCTCAAGGTGGCGCTGGTGCACCTGCTCTCCGGGGTGGACGTCCAGACCGCCGCGAAGGCGTTGCACACCGCGGAGGGGCACGTCCGGAAGGCGCTGGACCTGGTGCGGGTGCGCGCCAGCTAGAACCCGTTGCCGATCATCTGTTCACCTGCCTAACCTCTCAGATGAGGGAAGGCGGGTGGGCATGAGCACGACCGAGGACTCGCGGCGCGGGCTGTCGCGCCGCGAGTGGGTGTCGATCGGCGGGATGGCCGGGTTCGTCCTGCTGCTCAACGTCGTGGGCTGGGTGGTGCTGGCGGCCTTCGTCGCGCCCCGGCACTACGCGCTGGGCACGTCCGGCGTGTTCGGGATCGGGCTGGGCGTCACGGCGTTCACCCTCGGCATGCGGCACGCGTTCGACGCCGACCACATCGCCGCCATCGACAACACCACCCGCAAGCTGATGGCCGACGGCAAGCGGCCGCTGTCGGTCGGGTTCTGGTTCTCGCTCGGGCACTCGACGATCGTCTTCGCGCTGTGCCTGCTGCTGTCGCTGGGCGTGCGCGCGCTGGCCGGGCAGGTCGAGAACGGCTCGTCGGCGTTGCACGAAGCCACCGGCCTGATCGGGACGTCGGTGTCCGGTGTGTTCCTCTACGTCATCGCCATCCTGAACCTCGTCGTGCTGGTCGGCATCCTGCGGGTGTTCCGGCGGATGCGCCACGGTGAGTTCGACGAAGCCGCACTCGAACGCCAGCTGGACAACCGCGGCGCGCTGAACCGGCTGCTTCGCGGCGCGACGAAGGCCGTGCGCAAGCCGTGGCACATCTACCCGGTCGGGCTGCTGTTCGGGCTGGGCTTCGACACCGCGACCGAGATCGGCCTGCTCGTGCTCGCCGCCGGCGCGGCGACCTTCGCCCTGCCCTGGTACGCGATCCTCGTGCTGCCGATCCTCTTCGCCGCCGGCATGAGCCTGTTCGACACCGTGGACGGCTGCTTCATGAACTTCGCCTACGGCTGGGCGTTCGCGAAGCCGGTCCGCAAGATCTTCTACAACATCACGGTGACGTCGTTGTCGGTCGCCGTCGCGTTCGTGATCGGCACGATCGAGCTCGTCTCCATCCTCACCGAGAAGCTGGACATCACCTCGGGTCCGCTGGCCGCGATCGCGTCGGTGAACCTGGACTACGTCGGCTTCGGGATCGTCGGGCTGTTCGTGCTGACCTGGGTCATCGCACTGGCGGTGTGGCGGTTCGGGCGGATCGAAGAAAAGTGGTCGGCAAAGCTCTCGTGACGCAGAGGGCGAGCGCCGTGAGAGAGGCGACGGCGGCGGCCGGACCGACCCATGCCGGTCCCGCGCCGGCCAGCACGGCGCCGCCGAGCGCCGAACCCAGCGCGCCCCCGACGTAGATCGCCGAGCCGTTCAGTCCCAATGCGACGGTCGCGACGTCCGGCGCGACGGTGAAGAGCCGGTGCTGCTGCGGCACCATCAACATGCCACCGAAGACGCCCGAGCACAGCGCGAGCAGCAGCGCGCCCGGCAGCGACAGCACCGCCACGTCGAGTACCGCGAGGACGATCGCCGTGCCGGCCAGGGAAAGCGCGCGGACCCGGCCGGGACCGAGGTGGTCGGTGGCGCGGCCCGCGACGGTGGTGCCGACGACCTGGCCGACGCCGGAGCCGACCAGGACCCAGGACAGCACCGCGCCGCTCGCGACCGGCGCGACCAGCACCGGCAGGTAGACGAACACGGTGAAGGCGGCGATCGTGCCGAACACCGTCACCAGCAGCACCCGGACGACCGGCCGCCGCCCGAGGACGGCGAGCCGCGTGCGCAGCCCCACCGCGGGCATGCGCACCTCGGGGATGATCGGGATCAGCACGGCGACGACTACGGCGACCACCCCGATGCCCCACATCACCGCGCGCCAGCCGAGCCAGGTCCCGGCGAGCACGCCGATCGGGACGCCGAGCACCATCGACACGCTCATCCCGCCGGCGACGGTCGCCAGCGCGCGGCCGCGGCGTTCGTCGGACGACAACGCGCCCGCGAGGACGTAGGCGGTGGACTGGAAGGCGGCCGCGCCGACGGCCGCGAGCAGCCGGGCCCCGGCGACGACGGCGAACGACGTGCCGAGCGCCTGCCCGGCCATGCCTGCGGTGAACAGCGCCATGCCGCCGGCCAGCAGCCACCGGCGGTCCCAGCCGCCGGTGAACGCGGCGATGAGCGGCGAAGCGAGCGCGTAGGTCAGGGCGAAGACGGTGGTGAGCTGGCCCGCGACGGACTCCGTCACGCGCAGGTCGGCGGCGATGGCGGGCAGCAGGCCGTTGAGCACGAACCCGTCGGTGCCGACGGTGAACGTGCCCACCGCGAGGACGAGGAGGACCCCCACCCGATCATTAGATGATCGTCGAATCGTCATAAGGTCATGATGGAGTTATACTTAGATCGTTGTCAAATAGTCGAAGGGAAGGCCGTGGCCCGCACACTGCCCCAGCCGGCGCGCGAAGCGATCGAGATCGTGACCGTGCTGCAGGCGCTCGCCGACCCGGTGCGCCTGGAAATCGTGCGCGAGCTGGCGGCGGAGACCGAGCCGCGCAGCTGCGCGCTGGAGGAGTACGACCTCGACATCACGGCGGCGACGCTGTCCCACCACTGGCGCGTACTGCGCGAAGCCGGCCTGACGACAACGACCGTCGAAGGCAGGCGCCGCTGGATCGTGCTGCGCCGCGACGACATCCAGGCGCGGTTCCCCGGCCTGCTCGACGCCGTCCTCGCGCAGCAGCCGTCAGCTCAGGGCGCGTAGATGGTGAGCGTCGTCGGGCCGGTGAGGCTCCCGACGCCCGATCCGGCGCACGCGAGGGCGTTCGGCGTGACCACGACCTGAGCGCCGACCGCGGTGGTCGTGAAGTTGTAGGTGAACGTGGTCGGCGCGGCCGACGGGTTGCCCCACACGTACGTGCGGGACGTCGAGCCCGCATTGAGCAGCGTCGTGCACGAGACGGTGTCCGTGAACGCCTGCGTGTAGGACGCGTTGAACGCCTGGGGATCGGTGCAGACGGGGAACGTGCCGGTGAGGACACCGGTCACGAGCCGCGGCGTGTTCGTGATCGGCGGGTCGTAGGTGACCGCCCAGGTACCGGTGCAGGACTGGATGGCGGTTTCGGCGTTCGCCGGCCCGGCGGCCGCCGGCACCGTCACCGCCGCGGCGAGCACTGCCGCCAGGAAAGCACCGCACTTCCGCCACCGGTTCATGGCGGTAAACAGACCACGTGCGAGGACCCGTGGACTACCGCCGTTCCGGCATTTCGGACCGCCGCGTCAGGAAGCCGCGTCCGAGATGCTCTTCGCCTCGCGCGCACCCGCCTCGAATGCTTCGCAGCAGAACAGCAGCCACGCGCGCACGCCCTCCGGCGTCCCGCCCGCGAAGCCTTCCGCCGCTTCGAGATACCGCGGTACCCGGCGGAAGAACGCCACCTCCGGCACGCTCAGCGCCTTCGGGTCCAGGCCCGTCGCGACCATCGTCAGCCGCGCGGCCGCTCGGGCCACCACTCCGTTCGCCGTGGCGAACGGCTTGAGCGCCAGCAGCTCTCCGTGCACGACCGCCGTCAGGACCGGGCCCGGTACCGACGTCGCTCCCGTCACCAGCTGGGCCAGCAGCTCGAGGCGGCCGCCGCCGGAGCTCGGGCGGCCCAGCGCGTCCGGGTCCTCGACGAGGTCCGCCGCCGCCAGGACGTGCAGGCGCGCCAACGCCTGCATCGGCGCGCGGCGCCACGTCGGCAGCAGCGACTCCAGCGTCTCCGCCACGCGCAGCGCGCCCGCCAGGACCGGGTCGGCGACCGCGCCGTCCGCGGGCAGCTCCGGGTTCGCGCCCTCGATGCCGGCGGACGCGCGGGCGGCCCGCACCGACGCTTCCGCCGCCGTCGCCGCGCCGCCGCGGAGGTTCGCCGGGAGGCGGTGGACCGCGAACACCGCGTCCTGCGCGGACTTCGCGGCCGCCGCTACGCCTTCCAGGTCGAGGAGGGGCTTTAGCGGATCAGGCATCGAGCACCTGGCCTTCACGGGAAACCACGGGCGGCAGCACCGACCACGGGAAGTTGATCCACTTGTCCGTGTGCCGCCAGACGTACTCGCACTTCACCGTCGAGTGCGGCTTCTGGTAGACGACGGCCGAGCGCACCTCGGCGACGTGCTCGAGGCAGAAGTCGCGGACCAGCTTGAGCGTCGCGCCGGTGTCGGCGACGTCGTCGGCGATCAGCACCTTCTTGCTCGTCAGGTCGACGACGTTGGGCACCGGCGGCAGCATCACCGGCAGGTCGAGGCGCTGGTCGACGCCGGTGTAGAACTCGACGTTCATCACGTGCAGGTTCTTCACGTCGAGCGCGTAGCCGAGCGCGCCGGCGACGAACAGCCCGCCGCGGGCGATGGACAGGATGAGGTCCGGCGCGAAGCCGTCTCCGGCAATGGTGTGAGCCAGTTCACGGCTCGCCGTGCCGAACAGCTCCCAGCTCAGCTCTTCCCGCTCTTCGGCCATCGATCTCGCCCTTCGTCGTGGTCAGCCGAGCATAGGCAACGACCAAGTGGCCTCTGGAAATGCTCGGAAACTGGCTATCCGGGACAGCCATTGCCGTCTCTACGGTGAGGACGTGACCGACTGGAACACGCAGCCGACCCTGTCCGGCGAGCACGTCCGCCTGGAGCCGCTGACGCCCGAGCACGCCAAGGGCCTGTTCGAGGCCGGCACCGACCCGGGCGTCTGGACGTGGCTGAGTGTCCGGCAGCCCGCCGACCTGCCCGCCATGGAACGGTTCGTCGAGCAGGCGATCGCCGACCCCGACCGGCGGCCATTCGCGCAGCTCGACGTCGCCTCCGGCCGCGTCGCCGGGACGACGTCGTACTACCAGGTCGCCGAGAAGCACCGGATCCTGTCGATCGGGCACACGTGGATCGGCGCGGACTGGCAGCGCACCGGGCTGAACACGGAGTCGAAGCTGCTGCTGCTCGAGTACGCGTTCGAAACCCTTGGCGCGCAACGGGTCGCCTGGGAGACCGACATCCGCAACCTCCGCTCGCAACGCGCCATCGAACGGCTTGGCGCGCTTCGCGAAGGTGTGCTGCGGGCGCACCGGATCCGGCCGGACGGCTCGTCGCGCGACACCGTCACGTACTCGATGCTGGCGCCGGAGTGGCCGGCGGCGAAGGCGCGGCTGAGCGAACGCTTAGTCACCGCCGCTCGCCTGCCTCGGTGAAACGACAGGGCAACGTGGGTGCAACCTTTTACAAGGCGGACTAACGTCGCTAGCGTGCCGCTAGCCGTCGTTTCGGCGCACTACAGGAGGCCTTGCAACCATGACCGAGCAGTCCCCCGCACTGGACAACCTGCTCACCGAGAGCCGCACCTTCCCGCCCAGCGATGATTTCGCTGCTCAGGCGAACGCGAAGGCCGATCTCTACGCCGAGGCGGATGCCGATCGCGAAGCGTTCTGGGCCAAGCAGGCGGAGCGGCTGACGTGGGACACGAAGTGGACCACGGTACTGGACTGGACCAATGCGCCCTTCGCGAAGTGGTTCGTCGGCGGCAAGCTGAACGTCGCGTACAACTGCGTCGACCGGCACGTCGAGTCGGGGCACGGCGACCAGGTCGCGATCCACTGGGTCGGCGAGCCGGGCGACACGCGGGACATCACCTACGCCGAGCTGAAGACCGAGGTTTCCAAGGCCGCCAACGCACTCACGTCCCTCGGCGTCGGTGCCGGCGACGTCGTGGCGATCCAGCTGCAGATGGTCCCCGAGGCCATCTTCGCCATGCTCGCGTGCGCACGGATCGGCGCGCTGCACAGCGTCGTCTTCGGTGGCTTCTCCCCGACGGCGCTGCGAGCCCGCGTCGACGACGCCGCCGCGAAGATCGTCATCACCTCCGACGGCCAGTTCCGCCGCGGCAAGGCCGCGCCGATGAAGGCCAATGTCGACGAAGCGCTCGAAGGTGCCGAAACCGTCGAGAAGGTCATCGTCGTGAAGCGCACGGGCGACAAGCTCGAGGGCGACGTCCCGTGGAACGACGCGCGCGACCTGTGGTGGCACGACCTCGTCGACGGACAGTCCGAAGAGCACACTCCCGAGGCGTTCGACAGCGAGCACCCGCTGTTCATCCTCTACACGTCCGGCACGACCGGGAAGCCGAAGGGCATCCTGCACACCTCCGGCGGCTACCTGACGCAGACGGCCTACACGCACCACAACGTCTTCGACCACAAGGCCGGCGAAGACGTCTACTGGTGCACCGCGGACATCGGCTGGATCACCGGCCACAGCTACATCGTCTACGGCCCGCTGGCCAACCGCGTCACGCAGGTCGTCTACGAAGGCACGCCGAACACCCCGCACGAAGGACGGCACTGGGAGATCATCCAGAAGTACAAGGTCTCCATCTACTACACCGCGCCGACGCTGATCCGCACGTTCATGAAGTGGGGCGCGGAGATCCCGGAGAAGTACGACCTTTCGTCGCTGCGGGTGCTCGGCTCGGTCGGCGAGCCGATCAACCCCGAGGCGTGGATCTGGTACCGCGAAACGATCGGCGCCGGCAAGACGCCGGTCGTCGACACGTGGTGGCAGACCGAGACGGGCGCGATCATGATCTCGCCGCTGCCGGGCGTCACCGCGGCGAAGCCGGGCTCGGCGCAGAAGGCGCTGCCGGGCATCTCCGCGAAGGTCGTCGACGACCAGGGCAACGAGGTCGGCCCGGGCGGCGGCGGGTACCTGGTGCTCGACAAGCCGTGGCCGTCGATGCTGCGCGGCGTCTGGGGCGACGAGGAACGCTTCAAGGAGACGTACTGGTCGCGGTTCAGCGAGCAGGGCTACTACTTCGCCGGCGACGGCGCGAAGTACGACAACGACGGCGACGTCTGGCTGCTGGGCCGCGTCGACGACGTGATGAACGTGTCCGGCCACCGCATCTCGACCACCGAGGTCGAGTCGGCGCTCGTCTCGCACCCGACGGTGGCCGAGGCCGCGGTCGTCGGCGCGACGGACCCGACCACCGGCCAGGGCATCGTCGCGTTCGTCATCCTGCGCGGCAATGCGGCCGACGGTGGCGAAGAGGCCGTGCAGGAGCTGCGCAACCACGTCGCGAAGGAGATCGGGCCGATCGCGAAGCCGCGCCAGATCATGGTCGTGCCGGAGCTGCCGAAGACGCGCTCGGGCAAGATCATGCGCCGCCTGCTGCGCGACGTCGCCGAGAACCGCCAGATCGGCGACGTCACCACGCTGGCCGACTCGTCGGTGATGGAGCTGATCTCGTCGGGCCTGAAGTCCGGCAAGTCCGAGGAGTGAGCTAGCGTTCTTCCGCCAGGGCCCTTCCGGCTGCACGCCGGGAGGGCTCTGTCATGGCACCCCCGAGTGGCACGGCTCGAACGCATGTTCTACGCTGTGCCGCGAACCACACCCTGGGCAAGGAGACGACACGACGATGACCGTGGATGTCCTGACGCACGACGAGGAAACGGCCGAGGCCCCGGCTCCGGAAGTCTCCACCACCGAGGCGGCCGTCACCGAGTCCGCGTCCCCGGCCCCTTCGGACGACTCCGCCGAGCCGGCCGCCGAGGAGGCCCCCAAGCCGAAGCGAGGCCGCCCGAAGGGCGCGACGGCCTCGACGGCGAAGAAGACCCGCACGGTCGAGCTGACCCTGACGGTCACCGGCACCGCCGACGGCGAGTGGCAGGCCGAGCTGAAGAACGGCAGCAAGTGGGTCGCGAAGGGCCTCGAGATCCCCGCCGCGGCGGTCTCGCGGGCGGCGAAGGAGCTGCACAGCGACCTGTCCGGCCCGATCGACGAGGTGATCAACCAGGCCCGCGAGGCGCAGGCGGCGAAGGTCGCGGCGCTGGAGGCCGAGCTCGAGAAGGCCAAGCAGGCCCTCGCCGAGCTGGACGTCTGAGCTTCATCCCAGGAAACGCCCGGGTCCGCGCTTGGCGGGGCCGGGCGTTTCCGCTTCTCGAGGCGACGACGTCAGGCGATCGGCGGGCGTTCCGGCAGCGGGGACTTGAACTCCACCCACATGGAGTCCGTCAGCGCCTCCACGTGGTGGGCCACTCCACGCGGGTGCAGCACCGAGTCACCCGGCTCCAGCACCGCCTCCACGCCGTCGACCGCTCCCCGTATCCGGCCGGACAGGACGTACACGATGCTGTCGTGGTCGTGCGCGTGCGTCGGCGACGCCACTCCCGCCGGGTAGTGGATCAAGTACGCCAGACCGCTCGACGCCGTCTCCAGCAGCCGGAACCGGCCCTCGCCGCCTTCCAGCGGGAGGCCCTCCACCGTCACCAGCGGCTGCCACACCTGCTCCTCCATGCCGCCCATCATGTCCCAAAACCGCTGAGTCCACACAGGACCGGCTTAGGTAAGGCAAGAGTTATTTAGGCCAACCTGAGCGAAAGCCCAGGTCTCGCCACGATTCCCGGTTCGTGTTTCACTGGTCCGGTGACCGAAACGATTGACGGTGACGCCGTGGAGCACACCCACGAACCGCACCAGGGTGTCGGCGGGAAACTGAACTGGCTGCGGGCCGGGGTTCTCGGGGCGAACGACGGGATCGTGTCCGTCGCCGGCATCGTCGTCGGGGTGGCCGGCGCGACCACCGAAGCCACGACCATCCTCACCGCCGGGATCGCCGGGCTCGTCGCCGGCGCGTTTTCCATGGCCGGCGGGGAATACGTTTCGGTGAGCACGCAGCGCGACACCGAACAGGCCTTGCTCCGGCTGGAAAAGCAGGAGCTCAAGACGATGCCGGAGGCCGAAGAGCGCGAGCTCGCCGAGATCTACGAGGGGAAAGGGCTTTCGCCCGAGCTGGCCAGCCGCGTCGCCCGCGAACTGACCGAAAAGGACGCCCTGCAGGCGCACGCCGAAGCCGAGCTGGGCATCGACCCGGACAACCTCACCAGCCCGTGGCAGGCCGCGTGGGCGTCGCTGCTCGCGTTCTCCGTCGGCGCGCTGCTGCCGATCCTGTCGATCGCCTGGGCCGGCGTTTCGCTGCGGGTGTGGGCGTGCGCCGCCGCGGTCGTCGTCGGCCTGACGCTCACCGGGTGGGTCAGCGCGCGGCTCGGCGACGCCAAGGTGGGGCGCGCGATCCTCCGCAACGTCGGCGTCGGCGCCCTCACCATGGTCGTCACGTACTACGTCGGGGTGCTCTTCGGCGTCACCGTCGGTTAGTGCACGCCCTTCATCAGCTTGCGGATGAAGGG
Organism: Amycolatopsis australiensis; assembly: GCF_900119165.1. Classification (NCBI taxonomy): domain Bacteria; kingdom Bacillati; phylum Actinomycetota; class Actinomycetes; order Pseudonocardiales; family Pseudonocardiaceae; genus Amycolatopsis; species Amycolatopsis australiensis. Next base: position 1,542,385 of record NZ_FPJG01000006.1, on the reverse strand, counting down.
AATGCCCAGGAACAGCAGCACGCCGATGCCGATGGCGACGCCGCCGACCGTGCTGAAGTACGGCGCTTCGTCGTCCACCGAGTAGTACTCGGCGAGCTTGCCGGACATCGCCGTGCCGAGGGAGATCGAGAGGAAGTTCAGCGCCACCATCTGCGTCCGGAAGGCCTCCGGCGCGAGCTTCGTCGACAGCGACAGCCCGACCGGTGAGAGGCACAGCTCGGCGATCGTGAAGACGAACAGGATGCCGACCATCGCCAGGAGCGGGCTGGCGTTCTTGCCGCTGCCCACCATCGGCAGGAACAGCAGGAACGCGACACCCATCAGGACCGTGCCGAGCACGAACTTCATCGGCGTCGACGGCTGGCGCTCGCCCAGCTTCGTCCACAGCGCCGCGAGGATCGGCGCGAACACGATGATGAACACCGGGTTGATCGAGTTGACCCAGGACACCGGCATCTCCCAGCCGAACAGGTCCCGGTTCAGCCGCTGGTCGGTGTAGGCCGAGACGACCGTGAACTGCTGCTGGTAAAGCGAGAAGAACGCGGCGCTGGCGATGAACATGGGGATGAACGAGAACACCCGGCTGCGCTCGACGCCGGTGATCTTGCGGCTGGTCAGGATGACGAGGAAGTAGACCACCGAGATCGCGGCGACCGCCCAGACCACGACGTCGGCGAGGTTGCCCGGGTGCACGACACCGGTCAGCACCAGGGCCAGGATCACGGCGACCAGCACGACGGCGGCCCCGACGGCCAGTAGCCGCCGCGACGCCGGCAGCGGGTTCGGCACCTCCTTGGCCTTCTCGCCGAGGTTCCCGCGGCCGAGCGTGTACTGGACCAGGCCGAGCGCCATGCCGATCGCGGCGAGGCCGAAGCCCAGGTGGAAGCCGACCTCGGTCTGCGCGAGCCCGGTCAGCAGCGGGCCGACGAACGCACCGAGGTTGACGCCCATGTAGAAGATCGTGAAACCGGCGTCGCGCCGCTCGTCGCCTTCGGCGTAGAGCGTGCCGACGATGGCCGTCGCGTTGGACTTCAGGCCGCCGCTGCCCACCGCGACGCACACCAGGCCCACGCCGATCCCGGCCAGGCCCGGCAGCAGCGCCAAGCTGATGTGGCCGATCATGATCAGCACCGCGCTGTAGAACAACGTGCGTTCCGAGCCGAGCAGCCGGTCGGCCACCCACGCGCCGACGACGGCCGACAGGTACACCAGCCCGCCGTACGCGCCGACGATGCCGAGCGCCGACTCCTGCGCGAGGCCCAGGCCACCCTGGTCCGCCTTGTAGTAGAGGTAGATCGGCAGGATGCCCAGCATCCCGTAGAACGAGAAGCGTTCCCACATCTCGACGCCGAAGAGGTTCGCCAGCCCTCGTGGGTGCCCGAAGAACCTCGTGTCCTGCTGGACCTCGGTGGAGGTGCTCACAACTACGTCTTCCTTTGTCTCGGGACTTCGTTGTCGTTTGGCATGCTATGACCCCACCTGGTGACCCACCACCGACACCCGTTGTGGCGACCGCCATAACGGTCCGTGACAAAGACGCATTAAAATACCGGCAAAGGTGCGCCGGGAAGTCTGGTCGGCAACAGTGATCAGCGACCCCAGGAGCCGCCCGATGTCCCGTCCGTTGAGCGAGTTCGCGCGCTACCTGCGCACCGAGACCACCGGCGGGCTGATCCTGCTCGGCGCGACCGCGGTCGCCCTGCTCTGGGCGAACTCGCCGCTGCGCGACAGCTACCACGCGCTGCGCGAGTTCCGGCTCGGCCCGGATTTGCTGCACCTGAACCTGACAGTCGGCGACTGGGCGAAGGACGGCCTGCTCGCGCTGTTCTTCTTCGTCGCCGGGCTCGAGCTCAAGCGGGAGCTCGTCATCGGCGAACTGTCCCGGGTCAAGCAGGCGGTGCTGCCGGTCGTCGCCGCGCTCGGCGGCATGGTCGTGCCCGCCCTCGTCGCGCTGAGCGTCGGCTGGGGGACGCCGGGCATCGAGCGGGCCTGGGCCGTCCCGGTCGCCACGGACATCGCGTTCGCGCTCGGCGTGCTCGCGCTGACCGCGTCGAACCTGCCCTCTAGTGCCCGGGTGTTCCTGCTGTCGCTGGCCGTGGTGGACGACCTGGGCGCGATCGTCGTCATCGCCGTGCTGTTCACGACCGGCTTCGACCTGGTCGCGGCGGCCGTCGCCGTCGTGGCGCTCGCGCTGTACGCGTTCCTGCAGCACAAGCGGGTCCGGACGCCGTGGCTGTACGTGCCGCTCGCGCTGGTCACCTGGGTCGCGGTCCACTCGGCGGGCATCCACGCGACGATCGCCGGCGTCGCACTGGGCCTGCTGACCCGTGTCCGCGCCGACGAAGGTGAGGCCGAAGCGCCGGCGCTGCGGCTCGAACACCGCCTCCAGCCGTGGTCGGCGGCGGTCGCCGTGCCGGTGTTCGCGCTGTTCGCGGCCGGGATCTCGGTCGACGGCGACGCGCTCGGCGCGGTGTTCACGACGGCGTTGCCGCTGGCGGTGCTGGCCGGGCTGCTCGGCGGCAAGGTCATCGGCATCCTCGGGGCGAGCCTGCTCGCGGTGAAGCTGCGCGTGGCGGAGAAGCCGCGCGGGACGGGCTGGCGCGACATGACCGCGTTGTCCGTGCTCGGCGGGGTCGGCTTCACGGTGAGCCTGCTGATCGCCGAACTCGCGTTGCCCGCGGAAGCGAGCGAGCTGGCCAAGGCGGCGGTGCTGATCGCATCGGCCACGGCGTCCCTGCTGGCGGCGGCCTTGCTGCTCCGTCGCAGCAAAGTGCACGCGAGAATCTCGGACACAGTGTCTGCTGGGGCCGAGCCCCAGACCCCAGCCGGGGGCAAGCCCCCTGGACCCCCAAACCCCGACACAGTGTCACCTGGGACCGAGCCCCAGACCCCAGCCGGGGGCAAGCCCCCTGGACCCCCAAACCCCGACACACTGTGAGTCCGCCGCGCCCGGTTTCCGGACACATGGCACGATGACCCGGTGAGCAGCCCCAAACACGAACGCACCGGCCCCGACGGCGTGGGGGCCGTGCCTTACCTCCCGCTGTCCTCCGACACCGACGTCCCCGGCGACCAGTCGATCGGCCGGCTCGTCGGCGACGCGACCCAGCACATCTCGACCCTGGTCCGGGCCGAGATGGAACTCGCGAAGTCCGAGCTGGTCGGCGAGGTGAAGAAGGGCCTCAAGGGGGCCGTCTACTTCCTGATCGCGCTGACGGTCTTCCTGTACAGCACGTTCTTCCTGTTCTTCTTCGCGGCCGAAGGCCTGGCGCAGTGGCTGCGCTACCGGTGGATCGCGTTCGGCATCGTGTTCGTCCTGATGCTGCTGGTCGCGGGCGCAGCCGGGTTCCTCGGCTACCGCAAGGTGAAGAAGTTCCGGGCGCCGGAGCGGACGATCGCCAGCGTCAAGGAGACCGCCGCCGCGCTCAAGCCGCACAAGGCGGCCGACGCCGACCTGACCAGCACGCGCGACTGAGGCGTTGCCCGCGTCCCCCGACCCGTCGAGCGTCCGGCTCGACGGCCCGTGGGTCCACCGCGACGTGTCCGCGAACGGCATCCGGCTGCACGTCGCCGAGCTCGGCGAAGGACCCGTCGTGGTGCTGCTGCACGGGTTCGCCGAGTTCTGGTGGACCTGGCACCACCAGCTGACCGCACTGGCCGACGCGGGGTTCCGCGCGGTCGCCGTCGACCTGCGCGGCTACGGCGACTCGGACAAGCCGCCCCGCGGCTACGACGCGTGGACGCTCGCCGGTGACGTCGGCGGCCTGATCAAGTCCCTCGGGGCGCGCCGCGCCCACCTGGTCGGCCACGCGTGGGGCGGCATGCTCGCCTGGACGGTCGCGGCGCTGCACCCGCGGCTCGTCGCGTCGGTGACGGCCATCGGCGCCGCCCACCCCCTCGCGCTGCGGTCGGCGGTGGCCCGCCCGTGGCGCGGCCCGGGCCGCGCGGCCGGGCACCTGTTCCGCTTCCAGGTGCCGATGGCGCCGGAGAAATGGCTCGTGAAGAACGACGCACAGGCCGTCGAAGACCTGTTCGGCGGCTGGGCCGGCCGCCGCTGGCGGTCCACATCGGACTTCACGGAGAGCGTCGGGACGTTCCGGCGGGCGATGCTCGTGCCCGGCGTCGCGCACAGCGCGCTCGAGTACTACCGGTGGGCCTTCCGCGCCCAGTTCCGCGGCGAAGGCCGGCGGTTCACCGACGCCGTCGGCACCCGGATCGCGGCGCCGACGCTGCAGCTGCACGGCACCGACGACACCTGCATCCTGCCCGAGACGGCGACGTCGTCGGTACGCTGGGCGGGCCCGCACGCCGAGCCGGAGCTCTGGCCGGGCGTCGGGCACTTCCCGCACCTCGAGGCGCCGGACCGCACGTCGGCGGCCCTGGTCGGCTTCCTCAAGTGAGGTCGATGGCGTTCTTCGCCCGCTCGACCGACTCCTCCGCCGCCGGGCCCTGCGGGTTCTCGGTGGCCAGCGCCTGGTTGAGCGCGACGAACGGCCGCATCCGACGCTCGTAGGCCGCGAAGGCCGCTTCGTGTTCAGCCCGGCCGAGTTCCTGCGCGAGGACGTACGCGCCGACGAGCGCGAGGCTCGTCCCCTGGCCGGACAACGCCGAAGCGCAGTAGCCCGCGTCGCCGACCAGCGCGATCCGGCCCGCCGACCAGCGGTCGAGGTGGATCTGGGCCATCGCGTCGAAGTAGAAGACGTCCGCGGCGGCCATCGCTTCGAGCAGCTTCGGCACCTCCCAGCCGACGCCGCCGAGCCGTTCGGTGATCAGCCGTTTCTGCTCCGGGACCGTCAGCCGGGGCAGCGGCCCGGACCCGAAGCCGAGGGTGACGCGCAGTTCGGTGTTGTCCCGGACCGGGTAGACGGCGCCGCCGGTGTCCTCGTGCCGGAACCACACCTGCCAGTCCTCGAGCCCGAGGAAGTTGGGTGCCGGGAAGATCGCCAGGTACTGCCCGAGGTGCCGGACGAACCGCTCTTCCGGCCCGAAGGCCAGCCGCCGCACGGCCGAGTGCAGCCCGTCCGCGCCGACCACCACGTCGAAGGTCCGCGAGCCGCCGCCGGCGAACTCGACGCGCACGCCCTGCGCCTCTTCGGTCAGCGCCGTGATCGCGTCACCGAAGACGTACTCGACATCGGCCGCCTCGAGCAGCATCGCGACGACGTCGTCACGCAGCAGCTCGAAGTCGGCGCTGTCGAGCCGTCCGCTGCTGAAGGTGCGCTCCTCGGAGCGGAACAGCTCCTGGCCGTCGCCATCCACCACGGACATCCCGCGCATCCGGGTGCGCACCGCGCGCATCCGGTCACCGAGGTCCATCCGGCCGACGACGTCGAGCGCGGCCCCGCGCACGTCGATCGCCTGCCCGCCGGTGCGCGGACCGGGCGCCCGCTCCACCACGGTCACCGCCCAGCCGTCGCGGGCCAGGAACCAGGCGAGGGTGGCGCCGGCGACCCCCGCGCCGGAGATCAGGACGTTTCGCATTGTGCCTCCAGAGTCGTACGCTACCTGCGCACAACACTGGAGTAATCGCAGTTCAACGGCGACATCTGTGCTAGTACAGATCGTCAGCTGCACTAGGTCAGGAGGAGCCGTGAAGTACGTGGCGATCGCCGAGGAGCTGCGAGGCAGGATCGCACGCGGTGAGCTGCCCGCCGGGGCTCGCGTGCCCTCGACCCGGCGGCTCGCGGCCGACCACGGCGTCGCGATGGCGACCGCGGCCAAGGCGCTGGCGCTGCTCGGCCAGGAAGGGCTGGTGCGCGCCGAGCCGCGGTCCGGCACGGTCGTCGCCGGCCGGGACCGCCGCGGCGGCCACCGCGGGCTGACCCGCGACCGGATCGTGCGGACGGCGATCGACATCGCCGACGCCGAAGGACTCGGCGCGGTGTCGATGCGCGGCGTGGCGGCCCGCCTCGGCGTCGCGGCCATGGCGCCGTACAAGTACGTGACCGGCAAGGACGAACTCGTCCTGCTCATGGCCGACGCGGCCTACGGCGAGGGGACGTACCCCGCGCAGCTGCCGCCTGGCTGGCGGGAACGGCTGCTGCTCGTCGGCCGCACCCTCTGGGCGCTCTTCCGGCGGCACCCGTGGCTGGCCCAGCTCACCCCGATCACGCGGCCGCTGCCGCTGCGGAACCTGGCGGCCCACGGCGAACGAGCGCTGTCGGCGCTGACGCAGCTGGGCGTCGACGCGGCGACCCTGTGCGACCTGCACGTGGTGTTCTTCAGCCACATCCAGGGAGTGGCCATCCACCTGGAGCGCGAGCAGAGCGCACTGGCGTCGTCCGGGCTCTCCGAAGACGACTGGATGGACCGGCAGGCCCCCGCGATGGCCGCGGTGACCAGCGGATACCCGACGTTCGCGCGGATGCTCGGCGAGCTGGCCGAAACCGGCTACGACCTCGTGCTGGACGACATCTTCGAGTCGGGGATGCGGGCGCTGCTGGACGGGCTGGCGCTGCGGTTCGGGCGTTAGGCCGCGCAGGAGCCGGTGGACACGTTCGTCGTCTGCGACGGCGCCGCGTCGACCTCGGCCCGTACCTGCTCGGCCGTCAGGGTGAAGCCCGTTTCCGGGTCCTCGACCGCCGCGCCGAACACGACGCCGATGACCTGGCCCTCCGGGGTCACCATCGGGCCGCCGGAGTTGCCGCTGCGGATCTCGGCGCGGACGGTGAAGACGTCCCGCTGCACGGTGTTGGCGTCGTAGATGTCCGGGCCGCGGAGGTTGATCCGGCCACGCACGCGGGCCGGCGTCGCCCGGTACGGCCCGTCGAGCGGGTAGCCGAGCACGATCGCGCTGTCGCCGGCGCGAGCGGTCTCCGACGCGAACCGCAGGGCCGGGGCCCGCAGCCGCGGCACGGCGAGCACCGCGATGTCGACCTCCGGGTCGAAGTAGACGACGCGCGCCGGGTAGTCGCCCTGCGTGGTCTCGATGCCGACGGTGTCGGTGCCGGCCACGACGTGCGCGTTCGTCAGCACCCGCTGCGGCGCGATCACGAACCCGCTGCCTTCCAGCGACCGCGAACACGAGCTGGCGCTGCCGCGGATCTTGACGACGCTGCCGTGCAGCTGCTGCACGACCCCGCTGCTCTGCAGCGCCGGGTCCGGCGGTGACGTGTCCGCCGTCGGGGCCTTCTGGAACGGGTCCACGATGGACGGGAAGCCGGACGCGTCGAGCAGCTTGCGCAGCTGGCTCGGGAAGCCCTGCGCGGCCTCCGGCATGGCGTCGTTGACCTTGCCGAGCACCACGGAGTTGTTGATCGCCTTGGCCAGCCCCGGCAGGCCGGACACGGTGGTCAGCGGCGTCGCGATCAGCCACGCCACCACGAACACGACCAGGGCCTGCACGACCGCGCCGAGCGTCTTGTCGATGCCGGAGAGCTTGACCGGGTTGATCTTCTGCCGCAGCCGTCGGCCCACGTACACGCCGATGGCCTCGCCGAAGGCGACCAGGAACACCACGGTCGCGACGGCGACGGCGACCTTCCACACCGCGTCGTCGAAGAACGAAACCACCAGCGGCGCGAGCTTGATGCCCACGACCGCGCCGAGCACGACGCCGACCAGCGACGGCAGCGCGATGATCACGCCCTGGTACGCGCCGGACACCGCCGCCAGCAGGGCCAGCAGCACGACCAGCACATCGACCCAGTTCACCACGTCACCTTTCCCCGGCCAGCCGCGCCTGGTACGCGGCCAGCGCCTCGTCGAGGTCCCGGACGTCGCCCGAGTCCCATTCGCGCTCCCAGCCTCCCAGGCCGAGCAGGACCGACAGCAAACCGGCGGTGAACCCCCAGACGAACAGGCCCGAGACCTCGAAGGCGGGGCCCTTCCAGGGCGCGCCGGCCTTCCGGACCGTGAACCGGTTGGCCGGGTCGGCGAGGTCGGCGAGCGGCACGCGGGCCACCGACGCCGTCTCGGCCGGGTCGACCGCGTGCACCGGCGACGGGGTCTCCCAGTGCGCCAGCACCGGCGTCACCGCGAACTTCGACACCGGGACGAACAGCTCCGGCAGGATCGCGACCGGCCGGACACCCGACGGCACGACCCCGGTCTCCTCTTCGGCCTCGCGCAGCGCGGTGCCGACCGGGCCGTCGTCGCCCGCTTCGGCGCCGCCGCCGGGGAACGCGACCTGGCCGGCGTGCGAGCCCAGCGTGTCGGCGCGGCGCTGCAGCAGCACGTCCGGCTCGCCGTCGGACTCGCGCTCGCCGAAGAGGATCAGGACGGCGGCCGGCCGCGTGTAGGCGTCCTCGGGCGGGCTGAACCGCGTGAACGTCTTCGAGTCGACCTCGCCGCTGACCTTGACCAGCGGCCGGAGCCACTCGGGGACGGACTCCGGGTCGACCAGCGGTCCGATCATGAAGCTTCTCCCACTGCCGCGCGCACCTGGTCAGTGTTCCCGAAGACCCGTGGGTTCGCGATGAACCGCACCTCCCCGCCGCGGGTGACCAAGTAGGACGCCGGGAGCGACGACGGCACCTTGAGCGCGGCGCGGACGGGGCCGCTCTGCCCGTCGCCGTCGTACACCGACGGCAGGTGCACGCCGAGCTGGGCGAGGAGGTTCAAGCCGTCCTTCGCCGGGCTCTGCACCTGCACGCCGAGGACCCGCACGGCCCCCGGCTGCCGGGCGTACTCCTGGAGCACGGGCAGCTCGGTGCGGCACGGCTCGCACCACGACGCCCACACGTTGACCAGCACCGGAGCACCGGCGAGGGCACGTCCGACGTCGACGTTCGAGCCGTCGCCGAGGCAGTCCGCCGTGACCCCGTCGAGCTGCTTCACCGGCTGCCCGGGGCCGGGCGCGGGACACGGCTGGAGCGCCGCCGCGGACCGGGCGGACGCCAGGTCTTCGGACGGCTTCGCGGTGCTGTCCGACCCGCGCGGCAGGAGCGCGACGATGAGCGCCACCGCCAGGACGGCGGCCGCCAGCGCCCACTTGGTGACTCTCGTCACCGGGGCGCCGCCATGGCCAGGATGTGGTCCTTTTCCTCCCCCTTGACCAGCTTCGCGGCTTCCTCGAAGCCAGTGGGGCCGGTGCCGTAGGAGGGGCAGTCCTTCGCCAGCGGGCAGGCGCCGCAGGCGGGCTTCTTGGCGTGGCAGACGCGCCGCCCGTGGAAGATCACCCGGTGGGACAGCATCGTCCAGTCCTTGCGCGGGATCAGCTCGCCGACCGCGTGCTCGACCTTGACCGGGTCCTCCTCGGCCGTCCAGCCCCAGCGGCGGACCAGCCTGCCGAAGTGGGTGTCGACGGTGATGCCCGGGATGTCGAAGGCGTTGCCGAGCACGACGTTCGCCGTCTTGCGGCCGACGCCGGGCAGCGTGACGAGGTCTTCCAGCTTGTTCGGCACTTCGCCGCCGAAGCGCTCGACCAGCGCCGCGCCGAGCCCCATCACGGAGTTGGCCTTGGCGCGGTAGAAGCCGGTGCTGCGGAGGTACTCCTCCAGCTCGGCGCGGTCGGCGCCCGCGTAGTCGGCGGCGGTCCGGTAGCGCTTGAACAGCGCGGGGGTGACGAGATTCACCCGGACGTCGGTGGTCTGCGCGGACAGCACGACCGCGACCAGCAGTTCCAGTGGCGTGGTGAAGTCGAGCTCGCAGTGGGCGCCCGGATACACGTCGTCCAAGCAACGCTTCATCCGCCTGGCACGTCTCACCAGAGCCAATCGGCTTTCACCAGCGCCCGCACGGGGGGCGTTCGTGGTGGCAGGAGGCACCCCGATAGCCTACGGGCGCCGTCGGACGAGCCGGTCAGTGCACCGGTGGACGACCGACACGCCAGAGCACCACCTCGGCGCGTTTTCCGGCCGCCATGAGCGAGGATCTGGAGTAGATGCTTTTCATCGAGTGTTTCGGGGTCCGGTCATGACTGTCTGGTTCGTCATCCTGGTCCCGCTGGTCATCATGTTCTTCGCGCTGTTCATGGAGCGCGTGGAGAGCAGGCTCAAGCACGTCGCGGTGCAGGAGAACGAGGTCGAAGAGTTCCTCGAGCAGGCGCAGCCCAACGAGGTCAGGGCGCTCTACGGGCACGGCATCGGCCGCGCGCTGGAGCTGTTCCGGCTGCGTAGGCTGGGCGGACGGGCAGCCAGGCTACGCGCGCGCCGCGTGCGGAGTTAGGCTCCACGTTCGAACGAGATCATCCGGCGAGCGCGCGCGTCCGACGGGCGATCTCGGGAGTACGCCCTAGACTGACGCGCAAGTGATCGGCGTCACGCTCTTCCACACACGGGAGGGCGTGAACGTTTCTCGACGAGGAGGCACCCGAGGTGGACGAAACCCTGGCCCGTGCGGGCATTTTCCAGGGTGTGGAGCCGGCAGCGGCGGAGGCGCTGGCCCAGACCTTGGAATCCGTGGAGTTCCCCCGCGGCCATGTCATCTTCAACGAGGGCGAGCCCGGCGACAAGCTGTACATCATCCAGTCCGGCAAGGTGAAGATCGGCCGCAAGTCCCCGGACGGCCGCGAGAACCTGCTGGGCATCTTCGGCCCGTCCGACATGTTCGGCGAGCTGTCCATCTTCGACCCCGGCCCCCGGACGTCGAGCGCGACCACGGTCACCGAGGTCCGCGCGGTCACCATGGACCGCCCGGCCCTGCGGCAGTGGATCTCGACCCGCCCGGAGATCGCCGAGCAGCTGCTGCGCGTGGTCGCGCGGCGCCTGCGCCGGACGAACAACATGGTCGCGGAGCTGATCTTCACCGACGTCCCGGGCCGCGTGGCGCGGGCGCTGCTGCAGCTCGCGCAGCGGTTCGGCAGCCAGGAGGCGGGCCTGCTGCGAGTCACGCACGACCTGACGCAGGAAGAGATCGCCCAGTACGTCGGCGCGTCGCGCGAGACCGTCAACAAGGCACTCGCCGACTTCGCCCACCGCGGCTGGCTGCGGCTGGAGGGCAAGAGCGTGCTGATCCTGGACCCGGAGCGGCTCGCCCGCCGGGCCCGCTGAGCTTCCGACGCCGAAGGCCTCTTCACCCGCGCGGGTGAAGAGGCCTTCGACTGTCCCGGAACCCAAAACGAAGAGCCGGGCGCCACCCCCGACGTGGCGCACCGGCTCTTCGTTTGTCGCGCGGACCATCCCCCGACGATCCGCGCTCCCCGCCCTCCGGGCCAGGCCCCGACCCGTGTGCCGGAGGGAGCTGGGTTCTGTGCTGTTGTTCAACCATCACGGCCCATACCCACGAATTCAAGGCCATTCACTCTCAAGGACGCCGTGCCGGGCGTTTCGTTGCACGAGTCCACGGAGAATATCGTGAGTGTTATCCGATCGAGACCTGGTGACGCAGCTGACCCGTAAATTACTGGTACTCACGTACCACTCTCCGGCATACTGGTACGCGTGTCCCAGTCTGTCTCCCACGAAAGCCGTACGTCCCTCGCCGACTACCGCGCCGCTCTGACGACCCGCGCCGCTCGCCGGCCCGCGGTCGCGTCGGTGCTGGCTCGCCTGCCGATCGCGATGATCGGCATCTCCGCGCTGCTCTACGTCCAGCGCGAGACCGGGTCCTTCGCCGCGGCCGGGCTCGTCTCGGCCGGTTCACTCGTCGGGGTGTCGGTGGGCGCGGTGATCCAGGGCAGGCTGATCGACCGGTTCGGGCCGACGCGGCCGCTGCTGGTCGTCGCGCTGCTGCTGGCGCTCTCGATGACCGCGCTGGTGACGGCGATCGAGTCGCACGCCCCGACGGCGGTGCTGGTCGCGTTCGCGGGCGCCACCGGGCTGTCGGAACCGATGGTCGGCTCGGCATCCCGTGCGTTGTGGACGCGGCTGCTGCCCCCGGGCGGCGCGCGCAACGCGGCCTTCTCGTACGAGGCGATCAGCATGGAGGTGTTCTTCATCCTCGGTCCCGGCGTCGCCGGGCTGCTGGTGATGGCGCCGTGGGCCGGCACCGGCCTGGTACTGGGCGTCGCGCTGCAGTTCGTCGGCGCGGTGCTGTTCGCGCTGAGCCCGGCCGTCCGGGCGTGGGGCCCGGCTTCGGGCTCGCACGGCTCGCTGCTGGGCGCGCTGGCGAGCCCGGGCATGCGGACCCTGGCGCTCGCGGCGCTCGGCTTCGGCGTGGTGATCGGGTTCGTGGAGGTCGCGGTGCCGGCGTCGGCGACCGAGGCGGGTCACGCGTCGGTGGGTGGCCTGCTGCTGTCGGCGTGGTCGCTGAGCTCGGTGGCGTTCGGCGTGGCCTACAGCCTCCGGCCGTGGCCGCGCCGGCTGGGCCTGCGGCTGCCGGCGCTGCTCGGCGGGTTCGGCGCGCTGGTGGCGCTGCTCGCGTGGCCGTCGTCGCTGTGGGGCCTGGCGCTGATGATGCTGCTGGCGGGGGCGTTGATCACCCCGCAATCGACGACCCACTCGACGGCGATCGAAGTCGTGGCACCGGAGGGCACGGCGGCCGAGGCGTTCGGCTGGGTGCTGACGGCGGTGACGCTGGGCCTGGCGGCGGGCCAGTCGGTGAGCGGGTACGTGGTGGAGCACGCGGGCCCCGGAGCGGCGTTCCTGGCGGCGAGCGCGGCGGGCCTGGTGTTGGCCGCGGTCGTCTGGGCGCTGCGCGGAACGGTGCGGCCGGCCTCGCCGGGTTCGGCGGCGGAGTCGCCTTCGCTCGTGGGCGCGGGCCGGTAGGCCTGCCACGCCCCCTGGTCAGCGGCTTGCGGCGCGGTTTTGTCGGTGCCGGCCGCTAGCTTGCGGGGCATGGACGTCACCGCGCCTGCCCACCGCCTCTCGGCGGCCGTCTCCGCTGCTGGCCGGCTGCTGCCCGCCCGCGCCGCGCTGCGGCTGCGTGCCGACGCCGGCGGGCTGACGGTGGCCGGGAGCGATCCGGATCTCACCGTCCGGTTCGGCTGCCCGGCGACCACCCACACCGACGGCTCGGTCGCCGTCCCGGCGGCGCCCCTCGCCGAGACGCTCAAGATGCTCGACACCGACGTGGTGCGCCTGGTCGTCGAAGGCACGCGCCTGGCGCTGCGGCTGGACAACGCCCGCTTCGCGCTGCCACTCCTCTCCGCCGGCTCGGCGCCACCGGACGCCGAGCCGCCCCGCGTGTCCGAAGTGGACGGCACGACGTTCGCGTCGGCGTTGCGGATCGTCGCGGGAACGGCGGCGAAGGACGACCCGCTCCCGCTGTTCACCGGCGTCCGCCTGCAGGCGGGCGAGCACCTCACCCTGACCGCGTCGGACCGCTACCGGATGGCGGTGGCCCGGCTGCCGTTGCGGTCACCGGGCGCGCTGGACGTGCTGGTACCGGCGGCGCTGCTGACGGAAGCCGCCCGCCAGGCGAAGGGCGTCGTCGGGCTGCACGCGGGCCCGGGCCGCTTCGGCCTGAGCTGGCAAGGCGGCCTGATCGGCACGGCGGTCCTCGACGCGGGCTTCCTGTCCCCGGACGCGATCCCCACGCGCTCGGTGGACACGACGGTCACCCTGAACGCGGACGCGTTGGCGGCAGCGGTCCGCCGCGTCGGGGTGTACGCGGAGGACCGCCGCGTCCTGACGCTGGAAGTGGGCGACACCCAGGTCCGCCTGGCGAGCGCCCGCCAGGACACGGGCGAAGCGGAGGAGACGCTGAAGGCGGACGTCAGCGGAGGCCGGACGTCCCCGTCGTTCCAGGCGAGGTACCTGCTGGACGCCCTGCACGCCTTCGCGGGCGAGCGGGTGGAGCTGTCGATCCAGCCGGGAATGCGGGCGTGCGTCCTGCGCGCCGCCCAGCCCGGGGAGGTGGAGCTGACGTACTACCTGATGCCGATGCTGGCCCGCTGAGGCAGCTTGAAGTCGCCGTTGCGGATTCGGGGGGAGCGCGCAAGCTGGTCTGGCAGCACCTCCCGACCCTTCGAGGAGCACCATGATCGTCGAGACCGGCAGCGGCCGGATCCGCGGGGCCCACGGCGCCTTCAAAGGCATTCCGTACGCCACGGCGAAACGCTTCGAACCACCGAAGCCACCCCAGCCGTGGACCGGAGTCCGCGACGCCCTGGAACCAGGCCCCGCGGCGCCGCAACCGCCGTCACGGCTGGAACACGCCCTCGGGCCCATGCCGCTGCCGCAGAGCGAGGACTGCCTTTCGCTCAACGTCTTCACGCCGTCGACCGCCGGGAGCCGGCCCGTGCTCGTGTGGATCCACGGCGGTGGGTTCTCCAGCGGTTCCGGCGGGCAGGTCTGGTACACCGGCACGCGCCTGGCCCGCGAAGCCGACGTCGTCGTCGTGACGCTCAACTACCGGCTCGGCGTTCTCGGGTTCGCCGCCCTCGACGGTGTTCCGCCCAACCTCGGGATCGCCGACCAGCTCGCCGCGCTCGAATGGGTCCGGGACAACATCGCCGCGTTCGGCGGGGATCCCGGCGAGGTCATGCTCAGCGGGCAGTCGGCCGGTGCGCAGTCGACGCTCGCCCTGTGGTCGTCTCCGCGTGCCAACGGGCTCGTCAAGCGGATCGCCCTGCAGAGCGCGCCGCTCGGCATGGCTCCGTCCACATGGAACGATGCGCACCGGAACGCGCTGCTGCTGCAGCGCAACCTCGGGGACGACATCCGGACCGCGCCGGTGGGCCGGCTGCTGGCCGCTCAGGTTTCCGTGCCCGGGAAGCCCGGCTCGATCGAGCCGCCGTTCCAGCTCGTCGCCGACGACGACCTCGTCGCGGCGGACCTCGTCGAGGCCGCGCCACCGGGACCGGCGCTGATCAGCTGGACCCGCGAGGAGCTGCGCGCGTTCGTCCCCGACGCGCCGGCGGAAGCCGTCGAAGCCGCCAACAGCTTCTTCGACGGCAGCGCGCTGGCCACGAAGCTCGGCGCCTTCGCCTACCGCTTCGACTGGCAGGCGCCCGGCAACCGGTTCGGTGCCTGCCACTGCATCGACATCCCGTTCCTCTTCGGCACCCATGACGTCTGGGACGCGCCGATGCTCGAAGGCGCCCCGAAGGGCCTTGAGGAGGAAACCGGGCTACGGGACGTCTGGGCCGCCTTCCTGCACGGAAAGCGGCCCAGCCCGGAGTGGGACGCGATCAGTCCGCGGACGCGGCCTTGACCGCCGCCTCGACCTCGGCGAACGAGGGGTTGACCATGGCCTTCGACCCGACGATCACCGTCGGGACGGTCTCGTTGCCGTTCGCGACCTCGCGCACCCGCGCGGCGGCCGCCGGGTCCTCCCAGATGTTGATCTTCCGGATGTTGAAGCCGCTCTTCGACAGCGGCCGGTCCAGCGCCGCGCAGAACCCGCACCCCGGCCGCCAGTAGAACTCGACCTCGACGTTGCTCATCCCTGCTCCTCCGACCGCAAGTAGTCCAGCTGCGCCTGCACGCTCAGCTCGGCGGGCGCCCACAGCGCCCGGTCGACGTCGGCGTACACGACCTCGACGACCTGGCGCGGCGTGGCGTCCGCCCCGAGCGTCTCCAAGGCCGAACGCACCTGGTCGAGCCGCTGTTCCCGGTGGGCGAGGTACTCGCGGGCGGTCGCGGGCAGATCGGGCAGCTCCGGACCGTGCCCGGGCAGGCCCAGCGTGCTCGCCGGCAGCTCGATCAGCTTGCGCAGCGAGCGCAGGTAGTCACCGAGGTCGTGCAGCACCGTGGTGCCGCGGCCGAGCACGGTGTCGCCGGTCAGCACCTGGCCGTCTAGAACCAGCGACACCGAGTCGTCCGTGTGCCCCGGCGTGTGCAGGACCCGGATCGACAGGCCGCCCGCGGAAATCACTTCACCGTCCACAAAGGACGACGCAGCGACGCAGAGCGCCGGGTCGAACGCCCGCACCGGCGCGCCCACGCGCTCGGCGAACCACGGCGCGCCCTCGGCGTGGTCGGGGTGGAAGTGCGTCAGCAGGACCAGCTCGACCGCGCCGGCCCCGGCCAGCAGCTCCAGGTGCTCGAGGTCGCGGTAGCCCGGGTCGACGACGACGGCCGGCGTCTCCGGCGTCGCCCGCAGCACCCAGCTGTTCGTGCCTTCGAGCGTCATCGACGACGGGTTGTTCTCCAGCAGCACCGAAGCCGTCTCGGACACCTGGCGGAGCACGCCGTACGCGGGGGCGGTCATCGCTTCTCCAGCACGACGCGGACCTGGTCGTTGTCGCGGACGAGCGTCGGCGCGATGCGGACGATCTCGCGCGGCGCGTTCAGGATGTCGTCGGCCGTCGCGAACTCGGCCAGCTCGCTCAGCGTGAGCCACGTCGGCGGCATGAGCATCCGGCGGCCTTCGCGCGCGTCGGCGATCGCCTCCTCGGGACGCTGCCAGCCGGAACCCGACGCCTCCGACGTCGCGCCGTCGGCCTGCTGGCCGTCCGGCAGCTTGGCGACGTAGAAGCGGGTGTCGTACCGGCGCGGCTCCTGCTCGGGCGTGATCCAGTGCGCCCACGGCCGCAGCAGGTCGGCGCGCAGCGTCAGGCCGGCGTCGGCGAGGAATCCGGCCAGCGACACCTCGCGCGTCTCCAGGGCCTGGCGGGCGGCCGCGTACGGCGTGACGTCGGTGAGCACGGTGTCCGCGCCGCCCGCGAGCAGGACGCCGGACTCCTCGAACGTCTCGCGCACGGCGGCGCAGGTCAGCGCCCGGGCGAGGGCCTCGTCGCAGCCGAACCGCGAGGCCCACCACGACGGCTCCGGCCCGGCCCACGCCACCGACGCGTCGGCGTCGCGCTGGTCGACGCCACCGCCGGGGAAGACCGTCATGCCGCCCGCGAACGGCATGCCCTTGACCCGGTGCTGCAGGAAGACCTCGACACCGTCGGCGCCGTCCCGGACCAGGATCACGGTGGCCGCGTTCTTCGGCTTCGCCGGCGGGCCGTCGGCGTTGGCGCGGGTCGCCACCCCGGCGCCGACCGGGATGTCGAAAACAAACTCCGTTGGCTGCTCCACCCGGGCAACATACCTCTGCCACCCGGCGTTCCGTCGCGCAGTTGTGGCGTCCCAGACAGCGGAAAGGCGCCACTTCCGGCGGAAGTGGCGCCTTTCGCGGTGACGAACCTAGGGGGCGGTCCAGCCGCGCTGGTCGCCGCCGGAGCGCGAAGCACCGTTGAGCCGCATCTTCGCCGCCTCGGCCCGCTCGCGCTCGGCCAGCTCGGCGTGCAGCTCGCGCAGCAGCGCCCGGTCGCGCTCGCTGAGGCTCGGGTCGTCCAGGTCGAGCGCGGGCAGCTCGACGACCTCGTGCATCGACGGCTTGCCCGCGGCGATCTCGCGGCCCTTCTCCGGGTCTTCGGCCAGCGCCTGCCGCAGCTGCGCGACCTCCGCCGGCGTCAGGTCGGCGGTGCGCTCGGCGCGCGTCTCGGACCGCGCCTTGCGGGGCGTCTCGGCGGCGGGCGGCGACACGATCGGCACCACCGGGGCGACCGGCTCGGCCGACGCGGTCGCGCTCGACCGCATGCTGTGCCTGCTACCCGACTCCGCGACCGGCTCCGGCGTCACCGGCGACGACGGCTTGGCCGGCTCCGGCCGGTACGACGACGCGCTCGAAGTCGAGCTCCCGGTCACCCACGCCGGCGACGCGGCCGCCGAAGCGGCCTGGTGGTACTCCGAGTGCGCGACACCGGGACCGCTGACCTCGACGACCGAGTGGATCCCGGCCCGGCGCAGCGCCGTGTCGACGCGGAACGCCACGGCCGGCGGGTTGCCCTCCGGCCCCAGCTCGACGAGCACCACGCGCTGCGGCAGCGCGCCCGGCACGCTGCCGGCCGGGGTGTTGCGCCACACCGCGTGCACCGAGCGGACGTCCGGCAGCACCTGCAGCGTCCGGTCGAGCGCCTCGGCGATGCCGAACTCCGGGGAGTTCTCGCCGCTGAACCGGTGCGTGTTCACCGGCTCGGACTCGTCGACCAGCAGGTCGTTCGCCAGCGTCGCGTCCGACCGGCTCATCTCGAGGACCAGCGCCAGCTCGCGCTGCTCGGCGGAGCTGACCGGGATCCGGCCCGCGATGAGCGTGCCGGTGGTCAGCTCGACCGCCTCGTCGATGTGCGCACGGGCGATCAGCTCACGCGCTTCGGTGAGCGCGCTGTCGTCGATCCGGCCCGCCAGGGCCAGCAACAGGTTGTGCAGGCGCAGGGGCACCGAGAACCCGTCCATGGGCGGGCCGTCGTGAACCTCCACCATTGCCTTGCTCCCTCCCAGCTCGCTGGCGGGCGAGCGTTATGCGGCTACGAGCCGGTTCCCCGCCACCGCGCCCACGCAGACCAGCTCTGAGTCGGCCAGCGCGGCCCGGTGGTACCCCGGCAGGTCGAAGCGCGGCGGGATGACCTCGACGCTGGGCTCTTCGTCGCCCAGCACCCGCAACACCCGCTGCAGTTCGCCGGTCAACCTCGGCAGCCCCGCCTGCGCGGTGATCAGCAGGACGCGCTTGGCGGTCCCCTGCCCGACCACACCGACGTGTCGCCAGCTCTGCCGCACTTCCCCGACGTCCGGGCGACCCCGCAACGTTGCGTGGATCAGAACGGACACGGAGTCGACCGAGTTAACCCATTCGGGCGCACTCGACGTGAATGTGTACCGGTTCTCGCTGACGTCGTCTACCCCCAGCGTCGAACTGACCTGGTGCCAGTCCGCGCCGTGCGGGATGAGACCGGCTACGAGCAGGCGGTACTCCGTCTGGTCCAGGTCGATCCTGTGCTTAAGCAAAGACCTCGGCAGGGTCCGGGCGAGCGTGCCCATGGCGCCTTCGCCGAGCCAGTCGCGGAACCGCCACAGCAGCTGGTCGGGAAGCCGCCCGGCCAGCCGGAGCAGCAGCTCGTGGGTGGACTGCTCGATGTCCGGGTCCATCACTGCACCTCCACGATGAGTTCGACCTCCACCGGCGAGCCGATCGGCAGCTCCGCGACGCCGACGGCCGAGCGGGCGTGGACCCCCGCGTCGCCGAAGACCTCACCGAGCAGCTCGGACGCGCCGTTGACGACCGCGGGCTGGCCGGTGAAGCCCTCCGCGGAAGCCACGAAGCCGACAACCTTGACGATCCGGGTGACGTTGTCAATGCCGACCAGCGCGTGCACGGCCGCGAGCGCGTTGAGTGCCGCGGTGCGGGCGTGGCCCTTCGCCTCTTCGGGGCTGATCTCGGCACCGACCTTGCCGGTCGCGGCGAGCACGCCCTCGACGAACGGCAGCTGGCCGGAGGTGTAGACGTGCTTGCCGCTCTGGACGGCGGGGACGTAGGCGGCCAGCGGAGCGGCCACGCCGGGCAGCTCGACGCCGAGTTCCTTCAGCCGTTCGCTCCAGCTCACGCGGATCAGCCCTTCGGACGCTTGAGGTACGCGACGTGCTGCTCGCCGCTCGGGTTCGGCAGCACGGTCACCAGCTCCCAGCCGTCCTCGCCCCACTGGTCGAGGATCTGCTTGGTGGCGTGGATCAGCAGAGGGACGGTCGCGTACTCCCACTTGGTGGCGCTCATGAACCGGGAGCGTAGCCAAGCGGGCAAGGCCGCCGGGGACGGCCGCCGGGTTTCGGGCCGCGACGCGCCGGAGTGTGGCCCATTTCACGAGCGCCCCAAGGCGGCCTTCGGTGCGTGTGACGCAACCAAGGCGGCCTTCGGTGCGTCAGACGCAACCAAGGCCGCATTGGGGCGCTCGGGACCCCGCTAGCGTGCGTTTCGTGGAAACGTGGCGCGTGATCGCGACCGTGCTGCTCGCGGCGGCCGGGCTGCCCATGGTGCTCGTCGTGATGGCCAAGGTGCGGGACCGGACGCAGAGTTCCGGGCAGGTCGCCGTCGGCGGGGTGATCACCTTCACGCTGCTGGTCGTGCTCGGCGTGCTCACCCTCACCGTGCTGCCGGGGCTCGTCGCCTGGGTGCTGGTCGCGGCGGTCGCGGCTGCGGTCAGCGTCATGCTGCTGGCCAGCTGAACGCTGATTTAGGGTGAAGAAGTGACCACTCCCCATGCCGGCTGGACCGACGAGCTTGCCCGTGCCCGGCTGCACTTCGTCACCGGCAAGGGCGGGACCGGCAAGACGACGCTGGCCGCCGCGCTCGGGCTCGCGCTCGCCCGTGACGGCCGTCGCGTGCTGCTCATCGAGGTCGAGGGCCGCCAGGGCATCGCCCAGCTCTTCGACACCGAGCCGCTGCCCTACGCCGAGCAGCGCATCGCCGCCGTCCCGGGTGGCGGGGAGCTGCGCGCGCTGCACGTCGACGTCGAAGCCGCGCTGCTCGAGTACTTCGAGATGTTCTACAACCTCGGCTTCGCCGGCCGGACGCTGCGGCGGATGGGCGCGATCGAGTTCGCGACCACGCTCGCGCCGGGCCTGCGTGACGTCCTGCTCACCGGGAAGATCAAGGAGTGCGTCGGCCGCACCGAGTCCGACGGGCGGCACACCTACGACGCCGTCGTCGTCGACTCGCCGCCGACCGGCCGGGTCGTCAAGTTCCTCGACGTCACCAAGGCCCTCACCGACCTCGCGAAGACCGGCCCGATCCGCGGCCAGGCCGAAGGCGTGGTGCGGCTGCTGCACTCCGGCGAAACCGTGATCCACCTGGCCACGCTGCTGGAGGAGATGCCGGTCCGCGAGACCGTCGAGGCCGTCGCCGAACTGGACGGCGCCGACCTGCGCCCGGGCGCGGTGCTGGTCAACCGGGTCCGGCCGCCGCGGCTGCCCGCCCGCTCGGTGACCGCCGCCGCGGACGGGCGCGTCGACGCCTCCCGCGTGCGCGCCGGGCTCGCTTCCGCCGGGCTCAAGCTGCCGGAGGACACCCTGGAAGCACTGGTCGAGGAGACCGTCGAGCACGCCGTGCGGGTCGCGGCCGAGCAGCGGGCGCGCGAGCAGCTCGCCGAGGCCGACCTGCCGACCCTCGAGCTGCCGGACGTGACCGACGGCGTCGACGTCGCGGCCCTGTACGACCTGGCCGAGGCCCTGACCGACCAGGGGGTGCGGTTGTGACGACCATCGACATCGACGCGATGCTCGACGACCCGGAGAGCCGCGTGATCGTCTGCTGCGGTTCCGGCGGCGTCGGCAAGACGACGACGGCGGCGGCACTGGCGTTGCGCGCGGCCGAGCGTGGCCGCCAGACCGTGGTGCTGACGATCGACCCCGCGCGGCGGCTGGCGCAGGCGCTCGGCCTGCGCGAACTGGGCAACCACCCGAAGCAGGTGCAGGTCGAAGGGTTCGAGCCCAAGGGCGAGCTGTGGGCGATGATGCTCGACATGCGCCGCACCTTCGACGACATGGTGCGCGTGCACGCCGGCCCGGAACGCGCGGAAGCGCTCCTGCAGAACCCCTTCTACCAGACGATTTCCACGTCGTTCTCCGGCACGCAGGAGTACATGGCGATGGAGAAGCTGGGCCAGCTCGCGGCCACCGGCGACTGGGACCTGATCGTCGTCGACACCCCGCCGAGCCGGTCCGCGCTGGACTTCCTGGACGCGCCGACCCGGCTCTCGTCCGCTTTGGACGGCCGGATGATCCGGCTGCTCACCGGCCCGGCGAAGGCAGGCGGCTGGGGCCTGCGCAAGGTCGTCAACGCCGGGTTCTCGATGTTCGCCAAGGCCGTGTCGACGATCATCGGCGGCCAGCTGCTGACCGACGCGTCGGCGTTCATGCAGGCCTTCGACAGCATGTTCGGCGGCTTCCGCGAGCGTGCCCGCAAGACGGCGGAGCTGCTGCGCTCGTCCGGGACGTCGTTCCTGGTCGTGGCCGCGCCGGAGCCGGACGCGCTGCGCGAGGCGTCCTACTTCGTGGAGCGGCTGTCCGCGGAGTCGATGCCGCTGGCCGGGCTGATCGCGAACCGGACGCACCCGGTGCTCGCGAAGCTGTCCGGCGCGGAGGCGCGCGCCGCGGCCGAGTCCCTGCAGAACGCGCCCCTGGCCGAGGCCGTGCTGCGGCTGCACGCGGACCGCGTGGACCTGGCCGCCCGCGAGGAGCGCCTGCTCGCGCGGTTCACCCGGGCGCACCCCGAGGTGGCGCTGGCCCGGGTGCCCGCGCTGGCCGGCGACGTGCACGACCTCGACGGCCTGCGCGACATCGGCACGAAGCTCGCCGGTTGACAGTCCATCCGTCGTGAGTGAGAAACAGTGTTCTAACCCTGTTTCTCACTCACGACCGGCTGTGGCTTCTCAGCCGACCTCGACCCGCTCCTGCGCGTCCCGCTTGGCCGCTTCGAGCAGGTCCGCCCAGCTCACCACGTCGGGGCGGCGGCGCAGCAACGCCCGCCGCTCCCGTTCGGTCATGCCTCCCCACACGCCGAAGTTGATCCGGCCGTCGAGTGCTTCGGCGAGGCATTCGGTCCGGACCGGGCAGCCCATGCAGACCGCTTTGGCCCGGTTCTGTTCCGCGCCCCGGACGAACAGGCCGTCCGGGTCGGCGTCCCGGCAGGACGCGTTGATTCGCCAGCTCGACTGGTTGGTTTCCATACCCCCAGCTCCCTACCCTGGTGATCGACGCACCAGCGGGGAAAGGCATGCGCTCCCTTGCCCCCGCGAGCGTGTCTCCCTCTGCTCACGTCGGTTACCCGGGCACCTCCCCGGTGCCGGTGCCGCCGTTCGGACCAGACGAGCTCCCACCCGCGTTGATCCATCCGTCGGCTTTTCTTCGTGAGACGTTGACGGACTGTAGGGGCCCTCGGTTCCCCCCGTCGAGACCCAGGATGCCTTCCGTTACCAGATGTCACCGAAGGGGGTCGGTTTTGTCACTGAATTCACACCCTCGGAGACACGGCGTCACCGGCGCCCGACTCACTCCGGGTAGCCTGGCCCTCGTGCGAAAAGCGGATGGTTTGTTCAAGCTCATCGGCCTCTGCCTGCTCGCGGGGGTGCTCGTCGCCGGCATGCTCTTCCCGGTGGTGGGGGCCGCCGGTGTCATGTCCAACCAGGCGAGCGAGACGGTGGAGAAGACTTCATCCGACCTCGCCGACATCCCGCCGCCGCTGGTCACGACGGTCACCGACAGCACCGGCAAGCCGATCGCGACGCTGTACGACCAGTACCGGCTGCCGATCACCCCGGACCAGATCAACGAGGCCATGAAGTGGGCACTCGTCTCGGTCGAGGACAAGCGCTTCTACGAGCACCACGGCGTCGACTGGCAGGGCACGCTGCGCGCGGCCGTCAGCAACAGCACCGGCGCCGACACCCAGGGTGCCTCGACGCTGACCCAGCAGTACGTGAAGAACTACCTGATCAACGTTGTCTACCGCAACGACCAGGTCGGCCAGAAGAAGGCCCAGGAGCAGTCGATCGCCCGCAAGCTCAAGGAAGCGCGGATCGCGATCCAGCTCGAGACGAAGCTGTCCAAGCAGCAGATCCTCGCCGGCTACCTGAACATCGTCGAGTTCTCCCGCCAGATCTACGGGATCGGCGCCGCCGCGCACGCCTACTTCAACACGACGCCGGAGAAGCTCACGGTGCCGCAGGCGGCGCTGCTGGCCGGTCTGGTGAACAACCCGATCAACAACGACCCGTGGAAGCACCCGGACAAGGCCACCCAGCGCCGCAACCTGGTCCTCGACCGGATGGTGGACAACAAGAAGCTGGCCAAGGCCGACGCGGACCGCTTCAAGGGCGAGCCGCTGGGCGTGGTGCCGGACTTCCCGGCCAAGCCGGCGGCCAACTGCATCGGCGCGGGCCCGGAGTCCGGGTTCTTCTGCCAGTACGTCGAGGACTACCTGATCAAGGCCGGGTTCACCAAGGACCAGCTCTACACCGGCGGCTACACGATCAAGAGCACGCTGGACGAGAAGGCGAACCACGAAGCGAAGGTTTCCGCCGAGACGCAGGTCAACAAGACCCAGAAGTACGTGGCGAACACGTTGTCGCTGGTCAAACCGGGCAAGAACCGGCACGAGGTGGTCGCGCTGGCAGCGAATCGCGACTACGGCCAGAACCAGGATGACGGCCAGACGACGTACGCGCTGCCCACCGGCGTCTACAACACCGGTGGCGCGGGGTCGACGTACAAGATCTTCACCACGGCCGCGGCCATGGAGAAGGGCATCGCGGGGATCTTCTCGCCGGTGCAGGTGCCGGACACCTACGTCTCGCACGTGTTCTCCGGTGGCGGCAACAACTGCCCGCCGACCGGGCCGCCACTGCGTTCGCGCTGGTACTGCGTCGGCAACGCCGGCGACTACAGCCGGATCGCCGAAGGCGCGACGATCCAGACGGCGCTGGCGACGTCGCCGAACACCACGTTCGTCGAGCTCGAGGACCGGCTCGGCAGCACGGCGCCGGGCATCGACATGGCCCGGCGGCTGGGTATGCGCGACACGATGGCGAGCAACGCGGGCGGCGGGACCGTCGACCCGAAGGCGGACAAGGACGAAAAGCGCCTGAGCCAGGCCGAGTTCTACGGCCCGAGGGGCAACTGGCCGGGCTTCGGCGCGTTCACGCTGGGCTTCAGCCCGCTCAGCGGCCTGGAGCTGGGCAACGTCGCGGCGACGATCCTCTCCGGCGGCGTCTGGTGCCCGCCGACACCGATCGCGGCCGTGACCGACCGCAACGGCCAGGCGATCCCGGTCAAGGAAGCGCCGTGCGAGCAGGCGGTGCCCGAGCCGCTGGCGAACACGCTCGCGGTCGGCATGAGCAAGGACGACCAGCCGGGCGGCACGTCGTTCCAGGCGGCGAACGGCGTCGGCTGGGACCGGCCGATGATCGGCAAAACCGGAACGACCCAGGGCAACGTCTCGGCAACGTTCGTGGGCGGCACACCGCAACTGGCGGGCGCGGCGATGACGTTCAAGTTCGGCGGCGGCCAGGGCGGCATCTGCGACGCGGGCCCGGGCAACGTCCGGGTGTGCGGCAGCGGCAACATCTTCGGTGGCAAGGCCCCGGCGCGGACATGGTTCGGCGCGATGAAGAACATCATGGACGGCCAGCCTCCGGCGGACCTGCCCCAGCCCGACCCGCAGTACATGGGCGGCGGCCGCTAGCGCTGGAATCGACCGGGCGGGCCAAGACGAGTACCGACTTGGCCCGCCCGTTTTGCTGCACCGCGGTGCTGGCCCCGGCGCCGAAGAACTGGCGCGCGGTGGACCGCCTGTGCCCGCCGGATGTGTTCTTCGTTCCCAGGCTCGACGAAGTGGTCAAGCTCGCCGGCTCAACCTTCCCCTGGTTCAGCCGCCCGGCATGGTGGACAGGATCTGCTCGTTCCACCAGTAATAGAGCTGGTCCAGCTCGTCGGCGTTGGTGGCCTTCGTCGACTTCAGCACGCCCGCCATGAGGTTCTGCTTGTCCGTCCACACCAACATCGCCGGGTCGCCCAGGAAGCACGTCAGATACTCGCCGTCGACCGGGTGGCGGGTCTCCGCGCGGTAGTACGTTCCCCAGATCTTCGGGGCCTTCAACGGACGGCACGCCCCCAGCGCGTCGTTTCGGGTCAGGCCCTGGGTTCGGACTATCTCCTGGAAGAACGCATCCATTGCGGCCGCGTTCGGGAAACGCAGGAACCGGGCGCCCGTCGGCTGCTTCAACACCACATTGCCCGATGGGGTGTCGCCGACGTTCGAGTCCGCGCACTCCACCGCCGCCTCCGCACCCGCGTCCGGGGTTGCGTCGCCGCAGCTCGCGTTTCCCTTGTACGCCGCCGGGATCGCGTCATACAGCCTCGTGTCGTGTACCGGCTTCGGGGCCGTTATCGTCGGTCGCTGCGCCGACTTCGTCGGCTCGGGACTCGTCGGCGGGCTGCTGGTCTCCATCATCGGCGTGCTCGGGCCGGGACCGCCGGTCTGCGCCGTCTTGTCCCGCGTCACCAGATACGTCACCAGGAGCGCGACCACGACGACCCCGGCCAGCGCCACGCACAACGCGATCCACCGGTTCCGCTGCGTCTGGCGGGGCGGCGACGCCGGGGCGACCTTGCCCGACGGCCCCGTGAACCGCGCGGGCCCGGGGTACGGCCCGGTCGGCGGTCCCGCGTACGGCGCCGCCGGGATCGGGATCGCTCGCGGCGGGGTCACCGGGCCCGGGAGCGTCTTCTGCCACGTCGGGACCGGCGGCACCGGCGCCGTCAACGCGGCCCGGACGGCCTCGGCGAACGCGCCCGCCGTCGGGTAGCGCTCGGCCGGGTTCTTCGCCATCCCGCGCGCCACAACCGCGTCCAGCGCCGGTGGCAGCCCGGGCCGTTCACGGGACGGCACCGGCGGCGGCGCCGTCAGGTGTGCGCCCATCTGCGCGGCCGCACCCTCGGCCGGGAACGGGCGCCGCCCGGTCAGGCATTCGAAGAACACGCAGGCGAGCGCGTAGACGTCGACGAGCCCGGTGATCGGGGCGTCGCCGAAGCGTTCCGGCGCCATGTAGTCGAGCGTGCCGATCACGTTCCCGGTGCCCGTGATGGACGTCCCTTCGGCGGTCATCGACCGCGCGATGCCGAAGTCCACGAGATAGACGAAGTCCGCGCTCGTGACGAGCACATTGGACGGCTTGACGTCGCGGTGCACCAGGCCATCCGCGTGCGCGGCGTCGAGCGCGCCGGCGACCTGCTCGACGATGCCGGCGGCCCGAACCGGCTCGAGCGGCCCGTCCGCGAGCAGCTCCTTGAGGTCACGGCCCTCGACGAGCCGCATGTCGAGGTAGAGACGGCCGTCGATCTCGCCGTAGGCGTGGATCGGGATCACGTGCGGCTCCCGCAGCCGCGCCACGATCTGCGACTCGCGGCGGAACCGCGCGCGGAACGCCTCATCCGCCCCGAACGGATCGGACAACAGCTTCAGCGCGACGACCCGATCGTGCGCGGTGTCGTAGGCGCGGTGGACCTCGCCCATGCCGCCGCGGCCGAGCAGGCCTTCGATCCGGTACGGCCCGAACTGCTCCATCGCTCTCCCCAAGCCCCCCGGCCTGATCTGTGACAACCGCGGCTTCGCCGCGGGCCGGGGGCTCCGCCACCCGGAACCCCCGAAAACCGTCAGTGTGACAACCGCGGCTGCGCCGCGGACCGGGAGCTCCGCCACCCGGAACCCCCGAAAACCGTCAGTGTGACAACCGCGGCTGCGCCGCGGACCGGGAGCTCCGCCACCCGGAACCCCCGAAAACCGTCAGTGTGACAACCGCGGCTTCGCCGCGGACCGGGAGCTCCGCCACCCGGAACCCCCGAAAACCGTCAGTCGGGCCGACGCAGATGCTAAGCCGCAGGTTCCCCGTAACGGCGGCGAAGTCATCCAACTGTTGAGCACGTATCCTGGACCTTGTGAGCACGCTCAGTAACACAAGCACGTCGGGGGCGACCGCGAAGCGCCTCGCCGCGGGGACGCTGGCGCTCGGCGTCGCGACCCTCGGTTACGCCGTCGGCATCGAACGGCGCCACTGGACCCTCCGCACCGCCGAGCTGCCGGTGCTCGCGCCCGGGTCGCGGCCGTTCACCATCCTGCACGTCTCCGACCTGCACATGCTGCCCGGCCACCACAGCAAGCAGCGCTGGGTCGCGGCGCTCGACGAGCTGAACCCGGACCTGGTCGTCAACACCGGCGACAACCTGTCGCACCGGCAGGCCGTCCCCTCCGTGCTGCGGGCGCTGGGCCCGCTGCTCGACCGGCCGGGACTGTTCGTCTTCGGCAGCAACGACTACTACGCGCCCAAGCCGAAGAACCCCGCCCGGTACCTGATGCCGCAGGGCAAGAAGAAGCGCATCCACGGCGTCCAGCTGCCCTGGCGCGACCTGCGCGCGGCCTTCGTCGAGCACGGCTGGACCGACCTGACGCACGTCCGCCGCACGATCGACGTCGGCGGCCAGCGCGTGTTCGCGGCCGGCGTCGACGACCCGCACCTGCGCCGCGACCGCTACCCCGACATCGCCGGCCCGGCCGACAGCGGCGCCGCGGTCCGCATCGGCGTGACGCACTCGCCCGAGCCGCGGGTCCTCGACACGTTCGCCACGGACGGTTACGACCTCGTCCTGGCCGGCCACACCCACGGCGGCCAGCTCCGGCTGCCGGGCTACGGCGCCATCGTCACCAACTGTGACCTGGATCGCAGCCGGGCCCGGGGCGCGTCGCGGTGGGGGGCGCACATGTGGCTGCACGTCTCGGCCGGGCTGGGGACGTCGCCGTGGGCGCCCGCCCGGTTCGCCTGCCCGCCAGAGGCCAGCCTGTTGACGCTGGTCCCGCGCGGATCCGAGCCCCCGGAGTCGCGAAAGCTGGCCCCCCGAAAAGCCCGCAACAGCGTCCGCTAGACTTCTCCACGACCCGTTAAGCAGTACCTCGGGGTGTGGCGCAGCTTGGTAGCGTGCCTCGTTCGGGTCGAGGAGGTCGTGGGTTCAAATCCCGCCACCCCGACGAGTAAGAGCCGGTGTCTTCGGACACCGGCTCTTCTGGTTTCAGCGTTTTTCAGCGGGTCGCCGTCACCTCGACCCAGCACTGGCTGAAGTCGCCGTCGCCGCCGCGGGTCCAGACGCGGGCCGAACGGGCCGCGCTCGCCAGCTGGTCGCGGTCGCGGCCCGGCTCCGCGCTCGCCGCCTCCAGCCGCCTCTCCACGTACTGCGCCAGGTCGCGGTACGTCATGTCCGCGCGGTAGCGGGCGCGCGCGACCACCTCCGTGAAACCCGCCGCCGCGCACAGCTGCGCCATCTTGCCGCCCGCGAACGGGTCGCCGCCCGCACGGCGGCGCAACAGGTAGTGGCCGCGCAGGGCCGCGTCGACGTTCGCCGTCTTCGGGCGCAGGCGCGCCTTGCTCCAGTCCGATGTGGACAAGGCCAGCCTGCCACCGGGGCGGAGCACCCGGCGCAGCTCCGCCAGCGCGTCCAGCGGACGGGCCAGGTGCTCGAACAGCGCGTGCGCGAACGCCACGTCGACGCTGCCGGAAGCGAACGGCAGGTCGTACGCCGACGCCACCACGAAGTCCACTGTGGACCTTCCGGCGCGCCGGGCGGCCGCGCGGGCCGCGGCCACCTGGCCCAGGTCGCGGTCGACGCCGGTCACCCGGGACTCCGGCGCCAGGCCGAGCGTGATCGAGCCGGGGCCGCAGCCGAGGTCGACCACCCATGTGCCCGGCCGCAGCAGGGGCTGGGCGAACGTCGCCCGCTCGGCCGCCGTGCGCGCGGACAGCATCGAAACCGCGTCTCGCCCGTAGCCCGGCGCGTAACCCTCCAGCACCCCGCACACAGTACGGCCAGAAGGTGGCAGGATCGAGGGGTGAGCACGCAGTCAGCCAAGCAGTATCCGCCCGCGGTGGTCCCGGACCGGCTGTTCGACGACGCCGAAGCCGAAGCCCGCTGGCGCGCCCGCTTCCACGCCCCGCGCATCTCCGTGCCCGACTGGGCCCGCGACGCCCCCGACGCCAACGTCTACGTCTCCAACGCCAGCGGTGTCTGGGAGGTCTACGCCTGGAACCGGGCGACGGACGAGCACCGCCGCGTCACCGACCGGCCCAACGGCACCCTGCACGCCACGCCGTCCCCGGACGGCGAGTGGATCTGGTGGTTCGACGACACCGACGGCGACGAGTTCGGCTCGTGGGTGCGCGAGCCGTTCGCCGCCACCGAGGGCAGCAAGCCCGAGAAGGCCGTGCCGGACGTCCACGACGGCTACCCCGCCGGCCTCGAGATCGGCACGAAGCTCGTCGCGGTCGGCGTCTCGACCGACGACGGCAGCGAGCTGTTCGCCCGGATCGGCGGCGAGACGCACCGCTTCTACAGCCACCCGGACGACGCCGGCATCGCGTCGCTCTCCCGCGACGAGAGCCTGATCGCGATCTCGCACTCCGAACACGGCGACTCGCGCCACCCCGCACTGCGCGTCCTCGCCGCCGACGGGTTCGCCACCGTCGCCGAGAAGTGGGACGGCGAAGGCAAGGGCCTGAGCGCGCTGGAGTTCTCGCCGCTGCCCGGCGACCAGCGGCTGCTCGTGCTGCACGAACGCCGTGGCCGCGAGGAGCTGCTCGTCTGGGACGTCCGCGCCGGCACCGAGACGGAAATCGAGCTCGACCTGCCCGGCGAGGTCGTCGCGGGCTGGTATCCGGACGCCCGCGCGCTGCTCGTCGTCCACTTCCACCAGGGCCGCAGCTCGCTGTACCGCTACGACCTCGACACGGCCGAGCTGTCCTCAGTGGACACTCCGGCCGGCCGCATCGGCGGCGCCGGCGTGCGGCCCGACGGCACGGTCGAGTACTCGTGGTCCAGCGCCGCCGAGCCGGCCGCGGTCCGGGCGCGGACGCCGGACGGCACCGACTCCGTGCTGCTCGAACCGCCGGGCGAGCGGGCGCCGGGGTCGGAGCCGGTGACCGACGCGTTCGTCGAGGGCGTCGGCGGGCGGATCCACGCGCTGGTCTCGCGCCCGGCCGGAGCGCCGGAGGGCCCGCTGCCCACGGTGTTCTCCCTGCACGGCGGCCCGCACGCCGCGGACGAGGACCGCTTCTCCGCCTACCGCGCGACCTGGCTCGACGCCGGGTTCGCCGTGGTCGAGGTCAACTACCGCGGCTCGACTGGCTACGGCTCGGCGTGGCGCGACGCCATCGAGGGCCGCCCGGGCCTCACCGAGCTGGAGGACGTCGCCTCGGTGCACGACTGGGCCGTCCAAACCGGACTCGCCGACCCGGAGAAGTGCGTCGTGAACGGCGCCTCGTGGGGCGGCTACCTGTCCCTGCTCGCGCTCGGCACCCAGCCGGCGCGGTGGGCGGCGGGCATCGCCGGGGTGCCGGTGGCGGACTACGTCGCCGCGTACGAGGACGAGATGGAGCAGCTGCGCTCGTTCGACCGCGCGCTCTTCGGCGGCTCGCCGGAGGACGTGCCCGCGGTGTACCGGGAGTGCTCGCCGATCACGTACGTCGACGCGGTCAAGGCGCCGGTGCTCGTGCTGGCCGGGGACAACGACCCGCGCTGCCCGATCCGGCAGATCGAGAACTACCTCGACCGCCTCGCCGGCCGCGAGCTGCACCACGAGTTCTACCGCTACGACGCGGGCCACGGCTCGCTCGTGATCGCCGAGACGATCAAGCAGACGGCGATCGAGGTCCACTTCGCCCTGCGTGCCCTGGGCCTGCGCTGACCCGAAGTCCGTGAATGCCACATCGAGCCGTGGATGTGGCATTCACGGACCGCTCAGCGCTCGGAGTGCAGGACCCCGCCGGTGGCCCAGTGGTCGGCGCCGACCTCGACGAGCGTCACCTGGACGCCCTCCGGCTTGCCGCCGCAGGTGCGGACGAACGCGTCGGTCAGCTCGCGGACCAGTGCGCTCTTCTGGGCGGGCGTGCGGCCGGGGAACATGGCAACGCTGATCATCGGCATGACGGGCTCCTGCTGCTAGGTGGGACGCCGCGAAGCTAGCACCGGGACCGCCGCCGCGTACTGCGGGACGAGCCGCGCGCCGAGCGTCGCCTTCATCTCCGTCATCTTCTTGCCGAACACCACCGACTCGCGTCCGTTCGCGATCGCCCAGCGCACCGCCTCGCCGTAGAAGTGGAAGTACAGGTTCGGCCGGCCGCCGTCCCGCGGCCCGAGCGCTCCCCAGTGCCGGGCGATCGGCAGCCGCGGGTGGTCGAGCAGGGTCGCGACCGCGACCAGCCGCCCGGTGCGCGTGTCGTGGTACTCGATCACCCGGACGTCCGGCTGCCGCAGCAGCACCGTCAGGTAGCCGACGAAGTGGGGCAACGGCACGATCGGCACGTCGTGGTGCTTGCGCTCGTTGTGCCGCAGCACCTCGGCGACGGCGACCGGGTCGGCCTCCTTGCCCGGCACGCACCGGACGGCGATCGACGGGTCGGCGTCGAAGGTCCGGAAGATCTTGCGCAGGTTCTGCTTCCGCTTCCGGGCCAGCGAGTTCATCCAGTCGTCGCGGGACCCGAACGCCGAGACGTCGAGCACCGCGATGTCCTCGGTCCGCCGCACCAGCCGGAACCGGCCGCTGACCGCGGGCACGCCCGGCTCGCCGACCTGCCGCAGCAGCATCGCGCGGAACCCGGGCCCGAGCTCGGCGCGCATGGCCGGGACGTACGTCTCGAGCACCTGGGTGACGCCGCCGTCGTCGCCCGCGTCCGCGAACCACCAGCCAGGCTGCGCGCTCGCGCCGGGGCCCCGGACGTCGAGGCCGCCGAACCAGCCCCGGCCCGGACCCGCGAACCGGTGCCGCCGCGTCCGGCCGGTGACCCACGCGGCACTGACCACCCCGCGCGGTTCGGTGCCGTCCCGCAGCACGGTCACCGGCTGCGGCGTCCGTGCCGCCCAGGCCTGGGTCTTCAGCACCTCCCAGCTCCAGTCCGCGCGCAGCCCGGCCCGCTCGCGCAACACCGTCCAGTACACCGGTTCCGCGTCGTGGCGCGGGTCCAGGACGTCGATCACCATCGCGTCACCGGCCTCGGCACGACGACGCCGACCATCGGGCTGGGCGTGAATCCGAGCGACGCCTTGAGGTCGGTGACCCCGCGGCCCAGCGACAGGAACTTCCGGTTGTGCTCGATCATGTGCCGGACCCCGCGGACGACGACGTCGAAATAGAGGTGCTTCGGCCGCCCGGCTGCGGGCGGCAACGCGGCCCAGTGCTGGTGCAACGGCATCACCGGGTGGTCGAGCAGGTCCGTGAAGGCCAGCAGGCGCCCCTGGTCGTCGTGGTAGGTCGTGGTGACGACGTCGGGGCGGCGGACGAGCTCGCCGAGGTACTCGGTGGTGACCGGGCCGCGCTGGTCGAACTTCACCGGCCCCTTGGCTTCGCGGTGCGCACGCAGCATCGCTGCCAGCTCCTCGGGATCGACGTCGGCGCGGGCGGTCCCCTCGCGCACGACCACCCCGGGGTCGGCGGCGATCTTGCGGATCTGGCCGCGCAGGCTGGAGCGCCGGTTCCGGCTCAGCGACGCGAGCCAGCCGTCGAGATCGGTGAAGGTGTTTTCCAGTACCAGGGCGGGCTGGATGTCCCGGACGAGCCGGCCGCGCCCGGCAACCAACCCGGTGGTGTCCGGGGTGACCGCGCGGTAGACCACGCCGAGGCAGCCGGGCCCGGTGCGCCGGCACGCCGCCCGCTCGAACCGGCGCAGGATCTCGCGGCGCGCGGCCGCGTCGAGCGCTTCGGCGAACAGCCACGCCGGGTAGCACGAAAGCCAGGCGTGCTGGACCTCCAGCCACCGCGGCGTCCACCGCGCGACGCCGTCCACGGCGCCCGGCTCGGGCGAGCCGCCGGGCCGGCAGACCATCGCGAGCACGGCGGCGACCAGTTCGCCGCCGTCGGTGACCACGGTCAGCAGGTACGGGCTGCGGGAGTGCCGCGACTCCGTGCACAGCAGGCTGTAGTCCCAGGTCAGCGGGGCCTGCTGGGCGGCGAGGAACGCGGCCCAGCCGGCCGGCTCGGGATCGGTGCGCGGGTCGAGCACCCGGACGGTCCAGGTCATCGGCCCAGCACCGGCCGGGGCACGGCCACCGAGAACAGGCTCCGGGTCACGAAGCCCAGCGCGGTCTTCTCCGGCAGCATCGCGCGGCCCGCCGTCAGCTCCGGGCGTCCTTCGGCGATCATGTGGGCCACGCACCGGGCGTAACAGTCGACATAGAGACCCTTCCGGCCGCCGTCCGCGCTCGGCCGCGCCGCCCAGTGGTGGACCGCGCAGCCGCGTTCCTCGTCGAGCATCGTGTTGAAGGCCAGCAGCCGTCCGGTTTCGTCGCGGTAGGTGCGGGTCAGCACGTCCGGCCGCCGGACGAGCGCGTCGAGGTACGCGGGCGCGACCGGGCTGCGCGTGTCCATGTGCAGCCCGCCGATCCGCGAGCGCTGCCCGCTCGCCCACGCCCGCTCGTCCTGACGTGCCCGGTGGGCGTTGAGCAGCACGGCCAGTTCGTGCGGGTCGAGGTCGGTCCGGCCGAACGCCGCTTCGGTGGCGACGCCGGGATCCAGGTACTGCCGGACCTCTGGGGCCAGTCCGGCGGTCCATTCGTCCACAGTGGAGTAGCGGTTGACCAGCACGGCGGCCGGATCGATCTCGCGGCTCAGGCGGCCACGGCCGTCCAGCGCGGGCACCAGCTCCGGGTTCATCGCCCGGTAGATCACGCCGAGCAGGCCGGGCCCGACGTACGCCCGCAGGGCGCGTTCGAACTCCCGCACGGCCGCCCGGCGGTCCGCGAAGTCCTCGTCGAACACGCACGCCGGATAGCCGCTCAGCAGCGGCAGGTAGACCTCCGCCCAGCGCGGTCGCACCCGGCCCCGGGAGACCGGCCCGAAGTCCACCGCCCGCCAGCTCCGGCACACCATCACCGACAGCGCGCCGGCGATCCGCGAGCCCCGCCGGACGACGGCGAGCACCGGCGGGTTCTTCGCGAGCCACGCCTCGCGGCGCAGCAGTTCGTAGTCCCACACCGGCGGCAGGCACCGGGCGCGGAACGCGGCCCAGCCCTCCGGGGGCGGGTCGACGCGGGGGTCGTGCACGTCCACTTGCGAAACCGCGGTCGTCGTCGGCGCGCTCATCGGCCCAGCACCGGCCTCGGCACCGCGGCCGTGTACACCGGCCGCGCGCGGAACCCCAGTTCCTGCTTGAGCTCGATCATGCCGCGGCCCGCGGTCAGCTCCTTCGCCCCGCGCCGCGCGAGGAACCGCACCGCCCGGACGTAGGAATCGAAGTACAGTCCCGACCGGCCACGCTCGCTCAGCGGCAGCGCCGCCCAGTGCTGCAGGCTGGGACTGTCCGGGTGGTCGAGCAGCGTGTTCACCGCGAGCAGCCTGCCGTCGGTGTCGGCATAGGTGAGCGTGTGCACGTCCGGCCGCCGGACGAACCGGTCCAGGAACCCGGCCGACGGCGGCGTGCGCGTGTCCAGCTTGAGCTTTCCGTAGCGCTCGCGGTGCGCCCGGATCAGCCGGGCCAGCTCGGCGCCGTCGAGGTCGGCGCGGCCCGGTCCGCCGCGCACCACCAGCGTCGGGTCCTCGGCGAGCCGGCGACGGCGGCGGCGCAGGCCGGAGCGCCGCGAGCTCGGCAGCGTCGCCAGCCAGTCCTCTTCGGACTCGAACCGGTTCTCCAGCACGGCCACCGGGTCCACGCGCTTGACGAGCCGGCCGCGGCCCTCGAGCCCGGTCGCGAGGTCCGCGCCGATCGCCCGGTAGACCACGCCGAGCAGGCCCACGCCGAGGCGGCGGCCGAGCGTCCGCTCGAACTCCCGCGTCAGTGCGGGCCCGTCCCGGAAGCCCGGGGCGAACACGATGCCCGGATAGCCGCTCAGCCACGGCTGGCAGACCTCGGCCCAGAACGGCCGCAGCGACCGCTTTCCCGGCCGGGGCGCGAACCGGGGAGCCAGCCGCGGGTGGCAGACCAGCACGGACATCGCGGCGACGATCTCGCCGCCTTCGACGGCGACGGCCAGCAGCTGCGGGTTGCGGGCACCCCAGGCTTCCAGGCCCATCAGCTCGTAGTCCCACACCGGGTGCAGCCGCGCGGCCCGCGCGAACGCCGTCCAGCCCGCGGGTGCCGGGTCGACGCGCGGATCGTGGAACGCGAACCTCATGCCAGGACGACCGGGGTGCCGTGCCGCGGGCAGGGCGCGATCTCGCCGTGCACCCCGCCGGCCGGGATGACGTCCACGAACCGCGGGGACGCCTGCCGCAGCAGCGTGAACGCGAGCCCGCCGGCCGTCGGCCGCGCGTAGACGTGCGGCCAGTCGAGGTGCCAGCGCCCGCAGCCGCCCAGCGCGCCGAGGTATCCCAGCACCGGGTCGTGCAGGACGCCGTACGGGCCGCCGTCCAGCGAGTCGAGTTCGCGGTGCGGCACGGCTTCGACGCGGTGGTCCCCGGTGAACGTCGTGATCGCCTTGTCGTCGCCGACGGCCAGTACGCGGTGGCCGCGCTCCAGCCTGACCGTCACCTCGCGCAGCACCGGCGCGCTCGGCGCGTCCGGGTCGGCGACGCACCCGCGCACGCCCTTCGGCAGGTCGGCCGGCGGGCGCAGGCCGTCCGGCCCGAGCAGGACGACCAGGCTGCCGGGCCCGGGCTCACGCGCCATCCGCAGCACCCGGCCGAGTCCACGCGCGGGTTCACCGCGCGACGCACCGCCGGCGAGCGGGACGAGGTCGACCGACTTGTGCACCGCTTCCGCGAGGGGTACCGCGCCGCCGTTCGTCCCGGTGCGCCCGGGCACCAGCACCGGGTCTTCCCGGCCGTCGAGCGCCCAGCGCTCGCGGTAGAACGGCACCGTCGCGAACGCCGAGCGCACCGCCCGGGCGTACGCGGCGCGCCAGACAACCCCCGCCCCCAGTTTCCACATGGCCGGGGAGTCTGCGTCATGGACCGGCCGAGGGGAAGAAGTTCACCGGCAGGTCACCCCGAATGCCGGATGGGTTAATACTTTGGTCTGGGTCTGAACGGAGGAATTCGTAGGAATTCCGTCCCCCGACCACGATCCGTCTGCTTATAACTCCGCCACGCCGCAGAACGGCAAGCAGCCTTACCGGATCCGTCTGGGGGATTCATGAGCAGTATTCGCACTGTCGGTGACCGACCGAACACGAGATCGCTGTCGCACCTCCGGCGCGGCAGATGACCAGCCCGTTTCCCGGGCCGGCGCACAGTGGACTCAGCGTAGTCATTCCGTGCTTCAACGAAGTCGAGAACGTCGAACCGTCCTATCGGGAAATAACCAACGAACTAGGCCACTATTCACTGGAGCTGTTTTACGTCGATGACGGGAGCATCGACGGAACACTCGACAAGATCCGGGCGCTCGCGGCCACCGACCCGCGCGTGCGGTACTTGTCCTTCACCCGGAACTTCGGTTTCGAGGCCGCTTTCTCGGCCGGTTACCGCTACGCGTCGAAGCCGTGGATCCTGCACGTCGACGCCGACCAGCAGTTCCCCGCGGCCGAGGCGGAGAAGCTGGTCGCGGTGGCCGAGCAGGGCAACGACGCCGTGTTCGGCGTACGGACCAACCGCCAGGACCCGCGGCTGCGGCGCTGGGGCACCGCGGCCTTCCACTTCCTCGGCCGCCGCGTGCTGCGCATCGAGATCCCGCCGGGCGCCACGGCGTTCCGGCTGGTCCGCGCGGAACTGGCCCGCAAGATCGTCGACCTGCGGCTCGGCACGCCGTACTTCCTGGCCACGGTCCCCCGGCTGACCAGCCGGTACGCCTGTGTCCAGGTGGCGCACCGGGCTCGCGAGCGCGGCGAGTCCAAAGTGGGCTTCGGATTCCTGGCTTCGCACGCCATCGAGCTGTTCGTCGGGTTCACCCGGCGGTTAACGACGGCGGCGTCCGCGACGGCCCTGTTCGCCGCGGGGATCGCGGTGCTCGCGGGTGGCGCGGCGGCGTTCGGCCTGCTCGGCGCGGGTGTCACGGCCACGCTGCTGTTCGCGCTGCTCGCCGTGCTGCTGCTGGTGGCGTCGCTGACCGTGCGCTACCTCGTCGTGGTCGGCGCAGGCCAGCCGCGGCCGCGGCAGTTCTACGTCCGGGAGGCGAACGTCGTCGTCGACGCCGAGGACCGGCTCTTCACCCCGGCGGACCCCGTGGGTCCCCGGCTCATCGATGTGCAACTGGGGAAAGGCGTTTCAGCGTGACGAGTTCGGAGAAGGACCCCGCGAGAACCCTGGTGATCCTGGGGGGCGCGGACGGTTCGGTCAGCACCTACGAGCGGGCGCGGGAGCTGGGCTTCCGCACGCTCTGCGTCGACGTCCGGCCCACCGCGCCGGCCGTGGCGTACGCCGACGAGTTCCTGCAGGTCAGCGTGCGTGCGCCGGAGCAGATCGCGGCGGCGCTGGACGGCCGCCGTGATCTCGCCGGCGTGCTGTGCCCGGCGAGCGACGTCGGCCTGCCCGCACTGGCGTGGCTCACCCGCCACTGGGGCATGCCGGATCCGCTGCCCGAGTACGCGGTCCGCGCGTCGACGGACAAGTCCGTGTTCCGCGCGTTGTGCGACCACCTGGGACTGCCGAGCTACCGCAGTGTCGACGGCCGTCCCGGGCCCGAGCTGGTGCACGCGGCGCAGCAGCTGCGGTTTCCGGCGCTGGTCAAACCGGTCGACTCCTCCGGCAGCCGCGGTGTCGTGTCCTGCCCGGGCCCGGGCAGGCTGACCACGGCGTTCACCGAGTCGCTCGCGTTCTCGCCGTCCGGCCGGCTGGTCGTGGAGGAGCACCTCGACGGCTCGCACTTCACCATCGAGGCGCTCGTCGTCGGCGGCCGGATCGTCTTCCACGCCGTCACCGAACGCGCGCTCACGCCGCCGCCATTCTTCGTGACGTCGTCGCACCTACTGCCCGCCGAGCTGCCCGCGGACGTCGAGCTGAACCTGATCGAGGCCCTCGACCGGATCTGCACCGAGCTGGGTTACCGCACCGGCCCGCTCACCCTGGACGCCGTCCTCGGCCGCGACGGGCGGCTGTACCTCATCGAGATGGGCGCCCGGATGGGCGGCAACGGGCTCGCGGAGGCGATCGCGCACTGCCACGGCGCCGACCTGATCGCCGCCGGCATCGCGGCCGCCACCGGCGACGAGGTGCGGCTGGACCTGCACGAGCCGAAGCCGACGCTGGTGCACATCCTGGCGTCCGACCGCGGCGGCCACCTGTCGCGTGTGGACGGGGTGGACGACGTGCGCGCGATGCCGGGGCTGGTCGGGCTGCACCTGTTCGCCGACGAGGGCTCGTTCGTCCGGCCGTACGAGCAGGCCGGGCACAAGCTGGGGTACGTCGTGCTCACCGCCGGCTCGGCGCCGGAGCTGCTCGCGGCGGAGAACGCCGTCCGCGGCACGCTGAAGTTCCTGCTCCACGACCAGGACATGGCGGTACCCCTGCCGTGACCGCGCCGTCCACCGCCGCGCCGGCCGTGGCCCCGCCGCGGCCGGCGGTGGTGCTGCGGCTGCTCGCCGGCCGGGGCGTGTTCCGGCTGTCGGTCCAGCTGATGGGGCTGGTCCTGATCACCGCGTGGGGTGCCCGCGACTACGGGCGGTTCGCGAACGCGCTCGGCCTGATGACCTGGCTGAACTTCGTCCCGGCCGCGGCGGAGAAGTCCGCGTTGAAGAGCCTGCCGCGGCTGCACCGGACCCGGGACGCCGTCGCGGCGCTCGCCGTCCGGCTCGCCGCGGTGCCGGTGCTGGCGGTGCTGGCCGCGACGGTCGTCGCGCTGGTGGTGGCGCCGCGCTCGGACGCGGCGCTGTACCTGACGGCGGCGGCGTGGTCGATCTCCGGCGGGCTGCTGATGACCGTGTCCGGCCTGCACCGGCTGCGTGCGAAGTCCAGTTTGGACGCACTGGCGTTCACCGCGGGCTCGATCGTGGTCGGCGTCGTGACCTGCGTGACGTGGGCGGTGCGCTGGTCCCCCGAGACGCACCTGGCGCTGCTGCTCGGCGGGATCCTCGTCATCCTCGGCGCCTCGGTGGCCCTGCTGCCGCGCCCCTGGCTGCGGGGCGGCGGGCTGCCAGGTCACCGGCTGCTGCCCGCGTTCGGCCGCAGCACCGTCCTGCTCGGCCTGACCGAACTGCTCGACGTCGTCTCGACGTCGGTCGTGTTCGCCGTGCTGGCGCTGTCCGGCCGGACCACCGACAGCGGCCCGTTCTACCTGGCGCTGCTCGTGTCCAGCGCGTTCTGCTCGCTGCTGTACTACCAGCTCAAGCTGCACCAGCCGGCCGCGTCACGGCGGATGCGCGGCACGGGCGCGGCGGCCGGGCGGACCCGGGCGGTCGCGTTGCTGCGGCTGGTCGAACGCGCCGGGATCGCCGTGGCCGTCCTGCTCGGCGCGGGTCTCGCCATCCCCGGGACCCGCGCCCTGCTCACCGCCGAAGACGCCTACGTCGTCCTCGGCTTGCTCGTGCTCGTCGAGACGGCGTTGTACGCGACCGGCCTGTACGCGGGCTTCCTCATCGAAAACACCAACAGCAAGGTGCTGACGCTGACGTCCGGCACCGCCGTCGTCTCGCTGGCCGCCACCGCCGTCGCCGCGGCACTGCTCGTCCCCGTCCTCGGGCCGGTGGGCGGGTTCGCCGCGCTCGTCCTCGCCCTCGCGGTGAAGGCGGCCGTCCTGCGGCGCCTGGTCCGCCGGCACTGAACCACTGGGAGAAATCATGTATGTACTGGGCATCAGCCGGGTCCACGACTCGGCCGCGGCACTCGTGCGCGACGGCGAGATCGTCGCCTTCGCCGAGGAGGAACGCTTCACGCGCGTGAAGCACGACGGCGGCTTTCCCGCCGAGGCCATCAAATTCTGCCTGGAACGCGGCGGGATCACCCTCGGCGACGTGGACCACGTCGCCTACTACTGGCAGCGCTGGAAGGAAGGCATCCACGCGGCCAAGGTGTTCGCGCGCTACTTCCCCGGGACGCTGGAGGTCTTCCGCAACGCCAACGGCGACGAAGGCGGCAAGTCGGCGGGCATGGTCGACACCTTCCTGACCGGCGGCGGGAAGGGCCACGACGACTACCACGTCGGCGGCGCGGTCCTCGCGCACATCAAGCGGTCGTTCACGCTCGAAAAGGACGTCAAGGAAGCCGTCGGCTGGACCGGGCCGACGAAGTTCCGGACCCACCTCGTCGACCACCACCGCGCGCACGCGGCCAGCGGCTACTTCATCTCGCCGTGGGACGAGTCGGCCGTGCTCACCTTCGACGGCATCGGCAGCGACGGCACGGCGACCTACCTCGCCCACGGCCGCGGCAACCGGATCGTCGACCTGCGGCGGATCAAGTTCCCGCACTCGCTCGGCGCGATGTACGCCGGCGTCACCGGCTACCTCGGCTTCTACCCGACCCGCGACGAAGGCAAGATCATGGGCCTGGCGCCGTTCGGCGAGGACACCTACGTCGACGCGTTCAAGCAGCTCATCCACCTCGACGACGACGGCGGGTTCGAGCTGGATCTGTCCTGGTTCGGCCACCACCGCACCGGCAAGCACGTGATGTCGAAGAAGTTCACCGACACGTTCGGCCCGGCGCGGCCCAAAACCCGCGTCACCGCGGAGAACCCCGTGCCGCAGCACTACCGCGACATCGCCTACGCGCTGCAGGTGACGCTCGAAGAAGCGGGCCTGCACCTGGCGCGGTGGCTGCAGCGCGAGACCGGCTCGAAGCGGCTGTGCGTCGCCGGCGGTGTCGCGCTGAACAGCGTGATGAACGGCCGGATCCTGCTGGAAACGCCGTTCGAGGACTTCTTCGCCCAGCCCGCGGCGGCCGACGACGGCTGCGCGCTCGGCGCGGCACTGGACGTGTCGGTCGCCAAGTACGGCAAGCCGCGCCCGCGCGACGGCTACACCTACACCGGCCCCGACTACACCGAGGCCGAGATGGAGCTGGCGTTGCAGGACGCCGGCGTCGAGTACACGCGCGTCGACGACATCGCGGCGCACACCGCGGCGAAGGTGGCCGAAGGGCGGATCGTCGGCTGGGTGCAGGGCCGGATGGAGTGCGGGCCGCGAGCGCTGGGCAACCGGTCGCTGATCGCGGACCCGCGCGACCCGGAGTCGAAGACGCGGATGAACGAGAAGGTCAAGCACCGCGAGGCGTTCCGGCCGTTCGCGCCGTCGTGCCTGGTGGAGCGGGCGGGCGAGTACTTCGTCAGCGACTACCCGTCGCCGGTGATGCTGCTGGTGTTCGACGTGCTGCCCGACAAGCGGGCCGAGGTCCCGGCGATCACCCACG
Source organism: Amycolatopsis australiensis (assembly GCF_900119165.1). Lineage (NCBI taxonomy): Bacteria > Bacillati > Actinomycetota > Actinomycetes > Pseudonocardiales > Pseudonocardiaceae > Amycolatopsis > Amycolatopsis australiensis. The sequence continues at coordinate 1,501,054 of NZ_FPJG01000006.1, read as the reverse complement.
TCGACGGCACCGCGCGGGTGCAGACGGTCAGCCGGGCGGACAACCCGCTGTACTACCGGATGATCAGCGAGTTCGAGAAGCTGACGGGCGTGCCGATGGTCGTCAACACCTCGTTCAACGACAACAACGAGCCGATCGTGGCCAGCCCGGCCGACGCGATCGCGTGCTACCTGAAGACCGACGTCGACGCGCTGGCCCTCGGACCGTTCTGGGTGGAGAAGGAACTGTGACGCTCTTGGAATCGCCCGGCCTGGTCGCCGCCCTGTACCGGCGGCGGCAGTGGCTGTGGCTGGTCGCCGCCGTTCCGGCGGTGGTCACCACGCTGCTGATCATGGTGGTGCTGCCGCCGGACCAGACGCTGGACAACATCGGCGACTGGGCGTTCAAGCTGTGCCCGTTCGTCTTCGCGGTGCTGACGGTCTCGCTGTTCCCGCGCGGCCGGTTCGGGCCGGCGCTGATCGTGTTCGCGGTGTTCGGCTACATGTCCTATTTGGACACCGAGCTGGTGATGCGGGTGCAGGCGTTCGCGCGCTCCGCCGATGGCGACTTCCAGCCGGTCTACCAGTTCGAGCTGTTCGTGACGACGTTCATCGTGCTGTTCGGGCTGCTGGCCTACCGCCTCGGCGGCGGCCGGACGGCGAACGTGCTCAAGGTCGGGATCGCGTCGATCCTCGTGGTGATCTCGGGCGTGAACGACCTGACGTTCTGGGCGCTGAACGACGTCTGGGCGGCGGGTTCGAAGCCGACCGAGCTGAAGTGGGCGTCGCACATGATCGTGTTCCTCGGCGGCCCGCCGAGCGTGCCGGCGGCGGTGGCGTTCATGGCCGTGCACCTGGCGCTGGCGGCGATCGTGGTGGCGCTGCCGGTGGGGCGGTGGGTTTCGCTCAGAGTCCGCGGTTCACGGCCCGGAGTTTCGTGACGGCGGCCGCGTCGCCTTCGAAGCGGAGGTCGACGGCGTCGCGGCCGAACACGAAGAGCAGCAGGTCGACGGGCTCGCCGACGACGGTGACGGGGTCGGGCCCGGTCTTGACGGCGGCTTCGCGGCCATCCCCGGTGCGCAGGGTGACACCGACGGGAGACTTCCGGAGGTTGAGCTTGGCGGCCTGCCGAGCCGAATTCCAGGCGGCGGCGTCCCGCGTGGCATCGGCGGGCCGCGGCTGCCAGCCGGGTTGTGCGCGCCGGACGTCCTCGTGGTGGACGAGGAACTCGGCGGTGTTGGTCAGCTCGTCGAGCGGGCCGAGCGCGGTGGGCCAGAACTTCGACGGCCCGTTCCGGACCTGCTCGACCAGGCCGGCCCACGGCTTGGCGGCGTAGCGGTCCTGGACCTTCTGGGTGTAGCGGGCGAGGGCGGGCACGAGAATCCCGGGCGCGGCATCGAGCCGGTGTTCCCGCACGACGAGGTGCGCGGCCAGGTCCCGGGTGGTCCAGCCTTCGCACAACGTGGGCGCATCCGGCCCGAGGTCGTCGAGAAGCGCGCTCAGCGCCCGGCGTTCGTCAGCAGCGACACCCATGTGGCCGACGTTACCCGCTGGTAGGCCCGGCTGGCGACGGGAAGAGACCTCTGGCACGTGTCGTGTGAGCCGAGCCGTGGCACCAGCCCGCTAGTGGTGGAAGGCGGTCGCCTTGGCCGTGTCCTTCGGGTGGCCGCCGAACTCCTCCAGATCCGGCAGCAGCCGCTGCAGGTCCGCCAGCAGCAGGTCCGCCAGGTCGTGCGTGAAGCCGTTGCGGACCACGATCCGCAGCACCGCCAGGTCCGTCCGGTTCTCCGGGAACGTGTACGCCGGCACCAGCCAGCCGCGCTCCCGCAGCCGCCGGGACACGTCGAAGACGTCGAAGCCCGCGTCCGGGCGGGTCGTGAACGCGAACACCGGCAGCTGGTCGCCGCGGGTCAGCAGTGAGAACGGGCCCAGCTCGGCGATGCCGGACGACAAGTGCAGCGCCACGTCCCGGGAAGCCTGCTGCACCGCGCGAAACCCTTCGCGGCCCAGCCGGACGAACGTGTAGTACTGCGCCGCCACCTCGGCGCCCGGGCGGGAGAAGTTCAGCGCGAACGTCGGCATGTCGCCACCGAGGTAGTTGACGTTGAACACCAGTTCCGCGGGCAGCGCCGCCTGGTCGCGCCAGACCACCCAGCCGACGCCCGGGTACACGAGCCCGTACTTGTGGCCCGACGTGTTGATCGACGCCACCCGCGGCAGCCGGAAGTCCCACACCAGGTCCGGGTCGAGGAACGGCGCCACCATCGCGCCCGACGCGCCGTCGACGTGCATCGGGATGTCCCAGCCCGTGCGCCCGGCCAGTTCGTCCAGCGCCGCGGCGATCTCCGCCACCGGCTCGTAGCTGCCGTCGAACGTCGAGCCGAGGATCGCGACCACGCCGATCGTGTTCTCGTCACACCGCGCGACGGCCTCCTCCGCCGACAGGTGGTAGCGGTCGCCTTCCATCGGCACCAGCCGCGGCTCGACCTCCCAGTACTCGCAGAACTTCTCCCAGCAGACCTGGACGTTCACGCCCATCACCAGGTTCGGCTTCCCGGTGCGGCCGAGCTTCGACCACCGCCGCTTGAGCGCCATCCCGGCGAGCATGCACGCTTCCGACGATCCGGTCGTGGAGCAGCCCATGATGTCCGCCGGGTCGGGCGCGTGCCACAGGTCGGCGAGGATGTTCACGCAGCGCCGCTCCAGCTCGGCCGTCTGCGGGTACTCGTCCTTGTCGATCATGTTCTTGTCGACGCACTCGGCCATCAGCTCGCGCGCCTGCGGCTCCATCCACGTCGTGACGAACGTGGCGAGGTTGAGCCGTGCGTTGCCGTCGAGCATCAGCTCGTCGCGCACCAGCTGCAGCGCCGTGTCCGGGGGCAGCGGGTCGTCGGACAGGCGATCGTGCGGCGGCACGAGGCTCGCGGCCAAAGCCGGGTTCGCGCCGCCGTAGAGCGGGTTCGTGCCGCCGACGCGACCCGGGCGGTCGGCTTTCCCCTGATGCAGGACCATGCCGGAGACCGTACTGGCAACCACCGACGAAAAAGGGCCGTCCACGCGGAACGGCCCCTTTCGCGGGACGGGATCAGGCCTGCTGGGCCTGCCACATCCAGTGCGCCTCTTCCAGCGCGCGGGTGATCTCGATCAGCAGGTCCTGCGTGACGAGGTCGCTCTTGTCGGTCTCGTCGATGCGGGCCCGCAGCCGCTCGATCAGCTTCGCGAGGATGTCGACGATCGCGGCGACGGTCGACTCCACGGACTGCCAGTTGTCCGGGTAGTCCGGCGCGCCCGAGCTCTCGACGACGGTCTTGGCCTTGCCGTTCGGCGAGACGCCGATGGCGTTGGCGCGCTCGGCCACCTCGTCGACGTACTGGCGCGCGGTGTTGACCAGCTCGTCCAGCTGCAGGTGCGCGCTGCGGAAGTTCGATCCGACGACGTTCCAGTGCGCCTGCTTGGCGATGAGGGACAGGTCGATGAGGTCGACCAGCGTCGCCTGCAGGGCGTTGCCGGTGATCTCCTTGTCGGCCTCGGAAAGCGGGCTCTTGATCGGAGACTTGCTCATCTCGGGTGATCCTTTCCTCGGGCTCGTTCCAACGGTCTTCGGGGGTTCAGACAGTGGCGGAGAGCGCGACCTCGATGTTGCCGCGGGTCGCGTTCGAGTAGGGGCACACCTGGTGGGCCTGCTCGACCAGCCGGTCGGCCTGGGCTTGGTCGAGGCCCGGCAGCGAGACCTTCAGCGCGACGCCGAGGCCGAAGCCGACGTCCTGCTTGAGGACGCTGACCTCCGCGGTCACCGTCGAGTCGGGCAGCGGTACCTCGGCCTGCCGGGCGACGAGCTGCAGCGCGCTGTGGAAACAGGCCGAATAGCCGGCGGCGAAGAGCTGCTCCGGGTTGGTCTTGTCCCCGCCGGGGCCGCCCATCTCCTTCGGGATGGCCAGCGATTCGTCGATGACGCCGTCCGACGAGGTCACCTCGCCGTTGCGGCCGTCGCCGCGCGCCGTCGCCACCGCCGTGTAGATCGCCTGCCCCATGCTCAGCCTGCCTTCTGTCGCGGACGCTCACCGACGAGCGTCTCACTGAGCACAACATCCCGCACCCGCGGAACGGTGCCCCCACATGGCAGGCGTCACGTGGCTGGCTTACCCGGGCGCCACCGGGCGAAACGTCATGCGGCGTGCGTCACCGCGAATTCGGCGACCTGCCGCCCGATCAGGCGAAGCGTGCGGACGCTCTTTTCGTCCGACGCGCCGCCACCCTCGTCGAACTTGGTCTCGGCGGAGTTGATCGAACCACCCAGGGGGGTGGCCCAGCCGCGCAGCGCGTGCGTGATCGTGCGCAGCTGTTCGAGCGTCGTGACCGCCGCCTGCCAGCCGTACGCGACGGCGGCCAGGCCGACCGCGCGGCCGTGCAGGTAGGGACGGCGGTCGTCACGGAGGTCCTCGACGTAGTCCAGGGCGTTCTTCACCAGGCCGGACAGCGCGCCGTGGTAGCCCGGCGAGACGACGATGAGCCCGTCCGCCTGCCGCACGGCTTCGACGAGCGTGCTCGCGCGTTCGTCGCGGCCCGGCTCGCCGGCGTCGTAGAACGGCAGCACCAGTTCCGGCCCGCTGAGCATGCGGACCCGGACACCGACTTCCGCCGCGCCGGCGAGCGCGATCTGCAGCGCGCGTTCGGACTGGGAGCCCTCACGCAGCGAGCCGCCGATCCCGAGCACGTTGATCGTCCTGGCTGAAGTCACGTCTTTCAGGCTAACCCCTCTACTTAAGTGGATATCCAGAGTTTGGGACCGAGGCCCGCATCACAGCTGGACCTGTTACCTACTCGCAAGTAACTTTCGGGGCGGTACCGACGCTCAGGAGGCAACGATGGCGATCACGCTCCCGGTCCGCGTCCAGGCCGCGGCGTCCCAGCTCGCGTTCTGGCTGCCCGCGCCGCTGCGGCGGGTGCTCGCGGGGCCGCCGGTGCGCCGCGACGGCCAGGAACTCGCGCTCGACGCCCAGCTGCTGCTGCGGCTGCAGAAGATCGCCCGCGCCGAGCTGGTCCGCGGCTCGGTCGAGCAGTCGCGCGCGCTGCTCGACGAGGCCAGGCACCTGGTGAGCGGCAAGCCGATCGAGCCGGTTTCGGTGCGTGAGGTTTCCGTGCCGACGCCGGATCCGAGGAGTTCAGCGGAGCGCAGCGCCTCCGTTGGGGGCATGGACGGATTGCCGGCGACGTTGTACACGCCGGTGGGGCTGCCCGAGCCGTCGCCGCTGCTGGTGTTCTTCCACGGCGGCGGCTGGGTGATCGGCACCCGCGCGAGCCACGACAACGCCGCCCGCTTCCTCGCCAAGCACGCCGGGGTGCGGGTGCTGTCGGTCGAGTACCGGCTGGCCCCGGAGTTCCCGTTCCCGGCCGCGACGGAGGACGCGCTCGCGGCGTTCGAGTACGCCGTGGCGAAGGCGAGCGACCTCGGCGCCGACCCGGCGCGCATCGCGGTCGGCGGCGACAGCGCGGGCGGCAACCTCGCCGCCGTGACCGCCCAGCAGGCGGTGCGGCGCGGCGGGCCGGTCCCGGCGTTCCAGCTGCTGATCTACCCGGCGACGGACTTCGCGCGGCGGTACCGGTCGCAGGACCTGTTCGCCGAGGACCTGTTCCTCACCGACGTGCACATGAAGTGGTTCGAGGGCCATTACGTGCCGGAGGGCACGGACCTGACCGACCCGCGGCTCTCCCCGCTGCGCGCGGAGGACCTGAGCGGCCTGCCGCCGGCACTGGTCGTCACGGCCGGGTTCGATCCGCTGCGCGACGAAGGCGAGGCGTACGCGGAGAAGCTGCGGGAGGCGGGGGTCGAGGTGGCCCTGCGCCGGCACGAGGACCTGATCCACGGGTTCATCAACTTCACCGGGGTCGGCACCCGGTTCCGCGAGGCGCTGGCCGAGACGGCGGGCGCGCTGCGGCAGGGTCTGTCCAAACGGGACTGAAGGAACCGGAGCCCGGCGCGGAGGAATGTCCGCGGCCGGGCTCCGGGCCCCTGTTTCCCGTGGCCGTTACGACCCTGGAACCGGCGGCACCGGCAGCGGCGGGACCGGCAGCGGCGGGACGGGGAGCGAGCCGAGCAGGCCGCCCAGGATGCCGGTGACCGCGCCCAGCAGGGCCTTCAGGAGGTCGCTGACGATCTTCAGCGGGCCGGGCAGGTCCGGGATCGGCGGCAGCGGCAACGGCGGCAGCTGGCGCGGCTTCGCCGTCGGGTCGGCCAGCAGCCTGCTGGACTCGTCGGCGCGGCCCTTGGCGAGGCCGGCCAGCTGCTGGGTGTCGGTCTGGACCGTGTAGCGCTTTCCGGCCGCGATGTCCGCGAGCACCGGGCTCAGCCGCCCGAGGTCGGCGCGCGTGGCCCCGACGTCGCCCGCGTAGGCGACCTTGGTGAGGTCGTCCCGCATCTGGAGCACCTGCGCGGCGAGGGCCTGGGTGCCGGAGGAACCCTTGCCCCCGTCCTGGTTCGCCGACGCGATCCCCGCCGTCCCCACCGCCAGCAGACTGGCGGCGGCTACCAGGGCGATGGAACGCCCGAACTTGCCTTTCATTTCCTGTACCTCCTGCCTCGGGAGACCTGACGGGATAAATCGATACCCCCCGTGTCGGAGATCGGCCAGCCGATCACCGGTTAGGGACGATTTCTAACCCTTACGTGCCGGATCCGAAGGCGGCGAACTCGCCCGCATGTGATTAACGTCGAAACCTTGCCCGTCCCCCTGAAGATCATCTTGACCGATCCTCATCGTTACCACTGGTAGCGAGCGTCCACTTTGGAGCAGTTCGGTCACTCACGCGGGCGTAAACGGTGATCGTTTGGCTTCATCACTCCGTCGGACCGCGTGTCGAGACTGCTCCAGATGGGTCGCTCCGCAGCGCTCGCGCCGCCACCCACATGATTTCCCCCAGCTCGGGGCGGGAATGCGAGTTTAATTCCGGAAAAAGCGTTTCGGTGCTACAGCGGAAGGCTCGCCTCCAGGTGAGTCACGGCCCGATCCAGCACCACCAACGTGTCGGCCCCACCGCAGACCCACCCACCCCGGCGACACCGGCCAACCAGCGGCCCGGCCTTACAGCGGGAGGCCCGCCTCCAGGTGCGCCACCGCCCGATCCAGCACCACCAACGTGTCGACCCCCGGATCCGCCGCCGCGCCCAGGAACGCCGCCATGATCACGCCCACCACGGCGCCCGCCCAGTTGCGGACCTCGAAGTCGTCGCGCGCGCGGCCCGTGCGCTCCGCCGCCAGGCCGGCCAGCAGGTCGATGCCCTCCGCGAACTTGTCCATCACCGCCGTGCGCAGCTCCGGCTCTTGGAACACCAGCTGCTGGCGCTGACGTTCCTGCTCCCCCACCTCGCCCGTGAGCTGCTCGCGCATGACGTCCACAGTCGCCCGCAGGGCGGCCGTCGGGCTCAGCTCGGCCGGCTGGGCCAGCGCCGCCGCGATGAGCACCGGGTCGAACGGGTCGTACAGGACCGTCTCCTCCTTCGTCGGGAAGTACCGGAAGAAGGTGCTGGGCGAGATCTCCGCCGCGGCCGCGATCTGGTCCACCGTCGTCGCCGCGTAGCCCTGCTCCCGGAACAGCCGCAACGCGTGCCGCTGGATCGCGGCGCGCGTCCTGGCCTTCTTCCGTTCCCGCAACCCCGTTGGCTCACCCGGCGACGACGTCATGCTCCGATTCTCGCGGTTGCGTCCCGGCGGCCGTCCGGCCGGGCAGGAACAGCAGGGCCAGCAGTGCGCCGGTCACGCCGAGCCCGGCGCACACCCACAGCGTGGCCGCCATGCCGTCGGTGAACGCGGCCCGCGCGGACGCCGCGAGCGCGGGCAGGTGCAGCTTCGCCGCGACGGCGACCGCGGCCGGCGCGCTGCCCCGGACCGCATCGGCGACCGGCGCGGGCAGGCCCGCGACGGCCACGCCGTCGCGGTAGACGCCGTTGAGCACCGTGCCCAGCACCGCGACGCCGATCGTGCCGCCGACCTGGCGCAGCACCTGGATCAGCGCCGAGCCGGCGCCCGACCGGCCCTCGGTCAGCGCCCCCATCGCCATCGACATCAGCGGCGGCAGCGTGCACCCGGTCCCGAGACCGATCACGATCTCCCAGCCGACCGTGCCGCCGTAGCCGTCCGACGGCGAGGTCGCCGAGCCCCACGCCAGCCCGGCGGCGAGCAGCAGGAACCCGCCGGTGACGACCAGGCGCGCACCCACCGCGGTGACCAGCCGCTCGGCGATCTTCGCCGACACGAGCATCCCGCCGATCAGCGGCAGCAAGCGCAGCCCGGTCTGCAGCGCGTCGGCCCCCTGCACCGCCTGGAACAGCTGCGGCAGCACGAACATCAAGCCCATCAGCGCGAACGACGCCATCGTGGCGAGCACCGCGCCCCAGACGAACCGCGGCTCGCGGAACAGCGCGAGGTCGGTCAGCGGCGCGGCCACCCGCGTCTGCGTCCGGCAGAACACCGCCAGCAACGCCACGCCCAGCGCGATCAGGCCGTCCGTCACCGGGTCGGCCCAGCCGTGCTCGCCGGCGTTGACGAAGCCGTACGTGAGCGCGACCAGGCCGGCCGTCGACGACACGATGCCCGGGACGTCGATCGCGCCCCGGCCGGATCCGGGGGTGAGCGGGACAAGGAACAGCACCGCGAGCACGCCGGCCGCCGCCAGCGGGACGTTGATCAGGAACACCGAGCCCCACGTGAAGTGGTCGAGCAGCCAGCCGCCGAGCAGCGGCCCCAGCGGGATGCCGGCGAACGTCGCCATCACCCACGTCGTGAGCGCCTTCGCCCGCTCCTCCGGCGGGAACAGGATGTTCAGCAGCGAAAGCGAGAGCGGGATGAGGAACGCGGCCCCGGCACCGAGGCCGACCCGCGCGGCGATCAGCTCGGCCGGCGAGCCGGCGCAGGCACACCCCAGCGAGGCCAGCCCGAACACGCTCAGGGCGCCGAGCAGCAGTTTCTTCGGGCCGCACCGGTCGCCCAGCAGGCCCGCCGGCAGCAACAGCGCCGCCAGCGTGAGCGTGTACGCGTTGCCGAACCACTGCAGCTGCGTGGTGGTGGCGCCGAGGTCGACGGCGAGCGTCGGGACGGCGACGTTCAGCACGGTCAGGTCCAGGCCGACGGTCAGCAGGCTCACCGCGAGCGCCCCGAGCGCCCACCACCTGCGCGGGTAGAGCTTGGTCATAGCGACCCCCAATTGATATCTACTACCAAATGAGAGTAGCTCTCAAAATTCTCCGGCACCAGCCCTCGTAGCCCGGGAAATAACTTGCACGCGCGTACCACCTTGAGTTCTCATCGACGACGTGCCGCTGCAGCCTTACCGCCGGGTCCTCGCCGTTCCCCGCGTCCCGTCGACGATGACGCTGATGTTCCTGGCGCGGCTGCCGATGACCATGAACGGCGTGCTGATGACGCTGTACATCGTCACCGGCCTCGGCCGCGGCTACGGCGCCGCCGGCCTGGTCGGCGCCGGCGTCACCCTCGGGATGGCCGTCGGCGCGCCCGTGCTCGGCCGCTGCCTCGACCGGTACGGGCTGCGTCCGGTCGTCGCCGTCTGCGGGATCGGCACGACGCTGTTCTGGGTCGCCGCGCCCCACCTGCCCTACGAAGCACTGGCCGCGGTCGCCGTCCCGGCCGGCATGCTGTCCGTGCCGGCCGGCTCGCTGGCCCGGCAGGTCCTGGCCACGCTCGTCCCGGCCGAGGAGCGCCGTGCGGCGTACTCGCTCGACACGATCTCCATCGAAGCGACGTTCATGGTCGGCCCGGCGATCGGCATCGCGGCGATCACGACGCTGTCCCCGACCTTCACGCTCAGCGCGCTCGGTGTCCTGTTCGGCGTGACGGCGTTGCTGATCTGGCTCGTCGACCCGCCGATCCGCGAAGCGGCGGAGCCCGGCGTCGTCGCCGCCCGGCCGCCGCTGCGCAGCTGGCTCACCGGACGGCTGATGGCGACGCTGCTGGTCGCCGGCGGCGCGCTGTTCGTGCTGGTCGGCACCGAGCTGGCGACGCTGGCCGCGTTGCGCTCGAACGGCGACATCGGCGTGACCGGGCTGGTGATCGCGGTGATGTGTGCGGCGTCGATCACCGGCGGCATCGTGCACGGCGCGGTCAAGCGGTCGCTGCCGCAGGGCGTGCTGATGCTGCTGCTCGCGCTGCTCGTGATCCCGGTCGGGCTGGCCGACCGGCCGTGGTGGCTGCTGACGCTGGTGCTGATCCCGACGAACCTGGTCTGCGCGCCGACGCTGGCGGCGACCACCGAAACGGTCAGCCGCATCGCCCCGCCGCAGGTCCGCGGGGAAGCGATGGGGCTGCAGGACGCGGCGACGCGGCTCGGCCTGGCCCTGGGCAGCCCGGTGGTCGGCTTCGCGATCGACCACTCGAGCCCGGCGTGGGGCTTCGCCGCGGCGGGGGCCGGCGGCTTGGTGATCGCGTCCGCCGGGCTGCTGCACCGCCGGTCCCGCCGCCCGGACCCGGAACCGGTCCCGGCGCTGACCGGCCGCGGCTAGCGAGCCTGCCGCGGCCGGTCAGCCGCAGGCCGCGCGGAGGGCGTCGAGCTTCTTGACGTTGCGCTGCATCCACTGGGCCACGACGCCGGCGTCCTCGATGCGTTCCTTCTGCACCTCGACGTAGGAGTCGGCCATGCCGAGCAGCGCCTTCTTGACGTCCTGGTCCTGGACGTTCCCGGCCAGCTCGCGCAGCCGCTTCTCCTGTCTTCGGCGCGTGCCTTGAGCTTGGCCGGGTCGACCAGCGGGTTCAGGTCGGCCAAGCCCAGTGCCTCGGTGCACGCGCTCACCTTGTCCGCGGCGCGGCCGCCCTGGTCGACCGCGTCGCTGACCTGGTCGCACCCGGCCAGCAGCAGCCCGGCCGCGGCCAGCAGCGCGGCCGTCGTTCCCCGCCTCGTCATGGCGCCAAGGTACCGCCTCAGCCCTTGACGCAGACCACCTGCTTGAGGTGCGCGACCACTTCGACCAGGTCCGTCTGCGCCTGGATCACCGCGTCGATGTCCTTGTAGGCCGCGGGGATCTCGTCGACGACACCCGAGTCCTTCCGGCACTCGACACCGGCCGTCTGCGCCGCGAGGTCCTCGGCGCTGAACAGCTTCTTCGCCTTGGTACGCGACATCCGGCGGCCCGCGCCGTGCGACGCCGACCGGAACGACGAGTCGTTCCCGAGCCCGCGGACGATGTACGAACCGGTCCCCATGCTGCCCGGGATGATCCCGAGGTCACCCGATCCGGCGCGGATCGCGCCCTTGCGGGTGACGAGCACGTCGACGCCGTCGTAGGTCTCCTCGGCGACGTAGTTGTGGTGGCAGGAGATGGCGTCGTCGAAGGTGACGTGCGGCAGCTCGTCCCGGACCGCCTGCTTGACGAGCGCGACCATCGTGGCGCGGTTGCGCGCCGCGTAGTCCTGCGCCCAGAACAGGTCCCGCCGGTAGGCCGCCATCTCGGGCGTGCCGGCGACGAAGACGGCGAGGTCCCGGTCGGGCAGGTCGGCGTTGTGCGGCAGCTTGCGCGCGACGGCCATGTGCCGCTCGGCGAGCTCCTTGCCGATGTTGCGCGAGCCGGAGTGCAGCATCAGCCACACGCGGCCGTCGGCCTGGTCGAGGCACACCTCGATGAAGTGGTTCCCGCCGCCGAGGCTCCCGATCTGCCGCGCGGCCCGGTCGTGCAGGTCCTGGACGCCCTCGTGCAGGTGGCGGAAGCCGTCCCAGAAGGCGTCCCAGCCACCGACGCCGTGCACCTTGGCCGGGTTGACGGGCGTCTTGTGCAGCCCGAATCCGACCGGCACGGCGCTTTCGATGCGCCGGCGCAGCTTCCCGAGGTCGTCCGGCAGGTCCTTCGCGGTGAGCGACGTCCGGACAGCGCTCATCCCGCACCCGATGTCGACCCCGACGGCGGCGGGCGAGACGGCGTCGCGCATGGCGATGACGCTGCCGACGGTCGCTCCCTTGCCGTAGTGGACGTCGGGCATCACGGCGACGCCGTGCACCCACGGCAGGTTGGCGACGTTGTGCAGCTGCCGCATGGCCTGCTCTTCGACCGAAGCGGGATCAGCCCACATCCGGATCGGGACGCGCGCGCCGCCGACGGCGGTGTACATGGTTCCTCCCCTTGACTTGCTTGCCGGGCTTAGGATCCCGCTCGGCGCCGGATCGGACAAGGTGTTTTCGGATCGTCCACTGTGGATGACTCAGGTGAGCTTGGCGCCGACCAGCTCGATCAGCCGCAGGGCCGCCGCGCGGATCGTCCCCTCGGTGTCCGCCGCCGGGTCGTACGCCGCGAAGGTCGCGCTCACCACCGGCCAGCGGGCGCTGACCGCCTCGACGACGTCGCGGACCTCGGCCGCGTCGGGACCGCCGGGCACCGCGAACTCGTTGGCCCGGCCGGCGCGTTCGGCATCGTGCACGTCCAGGTCGACGTGCAGGTGCACCCGCCGCACGCGTGAGGGCAGCTCCGCGCGGGCGACCTCCGCCGCCCGGGCCGGGAGCAGGCGGATGGCGGACTCGTCCAGCACGGCCCGCTCCGCGGGGTCGAGGTCGCGCGCGCCCACCAGCAGGACCTGTTCGTCGGGGACCGGGCGGAACTCCGGGAGCGCCGCCGGGCAGCGGCCGGTCAGCATGGCGAGCGCCATGCCGTCGACGAAACCCGAGGTCGTCGTCTCGGGAGTGTTCAGGTCGCCGTGCGCGTCGAGCCACACCACCGCCAGGTCGTCGGACGCGGCCCACCCGGCCACGACGCCGACCGACGCGCCGCAGTTGCCGGCCAGCACGACCGGCGCGACACGGTCCGCGACCGCGCGCGTGACCTCGTCGGCGACCGCCCGCTGGACCTCGTCGTAGGACCCGTCCACGGTGACGACCTCGGCCCCCAGCCGACGGTCCGCGCCGTGGCGCAGCAGATCGGTGGGGCCGGCGCCCATCCGCCAATCGCGGCGGCCGGAGTCGGACGGGGCGAGGATCAACCGGGGCATCAGCCGAGTATCCCCCGCCGGGCGCCCGGAGCGCTCCGGGAGAATCAGCCGCCATGCGCCTGCTGCCCGGCCCCGGACCGGCCGCCCGGGGGATGGTCCCGGACGGCGAGCTGACCGCCGATCCGCACTACGCCGACCCCGAGCTGGCCGCTGCCGTCGCCGCCGCGCTCGCCGGAGACTGGCACCCCGCGGCCGGGCTCGTCGCCGCGCGGCACGGGGACTGGGACCGGCGCACCGCCGCGGTCGGCGCGCTCGCCACCGCCGCCACCACGGAACGGCAGTGGCTGCGCGACTGGCTCGCCGAACGGGACGGCGATCCCGACGCCACCGTCGTGCAGGCGGAGACCTTCGTCGCCCTGGCGTGGCAGCGGCGGGGCAGTGCGCGCGCCCGGCTCACCAGCAGGCAGCAGTTCGGACCCTTCTTCCAGTTGCTGGAACACGCCCGCGACACGGCCTGGAAGGCGGCCGGACTCGCCGAAGCCGACCCGACGCCGTGGGCGACCCTCGTCTCCGTCGCCACCGGGCTCGAGGTCCGCTACCAGCCCTTCGACGGGATCTGGTCCGGCCTGCTCGTCCGCGCGGCCGCCCACCGGCCCGGCCACGACCGCGCCCTGCGCTACTGGTGCCCGAAGTGGCACGGCACCGAAGAACGCTTGCTCGACTTCGCGTCCGGGGCGGCGGCGATGGCGCCGTCGTTGACGCCGATGCCCCTGCGGGCGGCTTTCGAGATGGCCATGGAGGGCAACCCGATCTGGCGCAGCCGGTACGTCCAGGAGGCCCTCGGCGCGGCGTTGCCCTGGCTGGACGGCGAAGGCGCCCAGCACCCGTGCACCCGGGAAGACCGCGGCTACGCCATCTACGCGCTGCACCACAACGGCCGCCACGACGAAGCCGTCGCGCAGTTCCGGCGGCTCGGCGGCCACGCCGACGGGTACGTCTGGCACTTCACGACCGACGTCAAGCGATCCACGGACCCCGTCAAGCAGTTCGCGGCCCTGCGCGCGCAGGCGTGCCGTCACGCGTCCCGGGACGCGTGACGGCTCCAGCGCGTCAGAGCTGTTGCGCGACCAGCTCCGCGATCTGCACCGCGTTCAGCGCCGCGCCCTTGCGCAGGTTGTCGTTCGAGATGAACAGCGCCAGGCCTCGGCCGCCTTCGACGCCCTGGTCCACCCGGATGCGGCCGACGTAGCTCGGGTCGTTGCCCGCCGCCTGCAGCGGGGTCGGGATCTCCGACAGCTCGACACCCGGCGCGTGGGTCAGCAGCTCCGTCGCGCGCTCGACCGAAAGCGGGCGCTCGAACTCCGCGTTCACCGAGATCGAGTGCCCCGAGAACACCGGCACGCGCACGCACGTGCAGGACACGCCGAGGCCCGGGATGCTCAGGATCTTGCGGCTCTCGTTGCGGAACTTCTTCTCCTCGTCCGTCTCCAGCTCACCATCGTCCACAATGGACCCGGCCATCGGCAGGACGTTGAACGCGATCGGGCGGACGTACTTCTCCGGCTTCGGGAACTCGATCGCCGCGCCGTCGTGCGTCAGCAGCGACGCGTGTTCCGCCGCCGCCTTCACCTGGCCCGCCAGCTCGTCCACGCCGGCCAGCCCGCTGCCGGACACCGCCTGGTACGTCGACGCCACCAGCCGGACCAGCCCGGCCTCGTCGTGCAGCGGCTTCAGCACCGGCATCGCCGCCATCGTCGTGCAGTTGGGGTTCGCGATGATCCCCTTGCGCGCCTCCTTGACGGCCTCCGGGTTGACCTCGCTGACGACCAGCGGCACGTCCGGGTCCATCCGGAACGCCGAGGAGTTGTCGATCACCGTGACGCCCGCCGCGGCGAACCGGGGCGCCTGCGCCTTCGAGGTCGACCCGCCCGCCGAGAACAGCGCGATGTCCAAACCGGACGGATCGGCCGTCGCCGCGTCCTCGACCGTGATTTCGGTGTCGCGCCACGGCAGCTTCGACCCCGCCGAGCGCGCCGAAGCGAAGTACCGCAGCTCGGCGACCGGGAACTCCCGCTCCGCCAGCAGCTTCCGCATCACCGCGCCGACCTGGCCGGTCGCGCCGACCACTCCGACCCGCAGCCCGTCCGCCATCAGCGACCACTCCCCGCGTAGACGACGGCTTCTTCGTCGCCGCCGAGTTCGAACGCCTCGTGGATCGCGCGCACGGCTTCGTCGAGCTGCGCGTCCCGGATCAGCACCGAGATGCGGATCTCCGAGGTGTTGATGATTTCGATGTTGACGCCGGCGTTGGCCAGCGCCTCGCAGAACGTCGCCGTGACACCCGGGTGCGAGCGCATCCCGGCGCCGACCAGCGACACCTTGCCGACGTGGTCGTCGTAGAGCACCGACTCGAAGCCGATCTCCGCCTTGACCTTCTCCAGCTCCTTGACCGCCTTGGCGCCATTGGCCTTCGACAGCGTGAACGTGATGTCGGTGCGGCCCGAGACGGTGCTGGACACGTTCTGCAGCACCATGTCGATGTCGATCTCGGCGTCGGCGATCACGCGGAAGATCCGGGCCGCGGCACCGGTGTGGTCCGGCACCCCGGTGACCGTGATCTTGGCTTCGGAGCGGTCGTGCGCCACACCGGTGATCAGGGCTTGTTCCACGGGGATCTCCTCGATAGAACCGGTCACCGTCGTGCCCGGCTTGTCACTGTAGGAAGAGCGGACTCGGATCGGCACGCCGTAGCGGCGCGCGTACTCGACCGAACGCAGGTGCAGGATCTTCGACCCGCTCGCGGCCAGCTCCAGCATCTCCTCGTACGGGATCGTGTCGAGCTTGCGCGCGTCCGGCACGATCCGCGGGTCGGCGGAGTACACACCGTCCACATCGGAGTAGATCTCGCAGACGTCGGCGTTCAGCGCCGCGGCCAGCGCGACGGCGGTCGTGTCCGAGCCGCCGCGGCCCAGCGTGGTGATGTCCTTGGTGTCCTGCGCGACGCCCTGGAAGCCCGCCACGAGCGCGATGTACCCCTGCTCGAGCGCCTCGGTGACGCGGCTCGGGGTCACGTCGATGATGCGCGCGTTGCCGTGCACCGACGTCGTGACGACGCCGGCCTGCGAACCGGTGAACGACCACGCCTCGGCGCCCTGTGCCGAGATCGCCATGGCGACCAGCGCGTTCGAGATGCGCTCACCGGCGGTGAGCAGCATGTCCATCTCCCGCTCCGGCGGCGCCGGGTTGACCTGCTGCGCCAGGTCGAGCAGCTCGTCGGTGGTGTCACCCATCGCCGAGCAGACCACGACCACGTCGTTGCCCGCCTTCTTCGTGGCGACGATCCGTTCCGCGACGCGCTTGATCCGGTCGGCACTTTCCAGCGACGATCCGCCGTACTTCTGGACCACGAGGGCCACGCCCGAACCTCCTCGACGGGCCGGGCGGCTCCCTGGTGGGCACCGGAGAGCCCCCGCGTCCCATGATTTGACCTGGAGCTTACCGGGGGTTGGACGGCCCGCCACCCTCTTGACGTGGGGCGGACCCCGTGGACGGGCGGCACGGAAGTAAATCTTCCGTAACGCCAACGAAATGCGCGGAGCCCTTCCTTCCGAGTGATGCAGCGCACTCCTCGCTATCGTCAGGATCATGCGAAAGCCGGCTGTGACGAGCGTCCCGATCGCGTCCCTGATGGCCGAACGCTGGAGCCCGCGGGCGCTGGACCCGTCCGGCGCGGTGACTCCGGACCAGGTGAGAGCGCTGCTGGAGGCGGCGCGCTGGGCACCGTCGTTCGGCAACACCCAGCCGGCGCGCTACCTGGTGGGCGTGCGCGGCACCCCGTCGTTCGACGCGATCCTGGCGACGCTCAACTCGGGCAACCAGGCGTGGGCGCACCGCGCGAGCCTGCTGCTGATCGGCGTGATGGTGACGACGAACGAGAAGGGCACGGTGCCGTACGCGGAGTACGGGCTGGGACTGGCGTCGGAGAACCTCGTGCTGCAGGCGGTGGAGCTGGGCCTGGTCGCGCACCAGATGGCGGGCTTCTCGCCGGACGCGGTGCGGGCGGCGTTCGGCCTTCCGGAGGACGCGGTGCCCCGGGTCGCCATCGCCGTGGGATCGCCGGCGCCGCCGGAGGTGCTCGGGGAGGACTGGCGGATCGAACGGGAGAAGGCCGAGCGGGTGCGGCTGCCGCTGGAGGAGTTCGCGTTCACCGGCGAGTGGGGCACGCCGGCGGTCTGAGCGTGCAACTCGCGTCACTGAAGCCGATCACGCGAAGCGCGCCGGCGAGGCAGGCCGGCGCGATGCCGAGCCTCAGGAAGCTCCACCCACCCGGCGGATGATCTTCGCCAGGATGCCCGACACCACGAGCCAGAACACCGCCGCGATGCCGTAGTTCACCAAGACGCGCAGCTTCTCGTCACTCGGTGTGAACAGATCGCTGAAGCCCAGCGCCAGGCTGTCCGCCCAGGACTTCACGAACGACACGATGCCGTTGTTCGGGTTGGCCGAGCCCACCGTGAAGATCACGTGGAGCACCAGCAGCGCCGCGAAGATCAACCCGAGCCAGCGGACGATCGACGCCACCAGCGAGGCCGCCCGGCCACCTGCGCCGCGCCAGTCGACCCGCGCCCGGCGGGACGCCCGCGTCTCCTCCGATGCCGACGAAGACGACGACTCTGCGTGCTCACCCATGCCCGCAGTTTCGCACGGCGACGAACCAATTGCTACCCACAGGTAACCCTCAGGAGAAGGTGCCCCGCTTCCCTCACGCACGGTTCCGTGGTTATGGTGAGGCTGTGGCGCGTGCTCTCCTGCTTCGCTGCCGCGACGGGGCCTGACCGGACCGGCTCCCCGTCGCGGGGCTTCGTGGTGCCGGTCGCACCCGTCGATCTGGAGACATCCCTTTCATGAGTTCGCGCATCCGCAAACCGTCCCGCCCGGCGCCCGCCGGCCAGCCCGCCTGGAACCCGCAGCGCGGCACGTCCATGCCGGTCCACCGCTACCGGCCGTGGTACGAGCTGGTCGAGAACATCGACCTGCCCGACCGCACCTGGCCCGACAAGCGCATCGAGCGCGCGCCGCTGTGGTGCGCCGTCGACCTGCGTGACGGCAACCAGGCCCTGATCGACCCGATGTCGCCCGCGCGCAAGCGCAAGTTCTTCGACCTGCTGGTCCGCATGGGCTACAAGGAGATCGAGGTCGGCTTCCCGGCCGCGTCGCAGACGGACTTCGACTTCGTCCGCGAGATCATCGAAGAAGGCGCCATCCCGGACGACGTCAGCATCCAGGTGCTGACCCAGTGCCGTCCCGAGCTGATCGAGCGGACGTTCGAGTCGCTCGACGGCGCGCCGCGGGCGATCGTCCACATCTACAACTCGACGTCGATCCTGCAGCGCCGCGTGGTGTTCCGCGAGGAGCGCGAGGGCATCAAGAAGATCGCGACGCAGGCCGCGGAAATGGTCGTCGAGCTGGCCGCCAAGCGGCCGGACACCGACTTCCGGTTCCAGTACTCGCCGGAGTCCTACACCGGCACCGAGCTGTCGTACGCGCTCGAGGTCTGCAACGCCGTCACCGACATCTGGCAGCCGACGCCCGAGAAGCCGGTGATCCTGAACCTGCCGGCGACCGTCGAGATGGCGACCCCGAACGTGTACGCCGACTCGATCGAGTGGATGAGCCGGAACCTGGCCCGCCGCGACTCGGTGATCCTGTCGCTGCACCCGCACAACGACCGCGGCACCGGCATCGCCGCCGCCGAGCTGGGCTACCAGGCCGGCGCGGACCGGATCGAGGGCTGCCTGTTCGGCAACGGCGAGCGCACCGGCAACGTCGACCTGGTCGCGCTGGGCATGAACCTCTACAGCCAGGGCATCGACCCGCAGATCGACTTCTCCGACATGGACGAGATCAAGCGGACGGTCGAGTACTGCAACCAGCTGCCGGTGCCCGAGCGCTCGCCGTGGGGCGGCGACCTGGTGTTCACCGCGTTCTCCGGCAGCCACCAGGACGCGATCAACAAGGGTCTCGACGCGCTGAAAGACGCCGCCGACAAGGCCGGCGTACCCGTCGAGGACCACCCGTGGGAGGTCCCGTACCTGCCGATCGACCCGAAGGACGTCGGCCGGACGTACGAGGCCGTCATCCGGGTGAACTCGCAGTCGGGCAAGGGCGGCGTCGCCTACATCATGAAGGCCGAGCACCAGCTCGACCTGCCGCGTCGGCTGCAGATCGAGTTCTCGAAGGTCATCCAGCGCTACACCGACTCCGAGGGCGGCGAGGTCGACCCGACGACGATGTGGAACGCGTTCGCGACCGAGTACCTGGAGCTGAACACGCCGCTGGAGCTGGTCCGCCAGCACATCCGCGACAACGGCGACGGCGAGTACGACATCACCGCGACCGTGCTGGTGGAAGGTGACGAGCACGAGGTCACCGGCCGCGGCAACGGCCCGATCGCGGCGTTCTTCGACGCGTTGAGCACGGTCGGCTTCGACCTGCGGCTGCTGGACTACAGCGAGCACACGCTCTCGCCGGGCGACGACGCGCGCGCGGCGTCGTACATCGAGTGCGCGATCTCGGACCGGGTGTTCTGGGGCATCGGCATCGACCCGTCGATCGTCACGGCGTCGCTGCGCGCGGTCGTGTCGGCGGTGAACCGCGCCAACCGGTGAAAGCCGAGCGGCTGGTCGCGCTGTTGTTCACGCTGCAACGGCGACGCAGCGCGACCGCCGCGGAGCTCGCCGCCGAACTGGGCGTCTCCGAACGGACGATGCACCGCGACCTGGCGGCCCTGCGCGACGCGGGCGTTCCACTGTGGACGGAACCGGGCCGCCACGGCGGCTTCCGCCTGGTCGACGGCTGGCGATCGGGGCTCGACGGCCTCACCGCGCGTGAGGCCGTCGCGCTGTTCGCGCTGGGGGTGCCGGAGGCGCTCGCCGGGCTGGGCCTGGACACGGCGGGCAGCGCGGCGCGGGCCAAGGTGTCGGCCGGGATGCCGGCCGAGCTGCGCGAACACGCCGCCCTGGTGGCCGGCCGGTTCCACCTCGACGCGCCGGGCTGGTTCGGCGGTCCCGACGAGCCTCCGGCGCTCGCGACGGTGGTGCGGGCGGTCTGGGCGCAGCGGCGCCTCTCGATCACCTACCGCCGCCGCGACAAGGTGGCCTCGCGGGAGCTGGAGCCGTTCGGCCTGGTGTTGAAGGCGGGCGTCTGGTACCTCGTGGCGCGCGTGGTGCCGGACGACGCGTTGCGCACGTACCGGGTGTCGCGGATCTTGAGCGCTTCGGCCGGCGACGTCGCGTTCGAGCGGCCGGCGGACTTCGACCTGGCCCAGTGGTGGCGGACGTCTTCGTCGGCGTTCGAGCAGGTCGCGCGGCCGTTGCGGGTCAAGGTCCGGCTGAGCGGCCTGGCCGTCCGCGAGCTGCGCCGGGTGTTCGGCGGTGAGCACCTGGCGGACACGGTGGTCTCGCTCGGCTCGCCCGACGCGGACGGCTGGGCCGAGGCCGAGCTCGCCCTGGAAGACGGCGAGATCGGCCTCGGCCAGCTGGTGGCGTTGAGCCCCGGCGTGGAGGTGCTGGAACCGGCGGAACTCCGGGCGGCCCTCGCCTCGATCGGCGCGGAGCTGGCCGCCCGCAACGCTCAGCGGTAGCCGGTCGTGTCCGCCGGTTTACCGGCGTCGGCCACCTCCGCGATGTACCGCCACGCGTCCGGACGGCTTCCGTCCACGTCGTCCACTTCGTACTCCTTCGCCAGCTGGCCGCTGCTCACCGTCCGGCCCGACCACCTCGCCCGATCGGGGTCCGAGGCCAGCGCCACCACCGTGCGGCCGCAGAACGTCGGGGACTCGGAGATCGCGAAGTGCGGCACCCGCTCGCACGCGTCGCGCCAGTTGTCCTCCGTGACCCCGTAGATGTCCAGCATCATCTCCGAACGCAGGTAGCCCGGCGTGAACGCCACCGCCGTCGCGCCGTGGGCCGCCAGCTCCGCCGCCTCGCCGATCGCCAGCAGGTGCGCCGACGCCTTCGCCACGTAGAAGGGCAGCGAAGTCCCTTCGCGGTACTTCGCGTTGTACTCCGCCGTGCCGTCGGTCAGCTCGACCAGCAGCCCGCCCGGCCGCTCGATCAGCCGCGGCAGCAGGAAGTGGCTGGTGATCAGGTGCGCGTCGATGCCGAGGCGGATCATCCGCAGGCCGGCGTCCAGGTCGTGCTCCCACACCGGCTTGCCCCAGCCGAGGTGCTTGTCGCCGCCCCAGAGGCCGTCGACCAGGATGTCGAGCGGGTCTATCCGCTTCGCCAGCGCCTCGACCTCCGCCGGCACCAGGTGGTCGACGCGGATCGCCTCCGCCCGGCCGCCCGCCTTCTCGACCAGCTCCGCGGTCTCCTCGATCGTCTCGGGCCGGTCCACTTCGGACCGCCCGGCGCGGGTCGACCGGCCGGTGACGTAGACGAAGGCACCCGCGCGGCCCAGCTCGACCGCGATCGCCCGGCTCGCGCCGCGCGTGCCGCCCGCGACCAGGGCGGTCTTTCCGGAAAGTGTGCTCATGCCGACCACGGTCGCGGCCAACCATGACAACTCCTGTCATGGTTTCCGCGGGATCACCGTTCCCCGGTCAGCTCGGCGACCTCCGCGCGCAGCTCGTCGATCACCTTGGCCACGGCCGGGCGCTGCCGCGCGCCGGTCCGGCACACCGCCTCCACCAGCCGCGCCGCCCGGATCCCGGCCAGCGGCCTGCCGACCAGCCCGCTGCCGCGACCGGTGTTCATCGTGTACCGCGGCAGCAGCGCGATCCCGTGCCCGGCCGCGACCAGCCGCTCGGTGATCCGGAAGTCGTTGATCCGCTGCACCACCACCGGCCGCACGCCGGTGCGGATGGTCAGCGAGCGCAGGACGTCGTCCACCGGGAAGCCGAAGTCGACGCTGATCCAGCGTTCGTCCGCCAGGTCGGCCAGCTCGACCCGCCGCCGGTTCGCCAGGCGGTGCCCGGCCGGGAGCGCGACGTCGAGCGGTTCGCGCAGCAGCGGCACGACGTCGAGGCGGCCGGAGTCGAACTCCGGCGCGTGCTCGTCCCGGTGCGCGACGACGACGTCGTAGTCCGCGACCAGGCCGGGCACCTCCGGCGGCGTCATGTCGACGTCGCGGACGTCGACCTCCAGGCCCTCGTACCCGGCGACGCGGGTGAGCAGGCCCGGTAGCAGCATCAGCCCGGCCGACTGGAAGATCGCGAGCCGCACCCGGCCGCGCGGCGCGCTGCGGTAGGTGTCCAGTTCGGACTCGGCGCGTTCGAGCGCCGCCAGCACCTCGTCGGCGCGGGCGACGAGCGCGCGGCCGGCGTCGGTCAGCCGCAGCCCCCGCCCGGCCGGTTCGGTCAGCGGCAGTCCGACCTCGCTCTGCAGCGCCCGCAGCTGCTGCGAAACCGCGGACGGCGTGCAGTGCAGCGCCCGCGCGGCCGCCGTGACGCTGCCGCGGTCGGCGAACTCCCGCAACGTGCGGAGACGACCCAGGTCCACGCGCCACAGCGTAGTTGAAGCACGGCTACAAGGTCCGTGCAGATAATCTCGCTGGTCCTTCACTGTTCGCCTTGCGAAAGTGGAGGCCTGCCCACCCGTGACCGTCTGCTCGCCGTGCTCGTCGCCGTCCTCTGGGGCCTGAACTTCCTCGCCATCCACGCCACGCTCGGCCAGTTCCCGCCGGTGTTCGCGGGCGCGCTGCGGTTCGCCGTCATCGCCGTGCCGACGGTCCTGTTCGTGCCGTGGCCGAAGGTGAAGGTGCGGCACCTGCTCGGCTACGGGCTCGGGTTCGGGACCGGCCAGTTCGCGTTCCTGTTCATCGCGATGGACACCGGGATGCCGACCGGGCTGGCCTCGCTGGTGCTGCAGGCGTCGGCGCCGTTCACGGTGCTGCTCGGCGCCGTCTTCCTGCGTGAACGCGTCACGCCGCACCAGCTGGCCGGGATCGCGCTGGCCGTCGCCGGGATGGCCGCGATCGCGTGGCAGCAGTCCGGGCACGCGGCGCTGCTGCCGATGGTGCTCACCCTCCTGGCCGCGCTGAGCTGGGCGTTCGGCAACCTCAGCACGCGGCGGGCGGAGCCGGACAACCCGCTGCACTTCACGCTGTGGATGTCGGTGGTGCCGCCGCTGCCGATGTTCGCGCTTTCGCTGGTCATGGAGGGGCCTGCCGCGCAGTGGCGGTCCCTGACGACGCTCGGCACCTCGACCGGGCTGACCGCGCTCGCGGGGCTCAGCTACGTCGTCCTGATCGGCACCGTCGTCGGCTCGGGTCTGTGGACCACGCTGATGCGACGCAACCCGGCCGGCGTCGTCTCGCCGTTCTCGCTGCTCGTGCCGGTGGTCGGGCTGACGGCGTCGTTCCTGCTGCTGGGCGAGCGGCCGACCTGGCTGGAGATCGCCGCGGCGGCGGTCGTGATCGCCGGCGTGCTGCTCGGCTCGCTGCGGCGGCCCGCGCGCAGGCCCGAACCCGAGCTCGTCGCGGTCTAGGCCGTGTCCGGTAAGCGGTTGAGCTGGACCTTTGGTAGTTGTGCCGGGTGGTTGGTCGTGGTGAGCTGACGGCCAAGGCGTGGGCGGTGATCGAGCCGTTGCTGCCACCGCAGCAAGGCGGCGGGCGGCGGTGGCGGGATCACCGCCAGGTCATCAACGACCACAGTTCCGTGACCTAGGTACCCGCTACGCCGAACGCGCCGCTTACTACCAGGCCGAACTCACCAGCGCCGCGATCGTGCGCTGGCTCCGATGACTTACCGGACAGCTCCTAGGCCGTCGGCTCGTTGACTTCCTGCTTCTCTTCTTCCTCGTGCTTGCGGCCGAGGCGCTTCTTCATGACGAAGAAGACGACGACCCCGATCACGACGGCGGCGAGCAGGCCGTACTTGGAGAAGTTGCCCAGCCACTCCTCGGCGACCACGCCGAGGTAGTAGACGAGGGCGGTGGTGCCGCCGGCCCAGACGATGCCGCCGGCTGCGTTCGCCAGCAGGAACTTCGGGTAGTGCATCTTGAGCGACCCGGCGAGCGGGCCGGCGAGGATGCGCAGGAAGGCGATGAACCGGCCGAGGAAGACGGCCCACACGCCGCGCTTGTCGAAGATCCGCTCGGCGTTCGCGAGGTGCGTCGGGCCGAAGTGCTTCGGGAATTTCCGGCCCGCCCAGGCGAACAGCCGCTGCCCGCCGGTCTTGCCGATCAGATATCCGATGCTGTCACCGACGATGGCGCCCGCGCTGGCGAGAACGCCGATCCACAGCGGGTTCAGCGTGTCGTGCTGCGAGGCGAGCAAGGCGGCGCTGACCAGCACGATTTCGCCGGGCAGGGGAATGCCGAGGCTCTCGATCATGATCACGGCGCCGACGATCAGGTACACCGAGAGCGGCGGTATCGCCTGCAGCCATTGGTCGACGTGCACTGCTCGTACCCCCTGCTGTTTCGGAAACTCCTGCTTCCCGCAGGGTACCGGGGGCGAGGCGCCCGGGACGGCCTACTCAGGTATCGCCGCCCGTACGACTCAGGTCGGGGGTACCCAAGTTGTCCACAGGCTTGTCCACAGGATTCACCACCTGTGGACAAGCCTGGGACGACGTCAGGGCTTCAGGTCCAGCGCCGCTCGGAAGGTGCCGTCCATGTAGAACGGCGTCGAGTCGTGCACGTGGGTGATCCGCCAGTCACCCGCCACCTTCCGGAAGCAGACCGTCGAGCGGAACCACAGCTCGAACGGCTGCGCCATCCCCTTGGGTGTGGTCGACAGCCGGTTCACCGAATGCGTGTACGCCACCTCGCCGCCGACGACGACCTCCAGGTCACGGACCTCGTACTCGATCGGCCCGTCGAACCCGTCGAACCACGCCTGGCGCGCCGCCGGGTCTTCGCCGTGGTGGACCAACGGCGGGGCCAGCGTGAACGCCACCGCCGCCGGCTCGTACAGGGCCGCCAACCCCGCCGCGTCACGCGCTGCCATCGCGGTCGTACGCGCGGCCATCAGTTCGCGGATTCGCTGCTCGGTCATGTCATCCTCCTCGAAGGGCCGGTGCTTTCGGCAGGGACGTAGGCGCCGCCCGCCGGATTTCGACACCGCTCGGGAGGCTTTCGTGAAATACGTGGTCCTGATCTACGGCAACCCCGAGTCCCGGCAGGCCTGGGCCGGCATGAGCGACCAGCAGCGCGCGGCCGGCCTCGCCTACTACCAGCAGCTCAACGACGAGCTGGACGCGTCCGGGGAACGCATCGTCTCCGAGCGGCTCGCCTTCCCCGAACTCACCACCCAGGTCCGCGTCGGCGAGAACGGCGCCACGACCACCGACGGGCCGTTCGCCGAGGCCAAGGAGTTCCTCGCCGGCTTCTACCTGCTCGACTGCGAAAGCCGCGAACGCGCCGTCGAGATCGCCGCCCGGATCCCCGAGGCCGCCTTCGGGGTCGTCGAGGTGCGGCCCGTCATGGGCCTGCACGGACCCGAGCTGTGACCGACGTCGAACGCCTGCTCCGCGATCTCGCGCCCCAGGTGCTCGCGGCCCTCGTCCGGCGCTACGGCGGCTTCGACACCTGCGAGGACGCCGTCCAGGAGGCACTGCTGGCCGCGTCGCAGCAGTGGCCGGTCGAAGGCGTTCCGGACCACCCGAAAGGATGGCTGATCACCACGGCGTCCCGGCGCCGCATCGAGCAGTGGCGCAGCGAGACCGCCCGGCAGCGGCGGGAGCAGGCCGTCGCGCTGGCCGAGCCGCCCGATCCCGAGCCGGTCGCCGGCATCGACGACACGCTGACCCTGCTGCTGCTCTGCTGCCACCCGTCGCTCCCGCGGCCCTCACAGGTCGCGCTCACGCTGCGCGCGGTCGGCGGACTGACGACCGCCGAGATCGCCCGCGCGTTCCTTGTCCCGGAAGCCACGATCGGCCAGCGGATCAGCCGCGCGAAGCAGAAGCTGCGCGGCGAACGGTTCACCGGCGAAAACCGCGCCGAGCGGCTGCCCGCGGTGCTGCAGGTGCTGTACCTGATCTTCACCGAAGGCCACACCGCCAGCTCGGGCGACGCGCTCAACCGCGTCGACCTGACGACCGAGGCCATCCGCCTGGTCCGCCTGCTGCGCGCGGAGCTGCCGGACGACGGCGAGGTCACCGGCCTGCTGGCCCTGATGCTGCTGACCGACGCCCGCCGCCCCGCACGGGTCGGGCCGACCGGCGCGCTGATCCCGCTGGCGGAGCAGGACCGGACGCGCTGGAACAGGGAATTCATCGCGGAAGGCGTCGAACTGATCACCCGTGCGCTGGCCACCGCGCCCGTCGGCCCGTACCAGCTCCAGGCGGCGATCGCGGCGGTGCACGACGAGGCCCCGACGGCCGAAGAGACGGACTGGGCGCAGATCCTCACGCTGTACGACCTGCTGCGGGTCGTGGCGCCGGGCCCGATGGTGACGCTGAACCGCGTCGTGGCGTTCGCCCAGGTCCACGGCCCGCAGGCCGGGCTGGCGGAGCTGAACGGGATCGCGGACCCCGCGCTGGAGCGCCACCACCGGGTGGACGCGGTGCGCGCGCACCTGCTGGAGCTGTCCGGGGACACCGCCGCGGCGAGCGAGGCCTACCTGGCCGCCGCCCGGCGGACCTTGAGCCTGCCGGAACAGGCCTACCTGCAGTCACGGGCCGCCGAGCTGGCGCCGTGAAAACGGCCGGCCGGGAAGGCTCCCGGCCGGCCGTGCTCGTCAGAGGATCTCGGCGGACGTGCCGACGTCCGGCGGACCCAGGTCGGGGTTCAGCGCCCCGGTGAGCTCCACCAGCTCCGGCTCCACCTCGTGCGGCTGGATGCGCCCGTCGCGGATGTCCTCCGCGTAGTGGCACGCCACCCGGTGCCCGCTGCCGATCTCGCGCAGCTGCGGGCGGTCGGTGTCGCACAGGCTCGCCTGCCGCCACGGGCACCGCGTGTGGAAGCGGCAGCCCGACGGCGGGTTCGCCGGCGACGGCAGGTCACCGGCGAGCAGGATCTGCTCCCGGGTGTCCTCGACCTGCGGGTCCGGCACCGGGATCGCCGACAGCAGCGCCTTCGTGTACGGGTGCAGCGGGTCCCGGTAGAGCGAGTCCGCGTCGGTCTCCTCCACCAGCGCGCCCAGGTACATCACGCCGATGCGGTCGGAGATGTGCCGCACCACCGCGAGGTCGTGCGCGATCACCACGTACGTCAGGCCGAGCTGGTCCTGCAGCTCCTCCAGCAGGTTCACCACCTGCGCCTGCACCGAAACGTCCAATGCGGACACCGGCTCGTCGGCGACGATCAGGTCCGGCTCCACGGCCAGCGCCCGCGCGATGCCGATGCGCTGGCGCTGCCCGCCCGAAAACTCGTGCGGGTACTTCCGCAGCGCCGTCTCCGGCAGGCCGACCGCCGCCAGCAGCTCCCGCAGCCGCCGCTGCGTGGCCTCCTTGTCCTTGTCGAGGCCGTGCGCGTGCATGCCTTCGACGAGGATGGACTCGACCGACTGGCGGGGGTCCAAACTGGACAGCGGGTCCTGGAAGATCATCTGCATCCGGCGCCGGGCCTTCCGCAGTTCCTCCCCTTTCAGCGCGGCGACGTCCGTGCCGTCGAAGACCACGTGACCCGACGTCGGCTCGTTGAGCCGCAGGATCGCCCGGCCCAGCGTGGACTTGCCGCAGCCCGACTCGCCCACCAGGCCGTAGGTCTCGCCGCGGCGGATGGCCAGGTCGACGCCGTCGACCGCGTACACGTGCCCGACCGTCCGGTCGATCACGATGCCGCGCTTGATCGGGAAGTGCACCTTGAGGTCGGTGACCTCGAGCAGCACGTCACCAGCAGGACGGGTCATCGGGCTCCTCCTCCCGCGGCGACCGCGGGCCGCACGGGGTTGTGACAGCGCAGCAGGCCGCCCTGGTCGGGCTCCAGCTGCGGCTGGACCTCGCGGCAGACCGGCAGCGCGTTGGGACAGCGCGGCGCGAACGCGCACGCGGAGGTCCACGGGATGTTGTCGGCCACCGAACCGCGGATGGGGACCAGCTTCTCGCCGCGGCCCGCGTCGAGGCGCGGGATCGAAGCGAGCAGGCCGTGCGTGTACGGGTGCCGCGGCTCGGCGAACAGCTGGTGCCGCTGCGCCCGCTCGACGATCTTGCCGCCGTAGAGCACGTTGACCTCGTCGCACAGCCCGGCGACGACACCGAGGTCGTGCGTGATCATGATCAGCGCGGTGCCGGTGTCCTGCACCAGTTCCCGCAGCAGCGCCAGGATCTGGGCCTGGATGGTCACGTCCAGCGCGGTGGTCGGCTCGTCGGCGATGAGCAGCCGCGGACGGCACGCCAGCGCGATCGCGATCAGCGCGCGCTGCCGCATCCCACCGGAAAGCTGGTGCGGGTACTCGGAAAGCCGGCGCGACGGGTCCGGGATGCCGACCTTGTCCAACAGGTCCACCGCTTCGACGGACGCCGCCTTGCGCGACATCCCGCGGTGGCGCTCCAGCACCTCGGTGATCTGCAGCCCGATCGGGATGACCGGGTTCAGCGACGACAGCGGGTCCTGGAACACCATGCCCAGGTCGCGGCCGCGGCGGTCGCGCATGTCCTTGTCGGACAGCGTGAGCAGGTCCGTGCCCTCGAAGCGCACCGAGCCGCTGACCTTGTTGCCGCGCTTGGCCAGCAGCCGCATGATCGCCAGCGACGTCACGGACTTGCCGCAGCCGGACTCGCCGACCAGGCCGACCGTCTGGCCCGGCTCGACGTCGAAGCTGACGTTGTCCACCGCGGTGAACGGCTGCTCGCCACGGCGGACGAACTGGACCGTGAGGTCACGGACTTCAAGGAGTGCCACCGGTTTCACCGCCTGTTCTTCGGGTCGAGGGCTTCGCGGAGTGACTCGCCGAGCAGCGTGAACCCGAGCGCGACCACGATGATCGCGATGGCCGGGTAGTACGCGAGCTCCGGGCGGATGTCGAGGAACTGGCGCGCGGCCTTGCCGAGCATCAGCCCCCACTCCGCCCGCGACGGGTCCGGGTCGCCCAGACCGAGGAACGACAGCGCCGCGGCCTCCAGGATGGACGTCGCCAACGTCAGGGTCGCCTGCACGATGACCGGGCCGAGCGAGTTCGGCAGCATGTGCCGGAACACGATCGTCCCGCGCTTGACGCCCAGTGACGTCGCCGCCAGCACGTGGTCGGCGTCGCGCTGGGCCAGCATGGAACCGCGCAGGAGCCGGGCGAAGATCGGGACGCCGATCATCGACACGGCGAGGATGACCGTCCACTGGCTCGGCTTCGCGAACAGCGCCGCGATCGAGATCGCCAGCAGCAGCGACGGGAACGACAGCATGACGTCGACCAGTCGCATGAGAACGGTGTCGACCCAGCCGCCGAACGCGCCCGCGAGACCGCCGATGAGCACGCCCAGCAGCACGCCGATCACCGTGGCCAGCACGCCGACGATCAGTGTCTGCTGCGCGCCGACGATCAGCCGGGAGAGGAAGTCGCGGCCGAAGTCGTCGACGCCGAGCGGGTAGCCGGGCATCGAGCCGGGGATGATGCCCCGGCCGAGCTGGACGTGGTCCTGCATGGACCGCTCGAGCGGGTCCTTCGGCGCGAGCAGCGGTGCGAAGATCGCCAGCAGCAGGAACAGGCCGGTGATGACGCCACCGGTGATCGCGACCGGGTTGCGCAGCATCCGGCGGAACGCTTCGCCGCCGAGGCTGCGCCCGCTCGCCGCCGCGAGCTTGTCGATCGGTTCCTTCTTCTTGTTGAGCAGAGTGTTCATCGCACACGCACCCTCGGGTCGATGATCCCGTACGAGATGTCGACCAGCATGTTCACCAGCACGTACACCACGGCTCCGAAGAGCAGCAGCGCCTGCAGCCGGGGGTAGTCACGCCGTTCGATGCCCTCGGCCAGCAGGAAGCCGAGACCGCGGAAGTTGAACACCCGCTCGGTCAGCACGGCGCCGCCGAGCAGCGCGCCGGTCTGCAGGCCGATGGTGGTGACCACCGGCAGCAGGCCGTTGCGCAGCACGTGCCGGCGGCGGACCACCGGCTGCGTGAGGCCCTTCGAGTTGGCCGTGCGGATGAAGTCCTCGTTGAGCACCTCGAGCACCGAAGCGCGAGTGATCCGGGTGATCACCGCGAGCGGGATGGTGGCGAGCGCGAACGCGGGGAGGATCAGGTGCTTGAACGCGTCCCAGACGGCGTCCCACTCCTGGGTCATGATGCCGTCGAGCAGGGCGAAGTTCGTGATGGACGTGGCGTCGAGGCCGGCGGTCTGGCGGCCCTGCGACGGCAGGCCGAGCGGCGAGGCCAGGATGTCCTGCATCATGTAGCCGAGGAAGAACACCGGCACGGCGACGCCGACCAGGCTCAGCACGATGATCACGTTGTCGACGACGCCACCGCGGTACCGCGCGGACAGGTAGCCCGCCGGGATGCCGATGACGACGGCGATGATCATCGCCGAGAGCCCCAGCTCGATGGTCGCCGGGAGGAACGTGGTGATCTCGCCCATCACCGGCTGAGCCGAGACGAGCGAGTTGCCGAAGTCGCCGGTCAGCGCCCGGCCGAGGAACTTGAAGTACTGCAGGAAGATCGGCTGGTCGAGCCCGAGTACGTGGTTGAGGTCGGCGATCTTCTCGGGCGTTGCCTTGTCACCCAGCAGCGCGGTGGCGGGACCGCCGGGCAGGGAACGCAGCCATGCGAAGACCAGGATGGACAGGATGAGGAGCGTCGGGATCGCTTGTAGCAGCCGACGCACGAGAAAACGGAGCACGTGCAGTCCTTTGGTGGCAGCCCGGGATCAGGCGCAGGGGGTGGGCGCGGTAGCACCCACCCCCTGCGTCCGGCTCGAAGCCGGAATCAGCTCACGGTCACGGTGTTGAAGCGCTCGTCGGTGAGCGGGCTCGCCACCAGACCCTTCACCTTCGGGCCGACCACGATCGCCGGCGTCGGGTACGCGATCGGGACCGCCGGGAGGTAGTCCATGATCTGCTTGTTCACTTCCTGGTACGCCTTGGCGTGCGCGTCGCCGGCGGGCGAGGCGTCCGCGGCGGCCAGCGCCGAGAACAGCTGCGGGTTGTTGAAGCCGAACTCCTTCTTCTCGCGGCCGAAGAACGTGCCGACGAAGTTGCCGGCGTCGTTGTAGTCACCGGTCCAGCCGAGCAGGTGCAGGTCCTGCTTGCCGAACTTCTGCACGTCGTCCTTGTAGCCACCGTTCCACGGCTCGGCGTGGGCCTCGATCTTGATGCCGATCTTCTTGAGGTCCTCGGAGATCGCGGTGAAGGTGTCCGCCGGGTTCGGCATGTACGGCCGGGTGACCTCGGTCGGGTAGTAGAACTTCAGCGTCAGGTTGTCCGCGCCGGCTTCCTTGAGAAGCTGCTTCGCCTTCTCCGGGTCGTACGGGTACTTCGTGACGTCGTCGGTGTAGCCCGAGATGACCTTCGGGACGAACTCGGTCGCGACCTCGGAACCCTCCGCCAGCTTGCTCTTCACGAACTGCTCGCGGTTGATGCCGTAGGCCAGCGCCTGGCGGACCTTGACGTCCTGCAGCTTCGGGTTGCCCGCCTGGTTGATGCCCAGGTACAGCACGTTGAACGACGGGCGGATGAGCACCTGCTCGCCGTCGTTGCGCAGCAGGCCGTAGTCGGCCGGGTTCGGGTAGTCGTAGCCGTTGATGTCGCCGGCCTTGAGGGCCTGCTTGCGGGCGTTCTCGTCCGGGATGACCTTGAAGATCAGCTTGTCGAGCTTCGCCGGCGTCGGGCTGGTCTCGTTCTTGACCAGCGTGATCTCGCCCTTGCCCTGGTCCCAGCTCTCGAACTTGAACGGGCCGGTGCCGACCGGGTGCTTGTTCGCGTACTCGCTGTAGGTGAACGAGTCACCGCTCTGGGTGACCTGGTCCGCGTTGTACTGCTTGAGCGCGGTCGGGCTCTGGATCGCGAACGACGGCAGGGTGAACGCCGCCGGGAACGCGCCCTTGGCCTTGTTCAGGTTGAGGACCGCGGTCGTCGGATCCTTCGCCTCGCAGCTCTTGTAGACGGGGTCGCCGCCCGCGTCGCCCTCGTTCTTGGCGAAGCCCTCGAAGACGTCGCCGTAGTAGATCATCTGGCTCTGGGCCGCGGCGCCCTTCATGTTGTACCAGCGGTCGAAGTTGAAGCAGACCGCCGCGGCGTCCATCGGGGTGCCGTCGGAGAACTTCACGCCCGACTTGAGGGTGAACGTCCAGGTCTTGCCGTCGTTGCTCGGCTCCCACTTCTCGGCGAGGGAGGGCTCGAGGTCGGCGGTGCCCGGCTTGTTCTGGATCAGCGTGTCGTAGATCTGCCGCGTGATCCGGAAGGTCTCGCCCTCGTCGTTGAACGCGGGGTCGAACATCTTCGGGTTGCCGGCCGCACCGAAGATCATCGTGCCTCCGGAACCACCCCCGGCGCCCTCTTCACGCTTGGATTCCGCACAGGCGGACAGCGAAACCGCGAGCGCGCCGGCGAGCCCGATCAGGGCCACGCGGCGTGTTCGGGTCAGCCGCAATTGCTGCATCTGGCACCCCTTGGGAGATGTTCGGGTTCAAAGTCACCGTCCGGTCGGTCAGGAACTCGACGGACGATCGGTGTGCCCGCCGACACTAGCGGGAAGTCGGCCCGGGCTTAAGTACGTGAGGTTACGATCGCGCTACGTGGGCGTCGATTTGACCGCAATGTGTCCGTAAATCGCGACAGAATGTGACCATTTGGGGCAGACCGTTCCGTGCGGTGCCCGATCACTAACTCAGATGGCGGTACCCACGCGCGTCGGGTCGTGCTGCAGCCGACCGGTCGGCTGGATCGATCCGGATCGGACAGTATACGCAGCGTGACCGCACGATCCCCTACGAAAGTCGGGTGTCCGCGGCTTCGGGGGTGCCGTCGACGGCGAACCAGCCGCGCTCGAAGCGTTGCCACCGGCTCAGTTCCGCGTACGCGGCTTCGCCGTCGCGCGCCACCGCTCGGGCCAGCCGCTGCGCCGCCGAGCCGCCGGAGAGCCAGCAGAGGTGCGAAAGCAGAGGTCTTACCGAAGCGCGGCCGCTCGAAACGCCCTCCAGCACAAGGACGTCCGGCACGGGCACGCGCACGAGCTCGCCGGGCCGGGGTGTCCCGGTGGACCAGTCCATTCGCCGGTACGCGCCGTCGACGCCGTCCGCGAGGGGCCGCAGGACGCCGTCGACGAGCCGCGGCCACCACGCGACGGGGTCGTCCCACGTGGCGAAGGCGTCGGTGCTCACCAGCTCGGTCCGGCAGCCACGAGCACGCAGCCGATCGGCGACCTGAGCGGCCAAAGTGGACTTGCCGGCCCCCGAAGGACCATCGACGGCGAGGATCCGCACCCGCCCGAGCCGCGCGGGCGCGGCCAGCAGGGCGTCGATCAAGCGGTCACTTGGTGACGCGCTCGACCTCGGGAAGCCCTTTGACATCATCCGGCGCGGCGGTCCGCGCCTCCAGCTCGGCGATCCGCCCGGCGAGTTCCCGCTTGGCGTCCTCGAGCTCACACCGCAGCAAGGCGATCTCCTCGACCGACGTGCGCACTTCTTCCTCGAGGTGCCCGACCTCGGTGGACAGGTGGAGCGAGACGAGCGCCAGCACGACACCGGCGAGGAGGAAGACGAAGTTCGACGGCGTCTGGACGCCGGTGTGCTTGGCGAGGAACTCGGCCGCCTGCGGCAGCACCGCGAGGACGACGACGCCGATGGCGACGACGAGCCACACGCCGGCGTACTTCTCCCGCAGCTTCCGCCGTCGCATCATCTCGACGACGACGAAGAGCACGATGCACGCGACGACGATGCTGAGGATGCGCCAACCGGCCATTTCCACTTCCCCTTACGCCGAGTCGGAGGAGTCGACCGCGGGACGGCGGCGCACGAGCGCCAGCAGCAGCGCCAGGCCGGCCCGGCTCAGGTAGACGGCCGACTTCACGGGCGAGTGGCTGGGCGTGCCGCCCGCGCGCTCGCGCATGATGACGGGGATCTCCTTGATGGTCAGCTTGGCCCGGATGGCCATCACCAGGGACTCCACGGTGTCGCCGAGGTACTCCGCCGGGTAGTAGCCGGCGAACAGCTTGATCGCGCGCGGGCCCATCGCCTTGAACCCCGACGTGACGTCGGTGAGCTTGGTCTTCGCCAGCCGCGAGAACACGAGCGACAGCGCGACCATGGCGTACTTGCGCGGCCCGCTGGCCTTGTACGAGCCCTTGCCGGCGAACCGGGAGCCGATCACGATGTCCGCGTCGTCGAGGCCGCGCAGCAGGGCGTCGAGCTCGTCCGGGTCGTGCTGGCCGTCCGCGTCCACCTGCACGACGACGTCGTACCCGCGGGCGGCGGCGTAGCGGAAGCCGGTGCGCATCGCGCCGCCGACTCCGAGGTTGACCGCCAGCCGGGCCACCTCGGCCCCGGCCGCGCGGGCCAGCTTGGCCGTGTCGTCCACCGAGCCGTCGTCGACGACCAGCAGATCACCGCTCGGCAGGGCGCGTTTCACCTGCTCGATGACCGAAGCGACACTCGCCGACTCGTTCAGCGCGGGCATCACGATGAGCACGCGGCGGCTGGTCACGGAGGCGCTGGACACGGGATCACTTTAGCCTTTCACCGGCCGTCACCGGCCGCGGACCCCGGCACGTGGCCCCGGCCGCCGGCCGCGCGGGACCATGTCACAGATCACAGGGTCGGTGTTTGACGTGGCGGCGTTCATCCCCCTGCGGGCGGCACCGGCCTCCTGAATAGACTTTTCGCGGCTCCCGTGGTGCTCGGCGACTCTTGGTGACGATGATCGGAGACAGATGCTGACCGAAGGCCTCCGGCTTCTTGTCGGCGTACTGGTGGTGTTCGTCCCCGGTACCGCCGTGCTGCTCGCCTTCGGCGTCCGGGAACGGCTCTGGCTGGCCGGCCTCAGCGCCCCGCTCACCACCGGCTTCGTCCTGCTCGTTTCGCTCGTCACCGGGAGCACCGGGCTGCGCTACGGTCTGCTCTCGGTCACCGTGTCCCTCGTGGTGGTGGTCGCCGCCGCCGTGCTCGTGCGGTTCCTCCTGCGGCGCCGGCGCGTGGTCGTGCAGCCCGCAGAAGACCCCGATCTGCGCGCGGTCGCCGGGCGGACCGGCACCTGGGTGCAGCTGGCCGGGCTGGCCATCGGTGTCGTCGGGGTGCTGCTCGGCGTCCGGACCTGGCACACCGGCCTGGGTTCGTGGCGCACCCCGACCCAGGAGCACGACACCGTCACCCACGCCGTCCTGACCGCGTTCACGCACTTCACAGGCCAGGCGGCGCCGTGGCAGGTGCTGCCCGTGGACGTCGTGCACGACACCGCGGTGCAGTTCTACCCGCCGGGCTTCACCAATCTCGCGGCCCTGCTCACCGACGTCTTCGGCGACACCATGCTGGCGCTGAACCTGGTCACGGTCGTGTTCTCGGTCGTCGTCCTCCCGCTTTCGGCCGCCGCGCTGACCGCGGCGGTGCTGCGGCACGCGCGGCTCGGCCGCGGCTGGGTCGAGCTCGGCGCCGGCGTCGCCGCGCTGGTCGCCGTGCAGTTGTACCGGCCGGGCATCGCCTTCGCCCACGACGGCGGTGTCCTGCCCAACGCGGCCGCGATGGCGCTCGCCCCCGGCCTGACCGCGGTGACGCTGGTGATCGGCCGCCGCCACTGGGGCCGCGCGGTGCTCGTGGGCATCGCCCTCGCCGGCTCGATCAACGTGCACCCGAGCGCGCTGACGACCGCGGCCCTCACCACGGTCGCGGCCATGGTCGGCCTGCTGTTCACCCGGCGGGGCCGGACGGCGTTCGTCGGCGCGCTGCTGCCACTGGTGCTGGCCGGGGTGGTCACCGTCGTGGCCGCCCTGCCGGACGTGTTCGCCCTGCTGCGGCTCAGCGGCGGCACGGTCGTCGACGCGCCGGCCACCATCCCGCCCCAGTCACTGGGCACGGCGGTGGGCGTGGTCGTGCGGCTGCCCTACAGCGGCTACTTCGACCTCACGGGCACGATGGGCCAGGTCGTGCTCGGCGTGCTCGGGCTCGTGGGCGCCGTCGTCGCGATCGTGTCGCGCCGGTGCTGGCCGCTGGTGACGGCGTGGGCCTTCTGGGTCGCCGTGATCGTCAGCTTCCACGTCTCGCCCAACACGGGCTTCGGCGCGGCCGTCGCGCGGTACTACTACCGGGCGGCCGGGCGGGTCGACACGCACATCTACCTCATGATCCCGGTGCTGGCCGGCGCCCTGTTCGCGCTGGTCGGGCTCGCGCTGGCGGCACAGCGCCTGCGCATCCCGGTCCCGCTGCGGACGCGGCCGGTCTTCGCGGCGGCGCTCGCGGTGGTGGTGCTGGCGGCCCTGACGGTGACGACGTTCCGCGGCTACATGAACACCGGCGCACGCTCGCTGAGCCAGCGGTACGCGACGCCGGAGTTCGTCCGCTACGACGCGTCGGACGACGCCGCCGCGGCGTGGCTGCACGAGCACGTCGCCCCCGGCGAAACCATCCTCAACAACGCGAACGACGGCTCGACGCTGCTGTACGTCGACTACGACCTGCCGATCCTGAACATCGTGCCGGACGGCCACAGCCCGATCACCGACAACGTGACGCTGCTGGCGATGTTCAACTCGTTCCCGGAGAACCCCGCTGTCCAGGACATCCTGCGGCGCAAGAACGTCAAGTGGGTGTACGCGGACTCGCAGGCCCCGACGGTCGGCACCGACGGCAACCACTGGACGGGCCAGCGGTCGTTCAGCCTGGCCCCCGGCCTGGAGCGGCTGAACGGCCTGCCCGGCCTGACGAAGGTGTTCAGCCGGGGCACCGTGAGCGTCTACCACCTGGACCTGCCGCCGCGGAACCCGCCGCAGGGCTGACCGGCCCGGCTCAGCCCTGCTGGGACTGGGCCGCCGGGCGGCGCAGGACGAAGACCAGGACCACGGCGAGGCCCAACGTCGGGGCCACCGCCAGCCCGGAGACGGCCTTGAAGACCGGGTCGCCCGGGGCGGCCAGCAGCACCACCGCCGTCGCCACGGCGACGACCGCCCAGGTCACGAGCACCTTGTTGGCCTGCTTGCGCGCCACCAGCACGGCGGTCATCAGCTGCAGGGCGGTGAGCACCACGGCACCCCACACCATCCAGGCCACCCACCAGCCCTGCGCGACGAAGTCGGCGCCGTAGAGCAGCTTGACCAGCCACGGTCCGATCAGCCAGCCGGCCAGCGCGCCGACGACGCCGACCACGACCGTGCCGAGCGCGCCGGCCGCGAGCAGCTTCCGGAGCCGGTGCCTGCCGTCCTCGGTGCCCGAGAGCCGGACGACGGTGGGCACGGCCAGCGCCTGCAGCGGGGAGAGCAGCAGCAGCGGCACCCGGGACACGGTCAGCGTCGCGAAGAAGACGCCGACCGCGGCGTCCGACCCGCCGGGCGCGAGCAGGCTGACCATCGCCGGGTAGCCGGTGATGACGCTCGCGGTCAGCGCGGCGCCGGTCATCAGGACGAGGATGCGGCCGGTCACCGGCCGCCACCCCTCGCCGTCGGCGTGCGGGTCGACCAGCCTGGACACCGGGCGCACGAACAACAGCCAGGCGAACGAGCCGGTCGCCGCGGCGATCGCGAACGACGTCAGGCCGGTCAGCCCGGCGAAGAAGACGCCGAACAGGACGAGCACGCGGACCGCCGCCTCGGCGACGACGAGCCCCGAGTACGGCTTGATCCGCTGCTGCCCGACGAGCAGTCCGCGGGCGGCGAACTGGCAGGCGAACGCGACAGCTCCGCAGAGCACGATGACGCCGAGGCCGGTGTTCCCGGCGTAGAGCCGGTCGGACAGCACGGGCACGACGAGCGTCAGCGCGGCGACCACGGCGGCGGTCACCGCGCCGACGGTAAGGGCACGGAGTGCCGGCTTGCCCGCCCGGCCGCCGTCGAGTGCCGCGACCGCCGACTGGCGGGACAACTCCTGCTCGAGGGGCGAAAGCGCGCTGCCGAGGCCCATCAGGATGCCCCAGAACGAGAGGTAGACCTTGCTGTTCTGCGGCCCGAGCCAGCGTGTGGCCAGCAGCGTCAGCACGTACCCGAGCGCGATCGCGACCAGCAGCGAAAAGCCGATCTTCCCGGCTGAGCGCCCGGTTTCCCTCGCCAGGCTGCGCCCGTCCGCTTCGGCCATCGGCGAGCTCATCGTCCCCGCCGCCGGCGAGCACGCAGTGCCATCACGAGGCCACGGAGGGCACCGGCGCCGAAGCCGGCGCCGAACACCGGGGCCAGCTTCGCGACGGCCTTGGCCTCCGCGGTCGTCGCGCCGAAGCGGGTCACCGCCGCGCCCGCCGCGGCGGACCCGGCGGCCGCGAGCACCACGGCCGTCTTCGGGCGGCGCAGCGCCAGGCCGAGCCCGAACACGCCGACGCCGAACGCGGCGAACAGGCCGTTGCGGGCCGGGCCGGGCGAGCCGAGGTAGGAGTCCACGAAAGTCGTCCCGCGGAAGTACGCCTGCGCGGCGAACTTCTTGAAGCTGTCGCGGCCGTGGTAGGTCGCGGAGAACTCGGGGGCGAGGAAGATGCGGTGCCGCTCGGCGATCCAGCGCAGGACTCCGGTGTCGTCGCTGGCGAAGCGGACGTCGTCGAACAGCGAAACGAACGCGTCGGAAGCCGCTTCCAGAACGGCTCGCGGCGCCGAGAAGAAACCGGTCCCCTTCGGGAAGAGGTCGAACTCCTCGATACCGAAGGACATCAGGCGCGGATTCGCGCAGTAGCGGCGCCAGGGGATCTTCACCAGGCCGGCCATGAAGCCCGCGTACGGGTTGTTCTCGGAGGCGACGTTGACGTGCCCGTTCCAGACCGTCCGCTCGGGGTGGTCGACCAGCTGGTCGCGCAGGAACGTCAGCGCGCCCGTGTCCACCACCACGCGGCTGTCGAGCAGCAGGACCTGCTGCCCGGACGCCTTCGCGATGCCCGCCCGCCGGGCCTCGAAGCGGCCGCTGTTGGCCTGGCCGATCACCGTGATGCCGTGGCGTTCGCGCAGCTCGTCGAGGCGGGCCGGGGTCGCGTCCGTGCTGCCGTCGTCGACCACCACGACCTCGATCGGCCAGTTCGCGGCCTCGGCCGAGGCGAGCAGCGCGCCGACACTGCGTTCGATCCAGTCCTGCTCGTTGTAGACCGGGATGACGACGCTGAGCGAGGGGAGGAGCGGGTTCGCACTCACCGTGCCGAGGCTACCCGGCGGCCCCCGTGCCGGGTCGGCCAGTATCCTTACGCCACCGCACCCGACCAGAAATGGGCTTTCACGGTGATTTCCTTCATTCTCGGCACCACCGCGGAACTGATCAAGATCGCGCCGGTCTACCACGGGATCGCCGAGCGCGGGGTGCGGCCGAAGATCTGGTTCACCGCGCAGCACGTCGACGAGGTGGCCGACGTCCTCGCCGACCTCAAGCTGCCGGAGCCGGACGTCTGGCTGGTGCCGGAGGACAAGGCCCACAACCTCGAGTCGCCGGCGCAGGTGCCGGGCTGGGCCGCGCAGGTGCTGCGCACCGCGTGGAGCCGCCGCCATGAGCTGCGCGCCGCGCTGACCGAGGACGGCCGCCCGCCGCTGGTGCTGGTGCACGGCGACACGTTCACCACGCCGTACGGCTCGCTGATCGGGAAGCGGATCCTCAAGTCCCGCGTCGGGCACGTCGAGGCGGGCGCGCGGTCGGGCAGCATCCTGTCGCCGCTGCCCGAGGAGCTCAACCGCAAGATCGCGGCGAAGATCGTCGACATCCATTTCGCGCCGAGCGCGCGTGAGGTGAACAACCTGCGCAACGCCCGCGGCGTGGTCGTCGACACCGAGGCGAACACGGCGATCGACGCCATGCGCCTGGCCATCGGCCAGCCGCTGGACGTGCCGAACCTGCCGGAGAAGTTCGGCCTCGCCACGCTGCACCGCTTCGAGCTGGTCTCGCGCCCGGACAAGTACCGCGAGGCGCTGGAGATCCTGCGCGAAGAGAGCCGCAAGATGCCGGTGCTGTACATGGCCGGCGCACCTGAGCGGGAGAAGATCCGCGCGCTGGGCATCGAGAACCTGTTCGACGACAAGTTCGTCATCCAGCCGAAGATGCGGTACCTGAAGTTCCTGCCGCTGGTGGCGCGCGCCGAGTACGTCGTCACCGACTCGGGTGGTCTTTCGGCGGAGTGCTACTACCTCGGGCTGCCCTGCGCGGTGCACCGCGAGCGCACGGAGACCCCGCAGCACCTCGGCGAGACGGTCGTGCTGACGGAGATGCGCGGCGACAAGCTGCAGAACTTCCTCGACACGTACCAGAACCGCCGCGGCGAGTCCTGGATGGACAAGTACCACCCGTCCGAGATCGTCGTGAACACCCTGGCGCAGCTCGGCTACTGCTGAGGCCCACGTTCGGGTGACTTCCGGTTTCCGGTCCGGCACGGACCGGGAACGGTGTCGCCATGATCCACATCGGACTGGCGGCGCTGCTGGTGGTGGTCCCGCCGATCGACCAGGCCTCGGTGCGTGAGGCGGCGCTGGACGCGGGCTACCAGGCGGCGTACGTCGACATGGCGGGCCCGATCGCGCGGGCGATCCACGCGGCGTACGACATCCCGGCGTCGGTCACGGTGGCGCAGTCGATCCTGGAGTCGAACTGGGGCCGCAGCAAGCTGTCCACGGCGGAGCGGAACTACTTCGGCTTCAAGTGCGTGGCCCCGGCGAGCCCGGGGCCCATCGCGCTGCGGTGCGCGCAGTACCCGACGACCGAGTGCGTGCCGGCGCCGTGCCATCAGGTGGACGCGTACTTCCGGTCGTACGCGTCCATCGACGACTCGTTCCGCGACTACGGCCGCCTGCTGACGACGAGCGCGAACTACTCGGCGGCGCTGCCGCTGCGTGCCGATCCGGACGCGTTCATCCGCGCGGTGGGCCGCAAGTACGCCACCGACCCGGAGTACGCGAACAAGGTGATCAAGCTGATGGACCTGTACGACCTGCGCCGCTTCGACGCGGCTTAGAGCGCACGGCGGCCCGAGAGCGCGCGGCCCAGCGTCAGCTCGTCCGCGAACTCCAGGTCGCCGCCCATCGGCAGGCCGGACGCCAGCCGCGTGACCGTGAGGCCGGGGAAGTCGCGCAGCATCCGGACCAGGTACGTCGCCGTCGCCTCGCCCTCGGTGTTCGGGTCGGTCGCGATGATGATCTCGCGGATGTCGGCCTCGCCGATCCGCTTGAGCAGCTCGCGCATCCGCAACTGCTCCGGGCCGATGCCCGACAGCGGGTCGAGCGCGCCGCCCAGGACGTGGTAGCGGCCCTTGAACTCGCGCGTCCGCTCGACCGCCAGGACGTCCTTCGGCTCCTCGACCACGCAGATGACCGTGAGGTCGCGGCGCTCGTCGCGGCAGATGCGGCACTTCTGCTGCTCGGAGACGTTGCCGCAGACCTCGCAGAACTGCACGCCCTCCTTGACCTTGCCGAGCACGTCCTGCAGCCGCGCGATGTCGGCCGGGTCGGTGGCCAGCAGGTGGAACGCGATCCGCTGGGCGCTCTTCGGCCCGACCCCGGGCAGGCGCCCGAGCTCGTCGATCAGGTCCTGGACGACACCTTCGTACAAGTTCGTCAGCCGCCGAAGCCGAGGCTGCCGAGGTCCGGCATGCCGCCACCGCCGCCGAGCCCGTTGGCCAGCGGGCCGAGCTTCTGCTCGGTCAGCTTCTGCGCGTTCGCCGACGCGTCGCGCACCGCCGCGACCACCAGGTCGGACAGCGTCTCGACGTCGTCCGGGTCGACGACCTTCGGGTCGATCTTCAGGCTCTTCAGCTGGCTGTCACCGGAGACGGTCGCGGTGACCAGCCCGCCGCCGGCGGTGCCGGTGACCTCGGTGTTGGCGAGCTCCTCCTGGGCCTCGACGAGCTTCTGCTGCATCTGCTGCGCCTGCTGCATCAGCTGGGAAAGGTCGAAGCCGCCGCCGGGTTGCACCATGATCGCACTCGGTCCTCTCTGCACGCCTGTGTCAGCCACCAGGGTAGTCGCGCCACGCGAGGTGCCGGGCTGTGGCACCGTGGTCGCCGTGCGACGCGCGATTGCCCCTCTCCTGCTGGCCGGTGCCCTGCTGCTGACCGGCTGCTCCGACGACGCCCCGGCGGCTCCGGCGCCGGGCCCCTCGACCCCCTCGGCGCCTGTGACGTCTTCGCCGTCGCCTTCGTCCACCTCGGTGGCACCCCCGGCGACTCCCACGACTTCGGCGACTCCCGCCGCGGGGAAGGTCGTCGTGCTCGATCCCGGGCACAACGGCGGGAACGCCGCGCACCCGGCGGAGATCAACCGGCCGGTGC
The DNA here is from genome assembly GCF_900119165.1 of Amycolatopsis australiensis. Classification (NCBI taxonomy): domain Bacteria; kingdom Bacillati; phylum Actinomycetota; class Actinomycetes; order Pseudonocardiales; family Pseudonocardiaceae; genus Amycolatopsis; species Amycolatopsis australiensis. The sequence continues at coordinate 1,458,926 of NZ_FPJG01000006.1, read as the reverse complement.
CCGCCGGGCGCGGGCAGACCAAGCCGTGCAACACCACCGGCACGTCGACCGATGCGGGCTACCCGGAGCACGCGTTCACCTTCGACGTCGCCCAGCGGGTCGGAAAATCCTTGTCAGACAAGGGAATCCGGGTTGTCTACACGCGACAGAACGACAGCGGCGTCGGCCCGTGCGTCGACCGCCGGGCGGCGATCGGCAACGAGGCGGACGCCGACGCGGTCGTCTCCATCCACGCCGACGGCTCGACCACGGCCGGGGCGAACGGCTTCCACGTCGCCTACTCGTCACCGCCGTTGAACGCGGCGCAGGGCGAACCGTCGACGAAACTGGCGCAGGTCGTGCGGGACACCATGCGCACGAGCGGGTTCAGCACGTCGAACTACATCGGCGGCAACGGCCTGTCGGCACGCTCGGACCTCGCCGGGCTGAACCTCTCGACGCGCCCGGCGGTGCTCGTCGAGTGCGGCAACATGCGCAACGCGGCCGAAGCGGCCCGGATGACCAGCGCGGACGGGCGTCAGCAGTACGCGTCGGCCATCGCCGCGGCGATCGAGGCCTACCTGGCTTCCTGAGCGGCCACGACGGCTTCGCCGTTGACGGTCGCCCAGCGGGTGAGGACACCGATGGGCTCGACGAGCGTCCGGCCGAGGTCGGTCAGCGAGTACTCGACGCGGGGCGGCGCTTCGGCGTAGGCGCGACGGTCGACGAGGCCGTAGCCCTGGAGCTTGCGCAGGGTCTGCGTGAGGACCTTGCGGGAGATGCCGCCGATGAGGCCGACGAGCTCGCCGTGCCGCCGCGGGCCGCGGCTGAGCGCGAACACCACGACGACGGCCCACTTGTCGGCGATGATCTCGATCGCCAGCCGGGCCGGGCAGTCCGCGAGGAAGACGTCACCGGAGAAGTCACCCATGGGAACAAAGGTACCGAGCGGTACCCATCGGATTCGTAGTCTCGGGCGCATGGAACTTCCCGAAAGCTGCCACCGCCTGTTCGAGCGGCCGTTCAACGCGGTGCTGACGACGATCAACCCGGACGGCTCGCCCCAGACGTCGATGGTCTGGGCCAGCCGCGAAGGCGACGAGATCGTGATGGGCATGGAGGGCCGGCGCCCCAAGGTACGCAACATCCGGAGGGACCCGCGGGTCACTGTGCTGATCGAGGACCACGACGAGGTCGACGAGCGCGGGTTGCCGCAGTATTTGCTGGTCAGGGGCACGGCGCGGGTGATCGGGCCGGACATCGCCGACGAGTGGACGGCGCTGATGGACCGGCAGGCCCAGCGGTATCTGGGGGTGGAGAAGTACCTGCTGGGCAACCAGGGCTCTCCGACGGCGGTGATCGTGCGGGTCACGGCTGACCGGGTGACGGGCATCGGGCCCTGGGCTTCCTGACGGCCGGCGGGTTGGCTCGCGTGGCTGGCGGTCGGCTCGCGTGCCCGGCCGGTTGGCTCGGGTCGCTGGCGGGCGGGTCGGCCCGCGCGCCCGGCCGGTTGGCTCGCGTGGCTGGCGGTCGGCTCGCGTGCCCGGCCGGTTGGCTCGGGTCGCTGGCGGGCGGGTCGGCCCGCGCGCCCGGCGGATCAGCCCGGGGCGCTGGCGGATCGGCCCGCGCACCGGCCGGGCGGCTCGGATCGCTGACGGGTGAGCCCGCACCCCGGCGGATCGGCCCGCGCACCCCGGCGGGTCAGCCCGCGCGCCCAACGGGTCAGCCCGCGCGCCGCGGCGGGTCAGCCCGCGCCCGGCGGATCGGCCCGCGCCCGGCGGATCGGCCCGCGCCCGGCGGGTCAGCCCGCACCCCGGCGGATCGGCCCGCGCGCCCGGCGAGTCGGCCCTCGCGCCCGGCCGGTTGGCTCGGGTCGCTGGCGGGTCGGCCCGTGTGCCCCGTGCGTCTGCTCGCGCGCCTGGTTTCGGCCGTGAGCCGCCCCTCTGGGTTCGCGAGCCAACCGTTCGGGTGCGCGGGGCCGGTCGTCCGGGTTCAGTCGAGGGGGCGGGCGCCCAGGTGCTCCGAGAGGAGCTTGCGGGCCACCTCGTCCGGGTCCTGGTCCGGCGGGGGTGGGGGCGGCGGTGGGGCCGGGCTGGCGTCCTCGTTGTAGAGGTCGTCGTCGTCCTCGTCGGCCGGTTCCGGGGGCAGCGGGATGTCCGGCTCGGTCGTGGTCACCTTGGGTCGCGCCGGCGGGGTGGGCGCCGGCCGGGGCGGCTCGGCGGCGGGGGCGGCCGACTGGCGGGTGAACGACCGTTCCGGCGCCGGCGCCGCGGCCTGCTGCGGACGCGCGGCGGGCGCGACGGGGGCGTTGCCGTGGACGCAGCGGACCTGCCAGTCACCACCCAGGACGTCGGACAGCGCGCCGGCGATCTTGCGGGCGTTGTCCTGGTCGGACAGGCGGCGGGCCAGCGGTTCCGACTTGTGGGTGAGGGTGACGGCGTTGCCGTCGACGCTCGCGACGGTCGCCTGGGTAAGCATCGCCTCGAGGCTGCGCCCGCCGGTGAACTTCCGCAGGGCGGTCATCAGCTGCGGCCAGACGTTCCGGATCGCGGCGGCATCCATCCCACCCGACGCCGCGGGGGTTTCGGGCGCGGCCGCGGGTGTGCGTGGCATGCCCGCGCCACCATCGCCGGACTCGGCCGCCGGAGCGCCGGTACTCCCGGCGGGTGCGCCGCCGCCGGGCGTGCGCGGGGTGCCCCAACCGCCGTCACCGGCCACGGCCGCCGAAGCGCCCGCCGCTGCCGGATTGCCGCCACCCGGCGTACGCGGGGTGCCCCAACCGCCATCGCCGGACTCGGCCGCCGGAGCGCCGGTACTCGCGGCGGGTGCGCCGCCACCCGGCGTGCGCGGAGTGCCCCAACCGCCGTCACCGGACTCGGCCGCCGAAGCGCCCGCCGCTGCCGGATTGCCGCCACCCGGCGTACGCGGCGTGCTCCAGCCGCCGTCGCCGGACTGAGCGCCGGTCGCGGCGGAGGTGCCGCCACCCGGCGTGCCGCGACCGCCCGCGCCGGATGGGGCCGCCGGAGCGGCCGGGCTCGCAGCCGCCGCAGCAGGCCGGGCCGGGGTCGGCTCAGCGGGTGGCGCCGGCACCACCGGCGCCGGACCCGCCGAGGCCGCGCGTTGCGAAGGCCGTGAGAACTCCCGCTCCGGAGCCGCCCGCACCGGCGGCTCCACGCCGCCCTCCGCCGGGGCTCCTCCGCCGGCCGCCAGCGTTGCCCGGCGCTCCAAGCGCTCTATCCGGGCCAGCAGCGCCTTCTCCGCCTCCGTCACCGATGGCAGCAGCATCCGCGCGCACAGCAGCTCAAGCACCAGCCGGGGGGATGTCGCGCCGCGCATCTCCAGGAGTCCATTGTGGACGATGTCCGCGTAGCGCGAGAGCGTGGCCAGCCCGATGCGCTCCGCCTGCGCCACCATCCGGGACAGCTCCTCCTCCGGCGCGGACACCAGCCCGCCCGCGGAGTCCGGCACCGCGCGCAGCAGGACCAGGTCGCGCAGCCGGTCGAGCAGGTCCGTCGCGAAGCGGCGCGGGTCGTGGCCCGCCTCCGCGAGCTTCTCCACCGTGCCGAACACCGTCGCCGCGTCCTCGGTCGAGAGCGCGTCCACCATGTCGTCGATCAGGGCGACGTCCGTGACGCCCAGCAGCGACACCGCCCGCGAGTACGTGACGCCTTCCGGCCCCGCGCCGGCGAGCAGCTGGTCGAGCACCGACTGCGTGTCACGCGCCGACCCGCCGCCCGCGCGGATGACCAGCGGGTACACCGCCGGCTCGACCTGCACGCCCTCCGCCGCGACGTTGCGCTCCAGCAGCTCGCGCATCGAGCTCGGTGGGATCAGCCGGAACGGGTAGTGGTGCGTGCGCGAGCGGATCGTGGTCAGGACCTTGTCCGGCTCGGTCGTCGCGAAGATGAAGATGACGTGCTCGGGCGGCTCTTCGACGATCTTCAGCAGAGCGTTGAAGCCCTGCGTGGTGACCATGTGCGCCTCGTCGATGATGAACACGCGGTAGCGCGACTCGGCCGGCGCGTAGAACGCCTTGTCCCGCAGCTCGCGGGCGTCGTCGACGCCGCCGTGGCTGGCCGCGTCGAGCTCGGTCACGTCGACGCTGCCCGGCCCTTCGGGCGCGAGCGCCTTGCACGAGTTGCACTCGCCGCACGGGTCCGGTGTGGGGCCCTTCGCGCAGTTCAGCGAACGCGCCATGATGCGCGCGCTGGAGGTCTTGCCGCAGCCGCGTGGGCCGGAGAACAGGTAGGCATGGTTGATCCGCCCGGCGGACAACGCCGTGCGGAGAGGTTCGGTCACATGCTCCTGACCGACTACCTCGGCGAAGGTCGCCGGACGGTACTTGCGGTACAGCGCGAGAGCCACGTCACCAACCTAACAGTGGCGCGAAGCGCCTCGGTTGAGGGCGGCGGTGGGGGCATCGGCGGAGTACCGGCGGGGTCCGGCGGCTAGGCTCGGCGGTCGTGGCGCGTGCGCGAAAGGCCGGTCCGGTGCCCGGGCGGTACCCGGTCAGGTTCGGGACGGCCGAGCTGCTGCGGGACGCCGACCGCGGCAACGCCTGGCTGGTGTCGGTGGACGGCGTCGCGCAGTCGTACGTCGACCTCGACGATCCGGCCAACCTGGAGTTCGACTACGTCCGGCGGTTCGGCGACGTCGTGGACCGGCTGCCGCCGGGTCCGCTGGACGCGCTGCACATCGGCGGAGCGGCCTGCACGCTGCCGCGGTACGTCGCGGCGACGCGGCCGGGGTCGCGGCAGCTGGTGTTCGACGCCGACGGCGAGCTGGTCGAGCTGGTCCGCGCCCAGCTGGGGCTGCGGGTGCCGGGACTGCGCGTCCGGGTGACGGACGGCCGCGCGGGGCTGGCGACGCGCCGCGAGGACTCGGCGGACCTGGTGGTGGTCGACGCGTTCGAGCGCGCGAGCCTGGCCGGCGGCCTGGCAACGCTCGAGGCCACGCGCGCGATCGCCGGGATCCTCCGCACGACGGGCACGTACCTGGCGAACATCACGGACGGCAGGGGGCTGCCGTTCGCCCGGCGTTTCCTGGCGACGCTGCGGGCGGTGTTCCCGGAGGTCCTGCTGCTGGCGGACCCGGCGGTGCTGAAGGGCCGCCGCTTCGGCAACCTGGTGTTCGCGGCATCGGCGGCACCGCTGCCGGCAGAGGAGATCGCGCGCCGGACGGCCTCGGCAGCGTTCCCGGCGAGGTGCGTCCACGGCGACGAGCTGCGAAAACTGGCGGGACGCGCGGTCCCGATCACGGACGAGAACCGGCCACCGGCACCCCAGCCACCGGAAGACGTACTGGGCCTGTTCCCGCACTCGTGAGTGAGACGCCACGGCAGACCCGCGAAGCCGCGAGGGAGGCACCGTGGGGGTCCGGGGGCTCGGCCCCCGGGAGATACGACGGAGTGGAGGCCCGGCGAAGGGGCGAAGCCCCGAGAGCCGGAGCCGAAACGAAGGGGACCCCGCGCACCCGCCAGAGCCTGCTTATCCTTGCTGCCTTCCGGCCCTGGGGAGGTTCACAGGGTGGACGCCGCGCGGGGTCCGCCGCCAAGTGTAGCGGGCCCCGATCAAGCCCCCGCGCCCGCCTGGGCCCGGGCCTTCTTGAACGTGTTGTGCAGCACCGCCAGCAGCGCGTCCCGCACCGAGAGCTTCTGCCGGGCGTCGAACGTGATCAACGGGACCTCGTCGCCCACCGCCAGTGCCCAGCGGACGTCCTCCAGGTTGTGGCCGAGTGTCCCGTCGAACATGTTCACCGCCACGACGAACGGCAGGCCGGCGTTCTCGAAGTAGTCGACCGCCGGGTAGCAGTCGTCCATGCGGCGGGTGTCCACGATCACCAGAGCGCCCAGCGCGCCGTGGACCAGGTCCTGCCACATGAACCCGAAGCGGTCCTGGCCCGGCGTGCCGAACAGGTACAGCTTGACCTCTTCGTCGATCGTGATGCAGCCGAAGTCCAGCGCGACCGTCGTCGTGGTCTTGGCCGGGACGTGGCCCGTGCGGTCCACCGACGCCGCCACCGATGTGATGGCCGCCTCGGTCGTCAGCGGCTTGATCTCCGAGATGGACGCCACGGCCGTCGTCTTGCCGACGCCGAAGCCGCCGGCGATGACGATCTTGACCGGGGCCGGCGGGCGGGCACCCGGTTCAGTGAATGGCTTCGAGTCCACGAATGACCCTTTCGATCATGCCGAGGTCGTGCGAGTTGTGGTTCGCCGGCCGCCGGACGACGACGTAGCCCTGCTCGGCGAGGTCGGCCACCAGCACCCGGGCGACGCCGATGTGCAGGCCGAGCATGGCGGCCACCTCGGCGACCGACATGGTGTTCCGGCAGAGGGAAACGATTTCCTGCCGTTCGAACGTGAGCTTCGGGTGCGCCGCCGCACCCAGCCGGGACGTCATCACCTGCGCCTCGATCTCCAGGGTCTGGTCGACCGGCTGGGCGCGTCCCGAGGTCATCAGGTACGGCCGCAGCAGCGAAGGTTCTTCGGTCATCACGACCCCACGGTGTTCTTGAGCTCCTCGATCAGGCCCGGCGTGAGGACTTCGGTGGCGCGGTTGGCGAACATCGCCATCTCGTAGGCGATCGTGCCGAGGCTGGCCTGCTTGTTCGCCAGGACGCCGAGCGAGCAGCCGATGCTGATGGTGCAGACGAGCAGGTAGCCGTGCTCCAGCTCGATGATCACCTTGTCGGGCGCGCCGAGCGGGTGGCTTTCGGAGACGCCGTGGGCGAGCCCGAGCATGGCGGAGGAGATCGCCGCCAGCCGGTCGGCGTTCGAGCGCTCGAGCTCCGACGACATCGCGATCAGGAGTCCGTCGGCCGAGACCGCGATGGCGGCGATCGCGCCCGCGGTGTGCTGCGCGAAGCGGCTCACCAGCCAGTTGAAGTTCTGGGCTTCGACGCTGACGCCTGCTGCGGGGATGCTCATTTCCTGCTCTCTTCTCCTCGTTCCGTCACACGACCGGCGACCACGCCTTGCGGCGGGCTGTCTGCCGTCACCACGTCCGCCTTGGCGAGGCCGGCGGCGAACGCGTCGAACGCCGCTCGCTCGGCCGCCGGGTCCCGCCGGGTGCGGTTCACGACGGCGCGGGCGATCGGCCTGCCCGCCGGCTGCTGGCGCAGGCCGGGGGCGAGCTGGGCACCGGGGACACGGCGGACCAGGCCGTCGCGCGACTGCGGGGCCGCGGCGACCGGGGCGCGCACCGGCAGCGACGTCCGGGCGGCGGGCAGGGCCGACTCCCCCGGCACGCGGACCGGCAGCGCCGAGCCGTCGCCGGCCACCGGGTGCGTGACGACGGTGGGCGGCGCGGACGGCGGGTCGGTCGTCATGGCGCTGACCTCGGCGGCCTTGGCGAAGGCGCTCTGGAATCCGTCCATGGCGGCCTTCGTCGCGTCCGGGTCGTGCCGCGGCGCGCCGTCCACGACCGGCGCCGACGTGCCGGTGGTGGGCAGCTGGGCACCGCGGACGCGACGCCGGAGGCCACCGCGGGTCTCGGCGTCCGGCTCGGCTTCCGGCGCCTCGGCGGGCTCGGCGGCCGGCCACACCGGTTCCAGCTGGTTGAACCAGCGGAAGCCGTTCGCGTGCGTGGTGGTGAGCAGGGCCGGGATCGCCGGCGCGGGCAGCGGCTCGACCGGCCGGAACTCCTCCGCCGCGGACACGGCGGCGGCCTCCGCGGGCCGCGCCTGGACCGGCGCCGCGGCCTGCGCCGGGATCACCGGCGCCGGTTCGGGCCGCGGGCGCGCCCCGGCGCGGTGGCTGAACAGCGACGGCGGGATGGTCAGCCGCGCGGTGACGCCGCCGGTCGTCGGCGTCGCGAGCAGCTCGACGCCCAGGTCGTGGCGCCGGGCCAGGCGGCCGACCACGAACAGGCCGAGCACGCTGGTCGGCGCCAGTTCGAGGCGTTCGCGCTCGACGAGCCGCCGGTTCTCCTCGGCCAGCTTCTCCGCGGTCATGCCGATGCCGTGGTCGACGATGTTCACCAGGCAGGAGCCGTCGGCCAGGAGCATCGTGTCGACCTCGACCATCGACCCCGGCGGCGAGAACGACGTCGCGTTCTCCAGCAGCTCGGCGAACACGAGCACCAGGTCGGCGCCGAGGGCCGAGGACAGCAGGATCTCCGCGACGACACCGAGCTTCACCCGCTGGTAGTCCTCGATCTCGGCGAGCGCCGAGCGCAGCGCCGTGGACAGCTCGATCGGGCCGGCGATGCGGGTTTCGTCGCGGGTGCCGGACACCACGAGCAGGTTGTCGGCGTTGCGGCGCAGGCGGGTGGAGAGGTGGTCGAGGCGGTAGAGGCTGGCCAGCAGCCGGGTGTCCTGCTCGTTGCGCTCGACCTCGTCGATCAGCGCGAGCTGGCGGCCGACGAGGTTCTGCGTGCGCTTCGCGACGTTCGCGAACATCAGGCTCGTGTTGCGCCGGGTGAGCGCCTGCCGTTCGACCAGCTCGGCCGCGGTGGTCTGGACCCGGTTGAACGCCGCGGCGAGCTTGCCGAGCTCATCGCTCGAGACGACGTCGATGGTGGCCAGCCGCGGGATCTGCTCCTCGGCCTCTTCGGTGTCGGTCACGCGGACGAGCTCGGTGCCGGCGAGGTCGGCGACCGACGTCGCCGCCGAGGTCAGCCGCCGCAGCGGCTCGGCGATCGAGCGGGAGACCGCGATGGCGAGGAACGCGACGAGCAGGAACAGCGCCCCGGCGCCGATGCCGACCGTCCACGCCAGCCGGGTCGCGGCGTCGGCGCGGCCGGTCGCCGAGTCGGCGATCTCGCCGGTGACCCGCTCCTGCACCAGTTTCCGTTGGCCCGCCTGGCTTTCCGACGCGGCGAGCACATCGGCGACGTACCTGCTGGTCGCGGCCGCGTCGCGCGGGTTGCCGACCTGAGCGGCGAGGTCGTCGATGCGGCGGCCCGCTTCGCTCTGCTCGACGTTGACGACGAGGGCGGCCTGCTCGCTGTCGAACTCGTCGTCGGCCTGCTGGACGAACCGGTCGGTGAAGATCGGCGCCTGCTGGGTCGCGTCATCCAAAATGGACCGGCCGGCCTCCGGTGACACGGCGGTCACGATCAGTGCCATGCCGCGCAGCGAGTTCTCCTCGTTCGCGCGCAGCAGCGCCTCCAGCGCGGTCAGCTCCCGCGTGCCCTCGGCGTCACTGGTCAGCTGCGGGACCAGCCGCAGCGAGTCGATCACCGCGCCGATCACCGCGTGGTAGGTGCGGGCGACGCTGTCGAGCGCGACGCCGCGGCGTTGCGCGTTCTGCCGCAGCTCGTTGAGCGAGCCGATCCGGGTCAGCGCCGCGGACAGCTCGTCCGGTGCGTCGGCGCCCAGCGACGAGCGCACGTCCGCGACCGCCGCGTCGACCGCCTGCTGCTGCTGGAGCATCTGGCCGGCGGACATCGACGGCGTGGCGACGTAGGCGCCGGTGAGCAGCCGCTCCCGCTGCAGCTGCCAGACCAGGCCGCCGAGCTGCTGGGTGTGCCGCGCCACCGTCGCCGACTGGGTCGCGGCCGCGGCGCTGCTCGCCTCGGTCAGCACGAACGGCACCGACACCAGCACCACCGCGACCAGCGGAGGCAGGAGCAGCAGGTTCAGCTTGCCGCGAATCCCGAGCCGCGCGAGGAAGCCCCCGCCGCCCGCCCGGTCCGCGGCCGACCTGCCGTGCCTCATCCCGCCACCTTCCTCTTCCGTTCTCACCCGTCCGCGGCCACCCGGCTCACGTGCCCGCGGTGCTGCTCCCGGACGAGGTCCTCGATCCGGGCGCGCAGCGCGAGGAACGCCGGTTCGCGCTTCACCGCCAGGTCCCGCTCGGCCGGCAGCGTCACCTCGACGTCGGCGGCGATCCGGCCGGGGTCGGAGGCGAGCACCACGACCCGGCCGCCCAGGAACACCGCTTCCTCGACGTCGTGGGTCACCATCAGCACCGTGGTGCCGGTGTCGGCCCAGACCTGGCGGATGAGCACCTGCATGTCCTCTTTGGTCTGGACGTCCAAGGCGCCGAAGGGTTCGTCCAGCAGCAGCACGTCCGGTTCGCACGCCAGCGCCCGCGCGATCGCCACGCGCTGCTTCTGGCCGCCGGAAAGCTGCTTCGGCAGCGACGTGCGCACGGTGTCGAGCCCGGTCTCGGCGAGGTACCAGTCCACGCGCTTGGCGCGCTCGGCGGCGTCGAGCGCGAGCAGCTCGAGTCCGAACGCGACGTTCTTCTCGACGTTGCGCCACGGGTACAGCGCGCCGGCCTGGAACACGAGCCCGCGGTCCGGGCCCGGGCCGGTCACCGGGACGCCGTCGAGCACGATCTCACCCTCGGTCGGCTTGCCCAGCCCGGCCACCAGCGAAAGCAGCGTCGACTTGCCCGAGCCGCTCGCGCCGACGACGCAGACGAACTCGCCGCGCAGCACCTCCAGGTCGACGCCGTCGAGCGCGCGCGTCACCTCGCCGCGGACGGTGTAGTCCTTCGCGACGTTCCGCAGTTCCAGCGTCATGCCGCCCACTTCCCGACCCGCGTGCGCAGCAGGCGCAGCAGGACGTCGATGACCAGGCCGGCGATCCCGATGACCACGAGCACGGCGAAGATCTGGTCCGTCCGCAGGAACCGCTGCGCGAGCACGATCCGGTGGCCGAGGCCGGCCGAGGAGTTGATCAGCTCGGCGACGACCACGAAGTTCCACGCGGCGGCGGAGTTGACGCGGATCGCGTCGATCATGCCCGGCAGCGAGTGCGGCACGACGATCTTGCGCAGCACCTCGCCCCGGCGCGCGCCGAGGGTGTAGGAGACGTCGATGAGCGCGGTCGGCACGCCGCGCACGACGTCGGCGGTCATCAGCGTGTTGAAGAAGACCGTCCCAATGAAGAGGATGGCGATCTTCGACGGCTCGCCGATGCCGAGCCAGATGATCAGCAGCGGGATGAACGCGCTCGCCGGCAGGTAGCGCAGCAGCCCGAGGAGCGGCTCGAAGAACGCCTGCCCGCCGGCGAAGCCGCCCATCAGGATGCCCAGCGGCACCGAGACGAGCACGGCCAGGCCGAAGCCTTCGAGCACCCGCTGGGTCGTCGCCCAGAGGTCGTCGAACAGCTCGCCGGTGCCCGCCATGCCGGCCCCGGCCTTGACGACCGCGGCCGGGGACGGCAGGAACGTCGGGTCGACGGCCCCGCTGACGCTCAGCGCGACCCACACGAGGAACGGGACCGCGAACGACAGCACCGCCAGCCGCCAGCGCGCCCTCGCGGAAATGGGCGTGCGCAAGGAAAACAGCGGCGACGCGGTCTTCGGCGCCGACCGGCGCGGCAGCGGTGCCCAGTCCGGACGGCCGGACTCCTGCCGTTCGGCGAGCTGCTGTGCGGGGCCGGTCACCGCGGTACGGCCTTCACGAACTGGTCGTCGAACAGCCCGTCCAGCGACGGCCGCTGCTGCGCGAGGCCGGTGTTCACGATGAAGTCGATGATCTTGTTCGCCTGGAAGTCCAGGTGCTGCGCCGTGACGCCGGGGGTGAACGCGTCGAGGTTCTGCTGACGCGTGAAGATCGTCGTGCCGGCGTCGTAGGTCTTGTAGTCGGCGTCCGAGACACCACCGCGCTTGGCCATGATCTTCACGGCCGCGTCCTTGTTGCCCTTGATCCAGCTGAGCGTCTCGAACCAGGTGTTGACCAGCGCCTGCACGTCCTTCGGGTGCTCCTTGACCAGCTTCTGCGACGTGACGAGGTGGTCCGGGATCGCGCCGGGGAACTCCGCCGACGAGGAGATCGCGCGGCTGCCCTGGCGCTCGAGGGCCTTGGAGGTGAACGGCGCGAACGCGGCCACCGCGTCGACCTGGCCGCCGGCGAACGCGGCCGCCGCGGCGTCGGTCGGCAGGTTGACCAGCTGGATGTCCTTTTCGGTCAGCTTCGCCTCCTGCAGCGCGAGCAGCAGCAGGTAGTGGTCGACCGCACCCTGCTCGACGGCGACCTTCTTGCCCTTGAGATCGGCGACGCTGGTGATCCCGTCCCGCGCGATGATCTTGTCGTTGCCGGTGGAGTTGTCGTTCACCAGCACGATCGACAGCTTCGCGCCACCCGAAAGCGAGGAGAGCGTGTCGTTGAGGGTCTGGCTGTTGGCGTCGATCGCGCCGCTGGAGAGCGCGTTGATGCTGTCGGTGTAGTTGTCGAAGTACTTGAGGTCGACGTTCACGCCGTTCTTGGCGAACAGGCCCTGTTCCTGCGCCACCTGCCAGGGGAACCAGCCCGGCCACGCGCTGAACCCGAGCGTGATCTTGCCGCCGGTGCCGGACGCGGAACTGTCGCTGCACCCGGCGGTGACCCCGGCGAGGAGCAGCAAGGTCAGCAGCACCGTCAGCGGGCGGAAGCGGGAACGGGAAATCACAACGAACTCCAGGGTGCGGGGGACGTGGAGTGGTGCCGTACCGAAAGGGGAATTGCGGTGCTCGGGGTTACGACTGGTGACGACGACGAGGTGCGTCCGGCCGAGCTGCGCCACCGCGCACGGTCATCGCTGCTCTCTTCCAGCCGCACCTGATCGGGTCATGGCGGGAGAACGCGGACCGGGAGCACCGCGAAATCCGGCACTCACCGCACCGGCCGGCCACCCCTTGTCCCTCTCCCGGCGGAGAGCCTAGCGAGTAGCACAAGATCCCCACAACGCCCCGGGAGTGCGTCCGAAAGAGTGACCCACGACCGTGTCAACCGGCATGATCGACGTTCGCGAAGGCTGTTTTCTGTCGGCCGTCCGGCCAAGATCACCCGCGCTCAGCGTGCAAGTGCACGGGCAGTAGTCCCTCGTCGCCGCCGCACGTCGAGATCATCACCGAGCGCCACGCGGCGGCGGCGAACAATCGTTCGGAATACGCCGGTCAGCGAGACGGAAATCGAACACGTGTACGCCATCGCCGATACCGCATCGGTCTCGGATCCGCGAATGATTCCCCGACAGTTAACACGACCGAAACAATGGCCTGATTTTCTGTCAATTGATAGATTTCGTCAGGTCGTAAACCGTCGTGCCGCCGACCGACCGCGGCGCGAAATTCGCCTCGACCCAGGCCTGAATCTGCCCCGCGGTCCCGCGGCCACCGCCGAATCCGCCGCGGCCGCCGGCGACGTAGTAGTGGATGTCGCCATCGGCGACGTACTGCCGGAACCGCTCGAGCGTCGGCGCGGGGTCGCTGCCGCTGAAGCCGCCGATCGCGAGCACCGGCCGTCCGCTCGCCAGCGCCAGCCCGGCCGACTGCATGGCCCCGCTCTGCGCGGCCGCCCACTTCGTCGTCGTGGCCTTCAGCAGGCCGACCAGTGCGGCGTCGGCCTGCGCCGTGCCGAAGCCGCCGACAGGGCCGCGGCCGAACCCGCGTCCGCTGGCGACGGGCGGCCCAGCCGACGGCGTCCCGCCGGAATGCGCGGACGATGCCGTGGCGAGCGTGAAGGACGTCGTCCCGAGCAGCGCGCCGCACAGGCCCAGCACGGCCACGACCGGACCCAGCCGCCGGAGCCGGTCCGTGCCGAAGAGCAGCCCGAGGACGGCGGCCGCGGCGAGCACGAGCAGCGCGTACCGGATCCACGGCTGCCAGCCCGGCGTCCTGGCGAGCAGCAGGAAGCTCCAGACCGCGGTCACCGCGAGCAGCACGGCCAGCACCGCCCTCGCCGCGAGGTTCGCCCGGCCGCGCCAGAGCTCGCGCACGGAAATGCCCAGCGTGGCGGCGATCCCCGGCGCCAGCGCGACCGTGTAGTACGGGTGGATGATGCCGCTCATGTAGCTGAACACGAGCGCGGTGACGACCAGCCAGCCACCCCACAGCAGCAGCGCCGCGCGCGTCCGGTCGGTGCGCGGCGCGCGCCGCGTGAACCACAGGCCCGCCGCCAGGCCGAGCACCGCGGCAGGCAGCAGCCACGACGCCTCGCCGCCGAACTCGCCGCTGAACAACCGAGTCAGGCCAGTCTGCCCGCCGAAGCCGCCGCCGAAGCCGCGGCCGCCGGGAGGCAGCTCCACGCCGGCGGGCAGCTCCAGCCCGGCGGGCGGCGTGAACGTCCGGCCGCCGCTCCCGCCGCGGCCCTCGCCGAAGATCCGGCCGAGGCCGTTGTAGCCGAACGCCAGCTCCAGCACGGTGTTGTCGGTGGAACCGCTGATGTACGGCCGGGCGGCGGCCGGCCACAGCGCGACGACGAGGATCCACCAGCCCGCGGAGACGACGACCGCGCCGGCCGCGGCGAGCAGCTGGCCGAACCGCCGCCCGAGCGACGTCGGCGCCGCGACCGCGTACGCCAGCACGAAGGCGGGCAGGACGAGGAACGCCTGCAGCATCTTGTCGAGGAAGCCGAACCCGATCGCGACCCCGGCGAGCAACAGCCACTTCGTGCTGGCGTGCTCCAGCGCGCGCACGACGCAGTACGCGCCGGCAACGAGCAGGAGCACGAGGAAGGCGTCGGGGTTGTCGTAGCGGAACATGAGCGCGGCGACCGGCGTCAGCGCGAGCAGGGCCCCGGCGAGCAACCCGGCGCCCGGCCCGGACAGCCGCCGCACGGCGAGGTAGAGCAGCCCGACCGACGCGACGCCGGCGAGCGCGTCCGGCACGAGCAGGCTCCAGCTGGAGAACCCGAAGATCCGCCCCGACAACCCCATCATCCACAGGGAAAACGGCGGTTTGTCCACGGTGACGACATTGCCCGGATCGAGTGAACCGAAGAACAGCGCCTTCCAGCTCCACGTGCCGGCCTGGACGGCCATCGCGTAGAAGTCGTTGGCCCAGCCGGTCTTCGCGAGGTCCCACAGGTAGAGCAGGCCCGTGCCGAGCAGCAGCGCGGCGACGGAAGGCTTGACCCAGCGCGGTTTCCGGACGGGTTCGGGAGCGGGCTGGGCGTGTTCGGGCGCGGCCAGCGTAGTCGTCATGCGCCCCACCGTGTCGGCGCCGCATGTGGTGAACTTGTGGCGAAGCTGTGTGCCGGCTGTGGATCGCCGTCACGCCGGCGCCGGGGCCTCCCGGAAGGTGATCTCGAACTCCGTGCGCCCCGGGCGGCTGACCACGCCGACCCGCCCACCGTGCGCGCCGACCACCGCGGCCACGATCGCCAGCCCGAGCCCGGTGCTGCCCGCGGCCCGCGAACGCGAATTGTCGCCGCGGGCGAAGCGCTCGAAGACGTCCGGGAGGATGTCCGGCGGGATGCCGGGGCCGTCGTCGGCGACGCGCAGCCGGACAATTCCGTCCGAAGTGGACAAGCTCGTGGTCACCGTCGTACCCGGCGGCGTGTGCGTGCGGGCGTTGGCCAGCACGTTGATCACCACCTGGTGCAGCTGGCCCGCGTCGCCGAGGACGCCGATCGGCTCGCCGGGCACGTCCATCAGCCACTTGTGGTCCGGGCCGGCGACGTGCGCGTCCGCGACCGCGTCGGCCACCAGGCGGCACAGGTCGACCCACTCGGGCACCACCGGGCGGCCGGAGTCGAGCCGGGCGAGCAGCAGCAGGTCCTCCACCAGCGTCGTCATCCGGCGCGACTCCGACTCGACGCGGCTCATCGCGAACGCGACGTCCGGCGGCACCTGCTCGCCGCTGCGCCGGGTCAGCTCGGCGTACCCGCGGATCGCCGCCAGCGGCGTGCGCAGCTCGTGGCTGGCGTCCGCGACGAACTGGCGGACCCGGTTTTCGCTGGCGTGCCGCGCGCTCAGCGCGTTCGCGACGTGCTGCAGCATCCGGTTCAGCGCCGAGCCGACCTTGCCGACCTCGGTGTTCGGGTCGGTGTCGGCTTCCGGGACGCGTTCGGACAGCGCGACTTCGCCGCGGTCCAGCGGCAGCTCGGAGACGCGCGTCGCGGTCGCGGCCAGCCGGTCGAGCGGCTGCATGGTGCGGCGGATCGTGGCCGCGCCGACCGCGCCCGCCACGAGGATCCCGGCCAGCGCGACGCCGCCGAGGATGAACCCGAGCCGCCAGAGCGTCTCGTTGACGTCCCTGAGCGGCAGGCCGATGACCGTCTTTTCGCCGTTGGGCGACGTCGTCGAGACGACCCGGTACTCGCCGAGGCTGCCGCCGAGGTCGATGCTGCGCTGCTTGCCGTCGGACGGCAGCGCGAGCAGCGCCAGCACCTGCTCCTTCGGGATGCCCTTGAACGGCGCCTTGCGCTTGGACGGCACGCCGACGGTGGAGTCGAGCACGCCGGCCTGGGCGACCGAGCCGGACTGGACGACGGCGAGCGTGCCGTCGCCCTGGCCGAGCACGCGCAGCGGGTCCGGCGGCGGCGCTTCGCCGTAGGGCCACGGTTGCGGACGTTCGCTGCCGTGCGACGCGCGTTCGCTCGCCGCGGCCAGCCGCTTGTCCTGCTGGCCGACGAGGAACTCGCTGAGCGCGAACTCCGTGACCACGCCGACGACCAGGCACACGAGCGCGAGCAGCGCGGCGAGCTGGACGATCAGCCGCCGCCGCAGCGACCACGGCCGTCGGGCGCGCTTCGGTTCAGCCGGCGGGTTTGAGGACATACCCGGCGCCCCGCATGGTGTGGATCATCGGCTCGCGGTCGGCGTCGATCTTCTTGCGCAGGTAGGAGATGTAGAGCTCGACGATGTTGGCCTGGCCGCCGAAGTCGTAGCTCCACACGCGGTCCAGGATCTGGGCCTTCGACAGCACCCGCTTCGGGTTGCGCATGAGGTAGCGCAGCAGCTCGAACTCGGTCGCGGTCAGCGGCACCAGGTCGCCACCGCGGTGCACCTCGCGGCTGTCCTCGTCGAGGGTCAGGTCGCCGACCACCAGCGTCGACCCGCTCGCGCCGCTGACCCCGCCGGCCCGGCGCAGCAGCGCACGCAGGCGCAGCGCGACCTCTTCGAGGCTGAACGGCTTGGTCACGTAGTCGTCGCCGCCCGCGGTGAGCCCGGCGATGCGGTCCTCGACCGCGTCCTTCGCCGTCAGGAAGAGCACGGGCAGGTTCGGCGCCTCCGCGCGCATCCGGCGCAGGACCTCGAGACCGCTGAAGTCGGGGAGCATGACGTCGAGGACGACGGCGTCGGGCCGGAAGTCCCGCGCGATCCGGACGGCTTCGGTGCCGTCACCCGCGCTGCGCACCTCCCAGCCCTCCATGCGCAGGGCCATCGACACGAGCTCGGCCAGCGTCGCCTCGTCGTCGACGACGAGGACCCGCACCGGGCTGCCGTCGGCGCGGCGCAGGTCGGCCTTGCCTTGGCCGGGGTTCATAGCGGTCATGGTGCCATCCTTCCGGCGGGTTTTCAGACCTCACTGTGCGCTCGCTGTGCGTTTCCTGTGAAGGTCCGCCGTTCGAGGCACAGCACTCGCTGACGCCGTGCACAGCTCAAACACAGCCACGGCGGCGAACCTGGGTGGGACCAGTGTGGCCATCACCGGAGGACACGATGACGACCGAGCCGACGCCGACCACGCCGCCCGAGGGCGGTCCGGCACCCGCCGCCCCGGCCTGGGGCGAACCCGCCCCGGCGAACTGGGGGGACCCGGCACCGGCCGCGCCGAAGAAGGGCTGGTCGGGCAAGAAGACGGCAATAGCGGCGGGCATAGCGGTGGTGATCGCAGCGGGCGGCGGCGCGGCGATCTGGGCGGGCACGAGCAGCGCGGACAACTCGGCACAGCAGGGCCCGGGCGGCTTCGGCGGTCCAGGCGGCGGGCAGTTCCGCGGCCAGGGCGTCCCGGGCGGCGGCTTCGGCGGGATGGCAGCGTTGCGAGAGGCCCTGCACGGCGACTTCGTGGTGTCGGACAGCAGCGGCGGCTACACGACAGAGCGACTCCAGACGGGCGACGTGACGGAGCTGAGCGCGACATCGGTGACGCTGACGAGCAAGGACGGCTACAAGCAGACGTACACGCTGGACGCGTCGACCCAGAAGACGGGCGAAGTGAAGCAGGGCGACACGAACGTGACGGTGGTGGCAAAGCTGGAAGGCCAGACAGCGACGGCGACGTCGCTGGGCAAGGCCTTCGAGCCGGGCCAGCGCCAGCCGGGCCAGCGCCGCAACGGCGGCTACCCGGCCCGCCCCACGAACTGACCCCGGCTTCCCGATCCCAGGTTCGGCCCGACCCGGGCCGGGCTTCGGCCCGGCTTCCCCACCAGGCTGCGCCCGCCCGGAGCCCGGGCTTCGGACCAACCGGGCTTCGCACCCATCCATCCCGGCCTCGCCCGCCGCCCAGGCCCGGGTGCCCCCAAGGCCGACCTTGGGTGAGCCCAGCGCCCCAAGGCCACATTCGTTGCGTCCCACGCACCGAAGGCCGCCTTGGGTGCGTCGGACGCAACCAAGGCCGCATTGGGGCGTTCGGGCCCGAGCCCACCTTCAGGGAATGCCCCGGGTGCCGTGCCCCTCCCGCTGCATCGGGGCGTTCCCGCACACCTTCGCCGCTCCTTAGGGCACAGTTGCTCCTGTGCACGGCATCAGCGGCTCCCTGCGACGTCAGTCGCTGCTCGTCGCGCTCGTCTGCGTTGTCTGTGACGCCTCCCTGTTCGCCCTTCGCGGCCCGCTCGGCGAAGTCGGCTGGCGGGCCTGGGCCGTGCTGCTCGCCGGGATTGCCGTCAACGCCGCTCTCGCCGGGCCCGCCCGGTACTCCGGCTGGGTGAGTCTCGCCCACGCTCTGCTCTACGCCGCGTCGCCGCTGCTGCTCTGCACCTGCCACGGGTACGTCAACGGCGCCAACGCCGGCGTCCTCATCGCCGGCTACCGCGCCGGAGCCTGGCTGCGTCCGAAGCCCGCCGTTCTCGCCCTCGTCGCCATGGTCGCGGGCGTGAGCGCGGGCGACCTCGAAGGCGGCGGTCGGGTGGCGGCCGACTGGCGGCTGCTCGCCATCAACGTCGGCGTCACCGCGCTGCTCCCCTGGCTGGTCGGCCGGTACACCACCGCGCGCCGCGCCTACATCGCCGATCTCGAACGGGAAGCCGACGAACGCCGTCAGCACGAAGCCGACGCCATCCGCCGGGCCGTCACCGAGGAGCGCACGACGATCGCGCGCGACCTGCACGACGTCATCTCCCACCACGTCAGCGCCATCGGCGTGCACGCCGGCGCCGCCCGGCTCGGGCTGCCGGGCGGCGATTCCCCGGTGCGCAGGTCCCTCGGCGCGGTCGAGTCCGCGAGCCGCGCGGCGATGGCCGACCTGCGGCGGCTGCTCGACCTGCTGCACGCCGAGCCGAACGCCGAGCAGCCCGGCCTGGACAACCTCGGCGAGCTGGTCGAGACGGTCCGCGCGGCCGGCCTGCCGACCCGGCTGACCCTGCGCGGCGAACCGCGCGAGCTGCCCGGCTCGCTCGACGTCGCCCTCTACCGGATCGCGCAGGAAGCCCTGACCAACGCGCTGCGCCACGGCCGTGGCCCGGTCGAGGTGGAGCTGAACCACGGCCGCACCGAGGTCGTGCTCACCGTGACCAACGGCCTGCGCCCGGACCGCGCGTCCCGGAACGAGCACGCGCACCGCGGCCTGGCCGGCATCCGCCAGCGGGTCACGCTGTTCGGCGGCCAGGTCTCCTACGGCGAATCCGGCGACCACTGGCAGCTGCGCACGACCTTCCCGGTGGAGAGCACATGATCCGCGTCCTGCTGGCCGACGACCACGCGATGTTCCGCTCCGGGATGCGCGCGCTGCTCGACACCCAGCCCGACTTCACCTGCGTCGGCGAGGCGGCCGACGGCCGGGAAGCCGTCGCCGAGACCGCCCGGCTGCGCCCGGACGTCGCGGTCCTCGACGTCCGGATGCCCCGCCTCGACGGTCTGGCCGCGACCGAAGCGATCCTCGCCGCGCCCGGGAACGACACCCGCGTCCTCGTCCTCACGACCTACGACGCCGACGAGTACGTCTACCGCGCGCTGCGCGCCGGGGCGAGCGGGTTCCTGCTGAAGAGCCTGGCGCCGGAGGAGCTGGTGGCCGCGATGCGGGTGGCGGCGCGCGGCGACGCGCTGATCGACCCGTCGGTGACGCGGCGGCTGGTCGCGAAGTTCGCGGCGGTGCTCGAACCCGCGGCCGCCGAACCACCCGAGCTGGCCCGGCTGACCTCCCGGGAACGGGAGGTGCTGCTCCTGCTCGCCAACGCCTGCAGCAACGCCGAGATCGCGCGGCGGCTGCACGTCGGCGAGGAGACCGTCAAGACGCACGTGTCCCGGGTCCTGGCGAAGCTCGGGCTGCCCGACCGGGTGCACGCCGTCGTCTACGCCTACCGGCACAAGCTCGTGCCGGGCGACCCACCCGCCTAAACTGGGCCGATGAGGCGGTGGATCACCCTCGCGGCCGGGATCGTGCTCGTGCTCGTCGGCGCCGTCTGGGTGCTGCAGGGCATCGGGATCATCACCGGCAGCTTCATGACCGGCCAGAAGCTGTGGTTCCTCATCGGGCTCGCCGCGTTCCTCGTCGGCGTCGTGCTGGTCGCGGCGAACGTCACGCGCCGCAAACCTACTTCGTGAAGATCTCGAAGATCGGGTAGCCCGGCGCGATCTCCCGCAGCTTCTCGTCCGACGCCTTGGCGTCGACGCCGTCGAAGAACACGCCCACCTCGAACTTCCACCGCTTGAGGTACGCGCGGAGGATGCCCGGCTTCTCGTCGTCGCCCAGCTCGCGGAAGGTGAACGCCTCGACGCGGCGCCCGACGCGAAGCGTGCCTTCGCCGGCAACGCGCAGGTTGCGCACCCACTGCGTCTCGCCGCGCGGGGCGACGAGGTAGCGGACGCCGCCGACGGTCAGCAGGTTGACCGGCACCGACCGCGGCTCCCCGCTCTTGCGCCCGACCACGGTCAGCACCCGGCTGCCCAAGACGCTCACCCCGAGCTTGGTCAGGTTCGCGACGATCTCGTTGAACAGGCTGGTGGCCTTCTTCGGCTCGATGTAGCGAGCGGCTGCCATGGCGTCCTCCGGAAGTTTGGGAGAGCAGTGCTCTCGGTTGAGAACAGTGAACACCGGACCGCCGCTCACTGTCAAGAGCACCGCTCTCTATTTTGTGCGTCGCTCTCGTCGTGGCACACTGATCGCATGACCGCCACCCGTACCGCCCGCGAACGCGCCCGCGCCGAACTGACCCGGGAGATCAAGGACGAGGCCCGCCGCCAGCTCGCCGAGGTCGGCGCGCACGGGCTTTCGCTGCGCGCGGTCGCGCGGGAGCTGGGCATGGTGTCGTCCGCGCTGTACCGGTACTTCCCGAGCCGCGACCGGCTGCTGACCGAGCTGATCGTCGACGCCTACAACGCGATCGGCGAGGCGGCCGAGCAGGCCGACCCGGGCGAGGGCGCGCCCCGTGAGCGCTGGCTGGCGATCTGGCAGGGAACACGTGCCTGGGCGAAGGCGCACCCGCACGAGTACGCACTGATCTACGGCTCGCCGATCCCCGGGTACGCGGCACCGCAGGACACCGTCGTCCCGGCCGCCCGCGTCGCGCTCGCCCTGGTCAAGGTGCTCACGCACACCGAACTGCGGGGAGTCGACGGCGACGTCCCGCCCGAGCTGCGCGCCCAGGCCGAGTCGCTGACGAAGGTCCTCGGGATCGTCGCCGGACCCGAGACCGTGGCCCGGCTGCTGATGGCCTGGACCCAGCTCTTCGGCGCGATCAGCTTCGACCTGTTCGGCCAGTACGTCGGCAGCGTCGACCCGGCCGACGCGTTCTTCGCCCACTCGGCGAAGCGGATGGCGGAGTTCGTCGGCCTCTAGGCTGGGGCGGGAAGTCCAACGGCGGAAGGCGGCACGACGTGACGGGGTGGGCCGGGCAGGTCGGCAGGATCCGGGTGATCGGCACCGGGGTGATGGGCCGCGGGATCGGCCAGCTGGCCGCGACCGCGGGGGTGACCGTCGAGCTGGCCGACGTCCGGCGCGAGGCCGTCACCGAAGCCATCGAGTACGTCGGCGGGATGGCCGACAAGCTGGCCGCGAAAGGCAGGCTCGAAGACCCGCAGGCGGTGAAGGACCGCCTGGTCGCGGTGGACGCGCCCGACGCGCCGGCGGACGGCGTCAACCTGATCGTCGAGGCGGTGCGGGAGGACCTCGCGACGAAACGGGCCCTGTTCGCGAGCCTCGAGCGCGTCTGTCCACAAGAGACGATCTTCGCGACGAACACCAGCTCGCTGTCGGTCACCGAGATCGCCGCCGAGCTGGCCGACCCGGGCAGGCTGCTCGGCCTGCACTTCTTCAACCCCGTGCCGCTGATGCGCCTGGTCGAGGTGGTCCCCGGCGCGCGCACGCACGCCTGGCTGCCGGGTGAGGCGAGCGAGCTGGTCAAGAGGTGGGGCCACGAGCCGGTGCTGGCCAAGGACGCGCCGGGCTTCCTCGTCAACCACGCCGGCCGCGGCCTGAACACCGAGGCACTGCAGATCCTCGCCGAAGCGCTGGCCGAACCGGCGGACGTGGACCGTGTCGCGCGGGACGTGCTCGGCCTGAAGCTCGGCCCGTTCGAGCTGCTGGACCTCACCGGCCTCGACGTGTCCCACGCGGTGCTGGAGAGCATCTGGAGCGGCTTCCACGGCGAGCCGCGGCTGCGGCCGTCGTGGCTGACCCGGCCGCGGGTCGCGGCCGGCCTGTTCGGACGGAAGAACGGCGAAGGCTTCTACCCGTACGCCGAGGGCAAGCAGCAGGTCGACGACGAGCCGGCACCGCCGCCGAAGCCGTCGAGCCCGGTGTTCACCGCGGACGAGCACCTCGCCCGCCTGCTTTCCACGGCCGGCGTGCAGGTGGTGTCCGACGCCTACCCGGACGCGGTCCTGCTCGTCCCGCTCTACGGCGAGTCCACAGTAGACGCCGGAACGCGGGCCGGCCTGCCGCTGGCCCGCGTCGCCGGCGTCGACCCGCTCGGTGGCTACGAACGGCGGCTCACGATGTCCGTCCACCCGGGACTCGACCCGGCGGCGGGCCGCGCGGCGTGGGGCGCGCTGGCGGCGACCGGCCGCCCGGTGACGGTCGTCCGCGACGGTCCCGCCCCGATCGCGCAGCGGCTGCTGGCCTCCATCGTGAACACGGCGTGCTTCATCGCGGGCCAGCACCTGGCGACGCCGTCCGACATCGACACCGCGGTCCGGCTGGGCCTCGGCTACCCCCGCGGCCCGCTGGCCTGGGGCGACCTCGTCGGCGGCGACGTCGTGCTGCGGATCCTGCGCGGCCTGGCCGCGGCCACCGGCGATCCGCGGTACCGGCCAAGCCCGTGGCTCACCGAGCGCGTCGCGCTCGAGCTGCCGCTGACGTCGGCCGGCACCACACCGGCCGACCTGCGGTCCTGAGCCGTTACGGGACGACCTGCACGACGTCACCGACGTGCAGGGTGTTGAAGAACTTCAGCGACGCGCCCGCCGACAGGTGGATGCAGCCGTGCGAGTACACCGACAGGCTGCCGGTGTGGAAGGCGTCACCCGGGTAGAAGAACACCGAGTTCGGCATCTCCGCGTTGTCGAACTCCTTCGACAGGTGCATCTTTTCCTTGGACAGCACGTGGAACGTGCCGGTCGGAGTCGGGTTGCTCTTGCGGCCCGGCAGCATCGGCACGGGCCCGTAGACGACCTTGCCGTCCTGCAGGATCCACGCCTTGTGCGCCGAGAGGTCGACGCAGGCGGCGGTGCCGGGCGAGGCGGCCGCGGCGGCGCACGGCACGCCGGGGTCGGCCGCGGGTTCCGGCTTCGGCTTGGGCTTCGGTTTGGCCGAGGTGCTCGCCGGCGCCGGCTTCGAGACCGACGTCGTGGGCGTCGAAGCGGGGGTCGGGGACGCGCTGGCCGACGTCGGAACGGTCACCGTCGTCGACGGCGTCCCGCCACCCGTGCCGGCCGCGGCGACGGCCCCACCGCCCGCGTTCGGCCCGCCGGCCGTGGCACCGCCCCCGGAGCAGGCGGCCAGCACGAACGCGGTGGCCAGCGCGGCCGCTCCCGCCAGAAGCCTCTTCACGGTCTGTTACCCCCAGTTACTGGATCCTCGCTTGTGGACACCCGTAAAGACGGCCATCACCCGTTCGAGGTTCGTCTGCGAAGGTCACGATTTGGGCCGCCGCCCTCCATCCCAGGGTGGACGCCGGAATCAACCCGGGCCCGATCCGCGCGCCGACGAAACCGGGGCGCCGTTCGCCGAAGCTGGAAGCACCTTCGAAAACCAAGGAGCCCCGAAATGCCCAGCGCAGCGAACGTCCTGCTCTACGTGGTCATCGCCGCCTACGTCGTCTACAAGGTCGTCTACAAGCAGGTCCGCGGGACGCTGCTCGACCGCCGGACGCTCCTCGTGCTGCCGCTGATCCTGGTGGCCGCCGGCGGTTACCTGACCGCGAAGGCCGTGCCCGGCGCGTCGCCGGCCGAGTTCGGCCTGCTGGCCGTGGACCTGGTCGTGCTCGCCGGGCTGGGCTACCTGCGCAGCAGCACGACCAGCCTCACCGAGCGTGACGGCACCACGTTCCAGAAGGGGTCGGCGGTCACCGTCGGGCTGTGGGTGCTGACCATCGCCGCCCGGCTCGGGCTCGTCGCGCTCGGCACGGCGCTCGGCATCACCGGCCCGCTGACCTCTGCGTCGATCACGCTCACAATCGGCGTCAGCATCGCCGTGCAGAACGCGACGACGTACTACCGCGTCCAGCGGCGTGGCCTGCCGCTCGCCGACGGACGGCCGGTGGCGCTCAGCCGCTGACGCGGCCCAGCATCCGCGCGTACATCCGGCCGGGGCTGGGCACCGACGGCGGCACCAGGAATCCGGGCAGCGGCGGCAGCGCGCCGACGAACGCGCCGAGCCGTTCGTACAGCGCGGCCGCGCCCGGCGGCCGGGCTTCCGGGTCCTTCGCCAGCGTCTCGGCGAGCAACGCGTTCAGCTGCTTCGGGACGCCCGGCACCGGCGGTGGCAGCTCCTTGACCTGCCGTTCGAAGACCGCGTACGCGGTGGGGCCGTCGAAGAGCCGACGCCCGGTGAGCATCTCGTGCAGCACGCAGCCCAGCGCGTAGAGATCGCTTCGCGGTTCGGCGCCGCCGCGCTGGATCTGCTCCGGAGCCATGTACGACGGCGTTCCCAGCAGCTGGCCGGCCCGCGTGAACTGCGCGGCGTCGGCTTCGCGGAGCACGGCGAGCCCGAAGTCCATCACCTTGACGCCGCCGTCGGGACCGAGCATGAGGTTGGACGGCTTGAGGTCGCGGTGGCAGACGGCGAGCGCGTGGGCGGCGGCCAGCACCGCGCACGTCTGCGCCGCGATCGCCGCGGCCCACGGCACCGGCAGCGGCCCGTGCTCGGCGAGCAGGTCGGCGACCGTCACGCCGTCGACGAACTGCATGACCTGGAACAGCCGGTCGTCGTGGGTGCCGTAGTCGTACAGCGTGGGCACGCCGGGGTGGTCGAGCGTCGCGAGAATGCGTGCTTCGCGGGCGAAGCGGGCTTCGAGCTCTTCGTCGCGGCCCGGCAGCCTGAGCAGCTTGATCGCCACGCGCCGGCCCAGCCTGCGGTCGTGCCCGCCGTGCACCGCGCCCATCCCGCCGCGGCCGAGCGGCAGCTCGTCGAGCTCGTAGCGGTCGGCGATCAGCATCCGTTCCCCTATCGGCCGGACGACCG
The DNA here is from genome assembly GCF_900119165.1 of Amycolatopsis australiensis. Classification (NCBI taxonomy): domain Bacteria; kingdom Bacillati; phylum Actinomycetota; class Actinomycetes; order Pseudonocardiales; family Pseudonocardiaceae; genus Amycolatopsis; species Amycolatopsis australiensis. The sequence goes on along the minus strand of NZ_FPJG01000006.1, from coordinate 1,433,509 downwards.
CGGGGGTGCCACCCCCGCACCCCGCACCGGGGGCTCCACCCCCGCGGACCCCCCGGTGCGGTCGGGGCGGAGCCGTCCTTCAACCAGTCCCGCGAAGCCTAGCCGCACCAGCTCACGGCCCGTTTCCGCCGTCTCGCGCAGGACGGCGTCGAACTCCGCGAGCCGCCGGAAGACCTCGCCGTACCGGCGCTGGACGTCCAGCGGGACCCGCGGGACGCGCACGCGCCTGCTGTCGATCCGCGTCGACGCCGACGCCGCGGGCAGGTCGGCGGCGCGCAGGCAACCGGCCAGGAAGTCCGGGTCCAGCCGATCCGGGTCGACGCGGTACACCGTCAGCCCGGCGTCGACCGGCCGCGTCGATCCACTGTGGACATACGACACCCCGGTCACGGACGCCACGACGTCACCGGCTTCGGCCACGGGCGGCTCGGCGTCGGCGCGGGCCGCGTGCTTGACCTCGACGATCCCGGCCTTGACCAGCTCGCCGATCGTCGTGAAGGCCGGTTCGGTGTCGGCCGCTTCGAGCGGCGGCAACCGCGGGCTCAGCTCGGCGAACCTCCCGTGCAGCGCCTGGAAAGCCTGCCCGAGATCCTCGTCGCGGGCCCGGCGCCGGGCCGGGGTGAGGTCGACGTCGTCGTCGAGCAGGTCGATGATCCGGACGCCGGTTTCGGGACGGGCGACGAACTCGCGCCAGCAGTCCTCCACTGTGGACAGATCGTCGCCCGCCTCGCCGAGCAGCACGGTGGACGGCGGGCGCTCGCCGGGCACCGGCCGCCGCAGCAGCCAGAGATCGGGACCGGCGGGCGTCAGCGTGACGACCGCGCGGACCGCGCCCGCCCGCAGCAGGTTGCCGCGGATGCGCTTCCCGCTGCGCCGCCCGGCCGCGGCGCCCGGCATCAGGATCGCCACCGTGCCACCGGGTTCGACGTGCGCGAGGCAGTGCTGCACCCAGGCGAGCTCGGGTTCGCCGCGCGGCGGCAGGCCGTACTCCCAGCGCGGGTCGCCGACGAGTTCGTCGTGCCCCCAGGCCCGTTCGTTGAACGGCGGGTCGCAGAGCACGGCTTCGGCGGTCCGGCCCGCGAAAGCGTCGTCACGCAAGGCGTCGACCGCGTAGACCTCGGCCTCGATGCCGCGCAGCCGCAGCCGGAGTGTCGCGATGGCCGCCGTCGTCGGGTCACTGTCCTGGCCCAGTACGGTTTTCGCGCCGCTCGCCAGCGCGAGCGCGCCGAAGCCGCACGCCGGGTCGAGGATCGTCGACGCCGGTCCGGCGAGCCGCGCCATCAGCTCGGCGACCGGCTCGGGCGTCGTCGACAACCGCCGCGAATGCGCCTCGAAGTAGCGGCGGCACAGCAGTTCGAAGGATTCGACCGGGCCGTCGCGGTGCGTCATCTCGCTGAGCAGGGTGAGCAGCTCCGGATCGTCCAGCCTGCTGTCGAACGTGTCGAAGATGCCGGCCTGGAAAGCGAAGAAGGCGCCCGCGCGGCTCACGCGCTCGGCCAGGTCGAGGTCGTCGCCCAGGGCGCGCAGGCGCTGCCACGCGCGTTCGCCGGCGGACAGCTCGAACTTCTTGCCGCGGGCGCGGAACCAGCCGGCGACCGCGGACAGGCCGAACAACGGGCTCGACGCCGTGCCTCCGACCGGCGGCGGGAAGTCCGGGTAACGACGGCGCCAGTTGCTCACCGCGGCCCGGCCGACCCCGGCGAGCCGCGCGATGTCGGCCGCGCTGACCGTGGCGTCGTCGTCCATGCGGGAACTCTATCGGAGAGTAGACCATTCAGCCGAGACGCTTGTGAACTCAGTCAACCAATGCTTTCATGGGGGACATGACACACGATCGGTACGTCCTGCGGTACGCCGCGGGGTCGGACGTCGGCAGGCGCCGTCAGGTCAACGAGGACTCGCTGTACGCGAGTTCCCGCCTGCTCGCGGTCGCCGACGGCATCGGCGGCCAGCCGCACGGCGAGGTCGCCAGCGCGACCGCGGTCGACGTGCTGCGCGAACTGGACGTCGACCTGCGGCGGGTCGACCTGACGGGCGTCGACCTGGCGGCGACGCTGGCCGGCGTGGTCAAGACGATCGTGGAACGGCTGGCCGAGGTCGCGTCCAACGAGCCGACGACCGAAGGCATGGGCACGACGCTGACGGCACTGCTGTTCGACGGCGTCGAGTTCGCGGCGGCCCACATCGGCGACTCCCGCGGCTACCTCCTGCGCGACGGCGGCCTGCGCCGCCTGACCCGCGACCACACGCTGGTGCAGGCCCTGGTCGAGGACGGCCGGGTCGCGGCCGAAGACGCGGAGTCGCACCCGCGGCGGTCCCTGCTGATGAAAGCGTTGCAGACGACGGGATCGGGCGACCCGGACATCTGGACGTTCACCCCGCACGAGGGCGACCGCCTCCTGCTGTGCTCGGACGGCCTGAGCGGCCCGGTCAGCGAGCCGGCCCTGCGCGACACCCTGACGGCGATCCCGGACCCGGCGGACGCGGTCCCGGAGCTGATCCGCCTGGCCAACGAAGGCGGCGGCCCGGACAACATCACGTGCGTGGTGGCCGACGTCACGCGCTGACCCGGGCCCGGACCCACCTTCGCGCCGAGGCGAGGCCATCCGGTATCGTCTCCTGCGGAGGATTGGCCGAGCGGCCTAAGGCGCACGCTTGGAAAGCGTGTTGGGTTCACGCCCTCGCAGGTTCGAATCCTGTATCCTCCGCCGCAGTAACCAGGCGAAGCGCCGGGCCTCACCGCCCGGCGTTTCGTCGTTTCCGCCCCGGGATTCGGTGGCCTGCCCCGAATCCGGGCCCCTATCGAGTCGCTCGCCCGGGCCGTCGTCACCGAACGGCTGGACTCCGTGGCCGGGCTACGAAATCTGGGCCGGCAGCTACGACAACCCCGGCAACGCCGCGTTCGCTCTCGACGAACCCCGTCTCAACGCCCTGCTCGACACCTTGCCGCCCGGCGACGCGCTCGACGCCGCCTGCGGGACCGTGCGGTACTCGGCCATCCTCGCCGAGCGCGGCCACGGCGTCCTCGGGGTCGACAGCTCGCCCGGCATGCTCGCCCGCGCCCGCGAACGCGTGCCCGGCGGCGAGTTCCGGCTCGGCGACCTGACCCGGCCGCCCGTCGGCGACGCCGCCGTCGACCTCGTCACCGGCGGGCTCGCCCTGACGCACGTGCGCGATCTCGGGCCGGTGCCGGCGGAGTTCGCGCGCGTGCTGCGCCCAGGCGGCCACGTCGTCCTCTGCGACGTCCACCCGAGTCCGTCTCGCGCGGCTCGATCCCGGCGCTGCGCGGGCCGGACGGGCAGCCGGGGCGCGTCGTCTCGTACCGGCACCTCGTCGGCGGCTACCTGCGGGCCGCGCTCGCCGCCGGGCTCACCGTGCTCGGCTGCGAAGAACCCCGTCTGGCGCCGAAGGATCCGGCGCCCGCCACCACCGAGCCCGGGCCGTGGGAACTCTGGCCGTGGAGCCTCGCCGCGCTCGTGCCCGAGGCGGCGCGCGCGGCCAACCTCGACGTGCCGGTGATGCTCGTCCGGCACTTCCAGCTCGCGGGAACGTGAAATCTTCTCGTCGCGTGCCGGAAGTTTTCCGCGCCTGCACGAGGAGTCACGGGCGGGGCTGATCGCAGGCCGCTGCTCCGGTCGCGCTAGTCTCACCCCTGCCTCGCCCGCCCCCGTCGAGAAAGGCCAGCAGTGGCACTGAAACCGCTCTGACCTGGGGTAGCGCTGGCCAGCGACGTTTCGCGCGCGGTACTGCTGCCGGGCCACCCCCTGCACACACCGTGATCGGTCTGGCCCCGGACGTTCCCACGTCCGGGGCCTTGCTGATTTCGCGCCCGCGATCACTCCGCACAATCAGATGATCACGCTCAGTCGTTGGATCTGTTTCAATAGAAGTCCCCCTTCACGACAACCGATTCCGAGGAGTATGAGGCCCGATGGCCGGAGTCGAAGAGATCCGCGCTGGCATCGCACTCGCCAACGAAAAGGCGTCCGCGAGCATCGCCGCCCTGCAACAGGCAGCGCAGTCTCTCGAAGAAGCGCAGCAGTCGCTCGCGCAGGCGACCCAAGGCAGCAGCCAGCACGAAGTGAGCCAGGCACACGGCTTGCTCGCCGAAGCCCTGCAGGGCATCAACGGTCTGCAGAGCACCGTCCAAGCGAGCATTTCCTCCGCCGACTCCTACTCGGCGCGTCTCTAGCCGGATGAGCCTGGCCGAACTGCAGCAGCTGCTCACCGCGGCCGTGTCCGGGCTCGCCGACGCGCGAGCCCATTCCGAGCGGGCCACCGGCCTGCTCGGAGAAGCACGGCAGGCCCTCGTGGACGCCCAGGCCAAGGCGGATCCCTGGCTTCCTTCGCAGTACGCGCAGGCCGTCGAGGGGCTGGACCAGCTCCTCGTCCGCCTGTCCACCGCCGAGGACCTGGTGAGCGGATACCGGGCGCGTTTGTAATCCTTTCAGGTGACACCGTTTTTTGGGGACGCCGATGGCCAACAAGGCAGCCGAGCAACGCAACCGCGTCGAAACCGCACTCGACCGGGTCCGCCACCAGATCGGCCTGGTGCTGGGTGCGGCGGCCGGCGCGCGCCAAGCCGCGGAGGCCGACCTCGCCAAGCTCGAGCTGGAGCGGGACATCGTCCGGGTGGGCATGAACCACGCCAGCACCGAGCAGCAGAACGAATGGTCCCGCCACCCGGCGGCGCACGAGGTCTTCGGCGCGCTCGGCAGTGTGCGAAGCGCTTTCTACACCGACTGGAGCCAGGGTCCAGCGGCCCTGCGCGAACTGGTCGCGCAGAACGCGCCCGGCCCGGCCGGGCTGCCACCGGGTGAGTGGCTCGGCCGGGTCGGCCACAACCCCGGCATCACCTCGCCCGGCCTGTGGCGCGTCGGGTCCGCGACGGCGGCCGGCGGCGACGCCACCCGCACGTTCGACGTCGCGGTCCCGCTGCTCGACGAATCGCACCTGGCGATCACGTCGGCGCCGAAGACGCGGGCGGCCGTCGACGGCATCGTGCAGAACCTGCTGATCCGCGTGCTCTCGACGTTCGAGCCGGGCGCGGTACGCGTGCACCTGTGGGACATCGGGCAGCTGACCGCCATCCTGCCCGACCTCTACCCGCTGAGCCGCACGAGCGCGCTTTCGCTGTACGACCCGGGACGGCTCGAGGACCTCCTCGACGAGCTGGCCGGGCACATCCGGCGCATCCACGCGACCGGGATGCAGGCGGGGCACACGTCGCTGCGGGAGCTGCGCCGCGAGTCGGGGCAGCGGATCGAGCCGTTCCGCATCGCCGTCCTCTACGGCAACGGCGAAACGCTCGAGCCGGAACGGGCGCGCGACCTCAAGCGCGTGGCCAGCGGCGCGCTGGCCGCGGGGATCTGCCTGATCATGATCGACGTGCCGACCGCCGTCAGCGCGTCGGTCGAGACGCTGAGCCTGATCGACGACCGGCACGCGATCAGCAGCATGACCGGCACCGACCTGGTCGTCGACCTCGACCCGCCGATGCCGTCCGGGCAGGTCATCCGCGCCGCCGACCGGATCGCCGCGGCGCTGATCGCCAAGCAGGGCGGGCCGCGTTCGTTCGACGACCTGCTGCCGACCGAACTGGGCCGGGAAAGCTCCGCGCGTGAGCTGCGCGCGCCGGTCGGGTTCTACGAGGGCGAGCCGGTCGAGGTCGTCATCGGCGACGCGAGCCCGCACGCCCTGATCGGCGGACCGTCCGGTTCGGGCAAGACGAACTTCCTGTACGCGCTGCTCGGCAGTCTCGCGGCGCGCTACACGCCGGACGAGCTGGCGCTGTACCTGCTGGACTTCAAGGAAGGCGTCTCCTTCGCCGGCCTGGCGCCGGGCCGCAAGGACGCGAGCTGGCTGCCGCACGCGCGGCTCGTCGGCGTCAACGTCAACACCGACCGCGAGTTCGGCCTGGCCCTGCTGCGGTTCCTGGCCGACGAGCTGCGTCGCCGGTCCGCGGCCGCGAAGGAGCACGAGGTCACCAACCTCGCCGACCTGCGCGACGCCGACCCGGGCGGGCACTGGCCGCGGATCGTCGCGGTGATCGACGAGTTCCAGTACCTGTTCGCGGGCCGCGACCAGGTGACGGCCACGGCCACCCAGCTGCTGGAAGACATCGCGCGGCGCGGGCGGTCGCAGGGCATCCACCTGGTGCTCGCCAGTCAGGACGTCGCGGGCATCGAAGCGTTCTGGGGCAAGCCGGCGGTGTTCGAGCAGTGCACGCTGCGGATCGCGATGCCGAAGGCGCGGCGCGTGCTGGCCGAGACGAACAACGCGGCCGTGTCGGCCCCGAAGTGGCACGCGGTGATCAACCACGATTCGGGTGTCGCGCACGGCAACCAGCTGGCCCACATCCCGGACGCGAGCAGCAAGGACGTGTTCGTCCGGCTGCAGCACCGGTTGTGGGAGGAGTACGCGGGCCGGTTCCCGCGGCCCCGCCTGTTCGACGGCGCGCATTCGCCGGTGCTGGAGCAGTTCCCGGCCTATCTGGACCTGAAGCCGAACTCGAAGCCGCGCGCCCTGCTCGGCCAGTCGATCGACGTCACCGAAGCGGCCTGCGGGGTCGACCTGTCGTGGGCGCCGGGCCGCAACGTCGCGGTGCTCGGGTCGGCGACCGCCGAAGCGCTGTCCATCATGGACTCGTCGGCCCGGTCCCTGGCCCGGCAGTACGAGCCCGGCGAGGTCGATTTCGTGCTGGGCTGCACGATCGAGGCGTGCGCACCGGCGGTGCTGGAGCTGGCGGAGCGGCTACGCGCCGACGGCCACACGGCGACACTGGCCGACGACCTGACGGCCACGTTGGAATCGATGGCGGGCGAGCTGACCGCCGGCGCGAAGATCCTGCTGCTGTACGGGGTCGACGCGGCGCTGCCCGCGTTGGAGGCGAAGGCCGTCGGGCAGCTGAAGAGCGGCCTCGACCAGTTGCGAGTGGTGCTGAAACAAGGCCCGGTCCACGGCGTCCACACGATCGGCTGGTGGCGCAGCATCGCGCGGCTGAAGGACACCCTGGGTTTCGCGGGCACCGACGACATCGGCACGTGGGCGGCGCTCGACGTCCAGGGCAACGAGCTGTCCCCGTTCGCGGCGGGCCAGGTGGTGCACTGGTCACCGCGGCCGGGCCGCGCGTTGTTCTTCGACCGCACGACCCACGGCGCCCCCGAAGTGATCATCCCGTTCCAGCGCCCGGAGAACGACCGATGAGCGACGACGCCACCGCGGCCATGCGGTACAAGGAGATCATCGCGCTGTCCCGCGGTTCGGCGGAGAAGCTGCGCGAGTGGGAACTGGCGCGGGCCGAGGCATTGGAAGCGGAGATCGAGGAAGCCCAGAACGCGATCGAGGCAGCGGCCGAACGCGAGGAGCGCGCGGCAGAGCGCGCAACGCGCTGGTGGAAGATGGCGCTGCACAACATCCAGGGCCTGAGCTGGCTCCCCCCGGGCGACGACCCCCGCCCGATCCCGACGGCGCGTCCGGCGTATCTGGAGCGGTACCTCGAGGAGGTCAAGCCCAGCTATCAGGAGCTGGTGCAGGCGGTGTTGGGACTGGGGTGGCGAGCCAAGCGGGCGGCGGCGAAGCGGGCGGAGCCGCCGGCTTAAACGTCGAAGACGGTGTCGTAGGGCTCGTCGTCATCGGTGGGTGCGGGCCGGCGTTGCGGGGCCACGGGTGCTCGCTGCGGCACGGGCCGCTGCTGTGGTTGCTGTTGCTGTGGTTGCTGCGGCTGTGGCGCAAGCCGTCCGCCGGCCGCGACGGCCTCCCGGATGGCGGCGGTGATGGTTCGGCTGAGCGTGACGGCGTCGAACCGCATGGCTTCGGGCGCGAGTCGCACTTCGCTGACAACGCCCCCTGGCCCGGCGAGAACGGTGACGGTCCGATCCGGCGAGACGACGGTGGTATGCCCGCTGCCGGCGATGCCCGCGAGGATGCGCTGGTTCGCCGCCTTGCGGTCCTCGATCTGCTTGAGCTGCCAGCGCATTTCCTCGATCAGCTGCTCGTTGTTCATGGCCTCCCCCGGTGTCGCATGAATTGGTAGCTCCGGTCACTCTTCTGGACGATGTAGCCCGGCTGTGCGCGACGAACCCGCCGGCGATCAGGAAAGTACTCGGTGGCGCTGCCCGGCGATTGATTGCCCGGGCGCGTCAAGGCAACGCTCTCCGTGCTCGCTTACTCATACGGAGGTCCACGGCTGGTGCGGTGTGCGGAAGAACGTGTAGTACCTGCCGAACCGGTTCTCGGTCATGGAGTAGCCCCGGCTCTGCGCAACCCGGAAAAGATCGGCCTGCGCCACGCTGAACTCCACAGTCCGGATGGTGACGCGTGGTCGCCCGTCGAGCCGGGCGGCCAGGCGCCTGAGTTGCATCTCGCGCGGCTCTCCGTGCCGCTTCAATCGGATCAGGACCAAGCTGATGACAAAGGCGAAGGCGCTTCCGCCGGCCAGGAACACGACGAGGACGAGCCAGGGTGCGACCGAGTCGCTCATGCGATCCTTCCCGGCTGGTGCGGTGTGTAGATGAACTCGTAGTACTTGAAGGACCGGTGGACGATCACGCTGTAGCCCCGAGTGCCCGCGACCCAGGCGAGGTCTCGCTCGGCGAGACCGTTTTCGATCATGCGGAGGTACACCTGGTTCCGGCCGTCCAGCTGCGCGGCCAAGAGCGCCATCTGCTTTTCGCGTGGTTTCGTCGACCGAACCACGCGGACGATGTTCAGCGTCACGCCGGCGACGATCACCACCACGCCGAAGACCAGGCCCATCACCTCCGCGACCGGTCGATCCCCGGCGGCCAGCACCATGCCGGTCACGACACCTCGTCGCTGCGGAGGCTCCATGCGACCTTCGCCGTCGCCTCCGCGACGGCCGGCCAGGCGTCTTCGGATTCCGCGACGACCGACAGGATCACCACGGACCGCCGGTCCGGCAGCGGGATCTGGTACTCCGCCTTGATCTGGGTGCGCACGTCCTGCTCGGGCAAGTGGTATTCGCCCCCGCTGATCGCGACGATCGCCGGGCCGATCGGGAGGCGCACCGGATGCACCACCGCGCGTTTGTGGCGGCTCCGGTACTGGTCGGCCATCGCCGCCACCAGGGCATCGCTGCTTCCGGGTGCGGCCTCCGGCCACTGCGCGACGCCGAGCGTCAGGGTCGCGACGTCACCCTTCCGCGGTCCGACGGCGAACTTGCCGAACACCCGGATCCCGTTCGCCTGCATCGCCGGCACCAGCGCCAGCAGGTAGCTCCCGAACTCCTCGACGGATGTCCCGGCCCCGGCCGCCACACTCTCGGCGACGGTCCAGGCACGGCCGCGGTTCATCTTGTCGTCGGTGCCCACCGGCAAGCCCGCGAAGCCAGGCGGCAAGTCGATTTGGAGAGGCATCAGTTCCACACCTCGTCTTCCGCCCGCTCACGGCGCCGGTCCGGCGCGTTGTCGGCCTGAACTCCGGCGTCGGCGGCGTTGGTCACGGCCACCGCCGCCCAGGGGGCGGGCCCGGCGACGAGCGAGCCGGCGACCACGGCCAGCTGGCCGTCGTCCTTGGGCACCCAGTAATTCTGGAAGTCGTCCCAAGGGCTCTCGAAATCCTTGCGGCCGACGATCTCCCCTACGGCCTGATCGGCGAACAGTCCGTAGGTACCCACCTTGATCGCGGTGTCCGGTAGCACGTCGGCGACGCCCGCCAGTGAGGTGGCCGCGCCGGCCACGTCGAAGATCAGCGTTTCGGTCGACACGTCGGCTCCGGCCGCCTTGGCGACCAGGTGACCGCTGAGTGCGCCGAGGCCCAAGCCGGTGGCGACCACGCTCGCGAGCTTGTCGGCCGGCGGGGGCACGACATCACTCAACACTCCGAGGCCGTTGCCGATGTCGCCCACGACGTCGGAGAGTTTCGAGACCAGTTCGGCATGGTCTTGGACGAAGTTCCACGCTGCGTCGACTCCGTCGGCAAAGGTGTTGGCCAGGTCACCCAAGGCGCCGCCCAGCGCGTCGGAGAGTTTGTCGAGGACATCCGGCTCGTCCGGGGCCAGCTCCTTCGCCTTGCGCAGCGCTTCGGCGACCCGGCTTGCCGCGTCAGTGTGTTCCTGCTGGAGCTGCTTGGCCGCGTCCTGGATGTTCTGGCAGCCGTCGATCGCGGTCTGGAGCTGCTGGCCCGCGTTGTCCAGCAGGCGTTGCGCGATCTGCAGGGACTGCTGGTCCGGGAACGTCCGGTTGGCCAGCGCGAGGTCCGGGTTCGCGCGCGCCTGCTCGGCCGCCTGGGCCGCCGCCTCCGCGCGGGCCTCCAGGTCCGCTGCGCGTTTCTGCAGGTCGCCGAGGTCTTGGGACCACTTCTCCAGGGCGTCTGCCGCCTCGCCCATCGAGCGCGCCGCGCCCTCCAGGTACTGCGGCAGGGGGCCGATGCGCCGGGCGAACGCCTCGCTCGCCTCGCCCTGCCAGATGCCCTGCTTCCGGACGATCTGCCGCAGCGAGTCGTCGGCTTCGGTCAGGTCCTTGCTCACCGCGCGGTACTTGCCGGCCAGGTCGGTGATGCCGTCGAGGTCGCCGGGCGCCGGGTCGAAGCCCAGGGCCGGGAAGTCGCGGGCGCTCATCGGTCGAGGCCGTTCAGGATGTCGGCGATGCCGCCGCCCACCGGCCGGCCGTCGCGCCCAGCCTGGTCGTTGATGCCCGGCACCCCGCCCGTGACACCCCCACCGACCATGCCACCGTCACCCAGGTCCGCCCCCGGATCAGTCCGCTCGGTCAGACCGCCTATCCCCGGGACCCCGCCCGTGTAGCCACCACCGACCGGCCCCTCGTCCGGCCGCCCAAGCCCGGGATGGTTCCCCTTCGCCCCGCCCGGCTCGCCGGGCCCCGCCGGACCGTCGCCGAACACCGCCGAGCCGAACTTCCCGAGCTCGCCGCTGAACTGGGCCTCGATCTGCTCGTACTTCTGTTTCGCCTGCTTCAGCCGCTCGGTGATCTCCGAAGCCGCGTCGCCGATGCGGCCGATGCCGTAGCGCCAGGCCTCCTCGAACTCGACGCCCGCCTTGCCCAGCTCGGGGTCGCCCAATGAGCCGAACGCGCCGCCGCCGCCGAGCTTCTTGTTGGCGTCGGCCATCCGGCCCGCCGCCGTGTCGAGGTCGCCGATGAGCTTGCCCAGCTCGTCGACCTTCACCGCATACCCGTCCACGCCACCCTCCCCTGTGGTCTCGTCAACATTAGGACGGCCGTCAACGCCCCGCGGTTTCCTGGTCACCCGAAGGTGTGAGCGAAACCGCGGGGCGCCGGGGACGAACGGCTTACGGGAAGTACTTGCCCAGCAGCTGCTCCAGGTAGTCGAACAGGTCGTTCAGCCCGTCCTGTACCGCGTTGCCCGCGCCCGGCCGGAACCGGATCACCTGCGGGTCGTGGTCGCTGGCCTGGTCGGCGAACTCCGCGTTGATGTGGACGACGTCGTAGTCCACCCCGCGCGGCGCCTTCGACGCCAGGATGTGGTCCAGCACCTGCGACTGGCCCTCGAACACGTAGCTGTAGCGCTCCGCCTCGGGCACCGTCGCGATCAGGTCCGTCAGCGCGCCGCCGGCGGTGAGCTTCTGGACCGCCGGCGAGAACGGGTAGTCGTTCAGGTCACCGGCCACGACGATGTTCGCGTTGCGGTCCGCCGCCAGCAGCTGGTCGACGAACCCGCGCAGCACCGTCGCCTGCTTCTGCCGCTGCACCTCGGAACTGCGCACCGGCGGCTGGAACCGGCCGTGCGTCGGCTGGTCGCCGCCCTTGGAGTTGAAGTGGTTGGCGATGACGAACACCGTGCGGCCCTTGAAGACGAACTCGCCGGCGAGCGGCTTGCGGCTCGACGTCCAGGCTTCGTTCGTCGGGTCGACCCGCCCCGGCGACACCGTCAGGTGCGCCTTCCCGTGGTCCTGCACCACGCCGACCGCGGTCGTCGACGTCCCGCCCGGGCGATCCACAAAGGACACTCGGGCCGGGTTGAACAGGAACACCACGCGGATGTTGCCGCCCGGCTGGCCGCCGTCGGAGTCGTTGACCGGGTCGATCTCGCGCCACTGGTAGCGCGGGCCGCCCTTGGCCACGATGGCGTCGGTGAACTTCTGCAGCGTCGCGTCCGCCGCGACGGTGCCGTCGTCGGTCGCGCCCGTGTTGTCCTGGATCTCCTCCAGGTTCACGATGTCCGGCGTCGCGAGGTGCGTCACGATCGCGTCGGCGAGCCGTTCGTACTTCGCCTGCGGGTCGCCGGGTGCCAGGTTCTCGACGTTGTACGTCGCGACCGCGAGCTCGCCCGAACGCTGCTTGCGCGTGGTTTCGGCCTGCAGCCCGTTGTCCTTCTCGGTGCCGAGGACGCTGGCGAACAGCGTGTAGCCACCGAAGTTGCTGTACTCGACGGGACCCGACGTCGTGCCGGTCAGCACGTCACCGACGTTGAGCTGCGGGAACGGCCGCTGGTCGAACGGGATCAGCGACGACACCTTCATGACGCCCGAGTTCAGCTGGTCGTAGCCCAGGTAGACGCTGCCGCCGCGGACCGACTTGTGCTGGTCGGGCTTCGAGGTCACGTACAGCTCGTTGTGCGAGTTCGACGGGCCGACGACGCGGGCGTCGGTGATCTGGACGATCTCGCTCTCGTGCGCCTCCCAGAAGTCCAGCGCGTACTTCGACGGCTCCAGCGTGAGCGGCTCGATGTTGCCGCCGGGCGACGGCGCGTACGTCTCCGGCACCGTGTCGGGGTTCAGCACGGTCGGCGCCGGGAGCGCGTTCCCGTGCGAGTCGACCGTCCACTGTGCACTGCTCAGCTCGGTCAGCGACTGGTAGTTCGACGTCGCGGGCGCGTCCGGGTAGAACTCACGGACGGTGCCGGTCGCGGTCACCGCGTCGCCGACCGCGACGGCCGGGCTGGTCGAACCGGTGAACACGAACAGGCCCTCGCTCGTGCGCGGGTCGTTGTCCGGGTTCGGGTCGGTGAGCCAGAAGCCGCGCGACGAGCCGAACGTCCGGATCGCGGTGACGACGCCGGTGACGCCGCCGACCTTCTGGTCCTTGAACGGCGAGATCCGCGTGGTGCCCTGGATGTCGTGGATCTTCGCCGGGGCCGGCGCCGGGCCGGTGTCGCCGCCGGTCGACTCGCCCTTGCTGTTGGTCGGGGTCGGCTCGCCGACGGTGAAGTCGGCGGCGTTGTCGTCGGTGTCGGCCAGGGCCGTGCCGCGCGCCACGGACGTCGTGTTGGACGGCGCCGCCGCCGAGTTGCCTTCGCGCACGGTCGCCGTGCCGAACCCGACGAGGTCCTTGATCCGCGGGTCGGCCGCGCAGTTCGCGGCGGTCTTGCAGGTCAGCGCGGTGGTGCCGGAGACGAGCGCGACCGTGCCCGCGGTCGCCGACATCGCGATCGCGCCGGTCGCGTCCGGTGCCGGCAGCGCGACCGTGCCCCCGCTGCCCTTGCCTTCGGCCACGAGGTAGCGCCCGCCCGGCGCGACGCTGCCGGACAGCTGCGTCACCTGCCAGGTGCTGGACGCGCTCGGCGAGCCGGGCAGGTACTGGACGCTGAACCCGGCGAGGCTCGTGGCCGCGGCGCCGTGGTTGGCCAGCTCGACGAAGTCGTTGGTCAACGTGGCGCCGGAGTTGCCGCCACCGCCGTAGACCTCGGCGATGACCGCGTCGGCGCTGGGTGCGGCGAGCGCGGCCGGCGCGGCCACACCGCCGAGCACCAGGCCCGACGCGACGGCCACCGTCAGCGCGCTCTTGGATCTGTGGGTCTTGATCACCCTGAGTCCCCTTTGTACTTGAACAGTCGTGGCATAGTCCCCCGAACAAGTGAGGAGGAGGAAGACAAAGATGCAACGATTCGTAACAACTACTTTCGTCGTCACTCGTTCGGCAGAGCAGTGATCACGCTCGTTCTCGGCGGAGACGTCAACATCCAGGGCCGGAGCAACCCGGCGGACGCCTTCGCGCCGCTGGAGCCGCTGCTCAAGGGCGCCGACTTCCGGTTCGTGAACCTCGAAGGCCCGCTCGAATCGGCCGAAGCGCTGACGTCGGCGGGCATCGACGTCGTCTCGTGCGCCAACGACGCGGCCCACCCGCCCACGCTCGAGGTCCTCGACCACGCCGGGATCGCGCACTGCGGCGCCGGAGCGAACCTCGACGCCGCGCACGCGCCCGCGGTCCTCGCGCGATCCGGCGAAACGGTGGCATTCCTCGCGTACACCTCACTTCGCCACCCCCGCCATGCCGCGCAGCCGGACACTCCCGGCGTCGCGCAAGCGTTTGCGACCACGGCTTACCAGCCCGATCCGCGCATCTGGGAGATCCCGGGCCGGCCGCCGGTCGTGCGGACGACGCCGGTGCCCGAACATCTGGACCGGCTGATCGCCGACGTGCGGCGCGCGAAGGCCGCATACGACCACGTCGTCGTCTCGATGCACTGGGGACTGCCGGGGCCCGATCTCGCGGAGTACCAGGTCAGCTACGGGCGTGCCGCCATCGAGGCGGGCGCCGACCTGGTCGCCGGGCACGGGCCGCACACCATCCAGGCCGTCGAGGTCCACCGCGGGCGGCCGATCCTCTACAGCATCGGCAACCTCGTCTTCGACTGGCCGGCGATGCGCGGACGGCACGTCGACGGGCTGCTGGCCGGCTGCATGCTCGGCGACGAGCCGCGGCTCGAACTGATCCCGGTGCGGCGCAACGCCGGCAACGAGTGCGAACCGCTCGCCGGGGAGGACGCGGCGAAGGTGCTGCGGTACGTCGCGGAGGTCTCGGCCCTGCGCTCGACGACCGTGACCGTGCGGGACGGCATCGCGTCGGTGTCCGGGCTCGGCGATCACGGATAGCGCGTGAGCTGTTACGGCACGCGGTGCAGGTGTCACCCATCCGGCGCATCTGCCTTAAATGCTCCCTAAGGACCGGAACAACCCGCGTGAAGCGGCGGTACGGTCTGCGTGAGCCGCCGGAAAAGTGGCGTAGACCACTCCATCGACAGCTCTCGACCGGCACGGCACGTGGGGGAGGGAGAACGATCATGTGGGGGCTGATTGTTCTCAGTTGCGTGTTCGTGCTGGTGCTGGGGATAGCCGCGGTCGTGGACCTCCGGGACCACGACCGCGGCGAACACCGCGTCTAGCGTCGCGCTTTGCAGCGGCCCAGCAATGTGCGCGCGCCGGCCAACGCGGCCCGGCCGGCCCCCTTCGCGCTCGCGGCCAGGACCGTCGTCCAGTCGAAGTAGTCGCGCCAGAGCACGATCCGGCCGCCCTCGACCTCGAACGTGCCGCACACCCAGAACTCCGCTTCCCACGCGCCGCGGCGCAGCACGTCCGTGCGTTCGGTCAGCACGACGGTGCCATCCGCGGCGATGTGGTGCGTGCGCGCCTCGAACCCGGAGCCGAAGCGGGCGAGCAGCCTGAGCTGCTGTTCGACTGCCGCGACGCCGCGGGCGGGCGGCAACGGCACGTTCTGGTACACGATGTCGCTCGCCGCGAACGTCAGCGCGCGGTCGATGTCGAGGTCTTCGAGAGCCTTCAGGAAACCGGTCACCACTGCCTGGGGTTCAACGGTCATGACCCCAGGCTAGGGCTCAGAACGGCCGGTCGCCCGCGATGGCGACGCGCTCCGCGATCCGGACGTGCGGGTGGTAGTCGTTGACCGCGTAGTGCTGCGTCGCACGGTTGTCCCAGAACGCCACCGAATTCGGCCGCCAGCTGAACCGCACCTGGAATTCCGGCGTGTGAGCCTGCAGGAACAGGTACCGCAGCAGCCGGTCGCTCTCGGCCCGGTCCAGTCCGACGATGTGCGTGGTGAACGCCTGGTTGACGAACAGCGTGCGCCGCCCGGTTTCCGGGTGCGTCCGGACCACCGGGTGCTCCACCGGCGGGAAGCGGTCCTGCCACCGCGCGAGCAGCGCGGGGTCGGAGAACCGGTCGAAGCCGGGGAGGTAGTCGTGCACCGCGGTGAGCCCGTCGATGCGGGCGCGGACGTCTTCGGGCAGGTTGTCGTAGGCCGCGGCCATGTCGGCCCACATCGTGTCGCCGCCGACGGGCGGGACCTCGATCAGCCGCAGCACCGAGCCCAGCGCCGGGTCCGGCCGCCAGGTGACGTCGGTGTGCCAGATGTTCTCGTAGCCGGGCATCGCGGCCGTGCGCTCGAAGCGCGTGACGACGTCGTCGTCGCCCGTGGGGATGAACGGGTTGGTCTCCAGCTCGCCCCAGTTCGCGGCGAACGCGCGCTGCTGCGCCGACGTGATGTCCTGGTCGCGGAAGAACAGCACCTTCCACTCGAGCAGGGCGCGGTTGAGCTCCTCGCGCAGCGCGGGGGTGAGCGGCTCGGCGAGGTCGACGCCCTCGATCTCGGCGCCGATCAGCCGGCTCAGCGGGCGGAGGGTGAACAGCTCGAAGTCCCGTCGCGGTTCGCGCAGGATCCGGGGGCCTTCGACGATGCCGTCGGCGGGCGTGACGGCCTCGCGCAGCTGAATCCGGGCAGGCAGGTCTACGGACATGGTTGTGCTCCAAGGGTTTTCGGGAAATGCGGACGCGGGCTCGCGTCAGGCAGGGGGCGAGCCCAGGCGGCCGCGGCGCAGCAGCAGCTCCACGACGCCTTCCCCGATCGACCGCTCGAAGGCCCGGATCGGCGTGCTTTCCGAAAAGGCGGGCATGCGTTCATGGTCGCCGTCTTCCCGAGCCGCGGTCAAGACGTCCACTGGGTGGAACGCGGTTCAACGCCGCAGGTCACCGCGATGCGGGCGGCTCGGGAGCATGAGGCAAGATCTTCCACGATCGGGTGAGCGCCCTTGACGACGGAGGTTCCCATGCCGGAAGGCAGAGGCTCGCGCCTGCACCCCGACCGGCTGCGCGCCGCCGCCGACCTGCTCGACCAGGCCGCGGCGGCCGGCGACAAGGCGGCGGGCCGGTTCGCCGAAGCCCGCGTCGACTCGACACCGTTCGGCATCTCGGCACAGGCACGCGAGCTGGCGGCGCGCTGGGCGGCGGCGCTGGCGGCACGCGAGGCGGACGCGTGCGTCCTCGGCGACGCGACGTCGGGCCTGGCGGGCCGGCTGCGCATGGCGGCGGAGAGCACCCGGAGCACGGGCTTCCGGGGGCGGATCGCGGTGGCGCCGTGACCTCCGTCGTCGAGGTCTTCGAGCACCCGGCGCTGACGTCGGCGGCCGCCCGGCTGACGCGGCTGCGCGCGGCGGCGGGCCGGATCGGTGCCCCCGATCCGGTCGCGGCGTTGCGGCACCTCGACTGTTCGCCGTCCGCGATCCGCACGTCGGCCTCGGCGGTGGACGCGGGTGCGCTGGTGGTGACGTCGGCCCGCGCGGAGTTCCGCGACGGCGTCGAGGCCGCGGAAAACGGCGGCAGCGCGGAGACGTTCGGCACGTGGGCGGACACAGTGGACGGTCAGTACGCGGCGGCGGCCCGGGCCGCCGCTTCAACGGCCGCACTGGGTGTCCGGATCGCCTCGCGGCTGGACGAGCTCGCGGTCGCGTTGTCCGCGGAGGTGGCCGAACTGGCGGAGTCGGCCGACGCCTCGGTGACGGCGGTCCTGGCGGGCGACCGATCGGCGGAGGTGGTGAGCACGGTCAGCGCGACGTGCACGGCGGTGGTCCGGGCGGTGTCCGCGAAGGTGGCTTCGTTGTCCTCGCTGGCCGCGGAACTGGAGCCGCTGACGACACCGGCCGTCCAGCTCAGCTGAAGTGCTCGCGCGCCCACTCGTCGAAGGGCCTGGCGGGGTGCCCGGTCACCCTGGCGACGTCCAGGGACACTGGTTCCGGTTCGTCGACGAGTGACGCCCAGTGCCGCAAGGCGCTCACCGCGAATTCCGCACCCAGGTACGCGCTCAACTGCCTTTTCGCCTCTTCCGTCGGCTGTTCTTCCCACCGGACGGGCTTTCCCAGCGCCTCGCCGATGAGCCGGGCCTGTTCAGCCTGGGCCAGGGCTTCGGGACCGGTGACGAGATAGGTCTGTTTCGCGTGGTCTTCAGCCAAGGCCGCGAGGGCCATGTCGGCGACGTCCCGTTCGTGCACGAGCGACCTCTTGGCCTGGCCGTAAGGCGCTCGTACGACGCCGCCTCTGGCCTGCCCGGCCCAAGCGAGAGTGTTGGTGGCGAGGCCGGTCACGCGAAGGAAGGTCCACCGTTCGGTGACGTCTTCGACGGCGGCTTCGACGTCTCCCCAGACGCCCCCTTCTTCGGCGGACATCGCGGAAAGGTAGACGATTCGCTTGTCCTTGAACGGCTTCACGGCGTTCTCGATGCCTTCGGCGGTGAAGAACGGCCAGAGCAGGTAGACGGCATCGACCCCTTCGGCGGCTTCGGCCGGGTTGGTGATGTCGCCCTGGACGACGTGGACGCCTTCGGGCGCCTTCGCGCGGTCGCGGACGAGAACTCTGACGTCGATGCCCTGGCCGAGCAGGCCGCTGACGACGTGGCGTCCGGTGTGGCCGGTGGCCCCGGTGACGAGGACCTTCATGGTGTGCTCCCTGGTGTTCGGTTCCGCCGACCACCGTCACACTTCAAGAGCCCTTCAAGTCAAGCGCCCAGCAGGCGCGTTCGCACCTGACACGGCACAGCAGAACGCCCGGCGACCCGTGGGGATCGCCGGGCGTTTCGCTGTCGAGAGCGGTGGCGGTGGGATTTGAACCCACGGACGGGATTAACCGTCACACGATTTCGAGTCGTGCTCCTTCGGCCGCTCGGACACGCCACCGCCGAGAACAATACCCGAGGGCCGCCGCGAGCCTCACGAGGGGTGGGCGGCCCGCCCGTTACGCCACCTGACCTGGGCTTCCCGCACCACGCCCGTCGCGCGCCGGCGGACGTCGTGGGCCGCCGAGCCGAACTGGGCCGAGCGTCGCTGGACGCGGCCCGATGCCTGCAGACGGCGGTTGCCGGTCACCGCGCCGGCCTTCTCGCGAGCACTG
Organism: Amycolatopsis australiensis; assembly: GCF_900119165.1. Taxonomy (NCBI): domain Bacteria; kingdom Bacillati; phylum Actinomycetota; class Actinomycetes; order Pseudonocardiales; family Pseudonocardiaceae; genus Amycolatopsis; species Amycolatopsis australiensis. The sequence continues at coordinate 1,414,617 of NZ_FPJG01000006.1, read as the reverse complement.
CCCATCACCTGCTGGATCTTGTGCTTCATCGTCATGCCGGTCGAGTACCCGGCACCGCGCGCCTGAATCAGCGTCGCGTCGCGAAGTACGTCGCCAGCAGCGCCGAGCACTCGTCGACCAGCACTCCGCCGTGGACTTCCGGGCGGTGGTTGAGACGGCGGTCACGCACGACGTCCCACAGCGAGCCCACCGCGCCCGTCTTCGGCTCCCACGCCCCGAACACCAGCCGGGCGATCCGCGCCAGGACCAGCGCGCCCGCGCACATCGTGCACGGCTCCAGCGTCACCGCCAGCGTGCAGCCCTCGAGCCGCCAGCCGTCGCCCACCACGCGCGCCGCCGCGCGCAGGGCGAGGATCTCCGCGTGCGCTGTCGGGTCGCCCAGCTCGACGCGGGCGTTGCGGGCCGCCGCCAGTGGCGTGCCGTCGGGGCCGAACACGACCGCCCCGATCGGCACGTCCGCGCCGGGCGCGCGCGCCGCTTCCAGCGCGGCCGCCACGGCCTCGGTGTCGGACGGGCGTCTCAGAGCTCGTCCAGGAGCTTGGCGAACTCGCTGCCGAACCCGCACCGCTGCGCGATCATCTGCAGCTGCTCGTCCGGGTAGAGGTCGACCTCGCCGACGATGACCTCCAGCTCCGGCCCGGGCAGCCCGAGATCCGCGAGGATCTCCAGGTCGCCCTCGGGCCAGACGGAGTCGTCCTCTTCGTCCGGGGGGTCGACGCGCAGGACGTCGAGGACGTCCGCCGCGATGTCGTAGTCCAGCGCCGCCGCCGCGTCCGAGAGCAGCAACGACGGCCCACGCGGGCTCGGCCGGACGATGACGAAGAACTCGTCGTCGACCGCCAGTAGCCCGAAGGCCGCGCCGGTGGACCGTAGCTTGCCCAGCTCCGTGATCGCCGCGTCGAGCTCGGTCAGCGCCCCCGGGTCGAGCGCACTGCACCGCCACCGACCGTCTTCCCGGACCACAGCCACCGCGAAGCCCGTGACCGGTTCATCCACCGCCATGCGCACACCGTATTCCGCCGCTGGACCGAACGCACGCACGGTGCGCCCGAAGCGCCGCATGCGCCACTATCGGGAGCATGACCGGACCCACTGACCTGCCCACCCTCCCCGGCACGCCGTTCGCCGGGCTCCTCGACGCCGCGCGGGCGCTGCAGGACCGCACGGTCGCCCTCCGGCGGGCCGTGCACCGGCGGCCCGAGCAGGGCCTGCACCTGCCGCACACCCAGGCGGCGATCCGGGCGGCGCTGGCCGACCTGCCGCTGGAGATCACCGAAGGCAAGGCCACGACGTCGCTGACGGCCGTCCTGCGCGGCGCCCGTCCCGGCCCGGCGGTGCTGCTGCGCGGCGACATGGACGCACTGCCTCTGACCGAGGAGACCGGCCTCGACTTCGCGTCCGAGGACGACGAGTCGATGCACGCGTGCGGGCACGACACGCACGTCGCGATGCTGGCGTCGGCCGCCCGGCTGCTCGCCGCGCGCAAGGACGAGCTTGCCGGGTCGGTCGTGTTCATGTTCCAGCCGGGCGAGGAGGGGCACCACGGCGCCCGGTTCATGATCCACGAAGGCGTGCTCGACGCCGCCGGGACGCGGGTCGAGCGCGCGTTCGGCGTACACATCCTGGCCAACGCGCGCAGCGGGCTGCTGCAGCTGCGGCCCGGCCCGCTGATGGCGTCGGCGGACTCGTTCACCGTGCGCGTCACCGGCAAGGGCGGCCACGGCTCGGCGCCGCAGCACACGATCGACCCGGTGCCCGCGGCCGCGGCGATGGTCGGGGCGCTGCACACCATGATCACGCGCCGGGTCAGCGTGTTCGACCCCGCCGTGCTCTCGGTGACCCGGATCCAGGCCGGGACGACGTCCAACATCATCCCGGAGACCGCCGAGCTGGAGGGCACGATCCGCACGCTGTCGGAGCAGACGCGGGCGCTGGTGCGCGCCGAGCTGCCGAAGGTGTGCGAGGCGGTGGGTGCCGCGCACGGCTGCCGGGTCGTCGCCGACGTCGAGCCGGGCTATCCGGTGACGGTGAACGACGACCGCGTCGCCGCCGAGGTGCTGCGGCTCGGCGCGGCCGTGCTCGGCCCGGACAACGTCGAGCTGCTCGCCGACCCGCTGATGGGCGCCGAGGACTTTTCCTACGTCCTGCAACGGGTTCCCGGCGCGTACGCGTTCATCGGCGGCTGCCCGCCCGGCGTCGACCCCGCCGAGGCGGCGGCGAACCACTCCAACCGCGTGATCTTCGACGAGGACGCGATGCCGAGCGGCGTCGCGATGCTCGCCGCGTTCGCGCTGGACGCCTTGCGCTAAGGCCCGGTCCACGACGGGCGGCCGTCCTCGAGGTGGCCGGCGAAGCGGCGACGCCACCCGGGCACCTCGAACGTGACGTCGTACCAGCCGTTCTTCGCCGGTACCGGGAAGTCGTGCGAGCCGCCCGGCGGGATCGGGACGTCGTTCAGCATGACCGGCGCCGGGCCGCTGTTGGTGACGGTGACCTTGAGCGCGGGCGTGTCCGTGTAGGCGATGGCCGCGTCGAGGCCCGCTGCGCCGGAGGCTTCGAAGACGAAGCCGTTCGGGCCGTGGATCGCGACGTCGTACGACTCGCCGTACGGCACTTCGCCGGTCATCTCGCTCTTCGGGCCGACGTCGAAGCGTTGTGGCGCTCCGCCCGCGTGGTAGGCGTACGCGGCGAGCTGGAGCGCGTGCGTGCCGTGGTTGGCCAGGTGCAGCCTGAGCGTGCCCGGCTCGGCCGTGGCCCAGGCGACCGGCTGGTACGGCAGCGGACGCGCCTTCGCCGTGCCGGGGTCCTGCACCAGCGCGCCCGGGCCGAGGCCGGGCTTGGGCAGCCGCGGCTGCGTCCGGTCGGCTTCGGCGCGCAACGCGTTCGCGTCCGGCAGCGGCGGGATCGTCGTGTCGTGCGTGCCGAAGTCGAAACAGCTGGTCAGGTCGCCGCAGATGGCGCGGCGCCAGGCCGAGATGTTCGGCTCGCGCACCCCGGTCCACGTCTCGAGGAAGCGCAGCACCGACGTGTGGTCGAAGACCTGCGAGTTCACCCAGCCGCCGCGGCTCCACGGCGAGACGACGGTCATCGGCACGCGCGGGCCCAGCCCGATCGGGACCGGAGAACCGGACGCCGCGCCCTTCTCCGGCCGGTTGCCGGGCAGGTACTCGGCCGGCGTGCCCGGCGGCGGCGTCGGCGGGACGACGTGGTCGAAGAAGCCGTCGTTTTCGTCGTAGTTGATGAAGACGACGGTCGATTCCCACAGCCGCGGGTTGTCCCACAACGCTTTCAGCATCCGCTGGACGTAGGCGGCGCCGTCGACCGGCCGGGCCGCGGGGTGCTCGCAGTAGCCGTACGGCGCCACGACCCACGACACCGCGGGCAGTGTCCCGTTCGCGCAGTCGGCGAGGAAGTCGGCCAGCACGTGGTCGACGTCCTTGCCCTTGCCCGAGTCGGGCAGCAGCTTGGTGCGCAGGTTCGCGCGCTCGGCCAGCCGCCGCTTCGCCGGGTCCATCGAGTACAGCGCGTCGTGGAAGTTCCGGAACAGCCACAGCGGGTTGTCGCCGTAGTCGCCGACGAAGTGCTCGGGGACGCCGCGTTCCTCGTCGTTCGCGTAGATCTGCCACGTGATCCCGGCCGCCTCGAGCCGCTCCGGGTACGTCGTCCAGCGGAACGACGGCTCGTAGTCCGGGAAGTTGTGCGTGACCGGGCCGCCGGCGACGCCGTCCGGGTCGATCGTGCCGGTCCAGTGGTAGAGCCGGTTCGGCTGCGTCGGGCCCTGCATCGAGCAGAAGTAGTGGTCGCACACCGTGAACGCGGCCGCCAGCGCGCGCTGGAACGGGATGTCCTCGCGCGTGAAGTACCCCATCGTCATGGGGCCCTTCGTGGTGACCCAGGCGTCGTACGCGCCGCCGTTCCACGCGCGGTGCGTGCTGTTCCAGTCGTGCGGGAGCTCGCCGAGGTCCTGGCCGTCCACAACGGACGTGTCGATCCGGAACGGCAGCACCGGCGCGCCCTTGCCGCGCTGGCGGAAGACGTCCCGCAACGCCGCGCGGTCGCCGAAGCCGCGTACGCCGGCCATCGTGCCGTAGTAGTGGTCGAAGGACCGGTTCTCCTGCATGAGCACGACGACGTGCCGGACGTCGTCGATCGTGCCCCGGCGCGGCGGCGCGGCGCAGGCGGCCGCCAGCGAGCCGACCACGGTGGCCGCGGCCGCGCCACCGAGCACCGTCCGCCGCCGGATCCGGCCCATGCCCACCTCCTCGCGGCGAGCTTTCCCCACGTCAACGGCCCGGGCAAGCAGCACCTTCACGACCGGAGGTGAAGCCTTGCTCGGCTCAGCGGAACTGGTCGCCTTCGCCGCGTCGACCGACCTGGAGCGCTCACGCGCCTTCTACACGGATGTCGCCGGGCTCGAGTTCATCGAGCAGCTACCTTCGAAATCTGGACCATGCCGGGCGGCCGGCATCACTGGCAATTAAACAACACTGTTGATTTAATGGCGGCATGACCGAATCGGACCGTCTCGCCCAGCTCGCCGACCAGGAGGAACGCCTTCAGTTCACGAAGTTCGACAACGAGACGGCGCTCGCGTTGGGCCAGCAGCTGCTGGCCGCGGCCCGCGAGCGGGGACTGCCGGTGACGATCTCGGTCCGCCGGGCGGGCCAGCGGCTGTTCCACGCGGCGCTGCCGGGAACGTCGGCGGACAACGATGCGTGGATCGACCGCAAGAGCCGGGTGGTGGACCGCTACGGACACAGCTCGTTCTACGTGGGCACGCAGTTCCGCGCGAAGGGCGGCTCGTTCGAGGAGGACGCGCGCCTGAACCCGGACGAGTACGCGGCCCACGGCGGGGTGTTCCCGGTGATCGTCCGCGGAGTCGGCCCGGTGGGCACGGTGGGCGTGTCGGGCCTGCCCCAGGCGGACGACCACGCGTTCGTGGTCGAGCAGCTGGAACGGTTCCTGGCCTAGCCGGTTCAGGCCCCGGCGGCTCGTGGAAGGCCACGGCAGGCAATCCGGACACGGAGGTTTCGGTCCACGGGTCCATGACGCCGGATTGCCGCCGGGGCGTGTCCTTGAGGTCGGTGAGGTTGCCCCGATCACGAACCGGCTGCAGCACGGAGACGACCGGGGACTGCCACACCTCGGGCGACGTTGTCGGCCGCCCGCACGGCACGGATCGGCGTCGACCTTCGCCAGATCGACGGGCGTGAACGGCAAGACCGGCCCGGTCGGCACCGGCGCGGCGACTCGGAGAGAACTCGCGTCGGCCCGGCAGGCCCACAGGCGAAGAGCAGGACCGCAGCCGCGGCGACCGACTGCAAGGCGCAAGCACCTCCCGGGAAAGAAGCGGACCGGGTCACGAACCGGTGCTACCGTCGATCCCGTGAAGCGCGCTGCACTGACGACGACGCCGGAAAGTGTCCCGGCGCGCTGATCCACGCTCATCCAAGCCCGGGGCGGTCGTCCCGGGCTTCGTCTTGTGGTCTTCCGCCTCGCCGTTCCCGAGGAGTCCACAATGCACGACCACCGCAAGCTCGGCCGTGAACTCGGCTTGTTCGGCACCGACCCGCTCATCGGCGCGGGCCTGCCCTACTGGCTGCCCGACGGCGCGATCGTCCGGCACAGCCTTGAGGAGTACGTCCGCGGTCTCGAACGGCGCTCCGGCTACCGGCACGTCCATTCGCCGGTGCTCGCGAAACGCGAGCTGTACGAGATTTCCGGGCACTGGGCGCACTACCGCGACGACATGTACCCGCCCATGGACGTCGGTGGCGAGCAGCTCGTGCTGCGGCCGAGCCTCTGTCCGCACCACGCGCTGATCTACCGCTCGCGCGGCCGCAGCCACCGCGAGCTGCCGCTGCGGATCGCCGAGCTGGGCGGGATGTACCGCAGCGAGCTCTCCGGCGTGCTCGGCGGCCTGAGCCGGGTGCGGGCGATCCAGCTCAACGACGCGCACATCTTCTGCACCCTCGACCAGGTCGAGGCCGAGGCGTCCGCCGCGCTGGCGATGATCCGGCAGGCCTACGACGCGCTCGACATCCGGCCGGCCCGCTACCGGCTGTCCCTGCCCGGCGCCGGCGGGAAGTACGTCGCCGGAGACTGGGACCGTTCGGTGGAAATCCTGCGTTCGGTGCTCGACGGGCTGCCCTACGACGCCGTCGAAGGGGAAGCGGCCTTCTACGGACCGAAGATCGACGTCCAGATCGCCGACAGTGCCGGTCGCGAATCGACCCTGTCGACCGTGCAGGTCGACTTCCACCAGCCGGAACAGTTCGGTCTGGAGTACGTCGGCGCCGACGCGGCGAAGCACCGGCCGGTCATGGTGCATCGCAGCATCATCGGCAGCGTCGAACGCGCGGTGGCGCAGCTGGTCGAGGTCCACGGCGGTGCGTTCCCGGCCTGGCTGGCGCCGGTGCAGCTTCGGCTGTTGCCGGTTTCCGCCGCGGAAGTGCCGTATGCGCGGGAGGTCCTGGACCGGTGCGGGAACCTGCGGGCGGAGATCGCCGCCGAGGGCAGCCTCGGTGCGCGTATCCGGGACGGCCGCTGGGCACCGTTCCAGGCGGTCATCGGTTCGCGGGAGGTCGCGGCGGGTCAGCTTTCGCTGCGCCTGCGTGACGGACGCCGTCTCGACCTGCAGCCTGTGGCAGACGCGCTGGCTTGGCTCAACCGGGCGGTCGAGCCGTAGCGCGCGGGCCATATGTCCACACGATCGTGTCGATCAGATGTTCGAAGATGCGCGGTAAAGTCGATCACATGAGCGAACGAGCACCGCCTCAGGTTTCCTCGCGGATCCGGGTCACGAGCTGGGTCGGGTTCACGAACCGCAACGCGACGAGAAGGAGAACGAGCATGGACGCCGTGTAGATGGTCGCCATCGCGTCGACCGACTGGTTGGCGCGGATGCCCGCGGCGAACACGGAGTTGTAGAGCGCCACGACGAGGGTCGTCGAGTCCGGGCCGGCGGTGAGGAAGGTCAGCTCGAACATGCCGACCGTACGGACCAGCACGAGGATCGCCGCGGCCAGGATTCCCGGCAGCAGCAGCGGGCCGAGGATCCGGGTGAACACGGCGACGGTCCGCGCGCCGGACATGCGCGCCGCGGCTTCGATCTTCGGGTCGATCTGCTCGATGAACGGCGTCATGGTCAGCACGACGAACGGCACCGACGGCACCAGGTTCGCCAGGATGACGCCGGTGGTCGTGCCGGCCAGGTGGAACTTGTAGAGCACGGTGGCCAGCGGGATGCCGTAGGTGATGGGAGGGATGAGGATCGGCAGCACGAACAGCAGCATCACCAGGCGCTTGCCGGGAAACGAGCGGCGGGCCAGCGCGTAGGCGGCCGGCACACCGACGGCCACCGACACGGCGATCACCACGAGCGCGACGATCGCCGTGGTGAGGAGGACGTCCGACAGGCCGAACTCCCGCCAGGCGTCGGCGTACCAGTGGGTGGTGAAGCCGTCCGGTAGCCAGGTGCCGAACCACTGCTTGCCGAACGAGTCGACGACCACCGAGAGGACGACCCCGGCGAGGTTGACGAAGAAGAACACGACGACGGCCCAGACGACCCAACGTCCAGGACGCGCGACCCAACCGGTCATCCCTTGCCTCCGGTCGCTCCGCGGTACAGCGTGCCGCGCCACGCCATGACCAGGCCGATCACGATCAGCATGACCACCGCCATGAGCATCGCGACGGCCGAGCCCATCGAGTAGTCGTACTCCTCGAAGGCGGCGTGGTAGGCCGCGATCGAGATGACGCGGGTCTCGTTCGCGGGGTCGCCGACGAGCTGCGCCGAGGGGAAGACGGAGAACGCCATCACGAACGAGAGGCAGAAGGTGATCGCCAGGCCGGGAGCGAGCAGGGGCAGCGTGATCCGCCGGAAGCGCTGGACCCAGGTGGCGCCGAGCGTCGCGGCCGCCTTCTCCAGGGCGGGGTCGATGCCCGAGAGGTAGGACAACGTCAGCAGGAAGGAGAACGGGAAGCCGGTGATCACCAAGGACAGCAGCACACCGGTGTAGTTGTGGATCAGCGGGAGCGGCTGGTCGGTGATCCCGAGGACGGTGAGCACCTTGTTCAGCCAGCCGGCCGGACCGCCGTACATGATCAGGCCCTGCGCGGTGAGCACCGTGCCGAGCGTGATCGGCACGACGAGGATGGTGGTGAGGAGACGCTTGCCACGGACGCGGCCACGCATCACGTAGGCGATCGGAATGCTGGCGAGGACGTTGATGAACGTCGCGGGCAGCGCGATACCGAGGGTGGTCCAGATGGTGTCGCGCAGGTACGGGTCACCGAAGAAGCGCGCGTAGTTGGCGAAGACGCCACCCTTGCGCGGGGCGAACGACAGCTGGAGACCGTAGAGGAAGGGGTACAGGAAGAGGCAGAGGGTGACGAGGAGACCGGGCACGAGGAGCAGCAGGGTGCGATCGACACCCCGTTCGGCAAGCCGATGCCGCAAAGCGGGACGAGCACTGGCGACGGCGGTCACGGCGCAACCACCACCCCAGCTCGCACCGACGAGACGGCGGCGGTCTGCTCGACCGGAGTGCCGGACTCCGCGGCCGTCATGGGGCGAACACCAGTACCCGCTCGGCCGGGACGCTGATCTTCGCCAGATCTCCGGGCGCCAGGCGCTTGTCCGTCCGGAAGTACACCGGCACCCCGCTCGCCAACCGGGCCGACACCGACAGCTCGCGGCCGTGGTACTCCACGATCTCCACCGTCACCTCCAAGGCGTTGGCCGCGCCGTCGCCGATTACGAAGTCCTCCGGGCGGATCGCCACCTTCGCCGGGCCCTCCGTCACCGAGCCGCGGTTCGTGCCCGTCAGGCGGACTCCTTCGCCCTCGACCGTGGCCGATGTGCCTGCCGTCGCGGTGACCGTCAGGTCCAGCAGGTTGCGGTAGCCCATGAACGACGCGACGTAACTGTTCACCGGCTGGGCGTACACCTCCTCGGGTGTGCCGATCTGCTGGACCGTGCCCTCGCGGAGCACCACCAGGCGGTCCGCCAGTGACAGGGCCTCCTCCTGGTCGTGTGTGACGTACACCGTCGTCAGGCCCAGCGTCTGGTGGAGGCGGCGGATCTCCATGCGCATCTCCAGCCGGAGCTTGGCGTCCAAATTGGACAGCGGCTCGTCCATCAGCACGACCGGCGGCTCCAGCACCACCGCGCGGGCGATGGCCACGCGCTGTTGCTGGCCGCCCGACAGTTGCGCCGGGAACTTCGTCGCGTGGTCGGACAGCTGGACCAGGCGCAACGCATCGTCGACGCGCCGGCGGGCCTCCGCACGGCCCACCTTGCGCATCTTGAGGCCGAAGCCGACGTTGGCGCGGACCGACATGTGCGGGAACAGCGCGTAGTTCTGGAACACCATCCCGAATCCGCGCTGCTCGGGCGGCTGCCCGTCGATCCTGGCGCCGTCGAGCCAGATGCTGCCGCCCGTCAGGGGCAGCAAGCCGGCCAGGCAGTTCAGCGCCGTCGACTTGCCGCAGCCGGACGGGCCGAGCAGGGCCACGAACTCGCCGCGCGCGATGGTCAGGTCGAGGCCGCTCAGGGCGTTCGCGGTGCCGAAGCTGCGCGCGACCCCTTCCAACCGGAGCTGCGAGAACGTCACTTCTTGCCGACCTTCGAGCCGCCGACCAGCTGGTTCCACTTGTCGAACGCCTTCACCTGCTGCTCCGCCGGCAGCGACGTCTCCTTGGGGTACTGCGCGATCCACTGCTCGTACTCCGGGCGCCCGAACTGCTTGATCGTGTCCTGGCTCTTCTGCGGCGCCATCTGCAACGTGACGTCCTTGACCGCCGGGCCGGGGTAAAAATAGCCGTCGTCGTAGGCGATCGCCTGCTGGTCCGGCTTCAGCATCCACGCGATCAGCTGCAGGATCGCCGACTCCTGGTCCGGGCTCAGGCCCTTCGGGATCAGGGCGTACTGGGCGTCGGTGACCCAGTGCATCGGCTGCATGATCGCGGTCTTCACCGTGTTGGGCACCGTGCCGAGCTTGCGCGGGTTGATGTCCCAGCCGGTCGTCGACATGATCATGTCCACCGAGCCCGACGCGAGGTTCTTCATCGTCTCCGTGGTACCCGACGGGTAGTACTTCACGTACTTGCCCAGCTCCTGCAGGTACGCCCAGGTCTTGTCCCAGCCCTTGTCCGGGTCCTTCGGATCCTTGTCACCGAGCAGGTACGGCAGCCCCATCAGGAACGTGCGGCCCGGGCCGGAGTTCGACGGCTGCGCGTACTGGAACTTGTCCGGGTGCGCCTTGGCCCAGTCGAGCAGCTCCTGCGGGGACGCCGGCGCCGCCGGGACCGCTGCCGGGTTGTACTCCAGCAGCGGGCCGGACGGGTAGTAGACGACCTCGACGCCGTAGCCGTTCGCCAGCTCCTGCATCTTGGCCGCGGGCTCCAGGTAGTTCTGCATCAGGTTCGGGAACCGGGCGGAGAAGTCCGGCAGGATTTTGGCGAGGGTGCCATTGGCGATGCCCGCGGACAGGCCGTCCGTGCCGCTGAGGACCAGGTGCGTCTGGGCGACCCCGCCGTCCTGCTCGGCCTTCAGCTTGCCCGCCATGCTCGGCGCCGGCGCCGTCGAATAGGTGACCTTCGAGAGGACCTCGGGGTGCGCGGCCTTGAAGTTCTCGATCATCTGCTTGGTGAGCTGCAGGTTGCCCGCGATGTCGAGGATGTTGAGCTCGACGGGTTTGCCCGGCTTGTCGGGCACGGACTGGGGGTTCGCCGCCTGACCGCCGTCGCCGCCGGGCGCGCCGCAGGCCGCCAGGCCGGTGGCGAGGCTCGCCGCCAGCAACACTCGTCGGAATCGGAAGCCGGTGCGACGCTGCATGGCTGCTCCCTAGGCCCGTGCTAATGTTGTATGTCGCATCGTATATCAGATCGGACATGCCAGTGGCGAGCACTTCTTCGGCCAGGAGGCCGCCGCCGCCCGTCTCGCGGACGGATTTCGTCCGTGACGCCATCAAGGAAGCGATCTTGAGCGGCGAGTTCCAGCCGGGCGAAACCCTCGTCGAAGCCGAGGTGGGCGCCCTGCTCGGGGTGTCGAAGACGCCGGTGCGGGAGGCACTGCGGATCCTCGCCGGTTCCGGTTTGGTCACGATGAGCACGTACAAGGGCGCCGCGGTCCGGATCATGGACACCGAGAGCGCGTACGCGGTGTACGACCTGCGCGCGCTTCTCGAGCCCGAAGCCATCCGACGTGCTGTCGAGCGCGGAGCGGACTTCAGCGAAGCGCGGCAGGTCCTGGCCGAGGTCGGCACCGGCACGGGACCCGCCGACCGCGCGAAGGCCAGCCTGACCAACCGGCTGTTCCACCGCGCGCTCTACGCCGGCTGCGGGAACCCGCTGCTCGTCGAGATCCTCGACGGGCTACGCGACCAGGCCGCGCTGATCACCGTCACCGGCTGGGGCATCAGCCCGACCTGGCAGGGCGAAGCGGCCGAGCACCGGGCGATCCTGACCGCCGCCGAAAGCGGGAACGCGCGGCAGGCCGAACACCTGCTGCGCCGGCACATCACGGATTTCATCGACCGGGTCGCGTTCGGGCTCGGCGGCGAACACACCACAGAAACGAAGGGGGCCCGATGACGTTCGAGCAGCAGAGGCGGCGGCTTTCCGGGGTGGTGGCCATCCCGGTCACGCCGTTCGACGCCGAGGGCGCCGTCGACGGGCAGACGTACGCGAAGCTCGTGGACCGGCTGGTCACCGGCGGCATCGAGGTCGTGACGCCGAACGGGAACACCGGCGAGTTCTACGCGCTGGACGCGGCGGAAGCCCGGCACTGCCTGGAGGTCACCGTCGAAGCCGTGGCGGGCCGGGCCGAGGTGCTCGCCGGGATCGGCCACGACGTCGCGTCGGCGACGCGGGCCGCGACGCACGCGCGGGACGCCGGAGCCGGCATGATCATGATCCACCAGCTGGTGCATCCGTACATCTCCGGGGACGGCTGGGTCGACTACCACGCCGCGATCGCGGACGCGGTGCCCGAACTCGGCGTCGTGCTGTACGTCCGCAACCCCGCGATCACCGGCGAGCAGCTGCGCGCGCTGGGCGAGGCGGCGCCGAACGTCATCGGCGTGAAGTACGCGGTGCCGGACCCGGTGCGGTTCGGTTCGGTCGCGCGCGACGCGGGCTTCGACCGGTTCGTCTGGATCGCCGGGCTGGCCGAGCTCTCCGCGCCCGGCTACTTCGCCGTCGGCGCCACCGGCTTCACGTCGGGCCTGGTCAACGTGGACCCGGCGATCTCCCTGGAGATGTTCCGCGCACTGTCCACAGGGGACTACCCGGCGGCGATGACGGTCTGGGAGCGCATCCGGCCGTTCGAAGAGCTGCGCGCGGCGAACGGGAACGCCAACAACGTCAGCGTCGTCAAGGAGGCGCTCGCCCAGCTGGGCCTGTGCCGTCCCGACGTCCGCCCGCCGAGCCGGCTGCTGACGGCGGCCGAACGCGAGCAGCTGTCCGGACTGGTCTCGACATGGGGGCTCATGTAGCGGGCGGTTCGCCGGCGGCCGGGGCGCGGTGACGCCGTACCCCGGCTCGCCGACGAGCCACTCGACAGAAGCCTGCCCCGCGGAAACCTCGTTGTAGCAGCCCTGGTGGGCGCCCCGGGCGTCGCTCTGCGCGACTGCGGGCGGCTGCTCGCCGGCCAACCGGCCGGCACGGCTGCGAAACGAACGGGTCCCGGACCCGGGTTCGGCTCCTGTCCCCGGCCGGCGTGCTCCGGCCGGAAGTCACGGGTGTGTGGTGGATCACCTTCATCCCGATGTGGCCGACTGTACACCTCTTCGGCGGTCCGCGGGGAATTGCCACCGGGGCCGCCGGGTGGGACCCTGAGGGCATGCCGCGGGACGCACCCCCGGCCAGGCCCCAGTGCCCTTATCCCGGATCGGCCCGGCTCACGTTGACCGGAAACCGTTGCTGGACAAGCATTTCAGCTGACCAGAACGGCGGACATGACTTCGCTTCAGGCTCCGGAAACCTCGCACGGCAGTGACTTCGCCGAGCTGTCCCGGTTGATCAAGGACGCCGGGCTCCTCCGGCGGCGCCGGCGTTACTACGCGATGCGCATCGCGCTCAACCTCGCGGCGTTCGGCGGCGGCTGGGCCGCCTTCGCCTACCTGGGCGACTCGTGGTGGCAGCTGTTCCTCGCCGCGTTCTTCGCCATGGTGTTCGCGCAGCTGTCGTTCATCGGGCACGACGCCGGGCACAAGCAGATCTTCCGCACCCGCCGGGCGAACGACGCCACCGGGCTCGTCCACGGTGGACTGACGGGCCTGAGCTACGGCTGGTGGATCGGCACGCACGCGCGTCACCACGCCAATCCGAACAACGAGGACGAGGACCCGGACGTCGACATCGCCGCGCTCGCGTTCAGCAGGGCGCAGAGCTCGCGCAAGCGCGGATTCCTGCGCTGGGTGGCGAAGTACCAGGCGTTCCTGTTCTTCCCGCTGCTCCTGCTGGAAGGCCTGAACCTGCACGTCTCGAGCGTGAAAGCGGTGTGGCGCCGCGACGTCCGCAAGCACCGGCTGGAGTCCGCGCTGCTGATCGCGCACCTGCTCGCGTACCTCGCGGCGGTGTTCATCGTGCTGTCGCCGCTGACGGGCATCATCTTCATCCTGGTGCACCAGTTCCTGTGGGGCCTGTACATGGGCTGCTCGTTCGCGCCCAACCACAAGGGCATGGAGATGCTCGCGACCGGGCACGAGCTGGACTTCCTGCGCAAGCAGGTACTGACGTCGCGCAACATCCGCGGCGGCCGCGTCGCCGACTTCGCCCTCGGCGGGCTGAACTACCAGATCGAGCACCACTTGTTCCCGAGCATGGCCCGGCCGAACCTCAAGCACGCGCAGGTGATCGTCCGGGAGTTCTGCGCCGGGCGCGGCATCGCGTACGCCGAGTGCGGCTGGGCCCGCTCGTACGGCTACGTGCTGCAGCACCTCCACGCGGTGAGCACACCCCTGCGCAGGCCGGAGGTGACGGCATGACGGCCCCGAGGCTTGAGGCCCCGGAGGTGCCCCGCTCGGGCACGCGATGCCCGAGCTGCCCGCACCCGCTGGGCACCCACGACGCGATCGCCCGCCGCTACTGCGCGGCGACGGCGGCCGGCCGGACGGAGGACCGCGGCTGCGTGTGCGGCACGGCGGCGGACCACAAGACGGCCTGATCGCGGGCCGTTCGGGCGAGGTACCAGCGGCAGACGGCGCCTGCATCCGGCTGCTTGCGGCAGGCCGGGCACGCTTCACCGCGGCGCACACCCCACCGACAGGCCGGTCACGCGTCCGCCGGGCGGCGCAGCCCTGCCTCGCCGCGCCGGCGGTGCTCGTCGGCCTCACCCAGGGCGGCATCGCGCTCGGCGAGCGCGGCGGCCGTCGTCGCTTCGAGCTGGTGCCGCAGTGTCGTGAGGGCAACCCCGTCCGCCGCCGGTTACTCGGCCTCCGGCGGCACCGGCGGCAGACCGAACGCCGGGAACACCGCCGGGGCGAACGTCGTCACCTCGGCCACCTGGCCGTCGGCCACCCGCAGGACGTTGAGGGCGAACGCGTGGAACCGGCCGTCGTGACGGAGGTACGTCGCCACGGCCGGGACGCCGTTCGCGCGGGTCGGGATCATGCTCAGCTCCATCGGCCCGCGCAGCACCGGTGCCCAGCCTTCGAGGACCGTCGCGCGGCCGCCGTACCAGGTCGGGTGGGGCCCGTCGTGGCCGCCGGCGCCTGGCTGGTGGCTGCAACGGACGTCGTCGCGGAGCACCTTCGCCAGCGTCGTCTCGTCCGCCGCCGTGATCGCCGAGATGTACCGCGAGACGACCGCGCGCTCTTCGCCGCTCGAAGCGACGCGCCACTCCGTACGCCGCGAAGGCAGCTGCTCCTTCAACTCTGCCCGCGCCCGCTGCAGCGAGCTGTTCACCGAAGCCGGAGTTGTCTCCAATGCGATTGCGGTCTCCTTCGCCGACCAGCCGACGACGTCGCGAAGGATCAATACAGCGCGTTGCCGCGGCGAGAGGTACTGGACGGCCGCGAGGAACGTCAGCTCGACCGTCTCCCGCGAGATCGCGTCCTCGAGCAGGTCGTCCGGCGCCGGTTGCAGCCACGGCACCGCGGCCGCGGGGCGGGGCGCCAGGTGCGAGTCGACCGCCACCGGGAGGTCCACCGAAGGGACGACACGCGGCGTCCGGTCGAGGAAGTCGAGACACGCGTTCGTGGCGATCCGGTACAGCCAGGCGCGCACGCTCGCGCGCCCGGCGTACTGGTCACGCCCGCGCCACGCACGCAGGAACGTCTCCTGCACCAGGTCCTCGGCTTCGTCGAGCGACCCCAGGAACCGGTAGCAGTGCACCCGCAGCTCCCGCCGGTGGCGCTCGGTCAGTTCGGCGAACTCGGTCTCGTCCATCGTGTCGGTAACCATGCCCGGTGTGACGGCGGCCGCGCCGGAAATTCAGCTTTGCGCAGGTCAGCCGAGGTGTGGCCGAAGTTACTCGCGCGTTAAGGAGGCGTCAGCGAGCGGGGAAACACCGTCAGATCGGCGTTCACGGGTGATCCACCCCGGCCGGCGCGGCGGTGTTCTGGCGAGGTCCGATCCGCCGTGATGCCCGGAGGCACCCGTGACACTCAGCGAGCTTCTTCCCAGCTTGGGCTGCGAAGCCGCCGATCACCTCGAACCCGGAGTCTGGCCGCGAAGCACCCGACTCGGCGAAGACGGCGAACTGCTCTTCGCCGGCGCGCGCCTCAGTCACCTGGCTGCCCGCTTCGGCACGCCGTCGTACTTCATCGACGAGCAGCAAGTACGCGACACCGCGCGTGAGTACCGCCTTGCGCTGCCGGACGTCGAAGTCGCGTACGCGAGCAAGGCGTTGTGTACGCGCGCTGTCCTGCGTTGGGTCGCCGAAGAGAGGTTGTCGCTCGACACGTGCTCCGCCGGTGAAATCGCCGTCGCACGTTCTGTCGGCTTTCCTGCCGAGCGCATGCTGCTGCACGGCAACGCGAAGACGCCTGAAGACCTGAAGGCCGCGTTGTCCTACGGCGTCCGGCGGATCGTGGTCGACTCGCTCGACGAGATCGAGCAGCTGGGCGCGCTCGCCCACGGCGCGCAGCAGGTCATGATCCGCGTGACGCCGGGTGTCGCGGCGGGCGCGCACACGGCCATCAGCACCGGCACCGAAGGCCAGAAGTTCGGCTTCTCGCTCCTCGACGGCGTACCCGACAACGTCGACGCCGCAGTAGAAGCCGTGCGAGCGCAACCCGGGTTGCGGCTCGTCGGCTTGCACTGCCACATCGGCTCGCAGGTCTCGCGCGTCGACCGGTACGAAGCGGCCGCGCGGCGGATGGCCGACGTGCTCGTCCGCATCCGCGGCACCCACGGCGTCACGCTGCGAGAGCTGGACCTCGGCGGCGGGCACGCGGTGCCGTACGTCGGCGGCGAGCCCGCGTTCGACCTCGGCGGCTACTCGCGACGGCTGCGCGTCGCGCTGGCCTACGAGTGCGCCGCGCACGGCTTTCCGCTGCCGCGCCTGACGATCGAGCCGGGCCGGGCGATCGTCGGCCCGGCCGGGATCACGGTGTACCGCGTGTGCGCGGTCAAGCGCGGCACCCGCACGTTCGTCGCGGTCGACGGCGGCATGAGCGACAACGCGCGGCCGTCGCTCTACGGCGCCCGCTACACGACCCGGCTCGTCGGGCGCCGCTCCACGGCGAAGCGCACGCCGATGACGGTCGTCGGACGGCACTGCGAAGCCGGCGACGTCCTCGCCGACGGCCTCTGCCTGCCCGCCGACCTGCACGCGGGTGACCTGCTGGCCGTGCCGTGCACCGGCGCGTACCACCACTCGCTGGCCTCGAACTACAACCAGGTCGGGCGGCCCCCGCTGGTCGGCGTCCGCCACGGCGTGGCCACGCTGCTGGTGCGCCGCGAGACCGAGGAGGACCTGCGCCGCCGCGACGTCGGCTGAACCGGCCTCGGAATGACTCGTGAATTTCCTCCACAGCCACCGATTCCTCGGCAAATCACGATCCTCGCGCCGGATCGCGTGAAGCTGACGCTGGGGTCTCGCTTTCTCGGCAGGTCTCGATACGCTGCGCACTTGACAAATCACATGCCGAAACACAGGGAGGGACGGCATGGGTGACGATTCACGAGCGCGCGGACTGGACAACACGGACAGAGCGTTGATCGGCCTGCTGCAGCAGGACGGCCGCGCGTCGTTCACCGCGCTCGCGAAGGCGGTCGGGCTCTCGGAAGGAGCCGTCCGCCAGCGCGTGCAGCGCCTGCTGCGCGACGACCTCATGCAGATCGTCGCGGTGACCGACCCGGCCAACGTCGACCTGACCAGACAGGCGATGGTCGGGATCAACGTCGACGGCGCCGATCCGCGCGAGGTCGCCGACCGGCTGTCCGAGCTGCCGAACGTGCACTACGTCGTGTTGTGCGCGGGGCGCTACGACCTGCTGGCCGAGCTCGTCTGCCGGGACGACGACCACATGCTCGAGGTGCTGGGCGACGAGGTCCGCAAGATCGACGGGGTCTCCGGGACCGAGCTGTTCGTGTACCTGAAGCTGGCCAAGCAGAACTACGCCTGGGGCCGGCTCACGGCGTAGCGGTCGTGAGTGAGAAACAGTGTTCTAACCCTGTTTCTCACTCACGAGGCGCTACAGGAACCGCCGGTGCCCGGCCCGCGCCGGGACGCCCGCTTCGGCGAGCCCGGACAGCTCCGCCGGGAGCGGATCACGGTGCAGCACGCCGAGGCGCTGCGTCGCGCGGGTGAGCGCGACGTAGAGCTCGGCCGCTCCGCGCGCGCCGCCGGCCAGGATCCGCTCCGGCTCGACGACGAGGACCGCGTCGAACTCCAGGCCCTTGGTCGCCGACGGCGGCACCGCGCCGGGCACGCCGGGCGGCCCGATGACGACGCTCGTGCCTTCCCGGCCGGCCTCGTCGCGGACGAACTCGGCGACGGCCTCGTGCAATTCGCCGTCCGCAACTCGCCGCGCCCACGGCCGGGCCCCGCTCGCGCGCACCGACTCCGGCGGCCGGACGTCCGGCGCGAACCGCCCGAGCAGCGCACCGGCGACGGCCATGATCTCCGCCGGCGTGCGGTAGTTCACGCTCAGCTGCCGGTACACCCACCGGTCGGCGACGTACGGCGCCAGCATCGGCCCCCACGCCGTCGCCCCGGCCGCGTTGCGCCGCTGGGCGAGGTCGCCGACGATCGTGAACGACCGGCTCGGGCACCGCCGCATCAGCACCCGCCAGTCCATTTCGGACAGTTCCTGTGCCTCGTCGACGACGACGTGCCCGTACGTCCAGTCCCGGTCGGCCGCCGCGCGTTCGGCGAGGTCGCGTGTGTCGCGCTCGACGAACCGTTCGGCCAGCTCCACGGCGTCGAGCAGGTTCTCGGCGACCAGCAGCACGTCCTCGTCGAGTTCTTCGCGATCCAGTTTCAGGACGTCCATGACGCCGGCGGCGTATTCGGCCTCTTCCTCCGCCTGCCGGCGGTCGGCGGCACGCTCGGCGGAGACGTCCCGGCCCAGCAGTCCGGCCAGCTCGTCGAGCAACGGTACGTCGGACACCGTCCAGGCCGCGCCGTCCGCGCGGAACAGCGCCGGGTCGGCCCCGGCGGTTTCGAGCCGGCGCGGCGACATGTACAGCGGAGCCAGCAACGTCTCCGGCGTCAGCTCCGGCCACAACCCGCCGAGCACCGCGGCGAGCGCTTCGTGTTCCGCCAGCTCGTCGAGGACGTCGGCGCGAAGGTCGGCCCACGCGCCGCGGTCCTCCGGGGTCAGCCAGCCCGCACCGATCTTCGTCACGGCTCGTCCGGCGAGGATCGCCATGACGTGCTCGCGGAACACCGGGCGGGCCTCGTTGTGCGGCAGCCCGGATTCGCGCGCCGCGCGTCGCGCTTCGCTCGCGACGTCGGCGTCGAGCGCGACGGTGACGTCGGCCAGCTCGACGGGCACCGGTTCGCCGGGAACCTGCTGCCGGTCGGCGACCGCGGCCTTCAGCACGTCGAGGATCTTCAGCGATCCCTTGACCCTGGCCACCTCCGGCGCGTCCTCGGCGGTGACGCGCAAGCCCGGAACGAGGTCGCCGGGCGTCATGAAGACGACGTCCGACTCGCCCAGCGACGGCAGCACGCGGCCGATGTGGTCGAGGAACACCGGGCTGGGCCCGACCACCAGTACGCCGCTGCGCGACATCCGCTCGCGCTGGGTGTAGAGCAGGTACGCCACGCGGTGCAACGCGACGGCGGTCTTGCCGGTGCCGGGTCCGCCCTCGACCACCAGGACGCCCGCGTGGCCGAGGCGGATGATCTCGTCCTGCTCGGCCTGGATCGTCGCGACGATGTCCCGCATGCCTTCGCCACGCGGCGCGTTCACGGCCGCCAGCAGCGCCGCGTCTCCCCGGTCGCCCGCCGACGGCCGGCCGAGGACTTCGTCGGTGAAATCGACGACCCGGCGCCCCATCGTGTGGAACTGACGGCGCCGGCGGACGTTTTCCGGCCGCGCCGCGGTGGCGACGTAGAACGGCCGCGCCGCCGGCGCCCGCCAATCCAGCAGGAACGGTTCGTAGTCGTTTTCCGCGTCGAACAGGCCGATCCGCCCGATGTAGCTGGTTTCCCCCGAAACGGCGTCCAGGCGGCCGAAACAAAGCCCGTTGTCGGCGACGTCCAGCCGGGCCGCCTCCCGCGACCGGCAGCTTACGTCGGTCTCCCGCTCTCCCGGTGTCAGCCCGGTTTGCCCGAGTGCACCGTGGTAGCGGGCCTGCGCCACCGCGCGCTCGCGGTCGAGCCGCTCGTACAGCGCGGCGACGTAGGCCCGTTCGTCCCGCAATTCCTCGTCGTACCCCTGATTTGACAAGTTCCCCTCACAGCGGTTAGACTTATGGAACATTCGGCGGTTCTCTTCACTATTTCGGAGAGCGCGCCGAATTTTTATTGTCCACCCGCTGTCAAGGCCCTCAGCCCAGCATGAATTCGCGCGGATCCAGCGGCCGGTCCACCACCCGCACGTCACCCAGCAACCCCGCGAAGCTCCGGTCGACCTTCCCGTCGTACGACGACGCCCCGACCAGCCACGGACCACCCGGATCGGCCAGCCCGACCGCCGGCGTGGCCGGGTTCCGCACCACCGGGCAGCCGTCGACGTAGACGACCGTCCGCCGCCCGTCGTTCACCACGGCGACGTGCCACCACTTTTCGACCGGCAGCTCGTGGCCCCAGTTCGTCGAGATCCGGTCCTGGTTCAGCGGGAACACCGCCCACTGCAGCTCACCACCGTCCGAAAGGGACAGCGTGGCGGCTGATTCCTTCGGGTCGTCGCCGGTCTTCCCGGCGGCCGCGCCGCTGCCCTGCCGGGCGAACAACCCGCACCAGCCGTGGTGGCCGTCCTTGAAGTTCGACGGCAGCCAGAAGAACGCCTCGACGGTGTACCCGCGCTCGAACTTCAGCCGGTTCATCGGCGCCGAATCGACCGTACGCAGGTACGCGCCACGGCTCGGGTCCCGGCCACCGTCGAACCGCAGGCTCGCCCGCGACGGCTGCCGCGGCGAGAACTCCGCGGAGAACTTCAGCGCGTCCGGGCCGCTGCCCGGCGCGGTGACGCGCGTGAGGTCGTTGCCGCGGCCGGTCTGGTCACGCACGACGACGTCGTCCGGCACCGGCTTGCCGTCCTGCCCGCCCTCGAAACGCCAGTAGGCAACCGTTCCAGGCACCAGCAGTTGCCGCGCCGGACGAGCAGGCGGCACCGGTACGGGCGAGAAGCCCTTGAACCGCTCGGCGAAGTCGATCTCGAGGCTGAAGTAGTCGGCCGTGCCGCTGCGCTCGACCTCGACCCGCTGCATCTCGGACAGGTGGTCCTGCGCGGCGAGCCACGGCGAGAACGTCCGGACGTCGATCACGCCGCGTGCCAGGTCGAACTGGTAGAGCCGGATCATCGCGCTGCCGCCGTAGTAGCGGTCCTGGTAGTTGGCGATGTGGACGTGCACGTCGTGCCCGGCGGCGTTCTTCCGTACGGTGCGCCCGGTCGGCCAGTAGTGGCCGTTGAGCGTGAGGAAGATCTGGTCGTTGCCCTGGACGAGCTCCTGCCAGACGTGCTCGCCGAACGTCGAGAACTGGGCCTGGTGGTCGTCGTCGGCCCAGACCAGCTCGTGGATGGTGAGGATCGCCGGCAGCGCCGGGTGCTGGGCGAGGACCTGCTTGGCCCAGTTCAGGCCACCCGCCGACGGCCGCCAGTCGAGGGCGAGCAGCAGCCACTCCCGGCCGCCGCCGCGGAACACGTGGTAGGTGTTGTAGCCGTCCTTCGACGCGCCCCGGAACGTCGGCGAGTTCCGCTGCCGCTGCGGGCCGAAGGCGTCGAGGTAGGGCGACGGGCCGCGCTGGTCGTCTTTCGAGCCGTCGATGTCGTGGTTGCCCGCCAGGGTGCTGTACGGGAACCGGCGGCGGTCGAGGGCCTGGAACGACCGGCTGATGCGGGCGAACTCGTCCGCGCGGCCGTTCTGCGTGAGATCTCCGAGGTGAGCGAGGAAGACAACGTTGTCATCCGCCTCGTCGAGGACGTAGCGCAGCGACGCGTCCAGCGGGGCCGCGTCGCCGCGGTCCTCGTCGAACAGGTACTGCGTGTCCGGCATGACCACGAGCGTGAACCGCGGATCTTCGGGATCGGGGCGGTGGCGGCCGGTCGCTTCGGCGGCCGGCGCGCCGAGGACGCCCGGCAGGGTCGCCGCCGCGGCGACGGCCGGGGCGCCGAGGAGGAAGGTCCGGCGAGAAGTGTCAGTCACGCGCGGGAAGCTACGGGCGCCGCCCGACCGCCCCGGCAACTGCTGCCGAACACCGGATGAACAGCGGTACTGTTCGCGCATGAGCGGCCCGCGGGTGTTCCGGCTGATCCAGCCCGTCGACGACATCGAGGCGGCGGTCGCGTTCTACGGCCGGGTGCTCGGCGACGCCGGCGAGCGGATCGCGCTCAACCGGCACTACTTCACCTGCGGTGGCGTCGTGCTCGCCTGCGTCCAGCCGCCGGACCCCGAGCCGCGCCCGCGGAAGGACCCGCGGATCGTCTACCTGGCGGTCGACGACGTCGACGAGACCTACCGGCGGGTGCGTGCCGCCGGGCCGCGCTGGATCGACGACGCGATCGAGACCCAGTTCTGGGGCGAACGCTCCTTCTACGCCGACGACCCGTCCGGCAACCCGCTCTGCTTCGTCCAGGAAGACACGCTCTACTTGGGCGGCCCGGTCGGCTGAGCGCCGTTCGCCGGGTTCAGCCGCAGCGGCATGGCGAACCAGAGGCCGCCGAAGATCAGCAGGCACAGCACAGCCATGACGATCATCGCGATCTGGCCGTAGACGACCTTGGCGATCAGCGCGACTGTCGAGGTGATGGCCAGGGCCAGGCAGACCAGGCCGACCAGCACGAGCCGGTTGCCGACGGTCAGGATCCGCTCGCGGCTGCCGGTGCGGAACAGCAGCCGGTGCCACGCCGCGGGCGCGGTCAGCAACGCCGTCGCCGCCACCGCGAGGGTCACCGCCGACAGGTGGAGCGACTTTTCGAACCCGCTCGCGTCGTGGAAGCGGTCGGTGAACACGACCGAGAGCAGGAACCCGAAGAGGATCTGCACGCCCGCCTGGGCGACGCGCAGCTCCTGCAGCAGCTCGCCGACGTTGCGCTGCAGCTTCTCGTTGCGGGTCTCGCCGGTGTGTTCGTGCACAGGAAAACGATACGTGGACTCCCACGGCCGCACCGGGTGGAAAACGACGGTCGCGGACCCGGAACAGGGCCTAGGGTGCGGGCATGACCGACGAGCACGTCAGCGTCGTCCCCGCCAACGAGGCGTCGTGGGAGGACATCGCCGCCGTCTTCGGGACCGCCGACTACCCCGGCCGCTGCCAGTGCCAGCGGTTCAAGGTCGCCGGCTGGATCTGGCGCGACTCCACGCAGGAGGAGCGGACCGCGAGCCTGCGGGCCCAGACCGCCTGCGGCAACCCCGGCGCGGCCACCACGAGCGGGCTCGTGGCGTACGTCGACGGCGAGCCGGTCGGCTGGGTCGCCGTGGAGCCGCGGACCGCCTACCCCAAGCTGCGCGGCTCGCGCGTCCCGTGGACCGGCCGCGCCGAGGACAAGGACGACGACGGCGTCTGGGCGGTGACGTGCTTCGCCGTGCGCAAGGGCTACCGCGGCCGCGGCCTCACCTACCCGCTCGCGCGCGCCACGATCGGCTTCGCCCGCGAGCGCGGCGCCCGCGCGCTCGAGGCGTACCCGATGATCACCGAGCCGGGCAAGGAGATCACCTGGGGCGAGCTGCACGTCGGCGCCCGGCAGGTGTTCGCCGACGCCGGGTTCGCCGAAGTCGCCCACCCCACCCCGCGACGCGTGGTCATGCGGATCGAACTGTCCCCTGTGGACTGACCTCAGAACCCCCAGGACTTCTCGGGCACCACGCGGATGCGGACGGAGTACGCGGCATCGAAGGCCTCCGGCGAGTCGAAGCCGATCCCCGCGTAGCGCGGGCCGTACTTGTCGAGGTAGCCGGGCGCCTCGGCGGCCGTCCCCTCCTCGACGTGCGCCGATCCGTTGACCACGAGGATCGCGCCGCCGTGCTCATTGCTGTTGAGGTGGAAGCTCACCTCGGGGTTCGCTTCGATGTGCCGCAGCTTCGCGGTGCCGGGCCGGCTGAACACCACGATGTCTTCGCCGTCGAGGACGAACCACACGGGCCGCGGTGCGGGCCGCCCCTTCGGCGTGACGGTGGTCAGCCAGCCGATCGGCTCCGCGGCGCGGTCGGCGAGTTTCGGTACTGCCATGTCGGTGCCCCCTGATCATCATCGGTCTTCTGTGACCCAGGTAACCACAGGGCACCGACAAATCTTCCCGCGTCAGCGCGAGGCGACCCGCCGTGCGTAGCGCGTCCCGGCCGCCAGCAGCACCAAGCCGGCACCGAGGAACGCGCCGACGCGGGCCAGCCCGTCCAGCGCCGCCAGGTCGAACAGCACCAGCTTGAGCACCGCGGCCCCGACCAGCACCAGCCCGGTCACCCGCAGCCCGACGACCTCGATGCCCCGCAGCAGCAGGACCAGCGCCGCGACCGTCCACGACACCGTGATCAGCGCGTGGCCGACGAGGAACCCGGTTCGGCCGGGGACGGCCAGCAGTGACCCGCACAGGACGACCCCGGCGGCGCCGTACAGCGCCGAAGCGCCGGCGAGCAGCCACACCGGCAGGTCGTCGGCCGCTCCGCGGAAGATCCCCAGGCGAGCCGCCGCCCACGGCAGCGCGACCGACACCGCGAGCAGCAGCACGGAGACGGCGAGCGCGCCGGCGACCTCGCCGGACGGCCGGGCCCGGTACACCGCCAGCAGGGCGGGCGTGACGTCGGAGAACACGGCGGCCACTCCGCCGATCGCGGCGAACCCGAGCGCGGCACTCAGCGCGAACCGGTTGCGCCCGCCCACCGCGGCCACGACGAGCAGCAGTGCCTCGCCGAGCAGGACCGCGGCGCGGGCCGGGCCGTCGAACTGGGTGACCGTGGCCTGCAGGATCGCCAGCAGGCCGGCGACCCCGGCCAGCAGCCCGGCGAGCCCCGGCCACCAGCGGCGGGCCGCCCACACGGCCAGCAGCACGACCCCGGCGCCCGCCGCGACCGGCACCGCCTGGCCCTTGGGCAGGAACAACGCCGCGACCAGTGTCGGGACGATGGCCGTCGCCAGCAGGGACAGCGCGGCAGGGTCGTTCTCGTGGCGTCGCAACACGATCAGCGAGAGCGTGACGCCGACGAAGCCGGTCCCGAGCGCGGCACCGGTGTTCGCCCAGCCGCCGTGCCCCACCGCGGTGCTGATCACGGCGGCGAACAGCGGCGGGATGCCGGCCGCGAGCGTCAGGGACGACCAGTCGCGGCGCAGCCGCACCGGCGTCGTCGCGAGCTGGACCATCAGCAGGAAGGCGACCAGTTCGGGGGTGAACCCGCGGGTGATCATCGGCGCGCAGACGGCACAGCCGACGACGACGGCGGCGGCCAGCAGCGACGACTCCCACCGCACGGCCACGAGCAACCCGCCGACGGCGACGGCGAGGCCCACCGCGAGCCCGGCGAGCACCGGCAGGAACGCGTACAGCGTCGTCGCGGCGACGGCGTCGAGGTAGAGGGTCGCGATGCCGGTGGCGGCGAGTGCGAAGGCACCGGTGCGGCCGGCGGGCTTGCGGTGCAGCCACATCCCGGCGCCGGTCAGCGCGAGCCCGAAGGCGGCGCCGACGAGCACCCGCGGCAGCGGCCCGAGCCACCCCCGCTGGACGGCCAGCACGAGCAGCAGGACGACGCCGAGCAGCGTCACGCCCCCGCCGACCCAGGCCAGGACCCGGCTGCCGGCGCCTTCCTTGCCGAGCTTTTCGCCGAGCGTGGGGCGGGGCGCCGGCGGGACGTACTGCTGCCGCGGCGGCCAGGGGTAGGGCTGCGGCCACGGCTGCGAAGGCCACGGCTGCGCGGCTTGCGGTGGTTGCGGGTGCTGCTGGGCCTGCTGCTGCGGCTGCTGCTGGGCCTGCTGTTGCGGCTGCTGCTGGGCCTGCTGTTGCGGCTGTTGCTGGTCCTGCTGTGCCCGCGCGGCCTGCTGTGCCCGCGCGGCTGGCTGCGGCTGCTGCGGGTCCTGCTGTGCCTGCGCGGCTGCCTGCGGGTGCTGCTGCGCCGCTGGCGGCTGCTGCGCGGTCTGCGGCTGCGGAGCTGGCTGCGGCTGCTGCGCGGCCTGATGCTGCTGGGCCGGCTGCGGCTGCGCGGGCCGGACAGTCCGCAGTTCGCTGCCCACCAGGGCGAGACGACGCCCCAGGTCGTCGATCTCACCGGCGAGCCGGAGGAGCACATCTGCTTCGGTGGTCATACCGGACATAGTCACCCACAAGGGGCCACTCGCGGATCCGTAGCACTACTCAACCGCGGTGAGTACCGCGAGCACACCCCGATCGACGTGATCGACACCACAGGCGACAATGGAGGACGTGACCGCGACCTTGAGCAAGCCCGCCCTGAAGATCGGCCCCTACGAGGTCGATCCGCCGGTCGTGCTCGCACCGATGGCCGGGATCACCAACGTCGCCTTCCGGCAGCTGTGCCAGGAGTACGGCGCCGGCATCTACGTGTGCGAGATGATCACCGCGCGGGCCGTCGTCGAACGGCATCCCGGGACCATGCACATGATGACCTTCGGCGCCGACGAAAAACCCCGGTCCATGCAGCTCTACGGCGTCGACCCGAAGACGATGGCCGAAGCGGTGCGGATCATCGTCGGCGAAGGGCTGGCCGACCACGTCGACTCCAACTTCGGCTGTCCCGTCGCGAAGGTGACGCGCAAGGGCGGCGGGGCGGCGCTGCCGTTCAAGCGGAAGCTGTTCGAGGCCATCGTGCGCGAGTCCGTGAAGGCCGCGGGGGACGTGCCGTTCACGGTGAAGTTCCGGATCGGCATCGACGACGACCACCACACCTTCCTCGACGCCGGCCGCATCGCCGAGGCCGAGGGTGCCGCCGCCGTCAGCCTGCACGCCCGCACCGCGGCGCAGCGTTACTCCGGGCAGGCCGACTGGACGAAGATCGCCGCGCTGAAGGAAGCCGTGACCAGCATCCCGGTGCTCGGCAACGGCGACATCTTCACCGCCGACGACGCGCTGCGCATGGTGGCGGAGACGGGCTGCGACGGCGTGGTCGTCGGCCGCGGCTGCCTCGGCAGGCCGTGGCTGTTCGGCGAGCTGGAGGCGGCGTTCGCCGGACGCCCGCTGCCGACCCCGCCGAACCTGGGCGAGGTGGCCCGCGTGCTGCGCCGTCACACGGAACTGCTCGTCGAGCACGACGGCCACGACAAGGCGATGCGCGACATCCGCAAGCACATGGCCTGGTACCTGATGGGCTTCCCGGTCGGCTCGGAGCTGCGGCGCGGGTTCGCGATGGTCAGCTCGATGGACCAGCTCGACGACCTGATCGCCCAGCTGGACCACGACGCCCCGTTCCCGGCGGCGGCGACCGGGCCTCGCGGACGTCAGGGCTCCCCTGGCAAGGTGACGCTCCCGCACGGCTGGCTGGACGACCCGGACGACGACTGCGTCCCCGAGGCGGAGGACATGCACTCGGGCGGCTAGCGCCGACGCGGCCCTGACATCTGTCACGCCGAAGTCGTGGCGGACGGCATCCGTTCCGCACCCCTCGCCGCGACAAGCTTTCCTCATGACGAACTCCGGTTCCCCGCTCAAGTCGCTCGCCATCGACATCGCCGTTCCCATCGGCGTCTACTACGGGCTCCACGCGCTCGGCGTGAGCGTCTTCCTCTCGCTCGCCCTCAGCGGTGCCGTCCCGCTCGGCCGGACGCTCCACCAGTTCGCCAAGGACCGCACGCTCAACGGCCTCGCGCTGGTCGTGCTCGTCACCAACGTCGTCGGCATGCTGCTGACCTTCGTGACCGGCGACGCCCGGATGATGATCGCCAAGGACTCCGTCGGCAGCGGCATCACCGGGCTCGTCATCCTCGCCTCCGCGTGCACCGCGGCGCCGATCATGACCAAGACGATCCAGCCGTTCCTCACCCGCGGCAAAGCGGAAAACGAAGCCGCGTGGGACCGGCTGAGCGGCACCGCGGAGTTCCGGCGGATCATGCGCCGCACCAGCGTCATCTGGGGCGCCGGGTTCGTGCTCGAGTCCGCCGCCCGCGTCGTCGGCGCCTTCACGCTGCCCGTCGAAACCATGGTGTGGCTGAGCACCGTCATCTTCGTGGGTGCCTTCGCGATCATGATGGTCGCCGGCGGGAAGGTGGCCGAGCGGGCGGGCAAGCTGATCGCCGCCGACGCCGAACGGACCCTCGTCGCCGCTTGACCTGCGCGAACCATGGGCGTACAGGTGTGTACATGTACAGCAAGCGGCAGCGGCTCGTCGGCGACCTCTCCGAGCTGATCCGCTCCGGCCGCCTCGCCCACGGCGAACGCCTCCCGGGGGAGCACCAGCTCGCCCTGCAGTACCAGGTCAGCCGCGGCACCGTCCGCAGCGCCCTCTCCGAGCTGCAGCAGCTCGAGCTCATCTCCACCCAGGCCGGCGTCGGCTCGTTCGTCACCTTCGACGGCGTCCAGCTCGACCAGCGGATCGGCTGGGCCCAGGCCCTCGCCGACGCCGGCGCTCCCGTCACCACCGAGCTCATCGGCATCGAGACGGTCGAAGACCGCGCCCTCGAAGAGGAGTTCGGCGAGCCGGCCTACGTCGCCGTGCGGCGGCTGCGGCGCGAGCGCGGCCGCGGGATCTCGCTCGAAACCGCCACCGTGCCCGCCACCGGACCGCTCGCCGACCTGCCGGAAACCGGCCTGCGGGACGGCTCGCTCACCAAGACGCTCGAAGCCGCCGGCCGCGTCTCGGTCGGCGGTGACCAGTGGATCAGCACCGAACGGCTCGACGCCTGCGCGGCCGAACTGCTCGGCCGCAGCATCGGCGAGCTGTTCCTCCGCGCCGCGCGCACCTCGGTCGACATCGAGGGCAGGCTCGTCGAACGCGTCGTCAGCCTGCTGGACCCCGACCGGTTCCAGTTCCACCTCACCTTCGGGCACCGGTGAACGCGCGGGACCGGGCGCTCGGCGCGTTCACCGGGCTGGCCGTCGGCGACGCGCTCGGGATGCCGACGCAGTCGATGTCCCGCGCCGCGATCGCCGCCGCCTACGGGCCGGTCACCGGCCTGCTCACCGCCGTCGCCGAGCAGCCGGTCGCGCCGTCGATGCCGGCCGGCTCGGTCACCGACGACACCGAGCAGGCCGTTCTCCTGGCGCGCCTGCTCATCGACGGCCGCGGCACCGTCGACCCGCACGTCTTCGCCGACGCGCTGCTGATCTGGGAGGCCGACATGGTCCGCCGCGGCTCCGCGGACCTGCTCGGGCCGTCGACGAAACGCGCGCTTTCCCGGCTGCAGGACGGCGTCCCCGCCGACGAGGCCGGCCGCAGCGGGACCACCAACGGCGCCGCCATGCGCGTCACGCCGGTCGGTATCGCGACACCTTCGGATGATCTGCACCGCCTGGTCGACGCCGTCGTCGCGACCGCGCGCGTCACGCACAACACCAGCCTCGGCATCGCCTCGGCCGTCGCCGTCGCGGCCGCCGTGTCCGCCGGCGTCGACGGCGCGAGCCTGCCCGAAGCGCTCGACGCCGGTGAGCGGGCCGCGGTCGTGGGCGGCGACCGCGGGCACTGGGTGCCCGGCGGGGAGATCGCCGCCCGGATCGCCTGGGCGCGCGGCTGGGTGCGGGGCATGGCGCCGGATGCCGTCGCGGACGCGGTCGCGCGCGTGATCGGCACGTCCGTCGCGGCGCAGGAGTCCGTCGTGGCCGCGTTCGCGCTGGCCGAAGCCCTGGGCGACGACCCGCCCGCGGCGCTGCGGCTGGCCGCCGGGCTGGGCGGCGACACCGACACCGTCGCCGCGATCTGCGGGGCGATGCTCGGTGCCGCACACGGCGTCGGCGCGTTTCCCGCTGACGTCGTCGACACCGTCCGCACCGTGAACGACCTCGAACTCGGCCCGCTGGTCGACCAGCTCCTCGAGCTGCGCCGCCGGTGACCGGGCGGCTGGTGCACACCGGGCAGGTCGTCCTCGACCTGGTCATGGCGGTACCGGCCCTGCCGCCGCGGGGCGGCGACGTCCTCGCGTCGTCGACGGACCTGTTGCCCGGCGGCGGGTTCAACGTGATGGCCGCGGCCGCGCGGTCCGGCGCCCGCGTCCTCTACGTGGGCAGCCACGGCACCGGCCCCTTCGGGGACCTCGCGCGGGCGGCGCTGGCCGCGGAAGGCATCGAGCTAGCCCACGAACCGGCGCCGGGACTGGACACCGGCGTCGTCGTCACGCTGGTCGATGGGGTCGGTGAGCGGACCTTCGCGACCGGGACGGGCGCCGAAGGACGGCTGACGGCCGATTCGCTCGGCAAAGTCGTCCCAAAGTACGACGACGTGGTGTACGTGACGGGTTACAGTCTGTTGCACGAGACCAATCGCGCGGCTCTCCTCGGGTGGCTTCCCCGGCTGCCCGGCTCGAGGGTCCTGTTCGATCCCGGCCCGCTCGTGGCCGACATCCACCGAGGAGACCTCCATGCCATTCTGTCCACAGTAGACATCCTGAGCTGCAGCGCCCGCGAAGCCGAGGTGCTCGGGCAGCTCCCGCCGGTCGCCGTCGTCCGCGATGGCGCGAAGGGATGCCGGCTCCACGAACACGGCCGGATCACCGACGTACCGGGCTTCCCGGCCGACGCGGTGGACACCAACGGCGCCGGTGACACGCACTGCGGCGTGCTGGCCGCGGAGCTGTTGCGCGGCACCACGCTCCTCGACGCCGCCGTGCGCGCCAACGCGGCGGCCGCGCTCTCCGTGACCCGCCGCGGCCCGGCCACCGCGCCGCGCCGGAAGGAGATCGACCGCCTACTCACCAAGGACCGGCCATGACCGCTACCGAACGCAAGCTCAAGGTGGAGACCAACGGCCTCGACGTCATCGACGACGCCGAGCGCCGCGGACGGCCGCGCCAGCTGTTCTGGCCGTGGTTCGGCGCGAACGTGTCGGTGCTGGGGCTCAGCTACGGCTCGTTCACCCTCGGCTTCGGCATCTCGTTCTGGCAGGCGCTGGTCGCCGGTGTGATCGGCGTGCTGTTCTCCTTCCTGCTGTGCGGGTTCATCGCCATCGCCGGCAAACGCGGGTCCGCGCCGACGATGCTGCTTTCGCGCGCGGCCTTCGGCGTCCGCGGCAACCGGCTGCCGTCGGCGATTTCGTGGCTGCTCACCGTCGGCTGGGAAACCGTGCTCACCGCGCTGGCCACCCTGGCGACGTCGACGGTCTTCGAACGCCTCGGCTGGGGCGGCGGGACACCGACGAAGGTGGTGGCGCTGGTCGTGGTCGCCGCGCTGACCGTCGCCGCCGGCGTGCTCGGCTTCGACGCGATCATGAAGCTGCAGACGTGGACCACCTGGATCACCGGCGTCCTCACGGTCGTCTACGTCGTGCTCGTGGCCGGCGACGTGCACTGGGCCGCGGTGAGCGCGGTGCCGTCCGGCTCGGCGCAGCAGTGGGTCGGCGCGCTGGTGTTCCTGATGACCGGGTTCGGCCTCGGCTGGGTCAACGCGGCGGCGGACTACTCGCGTTACCTGCCGCGATCGTCGTCGAGCCGGGGCGTGGTCGGCTGGACGACGTTCGGCGCGTCCGTGGCGCCCCTGGTGCTGCTGGTGTTCGGGCTGCTGCTGGCCGGCTCGTCACCGGACCTGAACAAGGCGATCGCGGCCGACCCGATCGGGGCGCTGACGACGCTGCTGCCACTGTGGTTCCTGGTGCCGTTCGCGATCGTCGCGGTGCTCGGCCTGGTCGGCGGTGCCGTGCTGGACATCTATTCGTCGGGGCTGGCGCTGCTGTCGGCCGGCCTGCGCGTTCCCCGGCCGGTCGCCGCGTTCGTCGACGGCGTGCTCATGGTCCTCGGCACCGTCTACATCGTGTTCTTCGGCGGCGAGTTCCTCGGCCAGTTCCAGGGCTTCCTGGTGACGCTGGGCGTGCCGGTCGCGGCCTGGTGCGGGGTGATGCTGGCGGACGTCCTGCTGCGGCGCCGTGACTACGCCGAGCGCGAGCTGTTCGACCCGGCCGGCCGGTACGGCGACGTCCGCATCGGGCCGATCGCGCTGGTCCTGGTGGCGACGGCGATCGGCTGGGGCCTGGTGACGAACACGTCCGCGGACTGGTTGCGGTGGCAGGGATATCTCCTCGAGCCGTTCGGGCTCGGCGGCCGGGACGGCTCGTGGGCGTTCGCGAACCTCGGCGTCCTGGTGGCCCTGGCGCTGGGCTTTCTCGCCACCCTGCTCACGCGGCAGCGCGTGCGGGCGCAGGAGGCGGCGTGAAGCCGGTCCTGGCGGTCATCGACCTGCAGAACGTGTTCGCCGATCCGGTGAGCGAGTGGTTCACGCCGCGCTTCGCCGAGGTGGTGGCGCCGATCCGCCGCCTGGTGACGGCGTTCGGCGACGACGTCGTGTTCACCCGGTTCGTCGCCCCCGCGCGTCCCGAAGGGGCGTGGAAGCAGTACTACGAGCGGTGGCCCTTCGCGTTGCAGCCGCCGGATGCACCGCTGTATCAGGTGGTCGGCGCGTTCCAACCGACGTCCACGGTGGACGCCACGACGTTCGGCAAGTGGACGCCCCGGATGGCCACCCGGGTCGGCGGCGCCGGCCTCGTACTGGCGGGCGTGTCGACGGACTGCTGCGTCCTGTCGACGGCGCTGGCCGCCGCCGACGCGGGTGTCGCCGTGACGGTGGTGTCCGACGCGTGCGCGGGCTCCGACGACGAAAGTCACGCGAAGGCGCTGGACGTCATGCGGCTGTACGGCCCACTGGTGCAGCTAGCCACGACCGAGGAGGTGCTCGGATAAGCTCGGTTCGGTGAGCCTCGAAGCCTCGGCGATCGCGTTGACGACTGCGGTGGTGAAGGCCGCCGCGAAGATCTGGCTCGGTGACCGCCCGATCGCCGCCGACGCTTCGGCCAAGGCGCTCGACCTGCTGGAGAAGCAGGTCACCGGGCTCAACGACCGCCGCAAGCTGCGGCTGCTGTTCACCAACCTCGAGTCGCGGGTGGCCGACCGGCTGCTTCCGTTCCTCGACGCCGAGTTCCGCGGGCTGCCGGAGAACGAACGGGTCGCCGCGGTGGAAGCGGTACACGAGACGTTCGAGCGTGCGGCGCTGACGGACGACGACCTCTTCGCGACCGACCTCGACGCGGCGTACCTGTACCGATACCTGCGTCAAACGGCTCCCGCCGATGCACTCCTCTCGGCGGACGCGACCGAGTTGTACCGCCGCGTGCTTCGTGAGTGTTGCGCGTACGTGGTGCAGGTGACGAGCACGCTGCCGCGGTTCCAGCCCGGCGCGCTCGTCGAGATCCTCCGCCGCGAGACGGAGATCCTCGAAACCGTCCGGAACGTGCTGGCGGCGCTGCCGGAACGCCGTCACCCCGACGACTTCGCCGCGGATTTCCGGCGTCAGGTCGTGACGGCGTTGGATCGGATGGCGCTGTTCGGCGCGGGCCTGACCGACGCGACCCGGCTGTACCCACTATCGGTGGCGTACCTGAGCCTGAGCGTCAGCGCCGACCACGACGGGCCGCCCGCCGAACGGATCGAGCACGTGCTGCCCGGTACCCGGCGAATCCTCCTGCGCGGCGAAGCGGGCTCCGGCAAGACGACGATGCTGCAATGGCTGGCCGTGCAATGCGCGAGCCGGCAGCTCGAGGCGGTCGACGGTTGGTCCCGTCTCGAGCCGTTCCTGGTGCGGTTGCGCCGGTTCAGCCGGTCGCGGCTGCCGGCGCCCGAGCGGTTCCTCGACGAGGTCGGCAGGCACATCGCCGACGAGATGCCGAACGGCTGGGTGCACGACCGGCTGCGGCAGGGCCGGGCCGTCGTGCTCGTCGACGGGATCGACGAGCTGCCGGCGGAACGCCGCCCGGAGGTCCGTGATTGGCTGGGCGAGCTGATCGACGCGTTTCCGCGGGCCCGGTTCGTCGTCACCACCCGCCCGGCGGCGGTCGAGCCCGGCTGGCTGGCCGCCGAGGGCTTCACGGAGGTCCGGCTGCAGCCGATGACCCAGCGGGACGTCCGGACGTTCGTCACCCGCTGGCACGCGGCGATGCCCGGCGAGGCGCTCGACGAGCGGCGTGATGCCCTGATCGCCGCCATCGCCACGCGCAGCGCGGTGCGGCGGCTGGCCGAGAACCCGTTGCTGTGCGCGCTGCTCTGCGCACTGCACCACGAGGGCAACGGCCACCTGCCGGACAACCGCATGGAGCTGTACGAAGTCGCGTTGCGCATGCTGCTGGACAGCCGCGACGTCGAACGGCGGATCGAGCCCGAGGTCCGGCTGTCGCTGACCGAGAAGCTGGTGCTGCTGCGTCACCTCGCGTACTGGCTGGTCCGCAACGGCCACACGGACGTCGCGGCCGAAGACGCCGAAGCGCGGTTCGCGGCGAAGCTGGCGGCGATGGGCCAAGTGACAGCGAGTCCGCAGCAGGTCTTCCGGCACGTCCTCGATCGCGGCGGCGTGCTGCGTGAACCGGTTCCGGGCCGGATCGACTTCGTGCACCGGACGTTCGGCGAGTACCTCGCGGCGAAGGCCGCGGTCGAGGAAGACGACATCGGCGTGCTGGTGGCGAACGCGCACCGCGACGAGTGGCGCGAAGTCGTCGTGCTGGCCGCCGGGCACGCCCATCCCGCGCAGCGGGTCAAGCTGCTGGAGGGACTCCTGGCTCCCGGACCGGAGAAGCTCACGCACGCCCTGGTCGCCCTCGCCTGCCTGGAGACGTCACCGGAGCTGCCGGCCGGGCTGCGCGCGAAGATCGAGGCGCGCACGTCGGCGCTGATCCCGCCGAAGACGTTCGCCACCGCCGAATCCCTGGCCGCCGCGGGCGAGTTCGTGCTGGACCTGCTGGCCGGGCCGGTGCCCGCGGACCCCGCGGCCGCCGCGGCGACCGTGCGCGCCGCCGCCCTGATCGGCGGACCCGCCGCGCTGGAGCTGCTGGCCGGCTACGGCGGCGCGCAGGATCCGGCCGTGGTCGACGAACTGATCGCCGCGTACCCGCGGTTCGACCCGGCCGAGTTCGCCGAGCACGTGCTCGCCGACACGCCGCTCCCGTCCGGCTGCCTGAGCGTGTACGACCCCGCGATGCTGGCGGGCCTGGAACACCTGCGTCACCTCGAAGTGCTGCTCTGCCTGTTCGACGACGGCTACGGACGGCTCGACTTCGTCCGTCGCCTGCCTCGCCTGCGTGAGCTGCGGGTACAGGACCTCGCCGGGTTCGACCTGCCGTCGCTGGCCGGCACCCCGCTGACGCACGTCGCGCTGCTCGGTGACCCGCTGCCCCAGTCGGTCGACGTGGCCCCGCTCGCCGAGGTCCCCGGCCTGACCCGCCTGACCGCCGAAGTCGAGACGCACGGCTGGGCTCGGCTGGCCGATCTGCCCGGCCTCCGGCGGCTGCAGCTGAGCTGGGTCAACCAGCCGGACCGGCTGGCGGAGCTGGCCCCGTTGCGGCGCCTGCGGTCCCTCGAACTGAACCACGTCTTCCACCTGCCGGACCTTTCCGCCTTGTCCTTTTTGGACTCGCCGGAGGAACTGCACTTCGAGGGGTGGTCGGCGCTTCGCGACATTTCCCACCTCACCCGGTGGTCGGGCACGCTGACGAAACTGCAGCTGCACGGCTGCCTTGGCGCGGACCTCGCGCCGATCGCGGACCTGACGCGCCTGGAGACGCTCCGGCTCTCCGGCACCGCGCCACTCGACCTCGGCCTGCTGTCCGGCCTCACCGAGTTGCGGCTCCTCTCGCTCGGCAACCCGGATTGGGCCGATCTGACTCCGCTCGCCGGCCGGTCGGACCTCACCGTCTACGTCGGACTGGACACGACGGTGCCGGGCGCGGACCTGCTCGGACCGGGTTGCGTCGTCAAGCGCCTTTGACCGGACATCGGGCGTTCAGCCGGGCGAAGTAGATTCGGGCGCGTGATCGACCACATCAGCATCGCCACCGAGGCCGGTTCCTTCGACGCCATCGCCGCCGGGCCCGAGGACGGGCCGCCCGTGCTGCTGCTGCACGGCTTCCCCGAGGCCGCCGTCGAGTGGGACCACCAGGTCGCCACCCTCGGCGTGCTCGGCTACCGGGCCGTCGCGCCGGACCAGCGCGGCTACTCGCCCGGCGTGCGGCCCGAGCAGGCCGGCGACTACTCGATCGATCACCTCGTCGGCGACGTCGTCGCGATCACCGAACGGCTGGGCTGGCCGAAGTTCGACCTCGTCGGGCACGACTGGGGTGGCGCCGTCGCGTGGTGGACCGCCGACGCGCACCCGGACCGGCTGCGCAGCCTCACCGTCGTCTCCACCCCGCACCCGGCCGCGCTCGCCGACGCCATGAAGAACGACGAAGACCAGCACCTGCGCACCCGCTACATGACGGAGTGGCGGCAGACCCGCGTCACCGAGCGCCGGATGCTGGAGAACGACGCCCGGGCGCTGCGGGACATGTTCGAGCGGCGCGTGCCGCCGTCCAAGGTCGACGACTACGTCCGGCGGCTGTCCGAGCCGGGCGCGCTCACCGCCGCGCTCAACTGGTACCGCGCGGGCCGGCCGGGCGGGAAGATCGGCAAGATCCCGGTGCCGACGTTGTACATCTGGAGCACCGAGGACGTTTCGTTCGGCTCGACCGCCGCGCTCGACACCGCGAACTGGGTCACCGGCCCGTATCGCTTCGAAATGCTCGAAGACGTCACGCACTGGGCGCCGGAAGAGACCCCGGAGGCCGTCACGTCGCTCATCGTCGAGCACCTCGACGCGCGGTAGCGGGCCGTCACCCGGCCGGGCGGAGCGCCGGTAACCCACCCGCCTCGCGGTACGGCCCACCACGGCCGGTCGTGTTCACTGGACTCGTGGACATCGCGACCGAAACCGAGACCGAGCAGATCGTCTTCGTCACCGAGGACGGCGTGCCCACCGGCGAAACCGGCCCGAAGCTGGCCAGCCACCACGAGCACACCCGGTTGCACCTGGCCTTCTCGTGCTACGTCCTGCGCCGCGCGGACAACGCGCTGCTGATCACGCAGCGCGCCCTGCACAAGAAGGTCTGGCCAGGGGTCTGGACCAACAGCGTCTGCGGTCACCCGGCGCCGGGTGAATCCCTCGAGGACGCTGTCCACCGGCGGGCGGCCTACGAGCTCGGCCTGCCGTCGCTGACGGACCTGCGGTGCGTGCTGCCGAAGTACCGCTACCGGACGCCGCCGTTCCACGGGATCGTCGAGAACGAGTTCTGCCCGGTCTTCGCCGCGCGGACCGACGTCGAGCCGGACCCCAACCCGGCCGAGGTCGGCGACTGGCGCTGGGTCCCGTGGGCCGATTACCAAGAGCTACTGAACGATGAGACGGCTAATGTGAGTTACTGGGCCAAAGACCAGTTTTCCCAGCTCAAGAGCATTGAGCCATTCTCTGGACTCTGACCAGTCAACTCCGGAGAGTCACTGCTCGACTCTCGTTTGAGCGAAATTCACCTTCGTCCGTACCCGTGCCTCAAGCACGGCCTCCTCTACGACGACAACCAATGCGTGGTGGAGGTGGGCATGGTCGCCGAGGACGAAGGCGTGCTGCGCCCGAGCCCGCAGCAGCCCGACCTGCTCCGCATCCACGAGGCCATCGCCCGCCTGTTCGCGACCCAGGGCGACTGGCGTCGCGCCTACCAGCACCTCCGCTCGGCGCTGGACATCGCCCGCGACGGCAGCCTGCGCGACGCGCTGACGTCCAGCTACAACCGCCGCTACCTGGACGAACGCCTGTACGGACCGTTCACCGATCGGCAGCCGCGGCCGGCGCTGGGCATCGCGCTCGTCGATCTCGACCGCTTCAAGCACGTGAACGACACGTACGGTCACCTCGTCGGCGACCGCGTCCTCCGCCGGGTGGCCGACCTCCTCCAGGAAGAGCTGCCGCCGGACGGCTTCTGCGCCCGCTACGGCGGCGAGGAGTTCGTGCTGTGGCTGCCGGGGGTCGACGCCGGGCACGCGCTCCGCATCGTGGAGGCCGCGCGGCTGCGCGTCGCCCGTCATCCCTGGTCAGAGCTGCAACCCGGGTTGCGCGTGACCATCAGCGCCGGCGTGGCCCATGAGGGGCCGGACGCGCCGACGCTGCCCGAGAACCAGCTGCGCAACGCGGACCACCTGCTGTACGCGGCGAAACGGGCGGGACGGAACAAAGTCGCCTATCACGACGCGCAAAGCACCCGGTTAATAACCCACTCTGAGTAACGTAAACGGCGCATTACTCCGGAATGCCGCGGGCATGCTTCACCCGTTTGTCGACCGCGAGCGGCCGTTCGTCGACTCAAGGTGAAGAAATTCCGGGAGGGTGTCGTCACGAACGGGGGGTATCCGTACGATAACGAAAACCTCCGGGGGAACGATCACCTCTCGCGGGGGAAGACGGCCAAGTCAGCCCCGCCTTCGATCGCGCGAAAGGAGACCGAGTGCCGGACGAGCACGACAGCCCGGGAACCGGTCGCCGTTCGGACGGTCCCGCGCGGCCCCGCACCGGCAGGCGCCGGTCGATGGAGGACCAGGGCGGGATCAGCGTCTCGGACGTCGTCGCCAAGTCCACCGGCGTCCGCCCGCTCCCGTCGCGCGAGCCGCAGGGCCGTGCCGACCAGCCGGGACACCGGGCCGCCGAGCCTCCCGCCGCGCAGGCACCGGGGCGTTCGCAGCCTCGCGCAGAGAACCAAGTACCCACGGACGGCACACGTCAACCGCGCCCACCCCGGCCCCGCCAAGGGCGCCGCACGACGGCGGCGGCCCCGCTGCCGGAGGCCCCGCTCCAGCGCCGCCCCCCGGCGGCCAACCCGGGCCCGCAGCAAACCTCGGCGGCACCGCCCCCGCCCCGCCGCCCCCGCCGCCCACTGGCGTCCCCCGACGCGGCGACCCCGGAGCCCCCGGCCCGCAAGCGGCCGGCGCCGGACTCGCCGACGCCAAAGCGCCCGACGAGCATCGCGCGGCCCGCACCGGACGCTCCGGCCCCCGGCCGCCCCGCGCTCACGACACGGCAGGCGCCGGAGACCCAGGCGACCAGGCGCCCCGCACCCGACGCCCCAGCCACCAAACGGCCCGGCCCCGACGCGCCGGCCCCGAAGCGACCCGCGCCCGACACCGCAGCGGCCAAGCGGCCCACACCCGCCACTGCCGCAGGTAGGCGGCCTGCACCCGAAGCCCCGGCCACCAACCGGCCTGCACCCGACGCGACAGGGCCAAAACGGCTCGCGCCTGACACCCCTCGGACGGCGCTCGACGCCCCGGCCACCAACCGGCCCGGCCCCGACGCGCCGACCCCGACGCGACCCGCGCCCGACGCCCAGGCCGCGAAGCGGCCCTCAGCCGCCACCACCGCAGCCAGGCGCCCCGCACCCGAAGCGCTCGAAACCGCGACCGCCAACCGAGCAGCAGCCGACTCGCCGAACCGGCCCGCGGCTGACGCCGCAGCCCAGAACCGGGTCAGCCCGGATGCGCCCACGCAGAAGCGTCCGCCCGTCGGTGGCGTTCCGCCGCGGGCCGCTCTCGATCCGCTCACCATGACCGACGAGATGGAAGCGATCGACGAGGCCACGCAGTACCGGCGCAAGATCGACCACACCCTCGCCCGGTTCTCCGCCGCGCACGACGAGATGGCGGCCGAGGAGGCGAAGCGGCGCGAACGCCGTGAGCGGCTCTCCCCGGCGTCGCTGATCGAGAGCACGCGGACCGCCCTTCAGCGCGTCGTCGCTCCGACCCCCTCGGCCGAGGAAGAGGCCGAATCGGCCGCGCAGACCCGGCTCCAGGAGAAGAAAGCCCGGAAGGTCGAACGCTCGGCCCGGTTCGGCCGGATCGCCGCGGCCGTCGTCGCCGGCCTCGTCTTCCTCGGTATCGGGGGCGCCTGGGGCGCGCAGACCTACTTCGACGCCAAGTTCACCCAGGTCTCCGCGCTCGACGAGAACTCCGCCGACATCCAGGACGCCGACGCGCAGGCCAACGACGAGAACTTCCTCATGGTCGGCTCCGACACGCGGGACGGCGCGTCCGCCGAGGAGGGCGTCGGCACCGCCGACAGCACTCCCGGCGCCCGCAGCGACACCGTGATGGTGGCGCACATCCCGGCCGACCGGAAGCGGGTCGTCGTGACCTCGTTCCCGCGCGACCTCGAGATCGACCGTCCCGAGTGCCAGCGCTGGGACCCCGCGCAGAACAAGACGACCGACGAGAAGGTCCCCGAGCAGAAGATCGCCAAGCTCAACACCGCGTACGCGGTCGGCGGCCCGGCGTGCGTCACCAAGGTGATCCAGCAGCTCACCGGCCTGCGGATCAACCACTTCGTCGGCATCGACTTCAACGGCTTCAAGGAGATGGTGGACGCGGTGCACGGCGTCACCATCCACAACGAGATCCCGATCGACGACAGCGTCCTCGGCAAGGTGCTGCTGCAGACCGGCGACGTCACCATCTCCGGTGACCAGGCACTGAACTTCGTCCGCGCCCGGCACGTCAAGAACGACCCGACGTCGGACTACGGCCGGATCAAGCGGCAGCAGGAGTTCATCGGCGCGCTGCTCAAGAAGGTCATGTCGTCGGACGTCGTGCTCGATCCCGGCAAGCTCAGCGACTTCATCACGGCCTTCGCGAAGGCCACTTTCGGCGACAACCTCGGCGTCAAGCAGATGATGACGCTGGCGCAGTCGATGAAGGGCCTGGACCCGTCGAAGATCGCATTCCTGACCGTGCCGACGACGGGCATGGCCAACAGCCGCGGCAACGAGGTGCTGGTCCGAAGCAAGACGAAGGCCCTCTTCGACGCGCTGCGCAACAACACCCCGCTGCCCGACCCGAACGCGCCCGTCCCGGCGAGCGAGCAGGCCCCGCCGACGAGCACGTCGAAGCCGAAGACCAGCACGTCCAAGTCCACGACGAGCAAGAAGAGCGGCACCACGGGCTGATCCGCGAGGATCGTTAGTCCGGGTTCACGTGCGGTTCACCCGGCGATGCGGTGTTTGGTCACGGTTGGCCGTAGGGTTGGGCCATGCGTGAGGCTTACCATGTCGAACTCGAACAGCTCGCCGACCACCTGGCCGCGATGTCGGTCCAGGTCGCCGACGCCATGGAGCGCGCCACGCGGGCACTGCTGGAGGTCGACCTCAGTCTCGCCGAACAGGTGATCAGCGACGACGCCAAGGTCGACGACGCCCGCGCCCAGTGCGAGGAGCAGGCGTACGCCCTGCTGGCCCTGCAGGCGCCCGTGGCGACCGATCTGCGTACCGTGCTGGCGGCGATCCACGCCGCGGAGAGCCTGGAGCGGATGGGCGACCTGGCCCTGCACGTGGCCAAGGCCGCGCGACGCCGTCACCCCGAGCCGGTGCTGCCGGAGGCCGTGCGGCCGTACTTCGCCGAGATGGGCGAGGTCGCGGTCAAGCTGGCCCGCCAGACCGAGCAGGTCATCAAGTCGAAGGACATCCAGGCGGCGAAGACGCTGGAGTCCGACGACGACCAGGTGGACGACATCCACCGCCACCTCTTCACGGTCATCATGGACCGCGAGTGGCCGCACGGCGTGGCCGCGGCGGTCGACGTCACCCTGCTCGGCCGCTTCTACGAGCGCTACGCCGACCACGCGGTGTCCGTGGCGAAGCGGATGATCTTCGTCGTGACCGGCAAGATGCCGGGCTACGGTTCCGGCGAAGACATCTGAGCCGGCCGGAAAGGCCCCTGACCTCCCTGGTCAGGGGCTTTTTTTGCGCGCACCGATGAGTTTCGCGGCGCCGGTGTCTCTCAACGGGTGACAGCACACTCACGAAGGAGCCGGACATGCGCAACGTCATCCTCTACGTCAACCTGACCCTCGACGGCCACCTGGCCGGCCCGGCGGGCGAGCTGGACTGGATGCTGTTCGACCCCGAGATGAACATCGCGTTGTCCGGCGAGATGCGCTCGCGGGTCGACACGATCCTCACCGGCCGGGCCTTCCACCACGGCATCGAGGAGAACTTCCGCGCCCAGGCGAGCGACCCGGCGAGCCCGGCGGAGCTGGTCGACTTCGCGACGTGGATGATCTCGACGCCGCAGGTGGTGTTCTCGCGGTCACTCGCGGAGGTGGCCGCGCCGCACCGGCTGGCCGGCGAGGACCTCGCAGCGGAGGTCGCGGCGCTGAAGGCGTTGCCGGGCAAGGACATGGTGCTCTTCGGCGGGGTGTCGATCGTGCAGCAGTTCGTCCGGGCCGGACTGGTGGACGAGTACTGGATCAAGCTCTACCCGACGGCGATCGGGGCGGGGCAGCCGCTGTTCACCGAGCAGCGCACGCGGCTGGAGCTGGTGGACAGCAAGGCGTGGGCGTCGGGAATCCTGACGCTGCGCTACCGGCCCGCACGGTGATCCACAATGGACGAAGGGCCTTCCCCGCCGGCCCCGAGCGTCGGCGGGAAAGGCCCTCCGGGCCACGGCTGCTCAGCCGAAGCGGCCGGAAATGTAGTCCTCGGTGGCCTTCTCGTCCGGGTTGGAGAAGATCTTCTCCGTGTCGTTGAGCTCCACCAGCCGCCCCGGCTGGCCGACCCCGGCGAGGTTGAAGAACGCCGTCTGGTCGGACACCCGCGCCGCCTGCTGCATGTTGTGCGTGACGATGACGATCGTGTAGTCCTTCTTCAGCTCGCCGATCAGGTCCTCGATCGCCAGCGTCGAGATCGGGTCCAGCGCCGAGCACGGCTCGTCCATCAGCAGCACGTCCGGCTGGACCGCGATCGCGCGGGCGATGCACAGCCGCTGCTGCTGACCGCCCGACAGGCCGCCACCGGGCTTGTTGAGGCGGTCCTTGACCTCGTTCCACAGGTTCGCGCCGCGCAGGGCGCGCTCGGCGATCTCGTCGAGCGTCTTGCGGTTCTTCGTCCCGCCCAGCTTCAGCCCGGCCACGACGTTGTCGCGGATGGACATCGTCGGGAACGGGTTGGGACGCTGGAACACCATGCCGATCGTGCGGCGCACCTGGACCGGGTCGACCGCCGAGGCGTAGATGTCCTCGCCGTCGAGCAGCACCTGGCCGTCCACGCGGGCACCGGGGATGACCTCGTGCATGCGGTTCAGCGTCCGCAGCACCGTCGACTTGCCGCACCCCGACGGGCCGATGAACGCGGTGACGTTGCGCGGCGGCACCGAGAGGGTGACACCGTCCACGGCGTGGAACTTGCCGTAGTAGATGTCCACGTCCTTGACGTCGATTCGCTTGGCCATGACTTACAGCTCACTTCTTCTTCGGGGCGACAAGGCGCGCGAACACGGTGGCGAGGAGGTTGATCAGGGCGATGATGAGCACCAGGGTCAGCGCCGCGCCCCAGATCCGGTCGAAGCCGACCGAGCCCGGGTCCATCGGGTTGCTGACGCGCTCGTTGTTCATCAGCAGCGGCAGGGCCGCCTGCTCGCCGTGGAAGATGTCCCAGTTCGTGTAGGCCGAGTAGCCGACCAGCACCAGCAGCGGCGCCGTCTCGCCCATGACGCGGGCCAGTGCCATCATGATGCCGCCGACGATGCCGGACAGCGCCGTCGGGAGCACGATCTTCATGATCGTCTTCCACTTCGGCACGCCCAGCGCGTACGACGCCTCGCGCAGGTCGTCCGGGACGATCCGCAGCATCTCCTCCGACGACCGGACGACCACCGGGATCATCAGGAGCACCAGGGCCAGCGACACGGCGAAACCGCTGCGCGGCAGGCCGAGCGTGGTGATCCACAGCGCGTAGATGAAC
Organism: Amycolatopsis australiensis; assembly: GCF_900119165.1. Classification (NCBI taxonomy): domain Bacteria; kingdom Bacillati; phylum Actinomycetota; class Actinomycetes; order Pseudonocardiales; family Pseudonocardiaceae; genus Amycolatopsis; species Amycolatopsis australiensis. The sequence goes on along the minus strand of NZ_FPJG01000006.1, from coordinate 1,371,342 downwards.
AGCGCCGCCACGATCGACGGAACACCCGAAAGGATGTCCACCATGAACGTGGTGGCCTTGGCGAGCTTGCCGTTGCGGCCGTACTCGACGAGGTAGATCGCGACGAGCATGCCGATCGGCACCGCGATGATCGCGCAGACCAGGCCCTGCAGCAGGGTGCCGACGATGGCGTGCAGCACGCCGCCGCCGACCTCGTCGGACAGCACCGAGCCGAAGTCCTGGCTCCACCAGTTGCTGTACGGGATGCGCTTGATGCCGTAGGCGATCACCGTGTAGAGCACCCACACCAGCGGGACGACGGCGACCAGGAACGACAACCAGACCAGCGTGGTCGCGATCCCGTTCTTGACCTTGCGGGCCAGGCTGACCTGCTGGAAGGCCGGGGTCGCGGCGGGGGCTTCGAGCGTGGTGGTGGACATGCTCAGTCCCCCTTCTTGCCGATGATGGAGCGGGCGAAGAAGTTCACGACGAAGGTCAGCACGAACAGCACGAGGCCGGCCGCGATGTACGCGCCGGCCGAGACCTCGTTGTTGAACTCGCTGTAGTTCGCGGCGATCTTCGAGGCGAACGTGGCACCACCGTCGAAGAGGCTCCAGTCGAAGTTCTTGCCCTGCGGGATGAGCAGGATGACGGCCAGCGCGATCGTCTCGCCCAGCGCGCGGCCGAGGCCGAGCATGGACGCGCCGACGTAACCGGCCTTGCCGAACGGCAGGACCGTGGTGCGGATGACTTCCCAGCGCGTGGCGCCGAGCGCCAGCGCGCCTTCGATGTGCGGGGTCGGCGTCCGCTCGAACACTTCGCGGGACAGCGAGGTGATGATCGGCAGGATCATCACCGCCAGCACGATGCCCGCGGTGAAGATGGTGCCGCGCACGCTGGGCGCGACGTTGCCGGGCGCGAGGATCGGGAACCACGAGAACGTGTCGTTGATCCACTTCGCGAACGGCTCGATCGCCGGGGCGAACACGAGGATGCCCCAGAGGCCGAAGATGATCGACGGCACCGCGGCGAGCAGGTCGATGATGTAGGCGAACGGCCGCGCCAGCCGCGGCGGCGCGTACTGGGTCAGGAACAGCGCGATGCCCAGCGAGACCGGCATCGCGATGACCAGCGCGACGAGCGACGTCGCCACGGTCACCTCGAGCAGGTCGAGGATGCCGAACGACATGTTCGCCGGGTCGCTGGTCGACCAGCCGTGGTTGGTCAGGAAGTTGACCTTGTCGGCTTTCAGCGCCGGGATGGCCTGGATGAGCAGGAAGAGCCCGATCAGGCCGATCAGGGCGACGACGAAGATCCCGGCCCCGGTGGTCAGGTTCTGGAAGATGCGGTCACCGGGCCGCACCTTCTTCGGTTTGTCGCTCGCGGGCGGCTCGCTCGCCGCCGGCGGGGCTGGTTGCTCCGAAATCGGGACCTCCGGGGGCTTCGTGGCGGACGACGAACGCCCACCGGGGTCGCCGGTGGGCGTTCGCGTCGAGGATGACTCGCTCATCAGCTACTTCTGACCAGCCTCTATCACTCGGTATTCAGTCGCAACGCCGGTTCAGGAGATCGCCTTGACGGCGGTCAGCACCTTGCTCTGCAGCGACTGCGGGATCGGGACGTAACCCTTGGAGGACAGCGGCTGCTGGCCGTCGGTCGCCGCGACCGTCAGGAACGCCTTCACGGCCTTCGCGACGTTCGGGTCCGCGTACTTCGAGCAGACGATCTCGTAGGTCGTCAGCAGCAGCGGGTAGGCGCCCGGGGTGTTGCTGGCGTAGATGCCGTTGAGGTCGAGCGCGAGGTCGTTCGAGCCTTCCTTGAGGAACTTCGCCGCGTCGAGGGACTTCGCCACGTTCGCCGCGTTCAGCTCGACGCCGCCGGAGCCGCTGTCGATCAGCGCCGGGGTCAGGCCGTCCTTGGCGAAGGCGCCCTCGACGTAGGTGATGCCGCCGTCGGAGGCCTTCACCGCGGTCGCGACACCGTTGGAGCCCTGCGCACCGTTGCCGACGCCGCCGTTGAACTTCTTGCCCGCGCCCTTGGTCCAGTCGGCCTTCGCCGCCGCGCCCAGGTACTTCTGGAAGTTGTCGGTGGTGCCCGACTCGTCGGAGCGGGAGATGACCTGGATCGGCTTGTCCGGCAGGTTCAGGCTCTCGTTGCCCTTGACCGCCTTGATGGCCGGGTCGTTCCACTTGGTGATGGCGCCGCTGAAGATCTTGGCGGTCACCGACGGGGTCAGCACCAGCTTGTCCACGCCGGACAGCTTGTAGGCGACCGCGATCGGGCCGACGACCAGCGGGATGTTCCACGCGTCGCTCGCGCAGCGCTTGTTGGCCGCCTCGAGGTCGGCGTCCTTGATCGGCGAGTCCGAGCCGCCGAAGTCGATCTGGTTGGCGTTGAACTGCTTGACGCCCGCGCCGGAGCCGCTCGGGTTGTAGTTGACCTGCTGGCCGGCGCACTTCTTGGTGTACTGCTGCGTGAAGATTTCGATGGCGCTCTTCTGGGCCGACGAACCTTCCGCGGACAGCGGGGTCTTGCCACCGCACTCCACGTCGGCGGTGCCGGTGGCAGCGGGCGCCGAAGCCGAGTTCGAGCTGCTGCTGTTGGTCGCCGCGGGGTCGGAACCACAGGCGGCGAGCACGAGGGCGGCGCTCGCGACGATGCCCACCGCGCTCAGGGGCCGCATGATCTTCACTGCTGTTTCCTCCATCAGGAGCTTGACCGGGTCGCCGCGGCATGCTGCCGCGCCGGATCCGGACATTAGGCAGCCACGGTGGACGGGTGGCCCTCTCCAGATGAACGCAAAGTGAACAAGGCGCCGGATGTGAGCAGTGCTACTACTCCGGAAGGGTGCCGTGTCCCGCCTGTGACCTGCGCGTTCGCACACCGTGACGGACTGTTCGCGCGGTGTCCATCGTGTTCACCGACCGTACTGAACGTCGGTTTCGTGACGCCTGAACCCGAGCTTGGTGTAGACCGCGAGCGCCGGTGCGTTGTCGCCTTCGACGTACAAGATGATCTGGCGCAGCCCCCGGCTCGCGAGGTACCGCAGCCCGGCCAGGGTCAGCGCCCGGCCGAGCCCGCCGCCCTGCGCGGCCGGGTCGACGCCGACGACGTACACCTCGCCGACGCGCTCGCCACCGAACCGGCCGGGCACCGGCTCGTGCACCTTCGTCCAGTGGAAGCCGACGACCTCGCCCTTCTGTTCGGCGAGGAAGAACCCGTCGGCGTCGAACCACGGCCGGCGCTCGTCGGCGCGGACGTCGTCGGCGGTCAGCGCGCCCTGCTCGGGGTGCCAGTCGAAGGCCCGCGCGTTGACCCGCGCGACGGCGTCCTCGTCCTGGCCCGGCACGAACGTCCGCAACGAGACGCCGTCGCGCAGGACCGGCTCCGGCCAGTCCGCGCCTTCGACGTCGACGTGCAGGATCAGCAGCTCGCGCTTGCGTTCCAGGCCCGCCTTCTGCGCCAGCCGCCGCGCCGCGGGGTGGTCGCCGTGCGCCCAGACGCGGAAACCGACCGCGGCACGCTCGTCGACCGCCTGGAGCAGCTTCGCGCCGTAGCCGCGGTTGCGGTGGGCGGGGTGCACGAACAGCTCGACGACCTGGTGGCCGAAGGAGTCGCCCGTGGTGTCCAGGTGCGCGTAGCCGACCACGTCGCCGTCGATGCACGCGACGAGGTGCTCACCGCCGTCGAACTCACCGGGCAACGCGCCTTCGGGCTCGACCTCGGGCCGCCCGTCGGCGTCACGCACGGCCAGCAGCAGCCCGCGCACGTCGTCGAGCTGCCGCTCGTCCAGTTCCTGCCGCCACTCGCCGTCTCCGCTCACCCTGCGACCGTACCCGCGCGAGAAGCAACGCGAAGACCGGAGACGCGTCCTGGTGAAGGTGGGGACCTCAGTGCGTGAGTTCGGGGGTTTCCGCCGGCGCCTCGGCCGGGGCCTGGCGGGGGACGCCGACCTTGGCCGGCCGTTCGAACTTGTAGCCGACGTTGCGCACGGTGCCGATCATCTGCTCGTGCTCGGGGCCGAGCTTGGCGCGCAGCCGCCGGACGTGCACGTCGACCGTGCGGGTGCCGCCGAAGAAGTCGTAACCCCACACCTCCTGCAGCAGCTGGGCGCGGGTGAACACCCGGCCGGCGTGCTGCGCGAGGTACTTGAGCAGCTCGAACTCCTTGTAGGTGAGCTCCAGGGTGCGCTTGCGCAGCCGCGCGGTGTAGGTCGCCTCGTCGATGACCAGCTCGCCGACCCGCAGCTCGGCGTCGACCTGCGCGGAGCCGCCGTCGCGGGTGGTGACCAGCCGCAGCCGGGCGTCCACCTCGGCAGGCCCGGCGGTGGGCAGCAGGATGTCGTCGGTGCGCCACTCGGCGCTGACCGCGACCAGCCCGCCTTCGCCGACGACGGCGATGATCGGTGTCGCGGCCTCCTCCTCGCCGGTGCCCTTGAGCAGCCGGCAGAGGCTCTTCGCCGAGGCCAGGTCGCTGCGGGCGTCCAGGAGGATCACGTCACGGTGGCCCGCGTCCAGCAGGGCCGTCACTTCGGGAGCGCGGACGCGTACGGTGTGCGGCAGCAGGTCCAGCGCGGGGAGCACCGAAGTGGCGTCGGCTTCCGCAGTCAGTACCAGAAGGTCCAGGCTCATCAGCCGCACCGCCTTCACAAGTCGTCGCCTCACGGGTGGCGTCTGCCGGTGCTAAGTGAGAATAGCGGCTGAACGGCCGGGCACCTAACCCTTGCTGGATCGATCACACCTGGAGAAACCCCCGGTGTCCCCGACGAACAGGAGTACGGACGCGATGGTGAGCAGGCCCGTGACCCGGGACGACCGACCCGCACCGAGGCCGGACGCGCGGCGCCGCGGCCGCCGGGCCCGCCGCTGGGTGATCGCCCTGGTCGTGCTGGTACTGCTGCTGGTCGGCGCGGATTTCGGGGCGGCCGCGTTCGCCGAGCACATGATTTCGCAGAAGGCCCGTACGCAGCTGGAGCTGAGCGACGACCCGTCGGTGACGATCCACGGCTTCCCGTTCCTCACCCAGGCCCTCGGCGGTGACTACCGTCACATCAGCGTGTCGGCCGCCGGCGTGCCGGTCGCCGGCAAGCTCCAGGACGTCGCGGTGAACGCGGAGCTGGAGGACGTCACGGCGCCGCTGTCGGACCTCACGAACGGCAACACGAAGGCGATCACGATCGGCAAGCTGACCGGCTCGGTCACCATCAAGGCCGCCGACCTCGCCCGCCTCTCGCCGCTGGACAAGATCAAGGACCTGCGGATCGAGCCGTCGACCACCGAGTACGTCCAGAACGGCGACAGCGGACAGAGCGAGCCGACGCCGACCACGACGACCACCGAGGGCCAGGCACCCCAGGACGAGTCGAGCACCGGTGTCCGCATTTCGGGACACCTTCAGTTCGCCGGCAAGGATCTGGAAATCTTCTGTTTCGCGATGATCGAGGCCGACGCCAAGGGCGGGACGATCGACTTCGTCCCCAAGCGGCTGCAGTTCGGGAATGACCAGGAGACCACCGTCGTTCCCCAAGCGGTGCAGAAGGCGCTGATGCCGAACTTCAAGGCGTCGATCAGCACGAAGGACCTGCCGCTGTCGGTCACCCCGACCGGCGTGCGGGTGCAGAGCGGATCGGTGACGATCAAGGGCGAGGCGGCGAACGTGTCCTTCGCGGACCTGAGCAGGTAAGGAGCGGCCGGTGACGGGGCTGTGGGTGCTCGTGGCGACGCTGGTGGCCGCCGTAGCCGTCGGCGCGCTGCTCAAGGCCCGCAACGGCCGGGTGCGGGCCGCGAAGCCCGCGCGTGAGCTGCCCGGCCCCGTCGCCGACGTGCTCGACCCGGCGGCCGCGGTGACGCTGGTCCAGATCTCCACCACCTTCTGCGCGCCGTGCCGGCACGCGAAGGCCGTCCTCGCGCCGCTCGCCGAGCGGACCGACGGCCTGCACCACGTCGAGCTGGACGTGACGAACCAGCCGGAGGTCGCGCAGTCGCTGGCGGTGCTGCGGACGCCGACCACGATCGCGCTGACCCCGGACGGCCGGGAGCTGCTGCGCGTCGGCGGCGTCCCGAAGGGCCCGGAATTGCTGGACGCGCTGCGGCCCCATCTCACGACTCGGACGTCTTGACCAGGGGATCGTCCCAAGAATCGGGAATCGTCCCAAGGTATGAACGTGGTTCCCACTCTGAGGGAGCACTGGGTACCCTCGCACCCGTGACCGGGCTGACCACCTTCCTGACGCAGCGACGCGCAGTCGACCTCTGCCGCGTCCGCAGCAGCCTGTGTCGCGCCCGCTCCGACCGGCGCTGATCCGGTCCCGGGCAGCCTCACCAAGCCGCTGACGCGTGCCGTTCGCACGCACCCCCTGGAACTCCAGCTGGAGGAACCATGTCCGCCGGACCGGCCGTCGACCCGCGAGGCCCGCGGTTCGCCGCCATCCTGACCACGATCGTCCTCGCGGTCGTCCTGGTCACCCAGTGGTGGCCGTTGCTGGCGATCCAGACCGTCGTGTTCGCCATCGGCGCGTTCATCGGGTTGAAGCCGGCGCCTTACTCGATCGTGTACCGCACGCTCGTGGCGCCGCGCCTCGGCCCGACCGAAGAGCGGGAGGACGCGGCACCGCTGCGGTTCGCCCAGGCCGTCGGGTTCGTGTTCGCACTGGCCGGCACGATCGGGTTCGCCGCGGGGATCACCCCGCTCGGCATCGTCGCGACGGCGTTCGCGCTGTTCGCGGCCTTCCTCAACGCGGCCTTCAACTTCTGCCTCGGCTGCGAAATGTACTTGCTGATCAAGCGCTTCAGCCCCGCCCGCGCGTCCTAGAGAGTCAACCCCAGAAAGAGAGTTCTGTTCATGAGCCGTGAAGACGTCCTGGTCACCACCCAGTGGGCCGAGGAGAACCTGGACACCCCCGGCGTCGTGTTCGCCGAGGTCGACGAGGACACCACCGCCTACGACGCCGGCCACATCCGGGGCGCGGTGAAGTTCGACTGGCGGAAGGACCTGCAGGACGGGGTGCGCCGCGACTTCGTCTCCAAGGAGGGCTTCGAGAAGCTCCTCTCGGAGAAGGGCATCTCCAACGACGACCTCGTGATCCTCTACGGCGGCAACAACAACTGGTTCGCCGCGTACGCGTACTGGTACTTCAAGCTGTACGGCCACGAGAAGGTCAAGCTGCTCGACGGCGGCCGCAAGAAGTGGGAGCTCGACGGCCGCGAGCTGAACTCCGACGAGGTCAAGCGCGAGCCGACGAACTACCAGGCCAAGGACCAGGACCTGTCGCTGCGCGCGTTCCGCGACGAGGTCGTCCAGTCGATCGGGTCGAAGAACTTCGTCGACGTGCGCTCGCCCGACGAGTTCTCCGGCAAGCTGCTCGCCCCGGCGCACCTGCCGCAGGAGCAGTCCCAGGTCCCCGGCCACATCCCGGGCGCCCTGAACGTGCCGTGGGCGAAGGTCGCCAACGAGGACGGCACCTTCAAGACCGAGGACGAGATCCGGGAGCTCTACAAGGACGAGGGCATCGACGAAAGCAAGGGCACCATCGCCTACTGCCGCATCGGTGAGCGGTCGTCCATCGCCTGGTTCGCGCTGCACGAGCTGCTGGGCTACCAGGACGTGAAGAACTACGACGGTTCGTGGACGGAATACGGCTCGCTGGTCGGCGTGCCGGTCGAGTTGGGAGCCAAGTGATGGCGGTAGACGACAGCTGCGGCGCACCGGTCCAGGAGGCCACGCCGGCGGACTTCGACACGAAGGGCCAGGTCGTGCTGGCCGGCAAGGTGACGGGCGCGAACGGCCCGGTCGCCGGCGCGTTCGTCCGCCTGCTGGACGGCGGCGGCGACTTCACCGGCGAGGTGGTCTCCTCACCCGAGGGCGACTTCCGCTTCTACGCGGCCCCGGGCGACTGGACGGTCCGCGCGCTGCACCGCACCGGCAACGGCGAGGCGTCCGTGACCGCCGAGGGCCCGGGCCTGCACCAGCTGGCCATCTCGGTCGCCTGACGTTCCTTCCGCGAAGGCCTCCTCACTCCGGTGGGGAGGCCTTCGCCGTGCGCTGGACCTGACGCGGCGAGCGAGCCCGGCGTCGTCCTGCCGGCGGTGACCGTGCTCACCGCGGCGACCCTGGGCCGGGCCGGACGCGGCCGGGCGGACTAAGCTGCCAGCCGTGGAAGCTCTCTTTACGACCTTGCTGGTGCTCGCGGGCATCGCCGTCGTCTGGTTCGCCGTGTACGTCGTCTACCGGCTGTACGCGGACCAGCGCTGAGCCATGACCGCCAGCGGCGACGAAGCCATCGCGGCAGCGGAAAAGCGCGCGGAAAGCACCCGCGGGCGCAACCTCCCGCTGTGGGACGACCTGCCCATCCCCAACGACACCGCGAACCTGCGCGAGGGGCCGAACCTCAACGACGCGTGTCTCGCGTTGCTGCCGCTCGTCGGCGTGTGGCGCGGTGAGGGCGAGGTCGACTACCCGACCATCGAGGGCCCGTACAAGTTCGCGCAGCAGCTGACGATCTCCCACGACGGCCGCCCGTTCCTCATCCACGAGTCCCGCTCGTGGCTGCTGGACGAAGACGGCAACGTCATCCGCCCCGCCGCCCGCGAGTCCGGGTTCTGGCGGCCGCAGGAGGACGACACGATCGAGCTGCTGCTCACCCACAACACCGGCATCGTCGAGCTGTACTACGGCAAGCCGCGCAACCAGACGTCCTGGGAGCTGGGCACCGACGCGGTGATCCGCACGGCCACGGCCAAGGACGTCACCGCGGCCCAGCGGCTGTACGGCCTGATCGAAGGCTCCCTCGGCTACGTCGAGGAGCGCGCGATGGCGGGCCAGGAGATGCAGCCGCACACTTCGGCCCTGCTGCGCCGCGTCGCCGGCTGACGGCCGTGCGCTGGCGGCCCTGTGGCGAGGACGCCGCCCTGCTCGACTGCGGCTCCCTCGACGAGATGCGGGCCGCTCACGCCACGGTGCTGGCCGCCCGCCCGGACGGGGTCGTCGACCTCGTGCCCGGGGCGCGCAGCCTGCTGGTCGTCGGTGGTGTCGCGGCCGTGCAGGCCCTGCTGGCCGACGCCGATCCGGCGCACCCGCCCGCCGGCGAGCCCCGCGAAGTCACGCTCGACGTCCGCTACGACGGTGAAGACCTCGGCCGCGTCGCCGAAGACGCCGGGCTGTCCACGGACGCCGTCGTCGAACTGCACACCGGCGCGGTCTACACGGTCGCCTTCACCGGGTTCGCGCCCGGCTTCGGCTACCTGACCGGGCTTCCGGAGCCGCTTCGGCAGCCGCGCCTGGAGTCGCCACGCACCCGCGTCCCGGCCGGGTCGGTCGGCCTGGCGGGCGAGTTCACCGGCGTCTACCCGCGCGAGTCGCCCGGCGGCTGGCGGCTCTTGGGCCACACGTCGGCGACGTTGTTCGACCCGCACGCCGACCCGCCCGCGTTGTTCGCGCCGGGTGACCGCGTCCGCTTCCGGAGCGTCCGATGAGGACGCTGGAGGTCCTCGACGCCGGGCGGTACGCACTGGTCGAGGACCTGGGCCGGCCCGGCTACGCGCACCTCGGCGTCGCGCCGTCGGGTGCGCTGGACGTCTCTTCGCTGCGGCTCGCGAACCGCCTGGCCGGCAACGACGAGGCCGCCGCGGGCATCGAGACGCTGCTCGGCGGCCTGTCGGTGCGGCTCACGGCGTCGGCGACGGTCGCGGTGACCGGCCCCGCGGTCCCGGTCACCGTCGACGGCCGTTCCGCCGGCTCGCACGTGCCGATCGCCGTGCGGGCCGGGCAGACGCTGTCGATCGGCACTCCGCCGACAGGCCTGCGCTGCTACCTGGCGGTGTCCGGCGGCATCGCCGTCGAGGAGGTGCTGGGCAGCCGTTCGCGGGACGTCCTGTCCGGCATCGGCCCGGCGCCGCTGGCCGCGGGAGACGTGCTCCCGCTCGGCTCGCCGGCCGGGATCCCGGCGGGCGCGGACGTCGTCGTGCCCTGGCAGGCGCCGGACGCCCTGGTCGTGCCGGTGACGCTCGGCCCGCGCGACGACTGGCTCGACGACCCCGCCCGCGGCCTCTCGGCGTGGTGGACGGTCACGGCCGAGTCGAACCGCGTCGGCCTGCGCCTGGACGGGACGCCGCTGCGCCGGGCCGTCGACGCCGAGCTGCCGAGCGAGGGCGTCGTCACCGGCGCGATCCAGGTGCCGCCGAGCGGCCTGCCGGTGGTCTTCCTCGCCGATCACCCGACGACCGGCGGCTACCCCGTGGCGGCCGTCGTGCGCGGCGCCGCGCTCGGCGCGCTCGCCCAGGCGCGTCCGGGCACCCGGGTGCGCTTCCGGGTGTCCTGAAAGTCCGGTACCGCCACGCGGGTGAGACCCGGGTCACGCCGTGCGCCCGTCCGGGTAGGAGCCGGAACCATGTCGCGCCGCCGCCCGTCCTGATAGTCGTGGAACAGGTGACGATCAGCGGTGGCACGGGTTTCCTCGACGTGAACACGCGGGTGCGGGCGGAGCTGCCCCAGTCGCTGCGGATCGCGCTGGCCACCGGCCAGCTGCGCCGCCCGCTGGCCACCACGCTCGGCCCGGTCCTCGACCTGCTCGTCGACGGCGACTACCACGTCAGCGGCCCGGAACGGCTGCCCGACGACCGGCTGCTCACGCCGACCGACGCCTGGCCGCCGTCCGACGAAGCCCGCGTCGGCTACTACCGGACCGCGATCCGCACCGGGCACCGCCCGGTCGCGGTGGTGCTGGCCGACGGCGACCGCGAGCTGATCATCGACGGCCACCACAAGATCGCCGCCTACCGCGCCGAAGATGTGGCGCCCGCGGTCGTCCGGATCAGCCTGGCTCAGGCGTATTCGGCCTCGTAGGCCGCGACGAGCTCGGCGTGGACCGCCGACGAGCCGGGCAGCCGCTCGCCGTCCAGCGTGTGCACCCGGGTCAGCTTGCGCACGCTCGAGGCCATGAACACGCCGTCCCCTTCGACCAGGTCGCGCACGGTCAGTGGCTCCACCTTGACCGCCCAGCCCGCCTTCTCGGCACCGCGGAACAGCGCCGCCTGGGTCGTGCCCGGCAGGATGCCGATGCTCGGCGGTGGCGTGTAGAGCGTCCGCCCCTTCGCGAGCACGACCGTCGACGTCGGCCCTTCGAAGATCGAACCGTCGGCAGCGGTGAAAATCACATCTTCGGCGCCGCGGCGCCCGGCTTCCCGCAGGGCGGCCATGTTGACGGCGTAGGACAGCGGTTTCGCGCCGAGCAGCAGCCACGGCGCGCGGTGCGCGATGTCCGGCGGGAAGCCGCGGTCGAGGGTGATCGCGGCGACGCCCTCCGCGCGTGCCTTGAGGATCGACGCGGGCAACTCCGAACCGAGCGCGAACCCCGTCGGCACGGCGCCGGGGTCGCCGTCGGAACCCCTGGTGTACACGAGTTTCAGCACCATTTCGGGCCCGCCGGACCACTGCCGCAGCACCAGCGTGACGACGCGTTCCCACGCGGTGAGGTCGGGCTCCGGCAGGTCCAGCATGGCCGCCGAGCGGGCCAGCCGCTCCAGGTGCGGACGCAGCTCACGGGGCTTTCCGTCGACGACCAGGATGGTCTCGAAGACGCCGTCGCCCCGCTGCAGCCCGAGGTCGTCGACCTTGATCTGGGGGTGTCGGGGTCGGCCGGGGTTCCGTCGAGGAAGACGAGCACGCGCATGCCGACACGGTACTCACCTAGGCTGGGAGGCATGCCGTACCGCTCGCCGCTGCTGGACGTGCCCGGATCCATCGCCCCGCCCGACAACCACCCCGAAGCCGGCGTCCCCTGGCACTGGGGAGACCCGTTCGCGGAGCAGCGGACGGCCTCGCGCGGCGTGGTCGTGATCGACCGGTCGCACCGCGAGTTCCTCGCCGTCACGGGCGAAGAGCGGCTTTCGTGGCTGCACCTGGTGATCTCGCAGCACGTGACCGGGCTGGCCGAGGGTTCCGGCACCGAGGCGCTGGTGCTGGACAGCCAGGGCCGCGTCGAGACGCACATGGTGCTGGCCCACCTCGACGGCACGGTCTACCTCGACACCGACCCCGGCACGAGCGTCACCAGCGCGCTGCCCAAGGGCGGTCCGCAGACGCTGCGCGAGTACCTCGAGGCGATGAAGTTCTGGTCCAAGGTGGACATCCGCGACGCGACCGGCGAGCTGGCGCTGCTGACCGTGCTCGGCCCGGACGCCGAGCGCGTGCTGAGCGCGGCCGGCGCCGAGGTCGGCCCGGAGCCGTACGCGGTCGCGGCGCTGCCCGGTGGCGGGTTCGCGCGGCGGATGCCGTGGCCGGGCCGGTCCAGCGTCGACCTGGCGGTGCCCCGCGACGCGCTGGCCGGCTGGTGGAAGCGGCTCACCGACGCCGGCGCCCGCGCGGCGGGCAGCTGGACGTTCGACGCCCTGCGCGTCGAGTCGCTGCGGCCGCGGCTGGGGGTCGACACCGACGAGCGCACGATCCCGCACGAGGTCGGCTGGGTCGGCTCGGCGGCGCACGTCGCCAAGGGCTGCTACCGCGGCCAGGAGACGGTGTCGAAGGTGCACAACGTCGGCCGTCCGCCGCGGAACCTGCTCCTGCTGCACCTCGACGGCTCGCCGGAGGTGACGCCGGAGACCGGCGACCCGGTGCTGCTGGACGGCCGGGCGGTCGGCCGGGTCGGCACGGTGATCCAGCACCACGAGCTGGGCCCGATCGCGCTGGCGCTGGTCAAGCGTTCGACGCCGGTGGGCGCGGAGCTGCTGACCGGCTCGGAGGACAACCTCGTCCAGGCGGCGATCGACCCCGATTCGGTGCCGTCGGAGCAGCCCGCGCCGGGCCGGGCGGCGGCGGCGCAACTTCGTGGCTGAAGCCCGGGCCCTGACGGCGAGATCACGCTCAACCGGGATAAACTGCGCTGTGATCGAAGTGCGGCCCGGTGGCAGGCGGCGGATCGACCGCGTGCTCGGCCCGGGGTACCTCAGCGGCCTGGGTGAACTGCCGCTGAAGGTGCTGCGCGAGCGGCGTGACGAAGCCGCGCAGGAGGAGACGGACCTGTCCTACCTGCGCCGGCTCCTGCACGCCCGGATCGACATCGTGCGCGCCGAGCAGGCGCGGCGCAGCTCCGGCGGCGAGTCGAGCATCGTCGACCAGCTGGCCACCATCCTCGCGGACAACGCGCTCGGCCCGGCCGCGGGCTCGGGACGGCACCAGCAGCTCGAGCCGTCACGCGCCGGCGAGCACCGGCGGCACGCCGAAGCCCTGATCGGCGACACCGACCTGACCGACGTCGGGTCGCTTTCGGACGAGAAGCTCGCGGCCGCTTTGGACACGTACGCGAGCGAAGAGCTGTCGGTGTCGTCCTTCCGGCGCGAGGTCCAAGGCGTCATGGACGCGCTGAACGCGGAGATCGCGAAGCGCTACCAGCAGGGATCGGCCACTGTGGACGAGCTGCTGGAGAACGAAGGCGGGACCGGCGAGCAGTGACCAACCCCGTTCTCGCCGAGGTCGTCCGTTCGGGTTTCGTCGAAAGCGTCCACCGCGGCGCGCTGGTGGTGACCGGCCCGGAAGGCGACGCCCGGCTGGCCCTCGGCGACGTGACTTCGCCGGTCTTCCCGCGTTCGTCGAACAAGCCGCTGCAGGCCGTCGGGATGCTGCGGTCCGGCCTGGACTTCACGGGCGAGGACCTGGCGCTGGCGTGCGCGTCGCACTCCGGCGAGCCGGGGCACGTCAAGCGGGTACTGGAGCTGCTCGACGCGGCCGGCCTGCGCGAAGACGACCTGGCGTGCCCGCCGGACTTCCCGCTGCACGTGCCGAGCATGCGCGACGCCGCCGAGCCGCGGCGGGTGATGATGAACTGCTCGGGCAAGCACACGGCCATGCTGACGACGTGCCTGCGCGCGGGCTGGCCGACGGCGGGCTACGAGGAGCCGGACCATCCGCTGCAGCAGGCACTGGCGTCGGCGGTGGCGGACCTGACGGGCGAGCCGATCACCCACACGGGCGTCGACGGCTGCGGGGCGCCGCTGTTCGCGTTCTCGCTGACCGGCTTGGCTCGCGCGTTCGGCCGGCTGGCCACGGCGTCGTCCGGGCCGTCGTCTTCGGTGGCGGCGGCCATGCGGGCGCACCCGTGGCTGGTGGCCGGAACCGGCCGCGAAGACACGGAGCTGATGTCGGCCGTGACCGGCCTGATCGCCAAGGGCGGCGCGGAAGGGGTCCAGGCGTTCGCCTTGCCGGACGGGTTCGCGGTGGCGATGAAGATCGACGACGGCAACAAGCGGGCCTGCGCGCCGCTGGCGGTCGAGGCGCTGCGGTATCTCGGGGTGGACGTGTCGGGGCTCGCGGAGCCGGCGCACCCGGCGGTGCTGGGCGGCGGCCGTCCGGTGGGCGAGGTCCGGGTACCGGAACTGCGCGGCTGACCGGCTGCCGCCGGGTCAGTTCGAGCGTTCGCGGGCCGCCAGGTCGCCCCAGAACTCGCGGAGGTCCGAGAACAGCTCCGCCAGCTCCTCGACGTTGCCGGAGCGCAGCGCGTCCAGGATGTCGTGCACCTCGTCGGCCGTGTTGTCGGACTCCAGGACGGGGTCGGCGAACAGCTGCACCAGCCCGCCGTAGTCCAGCTCGACCACCGAGTCCGCGTGGAAGTTGTCCAGCCAGCGCCGCGTCTCGAACAGCACCCGGCCCGGCCCGGAATCGCCGAACGTCTGCTCCAGCAGCTCGCCCGCCTCGCGTGCCCGGTGCTGTGCGTCGGCCAGTGTCGTGCGCCAGGACAGCTCGCGCTTCGGGTCGTCGCGGCCGGTTCCCAGCACCAGCTTCCGCTCGTCCGGGTCGATCAGCACGAACCACGGCAGCGGCACCGTCCAGGTGGTCGACAGCGTGTGCGCCGCCGACGTGCTGAGGTCCGCCATGGCGGCCTTCGTCCGGCCACGGATCGTCTCCTGGGTGAAGCCACCCTCGTCGAGGACCACGTTCTTCAGTGCGGGGTGCGCGTCGCCGAGGAACGTCACCAGCGCGGCCGCCGACCGGGCGCGCAGTTCCAGCGGGCAGACCAGCGGGCCGTGCTCGGCCTTGCCGCCCGGCACCTCCGCCGGGTCGAGCACCAGGACGTCGGTCAGGACGCTCGGCGCGGGACGGCCGTCGGCGAGCTCGGCGGGCAGCAGCCGCCGCGGGGCGGCGACCTGTGACTTGAGCCACATGGACTGCTCCCGCACGCCCGCGTCCGTCCGCCGGAGCTTGGCGGCCGCGACGGCCGCGCGCAGCCGCTCGTCCGGCGGGTCGCCCAGGGCGAGCAGGGGTTCGTACACCCGCAGGTAGGCCACGAAGGGACGGAGCACGAGTAGATCGTGGCACGCTCACCTGCGCCGATCGTCACCGACCGGCCGGTAACCGGTGTCCGGCGGACACTGTCACCACCAGCACACCGTGCCACGTCGCATCCAACCCCCCGGACACGGTACGGTGTGAGCAGGAAAGAATTGTCGAGACGATGCGGGGCCGCCGATTCCCCCGGCCGCCCCGCCCCTGTGCGAGGGGGTCGAGCCATGGGGCGCGGCCGGGCTAAGGCCAAGCAGACGAAGGTGGCGCGTGAGCTCAAGTACAGCTCGCACGAGACCGACTTCGATGCTTTGCAGCGCGAGCTGTCGAGTAACTCCTCCAGTGACAACCACCACGAGGACTCCGACAGCCGGTATGAAGACCCGTACGACGACGGGTACGACGAGTACCGTCGTTGAGCACGCGTAAACGCGCGAGGGCGAAGCCGGGCACCACCTGGCAACCGCCCTCGCGCGTCGCGTGCTGCCCAGAGTCTTGTCCACAAGGCACGCTGGGCTGCGAAGCGATGAAGGAGTGAGCCGGTGGTAAGTCGGGTTGGTGTCGTCGGAGCGGGCCTGATGGGGTCCGGTATCGCCGAGGTGCACGCGCGTGCGGGTCTGGACGTCGTGGTCACCGAGGTGAACCAGCCGGCGCTCGACGCGGGCAAGGCCCGCATCGAGAAGTCGCTGCAACGCGGCGTCAAGAACGGCAAGCTGTCCACCGAAGACGCCGACGCGGCGCTCGGCAGGCTCCGGTTCACCACCGACATCGCCGAGTTCGCCGACCGCGAACTGGTCATCGAGGCGATCCTCGAGCAGGAGCAGGCGAAGGTCGACGTCTTCCGCCAGCTGGACAAGATCGTCGAGGCGGAGGACGCGCTGTTCGCGTCCAACACGTCGTCGATCCCGATCATGAAGCTGGGCATGGCGACGAGCCGTCCGCAGCAGGTGGTCGGCATCCACTTCTTCAACCCCGTGCCGGTGCTGCCGCTGGTGGAGCTGGTCCCGTCGCTGCTGACCAGCGAGGAGACGGCCCGCCGCGCGGAGGAGCACGCGACGACGGCGCTGGGCAAGACCGTGATCCGCTCGCAGGACCGCGCCGGGTTCATCGTGAACTCGCTGCTGGTGCCGTACCTGCTCTCGGCGATCCGGATGATCGAGTCGGGCTTCGCCTCGGCCGAGGACATCGACCGCGGCATGGAGCTGGGCACGGCGCACCCGATGGGTCCGCTGCGCCTGTCCGACCTGATCGGGCTGGACACCATCAAGGCCATCGCGGACTCGATGTACGCGGAGTTCAAGGAGCCGCTGTACTCGTCGCCGCCGCTGCTGCTGCGCATGGTGGACGCGGGCCTGCTGGGCAAGAAGACCGGCCGCGGCTTCTACTCCTACAGCTGACCGAAGGTCACGGGCGCGTCGAAGGCCGCCCGCCGCGCGGCCCGGCGCAGAACGGTCAGCACGGCGGGTCCGACGAGGACGATCGCGACGGCGTTGGTGACGGCGCGCCCGGTGTCCCAGCCGAGGGTCGACGTCAGAACGGTGTAAACGGCGAACCGGTGCAGGTTGTCGAGCAGCGGCGCGCCGGGCACGAAGCCGAGCTGGGTGGAGTCACCGGCGAGGAACGGCCACGACCACAGGCTCATGAGGAGCCCGAAGAAGTAGGCGGCGAAGACGCCGTACGCGACGAGCATGGCGATCTCGGCCTTGCCGCGCGGCCGGCGGGGTAGCAGCCCGGCACCGAGCCCGATGAGCGAAGAGGCAAGCATCTGGAACGGCAGCCACGGCCCGACACCGGCGGTGAGCAACGCGGAAGTGAACAGCGACGTCGAGCCGAGCACGAACCCGAAGCCGGGCCCGAACACCCGCCCGGCGAGGACGAGCAGGAAGAAGACGAGCTCGATCCCCCCGGTCCCGGCCCCGAGCGGCCGCAGGCCGGCGTTGACCGCGGAGAGCACTCCGAGCAGGGCGAGCGCTTTGGCATCGATACCGCCCCGGGAAAGCTCGGCGAGCACGACGAGGATCAGGACCGGCAAGGTCGCCATGAAGACGAACGGGGCATCCGCGGTGTGCGCGGTTTCCCCGGGCCGCGGGTGAGCGAAGAGCGGCCAGCAGAACATGGCGAGGCCGAGCAGGCCGGCGGCGGCGAGGACGAGCCCGGACCGGAGGGTCAGGCGAACCGCGCGGGGCGCGGGGTGGAGGAAGTCGCTCATGCTGCCGTCTCCAGAGCTTCGCCCTCGCCGACCGAGCTGCCGACCGGCCTTGGCCGCGCTGCTTCCAGCCTCCTCATGCCAGGGCTTCCGCGACCTCGTCCACCGTCAGCCACTGCTGCGGCGCCAGGATCTTCGCCACCTGCGGGGCGAACGCCGGCGAGGCGACGATCACCTCCTTCGTCGGGCCGTCCGCTACCACCTCTCCCTCCGCCATCACCACCACTCGGTCAGCCACCGTCGCCACGAACTCGACGTCGTGGGTCGCCAGCACTATCGCGTGGCCCTGTGCGGCCAGCTCGCGCAGGATCGCCGCGAAACGCCGTTTCGCGTGGTAGTCCAGACCGCGCGTCGGCTCGTCCAGCAGGACCACCGGTGGGGCCGCCGCCAGCTGGACCGCCAGCACCAGCCCCAGCCGCTGCCCCTCCGACAGGTCGCCTGGGTGCGCTTCGCCGGCCAGCCCCGGGGCCAGCCGGTCCAGCAACGCCCGTGCCGTTCCCGGTGGGACCTCCGATTCGGCGTCGGCCTGTGCGCACTCGGCGTCCACCGAATCGAGGTACAGCAGGTCGGCCGGGGTCTGCGGGACCAGTCCCACGCGCCGGCGGGCCGCTCGTGGCTTGAGCGTCGCCGGGTCCGCTCCGCCGACGTCGACCTTCCCCGCCGACCTCGGTCCGCTGCCCTGCACCGCCCAGAGAAGCGACGACTTGCCGGAGCCGTTGCGTCCCATCAGCGCGACCACTTCCCCCGGCCCGACCCGCAGGTCGACCCCGCGCACCGCCCGGACATCGCCGTAGCTCACCACCACCCCTCTCACGTCCAGTGCTCGACCGGTCACCGAGAGACTAGAACCCACCACCGACAATTCCGAGAGCCGCGACCGCAACGGCCCCGCCACCCGCCGGGCGTCCCGGACCGACAACGGCAGCGGCGACCACCCCGCCAGCCGTCCCAGCTCGGCGATCGGCGGGGCGATCGACGACGTCGCCAGGATCTCCGCGGGCGGCCCCGACCGCACCGAACCGTCGCCCGGCAGGTACAGCAGCCGGTCCGCGTACTGCGCCACCCGCTCCATCCGGTGCTCCGCGACGACCACCGTCGTCCCGAGGTCGTGCACCAGCCGCGTGATCGCCGCGAGCACGTCCTCCGCCGCCGTCGGGTCCAGCGCCGACGTCGGCTCGTCGAGCACCACCACCGACGGGTGCACCGTCAGCACCGAGCCGATCGCGACGCGCTGCTGCTGCCCGCCCGACAAAGTCCGAAGTGGACGGTTCCGCAGCTCGGCGATCCCCAGCAGATCGAGCGTTTCCTCGATCCGCTTGCGCATCACCTCCGGCGGCACCGCGAGCTGCTCCATCGCGTACGCCAGCTCTTCCTCGACGGTGTCCGTCACGAACCCGGCCAGCGGATCCTGCCCCACGACGCCGACGACCGAAGCCAGCTCCCGCGGCGGGTGCGCGGCCGTGTCCAGCCCGGCCACCAGCACGCGCCCGGCCAGCCGCCCGCCGGTGAAGTGCGGGACGAGCCCGTTGATCGCGCCGAGCAACGTCGACTTCCCGGCCCCGGTCGGGCCAGCGACCAGGCACAACTCGCCTTCTTCGACCCGCAGCGAGACGTCCGAGAGCACCGGTCGCGAGGCATCCGGGTAGGTCACCGTGACCCGCGAGAACTCGATCACCGGACGACCTCCGTGGGCGGCGGCGCCAGCCAGGCCGGCAGCACCGCGACGAGCAGGGACAGCACGTGGACCGGCGAAACCTCCGGCCAGCGCAACGGACTCAACGACGGATACAGGTTCCCCGGGTCGACCCGGGCCGAAAAGAACAGCAGGCCGCACGCCCCGGCCCCGGCCAGGACCACCAGCGTTTCCGGCCACCGCCACGGGTCCGGCCGGTACGCCGTCCGCCGGACGCGCCGTCCGCCCACGACGAACCCCACCACGGCCACCGCGAGCCCGGCCGCCAGCAGCGGCACGCCGAGCCACGACGACGTCCCGTCGAGCACGCCGTACACGCCGACGCACACGCCGGCCAGCCCGGCGAGGACACAGCCGCCGATCAGCAGCCGCACCCGGGGACTCAGGTACGCCCGGCGGCCGTAGCCCCGGGAGTCCATCGCGGCCGCCAGCCGCAGCGACCGGTCCATCGCGTCCGCCAGCACCGGCACCACGATGCCCTTGACCGCCCGCGGCCCGCGAGCCCGCCCAGCCCGCAGCCGCCGGGCGCGTCGTACGCGCTGGACGCTCTCGACGAGCTGCGGCGCCACCGTCAGCGCCACCGTGACCGCCGTGCTCACCTCCGACAACGCTCCCGGAACGGCCTTGAGCAGGCGTTTCGGGTTGGCCAGGGCGTTGGCCGCGCCGACGCAGACGACCATCGCCGCCAGCCGCAAGCCGTCGTAGAACCCGCCGAGCAGCTCTTCCGCCGACGTCGGCCCGAGCAGGGACAATCCCGCGAGCACCGGAATCCGCGGCAGCGTGAACAGCACGTGCCCGCCGTCCTCGCCGCCGACCAGGATCCGGAACAGCACGCGCGACGCGACGATCAACGCGCCGACGTACGCGTACAGCCGGAACGCCAGCGCCCAGGGCGCGTCACTGCGCCGGTTCGCGACGACGAACCCCGCGATGGCGATGATCAGGCCGAGCAGCAGCGGGTTCGTCGTCCGGCTCGCGGCGACGGCCAGCGCGAGCGCCCAGACCCACCAGGCGCCGGGGTGCAGCGCCCTACTGCGCACGCCGGCGACGGGCGACGACGATCCCCGCGCCGCCGACCACCACGATCACCACGGCACCGATCACCACACCCCACGGGAACGAACTGCCCTGGTCAGCGGGCGCGGACGACGGTGAGGACGCCTGCCGCGCCGGCGGCACCCGCGGCGGCGACGGCAGGTCGTTCGCGGACTTCGGCCGCGCGAACGCCCAGCCTTCGAACCCGCCGGGCGCGGGCTTGGCCGTCTGCGCGCCCTCCTGGCTCGACTGCCAGGTGCCGCCCGCCGAGGCGTGCCAATAGCTCCAGTACGCCGTGGCCGACGGCATCCCCGCGCACGACTCGACGTCCGGCCCCGGCTTGCCGTTGATCCGGCACGCCACGGCGAGGCCGTACTTCTGCGAGCCGGCGACGTCGATGCCGGCCTCCTGCAGGGCGGCGATGCCGTTCGCGGGGGTGCCGGGGGCGCAGCGGACCAGCGGCTGCGGGCCCAGGTCGCCGAAGTCGACGACCACCGTGACGCCGCCGACCTCGGGGCACGCCCCGTCGGTGCCCGTCGCCGAGGCGGGCGCGGCGCCCGCGAACGAGGCGCCCACCAGCAGGGCGGAGACGGCGAAGCAGCGGGCCAAACGCGAGGCGATCATGCAGGCACTTTAGCCATCCGCGGACGCGGTTCCGGCGCGACGAGCACCACACCTAGACTGCGGGCCGTGGGACAGCTCATCGCGGACGGACAGCTGCGCGTCGGCCTGATCGGCGCCGGCCCGTGGGCGAAGACGGTGCACGCGCCCGGACTGGCGGACCACCCGGGTACCGCGCTGACGGCGGTCTGGGCCCGTCGCCCGGAGGCGGCGCAAACGCTTGCGGAGACGCACTGCGCGGCCGCCGCGAGTACCGTCGAGGAGCTGTTCGAGCAGGTGGACGCGGTCGCGTTCGCCGTGCCGCCGTCGGTGCAGGCCGAGCTGGGCGTGCGCGCGGCCGAGGCCGGGAAGCACCTGATCCTCGAGAAGCCGATCGCGGCCGACCTCGCCGGTGCCCGGCGGCTGGCCGACGCCGTCGCGGCCGCCGACGTCGCCGCGCTCGTCATGCTGACCCTGCGGTACTCGGCGCAGACGCAGGAGTGGCTCGCCGGGCTGGCCGAGGCCGGTGGCTGGGCGGGCGGCGGCGCGCGCTGGCTCTCCGGCGCCCTGCTCGGCGGCCAGTACGCGGCTTCGCCGTGGCGCCAGGACGACGGCGGCGCGCTGTTCGACATCGGCCCGCACGCGCTCGACATGCTGGACGCCGCGCTCGGCCCGATCACCGAGGTCGTGGCGGCCCGGCGAAGCCCCGGCGACCTCTGGCACCTGATGCTGGCCCACGAGGACGGCGTGATCAGCACGGCCACGCTGTCGCTGCGGCTGCCGGTGCAGCCGACCGTCGTCGAGGTCGCCGTCTGGGGCGAGCACGGTTACCGGACGCTCGGGCGCAAACCGGGCTCGGCGCAGGAGTCCTACACCGCGCTGCTGGACGACTTCGCGGCGATGATCGCCAGCGGCACCACCAGCCACCCCTGCGACGTCCGGCGCGGCCTGCACTTGCAGACCCTGCTCGAACGAGCCCGCGAGCTGGCCGAGTAGTACACAGGGGCGTCTGCCGGCTTTGCGTTGCGCGGCAACGCTTCCCGGCCGGATCGCCGATTTCTTCCACAGAGTTGTCCACATGCTCCACAGTGGACACTGTGCCCTGGCCGATGGCGCACCCGAACGCCGGTAAACCGGTTGCCGGTCGTGCGAAACTGAACCCGCAGTAGCCCTTCGAGTCAAGGAATGACCGCCTATGCCTGGCGCCGCCTCCGGCGTCGGCCTCCGCTAGGTCCCGACGCCCAGCGAACTCCCCATGGCTTCTTTGACCTGCTTTCGAAAGGCTCACATGTCTGCCATCCAGACCTATGTCCGCAAGACGGCGCCCCGCGGCCGGGAAACCGAGCGGGTCGGTCCCTTCCTGGCCACCTACACCCCGGGCACCGCCCACCCGATGCTCAACTACGCGATCCCGGACGACGGCGCACGGCCGACGGCGGCCGAGATCGGCGCCCTGACCGAGGCGTACCGGCGGCGGGGCCTGCTCCCGCGGCTCGAGTACTTCACCGACGTCACTCCCGGCTTGGAGAACCTGCTGGTCGGCGCGGGGTACCAGCTCGAACGGCGGGTGCCGCTGATGACCTGCGCGCCGGGCGAGCGGGTCGACCGGCCGGGTCCGCCGGGGATCCGGCTGCGCGCGCCGGAATCCGACGCGGACTTCCGGCGCCTGCGGTCGGCGCAGAACACGGCGTTCGGCGAGCCAGGAGAGGTCGGCGACGCCGAGGTCGAGCGGCTGAAGGCGAACACCGGCGTCCGGCACCTCCTCGCGGAGGACACCGGCTCGGGAGCGGTGCTCGGCGGCGGGAGCGCGCTCGAAATCGTCGACGGCACCGCGGAGATCGCCGGGATCGCCGTGCTCGAGGCGTACCGCGGACGCGGGATCGCCGCCGCCATCACCGCGCGGCTCACCCGCGAAGTCCACGAGGCCGGGGCGCACACGGCGTTCCTCACCCCGGGCGACCTGGGGATCGGGAGGATCTACGCCCGGGTCGGCTACCGGCCGGCCGGGGAGTGCGTGCACCTCTCGCTGGACTAGTCGTCGAAGCGGCCGGAGCGGCCTCTCTTCACGTCGCTCCGGCGCTTCTTCGACGCCAGGCGGCGCTCCTTCGAACCGCGCGACGGTTTCGTGGGGCGCCGCTTGGCCGGTGGCGGGGCCGACGCGTCGAGCAGGAGGTTCGCCAGCCGGCCGCGCGCCGCTTCGCGGTTCTGCAGCTGTGAGCGGTGTTCGCTCGCCGCGATCGTCAGGACGCCGTCGACCAGCCTGGACTCCAGCGCGGCCAGCACCCGGTCACGCAGGTGTTCCGGGATGGACGGCGAAGCCGCGACGTCGAACGACAGCTCGACCCGCGAATCCGTGGTGTTGACGCCCTGCCCGCCGGGGCCGGACGAGCGCGAGAAACGCTCGCTGAGCTCGGCCTCCGGGATGACGAACCGGGAGCCGACCACCACGTCCCCGGTGGCCACGCTCAGAACCGCGGGTGGTCGCCCGAAAGCACCGCGCGCGGGCCGTCGACGTCTTCGGCGGGCTGGACGTCGCCGAGCACCCACGCCGGGACGTGCCGCGCGGTCAGCATGGCCAGCGCCCGGTCGACGTCCTCGGCGCCGACGATCGCGACCATGCCGACGCCCATGTTGAACGTCTTCTCCAGCTCGGCCCGCTCGACCTTGCCGCGCTGGCCGATCAGCGCGAACACCGCCGGCGGCGTCCAGGTGCCGCGGTCGAGCCGCGCAACCAGCCCGCGCGGCATGACCCGGGCCAGGTTGGCCTCGAGCCCACCACCGGTGACGTGCGCGAACGTCCGGACCTCGGTCTCGGCGGCCAGCGCCAGGCAGTCCTTCGCGTAGATCCGCGTCGGCTCCAGCATCTCCTCACCGAGGGTGCGGCCGAACTCTTCGACGTGCCCGTCGAGCGGCATGCGCGCGATGTCCAGCAGCACGTGCCGGGCCAGCGAGTAGCCGTTGGAGTGCAGGCCCGACGAGCCCAGCGCCAGCACGACGTCACCCGGGCGGACCTTCTCCGGCGAGAGCAGCTGCGCCGCCTCGACGACGCCGATGCCGGTGGCCGACATGTCGTAGTCGTGCTCGCCCATCAGGCCGGGGTGCTCCGCGGTCTCGCCGCCGAGCAGCGCGCAGCCCGCGCGGACGCAGCCTTCGGCGATGCCGCCGACCAGCGCGGCGATCTTCTCCGGGTGCACCTTGCCGACGGCGATGTAGTCCTGCAGGAACAGCGGCTCGGCGCCGGTCACGACCAGGTCGTCGACGACCATGGCGACCAGGTCGATGCCGACCGTGTCGTGCTTGTCCAGCGCCTGCGCGACCGCGATCTTGGTGCCGACGCCGTCGGTGGACGACGCGAGCACCGGCTCCTTCCACTTGTCGAGCTTGAGGGAGAAGAGCCCCGCGAAGCCGCCGACGCCGCCGAGGACCTCGGGGCGCGTGGCCCGCTCGGCGTGCGGCTTGAGCAGATCGACGGCTCGGTCACCGGCCTCGATGCTGACCCCGGCGGCGGCGTACGTGGCGCTCGTGGACTCGCTCACGGTGGACGGACTCCCTACTGGAAGGAACTCAGGGACGCCGGACGGCGTCTTCGGCACCGTACCCGGCGGGGCTGACGGGAGTTGCCGCGCCATTGACCGAGTCGAGGCTCTCGAGCAGGTGCTTCCCGATCAGCGCGTCCTCCGGCAGCGGGATCGGGTACTCGCCGGAGAAGCACGCCGTGCACAGCCGCGACTTCGGCTGTTCCGCCGCCGCGACCAGGCCGTCCAGGGAAATGTAGCCCAGGGAGTCGGCGCCGATCGAGCGCCGGATGCCGTCGAGGTCGACGCCGTTCGCGACCAGCTCGGCGCGCGAGGCGAAGTCGATCCCGTAGAAGCAGGGCCAGCGCACGGGCGGAGACGCGATCCGGACGTGCACCTCGAGCGCGCCGGCCTCCCGCAGCATCCGGACCAGCGCGCGCTGGGTGTTGCCGCGGACGATCGAGTCGTCCACGACGACCAGGCGCTTGCCGCGGATGACGTCGCGCAGCGGGTTCAGCTTGAGCCGGATGCCCAGCTGGCGGATCGTCTGCGACGGCTGGATGAACGTGCGCCCGACGTAGGCGTTCTTCACCAGGCCGGTGCCGTACGGGATGCCCGAGCCCTGCGCGTAGCCGATGGCCGCCGGGGTGCCGGACTCCGGCACCGGCATGACCAGGTCGGCCTCCGCCGGCTGCTCGGCGGCGAGGCGGCGGCCGATCTCGACGCGGGTGGCGTGCACGCCGCGGCCGGCGATCGTGGTGTCGGGGCGGGCCAGGTAGACGTACTCGAAGACGCAGCCCTTGGGGTCCGGGTTCGCGAACCGGGAGGAGCGCAGGCCCGCGGCGTCGATCGCGATGAGCTCGCCCGGCTCGACCTCGCGAACGAACGACGCGCCGACGATGTCGAGGCCGGCGGTCTCGCTCGAGACGACCCAGCCGCGTTCGAGCCTGCCGAGCACCAGCGGGTGGACGCCGTGCGGGTCGCGCGCCGCGTACAGCGTGTTCTCGTCGGAGAACACCAGGCAGAACGCGCCCTTCAGGGTGGGCAGCAGCTCGATCGCGGCGGCCTCGATGCCCTTGTCGGCGGCGTTCGCGGCGAGCAGGCCGCAGATGAGGTCCGAGTCGCTGGACGAGCCGGTGAGGCCCGCGTGCGGCTTGAGGCCGGCCTCGATGGTGCGTTCGCGCAGCTCGGCGGTGTTGACGAGGTTGCCGTTGTGGGCGAAGGACAGGCCGCTGCCGGTCTCGGTGGTGCGGAAGATCGGCTGGGCGTTCTCCCAGATGGTCGCGCCGGTCGTCGAGTACCGGCAGTGCCCGACGGCGATGTGGCCCTGCAGCGACTGCAGGATCTGCTCGTCGAACACCTGGCTGACCAGGCCGAGGTCCTTGAAGACCACGATCTGCGAGCCGTCGGAGACGGAGATACCGGCGGCCTCCTGGCCCCGGTGCTGGAGGGCGTACAGGCCGTAGTAGGTCAGCTTCGCGACTTCTTCCCCGGGAGCCCAGACGCCGAAGACGCCGCACTCCTCACGAGGTTCCGGTTCGGGCTGGTCGGACACGAGCTGGGGGTCGGAAACCACCGAAGAGCTCCTGGGAAGACGTGGTCGGGCCGTTCTCAGTGTAAACGGTCCGGACATGCGGCAGGCCCCGCCCGACGTGGCGCTGACCACTTCGGACGGGGCCTGGAGCCGTCATGTCTAGCAAGCATCCGGCAGCGAGAGGATTTCCGAGAGCACCTGCGCGCCATCGCCGCGGCGGCGCCACAACCAGCGCTCCGGCTCGAAGATGTTCTCCTCGGTGCCGGGCATCCGGGTCGCCACGACGTCGTCTTCGGCGTTGAGCCGGACCACGTCCACCACGTCGTCGTGCACTCGCACGCCGACGACGGCGAGGACTTCGCCGTGCTCGTCGGCGGGGTGGACGAACTGGTAGCCGCGGGCCACCAGCTCCTGCAGTCCGGTTTCGATGTCGAAGACGGCGACGGCCTCAGCCGAGGACATCGTCGAATTCACCGTCCTTCGCGCCCGCCAGGAACGCCGCCATCTCGGCGCGCGTGTAGACCAGCGCCGGGCCGGTCGGGAACCGCGAGTTCCGCATCGCGATCTCGCCGCTGGACAGCGGTGCGACCTCGACGCAGTTGCCGACGGCACCGCTGTAACTCGCCTTGCGCCACTCGGCACCGGACAGCCGATCGGCCGGGATGCCGTTCTCGAATCGCTCTGCCATGGTCCCACCTCTCGATGCGGAAAACCTTCCGGGGCGATGCATCTGCATGTGCATTTGCCCGCGTATCCGAGGTTAGCACGTGTGCTTGCAACGGTAAATGCACGTGCAGAATTTCTTGCAAAGTTCTCGGACGGTAAGAAATCCCGAGGTTGCGGTTAACCTATCGAGTGACAGAAAGCAGCCCTAACGGGTTAACGGCTACGCGTTGTCACCGATCGGCGGGCACACTGCGGCGCCGCGATCCGAGCACGGGCAGGGAGTTTCAGATCTCCTGGCGGCGCTTCGCGAGCAGAGCGCGGCTACGCTCCGGCGTCTCGGCGTCGACGGCGAGCATGTCGAGGGCGCGGCTGTACTTTTCGATCTCTTCCCGCTTCTCGATGTAGTGCGCGCCGGTCAGGTACTCGACGTAGGCGATGTTCGGCAGTTCCGGTTCGCCGAACCGCAGCAGCGAAAACGCGTGTTCCGCGGAGAGGCCGCTGCGCGAGTACGGCAGGATCTGCACCGACACGTGCGGCAGCGCGCTCATCTCCAGCAGGTATTCGATCTGCTGCTTGAGCACCTTCATCCCGCCGATCGGCCGGTACAGGACCGACTCGTCGAGCACCATCCACACGCGGGGCGCGTCCGGCCTGCTGAACATCTTCTGCCGCCGCATCCGCAGCGCGACCAGCTGGTCGACGCGCTCGTCGGCCATCTCCGGGCGTCCATGGCTGAAGATCGCCCGCGCGTACGGCTCGATCTGCAACAGCCCCGACACGTACAGCGGCTCCCAGATCTGGATCCGGGCGGCGGCCTCCTCGAGCCCGACGAGGTCGGTGAACCAGTTCGGCATCGTGTCGCCGAAGCGCCGCCACCAGCCCGGCTCGTTCGACTGCTTGACCATGTCGAGGAACGTCTGGCGCTCCGCCGGGTCCTCGACGCCGTACATCGTCAGCAGGTCGGTGACGTCGCGTTCCTTGAAGCCGACCCGGCCCAGTTCCAGCCGGCTGATCTTCGACTCGGACCCGCGGATGTTGTACCCGGCCTGCTGCCGGGTGATGCCGGCCTCTTCACGGAGCCGCCGCAGCTGCGAGCCCAGGATCATGCGGCGCGCCGTGGGGCCGATGTTCTGTTCTCCTGCGGACGCGTTCACCGCGTTCATTCCCGGACCTTCCGCGCTCACGTCACCAGGGGGTTCTAGCCCGACTACCGAAAGTACACGTTCCCCCGTCCTGCGCAAAGAGGTGACCCGGTTTACCCCATGCGCGCGGAGTCCTACTCTACGTAGAGTACGAGACTTTCGACACAGAACTTGCGAGGTTCAACATGCCCGAAGCCGCGACCCGGACCGAACGGGTTCCCGTGGGGGTCGACCCCACCCGAGCGAGCATCGCGCGCGTGTACGACGCCTTCCTGCTCGGGAAGGACAACTACGAGATCGACCGGGAAGTCCTCCACAAGGTCCAGCAGGCGGCTCCGGAGGCTCAGGACCTCGCGTTCGAGAACCGCGGCTTCCTCATCCGCGCCTGCCGCTTCCTCGCCAGCCAGACGGGGATCACCCAGTACCTCGACCTCGGCTCCGGGCTGCCGACGGCGGAGAACACCCACCAGGTCGTGCAGCGGATCCACCCCGAGGCCACGGTTGTCTACGTCGACAACGACCCGGTGGTCCTCGCCCACGGCCGCGCGCTGCTGGAGGAGAACGAGCACACCCACTTCGTCTCGGAGGACATCTTCGAGCCGCAGCGGATCCTCGGGAACGAGCTCATCCGCGAGCACATCGACTTCTCGCAGCCGCTCGTGCTGCTGCAGATGGGCACGCTGCACCACTTCAACGGCCCGAAGGAACGCCCGGCCGAGATCATGAAGGAGTACGTCGACGCGCTGCCGTCCGGCTCCTTCGTCGGGATCAGCCACTTCTTCGACCCGGCGAACGAGGACTCGGCGACCGCGCGGCGCATGGAGGACTTCTTCCTGCACAGCCCGATGGGCTCGGGCACCTTCCGGACGCAGAAGGAGATCGAGGCGCTGTTCCCCGGTCTCGAACTCGTCGAACCCGGCGTGACGCTGTGCGCCGACTGGTGGCCGGACGGCCCGCGGCTCAAGGAGCTCAACGTCGCGCAGCGCACCATCGCCGGCGGCGTCGGCCGCAAGCCGTAACCGCCCCGTCCGTCAGAGGCGGACGAGGGGGAGCCAGTGGGAAAGGTCGGCCCGGGTGCCCGAAGCGGTCACCCGGCCGTCCGCCACGGCCGTGGTCCAGTCCAGCCGTCCGGTGGCCAGCTCGAGCCACGTCCGCGGGTCGGTCTCGACCACGTTCGGCGGGGTGCCGCGCGTGTGCCGCGGGCCCTCCACGCACTGCACCGCCGCGAACGGCGGCACGCGCACTTCGACCGTGCGGCCGGGCGCGTCCGCCGCGAGCGCGCGCAGGC
Source organism: Amycolatopsis australiensis (assembly GCF_900119165.1). Taxonomy (NCBI): domain Bacteria; kingdom Bacillati; phylum Actinomycetota; class Actinomycetes; order Pseudonocardiales; family Pseudonocardiaceae; genus Amycolatopsis; species Amycolatopsis australiensis. The sequence continues at coordinate 1,342,417 of NZ_FPJG01000006.1, read as the reverse complement.
TGAGCCGGACCGCCGCGGCCAGTTCCGGGCGCGCCGGATCCGGCGCGTCGCCTTGCAACCACGGGGAAATCGCCAGCACCGCCGCACGTAACTGTCCGGGGTCGACCGAACGCGAAGAGGCCATGGCCAAACAGTAGAGTGGCGCACCGAGAGTTTTCCGGCACACCCGAGAACGTGGGGACGACGATGGCGCAGCGGGACGAGGCAGATCGGATGGTTTCGCAGCAGCCCACCGGCAGCGGGGCCGACCGCCCCGGCAGGCACAGCAAGCAGAACCGGGCCGCGCGCCGCGGCGGCCAGCAGGCCCGCCGGTCGGGCAGGCACGGCACGCCGGAGATCACCGCGGAGATGCGCGCGAACGCCCGCGCCAACCCCAACAGCTGGCTCTACGTCATCGACGAGGCCTTCGACCCGAACGGCCCGGTGCCGTCGTGGGCGGTCGTCGGCGCCTACCCGGTGAACGGCGCGGGCGACGTCGTCGCCGACTTCCACCCGAACGACCGCTACCGGCCCTCGCCCAAGGCGCTCGGCTTCCCGGAGCCGACGAACGAGCTGGAGCAGCTGCTGCAGCTGGTCCGCACCGAGCACCGGCCGGCGTCGGACCTGCCGAAGGTCGTCCTCGACGCGACGCTGTTCGTCTACGCCATGTCGCCGGTGCAGCGCACGGTGATCGGGTTCCACAACACCGACGGCCGGGTCATGGTGCCCGCCTACACGCGCAAGGCGCTGGTGCCGCGCGAGTGGCCGCACGCCCGCGCGGTGCTCGGCCGCGACATCGTCCGGCTGCTCGGCGGTCACCCGGTCGCGATCAACCCGCACGACCTGATCACGGCGGTCGTGCCGGCCGAGCACCTGCTGAAGGCACTGGCCGACGAACGCCGCTGACCTGCGGGTTCCACCCCACCGAGTGATCATCCGAGTCGCCGATCCGGCGACGCGGGTGCATCGTGAGCCTGAAGAAATCTCACGGGACCGGTGGGGAGCAAGAGGGTGAAACGTCGTTCGCTGCTGCCCGCGTTCCTGACCGTCGTCCTGCTCGCCGCCGGGCAGGCCCCGGCGACGGCCGGTGACGTCTACGCGGGCGCCGAGGACCACTACGCGGGTTCGCAGATCGCCAAGGTGGAAGGCGTCGACGCGGCGCCCGGCGTGCTGTACGGCGGTGACGACCAGCAGCTCGGCCACGACGTCAGCGGGCACCAGGGTCCGGTCGACTGGCCCGGCGCCGCCCGGTCGGGCGCGAAGTTCGTCTACGTCAAGGCGACCGAGGGCACCGGGTTCCTCAACCCGCAGTTCGCCCAGCAGTACAACGGTTCCTACCAAGTCGGCCTGATCCGCGGCGCCTACCACTTCGCCCGGCCGGACATCTCCGACGGCGCGTCGCAGGCGCGGTACTTCCTGGCCCACGGCGGCGGCTGGTCGGCCGACGGCAAGACGCTGCCGGGCGCGCTCGACGCGGAGTACAACCCGTACGGCGAGACCTGCTACGGCAAGGATGCCGCGGGCATGGTCGCCTGGATCCGCGACTTCTCCGAGACCTACCGCGCCGCGACGGGCCGGTACCCGACCATCTACACGTCGACGAGCTGGTGGAAGCGCTGCACCGCGAACAACGGCGGGTTCGGCGGCAACCCGCTGTGGATCGCGCGCTACAACACCTTCATCGGCGAGCTGCCCGCCGGCTGGAGCATCCACACGATCTGGCAGTTCGCCGACCGCGGTTCCCTGCCCGGCGACCAGAACTGGTTCAACGGCCCGGCCGACCGGTTGCGCGCCCTCGCGCTGGGCTGAACGGCCCAGCGGCGTCAGTAATAAGTGTTAACGCATCACCAATTGAAGATCAACTTCCCGGGAAAATCACCCACGCGTATACCCAATTTCACGGAACTGAGTGACAAACGCCACGTCGTCCTCAACAATCGTGCACGGACGGCTACCTGCAGTAAGCCGTCCTCAGCGAGGGTATCTGTGAAGGGATTCAACGATGTCCACTTCCCGAAGAGGGCGGCTGTTCGCCGCCCTGGTCGTCCCGGCCACGCTGCTCCTGCTCGGCAGCACGGCGCAGGCGGCGACGTTCTCCCCCGAGGCCGACCCGGTGGCCGCGATCAACGCGGACATCGCGCAGCACAACCACGAGCTGGGGTCGCAGATCCGGCGCGTCGAAGGCGACAAGTCGACACCGGACACGCAGCAGGCGGCGCAGCAGCCACAGCCGGCGCAGGCCGTGCCGAACCAGGTGCTGGCCACGGTGGCCGGCATGGACGTCGCCAGCTACCAGGGCAACGTCGACTGGGCGAGCTGGTGGAACCAGGGCAAGCGGTTCGTCTGGACCAAAGCCACGGAGAGCACCAGCTACACCAACCCGTATTTCGCGCAGCAGTACAACGGCTCCTACAACCAGGGCTTCATCCGCGGCGCCTACCACTTCGCCACGCCGAACACCTCGAGCGGCGCGGCGCAGGCCCAGTACTTCGTCGCCCACGGCGGCGGCTGGTCGGCCGACGGCAAGACGCTGCCCGGCGCGCTGGACATGGAGTACAACCCGTACGGCGCGACCTGCTACGGGCTGAGCAAGGCGGGGATGACGTCGTGGATCCTCGACTTCCACGACACCTACCACGCCCTCACCGGCCGGTACCCGGTGATCTACACCTCGACGAGCTGGTGGAGCTCCTGCGTCAGCGGTGACTTCTCCAGCACGGCCCCGCTGTGGGTCGCGCGGTACGCCTCGTCGGTGGGCACGCTGCCGTACAACTGGGGTTACTACACCGTCTGGCAGTACACCTCGAGCCCGCTCGACCAGGACACCTTCAACGGTGCCTACGACCGGCTCCAGGCGCTGGCCAACGGCTGATCCGCAGCACCGGCTCCCGGATCGTGACGACTTCGCGTCGGCCGCGTCCGGGAGCCGGTTTCATGCCGTACCGTCCGAGCTTGCAGAATGCTGCTCACCACGTCCTGGGGGAACCGCACGGGCCTTGCGGACGTCGGAAGCGCACGAACACCCCGCGCCCGGAAGGCATGAAAGATGACGTACCCGCCTCAGCCGGGCCAGCCCGGCCAGCCCGACCCGTACGGCCAGCAGCCGCAGTCGGGTGGCTTCCCGCAGCAGCCGTACCCGCAGCAGGGTGGGTGGGACCCGAACCAGCAGCAGCCGTACCCGACGCAGCAGTACCCGCAGGGGTACCCGTCCGGTGGCTTCCCGGCGAGCCCGCAGCCGCAGTGGGGTGACCCGAACGCGCAGCAGCAGTCGGCGTGGGCGGACCCGAACGCGCAGCAGTACGGCCAGCAGGCGTGGGACCCGGGCCAGGGCGGCCAGATGTCCGGCTGGGAGCAGGCCGGGGGCTACGGGCAGGGGTTCGGCGGGCCGCCGGCGCCGCCGAAGAAGAGCAAGACCGGGATGTGGATCGCCATCGGCGCCACGGTCGTGGTCCTGCTGGCGGCCGTGGGCGTGACCGGCTTCGTCGCGCCGGGCTTCTTCCTGTCGAAGGACGACAACACGGTCGCGGCGCCGCCGAGCACGTCGGCCAAGCCGTCGACGCCGAAGCCGACCCCGAAGAAGTCGACCACCCCGAGCACGAAGCCGTCGGCGCCGAGCGGGTCGGGCAACGCGGACGCGAAGGCCGTCCTGCAGGGCTTCATCGACAAGCTGAACGCGGGTGACAACGCGGGCGCGCTGGCGCTGGGCTGCTCGGACTCGAAGGACCTGCTCGACTCGTGGCTCAAGACGTTCCTCAAGCCGCCGCTGCAGCTGCAGCTCGGTGACGTGCCGGACGACCAGTTCCTGGTCGAGGGTCAGGTCACCGGGACGTCGGCGGGCAAGTCGGTCAAGGGCACGCTGAGCGCGACGAACTTCGACGACAAGGGTTTCTGCATCAGCACGATGCTCGTTTCGTGAGGGTGTGGCGATCGCCGCTGGCGTGGACGTTCGCGGCGTCGCTGCTGCTGGTGGCGGTGGGCGGCTGGCTGCTGGCCGACCCGGCCACGAGCCGCAGCGACGCACTGAAGACGGGCGGCCTCGCCGGCGGCGCGATCGTGGCGCTGTACGCGTTGTGGCTGAACGACCGGCGCCGACGCGTCGAGGAGCGCCGCCAGGACATCGAGCGACGCCGCCACGAGCTGGAGTCGCAGCGCGCGGAGCAGGATCGCGAGCGGGTGGCGGACGAGCGGTTCGCCAAGGCCGTGGAGCTGCTGGGGCACGACGCCGACCAGGTGCGGGTGGGGGCGCTGCACGCGTTGGCGGGCTTGGCGCGGAGCCGGCCGGAGTACACGCAGACGGTGCTGGACGTGCTGTGCTCGTACCTGCGGCGGCCGTTCGACCACCCGCGGTACAAGCCGGGCCTCGACCGCGACGCCTTGATCGGTCCGCCCGAGGAAGAGCGCGAACTGCAGGTCCGGCTGACGGCCCAGCGGCTGATCCGTGAGCTGCTGCCACCGGCGGGCGAAGCCGGCGCTCCCGGCTACGACCTGGACCTGACGGGCGCGGTCGTCGAATACCTCGACCTGTCGGGGTGCAAGGTGGGCGGCATGCTGCTGAGGTACGCGGCCTTGCACAGCAGCACGAACCTGAGCGGCTCCCGCTTCACGGGCAGGGTCTACCTGACGGGAGCGGGTACGGGACCGGGCCGGCTGGGGGGCCACTTCCGGTGCCGCGGGGCGGTTTTCGAGAGTCTCGCGTGGTTCAGCGGAACCCGGTTCGCCGAGCTGGTGGACTTCACGGAGACGACGTTCGCCGGCCAGACGACGTTCAAGAACGCCACGTTCGCGGGCGACGCGGTGTTTCACGGGGTCGTGGTGGCGGGGTCGATCGATTTGAACCGAACCCGATTCGGGGGCCAGACCGACCTGCGGTTCGCGTCGCTTGCGTCGCCGCCCGCGTTGTACAACACGCGGGTTCGGGCGGAGAAGGATGTGCAGTTGCCGGAGAGCTGGGTGTTGGAAGAGCTGCGGGATGGGGAGCTGAGGATCATCGCCAAGGCGGGGTGAGGTCGCGCGACGGTCGGCTGAGCGGCGTGCTTTGCGCTGCCGTGAGCGCGGGGGATTGGAGCCGCGAGTCGTCACCGAGGCGGGCCGAGCAACCCCCTGCCGGTCCGGTTTCCGACCGGCCGAGATCAACTACGCACCGCATGAGGCCGGCGAACGGCCCGTGCACTCCGCGCGCGAGATGGCCGCTGCCCGGCGGCCCTGGTCCACGGTCAGCGAGCTGGTCGTGGACCAGGTGTCGCGGGATAGCGGTGGATGCGGCTGCGCCACGATCGTTTCGCCCCGGCTGTAGCCGCACATGAGCAGCCCCCGCCCTTCCCTGGGGGGCGTCCCCGGTTCCAGTCTATCGGCGGGGTGCGACGAAACCCGCGAAATTGCCCGCGAAGCCCTGACCTGTCCACATTCGGGCCCGGCTGTGGACAGGTCGGGGTTCGGGTCAGTCGAACAGGGCCGGGAGCGTGTTCTCCCAGGCCTCGCGCAGCTCGTCGAGCGTGAACTCGGTGATGCCCTGCAGCTCCAGCGTTCCCGACTCCGGGTCCACCACGCCCGTCTTGCGCCACGGCAGCCCGCGGGCCGTGCACATCTCCGTGAACCGCAGCTCCTCCGTGCGCGGGACCGCCACCAGCACGCGGCCCGCCGACTCGGAGAACAGCTGGACGAACGGGTCCTGGTCGGTGTCCAGGAACACCCGGGCGCCGCACTGTCCGATGAGGACCGTCTCGACCAGCGTCTGGATCAGGCCGCCGTCCGAAAGGTCGTGCGCGGCCGAGATCATGCCGTCGCGGGAACCCGCCACCAGGATCTCCGCCAGGAGCTTTTCGCGGGCCAGGTCGACGCGCGGGGGCACGCCGCCCAGGTGGCCGTGCAGCTCGCGGGCCCAGGCCGAGCCGTCCAGCTCGTCGTGCGTTTCGCCCAGCAGCAGCAGCGTTTCGCCCGCCTCCGCGCCGATGCCCGTCGGGATGCGGCGGGTGACGTCGTCGATCACGCCCAGCACGCCGATCACCGGCGTCGGCAGGATCGCCGTGTCGCCCGTCTGGTTGAAGAAGCTCACGTTGCCGCCCGTCACCGGGATGCCCAGCTCCACGCAGCCGTCCGCGAGGCCGTGCACCGCCTGCTCGAACTGCCACATCACGCCCGGGTCGGTCGGGGCGCCGAAGTTGAGGCAGTCCGAGACCGCAACCGGCGTCGCGCCGCCCGTCGCCACGTTGCGGTACGCCTCCGCCAGCGCCAGCTGCGCGCCGCGGTACGGGTCCAGGTAGACGAACTTGCTGTTGCAGTCCGTCGCCACCGAGACGCCGCGGCCGCTCGACTCGTCGATCCGGATCATGCCCGAGTCGGACGGCTGCGCCAGCACGCTGTTGCCGCGCACGTACCGGTCGTACTGCGACGTCACCCATTCCTTCGACGCCTGGTTCGGCGACGAAATCAGCCGCAGGATGTCCGCGCGCAATTCGTCCGGAGTGGACGGACGCGGCAGCTTCGCCGACGTGTCCGCGATCAGTGCGTCCTGAGTGGACGGACGCTGGATCGGCCGGTCGTACACCGGGCCCTGGTGGGCCACCGTGTGCGCCGGGACGTCGACGACCGTCTCGCCGTGCCAGGTGATGACCAGGTGCTCGCCGTCGGTGACCTCGCCGATGTCGGTGGCGATGACGTCCCACTTGCGGCACACCGCCATGAACGCCTCGACGTTCTCCGGCGCGACGACCGCGCACATGCGTTCCTGCGACTCACTGGAGAGGACCTCGGCCGGCGTCATCCCGGTGGCGCGCAGCGGGACGCGGTCGAGGTAGATGTGCATGCCGCCGTCACCGGCCGCCGCCAGCTCCGACGTCGCGCAGGACAGCCCGGCGCCGCCGAGGTCCTGGATGCCGACGACGAGCTTCTGCGCGAACAGCTCGAGGCAGCACTCGATGAGCACCTTCTCGGTGAACGGGTCGCCGACCTGGACGCTCGGCAGTTTCTTGCGGCCGGACGCCGATTCGTCACCCGAAAAGGTGTCACTTGCCAGGACGGAGACGCCGCCGATGCCGTCGAGGCCGGTGCGGGCACCGAACAGGATGATCTTGTTGCCGGTGCCGGACGCGAACGCCAGGTGCAGGTCCTCGACGCGCATCGCGCCGACGCACAGGGCGTTGACCAGCGGGTTGCCCGAGTAGGACGGGTCGAACACGAGCTCGCCGCCGATGTTGGGCAGGCCGAGGCAGTTGCCGTAGCCGCCGACGCCGGCCACGACGCCGGGCAGCACGCGCTTGGTGTCAGGGGCGTCGGCCGGTCCGAAGCGCAGGGCGTCGGCGACCGCGAGGGGCCGCGCGCCCATGGCCATGATGTCGCGGACGATGCCGCCGACGCCGGTCGCCGCGCCCTGGTACGGCTCCACATAGGACGGGTGGTTGTGGCTCTCCACCTTGAAGGTGACCGCCCAGCCCTCGCCGATGTCGACGACGCCTGCGTTCTCGCCGATGCCGGCCAGCATCTTGGCCTTCATCTCGTCGGTGGCGGTCTCCCCGAAGTACCGGAGGTGCTTCTTCGACGACTTGTACGAGCAGTGCTCGCTCCACATCACCGAGTACATCGCCAGCTCGGCGTCGGTGGGCCGGCGGCCGAGGATCTCGCGGATGCGGGCGTACTCGTCGTCGGCGAGGCCGAGTTCGCGGTACGGCTGGGTGTGGTCCGGGGTCGCCCCGGCGCGCTCGGTGGTGTCAACGGTGCTGGTCACGGTGTCCGTGTCAGGGTTCGCCACGGCCGCCAGGATACGTGCCGGTCCCGGGTGCCCCGGACGGTGGGCCCGCGGAATCGGGCCGCGCTCGGCGGGGTGTGAGCAAGCCGACATCGCCCGGCCCCGAGCGCCCCAATGTGGCCTTCGGTGCATTGGATCAGCACTGCGGCGCAAAGCGCCTCCGCTGAGGGCGGCGGTGGTGGCATGGGTGGAGCACCCAAGGCGGCCTTCGGTGCGTGAGACGCAACCAAGGCCGCCTTGGGGCGCTGTGGACAACTCCGGTGCGCGGGCCCGGAACTGTCGGTCCTCGCGAGTAACGTTGAAATCGGGGGTCCCCAAAGCGGCTCGGGGCACGTGGGGACGCCGGCGCGGCGAAAATCGGTCGCCTTTGTCCCGGCCTCGGCTTACCGTCGGGAATCGTGCTTTCCGCCACATATCCCTTTCCGCCGCTGCGGCTGCCCGCGCGGCCGAGCGCGAGCCGGTTCCTGCTCGCCGTGTTCCGGGCTCGGCTCGGCACGGTGCTGGGCGCGGCCGCGCTCGGTGTCGTCTGGGCGCTGCCCGGTGCGCTGGTGCCGCTGGTGATCGGCCAGGGCATCGGTGCCGTCAGCGCGCACGACGGCGCCGCCGTCTGGCGGTGGGCGCTCGCCGCTGCCCTGCTCGGGCTGGTGCAGACGCTCACCGGGACGTGGCTGCACTTCCTCAACTACGGCCTGTGGCTGCACGGCGCCGGCTCGACGCAGCGCGCCGTGTCGGCGCACACCACGCGGATCGGCGCCGCCCTGCGTGAGCAGACGACCACCGGCAACCTCGTCGCGATCTCGACCACCGACGTCAACCACGTCGGCAACACCGTCGAGATGACCGGCCGCGCGTTCGGCTCGCTGCTGGCGTTCGTCGTGGTCGCGGTCTGGCTGATCTCGACGTCGCCGTTGCTGGGCGTGGTCGCGCTGGTCGGCGTGCCGGTCGCGGTGCTGGGCATCGGGCCGCTGCTGGCGCCGCTGCAGAAGCGCAAGGCGAAGCAGCGTGAGAAGCGCGGGGACGTCAACGCGCTCGGCGCCGACATCGTGTCCGGCCTGCGGATCCTGCGTGGCATCGGTGGCGAGCGGCGGTTCTTCACCCGATTTCGGGAAACGAGCCAGCGGGTGCGGCGGGCCGGCATCGACGTCGGCAAGGCCGAAGCGTGGCTGGCCGCGGCCGAGATCGCGCTGCCCGGCCTGGTCACCGTGGTGATCACCTGGCTCGGGGCGCGGCTGGCCGTGGCCGGCGAGATCGGCGTCGGGCAGCTCGTGTCGTTCTACGGCGTTTCGGCGTTCCTCATCTGGCCGGTCACCGCCGCGACCGAGGCGGTCGGCGCGATCACGTCCGGCCTGGTCGCCGCGCGCAAGGTGGTGGCGCTGCTGGCGCTGCGCCCGAAGCTGGCCGACCCCGAGACGCCGGTGCCGCTGCCCGACGGGCCGCTGGAGCTGGTCGACACCGAGTCGGGCGTCCGGGTCGCGCCCGGACGGCTGACGGTCGTCGACTTCGGCGCCGAAGGCGAAGCGGTCGCCGACCGGCTGGCCCGGTTCGCCGACCCGGCCGAGGGCGAAGAGGTGCTGGTCGGCGGCGTGCGGGCGGACCAGATCGCGCTCGCGGAGCTGCGGCGGCGGGTCGTCTACGCGCACAACCAGGACATCTGGTTCTCCGGCGTGCTGCGCGAGCAGCTGACGCCGGCGCGGCCGAGCGACGTGAGCATCGCCGAAGCGCTGTACGCGGCCGACGCCGACGACATCGTCGAGGCGCTGCCGAACGGCGTCGAAGAGGTGATCGGCGAGCGCGGCCGCGAGGTGTCCGGCGGTCAGCGGCAGCGGCTGAACCTGGCCCGCGCGCTGGCGACCGGCGCCGACGTCCTGGTGCTGGACGAGCCGACCTCGGCGGTCGACGCGCACACGGAGGCTCGCATCACCGAACGCGTCGCGCGGCTGCGGCGCGGCAAGACGACGGTGGTGTTCAGCCAGAGTCCCTTGTGGACACATGTGGCGGACGAGGTCTACACGAAGAAAGCAGTGACGGTATGAAACGGCTCCCCACGGCGTCCCGGCGGGACGTCCGGCGCTGGGCGCTGAAGACGGCGATGGGCCACAAGCGCGAGTTCGGGCTGCTGCTCGGCGCGCTCGCGGTGGCGACGCTGATCGGGCTCGCCGGGCCGCAGCTGCTCGGCACGCTGGTCGACGACGTCGCGGCCGGCACGACGACCGGCCGTGTCGACGTGCTGGCGGCCGCGTTCGTCGGGATCCTGGTGCTGCAGGCACTGGCGCGGAAGGTCGCCCGGATGCGCGGTGCGGTGTTCGGCGAGCTGGTGCTGGCCGAGACGCGCGAGGAGTTCGTCGGGACGGCGCTGCGGCTGCCGCTCGGCACGGTCGAGGCGGCGGGCACCGGCGACCTGCTCAGCCGCGCCACCACCGACCTCGGCCGGATCGACCACGCGGCGCGGTTCGCGGCGCCGGAGATCCTGATCGCGGCGGTGACCGTGGTGTTCACCGTCGTCGCGATGGTGTGCACGTCGCCGCTGCTCGCGCTGGGCCTGCTGATCGCGCTGCCGCTGCTGGTCAGCGTCAACGTCTGGTACCAGCGGCGGATCCCGTCGGTGATGCAGTGGATGCTTGACCGCTGGGCGGACCTGACCACGAGCGTCCACGAGACGGCGGAGGGCGCGCGCACGGTCGAGGCGCTCGGGCTGACCGAGCGGCGGATCGGCGCGGCGTACGACGCGCTGGACCGCAGCATCCTCGGCGAGCGCCGGATGCGGGCGCTGCAGCTGCGGTGGCTGCCGTCGCTGGAGATCAGCTACGTGCTGCCGATCGCGGTGATGCTGCCGCTCGGGCTGCTCGCGTACACGCGCGGCTGGGCCGGGCTCGGCGAGATCACCACGATGCTGCTGTACGTGCAGGCGATGGCGGCGCCGCTGAACGAGGCGTTGTTCTGGCTGGAGGACCTGCAGGTGGCGGCGGCCGCGGCGCGCCGGATCCTCGGCGTCCGGTCGGTGGCCACCGAGGAGGCGCCGAAGGTGACGGAAGTGCCGCGCGGGCGTGACATCGACGTCGACGGCGTGCGGTTCGCGTACACGGCCGACCGCGAGGTGCTGCACGGCATCGACCTGCGGGTGCCGCGTGGCGAGCGGCTGGCGATCGTCGGGCCGTCGGGCGCGGGCAAGTCGACGCTCGGCCGGCTGCTGGCGGGCATCGCGGCGCCGACGGCGGGCTCGGTGCGGATCGGCGGCCAGGACGTCTCCGCGCTCGCCGACGACGTCCTGCGCGGCGAGGTCCTGCTGCTGACCCAGGAGCACCACGTGTTCTCCGGGACGCTGCGGCAGAACCTGGCGCTCCCGGCGCGTCGCGAGGGCGGCGACTGGACGGACGACGAGCTGCTGGCGGCGCTGGAGTCGGCGGGGGCGTCCGACTGGGTGGCGTCGCTGCCGGCCGGCCTCGACACGAAGCTGGGCTCGGGCGAGCACCCGGTGCCGGCGGCGATCGCGCAGCAGCTGGCGCTGGCCCGCGTGGTGCTGGCGGACCCGCACACGCTGGTGCTGGACGAGGCGACGTCCCTGCTGGACACGGGCTCGGCGCGGGACCTGGAGCGGTCGCTGAACAGCGTTTTGGCGGGGCGGACGGTGATCGCGATCGCCCACCGGCTGCACACGGCGGCGGCGGCCGACCGGGTCGCGGTGGTCGAGGGCGGCCGGGTCACGGAGCTGGGACCACACGATCAGCTGCTTTCGGCGGGCGGCTCGTACGCGCGTCTGGTGGCGGCGGCTTCGTAGTCCGGAATGTCCGGTGCGGTCGACGTGTTGCTCCCCAGGAATGGCCTTCTACCTGGGGAGTGACATGTCGTCGTTCGTGATGACCGCGGCGGAGCGCGAAGAGTTCCTGAGCGGGGTGCACGTGGGGGTGCTGGCGGTGGAGCGCGCGGACCGGGCACCGCTGGCCGTCCCGGTCTGGTACGACTACTCGCCGGGCGGCGAGCTGCTGATCTGGATGGAACGCGACACGGTCAAGGACAGGTCGATCCGCGCGGCCGGGCGCCTGAGCCTGGTGGCGCAGGACGAGAACCCGCCGTACAAGTACGTGACGGTGGAGGGCCCGGTGGTGGCGAACGACGAGCCGCCGACGCGCGAACAGGCGTTGCGGATCGCTGAGCGGTACTGGCCTGCGGAGCAGGCGACGGCTTACGTCGACTCCGCCTTGGGTGAGAATTCGGTGCTCGTGCGGGTTCGGCCGGAGAAGTGGCTGTCGAACGACCAGAGCAAGGGTTGACGTGGTCCGGGGCTGTGGACAGGTTGGGTCTGCAGCCCCGGAACTGTCGGTGGCCGTCGGTAAAATGGATGCCGGGGGCCGAGGGCCGCCCTGCGCACGGTGAGCTGGCTGGACGCGTCAGCGGGGTTGCGCGAGCGCCGAGTCCCGGGATGGACGCATGGACACGCGTCATCGGGAAGCCGACACCGACTCCGGCCGGCAGCGTGGCCGGACCCGCTTCCCCCTGTTTCCGGGCTCCGGCCGAGGCGCCGGCGAGCCCGGAGCACGCTGGAGATGACCGATCACCTGACGGCGATCCCGCCACCGCCCATCCCAGCTGCGGCGGTGGCAACGGCTCGATTGCACGCGTGATCAGGCAGCCGACCCGCGTTGAGACCTCGGCTCGCGGCCGGGAGCGCCCGGCCGCGGAACCTCAGGCCTTCACCAGCGCGTCGACCGCGCTGTAGAACATGCCCAGCCCGTCGTCCGAGGGGCCGGTCAGTGCGTCGATCGCGTGCTCCGGGTGCGGCATCAGCCCGACCACCCGGCCGTTCTCGCTGCGGATGCCCGCGATGTCGTTGCGCGACCCGTTCGGGTTGCCGCCGACGTACCGGAACACCACGCGACCCTCCGCCTCCAGCTCGTCCAAAGTGGACTGCTCGGCGACGTAGCACCCGTCGATGTTCTTCATCGGGATCAGGATCTCCGCGCCGGGCTCGTACCGCGTCGTCCACGCCGTCGCGTTGTTCTCCACCCGCAGCCACTGGTCGCGGCAGATGAAGTGCAGGCCCTGGTTGCGGATCATCGCGCCCGGCAGCAGGCCCGCCTCGCAGAGGATCTGGAACCCGTTGCAGATGCCGAGCACCGGCATGCCCGCGCGCGCCGCCTCGATCACCGGCGTCATCACCGGCGCGAACCGGGCGATCACGCCCGCGCGCAGGTAGTCGCCGTAGGAGAAGCCGCCCGGGACGACGACCGCGTCGACGTCGTGCAGGTTCTCGTCCGCGTGCCACAGCGGCACCGCTTCGCCGCCGGCGTAGCGGACCGCGCGGGCCGCGTCGCCGTCGTCGAGCGTGCCCGGGAACGTGATGACGCCGATGCGCGCGCTCACGCGTCCACCCGCTTGATCGTCCACTGCTCGATGACCGGGTTGGCGAGGAAGCCTTCCGCGATCTTCTCGAGCGTCGCGTCGTCGACCGTGTCGTCGACCTCGATCTCGAAGTGCTTGCCCTGGCGGATCTCGGTGATCCCGGTGAACCCCAGGCGGCCGGCGGCGCCGAGTGCGGCCTGCCCCTGCGGGTCGAGGATTTCGGGCTTCGGCATGACGTCGACGACGACTCGGGCCACGGCAGGCCGCTCCTTAAAAACGCAGGTCGTGGGTACCTCGCCAGCATAGTTGACGAGGTCGGCGGCGCCCGCGCCCAGGTGGCGAGGACCACCGGGAAACCTAGACTGGCCCACGGCGCGGTGCTGCGCCATGATGAGTCGTTGACATCTCGCCAACAGGAGGCATCGTGGCCGTCCAGGAGTCCTACGACTACGTCATCGTCGGCGCCGGGAGCGCGGGCTGCGTCCTCGCGAACCGCCTCACCGAAGACCCGTCGGCGCAGGTCCTGCTGCTCGAAGCGGGGGCGGAGGACACCGCGGACGAGATCCACATCCCCGCCGCGTTCCCCTCGCTGTTCAAGACCAAGTGGGACTGGAACTACGAGACCGTCGAGCAGAAGCACACCGGCAAGCCCGCGTACTGGCCGCGCGGCAAGATGCTCGGCGGCTGCTCGTCGATCAACGCCATGATCTACATCCGCGGCAACCGCGCCGACTACGACGGCTGGCGCGATCAGCACGGCGCCGAAGGCTGGGGCTGGGACGACGTCCTGCCGTACTTCAAGCGCGCCGAGGGCAACCAGCGGCTGGACGGTCCGCTGCACGGCACCGACGGCCCGCTGCACGTCGAGGACCGCCGGTTCACGCACGAGCTGTCGCACGCGTGGGTCGACTCGGCCGTCACGTGGGGCCTCAAGCGCACCGACGACTTCAACGGCGAAAGCCAGGAAGGCGCCGGCGTCTACCAGGTGACCTGCAAGAAGGGCCGACGCTGGTCCACCGCTGACGCCTACCTGCGCCCGGCGCTCGACCGCCCGAACCTCACGGTGAAGACGTGCGCGCCGGCCACCCGGGTCGTCTTCGAGGGCACGCGGGCGATCGGTGTGTCCTATTTGGACAAGGGCGTCGAGCGGACCGTGCGCGCGTCGACCGAGGTCCTGTTGAGCGGCGGCGCGGTGAATTCACCGCAGCTGCTGATGGTTTCGGGTGTCGGACCGGCCGAGCACCTGCGCGAGCACGGGATCGACGTCGTCGCCGCGCTGCCGGGCGTCGGCGAGAACCTGCACGACCACCCGGCGTGCGGGATCATCTGGTCGACGCGCGACACGACGGACCTGGTCGACGCGGCCACGCCGTTCGGGCTGGTGCGCTACCAGCTGACCCGCCGCGGGCCGCTGGCGTCGAACATCGGCGAGGCGGGCGCGTTCTTCCCGACCACGGACGGCCTGCCCGCGCCGGACATGCAGGTCCACGTGGCGCCGACGTTGTTCTACGACAACGGGTTGCGCGAGCCGACGGTCCCGGGTTTCACGTCGGCGGCGACGCTGGTGGACGTGGCCAGCCGGGGCCGGCTGCGGCTGAAGTCGGCCAATCCGTTGTGGAAGCCGGAAATCGACCCGGCTTACTACTCGGAGCCCCGCGATCTGGAGACGATGATCGCGGGGTTGCGGGCGCTGATCGAGATCGGCCGGTCGGGGCCGTTGCGGCGGTTCCTGGACCAGCCGTTCCTGCCCGCGCGGCACGATCTGAGTGACGCGGAGCTGGCCGAGCACATCCGGGAGAACACGCAGACCCTCTATCACCCGGTCGGGACGTGCGCGATCGGGACGGTGGTCGATCCGCAGCTGCGGGTTCAGGGGGTCGAAGGACTGCGGGTGGTGGACGCGTCGGTGATGCCGGTGGTGCCACGGGGGAACACGAACGCGCCGACGATCATGGTGGCGGAGAAGGCGGCGGACCTGATCCGGGGGCGGTGAGGTTCCGGCGGGCGGGGTGGCCCTCGGCCCCCGGTATCCAGCTTACCGGCGGGCACCGACAGTTCCGGGGCTGCGGACCTGAGTTGTCCACAGCCCCGGCGCTGCTCAACGCTTGCCGTGGAGCACCGTCACCAGCTTTGCCACCAACGCGTCCGTCGACTGCTTGCGGCTGAACGACGTCAACGTCAACGGGGCCGTGAACCGCTGCCGCGCGATGGCCTTCGTCCTCGCGAACTCGCGCAGGCCCTCCGGGCCGTGGATGCGGCCGAAACCCGAGTCGCCCACGCCGCCGAACGGCAGTGAAGCGATGCCCGCGAACGACAGCGGTGCGTTGATCGCCGTCATGCCCGTGCGCAGCTTCTCCGCCAGCTCCACGCCGCGGGACTTCGAGAACACCGTCGAACCCAAGCCGTACTTCGTGTTGTTCGCCCGCTCCACCGCTTCGTCCATGTCGCGGACCTTCGCGATCGTCACCGTCGGGCCGAACGTCTCCTCCTTGACCGCTTCCGAGTCCTCGGGGACGTCCACCAGCACCGTCGGCTGCGCGTACCGGTCGCCCACCGCGTCCTCGCCGCCCAGGACCGCCTTGCCTCCCCTGGCCAGCGCGTCCTGAATGTGGCGCTTGATCACGCCCAGCTGCGACGGCATCGTCACCGGGCCGTACTGCGCCGCCTCGTCCGAGCCCGCTCGGACGTCCTTCGCCTTCTCGACCACCTTCGCCACGAACTCGTCGTGCACCTTCTCGTGGACGTACACCCGCTCCACGCCGATGCACGTCTGGCCCGAGTTCGAGAACGCGCCCCACACCGTCGCGTCGGCCGCCGCGTCCAGGTCGGCGTCCGCGTCCACCAGGACCGGATCCTTGCCGCCCGCCTCGATGACCACCGGCGTGAGCGTCTCCGCCGCCGCCGCCATGATGCGCTTGCCCGTCGCCGTCGAACCCGTGAACGCGATCTTGTCGACGCCCGCGCCGACCAGCGCCGCGCCCGTCTCGCCGAAGCCCGTCACCAGCTGCAGCACCGGCTGCTCCGGGACGACCTCGGCGAACGCGTCCACCAGCCACTTGCCCACGCCCGGCGTGTACTCGCTCGGCTTGAACACCACCGCGTTGCCCGCCGCCAGCGCGTACGCGATCGAGCCGAGCGGCGTGAACACCGGGTAGTTCCACGGGCCGATCACGCCGACCACGCCCAGCGGCTGGTACTCGACCGTCGCCGCCTGGTTCGACATCAGCAGCCCCGCCGAGCGCTTCTGCTTGCCGAGCACCTTGCGAGCGTGCTTGCCCGCCCAAGCGATGTGCTCGATGGCCAGGACGCTCTCCAGCTGCGCGTCGGCGATCGGCTTGCCGGTCTCGTCGCGGACCACCTGGCACAGCTGCGGCAGCCGCCGCGTCAGCACGCCCTTCCAGGCGCGAAGCCGCTCCGCGCGCCCGGCGAAGCCGAGCCCTTCCCACCACTTCGCCGCGACGCGCGCCCGCGCCACGGCCGCTTTGACGTCCTCGGCCGTGTGGATCGGGTAGGTTCCGACCACCTCGTCGGTCGCCGGGCTGAGCGAGTCGAAGGTCTCGCCGACCGACGTCGGCTTCGGCTGGACGGCAGTCATCGGCGTCTCCCGTGAGGTCGAGGGTCAGCCCAGGTTACGACGTTACTGACAGTGTGCCAATAGCTCGTGCGGGCTTCCGCACCAGCATTACACCGGTGACCGCCGCGGCAAAGACACCGAACAACGGTGCGAGCCACAACGGCAGCACGCCGACGGCCAGCGAACCCAGCCCGAAGCCGGCCGCTTGCACCGTGAAGCTCAATGAGAACCCCGATGACCTGCGGTTTTTCGGCAGCAGCCGCTGCAGGTTGACCGACGTCGCCGCGACCAGCGGCCCACCGCACGCGCCGATCACCGCCGCCGACGCGAGCAGCCCGGCCCAGCCGAGGTCCGCGGCGAGCCCGATCCCGCCGGCGACGAACCCGCCGAGGAACAGCCGCGGGTCGCCGATCTTCCCGCGCCACACGTAGCCCGCGCTGCCCGCGATGCTCGCCCCGGTCAGCACGGCGATCACGACCGGGGCCGCCGTCTCCGCCGCGCCCAGGCGCTGGACCAGCGGCAACGGCGCGACCTCGATCGTCGACGTCAGCAGCCCGATGGTGAAGGCGCAGCCGAGCCACGGCAGGTAGGCGACCGGTCGCACGGACGGCCCAGCTTCGGTGGAATCCACACTTTCGTGGGAACTCGCGCGGCGCGGCACGAGCGCGGCGGAGGCCACGCAGGCGGCGGCCATCGCGGCCAGTGGCACGAGCGGACCGGCCAGGTCGAGCAGCGTGACCAACGCGGGCCCGCCGACGAGCACGCCGTCGAGGATCATCGCGTCCACGGAAATCGCGCGGGGCAGCAACGCGTCGTCGACGGTGTCGGCCAGCAACGTCCGGAACCCGCCCGACAACGCCCCGCCGGTGATGCCGGGAAGCAGGACGAGCGCGGCCAGGACCGGCGCGGGAGCGTCGGAGGCCGACGCGAGCACGGCGAACCCGGCCGCGGTCAGCAGCAGCAACACGGGCAGGCCGCGCGCGGGGCCGACCCGGTCGAGCAGCCGGCCGACCGGCACCGCGCAGACCATCTCGGCGGCCACGAGTACCGACATCAGCACCCCGCCGAGCCGGTAGGAACCGGTCATGGCCGTCGTGCGCAGGGTGAACGCGAGCGGCGCCATGGTCGACGGGAGCCGCGCGAACTGGACGCCGGCCGACCAGCGCCAGTAGGCGCGATGGGTGAACAACGACATGCCGCCAGCGTCGTTCGCCGCCCGGTCGAGGCACACTGATTCGGGTGAGGACGAATCCGCGATGATCGAACTGGTCCTGACGGCGGCCGGCGCGCAACGCGTCCGGTTCGCGATCTCGCCGCTGGAGGAGGTGCTGGGCGCCGTCCAGGCACTGCTCGGCGTCCGGCGGCACCCGGCGCACCCGGCGTGGCTTTCCGGCGCTCCCGACGTGCCCGAGCTGGCCGCGGTCCTGAGCGCGCGGCACTACATCACGGAGTTCCTGAGCCCGCCGCCCGACGGCCCGGAGACGACCGCGGAGGCGCAGCTCGAGGCCGTGCGCGCGACGCCGCCGTCGCAGGTGGCGTTGGAGCTTTCGATGGTCGACGCCGACCTTTCGGCGCTGCCCGCCGACCCGGCCACCGCGCGCGACCTGCTGGCCGGCCAGCTCGAGACGGTGTGGCACGCGCTGCTGGCCCCGAAGTGGCCGCGGCTGCGGGAGCTGCTGGCGGCGGACATCGCGTACCGGACGCGGCAGCTGGGGTCCGGTGGCATCGCGGCGATGCTGGCCGGGCTGCACCCGCGCGTGCGGCTCGCGGAGACATCAGTGCTGGTCGACGTCCGGGCACGCGAACGGCTGGAGGTGGACGCGCGCGGGCTGCTGCTGATCCCGGCGGTGTTCGCGTGGCCGAACGTCGGGGTGGTGACGGTGCCGCCGTGGCAGGTTTCGCTGCTGTACCCGGCTCGCGGAGTGGCTTCGCTGTGGACGTCGGCCGCGGCACCACCGGAACCGCTGGCGGAGATCCTCGGCCGCACGCGGGCGCTGCTGCTGGCGACGCTGGACGAACCGGCGGCGACGACGGAACTGGCCCGGCGGCACGGCTTGGCTCCGGCGACGGTTTCGGCGCACCTCACGGCGTTGCGCGCGGCGGGACTACTGGCGTCGGAACGGCGGGGTCATCGGGTGCTGTACCGGCGCACGGAACTCGGCGACGCGTTGCTGACCGGGAAACTGTGACTGTGACCAGAGCAGTGGCGTGGGACGGCTTCTACAACACCAGGGACCTCGGCGGCCTGCCGACGCGTTCGGGCCGCACGACCCGCCGCGGCGCATTCTTCCGGGCCGCGGACCTCCGGTTCGTGACCGGCACCGGCTGGGCGCAGGCGCTGGAGTCCGGCGTGCGGACCGTCATCGACCTGCGCAACCCCGACGAGATCCGGCCGACAGCGGACTCCCCGACGTCGCTGGCAGGGTCCGCGCGGTTCGCCGCCGCGGACGCGGCGATCACACCACCGGGCATCGACCGCGTCGAGGTTCCCCTCGACGACATCGACGACCTCGGGTTCTGGCGGTACGTCAACCGCGAGCGGCTGAACGGCACCCCGCTCTACTACCGCGTCTTCCTCGATCGGAAGGCCGGACGCTGCGCCGCCGTCATGGAAGCGATCGCCCGGTCCGCCCCCGGCGGCGTCCTGTTCCACTGCGGTGCCGGGCGCGACCGGACCGGTCTCGTCGCGCTGCTGCTGCTGGCGCTGGCCGACGTCGACGCCGGCGCCATCGCCGCGGACTACGACTTGTCCGCCGAAGCCGTGAAACCGCTGTTCGCCGCGATGGGCGCCGAAGACCAGGGGTCGGCCATCGCGGCGCTCCTCGCGGAGCGGGGCACGACGACCGCGGCGGCCGTCCGCGACACCCTCGAAGGGTTCGACGTCGAGCGGTACCTCCTCGACGCCGGGGTCGCCCGCGAGGACATCGCCGCGATCCGGCGCCGGCTCGTGGACCGGGACTAGGCTGGAAATCGACCACGCCTGAAGGAGAACCATCGATGCGTATCGTCCATTTCGGACACGCCTGCCTGTTGCTGGAGACCGGCTCCGAGCGGATCCTGATCGATCCCGGCGTCTTCTCCACCGGGTTCGAGGGTGAACGTGAGCTGTCCGCCGTGCTGATCACGCACCAGCACTTCGACCACCTCGACGCCGAGCGGCTGCCGAAGGTGCTCGAGGCCAACCCCGGTGCCAAGCTCGTCGTCGATCCGGGCTCGGCTCCCGAGGTCGAGAAGCTGGGACTCGCCTTCGACGTCGCGAACGTGGGTGACGCCTTCGCCGTCGGGAACACCTCGATCAAGGCCGTCGGCGGGGAGCACGCTGTCATCCACTCCGACATTCCGGTCATCCCGAACATCGGGTACGTCTTCGACGACGGCGCCTTCTTCCACCCCGGCGACTCGTTCTTCGTGCCCGAGCAGAAGGTCGACGTCCTCGGCCTGCCCACCGGGGCGCCCTGGCTCAAGGCCGGGGAGGCCGTCGACTACCTGCGGGCCGTCGCGCCGCGGATCGCCGTGCCCATCCACGAAGCCGTGCTCGCCAACCCCGCCATGCACTACGGCCTGTTCGGCAACCTCGCGCCCGAAGGCACCGAGGTCAAGGTCCTCGAGCGGGCCGAACCCACGACGCTCTAGGCCGCCACCGTGCGCAGCGACCCGTAGGTCGCGCCGTACGCGCGGTTCTCCAGAGCCACGTCCACCGCGTCGAGCAGGGCCTGGCGGAGGCCGGGGCGGGTCAAGTCCGTGGCGTCCACCCCCAGCCGGACCAGCCCGCCCCGGCGGGCCGCGCGCGCCGCCGCCAGCACCAGCGCGAAGCAGCGCACCGTCTCCGTGCGGTGCGACTGGCTTGTGAACTCGTTCACGCGGGCGCGGCGCACCTCGCCGGTCACCAGGTCGCGCACCGCGCCCAGGTCCGCACACAGCCGGAAGCCGTGCTCGGCCAGCGCCTGCAACGTGCCCTGTGACGCGATCCAGCGCGGCGGCGCGAAGCCGTCGACTGACAAGCCCGCCGTGTCCAGCAACGCCTTCGCCGCGATCAGCCGCAGCCGCGCCTCGTGGGCCGGCAGCGTCGCGAACTCCGCCTTCTTGCCCAGGTAGACCGTGCGGTGCGTGGGCGTGACCGTGTGGTCGTAACCGTGCAGCAGCACGGAATCACCGAGCCGGGCGCGGGTGCGCACCCACTCCGTCACCGGGCCTTCGCCCGTGCGGGCGGCGTACAGCACCGACAGCGGCACCCTGCGGCGGTCGAGCTCGGCCGCGAGGTCGGCACAGCGGTGCAGCGTGCGCGGGGTGATTCCCGACAGCGAGACCAGCAAGCGAGCGTCCACGACCCCATTGGGACGCACGCGTCTGAAACCCGCGTGAACGGCGCAGAACGGGCGGGAGACCGTTGCCGGAAGGGTCAGATCCCCTCGCGCAGCCGCTGCACGGCCACCGCGATCCGGCCGCGCAGGTCGGGGTCGGCCACCTGGCCGTCGGCCACCGCCGCGCGCGAGACCGGGATCCGCGCGCACGCCTCTTCGACGATCTTCGCGCCCGCGTAGGTCAGCACCTTGCGCAGCGAGTCGTGCGCGTCGCGGCCACCCGTCGGCGCCGCGACCGACGACGCGTTGATCCACGCCACCGGCTTGCCGTACATCTCGCCGCCGCCGACCGTCCAGTCCAGGAGGTTCTTGAACGAGCCCGGCAGGCCACCCGCGTACTCCGGCGTGCAGATCAGGACCGCGTCCGCCGCCCCGATCGCGGCCCGCAGCTCGGCGACGGCCGCCGGCAGCGGGTCGCGGTCGTCATCCGGGTTGAAGTGCGGCAGGTCGCCGAGGCCGCTGTACGTCTTGCTCGCGGTGAGGGTCGCGACGGTCCCCAGCACCGCCGCGTTGCCCGAGCCGGCCCGCAGGCTGCCGCAGATCAGCAGGATCACGCGGCCAGTCTGCCAGGGACAGCCCGGTGATGCGGTGGTACGCCTCGACGTACCGCTCGCGCGTGGCCGTCACCACTTCGGGTGGCAGCGGCGGCAGCTCGGACACGCAGTCCCAGCCGGAGGACGGGCCGACCAGCCAGTCGCGCACGTGCTGCTTGTCGAACGACGGCCGCGGACGGCCGGGCCGGTGGTCGCCGGCGAGCCAGTACCGCGCCGAGTCCGGCGTCAGCAGCTCGTCGGCCAGCACCAGGCCGCCGTCCGCGCCGATGCCGAACTCGAACTTCGTGTCGGCGAGCACCAGCCCCTGCTCTGCGACCCGCGCGGCACCCCGGCGGTACAGCTCGAGCGAGGCTTCGCGGACCTCTTCGGCCAGCTTGCGGCCGAGGACGGACACGAACGTGTCGAAGTCGATGTTCTCGTCGGGCTCGCCCGGCCGGGCCTTCGTGGACGGGGTGAAGATCGGCTCCGGCAGCCGGGCCGACTCGGCCAGCCCCGGCGGCAGCTCGACCCCGCACACCGACCCCGACCTGCGGTAGTCGGCGTACCCGCGGCCGGTCAGGTGACCCCGGACCACGGCCTCGACCGGCAGCATCTCGAGCCGCTCCACCAGCAGCGCCCGGCCGCGGACCGCCTCGGGGATCCGGGGGCCGTCGCAGGCCACGAGGTGGTTCGGCAGCACGTCGGCGAGCTCGCGGAACCAGAACACGCTCATCGCGGTCAGCACCCGGCCCTTGTCGGGGACGGGAGTGGGAAAGACGTGCTCGAAGGCGGAAATGCGGTCGGAGGCGACGATCAGCAGGTGGTCGTCGCCCACCGCGTACAGGTCGCGGACCTTGCCGGTGGCGAGCGCGGGGAGGGGTGTCACGCGCTGAACCCTAACGGGCACCCTCCGCCACCATGGATGATGCTGGCATGGCGTACGACTGGATCTCGGTGACCACCGACTACGGCCTGCGCGACGGCTTCGTGGCGGCCTGCCACGGCGTGATCGCGCGGCTCGCGCCCGCGGTGCGGGTGATCGACGTGACCCACGAGGTGCCGCCCCAGGACATCCGGCACGGGGCGATGGCACTGGCCCAGACGGTGCCGTACCTGCCCGAGGCGGTGCACGTCGCCGTCGTCGACCCGGGCGTGGGCACCGAACGGCTCGGCGTGGTCGTCGTCGCGGAGCGCGGGCTGCTGGTCGGGCCGGACAACGGCCTCCTGCTGCCCGCCGCGCAGGCGCTGGGCGGCGTGCGGGCGGCCTACGAGCTGACCGAGCCGTCGCTGCGGCTGCCGGTGACGTCGGCGACCTTCCACGGGCGCGACGTCTTCGCGCCGGCGGCCGCGCACCTCGCGCTGGGCGTCCCGCCGTCCGACTTCGGCGACCCGGTCGCCGAGCTGGTCTCGATGCCGGAGCCGTTCGTGGCCGCCTTCCCCGGCAAGCTCGTGTCCGAGGTGCTGACCGTCGACCACTTCGGCAACGTCCAGCTCGCGGCGACCCCGGCCGACCTGGAGCTGTCGGGTTTGTCCGGTGCGGTCTCCGTGCACAGCGAGCGCGTCGCGGTCAGCACGGTGATCGGGCGGACGTTCGCGGACGTGCCCGCCGGGGCGAGCGTGCTCTACACGGACTCCGCGGGACGGCTCGCCGTCGCGGTCAACGGCGGTTCCGCGGCCGCCGTGCTCGGGCTCGGGCCCGCCCAGGAGTGCACGATCACCTCGTCGCCGGCCGAGACCTGACCCGGGCGCAGCACCGCGGCCTTCATCCCGAAGGTGACCCCGCCGTCCGGGTGACGGCGGTAGGTGGCGAGCGTGCGGATCGGCTCGGGGCCGGCCTTCGCGCCGGTCTCCTGGTCGACCATCGGCACCGTGCAGCGGACGCACTGCTTGGCGTAGCCGAACTCCGCGGTGCCGGCGGTCATGGCGCGGACCTCGTCCTCGGTGTGCGGCTCGGTCCAGCCGGAGATGACGACGTTGGGCCGGAAGCGGTCCATCGGCACGGGCTCGCCGCCGCGTTCGAGGATCCGCGCGTTCAATCCGTCCAAAGAGGACTCGGAGGCGACGAGCAGCGCGTGCCCGTCGGCGAACGCGGCCGTGCCGGGTGTTTCCCCGCTGGTGACGCGCTCGTGGTCCGGAGCGACGTGGATCAGCACGGACGGCGTTTTCAGCAGGTCCGAGAACCACTCGGCGGCCTCGGCACCCTGGTGGATGCCTTCGCCCTCCCAGGAGAACGTCGACCCCGGGTGGCGCGGGCCGTCGCGCCGGATGTCGACGACGAGGTCTTCCTGGCCGGGCGCGGACAGCGCGAGCTGCTCCCCGAGCACGCGCGGCCGGACCGACGCGAGCACGGGGTAACGGCGCTGGCTGCGGAAGTCACCGTCCGGCGCGACGACCTGGAAGACGCGGTCGTGCGCCAGCCCGGCCGGGGTGACCTCGGTGGCCGGCACCGAAGTGCCGGCACAGCCCTTGACCGGGTAGTACGTCAGCCGCGCGATCCTCGCCATGCCCGCAGGCTACCCGGGCGGCCGCCGGTCAAGCCCGCCGTTTTCACAGCACCTGGGACAGGAAGCGCTGCAGACGCGGGCTCTGGGGCTCGTCGAAGATCCGGGCCGGCGGCCCCTGCTCCACGATCCGGCCCGCGTCCATGAACGCCACCTCGTCGGCCACGCTGCGGGCGAAGCCCATCTCGTGCGTCACCACGATCAGCGTCAGGCCGCGGGCGGCCAGGCCCGCCATCAGGTTCAGCACCCCCTTGACCAGCTCCGGGTCGAGCGCGCTGGTGGCCTCGTCGAACAGCATCACCTCGGGGTCCATCGCCAGCGCCCGCGCGATCGCCACGCGCTGCTGCTGGCCGCCCGACAGCGCGCTCGGCCGGTACGGCGCCTTGTCCGCCAGGCCGACCTCCGCAAGGCGAGCCCTGGCGATTTCCGCCGCCTCTTCCTTGCCCAGCTTCTTCACGCTGCGCAGCGGCAGCACGATGTTGTCCAGCACGCTCCGGTGGCCGAACAGGTTGAAGTGCTGGAACACCATGCCGACGCGCTGGCGCAACGCGTCCGGGTCGGACCTGATCACCGACTCGCCGTTGAGCAGCAGGTCGCCGGAATCCGGCTCCTGCAGGCGGTTCACGCACCGCAGCAGGGTCGACTTGCCCGAGCCGGACGGCCCGATGACGCACGTCGTCTTACCGCTCTCCACGCGCAGGTCCACTCCGCGCAGCACCTCCAGCGTGCCGAAGCGCACGTGGATGTCCCGCAGCTCCACACTCGACGATCGCACCGCCGTCGTCACGAGACGACCTTCCCGCTGGAGACCAGGTCCAGCTCGTCATCCTCGCCCGGGTCGTCGACGCGCACCTTGCGGCCGGTCCGGAGCTTCTTGTCGATGTAGTTCACCAGGTGCGTCAGCGGGACCGTGATCACCAGGTAGACGAACCCGGCCGCGACCAGCGGCGACAGGTTGCCGGTGTTGGCCGCGAGGTCCTGGCCGATGCGGAACAGCTCGCGCTGCTCGGACAGCAGCCCGAGGAAGTACACCAGGCTGGAGTCCTTGATCAGCGCGATGAACTGGTTCACCAGCGCGGGCAGCACCCGTCGCACGCCCTGCGGGATGATCACCAGCAGCATCGCCTTGCTGTAGCTCATCCCGAGCGCCCGGCTGGCTTCCAGCTGTCCGTTGTCGACACTCTGGATGCCGGACCGGAAGATCTCGCCGATGTAGGCGGCCGCGATCAGGCTCAGCGCCAGGATGCCCAGCGGGTACGGGTTGGTGCCGACGACGCCCCGCGCGAGCGTGCCGAGACCCTGGCCGATCACGAGGATCGTCAGGATCGCCGGCAGCCCGCGGAAGATGTCGGTGTACACCCGCGCCGGCCACCGCAGCCAGATCTTGGTGGACAGGCCCATCACCGCCAGCACCATGCCGAGCACGGTGCCGATCAGCGCGGACGTCACCGCCAGGATCAGCGTGTTGAGCAGGCCGGTTTTCAGCAGATCCGGGAAGACCTGCCAGATGTACTCCCAGTCGAGGAAGGTGTCGAAAAACTGTTCCATGTGGACTTACTGCCCGGGCTTGAATTCCGCCGGGACGGGCGCGGTCGGTTCGAACTCGTCGTGCACCTTGACCCAGGTGCCGTCCGCGATGACCTTCTTCAACCCGTCGTTGATCTTGCCGATCAGGTCCGTGTTGCCCTTCTTGAAGGCGAACCCGTGCGGGATGGTCGTGGTGATCGCCTTGGTCACCTTGAGCTTCGCGTCCGGGTTGTTCTTCGCGTAGTCCTCCGCCGTGGCCTGGTCGAACACCGCGCCATCGACCGCGCCGGTCTTCAGCGCGCTGAGCGCGGCCGCGTCGTTCGGGAACCGGACCGCCTGCGCGGCCGGCGCGTTCGAGCCCAGCCACGTGTCGGAGACCGTGCCCTGGACCACGCCGATCCGCTTGCCCGCCAAGGAGTTCTCGTCGGTGATGCCCGCCGTCTCCTTCGCCTCGATGCCGAGGGCCTGGTAGTTGTACGGCGCGGAGAAGTCGACCGTCTTCTTGCGGGCGTCGGTCTGGGAGATCGCCGAGCTGCCGATGTCGAACGTGCCGTTCGCGACCTGGCCGAGCAGCGCCGAGAAGTCGGTCGCGACGAACTCGAGCTTGAGGTTCTCCTTCGCCGCGATGGCCTTCAGCAGCTCGTTGTCGAAGCCGGTGAAGGTGCCGTTCTCCTGGTAGGCGTTCGGCTTGGAGTCGCTGAGCGTGCCCACGCGCAGGGTCTTCGAACCGCTGTCCCCGCTGCCGCCACCGCACGCCGTCAGCGCCGCGAGCAGCGTCGCCGCGATCGCCGTGACCAGTGTCTTCTTCATGCTTCTCCTAACCATGGAACCCGGCCGGCACCGGAGCGGTCGGCAGGAACTGCTGGTGCAGCTTAAGCCAGGTCCCGTCGGCGATCACCTGCTTGAGCCCGTCGTTGATCTTGCCGAGCAGCTCGGTGTTGCCCTTCTTCACCGCGAAGCCGTGCGGCACGTCCGTGACGAAGCTCTTCACGACGACCAGCTTGGCGTCCGGGTTGTCGGTGACGTTCTTCTCGGCGATGCTCTGGTCGAGGATGTACGCGTCGACGGCGCCGGTCTTCAACGCGGTCAGCGCGGCGGCGTAGTCGGGGAAGCGCACGGCCTGCGCGGTGGGGACCGTGCTGGTCAGCCAGTGGTCGCCGACGGTCGCCTGGATGACGGCGACGCGCTTGCCCGCCAGGCCCTTCTCGTCGGTCACCGGCGTGCCCTGCTTGGCCTGGATGCTCATCGTCTCGAAGTCGTAGGCCGCGGAGAAGTCGACGGTCTTCTTGCGCTCGTCGGTCTGTGCGATCGCCGAGCTGGCGATGTCGTAGCGGCCCGACGCGACCTGCCCGAGCAGCGCGGAGAAGTCCGTCGCGGCGAACTCCAGCTTGAGGTTCTCCTTGGCCGCGATGGCCTTGAGCAGCTCGTTGTCGAAGCCGGTGTAGTTGCCGTCCTTGAGGTAGATGTTCGGCGGCGCGTCGCTCAGCGTCCCGACGCGCAGCGTCGAGGACGCGGTGTCCGAGCCGCTGCCGCACGCGGTCAGCGTGAGCGCGGCGGCCAGCACCATGACGATCAGCTTCTTCACGTCACACACCCACGTTCTTCACGGGCAGGCCGGGGCCGCCCTGCTGGAGTTCCTTGGACAACGGCGTGTTCTTGTAGAACTGCGCGTAGATGCGGGCGACCGTGCCGTCCGCGATGGCCTTGGCGAGGCCGTCGTTGAGCTTGTTCAGCAGGTCGGTGTTCTTCTTCGCGACCGCGAAGGCCGACGGCGTGTCCTTGTCCTCGACGGTGTACCCGAGCTCCAGCGGCACACCCGGGTTCTGGTCCAGGTACTTCTGCCCGATGTCCTGCGGGACGACCCAGCCGTCCAGGGTGCCGTTCTTCAGCTGCGCGAAGCCCGCGTTGTAGTCCGGGAAGCGGACGACCTGGGCGCCGGCGACCTTGCCGCCGGCGAACTCGTCCTGCACCGAGCCCTGGACCACGCCGAGCCGCTTGCCCGCCAGCGCGGCGACGTCCTTGAGGTTCGCGCCCTTCGCGGTCACGACCGTGGTGAAGCCGGTGTTGTAGCCGTTGGAGAAGGCGACGGTCTTCTTGCGCGCCTCGGTGCTGGAGATCGTCGAGCTGCCGATGTCGAACTTGCCGTTCGCGACGCCGGCCAGCAGCCCCGAGAACTCGGTGCCGACGAACTCGACCTCGAAGCCCTCGCGCTTGGCGATGTCGCGCAGCAGCTCGTTGTCATAGCCGGTGAACCGGCCGTTCTCCAGGTAGATCGACGGCGGCGCGTCACTGAGGGTCCCGACGCGCAGGGTGGCCGACCCCGCGCCGGAACCACCGCAGGCGGCCAGGGTCAGCGTCAGCGCGCCCGCGGTGAGGACGGCGGCGATCTTGGACAGCGTGGATCTCATCGCTTCTTCCATGGTGAGGACTGGCGCTTCGCAGCGCTCCGTGGTCAGCGATCGAGATTAGGGATTTCGCCCGTTCGAGTGGATTTGTTCCAGTGTGTGGACGGGTGCGTCAGCTCACAGGATCGGCTGCGGCGCGTAGCCCGCCGCCTCGGGGAACCGCTCGAGGACCCGCTCGACGCGCTCGGCCACCTGCGCGACCTGACGCCCGGCCGTCCCGGTGAACGAGATGCGGTCGGCGAGGAGTTTGTCCAGCTCACCGCGGTCGAGCGGGATGCGCTCGTCCGCGGCGAAGCGGTCGAGGAGGTCGTTCTCGGCCCGGCCTTCGCGCATCTCCAGCGCGACGGCGACGGCGTGCTCCTTGATCGCTTCGTGGGCCGTCTCACGTCCGACACCCGCGCGGACGGACGCCATGAGCACCTTCGTCGTGGTCAGGAACGGCAGATAGCGATCCAGCTCACGCTCGATCACCGCCGGGAAGGCCCCGAACTCCGAAAGCACCGTGAGGAACGTCTCCAGCAGGCCGTCGAGCGCGAAGAACGCGTCCGGCAGCGCGACGCGCCGGACGACCGAGTCGGACACGTCGCCTTCGTTCCACTGGTCACCGGCCAGCTCGCCGATCATCGAGAGGTAGCCGCGCAGCACGACGGCGAGGCCGTTCACCCGCTCGCACGAGCGGGTGTTCATCTTGTGCGGCATGGCCGAGGAGCCGACCTGGCCGGGCTTGAAGCCCTCGGTGACCAGCTCGTGGCCCGCCATCAGCCGGATCGTCTTGGCCAGGCTGGACGGCGCCGCCGCGAGCTGGACCACAGTGGACAGCACGTCGAAGTCGAGCGAGCGCGGGTACACCTGACCGACGCTGACGAACCGCCTGCCGAACCCGAGGTGCTGCATCACGCGGTCCTCGAGCTGGTCCAAAGTGGACTCGTCGCCGAGCAGGTCGAGCATGTCCTGCGCGGTGCCGACCGGGCCCTTGATGCCGCGCAGCGGGTAGCGCTCGATCAGGTTGTCGAGCCGTTCGAAGGCGACGAGCAGCTCGTCGGCCGCCGTGGCGAACCGCTTGCCGAGGGTGGTGGCCTGCGCGGCGACGTTGTGCGAACGCCCGGCCATGACGGTGTCCGTGTGCTCGACGGCGAGGGCGGCCAGCCGCGCCAGCACGGCGGCGACGCGGGTGCGCACCAGCTCCAGCGAGCGCAGCAGCTGCAGCTGCTCGACGTTCTCGGTGAGGTCGCGCGAGGTCATGCCCTTGTGGATGTGCTCCTGGCCGGCGAGGTCGCTGAACTCCTCGATGCGCGCCTTGACGTCGTGCCGGGTGACGCGCTCGCGAGCGGCGATCGACTCCAGGTCGACGTCCGCCAGCACCCGCTCGTAGTCCTCGACGACGCCGTCGGGCACCTCGACGCCGAGGTCCTTCTGTGCCTTGAGGACGGCGAGCCAGAGCTGCCGCTCCAGGACGACCTTGTGCTCCGGGGACCAGAGCGAGACCAGCTCCGCCGAGGCGTAGCGGGCGGCGAGCACGTTCGGAATGCGGGGCTTGTCCGTCACGCCCTCACGATACCTGCGCAGGTCAGCAGGGTCGCACGTCGGACGCCTTCACGTAGACGAGCCGGTGGTTGTAGGACAGCTGGAGGTACTTCGTGGCTCCGGTGACCAGCGTGTGGCCAGCCGGCGCGCCCGCCGGGTCGAACCGGGCGTAGTAGTTCTCCGCCTGGAACTCCCCGGTGACGACGTAGCTCTGGCCCGCGGGCAGCGTCCACGGGATGGCGCCGACCGTCCAGATCGGGTCGAACGGGATGGCCGCGGGGTACTCGGACTGCTCGGGGAAGGCACGCCCGTACAGCGGCACCGACGTGACGCCGTCCGGCGCGGTCACCCGGCGGCCGCCGGCCGGCAGCGTGACGCTGTGCCCGGGGTTGGAGAACCACGCCTTCTGCCCGCCGTACCAGATCGCCGTCCAGTCGCCCTGCTCGCCGGCGAGCGCGTACGTGCGGCCCGCGACGGCCTTGTCGCCCCAGTCGTCGAGCGCCGTCGTGCCGGGCGAGCCGTCCGGGTGCACGACCGGGTCGGTGATCAACGGCGAAGCCGCGTCCGGTGCCGTGTGGAGGTCGACGTAGTTCACGCCGGTCGCGGCGTGGTCGGGGTGGATCGTGACGGCCGGGCCGCCGTCCCGCCCGGTGGCCTCGACCGGCGCGCCGAGCAGGTCCATGTAGTGGTTCCAGTCCCAGTACGGGCCCGGATCCCAGTGCGCGGCACCGAAGTTCGCCGCGCGCTCGCGGGGAATGTCCTCGTGGCCGAGGATGTGCTGCCGGTCCAGCGGGATGTGGTACTTCGCCGCCAGGTACTTCACCAGTTCCGCGGAAGCGCGGTACATCCGCTCGGTGTACCAGGTCCGGCCCTCGGCCGCGATGCCTTCGTGCTCGATGCCGATCGAGTGCTCGTTCAGCGTCCAGTTGCCGGCGTGCCAGGCGACGTCCTTCGTCGGCACCATCTGCGTGACCTGGCCGTCGGAGGAGCGGATGACGTAGTGCGCGCTCGACCCGCTCGACGGCTTCTGGAAGGTGGCGATGGCCTGGTCGTACGGGCTCGCGCCGCTGCCGGGCGCGCTCTCGGTGTCGTGGATGACGATGTACCGGATCTGCTGGCCGTCGGACGGCCGGTTCGCGGGGTCGTAGTTGCCGTAGTTGTTGGGGTCGCCGTGGTCGGCGCTCGCCCAGTCGTAGGCGGCGGGCAGGAACCGGCAGCCGAGGTCCGGCGGGCACTCCGGGGCTTGCTGCGCGTGTGCGGTGGCGGGCACGGCGGCCGAGGCGACCAGCGCGAACACCGCGGCGGTCAGGGTCCTGACGGTGAAGGGCACACGTCATCTTCCCGGATCCCGGCAAGGACCACCAAGCGGGTGTCCTCGCCCGGCCCGAGAGTCGTGAGTGGACCGAGGATCTCCAGCTCGACGATCCGCGCGGGCGGGTCAAGGTCACCGAGTTCCGCGAGCGGTGCG
This sequence comes from Amycolatopsis australiensis, assembly GCF_900119165.1. Lineage (NCBI taxonomy): Bacteria > Bacillati > Actinomycetota > Actinomycetes > Pseudonocardiales > Pseudonocardiaceae > Amycolatopsis > Amycolatopsis australiensis. Next base: position 1,311,467 of record NZ_FPJG01000006.1, on the reverse strand, counting down.
GGCAGCGGGTGCTCCAGCCAGATCTCCAGCGGCGACCCCGCGTCCGGGTACTCGCCGGCCGGGTCGACGCCGAACGACAGCGTCAGCGGGCCGTACCGCACCCAGCCCGCCGTGCCGGGGACACCGAGCTTGCCGACGACGTCCTGGGGCGGCACGACCAACCGGTCACCGTCCACTGTGTACTCCGGGGTGCCGGTCCCGGCCACCAGCGCGACGACGTCCGGGCGGCGCAGACCCGCCGTCACCGGCCCGCCGCCGGGCAGCTGGGTGACGTTCCACAGCGCCCAGCGGACCGGACGGCCGGTCGTGTTCTCCGCCCGCAGCCGCAGCTCGTAGCCGTCGTCGAGGATCGTCACCGCGCGCGTGAACCGCAGGCCGGTCCGCGGGTCGGGTGCGCTGGTCATGGTCACCGTGTCGCCGTCGGCCACGGCGGTGTACGGGCCGGAATCGAGCACCGGGTCGGGCGGGCCGGGCCACTGGTGCGGGCCGGCCCAGCCCTGGGGCGCCGGCCACGTCTTGTCGCCGCCGTAGTTGACCCAGTCGCCCATCCGGCCGGAGTTCGGCGCGTAGTCGCCGCGCAGGTCGTCGCCGAGCAGCGCCGGGTTGCGCCACAGCAGCTCGACGCCGCGGTGGCACACCGACAGCAGCCTGCCGCCCAGCTCCGGGACCAAGCCGAGCCGCAGGTCGCCGCGCTCGAGCCAGATCACCATTCCGCGAAGCCGCCGTCTTCGTGGCGCCACACCGGCGACCGCCAGGTGTGGCCGGTCTCGTCGGCGCGCCGGACGGCTTCTTCGTCGACCTCGATGCCGAGGCCGGGCTTGACCGGGCGGCCCGCGTAACCGTCCCGGAAGGCGAAGATCGACGGGTCGGTGAGGTACTGGTGCTCGCGGCCTTCGTGGTAGTGCATGCCGGCGCTCTGCTCCTGGATCAGGAAGTTCGGCGTCGCGAACGCCACCTGCAGCGAAGCGGCCAGCGAGATGGGCCCGAGCGGGCAGTGCGGGGCCAAGGAAGCGCCGTAGATCTCGGCCAGCGCGCCGATCCGCCGCAGCTCGGAGATGCCGCCGGCGTGCGACGGGTCCGGCTGGACCACCGCGACCCCGGCGTCGAGCACCGGCTTGAACTCCCAGCGCGAGTACAGCCGCTCGCCGGTCGCGATCGGCACGGTGGACGCCTCGACGACCGAGCGCAGCGCGTCGCCCTGGGTCTCCGGCAGCACGGGTTCCTCCACGAACATCGGCTGGACGTCTTCGAGGAGCTTGACCAGCCGCCGGGCCATCGCGGGCGAGACCCGGCCGTGGAAGTCGATGGCCAGGTCGCGGCGCGGGCCGAGCGCTTCCCGCGCCTCCCACGCGCGCGCCACCGCCGCGTCGGCCTCCGCCGGTGACGCGATCGCCGTCAGCGGGCCGGCGACGTTCATCTTCACCGCCGTGAACCCCGCTTCGACCTGCGCGGACACCGCCTCGCGGATGCCGGACGGGCGGTCGCCGCCGACCCAGCTGTAGACCCGGACGCGGTCGCGGACCGGGCCGCCGAGCAGCTCGTGCACCGGGGCGTCGCGGGCCCTGCCCGCGATGTCCCAGAGCGCGTGGTCGAACCCGGCGAGCGCGCTGGAGAGCACCGGGCCGCCGCGGTAGAACCCGCCGCGGCGCAGGACCTGCCAGTGGTCCTCGATGCGCAGCGGGTCCTGCCCGATCAGCAGCTCGGACAGCTCGTGCACGGCCGCGCGCACGGTCTCCGCGCGGCCCTCGACGACGGGTTCGCCCCAGCCGCTGAGGCCTTCGTCGGTGCTGATCTTGAGGAACAGCCAGCGCGGCGCGACCAGGAACGTTTCGACCGCGGTGATCTTCACCGGTGTCCCCCCTCTACGCGGAATCCTTGGCGGCGGACCAGCCGCCGTCGACGGTCAGCTCGGCCCCGGTGACGAACGACGCGGCGTCCGAGAGCAGGAACGCGATGACGTTCGCGACCTCGTCCGGTTCGCCGAGGCGACCCGCGGGCGTGGCCCGCGCGGTGCGTTCGCGGTCTTCCGGCGAGATGCGCTGCCAGGCTTCGGTGAGCACCGGCCCGGGCAGGACCGAGTTGACCCGCACCTCGGGTGCGTATTCGACGGCCAGCTGCCGGGCCAGCGCGACGAGCGCGCCCTTGCTCGCGGCGTACGCGGGGTGACCCGGCAGCCCGAAGTGCGCGTGCACCGACGAGACCAGCACGACCGCGCCGCGTCGCGCCCGCAGCGACGGCAGGCAGGCCCGCACGGCCAGGTACGCGCCGGTCAGGTTGACGTCGAGCTGCCGCTGCCATTCGGCGCGGCCGATCGCGTGCAGCGGGCCGGTGCTGGGCACGTAGGCGTTGCTGACCAGGGCGTCCACCTCGCCGATGTCCGTCCAGGTCGCCTCGTCGGCCACCGAGCCGCGGATCGGGACGACACCCTCGGGCAGCTCGGCGATGTCCACGCCGAGCACGCGGTAGCCGTCTTCGAGGAGCTTCCGGGCGGTCGCCTTCCCGATCCCGGACGCCGCTCCGGTCACCACCGCCGTACGCGTCGACATCGCCGACCCCTTTCCGAGACGACCACCGCGTGCAGCATGCCGGGCAGTGTCCGCGGCGGTCAAGAATAAATCCTAAAATATGTTTTCCGCCGGTATGCTGCGGCCCATGAGCTATCGCTGGGAGATCACCGCGGCCGCGCTGCGCCAGGGCGTGATCGGGATCGTGCGCACGCGGAACGCCGAGTCCGCGGTCGAGGCGGCTCGCGCGGCACTCGACGGCGGACTGCGCTCGGTCGAACTGCCGCTGACCAACCCGGGCGCGCTGGACGCGATCTCGGGACTCGTGGCGGCCTACCCGGACGCCACGATCGGTGCCGGCACCGTGCTCGACGAGGCCTCGGCGGTGCTGGCCATCCGCGCCGGCGCGCGGTTCCTCGTGTCGCCGTCGGTGGACGCGGCCGTGATCCGCACCGCGCACCGGTACGGCGTGGCGGCCTTCCCGGGCGCGGGCTCGGTGACGGAAATCGTGCGGGCGCTGGCGGAAGGCGCCGACGCGGTGAAGGTGTTCCCGGCTTCGGCGTTGCGGCCGTCGTGGGTCGCGGACGTGCGGGCGGCCCTGCCGCAGGCGCCACTGGTGCCCACCGGCGGCATCGGCGTCGACGACGTGCCAGAGTGGCTGGCGGCGGGCGCGGTGGCGTGCGGGGTCGGGTCGGCGCTGACGCGCGGCACCCCCGCGGAGATCGCCGCCCGGGTCGAGACGCTGGTGAGGAGCGCGCATGGCTGAACTGGTCTTCGTCGGGTGCTACACCGGCGACGCGGGGAACGGCACGGGGATCACGACGTTCTCCCGGTCCGCCTCCGGTTCGCTGACGGAAGTGGCTTCGCTGCCGCTGGAATCACCGTCGTGGCTGGTGCGACACCCTTCGTTGCCGGTGCTGTACGCGGCGAACGAGCTTTCGACCGGCCGCGTCACCGCGTTGTCGATATCTCCTTCCGGCGCCTTGTCGATCCTGGGCACGGCCGAGACGGGCGGGGCGCACCCGTGCCACCTCGCGGTGACCCCGGACGGCCGGTTCCTGCTGTGCGCCAACTACACCGGCGGCAGCCTGGCCGTGTTCTCGCTGTCCCCGGACGGGGAACTGCTCGCGCGGACAGCACTGGTCCAGCACAGCGGCAGCGGCCCGGTGTCCGACCGCCAGGAGGCGGCGCACGTCCACATGGCGGTGCCCGGCGACGCCATGGTGAGCGCCGTGGACCTGGGCACCGACGAGATCCGCAGCTACACGCTGACCCCGTCGGGCGGCCTGGAGCCGCTGGCGGTGTCGCCGCTTCCGCCGGGCACGGGACCGCGCCAGCTGGTCCGGCGGCCGGGGACCGACCTCGCGTACGTCGTCGGCGAGCTGGCCGGGACGCTGCTGACGCTCCGGGAAACCTCGCCGGGCGCGTTCTCGGTGGTGACCTCGACGGCGTCGACCTTCGCCGAGCCGTCCGGCCCGAACCTGGTGGCCCACCTGGAGCTGACCGGCTCGCGGCTGTACGTGTCGAACCGCGGCCCGGACTGCGTGACCGAGTTCGCGCTCGACGAGGCGGCCGCGGTGGCGGACCAGCCGTGCGGCGCCGGCCCGCGCCACTTCGCGCTGGTCGACGGGACCTGTTACGTCGCGGCCCAGCTGGAGGACGCGATCACGGCGTTCACGCTGACGGCGTCGGGAGACGCGGAACTGCGGTACTACCCGACCGGCTCGCCGACCTTCGTGCTGCCGGTCTCCCTGCCCTGATTCCGTGCCACCGCTGCCAACCGAGAGGGCCCTCCCTTGACCGAACACCGGCCACGCGGGCTGCACGGCCAGACCGTGGAGGCACTGGCCAGCCGCATCCTCTCCGGCGAATGGGGCGAGGGCACGGTCCTCGACCTGCCCGCGTTGCGCGAGGAGCTCGACATCAGCCTCACGGCGCTGCGCGAAGCGCTGAAAGTGCTGGCTGCCAAGGGAATGATCGACGCACGGCAGAAGCATGGCACGTTCGTCCAGCCGCGCGAGAGGTGGAACCTGCTCGACGCCGACGTCATGCGCTGGCAGACGGCCGCGGCCGACAACCCGCGCCTGCTCGACGAGCTCACCGAGGTCCGCGCGGTCGTGGAGCCGGCGGCGGCGCGGATCGCGGCCGGGCGCGCGACGGACGAGGACGTCGAGGGGCTGCGGGCGGCGCTGGCCGACATGGCCGCGGCCGGCGACGACGCCGAAGCCAGCGTCCAGGCCGACCTGGCGTTCCACCGGCGGCTGATGGCCGCCACGCACAACAACTTCCTGATGCGGGTGGAACGGGTCATCGCGATCGGGCTGGCCGAGCGGGACAAGCTGGTGCACGGGGCCGCGCCGGCGGCGGACCCGGTGCCGAGTCACCGGAAGGTCGTCGACGCGATCGTGGCCGGCGACCCGGTGGCCGCGGAGGAGGCGATGCTCACGCTGGTCACCAAGGCAGGCGAAGACCTCGCGAAGGCCCGCCGCACGCGGTCATGAACCGTCGAGGGCGGCCTGCAGCATCCGGGCCGCCGCTGCGCGCGGGGCCGGGTCGATCGCGATCAGGGCGTTGACGACCGCGCCGTCGACCAGCGCCACCAGCCGTTCCAGCTCGGCGTCGGTCACCGGGGTGCCCGAGCGCGCGAAGATCTCCGTCAGCAGCTCGTTGAGCTGGGCCGACAGCGTCCGCATCAGCGGCCGCAGGTACGGGCGGCGCCCGGTCGCGACCAGCCGCTCGTACCGCAGGAGGACCGCCTCCGCGTCCGCCTCCGGGTCACCGCTCTCCGGCCCCAGCAGCATCTCCAGCACCAGGTCGACGGTCGCCTGGACGCCGCGGTTGCGCGTCGCCAGCTCCTCCAGCCGGCGCCGGCCGGTCGCCAGCTCCGCGTTCGAGTGGTGCTCGACGGCCGCGGTGACCAGCTCTTCCAGCGAGTCGAAGTAGTACGTGGTCGAGGCGAGCGGGAGCCCGGCGCGCTCGGCGACCGCCCGGTGCCGGACGGCGTCGAACCCGCCCTCGACGAGCAGGCTCGCGGCGGCCTCGACGAGCGCGGCGCGCCGTCGCTCCCCCTTCGGGGTGGTCGCGGCGGTCATGACGGGTCATTCTGCCAACCGGGCGGACCCGGGCTCAGAAGCGGGGCGCGAGATGGTGCGCGAAGCTGTCCAGCTGACTCGCGTACGGCGCGGCCGCTCCGGCGGCAGGCACGCTGACCAGCACCATGGCCCCGCCGGACGCGGTGGCCGCCTGTGCCGTGACCGTGCCGGCCGGCTGGGACTTGAAGACCACCGGGGTGCCCTTCGGGTACACCGCCGCCGACACCTCGCCGCCCGCGACCGGGAACCCGGCGGACCGCGCCGCCGTCGAACAGGCGCCGCCCGGGACAGCCTGGGAAACGGCGACGTGGGCGGGGAGCTCGCCAGCGAGGGCGATGGCGAGCTCCCCGTCCACCTGTTCGCACCCGGAGGCGCCTTCGGCCAGAGGGCCGGTCTTCCCGCCCTGGTCACCCCCCTGCCGGGGTGGTTCGGACGAGAAGTTCGGTGACTCCCCACCGATCTCAGGACGTGCCGGGCCGATCCCGGGTTGCCCGGAGCCCGGCGCGGATTGCGCGGTGTTGTCCTTCGCCGCGGTCAACGACTCGGGGGTACCCCCGGACAGCAGCCCGTATGCGCCGAATCCGACGACGACCAGCGCGGCGGCGCTGACCCCGGTCGTGATCCGGTGCCGGCGCCGCACGGTCTGCCGGCGCGACTCGCGGACGACGTCGTTCTGCGTGAACGTCGGCGCGGGCGGCTCGCCCGGCGCGGTGGAGAACAACGAGCGCAGCTCCTGCTCATCCATTGGTCTCCACCTCCCGTTCCAGCACCTGCTTGAGGTTCGCCAGCCCGCGTGCGGTCTGGCTCTTGACGTTGCCTTCGCTGCAGCCCAGCGCCTGCGCCGCGCTGGTCACGTCGAGCCCTTCGAAGAACCGCATGACCAGCACCGCCCGCTGCTTGGGCGGCACCTCCTTCAGCGCCGCGAGCAGGTCTTCCCGCGTCGCGACGAGCTCGTCGAGGCCCGGCGTGTCGTCGGACGGCTCCGGCAGCGTCTCGGTCTGCCATTCGCGCCGCCACGGACGCCGTGACTCGTCGATCGACGCCCGGACGAGCGTCTTGCGGACGTACGCGTCGGTCGCCGCGCGATCCCTGATCTTCTTCCACCTCCGGTGCAGTGCGACGAACGCCGTCTGCGCGAGGTCGTCCGCCCGGTGCCAGTCGCCGCAGAGCATGTACGCGGTCCGGCGCACGGCGTCCCGCCTGGCGGCGAAGTACTCCGCGAACTCCTGCTCGTCGCGCTGGTCCACGCGCAGTCGTGCTCCGCTCTGTTGTCGTTCGGCCGGTAGGACGGAATCAGGGGCGTCCACGGTTGCACGGACGGCCCGGGTTCGACCACTCAAGGGCTGATTGATCCCCGGGAGGTGGGTGTGATGTGATCACTCCGTGACCTTCACGCTGCCACCGCTGGACTTCCGCTCCGACACTGTCACCCGTCCGGACGACGTGATGCGCGCGGCGATCGCGTCCGCCGAAGTCGGCGACAACGTCCTCGAGCACGACCCGACGGTGGCGGCGCTGGAGGAACGGGCCGCGCACGTCCTGGGCATGCCGGCCGCGCTGTGGGTGCCGAGCGGCACCATGGCGAACCTGATCGCGCTGAGCCTGCACCTGCAGCGCGGCGACCGGTTCCTCGCCACGCGGGGCGCCCACGTGCTGGCCAACGAGCTGGGCTCGGCCGCGTGGCTGGCCGGCGGGATGCCGGACATCCTGGAGCACGACGGCGGCCCGGGCCGCCCATCGCCTGACGCCCTCGCGGCCGCGATCGGACAACCCGGACCGTACTTCACGTTACGGACATCCCTGCTCTGTCTCGAGAACACGCACAACGCGGCCGGTGGCGCGGTGACGCCGCCCGACGAGCACGCCCAGCTGCTGTCCGTCGCGAAAGAAGCCGGGCTGACCGTGCACCTCGACGGCGCCCGGCTCTGGCAGGCCGCCGTCGCGCTGGAGGTGCCGCCCGCCGCGCTGACCGTCGGCGTCGACTCCGTGTCGGCCTGCTTCAGCAAGGGCCTCGGCGCGCCGGTCGGCTCGGTCGTCGCGGGCAGCGCCGCGTTCGTCGAGCGGGCGCGGCGGATGCGGCAGATGCTCGGCGGCGGCGTCCGGCAGGGCGGCGTCCTGGCCGCGGCGTGCCTGGTCGCACTGGACCGCATCCCCGAGCTGGCCGAGTCGCACGAGAACGCGCGCCGGCTGGCCGAGGGCCTGCGCGAGCACGGGTGGCCGACGAACGAGCCCGACACGAACATCGTGCTCGCCGAGGTCCCCGACATCCCGACCGCGCTGGCCTGGCTCGACTCGCTCGGGATCCGGGCGGTGCCGATGGCGGGCCGGGTCCGGTTCGTCACCCACCGGGACCTGAGCGCGGCCGACGTCGAAGAAGCCTTGCGCCGGATCAAGACCGGCGCGTGATGAGCACTGGGGGCACCGTGAACTGGATCGTGTTCGACTACGGCGACGTGCTGAGCAAGCCGAGCCTCGCCCGCCCTGACCTGGCCGCGCGGATGGGTGCGCCGCTGCCGGAGTTCGAGAAGGCCTATTGGGACTACCGGATCCCGTACGACGCCGGCAGCACTCCGCTCGAATACTGGCAGGCGGTCGGTGACGCCGTGGGCGTGTCCGTCGACGAGGCGATGTCGGCCGAGCTGACCCGCATCGACGTCGAAGGCTGGGGACACCTGGAACCGTCTTCGCGTGACCTGCTCGAAGCGCTCGCGGAGGCGGGCGCGAACCTGGCGCTGCTGTCGAACGCGCCGGTGGTGTTCGGCGAGTGGGTTCGCGCGCAGGACTGGTCGCGGCTGTTCCGCGTGACGTTGTTTTCCGGCGACGTCCGGTGCGTCAAGCCGGACGCGAAGATCTTCCGGTTGCTGCTGGAACAGCTGGACGCCGAGCCGGCCGACTGCCTGTTCTTCGACGACCGTCCGTCCAATGTGGATGGTGCACGGGCGGTGGGCCTCAAGGCCCAGGTGTGGAACGGCGCCGACGCGGCGCGGGCGTGGCTCGAGTGAGCCACGCCCGTCACGAAGTCAGTAGCGGTTGATGCGCTTGTAGTCCTTCTTCCCGCTGATGGCGCGGTAGCCGGCCGCGCCGAGGAAGGCGATGCCGCCGATGATGGCGATCCACAGGACGGCCTTGAACACGAAGCCGATCACGGCACCCAGCACCATGAACGCCACCCAGGCGACGATCAGGCCGCCGACGATCTTCCAGAACATGGCTCCTCCGATTGCTCCCGTGGCCCCACCGGCCCGGTGACTCCAATGTGCCATCTCCGGCGGTGAAACTCCCCTCGTCGAGCCAACGTTCAGGGATGAATCAGGGTTCCCCCTGGCCGAGCCAGGCGCCCAGCCGCCGGACGCCTTCGTCGATGTCCTCGGCGCTGCCGGCGAACGAAAACCGCACGTACTTGCCGCCATCGACCGGGTCGAAGTCGACCCCGGGCGTGATCGCGAGGCCGGTGTCGGCGAGCAGGCGCTGGCACCAGCTCAGGCTGTCCTCGGTGTACTCGCTGACGTCGGCGTACGCGTAGAAGGCGCCGTCGGCGGGGGCGAGCTTGCCGAGGCCGATGCGCTTGAGACCGGCGAAGAGGCGGTCACGGTTGGCGCGGTACCGCTCGACGTGCGCGTCGGCCTCGGCGTATGCCTCCGGCGTGAAGGCGGCGAGCGCGGCGTACTGCGAAACCGCGGGCGGACAGATGGTGAAGTTGCCGGTCAGGACGTCGACCGCGCGGTGGAGGCGCTGCGGCACGAGCATCCAGCCGAGCCGCCAGCCGGTCATCGCGAAGTACTTCGAGAAGCTGCCCAGCACGAGTGGCTCGCGGCCGAACTGCCACGCGCAGTCGAGCTCGGCGCCGTAGGAGATGCCGTGGTAGATCTCGTCGCTGATCAGCTGCACGCCGTGCGACGAGCACCAGCCGGTGATCGCGGCGAGCTCCCCCGGCGGCAGCACGGTGCCGGTGGGGTTGCTGGGGCTGGCGACGATCAGCCCGTCGATCGGGCCCAGCCGGTCGAGCAGCTCGACGGTGGGCTGGAAGTTCGTCTCGGCGGTCGTGGCGAACTCGACGACCTCGCAGCCGAGAACGGACAGCAGGTTCCGGTAGGCCGGGTAGCCGGGCCGGGCCATGGCGACCTTCGCGCCGGGATCGAAGGCGCTGAGGAACGACAGCAGGAAGCCGCCGGAGGACCCGGTGGTCAGCACGACGTCCTGCGCGTTCACGTCCAGACCGTATTTCCGCTGGTAGTGCCCGGCGACGGCGGCCCGCAGCTCGGGGATGCCGAGCTGCTCGGTGTAACCGAGGGTGGAGTCCCGCAGCGCCTGTTCAGCCGCTTCGAGGACAGGCTTCGGCGCGGGCGCGGACGGCTGCCCGGCGGCGAGCGACACGAGGTCGCCGTGGCTGCGCTGCCGCGCGCCGGCCGCGGAGAGGACGTCCATGACGTGGAAGGGCGGGACGCCGGCACGCAGCGCCGGCCCGGCGAAGGCTCCGAGGTCGACCATGCGGCCAGGCTAGTGCCTGGCCGCGCGGCCGCTCAGTAACCGCGGTAGGCGCCGCCGTGGGCCATGGCCTTGATGCCCGGCACGTTGTCGAGGCTGCCGTACCGGTCGAAGGAGTACCGCACCCCGGCGATGATGTTGTCGACCGGGTTGTAGATGTTGTCGTGCCCGGGCAGCTTGTGGGCGTTGAACGTCGAGTCGATGCACTGCATGAGCCCCTTGGAGGGGTGCCCGGCGGCCGCGTTGGAGTCCCAGTTGTTGATGGCGTTGGGGTTCCCGCCGGACTCGTGCTGGATGATCGCCCAGATCTTGGGGATGTCGGCATCGGTGACGGGCACCCCGGCGGCCTGGAGCGCCTTGAGGGCCTCCTGGATCCACTGCTGCACGTTCCCCGGCGGCGGCGAGGACGGCGGGCCGCCGCTCGGGCCGAGGCCGCCGCCGCCTCCACCACCACCACCGCCACCTCCGCCGCCGTGGTAGCCGGAGGAGCCGTTGCTGTGGATGCCGCCCGTGCTCTTCGGCGCGGACGCGGAGCTGCTCGGCAGCGGGACCTGGTCGTAGCCGCCCTCGATCTGCTGGGACATCAGCTGCTGCGACGCCTTGATCGCGGTGTCGGCCTGGGTCTGCAGGCCGGTCACGTCCCCGTCGAAGCCGGCGGTGATCGTGTGGATGTCCGCCTTCGCCTTCGCCAGGATCTCCGCGGCGGTCGGGCTGGGCGCGGGCTTGCTCGAGTCCTTTTCGTGCTCGGCGGCCGCCCGGTTCGCCGCGTCCATGTCGTTCTGGGCCTGCTCGTTGCGGGCGTTGACCGCCTTCTCCGCGGCCAGCTGCTTGTCGCCGACGTTCTTCTTGATCTGGTCGAGGGTCGACGCGAGGTTGTCGAGGTCCTTGGCGACGTCCTCGAGGTGGGTCTGCACCTTCGTGCCGGCGTCCCGCACCTGGCGGACGTAGGTGAAGAACTGGTCGGCGGCCGGACCGGCCCAGACACCGCCGTTGAGCGCGTCGGTCGAATTCTTCAGCGCGGCATTGTGGTCGCCGGCGTTCTTGCCCGCCTCGCGGAACTGCGCCGCCGCCGCCGAAATCTTGGTCAGGTCGACTTTCTCGACCTGCTCGACCTTCTGCATGAAGTCGTGCCAATTGTCCGGTTCCCCGGCACCCTTCGAAGTCAAAGCCACTGTCGTGCCCCCTGCTCAGTTCACTTGTCGACGTGGAGGGTGAGGTCGCTCGCGCCGACCTGGTCGGTCTCGGTCACCAGCCCCGCGGCCTTGCGCATGGCGAACCCCAGCGCCTCCATGTGCTTGCCCGCGGCGTCGAACTGGCTGTGCACGCCGTCCTTGAACTTCCCGACCGCGCTGTGGGCGTCGCCCGTCGCGTCCATCCCGCCGAAGGGGCTTTCCTTCTCGTGGTCCAGCCCGGTGACCTTCTGCTTGGACTTTTCGAACTCGTCCTTGAGCTTCTCCACCTGGCCGGCCGCGATGGCCATCGAGTCCGGGTCGTAGACAGGCACGGTTCGTCATCCCCTTCGGAAAACTTGTGTCCGCCCGGTCAGACGTCGCGATGACCAGGACGGTTCCCGCGCTTACTTTATGACTTCACCGAGGTCGCGCGTACGGGATCTCCGGCAACTTCCACCCGGCGGAGCTCAGGCCTCCGCCATCAGCTCGCGGATCCTCGTCGCCAGCAGGGTGTTGTCCGCCGGGGTGACCGTCGCCCACTCGCGGCCTTCGCGGTCCTTCGCCACCTGGAACAGGTACCTTCCCGCGTCCGTGTCGAAGAAGGCCACCACGCGGCCCGCCCGGTGGACCACTCCGTCGCGGCCGACGCGTTCCGCGCCGAACTGGCCGCGGGCTTCCTGGCCCAGCAGCATCCCCGACAGCTCCTGGGCCTGGAACAACGCCACGCCCCGGTCCTCCAGCGCCGTCACCAGCGCCTTCGCGTCGCCCTTCGCCGCCGCGTCCGCCGAACGGAGGACTTCGTACGGGATGCTCACCGTCTGGCCGATGCCCGGGCCCAGCTCGCCCGCCACCGAGACCGCCGCCTCCGGGAGGCCGTCGTCCGTGGCCGGGATCAGCCAGACCTCGCCGTGGTCCACCACCGCCAGCACCGCCTGGCTACCGGCGCTCACCGCGCGGCCGCGGATCTCGCGTTCGGCCCACACCCACACGTCCACCCCGAACCGCGGCCGGGCCAGCAGGTGCAGCAGGTCGGCCACCTCGCCGGACACCCGGCGGTTGCGGGCCAGCCGCCGCTCGCCCAGCGACGCCCAGGCCGACTCCACCAGCTCCTGCCGCTCGGTGCGCGTGGTGCCCTCGCTCGGCACGTCGATCGCGACGTGCCGGCGGGGCAGGTCCAGCGACTCCCAGAGCACGTCGAACTCACGCACCGAAAGCATCAGCGACACGGTCAGCGCACATCCCCGCCGTGGTCGCCGATCACGTCGGGAGAAACCATCCGCTGGTCGGCGAACAGGTCCTGGTCGTCGACGCCGTAACGGCGGATGTGCTCGGCGTCCTCCTCCTGCGGGGCCGCTTCCGAAAGGAACTTCGCCTCGCCGGACTGCTGCTTGGGGCTGATCTGTTCTCGCTTCCGCAGCGCGGCGGCCTCCTCCTCGGGCAGCTCGCCGACCGGCAGCGGCCGCACCGGGCCCTTCGGCTGGTTCTTCTCTCGCCGCTGACGTTCCTTGTCGCCGCTCAGCGCGCCGCCGGCCGCGCCCGCGCCGACCGCCGCCGCGCCCGCGCCCAGCTCACCCGGCGTCGCGCCGGGCTTGGCCGCGAAGCCGCGTTCGGCCGTGAACTGGCCGGGCGGCAGCGGCGCCTGCGGCATGGCGCCGACCGTGCGGCCCTTGCCCAGCAGCCCGTCCGGGCCACGGCCGGGCGAGCTGTCGACGCCGGTCGACCCACCCGGCGCGCCACCGCCCCCGCCGCCGAGCGACTTGATCGGCGCCGTCGCCGGTGACGAGCCGGGCGGCAACGGTCCCGGTGCGCCCGGTGCGCCCGGCGGAGCGAACTGGTCGCCGCTGCCGCCGGTCGCGGGTCCCGGGGTGAACCGGCTGGAGTCGCCGGACGACGTGCCGCGGCCGGGACCGTTCACCCAGCCCGGGCCGGGCGACGGCGCCGCCGGCTTCACGCCCGACGGCGTCGTCACTGAACTCGGCGTCGTGTGCTGGGCGGGCGCGACGCCCCCGCCGGTCTGCCGTGGCGGCGGCGCGGCGGCGCGGGAGGGCTGCTGCTGCGCCGCGACGCCGTAGACCGGGGTCGGCGGGTCGGCGTGGACGGTGTGCGACACCGGCTGCACCACCGGCGGGTCGACGTGCACCGAACGGACCTTGTCCGAAGCCGGCCGCACACCACCGTCCGGCGTCACCGCGACGGCGGCCCCGGCGACGTCCAGCACGCCCGGCGTGACCCCGGGCGCGGCCAGCTTCAGCGACTCGGGATCGGACAGCGACTGCGTCGAGAGCAGGTTGGAGCCACTCTCCTGGGCGTATTCGTTCAGCGCCTGCTGCGCCTGCGCCTTGGCGTTGTTGGCCGCCTCGACCTGCCGGGCGTGGTCGGTCTCGAAGCCGATCAGGCTGAGCAGCAGGCCGTCGGTGAGGGTGTAGCCGCCCGCGCCCTTCCGGACCGTCTCGGCGTCCGGCAGCTTGTACTTGGTCCGGTTGAAGGCTTCGCCCTGCTCGAACACCATTTCCGCGGCGTGCGCGACCTTCGCGGTGGCGTCCTGGGAGAACCCGGCCTGCTCGGTCAGCACCTGGCTGGCCGCGCCCCCGGCCTGGCTCTGCCACTCGACACCGAGCTTCAGCAGCTGCGCGCGCAGCGTCTGGTCGGTGTGGGCGAGGGCGGTCGCGACGGCCTTCAGCGCGTCGACGGCGGTGCCGATGCTGCCGGTGCCGTCGCCGTTGATCATCCGCGTGATCTGGTCGGCGATCGCGGTGTTGGTCCAGCCGTCGAACCGGTGGTTCCGGATGCCGGCCGCGAGCTCGGAGAATTCCACGCGCCCTCCCTAGTTGCGTGCTTTCAGGGACTGCAGCGCCAGGTCGGCGGCGTGCGCCGACATGTCGCACAGCTGCGGCTGCGTGAGCTTGCCGCGGGTGATGGCGAACGTCTGGACGGCCAGCGTCTGGCCCCGCGCGACGCCGACGAGGGTCTCGCAGTCGGCCGGGTCGCCGGCCGCGCGGTAGTTCGTCAGCGCCGGGTAACCGCCGATCGTCTTCGGCTCGGTGGTCATGCTGTTCTTCTTGCGGGCGCCGGTGATCCACTCGCCGAGGTCCGCCGGGACCGCCCGCACGTGGTAGGAGTGCATCGGCTCGGCGCCGTCGGCGTCGAACACGCAGGTCGGGCCGTCTTCGGGCGGTGCCTCCCGTGGCACGCTCGTGATCTTCAGCGCGTCGAGCTGCACCTGCGGGAAGACCTCGCACAGGTTGACGCCGGCGAGCGGCAGCTCGGCGGGCCGCTGCGGCAGCTGGGCCGCCTTGGCGCTCTGCGACGCCGCGGTCGCGGCCGTCTCGACCGGGTAGGCGGTGCCCGCCGTGCCCGCCGAGCAGCCGGCGAGCGCCGCGGTCGCGAGCACGCCCCCGGTGACCCGCAACCTCCGGTTACGCACCGTGCTTGCCGCGGTCACCGAACACCGCCGCCTTCTCCTCGTCGCTGACCTGGTAGTCCTTCGCCGCGTCCCGCAGCTGCGACACCAGCCGCTTCAGCCCGGCGACGTACTCGCGGACCTGGCCGGCGTAGGAGCGGTCGCCGTCGGCGATCAGGGTGTTCCACGCCTGGATCGCTTGGGTGCTGATCACGTCGGCCGACGGCGCGTCGATGCGCAGCTGCCCGAGCTTGGTCAGCAGCTGGTCTTCGAGGGCGTTGGCCTGCTCTTCGACGATCCGGGCGACGTCGAGCAGCTTGTCCGGGTGGACCAGGACGTCCGCGGCGGCCGGTGCCACCGGGACGGCCGAGCTGAGGTCGTACGAGGGTCCTGACATGCTCTCCCCTGACGTCATACGGACAGTGACCGGCCGGCTCCCGTCGAGGCTACCAACGCCGGTGTGGCGGCAGCCTGAGTTTTGACGGAGAGCGTGCCCGGCCGGTTCCCCGATCCGTGGATCAGGCGCGCTGTTTCGCCCCCGGGGCGCTGATCTCGCCGTTCGCCGCCTTCAGCGCGATGTCGGTGCGGTGGTGCGAGCCCGCGAGGTGGACCTTCTCGACGATCTCGTAGGCGTGCTTGCGCGCCGACTTGAGCGTCTTGCCGGTGCCGACGACCGACAGCACGCGGCCGCCGGCGGAGACGACGGCGCCGTCGTCCCGGCGGCGGGTGCCGGCGTGCAGCACGCCTTCCAGTTCGGCGCCGGTGATGACGTCGCCGGTGCGCGGCTTGCCCGGGTAGCCGTCGGCGGCGATCACGACGGTGACCGCGGCGCCGTTCGCCCACTCCAGCGGCGGGTGCTCGGCGAGCTTGCCGGTGGCGGTGGCGTGCATCAGCCCGGCGATCGGGGTGCGCAGCAGCGCCAGCACGACCTGGGTCTCCGGGTCGCCGAAGCGGCAGTTGAACTCGATGACCTGCGGGCCTTCGGAGGTCAGCGCGAGCCCGGCGTAGAGCAGGCCGGAGAACGGCGCGCCCCGGTTCACCAGCTCGTCGGCGACCGGCTGGACGACCTTCTCGACCAGCTCGTCGACGAGGTTTTCGGGCGCCCACGGCAACGGCGCGTACGCGCCCATGCCGCCGGTGTTCGGGCCGGCGTCGCCGTCGCCGACGCGCTTGAAGTCCTGCGCGGGCAGCAGCGGGACGACGGTGTGGCCGTCGACGAAGCAGAACAGCGAGGCCTCCGGACCGTCCAAAAAGGACTCCAGAAGGACCGGGTGGCCGCCGTCGAGGAGCATGATCGCGTGCTTGCGGGCGACGTCGACGTCGGAGGTGACGACGACACCCTTGCCGGCGGCCAGCCCGTCGTCCTTGACGACGTACGTCGGGCCGAAGCGGGCGAGCGCGGCGTCGAGGCGGGCCGGGTTGTCGACCACTTCGCTGCGCGCGGTCGGCACGTTCGCGGCGGCCATGACGTCCTTCGCGAAGGCCTTCGAGCCCTCGATGCGGGCGGCCGCGGCGGACGGGCCGAAGCAGGCGATGCCCGCCTTGCGGACGGCGTCGGCGACCCCGGCGACGAGCGGGACCTCCGGCCCGACCACCACCAGGTCGGCCTCCCAGCTCCGCGCGAGCGCCGCGACCGCTTCCGGGTCGGCGGCGTCGACGCCGAGCTGTTCGGCCATCGCGGCGGTCCCGGCATTGCCGGGCGCGCAGGCCAGCGCGGTGACGGCGGGATCGCCGGACGCCGCGAGGACGAGTGCATGCTCACGGGCGCCGGACCCGATTACCAGTACGCGCACGCGGCACAGCGTATCCGGCCGGTTCGCGCCGGACACTTTCGCCGTCCGGCTGACACCGGTGGTGAGGGCCGGCACGCCGTGGGTGACCGTGCAGCCGGCGCGAAAACCCCATCCGCCGCAAACCGGCCAGGAGTCCACGTGGCGTTCACCGCCGTGACCACCGAAGTACCGCCGCGAGTCGCTTGCGGCATCGAGGGTGGCGCGAGTAGTCAGGGAACACCCTGTGTGAAAAGAGGTCACCAGATGAAGCGCAAACGTGTGGGCGTCCTGGCACTGGCGGGACTGGCGTTGCTGAGCGTCACCGGACTGGCCGTCGGGTCGGCGAGCGCGTCGGAAAGCGGGTCCGCCGACGCGGCCGCGCACGGGCGGGGCCACGATGACCCCGTGATCATCGGACACCGCGGCGCGCCCGGGTACCGGCCGGAGCACACGCTCGCCTCCTACGAGCTCGCCTTCCGGATGGGCGCCGACTGGGTCGACGTCGACCTCGTGCCGACCAAGGACGGGCAGCTCGTCGCGCGGCACGAGCCGGAGATCGGCGGCACCACCGACGTCGCCAAGCACCCCGAGTTCGCCAACCGCAAGAAGACACTGGTGATCGACGGCGTCGCCACGACGGGCTGGTTCACCCAGGACTTCACCCTCGCCGAGCTGAAGACGCTGCGGGCGGTCGAGCGCATCCCGCAGAACCGGCCGCACAACACGCTCTACAACGGCCGCTACCAGATCGCCACCTACCAGGAAGTCCTCGACCTGACCCGGCGGCTCGGCCGCGAGCTGCACCGCACGCTCGGCACCTACCCCGAGGTCAAGCACTCGACGTTCTTCCAGTCGATCGGCAACCCGACCGAGCCGAAGCTGGTGTCGATCCTCAAGCGCAACGGCCTCGACCGGCCGGACGCGCCGGCGATCATCCAGTCGTTCGAGGTGTCGAACCTCGTCGCGCTGCACAAGGAGCTCCGGACGCCGCTGCTGCAGCTGACCTCGGCCTCCGGCGCCCCGGCGGACTTCGTCGCGAAGGGCGACAAGCGGACGTACGCCGACCTCGTGACTCCGCAGGGACTGCGCGAAGTGGCGAAGTACGCGAAGTACCTCGGGCCGGACAAGGCCCAGGTCATCCCGCGGGACAAGAACGACAACCTGGGCACGCCGACCACGCTGGTGGCCGACGCGCACCAGGCCGGGCTGAAGGTGCAGCCGTACACCTTCCGGAACGAGAACCCGTTCCTGCCGGCGAACCTGCGCTCGTCGGCCGAGCCGGACGCCTACGGTGACGTCTTCACCGAAGAAGCGGCGTTCCTGAAGGCCGGGGTCGACGGCTTCTTCGCCGACCAGCCCGACACCGCGCTCGAGTCGCTGCACGCGTTCCTCGGCCGGTAATCGCTTTGCCGTCCAGGGCGCTTCCGTGGACGCTGAGTCCATGGAAGCGCCCTTTTCCGGTGTCGTGCTGGTCAGCCGCGGTGCCGAAGTCCTGCTCGCCGAGGCGTCCGGGTACGCGCACATCGGCTACGGCGTCGAGAACACCGTCGGCACCCGCTTCGCGATCGCCAGTGGCACCAAGGGTTTCACGGCGCTGGTCGTCGTCGGCCTGATCGCCGAGGGCCGCCTGGAGCTGACCACGAAGGCCCGTGAAGTCCTCGGCGACGACCTGCCGCTGATCGACGACCGCGTGACCGTCGAGCACCTGCTGACGCACACGTCCGGCATCGGCGACTACTGCGACGAAGCGGCCGACCCGCCACCGAACCCGCTGCTCGCCACGTCGGCCGACTACCTCGCCGCGCTCGGCGGCTTCCCGCAGCGGTTCCCGCCCGGCGAACGGTTCCGCTACAACAACGGCGCGTTCGTCGTCCTCGGCCTGATCGCCGAACGGATCGCCGGCATACCTTTCCAAGACCTCGTCCGGACCCGCGTGTCCGAGCCCGCCGGGATGACGGACACGGCGTTCCTCCGTTCGGACGCACTGCCCGGCCGGACGGCCACCGGCTACCTCGAGGACGGCCGCACCAACGTCTTCAGCCTGCCCGTGCTGGGCCACGGCGACGGCGGGTGCTACAGCACCGCGCCGGACTTCCGGAAGTTCTGGCCCGCGCTCCTGGACGGCCGGATCGTCCCGCGCGCGTGGGTGGACCGGATGCTGCGGCCGCACGCGGACGGCTACGGGCTCGGTTTCTGGCTGCCCGGGCCCGGCCTGGTCCGGCTGGAGGGCGGCGACCACGGCGTCTCGTTCCGCAGCACGCACCGGCCGTCATCGGGTGTCACCGCGACGCTGATCTCGAACGACCACCGGGGTGGCGGGCCCCGGCTGCGCCGCCTGGACGAGTTGCTGGCGAAGCCTTGACACCCTCGGGCGCCAAGGCTACTTTCGGCGAATTCAATGGTCTGGCCGCATACCTTTCAAGAGGTGCCCGATGGACGTTTCCGACCAGCAGACCACCCCCGACCACACCGACGACGACAGCGCCCGCCTGCACCAGCTGGGGTACGCGCAGGAGCTCAAACGGACGATGTCGGCGTTCTCCAACTTCGCCGTCTCGTTCACGATCATCTCGATCCTCTCCGGCTGCCTCACCCTCTACGGCTTCGGCATGAAGACCGGCGGGCCCGCCGCGATGATCTGGGGCTGGCCGCTGGTCGGGCTGTTCGTGGTCCTGGTCGGCCTCGGCATGGCCGAGGTCTGCTCCAGCTACCCGACAGCCGGCGGGCTCTACTACTGGGCGGCGAAGCTGGCACGGAAGAACGGGCCCGCGTGGTCGTGGTTCACCGGCTGGTTCAACCTCGTCGGGCAGATCGCCGTCACCGCGGGCATCGACTTCGGCGCGGCGCTGTTCCTCAACGCGTTCCTCGACCTGCAGTGGGGTTTCGAAGCGACGCCGGGGCACACGATCCTGCTGCTCGCGATCATCCTCGTGGTGCACGGCCTGCTGAACACCTTCGGCGTCCGGATCGTCGCGATCCTCAACAACGTCAGCGTGTGGTGGCACCTCATCGGCGTGCTGGTGATCGTCGGCGTGCTGATCTTCGTGCCGGCCAAGCACCAGGACGCGTCCTTCGTGTTCGGCAGCTTCGTCAACCAGACGGGCTGGGGCTCGGCGTTCTACGTCTTCGCGCTCGGGTTGCTGGTCGCGCAGTACACGCTCACCGGCTACGACGCTTCGGCGCACATGACGGAGGAGACGAAGAGCGCGGCGAAGGCGGGTCCGCGCGGGATCGTCATGTCGATCGTCGTCTCGCTCGTCGCGGGATGGATCCTGCTGATCGGCCTGACCTTCGCCATCCAGGACTACGACGGCGCGGTCAACTCCGCCACCGGCGTCCCGCCCGCGCAGATCTTCATCGACGCCACCGGCGCGGTCACCGGCAAGTTCCTGCTGCTGATCTGCATCGGCGCGCAGCTGTTCTGCGGCATGGCGTCGGTGACGGCGAACTCGCGGATGATCTACGCGTTCGCCCGCGACGGCGCGATCCCGGGGTCGGCCTTCTGGCACCGGATCAACAAGCGCACGCAGACGCCGACCAACGCCGTGTGGCTCGCCGCGGGCGGGGCGCTGGTGCTGGCGCTGCCGTACCTGTGGAGCCCCACGGCCTACGCGGCGGTGACGTCCATCGCGACCGTCGGGCTGTACGTGGCCTACGTGATCCCGGTGTTCCTGCGCGTCCGCCAGGGTGACGCCTTCGAGCGCGGGCCGTGGCACCTGGGCCGCTGGGGCCGTCCGGTCGGCATCGTCGCCACGGCGTGGGTCGTGGTGATCTTCGTGCTGTTCATGCTGCCGCAGGTGTCGCCGGTGACCGTGGACTCGTTCAACTACACGCCGATCGCGTTCCTGGTCGTGCTCGGCGGGGCGGCGCTGTGGTGGGTCGCCTCGGCGCGGAAGTGGTTCACCGGCCCGAAGGTCCAGGGCTCCGAGGCGGAACTGGCCGCGGTGGAGCAGGAGCTGAAAGAGCTGGGCTGAAATCAGGTGGTGGCGGGGCGGGAGTCCGCGGCCGGCGCGGGTTCCACAGCCGGCCTGTGGCGGCCGGGGCGGACCACCGTCACGGCCGCCGCGCCCAGCGCGCCGACGCCGGCGAACGCGTAGAAGCCCCACGGGTACGCGATGCCCGCCGTCAGCAGGGCGCCGCCGAGGATCGGGCCGGAGATCGCGCCCACCCGGCCGATGCCCGCCGACCAGCCGAGGCCGGTCGCGCGGACCGCGTCCGGGTAGATCCGGCCGATGTAGGCGTACACCAGCACCTGCGCGCTGAACACGAAACAGCCGGTGAGGAACACCGCCGCGTACAGGCCCGCGGCGGGCAGCTTGACGCTCAGCAGCGCGAGGAACACCGCGCCCGCGCAGAACCAGGCGATGGCCGACGGCCGGATGCCGACGCGGTCGGCCACCCGGCCCGCGACCAGCAGCCCGGCGATGCCGCCGACGTTCAGCGTCAGCAGCAGGCTCAGCGCGGCGCCGAGCGGGTAGCCGGCCTGCCGCATGATCTCCGGCAGCCACGTGTTGAGCCCGTACACCAGCAGCAGGCCCATGAACGACGTCACCCAGAACGCGATCGTCGCGCGCAGCAGGCCACCGCGGAACAACCCGGCCACGGCGTGCCCGGCCGACCGCTCGGTCTCGCGGACCCGCTGGAACGTCTCGGACTCCGGCAGGAACTTCAGCATCAACGGGATCAGCACGACCGCGGGGACCGCGCCGGCGACGAACATCGCCCGCCAGCCCAGCGGCGCGATCAGCACGATGCCGAGCAACGCCGTCAGCACGGCACCGACGTGGTAGCCGGTCATCACCGTGGTGGTGGCGCTGCCAGACCGGCCGTGCCGCGCGTACTCCGTGACCAGCGTGATGGCCGTCGGCAGGCAGCCGCCGAGGCCGAGGCCGGCGACGAACCGCAGCAGGCCGAAGACGAACGTCGAGGGCGCGACCGCGCACAGCAGCGTGCACAGCGAGAACAACGCGACCGAGATGATCAGCGCCTTCCGGCGGCCGATGACGTCGGTGATCGTGCCGATCGCCAGGCCGCCCAGCATCATCCCGGCCAGGCCCACCGTGGAGACGACCGACGCCGTGCCCGGCGTCAGCCCCCAGACGTGGCCGCGCAGCAGCACGGGCAGCACGGTGCCGAGCACGACCAGGTCGAACCCGTCGAGCAGGACGGCGGTCCAGGCCAGGGGCACGACCCAGGAGCGGGCGCCAGCGGACATGGGGAACCTCCGGACGTGCGTCGGTGCACATGATCCGCACAGCTGTGCGTATGGCGCACAGTATGCCCCGGCGGCCCGGGGCGAGCCAGGTCACTTCCATTCAGCGGAAGCCGAGCGCATGGCCTCTACCTGCGGAAAGATCACGCGCGTGGAGATCCTGACGCTCATGGCCGTGCTCGCCGGATCGCTGGCGCTCACCGCGCTCGCCCGGCGCTACAACCTGTCCGCGCCGCTGCTGGTGGTCGTCGTCGCGCTCGGGGTCGCGCTGGTCCCCGGCGTGCCGCGGCTGGAGCTCGAGCCGGAACTGGTCCTCACCGTCGTGCTGCCGCCGCTGCTGTATTCGACGTCGCTGGAAAGCTCGCTGACGCACTTCAAGCGCGCGCTGCGGCCGATCGTCGCGCTCGGCGTGGTGCTGGTCGCGGTGACCGCGGTCGTCGTCGCCTTCGTGGTGCACCTGCTGCTGCCCGACGTGCCCTTCGCGTCGGCGCTCGTGCTCGGCGCGGTCGTGGCACCCCCGGACGCGGTGACCGCGGTGGCGATCGGCCGCAAGCTCGGCCTGCCACGGCGGGTGATGACCGTGCTGACCGGCGAAAGCCTGGTCAACGACGCCGCCGCGCTGACGCTGTACAAGGTCGCGCTCGCCGCCGTCGCCGGCACCGCCGGTTCGGCCGGGCACGGGTTCGCGGTGTTCGGCGTCGCGACCGTGCTCGGCATCGCCGTCGGGCTGGCGATCGGCGCCGCCGTGGTGCTGATCCGGCGGCAGCTCGACGACCCGCTGATCGAGTCGGCGTTCGGGATCATCGTGCCGTTCGCCGCGTACGTCGCCGCGGAGCACCTGCACCCCTTCAGCGACGACTTCGGCGGATCCGGCGTGCTCGCCGTCGTCGCGGCGGGCCTGTTCCTCGGCCACCGGTCGATCTACGCGTCCCCGGCGACGCGCATGCAGGACCGGTCCGTCTGGGCGTCCATCGACGTCCTGCTCGAATCGCTGGTGTTCGCGATGATGGGCCTGCAGCTGCCGTTCGTGCTCGAAGGCGCGCAGCACGCGGCCCGCGACAACGGGACGCTGGCCCTGGTCGCGGTGGCCGTGCTCGCGGTGACGATGCTCGTGCGGATCCCGGCCGTGTTCGTCTCGGCGTACCTGCCGCAGACCGTGCGGCTGTTCGGCCGCGACCGCGCGGCCCCGTCGTGGCGGACCCTGGCGGTGGTGTCGTGGACCGGCATGCGCGGGGTGGTCACGCTCGCCGCCGCGGCCGGCGTCCCGGCCGGCACCCCGGGACGCGAGGAGATCCAGCTGTTCGCGTTCACCGTGGCGATCGGGACCGTGCTGATCCAGGGCCTGACGCTGCCGCCGCTGATCCGCGTCCTGAAGGTGCAGGACCCCTCGGAAGCCGAGCGAGACGAAGCGGAGGAGCTGGCCGCGCGCGAAGTCGCGAAGAAGGCGGCGCACGAACGGCTGCGCGAGATCAGCCGCGACCGGCTGGCGTCGCTGGACCTGCCGCCGGAGCGGATCGACCGGCTCAAGGAGCGGCTCGAGCGGCTCGTCGACACGCGGTACCGGTTCGCGAAGGCGGCGATCACCCTTTCGGGCGAAGAGCGGGCCGGCAGCCCGCAGGCCCAGTTCGCCAAGGCCCGGCGGGAGCTGCTGATCACGCAGCGCAAGGCGATGCTCGAGGAGAACCGCGCGGGCCGGCTCGACGACGAGATCCTGCAGAAGGTGCTGCGGGAGCTGGACCTGGAGGAGCTGTCGGTGTCGACAACGCTCACGAACCGGCTGAGCTGACGACCTCCCATGTCCGAAGCCGCTCCTCGGCGGAGCGGATGCCGGTCTGCGTCACGACGACGCCGGTCGCGCCGGCGTCGTAGTAGCGCCGCAGGCCTTCCAGGACCGTCTTTTCGTCACCGATGAGCGCGAGGTCCGCCGGATGATCGACGCCTTCCGCGTCGAGGATCCGCTGGTACGACGGGATCTGCGCGTAGAAGCCCATCTGCTCGACGGCCAGCGCGCGCACGGCGTCGGGCTCGTCGGTGACGACGGCCGGAACGGCGGCGATGATCCGCTTGCCCCCGGGAAGCGCGGGCACGATCCGCTCGGAAAGCGCTCTCGGCCCCGCGAGGTAGGGCAGGGTGCCGTCGGCCAGCTCACCGGTGACGCGCAGCGCCTGCGGCCCCATGGCGGCGACCACGACCGGCACCGCACCGCCCACAGTGGACGGTCCCGGCGCCTTCGCGGTGACGGTCTCACCCTCGAAGTCGACGGCTTCCCCCGCGAAGACCTGCTTCAGGACGGTCAGGTACTCGCGCAGATGGCGGATCGGCGGCGGGTATTCGAGGCCGTAGACCGGGCCGAGGAACCCCTGCGAGCCGAGCCCGATCCCGAGCGTGAACCGGCCGCCGGTCGCCGCCTGCGCGGTCTGCGCCGCGCTCGCGACGAGGAACGGGTGCCGCGGATACGTGGGCACCACCGACGTGCCGACCTCGATCCCGGGCACCTCACGCCCGGCGAGCGCGGCGACGGTGATGGCGTCCTGGCCGAGCGGAAGCTGCGAGAACCAGACGGATTTCAGGCCGGCATCGGCGGCCTGGCGGGTCTGGGCGATCAGCTCGTCGACGAGGTTGGGCGCGGCCGCGGTGTCGCCGGCGGGCAGCGTGACTCCGATGGTCATGATCCCAAGCTAGCGAGTGCCCGCCCCGATTTCCGGCTTCCCAGGAATTGAGAACCCGAGCGCGGCGCGCGGGATTCGCCCACCCTGTGGCGAAATACCGATCACCGAGGAGCACCCATGTCGCTGACCGACGTCATCGACGGCACCCGCCGGGCCGTCGACGCCGACCCGCACAACGCCGCCGTCTCCTTCAGCGTGGCCAACACCCTCAAGCCCGGCACCAGGACCGAGGTCGAGGTGAAGGTGCGGGACCACAGCTTCACCGTCGACGAGCCACCCGCGCTCGGCGGGACCGACCACGCCGCCAACCCCGTCGAGTACGCGCTGGCCGCCCTCGGTTCCTGCCAGGTCATCACCTACCAGTTCTGGGCGGCGAAGCGCGGCATCCCGCTCGACTCGATCAAGGTCACCGTCGACGGCGACCTCGACCTGCACGGCTTCTTCGGCTTCTCCTTCAACACGCGTCCCGGCTTCGGCGACGTCCGCGTGTCCGTGGAACTGGAGGGCCCGGCGAGCCGGGAGCGCTACGAGGACCTCAAGCGCGAGGTCGACGAGCACTGCCCGGTGCTCGACCTCTTCCGCAACGAGACGCCGGTGTCGACCAAGCTGACCTAGACGAATTCGTGGCGCACGATCGTCTGGTCGCGGCCCGGGCCGACGCCGATCGCCGAGATGCGGGCGCCCGACAGCTCTTCGAGGCGCTCGACGTACGCGCGGGCGTTCGCCGGGAGCTCCTCGAACGTGCGGCAGCCCGAGATGTCCTCGAACCAGCCCGGGTGCTCTTCGTAGATCGGGATCGCGTGGTGCACGTCGGTCTGCGTCATCGGCATGTCCTGCGTGCGGAAGCCGTCGACCTCGTAACCGACGCACACCGGCACCTTCTCCAGGCCGGACAGCACGTCCAGCTTGGTGAGGAAGTAGTCGGTGATGCCGTTGACGCGGACCGCGTACCGCGCGATCACCGCGTCGAACCAGCCGGTGCGCCGCGACCGGCCCGTCGTCACGCCGAACTCGCCGCCCTGCTTGCGCAGGTACTCGCCGGACTCGTCGTGCAGCTCGGTCGGGAACGGGCCGGAGCCGACGCGGGTGGTGTACGCCTTCAGGATGCCGAGCACCGTCGTGATCCGGCCCGGGCCGATGCCCGACCCGGCGCTCGCGCCGCCGGACGTCGGGTTCGACGACGTCACGAACGGGTAGGTGCCGTGGTCGACGTCCAGCAGCGTGCCCTGTGAGCCCTCCAGCAGCACGGTCTCGCCGCGCTCGAGCGCCTGGTTGAGCTGCAGCCGCGTGTCGGCGATGCGGTGCGCGAACTTCTCGCCCGCGGTCAGCACCTCGTCGGCGACCTGGTTCGCGTCGAGGGCCTTGCGGTTGTAGACCTTCACCAGCACCTGGTTCTTGAACTCCAGGGCGGCCTCGACCTTCTGGCGGAAGATCTTCTCGTCGAGCAGGTCCTGCACCCGGACACCGACGCGGGCGATCTTGTCCTGGTAGCACGGCCCGATGCCACGCCCGGTGGTGCCGATCTTGCGGCTGCCGAGGTAGCGCTCGGTGACTTTGTCGATGGCCACGTGGTACGGCATGATCAGGTGCGCGTCGGCCGAGATCAGCAGCTTGGACGTGTCGACGTCCCGCGCTTCGAGGCCGGACAGCTCCTCCAGCAGCACACCGGGGTCCACCACCACGCCGTTGCCGATGACGTTGGTCACGCCGGGCGTGAGGATGCCGGACGGGATGAGGTGCAGGGCGAAGTTCTCGCCGTTCGGCAGGACGACCGTGTGACCGGCGTTGTTGCCACCCTGGTAGCGGACGACCCACTGGACCCGGTCACCCATCAGGTCGGTGGCCTTGCCCTTGCCTTCGTCTCCCCATTGGGCACCGATGAGCACGATGGCCGGCATGTGACACTCCAGGTGTTCGACGACTGAGGTTAAGTGTCCCGGACGGACACCGGTGGCGCTTGGGAAATGCCGGTGCATGACTGTAACGGAGGTCCCGCGGGTGCGCGGAATAGTGGTGGCCTGTGGCGACGGCGCGGCGGGCTTCGAAGAGGTCGACGACGTCGTGTCGATCCGCGTGCCGAGCCGTCCCGGCAAGGCGGAAATCGACCCCTTGCTGGGCGAACACGATCACCTGGTCGTGTCGGGGACCGACGCGGACCTGGCCGCGGTCGTGCTGCGGCTGCTCCGCAAGGACGCGCTCTCCGGCGTGTCGGTCGGGTTCGTGCCGTCGTCGCCGGACTCGGCCGTCGCGGCGCTCTGGGGGCTGCCGAAGACGCCGTTGCAGGCGCTCGCGCTGGCGCTGCGCGGCGAGGTCGACCCGGTGCCGCTGATCCGCGACGACGTCGGCGGCGTGCTCGTCGGGCGCGGGCAGCTGCGGCTGGTCCGCGGGGTGGCCTACGCCGACGAGCAGGTGGCGCTGCGCGGGCCGGCCTCGTCGATCGAGGTGACGCCGGATCCGGGCGGGCCCGGCCTGGCCGTCCGGGTCGTCAAGGGCACCCTCTTCAAGCGGCCGACGACGTTCTACGCGCGGGCGTTCCAGATCGGCTGCATCCCGACGCGCCCGGTCCGCGACGACGTCGTCCACGAGCGCGCGGTGAACAAGTGGACGTGGTACCGGCACACCGAGGACCTGCGGCTGGTGCGCGGCACGCTCTGACCGGCGGGGTTCACGAGCGGGTGCCCGCCTGGTAACGCACGGTTCATCGACGGGCAGCAACATGTCACCTATACGTGTTGCACACGCCACTCCGATGTATCAGGGTTAGCTGTCCCCGCACCTGACACGGAGGCAGCAAGATGCCAACCAGGCGTGCTGTTCGTCATTCGTTCACCATTCTCGCCGTCACGGCCGTGCTGTCCGGCACCTTGGCCGGCGTCGCGGACGCGACCCCGCCGGGCATCCCGTCGGCGACCACGGCGAAGTCCGAGCTCGCGGCGCTGACCGTCAAGGCGGACGGCTCGCTGACCGGCTACAGCCGCGACAAGTTCCCGCACTGGATCGACCAGGGCAACAACTGCAACACGCGCGAAGTGGTGCTCAAGCGCGACGGCACGAACGTGGTGACCGACTCCAGCTGCGCGCCCATCTCTGGCAAGTGGTTCAGCCCGTACGACGGCGCGACCTGGACCGCGGCGTCCGATGTGGACATCGACCACGTCGTCCCGCTGGCCGACGCGTGGCGCACCGGCGCGTCCACGTGGACCACCGCGCAGCGCCAGGCGTACGCGAACGACCTCACCGACCCGCAGCTGATCGCCGTGACGGACAACGTCAACCAGGAGAAGGGCGACAAGTCGCCCGACGCGTGGAAGCCGCCGCTGGTCAGCTACTGGTGCACCTACGCGAAGATGTGGGTCGCGGTGAAGTACAAGTTCAAGCTGACGATCAACTCGGCGGAGAAGAGCGCGCTGACGGACATGCTCAACCGCTGCTGACGCTGTCAAGAGCGAATCCTTGCGGTGTCAGGGAATGAGACCGCGGTTCGCACAGTGGGACGGCCTTCAGCGCGTGGTTAGCGTCGGTGGTTGAAGACGCAACCGCTCCCCGCTGGAGGCCGTCCGGTGTCCCCCCTTTCCCGCGCCCGCAACGCCGCGGCCCTGCTCGCCCTTCCCGTCCTGCTGACCGCCTGCTCCGCCGCCGGTACCGAACAGGCCGCCGACGCGGGCCCGCCGAAGGCCGGCGGCACGCTGCGCCTCGGCATCTCGTCCGCGCCCGACTGCATCGACCCGCAGCAGTCGGCCACGAACGCGTCCATCAACGTCGGCCGCCAGCTCGTCGACTCCCTCACCGACCAGGACCCGAAGACCGGCGAGATCAAGCCGTGGCTGGCCGAGAAGTGGGAGATCGACGCCGGCTCGACGGCGTTCACCTTCCACCTGCGCTCCGGCGCGACGTTCTCCGACGGCAGCCCGGTCGACGCCGCCGCGGTCAAGACCAGCTTCGACGGCATCAAGGCCCTCGGCACGAAGGCCCAGCTCGGCTACGGCTACCTCGCCGCGTACAAGGCGGCGACGGTCGTGGACCCGCGGACGGTCCGCCTCGAGTTCTCCGCGCCCAGCGCGCAGTTCCTGCAGGCCAGCTCGACGATGTCGCTCGGCGTCCTGGCCCCGGCGGCGTTCGCGAAGACGCCGGAGCAGCGCTGCCAGGGCAACGGCCTCATCGGCTCGGGGCCGTTCGTCTTCGAGAGCCTGAAGCAGAACCAGGAGATCGTCCTGGCCAAGCGCAAGGGCTACACCTGGGGCTCGGCGCTGTTCAAGCACCAGGGCGAAGCCTACCTCGACAAGATCGACTACAAGATCGTGCCCGAGCCGGGCGTCCGCACCGGCAGCCTCGCCTCCGGCCAGCTCGACGCGATCACCGACGTCCAGCCGGTCGACGAGCCGCAGTTCGCCGGCAACGGCTTCGGCGAGAACATCCGGCCCAACCCCGGGGTCGTGTTCAACCTGCACGCCAACACCACCCGCGGCGTGCTCACCGACGAGAAGGTGCGCCAGGCCGTCCTCAAGGGCGTCGACCGCGCCGAGGTGGTGAACACCGTGCTGACGCCGAGCTACAAGGCCGCCACCAGCATCCTCGGCTCGGCGACGCCGCTGCACAGCGACTTCTCGCAGCAGCTCGCGTACGACCAGAAGGGCGCGGCGGCCCTGCTGGACGCCGACGGCTGGGTGCCCGGGCCCGGCGGAATCCGCACGAAGAACGGCCAGCAGCTGGCCGCGTCCGTGGTGTTCTCGCCGGTGTTCAACCAGAACCGCAGCGTGCTGGAGCTGATCCAGCAGCAGCTGCGCAAGATCGGCTTCGACCTGAAGATCGAGCAGCACACGACGGCCGAGACCACGCAGATCCAGCTGAGCGGGAACTACGACTTCCTCTGGTACAACGTCACCCGCGCCGACCCGGACATCCTGCGCAGCCAGTTTTCGACGAAGGCGGGCAACCGCAGCAAGCTCGCGCCGGGCAACCCGCTGGACGCCGTCCTCGACGCGCAGTCGTCCACTGTGGACGCGGCGAAGCGCAAGCCGCCGGCCGAGGAGGCGCAGAAGCTGATCGTCGAACACGCCTACGCGGTCCCGGTGTTCGAGCTGACCCAGGTCGTCGCGCTGAGCTCCAAGGCCCACGGCGTCGACTTCGAGGCGTCGTCGCGGCTGCAGCTGTTCGACGCGTGGCTGTCGTGAGGCGCTACCTGCTGCGCCGCTTCGGGCAGGCGGTGTTCGTGCTGTGGGCGGCGTTCACGCTGTCGTTCCTGATCCTCTACCTGCTGCCGGGCGACGCCGTTTCGGCGAAGCTCGCCAGCGGCGAAGCGGGCTCGTCGGCGACGCCGGAGCAGCTGGCGGCGGCCCGCGCCGAGTACGGCCTCGACTCGCCGCTGCCGGTGCAGTACCTGAAACGGCTGGTCTCGGCGCTGCACGGCGACTTCGGCCGCAGCGTCGCGACCGGCGACGACGCCACGCACATGGTCGTCACGGCGTTGCCGCCGACGCTCGCGGTGACCGGGCTGGCGCTGGTGTTCGCGGTGCTGTTCGGCGGCGGCTCGGCGTTCCTCGGCACGTTCACCCGGTTCCGCTGGCTGCGGCAGGCCCTGCTGTCCCTGCCGTCGCTGGCGATCTCGCTGCCGCCGTTCTGGGTGGGGCTGCTGCTGATCCAGTTCTTCTCGTTCCGGCTGCGGCTGCTGCCGGCGCTCGGCACGCAGGGCTTCTCGGCGGTGATCCTTCCCGCGATCACCCTCGCCCTGCCGACCGGCGCGATCATCGGCCAGGTCCTGGCGAAGAGCCTCGCCACGCAGCAGGAAGAGCCGTACGCGGAGATCGCGGCGGCCAAGGGCGCGAGCCGCTGGCGCGTCCACTTCGGACACCTGCTGCGCAACGCGGCCGTGCCGACGCTGACCGTCGCCGGCGTGGTCGCGGGCAACCTCGTCGCCGGGTCGGTGATCACCGAGACGGTGTTCTCGCGCGACGGCGTCGGCCGGATCACCGCGGCCGCCGTCACCGCGCAGGACGTCCCCGTGGTGCAGGCGGTGATCGTGCTGGCCGCGCTGGTGTTCGTGGTGCTCAACCTGGTCGTCGACCTGCTCTACCCGCTGCTCGACCCGCGCATCGCGCGCACGCCCGCGGTGGTGGCCCGTGGTTGACCTCGCCGCCCCGGCCCGCGTGGTGCGCCGCCCGGGCCTGGTGCTCGCCGTCGCCGTGCTGGCGTTCGTGCTGCTCGCGGCCTTCGTGCCGGCGCTGCTGACCGGGTACGACCCGATCACCGGCGTCCCGGCGGAACGGCTGCAAGGCCCTTCGCTGCGTCACCTGTTCGGCACCGACGAGACCGGCCGTGACGTCTACGCGCGGGTGATCCACGGCGCGTCGCTCTCGCTGCGGGCGACCGCGATCGCCGTGCTCGTGGCGCTGGTCGCGGGCTCGGCGCTGGGCCTGCTGGCCGGGTTCCGCGGCGGCTGGGCGGACACCGTGATCATGCGGATCGTCGACGTCTTCCTGGCCA
Source organism: Amycolatopsis australiensis (assembly GCF_900119165.1). Lineage (NCBI taxonomy): Bacteria > Bacillati > Actinomycetota > Actinomycetes > Pseudonocardiales > Pseudonocardiaceae > Amycolatopsis > Amycolatopsis australiensis. The sequence continues at coordinate 1,280,681 of NZ_FPJG01000006.1, read as the reverse complement.
TCCCGCCGATCCTGCTGTCGCTGGCCCTGGTCACGGCCCTGGGCTTCGGCACGACGAACGTCGCGATCGCCGTCGGCATCGCGAATCTCGCGTCTTTCGCGCGGGTCATGCGCGCGGAGGTGCTTCGCGTGCGAAGCGGCGTGTTCGTCGAAGCGGCACGCGCCAGCGGAGTGCGCTGGTCCGGCGTGCTGCTGCGGCACGTCCTGCCCAATGCCGTGGGCCCGGTGCTGGCGCTGGCCACGCTCACCCTCGGCACGGCCGTGCTCGAGGTGTCGGCGCTGAGCTTCCTCGGGTTCGGCGCGACCCCGCCGACGCCGGAGTGGGGCTCACTCGTCGCGGGCGGCCGCAGCTTCCTGGCCACGGCCTGGTGGATGACGACGTTCCCGGGCCTGACGGTCGCGGCGGTGGTCCTGTCCGCGAACCGGCTGTCCCGCGCACTGGACGGAGGCGAACGATGACCCTGCTGCGGATCTCCCGGCTCGCGGTGTCGTACCGGGCGGTCCCGGCCGTCCGTGACGTCAGCCTGGACGTCGAGGCGGGTGAAGTGGTCGCCGTCGTCGGTGAGTCGGGCTCCGGGAAGTCGACCACCGCGCACGCGGCGATCGGCCTGCTCCCGCGCGGTGGCCGGGTCGACGGCGGCTCGATCACGTTCGCCGGCCGTGACCTGCTTTCCCTGTCGGACAAGCAGTGGCGCCGGGTCCGGGGGCGAGAGATCGCGCTGGTGCCGCAGGACCCGGCGGTGTCGCTGAACCCCGTGCACCGGGTCGGCGACCAGGTCGCGGAGGTGCTGAAGATCCACGGGCTCGCCGACCGGCGGTCCGCTCCCGCGCGGGCGATCGAGCTGCTGGAACGCGCGGGCGTCCCGGACCCGCAGCTGCGGGCGCGGCAGTACCCGCACCAGCTGTCGGGCGGGCTGCGGCAGCGGGTGCTGATCGCGGCCGCGCTGGCCGGGCGCCCGAAGCTGATCATCGCGGACGAGCCGACTTCGGCGCTGGACGTCACCGTCCAGCGGCGGATCCTCGACCACCTGACGGCGCTGGCGGCGGAGTCCGGCACGGCGATCCTGCTGATCACGCACGACCTCGGTGTCGCGGCGGACCGGGCGTCGCGGATCGTGGTGCTCTCGCAGGGATCGGTGGTCGAAGAGGGCCCGTCGGTGGTCAGCGCGCCCCAGCACCCCTACACCCAGCAGCTCCTGGCGGCGGCTCCGAGCATGTCGAGCGCTTCGCGGCCGGCCGCCCCGCCCGCCGAGCCGCTCGTGTCGGTGCGGGACCTGGCGAAGACGTTCGACGGCGGCATCCGCGCGGTGGACGGCGTTTCGTTCGACATCCCGCGCGGCCAGACCCTGGCCCTGGTCGGCGAGTCCGGCTCGGGCAAGTCGACGACGGCCCGCATGGTGCTGCGGCTGGAGACGCCGTCGGCGGGCTCGGTGGTGTTCGACGGCCGGGACATCACGTCGCTCGCCGGGTCCGAGCTGCGCCGGCTGCGGCGGCGGATGCAGGTCGTGTACCAGAACCCGTACGCGTCGCTGAACCCGAAGTTCTCGATCGAGGACGTCGTCGCCGAGCCGCTGCGGGCGTTCGGGCTGCCGCGCACGCGGGTCCCGGAACTGCTGGACCAGGTGGCGCTGCCGGCGTCGGTGGCGCGCCGGAAGCCGGCCGAGCTGTCGGGCGGCCAGCGGCAGCGGGTGGCGATCGCGCGGGCGCTGGCGCTGCGGCCGGACCTGGTGGTGTGCGACGAGCCGGTGTCGGCGCTGGACGTCTCGGTGCAGGCGCAGATCCTGCGGCTGCTGGCGGAGCTGCAGGAGTCGCTGGGGCTGTCGTACCTGTTCATCTCGCACGACCTCGCGGTGGTCCGGCAGCTGGCCGACCAGGTGGGCGTCCTGCGGGACGGTTCGCTGGTCGAGCTGGGCCCGGCGGCGCAGGTGCTGCACGAGCCGCGGGCGGAGTACACGAAGGAACTGCTCGCGGCGATCCCGGGGCGGTCCCGGATCGCCCCGGCCGGGCAGCGCTGACCGGTACGCTCGGGCGGTGCGGATCCTCTTCACGTGCCGCCCGGCGTACGGGCACCTGTTCCCCCTGCTGCCGCTGGCGAACGCGGCCCGCGCGGCGGGACACGACGTCGTCTTCGGCACCGGCGAGGCCTTCGTGCCGCGCGTGCGTGAACTGGGCTTCGAGGTACACCGCGTGGGCATCGCCATCGCCGACGCGGAGGCCGAGGCCAGGCGGCGGCACGGCGAGGACGCGGGGTTCCTCGACGTCGGCATCACGATGTTCGCGGAGCTGCTGCCACGGGCGACCATCGGCGACCTGACGCCGTTGCTGCCGAAACTGCGTCCCGACCTGGTGGTCTACGAGCAGAGTGACGTCGGCGCCGGAGCGCTGGCGCAGCGGGCGGGCGTGCCGGCGGTGTCGCTGGTCATCGGCCGGTCGATGCCACCGCAGGTGCTGGCGCTCGCAGCCGAGCGGCTGGCGCCGATCTGGCAAACGCCCCCGGCGGACGCGATGCTGGGCAACGCCTGCATCGACGTCTGGCCGGACAGCATCCGCGACCCGGGGACGGCGGGCGTGCCGAAGGTGTTCCGGATGCGCCCGACCCCGTACGACCCGGAGGTCCCGCTACCGCCGCTGCCGGCGGACGGTTTCGTGTACCTGACGCTGGGCACGGTGGCGTTCGGCGCGACGGACGTGCTGCGTGGAGCGATCGCTGCGCTGTCCCGCCTGCCGGTGGAGGTGCTGGTGGCACTGGGCCCGGGCGACCCGGCGGCGCTGGGCCCGGTTCCGGAGCGGGTGCGGATCGCGGGGTTCGTCCCGCAGGCGGAGGTCCTGAAGCACGCGGGCGCGGTGGTCCACCACGGCGGCTCGGGCACGGTGCTGGCCTCGCTGGCCGCGGGCCTGCCACAGCTGGTGCTGCCGCAGGGAGCGGACCAGTTCGCGAACGCGGAGGCGCTGACGACGCTGGGGGCGGGGACGGCGCTGGTGGGTGCGGAGATCCGGATACCGGCGATCGAGGCGGCGGCGCGGGCGCTGCTGGAGGATCCGGAACCGCGCGAAGTCGCGCGAGGGGTGGCTGCCGAGATCGCGGAGATGCCGCCGCCGGAGGAAGTGCTGGGCGAGCTGGTCAGCTGGGCTCGCTGAGGGCACGCGGAACCGCCGTGCCGGGCACCGTTAGCGCAACGCCCGCCGCGCCGATCAGCTCTGCTCGCCGGCCAGCGCCAGGATCTCCCGCGCCACCGCGTCGTTCTGGCGGAACGACAGCGCGTTCGTCCTGGGGCGGGTGAATGCCGCCGCCGATCGGGCGCTTGTGTGGGGGCCCACCGCGAAACGGTGCGGGTGGGCCTGGCCCGATCCGTCGAGCAGGCGCGAGTCCGACACCCGCGTGTGGATCCGGCCCGATGGCAGCAGCGCGCCCGTCACCGGGTCCGCCACCGTTTCCTCCGCCAGCTCGCCCGCGTCTCGCAGCTGTCGGAGGAGACCGTCCGCCGCGCGGGTCACGCTCGGGCCCGGCAGCCGGGCTTCCACCAGCGTGCGTGCCTCCACCGTGCCCGGGTAGCTCGCGCTCGACGCCACGAACACGCCACCCTCAGCCGTCACCCGCATTTCCGCGCCAGCGAAGGAAACCACGCCCGCCTCGTGCAGGGCCAGCAGTTCCTCCAGCCGTCGCGGCGGCGGCCCGCTGGCGTAGTACGAGAAGAACCCGTGGAACCATCCGTCCATATCAGACACTTGCGACGACGCATCCAATCGTCCTTTTTGGACCAGGACCGGCAGCTGGCCGTACACCGACAGCAACGCCATGAACGCGCCGAGGTCGGCGCTGAACTCCGGGTCCGCCCGGCGCGCGAGGTCGGCTTCGATGTACTCGCGCAGCTCCTTGCCGAACTCCTCCGCCGAGCCGAACTCGCGGCCCGCCATCGGCCGGTCGAGGCGGTCGAGGTCGAGGCGGTCGGCTTCGGCGGGCACCGCCTTCAGCACGAGGTCCCGCATGGCAGGCGAGCCCCACGGCAGGTCGGCGAAGGCGTCGGCGAAGACCGCGAAGTCCATGCGCACGCGGTCCGGGTGCCCGGTGAACAGCTCGCTGTAGTAGCCCCAAGCGAGTTCCTTCGCGATCAGCGGCCAGACGTCCGCGCGGAAGTCGAGGGCGGCACCGGCCAGCTCGTCGATGGCGTACGCGTCGAAGAACCTCGGCAGCCGCAACGGTTTCCCGCGCAGCCGGTAGCCGATCTTCGCGTGGTACGGCACCCCGCGCCGCGAGCCGACGTGCAGCACCGGCTCGGCGCCGCTCGGGTGGTAGCGCAGGCCGCCGCACGCAAGCTCCTCGAACCGGCCGCCGCGGCCCTCGGTCAGCAGCAGCATCAGGTCGACGAACGCCAGCCCGAACCCGCGCACCAGCACGGTTTCCCCGGGCGCGATGCCCGAGTAGTCGACGTCGGCGGTGTACCCGGCCGGGTAGTAGGCCAGCCCGTGCCGGGCGGCGAACGTCGCCAGCTCGCGCTCCCGGTCGTCCGGCTCGGCGTCGAGGTGCCCGACGGTGAACACGACGGCGTCCGCCGTGACGGAGGTACCGTCGGACAGTCTGACGGTATAACCGTCGACACCCACCGCCCGCGCCGCGTGCTCGACGACGTCGACGTTCCCGGGCAGGTCCGCGACGACCTTCCGGTACACCCAGGTCAGGTAGGCGCTCTGCAGCCGCCGGGTCGGGAAGTCGAAGCTGCCGAGCGCGGTCAGCTCCGCGACGACGTCCGGCGGCACTTCGGCGTCGAGGACGCCGTCACGCACCTTCCGCGCCCACTCCAGCAGCGACGGCCCCGGCCGCACCGGGCCCGCCATCTTCACCGACTCGTCGGTGAACATCGTGACGTCCTCGGGCATGGAGTTCATCCGCAGCAGGGGTGACTGGTCGTACCGCCACACCCGGCCGGGTCCCGGCGGGAACGGGTCGATCAGGTGCACCTCGAGCCGGCGGCCACGCAGGAGTTCGGCGGAGTTCGCGCCGAGCCGCTCGAGGACGCCGACCCCCCGGGGTCCGGCGCCCACGACGGCGAGGGTGAACGGCGGCAGATCGGCCACGCAGCCGAAGCTACGCCGCGGCCCGGGTCCGGGAAGCCCTTCCCATACTCCGGAATCCCGGGAATAACACCAAACCCGGGACGTTCGTGGCCATCCCACGGCGGTCCCCGACCGTCGTGGTCAACCGGGCGGCCCCGCCCACCTTCGAGCACCGGCGGTGAGTTCCACCCTGCGGACCCCGTTGCCGCACCGCGCCGGACGGGCGTAGCTGTCGGCAGTACCGACGCGAGATGGAGGACGGTATGCCGGTCGAGTTCCTGGGCATCGGAGGCACGCACGACGGCTCGGAGACGCACGCCCGCTCGGGCGGGGTCTTCGACAAGGAGTACACGCTGCGCCTGGCCCGCGCGCACGAGGACTTCGGCTGGGACCGGGTGCTGTTCGCCTACGGCTCCGGCTCGCCGGACCCGGCGCAGGCGGCCGCGTACGTCGCCACGAAACTGGACAAGCTGCAGATCCTGCTCGCGCACCGGCCGAACGTCTCGTACCCGACGTTCGCGGCGAAGACGTTCGCGACGCTGGACCAGATCTCCGGTGGCCGGCTGACGGTGCACTTCATCACCGGCGGCAACGACCACGAGCAGCAGCGCGAAGGCGACTACCTCACGAAGGACCAGCGCTACGCGCGGACGCGCGAAGCCATCCAGATCATCAAGAAGGCCTGGACGTCGGACGAGCCGTTCGACTTCGAGGGCGAGTACTACCGCTTCGCCGACTTCGTCAGCGATGTGAAGCCGGTGCAGCAGCCGCGGCCGAACGTCTCCTTCGGCGGCTCTTCGCCCGCCGCGTACGCCGCCGGTGGCGCCGAAGCCGACATCTACTGCCTGTGGGGCGAACCGCTGGCCCAGACCGCGGAGCAGATCGAATTCGTCAAGGCCGCGGCCGCGGCGGCCGGCCGCACGGACGTCCCGCGGATCCAGGTCGCGTTCCGGCCGATCATCGCGCCGACCGAGGAGCTGGCCTGGGAGAAGGCGTACGCGACGGTGGGCGCGATCAAGGACCGCACGAAGGGCGGCCGGCCGCTGACCCGGCGGCACAAGCTGACCGAGCCGGAGAACACGGGCTCGCAGCGGCTGCTGGAGATCGCCAGCCGCGGCGAGCGGTTCGACCGGGCGCTCTGGACTCCGACGGCGGCCGCGACGGGCGGCGCGGGCAACTCGAACGCGCTGGTCGGCACGCCGGAGACGGTCGCGCAGGCCCTGCTGGACTACTACGACCTCGGCGTCGAGATCCTCTCGGCCCGCGGCTACGACATGCTCGGCGACACGATCGACTTCGGCCGGTACGTGATCCCGATCGTCCGCGAAGAGGTGGCCAAGCGCGACGCCGAGCGTGCCGCGAAGACGAACCGAGCCCCGGCGGAGGACGCCCTCGCCGTCGACGGCTGACCCCGCCCCTCCTCCCGAACCCGCTGCCCCAGCGGGCCGACTCCGGTAGCCACCTCGCCTCGCGCGAGGTGGCTACTTTTGCCTCTGGTCCTCCGGCCATCGGGTACGGAATGATCCATTGGTGACTCCTGGGCGACCGGCCAGACACTCCGGGCTATCGTCTGACCCGTTCAGGAAACCTCCGTGACACCTTGGATACCGGCGAAAGAACCTAGAGATTCACCAACAGTCACGGGACACTGACTGAGGTAACTCACGTACCGTGACTACGTCATGACGGACCGATCGTCGTGCGAGGGCCACGGTCTGCACAAGAGGTCGGGAGAACGCGCATGGCAGCTCCGCGGGATCGCGTCACGTTCCGCGAGGTGTTCGGGATCGCCGAGTTCCGCGCGCTGTGGTTCGGGGAGCTGCTGTCGATCGCCGGTGACCAGCTGGCCAGGGTCGCGCTGTCCATCCTCGTCTTCTCCGGCACCAACTCCGCCACCCTCACCGGCCTGACGTACGCGCTGACCTACGCCCCTTCGCTGCTCGGCGGCATCTTCCTGACCGGCTTCGCCGACCGCTTCCCGCGTCGCACCGTGATGGTGCTCGTCGACCTGCTGCGGGCCGCCCTGATCCTGCTCGTCGCGCTGCCCGGCATGCCGTTCTGGCTGATGTGCGTGCTGGTCGGCGGCGTCTCGCTGGTCAACCCGCCGTTCAAGGCGTCCCAGCTCGCGCTGCTGCCGCAGGTGCTCGAGGGTGACCGGTTCGTCGTCGGGATGGGCATCCGCAGCATGACCGTGCAGAGCGCGCAGCTACTGGGCTTCGCCGGCGGCGGCGCGCTGCTGATCGCGCTCGACCCGCACGTGGCGCTGGTCATCGACGCCGCCACCTTCGTGCTCTCGGCCGTGTTCGTCCGCTTCGGCGTCCGCGCCCGGCCGGCCGCGGCGAGCGGCGAGCAGCGCAAGTCGTTCTTCGCGACGCTCGGCGGCGGTGGCCGGACGGCCTTCGCCAGCTCGCCGCTGCGCACGCTGGTGCTGTTCACCTGGCTGATGGGGCTCCTGCCGGTCTACGAAGGCATCGCCGCGCCGTACGTGGCCGCGGCGGGCGGCGGTCCCGAAGCCATCGGCCTGCTGCTGGCGGCCGACCCGATCGGCAGCGTCATCGCGACCTTCGCCTACACGCGCTGGGTGCCCGCCGGGCTGCGGCCGAAGCTGATCGGCCCGCTCTCGGCGCTCTGCGCGATCCCGCTGGTGCTGTGCTTCCTGAACCCGGGACCCGTCTCGTCGATCGTGCTGTTCATCGTCTCCGGCGGCCTCGGCACCGTCTGCCTGCTGCAGGCGACCGCGTCACTGACCCTGGCCGTGCCCGACGAGCAGCGCGCGCAGGTCATGGGCCTGTCGAACACGGGCCTGACCACGATGATGGGCATCAGCCCGCTGATCGGCGGTGTGCTCGCGGATCAGCTGAGCCCGCACGGCACCGTCGGGATCTTCGGCGTCGCCGGGATCGTCCTCACCCTGCCGCTGGCCGTGCTGTGGGCGCGCGCCCTCGCCGGCGACCCCGGAAGATGGGTCGACAAAGAAGCCGCACGCGCCGAACATGCCTGACATGCCCCGCGCGTGGGCTCGACCTGCGCGACCTTGCGGTGCGCTGTGCGGTCACTGATCTTTGCCGCGCATCGCTGGCCACCTCTCGTTCCGGTGTCAAACAAAAAGTACACACCGAAAGCCCTTGTGGACAGCAGGCAAACGGTCTGAAACTGTCCGTGAGTAGATTGTCACTGATCACCTGCGCAAGGGGCTGGGGGAAAAATGGTCACATCGGGGGAACGGTCTGGACAAGCGTCGGTTCGTGGTGTTGCGGCCTGGGCACTGTGGAGCAGGCCACGCGCCTGGGTCACGGTCACGCTCGCCGCGATCGCCGTCATGCTCGCCTGGACCACCGCCGCCGCGGTCACGATTCCGGTCACGCTCGCGAACCTGGGGACGTTCGCGCTGCTCACCGGCCTCGCGGTGGCGCAGACCGAAGTCAGCAGGCGCATCGAGCGCCAGCGCCGGATCCTGAGCAACGGCCCGCACATCAACATGACGTCGGTGTGGCTGCTGCCGGCCGGGCTGCTGGTGCCGCCGCAGCTGGTCGCGGTGCTGGGCACCGTGCTGTACGTCTACCTCGCGTTCCGCAGCTGGTCCGGCACCCGTCCGGGTGAAGCGCACCGCGTCGCCGCGAACGCGACCACGATGATCCTGTCCGGCTTCGCGGCCGGCCTGGTCGCGGACCTGTTCAGCGGGCACGGCATGGTCGCCGTGGCGCTGGCCGCGGCCGCGTTCTTCACCACGAACACCGCACTGACCGGCCTCGGCCTCTACCTGGCCGCCCCGGAGAAGGCAACCGCGGAGAACTGCCTCGGCAGCATGGACGACAACCTGCTGGAGCTGGCCACCCTGTGCGTCGGCGGCCTGCTCGTGATGGTCCTGACGACCGAGCCGCTGCTGTCGGTGCTGGTCATCCTGCCGCTGTACGTGCTGCAGCGGTCCGTGCTGATCAAGCGGCTCGAAGAGCTGGCCACCACGGACCAGAAGACGCAGCTGCTCAACGCCACCACCTGGCAGGACGGCGCGCAGCGGGAGATCTCGCGCGCCGAGCGCGAGAACGGCAGCTTCGGTGCGCTGATGATCGACCTCGACCACTTCAAGCGGATCAACGACACCTACGGGCACCTCGCGGGTGACGACGTGCTCAAGGCGGTCGCCGCCGTGGTCAAGCAGGAGACCCGGGCGCACGACCTGGTCGGCCGCTTCGGCGGCGAGGAGTTCGTCGCGCTGCTGCCGTCGACGTCCAAGGAGGACGCGATCGTCACGGCCGAGCGGATCCGGCAGCGGGTCAGCGAGCTGGTCATCAGCACGACGACCAACGAAGGCGCGGCGGTCGACATCGAACGGCAGACGGCGTCGATCGGCGTCGCCGCCTACCCGATCGACGGGTCCTCGATCGAGGAAGTGATGGCGTCCGCGGACGCGGCCGTGTACGCGGCGAAGCACGGCGGGCGCAACCGGGTCGTGGGCTCGGTCCCCGTGGCACTGGCCGCGGCTTAGCTGCCCTACCGCAGCCGTTCGATGACGTCGCTCGCCTTCGTCTGGAGGCGGGCGACGCCGCCGACCGTGAATTCGGTGAGCAGGTCGATCAGGGCGTCCTGGTCCGGCGGATCGCCGTCCCAGGTGGCCTGGACCAGTGACTCCGTCATCGCGAAGAAGAGCGTGACGAGCGCGCGGTCGGCGCGGCCGGAGTCGATGCCGTGCGCGGCCCACCGCTTGCGGCTCGCGTCGGCGTATACGGCGGCCAATCTCTCCCTCAACCGGGTGAGTGCGGGGTCGCCGGCGCGCTCGGCCGCGCGGAGGACGCCGTAGGCCTCCGGGCGCTCGGCGACGAAGGTGACCATGGTGGCGTAGTTGGCCCGCGCCCAGGCCCGCAGCCCCGGCTGCGGGTCGGTCACCGAAGGACCCGCGATGGCGGCGAAGGCCTGCTCCTCGGTGGCCGCCACGACCTCGGCGAACAGCGTCGCGCGGTCACCGAACTGCTCGTAGACGGCTTGCCGCGAGACGCCGGCCTCGCGCGCGATCTGCTCGATCGTCGCGCCCTGCATCCCGTGCTGCGCGACGACCTTGGCCGCCGCGTCCAGCACGCGGGTGCGCTGCTCGCCGACCGGGAGCTTGCGCGGCCGCCCGCGCGGCGCCGGGCTTGACATGGTGGTCCACCTCACGTGATTCTTTTTCCGACACCTCTGTCTGAAAAGGTGTTCCCCGCGCACTAGTCCTGCTCAACGAGGAGCAAGCATGCGTATCTTCCCTCGCCGCGCGCTGTCCGCGGCGGTCGCCACGGTTTCCGTGCTGGCCTTGGTGACGCTCGGCCCGCCGCAGGCCTCCGCCGAGTCCTTCTACGACCCGCCGTCGCCGCTGCCCGCGGGCAGCAACGGCGACGTCATCCGGCACGAGACGTCGACCTTCTACGTCGACCCGATCAAGCTGATCAAGGCCGACGCGTCGGTCCAGCGGATCATGTACCGGAGCACGGACACGCACGGCGCGCCGATCGCGGTCACCGGCACCGTGCTGACGCCGCGAACGGCATGGCACGGCTCGGGCCCGCGGCCGATCGTCTCCTACGCCGTGGGCACGCAGGGCGAGGGCGACGACTGCGCGCCGTCGAAAGCGCTTGCCGCCGGCTTCGAGTACGAAGGGCCCTTCATCGCGGGCTTGCTGACGCGGGGCTACGGCGTCGTCGTGACCGACTACGAAGGTCTCGGCACGCCCGGAGACCACACGTACGTCAACCGCGCGGCGGAGGCGCACGCGGTGCTCGACGCGGTCCGCGCGGCCCAGCGGCTGCCGGAGGCCGGGCTGCCGGACGACGGCCCGGTCGCGATCGCGGGCTACTCCCAGGGCGGCGGCGCGTCGGCCGCGGCGGCCGAGCTGCAGCCGAGCTACGCACCCGAGTTGCAGTTGAAGGGCGCGTACGCGGGCGCGGTACCGGCGGACCTGGCCGAGGTCGCCAAGAACCTCGACGGCCACTACGCGGTCGGTTTCCTCGGCTTCGCGCTGGTCAGCATGAACTACGCGTACCCGGAGCTGAACATCCCGGCGCTGCTCAACGCGCGCGGCAAGCAGCTGTTCGAGCAGGTGCGGACCGAGTGCACGGTGGAGGCGATCGCGGCGCACGCGTTCACGCAGTCGTCGACGCTGACCAACGACGGCCGCTCGCTGACCGCGTACCTCGGTGAGGAGCCGTACGCGTCGCGGGTGGCGGAGCAGAAGATCGGGACGCTGAAGCCGTCGGTGCCGGTGCTGATCGTCCACAGCGCGCTCGACGACATCGTGCCGTACGCGCAGGACCGGGACCTGGGCCGGACGTGGTGCGGCAAGGGCGTGCGGGTGCAGTTCAGCACGACGCTGGTGCCGACGCACGTGCTGGCCGCGGTGCGGGCGTTCCCGGAGGCGTTCGCCTGGCTCGAAGGGCGCTTCGCCGGTCTCCCGGCGCCCACCGACTGCGGCCTGTTCTGACCCCTCCCGCGGCCGGTCGTGAGTGAGAAACAGGGTTGGAACACCGTTTCTCACTCACGACCGGGCGGGTCACTTCAGGCCGGTGGCTTCCGCGGCCGCCGGGTCGGAGTCGGCGATGAAGGTCTTGCAGCGCTCGTACTCTTCGGTCTCGCCGATCTTGCCGGCGGCCTTGCCCAGCACGGCGAGGGCGCGCAGGAATCCCTGGTTGGGGCGGTGCGACCAGGGCACCGGGCCGAAGCCCTTCCAGCCGGCGCGGCGCAGCTGGTCGAGGCCGCGGTGGTAGCCGGTGCGGGCGTACGCGTACGCGGCGACGGTCTCGCCCGCGTCCAGGGCCTTCTCGGCCAGCGAAGCCCACGCCTCGCTGTAGTCGGGGTGTTCGGCCGCGACGGCGGCCGGGTCGTTCCCGGCGTCGAGCGCGGCCTGGGCGGCGGTGTGCTCCGGCAGCAGCGTCGGCTCGGGGCCGAGCAGGTTGTGCGTCATGGCGCCCATTCTGCCCAATGGTCAGAAGAACAGACCCGCGAGAACCCCGCCGCCGGCCAGGACCAGGGCGCCGACCAGGACGGCGGCCACAACTCGTTTCGGCATCATGGCGGCACACCATGCCAAGCCACGGCGGCCGGAAGCAAGCCGGCCACCCTTAAGGGTGAACTGTGGCGCGAAGCGCCTCCGTTGAGGGCGGTGGTGGGGAAGAAGGTGGGGCGAAGGTCGGGGGGAACCCGGATTTTCGCGGTGTTTGCCACGGTCGGGATCCGCTCGTGACCATGACCGGCCATGATGTCCGGCATGGCCAAGGCAGTCGACGTCCCGGCGGACGTGATCCCGCGCAGCCCGATCGGCAAGACGCGGCTGTTCTTCACGCGGCACTGGCACCGCGGCGCCCCCGGGCAGCCGACGCCGGACTGGGTGCTGCGGTTCTGCTACGGGATGTGGCTGACGGCGTTCGCGTTCAAGCTGGTCGGCTCGTCGTGGGACATGTCGTGGCACTTCCGGTGGCTGCGCGACGACCTGGCCCCGCCGCACCTGATCAACACGGTCGGCACGGTGATCATCGTCGTGCTGGTGGCGATCCACAGCTACACGGGCCTCGGCGCCGACCGGCGGTCGCTGCGCCTGATGCAGATCGGCCTGCTGACGTTCCTGGTGGCGGCGCCGCTGGACGTCATCAACCACCGCGTCAACGGCCTCGACCTGACCGCGTGGAGCCCGTCGCACATGATGCTCTACCTGGGCACGGGCATCATGCAGGCGGGCGTCCTGCTCGGCTGGCTCAGGCTGTCCCCGCCGGGCCGCTTCCGCACGGGCGTGCTGCTGGCGCTGTGGGCGTTCTTCCTGGAGAACACGTTCTTCCCGAACGGCCAGCAGGAGTACGGGATCCTGGGCCTGCGCGCGTGGGAGCGCGGCACGCCGGAGGCGGAGAAGTCGCTGCTGGACTTCGCGGCCAACCAGATCGGCCACCCGGTCGACCGGACGGCGGTGCTGCACTTCACGATGCCGATTCCGGAGTGGGTGTACCCGCTGTGGGGCATCGGGGTGATGGCGTTGATCCTGGTCTTGGCGCGCCGCACGCTGGGCTTCCGCTGGGCGGCCTCTTCGGTGGCGCTGGCGTATGTGGCGTACCGGTCGGTGATGTGGCCGCTGCTGCTCGGGTTGGGGTTCCCGGTGTCGACGGTGCCGTTCTACCTGGTCTTCGTGGGGCTGGCAGTGGACGTGGCGTTCACGATGGGCAACGGCGTGCTGCGCGCGGGCGCGGGAGCGCTGCTGGTGACGGCGTTCGGGTACGGGGCGTTGTGGGTGCAGTCCCAGTTCCGCCCGTGGGTCCTCGGCGACGCGCACACGGAGTCGGCGCCACCGGTCGCGTACTGGACGGCTTTGGTGGTGCTGGCCGGGGTGTTCGTGCTGTGGGCCGGGGCCGGTCCGGTGGCGCGGCGGTTCTCCGCCCGGCGCTCGGTGGTGCCTGAGACGATCTGAACACGACGAAGGGCCGCCACGAATCTTCCGTGGCGGCCCTTCGCGCGAAAACCTACTTGAGCTTCGTGCCCGCCGAGCCCAGCGCCTGGCAGGCCTCGACCACGCGGGCCGCCATGCCGGCCTCTGCCGCCTTCAGGTACGAACGCGGGTCGTAGACCTTCTTGTTGCCCACCTCGCCGTCCACCTTCAGGACGCCGTCGTAGTTCTTGAAGAAGTGGTCCGCGATCGGGCGGGAGAACGCGTACTGCGTGTCCGTGTCCACGTTCATCTTCACCACGCCGTACGAGACCGCCTCGCGGATCTCCTCCGGCAGGGAGCCCGAGCCGCCGTGGAAGACCAGCTCGAACGGCTTCGAGCCCGCGTCCAGGCCCAGCTTCTTCGCCGCCGCCTCCTGGCCGCCCTTCAGCACGTCCGGGCGCAGCTTCACGTTGCCCGGCTTGTACACGCCGTGGACGTTGCCGAACGTCGCCGCCAGCAGGTAGCGGCCCTTTTCGCCCGCGCCCAGCGCGTCGATCGTCTTCAGGAAGTCGCCTTCGGCCGTGTACAGCTTCTCGTTGATGTCGTGCGCGACGCCGTCCTCCTCGCCGCCCACGACGCCGATCTCCACCTCGAGGATGATCTTCGCCGCCGACGCCTTGGCCAGCAGCTCCGCCGCGATCTCCAGGTTCTCGTCGAGGTCGATCGCCGAGCCGTCCCACATGTGGGACTGGAACAGCGGGTTCTGGCCGTTCTTCACCCGCTCGGCCGAGATCTCCAGCAGCGGGCGGACGAAGCCGTCCAGCTTGTCCTTCGGGCAGTGGTCGGTGTGCAGCGCGACGTTCACGTCGTACTTCGCCGCGACGACCTGGGCGAACTCCGCGAGCGCCGTCGCGCCGGTGACCATGTCCTTGACCTTCTGGCCGGACGCGAACTCGGCACCGCCGGTGGAGAACTGGATGATGCCGTCGCTCTCCGCCTCGGCGAAGCCGCGGATGGCGGCGTTCACGGTCTCGGACGAGGTCACGTTGATGGCCGGGTAGGCGAACTCGTTCGCCTTGGCCCGGTCGAGCATCTCCGCGTAGACCTCGGGGGTGGCGATGGGCATCGTTACTCCTCCTTGGCACAGGGTGGTCCCGACCGCATCGTACGAGGTGGACCGCCGCCGCACACCGGTCCCCGCGCAGAAACTTCCGCGCACGTCGAATCGGTTCAGAACGCGGCCCGTCCGGTCCACGGGCACCCGGGGACCGGACGGACGTCACACGCTCAGCGCAACGCGGCGGCCAGCTCGCGGTACGCCGGCCACGGGTCCTCGTTCAGCACCTGGACGATGACCTGGTCCGCGCCCGCCTCGAAGTGCGCGCGCAGGCCGGTCGCGATCGTCTCCGCGTCGCCGTGCAACGCCAGCGCGTCGACCAGGCGGTCGCTGCCCTCGCCGGCGAGGTCCTCGTCGGTGAAGCCGAGTTTCCGCAGGTTGCTGACGTAGTTGACGAGCCCGAGGTAGAACTTCACGGTCCGGCGGCCGATCGCGCGGGCCTCCGCCGCGTCGGTGCCGAGGACGACCTTGTGCTCCGGCGCCAGCAGCTTGCCCGGGCCGAGGATCTGCCGCGCTTCGCGCGTGTGCTCCGGCGTCACCAGGTACGGGTGCGCGCCCGCGGTCCGGTCCCCGGCCAGCTTGACCACCTTCGGGCCGAGCGCGGCCAGCGCCCGGCCGGCCACCGGGACCCCCGCCGCGTCCAGGCCGTCCAGGTACTCGACCAGCGCGGTGTACGGCTTCTTGAACTCCTGCGTGTGCTCGCGGTGGCCGGCGCCGACGCCGAGCAGGAACCGGTCCGGGTACTTGCCCGCGATCCGCTCGTACGCCTTGGCGATCGACGCCGGTTCGTCCTGCCAGATGTTCACGATGCCGGTCGCGACGACCAGTGACTCCGTCGCGCCCAGCAGGTCGTCTACGTAGGCGAGGTCGCCGCCGGGCGAGCTGCCCAGCCAGATCGCGCCGTAGCCGAGCTTCTCCGCGTCCGCCGCGAACTTCGCGTCGACGTCCGGGTACTGCCGCCAGATTCCGAGCTTGCCCAGTTCGATTGCCATGGAACACTCCAACGCGCGAGGAGGCGATTTTCCTCCCGGCTTCCCAGTACGTGGGAAAGACTAACGTCGGCGGCATGACCAAGCTGGGTAACACCGACCTCGACGTGTACGGGCTCAACCTCGGCGGCAACGTCTTCGGCTGGACGGCGGACGAGGCGCAGTCCTTCGCCGTGCTGGACGCCTACACGACGGCCGGCGGCAACTTCGTCGACACAGCCGACCTGTACGGCGGCGGCGGCCGTTCCGAGGAGATCCTCGGCAACTGGCTGGCCACGCGCGGCAACCGCGACGACGTCGTCATCGCGACCAAGGTCGGCATGTGGGACGCGCGGCCCGGTCTGTCCGCGAAGAACATCCAGGCCGCGGCCGAAGACTCACTGCGCCGGCTCGGGACCGACCACATCGACCTCTACTACGCCCACCGCGACGACCCGGGCACCCCGCTCGAGGAGACGCTCGAAGCGTTCGACGCCCTGGTCCGCGCGGGCAAGGTGCGCCACATCGGCGCGTCCAACTACAGCGCCGAGCGGCTGGCCGCCGCACTGTCCATTTCGGACAGGAATGGGTTCGCGCGGTACGCCGTGCTGCAGCCGCACTACAACCTCGTGGAGCGGGGCTACGAGCGCGACCTCGCCCCGCTCGTCGAGCGCGAAGGCCTCGCGACGCTGCCGTACTTCGCTCTGGCGAAGGGCTTCCTCACGGGCAAGTACCGCACCAAGGACGAGACCGGTGACAGCCCGCGTGCCGCTCGTGCGGCGTCCTATTTGGACCACGGCGGCGAACGCGTGCTCGCGGCGCTCGACGAGGTCGCGGCCGCGCGCGGCGTCTCGGTCGCCACCGTGGCACTGGCCTGGCTGCGGCAGCAGCCGACGGTCGCGGCGCCGATCGCCAGCGCGCGGACGCCCCGGCAGCTCACCGATCTCGTCGCGTCCGTGACCCTCGAACTCACCGCGGACGAACTGGCCGCACTTTCCCGCGAAAGTGAGCCTACTGTTGGGTAGCTTACCGCGGGTAAGGTGCGGTACGGTGCCCTCAAGTGACGTCTAGGAGGGCACCGTGGCCAACCCGTTTTCGCTGCTGAGCGGCACCAAGAAGGTCGACGGCAAGGTCGTGCTGATCACCGGCGCCGCCCGCGGCATCGGCGCCGGGCTGGCCGAGCGGCTCGCCGCGCGCGGCGCGAAGGTCGCCCTCGTCGGGCTCGAAGCCGAAGAGCAGCAGAAGGTCGCCGGCCGGATCGGGCCGAACGCCCGCGCGTGGGAGGCCGACGTCACCAGCTGGGACGCCCTCGAGCAGGCCACCAAGGGGGTCGTCGAGCACTTCGGCGGGATCGACATCGTCATCGCGAACGCCGGCATCGCGACCGCGGGCTTCGTCCGGTCGGTCGACCGGGCCGCCTTCGAGAAGGTCATCGAGGTCGACCTGCTCGGCGTCTGGCGCACGTTCCGCGTCACGCTCCCGCACGTCATCGAGCGCAAGGGCTACCTGCTGGCCATCTCGAGCCTCGCCGCGATCACGCACGCGCCGGGCATGGCGAACTACGCCGCCGCCAAGGCCGGCGTCGAGGCGTTCTCGAACAGCCTCCGCGCCGAGGTCGCGCACCTGGGCGTCAAGGTCGGCGTCGCGCACCCGACGTGGATCCGCACCGACCTGGTCGAGAGCGCCGACGCGCACCCGGTGTTCGGCAAGCTCCGCGCGTCGATGCCGGGCCTGATCGGCAAGACCTACCCGCTCGACGTCGCGCTCGACGACCTCGAAGCGGGCATCCTCAAGCGGGCCAGGACCATCCACGTGCCGCGTTGGGTCGGCGCGCTCAAGCTGTTCCGCGCGTTCCTGCCGCCGATCATCGAGATCGGGTCCCGCAGCCGGGTACCGTCGGCGGACAAGGCCGCGCTGGCCGACATCGAGGCCCGCGGCGCGTTCGAGTCGGCGGTCACCGGACACGGCGGCCGGGCCGCCACCAAGGGGTGACCATGTCCCGTCGCGACCAGATCCGGATGACCGAGGACGAGGTGCGCGCGTACCTCGCCGAGCAGAAGGTCATCAACGTCGCCAGCATCGGCCCGAACGGCCGCCCGCACCTGGCGCCGCTGTGGTACTTCCCGCACGAGGACGGCGTCGCGACCTGGACGTACGGCACGTCGCAGAAGGCGAAGAACCTCCGGCGCCTGCCCGAGGCGACCGTGCTCGTCGAAGACGGTGACAGCTACGAGAAGCTGCGCGGCGTCTCGTTCGAAGCCGACGTCCGGATCATCGAGGACACCGAAGAGGTCACCCGGATGGGGATCACGCTCATGCAGCGGTACTCGGGCGCCCGGCCCGGCGACCCCGCGCCGGCCGAGCTGAAGGCGTTCATCGCAGGTCAGGCCCCGAAACGCATCGGGCTGGTGTTCACCCCGACCAAGGTCGCCAGCTGGGACCACACCAAGCTCGACGGGACGTACTAGCCGGTAGGGAGTACTTCCAAGTAACTGTTACTTGAGGTAACGTCATCTGGGCAGCAACCTCGACGCAGCGGAGGCCGACAGATGACCGAGCGGTTCAAGGTCGTGATCGTGGGCACCGGGTTCTCCGGGCTCGGCCAGGCGATCCAGCTCGAAAAGGCCGGCATCCGGGACTACGTGATCCTGGAGAAGGCCGACGAGGTGGGCGGCACCTGGCGCGACAACTCCTACCCCGGGTGCGCGTGCGACGTGCAGTCGCACATGTACTCGTTCTCGTACGAGCAGAACCCGGACTGGTCGCGGTCGTTCTCGCCGCAGCCGGAGATCTTCGAGTACCTCAAGCGGGTCGCGGACAAGTACCGGCTGCGCGAGAAGATCCGCTTCGGCGTCGAGCTCACCGGCGCGCACTGGGACGAACGGGACCGCCGCTGGACGGCGACGACCAAGGACGGCCGCGAGTTCGTCGCCCAGTTCCTCGTCTCCGGCGTCGGCGGCCTGCACATCCCGCAGATCCCGGAGCTGCCCGGGATCGCGAAGTTCGCCGGCCAGACCTGGCACTCGGCGCGCTGGAACCACGAGTACGACCTGCGCGGCAAGAAGGTCGCGGTGGTCGGGACCGGGGCCAGCGCGATCCAGTTCGTCCCCCGGATCGCCCCCGAAGTCGCCGAGCTGACGCTGTTCCAGCGCACGCCGCCGTGGATCATGCCCAAGCCGGACCACGCGATGCCGCGGTGGGCGCGGACGCTGTTCAAGCGCGTTCCTGGCACGCAGCGCCTGTACCGCAACGCGCTGTACTGGTTCCTCGAGGCACGCGCCATCGGCTTCAACGGCCACCCGGCGATCATGAAGGCGGGCGAGCTGATCGCGAAGCGGCACATCGCGAAGGGTGTCCAGGATCCCGCGCTGCGCAAGAAGGTCACGCCGCGCTACACGATGGGCTGCAAGCGCGTCCTGATCTCCAACGACTACTACCCGGCGCTGAACCGGCCGAACGTGGACGTCGTCACGGCGGGGGTCAAGGAGGTCAAGGCGCACTCGATCGTCGACGGCTCCGGCGTGGAGCACGAGGTCGACGCGATCATCTACGGCACCGGCTTCAAGGTGACCGACGCGCTGGAGTACCTGGACATCACCGGCGTCGACGGCCGCAACCTCGCCAAGGAGTGGGCCACCGAAGGCATGCGGACGCACAAGGGCATCACCGTGTCCGGCTTCCCCAACCTGTTCTTCCTGCTCGGCCCGAACACCGCGCTGGGCCACAACTCGGTGGTGTTCATGATCGAGTCGCAGTCGCGGTACGTCGTCGACGCGATCAAGCTGGCCGACTCCCGCGACGCCGCCGCGCTCGACGTCCGGCCGGGCGTGCAGGAGCGGTTCCAGCGGGAGATCCAGGACAAGCTGGTCAAGGGCGTCTGGACCCAGGGCGGCTGCAAGAGCTGGTACCTGGACGCGAAGGGCGTGAACCGGACGATCTGGCCGGGCTTCACCTGGCGGTACTGGCTGGAGACGCGCAAGGTCGACCCGGCGGACTACGAGTTGTCCGGCCGGTCCGCCTAGGCGGGCAGCCAGGCGCCGATCACCGGCTTGAACTCGCGCACCGTCCGCTCCGCGACGACACCCTCCAGGAAGTACGGGTCCTGGTCGATCGTCTCCTTCAGGTGCGCCTCGTCGTCGGCCTGGTAGAGCGTCACGCCGCCGGTGCCGTCGCCGAGCGGGCCGGCGACCGCGACGCGGCCCTGCTCGGCCAGTTTGCCCAGGAACTCGCGGTGCCGCGGCCGGACGTCCGGCATCTTCTCCTGGACGTAGGTGATTTCGACGAGGAACCAGGCCATGAGGGGCGCTCCGGGGTCGCACGGACGGGACGGGTCCGACGCTACCCGGATCACGGCGGGCGATCGGTGGCGACGGCAGGCCAACCCGATAGGCTGGGTGTGCGTCAGTACCTGTGTGAGCGCTGTGAATACCGTGAACCTGCTGACGCGGCACCACGTGCAGACCGGGGTCGAGGACAGGCAGGGGTTCATGCTCGAGGGCAATGCGGAACGCAGCGTCGAGGCGACCCTCGGCCACCTGCGGGTCATGGACGGTCCGGTCCCGGCGCAGACGGCCGCGCCGCTGACCCTCGAAGACCTCTACCGCCAGCACCGCATGCGACTGGTCCGGCTGGCGATTCTGCTGGTCGACGAGCCCGCGACGGCGGAAGACGTGGTCCAGGAGGCCTTCACCGGCCTGCACCGCAACTGGGGACGGCTGCGTGACGCCGCGGCCGCCGTCGGCTACCTGCGCACCGCCGTGGTCAACGGGTCGCGCAGCGTGCTGCGCCGCCGCAAGACCGCCCGGGAGTACGTGCCGCCGCACGCGGTCAACGCCCGCTCCGCCGAGAGCCTCGCGATGCTCTCCAGCGAGCACCAGGCCGTCGTCGCCGCGCTGTCCAAGCTGCCACCCCGGCAGCGCGAGGTGCTGGTGCTGCGTTACTACGGTGGGCTGAGCGAGGCCGAAATCTCTGAGGCGGCAGGCATTTCCAAGGGTACCGTGAAATCGACCGCCAGCCGGGCGCTCGAGGCACTCCAGAAGGCCATGCAGGCCCCACAGTGACCCGGGTGGACCATTCCGATCACTGAGTCGTATCACCATGCTTGGTCCAGACCAATATATGCTGGGGGGCGTGAGAGGCGCCGGAGATTTCGTGATCATGGGCGGCCGGGTGGCAACCCCGGACCGTTTACTCGACGACGGCTGGGTGGCCGTCTCCGACGGGCGGATCGCCGGCGTGGGTTCCGGGACCCCGCCTTCGGGCGAGCACGTCGACGTCGGTGGGGCACTGGTCGTGCCCGGGTTCGTCGACACCCACTGCCACGGCGGGGGAGGTGCTTCGTTCACCTCCCCCGATCCGGAAGAGCTCCTGACGGCGGTGCGAGCGCACCGCCGTCACGGCACCACGACCATGCTCGCCAGCCTGGTGTCCGACCCGGTGGACATCCTGCGTGAGCAAGTGGCCGCGCTGCGTGAGCTCGTCCAGGACGAGGAGGTCGCGGGCATCCACCTGGAGGGGCCGTTCATCTCGAAGGCCCGCTGCGGGGCGCACGACCCGGAGACGCTCCTCGAGCCCGACACCGGCACGGTCGACAAGCTCCTGCGCGCGGGCCAGGGCGCGATCCGGATGGTCACCATCGCCCCCGAGCTGCACGGCGGCGTCAAGGCCGTCCGCCAGCTGGCCGAATCGGGCGTCATCGCGGCCATCGGGCACACCGACGGCGTCGAGGAGCAGCTGCTGCCCGCCATCGACGCGGGCGCCACCGTCGCGACGCACCTGTTCAACGGCATGCGGCCGCTCCACCACCGCGAGCCCGGCCCGGTCGGGGCACTGCTCGATGACGAGCGCATCACGATCGAGCTCATCTGCGACCTGGTCCACCTGCACCCGACCGTCGTGCGGCTGGCCGCCAGGCACGCGGGCCGCGACCGGACGGTCCTGATCACCGACGCGATGTCGGCCACCGACGCCGCCGACGGCCGCTACACGCTGGGCCGGCTGGAGGTCGACGTGCACGACGGCGTCGCCACTCTCGCCGACAACGGCTCGCTGGCCGGCAGCACGCTGACGATGGACACCGCCTTCCGGAATCTGGTCCGGGGTGCGAAACTCGGCATCCTCGACGCCGTGCACGCGACGTCGCAGCGGCCCGCCGAGCTGCTCGGCATCGCCGACCGCACGGGGATGCTGTGCACCGGCTACGCGGCCGACATCGTGGTCCTCGACCAGGACCTGCGGCCCGCGAAGGTGCTGCGCCGGGGCGAATGGGTCGCCGAGGTGGGTACGGCTACCTTGAGTACGTAGGTTCCCGACGAGCGGACGGGCGGAGATGAGCGAGCCGAAGGACCCCGAGCAGCTGCTGGCGGACGCCCTTCGCGCGCAAGCCGTCTTCGCCCCGCAGGCGTCGTCCACGGCGTCCGCTCCGGTCCGGGAGCCGGAGCCGGGCACCGACGCGGTCCCCGCCAGCGCGATCAACGAGCTGCCCTCGGCTTACGGGTTGCTGTCGGGCGCGAGCGCGGACTCGCTGGAGCGCGAGCGGGCCGCGCTGGACGCCGCTTCGGAGGCTCCCACGGCGTACTCACCCCCGCCGGAGCCACCGCCCGCGCGGCAGGGCGCGCAGCTGCCCGCGTACTGGATCCTGCTGCTGGCGGTGCTGCTCGGTCTCGCCGCGGGGTCCGTCGTGGGCCTGCTCACGCTGGTCTGACCGGGTCTCAGCCACGACTCAGGGTGACCCTGTACCGTTTTTGGGGTGATTCTCGCCCAGAGCACGGTCAACACGATGTCGCTGCTGCCGTCATGGCTGGACCCGCACACCCTGCTCGCCGGGGTGGCCGGGCCCGCGGTAGCGGTGCTGTGCCTCGTCATCTTCATCGAGAGCAGCATCTTCCCGGTGCTGCCCGGTGACTCGCTGCTGTTCACGGCGGGCCTGCTCATCGCGGGCGGCGGGCTGCTCCCGCTCTGGCTGACCTGCATCCTCGTCACGGTCTCGGCGCTGCTGGGCAACGTCGTCGGCTACTACATCGGCTACTTCGCCGGGCCCAAGCTGTTCAGCAGGCCGGACTCGAAGTTCTTCAAGCGGGAGCACGTCGACAAGACGCACGCGTTCCTGGAGAAGCACGGCCCGAAGGCGGTCGTGCTGGCCCGGTTCGTGCCCTTCGTCCGGACGTTCATCACCTGGATCGCCGGCATCGGCCGGATGAACCCGAAGACGTATTTCACGTACACGGTGATCGGCGGCATCCTGTGGGCCGCGGGCATCACGGTGCTCGGCTACGTGCTCGGCGACATCCCGTTCATCGGCAACAACATCGACGCGATCTTCGTGCTGATCGTGCTGATCTCGGTGGTGCCGATCGTCCTCGAGTACCTGAAGTCGCGGCGTGGGAAGAAGGCTCTCGCAGAGACCGATCCCGAGGTCACGCAGCGGATTCCGCGCGTCAAGGACTGATCACTCCGCCATCGAAAACATCGAACCCGGGTTGAACAGGTTCTCCGGATCCAGCGCCTGCTTGATCTGCCGGTGCACGCGCAGCCCGACCGGCCCGATCTCCCGCGCCAGCCACTCGCGCTTGATCTTGCCCACCCCGTGCTCGCCGGTCACCGTGCCGCCCAGGGACAGGCCCACCTCGAGGATTTCGTCGAACGCCCGCCGGGCCCTGGCGAACTCGTCCGGGTCGTCGGACTGGTACACGATCGTCGGGTGCATGTTGCCGTCGCCCGCGTGGCCCACCACCGCGATGCGCAGGCCCACCTCTTCGCTGATCTTCTCGCAGCCGCGGATCAGCTCCGCGATGCGCGTGCGCGGGACGCACACGTCGTCGGTCAGCCACAGCCCGTACGTCTCCAAGGCGGTCAGCACCACCCGGCGGGCCTGCAGGAGCATCCGGCCCTCTTCGAGGTCCTCCGTCGTGTACGCCAGGTCCGCGCCGCAGTCGACGCAGATCTGCTCCAGCGCCGCCAGCTCGCGGCGGGCGACCTCGCCGCCCGCGTCCGACTGGCCCAGCAGCAGTGCCTGGCAGTCCGAGCCCGCGCCCAGATCCGTCTTGAGGTACGTCTCGGCTGCCTTGATCGACGACGCGTCCATGATCTCCAGCAACGACGGCACGAGCCCTTCGCGCACCACGCGGGCCACGGCCTCCCCGGCGGCTTCGGTCGTCGAGAACCCCGCGACCAGCGTCGCCGGCGCCTGCGGCAGTGGCTTGAGCTGGACCGTCGCCTGCGTGATGACGCCGAGCGTGCCCTCGCTGCCGACGAACAGCCGCGCCAGGTCGTACCCGGCGACGCCCTTCACCGTCCGCCGCCCGGTCTTCAGCAGTGACCCGTCGGCCAGGACGACTTCCAGGCCGAGGACCGAGTCGGTCGTGACGCCGTACTTCACGCAGCACAGGCCGCCCGCGTTGGTCGACAGGTTGCCGCCGATCGTGCACCAGTCGTAGCTCGACGGGTCCGGCGGGTAGAACAGCCCGTGCTTCTCGACGGCGGTGCGGAAGTCCAGGTTGACGACGCCGGGCTGCACGACGGCGAGCCGGTTGCCCGGGTCGATCTCGACGATCTGGTCGAGCTTGGTCAGCGACAGCGTCACGCAGCCGTCGATGGCGTTCGCGGCGCCGGACAGGCCGCTGCCCGCGCCGCGCGGCACGATCGGCACCTTCGCCTCGGCGCACGCCTTGACCACGGCCTGCACCTGCTCGACGTTGGCCGGCAGCACGACCGCGAGCGGCTTGCCGGACGGCGCCAGCGGCATCATGTCGCGCGCGTAGGAGGCCGTGACGTCGGAATCGGTGAGCACGGCGTTCCGGCCGAGCAGGTCGCGCAGGCGGGTGACCAAAGCTTCGTTGCCCATGGCCTCATGGTAAGCCCGGATAGTCCGCAGAGCGGAAGTTCTCTTTCGAAATCGGCCTCAACGGACCAGTCCGAGCAGCTTCTCCACGTGCACCCGCAGCAGCACGCGCTGGTCGGTGACCATGGCGGCGCGGTACTCGGCCCAGTCGGGGTGCTCGCCCGCCGCCCGGCGGTAGTAGTCGACGAGCGCCTCCACGGTCGCGTCGTCCGGTGCCGCCGCCGGCGGGCTCAGCTCGGCGCGGCCTTCCGCGACCACGTAGCTCCAGCCGTCCTCGCTGCCCACGTGGTAGGTCACCCGCGGGTCGCGGCGCATGTTCTTCGTCTTCGCCCGGGTCTCGGTGATCGGCGCGGTGATCGTGTTCGTCTCCGGGTCGTACAGGTGCGTGATCGTGGACAGCTGGGGCCGCCCGTCGCGGCGGATCGTGGCCAGCACGCCGTGGCGGCGCGCGGCGAGGAAGTCCTTCAGCGCTGTGTCGTCCGTCATAGCTGTACCAACCGGATGCCGCCGCGTTTGTTCCGGGAGCCGCCGGAAATCTGCTTGCATATGGCAACTAAAGTGTGTTCCGACACATCGGCGGCGCCTCCGCTTGCATAACCGCTAGTGAAGGCACATTCTTGCCGTAGGCAACTAGTTGCAGCCGCCAACCAACGCCGTGAAGGACTCCATCCATGGCACCGAACCGCTCCGCCACCCGGCCCACGGCCGAACTGGACCTCGCCGACCAGCTCGGGCACGAGCTCGTCCGTCTCGTCCGCCTGGTCAACAAGGCGAAGTCGCAGGTGTCCAAGCAGGGTCCGGACGGGATCGAACGGGCGGCCTACGCGATCCTCTTCACCCTCATCCACGAGGGCCCGCAGCGCACCAGCAGGCTCGCCGAGTCGCTGCACTCCGAGATCTCGACGATCAGCAGGCAGTCGAGCTCGCTCGTCCAGCACGGCCTGGTCGAGCGCCAGGCCGACCCGGAGGACGGGCGGGCCTGCCTGCTCGCGCCGACGGCCGAGGGCATGCGGGTGTTCGAAGAGAACCGCAAGAAGCGCAACCAGTGGCTGGCCGAAGTACTCGGGGACTGGACCGAAGGGGAGATCCAGACCCTGAACCGGCTCTTCGGCCGGCTCAACACAGGTATCGAGAACCACTCTCCACAGCTGGCCGACGCGCACGCGTCCGCCACTGCACCGGCCAAGGGGGCCAACGCATGAGTTCCACCACCGAAGCACCGGCACACGCCGAGGTGAAGCAACCACCCCGGCTGAGCCACCGCCAGATCGTCACGATCCTGAGCGGCCTCATGTGCGGCATGTTCCTCGCCGCGCTCGACCAGACGATCGTCGGTACGTCGATCGTCAAGATCGCCAACGACCTGCACGGCTTCGACCTGCAGGCGTGGGCGACCACGGCGTACCTGATCACCTCGACGATCGTCACGCCGATCTACGGCAAGCTTTCCGACATCTACGGCCGCAAGCCGTTCTACCTGGCCGCGATCAGCATCTTCGTCATCGGCTCGCTGGCTTCCACCTTCGCGCAGTCGATGTACCAGCTGGCCGCGTTCCGCGCGGTGCAGGGCCTCGGCGCCGGCGGTCTGATGTCGCTGGCCATGACCATCCTCGGCGACATCGTGCCGCCGCGGGAACGCGCCAAGTACCAGGGTTACATCCTCGCCGTGTTCGGCCTGTCCACCGTGCTCGGCCCGGTGCTGGGCGGGTTCTTCGCGGGCATCGAGCACGCCGGCAGCATCTTCGGCTACGACATCCACGGCTGGCGCTGGGTCTTCCTGATCAACGTGCCGATCGGCGTCCTCGCGCTGTTCGTCGTCGCGCGGGTGCTGAACGTGCCGCACGAGCGCCACGAGCACAAGATCGACTGGTGGGGCGCGCTCGCACTGGTCGTCGCCGTGGTGCCGTTCCTGATCGTCGCCGAGCAGGGCCAGAAGTGGGGCTGGGGCGACCAGAAGGCCATCTGGTGCTACGTCGTCGGCGGTGTCGGCGTCATCGCCTTCATCGCGATCGAGCGCTGGATGAAGGAAGCCGCCCTGATCCCGCTGCGGCTGTTCAAGAACTCGACGTTCACCGTGGCCATCATCGGCGGCGTCATCGTCGGTGTCGCGATGTTCGGCGCGATCACCATGATCCCGCAGTTCATGCAGGTTGTGCAGGGTTACACGCCGACGGAGTCGGGTCTGCTGATGCTGCCGCTGATGGCGGGCATCATGACCAGCTCGGTCGTGTCCGGCCGGCTCACCGGGAAGACCGGGCGCTACAAGATCTTCCCGATCATCGGCACGATCCTGATCGCCGGTGGCGCGTTCTTCTTCGCGCAGGTCAAGTACGACTCGCAGCTGTGGCACCCGCTGGTCGCGGCGGCCATCATCGGCCTGGGCCTCGGCCAGTGCATGCAGACGCTGATCATCGCGGTGCAGAACGCGGGCCCGCGCAGCGACATGGGCGTCTCGACCGCGTCGGCGACGTTCTTCCGCCAGATCGGTGGTACCGCGGGTGTCGCGATCTTCCTGACGATCCTCTTCAACACCCTGCTGCCGAACATCACCAAGGCGTTCGGCGGTCAGCTGCCGCCCGGCGCGGGTGCCGGTATCGGCAACCTGACCGGCGACACCAGCGGCATCCAGAACCTGCCCGAGGCGATCCGGACGCCGGTCCTGATCGGCTTCACCGACTCGATCACCACGGTGTTCTACGTCGCCGGCGCGGTGGCCCTGCTGGCCACGCTCGTGCTGCTGTTCATGAAGGAGATCCCGCTGGTCAACGCCGCCCCGGCCGCCGCGGCCATGGAGGGTGGCGAGGCGCTGCTGGACGAGCACGCCGACGAGCCGACCGAGATCGTCGAGCCGGTGCGTCCGCTCGACCGCGAGCCGGCGCTGGTCGGCAGCGGCGGGAAGCACGCGCTGAGCACGAACGGGCACGGTGACTACCAGGCCGTGTCGGGCGCGCTGCCGATCACGAACTCCGTCGCGGACTCCGAGCTCGACGTGCCCGTCGGCGCGGGTGGCGTGCCGGTGATCGGCCACGTCCGCCGTCAGGACGGCAGCCACGTGCCGGGTGCCGCGCTGACCCTGATCGACCAGCGCGGCCGCCAGGTCGCGCGGGCCACCGGGGCTCCCGACGGCAGCTACTCGGTGCCCAGCCAGGGCCCGGGCCAGTACGTCCTGATCGTGTCGGCCCACGGCCACCAGCCGCAGGCCTCCAGCGTCGTGATCAGCAACGGGCCGGCCACGGTCGACGTCACGCTCACCGGCTCCGGCGAGCTGACCGGCACCGTGCGGGCCGCCGCGACCGGCGCCCCGCTGCCGAACGTGACGGTGACGCTGACCGACAGCCGCGGCGAGGTGAACGGCGCGTTCATCACGACCACGGACGGCACCTACGCCTTCGTCGGGGTCGGCGCCGGGGCCTACACCCTGGTCGCCAGCGGCGCGGGCTACCGGCCCGTCGCGGTGACGCTGACCGTGCCGGACAGCGGCGTGCTGCGCCACGACGTCGAGCTGGCCAGCTCGGTGCTGCTGACCGGCACCGCGCGGACCGAGGGCGACCGGGTGGTGCCGGACGCGCGGATCACCGTGCTCGACGCCGAAGGCAACGTCGCGGCCGTGGCCCGGACCGACGACCAGGGCCGGTACGTGGTGAGCGACCTGCCCGCGGGCGCCTACACGGTGGTCGCGAGCGGCTACCCGCCGGCGACCAGCCAGGTGGAGCTCACCGGCGGCGAGGCCGGCCACGACGTCCGGCTGAGCTACGACCAGGCCCTCGACGAGCTGGTCGACCGGTCATGACCGGCCTGCGCGCGACCTTCCGCACGGCCGAGGGCTGGGCGGTGGAGCACGCGGTGCTCACCGTGACCGACCCGGCCGGGCGGCAGGTCGCCCGGCAGGCGGCCGACGTCCGCGGCGAGGTGGTGACCGGCGCGCTCGCGCCGGGCACCTACACCGCCGTCGTCACGGCCGCCGGGTACACCCCGGTCGCCCGGATGGCGCAGATCGCCTCGGACGGGTCGGGCTCGCTCGGCGACGTCGTGCTGGCCCCGGTCGCCGAGGCGATCGACCTGCCGCCCGTCGGGCCGTGGGTGATCGACCCGATGCACTCGTCGGTCGTCGCGACCGCGCGGCACCTGGGCATCGCGAGCATCAAGGCGCGGTTCCCGGACGTGTCGGGCCGGATCGAGATCGGCCGCCCGGCCGAGCGGTCGTCGGTGCACGCCGAGATCAAGGCGGCGAGCATCGACACCGGCATCAAGATGCGCGACGACCACCTGCGCTCGCCGGACTTCCTCGACGTCGACGTGCACCCGGTGATCACGTTCACCAGCACCGGGCTGCGCCAGCGCGGGGTGGACTCGTGGACGCTGGTGGGTGAGCTGACGCTGCACGGCGAGCGCCGCGAGATCGAGCTGGAGCTCACCTACGGCGGCTGGGGCCCGGACCCGTGGGGCGGCGTGCGTACCGCGTTCCACGCGGAGACGACGCTGCACCGGAGCGACTTCGCGATCAACTACAGCGCGATGGTCCGCGCCGGCGTCGCAGCGGTCGGCACGACCGTGAAGGTCGAGCTGGACATCGAAGCGGTGCAGGGCGAGTCGCTGCCGCAGTTCTGAGCCCGTGAGTTCGTGGATGGAGGCCCTCTCACCACCGGTGAGGGGGCCTTCACCGTTCGTAGAAGCGCGTGTTCCGGACAGCTCGATTTGGCCGTTCGCCGTGGGGTGTTCACCTGGGCCACGTAGGCTCCGGGTGTGAACGTCGTGAGCATCGAGGCCGCGGGCGTCGGCGTGAGCTGGCTGGACACCGCCGGACCGCTGCTCGTCTGGGTCATCGTGCTGAGTTTCGTGCTGGTCGAGTGCGCGCTGATCATCGGGTTGTTCCTGCCCGGTGACTCGCTGCTGTTCGGGGCCGGCGTGGTGCTGGCGCAGCACGGTTCGGACGCGAACGCGTGGTTCCTGTCGGGTGCCGCGCTGATCGTCGCCGTCCTCGGCAACCAGATCGGCTACTACATCGGGCGCACCAGCGGCACGAAACTCATCGTGCGCCGCGACGGGAAGGTGCTGAACCGGCACAACCTGGAACGCGCGCAGCGGTTCCTGGACCGGAAGGGCTTCTTCGCGATCGTGGCGGCCCGGTGGATCCCGTGGATCCGCACGCTGGCGCCGCTGATCGCGGGAGCCGCGCGGATGGCCCCGCGCCGCTTCCTGCTGGCGACCACGCTGGGCGGGCTGTTGTGGGTGCCGACGCTGGTGCTGCTCGGCTACTACGGCGCGGGCCTGCTGGACGCCCTGCCGTGGCTGAAGACGGCGGCGCTGTGGGTCAGCATCGCGTTCTTCGTGTTCGGGACGGGCTTCGGTGTGCTGCGCTACCGCCAGGAGATGCGCCGCCCGGTCGACGAGCGCGACGACGCGCGGGCCTGAGTCACAGCTGCGGATCGGCCCAGATCTCGAGCTGGATGCCGTCCGGGTCGCGGAACACGAGCACGTGCGAGCCCTCGAACGTGCGGGACGGCGCGGTCGGCAGGTAGGAGACGCCGAACTCGGCCAGCCGGGCTTCCCACTCGGCCAGCTCGCTCGTCGAGCCGACGCGGAACGCGACGTGGTCGAGCCCGGTCCGGCGTTCGTCGAACCCGCGTCTGCCGGTGTCCGCGTGCTGGACCAGCACCACGGAGAACTCGTCCCCGGCGGACCGGAGCACGACCTTGCGCAGACCCGTGTCCGGCTCTTCGCGCCGGGTGACCTCCTCGAGGTCGAGGACGCGCACGTACCACGGCACGCTGCGGTCCACGTCGGTCACGGTGAGCGCGAGATGGTGCACGGACATGAGTTTGGCCATGGCTTTCGAAGCCGTCCTTTCGCGTGGCGGCTTCCCAGAGTTGCACAGCGTTCGCCTGCCGAAACCGCGGTGACCAAGTTCCGCGTCCGATCGTGATCTCGCCGTCTCCGGGCGTCCCAGCAGGCGGACGCCGGTGACCGAAGGTCATTCGCGTTTGCCGGACGGTGTTCAGCCGGTCACCGGCCGCCACCGACGTCCAGCACCGCACCGGTGGTGAACGACGACGCGGGGGACAGCAGGAACAGCACGGCTTCGGCGATCTCCACCGGTTCACCCGCGCGACCCATGGGGATCTGCGGCGCGTACTTCGCCAGCCGGCCGGGCAGGCCGGCGGCCGCGTGCAGGCCGGTGTCGACCAGGCCCGGCCGGACGGCGTTGACCCGCACGCCTTCCCCCGCGACCTCCTGCGCGAGCCCGAACGTCAAGGTGTCGACGGCGGCCTTCGACGCGGCGTAGTGCACCCATTCCCCGGCCGAGCCGGTGCGCGCGGCCGTCGAGGAGATGTTGACGATCGCGCCGCCGTCGCCGCCGTACCGCGTCGACATCCGGCGGACCGCCTCGCGGCAGCACAGGAACACGCCGGTCACATTGACGTCGAAAGTGCGGCGCACGACGGCCACCTCGTAGGTGTCGAGCCGTCCCGGGGTGTTGCCGACGATCGCCGCGTTGTTGACCAGCGCGGTCACCGGTCCCAGCCGCGCGGCGGCGTCGAACAGCGCGCGGACGTCGTCCTCGCTGGAGACGTCCGCGCGGACGGCCAGCGCCCGGCGGCCGTGGTCCCGCGCCCGTGCGGCCACGGCCTCCGCGGGCCCGGGCTCGCCGGAGTAGTTCACCACGACGTCGTACCCGCGCTCGGCGGCGAGCGAGCAGATGGCCGCGCCGATCCCGCGGCTGCCGCCCGTGACGACGAGCGTCAAATCGCGAAGTTCGCCAGCGGCAGGTTCTCCAGCACCAGGTCGGCCCGGTCGCGGGTCTGCGAGATCAGGTCGGCGTTGCGCTGGTCCGAGCCGAGCGCCCGCCGGCGCGCCTCCACCAGCGAACGGCCGTACCGGCGGTGGCGCGACACGAGCCGTTCGATCCGCTCCGGCTCGTCCGGCGCGAGGAACCACGCCTCGGTCAGCAGCGGCCGGATGCCGCTCCACGGGTCGTCCGGCAGCAGCAGGTAGTTGCCCTCGGTGATGACGAGCTGGACCTCCGGCGGCACGGCCACCGCGCCGGCGATCGGCTCCTCGATCTCCCGGCGGAACTCCGGCGCGTACACCGTCTCGCGGCCTTCGGCCAGGCGGCGGATCAGGTGGTAGTAGCCCGCGGCGTCGAACGTGTCCGGTGCGCCCTTGCGCTCGGTGCGGCCGAGCCGGCGCAGCTCGACCTGCGCGAGGTGGAAGCCGTCCATGCCGACCACGGCGGCGCGCGAGCCCAGTGCGTTGGCCAGTGCCCAGGCGAGGGTGGTCTTGCCGGACGCGGGCGCGCCCACGATGCCGAGCACGTTGCGCTGCCCGCGCACGGTCAGGCCCTCGGCCCGGGCCAGCAGGTCGTCGAACGCCGTCATGTCCTGTTCCTTCCTGCGATCGCGGTCGTCCACGACCGCGGTCCCACATGCCGCACCCGTTCGGCGGCCACCTCGTTGGCGAAGCGAATCCGGTCGGTCACCGTCGGTTCGCGGGCCACGGCGACGGCGAGAGCGCCGTGCCACACGTCGCCCGCACCTAGTGTGTCCCGCGCTTCCACGGCGGGCACAGGCACCTCACCCGAGCCGCCGTCCGCAGTGGACCACCGCACCGGGCCCGGGCCCGCGGTGGTGACGACGGTGGGGACGCCGCGCGCGTGCAGGCCCGGTTCCGGCGCGGTGAAGTGCGCGGAGCACGCGGCGACGTCGACCAGCGGCAGCAGCTCGTCGAGCACGGGCTTCCAGCTCCCGGCGTCGAGCACGACCGGGACGTCGCCGGCCGCTCGTGCGACGGCCAGCGCGACCTTCGGGTGGTGGCCGTCGACGAGCACCACGTCCGCGTCGACGTCCCCGCTCCACGTGGCTTCGGAGCCGGCCGCGTTGCGCGAGACGACCGTGCGCTCGCCGTCGCGGTCGCGGACGGCGACCGCGCTGACCGGCGGCGGGCCGGTCCGCGCGGGATCGAGGTCGACGACCCGGACGCCGTGGGCTTCGAGATCGGCGCGGGCGAGCGCCGCCAGCGGGTGTGCGCCGAGGACGGTCAGCAGGGTCGCCTCGGCGCCGAGCGCGGCCGCCGTCACCGCGGCGTTCGTCGCGGGTCCCCCGGCCGCGACGTCCACCCGCAGTGACTGCACCTTCTCGCCCGGCGCCGGAAGCTCGCCGACCCGCTGGACGACGTCCACGGTGCACAGGCCCGCCAGCAGCACCTTCACTTCAAGCCGGCCACGTGCGTCGCGGCGGCCGCTTCTTCCACTTCGCCGTTCTCGTTGAGCCGCAGGGCACCCGTGAGCAGGCCGACGACCTGGTTCATCGAATGCGTCTTCGGCGAGACGACCGCGACGCGCTTGCCGAGGCGATGCACATGGATGCGGTCGGCGATGTCGAACACGTGCGGCATGTTGTGGCTGATCAGCACCACCGGCAGGCCGCGGTCGCGGATCCGGCCGATCAGGTCGAGCACCTTGCCGGACTCGGCGACGCCGAGGGCGGCGGTGGGCTCGTCCATGATCACGGCCTTCGTGCCGAACGCGGCCGCGCGGGCCACCGCGACACCCTGCCGCTGCCCGCCGGAAAGCGTCTCGACGGGCTGGGAGATCGACTTGATGTTGATGCCCAGCTCGTCGAGGATCCGTTGCGCCTCTTTCCGCATGGTCGCGGTGTCGAGCTTGCGGAACAGCCCGAACGGTCCCTTGAGCCGCTTCTCGCGCCCGAGGAACATGTTCGACGCGATGTCGAGCGCGGGCGCGACGGCGAGGTCCTGGTAGACCGTCTCGATGCCGTAGTGCCGAGCGTCCAAAGGGGATTTGAAGTGGACGGTCCGACCGTCCACTTTGATCTCGCCCGCGTCGGGAATCAGCGCCCCGGAAAGGGCTTTGATGAGCGAGGACTTCCCGGCGCCGTTGTCGCCGACCACGGCGAGCACCTCGCCGGGCAGCAGGTCGAAGTCGGCGCCGTCGATGGCGGTCACCCGGCCGTAGCGCTTGACCAGGCCACGGGCCTGGAGGATCGGTTCGGTCATGACTGCTGCTGCCTCCTCGCGATCCGGTCCACCACGACGGCGGCGATGAGCAGGGCGCCGGTGGCGAGGTCCTGGTAGTTGCCGTCGACGTTCATCTGCGTGAGGCCCGACCGCAGCACGGCCACGACCAGCGCGCCCATCAGCGTCCCGAGCACCGAACCGCGGCCACCGAACAGGCTCGTGCCGCCGAGGACGACGGCGGTGATCGAGTCGAGGTTGCCGAGCTGGAACTGGTTCGGGTCGGCGTTCGGGGTCCGGCCGAGCGCCTGCCAGGCGGCGATCCCGAAGGTCAGCCCGGCCACGATGTACACCGACAGCACCGTGCGGTTGACCTTGATGCCGGACAGCCGCGCCGACTCCGGCGCGTTGCCGACCGCGTAGACGTGCTTGCCCCACGCCGTTTTCGTCAGCGCGTACCAGATCCCGAGGTACATCAGCAGCGCCAGCGTCATGCCGTAGGTGATCGGGATGCCGCCGAAGAGGTAGCGCTTGGTGCCGAGCCACTGCAGCAGCCCGTCGGTCACCGGCACCGCCTGACCGCCGGCGATCAGCTTCGACACCGCGGTCAGCATGGTGAACGTGCCGAGCGTGATGATGAACGCCGGCAGCTTGATCCGCGTGGCGAGCGAGCCGATGAAGATGCCGACGATGACGGTCAGCACGACGCCGGCGAGCAGCGCGACGAAGCCGTTCGTGCCCGCCGCGGCCAGCTTCGCCATGATCAGCGTCGCGACGACCATCGAGGACGCGTTCGACAGGTCGATGCCCGCGATGAGGATGACGAGCGTCTGTCCCAGCGCGAGCGTCCCGACGACCAGCGACTGCTGGACCACCGTGGACAGGTTGTCGAGGTCGAAGAACGTGTCCGTGGCCAGCGAGAACACCACGACGGCGACGACCAGCGCGAGCGCCGGCCCGATCGCCGGGGCGCGGAGGAAGAACTCGCCGAGGGACTCACGTTCCTTGGTGGCCACTGCCGTGGTCATTTGTTGCCTCCCCAGCAGTTCTGCAGGCCCCACGCGGTGTCGTGGCTTTCGACGCCGGGCACGGGCTTGTCGGTGATCACGGCCGACCCGGTGTTGACGAAACCCGACGGCTTCTTCCCGGTCTTGGCGTATTCGACGGCGGCGAGCACGCCCTGCTCGGCCATCTTCTTCGGGAACTGCATGACGGTCGCGGCGAACTGGCCGTCCTTGACGTTCTGGACGCCTTCGCAGCCGCCGTCGATCGAGCCCATCACGATCTGCCCGGTCAGCCCTCGGGCCTTCAGCGCCGCGTACGCGCCGCGGCCCATCGGCTCGTTCATCGAGTAGACGGCGTTGATGTCGGTGCTGCGCTGCAGCAGGTTCTCCATGCCCTGCTGGGCGAGGCTCTGGTCGCCGTTGGCGGCGGTGTGGCCCTTGATCTCGGGCGAGCCGTCGGTCAGCCCGATGCCCTTGAGGAAGCCGCCGTGGCGCTGGGTGTCGACCGAGCTGCCGGCGGTGCCGTCGACCATGAGCAGCTTGGGCGGAACGCCCTTGAGCGCGGCCTTGACGTAGGCGCCCTGCTGCTCGCCCGCGGCGAAGTTGTCGGTGGCGAAGGTGGCGTCGACCGCGTCGGGCGGTTCGGTGGCGGTGTCGAGGGCGATGACCAGGACGCCGGCGTCGCGGGCATCCTTGATCGCCTTGAGCACGCCGGTCGACGAACTCGGCGTGATGAGGATCGTGTTCGCGCCCTGCTGCCGGAGGTTCTCGATGGCGCGCACCTGGCCGTCGTTGTCGCCGTCGAACTGGCCGGCGAGGGCGCTGAAGTCGGCGCCGTTGGCCTGCGCGGCGGCTCTCGCGGCGTTGCGCAGCTCGACGAAGTACGGGTTGGTGTCGGTCTTGGTGACCAGGCCGACCTTCGCTTTGCCGCTCCCGCCGGTGTTCGTGTTGCCGCCCCAGTGGCGTTCGACCGTGCACCCGGTCGTCGCGGCGAGGACGGCGGCCAGCGTGAGTGCGGTGAGACTTCGCTGTCTCATGATTTCCACCCTTGGTGATCGAGGGCTTGCCGATGGTCGGGAAGGTAGACAGACTGCAGCGTGGACGCAAGCGTTTGCGCAAACGCTTGCCGGAAAGGACTGGCATGCCTCAGCCGAGGTCGTCGCGACCCACCCAGCGCGACATCGCCGAACTCGCCGGCGTCTCGATCACGACCGTCTCGCACGTCGTGAACGGGACGCGGGCGGTCGCCGAGGACACCAAGGCGGCCGTGCTGCGGGCGATCGAGGCCACCGGCTACACCGGTGACGCGATCGCTCGTTCCCTGGTCACCGGCGGGACGCGGTCGATCGGGATGGCGATCTCGCTGGTGGCCAACCCGTACTTCGCGACGCTGATGCAGGCGATCGAGCGAGAGGCGTCCGCCCACGGGTACACCGTGCTGCTGGCCGACACGCACGACACCGCCGGCACCGAGCGTGACACGGTGCGGGCGCTGCGTTCCCGGCGCGTCGACGGCCTGCTCATCACGCCCGCGCCCGGCGACGGACCGGTGATCGGCGAGCTGGTGTCGCTGGACGTGCCGACGGTGCTGATCGACCGGCTGGCCACCCGCACCGACGTCGACCAGGTCGGGTCGGAGAACATCCAGGCGACGTCGGCGCTCACCGCGCACCTGGCGACGCTCGGGCACCGGCGGATCGGGATGATCAGCGGCGCGCCGGGGCTGTCGACGAGCGAGGAGCGCGTGCTCGGCTACCGGCTGGGGCTCGGCCGGTCCGGGCTGACGTGGTCGTCCGAGCTCGTGGCCTGCGGGAACTCCTCACGCGACGGCGGGGCGCTCGCGTTGAGCACGCTGCTGGCGCTGCCCGAGCCGCCCACGGCGCTGGTCGTCGGGAACGACAGCATGATGGTCGGGGTGCTGCACGAGGCGCGGCGGCGTGGCCTGCGCATCGGGCGTGACCTGCCGGTGGTGGTCTACGACGACGTCGAGTGGGCGGACCTCGTGGATCCGCCGCTGACCACGATGGCGCAGCCGATCCAGGAGATCGGCCGGCAGGCGGTGCGGCTGCTGCTCGCCCGGATCAACGACCCGTCCCGGCAGGCCGAGACGGTCCGGCTGGCACCCACTCTGCGTCATCGTGAGTCGTGTGGCTGCCCGCCGATTCACTCACATCAGTGATTCTGCGGTTTTCGTGTCATCCCGCGGGCGTTGAGCGGATACCTTTCCGCTGAGCGTCTGCGAGGGCTTATGACCGCACTTTCGCCGGAGCTCCGGTTGTGGGACCCCCCGGTCACCTACCGGATCGGCGTCGCGATGGGTGTGCACGCGAACCCCTACTCGGGTGAGCTGCTGCGCTCGATCAGGGCGGCCGCGGCGCAAGCCGGCTGCGACGTCACGCTGGCGGACACGGGCGACACGGTCAGTGAGGAAGCGGCGGTGGTCCGCGCGCTGCGGGCCGACCTCGTCGACGGCGTGCTGCTGGTGCCGTCGGCGGGCGACGAAGCGGTGATCAACGGCCTGGTCCGGATGGGCGTGCCGACCGTGCTGGTCGACCGGCTCACCGCGCGCAACGACGTCGACCAGGTGGGCACGGAGAGCGTGCACGCGGTGGCGTCGCTGGTCCGCCACCTGACGGAGCGACGGCACCGCAAGATCGGCCTGATTTCGGGCGACGAGGGCCTGGGCACGAGCCGCGAGCGCGTCCGCGGCTACCGGCTGGGCCTGGAGCAGGCGGGCCTGCGCTTCAACCGCGAACTGGTGGAGTGCGGCCTGTCGACCCCGGGCGGAGCGGCCCGCGCGACGGCCAAGCTCCTGGACGGCTGGCCCTCCCCGACAGCGCTGGTGGTGGCGGACGAGTCGATGCTGGTGGGCGTCCAGTACGAAGCCCACCGCCGGGGCATCAAGATCGGCTCGGAGCTGGCGTTGGTGGGCTACGGCGACATGGACTGGGCCCGCCGGGTGAGCCCGGCGGTGACGACGCTGGCCCAGCCGGTGGCGGACATCGGACGCCGGGCGGTGCAGCTGCTGCTGTCCCGGATGGCGGACCCGGACCGTCCCCCGGAGACGGCGTTGCTGACACCCCGCTTCCTGCACGGCGCTTCCTGCGGGTGCTGAGTCAGTCCGCCAGCGTCGCGGCGGCTTCCAGCAGCATCCAGCCGCCCACCTGGACCGACAGGTCGCGTTCCGGTGCGTCTTCCGGCAACGGCCATGGTGCCGGGCGGTCCCAGTACGCGCTGAACAGCGGGCCCTCCGCCGCGCCTGACCAGCAGGCCGCTGCCGACTTCAGCACCAACGACCGGGCCGTCGCTGCCTCCGGGCCCGGCAGGGACCGCGCTGCCAAGGCCAGGTAGCGGGCCAGGATCGCCGCGAACAGGCCGCCGTCGCCGCCTCCCTGGCCTCGGATCACTCCTTCCGGTGCGCAGTGCCCGGCCACCGCGCGGACCGTGCGCGCCGCATTGTCCACTTCGGACAGCTCCAGGCACGCGCCCAGGTAAACCCCTTGGCAGTACGTATAGATGTGCTTCACCAGCTCGCCCGTGTCCGCGCGGATTCCGTCCCAGACGAGTCCCGTCGCCGGGTCGACCAATGTGGACGAAAGCCAGTCCGTCATGGCGCGGGCGCGTGGGAGCTTTCCCGATCGGGCGTGGAAGATTGCCGCCGGGCCGTTGGCCGGGGCGTTCTTGAAGTCGTCGCCGCGACGCCACCAGATTCCGCCACCCGCCGCCGCTGTCCAGCCCGACAGCAGCTGCGTGTCGATCGCCGCCAGTGCCGGGCCCACGTCGATGCCGAGCGACGAAACCCGTTGCAGCGCAAGGCCGAGCCATGCGATGTCGTCGTAGTAGTCGTTCGTCCACTTGCCGAAGTTGCGCAGCCGCACCGAACGGACGAACGAGCGGATCAACCTCAGCCGCGCCGGCGACGGCGCGCGCAGCTGGGCGTCGACCAGCGTGTCCAGCAGGTGGGCCTGCCACCAGTAGTTCCAGTGCCAGTGCAGCCGCTGCCCGAGCGAAGGTGGCCAGCCGCTGCGGCCCAGCACGGTTGCGGGCAGCGCCCACACCCGGCGCAGGTGCCGGGAGGTCACCGCGCGTTCGGCAGCCGAGACGTCCATGGCACAATCGTGCCTTGCCCATCGACATACCGCTCGGTATGTTGACTGGCCATGACCACTGCTCACGTCACCTGCCCGCTGTGCGAAGCCACCTGCGGGCTCGAGGTGACGCTCGACGAGAACCGGCAGGTCACCCGGGTCACCGGCGACGAGCAGGACGTCTTCTCCAAGGGCTACATCTGCCCGAAGGGCGCGTCGCTCGGCGCACTGCACCACGACCCCGACCGGCTGACCGCGCCGCTGCTCAAGCGGGACGGCGAGTTCGTCGAGGTGAGCTGGCAGGAGGCCTACGACGAGATCCACCGCCGTCTCCCGCCGATCATCGAGCAGTACGGCCGGGACGCCGTCGCGGTGTACGCGGGCAACCCCGGCGTCCACAACATCGCGCTGACGCTGTACGGCCGCGTGCTCTACAAAGCCTTGGGCACCAAGAACTTCTACAGCGCGACGTCGGTCGACCAGATGCCGAAGCACTACTCGGCCGGCACCATGTTCGGTGACCCGCTCGCCATCCCGGTCCCCGACCTCGACCGCACGCGTCACCTGCTGATCCTCGGCGCCAACCCGCTCGTCTCCAACGGCAGCCTGATGACCGCGCCGGACATCCGCGGGCGGCTGCGCGGGATCCGCGAACGCGGCGGCAAGATCGTCGTCGTCGATCCGCGCCGCACCCGCACCGCGCGGTTCGCCGACGAGCACCACGCCATCCGGCCCGGTACCGACGCACTGCTGCTGTTCGCGCTGGTCAACGTCCTGTTCGCCGAAGACCGCGTCGACCCGGGCCGGCTGCGCGAGCACCTGAACGGCCTCGACGACGTCCGCGCGCTGGCCCAGCCCTTCACCCCCGAAGCCGTCGCGCCGCGCACCGGCGTCGACGCCACCGAAATCCGCCGGATGGCCCGCGAACTGGCCACCGGGAACGCCGTGGTCTACGGCCGGATCGGCACCACGACGCAGGCTTTCGGCACGCTGGCGAGCTGGCTGGTCGACGTCCTCAACGTGCTCACCGGCAACCTCGACCGGCCGGGTGGCGCGATGTTCCCGCTGGCCGCGTGCCAGCCGACCGGGAACCGGCGGCCGTTCGCCGTCGGGCGCTGGCGCAGCCGTGTGCGCGGCTATCCCGAGGTCGTCGGCGAGCTGCCGGTCGCCACCCTCGCCGACGAGATCGAAACCCCGGGCGACGGCCAGGTCCGCGCGCTGATCACCGTCAGCGGCAACCCGTGCCTGAGCACGCCCAACGCCGGGCGGCTGAGCGAAGCCCTGAAGAACCTCGACTTCATGATCTCCGTCGACGTCTACCTGAACGAGACGTCCCGCCAGGCCGACGTCATCCTGCCCGGCCCGTCGCCGCTCGAACGTCCGCACTTCGACCTGGCCTTCTACCAGCTTTCGGTGCGCAACGTCGCCAACTGGACGCCGGCGACGCTCCCGTCGCCGCTGCCGCAGGAGTGGGAGACGATGCTGCGACTCACCGGCATCGTCGCCGGTCAGGGCCCCGAAGCGGACGTCGCGGCGCTCGACGGCTTCGTCGCCGCGGAAACCGCGCGCCGCAACGGCATCGAGGTCACCGGCGACCGCACCGGTCCCGCCCGGCTGGTCGACCTGCTGCTGCGCGCCGGCCCCTACGACGTCACGCTCGCCGACCTCGAAGCGGCACCGCACGGGCTGGACTTCGGGCCGCTGAAGCCCCGGATCCCGGAAGTGCTGTGCACCGCGTCGGGCCGGATCGAGCTGGCGCCCGAACCGGTCGTCGCCGACGTCCCGCGCCTGCGCGAGGAACTGGCGAAGCCCGCCGACGACGGGCTCGTGCTGATCGGACGACGGCACCTCAGCTCGAACAACTCGTGGATGCACAACCTGAAGCCACTGGTCCGCGGCGGCAACCGGTGCACGGTGCTGGTCCACCCCGAAGACGCGGCCCGCCTCGGCCTCACGGACGGCGCACTCGCGTCGGTGACGTCCCGCGCCGGCCAGCTGGAGGTTCCGGTCGAGGTCAGCGACGAGGTCCGGCCGGGCGTGGTCAGCATCCCGCACGGCTGGGGCCACGACGTCGACGGCTCGCGGACCCGGGTGGCGCGCGCGAACCCGGGCGTGAACTCGAACCTGGTCGCCGACGAGACGCTGCTGGACGTTCCGTCCGGAACGTCGGTGTTGAACGGAATTCCGGTCGAGGTCGCCCCCGTCTGACGCTTGACACCGCACGCGGTCCGGGAGGATTCTCGGCCGGGCATGTTGACGTCAACATCGATCATCGGACATCGGAGTTCGCATGACCCGCTTTCGTCGCTGCCTGCTCGCTCTCCTCCTCGTTCCCCTCTTCGCCGTCCCCCACAACGCCTCCGCCGCCACGAACGCCTTCCGCGGCGTCAACTGGGCGGACGCCCGCGACAACTACGTCGACGGCTGGGTCATCCCGACCGGCCTCACCGCCGGGGACAGCTACGACGTCATCCGGGCCAAGGCGGACGGCATCCTCACCGGCTTCCAGCAGCAGCTGGGCGCGAACACCGTGCGCCTGCCGATCAACCCGCAGAGCGTCAACTCGGACTGGTGGGCGCGCTACAAGGGCGCTGCCGACTCGGCACTGGCCCACGGCATGAAGGTCATCTTCGGGTACTGGGAAGCCAACAAGGACGGTTTCGTCGACGACATGACCGCGTGGAACGCCATGTGGGACAAGGTCACCGGCGACTACGGCGGCAACGGCAACGTCTACTTCGAGCCGATGAACGAGCCCTTCGGCTACAGCCTGAACGCGTGGGTGTCGCTGTGCTCGACGTGGCTTTCCCGGCACTCGAACATCCCGCGCGGCCGCGTCCTGATCAGCGGCACCGGCTACAACGACAACGTCACCGGTGTCGGCGCGGCGGGCGCGTTGAGCGGGACGCTGCTGTCCCTGCACTTCTACGGCTTCTGGGCTTCGGACACCACCCGCTCGGCCTGGACCACCAACCTCAGCAACCGGCTCGGCTCGTACTCCTCACGCACGATCATCGACGAGGCCGGCGCCCCGATGACGACCGGGCTCGACTACTCGGCCGGGCACCAGGACGGCAACAACTTCACCGCGTACTTCGCCGCCACCACGGACTTGGCGCGGTCGCGGCAGATGGGCGTCGTCTACTGGCCCGGCCTGCGCTCGGGCGACACCTACTCGATCACGCGGCAGAGCGGCAGCGGGCTGGCGATCAACAACGCGTCGGGGGTGGCGCAGCTGCGCTGGGGCTGGGGCCTGTGACTACCAGGCCGTGCTGAGGTCGGCGTGCTGCCGGATCCAGGCGTGCATGACGATCCCGGCGGCGACACCCGCGTTGATCGACCGGGTCGTGCCGAACTGGGCGATCGACACCACGAGTGACGCCGCGTCCTGCGCCTGCCGGGACAATCCGGGGCCTTCCTGACCGAACAGCAGCACGCACTCGCGCGGGATCTCGGCCGTCTCGACCGGCCGGGATCCCGGCGTGTTGTCGACCGCGACGATCGCGAGGCCCCGCGCCGCGGCGAATTCGGCCAGGCCGCCGACGTCGTCGTGGTGGCGCAGGTGCTGGTAGCGGTCGGTGACCATGGCGCCGCGGCGGTTCCAGCGGCGGCGGCCGACGATGTGCACCTCGGCCGCCGCGAACGCGTTCGCCGTGCGGACCACCGTGCCGATGTTGTGGTCGTGCTGGAAGTTCTCGATCGCGACGTGGAACGGGTGCCGCCGGCGGTCCACATCGGACACGATCGCCTCGCGGCGCCAGTAGCGGTAGGCGTCGACGACGTTGCGGCGGTCGCCGTCCCGCAGCAGCTCCGGGTCGTACCGCTCGTCCGACGGCCACTCGCCCGGCCAGGGGCCGACGCCGACCTCTTCGCGGCTCACCCACTCGGTGGGGCCGGCGTCGGGGGATGTGCTCACCCCCCGATTGTCGCTCAGCCGAGGTGGGCGGCGTGCGCGTGGGCGTGGTCGCGGTGGCGCCAGCGCTGGTACGCGCCGACGTAGGACAGCACCAGCAGCGTCAGCGCGAAGACCGCGATCACGGGCAGGAAAGACCGCGGGAACAACGTGTCGTAGAAGTAGTACGCGTTGAAGCCGCCGGGCAGGTCACCGAGGCCCTGCTGGTGGCGGAAGTAGTTCTCGAGCGCGGTCAGCGGGCACGGGATCGGCGTGACATTGACCAGCACGCCCCAGACGGCGAAGAAGATGTGGACGAACACGACCTTCGGCCAGCGCCAGGCCAGGAATCCACCGAGCCCGATGAAGAGCAGGGCCAGGATGTGCAGCGTCACCGTCACGTCGGCCAGGAACTTCGCCATCACCCGCCCCCTTCACCGAACCCCCTACCAGCGACTTTACTCCGCTGCGCGAATCCGGCCGCCCTGAAGAGTGCCCAGCTGTGTGATGTTTAACCCAGCGGAGCAACGCGTTCACCGTGGCGGTGACGGCGGAGTCACGCCCGGTGGGAACTCCGGCGGCCGCTTCGCGGGGTACTGGGTGGGTTCCTCGTGCGGGTACTGCTCGGGCGGCTTCTTCCACGGCGGCCGGTGCTCCGGCCGCTCCGCTGGCTCGCTGGGCTTCGACGGCTCGTCCATATCCAGTGACGGTACGCCCGGTTCAGGCGAACGCGGCACCGTCCAGATCCGTGACCACGAGCCGCAGCCGGGCGTTCGCCCACTCCGTCCCGGCCAGCACCGGCCGCACCACCTCGGTGGCCCGGTCCAGCAGCGGCGGGATGGGCAGCCGGGTGGCGATCAGGCGGATCCGGACCACTTCCGGCGACAGGTCCACCGCGGCGGCCGTGCGCTCCACCGGCCACGTCGCCGGGCGCAGGCCGTCCACCGACTCCAGCGCGCCGACGATCTTCTCCGCGGCTTCGGCGGCCGTCACCGGGGCTCGATGTCCATGATCGACACCGAAACCTCGTCGACGACCACGCCCGTCTGCTCGGTCACGGACCGGCCGACCGCGCGCTGCACGGCCCGGCCCACCGCCGCGGCCTGGTCGGCCGCCGCCGTCACCAGGTCGATCCGGACCGTCACCCGGCCGTCCGCCGTGCGGACCCGGACGCCGTCCGCCGGGGCCGGGTCGAGGCCCTGCCAGCGCTGCCGGGCCGCGCGGGTCCACCCCGTCACGAGGCCGCGCAGGCCCGGCTCGAGCCGCACCACGCCCGGTGTCCCGATCGCCGCCCGGGCCGCCACGCCGGCGATCACCGGGTCCTCGATGACGTACTCCGCGTTCATTCCGGCTCCCCGTACACGTCGTCCACCAGCAGGTCGAGCTTCGCCAGCGTCAGGCCCACCCGGGCCGCGGCCGCCGCCGTCACCCGCTGCCGCACGAGCGACAACGCCTCCCCGCCGGTGGCGGTCCGGACACTCACCGCCAGCGTCAGCGTGACTTCGACGGCTCCTTCGGCGTCCGTGCGCACCCGGCAGCGCCGCGCCCGGACGCCGTCGACGGTATCCGCCGCGTACCGCAGCACGGCCGCCACGGCCTGTTCGCTGATCTCGACGAGCCCCGGTTCCGGGCTCGGCAGCGGCACCATCGAGCCACGTCGCACCTCGGCCCGCACGGCCGACATGATCCGGCCGAGCAGGTCCGGCGACGGCGCGTCCTCCTCGGCCGCCAGTTCGGCAGTGGCCTCGCGCAGCGCCAGCAGGCTCTCGCGCGCCGCCCGGCAGTGCGGGCAGGTCAGCTCGTGCTCGTCGGCCAGCCCGGCGCCGACCGCGTCGAGCCGCTCCCACACCTGCTCGACGTCGCGTTCGCAGGGCAGCTCGTACTCCGTCATCGCCACGGCTTCATCACCTCCGCCAGCTGTGCCCTGGCGCGGGCGATCCGGCCGCGGACCGCGGTCGCGTTCGCGCCGACCACCTCGCCGATCTCTTCGTACGACCGGCCGTGCACCTCGCGCAACAGCCAGCACGCCCGCTGCTCGGGCGTCAGCTCCGCCAGCGCCGCGTTCAGTGCCGCGAGCTGGCCGTTCACCTGGGCGGCCCGCTCCGGCTGGAGGTCGGCCCGCGGCGACTCGGCCGTGTCCAGGTCGACGTCGGCCCGTGGCCTGCGCGAGCGGATCGCGTTGAGGCAGCGGTTCGTCGTCGCCCGGTAGAGCCAGCCGGCGAACGCGGCGTCCTCGCCGAGCTGGCCGAGCTTGCGCCAGGCGTTGAGGAACACCTCCTGCACG
This sequence comes from Amycolatopsis australiensis, assembly GCF_900119165.1. Taxonomy (NCBI): domain Bacteria; kingdom Bacillati; phylum Actinomycetota; class Actinomycetes; order Pseudonocardiales; family Pseudonocardiaceae; genus Amycolatopsis; species Amycolatopsis australiensis. Next base: position 1,236,094 of record NZ_FPJG01000006.1, on the reverse strand, counting down.
ACGTCCTCGGCGTCGCCGCGGTGGCCGAGCAGCTTCGCCGCCAGCCGGAACATCGGGCCCTGGTAGCGCAGCACGAGCTGCTCGTAGGCCCGGACGTCGCCGTCGCGCGCGCGGGCCACGAGGGTCGCGTCGTCGAGCGGTGTACCGGGCTCCGCGCTGGTCGTCGTCACGGCACCTCCTCGGCAGGAGGACACCGGCGCACGGGAAACGTCACGGGCCGATTGTCGGTGACCTGCGTCACCGCGGCCAATCAGTCGAGGCCGAGGTCGTCCTTGCCGAGGATGTACCGGTACTCGAGGCCTTCCTTCTCCACGGCCTCCCGCGCCCCGGTGTCGCGGTCGACGACGGTCGCCACGCCCACGACGTCCGCGCCCGCCTCACGCAGGGCTTCGACCGCCGTCAGCACGCTGCCGCCCGTCGTGGAGGTGTCCTCGACCGCCAGCACGCGCTGCCCCCGGACCTCCATGCCCTCGATGCGGCGCTGCATGCCGTGCTCCTTGGTGGACTTGCGGACGACGAACGCGTCCAGCACCACCCCGTCGGACGCCGCCGAGTGCAGCATCGCCAGCGCGACCGGGTCGGCGCCGAGGGTCAGGCCGCCGGCCGCCACGTAGTCCCAGTCCGCGGTGAGCTGGCGCAGCAGCTTGCCGATCAGCGGCGCCGCCGCGTGGTGCAGCGTCGCGCGCCGGAGGTCGATGTAGTAGTCGGCTTCCTTGCCGGACGCCAGCGTCACCTTTCCGTGCACCACGGAAAGATCGGTGACCAGCCTGGCCAGTTCGAGTTTCGCCGCTTGATCCAACCCGGGGTTCGCCACGGCCGAGAGTCTTACACACGAGCGCGCTCACTCTCCGATGGATGTGGCGTCGACCGCACGCCCGCGCGTCGCGGCCCAGGCCGGGACGAGGATCGCGGCGAGCGAGAGCACGACGGCGATCGCGAGCACCACCAGGTAGATCGCGGCCGGCCCCGACGGCAGCACCGAGCCACGCACCACCAGGCAGAACGGGACGATCGACCCGGCCGCGACCAGCGACCCGAGCAAGACCGCGATGGCCGCGATCAGCCCGCCCTCGATGCCCGCCATCCGCAGCACCTGCCCGCGGGTGAACCCGCTGAGCCGCTGCAGCCCGAACTCGCGGCGCCGCTTGGCGGTGGCCATCACGAGCGTGTTCACCACGGAGATCACCGTGTACGCGATGATCATCCCGACGAGCAGGTAGTTGACCCAGGCGCCGACTTCGTTGCCCTTCGCGTGCGCGGCGATCAGCGCGGCACGATCGCCGACCTGGACCGGCGATCCGGCTGTCGCTTCGCGAAGCCGCGAAGTCAGCGTTGCCGTGCCGACGCCGTCCGCGGCGCGCACCAGCAGCTGCGGCGCGAGCCCGAGCGTCGTGTGGGGCGCCAGGAGCCCGGCGGGCAGCACGAGCCGTTCGAACCCGGGACGCTGGGCCACGACGGCGGCCACCCGCACGTCGACCGGCGTGCCGTCGCCGAGCCGCAGCGACAGCGTGTCGCCGACGTGGCGGCCGAGCGTCTCCGGCACCTCGGCGGCGTTGCCGGTCAGCTCGCTGACGCCGAGCGCGGGCCAGCCGTCCTTGTCCTGGTTCGAGTCGAACGGTGTCTCGATGAACACCGTGCTCGTGACGTACTCCGACGCGCTCTCGACGCCCGGGAGCGCCCGCACCCGGCTCACCACCGCCGGGTCGAGCCCGCCCGGCCCGGCGACGACCGCGTCCGCGCGCAGGTCCTCGGTGTAGGCCTGGTTCGAGACGGCTTCCTGCGTGGTCTGCAGGTAGATGTTGGCGGTCGCGATGCCGACCGCGAGCATGATCGGGGTGACCGCGCCCGCCGTCCGGATCGCGCCGACGCGCGTGTTGCGCAGCGCGATCCGGCCGTTGACGCCGGTGATGGCCTGCACCGGCCAGCGCAGCAGCATCGCCGTCACCTTCGTGACGCCGGGGCTGATCGCCGCCAGCCCGAACGCCCACAGCATCACCGCCGGGCCCGCCGTGCTGGCCGCGACCGGGCCCGTCATCACGGCGACCGTCACGATGGCCAGCGCCGTCCCGCCTGCGAAGCACAGGATCGCGGTGATCAGCCGGATCGGCGTCAGCCAGCGCCGTTCGACGGCGGCTTCGGCGAGGGCCTCGGTCGGGCGGACCTTCGCCGCACGCCGTCCCGCGACGAAGGACGCGGCCACGACAGCCAGCAGCGACGCGCCCGCGGCGACCGTCGCCGGCAGCCAGCCCTGCTCGAACCGCAGGACGTCCGGGACGACGTGGTTGTCCACCAGCCTGCCGAACAGCCAGTTCCCGAGCACCGGGCCGAGCGCGACCGCGGCGGCGACCGCCAGGAGCCCGACCACGAGCGCCTCGCCGAGAACCATCCGCCGCAGCTGGCGCGGCGTGGTGCCGATCGCGCGCAGCAGCGCGAGCTCGCGCTGACGCTGCTGCGTCGACAGCGTGAGCGTGCCGGCGACGACGAACACCATGACCATCGCCGACAGCCCACCCGACACGGCGGCCAGCACGATCAGGTCCTCACCGCTCTTGTTCACCTCCGGGAACTCGAGCGCGCCGCGGTCGACGCCGGTCGTCACGACCCCGGCGTTCCCGACGACCGCCGACACCGCGGCCGCGTCACCGCCGAAGACGCCGATGGTGTCGAACCGGCCCGGGTGCCCGGACAGCCTTTCCGCGTCCGACGGCGCGAAGAACACCGCGGCGTCCCGCATGGCCTGCGGCGCTTCGGCGATACCCGAGACGCGGTACTGGCCGACGGTGCCGTGCGCGGCCACGGGCAATGTGGTGCCGACGGCGACCCCCAGGCCGGCGTCGACGACCACTTCGCCCGGCTTCGGCGCTTCGCCCTTCAACGCGTACGGCGTCAGCACGGCGGAATCCCACGCGTGACCCAGCGCCGACGTGGCGCCGGCCTGTGCCGGGAAGGTGACTTCGCCGACGACCTCGGTCACGCCGGGGACCGCGCGCAGCCGATCGGCCAGTCCCGCGTCGAGCCGGACGCGCTCGGGCAGCGTCGCGTTCTCGAACTTGTGCTTGTCCTCGGGGTCCAGCGTCGCCGGGTCGTCCTCCGGCAGCTTGAGCGTCTGCTGCCCGCCGACGACGGTCGGGGCCGCGGCCAGCCGCTGGACCGGCGTCTCGGACCGGATGCCGGTCTCCATCAGGCCACCGCACGCCGAAACGATCAGCGCGCCGAAGAACACGGCGACGAACGTCGCCAGGAAGCCGCCCTTGCGCAGGCGCAGCGTCCGGAGCGCGAGCTTCCACATCAGGCCCGCACCGCCATCCGGTCCCACGCGCCCAGGTGGGTCATCCGCTCGGCGACGGCCTCGGCGGTCGGGTGGGCCAGCCGTCCGGCGATCCGGCCGTCGGCCAGGAAGACGACCTGGTCGGCGTAGGAGGCGGCGACCGGGTCGTGCGTCACCATGAGCACCGTCTGGCCGGACGACCGGACCGAGTCGCGCAGCAGACCCAGCACGTCGGCGGCCGTGCGCGTGTCGAGGGCGCCGGTCGGCTCGTCGGCGAACAGCACGGCCGGGTCCGTGACCAGGGCCCGCGCGATCGCGACGCGCTGCTGCTGACCGCCGGAAAGCTGCCCGGGCAGGTGCTTGCGCCGGCCGTCGAGGCCGACGTGCGCCAGGATCCGCGCCACGAGCCGCTTGTCCGGGCGCTTGCCGGCCAGCTGCAGCGGCAGCACGACGTTCTGCTCGACCGTCAGCGCCGGGAGCAGGTTGAACGCCTGGAAGACGAAGCCGACACGGTCGCGCCGCAGCTTCGTCAGGTACGTCTCGCTCTTGCCGGCGAGGTCCTGGCCGTCGAGCACGACCCGGCCCGACGTCGGCCGGTCGAGGCCCGCCGCGCAGTGCAGGAACGTGCTCTTGCCCGAACCCGACGGGCCCATCACCGCCGTGAACCCGCCACGCGGGAACGAGATCGAGACCCCGTCCAGCGCGACCACGCCGCCGTACTCCTTGCGCACGGCTTCCAGCCGCACCGCCTCAGTCGTCATGGGGAAAACGCTATTGAGACCGGCCGGCTTCCACCCTGGTGCGCACGCGCGTCTTCACGGTGGGGACAGCCCTACTCAGGTGCGGCCCTTGCCGCCGAAGCCGCCGCCGATCCGGCGCAGCACCGCGCGCGGCAGCAGCCCGCCGATCGCGACGACGGCCTTGTACTGCAGGCTCGGCACGGAGATCACCTTGCCGCGGCGCAGGTCCGCGAGCGCCTCGTTGACCACCTGTTCGACACCCAGCCAGGCGAATTTCGGGCCGGGTTTGCCGATGCCGGCCCGTTCGTGGAACTCGGTCGCGGTGAACCCGGGGCAGAGCGCCATCATCCGGACGCCCTTCGGCAGCGAGGCGGCGATCCCTTCGGTGAACGACGTGACCCAGTTCTTGCTGGCCGTGTAGGTCGAACCGCGGCCGCTGAAGAACCCGGCGACGCTGCTGACCTGGATGATGTCGCCGTGCCCGCGCTCGATCATGCCGGGCAGCACGGCCCTGGTCAGCCGCAGCACCGCGGTGACGTTGACGTCGAGCTGGCGCTGCAGCGCGTCCGGCGGGATGGTCCAGAAGTCGCCGTTCAGCCCGAACCCGGCGTTGTTGACCAGCAGGTCGACCGGCCCGGCGGCGAGCCGCTGCTCGACCGCCGCTCGTCCGTCCACTTCGGACAGATCGGCCGGCAGCACTTCGACGCCCACGCCGTGGGATTCCCGCAGCTCAACGGCATACGCCTCCAGCCGCGCGGTGTCGCGGGCGACGAGCACGAGGTCGTAATTCTCGGCGGCGAGCGTGCGCGCGAACTGCGCGCCGATGCCCGCGGTGGCTCCGGTGATCACGGCGGTGTGACGTCCGGGGCTTCGCCCCGGGGCCCCGGCAAAGAAGTCGGCGGTGGTCATGTGGGTGAACGATACCCGCTGGTCAGGGGCTCCGGGTGCAGCCGATTCGCGGCCGGGTTATGGTCCCGCGCATGGGTAAGCACAGCAGGCGCAAGAGCGGCTACCTGCCCAAGGTCGCGGCCGGCGCGGCGCCGGTGGCCCTCCTGTTCGCGGCACCGGCGACGGCGTTCGCGGCCCAGTCCGACATCACCCTGCCGCTCGACCGCATCGAGCTCCCGGTCGACCACCGCCAATCGAGCAGGCTGGACCAGAGCGCCGACACGCTGTCGGCAACCCGCCGCGACGTCGTCACGAAGCAACTCGGCGACGCCCGCATCGCCTCGGAATTCACGGAGGCGGCCGCGACGAGCGGCGAGCGCCTTGGCGTGGGCCGCAGCACGCATCACGCGGTGTGGCTGGGCAACGGCGTCGACGTGCTGAGCGAGAACGCGGAGCAGGTGGACACGGGCCTGCGCGGCGCCTTCACCGGCGACCTGGCCGGGGCCATCTCAGCGCGCCGGGCGTCCGGGCAGGCCGTCGACCTCGGCCAGGCCGGCGCGCTGGGCACGGCGTCCGAGCAGCACGCGTCGGGCCAGCTGTCCGGCGTCCTCGACATCGGGCAGCACCACGAGCTGGGCGGCCAGCTGGGCCCGGCGACGGGCCTGGTGCAGACATCACAGAGCCTGACCGCAGGCTCGATCAGCGGCGACCTGGGTGCCGACCACATCTTCCACATCCAGGGCGGCGCGACCACGGTGCGCGGCACCCTCACCCCGTCGTTCTCCGCCGGTGCACTGGACCGGCCGGTACTCGGCTTCTAGTCCTGCGCCGCCGGCGGCTCGGCGGGCGGCTGCTGGACCGGCGTTCCGGCCGCGGGGGCCGGTGGGGTGCCGCCGACCGAGGGGATCGGGGCGCTCGCCTGGTGGCGGCCCGCGTCGTAGTCCTCGTCGAACGGGTCCACGATGTCCGCGATCTCGCCCAGGTCGCGCAGCAGGCGCTCCAGGCGGGACGGGCCCGCCGTCGGGACCACGCTCGCCAGGACCCACTCGTTCTCCAGCCAGGCCACGCCGACGTCGCCGCCGAGCTGGTCCGCCGCGTCCACCAGTTCCTGGGTGATCACCGTGCGGGCACCGTCCGCGTCGTCCGCGAACGCGTAGCGCGAGCCGATCGGGCCCAGCATCTCCGGCATGTCCGCGCGCTGGAACGGCACGCTCGACAGCCACATCTCGATCGGGATCCGGTGCTTCTTGTTGCACCGCACGGCCACGACCACCGCCGGGATCTGCCCCTCCGACTCGATGTCGAAGATGAACACCGGACGGCGGCCGTCGGAGGTGAACGTCGAGCCCGCGACCACGTTCACGGCCGCGTCCGCGCCGAAGTAGCCGATCGCCCCGCCGGACCACTGCTGCGGCAGCCGCGCGTCCTCCTCGACGAACTGCCAGCCGCGCAGCTGTGCCCAGCGCATTCGCTCGCGGTTGCGCGAGCCCTCCTTCGCCCGGTCGGCGGCGAGCAGCCCCAGCCCCGCCACCAGGGCGACGGCCGCGATGACGAACCAGATCCACGCCGGAATACCCACGAGCGCCAGGGTATCGCCTGCTACGCCGAAGAGATGATCGCCGGTACCCGTGTCGCCGGGCCCGTTCGGAGCATTTTGCCCGCTCCCGGGTCGACAAATCGCCACGAACCACCACTGTGGACGCAGTGAAGGCCACCTCGAGCGACGTCGAGGTGGCCTTCACGGGCTTCAGACGCGAGTGACCGTCAGCGTGTCGCCGGCTTCCAGGTCCGGGATGTCGACCCGGACCGTGTCGCCGTCCCGGACCTCGCCCGACAGCAGCTCCTTCGCCAGCTTGTCGCCGATCGCCGACTGGACCAGCCGCCGCAGCGGGCGGGCGCCGTAGATCGGGTCGAAGCCGTTCAGCGCGAGCCACTCGCGGGCGCCGTCGGTGACCTCCAGGTGCAGCCGGCGCTGGGCCAGCCGCTTCGCCAGCCGGGCCACCTGGATGTCCACAATGGACGTCAGCTGCTCGGTGCCGAGCGAGTGGAACACGACGATGTCGTCGAGCCGGTTGAGGAACTCCGGCTTGAACTGCCGCTGCACCACCTGCAGCACCGCGTCGCGCCGCTGCCGCTCGTCGAGCGACGGGTCGGCGATGGCCTGCGAGCCGAGGTTCGAGGTCAGGATCAGGATGGTGTTCCGGAAGTCCACCGTCCGGCCCTGGCCGTCGGTCAGCCGCCCGTCGTCGAGGACCTGCAGCAGCACGTCGAAGACGTCCGGGTGGGCCTTCTCGACCTCGTCCAGCAGCACCACCGAGTACGGGCGGCGCCGGACGGCCTCGGTGAGCTGGCCGCCCTGGTCGTAGCCGACGTAGCCCGGCGGGGCACCGACCAGGCGGGCCACCGAGTGCTTCTCGGCGTACTCGCTCATGTCGATGCGCTGCATCGCGCGCTCGTCGTCGAACAGGAACTCGGCCAGTGCCTTGGCCAGCTCGGTCTTGCCGACGCCGGTCGGGCCGAGGAACAGGAACGAGCCGGTCGGGCGATCGGGGTCGGCGACGCCGGCCCGGCTGCGGCGCACCGCGTCCGAGACGACCTGCACCGCTTCGGCCTGCCCGATGACCCGCTTGGTCAGCTCCTCCTCCATCCGGAGCAGCTTGCCGGTCTCGCCTTCCAGCAGCCGGCCGGCCGGGATGCCGGTCCACGCGCTGACCACGTCCGCGACGTCGTCCGCGCCGACCTCCTCCTTGAGCATGACCTGCTGCTGGCTGGCCTCGCTCGCCGCGGTCGCGGCCTCGAGCTCCTTCTCCAGCGCGGGGATCCGGCCGTAGCGCAGCTCGGCGGCCTTGCCGAGGTCGCCGTCGCGCTCGGCACGCTCCTCCTCGCCGCGCAGCTGCTCCAGCTGCTCCTTCAGCTCGCGGACGCGCTCGATCGAGCCCTTCTCGTTCTGCCAGCGCGCGGTCAGCGCCGTCAGCTCTTCCCGCTTCTCGGCCAGTTCGGCGCGCAACGCGGCGAGACGCTCCTTCGACGCGGAGTCCTCCTCCTTGGCGAGCGCCATCTCCTCGATCTCCATGCGGCGCACGGCCCGCTCGACCTCGTCGATCTCCACCGGCCGCGAGTCGATCTCCATGCGCAGCTTCGACGCGGCCTCGTCGACCAGGTCGATGGCCTTGTCGGGCAGGAAACGCGCGGTGATGTAGCGGTCGGAGAGCGTGGCGGCGGCGACCAGGGCGGCGTCCGTGATCCGGACACCGTGGTGGACCTCGTAGCGCTCCTTCAGCCCGCGCAGGATCGCGATGGTGTCCTCCGGCGACGGCTCGCCGACGAGCACCTGCTGGAAGCGCCGCTCCAGGGCCGCGTCCTTCTCGATGTGCTGGCGGTACTCGTCGAGCGTGGTCGCGCCGACCATCCGCAGCTCACCGCGGGCGAGCATCGGCTTGATCATGTTGCCCGCGTCCATCGCGCCCTCGCCGGTCGCGCCGGCACCGACGATGGTGTGCAGCTCGTCGATGAAGGTGATGACCTCGCCCGCGGAGTCGGTGATCTCCTTGAGCACGGCCTTCAGCCGCTCCTCGAACTCGCCGCGGTACTTCGCGCCGGCCACCATCGACCCGAGGTCGAGGGCGACGACGCGCTTGCCGCGCAGCGACTCGGGCACGTCACCGGCGACGATGCGCTGGGCGAGACCTTCGACGATGGCCGTCTTGCCGACGCCCGGCTCGCCGATCAGGACCGGGTTGTTCTTCGTGCGCCGCGACAGCACCTGCACGACGCGGCGGATCTCGGTGTCCCGGCCGATGACCGGGTCGAGCTCGCCGGCGCGGGCGCGCTCGGTCAGGTCGACGCCGTACTTCTCGAGCGCCTTGAACGTGCTCTCCGGGTCGGGACTGGTGATCCGCGCGGAGCCGCGGACCTTGGCGAACGCCTCCTGCAGCGCGTCCGGGGTGGCGCCGTGGCGCTTGAGCAGGTCGGCGACCTGCCCGCCCTCGGTCGCGAGCCCGACGAGCAGGTGCTCGGTCGAGACGTACTCGTCGCCCAGCTCGGTGGCGAGCTTCTGCGCGCGCGTCAGCGACTTCACGGCGAAGGTGTCGAACTGCGGGCTCGACACCGTCGCGCCGGTCGCGGACGGCAGGGCCGCGATGAGCGGCTCCAGCTCCTTGTGCACCACCTCCGGGTCGGTCCCGACCGCGGTCAGCAGCGGTGCGGTCAGCCCCTCACCCTGCGCCAGCAGGGCGCCCAGCAGGTGGGCGGCCGACACGTGCGGGTTGCCGGCCATGGTGGCCGCCTGCGCCGCGGACGAGATCGCCTGCTGGGTCTTCGTGGTCGGGTTGAAAGCGTCCATCCCTCACCTCATGCTCGGTACATCGGAAAGTCCAGGTGACAGGCCTGACCGTGACCCATCACTATCCTCAACGCACGAAAACTTGAGTCTGTTCCGCTCAACTCTGACCGGGTGCGACGGCGCTCGCCGGCAACCGGGAGCCCAGCATCCCGAGCCCGGCCACGGCGAGTCCCGCACACGTCCCGACCAGCACCCAGGGTAACCAGTCGGCGACCGAGAACAACGCGACCACGGCGGGCGCGAGGACCTGCGCCACCGTGAACGCGTATTGGTACGCGGCGAGATAACGGCCGCGGGCGACCGGCGGTGCCGCGGCTTCGGCCAGCGCACCCGACCGCGGGCCGAAGACCAGGTCACCGGCGGCGAACACCAGCGTCGAGACCAGCAGGTACACGACGCGCCAGCCGTCGGGCACGAGCAGCACGCCGAGGCTGACCGCGCACCACGCGGCGAACAACGCCGAGCCGGCCCGCATCGCCGCGATCCGGGTCAGCCGCGCGGTGAGCCGCAGCGCCAGCGTGCCGCCGACACTCGTCAGCACGGTGAGCAGGGCGAGGATCGCGCCGGGCAGCCAGACCGGGCCGTGCAGCCGGTCGAGCACGAACACCGGCGTGCCGATCAGGAAGAAGTCGAGCGAGAGCCCGAAGAGGCCGCTGAAGAGGATCAACGCGAGATACGGCCGGTCGCGCAGCACGCGCGCCGGCCGCTCGCCGTGCTGCTTGTGCGGCCGGGCGAGCGGCACGAAGAAAGCGAGGATCAGGGCCGCGACGAAGAACGTCACCGCGTCGACGGCCAGCGCGATCCGGTACCCGGACGTGCCGAGCCAGGTCAGCAGGGTGGCCGCCGCGAGACCGCCCAGCCCGAAGCAGCCGGCCCGGACCATGCCCGCCTCGGCGAACGGCCGGTCCTTCGGGACGTCGCCCGCGACGTCGGCGATGAGCACGAACAGGGAGCTGTAGAACAGCTGCTGCCCGGTGGCGAGCAGGACCGCGGCGGCCACGACCGGGCCCGCGCTGCCGGCGAGCAGGTAGGCGCCCGCGCCGGCGGCCTGCAGCAGCTGCGCGGCGATCACCACGACCCGCGGCCCGACGCGGTCCACGAGCCGTCCGGCCAACGGCGGCACCACGAGCCCGCCGACCGTGCCGAGCGTGACGGCCGTGCCCGCCATCGCGAGCGGCACGCCGACCACCTGCGTCACGTAGACCAGCGCCAACGGGAGGAACAGACCTGAGCCGAAGTTGTCGATCCCCAGCGCGCACAGCAGTGCGACCCGGCTACGCGTCACCTTCCGACGGTAACCCCGGAAAACGGCACCGAGTCAGGCCCGAACGGAGACATTCCCGCGCGCGAAAATGCCACTGCGGGTGGTACTCCGCCCGCGCCGGATCACCTGGGCGCGTGCGTCACTTGGACCCGGCGAAGCAGGCCGCGCTACCCAAGGCGCGGCGGAGGTCGGCGTTCATCTCGGCCAGCCGCGCGGTGAGGTCGGTGACGCGCTCGTCGTCCCAGCCGCCGAGCGCCTGCTCCATGAATTCGAGGTAGTTGGCCCGCCAGCGGGCGAGTTCGGCGCGGCCCTTCTCGGACACGCTCACCAGCGACGCCCGGCCGTCTTCGGGCGCGGGACGGCGGTCGACCAGCCCGGCGGCGGACAGCTGCGTGATCTGCCTGCTGACCACCGAAAGGTCGACGAACCGGCGTTTCGCCAGCTCGGACGGCCGCGCTTCGCCGTTCTTCGCCAGGTCCGACAGCAGCATCGCGGCCGCCGGGTGCAGCCCCGGCTGCTCCTGCCAGGCCTGCATGATCCAGGCGTGCTGGAGCTGCGACGCGGTCTTCAGCTCGCGCATGAGCTCGACCCGGACGTCGTCGTCGGTGTCGTCGGAGCCCATCGGGACCTCCTGCCACAGCTGTGCTGCACCGGGGCTCCGCCACCCGGAACCCCTCGAGACTATTACTTGTGTAATACAAGTTTATGAGCCATCGCTTGCGCCAGCAAGGATCGGTCCGGTGAGGTCGCCCACGCCATCACCCGGCAGTACACCCGGTCGGAGCAACAATGCGGGCAAAAGGCCGCCCGGCGGCTACCCTGCGGACGGGCCGTGCACGTGGCACGGACGAGTGACGAGGGGGAGCAGATGGACCCAGGAGACGGGCGGACGCGGCACCGCCGTCCCCGCGCCCGGCCCGGCGGTGCCTGACCGCGTGTCCCCGTCCACCCGCCCCCCAGCAGCGAACTCCCGCCCATGACAGCCGACTCGGTCAGCCCGCTCCCCAGGTCCTCGGCCCCGCGTGAAGCGCCCGCGGCCGTCGCCGCGATGGTCCGGCTCATCCGGGACAGCTGGGCGAAGTCGGAGCCCTACATCGCGGAGATCTCGCAGTTCTTCTACGGGATGCTGTTCACCCTCGCGCCGACCACGCGTGACTTCTTCCCGATCAACATGGAGATCCAGCGCGGCAGGCTGGTGCGCGCGCTGGTGCACATCGTGCAGATGGTGGACCGGCCCGACGACCTCGCGCCGTTCCTGCGCCAGCTCGGCCGCGACCACCGCAAGTTCGGCGTGGTGCCGCGGCACTACGAAGCCGTCGGCACCGCGCTGCTGGCGTCGCTGAAGAACCACCTCGGCCCGGAATGGACCCCCGAGGTCGAACGCGCCTGGGCGGAGGCGTTCACCATCGTCGCCCGTGCCATGCAGGACGCGGCCGCGGCCGACACGAACCCGCCGTCGTGGCAGGCCACCGTCGTCGAGCACCGGCGGCTGACCTGGGACCTCGCGCTGGTCCGGCTGCTGCCCGACCAGCCGGTGCCCTACCTGCCGGGCCAGTACGTCAGCGTCGAAGTCCCGCAGCGGCCGCGGCTGTGGCGCTACCTCTCGCCGGCGAACGCGCCGCGCGAGGACGGCGGCATCGAGTTCCACGTCCGCGCGATCGACGGCGGCTGGGTGTCCCGCGCCATCGTCAGCCACACCCAGCCCGGCGACGTCTGGCGGCTCGGCCCGCCACTCGGCCGGATGACAGTGGACCGTGAGACGTCACGCGGTGTGCTCATGGTCGCGGGCGGAACGGGCGTCGCGCCGCTGCGCGCGATCCTCGACCACCTCGCCCTCTGGGGCGAGAACCCGAAGACGTACCTGTTCTACGGCGGCCCGAGCCGCGAAGACCTGTACGACCTCGACGAGCTGCGCGCGCTCGCCTCCACCAACCCGTGGCTGACCGTCACGCCGGTGGTGGAGCGCGGCGGCGACGTCCCCGGGTACGAGCAGGGCACGCTGGCCGAGGCGGTCACGCGGTACGGGGCCTGGCCGGGGCACGACATCCTGGTGTCCGGCTCGCCGGCGATGATCCGCGCGACGGTGTCGCGCATGCTCGTGGCGGGCAGCGCGCTGGACCAGATCCAGTACGACCCGTTCACGATCGACTGAGCGGGATTCCGGTCAGTTCAGCGACAACATCCGCAAATCGCGTCGGCTGATCAATTTCACGCACCGCCAGATCGGGTTGACGCGGCGTGTCGAAATTGCTCCGATCGAGCGGGAACGCGCGGAATCACGCGCATCTGCACGGGAATGCGCCTAAGGTCGGGAACCCTCGGGGGCGGCACCGCCGGTGCGATGCCGCGGGCACAGCGCCGAAAACCCTTGCCAGGACTGGAGATTACCGTTCCCGATGAGTGCCGACTCCCTGAAGATCTCCGCGCCGCTGCCGACCGTTCCCGTTTCGGTCGTGAAAGGCCGTGAACTGGTCAGGCTGATCCGTGAAAGCTTCGCGGCGGTCGAGCCGAAAGCCGATGAACTGGCGCAATACTTCTACGGCGCGTTGTTCGCGGTCGCGCCGGATTGCCGTGACCTGTTCCCGGCGAGCATGGCGAACCAGCGGAGCCGGTTGCTGCGCGCGCTCGTGTACGTCGTCCAGATGGTCGACCGGCCCGACGAGCTCGTGACGTTCCTCAGCCAGCTCGGCCGTGACCACCGCAAGTTCGCCGTCGTCTCGCGCCATTACGACGCCGTCGGCGTCGCGCTGCTGGCGGCGCTCAAGCGGTTCCTCAAGGAAAAGTGGACCTACGAGGTGGAATCCGCGTGGCAGACGGCGTACGGGCTCATCGCGAAGACCATGCGCGCGGCCGCGCAGGCCGAGACCGGTCCGGCGTGGTGGGCCGCGACCGTGCTGGAGCACCGCAAGCTCACCCGCGACGTCGCGCTGGTCAAGGTGCGCACCGAGGGCCTCCTGCCGTACCGCGCGGGCGGGTACGTCAGCGTGGAGGTGCCGCAGCGGCCGCGGCTGTGGCGGTACTTCTCGCCGGCGAACGCGCCGCGCGGCGACGGCGAGCTGGTCTTCCACGTGCGTGCGGTGCCCGGCGGCTGGGTGAGCGGCAGCATCGTCAACCACACGAGACCGGGCGACGTCTGGCGCCTCGGGCCGTCGATGGGCGTGCTGAACGTGCGGCCGACGACCACCAAGCGGCGGCTGCTGATGATCGCCGGCGGCACCGGGATCACGCCGATGCTGGCCATCCTCGACGACCTCGCGCGCTGGAAGCGGAACCCGCCGGTGCACCTGTTCTTCGGCGGCCGAAGACCGGAAGACCTGTACGCGTACGACGACCTGCGCCGGTTCGCCGCGACGGCGCCGTGGCTGACGGTCACCCCGGTCACCGAGGAGGGCGCGCTGGCGGGCGGTGACCGCGGCACGCTCGCCCACGCCGTGACCCAGCGTGGGGTGTGGCGCGACCACGACGTGCTCGTGTCCGGGTCGCCGCCGATGATCCAGGCGACCATCGCGAAGCTGCTGGCGCACGGCGTCGAGCTGGAACGCGTCGCCTACGACCCGTTCACCCTCGACTGAGGAACTCTCAGCGGGCCACGCGCGGCGACGGCTTTCTCGCTATCTTCGCCGATATGGAGATGACCATTCCGGTTCCGGACGGCACCATCGGCGGCTACCTGGCGGAGCCCGCGGGCGCGGGGCCGCACCCGGGCGTCGTGCTCATCCACGACGCGTTCGGGCTGAGCCAGGACACGAAGAACATCACCGACCGCTTCGCCGCCGAGGGCTTCCTCGCGCTCAGCCCGGACCTGTACGCGCGTGGGGGCATGCGCCACTGCGTACGCCGGGTGTTCTCGGACATGTTCGCCAACCAGGGCCGCACGTTCGACGACATCGAGGCGGCCCGCACGCTGCTGGCCGGCCGCGAAGACTGCACGGGCCGAATCGGCATCGCCGGGTTCTGCATGGGTGGCGGCTTCGCGCTCGTGGCGGCGGCACGTGGCTTCGAGGCGTCCGCGCCCTACTACGGCCAGCTGCCGAAGAACCTTTCCGTGCTCGACGACGCGTGCCCGATCGTCGCGAGCTTCGGGAAGAAGGACTTCTCGCTGCGCGGCGCGGCGGCGAAGCTCGAAGCGGCGCTCACCGAGCGCGAGATCCCGCACGACGTCAAGGAGTATCCGGGCGCCAGCCACGGGTTCGCCAACAAGATCGAGGTCGCGCCGCCGCTGAACCTGCTGCTCAAGGTCGTCGGATTCACCTATCACCACGAAGCGTCCGAAGACGCGTGGCGCCGAGTGACGTCGTTCTTCGGCGAACACCTGCAGGAACCGGCCCGACCTTCGCACTGAGCCGAGCGGAGCAGCGGATTCACCGAACGGCGGTAGTTCGTTGACCGTTGTGCCCGATTCTCCTTATGGTCTAGACCACATCCGCCCGGATGTGCTCGTTCGCCTCCCCGGAACGACGCTGTTCCCCCTCGAGGAGCCGAAATGACCTGGAACAGAAAATTCGTCGCGGCCGCCGCCGGTGTCCTGCTCGCCCCGGTGCTGGTCGTCGTCCTCCCCGCCACCGTCGCGAGCGCCCACGGATACGTCTCGGACCCGCCCAGCCGGCAGGCCAACTGCGCGGCCGGGAAGGTGCCGGACTGCGGTGACATCGTCTATGAGCCCCAGAGCGTCGAAGGCCCCAAGGGGCTGCGAAGCTGCGACGGCGGCAACTCCCGCTTCGCGGAGCTGTCGGACGAGTCGAAGCCGTGGCCCGCGAAGTCCGTGGGCACGACGGTGACGTTCAACTGGGTGTTCACCGCCCGGCACGCCACCGCGAACTACGAGTACTACATCGGCAACACGCGCGTCGCGAACATCCCCGGCAACAACCAGCAGCCGCCGTCGACCGTCTCGCACACGGTGAACCTGGCGGGCTACTCGGGCCGGGTGAAGGTCCTCGCGATCTGGAACATCTCCGACACGGCCAACGCGTTCTACAGTTGCGTCGACCTCCAGATCGGCGGCGGTGGCCCGACCACGCCGCCGCCCACCACGACCACGACGCGGCCGCCGACCACCACGACGACGGCGCCGCCCACCACGTCGACGCCGCCGTCGAGCGGCACGTGGACGGCCGGCACGGCGTACCAGGTGGGTGACGTCGTGACGTACAACGGCGTGAGCTACCGCTGCATCCAGCCGCACACGGCCATCGCGGGCTGGGAGCCGCCGAACACGCCGGCGCTGTGGCAGCGTCAATGAGAGTGCTGCTGGCCGTCGTCGCGCTGCTGCTGGCCGGCTGCGGCGCGACGGCGGCCCCACCCGCGTACAACGCGGCCGACGTGATGTTCCTGCAGATGCTGGTTCCCCAGAACGAGCAGGGGATCGAGATCGTCCGGCTGGCCGCGGACCGCCAGGTGCCGGGCGAGCTGAAGGTCCTGGCCGCGGCGATCGAGTCGACTCAGCGGACCGAGACCGAGGACATGCGGGGCTGGCTCCGAGCGTGGGGACAGCCCGAGACGATGGACATGAACCCCCAGGTCCACGCGGGCCACGGCGGCATGAAGATGACGTCGCCGGATCTGGTCGGGGATCTGCGGAAGGCACCGGACGCCGAGTTCACGCGCAAGTTCCTGGACGTGCTGACGGGCCAGCAGCAGGGCGCGGTGGAGCTGGCCCAGACGGAGAACGGCCCGGCGGGCGGGGTGAACACCCAGGCCCGCGACCTGGCGCGGCGCGTGATCGAGTCCCGGACGGCGGAGGTCAAGCAGCTGCTGAACTTCAAGGCGTGACATCCCGCGGCGCGGACCGCGAGTGGCCGGGAGGGGCCACTCGCGGTCTGCTGCGCACCCGAGTTCCCGCACGCGCCGATATTCGCTCGCCGCGGCGTGCGGGGCGCGTTAGCCTCGCGATCATGTACTCGCGTCCCGTCTTCATGAGGTTGCGGAACCGCCGCTGACGGCGGCGCACCGATTTCTTTCCCTGCCCGCCGTTCCGGCCCGTGCCGGGCGGCCGCTCTCGTGCTGCCCGGCTCCCTCCAGAGCTGCGGAGCATCCTTTGAACCCCCTTGCGACCGAACACGCCCACCTGCGCGCGGAAAGCGTCGGCGTCACGCTCGGCTCCCGCCGCGTCCTGCACGACGTGAGCGTCACCGTTTCCGCCCGTTCGCGGCTGGCGATCGTCGGTGAGAACGGGCGCGGCAAGACCACGCTGCTGCACGTCCTCGCCGGGCTGCGGGCGCCCGACCACGGCACCGTCCACCGGACGGGCACGATCGGCCTCGCCCGGCAGGCGCTGCCCTTCCGGTCCGGCGAGACCGTCGGCACGCTCACCACCGAAGCCCTGCGCGAAGCCCACAACGCACTGCGAGAACTCGAAGCGGCAGCAGCGGACTTCGCGGCCGAAGGCGCCGAAGATCGTTACGCCGCCGCACTCGACGTGGCCACGCGCCTCGACGCCTGGGACGCCGAACGCCGCGTCGACGTCGCCCTTGAAGCCCTCGACGCCTGCACCCACCGGACCCGCGAACTGGACACGCTCTCGGTCGGGCAGCGCTACCGCGTCCGTCTGGCCTGCCTGCTCGGCGCCCGGCACGACTTCCTGCTGCTCGACGAACCCGGCAACCACCTCGACGCCGACGGCCTGGCCTTCCTCACCGCTCGCCTGCGTGCCCACGACGGCGGCGTCGTGCTGGTCAGCCACGACCGTGCCCTGCTGGCCGACGTCGCGAACGAGTTCCTCGACCTCGATCCCAGCCAGGACGGCCGCCCGCGCCGGTATGCCGGTGGCTACGACGCCTGGCAGGACGGCCGTCGCCGCGACCGCGAGCGCTGGGTGCAGGAATTCGAGGAACAGCAGGACACGCACCGGCAGCTCACGGTCGCGGTGGCGCAGGCCCGCGACCGGCTCAGCACCGGCTGGCGACCGGACAAGGGCACCGGGCGGCACCAGCGCCAGACCCGCGCTCCCGGTGTCGTCCAGGCGCTCAACCGGGAACGCGCGGCGCTGGAGGCGCACCGCGTGACCGTGCCGGAGCCGCCGATGTCGTTGCGCTGGCCCGACCTCGGCACCCGCACGCGCACGGGGTTGGTGCGCGTGACCGGTGTCCGCGTCGAAGGGCGCCTTGACGGTCCGGTGACGCTCGCACTCGACCACGGCGACCGGCTGCTCGTCACCGGACCGAACGGCGCGGGAAAGTCGACGCTGCTGTCGGTCCTCGCGGGTCAGCTCACGCCGACGAGCGGCGCGGTCCGGCACCGGCCCGGCGCGCGGGTGGCGTTGATCGGCCAGGAAGTCCCGGCGTGGCCGGAGCACCTCACCGCTCGTCAGCTGTTCGAACGTGCCGCGCTTCCGCTTTCCGGCATGGGGCTCCTCGAAACCGAGGCACTGAGGACTCCAGTCGGGCGCATGTCCCAGGGCCAGCAGCGGCGGCTCGACCTGGCCCTGCGGCTGGCGACGCGGCCGGACGTGCTGATCTTCGACGAGCCGACCAACCACCTGTCGGCAGTGCTCGTCGACGAGCTGACCGAAGCCCTGCTCACCACGCCGGCCGCGGTGGTCGTCGCGACGCACGACCGCCGGATGCTGGACGACCTCGCCGCCTGGCCGCGGCTGGAGCTCTGACGCGCGAAGGCCTCCCCGGTCGCCCGGGGAGGCCTTCGTCGCTTGGCTGGGTCAGCGGCGCTTGGGGCGCCAGACCACCATCGCCGTCTGCTGGTTGAGCGGCACCAGGTCCCGGCGGTAGGACGCGTGCGCCGCCGCCGCGGCCTGCTCGGCCGCCGCGTACGCCGCGGCGAGTTCCTCGGTCAGCTCGCTGACCCGGGCCCGCAGCGCGTCGACCTGGTTCTCCAGCTCGATGATGCGCTTGATGCCGGCCAGGTTGACGCCGTCCTCCTGCGAGAGGCGCTGGACCTCGCGCAGCAGCGCGATGTCCCGCATCGAGTAGCGCCGCCCGCCACCGGCGGTGCGGCCCGGGGACACCAGGCCCTGCCGGTCGTAGGTGCGCAACGTCTGCGCGTGCATCCCGGCCAGCTGCGCCGCTACCGAGATGACGAACACGGGGGTTTCCTCGTCGCCTTCCGGGGGCATCCCGCCCAACATCCTTCTCACCTACCTTGCAGCAGCTCGGTGATCTCGGGCCGGGGGTCGTGCCCGGCCATCGCCTCGGCGTACGCCTGCAGTGCTTCGCGCGCCTTGCCGTCCAGTTTGGCGGGAATCGCCGCCTGGAGGGTGACGAGCAGGTCACCCTGCGAACCGTCGCGTTTGGCGATGCCCTTGCCGCGCACGCGCAGCACCCGTCCGCTCGCGGTGCCCGGCGGCACCTTGAGCGAGACCTTGCCTTCGAGCGTCGGCACCGTGATCGTGGTGCCGAGCGCCAGCTCGGTGAAGTCCACCGGAACGGTGATCGTCAGGTCGAGCCCCTTGCGCCCGAACAGCGCGTGCGGGGCCACGTGCACCCGGACGTACAGGTCGCCCGCCTGCGCGCCGCCCCGGCCGGGCTCGCCCTGGCCGGCCAGCCTGATCCGCTGGTCGTCGTCGACGCCCGGCGGGATCCGCACAGTCAGCGTGCGGGTCCGGGTGCTCACGCCTTCGCCGCCGCACTCCGGGCACGGGTCATCGATGATCGTGCCGCGGCCGCGGCAGTCGCGGCACGGCTCCGAGAAGGCGAACGCGCCCTGGCTGCGGCTGACCAGCCCCGCCCCGGCACAGGTCGGGCAGGTCCGCGGCGACGTGCCCGGCCGGGCACCGTTGCCGCCGCACGTGGCGCAGGTCGCCGGGCTCGACAGCCGCAGCGGCAGGGTCGCGCCCTTGACCGCCTCGGTGAAGTCGATCCGGACGTCCGTCTCGACGTCGGCGCCGCGCTGCGGCCGGTTCGCCGTCGCGCCCGCCGACGCCCGGCCACGGCCGAACAGCCCGCCCAGGATGTCGCCGAGCCCGCCGAAACCGCCCGCCTGACCGGCGCCGGCCTGGCCGAAGATGTCGCCCACGTCGAAGCCGCCGGCACCGCCGCCGCCGGGGAAGTTGAACCCGCCCCCGCCGCCGAACAGCCGCCGCGCTTCGTCGTACTCCTTGCGCTTGGCGGGGTCGGACAGCACGCCGTAGGCCTCGGAAACCGCTTTGAACTTCTGCTCGGCCTGCGCGTTGCCGGCGTTGGCGTCCGGGTGGTTCTCCTTGGCCAGCTTGCGGTAGGCCTTCTTGATTTCGTCCGCGGTGGCGTCGGAGGAGACGCCCAGTTCACGGTAGAAGTCCTTACCGATCCATTCCCGTGCACTCATCGGGCGTCTCCTCCTCCCACTTGAACCGGATACTGCTTACTGCTGCTGCTCATCGGGTCCGCCGTCGAGTGGCAGCTCGCCACCGACGGGCGGGTGCTCGGCCGGGCCCGCGGGCTCGTGGTCGGTGACCCCGACCAGCGCCGCCCGCAGCACCCGGTCACCGAACCGGTAGCCGCGGCGCATGACCACGGTGACCGTCGGACCCGCCACGTCCGGCGAGGTGTTGTGCTGCACGGCCTCGTGCACGCTCGGGTCGAAGGCCTCGCCTTCGGTGCCGAACGACTCGAGGCCCGCCCGCTGCAGGCCGCTGACGAGCTTGTCGGCGACCGCCTTGAACGCGCCGGTGAGGTCGCCGTGCTGCTCGGCCCGCTCGAGGTCGTCGAGCAGCGGCAGCAGGTCGTTCACCACGGTCGCCTTCGCGCCGAGCACGACCGCCTCGCGGTCACGCTCGACCCGCTTGCGGTAGTTGGCGTACTCCGCCTGCAGGCGCTGGAGGTCGGCGGTGCGCTCAGCCAGCTCCTTCTCGACGTCAGAGACGACCGACACCGACTCGTCCACAATGGACTCCCCGAGCGAGGGACCCGCGTGCTCCACGGGCGCCTCCTCCGGCTCCGGCGCGGCGTGGGCCGGGCCGGACGGGCGGACCTGCCCGGTCTGGGGGTCCACCCGCCGCCGATCCCGCACGACCACCGGCTCCTCGGGGCCGCGGCCCTGGTTCTCGGATTCGTCGTAGCTGTGGGTCACTTCTTCTCGTCCTCTTCGACGATCTCGGCGTCCACCACGTCATCGGCCTTGGCCTGGCCACCGGCCGCACCGGCGTCGCCGCCGGCCGCGCCCGAAGCGCCGGCCGCACCGGCCGCCGCGTCAGCGTTCGCGTTCGCGTACAGCGCGGTGCCCAGCTCCTGCGAAGCGGCGTTCAGCTTCTCGATCGACTCGCGGATCTTGGTCGAGTCCGTGCCCTTGAGCGCCTCGTTGGCCTCGTCGATGGCGGACTTGACCTTGCCCTTGAGGTCGTCGGGCAGCTTGTCGTCGTTGTCCTTGAGGAACTTCTCGGTCTGGTAGACCAGCGTCTCCGCCTGGTTGCGGGTCTCCGCCTCCTCGCGGCGCTTGCGGTCCTCCTCGGCGTGCGCCTCGGCGTCCTTGACCATCCGCTCGATGTCCTCCTTCGGCAGCGCGGAGCCACCGGTGATGGTCATCGACTGTTCCTTGTTCGTGCCCAGGTCCTTCGCGGTCACGTGCACGATGCCGTTCGCGTCGATGTCGAAGGTGACCTCGATCTGCGGCACGCCACGCGGAGCCGGCGGAAGACCGGTCAGCTCGAACATGCCGAGCTTCTTGTTGTGCGCGGCGATCTCACGCTCACCCTGGAACACCTGGATCTGCACCGACGGCTGGTTGTCGTCCGCGGTGGAGAAGATCTCCGAGCGCTTGGTCGGGATCGTGGTGTTGCGCTCGATGAGCTTGGTGAACACGCCACCCTTGGTCTCGATGCCCAGCGACAGCGGGGTCACGTCCAGCAGCAGGACGTCCTTGACCTCGCCCTTCAGGACACCGGCCTGCAGGGCCGCGCCGACCGCGACGACCTCGTCCGGGTTCACGCCCTTGTTCGGCTCGCGGCCGCCGGTCAGCTCCTTGACCAGCTCGGCGACGGCCGGCATGCGGGTGGAACCACCGACGAGCACGACGTGGTCGATGTCGCCGACGGAGATGCCCGCGTCCCGGATGACGTTGTTGAACGGCGCCTTGGTCCGGTCGAGCAGGTCCGAGGTGATCTTCTGGAACTCGGCGCGCGAGAGCGTCTCGTCGAGGAACAGCGGGTTCTTGTCCGCGTCCACGGTGATGTACGGCAGGTTGATGCTGGCCGAGTTCGAGCTGGACAGCTCGATCTTGGCCTTCTCCGCCGCCTCGCGGATGCGCTGCAGCGCCATCTTGTCCTTGGTCAGGTCGATGCCGTTCGCGGCCTTGAACTTGTCGACCAGCCACTTGACGATGCGCTCGTCCCAGTCGTCACCACCGAGGTGGTTGTCACCGGAGGTCGCGCGGACCTCGACGACGCCCTCGCCGATCTCCAGCAGCGAGACGTCGAAGGTGCCGCCACCGAGGTCGAAGACCAGGATGGTCTGCTCCTTCTCGCCCTTGTCGAGGCCGTACGCCAGGGCGGCGGCGGTCGGCTCGTTGACGATGCGGAGGACGTTCAGGCCGGCGATCTGCCCGGCCTCCTTGGTGGCCTGCCGCTGCGCGTCCTCGAAGTACGCCGGGACGGTGATCACCGCGTCGGTGATCTCCTCGCCCAGGTACGCCTCGGCGTCGCGCTTGAGCTTCATCAGCACGCGCGCGCTGATCTCCTGCGGGGTGTAGGCCTTGCCGTCGATCTCGGTCTTCCAGTCGGTACCGATGTGCCGCTTCACGGACCGGATCGTCCGGTCGACGTTCGTCACGGCCTGGTTCTTCGCCGGCTGACCGGTCAGCACTTCGCCGTTCTTGGCGAAGGCGACGATCGACGGGGTGGTCCGGGAGCCTTCCGAGTTGGCGATGACCGTCGGCTCGCCGCCCTCAAGGACGGCGACGACCGAGTTGGTCGTGCCGAGGTCGATGCCGACCGCTCGCGCCATGGTGCTTTCCTCCTGTGTAAGCCTGCTCTGATCGTGACCTGCACGTTCGTCCCCACCTTGAGCGGGGCTCTGGCAAGTTCTATCCGGCCTTCACGCACCTCGTCAAGCAGGACTTGAGTCGACTGCGCTCAACCTTCGTACCCAGCCTAACGAGGCGATACGGGTTCTTGTTCCCGGGTCCGCCGCCGGGGCGCCCCGACCGGGTGTGACCCCGCTCACGGGCGGGTATGGCCTGGTCGCGGCGTCGCCGGTGGCTCGGCGGGGTTCTGGCCGCCGGCATCGCCGCGAACCGGACCACCGGGGTGCCTCGCCGCCCGGCGTGGGCTGATTACCCGCAGGCCACCCCACACCTGGCCCTGGCCCCGCCCTGGCGCTGATCTCGCCTCCGGCCCCTGTCCCGGCTCAGCCCCGGCCGCGCCCCTGGCCGGGCCTCACCCCCGGCCCCTGTCCCGGCTCAGCCCCGGCCCCTGTCCCGGCTCAGCCCCGGCCCGCCCCTGGCCGGGCCTCACCCCCGGCCCCTTCCCGGCTCAGCCCCGGCCCCGCCCCCTGGCCGGGCCTCACCCCCCGGCCTTCGCCCTGGCTCCCCTGGCCCTGGCCCCGCCTTGGGCCTCAGCCCTGCGGCCTCTGGCCCGGTAGACCACTCACCGGCAGACCATCCCCTGCCCCGGAGGCACCCCGGTCACCAGATAACTCACCTCCGCCACCCGGGCGCACGGCGAGTTGAACAGGCCCGTGTGGCCGTCATCCATGCGGGTCAGCAGCGCCGCGCCCTCGATGCTTGCCGCCAGGCCGCGGGCCCAGGCCAGCGGGGTTGCCGGGTCGTGGGCGCCGCCGACCACGAGGATCGGTGGAGCCCCGCGGACCGGGTGGGGCTGGGGTGGGTTCTTCGCCGGGATCGGCCAGCCCGTGCAGCCGCTCGTGAAGTCCCAGTACTCCGAGTACCGCCAGCTGTGCGGCGCCACCGCCCGCAGCAGCCCGGCCATCACGCCCATGTCCGCCGGCCCGGTGAACGGCGACGGGAAGTCGTGGCAGCCGATCGCCCGGTACGCCCCGTAGATGGGGGTCAGGAACTGGTTCCGCTCGGTCAGCTTGCGGGCGTCCGGGAACTCGCCGCCCGCCGCGGCCAGCGCCTTGGCCAGTGCCGGCCACTCCTCACGGATGTAGAGGTGGTTGTAGACGCCGGCCGAGATCTCGTCGGCCGTTGCCGGGCGGCCCAGGTCACTCGCCCACACCGTCCCGCGGGCGGCGCGGGCCACGACGTCGTCGTAGAAGCCGAGGACGTCGTGGCCGTGCAACGCGCACTCCGCCGAGCCGCGGCACCAGTTCGCGAACCGGACCAGCGCGTCTTCGGTTGCCGCCGCTTCCTCGAGGATCGCCTGGCGCAGCGGCCGGGCATGGTCGACCGCGCCGTCCAGGACCATCGTGCGTACCCGGTCCGGGTGTTTCGACGCGTACACCGCGCCCAGCTCGGTGCCGTACGAGAGCCCCAGCCACGAGATCTTCGGCTCGCCCAGCGCCGCCCGGATCGTCTCGATGTCCTCCGCCGCGCTCTGCGTGTCCGCGTTCGCCAGCAGCGGACCAGTGCGGGACAGGCAGTCTTCGCCCGCCTTCCGGTTGTGCGCCACCAGGGCGTCGAAGCCCGCCCGCGACGACGGGAACCGGTCGAGCGCCGGATCGAACAGCGTCGCCGGGTCGCACGTGATGCGGGGCGTGCTGAACCAGTCGCCGCGTGGGTCGAAGCCCACGATGTCGAACCGCTGCCGCAGTCGCGCGAGGTCCGGCGAGGCCAGGCCGCCGAACTGCACGAACCCGACGCCGGAGCCGCCCGGTCCGCCCGGGTTCACCAGCAGCGAGCCGAACCGGTGGGCCGGATCGAGCGCGGGCAGCCGCGCCAGCGCGAGCCGCGCGGCGCCCAGCTCCGGCCGCCCGCGGTCGATCGGCACCTCGACCGTCGCGCACTCGGCCGACGGCTCCTGCGGTGTCCCGCACGGCCGCCAGGCCACCGGCGACGCCGCGGCGACGGCCGGTACCGCCGCCATGACCACGACCGCCGCGACGACCGCGACGACCGCGACGACCCGGCGCACGTCCATGATCCGATTCCCTCCCCTGCACGCCGTCCTTCGGCGTGCTTCCTTCCTAACAGCGACCACCGACAAATCAGGAGCGGCGGCCGGTCCAGGAGGAGAGGAAGAAATCCGGGTTTCCTTGCTGCACAACGACTTCCGCGGGGACACCGGCCGACGATGTCACTCGAAAGTGGGACTCCGCGGCGACCGGCACCCCCAGCGCCGGCGCCGCGGGCTCCTCGCCCCGCGTGAACCCGACTACGCCGAACATCGCGACGGCCCCCAGCAACGCGGCCGCCAGCACGCGTCGTTCGATCTTGCCCATGGTGAAAACGCCCCCGTAGTAAGGAATCCGTAGTGAGAAAGGTCAGGCCGCGCGGACCGTGACGCTGCCGCTCTCGGTCGAGAGGTCGAGCGTGTGCGGCGCGGAACCGTCGGTCGGGACGTCGATCGAGCGGTGCCCGCTGTCGCTGCCGCCGACGACGCGGTACGGACCGCCCGGCACCTCGACGTCGACGCTGCCGCTGTCGGCCCGCACCTTGACGTCGTTCGCCTCCGTCAGCGTGAACTCGACGCTGCCGCTCTCGGACGTCACGTCGACGGGACCGCGCACGCCGATGCCCTTGATGCCGCCGGAATCGGCGTGCAGCTGGACCGCGCCGACGTCCCGCAGGTCGATCCCGCCGCTCTGCAGCCGCAGCTTCACCAGGCCGGCGACGTCCTCGATGCGGGCGTGGCCGGAGTCCGCCTCGACGTCCACGCTCGCCACGCCGGCGACGTCCAGGCCGCCGGAGTCCATCCGGCCGGTCACCGGGACGCCGGACGGCACGACCACCTCGAAGTCGACCGAGCAGTTGTTCCCGCAGTCGGTCAGCACGAGCTGGTCGCCGTCGACGCGGTAGAACGTGTCACCCGGCTTGCTCCGCCAGTGATAGTTCACCTTTTCGCGCACTTTCGCCGGTCCCGAGCCGGTGCGGATCTTCACCGAACCCGAGTCGCCTTCCAGCTTCACGCTCCGGATGGTCTCCGAAAGGGTCTTCGTGTTCTCGAAGTCCGATCCCCAGCCCCAGCCGAACGCGGTCGCCAGGCCGACGCCGATCAGGACGATGCCACCCAGTGCCAGTAGCGGGCGCGCCATGGTCGTTGGTCCCCTCAGTGATGTTTCCTCTGCGTGAAGAACGTTATGGCCGGGTGCGGGGCCGGTACATGGGGGTATCCCCCCGAAAGACCCTGAGATCCGTCCCTGACACGCGGGGGGCGGGCCGGGGGCCTAACCTGGCGCCAGGCTCCCGTTTCGTGATCAGGAGGATCCATGCCGCAAGCACCCGGTCCGTACGAATCCCTGCCCGAAGTGCCGTCGTTCACCCTGCGCAGCAACGACGTCGCCGACGGCGAAACCCTGGCCACGCCCCACCTCTCCGGCATCTTCGGCGCCGGCGGCGAGGACCGTTCGCCGCACCTGGCGTGGGAGGGCTTCCCGGCGGAAACTAAGAGCTTCGCGGTGACGTGCTACGACCCGGACGCCCCGACCGGCAGCGGGTTCTGGCACTGGGCCGTGTTCAACATCCCGGCCTCGGTGACGGAGCTGGCCTCCGGCGCGGGCGACGGCTCCGGCCTCCCGGAGGGCGCGGTGACGTTGAAGGGCGACGGCGGGGTCAAGCAGTTCCTCGGCGCGGCGCCCCCGCCCGGCCACGGCCCGCACCGGTACTACTTCGCCGTGCACGCGCTGGACGTCGACAAGCTGGAGGTGCCGGAGGACGCGACCCCGGCGTTCCTCGGCTTCAACATGTTCGGCCACACGCTGGCGCGCGCGGTGATCACGCCGGTTTACGAGAACAAGGGCTGAAGTTCGGGCGGGCCGGCGCCGCTGCGGATCGCCAACGGCGCCGGGCCCGGCTAGCCTGGCCCGGTGATCCGGATCGTCGGCCCCGACGACTGGGCCGAGTGGCGTGACCTGCGCCTGGCCGCGCTGCGCGACGCGCCGAGCGCGTTCACCGCGACCCTCGCCGACTGGCACGACGCCCCCGAACGCCGTTGGCGAGATCGTCTCGCGAACTCCTTCAACGTCGTCGCCGACCTCGACGGACGCGCCGTCGGGATGGCGACCGGCTTCCCGCGCGACGGCGAAGTCGAACTGGGCACGTTGTGGGTGGCTCCGCACGCCCGCGGCCGAGGCGTCGGCGAGGCGCTGGTCCGGGCGGTCCTGAGCTGGGCGCAAGACCGGCGGGTGACCCTGCGCGTGGCCGACCACAACACGGCCGCCGAAGCGCTGTACCGGCGGCTGGGGTTCACCGGGTACGGTCGTCTGGAATACCAGACAGAATCGCGTCCGCCGATCTAGGACCGGCGCCCGCCGGCGCGGTTAATACCTCCAGGCACAACGCAGTGGAGGTAGCCCGTGGCGGCAGCGCTCGAACGCAGGTCCATCGACCCGGTCCCGGAAACCGAACGGCACGGCCACCCGCGCAGCCTCTTCACGCTCTGGTTCGCGGCGAACATGCAGATCACGTCGGCCGTCACCGGGGCGCTGACCGTGCTCGTCGGCGTGCACCCGCTGTGGGCGCTGGTCGCCGTCCTGTGCGGGAACGTCCTCGGCGGCATCCCCATGGCCCTGCACGCCGCCCAGGGGCCGAAGCTGGGCATTCCGCAGATGATCCAGTCGCGCGCGCAGTTCGGCGTGTACGGCGCGATCCTCCCGCTGGTGCTCGTCGTCGTGATGTACCTCGGGTACTTCGCCAGCGGGAACGTGCTGGGCGGGCAGGCCGTCGCGCAGATCACCGGCCTGCCGACCGACGCCGCGATCTGCGTGTACGCCGCCGCGTCCGCGCTCATCGCGATCGTGGGGTACCGGCTCATCCACCGCTTCGGCTGGGTGGCGTCCGCGCTGAGCGTGGTCGTCTTCGTCTACCTCACGATCCGCCTGGTCGGCGGCCACGACCTCGGCACCGTCCTGCACGCCCCGGTCCTCGACTTCCCGAAGTTCCTGCTCGCGCTCTCCCTGACAGCGTCCTGGCAGCTGACGTTCGGCCCGTACGTCGCCGACACGTCGCGCTACCTGCCGTCGAGCACGTCGGTCCGCGCCACTTTCTGGTGGACTTACGGCGGCACCGTTCTCGGCGCCACGTGGGCGATGTCGTTCGGCGCGCTGGCGTACGCCGTGGCCGGGAAGGCGTTCAAGGGCCACGAAGTCGCGTACGTCGTCGGGCTCGGCGGCGAGGCCCTCCTCGTCCCGCTGCTGCTGGCGATCGCGCTCGGCAAGTTCACGGTGAACGTGCTGAACATCTACGGCGGCTACATGACCGTCGCGACGGCGCTCACCGCGTTCAGCCGGAAAGCCGCGCTCTCCCAGCAGGCACGCGTCGCGTACATCGCCGTCGTCGGCGTGCTCGGCGGTGTCATCGCGGTGCTCGGGCGCGGGGAGTTCCTCGGGAACTTCATCCTGTTCCTGGACTTCCTGCTGTACTTCCTGACGCCGTGGAGCTCGATCAACCTGGTCGACTTCTACCTGGTGCGCAAGGAGTCCTACGACCTCGAAGCCGTGTACGACCCCAACGGCCGCTACGGACGCTGGGCCGCGCCCGCGTTGATCGCGTACTTCGCCGGCATCGCGGTGCAGATCCCGTTCTCGAACGTCGAGGGGGTCTTCGTCGGCCCGATGGCGCCGCTGCTGGGTGGCGCGGACGTCTCGTGGCTGATCGGGCTGGCGGTCCCCGGCGCGCTCTACTACGTCCTTCAGCGCAGGCTTTCCGTGTTGACGCCCTCGCGTTCCAGGTAACGGCCCTTGGTGTGCTCGGCGAAGCCGAACTGCCGGTACAGCCCGTGCGCGTCGGCGGTGTGCAGCATCCAGCGGAAGCCGGCGCCGGGGCCGTTGTCGATCATCTCGCGCACGATCTCCTTGCCGAGGCCGCTGCCGCGCGCGGAGGCGACGACGAACACGTCGGCCAGGTAGGCGGACGAGACGCCGTCGGAGAAGGCACGGGCGAATCCGGTCATCGAGCCGCCGCGGTAGGCACCGACGACCCGCCATGACCCGTCGATGGCGGCCTCGACCTGCGCACGCGTGCGCCAGCGGCCCCAGTACGCCTCGGTCGAGAGGAACTGCCACACCACGTCGAGGTCCAGCCGTGCCCGGTCGTCGTCCAGCTCGTACTCACCGAAGATCCGCATGCCCCGACGCTAACCAGCCGGTCAACGCGGTTTCAGCAGGTAGTCCACCACCGGACGCAGCTCTTCCGCCGACGGCGGCTCGTCGTCGATCAGGCCCTGGATCAGCAGCCCGTCGATGCCCGCGAGGAACACCCGGAACGCCACTTCGTCGTCGTGGCGGACCATCGACGTCAGGACGTCGAGCCAGCGACGCGCGGCCGGGCGCAGCTCCGGCTTCCGCGCCGCCAGCAGGTACAGCTCGTACTCCGCCATCGTGCGCCCGCGCCGCGGCCCCAACGCCTCCGCGAGCAGGCCAGCGACCTCTTCGGCGCCGCGGGAACCACGGGACCGGGCGCGGTCGATCATCCAGTAGACCTCGGTGGCCATGTCGCGGGCGCACGAGATGAGCGTGGCGATGAGCAGGTCGTCCAGCGACGAGAAGTGGTAGGTCGTGGACGTCGTCGGGACGCCTGCCTCGGCCGCGACCGTCCGGTGCGTCACGCCCGCGACGCCGTCGCGCTCGATGACGCGCAGGGTCGCTTCGATGATCTCCGCGCGCCGCTTCTCGCCGCGCGCCTTACGCCCGTCGACCTGCAGTTTCACGACGACGCGCTCCCGAGTTCGATCAGCACCACGCCGCCGATGACCAGCGCCATCCCGGCGATCATCGCCGCGTTGATCGGCTCCTTGAGGAACACGACGCCGACGATCGCGACCAGGGCGACGCCGGCCGCGGCCCAGATCGCGTACGCGACGCCGATCGGCAACCCCATCTTCAGCACGTACGACAGCGCGACGAACGCGACGGCGTACCCCACGACCACGACGATCGACGGTCCGAGCTTCGAGAAGCCCTCCGAGAGCTTCAGCGAGACCGTCGCGGAGACCTCGGCGGCGATCGCCAGCGCGAGGAGAAGGTACGCACCCATAGGGTGAAAACTACCTGAACGATCGTCCCAAAACAAAGAGCGACGTACACCACATCGGTGGGACTTAGGGCCACTCAACGGGTTACTCATCGGTAGGAAGCATTAGTCTGCCGGCTAACCCACCACGAATCATCCGGACGAAAGGCACCCGAACGATGGGCGCTCTACAACTGACGCTGGGCGGCATCTCCGTCGTCCTCGGCGTCGTCGCCTGGGGGATGTTCGCCGCGACGATCGCGCGCTTCGTGCGCATCATCCGTCTCGGGCAGCCCGACTCGACCCGCAACGGCCCGTTCTGGCCGCGGTTCAAGACGCTGGTCAAGGAGTTCGCCGCGCACACGCGGATGAACCGCAAGCGCAGCGTCGGACCGGCCCACTGGCTGGTCATGTGGGGCTTCCTCCTGGGCTCGCTGGCCCTGTTCGAGGCGTACGGCGAGGTCTTCGTCCCGCACTGGGGCTGGCCGATCCTCGACGACTTCCCGCCGTTCCAGCTGCTCATGGAGCTGCTCGGGCTCGGCACGATCGTCGGCGTCCTGGTGCTGATCGCGATCCGCCAGCGCAACCACCCGCGCCGCGCCGACCGCCAGAGCCGCTTCGCGGGCTCCAACTTCAAGTGGGCGTACTTCGTCGAGGCCGTCGTGCTCATCGAAGGCATCGGCATCATCGGCGTCCGCGCCGCGAAGGCCGCGCTCGGCGCGCACGAGACGCCGACCTGGGCCGCGTTCGTCTCGAACCCGCTCGGCGAACTGCTGCCGGCCAGCCCGAACCTGGTCACGGTGTTCGCGTTCGTCAAGCTGATGAGCGCCACGGTCTGGCTGATCGTCGTCGCCCGCACGATGACCATGGGTGTCGCGTGGCACCGGTTCAGCGCGTTCTTCAACATCTACTTCAAGCGCGAGGACGACGGTGGCGTCGCACTCGGCGCCCTCAAGCCGATGATGAGCGGCGGCAAGGTCCTCGACCTCGAGGAGGCCGACCCGGACGAGGACACCTTCGGTGTCGGCAAGATCGAGGACTTCACCTGGAAGGGCTGGCTGGACTTCTCGACGTGCACCGAATGCGGCCGCTGCCAGGAGCAGTGCCCCGCGTGGAACACGGGCAAGCCGCTGTCGCCGAAGCTGGTCATCACGCAGCTGCGTGACCACGCCTACGCGAAGGCGCCGTACCTCATGGCCGGCGGCAAGCGCGACATGGCCGGGGACGAAGTGGGTCTCAGCGGCGACAACATGTACGCGGGCATCGACGTCCTCGCGATCGCCGAGTCCCAGAAGGCGCTGGTCGGCGATGACGGCGGCGTCATCGACCCCGACGTCCTCTGGTCCTGCACCAGCTGCGGCGCCTGCGTCGAGCAGTGCCCGGTGGACATCGAGCACGTCGACCACATCGTCGACATGCGCCGCTACCAGGTGATGATCGAGTCGTCGTTCCCCAGCGAGCTGAACGGCATGTTCAAGAACCTGGAGAACAAGGGCAACCCGTGGGGCCAGAACGCCAAGGACCGGCTGGCCTGGACCGAGGACCTCGACTTCGAGGTCCCGGTGTTCGACGGCGACCTCGGCGACGCCGAGTACCTGTTCTGGGTCGGCTGCGCCGGCGCGTTCGAGGACCGCGCGAAGAAGACGACGCGCGCGGTCGCGGAGCTGCTGCACATGGCCGGCGTCAAGTACACCGTGCTCGGCTCGGAGGAGTCCTGCACCGGTGACCCGGCCCGCCGCGCGGGCAACGAGTTCCTGTTCCAGATGCTCGCCCAGCAGAACGTCGAGGTCCTGAACTCGGTGTTCGAGGGCCGCGAACGCAAGGCCCGCAAGGTCGTCGTGACCTGCGCCCACTGCTTCAACACCCTCGCCAACGAGTACCCGGAGCTGGGCGGCCAGTTCGACGTCGTGCACCACACGCAGCTGCTGAACCGCCTGGTGCGGGAGAAGCAGCTGGTGCCGGTGGCGCCGGTCGCGCAGGACGTCACCTACCACGACCCGTGCTACCTCGGCCGCCACAACAAGGTGTACGAGGCGCCGCGCGAGCTGGTCGGCGCGACGGGCGCGCAGCTGCGCGAAATGCCGCGGCACGGCGACAAGTCGATGTGCTGCGGCGCGGGCGGCGCGCGGATGTGGATGGAAGAGAAGATCGGCAAGCGGATCAACATCGAGCGCGTCGACGAGGCGCTCGGCACCGCGCCGTCGAAGATCGCGACGGGCTGCCCGTTCTGCAAGGTGATGCTGAACGACGGCCTCACCGCGCGGCAGAGCGACGGCACGGCGAGCGAGAAGGTCGAGATCGTCGACGTCGCGCAGATGCTGCTCGAGGCGGTCAAGCGCAAGCCGGAAGCAAAGCCGGTGCCGCTCGGGGCGCCGTCGCTGTCCGACGAGAACTGACCCGATCCGGCGAACGGCCCGGCCACGACACCGTCGCGGCCGGGCCGTTCGTCGTTTCGCCGTGACGGCCACGAGCTGGGACTTTGTCACGGTAATCGATTTCCCGAATGTTGTTCACAATAATCACCGAAATGGCCCATCGAGCCAAGAACAAACCTTCCCCAAAAACCACCGGATCGTGCGTATCCTGGCCTTTCCCTCGCCGCCACCGCCGCCAGCGAGACGACTTCGGCGATCACGGAATCAGGGGGCTGCGAGGATGGGCGAGGACCGGCGGACCACCGGGCGGCACGCCCTCCGCAACACCCCGCCCGTCGAAGAACCCCAGCCCGCCGGGCACGTGCCCACGCAGCGAACGCTCGTGCGCCCGTACGTCCTGACGCGCGGCCGGACGCAGTCGCGGCGGCACCTGGCGATCGAGGCCCTCGTCTCGACCCGCGCCGGCGCGCAGTGGAACGGCGCCCGGCTCACCGGCGAGTTCCGTTCGGTGCGATCGCTGTGCCACCAGCCGCGGTCCGTCGCCGAGGTCGCGGCCACGCTCAGCGTGCCGCTCGGCGTCGTCCGGGTGCTGCTCGACGACATGGCCGAACAGGGCCTCGTCACGATCCACGACACGCGCGTGAGCACCGAAGGCCGTCCGGCGCTGGCGCTCATGGAACGCGTTCTGCACGGCCTGCGCCGCCTCTGAGCATTACGCTCACCAGAGTGAGCGACGAACCCGAAAAGCCCGGTGGCGAAAGCACTCTGACCGTGCTGCTCGCCGGCAGCGTGAACCTCGCGATCGCCGTGATGAAGCTCATCGCGGGCATCATCAGCGGCTCGGGCGCGATGCTGTCCGAAGCGGCGCACTCGGTGGCCGACACGTTCACCGAGGTGCTGCTGCTGACCGCGTTGAAACGTTCGTCACGCCCGGCCGATCGCCTGCACCCCTTCGGCTACGGCAAGGAACGCTACTTCTGGTCGCTGCTCGCCGCCGTCTCGATCTTCGCGTCGGGCTCGATGTTCGCGCTCTACGAAGGCATTTCGACGGTGCTGGGGCACGGCGAGGCCCAGAGCACGTCGGTCCTCAGCTACATCGTGCTGGCCGTCGCGTTCTGCCTCGAAGGCACGTCGTGGCTGCAGTCGCTGCGCCAGGTCCGCCGTGACTCGAAGGCCGAAAACCGGTCCTTTTGGACATATCTCCGGCTGATCGACGACCCGACGCCCAAGACCGTGCTCTTCGAGGACTCGGCCGCGCTCGTCGGCCTGCTGCTCGCGTTCGGCGGCATCGGGCTGCACCAGCTCACCGGGTCGGAGGTGTGGGACGGCGCCGCGTCGATCGCCATCGGCCTGCTGCTGGCCTACGTCGCCTACCTGCTCGGGCGGACGAACCGCGGCCTGCTCATCGGGCGCCAGGCCGACCCGCAGATCGTCCGCGGCGTCCGCGACCACCTCTCTTCGGCGCCGGAGATCGAGGCCGTCGTCGACCTGCAGACCATGCTGATGGGCACCGACCAGGTCCTGGTGTGCACGCGCGTCGACTTCGACGACGCCCTCGGCGCCGCCGACCTCGAACGCACCTGCGTCCGGCTGGCCGGCGAGCTGACCGAGAAGTTCAACGACGTCACCGAGGTGTTCATCGAGCCCGTGCCGCGCACCGATCCGGAGCTGCGGGCGACGGTACTGGCGCGTTACGGCGACATCGCCGAGCGCTGGAACAAGCAGGTTCCCGGGGCTCAGTAGGGCTCAGTAACCGAAGTCCTGGACCCAGTACCAGCCCTTCGTCGTGACGCCGACGCCGATCTTGGTGAGCGAGCAGTTAAGGATGTTCGCGCGGTGGCCCTCGGAGTTCATCCAGGCGTCCATGACCTGCTGCGCGGACGTCTGCCCCTTGGCGATGTTCTCCGCGCCCGGCTTCGCGTAGCCGGCGTTCTTGATGCGCTGGTCGAAGGTCACGCCCTCGGGGTTGGTGTGGGAGAAGAAGTTTCGCGCGGACATGTCGTCGCTGTAGTCCTGTGCGGCCTCCGTCAGGTGCGACTCCTCCTCCAGCGGCTTGCAGCCGGCGTTCGCGCGCTCGTCGTTGACCAGCGCGATGACCTGCGCGGCCGTCGAGGGCGCGACGCGGGCCGCGGCCTTGGTGCTCGGCGGCGGGGCAGCGGCTTCGGACGTCGTCGGCCGCGTGGTTTCGCTGGTCTCGGTGGGGGTCGGGGTCGCGCTGGACGTCGTCGGCGCCGGCGCTTCGGTCGTCGGCCGCGTCGTGGTCTGGACCTGACGGCCGGCCACGTCGGTGCCGCTGCCGCCACCGGATCCGGCGCGCTCGTCGGGCAGCACCAGCGCCGCGGCGCCGAGCTGGGCGGTGTTTCCTTCCGCCGAGGCCATCCAGGTGCCGGTAGCGGCGGAAAAGACGCCGAGCAGCACACTGAGTGACACCATCACCACGCGAGCACGTTCACCAATGGGGGACACGGCGCAGGAACGTATCACGGAACGATTACAGCGAGAACCCTGGGCACATTTCTCCGGCACGGCTCATCGCCGACCAGTAAGAATTCCGCGGCAATCGGACGCTTGCGCGTTACTCCATTCAGCCGCTTCGGACGATGAAGGCAGCCTCACCGGACGCCGACACCGGGCGCCCCGTCGGATCCTGGCCGGTGACGGTCGCCTTGCCCGAGAACCCCTGTTTCCCGGCGACGGTCGTGCAGGTATAGGAGAATTCGGCGTCGGCCGCGAGCTCCGGCACGGCGTGCGCACACGACGGCGTGTGATCGTCCACGACCGAGACGGCGGTCAGCGGGACGTCGCCGATATTCTTGATGAGAACGGCGAAGGTAACCGTGTCGCCTTCGCGGACTTCGTACGGGGTGGCGTCCTTCATCAACGCGATCTCGGGGTGGACGACGTCGATTTTCACTTCGGCTTTCGATTGCGCTGGGCGACCGGTCGGGTCCATTCCTGTTACGTTCGCGGCGGCGGTGAAGTCGTCGCTCGGCGCCTTGGCGGCGCAGGTGTAGACCTGCCGGGCTGCGGGTTCGAGCGTGCCGAGCTTCTTCACGCAGGAGTCCTTGTCCACAATAGACACTTCGCTGAGCGGAACGTCGCCGGTGTTGCGAACGGTGATCGTGAACGTGATCTCGTCACCCGGGCGGGCGATGCTCGGTTCAGCCGTTTTCGTGATCTTCAGGCCGGGATGGATGACGTCGACGGCCGCGGTGTCCTGCGCGCTGACCGGCGGCCCGACCGGAGCCGTGGCGCGGGCTTCGACGGTGGTCGTGACGTCGTCCTGGGGTGCCGTCATGGCGCAGTCGTATTTCTGCATGGCGCCGGCTTCCAGCTTGTCGAACGTCTTTGCGCAGCTCGGGGCTTGGTTGTCCGTGACGGTGACGGCGGTCAGCGGCCCGTCGCCGGTGTTCGTGACGGTGACCGTGAACGTCACGGTGTCGCCTTGGCGGTAGGGGCCGTTGGTGTGCTGCGTGATCGAGAGCCCGGGGTGCAGGACGGTGTACGCCGCGTCGTCGGTGGCGCTGACCTGGCGTTTCGTCGGATCGGTTCCGGTTACGGTGGCCGAGCTCACGAAATTGTCGGTGCCGGCGTTTACCTTGCAGGAGCGGCGTTGGAGAGCGCCGGGAGGGAGGGTGCCGATGGACTGAGCGCACGCCGGAGTGCGACTGTCCGCAATGGACACGTCGGTGAGCGGGACATCGCCGGTGTTCGCGACGACGAGGGTGAATGTGACGGTGTCGCCTTGCCGGACCTGTGCGGGCGTGGCGTCGTCGGCGATGGTGACCGCCGGGTGGATGACATCGACCGGTCGGCCGGCGGTGGCGGTCACGGGACGGTTCGTGGCGTCGGTACCGGTGACGCGCGCGGTGGCGGTGAAGTCGGTGTTCCCGGCGGTTTGGGCGCAGGTGTAGGTCTGCGTTGCCTGCGGTTCCAGCGTGCCAAGGGCTTTGGTGCAGGCCGGGGCGAGCTGGTCGGCTACGGAGACATCGCGGAGCGGGCTGTCGCCGGTGTTGGTGACCGTGATGGCCGAGGTGACGGTATCGCCAGGACGGACCATGGTCGGGTCGACAGTCCTGCTGATCGCGATGGCCGGATGGATGACGTCGACGGTCGCGGTGGCAGCGGCGGCCACGGCGGGGCCGGTCGGCGGGATGCCGGTGACCTGAACGGCCACGGTGACGTCGTCGGCCGGGGCGGTGACGGCGCAGGCGTAGACCCGGGTGCCGCCGGGGTCGAGGGCGCCATCGAGGACCTGGGCACAGCCGGTGGCCCGCGCCTGCGGCCCGGAGCCGGGGTGCGCGGTGTGGGTGGCTGGCGTGCCGGGAGCCTGCGCAGGCATGGCTGGCACCTGCGCGGCCGGGCCCTCGGCAGCTGGTGCCCACGCGGCCGGGCCCTCGGCAGCTGGTGCCCGCGCGGCCGGGCCCTCGGCGGCCGGTGCCCGCGCAGCCGAACCCTCGGCAGCTGGTGCCCACGCAGCCGAACCCTCGGCGGCCGGACCCTGTGTGGCCGGAGCCTGCGGTGCACTGGCGGTCGAGTCCGTGACCCGGACACCCGTCAACGGCACGTCACCCGTGTTGCGCACCTCCACGCGCAGCGGCACAGCGTCGCCCTCGCGGAACGGGCCTCCCTGCAACTGCGCCGTGACTGCCACCGCTGGGTGCTGCACGGCGAAGGTCGCCTCTGTGCTGGCCGTCACCGGGCGGGCCGTCGGGTCCACGCCCGTCACCGTCGGCCTGTTCGTCAAGCCCGTGGCGCCCGCCACCGTCGTGCACGTGTACGTCGTGCTGCCCTGGGGCGCGAGCGTGCCGAGGGGCTTCGCGCAGGCCGGGACCTGGTCGTCCGCTACCGCCGCGTCGGCCAGTGGCACGTCACCCGTGTTGGTTGCCGTGATCGTCCACGTCACGCGGTCGCCTTCGCGGACCGCTGCCGGTGATGCCTGGGCCGACAGGGCCACCGCCGGGTGGATCACGTCCACCACCGCGTCGACCGTGACCTTCACCGTGCGGCCCAGCTCGTCCTTGCCCGACGCGGCCGCCGTGTTGGTGAAGTCGTCCGGCGGGGCCGGTGCCGTGCACGTGTACGTCTGCCCGCCCTGCGGTGGCAGCGCGCCGATCGTCCTGGTGCACGCCGGAGTCCGGTCGTCCGTGACCGCGACTTCCGTCAGCGGCGCGTCACCGGCGTTGGCGACCGTGATCGTGTACGTGACCGGGTCGCCTGCGCGCACGATGGCCGGCGCCGCGTTCTTCGTCAGCGTCAGCACCGGCGTGATCACCGTGACCGTCGCCGACGCGGTCGCCGTCACCGGGCGGCCCGACAGGTCGGCGCCTGTGGCCGTCGCGTGCGAGGTGGTCGTCGACGGTGGGTTCGCCGTGCACGAGTAACTCCGCGTTGCGCCCGCGGCAAGGCCGTCGAACGTGCGCGAGCACGATGTCGTCGTGTCGTCGGTGACCTTGACCGGTGCCAGTGGGCTGTCGCCGGTGTTCTTCACCGTGACCGTGAACGAGACGGCGTCGCCCGCGTGGACCACCGGCGGGTCCGCGGTCTTGGTGACCTCGATCGCGGGCGCGATCGTCGGCGCCGGCGCGTCGGCGGTCGCCGTGACCTGCTTGCCCAGCTCGTCGGTGGCCACCGCGCTCGCCGTGTTGACTCCGTCGGCGATCGGGGCCTGAGCCGCGCACGTCCGGGTGCGGCTTTCGCCCGGAGCAAGACTTCCGGCCAGCGCGCACGACGGTGTCTTCGGGTCGCTGACCCGCAGGTCGGCGAGGCTCGTGTCGCCGGTGTTCGTGACATTGATCGTGAACACCGCCGCGTCACCGGCGCGGTAGGCAACCTTGTCGGCCGTCTTCGTCATGCCCAGCGCCGGGTGCAGGACGTCGACCGCCACGGCCGCGACGCCGTCGAGCGCGTCTCCGAGCGCGCTCGTGCCCGTCACCTTCGCCGTGTTCGTGAAGTCGTCAGCCATCGCGATGGCCGTGCAGTCGTAGGTGACGGTCTGGGCCGGTGCGAGCGTGCCGATCTGCTTGGCGCACGCGGGAAACGTCTCGTCGGCCACCTGCACACCGGACGCGGCGACGCTGCCGGGGTTCGTCACCGCGACGGCGAACGTGACCGGGTCACCGGCGTGCGCCTTCGGCTGCTTCGCGCGCATCGCGAGCTGCAGCTCGGGCACCGGCACCGAGAACGCCATGTTCTGCGCGAGGTAGTCGTCGCCGCTGGTGACGAAGGCGAGCTTCGCGCTCGTCGCGCCCGCTGGGATGCTGTCGATGTTGAACGCCTTCGCGTCCACGCTGAAGTTGTTCTTCACCCGCGGCGCGGCGGCGTTGTCGGCGTTGGAGATGAAGAAGTTCGACGTTCCGCCGGTCGCGGGCTCGGCGGCCGGGGTGCCGTCGACCAGGAAC
Source organism: Amycolatopsis australiensis (assembly GCF_900119165.1). Taxonomy (NCBI): domain Bacteria; kingdom Bacillati; phylum Actinomycetota; class Actinomycetes; order Pseudonocardiales; family Pseudonocardiaceae; genus Amycolatopsis; species Amycolatopsis australiensis. The sequence continues at coordinate 1,197,829 of NZ_FPJG01000006.1, read as the reverse complement.
CGGTCGCCGGAGCCGCCCCAGTCGCCGTCGTAGGCCGTGACGCCGATGTGCGCGTCGGCGGCCGTCGCGCGGAAGCCGGTGATCGCCGTTTCCGCGGGCGGGGCGCCGGCGGTCTGCCGCACGTGCCCGTCGTAGACGACGATCTTGCGCTTGTTCGGCGCGAAATCCGGATTGCGCTGCGGGTACGCGTAAACCAGCGCGATCGACCAGCCGCCCACACAGCCGAAACCCCGGGGAGCCCAGACGTTGCCGACCGTCACGTCGAGCGGGCTCCCGGTCGGCGCGCCCGCGAACCGGGCGGTCACGTCGGCGTGCGCGGCGTAGTACTGGCCGTCCTCGGCGAACGCGGAAGGCGCGACGTCGACGGGTTCCACGCTGCCCACCGAGAGCCGGACGTTCTGCGCCGCCGGTGTCCCGGGCGGCGCGACACCGCAGGGTGCCGTGCTGCCGGCCCAGTTCAGCCGCGCGAAGACGACCCGCGCGCCCGGCGGGATGCTCACCGACGCGCCGGCCGAGTCGAACGTGCCCGGATCGCCGTCGACGTCCGCCCACTGCATGAAGAAGTCGTCGTTGCCCAGGGTGTCCTTGCGGTCCGCGCTGTTCGCGCACGCCGTTGGCGTGCCCACGGGCCCCTTGACCGGCGCGTGGTCGGCGTCGACGGGGCAGCGCAGGACGCCGTTGCCCGCGTACAGGAAGTCGCCGTAGACGACATCGTCGTAGCCGACCGTGAACGGGACGGCCGCGGCCGCGCGCGCCACCGGCGCCACGACCGAGGCCAGGAAGACCAGTGCGGGCAACAGAACCAAGCGCAGCGGTCTTTCGGGCAACAGCCACCTCCGAGGCCGAGACGACGTCCCGGAGCCTGGCACGAAAGTGGGGTTTACGCCGCAGTTCTCACCCGTCCGTGGCGCCGGTCAGCTTCGCCGTCGACTCGTGGGTCAGCGCGGCGGCCGCCTCGATGAAGCCGATCACCGTGCGGAGCTCGTCGTCGGAGTAGCGCTCGCACAGCTCGTGCATGCGCTTGACGAGGTGGTCCCACAGGTGCACGCCGCTCGCGAGAGCCTCCTTGTCCAGCGCGATGAGCACGCGGCGCCGGTCCTCCGGGTGCGGCTCCCGGTTGACGATGCCCTTGCGCTCCAGCCGGTCGATCATCGCCGTCACCGACGCGGGCGCGAGGCCGGAGTGCCGCGCGAGGTCCTTCGGCGTCTGCGGCCCGAACCGGGCGACATAGTCCAGCACCTTGCTCTCGACCGCGGACAGCCCGCGGGTCTGGGAGATCGCGGTGTGGAACATGACCGTCTCCGTCGACAGCTCTCGCGACCTGAGCAGCACTTTCTCGACCAGTTTCGCTCGCTCGCTTGACACGGCGCACAGCCTAGCGCACCCTTTAGTTCGACAGAACGAATTAGTTTTTAAGAGATTCGATGGGATGAACGACATGGCACGAGCACTGGTCATCGGCGGCGGCATCGCGGGCACGATCACCGCCATCGCGCTGCACGAGGCCGGCCACGAGCCGGTGCTGTTCGAGGCGTACGACCGGGGCGCCGAGGGCGTCGGCGCGTTCCTGACGCTGGCGGTGAACGGCCTGGACGCGCTGCTGCCACTCGGTCTGAAGGACGTGGTCCGCAGCGCCGGCTTCGACTCGCCGCGCATGTCGATCGCCCTCGGCAACGGCACGCGGCTGGCGGAGTTCCCGCTGGGCGGAGCGCTCCCGGACGGCACGGTCAGCCAGACCGTGCTGCGCTCCGACCTTTACGTCGCCCTGCGGGACGAGGCCGCCCGGCGCGGCATCGCCGCCGAGTACGGCAAGCGGCTGATTGGCGCGAGCCAGACGTCTTCGCAGGTCAGAGCCGAGTTTTCGGACGGCTCACACGCCGAGGGCGACCTCCTGATCGGCGCCGACGGCCTGCGCTCGCAGGTCCGGACGATCATCGACCCGGACGCGCCGGCGCCGCGGTACGTGCCGTTGCTCAACACCGGCGGCTTCGCCGAAGGACTGACGCTGCCGGACGAGCCGGGCGTGCTGAACATGGTGTTCGGCAAGCGCGTGTTCTTCTGCCACGTCGTCAGCCCGGACGGCCGCGTCTGGTGGTTCGCCAACCCGGCCCGCAAGACCGAGCCGACGGCGTCCGAGCTGGCCACGCTGGCCGGCGAGAAACTGCGCGCGGAGCTGCTGCACCTGGTGGCGCGCGACCGGACACCGGCCGCCGACATCATCCGCGCGACGCGCGAGCTCTACCCGGCTTGGCCGACGTACGACTTCCCACGGGTCCCGGTCTGGCACCGCGGCCGCATGGTGATCATCGGCGACGCGGCGCACGCGACGTCACCGGCGGCGGGCCAGGGCGCGTCGATGGCCATCGAAGACGCCGTCACGCTGGGCAAATGCCTGCGGGACGTGCCGGACGTCGAGCAGGCGCTCGCCACCTACGAGAGCCTGCGGCGCGAGCGCGTCGAGGCCGTGGTCGCGGCCGGGAAGCGCAACGGCGACCAGAAGGTGATCGGCCCGGTCGGCCGCGTCGTCCGTGACTTCTTCATCAAGCGGGTGTTCGCGAAGCCGTTCGACGAGGACCCGAACGCCTTCATGTGGAATCACCACATCGAGTGGAACGAAAAGATCGCGGCCTAGCGCCAGGTGTCGACGCGGTGGAAGTTCTGGTACGCCCGGCTCGGGGTCGGGCCGCGCTGCCCCTGGTAGCGGGACCCGGCCTCGCTCGAACCGTACGGGAACTCGGCGGCGCTGGAGAGCCGGAAGATGCACAGCTGGCCGATCTTCATGCCCGGCCAGAGCGTGATCGGCAGGTTCGCGACGTTCGACAGCTCGAGGGTGATGTGCCCGGAGAAGCCGGGGTCGATGAATCCGGCGGTCGAGTGCGTGAGCAGCCCGAGCCGGCCGAGCGACGACTTGCCCTCGAGGCGGCCGGCGAGGTCGTCGGCCAGGGTGACGAGCTCGAACGTCGAGCCGAGGACGAACTCGCCCGGGTGCAGCACGAAGGGCTCGTCGCCCTCCTTCTCGACCAGCGAGGTCAGCTCGTCCTGCTGCAGCTGCGGGTCGATGTGGGTGTACTTGCTGTTGTCGAAGACCCGGAAGAACCGGTCGAGCCGGACGTCGATGCTGGACGGCTGGACCATGGCGGGGTCGAAGGGGTCGATGCCGAGCCGGCCGGCGTCGAGCTCTTTGCGGAGGTCACGGTCACTGAGCAGCACGGCCGAAGCCTATCCGGTGTGCTCAGGCGACCCGCATGTGCTGCGCGTAGGACGTGTCGGGCGCGAAGATCTTCTCGAGCCGCTTCACGTACCCGCGGCGCCCGGCCTCGCCGATCCGTTCCTGCAGCGCCGTGGCGCCGGGGATGAACCGCCGCACGGTCTCGGCGGCGAAGTTGACGCCCGCCACGGCGACGATCGCGGCCTGTGCGACGGGATCGTTCGGCAGGCCGAGGAAGTCGGCGTTGGCCTTCCCCAGCACGAGCCTGCTGATCGACGAGTGCACCGCGACGGAGACGTGGGACAGCACCTTCCCGACGGCCCCGCGCCCCTCCCCGACGGCGGCGTTGGCTTCGATCAGCGCCTTGGCCAGGCGTTTCGAGTCGTCGTCGGGGATGAACTCGGTGGCCGCGAGCAGCCAGAGCAGGCGCCAGGCATCCTCTTCGCCGGTCGGGAGCAGTTCGTCGTCGACGCCCATGAGCCAGCCGATGTAGCGCCAGAGGTGCAGGATGTCACCGCGTTCGCGCGCGGAGTAGCGGAGGCCGAGCAGCTGCGTGCCGAAGACGTAGACGAGGGAGAAGAGCAGGAGCGTCCCGGCGGTCTGGACTTGGTTGACGGGCCGGTCCCAGGCCGCGTAGTCCCAGTCGTCACGCCGGTTCATCGCCGCGCGCACGTGGGCGTGCACGAGCCGGATCCGGAGCGCGGAGGCGTAACCCTGCTCGCCGTGTTTGAGCGCGCCGGGCGTGGTGACGTCGATCCACCAGGTGGCGGTCTCGACGAGCCGCCGGGTGGCCTTGTACTCGATCTCTCCGGTCCCGACCAGGGATTTCGTGGCCCGTGAGGCGAGGTAGCCGCCCATCAGCGACATGTCGCCGAGCGGGAACAGGCCGAGCAGGCCGGCCCGGGTGATGGCCTTGGCGCCGCGGTCCAGCCGCTCGTCGTCGACCCAGTACGGCTTGGCGTTGACCTGGTCGAAGAACGCCTTGACCGGCCCGGGTGCCGGAGTCCCGCCCCGGAGCGCGTCTTCGAAGAGCCGACGGCCCTGCCCCTTCGGCAGCTGCGCCATCCAGGCGACGACGTCGTCGGCCAGCTTGTCCTGGACCTGCGCGAACTCCCGGATGCGGGCGACCTGCCGTTCGTCACCCCGGATGTCACCCTCGATGAACAGCCGCTGGGCCAGCCGGAACCCGCCTTGCCGGAACAGCTCGGGCTCGTCCATGGCACTCACCTCCGAGGTCGACAACAAGTGTTGTCACATGACACGCGGACGTCAAGGAGGGAGGGGCCTGGACAAGGGGATCACGACGCCGTGTATGCTGACGACGCACTGCGGATGTAGTTCAATGGTAGAACATCAGCTTCCCAAGCTGAATACGCGGGTTCGATTCCCGTCATCCGCTCTCAGCGAGAAGCCTCAGGTCACACGGTGTCTATTGTGGACCTGGGGCTTTCTTTATCTCGGGCCTTCACTTCTCGCGTGCCATTAATGTGCCATTAGCCGACCGGGAAGGGTTGGCCGTCCTGATCTTCGTCGTCGTCCGGGGTGGTGCCCTTGCGGTGCCGGTCGACGAGCTTGGACAGCCGGTCCGCGATCTGCTTGTCAGCGTCACTGGTCGCCCGCTGGTCAAGGCGCCGCCAGCGGCGGCGCGCACGTCACCTGCCGTACGGCGGCCCACCCGCTCGCGGCACGGACGGCTTGCCGCTCCGCCGGCCGCCGGCCGCCGGGTGGGCCTGCCGCAGCGATCGATCGCATAGCGCGCCGCCGCTGGCAGCGATCAGCTCTTCGGCCTAGTTACCGTTCACACGTCCGCTGGCAGGGTCGAAGACATGTCGACCTCTGACCGAGCCGCAGCAGGCGCTCACGCCGCAGCAGCACGCCGGGCCATCGAGCAGGCAAGAGCAAGGCCGATCCGATCAGCCTGGCAACCGCCGAGGCACTCTTGGCCATCTTCCACCAGCTCAGGGACATGGAAGACCCGTCGATCACGCTCAAGGGTGCCGCCGACCTGACCAGCGCCATGTACGCCCTGACCAACAAGCTCCCAGATCGGTAGACCCGCCACCCCGAAGCCGGATCGTGACAACGGCCGGTAGCACCGGCCGCGTGCTGGCTTCGTATCGGGGTGACGGGGGAGGTGTGGGTGGGGGCTCAGGTCATGCCATTAGCGTGCCATTCAGGCCGGTCAACCAAGGTCAACAGCGGGTACCGCAAGACAGCTCCGTCCGCAGGTCAGGGCCACTGTCGAGCATGATCACCCTGGTTCCCAAGCTGAATACGCGGGTTCGATTCCCGTCATCCGCTCTCAGCGAGAAAGCCCCAGGTCTCCCTGGGGCTTTCTTCGTCCGGCTACGGACACGGGGGCGTCTTCGGGCCACCGTTGAAGACGAACGTCATCGACTGGCTCCACAGTGCGCTTCCACGGCGGTCGCAGATCTGCCGGGAAAGCACATCCGCCTGCTTGACCCGCACCACCTGTGTCGTGTTGTCGTACCACAGCACCAGGTCGCCGTTCGCCGAGTCGAGGACGCTCACCACCCGGTTCGGCTGGCCCTTCAGTTCGAGCAGCTCCGCCGGCAGCCAAATCGGGGAGCCGAGCATGTTCAACACCACCAGGAAGATCCCGAACGGAACCGCCACCAAGCCCAGCCGGTCGGCCACGGCGTCCGGTGCGTCCCCCGGCCCGGCGGAGCGCGCCGCCCTCTCCAGACGCCGTTTCTTGAAGCGCCTGGCGAACATCCACAGCACGCCCATCAGCACCGCCGACCCGGCCGCCGCGAACGTCGAGAACGGCAGCAGGATGATCGCGAGCACCACGCACGAGAGCTTCCAGACATCCATCTCGTGCCTGTTCGACGCGTCCACCATCGCCCGGTTGTCGAAGTAGATCGCCAAAACCACGGTAATCAACACGAAAACCGCCGGCGCGGCCGGAAGCAGGGAACCGAGAAGAATGGTTTTGACGTTCATCGCGGAAACGAGCGAAACGATGACCGCCCAGTCACCCTTCGAGACGAACAACAGGCGCAGCGCGGCCAGCCCGACCGTCACGACCACGATGACGACCCCGAAGTTCGCCACCGCCGATTTCCATCGCTTGGCGAGTGCCTCGTCCAGCTTTTCCGGGCCTTCGATGCCGTTCATGACGTCATTCAATGCCATCCGGGCGCGGAGGACCAAGGTGCCGATACGACCACGGCCTATTTACCGTCAATTCGGGCTCGCAGCCGGGCGGCGTGCGGCGCCGGAAGCCCGGTTTCCACCGCGCGGTCCAACGCCTCACCGGCCGACGGCGAACCCAGGCGGTGCAGCAACTCCGCCCGCGACGCATGCCACCACGGGTAATCCGCCAGCTCCGGCAACGCGTCCACCAGCGCCAACGCCACCGACGGCCCGTCCCGCTCGGCCACCGCCGCCGCGCGGTTCAGGCGGACCACCGGGGTGTCCTGGACCGTCAACAGCACGTCGTACCAGGAGATCACCGCGTCCCAGTTCGTCTCGGCGTACGTGGGCGCGAGGTCGTGGCAGGCCGCGATCGCCGCCTGCACCACGTACGCGTTCGGTATCGACGGCGTCCGGCGCAAGCCGACGCTCACCAGTGCGACGCCCTCCTTGATCAGCGACGCGTCCCACTTCGAACGGTCCTGCTCCGACAGCAGCACCGGCTCGCCGCCCGGGAGGAACCGCGCCGCGCGGCGGGCGTCCTGCAGCAGCACCAACGCCAGCAACCCGAGCGCTGTCGGCTCGTCCGGCATCAGCTCGACCAGCAGGCGCGCCAGGCGGACGCCCTCGGAAAGCAGCGACACGCGGCCCGTGTACCCCTCGTTGAAGATCAGGTACACCGTCGACGCCACTCCGGCCAGCCGCGCCGGCAGCTCTTCCGCCGCGGGTACCCGGTACGGGATCCGAGCCGTCGCGATCTTCTGCTTCGCCCGCGTCAGGCGCTTCGCCATCGTCGCTTCGGGGACCAGCAACGCGCGTGCGACCTCCGCGGTCGACAAACCGCCCAATGTCCGAAGCGCCAAGGCGACCTGCGCCTCCAGCGACAACGCGGGGTGACAGCAGGTGAAGACCAGGCGCAGCAGGTCGTCGCGGACCGAGACCGGGTCCGGGCAGGGGTCGACGGCGGGCATCGCGTCCGCCTCCTTCCCCAGGCGCTTCGCCTCGCGGCGGACCACGTCGACCGCGCGACGCCGGGCCGCCACCAGCAGCCAGCCGCGCGGGTTGGCGGGGACGCCGTCGCGCGGCCACGTCTCGAGCGCGCGCACGACGGCGTCCTGGACCGCGTCCTCGGCCAGGTCGACGCTGCCGGTGACGCGGACCAGCGTGGCCAGTACCCGGGTGCCCTCGTCCCGGACCAGCCGCGCGACCGCGTCCCCGGCGCCGGTCACTTGCCGAAGTCGACGACCGGCCGGACCTCGATCGCGCCGTCCCAGGCACCCGGGATCCGCGCCGCGACCTGGACGGCTTCGTCGAGGTCGGCGCATTCGAGCAGGTAGAAGCCGGTCAGCGCTTCCTTGGTCTCCGCGTACGGGCCGTCGCTGGTGACGATGTCGCCGCCCTTGCCGCCGGTGACGCGGACCGTCGTCGCGGTCGCCGTCGGGTACAGCGCCGCACCGCCGCGGATGACCGCGCGGGCGCCGGCACCGAACTCGTCGTAGTCCTTCATCATTTCGGCGGCTTCGGGCCGGGTCGGGTCGACGTCGGAGGCGTAGATGATGGCGGCGTACTGGGGCATGACAGCTCCTCACAGGTCCTGACCGGCGCCGATCGCCGGATCTCACTGTAAGGACGAACGGGCGAAGCCGCTCCGGGACACTTGTGGCCTGGATTCTCGCGCGGGCGCGGTGGACGGCATGGCAGAGGCCGAGCTGTCCGGTCCGGACTTCGATCGCGACCCCTCACCCGCCTACGCCTGGCTACGCGAACGACCACCGCACCGGCTCGGCTTCCCGAGCGGCGCTGACCGACGAACAGGTGGCGGCCAACCGACGACACGGACGGCTCCAAGGTCCGGGAAGCCACCGACGCCCTGGAACGGCTGGTGACCGAGGTCGTCGATGGCCTTCCTGATCCTCGTCGGCGGGCACGAGACGACCGTCAGGCTCGTCTCGACCGGTCTCCCCGGACGAAGCCGATCGAGCGCGGGAAGACTCGCAGCACCGCGCCGCCGTCATCGAAGAGACGCTCCGGCCGCACGCCGCAGAACGCGACCTGGCGGTTCCCCACCGAGGACGTCGAGATCGGCGGCCGGGTCATGCGGCCCGATCCTCGTCTCGATCCTGGCGGCGAACCGCGATCCCGCGGCGTTCGAAGACCGCGGCTTCGCCCCGGGCCCCCGAAAGATGTGTCAACCCTCGACGAGTTCCCACTCGGAGTCCGGGGTCGCGCGGTCGTAGACCTGGCCCGGCGCGGCCTTCAGCACGCTGCGCACGTCCGGGTACAGCCCCGCGACGTGCTCCAGTTCCAGGCCCTCGACCTCGAAGTCCTCCGCCTCCGGGACCTCGAAGCCGACGAACAGCCAGGTGCCGTCCTGTTCGCGGACCACCTGGCGGACCGCTCGGGCCGGCGCGTCCGGTGCCGTCGGGATCTCGGTCAGGCCCGTGCTGATCTGGGCCTCGTCGTCCGGCGAGCCCTCGTATTGCCACGCGGCGCGGCGCTGGGCCAGCAACCGGACGTCCTCGTCCTCGTCGTCGGAACCGGTCACCGACGAGAGCAGCCACGTGCGGCGCTCCGGGTCCCAGTCGGCGGCCATCCCGGTCGGCAGGTCCGCCAGCGCGGTCAGCTCCGGCAGCAGCTCGACGGCTTCGCGCAGCGACATCTTGCGGAAGCTTTCGCGGTTGACCTGCACGTCGTCGGACAGCTCGGTGCCGTCGCTGATGAACCAGTCGTCCTCGTCGTCCAGGACCACGAACCCGAGCGAACCAGGGTCGGAAACCAGCGCGTACGCGATGATCACCGGCGCTTCCGGGTCCTGGCGCAGCGGCCATTCGGTCGACATGCGCCATATCCCACCATCGGGTCAACCGCGGCGGGGATCCGGGGTCATCACGAGAATAATTCATCAATCGTTGATATTATGTCCGCATGGTGCTACCCAAGGGACTCGCCCGCTTCAACCGCGTCGCGACCAACCGGATCAACAAGCACGTCGCCCCCTGGGCGCCCGGCTTCGGCATGATCGTCCACAAAGGACGGAAGTCCGGCCGGGAGTACCGCACGCCGGTGAACGTCTTCCGCACGCCCGGCGGCTTCGTCGTCGCCCTCACCTACGGGCCGGACGCCGACTGGGTGAAGAACGTCCTGGCCGCGGACGGCGCCACGGTGATCACCCGGCGCCGTAATTACCGCGTGCACGGCGCGGAGGTCGTGCATGATGAGTCGCGCCGAGCGATGCCGACACCCGTGCGGCAGGTCCTCGGCCTGCTGAACGTCCACGACTTCCTGCTGCTCAAGCGGGACTAGGGGGAACCTTGCTGCTCGAGGGGGAGCTCGTCCGGCTGCGGGCGCTCGAACCGGAGGACGCCGACCGGCTGCACCCATGGCTGCACGACCCCGAGGTCGGCCGCTGGATGACCAACGACCACCCGCTGTCGCTGGCCCAGGTCCGCAAGCGCTGCGAGGAGCGCGCGGTCAACACCTACGAGAAGGTCGTCCTCGGCATCGTGGCCAAGGCCGATGACAAGCTCATCGGCGTCATCGACCTGCGTGATGCCGTTCCCGAAGTGGGCGAAGCCGAGCTGGACGTCTACATCGGCGACGCCGAGTTCCGCGGCGGCGGCTACGGCACCGAAGCCCTGCGGCTGATGTGCCGGTACGGCTTCAACAACATGCGCCTGCACCAGATCACGCTCTGGGTGGTCGCCGAGAACGAGGCCGCCCGGCACGTCTACCGCAAGATCGGCTTCGTCGAGGAGGGCCGGCACCGCGAGTCGTTCGTCGGGCTGGACGGCGAGCGCCACGACATGATCCTGATGAGCATGCTCAAGGGCGAGCTCACCTGGTGAGCCGGGGCGGCGCCTTCAGCCGCCACGCCTCTTCGAGCAGTTCGCGCAGCTGATCGACGTCGACGCGCTCCAGGTCGACGATGATCGAGCCATGGCCGTCGTAGTGCGGTGTCGTGAAGAAGGCCGCGTCGCCGGAGTCCAGCAACGCGGCCTTCTCGTCGAGCCCGCACATCACGACCAGGCCGCCTTCGGCCTCGGTGCGCAGCCGCGCGAACCCTTTGCCCGCCACCTTCAGCGCGGGCGTGCGGTACCAGGTCGACGCCTCGACCTCGGGCAGTTCCGAGGCCAGGCGTACGACGTCTTCCCAGGTCGTCATGGGTTCATTGTCGACCAGGTGTCTTGCAGAAACGGGAACTACGGCAGCCGCGTGATCCGGTCCGCCGCCGGCGGGGCCAGGTTCGGGTGGGTGCCCAGGTACGCGATCAGCGCGTCCAGGTCCACCGGACCACCCGAAAGGTTGGTGCCCTTGGTGAACTCGGTGAAGCCGTCACCGCCGGCGGCGAGGAAGTTGTTCACCGACACGCGGTACGACGCCGCCGGGTCGACCGGCGTGCCGTTGACCGTGATGTTCGAGACCCGCGAGCCCTGCGGCGCGGACGCCGAGTAGCTGTAGTGCAGCGAGCTCGAGATCTGCAGGATGCGCGTGGTCGTGCCCTGCCACTGCTGCTCCAGCACGTTCTTCAGGTTCGCGCCGGTCAGCGTGATCGTCTGCATGATGTTCGAGAACGGCTGGACGGTGAACGCCTCGCCGTAGGTCACCACGCCGTCGCCCTCGCCGTTCGGCGACGACTTGTACGTCAGGTCGGCGCGGATGCCGCCCGGGTTGGTGATGGCGATGACCGCGTTGTTCGACTGGGTGCCCGCGAGCTGTGCGTCGGCGATGACGTCGCCGAGCGGCGACTCACCGGCCGCGTTGCCCGCCGCCGGCAGGTCCGCGGTGATGGTCCCGACCGGCTTGTTCGCGATCGGCGCGGCCTTCGTCTTGGCGTCGGCGACCAGCGCGGCCACGGCCGGGTCCGGCGTGACGTCGCGGGTGACGATCTCGTTGCGCGCCTTGGTCTGCGACCGGACGACGTCCCGGGTCTTCAGGTCGATCTTCAGGTCCATGACCGAGAGCAGCCTGCCGAACGACGAGCCCTGGATGACCGGCCGCGGCTGGCCCGCCGGGTCGTTGATCACGCAGTTGTACTGCTGGTGGCTGTGCCCGGTGAAGATCGCGTCGACCTTCGGGGTGACCGCGGCGGCGATCGCGGCGGCCGGGCCGGGCCGCAGCTTGCAGTCGTTCGGGCCCTCGACCTCGGTGCTGTCGCCCTGGTGCAGCAGCACGATCTGCGACTTGACGCCGAAGAAGTCGAGCAGGTTCGCGGTGCGGTCGATCGCCTCGACCTCGTCACCGAACTTCAGGCCCTTGATGGCCTCCGGCGTGACGACCGTCGGCAGGTCCTTCAGGGTCGCGCCGATGATGCCGATCGGCACGCCGCCTTCGAACTTGACGGTGAACGGCAACAGCGCGGGCAGGCCGTTGGTGAAGTACACATTGGACCCGAGGAACGGGAAGTTCGCGCCCTTGAACTGCGGCTGGAACTGGCAGCCGTCGGTGGGGTGGCAGCCGCCGAACTGCATGCGCTGCAGCTCCTGGTAGCCCTCGTCGAACTCGTGGTTGCCGACGACGGACGCGCCGACGCCGAGCTGGTTGAGGAAGTCGATGGTCGGCTCGTCGTGGAACAGCGCCGAGATCACCGGCGACGCGCCGATGTTGTCCCCGGCGGACAGCACGAGCGAGTTGCGCACCTGCGAGCGAAGCTGCTTCACGTGCGTCGCGAGGTAAGCCGCACCGCCGGCGTCCACGGTGGTCCCGTCGGACTGCGTGACGCGGCCGCTGGAGCCGCTCGGCGGCTCGAGGTTCCCGTGCAGGTCGTTGAACGCGATGATCCGGACGTCGGTGGTGGGGTCCGGGCGCTGACCGGCGAACGCGGGTGCGGTGGTCACCGCCGTCGTCGCCAGCGCGGCCGCGGCGAGTACCGCGAGCCGGGTTGAAAGCCTCATGCGTGTGTTTCCTCCGATTCGCGCCCAAGGTCCCCGAACGGGCGCACGGCGGAGGATTCTGCCTCGCGAAGCGGTCAGCTACCAGGGTCAAAAGACGGACGTAAAGCGAATGTCACCTAACGGCTTCCCGTGAGCAGCACCTCGGCGACGAGCGCGGGGTCGTCGTTCATCGGCACGTGCCCGCATCCGGGCAGCAGCCGGAACGTCCCGTCCGGCGCGACCTTCCGCAGGTCGGCGAGGCGCGGGCGGGCGAGGATGCGGTCCTGCTCGGCCCACGCGATGGTCACCGGGACGCCGGTGACCGGCCCGGTGAAGCGGAAGTCGCCCCGCGACTGCGCGGCGGTCGGCTCGAAGCCCGGCGCGGTAGCGAGCGCGTGGGCGTCCTCGACGACGGTGTCCGGGCTCAGCAGCGCCGGCTTCCCGACGATCATCCCGGTCAGCGCCTTGCGCCCGGTGGCTGTGGCGGCGAGACGGCGCACGACCTGCGGTGGCGTGCGCTGAGCCAGCGCGCGATGGGCCTTGAGCGCGGCGATCGCGCAGAGCTTCTGCCGCCGCGTCCAGAGCCCAGCCGGCGACAGCGCCGTGACGCTGCGGACGAGCCCGGCCTGCCCGAGCACCAGGGACAGCAGGCCGCCGAGCGAGTTGCCGGCGACGTGCGGCCGGTCGAGCCCGAGGTCGGTGAACAGCTCCTTGAACATCACCAAGGCGGGCTCGATGCCGTACCCGCGTGACGGCTCGGGCGAGTCGCCGAAGCCGGGCAGGTCGACGGCGATGACGTCGCGATACGGCGTGAGCAGCGGAAACACCGGCGCCCACGCTTGACGGCGGTGCCCGATGCCGTGGATGAGCACCAGCGGTTCGCCCCGGCCCGCGCGGTCGTAGACAACGTCGTCCATGACCCGAGCGTAAGGCCGGAGCCGAGAACCTACAACCGTCGGTAACAGTTACTCTGCGTCCGGCTGAACCCGGGTCCCGGAGTCCGCGGACCGCTGCACGGCGTCGAGCACCCGGTGCACGCGCAGCGCGTGCGCGAAGTCCGGCAAGTCGCCCTTGAGGTGACGCGCGTAGGCGTGCGCGACGTTGTACGACGGCTCGGCGCTGCGTCCGGCCAGCTGGGGCAGCTCGTAGCGGGCGGGCACGGTCAGCTTCTCGAGCGTGCCGGTGCGGCTGCCGCGCAACGTCAGCTTCGCGATCCAGAACAGCGGATCCGCGGCGGTGACGACCAGGGTGCCTTCGGTGCCGTTGATCTCCCAGTGGAAGTCCGTGGCCGGCGACGACCCGCCCCGCAGGTGCAGCGACGCGACGGCGCCGCCGGTGAGCACCCCGGTGACGGCGATCTGGTCCGGCGCGGTCATCGGGACGGACTCGCCGGTGACCTCGTCACGCACCCGCGGCCGGACGGTCGCCATCGTCGCCGACAGCTCGGTGAACCGGCCGAGCACCATGTCGAAGGCGTCGACGGTGTGCGCGAACGGGATGGTCAGCATGGTCGCCCCGCCCTCGGGGTGCAGCTGGTAGTCGCGGCCGGCCCGCACGCTCGGCCCCCAGTTGGCGCCGGACGCGATGAGCGACGTCGAGAGGACCCGGCCGACGTAGCCGTCCTTGATGAGGTCCCGCAGGTAGCGCAGGGCGGGCGCGGACCGCCCCTGCAGCCCGACCGCGGTCTTGACCCCCTTCGCGGCTTCGACCAGCGCTTCGGTTTCGGCGAGGCTCACGCCGAGCGGCCACTCGCTGAGCACCGGCTTGCCCGCGGCCAGCGCGGGTTCGATCAGCGCCCGGTGCTCGGTCACCTTCACGGCGACGACGACCAGGTCGACCTCGGGGTGCCGCGCCAGCTCGCCGGCGTCACCGAAGGTCAGCGGCACGCCGTACTTCTCCCCGGCCACCCGCGCCGACTCGGCGCTGCTGCCGCTCAGCGCCCGCAGCTCGTAGCCCTCCACCGCGGCCAGCGCGGGCACGTGCGCGGTGGCGGCCCAGCCACCGTTCGCGCTGAGCCCGACGATGCCGACCCGGACCGGTGCCATGGACGTTCCTTTCGTTGCCCTGCACAAGACTTCGACGTGCAGAGCGTCGTGGTCATTCCCGGGTGGGCGCAAGCCGCATCCGGTTATGTCTGTGGCCGGCCGCGATGACTTCGGTCACCGGCCGATCGGCCCGTGCCCGGGTCGGCCGACTGGCCGATGCCGGTCCCGCGCGTCCGGCTCTTCGACCGAAGCGCGCCGGCGGGCAAGATCCATAACGTCGATGGCATGACGAACGCACAGGTCACGGCCCTGCAGTACGGGTTCATCGGCTTCCTCGCGGTGTGGACCGTGGTGCTGGTGCCGCAGCTGATCACGCAACTTGCGCGCTACGGCGGCCTGCGGGTGCGTGGCCTCGCGACGACCGCCGCGGTGCTCCTGTACGGCTGCATGACCCTCGCGGTCGTCTTCCTCCCGCTGCCCGGTCCGGGCACCCGGCGGCTGAGCCAGACGGTGCAGCTGCACCCGTTCCAGTGGATCACCGACATCCACACGGAGCTGCTCAAACACGGCGAGCCGGTGTGGCAGTGGTTCATGACGCAGACGTTCGAGCAGGCGTGCCTGAACGTCCTGCTGTTCGTGCCGCTGGGGGTGTTCGCGCGCACCCTGTGGCGGCGCGGCCTGACCGGCACGACGCTGATCGGCTTCGCGGCGTCGCTGCTCATCGAGATCACGCAGGTCACGGCGAACTTCGGGACGGCACCGTACGTCTACCGGATCTTCGACGTGGACGACCTCATGAACAACACGTTCGGAGCGGGCCTCGGCTGGGTGTTCGGGGCGCTGCTGCTGGCGCTGCGGCGTTCACCGGTCGACGTGCAGCCGTCCCGGCGCGAGCGGGTCCACCTCGCCCAGCCGCGCTAGCCGGGCTTTCCGCTGCAGGGCCGCCCGCCGGGCGGCCCGCCGGTCTTCGAGGATGACCACCAGCGCGGCGGCCGCGAGCACCAGCGCGACGAGCCCGAGGACGATCGGAAGCTGCACGAAATCCTCCTCGGTACGGCGCTGTGCGGGAGATCACACAGATTACGCAGGTCCGTGGCGAATCCGCTACCCCCGGCGACGGGAGAAGGTCGGGAACCGGCCGGCGGTCGGAAGCTCCCGATCTGACCCACGCCCGCGCCGTCCGCCCGCGAATCCGCTACCCCCGGCGACCAGCCCGGGCGGCGAACCAGCGCCGGTCCGCGGTGAGCCATCCGTCGAAGACCAGGTCAGCCGGGGCCAAGACGTCATCGAGCGCCAACCGGCGGCAGGTGAACTCCTGATCCCACCGCCGTCCGCCGGCCGAATACCGCACGGTGGCCGACAGCAGGTCGCCGTCGCGGACCACGCCGGCCAGCTCCACGGCCACCTCGCCGATCCGGCCGCCCTGCCCGGAGGCGACTCCGTCGAACCACTCCGGCGGGTGCCACTCGACGATCAGCCGGCCCGCAGGCGCGAGGTGGCGGCGCGCGGCGGCGAGCAACGCGCGCCGGTCGTCGTCTCGCGGGGTGTTGATCAGGTGACTTGCCAGCAGCACCGCCTCGAACGTCCGGCCGAGATCCAGCCCCTCGATGCGCGCACAGACCGTCTCGGCACGGACGTGCGCGAGCATCGCGGGCGAGTCGTCCACCGCCACGACCTCGTGGCCCAGCTCCGCCAGCGGGTGCGTGACCCGGCCGGTCCCGCACCCCAGCTCGAGGATCGACGCCGACGGCGGCATCGCGGCGTGCACGATCTCCGGCTCGCCCTGCGGCGGCAGCAGGCGGTAGACGTCGACGAAACAACCGTCCGCGGTGACCTCCACCTCGCCAGCGTGCCGGAGACTGGGCAGGTGAGCACCCGACCCACGAAGGACCAGCTGGCCGCCGCGCACAACGCCACCATTCCCGACGTCATCGCGCCCGGGCTTGACGTGCTGTTCTGCGGCATCAACCCCGGTCTCTACTCCGGTGCGCTCGGGCAGCACTTCGCGCGCCCCGGCAACCGGTTCTGGCCCGCCCTGCACGCCGGCGGGTTCACGCCGCGGCTCTACGCGCCCAGCGAACAGGACCAGCTGCTCGACCTCGGGCTCGGCATCACCAACGTCGTCGCCAGGACCACCGCCCGCGCCGACGAGCTCAGTGACGACGAGTTGCGTGCGGGCGGGAAACTGCTGGTCGCGAAGGTGCTCGAGTACCGGCCGCGGTGGCTCGCCGTCGTCGGGATCACCGCCTACCGGACCGCCTTCGGCTTCAAGAAGGCGCGCGTCGGCCGCCAGGAACACCGCATCGGCGACACCTTCGTGTGGGTTCTGCCGAACCCCAGCGGCCTCAACGCCCACTGGACGCCGGCGGAGCTCGGGAAGGAGTTCGCGGTGCTGCGCGCCGCATCCCGGCGTCGTCGAAATCGTTGAACAAGGGCAGGCCACCCTCAGTAGCACCGACGGCCACGTCACGACCTGCCCCGCACGGCCGAGCCGCCTCGCGAAGATCCTCTTCTACCGAAAGTTTGCTGTGACCGGCGGATTGGGCCATGAGGGTGAGATGGCGTCATGAGCTGCGCAATCGCGACTCGTACCAAGCAGGAGGAGTCACTTTTGGCCGGTCCCGGCAGGGGGGACCGGACGGTGCCGGCGGCGTCCGGCGTCCCCAGGAGCGACGGCGCAGAGACGGAGGCCCACGATGCACGGCATCGAGCCCACCCGCCGGCCCGGCGGACCGATCGGACCCCCTGGACGCAGTCTCGGCGTGGCGGTCGTCGATCCGGTCCCGATCTTCCGCGACGGCCTCGCCGCGCTCGTCCACCGCAGCCAGGGGCTGCACTGGGCGGGACAGGCGGCAAGCCACCACGCCGCGCTGCAGCTGTGCGAGCAGGTCAAGCCGGACGTCGTCGTGCTCGACTCGGCCCTCGATCCGAACTGCCACCTGACGAAGCTGCTCAACGCCGGCGACCCGGCGCTGGTCCTGGTCACGCTGATCCGGGACTCGAACCGCACTCAGCAGTACCTCGCGGCCGCGATCGCGGCCGGCGCGCACGCGATCGTGCCGCGGTCGATCGATTCACGCCGGCTCGCCGAAGCGATCCGGCGCGCCCACGCCGAACGCCGGTACATCGATCCGGCGCTGGCCGCGCTCACCGCCCGGCCGAAACGGGCGACGGTGCCGAAGGGCGACCTGGCCCACGACAGCCCGCCGGCCCCGCGCGGCCCGATGCCACTGTCCCGGCGCGAGTACCAGGTGCTCCAGCTGGTCGCCGAGGGGCTCGAGAACTCCGCGATCGCGAAGCTGCTGTTCCTGTCCGTCGAGACGGTCCGGACGCACGTGAAGAGCATCCTGCGCAAGCTTTCCGCGCGCGATCGGACGCACGCGGTCACCATCGCCTTCCGCGGCGGGATCCTGGTCGCCCGCGCCGACGACGGCCACGTTCCGGTGACCGCCGACACAACCGCCCTTCCCGGGCAGCGCTGACCTTCTTTTCCCATGACGGCGGCAGGATTTCCGATACTCGGAAGTGCGGATCCGCTTGCTCCAGTTACCCGCAGGTAATATCCTGAAGTTACCGGCGAGTAAGGCGAACATGTGCCCGGCCGGGGAGCCGAACACATTGGAGTGACGACATGGGCCACTACAAGAGCAACGTCCGAGACCTGGAGTTCAACCTCTTCGAGGTACTCGGCGTGCAGGAGCGCCTTGGCAAGGGTGTGCTCGCCGAGTCCGACGAGGAGACCGCGCGCGGTGTGCTGGCCGAGCTGAACAAGCTCGCCACCGGTCCGCTCGCCGAGTCCTTCGCCGACGCCGACCGCAACCCGCCGGTCTACGACCCGAAGACCTTCAGCGTCACCATCCCCGAGTCGTTCAAGAAGAGCTACCGCCAGCTCATGGAGGGCGAGTGGTGGCGGCTCGGCCTCACCAACGACCTCGGCGGCTTCGGCCTGCCCCCGACGGTCCAGTGGGCGGCCTCCGAGCTGATCCTCGGCGCCAACGCCCCGCTGTTCATGTACATGGCGGGCCCGAACTTCGCGATGATCGTCGACAAGAACGGCACCGAAGAGCAGAAGCGCTGGGCCCGGATCATGATCGACAAGGGCTGGGGCGCCACCATGGTGCTGACCGAGCCGGACGCCGGTTCGGACGTCGGCGCGGGCCGTACCAAGGCCACCAAGCAGGAGGACGGCTCCTGGCACATCGACGGCGTCAAGCGGTTCATCACCTCGGCCGAGAACGACATGGTCGAGAACATCATGCACCTGGTGCTGGCCCGTCCCGAGGGTCCCGGCATCGAGACCAAGCCGGGCACCAAGGGCCTGTCGCTGTTCCTCGTGCCGAAGTTCCACTTCGACAGCGAGACCGGTGAGCTGGGCGAGCGCAACGGCGCCTTCGTCACCAACATCGAGCACAAGATGGGCATCAAGGCCTCGACGACGTGCGAGCTGACCTTCGGCCAGCACGGCACCCCGGCCAAGGGCTGGCTGCTCGGCGAGGTGCACGACGGCATCGCGCAGATGTTCCAGGTCATCGAGTACGCCCGGATGATGGTCGGGACCAAGGCCATCGCCACGCTGTCGACCGGTTACCTCAACGCCCTCGAGTACGCCAAGGAGCGCGTCCAGGGCGCCGACCTGCCGAACATGCTGAACAAGACCGCGCCGCGCGTCACCATCACGCACCACCCGGACGTCCGGCGTTCGCTGATGCTCCAGAAGGCGTACGCCGAAGGCCTCCGCGCGGTCTACCTGTACACGGCGTCCTTCCAGGATCAGCTGTGGACCGGCGAGGGTGACCAGAAGGTCGCGCACGGCGTCAACGACCTGCTGCTGCCGATCGTCAAGGGGGTCGGCTCCGAGCGCGCCACCGAGCAGCTCGTGCAGTCGCTGCAGACGCTGGGCGGTTCCGGCTTCCTGCAGGACTACCCGATCGAGCAGTACATCCGCGACGCGAAGATCGACTCGCTGTACGAGGGCACCACGGCGATCCAGTCGCTGGACTTCTTCTTCCGCAAGATCGTCCGCGACAAGGGCCAGTCGCTGGCCTTCGTCGCCGGTGAGATCACGAAGTTCATCGAGTCGGAGGCGGGCAACGGCCGGCTGAAGAACGAGCGCGCGCTGCTCAAGCAGGCCCTCGAGGACACGCAGGGCATGCTGGGCTCGATGATCGGCTACCTCACCGCGTCGCAGGAGGACCCGCAGAGCATCAACAAGGTCGGCCAGCACACGGTCCGGCTGCTGATGTCGGTCGGCGACCTGCTCATCGGCTGGCAGCTGCTCAAGCACGCCGAGGTCGCCATCGCCAAGCTCGACGCGGGCGCGTCCGCCAAGGACGTCCCGTTCTACGAGGGCAAGGTGGCCGTGGCCTCGTTCTTCGCGAAGAACGTGCTGCCCGAGCTGACCTCGCGCCGCGCCATCGTGGAGGCCGCCGACAACGCGCTCATGGAGATCGACGAAGCCGCGTTCTGACGGTCACGAAAATGGCCCCTTCCCGCCGGGGAGGGGCCATTTTCGTGTTTCAGGTCCGGACAGGGCGGGCATTCCGCTCACCGAGTCCGACGGACCCGATTGGCCGGGTCCGCGGATCCTGGAGAGGAGAATGTGATGACTGTCGCCGGCATCGTCAGCGCACTCATCGTCGGGCTGATCATCGGTGTGCTGGGCCGTCTGGTCGCCCCCGGCAAGCAGAACATCCCGATCTGGCTGACCATTGTGATCGGTATCATCGCCGCGTTCATCGGCACGGCCATCGCACGCGGTCTCGGGTACGCCGACACCAACGGCATCGACTGGCTGGAAATCCTCACTCAGGTGGTGCTGGCCGCGATCGGTGTCAGCATCGCGGCGGGCGCCTACGGCCGCCGTGGCGTCACCAGGTAACGCCCCCGGATCCCGGCCCGGCCCGGTTCGCCTCCGAGCGAACCGGGCCGGGCTTTTCGTTGTCACCCCTTCGTGGGTCCGGACGGGCGCGGCGGCCGGATCGGTGTCACCGTGACGCTGTCGGCTATCCGAGGAGGCAACTGTGCTCGGCGGACTTTGGGGCATCATCTCGACGATCATCGTCGGCCTGATCCTGGGCGTACTGGGCAGGCTGTTCGCGCCAGGAGACCAGAAGATCCCGATCTGGCTGACGATCGTGGTCGGCATCGTCGCCGCGTTCATCGGCAACTGGCTGGCCGGTGTGTTCGGCGTGCGCCACACGTCCGGCATCGACTGGATCCGGCACATCTTCCAGATCGTCGCGGCGGTCGTCGGCGTCATCGCGGCGTCGGCCATCTACGCCAAGGTCAAGGGCGGCAACCGCACTACCGCCTGAGCGACAGGCCTGCGCCGGCGAGCAGCAGCGCGGCGGCGCAGGTCATGGTCGTGGTGAGGGCGGTCGCGGACGACGTCGCGGCCAGCGTCAGGAACAGGCTGCCGAACGTGGCCACGCCGACGACCTGGCCGAGCTGCAGCGTGGTGGTCAGCAGGCCGCTGACATCCGCCGCGCGCTCGAGCGGGACGTGCGTCAGCGCGTTCACCATCAGGGAGCCGAACGCCGGCCCCATCGAGAGGCCGAACAGCACCAGGGCGACGAAGAACAACGTCCCGCCGTCGCTGCCCAGGCCGAGCAGCGCGTAGGCGACGGCCGATCCCACGTAACCGCACGGGGTCAGCCACCCGTGCACCCGCCTCGGCAGCCGGTTCCAGAAGAACCCGCACAGGCCGAAGACGATGCCGCCCGGCGCCATCGCCAGGCCGGCGGCCATCGCCGTCTTGCCAAGGCCCGACTGCAGGTGCAGCGACACGCAGAAGAGGAATCCGCCGTAGGACGCGACGCCCGTTGCGAGCGTCGCCAAACCCGGCGCGACCCCGCGGATCCTGAGCACGGCGAGATCGACGAGCGGGTCGGCCACCCGGCGTTCGACGACCACGAACACCACGGCCAGCAGCGCGCCCACCGCCATCGACACGAACGTCCAGGCCGGCCAGCCGGTTTCGTGTCCGAGCACCAGCGGCAGCACGGCCAGCACCACGGCGGGCACGGCGATCGCCAGGCCGGCGAGGTCGAGCCGGCGGCCCGCCTTGGCCACGCTGCCGGGCAGCAGCTTGACGGCGAGAACGGCCACGAGCACCCCGATCGGCACGTTGACCAGGAAGACCGGCCGCCAGCCCGTGCCGAACAGGTCCGCGCCGACGAGGACGCCGCCGAGCACCTGACCGGCCACGAACGCGACCGAAATGACGGCGGTGTACGCGCTCAGCGCCTTCGCTCGCGCGGCACCGGTGAACTGCGCCTGGATGACGCTGATGACCTGCGGCATCATCAACGCCGCCCCGGCGCCTTGCGCGATCCGCGCGACGATCAGGAAGCCCGCGCCGGGCGCGAGCCCGCACAGCAGCGAGCAGACGGTGAAAGTGACGACGCCGGTGACGAACAGCCGTCGCCGTCCGAACAGTTCGCCCAGCCGGGCTCCGGTGATCAGCAACATCGCGTAGCCCACGGTGTAGCCGGAAACGACGAGCTGCAGCGCGGCGCCGGACGCGTGCAGGTCGGTGCGGATGTCGGTCATGGCGACGTTCACGACGGTGACGTCGAGCAGCGCCATGAACTGGCCGAGCAGCAGGACGGCCAGCATGAACCACGGCCGCCGGTCCGGCCGGGCGGCCCGGTCCGGGGTGGCCGGGGCAGGAGTGGTCAGTGTCATGCGTCCGACCTTGGGGTTCGCCGGTCGTCCGCGGAGAGAGCCTGGCGATGCTGGTACTCCCAGCACCTCCTTCGTCGAAATTGTCGTACCCCTCGGGCACCATGTCCGCATGACCCAGACGCAGGTCCACACCAGCCGCCGGGAGGAACTCGGCCAGTTCCTCAAGGCGTGCCGGGCGCGGATCGGCCCGGCAGAGGTCGGGCTCGCGCCCGGCCCACGTCGCCGTCTCAGCGGGTTGCGCCGCGAAGAGGTGGCGTTGCTCGCCGGTGTCGGCGTCACCTGGTACACGTGGCTGGAACAGGGGCGGCCGATCAACGCGAGCGCGCAGGTGCTCGACGCCGTCGCCCGCACGCTGCGGATGGACCACATCGAGCGGGAGCACCTCTACCGGCTCGCCGAGCTGACCCCTTCGCGGCTGCCCTCGTCGGCCGAGGTGGTGCCCGACGCGGTGCGCGAGGTGCTGCGCGCGCTGGACCCGTTGCCTGCCACGGTGGTCAACGGCCGGTTCGACGTGCTGGCGTCGAACTCGGCGCAGGAGGAGCTGTTCTGGGAGTGGCACAGCATGCCGTGCCTGCACAAGAACCTGCTGTGGTGCTGCGTGACCGAGCCGAACGCGCGGCGGTTCCTGCTGAACTACGACGAAGAGGTGCCGCACATGGTCGCGCGGATGCGCGCCGAGTACGGCAGGCACGTCGGCGATCCGTCCTGGGAAGAGGACATCCGCCGGCTGTCGGCGCTGAGCCCGGAGTTCGTCGACCTCTGGGCGCGGCAGGAGGTGGCGGAGCCGCGGGCGCGGCTGCGCCGGCTGCACCACCCGCGGGCCGGGCGGATGAACTTCCGGCTGACCGAGCTGGCGGTGTCGGAGGTGCCGGGCCTGCGGATCCAGGTGTCCACTCCGGACGACGCGGCCACCTGGGCGCTGCTGCCGTCGACGCGGCGGCCGTCATGACGGCACCCGAACTCGGCGGCCAGGGGCTGGCGGAGTTTCCCGACGTTCCGCCCGGCGTCACCCAGCTCGACCTCTACGCCAACTCGCTCACATCAGTGCCGGCTTCGCTCTGGTCGCGGACCGAGCTGCGGGTGCTGAACCTGGCCGCGAACCAGCTGGCTTCGCTGCCGCCGGGCATTTCGGCGCTGAAGTCGCTGCACACGCTGGATCTCGCGCACAACCGGTTCGAGGCGCTGCCGGAGGAGCTGGGCGACCTGGCCGGGCTCACGGAGTACCTGTACGTCAGCGACAACCGGCTGACTTCGTTCCCGGATGCCTGGTGCCGCTTGGGGAAGCTGCGGTACCTGGGGTGCACGGACAACCGGCTGACCGCGTTGCCGCGGGATCTGTCCGGGTTCGCGTCGCTGCGCGAGCTGCGGCTGTACCGCAACCGGCTGAGCGCGCTGCCGGAGTCGATCGGCGCTCTCGGCGCCTTGCGGGAGTTGCATCTCCGCGGCAACCAGCTGACTGCGCTGCCGGAGTCGATCGGGTCGCTGAGCGAGCTGCGTCAGCTCGACCTGCGGGAGAACGCGTTGACGACGTTACCGGCGTCGCTCGCTCAGCTGTCCAAGTTGGACAAACTGGACCTGCGGTGGAACAAGCACTTCCGGGAGCCGGCGTGGCTGCGTGAGTTCGAGGAGGCGGGGTGCATGGTCCTTCGCTGACAACTCAACAGAGAACGGTCGGACGCGGGCCGTAGGTTGCCGTGTGTGACGTCCGCCGTACCTCGGCGCCGCTCGCGATGTCGTAGAGCACGCGCGTGTCGGTGACGCTGAAGCCGGGTGAGCCGATGGCCGGCAGGCAGGAGCCTTCGCCGTCGGCTCCGCCGAACTGGACCGGCGGGGGATCGCCGGGGGTTTGCGCGCCGGTCTGGCTTTCGACGCGGTAGTGGCGGGTGCCCCAGATCCGGACCGTGACCGAGTCGCCGGAAACGGTGGCCTGGATGGCGATGCCGGTCTGGGTGTCGTTGGTCAGCTTCAGCTCGACGGGGTTGCCGCCGGCGTCGATGGCCTTGGCGTCGCGGGCGGCGGGGTAGCGGTCAAGGTAGTGGTCGTGCTCGAGGTGACCGGCGTCGGCGAGGCCGGCGAGGTAACCGGCGTTGTACAAAGTGGACGCCAGCTGTGAGACGCCACCACCGACCACGACCGGGCCGGTGCCGTCTTCGTCGACCGGGGCGGGCACGTAGCCGTTGCCGGCGGTGCGCGGGCCGGAGCGGGCGCCGAGGCTGAACGTCTCGCCGGGCTTGACGATCGTGCCGGACACGCGGGCGGCGAGCGTCCGGTTGTTCGTCGCGGCCGGCCCGGACAGGCCGCCGGTGGTGAACTCGCCGATGACGTCCTTGATGCCGAGCGCATTGGCGGCGTCGGTGGTCACGCTGGGCTTGGACGCGCTGTAGACGACGGGCAGGTCCCGGCCGTCGGTCTTCTTGAGCACGTCGATGAGCGGCAGGAAGGTCTTCTCCCAGTCGACCTTGCGGGCGTCCTCGGACGGTTCGACGGCGGGCTGGTCGCCGGTGAAGACGATCTGCGCGTCCTTGCCGTCGGTCTCGGTGCCGGCGAGCGGGTCCTTCAGTGCGGCCTGCAGCTTGCCCTGGTCGATGCGGACCTCGACGGCCCCGCCCTCGACCGCGGCGAACTGGAACGCGGAGGCGATGGTGGCGGGCTTGAGCGGAACGTCCTTGCCCTGGCCGTGCACGACGACGGGCTTCGCGACCGCGGGCACGACGATCTGCTGGTAGGCGGCCTGCACGCCGGCCGCGGTGGCCTTCACCGGCGTGATGGCCATGGCGAGCTTGACCCCGCCGGGGTCGAGCCAGTGGTCGGTGACGGTCCGCACGGCGCCGGCGAGATCGGTCAGCTGCTGCCCCTGCCGCGGCAGGACGGGGTAGGGCGTGACGCCCCCGTCGCTGCCCGCGACGGGCGTGAACCCGACGGCGCCTTCGGTGGCGGGGTGGTTCAGCTTGCCCTCGGCGAGCTCGCGCACGGCCTGGCTGATCTGGCCGGGATCGGTCCGGGTCGCGACCCCGACCTCGCGGCTGGTGAAGAAGGACATGATCCGCGTGATCGGACTGAGCGGCTGGTGCCCGGCGAGCCCGAGGGTGTTGGGCCAGTCGAGCCCGAGCCCGGAGCGCGAGGGAACGAGCTCGGCCTGCACATCACCGCCATGAACGACGACGGGCCGGGTAAGCCGCGGCTCGAGCTGCTGGCGCAGCTTGGCCTCGGCCTCGGCATGGGTGAGCCCCCCGACGTCGATCCCGGCCACGGTCACCCCGCGCGGAACATCACCGGCGCTGGCGATCAGATCGACGGCATAGAGGATGACGAAGAGGCCGAGCGCGATGCCGATGGCCATCATGGTCCGGGCAACGCCTTTGCGGAGCTTGCGGGCGGGAGTCTCGGGCAGCGGAGCAGCGGCGGGAGTCTCGAGCAGATCCCCGAGAAGATCATCGGCGAAGAGCTCCCCACCGGCGGCCTCGGCGGCGGGCGGGCCGGTGGGCGCAGGTTCACTTTGCGGCCACTCCGGCGCCGGTCCCGCAGCAGGCTCCGCCGCCGGTGATTCCACCGTGGACTCAGGCCCAGGGGGCGCCGGCTCGCCTTCCGGCCACTCACCGGACCCGTCAGCCGCCGGAGCAGCGGGCGCCTCCGGACGTGGAGCGGCCGGGTCGTGCAGCTGGTCCTCTGTCACGCGCCCGCCCTCCGCGGGGCTCGACCTACAGGTAGAGCCCCGTTCCGTGCTCTGTTCGCTCCGTGGCCACCGCGTGGATGTCGCGCTCGCGCATCACCAGGTGACCTTCGCCCTGGATTTCGACCTCCAGCTGGTCCTCCGGGTTGAAGAGCACTCGGTCGCCCGTCTTCACGTTGCGCACACTGTTGCCGACGCCCAGTACATCACCCCAGGCGAGGCGGCGCGCGACCTGTGCCGTTGCGGGGATCACGATGCCGCCGCTGCTGCGGCGCTCGCCCTCCTCCGGGGACAGCCGCACGAGTACCCGGTCGTGCAGCATCTGGATCTCGAGTTTCGGCCCGTCAGACACGGCTCGCATGCTACTCGGCGGGTTCACCGGCCATGACCAGGCTCAGCTCCCGCGCCCCGTCCGCGGCGAGGCGGACCGGGACGCCCCAGTCCTGGCGGGTGATGCGGCACGCCGGGTGCTCGCCGCCGTCGTCGCAGCTCGCCGCCTGGGCCACCACCTGCAGGACCCCTTCCGTGGCGTCCGCCGACAGCCGGATCTTGCGCTTCAGGTCCGTGCCGACGCCGACGCCGTCCGCCAGCAGCGATGGCGGTGACGCGCTGATCTCCAGCCGCGTCGACGGGCCGAACCGGTCGTCCAGCTTCTCGCCCGGCGGCGCCGTGAACACGACCGCCAAGTCGATCTCGCCCGGCGCCAGCACGGTCGGCGGACGGCGCACCGCGTGCGCGTCGCCGGTGACGACCGTCGGCTCGGTCGACGGCAGCGGGCCGATCCGGTTGGCCGCCGACTCGACGACCAGCAGCTCACCCTCGTGCAACAACAGCCCCTGCGGCTCCAGCAGCCCGGTGGCGATCGTGGTCACTTCGCGGGTGAAGACGTCGAAGCGGCGTACGGCGCCGTTGTACGTGTCCGCGATCGCGATCTTGTCGCCGGGCAGCACGGCGAGGCCGAGCGGGTGCTGCAGGAGCGCTTTGTCGGCCGGGCCGTCGGTGTGGCCGAAGGAGAAGAGGTCGATCCCGACCGCCGTCTGCACGGTGAACGACTCGCCGTCGGGCTCGATCCAGCGCAGCGCCGACGTCTCCGCGTCGACGAGCCACAGCTTGTCGCCGTCCGCGGCGAGACCCGACGTCTGCGCGAAGAACGCTTCGCCGACGTCGCCGTCTCGGAGGCCTTCGACCGTCGTCCCGGCGAAGCGGCGAATCGACCCGGACACCGGGTCGAACACGCTCAGCGTGTGGTTGCCCGCCATCGCGACGACGACCCCACCGGCCGGGCCGTACCAGGCGACGTCCCACGGGCTCGTCAGGTCGACCTCGACACCCTTGCCAGAGTCCGGCCCGCTGCGCCACTGCGTGCCGGTGCCGGCGACCGTCGTCACCTCGCCGGTGATCAGGTCGAGCCCGCGCAGCCGGTGACCGGCGGTGTCGGCGACCACGGCGTGGTACCCGGCCCGCTCGGCGACGTCGTACGGCAGCAGCGCGATCCCCGACGGCTCGGCGAAGCTCGCGATGTCGAACGGGCCGTCCTGGCCGCCGCGTTCGCCGCTGCCGAAGCGCCGGATGACCGTCTCGCCGTCCGAAGCGAACTCGACGATCGCGTGGTGGCCGGTGTCCGCGACGAGGACGCGCCCCTCCGCGGTCGCCACGGCCTTGCTCGGGAAGCGCAGCTCTCCGTCCTGCTCCTCGACCGGCACGTACGGACTGCCGCCGCGGCGAAGCGTCCCCTTCGCTTCGTGCTTCGTCACCAGGTCCGCGATGACGCGGCGAAGCGCCTCTTCGTGCCCTTCGCCCGCGGCGACGTGCACGACGTAGCCTTCCGGGTCGACGACCACGAGCGTCGGCCACGCGCGGACCGCGTACTGCGACCACAGGTCCATCTTCGGGTCGTTGACCACGGGGTGGTGCACCTCGTAGCGCCGGACGGCGGCTTCGATCGACGCGCGCTCGCCCTCGTGCAGGAACTTCGGCGAGTGGACGCCGATCGTGACGAGGACGTCCGCGAACTCGGCTTCGAGCGGCCGCAGCTCGTCGAGGACGTGGAGGCAGTTGATGCAGCCGCTGGTCCAGAAGTCCAGCAGGACGATCCGGCCGCGCAGCTCGGCGAGGGTCAGCGGGCGGCCACCGGTGTTCAGCCAGACGTCGCCGCGCAGCTCGGGGGCGCGCACGCGGGCCTGCGGTCGAGGAGCAGTCACGGCAAAAGTGAACTACACGTGTTCAGCCGGTGTTCCGAAGTCCAGCCGATGAGAGAACAAACTCACCCCATGGGGGTCCCCCTGAAACCGGCGGAAAAGGACGCGCGGGGAGGTGAGCCGCCGCTTAGGCTCAGCTCATGACCCCCGTCCAGCCGGCCGGCGCCCTCACCTTGGAGGAGGCGCGGCACCTGCAGGAGAACCTCCGGGAACCCGTGCGTCCCGGGCTGACCGAGGCCGAGCTCGACGCCGTCGAGCGCCGGTTCGGCTTCCGCTTCGCCGCGGACCACCGCACGTTCCTGGCCGCCGGCGTCCCGATCGGCGACCGCTGGCCGGACTGGCGCTGCGGCAACCCCGAACAGCTCCGCAAACGTTTGGCATGGCCGGTCGACGGCGTCCTCTACGACGTCGAGCACCACGGTTTCTGGCTCCCGGACTGGGGCACCCGCCCGGTCGGCCCGGAGGACGCGGTCCGCGAGGCCCGCCGCCGCCTGGCCGACGTCCCGCAGCTGGTGCCGGTCTGCGGGCACCGGTACCTGCCCGGCCTGCCGGGCACGACGGGCTACCCGGTGCTGTCGGTGTACCAGACGGACATCATCGTCTACGGCTGTGACCTGCGGGATTACCTCAACCGCGAGTTCGCCGCAGGCGGCATCAGCACGGCCCCGCCGGACGGCCCGCGGTACATCCCGTTCTGGTCCCGCTTTCTCGACTAACCGTCCCTAACGCAATCTACGGCCAAAGCTAGAGAAACCTAGTTTTCCCGACGCAGCATGCGGCTGACGCCGGCCGCGACGGTGGTCGCCAGGATCCAGCCGGACGCCGTGAAGCCCGCCGCCACCCAGTTGTCCGCGCCGTGCATGTACCAGCGGCCCTTGTTGCCGAAGTCGACGATCGGCACGAGCAGGTCCGCCGTGTAGATGACCGGGTTCCACTGCAGGCCGGTGTCCTGCTGGTTGACCACGCACCGCGGGCCGTTCGCGATGATCTGGTGCGCCTGGTCCGTCACCGGCAGGTGCACGCAGTCGTCCGAGCCGAGGCCGAACCACAGGCTGCCCAGCACCAGCAGCGTGAGCAGCCAGCCGAGCGCGCGCACCGGGCGGTAGCCGTAGCCGACCATCGACCGCTGCAGCCAGCTCCACAGCCGGACGCCCGGGCCGAAGAACTTGAAGCCGCGAGCCAGCGCTTCGTACCGGAACTGCTGCTTGCGCAGCGCCACCGTCGAGGCGTGCTCCTCGTTCCCGGCCGCGCGGAGCATGTGGGCCAGCTGGTCGTACGGGCCCGGCCGGTAGCCGCGCATCGCCTTGCGCAGCAGCTCGATGCGGTGGTCGAGCGCCTTGTCGTCGTCGAGGCGGATGCCGTTCTTCAGCGCGTCGTAGCGGAAGTCCTCCAGCTCGATGCCCTCGGACGCCGCCCAGAACTCCTCGTTGTCGGTCAGCGTCCCGCAGTGCGCGCGGCGCAGCACGACCCGGCCGGACGGCGGCAGGTTCGGCGTCAGCGTGAACTCGTCCGCCGTGACGTCGCCGGCGTCGAGCGCGACCTTGAACGGCGGGAGCGAGCCCAGCTGCGAGCCACGCAGGTCGACGCGCCGGGCGACCTGGGCGCCGTCGAGGTTGACGCCGCCCTCGGCCACGAACGGGCGGCCGTTGTTGTCGCGCAGGGTCAGGTCGCGGCCGATCCGGCCGGTCCGGACGTCGAGGGAGAAACTGCTGGTCGCGCGCATGCCGGGCTCGGTCAGGCGCGTCCCGGCCAGATTGATCGAGCCACCGACCTCGACACCCTGCAGCCGCAGCGTGCCGTGGATCGTGGCGTCGGTGAGCTGGAAGTTCCCCGCGATCCGCGACCGGCGGGCGGAGAACACGTCCCGGCCCGGGTGGCGGAACATCGAGTTCCAGGCGAGGAAGTTGCCGCCGATGGTGACGTCGGCCAGGCGCAGCTGCCCGGTGGGCACCCGCAGGCTCGTCGCCTCGATGTCGCCGCCGATCTCGGTGCCGTCGAGGTGCAGCGCGCGGTCGTAGTACGGCTGCGACTTGCCGCGCACGACGCTGATTTCGGCGCCGGCCAGCCGCAGCGAGCCACCGATGCGGGCGTTGACCATGCGCAGGGTGCCGAGCGCCTGCAGGCCGTCCGACAGCTCGACGTTGCCGTCGACGCGCATCCGGTCGGCGACCAGCGCCGGCCGCGGGTCCAGGTACGGGTCGTTGGACTTCCACGCGTCGACGGCGATCGGCCCCTGCTGGGACACCGTCAGCTTCGCCTCGCGCAGCACGATGTCGCTGTCCACCGTCGCGCTCGGCAGGTACATGATCCCGGTGGCGGAGAAGCGCTTGCGCTGGCTGGCCGGCCCGTAGTTGTCGACCTCGCACAGCAGGCTGCCGCCGATGTGCAGGCCGTTGCCGTTGAGCGCGAAGCCGTCCGGGTTGTTCAGCGTGGCGCCGGAGAAGTTGACGTTACCGCCGGTCCGCAGGCCGGGGAGCCGGACCTCGCCGTTGGCGACCATCCGGTAGGCCAGCAACGCGCCGGTCAGCACGAGCCGGTCGGCCTGGATCGCCTTGCCGTGCGGGTGCGAGATGACGGTGCGGGTCAGCACCATCGACCCCTCGATCACGGCGTCGGTGAGGTTGACCGCGGCGTTCGGCATCCCGCGTTCGCGGTCGTCACCGCGCTGGACGGTGGTCTCCTCGATCTCCCGGTCGGCGCCGTCGACCTGCACGACACTGCGGATCAGCCGGACGTCGTTGCGGCTGCGCATGTTGCGGGCCTTGAGCCCGGGCAGCCAGCACTTCCGGAAGACCAGCCCGAGCAGGTTCGCCTCACGCACGTCCGGCGGGTGCTCGAACCGGCAGCGCTCGAACCGGAACAGGTACTTCAGGTCCGCGGCGCGCAGGTCGAGCGTGCCGGTGATGTAGGCGTCCTCGACGTAGACGATCGGGGCGTTCGTGGCCGTCCGCCGCCAGCGCAGCAGCCCGCCGTTACCCGGTTTCAGCAGGTCGGAGGCCTTGACCTCGTAGCGGCGGTCGGGGATCCCGGCGAACGGGTCGAGCGGGGGCAACGCGCTTTCGGTCGTCAAAACGCCGCCCCCCTCCCTCACCCGCCTTCAAAGTAGCGAATCCGGACGGTTTCCGTCACGCGTTCGGGTTCAGCACCCGGGCGAGGAACGACTTCGTCCGCTCCTCCCGCGGGTTCCCGATGACCTGGTCGGGCGGGCCCTCTTCGACGACGACCCCGCCGTCCATGAACAGGACCTTGTCCGCCACCTCGCGCGCGAACTGCATCTCGTGCGTGACGACGACCATGGTCATGCCGTCCTTGGCCAGCTGCTTCATCACGCCGAGGACGTCGCCGACGAGCTCCGGGTCCAGCGCGGACGTCGGCTCGTCGAACAGCATCAGCTTCGGCTGCATCGCCAGCGCTCGCGCGATGGCGACGCGCTGCTGCTGCCCGCCGGACAGCTGCGCGGGGTAGTTCTTCGCCTTGTCGGCGAGCCCGACGCGCTCCAGCAGCTCCAATGCCCGCTGCCGGACCTGGGCCTTCGGCTCGCGCCGGACCTGGATCGGCGCCTCCATGATGTTTTCGAGCGCCGTCATGTGCGGGAAGAGGTTGAAGCGCTGGAACACCATGCCGATGTCCTTGCGCTGGAACGCGACCTCCTTCTCGCGCAGCTCGTGCAGCTTGTCGCCATGCTGCTTGTAGCCGACGAGCACACCGTCGACGTAGAGCCGCCCGGCGTCGATCTTCTCGAGGTGGTTGATGCAGCGAAGCAGCGTCGACTTGCCCGAGCCGGACGGCCCGATCAGGCAGAGCACCTCGCGCTCGTGCACCTCGAGGTCGATGCCCTTGAGGACGTCGAGGTTGCCGAAGCTCTTCCAGATCCGCTGCGCGGACACCACGGGGGTCATGTGACGTTCCCTCCACCCCGGCTGAACATCCGCGCCGCCCAGCCCTGGCGCTGGACCGCGTTCCGCGAGGTCCCGCGTGCGAAGCGCTTTTCGATCTGGATCTGCACCAGCGTCAGCACCGACGTCATGAACAGGTACCAGGCGGCCGCCACGATGAGCAGCGGGACCGTCTTGTAGTTCTGCGAGTAGATGGTCTGCGCCGCGACCATCAGCTCGTAGTACCCGATGGCCACGACCAGCGACGTCGTCTTCAGCATGGAGATCGTCTCGTTGCCGGTCGGCGGGATGATCACCCGCATCGCCTGCGGCAGGATGATCCGCCGCAGGGTCTTCGTCCGGCTCATGCCGAGCGCGCTCGCCGCTTCCAGCTGGCCGGAGTCGACCGACTGGATGCCGCCGCGCACGATCTCGGCCATGTACGCGGCTTCGTTGAGGCCGAGACCGAGCAGCGACGCGCTGAACTGCGTGATCAGCTGGTTGGTGTCCCAGCTGACGAACTCCGGCCCGAACGGGATGCCCAGGCCGAGGCGCGGGTAGGCCAGCGCCAGGAAGTTCCAGATCACCAGCTGCGTGATCAGCGGCGTGCCGCGGAACAGCCAGATGTAGATGCCGGCCGCACCCGAGGTCAACGGGTTGGGCGACAGCCGCATCACGGCCAGCAGGATCCCGCCGACGATCCCGATGAGCATCGAAATCACGGTCAGGATCAGGGTGTTCTGCAGGCCGCGCAGAACCCGGTCGTCGAACAGGTAGTCGCCGACGACCGGCCACTGCAGTGCGTCGTTCGTGATCACGCTGCGCAGGACGATGAAGGCGAGGAAGAGGATGACCACCCCGGCCACCCAGCGCCCGTAGTGGCGCACCGGGACGGCCTTGATGGGCTCGGCTTCGGCCGGCGCCTCGGCTGGAGGCGCTTCGGAGGAACTCACGAACCAGTCCTAACTCGGCGGCCTCAGGAGGCCGGGTTGATCTCCGACTTGGTGACCGCGCCCACGGCGTTCAGACCCCACTTGTCCAGGATCTTCTTGTACGCGCCGCTGTCGATCAGCTTCTGGATCGCGCCCTGGACGGCCTTGGCGTAGTCCCCGCTGTTCTTCGGCAGCACGATGCCGTACGGCGCCGTGTCGTACGGCGCGCCGACCGACTCGAGCTGGCCGTTGGTCTGCTTGACCGCGTAGTCGATGACCGGGGAGTCGGCCAGCTCGCCCTGCACGCGCTTGGCGGTGAGGGCCAGGTTGACGTCGGTCTGGGCCTGCAGCTGGGTGACCTCGATGGCGGGCTTGCCGGCGCCGGTGCAGGCGGCGTTCTTCTTGTCGAGGTCCTCGACCTGCGTGGTGCCCTTCTGGACGGCGATCTTCTTGCCGCACAGGTCGTCGACCTTGAGGCCGTCGGGGTTGCCCTTCAGCACGGCCAGCGAGGTGCCCGCGCTGTAGTAGGAGATCATGTCGACCGACTTGAGCCGGTCGGCGTTGATACTGAAGGACGAAATGCCCATTTCGTACTTCTTGGCGTCGATGCCCGGGATGATGCCGTCGAACGAGGAGTTCTGGAACTCCATCTGCACGCCGAGCACCTGGCCGACCGCGGTGCCGAGGTCGACGTCGAAGCCGGTGGCCTTGCCGCCGTCCTGGAACTCGTTGGGCGGGTAGCTCTGGTCCTGGCCGACCAGGATCTTGCCGTCGGCCTTCACGTCGGCGGGCACCAGCGCGGCGAGCGCGTCGTCCTTCGCGACCGTGCCCACGTCACCCGATCCGGCGCCGGGAGCCGCGGAGTTGCTCCCGGTGACGCCGCCCGCGCCGCTTCCCCCCGCGCCACAGGCCACGGTCAGGCCGACCAGGGCAAACGCAGGCAGCAGGGCAAGCGCCTTGAGTTGGGTTGCTCGGGCCACGTCGTCACTCCTCGTAGTTCTCAGGTTCTGAGAGCACGCATATTGCCACTCATCCATACCAAAGCCCAGCACTGTCTAGTTACGGCGACGTTTCACACCCCGTCGACGCTGTCCGGAGCCCGGCCGGCGTCGCCGGGTGGCGCACCGGGCCGGTGCGCCACCCGGCGGGCGATCAGCCGCGGGCGTGGGCGTCCAGGATGTGCGCGACGGCCTCCGTGACCTGCTGCGCGTAGTCCAGGTGCAGCCACTCGTCCGGCACGTGGATGTTCGAGTCGGCCCCGCAGGCGCCGGTGACCAGGAACTGCGCTTCGGGGTACTTCCGCGACAGCAGGCCCATGAACGGGATCGACCCACCCATGCCGGTCGCGCGGTGCGGGCGGCCGAACACCTCGTCGCTGACCCGGCGCAGCGCCGCGGTCAGCCACGGCGACTCCGTCGGCGCGTTCCAGCCGTTCTCCGCCTGCGGCGAGCCGAGCGTGACCTTCGCGCCGTACGGAACGTCCGTGGTCAGCGCCTGCTTCACGGCTTCGAGCGCCTTCTCGGCGTCGGCCGTCGGCGGCAGCCGGAAGCTCAGCGTCAGCGTGGTGCTCTGGCGCAGGACGTTGCCGGCGTCGGCGGGCTTCGGGAAGCCGTCGGCGCCGATCACCGACAGCGTCGGGCGCCACGTGTTGTTGAGCGCCAGCTCCAGCGCGTCCTCGGTGATCACGCGGCCGCCTTCGACCAGCGGGAACGCCGTCACCAGCGCGTCGGGGAAGTCCTGCGCGACGGCCTTGAGCTCCGCGAGCCGGTTCGCCGGGACGTCGACCTTGAGCTCGTCGAGCAGCAGTTCGCCGGTCGCGCTGTCCTCGATCCGCTCGAGCAGGTGCCGCAGGATCCGGAACGAGCTGGCGACGACGCCGGAAGCCACGCCGGAGTGCTGCGCCGAGCCCAGCAGCTGCACGGTGACGTCGAGGTGCAGCATCCCGCGCAGGCTCGTGACCAGCCACAACCGCTCGTAGTCGCTGCCGCCGGCGTCGAGGCAGACCACCAGCGACACCTCGCCGATGCGGTCGGCCAGGTGCTCGACGTAGGCGGGCAGGTCCGGGCTGCCGGACTCCTCGCCGGTCTCCAGGAGCAGCACGATGCGGGCGTGCTCGCCGCCGGCCGCGTGGACGGCCTCGATCGCCGTCGTCGCCGCGTAGCCGGAGTAGCCGTCGTCGACCGACCCGCGGCCGTACAGCCTGCCGTCGCGGATCACCGGCGTCCACGGGCCGAGCCCCTCGGACCAGCCGCCGACCGGGGGCTGCTTGTCGAGGTGGCCGTACATCAGGACGGTGCCCTTGTCCGCCGCGCCCGGGGTCGCCGGGACGTCGACGAGCAGCAGGGGAGTGCGGCCCTCGAGCTGGACGGCTTCGAGCGTCGCGCCGGGCAGGTCACGCCCGGCGATCCACGCGCGGACGTGCTCGACGGCGGCGGCGAGGTGCCCGGTGTCCGCCCAGCCGGCGTCGAAGGCCGGGGACAGGGCCGGGATCGCCACCAGTCCGGACAGGCTCGGGACGACGTCGTCGGTCCACGACGACACGACGGATTCACGAACGGATTTCTGCTCCACGAGGCCCATCGTGCCACGCACGTCCCGGCGTGCGGCACGTCACAACGGCGCCGCCCGCCCGGGTAATCACGCGCACGCGTGGCCGCGTGCGCGCGGCCACGCCTGGTGAGCGCTCGGACCGAAGCCCTACTCTCGTAGGTCCGATGCTAGGGCTTCCAAGCGTTTTCCCTGTTCAGGCCCCATTTCTCAGCAACAAATCAGCATCCGTGACTCACCAAGACGCGGACCTTCGTGCCAGGATGTCGGCGTGAACCGTCAACGCCGACGGTGACCGAGCGCTTCGGACCCGATGCGCTGGTCCCCGCCGGTGCAGTCGCTGTGGTCGCCACAAGCGGCCGCCAGAGGCACCGACACCAAGGAGTACAGCGCATGCCGTCCGAACAGTGGACGCACCCGGAGCCTGGAGACGGCCCGGCCGCGGTCGCGGCCCAGCCCTCCCCCGAACAGGTGATCGCCGGATTGCGAGCAACCAGCGAAGGTGGCGCTGAGCTGACTCAGCTGCTCACCCCCGAAGGCGAACGGGTCCCCTCGCCCCAGTTCGACAAGTACGTCGAGGACATCGACGCCGAAGCCCTGCGCGGCCTGTACCGCGACATGGTGCTGGTGCGGCGGGCCGACCGCGAAGCGAACGCCATGCAGCGCCAGGGTCAGCTGGGCATCTGGGTCCCGCTGCTCGGCCAGGAGGCCGCGCAGATCGGCTCCGGCCGCGCGCTCAAGCCGAACGACATGGCGTTCCCCAGCTACCGCGAGCACGGCGTCGCGTACGCGCGCGGAGTTGACATGAAGGACCTGCTGGGCATCTTCCGGTGCACCGACCACAGCGGCTGGGACTACCAGCGCCACGGCTTCCACCCGTACACCATCGTGATCGGCAACCAGGTGCTCAACGCCGCCGGCTACGCGATGGGCCAGAAATTCGAGGGCAAGGTCGGCGACGACGACGGTGAAGCGACCATCGTCTACTTCGGAGACGGCGCGACCTCGCAGGGTGACGTCCACGAAGGATTCGTCTGGGCCGCCGTCTACGACGCGCCGCTGGTGTTCTTCTGCCAGAACAACCAGTGGGCGATCTCCGAGCCGACCGAGCGCCAGTCGCGCCTGCCGCTGTACCAGCGCGCCCGCGGCTACGGCTTCCCCGGCATCCGCGTCGACGGCAACGACGTCCTGGCCTGCCTGGCGGTGTCGCGCTGGGCGCTCGACGAGTGCCGCCACGGCAACGGCCCGGTCCTGATCGAGGCGTTCACCTACCGGATGGACGCGCACACGACCACCGACGACCCCACCCGCTACCGGCTCTCCGACGAGCTGGAGGAGTGGAAGCTCAAGGACCCGATCGAGCGCGTCCGGGCCTACCTGGCCCGCAATGGTCACGCCGACCAGGCGTTCTTCGACAGCGTCCAGGCCGAAGCCGACAGCTTCGCCGCGGACCTGCGCGAGTACACGTTCAACATGCCGGAGCCGCCGCCCGAGAGGATCTTCAGCAACGTCTACGCCGAGGGCAACCCGGTGCTCGAGGCGCAGCGCGAAGAGTTCCTGTCCTACCTCGACGGCTTCGTATCGGCGGGTGAGCACTGATGAGCGACCTCCAGAAACTCACCATCGGCAAGGCGCTCAACCTCGGCCTGCGCCGGGCGATGGAAGAGGACCCCAAGGTCCTGATCATGGGTGAGGACGTCGGCAAGCTCGGCGGCGTCTTCCGGATCACCGACGGCCTGCAGAAGGACTTCGGCGAGCAGCGCGTGCTGGACACGCCGCTGGCGGAGTCGGGCATCATCGGCACCGCGGTCGGCCTGGCCGTGCGCGGGTTCCGGCCGGTGTGCGAGATCCAGTTCGAGGGCTTCATCTTCCCTGGCTTCGACCAGATCTCCTCGCAGCTGGCGAAGCTGCACTACCGGACGCAGGGCAAGATCAAGATGCCGGTCGTGATCCGGGTGCCGTTCGGCGGCGGGATCGGCGCGGTCGAGCACCACTCGGAGTCGCCGGAATCGCTGTTCGCGCACATCCCCGGCCTCAAGGTCGTGTCCATTTCGAACGCCGTCGACGCCTACTGGGGCATTCAGCAGGCGATCAAGTCGGACGAC
This sequence comes from Amycolatopsis australiensis, assembly GCF_900119165.1. Classification (NCBI taxonomy): domain Bacteria; kingdom Bacillati; phylum Actinomycetota; class Actinomycetes; order Pseudonocardiales; family Pseudonocardiaceae; genus Amycolatopsis; species Amycolatopsis australiensis. The sequence goes on along the minus strand of NZ_FPJG01000006.1, from coordinate 1,160,594 downwards.
CCGGTCCTGTTCTTCGAGCCGAAGCGGCTGTACCACTCGGGGGCGCTGCGCGCGGAGATCGACGTGGCCGGCACGCCGGCGCAGGTGTTCTCCTCGCAGGTGGTCCGCGAAGGCACGACCGCGACGATCGTCGCGTACGGCCCGTCGGTGAAGGTGGCCCTCGACGCGGCCGCCGCGGGCGAGGGCGAAGGCCACTCGCTCGAGGTCATCGACCTGCGCACGCTTTCGCCGCTGGACTTGGGCCCGGTGTTCGAGTCGGTGCGCAAGACGGGACGGCTGATCGCGCTGTCGGAGGCGCCGTCCGAGTCGTCGCTGACGTCGGAGATCGCCGCGCGCGTCCAGCAGGAGTGCTTCTACTCGCTGGAGGCGCCCGTCCTCCGGGTGACCGGGTTCGACACGCCGTACCCGCCGGCCAAGCTCGAGGAGCACTACCTCCCCGACCTCGACCGGGTACTGCACGCCGTCGACCGCTCGCTCGCCTGGTAAGGGGGATCTCCGCGCAATGCCTACGTACAAACAGTTCCCCCTGGCCGACACGGCCGAGGGGCTGACCGAAGCCGACATCCTCACCTGGCACGTGAAGCCGGGTGACAAGGTGACGGTCAACCAGATCGTGGTCGAGATCGAGACCGCGAAGGCGGCCGTCGAGCTGCCGATCCCGTGGGCCGGGGTGGTCACGGAGCTGCACGTCGAGCCGGGGCAGACGGTGGAGGTCGGCACGCCGATCCTCACCATCGACGTCGACCCCGACGGCGCCGCGGCTCCGGCTCCCGCGCCCGCCGCTCCCGCCGCCGCTGCTCCGGCGGAGGAAGAGGAGATGAAGCCGCTGGTCGGCTACGGCTCCAAGACCGTGGTCACGCAACGGCGGGCCCGCAAGGGCGCTGCTCCCGCTCCGGCCGCCGCAGTCGCCGCTCCTCCGGCGCCTGCTCCCGCTGCACCGCGTGGTGGGTACGTCCCGCTGGCGAAGCCGCCGGTGCGGAAGCTGGCGAAGGACCTCGGCGTCGACCTGCACGCGCTGGCCGGCAGCGCCGAGGGTGGCGTGATCACCCGGGAGGACGTCGAGCGCGCCGCCAACGGGACTCCGGTCGCCGCACCCACTGTGGACAATGGAACCCGTGAGCGGCGCGTGCCGATCAAGGGCGTCCGGAAGGCGACCGCGGCGGCGATGGTGCAGAGCGCGTACACCGCTCCGCACGTCACGGAGTTCCTGACCATCGACGTCACGCCGATGATGGAGTTCCGCGAGAAGCTGAAGAAGTCACGCGAGTTCGCCGGGGTGAAGGTCACGCCGCTGACGTTCGCGGCGAAGGCCGTGTGCCTGGCGGTGAAGCGCACTCCGGACGTCAACGCGGTGTGGGACGAGGAAGCGCAGGAGATCGTCTACAAGGACTACGTCCACCTCGGGATCGCCGCGGCCACGCCGCGCGGGCTGATCGTGCCGAAGGTCCGTGACGCCGACTCGATGTCGCTGAAGGAGCTGGCTCAGGCGCTGACGGCATTGACGGACACCGCCCGCGAAGGCAAGACGTCCCCGGCGGACATGGCGAACGGCACGATCACGATCACGAACGTGGGCGTGTTCGGCGTCGACACCGGCACGCCGATCATCAACCCGGGCGAGTCCGCGATCCTGTGCCTCGGCGCGATCAAGGACCAGCCGTGGGTGGTGGACGGCGAAATCAAGGTTCGCAAGGTGCTCCAGCTGTCGCTGAGCTTCGACCACCGCGTGGTCGACGGCCAGCAGGGCTCGGAGTTCCTGGCCGACGTCGGCGCCCTGCTGGCCGACCCGGCCATGGCCATGACGTACTGAGTTTCCACTTGAGGGCCGCTTCCGGGCGGCCCTCAAGTTTACTCGCTTGACGGAGTGAGCACTCACTCCGCACACTGGACGTCATGACACCAGCATCCGAAACCCGGCGAAGAGCGCCGGGCATGAGCGTCGAACAGCGGCGCGCCATGATCGTGCACGCGGTGCTGCCACTCCTGATGGAACACGGCGCCAACGTCACGACCAGCCAGATCGCCCGTGCCGCCGGCATCGGCGAGGGCACCATCTTCCGCGCGTTCAAGGACAAGGACGAGCTGTTCGACGCCTGTACCGCCGAGGCGTTGCGGCCCGACCACGTGCTCGACGCCATCGCCGAAATCCCCGTCGACCAGCCGCTCGAAGACCGGCTGGTCGAGGCCGCCGAAGCGCTCGGCGCGCACCTCGAGCGGATGGGTGCGCTGATGGGCGCCCTGCACGCGTCCGGGCGGCACAAGCACCGCGACCCCGAGCAACGGCTCAAGGACCAGCGCGGCACCTGGAAGGGCGGGCGCCGCGAGTCGATGGCCGCCATGCGCGGGGCGATCGAGGAGCTGTTCGTCCCGGACAAGGACCGCCTGCGGCTGCCGCCCGAGCAGCTGGCGTCGCTGTTCCTGACGCTGCTGTTCGGCGGCCGGCGGCTCGCGCCGGACGTCGACGCGCCCACCACGCGCCAGGTGGTCGACGTCTTCCTGCACGGCGCCGTGGGGGCCCCGTGATCCCGGGCGGTGGGGGCGGCATGGAGTTCATGCTGGCCCGGCGCGGCCGGCGGCGGCACGCCGTCACGGTGCCGGAGAGCGGGCTCACCGGCCCGGTCGACATTCCCGAGCCGAAGCAGGACGACCAGCCGAAAGACCTGCGCTCTCGGCTGAAGCGCGCGAAGACGTCCGTGGCGGGCACGGTCCGGGGCCTGCCGAAGGTCGTGAAGCTGACGTGGCAGGCCAGCCCGGTCCTGACGATCCTGCTGGCGCTGATCACACTGCTCTCGGGGCTCCTGCCGACCGTGACCGCGTACGTCGCGAAGCTGCTTCTCGACTCCGTCGTCGCGGCGATCCAGCATCGCGGCACGACGGGCGACATCGTCAACGTCGCGTTGTTCCAGTTCGGCGTGCTCGCCGCGACCGCGATCAGCAGCGCGCTGACGTCGATCGCGCAGTCGCTGCTGCAGGAGCGCATGACGCTGACCATCCGCCACCAGGTGATGGCCCACGCCAGCGAGCTGCACCTGGCCTACTTCGAGGGCTCGACGTCCTACGACATGCTGCGCCAGGCCGCGCAGGAGGCGCCGACGCGGCCGCTGTCCATGATGAACTCCGCGCTGGGGCTCGTGCGGACGCTCATCACGTTCGGCAGCATGGTCGCGCTGCTCGTGGCGATCAGCCCGGTGCTGGCGCTGGTCGCGCTGCTGGCGCCGATCCCGGCGTTCATCTCGCAGTCCAAGTACGGCTCGCGCGCGTTCTGGCTGACGTTCCTGATGTCGCCGATCAAGCGGCGGATGGACTACCTGTCCTCTTTGGTCACGACGGACACGTACGCCAAGGAGACGAAGCTGTTCGGGCTCGGCCCGTACTTCGTCGACCGGTTCCGCCGGCTCGGCCTGGTGTCGTACGAGCGGCAGCGGAAGCTGACGATCAACCGCAACATCAGCTCGACGGCGTGGGGACTGCTGAGCACGTTCGCGGGCTCGGCGATCGCGCTGTACATCGCGCTGGAGGCGGTCGGCGGGCGGCTCACGCTCGGCGACCTGGCGCTGTACACGGCCGCGGCGGCGTCCGTGCAGACGTCGGTGTCCGGGCTGTTCACGGCCTTTTCGGGGATGTACGAGAACAACCTGTACCTCGACACGCTGTACCGGTTCCTGGACACGAAGCCGGAGATCACGGCGCCGCCGTCCCCGCGCCCTTTCCCATCCACGGTCGAGGGACACATCGAGTTCGACTCGGTGACGTTCACCTATCCGGGTGCCGACGAGCCGGCGCTCGACAACGTCAGCTTCGAGATCCGGCCCGGCGAGACGGTGGCGGTGGTGGGCCGCAACGGCGCGGGCAAGTCGACGCTGTTCAAGCTGCTCTGCCGGCTCTACGACCCGACCGGCGGCCGCATCCGCCTCGACGGCGTCGACATCCGCGAGTACGACCCGGTCGAGCTGCGCACGCGGATCAGCGCGATGTTCCAGGACTACGTGACCTACCAGGGCACGGCGGCGGAGAACATCGGCCTCGGCGACCTCGCGCGGCTGGAGGACCGCCCGCACATCGAGGACTCGGCGCGCCGGGCGGGCGCGGACGAGCGGATCGAGCGGCTGCCGCAGGGGTACGACAGCCCGCTCGGCCGCTGGTTCGACCAGGGCGTCAGCCTGTCGGGCGGCGAGTGGCAGAAGATCGCGCTGGCCAGGGCGTTCCAGCGCGAGGCGCCGATCCTGATCCTGGACGAGCCGACCTCGGCACTGGACGCGCAGGCGGAGCACGACCTGTTCGCGCGGCTGCGGCAGCTGTCCGAAGGCCGCACGACGCTCTACATCTCGCACCGGTTCTCAACGGTGCGGCAGGCAGAGCGGATCCTGTTGCTGGACCACGGAAAGGTCGCCGAGTACGGCACGCACGAGGAACTGATGGCGGCTAAGGCGGGCTACGCCGAGCTGTTCACCCTCCAGGCGCGCGCGTACCTGGACGAAGTGCCGAGCTGAGCAGCACCCTCGCGGCTCTCGACGCGCGCGTGCGCGGCGGCGACGTCGGCGAGGGGCAGATCCGGTCGATGGGAGGTGAGCGTGCCGTCCGCGACGAGGCGGAGCGCCTCGGCGCGGGCGGCCACGACGTCCTTCGCTTAGGCGTCCATCCCGCGGAAGTCGATGACCGTAAGCCCGCGCCCCGCGAGATCGGCGACGAGTAGACCGAGGAGCTCGCCGCTGAGCAGGCCGTACGCGAGGATCCGCCCGCGCGGCGCGAGCTTCGCGGTCAACTCGGCGGCGCGCGGGGCGCGGGCTCACGGTCCACCGACGCCGGCCGGAACCGTCGGGCGATCCTGCGCGCGACGGAGAACTGCTGTCAACCCAAGACCTTTCCCAGGTGTCAGTAGACCGCGTCGCGGCGGCGGCGGGCATCGGCACCTGGCGTGGCACGCGCACGTCGCGGGCTTGATCGCGTCGACGTCACCGGGTCGGACGCCGATCTGATCGTGCAACTACTGCTAGGCTTCGTGCACAGCGACCTGGTGCTGCGGGTCTTGAAGACGGGGGAGACCGACCGGCTGACTACGGGCCTGCAGTCGATGATTTCGACGTTGCTGCGCTGAGGCCGGGAGCAAATCGGGCAGGTCGTTCGTTGCGAGGGTATGGCTGTCGCGTTCCTGCTGTACGTCATCGCCGAGATCGCCGCGATCTGGGCGGTGGGTTCAGCCGTCGGCGTGCTCGGCACGCTGGGTCTCCTGCTGGCCGGCGCGTTCTTCGGCTCATGGCTGGCCCGCCGCGAGGGCGGCAAGGCGATGAGGGCGTTCATGTCCGCGGCCCGATCAGGGCGTCCGGCGGACAAGGAACTGACCGACGGGATGCTGGTTGCGCTAGGCGGTGTGTTGATCTTGATACCGGGCTTCGTCAGCGACATCGTGGGGTTGTTGCTGATGCTTCCGTCGTCACGAGCGGTGGCGCGCCGGCGGTGGTTGAAGCGGGCAGTGCGGTTCGCCAACCGCCGGCGGGGGCCGGCGATGGTAGTGGACAGTGAAGTCGTGGCGCCGGAGGAGCCGCGGCGGCAGCAGTCGACCGTGATCGAGGGCCGAATCATCGAGGGCTGACACGGCAACTCGCGGGTCCGCGCCAGAATGCCTGCATGAAGCCGCTTGAGACGACGCCGCAGACTCGCAGCCGGATGAGCCGCCAGAAGTCACGGAACACGCAGGTGGAGGTCGCACTGCGCAAGGCGCTCCACGCAGCCGGTCTGCGCTACCGAGTCCACCGGCGCCCAGTGAAGGACGTGCGACGCGAGGCGGACATCGTCTTCGTCGGCGCCAAGGTCGCCGTCTTCGTCGACGGCTGCTTCTGGCACGGGTGCCCCGAGCACGCAACCTGGCCGAAGAACAACGCCCAGTTCTGGCGGGACAAGATCGAGGGCAACCGACACCGCGACACGGAAACCGACGCCCGGCTGACCGACGCCGGCTGGCTCGCCGTTCGTGTCTGGGAGCACGAGGCAGTCGATGTCGCCGCCGACCGCGTGCGCGAAGCGGTGACTATGCGACTGAAGCGCAAGTAGCCCGGACCAGAGGTCACGGTCACCCACTTCCGGCCAACCACAATACATCGAAATTTGACGGTACTTCCTAAGTCAAAATAAGCCTGATAGTGTGACCGCCTGCTGCTGTGTCACGCTAGCAGAACGTTGGCCTCGGAAGGAGCAATCGGGATGAGCCCACAACAAGGGGAGCTCTTCGGGGCTTGGCTGGCGCGACAGCTGCGCCGCGCTGAAATGACCCAAGCGCAGCTCGCCGAGCAGATCCCGATCACCCGTGCCGCGGTCTCCGCGTGGATCAACGGCCGTGCGGAGCCTCGACCGGAGACGCAGCGGAGGATCGCGGATATTCTCGGCACGGACTCCGCGTCGATCTACAACCGAAAGGACGTGACCTCGGACTCGCCTCTCCGGTGGCACCACCGGGCCGCGCACCCCGACGGCGGTCGGGAATACGGGAACCCGGCCGCGTTCGCCTTCGACGCCGATCTGTCGATGCTGGCTCGCGAGGCAACCCAGAACTCGCTCGACGAGCGGTACGACCACACCAAGCCCGTCCGCGTGCGCTACACCCTTCACGAGATTACGGGGGAAAAGCTCGATGCGTTCTTGGACGCGGTCCACTGGCCTGCGCTCCGTAAGCACTATGCCCAGGCGGCCGCCGCCGAGCAGAAGGTCTCGCGGAGCCTGCAGGCCGCCCTGGAAGACCTCGACAAGAACAAGTCCTTGGTCCTACTGAAGATCGATGACTACAACGCCTCCGGCCTCACGGGGGACGAATATGACGACGGTCGTTTCGCCGCGGTGGTCCGGCGGCAGCTCGACAGCCACAAGGAATCCGGTAAACGAGCAGGTGGTTCGTACGGACTCGGCAAGGTCACGTTGTGGGCCGCGAGCCGCTTCTCGCTCGTCCTGATCAACTCGACCCTGTCCGTACCCCACGAAGGGCACGTCGAACGCCGGGTCATCGGACGCCTCGACCTGCCGTGGCGCGAGGTGGACGGCGAGGCGTACGCCGGCCCCGCATGGTACGGGCAGGCCGATACCGAGCCGGGCCGCAAGGACGTCTCCCGGTCGTGGTGGGCCGACGAGAAGACGGTCGGCGACCTGTATCTGGAACGACTCACGGACGAGCCCGGCACCTCGTTCCTCATCGTCGGGGCGCACGACGCCTCGGGCGGCACCGAGTCGCTGCAAGACATGCACGAAAAGCTCGTGAAGTCGCTTGCCGACAGCTTCTGGGCGGCGATGATCGGTGGCCGGGACGCTGGACCGCTGCTGGAGGCGAGCGTCGTCACGATGCGAAACGGTCGGGTCCTCATCGAGGAGGAGCGCGTCGACCCACGCAGGACGCACACCGCGCTGAGCCGTGCTTTCCAGGCGTACCTGGACGGCGAGACGGTCGACGAGTTGACGTCGAGCACGCAGGTTGCCCGCGCTGACGTGCGACTCGTCGTCCCACCCCGGCGAGTTGCAACCGGAGCACGAAAGAAGGTAGCCGAGCACAACGCCGTGCTGCTCGTCACGCCCGCGGAGGACAGCGACAATCAGGTCAACCTCGTCGTTTACATGCGCGGCAACCGGCAGACGATCATGGCGAAGCGGCCGCGCGAGCTGCCCCTCGGGGCAACTCGATTCCACGCCGTGCTCCTCGCCGGGTATGCGACCGGTCGCGAAGGCGACGACGTCGAGCTGGCCGAGCAGTTCCTCAGGGCGTCCGAACCGCCCGAGCACGATCGTTGGGACCATAGCGAAGAGCTGACGTCGACGTACGCGCCAGGTGCGTTCCGCAGGCTCCGGGAGTTCCGCGCCGAGATCGACGCGGCAGTCCGACAACTGGTTGGACGACGCGTCGCCCAGCGAGGCGAAGGGCCTGCAGCGCTCCGCGAGCTGCTGAAGCTGGACGGATTCGGGTCGGCCGCCGGTCGCCGGACCCAAGGGTTCCCGACCGTGCGCAACGTGAGAGCGCACGTCGACGACACCGGTGCCTGGATCGTCTCGGTCGACCTGAAGCTTCCGGAAGCCGACGACCCGTGGCTGCTCACCCCGGTCGCCAAGTTCGACGTGCGGTCCGGCGGGCGTCCGGCGGTCGCCTGGAAGGAACTCGTCGCCGCCGAAAACTGTCGCCGGGAGAACGACAACCTGTTCATCGAAGCCGGTGTGCGATCCGCGAGCTTTTCGGGTGTCACTGATCCTTCGACCCACCCGGTCTCGAGCAACCTCGCCCGCCTGATCATCGACGTCCAGAAAGCCCGTGGAGGTGCCGCGTGAAGCCGGTGTTCCCGTACCCGACCCTCTTCGGTGCGGTTGACCTCGAGGTCGTGTCCGTCTCCATGGACGGCCGTGACCTTCCCTACGCCCGGATATCCAAGGCAGAGCGCACGGTCGCGTTGCATCAGGCCGGCCGCGCCGAATGGGACGTTGCCCGCATCCAGTTGAAGGCCGTGCTCCCCGACCAGGAGCTCGAGGACGGCCCCTGGTCCGAAGTCACCTGCTTGGCCACCCTGTCGGAAAGCGCTACCAACGCGCGGAGCAGCGCCCGACTGGCCCGCGGTCGAGACGGGCACTGGCACGGGACGATCGAACTCGTCCACGACCGACACACCGATCGGGCGACGCTCGCGCTGGCGGTCGTCGGCGAGGTCGACGGCGTGCCGAGCCGACTCATCGGTGCGACCGACAACAACTGGTACGTCGACCTGAAGTCCGCAGCCCCTCGCCGCCAACGCGAGATCCGCATCAGGGAAGTCGACTTCCGCGAGGGACCCGAGGAGTGGTTGCGGCCGTTCAAGGATTCGCTGTGGATCGTCGAGACCGCGGGCGACGTTCCAACCGTCTACTTGAACACAACGGGCGTCGAGGGACTGCTCGAGATCATCAACGGCACCGGCGGCTCTCCGATGGAAAAGCTGCTCCGCGAAATGACGTCGAGCCAGATCGCCCAGGACGCGTGGACAGCCATGTTCAACTCGGCCATCAGCGAACTCGACCTCGACGAAGACCGAACCCCGATCATGCCCGGCGGCTGGCGTGAGCCTGTTCTCCGCATGATGCTGCCGGACGTGCTGCCCGGCAGGCAGCTGACCGACGCCCTGTTCGATATCAACGACCGGAGGGCAAGTGGTTCCGGCTGGCCGGAACTGCAGACCAGCATTCACTACGCGGCGGCCAAGCGCAGCCAAGTCACCAAGAAGCTGACTGCGGCGGTCCGAAGCGTCCATCAAAACGAAAGCGGTGACGCCTGATGAGCCCGACCGCCGTCGATTTTCCGGACGTCCTGGGTCTCCTGTCGGACGCGGCCGTGACGAAGCACCTCAGCCGGAGTATTCAATCAGGCCAGGAGATCCCGCCCCGGGCAGCACTTAGTCGAGCGGCTGTCATGCTGCCGGAGAACGAGACCCGGTGGTCCGTCGGGCCCGTCCGCGCGCTGGTCGACGAAGCCATGAAACGCTTCGAAGACAGCCGGGCACGAGCCGACGCCTGGCTGGCACCGCGGCTGCACGCGACGCTGCGTATGACCCGGGCGGAGGCGGCCGACAGTCGACTGTGGAACTACCTCGCGATGCTCGTGGCTCCGGACTACGTCGTGTGGCGGCACGGGACGAGCGGGCTCACCCGCGCGGCGCGGTTCAGCGGATCGCACTTCCTGCAGGCGTTCGCTCGCCTGTGGTGGGCTGCGGAACTGTTCCGAGACGGAGCGGACTACCAACCGGTGACGAGCGCTTTCGCCTACCAGGACGTGGTGAACAGCGTGATGCGACTGGACGTGATCGACCACCGTCCCACGGCGGCGGCGATCATCCGCATCGTCGAGCGCCTCGCCTCCGAACAGGTCAAGAACGCCTCGGACCAGATCAACGCCCTGTCGAGGGCGGTCAACACAGCGGGCAGCACGCTGATCTTCGACGTCTTGGCGCCGGACGAGCCGGCGGACAACGACGCTCTACGTGACTGGATCGCGGACTCGGAACACGTACCTGAGGTGCCGTGGGACCGCCTCCCCGACGGCCCGGCCGACGGCACTGTCGCCCGGGATTCCGTCGACGCACTGGTGTCACTGTTCGAAGTGCTGCTCGCGGAAGCTCCCCGCCGAGACCGGTCAAAGAAGGCGAACGACGATTCGGCAGAAGTTTCAACCACAGCGCACTGAACCTATCAAGCACGAGGGGATCGAAATGCCGAACACGCAGTTTGATTCGAACAGCCATTCCCGGCCTCGGAACCGTCTCACATCGCTCGAGGTGTGCGCTGGCGCAGGTGGCCTCGCACTCGGCCTGGAACAAGCGGGCTTCGACCCCGTGGTCCTCATCGAGGAGCGCGCGGAGCCCTGCAACACCTTGCGGCTCAACCGACCTGCCTGGGACGTACGGCAGATGGACCTCCGCGATTTCGACCCGGCGGATGACAAGCGCGTCTACGACGTCGATCTGCTGTCGGCGGGCCTGCCGCGGGTGAAGGCGTCCGCGGCGAACAACCGCCGCCGAGGAGACGAACTGGAACTGGAACTCCTCCAAGCGACGGTGTTGTTGGTGCTGGGCGTGCAGCCGCGAGCACTTCTGATCGAGAACATGCCGGAACTGGTGACCAGCGACAAGTTCATCGCAGCGCGGAAGGAGGCCGAGAAGGAACTCGACAACCTCGGCTACGTTTGGCAGTGGCTTGTCGTCAACGCGTCCAACTACGGCGTGCCGCAGGAGCGCAGACATGGTGTGTTAGTCGCGTTCAAAAACGGCGCACCAGACTGCTTCGAGGCACCGCCTCAGAGCCGGCCGCCGTTGTCGGTAGGGGAACTGTTGCGGGAGTCCATGGCATCACGAGGTTGGCCCCGAGCAGAGGAGTGGGCAAGGATGGCCGACTGCCTGGCGCCGACCTTGGTTGGCGGCTCGTGGAACCGCGGTGGACCGGACTTGGGACCTTCGGGCTCGAAGAAACGGTGGGCGAAGATGGGTGTGAACGGTCGCACCGTTGCCGACTTGCCGCCAGGGCCGGACTTTGATTGGCGGCCCGAACTGGGCGAGGCGGGCGGAGTTCCCCTGACCGTCGCGCAGGCAGCCACCCTCCAAGGCTTTCCGGCAGACTGGCAGTTTTCGGGCACCAAGACCCATCAGTACCGTCAAGTGGGCAACGCCACACCACCGCCGGTGGGACGAGCGCTTGGGTTGGCGATCCGACGGGTCCTGGAAGGCCGCTGACCGCGCCTACGTCGGATGGCCGACCACACGATATAAGCTCCCCGCATGCTCGCCGAACAGTCCGTTGCTTCCCCGCCGGGGCCCATCCACATGGTGGATCTCTTCGCAGGCCCCGGCGGGCTGGACGTCGCCGCGCACTGGCTGGGCCTAGTCGTGGACGGGATCGAGTGGGACGACAACGCCTGTGCCACTCGCGCCAGGGCAGGATTGCGGACCCACCACGCCGACGTCCGGGCGCACAAGCCCGCAGACTTCGAGAAAGCCACTGTCCTCGCAGGCGGTCCGCCCTGTCAGACCTACACGGTGGCAGGCAGTGGAGCTGGGCGCCGCGCGCTGGAGCAGGTGCTCGGGTTCGTCAAACGCATGGCGGCGGGCGAAGACGTCAAAAAGAGCCTGGACGGACTCGACGACGAGCGGACGGGGTTGGTTCTGGAGCCACTCAGGTGGGCGTTGGAGGCGGTGAAGGACGGGCGCCCCTATGACGCGATCGTGTTGGAGCAGGTTCCTGCGGTACTGCCCGTGTGGCATGCCGTCGGTGAGGCGCTGGCAAGCGTCGGCTACAAGTCGGCCTGCGGAATCCTCCACACCGAGATGTTCGGCGTGCCTCAGACGCGGCGTCGAGCCATCCTGATCGCCCGGCGAGACCGCAAGCCAAGCTTGCCGACGCCGACACACCAGCTGTACCGCAAGGGCCGTCCTGCGGACGCGGGAGACTTGGCCCTGTTGCCATGGGAAACCATGGGAAAGGCAGTTTCCCGGGGGGTTCCCTACGTGGTTATCTCCAACTACGGCACCGGCGGCGACCCCAAAGCTCGCGGCCGACGCACCTCGGACGAACCTGCCGCGACCGTAACCGGCAAAGTCTCGCGAAACCGGCTGGTCACGCACGACGAGCGCGAATTGCCGAGGTTCAGCCTGCCCGAGGCAGGCCGGCTGCAGACTTTTCCGATTGACTACCCGTGGGCCGGTGGTGACATATCCCAGCAGATCGGCAATGCCATCCCCCCTCGACTGGCCGCACACGTTCTTGCCGCGGCGCTGGGGATGAAGCTGGACCGGCAGGCGCTGGACAAGGCCGTGAACGACAAGTGGGAAGTCACCAAGTCGAGTAAGCCACTCGCCGTAAAACAAGAGACGACTCAAAGCGCCGACGCCCTCCCCCAGCACCTCGCTTCGAACAGCTAGTCCACTGTCGGCTTGGGGATGTCGAAGTAGCTTGAGAACCTCACCGCCGGGGCGTACTCGCCCTTCACCTTCACCCGGCCCGTTACGAACATTGCCGCTACCGCTGCATTGCCCGTTGCGATCCGGATGAAGTCGTCCACTGACAGGGTGATCGTTGTGTCCGGGGTGCGGGTCAGCTCCGGGCTTGACACGCACACTCCGTCCTCTATCACCGTCTGGAAACGGTCGTAGCCGTCCTCTCCCGACCCCTCCGAAAAGCGCCATGAGACCACGAAGCTCACGTGGCGGGCTCGTTCCGACAGGAAATGCTCCGACATTCTGCGGAATATCTCGTCCAGGAACACCGCGCGCAGTTCCGGGTGGTCCGCGATGGCCTTCAGGTGGTCTCGGGAACAGCGGTTCACCACGTTCACCAGCACGTCCGTCGCCAGGGAGCTCAGTTCTATGCCCGCTCCCGCTTCGCCCAGCATGTGGAGGGTTTCCAGGACCTGGACGAACTGCTCGGGCGTCAGGTTGCCGATGACCAGCTTCTCGGCGAACGCGTTCACCACGTGTCCGCCGCGGATGCCGCGGGTCCGGGAAAGGCGCCACCTCGCTTTTCTGGGCACAGCGGCGGACTATACGGGGTGCGGGAGGTCGAAGAAACCGATCAACCCGGCCGCGAAGGCCAGATCGCCCTTGACCTTGATCCGGCCCGTGACGAACAACACCGCCGGCGTTGCCTGGTGGGTGATCAGGCGGAAGAAGTCCGGCGGGGCGATCGTGATCGTGACGCGGGGACGTTCGCGCATCTCGCGGCTCACCGTGCACGAACCGTGCGAAATCACCGTCTCGTAGCGGTCGTAGCCTCCCTCACCCACTCCGCCCGACAGGCGCCAGTGGACCACTGCGTGCACGTCTCGGGCCCGCTCGGGGCGGATGTGGGCACCCATGCGGGCGAAGATCTCCTCCAGCACGCGCTCGCGCAGCGTCCGGTCCGCGACCACGCTCTCCAGCTGCGCGCGCGACGCCGAGGCCACCAGTGACGCGAACCGGGCGGGGTCGACCTTGCTCAGGTCGAACGCCGGGGCGCGGGAAGCCAGCGCGCACAGCGCGTCCAGGAACCGGCGGAAGTCGTCCTTGCCCAGCCCGCGTGGATCGACCGCCTCCGCGAGCGTGTTCACGTCGAGCGCGTGCGCTTCCGGGCTCAGCGGGTCGAGCCGCTCCAGCGCGTCCAGCAGCGCCGCCCCACGGAGGCCCGCGACCTGATCGGCGCTGGTCATCCCGGCGTTGTCGGCCATCGTCACTCCTCTGCGGTTACTCACGCGTAAGGCTACCCGTGAGTAGGTAGGCGGGCAAGCGTGCCGAAATCACCCAGCCGGGTCGGCTCCCGGTACCGTCTCCGGGCAGAAACAGGGAGGTCCAGCGTGTCAGAGGATGATCAGCGTCCGCCCGAACGGGCCCGGCGGCTGCCGCGCGCGGTGCGCGAGCGGCAGATCCTGGACGCGGCCGTCCAGGTCTTTTCCCGCCACGGCTACCACGCGGCCTCGATGGACGAGATCTCCGACGTCGCCGGCGTCTCGAAGCCGATGATCTACACCTACCTCGGGTCCAAGGAGGACCTGTTCGGCGCGTGCATCCGCCGGGAGGCGACGCGGCTGCTCGAGGCCATCCAGGCCGGCGTGCAGCCCGACCTGCCGCCGGACATGCAGCTGTGGCACGGCCTGCGGTCCTTCTACCGCTTCGTCGCCGAGTACCGCGAGTCGTGGACCGTGCTGCACCGCCAGGCACTCACCGTCGGCGGCGCGTTCGCCGCGGAAATCACCGACATGCGGGCGCGCGCGATCCAGCTGGTCGCGGCGCTCGTCGTGTCGGCGGGCACCCGCAAGGGCGTCGGCGAGCAGGCCGAGTTCTCCGGCGAGGGCCTGGCCGCGTCCCTGGTCGGCGGGGCCGAGTCGCTCGCCGACTGGGCTCTCGACCACCCCGACATCTCCGACGGCGTCCTGGCGTCGTGGCTGATGAACCTCGTCTGGCTCGGCTTCAACGACCTCATCGAAGGCGAGGTCTGGAAGCCGTCACAGTGAGCTGATCGTGCCTTCCAGGTGCGGCTTCGACTTGCTCCACAGCTCGAACGCCCACCCCTCCGGCGTCGCCCACGACGTGAAGCCCGCCTTGGCCGGCAGCAGCACCGGCTGCTTGAACTTCACGTCCACGGTGAACGCCTCCGGCAGCCGTCCTTCGAACGACGCCAGCGCGTGCGCCTTCGTCCACATCCCGTGGGCGATCGCGCGCGGGAAGCCGAACAGGCGCGCCGTCAACGGGTGCAGGTGGATCGGGTTGCGGTCGCCCGAGACCTCCGCGTAGCGCCGGCCGATGTCCGCCGGGACGCGCCAGATCGCGTCCGGCGTCGGCGGAGCCAGCTGCTCGCGCCGTCCGGACGCACCCGCGGAAGGGCCGCGCCGCAGGTACGTGCTCACGTCGATCCACACGAGGTCGTCCCCGGCCCAGGCTTCGCTGACGACGTCGAACTGGCGGCCCTTCTCGTGCGGGCGCAGGTTCTCCGCCCGCACGCGCACGGTCAGCGGCTCACCCAGCCGCAACGCGCGGTGCTGGGTGATCCGGTTCGCCACGTGCACCATGCCGAGCAGCGGGAACGGGAACCCCGGCTCGGTCATCAGCGCCATCTGCAGCGGGAACGCGAGCATGTGCGGGTACGTCGCCGGCAGCTCGTCGCTCAGCCGGAAGCCGCACACCGCGTTGTACGCCACCAGGTGCGCCGAGTCGACGACGACACCCGTGCGCACCAGCTCGGTGTCCGGCAGCTCGCCGCCGGACGGCTTGCGCAGCACACCGCCGAGCAGGGCCTTCGGGTAGAGCGTGGCCAGGCTCGGTGTGCTGTCGAGTTCGCGGATCGCCATGTCACGCCCCCAGCAGGGCCTGGCCGCAGACGCGGACGACGTTGCCGTTCACCGCGGCCGACGCCGGGTTCGCGTACCAGGCGATGGTCTCCGCGACGTCGACCGGCAGGCCGCCCTGGCCGAGGCTGGACAGCCGCCGTCCGGCCTCCCGGATGAACAGCGGGACCGCCGCGGTCATCTTCGTCTCGATGAACCCGGGCGCCACGGCGTTGATCGTGCCGCCGTACGCGGCCAGCTTCGGGGCGCCGTCGTTCACCATGCCGATCACGCCGGCCTTCGACGTCGCGTAGTTCGTCTGGCCGACGTTGCCGGCGATGCCCGCGATCGACGAGACGCCGATGATCCGGCCGTTGTCGTTGAGCACCTTGTCGGCGAGGAGCTTGTCGTTCACCGCCAGCTGCGACGCCAGGTTCACCGCGATCACCGAGTCCCACGCGCTCTCGCTCATGTTCCCCAGCGTCTTGTCGCGGGTAATGCCTGCGTTGTGCACAACGACGTCCACGCCGCCGTGACGCTCCTTCAGGTGCTCCGCGAGCTTCGCGGGAGCGCTCGGCGAGGTGATGTCGAGCTGCAACGCCGACCCGCCGATCTTGTTGGCCACCTTCGACAGGTCACCGCCCTGCGCGGGGATGTCCAGCGCGACGACGTGGGCGCCGTCGCGGGCCAGCACCTCGGCGATCGCCGCGCCGATGCCGCGCGACGCGCCGGTGACCAGCGCGACCTTGCCCTCGAGGGGCTTCTCCCAGTCGGCGGGGGCAACAGCCGTCTTGCCCTCGGTGCCGATCCGGATGACCTGCGCGTCGACGAACGCCGACTTCGCCGAGAGCAGGAAGCGCACCGTCGACTCCGTCGCCTCTTCGGCGCCGTCCGCGACGTACACGAGCTGGGCGGTCGCGCCGCGCTTCAGCTCCTTACCGACCGATCGAGTGAATCCTTCGAGGGCACGCTGGGCGATCCGCTCGCGGCCCTCGAGCTGCTCCGGCGGCGTGCCGAACACGACGACGCGGCCGGACGGCCCGACGCTGCGGATCACCGGGTGGAAGAAGTCGTAGACCTCCCGCAGCCGCGCCGGGTCGGTGATGCCCGTCGCGTCGAACACCAGGGCCGCGTGCCGATCGGCGGCCGTCGTGACGACGTCGATGCCCGCGTCGGCCAGCTGGTCCTTCAGGGTCTTCTCGAGCCGGCCACCGGGCGCGGCGCCGAGAAGTGCGGGACCCTCGAGGGCGGGTTGCCCGGGCTTGTACCGGCGCAGCGTGGCGGGGTTGGGCAAGCCGAGCTTCGGCACCACGAACTTCCCCACCGGGGTTTTCGTGAACTGCTGGTACCTGTCCGCCATCGGTTGCCTCCCGTGCAGTCTGCGTCACGTCGCAGTCTAACCTACTCGCTAGTAGGTTACAGTGTGAGAGACACGACCAGAGAGGTGAAGTCATGCCGCCGAAGCCGAAGCAACCCAAGCAGGCGCCTGCCGTGCGCAAGGTCGCGATCATCGGGGGCAACCGGATCCCCTTCGCGAGGTCCAACGGCCCGTACGCGAAGGCGTCGAACCAGGACATGCTCACCGCCGCCATCGACGGGCTGGTCAGCCGCTTCTCGCTGCAGGGCGAGGTGATCGGCGAGGTCGCCGCCGGCGCGGTGCTCAAGCACTCGAAGGACTTCAACCTGGCCCGCGAGAGCGTGCTGGGCAGCAAGCTCTCGCCCGCGACGCCCGCGTCCGACGTCCAGATGGCGTGCGGCACCGGCCTGCAGGCCATCGTCAACGTCGCGAACAAGATCGCGCTCGGCCAGATCGACTCGGCCATCGCGGGCGGCGTCGACACGACGAGCGACGCGCCGCTGGCCGTCAACGAGGACCTCCGGCAGATCCTCATCCAACTCAACGCGGCCAAGACGCTGGGCGAGCGGCTCCGGCTCGTCGCGAAGATCCGGCCCGGGCACATCGTCCCGGCGATCCCGCGCAACGAGGAACCGCGCACCGGGCTCTCGATGGGCGAGCACGCGGCGCTGACCGCGAAGGCGTGGGAGATCACCCGCGAGGCGCAGGACGAGCTGGCCGCGAGCAGCCACCAGAAGCTCGCCGCCGCCTACGAGCGCGGGTTCTTCGACGACCTCGTGACGCCGTTCCTCAAGCTCACGCGCGACCAGAACCTGCGGCCGGACTCGACCGCGGAGAAGCTCGCCAAGCTCAAGCCGGCCTTCGGCGGCCCCGACGGCACGATGACGGCGGGCAACTCGACGCCGCTGACCGACGGCGCGTCGACGGTCCTGCTCGCCACCGAGGAGTGGGCGAAGGCGCACAACCTGCCGGTGCAGGCGTACCTGACGTTCTCGCAGACCGCGGCCGTCGACTACGTCCACGGCGACGAGGGCCTGCTCATGGCGCCCGCCTACGCCGTGCCGCGGATGCTCGCGCGGGCCGGGCTTTCGCTGCAGGACTTCGACTTCTACGAGATCCACGAGGCGTTCGCGTCGCAGGTGCTGGCCACGCTCAAGGCGTGGGAGGACCCGGCGTTCGCGAAGGAGAAGCTGGAGCTGGACGAGCCGCTCGGCGCGATCGACCGGGCGAAGCTGAACGTCAACGGCTCGTCGCTGGCGGCCGGGCACCCGTTCGCCGCGACCGGCGGCCGGATCGTCGCGACGCTGGCGAAGCTGCTGCACGAGAAGGGGTCCGGCCGCGGCCTGATCTCCATCTGCGCGGCCGGCGGCCAGGGCGTCACCGCGATCCTGGAGAAGTAGTTTTCACGCGAAAGGGCCGCCCCTCGGTCAGGGGCGGCCCTTTGGTGTCAGTCAGTGGGGGAGCGCCTTCTGAGCGCGCTTCGCGAGCTTGTTCGCGCGCTTCTCGGCCTTGCGGCTCAGCTTCCCGGCGCTCGCGCTGACGTCCTTCGCGGCGTGCCGCGCCCGCCAGCCGACCGACGGCTTCCCGGCCGTGTCCGCGACGGCGAGCAGCAGGCCACCGGCCAGGCCGGCGTTCTTGAAGAACTGGATCTGCTGCTGGGCGCGCTCACCCGGGTCCTTCATGGTCCAGAAGCTGTGCGTCGCCAGGGTCGTCGGCACGAGGCTGCCGAGCAGCAGCCCGGCCGCCAGCCGCGGCGCCTTGCCGGCGGCCAGGGCGAGGCCGGCGCCGATCTTGACCGCGGCGTCGACCCGGACGAGGGTCACCGGATCGCGGGGTATCTGCTCCGGGACCACGTCGCCGACCTTGTCGAACGCGGCGTTCAGGAACGGCTCGGCGGCCTTCGCGTGCCCCTCGGCCTGCCTCAGCGCATTGATCCCGCCGGTCACGAAGATCGTGGCGAGCAGGGGACGTGCCACTCGACGGAGTATCACGGTCGTTGCCTTCCTCGTACGGGCCGCTGCCTGGTCGAACTTATCGCCTGGGTGCCCGCTGTGCCCGGACTCGAATCCTCATCGGCGTTTCTGGGTGAATATCGAGCTAGTACTAGAAAGCACTATAAAGAGTTAGCGCTTGACCTTGACGTGGCGTCAACTTCTAGGGTCGAAGCCATGGAGTGGTCGATCCAGGACATCGCCCGCTCGGCCGGGACGACGAGCCGGACGCTGCGCCACTACGGCGCGGTCGGCCTGCTGGAGCCCAGCCGGATCGGCAGCAACGGCTACCGCTACTACGACGAGCAGGCGCTCGTCCGGCTGCAGCGGATCCTCTTGCTGCGCGAGCTCGGCCTCGGACTGCCGGCCATCGCGGAAGTGCTCGACGGGCAGCGCGACAGCGCCGCCGCGCTCGAAACCCACCTGGAGCTGCTCGAACAGGAGCGGCGGCGGATCGGACGGCAGATCGACGCGGTCCGCACGACCCTCCGAAAACTGAAGGGAGGTGAACAACTGATGGCAGAGGAAGTCTTCGACGGCTTCGACCACACGCAGTACGAGGAAGAGGTCACCCGGCGCTGGGGCGCCGACGCCTACCGGCGCGGCAACGAGTGGTGGAACTCGATGTCGGCGGAGCAGAAGCAGGCCCACCAGCAGGAGCAGCGGGACATCGCGGCGGCGTTCGGCGCGGCCCGGGAAGCCGGCCAGGCGCCGGACGACGCCGAGGTCCAGGCGATCGCACGGCGGCTGCACGAGTGGCTGCGGCCCGCGGTGGCGTCGGTGTCCCGTGGCTACTTCGCGGGTCTCGGGCAGCTGTATGTCGACGAGCCGCGGTACGGGTTCGAAGGCCGGACGGCGGAATTCGCCCGGGACGCGATGAAGATCTACGCGGAACGGAACCTGAGCGACTAGTGCCACGTCGTAGTGCGCGCTGGGGGTAGGGACGAGCAGGGCTGCAGACCTGTTCGTCTCTATGTACCCGCCGGCCGGAGCAGCGTGCGCCGGGTTCTGTCGAGGTGGCGGACCACCTCGTAGTCGGCGCGGGCGCCCACCTCCGGTGGCTCGCCGTCCCCTTCGAGGAACGACCAGCCGCCCTCGTACCGGACGACGTACGAGCCGTCCGATACATAGGCATCGCTCACCTCCGCGGTGAGGACCGCGCCTTCCGGGTAACGCGCCTTGCGCGCCAGCCACTCGTGCTCCGGCACACCGTTGCCGAACGGTCCCGAGCGGAACCGCGGGTCCAGCGGCCACAGCCGGATTTGCCGCGGACCGCGGGTGAGCACCTCGAAGGTCGTCGTCACGCCGACCGATGGCCACGCCCCGACCTGCCGCGGCAGGCTCAGGACATCGACGAAACCCGGCGCGCCGTCCAGGTCGACGAAGATTCCGATGGCTCCCGGCCGCGGGATCGCGGAAACCGTGCCGGTCACCTCGGCGCCGACCGCGAAGCGCCGCCAATCCCGCTCGGTCATCGCGTCACTGTGCCAGGGCTCGGCCATCCGGTCGAACATCGGCGACACGCGCTAGCCGACTATGGCCGAATATCGGGCTCGCGCTAGACACGTCGATAGCTTGGCAGAGTGGACCCCATCCGCAACCCCTTCGCGCCCGGCGCCGGGCAGCGGCCGCCTGAGCTGGCCGGGCGTGAACGTGAGCTCAAGGCTTTCGAGGTCGTCCTCGAACGGGTCGCGCGGGGGAGACCCGAACGCAGTCTCGTGCTCACCGGGCTGCGCGGGGTCGGGAAGACCGTGCTCCTCGGGGAGCTGCGCGCGATGGCCGTCCGGCACAAGTGGGGTGCCGGGAAGATCGAGGCGCGGCCGGACGCCGAGCTGCGGCGGCCGCTGTCCGCCGCGCTGCACCGGGCCATCCGGGATCTCGCCGTGCGGCATCGCGCGCCCGACCGGGTCGAAGAGGTCCTCGGCGTGCTCAAGGCCTTCGCGCTGCGGGCCAACAAGCCCGACGCCAAGCTCCGCGACCGGTGGCAGCCCGGCATCGACGTGCCCGCCGCGCAAGGACGGGCCGACTCCGGGGACATCGAGATCGACCTCGTCGAGCTGTTCACCGACGTCGCCGAGCTGGCCGCGGACGTCGGGACCGGGGTCGCGCTGCTCATCGACGAGATCCAGGACTTGCAGCCCGACGACGTCTCGGCGTTGTGCGCCGCCTGCCACGAGCTGTCCCAGTCCGGGGCGCCGCTGGTCGTCGTCGGGGCCGGGCTGCCGCACGTGCCCGCCGTGCTCTCGGCGTCCAAGTCCTACTCCGAGCGGCTGTTCCGGTACGCGCGGATCGACCGCCTCGACCGCGAGGACGCCGACTACGCCGTGCTGGCGCCGATCGAGCGGGAGGACGCCGGCATCGAGCCGGAAGCCCTCGACGCGCTCTTCGACGCGTCCGGCGGCTACCCGTACTTCATCCAGGCCTACGGCAAGGCGGCCTGGGACGCGGCGCCGTCCGACCCGATCACCGTCAAGGATGTCCAGGTCGCGGCCCCCGAGGCGGAGGCAGAACTAGCCGTGGGCTTCTTCGGTTCCCGCTACGACCGCGCGACGCCCGCCGAGCGCGAGTACCTGCTCGCGATGGCCGAGCTGACCCAGGGCCGCGACGAGCCCGCCGGCACCGCCGACGTCGCCGTCTTCCTCGGGCGCAAGCCGTCGTCGCTGTCGCCGGCTCGCGACAGCCTCATGAAGAAGGGCCTCGTCTACTCCGCCGAACGCGGCCAGATCGCCTTCACCGTGCCGCACTTCGGCCACTACCTGCTCGGACGCGACTGACCTGCGCTTTTGCCGTCGTCTCGCGGCCTATGAGCATCGCTAAGCATTTATAGCTGTGGCGCTAGATATACCTATAGAGCCGTAGCGGGTTGCCTCGCCGTGACCGCCGCCACCCTCAATCTCTCCGGTCTATACCCAACTTAGCCGATGATTCATCGGCGAGTGCGCCACATCACCGGACATTCATTGGAATACTTGTGAAAAAAGGTGCATACTAGAGGCACAAGCCACCGAGACCCTCCGAAGGGGATGCAGAAACCGATGAACAACATCGCCGCCAAGCTCCGTGCCCGTCGCGCCGAGGCTCGCACTCGCCGGGCGCTGAACCGGGCGATCGACACCGCCGCGACCGCGACGGTCCGTCAGGAACTCATCGCGATCGCGCAGGCGCGCTCGGGCTACATGCGCTGATCCCTCTTCACCCCGTGGTGGTCGCCCATTCGAGTGACCTATGCCACAAAGTGCCGAGGCTGTAACGCCACTGAAAGTGGCGTCGATACCCCCTACGACCCCGTGATGCTGGCGGACCCCCGACCTGGCAGCAGCACGGGGTTTCCCATGTCCACCCACCGAGATGTCCCTTGCCTCGGCCGGCGTCCGCAGTATTCTTTGACTTCGTCAACGAGTTTGTTGAGGTGGTCAATGAACGACGCACAGCTGGCCGACCGCGTGGCCGCGGTCCGCGCCTTCAACCGGCTCTACACCGGAGTCATCGGCGTACTGGACGAAGGACCGGCGGACGCCGAGTACTCGCTGCCGGAAGCGCGGGTGCTCTTCGAGCTCGCCCACCAGGACCCACTGCCAGTCACCGACCTGCGCAAGCGCCTCGACCTCGACGCCGGCTACGCCAGCAGGCTGCTCGCCCGCCTCGAGGCTCGCGGGCTGATCGCGCGCGAACGGTCCGGCGAGGACGCCCGCCGCCAGCTCGTGCGCCCGACCGCGGCGGGCCGCGAAGCGTTCGACGTGCTCAACCGCCGGTCCACCGAGCAGATCGCCGGCCTGCTGCGCCGCTTCGCCGACGAAGACCAGCAGCGGCTGCTGACCGCGATGCGCACGATCGGCGACGTCGTCGGCGGCCGCCACCGCGACCCGGTCGTCGTCCTCCGGCCGCCACGACCGGGTGACCTCGGCTGGGTGGTGGAACGACACGGCGCGTTGTACGGCCGCGAGTACGGCTTCGACGACCGGTTCGAAGGGCTCGTCGCCCGGATCGTCGCGGACTTCGTCGAGACCCGCGACGATCCGGGCCAGGCGTTCTGGATCGCCGAACTCGACGGTGAGCGCGTCGGCAGCATCGCGTGCGCCCGCAGCGAGGACCCGGAGATCGCGAAGCTGCGGCTCCTGCTGCTCGAACCGTCGGCCCGCGGACACGGCCTCGGCAAGCGGCTGGTCACCGAGTGCGTCGAGTTCGCCCGCTCGCACGGCTACCGCGGGATGGAGCTGTCGACGGTCTCGATCCTCACCGCGGCGCGGAAGATCTACCGCGCGGCCGGGTTCGAGCCCGTCGCCGAGCACGACTTCGACACCTGGGGGCCGAAGCTGACCGACGAAACCTGGCGCCAGGAGTTCTAACGCGGCACGCGGCCGAGGAGGAAGAATTCCGGGTTCGGGCGCAGCGCGGTCAGGTGGGCGAGCCGGTTCGACATCGCGAACAACGCCGTGATCGCGCCGACGTCCCAGATCTCGTCGTCGGTGAGGCCGGCGTTGCGCGCGGCCTCCAGGTCACCCTCGCCGAACAGCGCGGAGTCCTGGGCGAGCGCCAGCGCGAGGTCGACGATCGCGCGACCGCGCTCGTCCAGCTCCACCTGCCACGGGTTGCTGGACACGCGGTCGGCCAGCTCCGGGTCCTTCGCGCGGATGCGCAGGATGGCCCCGTGCGCGACCACGCAGTACGTGCAGTGGTTCGCGCCGGACGTCGCGACGACCACCAGCTCGCGCTCGGCCTTGCTCAGGCCTTCGGTCCGCTCCATCAACGCGTCGTGGTAGTCGAGGAACGCGCGCAGCTCGGCCGGGCGGTGGCCGAGCGCGCGGAAGATGTTCGGGACGAACCCCGACTTCTCCGCGATCACGCCCACGCGCTCGCGAAGGTCGTCGGGCAGGTCTTCGAGTTCCGTGATCGGGAACCGGCTCACCGCGTCGCTCATGCCCCTCACGCTAGCCGTGGTTGGCTGTTCCCGTGACGGACTACGTCGACGGGTACTGCGAACGCGTCGCGCCCGGGCTCTGGGGTGAGCCGCTCAACAGTCTCAGCAACCTCGCCTTCCTCGTGGCCGCCGTGCTCGTCTGGCGGCTGGCCGCGGGCAACCGCGCCGGGCGGCTGCTCGCCGTCCTCATCGGGTTGGTCTTCGTGGCCAGCAGCGTCTTCCACCTGGTCGCGAGGCGGTGGGCCGCCGTCGGGGACTCGGCCGCCGTCCTCGGCTTCGTCCTGGTGTACGCCGCGTTGTTCCCACGCGTGTTCTTCGGCTGGCGCCGGTGGTGGTTCGCCCCGCCCGCGTTTCTCGCGCTCACCGTGGTCACGGCGGTGCTGGGCGGCGGCCTCTACCTCTCCGCGCTGTTCGGGCTGTTCGCGTTCGCCGCGCTCTTGGCCTTCCGCCGTGACGAGTACTGGACGCACTTCGCCGTGGCCGGGGCGGTCTTCGCGCTCTCACTGAGCCTCCGCGCGCTCGACCGGGACGTCTGCGACTACGTCCCGGCCGGCACGCACTTCCTCTGGCACCTGCTCAACGGCCTGGTGCTCTACCTCGTCTCACGGACGCTGGTCGCCCGCCTCGACCGTCCTTAGTGGACGCCGATGGGACGCAGGTCCTTGTCGTGCTCGTCGACGTGGTAGTCCTCGGGGTTCGTGTCGTCGGTGCCGTTGAACACCTTCAGCTGCCGGGCGATCACCGTGAAGATCGCCGCGACCACCAGGTTGGCGATCAGCGCGACGAACCCGACGTAGATCTGGACCTGCGAGCCCGCGAACGGGTGCCAGCCGAAGATCGACATGTTGCCCAGCGCGAGCGCCGAACCGCCGAAGTGCTGCTTGCCGTTGGCCGGGTTCGGGATGCCGTACAGCATGATCAGGCCCCAGCCGATGCCGACGACCCAGCCGGCGATCAGGCCCCACCGGTGGAACCAGCGCGTGTACAGCGCGAGCGCCACCGCCGGCAGCGTCTGCAGGATCAGCACGCCGCCGATGAGCTGCAGGTCGATCGAGAACTGCGGGTCGATCAGGATGATCACGGCCACCGCGCCGAGCTTCACGACCAGCGAAGCCAGCTTCGCCTGCTTCGCTTCTTCCTGCGGTGTCGCGTTCTTGCGGATGTACTCCTTGTAGATGTTGCGCGTCCACAGGTTGGCCGCGGCGATCGACATGATCGCGGCGGGCACCAGGGCGCCGATGCCGATCGCGGCGAACGCGATGCCCGCGAACCACGACGAGAACTGGTTGTTGAACAGCACCGGGACGATCGTGTTGCCGTCGGCCTTGCCGGTCGCGGCGTTGGTCAGCGGCTTGACGCCCGCGGTGATCGCCACGTAGCCCAGCAGCGCCAGCAGGCCCAGCACCAGCGAGTACGCCGGCAGCGCGACCATGTTCCGCTTGATCACGTTGCGCCCGCGCGAGGCCAGCACGCTGGTCAGCGAGTGCGGGTAGAGGAACAGCGCGAGCGCCGAACCCAGCGCCAGCGTCGCGTACTGCAGCTGGTTGTTGGCGGTGAGCAGGATCGACCCGGACGGCTTCCCGGTCTTCGGGTTCGGCTTGGCCAGCGTCTGCGCGGCCGAGTCGAAGATGTGCGACCAGCCGCCGAGCTTCGAGGGCAGGTAGATGATCGCCACCAGGATCACGATGTAGATCAGGATGTCCTTGACGAACGCGATCAGCGCGGGCGCCCGCAGGCCGGACTGGTAGGTGTAGAAGGCCAGGATGACGAAGGCCACCAGCAGCGGCAGGTGCCCGACGATGCCACCGCCGTTGATGCCCATCGTCCGCAGCACGGCTTCGAGCCCGACCAGCTGCAGCGCGATGTACGGCATGGTCGCGACGATGCCGGTGATCGCGACGAGCAGCGCCAGCGTCGGCGAGCCGAAGCGGCCGCGCACGAAGTCGGCCGGCGTGACGTAACCGCGCACCCGCGAAACCGACCACATCCGCAGCGCCGGCAGGAGGACGATCGGGTAGACGACGATCGTGTACGGGAGGGCGTAGAGGCCCAGCGCGCCGGCGCTGAACACCAGCGCGGGCACCGCGACGAACGTGTACGCCGTGTAGAGGTCACCGCCGAGCAGGAACCACGTGATCCACGAGCCGAACTTGCGCCCGCCGAGGCCCCACTCGTCGAGGTGGTCCAGCGTGCTGCCGCGCTGCCAGCGCGACGCCATGAAGCCGAGCACCGTCACCAGCGCGAACAGCACGGTGAAGATGATCAGCTCGGGCCACTGCAGGTTGCTCATCGAGCGTCCCCCTCGTCCAGTTCGTCGACGCTCAGCCGGTCCGGCGCGTCAGCGGTCGGCTTGTCCCTGGTCATGACGTAGACGATCCAGGTGGAGAGGACGCCCACCGCGACCATGAGGAACTGGAACCAGTAGAAGAACGGCATCCCGAACAGCCGCGGACCGTCCACGTTGAACAGTGGCGTGACCAGGACCAGCAGCGGAACGATCAGGAGCAGGTTCCACGGGCTGAACCGCAACCCGCGCACCTTCCCGTCGTGCTTCACAGTCGACATCGGACCTCACCTAACTCCCGTAACCGACCGCCTGACCTTAAGACCTCGGTGACGGCGCGTCACGTCTGTCCGATATCGATTTGATCGCCACGGTCCGCGATGCCGACCAAGGTCGGTTGTCCCGCCCCTACCCGGCCGATATCAATAGCCGGACTCCGCACGCGAAACCCGACAAGGGGCAACCGTATGACACGACTCCGCTACGCGGTGGTGATCCCGGCCATCGCCGGCACCCTGCTGGCCGGGTTCACGCCTGCCTTCGCAGGCCAGGAGGCGGCTGCCGGCAAGCAGCCGCTGAACTCCACGAACATCCCGCCGCAGTACGCGAACCAGAAGCTGGACTGGCACAAGTGCGCCGTCCCGGCCGAGCTGCCGACCGCCCCGCCCGCGGGCGCCGAGGACATGGAGTGCGCGACGTTCAAGACGCCGCGCAACTGGTACCAGGCGAACGCGCAGATCGACCTGACCATCGCGGTCAGCAGGCTGAAGGCCACCAAGGACGCGACCGCCAGCGTCGTCGTCAACCCCGGCGGCCCCGGCGCGCCCGGCCGCAACTTCCCGGCCCGCCTGCGCAACCAGCCGAAGCTGCGCGAGCACCAGGAGGTCATCGGCTTCGACCCGCGCGGCACCGGCAAGAGCACGAACATCACCTGCGGCGGCGCCATCGGCACCGGCTCCGACCTCGACCCGCGCGACCGCAGCAAGCAGAACCTGAACCTGATCCTGCAGGCCACGAAGTACGCGGCGCTGTCCTGCCAGCAGAAGTCCGGCGAGCTGGGCCCGCTGATCAACACCGACCAGACGGTCAAGGACATCGACCTGCTGCGCGTGCTGCTGGGCCGCGACAAGATCAACTGGGTCGGCTACTCCGCGGGCACCTGGATGGGCGCGCACTACGCGCAGGCTTATCCCACGCGGACCGGCCGGTTCGTCCTCGACTCCTCGACGGAGTTCACCACCACCTGGCAGAAGTCGTTCGACTGGCAGCCGCTCGGCTTCGAGCGCCGCTGGCGCCAGGACTTCCTCCCGTGGATGGCGAAGTACGACAAGCTCTACCACTTCGGCACCACCGGCGAGGCGGCCCGCCAGACCTACGAGCAGGTCCGGTACGCGCTGACCCAGGGCGCGGTCACCCTGCCCGACGGCTCGACCGTGTCGGCCAACGGCCTGGACTCGTTCATCGCGTCGAACATCTACTCGAAGCGCTCGTTCCCGGGTCTGGCCGACTACCTGGTCAGCGTCCGGACGCTGACCCAGGGCACCGCGTCGGCGCAGGCCAAGTCGTCGGCCGCGCAGAAGGTCAAGGCCGCCGACAAGAGCACCGAGACCTCCGGCGCCCAGCCGCTGATGGTCCCGGCCGACGGTGACGCCTACGACGCGTCGTTCTGGACGATCCCCTGCAACGAGGGTCCGTGGACCGGCTCCACCGCCAGCGCCATCCGGCAGTCGCAGAAGCTGATCGACCAGCAGCTGCCCCTGCTCGGCGCGGGCTGGTTCATCCAGCCGTGCCTGTTCTGGCAGCACCCGCCGGTCCCGCTGCCCGTGCTCGACGGCAAGGGGGTCCCGCCGGTGCTCATCGTCGAGTCGGAGCACGACCCGGCGACGCCGATCGAGGGCGCGCGCCGCGCGCACAAGGCGTTCGAGGGCTCGCGGATGCTGACGATCACCGGCGAGGGTGACCACGGCATCTACGCCTACGGCAATCCGGGTGTGGACAAGGTCGTGGAGGCCTACCTGGTCGACGGCGTCGTGCCGAACGACCAGACCCTGCCCGGCATGCCACTTCCGGTGCCGCCGGGCGCCTGACACCACAAGGTGTAGTGGAGGCCCCGCCGAACGGGCGTTCGGCGGGGCTTTTCCACACCTGTGCACAGAGTTGTCCACAGGCAGTGGACAACTCTGGTGTTCCTCCGATGCCCACTGTCACCCTCAACGGTGCCGCTTCGCTTCGCGGTATTATTATTGGCACCATGGTGCGGGTGCCGCTGACGGAAGAAGAGCGCGAACGGGGCGAACGCCTCGGCCAGGCGCTGCGGGCGGCGCGGGCCGGCCGGAGCATGGCCGACGTCGCCGCCGAGGCCGGGATTTCCGTGGAGACACTCCGGAAGATCGAGACCGGCCGCATCCCGACACCGGCGTTCTTCACGGTCACGGCCATCGCGGACGCCGTCGGGCTGCCGCTCGACGAGCTGCGCGCGGCCGTCGCCCCCGCCGCGTCACCACCGCTTCCCGCGGCGAGCTAGCCGGCGCTGCGCAGCTGCTTGAGGATGTGCTCGCGGTCGTTGAGGAACGCGCAGCGCGGCACCGGCAGCTCGTAGCTGTTGAGCAGCTTCTCGAAGTCGGACAGCTCGTCGGCCGAGAAGCGCAGGTTCACCTTGACCGCGTGCGCGGCCAGGACGTCGGCCAACTCCTCCCACTCGCCCGACCACAGCAGCGTGCGGTAGTGGGTGTAGTCCTCCGGGGACAGCCGGTTGCCGAGCATGGTGAGCACGCTGTCGGCGAAGAAGCTGATCCGGTTGTCCTTGAGGTCGGCGACCGTCGGGTTGGCCGGGTCGCGCGCGGCGTCCGGGTTCCGGACCACGCCGGGGCCCGCGACCGGGTAGGCCGTGTGCACGTGGCCGTTCTCCTCGACCAGCACGATCAGGTGCACGTTGAACCGCTCGCCGGCACACCGCCAGCGGCCGTTCTTCTGCTGCCGCCGGGCCTCGCTCGGGTCGTTGGCGACGTCCTTGACCACCGAGATGATCTGCTCGTTGCTCCAGCCGGGCGGGAACTCGCTGGTCGCCCTCCGCCCGACGCCCGGTGCGTGTCCGCCGCCCACGACTGCTCCCTTCGTCGCAACGAGCGTAGGTCAAACGGCGGCGGAGAGCACCACCATGCCGACGACCTGGAGGTCGAGCCCGCGGAAGAGCTGCCGGGTGAGGTTGGCGGGCATCGGCCCGACCGGGGTGTCGACGAAACCGGGATTCGCGTAGTCAACGGCGGTCCGCGTGACCGTGCGCAAGATCGACAGCACCGACAGCGGCACCGCGAGCCACGCGCCCGAGCCGAACGACGTCCCACCCGCGAGGGTGACCACGGCCAGCAGTGCCGCCCACAGCAAGCCCACCGCCGCCAGCACCAGGCCGTGGGTCAGCACGAGTTCGCGGTTCGCCGAGCCCAGCCACCGGCGACGGCCCGGGTTGCGCCACAGCTCCCCGAGCCCGGCGCCGAACGGCGTCAACGCGACGTACGCGCCGATGCCGACCAGCACCGCACCCGGCACGGTCGGCAACGCGATGTGCGCGACGACGACCGCGACGCCGACGAGCACGGCCGCGCCCGCGTACCGCGACCGGCCGAGCGTGCCCGCCACGGCGAGCCGAAGCGGCGTCGGGCGGCGCAGCGAGAACCGGCCGACCGGCGCCGACGGCGGCAGCAGCATCATCGGGTCGAGGAACGTCACGGCCACCGAGCGCAGCACCCGGCCAGCCCACCCGGCGACCAGCACCGACCGGCCCGCGCGCGAGACCGGCTCGCCGCCCAACGCCAGCGGCAGCGCCGCCACGAGCACGCCCGCGGCGGCGAACTGGACGGTCACCGGGCCGAGCCGGAAAGCGGCGACGACCAGCCCGAAACCCGCCAGCACCAGCGGGACGGCCGCCTCGAACCGCAGCGCCGTCCGCCTGGCCGACGCGAACGCCGCCACCGCGGAAGCGGCGACGACGGCGATGCCCGCCCGCCACTGGTCGAGCCCGGCCCCGCCGACGGCGAGCATCAACGCGGTCAGGTAGCCGGTCACCGCCACGACGCCGGTCCAGGCGCCGAGCAGCCGCAGTGTGACGACGCGGCCGCGGTCGGCCGGGGCGAAGTCCAGCCAGGTCAGCTCGGCCGGCTCGACCCAGGCGAACCCGCGGCGCAGCAGGCCGCGCCAGCCCACCGCGCAGCAGAGCGTGAGCAGCCCGAGCACGGCCGGGAAGTCGACGTCCGCCGAGCCGTAGACCGCCTGACGCCACCCGTCGACGTGGAAGAACGCCGTGAACAGGAAGCCGAAGCCGAAGAGGAAGACGAACGAAGCCGTGTCGCCGCTGAAGATCCCGCCGAACCGCTTGCGGCCCGGGATCCGCATCCGGCGCGGCAGCGCCTCCACTCTTGCCTCCACCCTCGCCCCCACCGCCGCCCTCGACCGAGGCACCTTGCGCCGCTGCGTCATCAGAACAGTTCGAGCACGCTGTCGGCGGCTTCGAGCAGCGGCGGGTGGTGCGTGGCCACCACGACCGCCGCGCCGGCCGCCGTCGACCGGGCGATCACCTCGGTCAGCCACTCCTTGCCCGCAGTGTCCAGCGCGCGCTCGGGCTCGTCGAGCAGCAGCAGCCGGTGCGGCCGCGCGGTGACGCCGAGCAGGAGCAGCCGGCGGCGCTGGCCCGCCGAGAAGTGCCCGGCCGTGACGCGCGCGCGTTCGCCCAAGCCCGCGTCACGCAGCAGCTCCTCGTGCTCGCCGAGGTCCACGCCGAACGAACCGGACAGCAGTTCCAGGTGCTGCAACGGGGTCAGCTCGGCGAAGAAGTCGGAGTCGTCGAACAGCACCGACACCTTGCGGCGGAACTCGACGTCCCGCTCGTCCGGGGCCTTCCCGTCCACCAGCACGCGGCCGCGCTGCGGCTTCTGCATGCCGTAGAAGCAGCGCAGCAAGGTCGACTTGCCGGCTCCGTTCGGCCCGACGATCGCGGCGCACTCGCCGGGGTCGACGGAGAAGTCCAGGTCGTCGAACAGCCAGTGCTCGCCGGCCCGGACACCGATCGCCCGCGCGTCGATCACCGGAGGTGCTCGAGGACCGGCGCGAACTGCTCCATGTTGTGCTCCAAGACGGTGAAGTACGTCAGGCCGAAACGCTCGCGGTGCGCCCGGATCTGCTCCGCGACCTCGGCGGGCTTGCCGGTCAGCACGGTCGGCAGCTCGGCGAGCTGGTCGACGGTCATCCGGCCCTGGAAGGCGTCCACGAACTCCTCGAGCGCGGCCTTGCGGTCTTCGGTGACCTTCACGAAGTGCACGAGCAGGTTGAACTCGGCGTCGCGGCCGCGGAGCTTCGACCGGACGAAGCTGACGCGCTCCTCGATGTCCTCGGCCGTCGCCGGGGCGAGGGCGGCGCCGTCCGGCGTCTTGGCCGTGCCGGTGAAGCCGATGGTGTCGGCGTGCTGGGCGGCGAGGGTCAGGATCCGGTCACCGCGGCCGCCGAGCAGCAGCGGCGGCCCTTCGGGACGGACCGGCGCGGGCTTGTGCTCCGGGTCCGCGTACAGCCGCTTCAGTTCGAGGATCGTCCGCTCGAGGTGGTCGACACGCTCGCGCGCGGACGGGAACGGCATCCCCGCGGCCTCGAACTCCGCCTTGACGTAGCCGGCGCCGAGGCCCAGCTCCAAGCGCCCGTCGGTGAACTGGTCGGTGCCGGTGACCTCGCGGGCGAGCAGCACGGGGTTGTAGAACGGCGCGTTGAGCACGAACGTGTTGAGCTTGACCCGCTCGGTGACCTCGCCGGCGAGCACCAGCGCGGGAAACGGCGGCGCCATGCCGAGGTGGTCGGCGGCCGAGAGCACGTCGTAGCCGAGGTCCTCGACCTGGCGGCACTTCGCCACCCACGCGGCCCGGCTGTCCGGCACGGTCATGTTGACGCCGAAGCGGAAATCCCCCGTCATACCGACAAGGTACTCAGTGGAGGCTGTCGATCACCGGCGCCAGGCGCTCCAGGTCCTCTTCGATGACCGTGAAGTAGCTGACACCGAGCGTCTCGCGGGTGCGCCGCAACTGGTCGGCGCACTCCTGCGCCGACCCGACGACCACCGTCGGCAGCTCGGCCAGCTCGCCGGCACCCAGGTGCGGCACGAGCCGATGGGCCGTTTCCAGCGCGGCCCGCCGTCCACCGGTGACCCGGACGAAGTGGATCAGCAGGTTGAGCTCGGCGTCACGGCCGCCGAGCGCCCGCTTCACGAAATCGACGCGCTCGGCGAGCGCGGCGGGCCCGGCCAGGGCCAGCGGTCCTTCGGCGGCGCCGGGTGCGGTGCCGGTGAAGGCGATGGTGTCGGCGTGCTCGGCGGCGAAGGCCAGCACGCGGTCACCGCGGCCGCCGAGCAGCAGCGGCGGCCGGGGACGGCCCTCGTACGCGCGCTCGATTTCGCTGACCGCGCGGACGAGCCGCGCGAATCGCTGCCCCGGCGTGCCCCACTCGATGCCGGCGGCCTCGAACTCCGCCCGGACGTACCCGGCGCCGAGCCCGATCTCGAGCCGGCCGCCGGTGAACTCGTCGAGCCCGGTGAGGTCGCGGGCGAGAAGCACCGGGTTGTGGAAGCTCGCGTTCAGCACGAAGGTATTGAGCCGGACGCGTTCGGTGGCCTCGGCGGCCAGCAGCAGCGCGGGCACCGGCGCGACCCGCCCGAGGTGGTCGACCACCCCGACGACGTCGTAACCGAGGTCTTCGGCTTTCCGGCACTTCGCCACCCACTCGGCGCGCGAGCCGGGCGCCACCAACGCCACACCGAACCGGAACGGTCTCATGGCCGCGAAACTACCCGGAAATGGAAGAAGGGGACGGCTCCCGGATGCGGCCGGGAGCCGTCCCCTTCTGTTCAGGGGTGACTAGCCCAGGCGCTGAGCCAGCGCGTCGAGCTCGTCACGCAGCGACGCTGGGACCTTGTCGCCGATCTTCTCGAACCACTCCTCGATCAGCGGGATCTCCTCGCGCCACTCCTCGGGCTTGACGTCGAGGGCGGCCTGGATGTCCTCGATC
This sequence comes from Amycolatopsis australiensis, assembly GCF_900119165.1. Lineage (NCBI taxonomy): Bacteria > Bacillati > Actinomycetota > Actinomycetes > Pseudonocardiales > Pseudonocardiaceae > Amycolatopsis > Amycolatopsis australiensis. The sequence goes on along the minus strand of NZ_FPJG01000006.1, from coordinate 1,127,732 downwards.
GGCTCGGTCAGGCCCTCGGTGTCGAGGTCCTCGGCGCGCGGCACGAAGCCGATCGGCGTCTCGACGGCGTTGCCGCGGCCCTCGACCCGCTCGACGACCCACTTCAGGATGCGCGAGTTCTCGCCGAAGCCCGGCCACAGGAACCGGCCGTCGTCGCCGCGGCGGAACCAGTTGACGTAGAAGATCTTCGGCAGCTTGTTCGCGTCGGCGTTCTTGCCCAGGTTCAGCCAGTGCTTGAAGTAGTCACCGGCGTGGTAGCCGAGGAACGGCAGCATCGCCATCGGGTCGCGGCGCACGTTGCCGACCGCGCCGGCCGCGGCAGCGGTGGTTTCCGACGACATCGTGGCGCCCATGAACACGCCGTGCTGCCAGTCGCGGGCCTCGTTCACCAGCGGCACCGTCGTCTTGCGGCGGCCGCCGAACAGGATCGCCGAGATCGGCACGCCCTTCGGGTCGTCCCACTCGGGCGCCAGGATCGGGCACTGCGACATCGGCGTGCAGTAGCGCGAGTTCGGGTGGGCCGCCTTCTCCTCGGAGTCCGGCGTCCAGTCCTGGTGCTTCCACGACGTCGCGTGGGCCGGCTTGTTCTCCATGCCTTCCCACCACACGTCGCCGTCGTCGGTCAGGGCGACGTTCGTGAAGACCGTGTTGCCCTTCTCGATCGTGCGCATCGCGTTCGGGTTGGTGTGCCAGTCGGTGCCCGGCGCGACGCCGAAGAAGCCGAACTCCGGGTTGACCGCGTACAGGCGGCCGTCCTCGCCGAAGCGCATCCACGCGATGTCGTCGCCGAGGGTCTCGGCGCGCCAGCCGGGGATGGTCGGCTGCAGCATGGCGAGGTTCGTCTTGCCGCAGGCGCTCGGGAACGCGGCGGCGACGTAGTGCACCTTGTCCTCGGGCGAGATCAGCTTGAGGATCAGCATGTGCTCGGCGAGCCAGCCCTCGTCACGGGCCATCACCGAGGCGATGCGCAGCGAGTAGCACTTCTTGCCCAGCAAGGAGTTGCCGCCGTAACCCGAGCCGTAGCTCCAGATCGCGCGCTCCTCGGGGAAGTGCGAAATGTACTTGGTTTCGTTGCAGGGCCAGGGAACGTCCTTCTCGCCCGGCTCCAGCGGCTTGCCGACGGAGTGCAGGGCGGGGACGAATTCGCGCTCGGTGCCGTCGGGCGCGATGAACTTGTCCAGCGCGGCCTGGCCGGCGCGCGTCATCACGCGCATGGAAGCGACGACGTAGGCGAAATCGGTGATTTCGATACCCAGCTTGGGATTCTCGTCGCCGAGCGGGCCCATGCAGAACGGGATGACGTACATCGTGCGGCCACGCATCGAGCCGCGGAACAGCTCGGTCATGGTGGCCTTCATCTCGGCCGGGTCCATCCAGTTGTTGGTCGGACCGGCGTCCTCGGGCCGCTCGGAACAGATGAAGGTGCGGTCTTCGACGCGAGCGACGTCGCCTGGGTCGGAAGTGGCCCAGAAGGAGTTTGGCTTCGACTTGAGCTGCACGAACGTGCCGGCCTCGACCAGCTCCTGGTTGATCCGGGCGGCTTCTTCGTCGGACCCGTCGACCCACACCACGCGGTCCGGGGTGGTCAGCTCGGCGACCTCCCGGACGAAGGACAGCACGCCACTGTGCGTCGTCGGCGCGGTGTCCAGCCCGGGGATGGCGACTGCGGTCATCTCTACTCCTGACTTCCGAGAACGCAAAAGAGGGCCCCCACCGGAACGACGCTGTTCCGGCGCGACCCTCAAGCTCGTGCGACCGAATGGCTTCGCGCACCGGCTGGCGAACCGGTGTGCGTGGTTTGGGATTCCCTGAGAGTAGCCGCATGACTGGCAAGTAACCGAGAGCTGACGTGTAGGTTCTCTCACAAGAACGATAAGGGAATCGATTCAGAGGTCACTGGATCGGTGTATTCGGCGAAAATCTTGCGGTGGCCGTCGTCACGACTGTGACCTGCTCGTTTTCATTGAAGACATGAAGAAAGCCCGAGGCTGGAGCCCCGGGCTTTCAAACTATGACGTGAGTCACTTCAGTTCGGCGAAATCCACTGTCCCGTGCCGGAGTCGATGCGCGCGACGCCTTCCAGCGTCTGCGTGCCGGCCTCGCCCCAGGCGGCGTCGGACGCCGGGTCGCTTCCGGTCCCCGAGTCCATCAGTCCACTGGAGACTTCGGTCCACTGGCCGGGCCCGGTGTGCTCGAACGTCGTGGTCGTGCCGTCCGCTTCGGTCTGGATCGCGACGTCCGCCTCGCCGTCGCCGTCCTTGTCGGTGAAGGCGATGGTGCCACCGCTCTTCGTCTCGACGATCACCGTGTCGTTGTGCCCGTCGTGGTCGGTGTCGATCGTCGCGACGCCGGCGTCGACCTCGCCGTCGGGCAGGTCCGCGTGGATGTGGCCGCCGGAGCTGTCTTCGTGACCGCTCGCGCCCGAGTCGTCGTGCCCGCCCCCGGAGGTCTCGACCCACTCACCGCTGGCCTCGTCGTAGACGGCTTGCTCGACGACGTGCCCGGTGGAGTCCAGCACGGCGTAGTGATCGGCCACGCCGTCGTGGTTCGTGTCGATGAACGCCTGGGCCGAACCGTCGTCGTGCTCGACGATCGCGGTGTCGTTCACCCCGTCATCGTTCACGTCGTAGTTGACCTCGGCCTGGTACTCCTGACCGTCGACGTGGACGGTCATCGCGTCCGGGCTGGAGGCGTCGGTGTCGCTGCCGCCACTCTCGTCGACCCACATGGACCTTCCCCCTTTGAACCGGGTAACGCGCTCTGACCTGCTGTCGGAGGGTATGACTCACCGTATGCCGGTTCGGTTCCGCTCCACAACCGGACGCCGGTCAGGCCGTCTTGTCCCGCAGTGCCCGGATCCGGCCGAGGAAGGCTTCGGCCCGGTCACGGCCCTCGCTGACCTCCTTGAGCCGCTTCGAGACGATCGCGATCTTCTTGGCGCGTTCCTGCGCGCCCATCTTGATCGTCTTGTCGACTTCCTTCAGCTCGGCCTCGATCGCGTCGATGCGACGGCTCAGCGCCTCGTCGAGCGCCATCGACAGCTGCTGCTCGGCCTCGATGAGCTGCTCGGCGACCAGCTGGTCGAGCGTCGAGCGGGCGTCCGCGATGGCCTCGACGAGCCACTGCTTCATGTGCTGCTTGTCGGCCGCGTGCTTGCGGGTGCGGGCCATCCACCAGCCGGCGCCGAGGCCGATGATGATCGTCGCGGGCAGCACGACGGGGTTGAGGATGGCGACGCCGGCCAGCGGCAGCGCGGCGACCTTGCCGGCACCGACGCCGCCCGAGATGCCCATGAAGACGAGCAGCTTGTCCTCGGCCGTCGGCGGTTTCTTGTCCGGCGGCCGCAGCACCACCGGCGGGCCGCCGGCCCTGGCGAACTGCGCGCGGATGACGTCCAGCTCTTCGGGCGAGAACAGCTCGGCCAGTGAGACGTTGGTGACCTGGTTCAGCCGCTGCGAGAGCAGCATCGAGACCCGCTGCGACGTCGTCTGCAGCGCGATGTCGACCTGCTGCGGCAGCGCCGCCAGCTCGTCGCGCTTGGCCGCGTCGATCAGCTGGCGGAAGTGGGTCTGCGCGTCGCGCATCTGCCTGCTGCTCTCGTGGCCGACCTCGACGCGGGTGCGCTGGATCTCGCCGCGCAGCTTGAGCTGCCAGCCGCGGGTCGACGTCCGCCGTTCCGCCTGCAGCTGGTCACGGCGTTCGCGCAGCTGCTCGGCCTCGGCCTCGCCGGCCGAGAGCGCGCGGCTCTCGGCCTGCAGCTTCGCCTTGATCTCGCCGAGAGCACTGGAGAGCGCACGCAGCGTGTTCGCCTCGCCGAGCATCGCCGACCGGCCGACCAGCAGTTCCTGCAGCGCCGTCTGGACGGCGGCGACGCCGGACTTCTCGCGCAGCATCGCGGCCATCTGCTCGTTCGGCGCCTTCGCCGCGGTCTCGAACATCCGCGCCGACACCGGGTGGAACACCGCGTCGGCGAAGCGGGGCGCGTGCTCGCGCAGCAGCTGCCGGTCGGCTTCCATGACCTCGCGCCAGCCGCGGAACATGTCCACCTTGGTCAGCGCGAACACCACGGTCTCGACGCGCTCGCCGACGTCACGCAGGAACCGCAGCTCGGTCGAGGTGAACGGCGCCGAGGCGTCGACGACGAACAGCAGCGCGGTCGCGCCCGCCGCGGCCTCCTTGGCCAGCTCGCCGTGCATCGAGTCGAGCCCGCCGACGCCGGGCGTGTCGACCAGGGAAAGCCGGTCCAACAGCGGGACGGGCCCGGAGACCTCGACGTACCGGGGCGGGATCTGGCCCGGCGGCAGCTCGTGTGCGGCCGACACCCAGTGGACCAGCTGGCCGAGGTCGATCGGCACCGGCGCGAGCTGGCCGGGGTAGCAGGCCTGCGCGCCCCACGTCTCGGCGTGGTCGAACACGAGGTAGGTCGCGGTGGCCACGTCGGCGTCCACAGGGGACAGTCCCGGCATCGCGAGCAGCGCGTTGACCAGCGAGCTCTTCCCGCGGTTGGTCTCGCCGACCACCACCACGGACGGCTTCTTCGGCCGGGCGTTCCGGACCTGCTCGACCCACTTCGCGGCGTCCGCGTCCGCTTCGCGGACGAGGGTCAGCAGCTGGTCTCGCGCCGCCTGGACCTGCGCGGGCAGGCTCGGCGCGGTCGGTGCGCTCACGAATTCCTCTTCGCGTAGACGGTGACGATGGGCGCGCGCAGCAGCCGGTCGTGGTCGGCGAACCCGGTGACCTCGGTTTCGGCGACGATCCCGTCGAGCGCCGGGTCGTCGGTGGGGACGGCGCCGCCCGCTTCGTGGCGGGCCGGGTCGAACCGCTCGCCGTCGGGCCGCAGGGCCTTGACGCCGATCGCGGCGAGCCCTTCTTCGAGGCGTTCGACCACGCCGCCGCTGCGGGCCCGGTCCAGCGCGTACAGGCACATCTGGATCAGTGCCTGACGATCGGCGAGGGCACGCTCGAGATCGGACGCGGCTACCTGCTGCAGGGGGTGCACATCGGTGTCCGACGCGGCGGAACCGCGGTCGGTTCCGTCCTTGCGAAACCACGCCATGACCACAGTGAACCTCATTCAGCCGCCGGCCGCGGGCGAAACGGGACGCAGGAACCGGATCAGGATCGTCCGGAGGATCGCCTGCTCGGCGGCGAGATCGAGGTCCGGGTCGAGGCCGGCCCGCGAGATCATCGCGTCGATCAGCCCGGCGACCCAGCCCGCGGCCGCACGCGGGGTGAGCCCGGGGTCGATCAGCCCGGCCTCGGCGGCCCGCTCGACCAGCACGGCCAGGCCGTCGCGGAGGGCGCGGTCGTTGCGCTGGATGAGCTCGGCGAACTCGTCGTCGCGGGCGGCCTGCGCCGCGGCTTCCAGGACCAGCCGGACGACGGCGGGGTGCGCGACCTGACCCGCCAGCTCGTTGACCACGTCGAGCAGCGCGGCCAGCGGATCGGCCGCCTCGGCCGCCGCGGCCAGCCGTCCGGCGGTTTCGCGGGCGTCGCCGGTGAAGATCGCCGTGAACACCGCGCGCTTGTTCGGGAAGTAGTGGAAGAGGCTGCCGGAGCTGATGCCCGCGGCCCGGCAGAGGTCCGCCGTCGTCGTCCGCTCGAAGCCCTTCTCGGCGAAGCAGCCGACTGCGGCGTCGACGATCGCGGCGCGCTTGGCCGCGTGCTTGGCCGGGTCGACGGTCCTCATCGCTCGACCGGCGGCTCGTCGTGCCACGGGTAGCCGTGCTCGGCGAAGGCCGGCGCCAGCTCGTGGTTGCGCAGGTCGGTCTTTTCGCGGGCGATCTCGCGGCCGTCGGTGGTGCGCAGGACGAGCTCCTTCCCGTCGAGGTAGACCGCTTCGAGGTCGGCCTCGATCCGGCGTTTCCGGTCCCCGCGGACCAGCGTGACGCGGGTCGGCGACACCGTGACCACCAGCCGCTCGTGGGCCCAGAGCACGGCGAACACGAAGCCGAGGACCAGCCCGCCGGCGACCGCGGCGAGCGTCGCCCACGGCTGCGGCAGTTTCGTGAGCACCTTGAACACGCCCTGGAAGGGGAAGGCGGGCAGCTCGGAAACCCAGGCGGCGATGGCCCACACACCCGCCCCGAGCACGCCGCCGGCCAGCGGGCAGCCGATCCAGGACGCGGTGCGCAGCCACGACGGCTCGTCGACGGTCGTCTCCACGCCGCCTATTATTAGACCGCGTGCTCGGTTTATGAAAGCCGGGTCAGACCAGCTCGTCGATCACCTCGCGGAGCACGGCCTCCAGGCCCGGCCCGTCTTCGGCGAGGCGGGAGGAGACGAGCAGCTGGTCCTCGGCCGTGCGCAGCCAGATCGCGCCGGCGACGGAGATCTCGATGACGTTCAGCCGGAACGGGTACGCCCGCCGCCCGAGCCGCACCTCGGCCTCGCGGACCAGCTGGCCGAGCCGCTCGCCGGCCACGATCTGACGCCGGTAGAAGCCGGGCGCCCACGGCGTGCCGTCCACCGGTTCACCCGCGCCGCGCAGTGCGGGCCCGCGCGCGTTCGCGAAGTGGCGGGCCGCGGCCGGGCCGAAGAACTCGACCGCCTGCCGCATCGCCGAGCCCTGGGCGAGCGCGGGACGGCCGTAGCGGGCGCGCGGGCTGCGCGGGTCCGGGTCGTCGCGGTTGCGGAGGAAGGCCAGCAGGTCGACCCACCAGTCGGCCCACTGCGCCTGGACGCCCGCGCGATCGACCTCCGGCGGGATGTGCACCGGGACGCGCGGCTCGACCGGCGGCAGCACCTGTCCCTCGGAGACGGACAGGGCGAGGGCGTCACGGATGTACAGCGCGACGTCGATCTCGTTCTCGCTGCTCCAGCCCGCTCGCCACGATGTCGTGTGTTCTAGGCGCACGTTTTCACAGTACGCGGAAAGGCGGGGTGTCCAGGGGAAAGTCGGCAAGCAGCGACAAACTCAGGCTTCGCGCACCTGCTGCCACATCAGGAAGTAGGCCCGGTGCACGACGTGCGCGACGCGGCTCTGCGCGGGTGTCGCGCCGAAGGACGCGAACGACCGCCACCAGCCCGCCCGTTCGAGCGCGTGCGCGGCCAGCTCGGCCCGCGGCGCGCCGGGCTTGCCGAGCTGCGCGCCGATGTCGGCGTTGCTGCCGACCCGCAGCACCTCTTCGACCAGGTCCTCCGGCATGTCGACCGCGCCGGAGGCGACCAGCGTCAGCGCTTCGAGCAGCCGCAGCTGGTGGGCCTCCGGCTTGGCGAGCAGCACCTCGATGGCGTCGTGGACGCGCTGGCGCTCGGCCGGGTCGCCCGACGCGTGCGCGAGCGCGGTGACCGACGCGAGCGCCGCGGCCGCCTTGATGCCGTCGGCCCGCGCGGCGAACACGACCGCCAGCCGCTGCCGCACCGCTTCCAGCCCGGACGCGTCGAGCAGCGACCGCCGCAGCGCGCCCGCGGTGATCTCCGGTTCCTTGCGGATGGCTTCGACGGCGTGCGAGACGCCGAACAGGTCGAGTTTCTCCAGCAGCCGCAGCCGCGTGCCCGCCGGGACGTCGCACTCCCAGCTGGTGAAGATGTCGGCCGAGATCAGCATGGTCTGCAGGACGTCGTCGTCGAGGGCGGCGAGCTGCCGCAGCGCTTCGGCGTCCGCCGAGGTGAACCCGCCGGACTCGGCCGACTCGGCGATCAGCCCGATCACCGGCAGCACGTCGGCGACGCGCGGCTTCAACGTCGACGCCTGCTTCTCGGCGAGCAGCGTCGCGGCCTTCCAGACGTCGCCTCCGGAACCCTCGACGGACTCGGGCGCGATCGTGTCGGCCTTGTTGAGCACCGCGATGGCGTTGACCGGGCCAGCCTCGCGGCTCGCGGTCGCGGCGGTGAAGGCGGCGAGGGCCTGCTGGTCGTCGGCGCGGACGCCCTGGGTGACGACGTAGAGCACGGCTTCGGCGCCCGCGACGGCGTTGCGCGAGGTGTCGTCCAGCTCGTCGGAGCCTTCTTCTTCGTCGTCCTTACGGTGCTTCGCGGCGCCCAGGAGCTGCTCGGTGCGCGACACCGAAGCGGCATCGAGCGAGCCGAGGCCGGGGGTGTCGATCACCGTCATGCCCTGCAGGACGGCGTTGGTCAGGTACGCCTCGATGTGCGACACCTTTTCGATGTCGACGCCCAGCTCGGCCGGGATCATCCCGTCCGACGCGAAGGGCAGCACCTGCTTGCGGCCGTCGGTGAAGACGATCTCGACGCGGTCGACCGTGCCGTACTGGAACCGGGTCACCAGCCGCGTGCACTCCCCGATGTCGGTCGGCGCGACCCGGCGCCCGATCAGCGCGTTGACCAGCGTGGACTTGCCCGACTTGATCCGGCCGGCGACGGCCACCTGCAGCGGCGCGCCGAGCCGGCGCAGCACCTCGGCGAAGCCGGCCGCGGTGCGCGCGGAGACCTGCGACTGCAGCCGGTGACACAGGTTGGCCACCGACATCGACAGCGGACCCGCGAGCCGGCCCTGCTCCGGTGACGTCACGGCCCCCAGTCCTCCCCGGTCGTTCGGACAACCCCCGGGTGAATCGTGCCATGCCGGTCATCCGAAGGTCGCACCCAAGGTGGTACCGCCGAACGACGCGCCGTCCGGAGCGCGCGACCTAGTGTTGTGTGGTGCGACGGCTGAGCCTCTGGATGCGTGCCCACCCCATGGCGGGCGACACGGTGCTGGCCGTCCTGCTGGGCCTGGTCGACATGCTGCTGTTCGTCGCCGACCAGCTGGCCGACCTGCCGGAGCTGCCGCCCTGGTACGTGGCCGTGCCGGTCAACCTCGCGATGGTCGCGCCGCTGGTGTTCCGGCGGAAGTCGCCGCTGTGGTCGGCCTACGTCGTACTGGTGGTCAGCATCGTGCACGCGACGCTGATGCTCGGCATCGGCAGCGCCGCCGGGCTGGCGATGAGCATCTACTCGGTCGTCGTCTACGCCGGACGCCGTCAGGGGCTGGTCTTCGTCGGCGCGGTCGTCGTCGCCTCGGCCGTCCAGCTGGCGCTCGAACCGCCGGACGACGAGCTGGTGATCGCGATCCTGTTCCTCGCGTTCGGCATCGCCCTGTGCTGGACGCTCGGCGAGTTCGTCGGCGCCCGGCGCGCCTACGACGTGGAAGTGGAGGCCAGGTTGCACCTGCTCGAAACCGAACGGGACCAGGCCACCCGGATCGCGGTGGCGGAGGAACGCGGCCGGATCGCGCGCGAGCTGCACGACGTCGTCGCGCACGCCGTCAGCGTGATGGTGGTGCAAGCCGACGGCGCGTCGTACGCGATCGAGAGCAACCCCGAACTCGCGCACCGGGCCCTGCAAACGATTTCCGAGACCGGCCGCGGCGCGCTCGGCGAGCTGCGTCGCCTGCTCGACGTGCTCCGCAGCGACGACGCCGACGGCGAGCCGCGCGTGCCGCAGCCGGACGCGCACGCCATCGCCGACCTCGCCGAGCGGATGCGCGCGGCCGGCGTGCCGGTGGAGCTGGAGACCGACGAGCTGGGCGACCTGCCGGCCGGCGTCTCGCTCGGGATCTACCGGATCGTGCAGGAGTCGCTGACGAACACGCTCAAGCACGCCGGGCGCGGCGCGACCGCGGCGGTGCGGGTGCACCGCACCGGCGACCTGGTGGAGGTGCTGGTGTCCGACGACGGCGGCGGCCGCGTCCCGCAGCTGGCCGCGGCCACCGCGCGCGGTGACCAGCGGCTGCCCGGCGGGAACGGCGTCATCGGCATGCGCGAGCGCGCGCACGTGTACGGCGGGACGCTGGAAGTGGGCCCGGCCCCGGGTGGTGGGTGGCAGGTCCGCGCGGCCCTGCCGGTTAGGTTGGACAAGTGATCCGTGTCGTGGTCGTCGACGACCAGGAACTGATGCGCGTCGGGTTCCGGATGGTGCTGGGCGCGCAGGCCGACATCGACGTCGTCGGCGAGGCGGGCGACGGCGCGCAGGCGATCAAGCTGGCCGAAGAGCTGCGCCCCGACGTCGTGCTGATGGACGTCCGGATGCCGGTGCTCGACGGCGTGGAGGCGACCAAGCGGATCGTCGCCGACCGCACCGCGCGCGTGCTGGTGATGACGACGTTCGACCTCGACGAGTACGTCTACGCGGCCCTGCAGGGCGGGGCCAGCGGGTTCCTGCTCAAGGACACCCAGCCCGACCACCTGGTGTCGGCGCTGCGGGCGGTCGCCTCGGGCGACGCGGTCGTGTCGCCGTCGGTGACCCGGCGGCTGCTCGACCGGTTCGTCGGGGCCGGCGGCTCGCCGCTGCGCGACACCGCGGAGCTGGACGTGCTGACCGACCGCGAGCGCGAGGTGCTCGTGCTGATCGCCAAGGGCATGTCGAACCTGGAGATCGCCGAGGCGCTGTTCCTCTCCGAAGCGACGGTGAAGACGCACGTCGGGCGGATCCTGGCGAAGCTGGAGCTGCGGGACCGGGTGCAGGCGGTGGTGCTGGCCTACGAAACCGGCCTCGCCCGTCCCGGCCTCGGCTAGCTCTAGGGTCTGGGCTCGTGACCGAACCTGACTACGTGATCCAGACCCGGACGGCCTACGACACCGTCGCCGACTCGTACGCCGAGGCGCACCGGGACGCGCTGGACGCCAATCCGTGGGACCGGGCGATGCTCGGCACGTTCGCCGAGCTGGTCGGCCGGAGCGGCCCGGTCGGCGACCTGGGCTGCGGCCCGGGACGGGTGACGGGACACCTGGCCTCGCTGGGGCTGGACGTGTTCGGCGTCGACCTTTCGCCCGGCATGGTCGAGGTGGCTCGCCGGGCGCATCCGGACCTGCGTTTCGAGGTCGGCTCGCTCAACGCCCTGGCGCTGGACGACGGGTGCCTCGCCGGGGCGCTGGCGTGGTACTCGCTGATTCACACGCCACCGGAGCTGCTGGCCCCGGTCGTGACCGAACTGGCGCGCGTGCTGGCCCCGGGCGGACGGCTGCTGGCGGCGTTCCAGGTCGGCGACGAGCGTCGCCGGATCACCCAGGGCTATGGCCGCGAAGTTTCGTTCGACGCGTACCGCTTGCCGCTGGATTTCGTGGCCGGCCTGTGCACCGCCGCCGGTTTGACCATGGAAGCCCGGCTGGTCCGGGAGCCCGAGCCGCCGCACGAAAAGACGCCGCAGGCTTACCTGCTCGCCCGCAAACCGAGCTGACGCCGCTCGACGCTCAGCGGAAATCGTCCGGCGGGGTGGTCGCCGGGTCCTTGCCCGCGTGGCGGACCTCGGTGAGCCAGCGGCCGAAGTCGGGGCGGTCGCCGTCGACGTCGGTGTAGCCGTACTCCTTCATCAGCGTCCACGACGCCAGCGTCTGCCCGGCGAAGCGGGCGACCCGCGGGTCCTGCGCCAGTGCCGCCACCCCGCGGGCCAGCAGGTACGGCGTCTCGGAGATCTTGAAGTCGTGCGGGGCGAGCTCGCCGACCGCGTCGCGCCAGTTCTCCTCGGTCACCCCGAAGTGGTCGAGCATCGACTCCGAGCGCAGGAAGCCCGGCGTCACCGCGAGGCCGACGCAGCCGTTCTTCTTCAGCTCCACCCCCAGCGCCCGGCCGAGCGCGCGGATGCCGCACTTGGCCAGGTAGTACGGCAGACCCGCGCCGACGTAGTCGTCGTTGTCGCCGTCGGTCACCTCGAGGACCAGGCCGCGACGCGCGACCACCAGCGGCAGCAGCTTGTGCAGCGCGATCAGGTGCGTGTCGAGCGCGTTGTGCGTCAGGTTCAGCGCGTCCTCCAGCGGCGTCTCCCAGAACGGCGCGTCGAAGTGGAAGTACATGTCGCCGCCCCAGACGTCGTCGACCAGGATGTCGATGCCGTCCACTTCGGACTCGACGCGCGCCTTCAAGGCGTCCACATCGGACACGGACGTGAAGTCGCAGCGGACCACGACGGCCGTGCCGCCGGCCGCCTCGACCAGCTCGCCCGTCTCTTCGATCGTCTCCGGGCGCTTCATCGGTGACGTCGTTTCGCGCGTCGTGCGGCCGGTGACGTACACCGTCGCGCCCGCGCGGCCCAGCTCCACCGCGATCGCCCGGCCGCAGCCCCGCGTCGCGCCGGTGACCACGGCGACCTTGCCCCGCAAACTCAGTGTCGAATTCGATTCGTTCGCCAGCTCACTCAGTGTCGAATTCGATTCGTTCGCCAGCTCACTCATGCGTCCTCCCGTCCCCGCCACGCGGACAGCACCGCGTCGACGTCCTCCGCCAGCCGGTCGGCCAGCCGCCCGTGCGGCCGGATCGACCAGTCGATCGACACCCCGTTGATCACGTCGAGTACCACCCGGGCCGCGCGCGGCACGCTCGGGGCGTGCGGCAGCTCGGGAGCCGCGGCCCGCACCAGCCGCCGCAGTTCTCCTTCGACCGCCGTGAAGTGCTCGCCCAGCAGCGACCGCAGCACCGGATCGCCGATGTCCACGCCGAGCTGGCCGAGGTGGTTCGCCGCCTCCTCGGCGTCGCCGAGCACCGCGTAGACCGACACGGCCGCGGCGCGCAGGCCGTCGACCGGGTCGTCCGCCCGCTCCGCGCATTCCCGCATCTGCTCGACCGCCCGCCGCGTGGCCCGGCGGCTCATCGCCTGCAGCAGGCCGCTCTTGGAGCCGAACCGCTGCGCGACCGTGCCGACCGAGACGTTCGCCTCCGCGGCCACCTGCGCGAGCGTGAAACCCGGACCGCAGCGGCCGATCACGGTCTCCGCCGCGCCCAGCAGCCGCTCGTCCGTGATGCTCCTCGGCCGGGCCACGTCATTATTGAACCACAGTTCATTAATGACGTCGAATCAGGGTCGGCTCAGGGTCATCACGGATCGCGCATCGGCCGAAGAGCCAGCAAGGTACTACTCAGGTAGGGGGCGCGGTTCGGTCTGCAGGGTGACGCGCGAACGGCCCCGAACCGCGACGATGGGTACGTCGCAAGCGAGGGGCGGAAGAGGAGCAGCCATGATCGAGGCAACCGGCCTCACCAAACGGTACGGAAAGACGCTGGCGGTGAACAACCTGTCGTTCTCCGTGGCCGCGGGTCAGGTCACCGGCTTCCTCGGCCCGAACGGGGCGGGCAAGTCCACCACCATGCGCATGATCCTTGGCCTGGACAACCCGACCGGCGGCCAGGTCACCATCGGGGGCAAGAAGTACCACGACCTCAAGGAGCCGCTGCGCACCGTCGGCGCCCTGCTCGACGCGAAGTGGGTGCACCCGAACCGCTCGGCGCGCGCCCACCTGCTGTGGATGGCGAAGTCCAACCGCATCCCGGCTTCCCGCGTCGACGAGGTCCTCGAGATCGTCGGCCTGACCAGCGTGGCGAACAAGCGCGCCGGCGGGTTCTCGCTCGGCATGTCGCAGCGGCTCGGCATCGCGGCCGCCCTGCTCGGCGACCCCGAGGTGCTGCTGTTCGACGAGCCGGTGAACGGCCTCGACCCCGAGGGCATCCTCTGGATCCGGAAGTTCATGCACCGGCTGGCCGAAGAAGGCCGCACCGTGTTCGTGTCGAGCCACCTGCTGTCGGAGATGGCGCTGACCGCGAGCAACCTCGTGGTGATCGGCCGGGGACAGCTGATCTCGCAGTCGTCCACCGAAGACTTCGTCGCCCGCGCCGCGGAGAACACGGTCAAGGTGCGCTCGCCGCAGCTGGCCGAGCTGCGGGACGCCTTGCAGCGCGCCAGCGCCGGGGTGGTCGAGGACGCGGGTGCGCTCGTCGTGTCCGGGATGGACAGCGACAAGATCGGCGAGATCGCCGCCGCCAACCGCATCGTGCTGCACGAGCTGAGCCCGCAGACCGGCTCGCTCGAGCAGGCCTTCATGCAGATCACCGGCGACTCCGTCGAGTACCACACCGGTCTCGACGCCGAGGCGCAGCACGTGCTCGAGTCCGCCAAGTAACCGGGGAAACCAAGATCATGAACCTGCTCGCGGTCGAACGCATCAAGCTGTTCTCCACCCGCTCGCCGTGGTGGTGCGCGCTCATCACGCTCGCGCTGACCATCGGCTTCGCCGCCATCATCGCCGGCGCGTCGCCGGCCGACCAGCCGATCTCGATCTCGGCCACCCAGTTCGGCGGCTCCCAGTTCGGCATCGCCGTCGTCATGGTGCTCGCCGCACTCGCGGTGACCACCGAGTACCGCTTCAACACGATCCGCACGACGTTCCAGGCGGTGCCGCACCGCTCGCCGGCGCTCGTCGCCAAGGCGATCGTCGTCGCGGCGGTCGCGCTGGTCATCGGCGAGCTCGCCGCGTTCGGCGCGTGGGGCCTCGGCGTGCTGATGCGGCCGAACGACCACCTCGGCCTGCACACCGCGCAGGACTGGACGAACGTCGCCGGGCTCGGGCCGGTGTTCGCCATCAGCGCCGTGCTCGCCGTCGCACTCGGGATCCTGGTCCGGCACAGCGCCGGCGCCATCGCACTGCTGCTCATCTACTACTTGGCCGTGGAGGAGCTGGTGCAGCTGATCCCGAAGGTCGGCCACCACATCCACGAGTGGCTGCCGTTCAACGTGGCGAACAAGTTCCTGCGCGGCTCGGCCGTCGCGGGCGACGGCCCGGCGCCGTCGGACTCGCCGCTGAGCCCGGGCTGGGCCTTGGCCTACTTCGCGGGCATCGCCATCGTGTTCCTGCTCGTCGCGCTCGGGGTCGCGAAGAAGCGGGACGCCTGAAAAGGGGATACAGGGGAACGGGAATCCGGGTCGCGCTGTCGGGGGGCGACCCGGATTCCCGCTTGCCGATAGGCTCCCGGAGGACGGGACAGGGGAGCGCATGATCGAAGCGAACGCACTGACCAAGCGGTACGGCACCACCACGGCGGTCGACGGGCTGACGTTCACCGCCCGGTCCGGACGCGTCACCGGCTTCCTCGGCCCGAACGGCGCCGGCAAGTCCACGACCATGCGGCTGGTGCTCGGCCTCGACACGCCCGACGGGGGCTCGGTGCTCGTCGACGGCGTGCCCTACCGGCAGCTGAAAGATCCACTCAGGACGGTCGGCGCGATGCTGGACGCCACCTGGCGCCACCCCGGCCGCAGCGGGCGCGACCACCTGCGCTGGCTGGCCGCGACCAACGGCATCCCCGCCGGCCGCGTCGAGGAGGTGCTCAGCCTGGTCGGGCTGACGAGCGTCGCCAAGACCCGCGTCCTGCAGTATTCACTCGGCATGCAACAGCGGCTCGGGATCGCCGCCGCGATGCTCGGCGACCCGCGCGTGCTGCTGTTCGACGAGCCGGTCAACGGCCTCGACCCCGAGGGCATGGCCTGGATCCGGCAGCTGCTGCACGCGCTGGCCGCCGAGGGCCGCACGGTGTTCGTGTCCAGCCACCTGCTGCCCGAGATGGCGCAGACCGCGCAGGACCTGGTCGTGATCGGCCGCGGGCGGCTGATCTACCAGGGCACGATGGACGACTTCGTCGCGCGGACGAGCGCACACGGCGTGCGCGTGCGCACCCCGCACGCCGCCGAGCTGCGGAGCGCCCTGACCGCCGCGCGGGCCGAGTTCACCGAGTCGGACGGCGCCTTCGTGGTGTCCGGATTGGACAGTGACCGGATCGGGCAGCTCGCCTTCGACGCCGGCGCGACGCTGCACGAGCTGAGCCCGGTCACCGGCTCGCTCGAGCAGGCCTACCTCGATCTGACCCGCGAAGCCGTCGAGTTCCCCGCCGCGTCCACCTCGGAGGCCCGATGACGACCGCGACGAACCTGCTGCGCGCCGAGCGCATCAAGCTCTTCAGCACCCGGGCGCCGTGGTGGTGCCTGGCCATCGCCGTCGCCGCGCCGCTCGGCTTCACCGCGCTGTTCTTCGCGCTGGCCGGCCCGGAGATCCCGCCGACCGTCGGCAACACGCAGCTCGCGAGCGGCAACGGCCGGACCGTGCTGCTCGTGCTCGCGGTGCTCGCGACGGCGTCGGAGTTCAACTGGGGCACGATGCGGCTGACGTTCCAGGCCGTGCCGAGCCGGGTGCCGGCGCTGCTGGCGAAGGTGGCCGTGGTCGGCGCGGTCGCCGCCGTGCTGGGGCTGGTCGTCGGCTTCGGCTCCTGGGGGCTGGCGACGCTGGTGCAGCCGGACGCCGACCTCACGCTGCACACCGGCGCCGACTGGCGCTCGGTGCTCGGGCAGAGCGTCGTCTTCCTGCTCTCGGCGGTGGCCGGCGTCGGCGTCGCCCTGCTTCTGCGCAGCGTCGCGTTCGCCCTGACCGTGGTGCTCGTGTGGACGCAGGTGCTCGAAGGCGTGGTGATCTTCATCCCGGGCGCGGGCAAGCACATCTACCAGTGGATGCCGTTCCACGCGGCCGACGTGTTCGTCGGCGCGGGCGGGTTCGCTTCCGGCCCGCTCCAGCTGCCGTCGGCACCGCTCGGGCCGTGGGGCTACCTCGGTTACTTCGCGGCGATCTGCGTTGCCCTGTTCGTGGCCGGCGTGCTCGTCACGGCGCGGCGTGACGCCTGAGCGTGATCGCGCACTCATACCGCAAAAATCCATGTTAAGAAAAGATGAAATGGCTGTGGCTTCCCTCACAGCCACCGGACATACTGCTATGACCAGGCAATATTCGTAGTGAGCACCGGAACCGTCTAGCTCCCATGGAGGTGAATCTTGACGGTGGACACCGGGCAAGAATTGGGCGGCACCATTCCCCGAGCTCGCGTCGAAGACGACGTCCCCCGGCTCGAACCCATGCTGGACCTCGAATGGTCACGGGCGATCGAGCTCCCGCAGGCCGCGAAGGCGGCGACGACCCCCGCCGAACTCCGGCGGGCCTGGGTGCACCGCGCGCCCGAAGACAGCGTCCTGGCCCTGTTCCGCGCGTCGGCCGGGATGGCGGGGCCGATTCCCGCGCCGTGGTGGCTGCGGGCGATGGCGGACGGCAAGCTCGATTCCCGGGAGCAGGGTTTCCGCGTCGAAGATCGCATCGCACAACTGCTGGGCAGACGGCCGGGCTGGGAATTCGTCCCGTGGGCGGCGGACGGCGAATCCGGCTACTGGGAGTTCATGCCGTCCGAGCGCGGGAAATCGGGGCACGCGATTCCCACGACGGTGATGAACACCGACCGGCACCCCGGCTGGATCGACGTCCTGCCGGCGCACAGCGGCCGGACGCCGGACCCGATCCCGGTCGCGGGCCTGGCCGGGCTGCGGTCCCGGCTCGGGGAGTTCGAAGCCGTCCGATAACCCCGGGTAATCTCGCTCCTCGTGGAAAACGAGGACGGACGACGGCTGCGCAGCGTGGTCAGCTACGTCAAACGCGGTGGCCGGATGACCGTCGGGCAGCAGCGGGCGTGGGAAGAGCACTGGCCGCGGCTGGGCCGCACGGTCGGTGAGCTGCCGCCGGGCCCGCTGGACTTCACCGGGTGGTTCGGCCGCGAGGCGCCGGTGATGCTGGAGATCGGCTCGGGCATGGGCGAGACGACGTCGCAGCTGGCCGCCGCGGCCCCCGAGCTGAACTACGTCGCCGTCGAGGTCTACGACCCGGGCCTCGGCCAGCTGATGCTGCGCGCCGAAAAGCTCGGCGTCGAGAACCTGCGGCTGCTGCACGGCGACGCCGTCGTGCTGCTCACCGAGCACGTCGCGCCGGATTCGCTGCACGGCGTCCGGCTGTTCTTCCCCGACCCGTGGCCGAAGAAGAAGCACCACAAGCGGCGGATCGTGCAGCCGTCGTTCGCCGCGCTCGTGGCGTCGCGGCTCGCGCCCGGCGGCACCTTCCACATGGCGACCGACTGGGAGAACTACGCCGAGCAGATGCTCGAGGTCTGCTCCGCGGAACCCGCGCTGCGGAACCGGTACGACGGCTGGGCCCCGCGCCCGGAGTGGCGGCCGGTGACCAAGTTCGAGCAGCGCGCGGACGTCGAAGGCCGCGTCTCGCACGACCTGATCTTCGAGAAGCGCTGAAGGGGACCCTCCCCGGATCCCCGGCGGAGAAGGTCCCCTTCAGCTCACTACCCCCGGTGCTCGCCCCTCCCCCGACAGAGGGGCGAACGCCTCATTCCTCGGCCAGCGGCTCGGCCTGGACCCGCTTCAGCGCGGGCGTGCAGACCGACGCGCCGAGCAGGGCCACCCCGACCCCGAGCACGACCGGCGCCAGCAGCCACGGGCTCAGGACGATGCCGCGTGGGTCGACCATGCTGAACAACCCAACACCGACCAGTACCCCGACGATTCCCGCGCCGATGGTGGCGACCAGCGCGGGCAGCGCGGCCTCCACCCGCAGCGCCTTGGCCAGCACCCGCACCGGCGTGCCCGCGGCCATCAGCGCGCCGAACGTCCGGCGGCGGTCCATCACCGAGCCCGCGGTCGCCACCGCGGCACTGCAGCCGGCCAGGATCCCCGCCGCGAGCAGCCCGATCACCGTGACCCGGCGCAGGTCGCCGAGCTCGGTCTGCTGGTTGAACAGGTACTGGTCGCGGCTGCCGACCTCTTCGCCGGCGGCCGGCGCGGCCAGCGCCGTCCGGACGATCTCCCGGTTGGCGTCGGTGGTCGGCGCGACCACGGTGACGTACTTCGGCGTGAAGCCGTCCGGCAGCGCCGCCGGATCGACGATCGACGTGGTGGACAGGTCCGCGGCGGGCAGGTGGACGGCCTCCGCCCGCGTCCCCGACCTGACCGCCACGGCCGGCCCTTCCCAGTTGGCCGCGACCTGGTACTGGGCCAGGTCGAGCGCCGAGTCGCCGAAGACGGCCGGCCCGCCCGCGCAGTTCTCCGCGGTGAGGCCGAAGCGGGTCAGCTCGACCGCGTCGGCGCAGGTCATCACCAGCGCGCGGTGGCCGGTGCGGCTGTTGCCCTCGCCCTGCACCAGGTAGACCTCGCCGACCGCGACGGCCTTCTCGGACTGCCCGTACTTCCGCAGCGACGCGTTGGCCTGCTCGACGATCTTGCCCGCGTGCTCGGCGTCGGTGTCGACGTAGAGCACGGAGTCCTGGAAGGACCGGCCCCCGCCGGCCATCGACTCGAAGGTCGGCAGCAGCGTCAGCGCCATCGACCCGGCGAACACGGCGAGCACGATCCCGGCCGAGGCGCGGTAGGCGCCCTTCGGGTCGTCCCGCAGACGGCGGCCGGCCAGCAGCGCCGACGGCCGCCGCCAGATCCGGACGAACGTGCCGCCCACCGCCGACGTCACCCACGGCCCGACGATCGCGGCCGACCCGACCAGCAGGAACAGGCCCGCCATGACCAGCCCGATGCCGCCGGCGTCCTTCGCCGTCGTCACGGCGACGAGGAAGAACAGCCCGGCCGCGGGCAGCGCCAGCAGCCGCCACCAGCGCAACGGCTTCTTGGTGTGACCGCCGGTCGCGAACAGCGGGTTCCGGAGCACGCGGCGCAGGCCGAGGACGCCGGCCAGCACGACGAGCACCGGGATCGCCACGACGATGGCCACCGTCAGGCCGACCGGCAGCGCGAAGTCGGCCGCGAGCCAGGTGCCGCCGCCCCACGGCACGAACGACGCGAGGCCGTGCAGTGCCGGGCTGATCAGCAGGCCGAGCAGGGCGCCGAGGCCCGCGGACAACGTCGTCTCGGCGGCCACCATGTTCGTGACCTGCCCCGGGGTCGCCCCGGCCAGCCGGATCGCGGCGAGCCGCCGCTCCCGCCGGGCCGCGGTCAGCCGTGCCGACGACGCGACCAGCACCAGGCTCGGCACCAGCAGCACGATGATCCCGACCCAGGACAGCAGCATGAGCAGCGCGTCGGGGCGTGCCTTCCCGCCCGGGAAGCCCGTCACCTGGGAGGCGTTCTGCGGCATCGCGTCCGGTGTGTGCCCGGTCAGCGCGACGAGCTGCTCCGGGAACCGCAGGCCTTCCTCGCCCAGCGCGCCGACGGGCTTGCCGAACCGGTCGCCGAGCTGGTCGGCGGGCTGGCCCTGCAGCAGCCGGCCGAGCGCGGGCGACACGACGGTCTCGCCTGGTCCGGGCAGCTGCGGCACGCCCGGCGGCAGCCCGATGCCGGCCGCGGTCGTGCCGGGCGTCAGCGCGACGTCGACCCGGATGATCTGGCGGCCGTCGAAGTAGTCCTTCGACGAGGAGTAGAGCAGCTTGGCCGGGCCGTCGGAGCCGCGGCTGTAGAACTGGTCGCCCTGCCAGAGGGCGCGCTGCTCACGGTGCTGCGTGGCGAACGGCAGCGTCGCCAGCAGCAGCACCAGCCCGGTCGCGACGGCGACCCCGACCGCGGTGAGGATCGCCGACGTCCGGGTCCGCCGGTCGATCCGCAGCACCCGCAGGGCGATCTGGAGGGAGTTCACGCCGCCAGCCTCGTCGCGATCAGGCCGTCGCGGATCGCCACGGTCTTCGGCATCGACTCGGCCAGCTCGCGGTCGTGCGTCACGACCAGCACCGCGGCGTCCGTCTCGTGGGCGGCGCCGAGCAGGGCGTCCATGGTTTCGCGGCCGGTGCGCGTGTCGAGCGCGCCGGTCGGCTCGTCGGCGAAGATCACCTTCGGCCGGTGGGTCAGCGCCCGCGCGATCGCGACGCGCTGGGCCTCGCCGCCGGACAGCTCGCCGGGGCGGCGGCGCTCCTTGCCGGCCAGCCCGAGCCGCGACAGCCACTGGCGGCCGGCCTCGATGGCCTCCTTGCGCCCGAGCCCCGCGAGCAGCGACGGCAGCGCGACGTTCTCCTCCGCCGTCAGCTCGGCGACCAGCATCCCCGACTGGAAGACGAACCCGAACTCGGTGCGGCGCAGCTCGCTGCGCTTCTTCTCGCCGAGGTGGTCGATCCGCTGCCCGGCCAGGAAGATCTGCCCGTCGTCGGCCCGCAGGATGCCGGCCAGGACGTGCAGCAGCGACGTCTTGCCGGAGCCGGAGGGCCCGACGATGGCGACGGCGTCCCGCGGCTGGATGTCGATGTCGATGCCGGCGAGGGCGTGCTGCGTGCCGTAACGCTTCACGAGCCCGCGGCCGGACAGCACCGGCCCATTCGTCCACTGTGGAGTACTCGGGTCCACGACGTCTCTCCTGTCGGTTCGGATCTTGACGCCGTCGAGCTTCGCGGAGCCGGCGGGGTGTCCACTTCGGGCAGACGGCCAGTCACGCGTGGTGCGGCATCGGCCGATCGGCCGAGGGGGCACGGGCCACTCGGCCAAGGTGCGCGCGGCCGGGAATCCTCTAACGTCACGTTGTGACCGCCGCGCCCCCGCCGAACACGCTGTACACCCGCGCCGCCGCCCTGGTGCGGCGCATCGGCGTGCCCTCGGTGGTCCTCGTCGCCGCCCTGCTGTTCGACGTCGTCTACACGACGCAGGCCGCACTCGACGACTTCGGGCCGCGCTTCGCCGACTTCGGGCTGCTCCCCGGCATCTTCGCGATGGCGGGCTGCGGGCTGTGGGCCCAGAAGCGGGCCGCCGTCGCCGGGGTCCTCGGCGGCGTCGTCCTGGTGTTCTCGACCCTCTTCATCCACGCGTTCGGCATCCCGCCGTACTCCAGCGTGCTGCCGAAGGTGACCATCACCGAGGTCGTGGCCGGGGTGCTGATGGTCTACTACGTGGCCCGCCGGGCGCGGGGCGGCGTGGCGTTCTGCGTGGTCAGCTTCCTGGTCGTGGCGGGTCTCGTCGCGGTCTTCGGCCGGTACGCGGCCGTCGGCGAGATCGACGGTGGCACGGGCACCCAGGCGCTGCTGGTCGGCGTCGTGCTGCTGGCCGCCGCGCTGGTGCCCGCGGTCGCGGCCCGGGACCGGAGCCCGCGGTCGGAGCCGAGCAAGCGGCGGCTGCGCAAGCTGAACGAGCTGGCCATGGGCCAGTGGGTGCTGATGGGCGTGCTCGCCATCGGGCTGCTCGTCGAGTTCGGCTACACCTACGACAGCGGCGCGCGCGGGTTCCCGGTGCTGTTCTGCTCGGTCGCCGCCGCGGTCGTGGCGGTGCTGTCGCCGCGACGGCCCGCGGACGCGATGCTCGCGCTCGCCGGCGTCCTGCTGCTGTCCGCGCTCATCACGCCGTTCCTGCACCTGCGCTACGCCTACCCGATGCCGAGCGGGGTGCCGTTCGTGCAGGTCGCCGCCGGGGTGGGCGCGGTGGTGAACCTGACGAGGGCACGCGGGCTGAGCGAATCCTGGCCGAGGATCGGCGTGCTGTCCGCCGTCGTCGCACTCGCCGCGATCGTCAACTCCAACCGACGCGGCGGCCTGCAGACCGACCCGCAGGTCCTCTCCACGCTGGCGGTCCCGGCGGCGCTGCTGCTCGGCATCGCGATCGCGATCGGCCTGATGCTGCGGTCACGGGACTCCGAGCGCACGACGGTCGTGCAGTCCGCGGTGGCCGACGCGCAGACCGCCGAGCGGATGGCGCTGGCCCGCGAGCTGCACGACGTCGTCGCCCACCACGTCACCGGCATCGTCGTGCAGGCCCAGGCCGCGCGGCTGATGGCCGAGAAGGACCCGCAGGTGGCGGTCGAGGCCATGGGCCGGATCGAGAACGCCGGTGTCGAAGCGCTCGCGGCGATGCGGCGGCTGGTCCGCTCGATGCGCGGCGACGCGCCCGCCGGGTCGAGCGAGTTCAGCGAGCAGGCCACCACCGACCTCGGCGCCGACCTGCGGAAGCTGGTCGAAAGCGCCAACCACGGCGTGCCGACGTCGATGCACCTCGACCTGCCGCCGGATCTGCCGCACGAGGTCGGCCGCTCGGCGCTGCGGGTGGTGCAGGAGTCGCTGACGAACGTCGGCAAGCACGCCTCGGACGCGACCGAAGCGGTCGTCCTCGCCGAAGTGCGCGATGACGAGCTCCACCTGCGGGTGACGGACAACGGGCGCGAGCCGACGCGGCGGCCGGCCGGCGGGTCGGGCGGTTACGGTCTGGTCGGCATGCGCGAACGCGTCGCGCTGCTGAAGGGCCGGCTGTCGGCCGGGCGGGGCCCGGACGGTGGCTGGCGGGTCGAAGCGTGGCTGCCGCTGGCCGCCGGGGAAGGGGACGAGTGATCCGGGTACTGATCGCCGACGACCAGGAGATGGTGCGGATGGGCTTCCGCATGATCCTGGACGCCCAGGACGACATCGAGGTGGTCGCCGACGTCGCGGACGGCGTCGCGGCGGTCGCCAAGGCCCGCGAGCTACGTCCCGACGTCTGCCTGCTCGACATCCGCATGCCGGGCCTCGACGGCCTGGAGGTCACCCGTCAGCTGGCCGGCCCGGACGTCGCCGACCCGCTGAAGGTGGTCGTGGTGACGACGTTCGACCTCGACGAGTACGTGCACACGGCGTTGCGCAACGGCGCGTCGGGGTTCCTGCTGAAGGACGCGGGCCCGGCGCTGCTGATCGAGGCCGTGCGCGCGGCGGACCGCGGCGACGCGCTGGTGTCGCCGCAGATCACCGTCCGGCTGCTCAAGCACTTCGACGGCGGGCCGGCTCGGTCACAGGTCGCGCCGCCGTCGGAACCGCTGACCGCGCGGGAACTGGACGTCGTCAAGGCGGCCGCGCGGGGACTGACGAACACCGAGATCGGCGCGGAGCTGTTCCTGTCGCTGTCCACGGTGAAGACGCACCTGGCGTCGGTGCAGGGCAAGATCGGCGCGCGCAACCGCGTGGAGATCGCCGCGTGGGCGTGGCGGAGCGGAGTCGTTTCGTAATTCCGGGTGCGTAGTATCCAGAGATGCAACGCCGTTTCCACGCCCCTGTCGTTCTCCCCGCCGACCCGTCCTGTTCGCTTCTGCGTGACGCGGTCGTCGACGTCGACGCCGATGGGCGCATTTCCTACTGCGGACCGGCGGCCACCGCCCCCGGGTCCGCCGCACCGGTCACCACCCTGACCGGCATCCTGCTGCCCGGCCTGGTCAACACGCACGCGCACAGCCCGATGACGCTGCTGCGCGGCATGGGCGGCGACCTGCCGCTGCTGCCGTGGCTCAACGAAATCATCTGGCCCGCCGAGGCGAAGCTGCGGCCGGAGGACGTGCGCACCGGCATGCTGCTGGGCTCGGTCGAGATGCTCCGCCACGGCGTCACGACCAGCGCCGAGATGTACTTCGAAGGCGAGCAGCTGGTCGACGCGGTCCTCACGACGGGTGGCCGCGTGCTGGTGGCTCCGCCGGTGATGGAGCTGCCGGGCCTGGACTGGCGGGCCCAGCTGGCCGCGATCGAGCGCTGGATCGACACGGACGGCCTGCGCTTCGGCCCCGGCGACCGGGTCGAGCTGGGTTACGGGCCGCACTCGGCGTACATGCTGTCCGAGGAAGGGCTGCGCGCGACGGCGGAATCGGCCCTGTCCCGTGGCGCCCTGGTGCAGATCCACGTCGCCGAGGCGGCGGCCGAGGACGCGGCGGTGCGAGCCAAGCACGGCTCGGTGCCGGCACTGCTGCAGAAGCTCGGCATGCTGGACGGCCGGGTGCTGGCGGCGCACGCGATCCACCTGTCGGATGCGGACATCGCGCTGTTCGCGGCCGCGGGCGTGGGCATGGCGCACTGCCCGGGCTCGAACGCGAAGCTGGCTTCGGGCATCGCGCGGATCAAGGACCTGCGCGCGGCCGGGGTGGCGGTCGGCCTCGGCACGGACGGGCCGGCCTCCAACGACGACATCGACCTGTGGGAGGAACTGCAGCTGGCGGCGATGTTCGCCCGGCTGTCGTCCGGGGATTCGACCGTGCTGACGGCGGCCGACGTGTTCCTGCTGGCCACCCGCGGCGGCGCGGCGGCACTGGGCCGGGAGGACATCGGTGCGCTCGAGCCGGGCCGGTGGGCGGACCTGGTGCACATCGACCTGGACGACCCGGCCTTCGCGTGCGGCCTGGATGTCCCGGACGCGCAGCTGCTGTCGAACCTGGTGTGGGCGGCGGGCTCACGCCGGGTCCGGGACGTGTGGGTCGCGGGCGAGCAGGTCGTGGCGGACGGCGAGTCGCTGAAGGTGGACCGGGCGAAGGTGCAGGCCGGCGTGGCCGAGACCGCCGCCCGGCTGCGCGCCTAGCGCGGGCGGAGGATGATCTCCGTCGGGTGGGCGTCCGGAGTCGCCGACACCGCCGTCACCACCGCTGTCGCCACTGAATCGGCCTTCAGCAGGTGGGCGGTGTCGTAGTCGCGGCCTTCGCCGGCGAAGATCTCCTGCTGCATCTCCGTGTCCGTGCGGCCAGGGTAGACCGACGTCACCCTGATGTCCGGTTCCTCTTCGCGCAGGGCGTCGGCGAAGGCGCGGACCGCGAACTTGCTCGCCGCGTACGGGGACCAACCCGGCCGCGCCGTGCGGCCGGCGCCCGAGTTGATCACCACGACGTGCCCGCGGGCCGCCCGCAGGGCCGGGAGGAGCAGGCGGGTCAGTTCCACCACCGCCAGCGTGTTGACCTCGAAGTTGTCCCGCCACGCCGACGCCGGCGCGTCCTCGATCCGGCCGAGCCGCGCGACGCCCGCCGAGTGGACCAGCACGTCCAGTGCGCCGATCTCCGCCACCGCGCTCGCGAGGCCGGCCGGGTCGGTCAGCTCGACCGGCCACGGCTTCGCGCCCGGCAGCTCCTTCGCCAGCGCGTCCAGTGCCGCCGCGTCGCGGCCGCCGAGCAGCACGCGGTGCGTCGGGGCCAGCTGGTGGGCCACCGCCTTGCCGATCCCGCGGGACGCGCCGGTGACCAGGGCCAGGGGAAGATCCGTCATGCCCCCACCGTAGGACTGGGCGCGGGCGGCGGCGGAGGCGGCGTGGCCAGGCCCACGTCCACGGTGAAGTCCTCGCGGGCTTTTCCGCCCAGGGTGCGTGGTGTCGTGCAGCCGTCCGGGTCCGCGTCGGAGTCGCGGTCGTCGGGCGCCGCGTCCTTGCGCGTCACGACGAAGCCCGGCGGCACCGCGAAGCAGACCTGGTAGGTGCCGTCCTTCAGCTTGTCGAAGCCGTACTTGCCCTTGTCGTCGGTGGTCGTCGTGCCGACCGTGCCGCCCGCGCCGTCCTTCAGCGTCACCTTGACGCCCGCGACGCCCGGCTCGTCCGGGTCCTGGACGCCGTCGCCGTCGCGGTCCGCCCAGGCGAAGTCGCCGATCTTCGCGATCGCGGGCGGCGGCTGGACGGTGATCGTCGCCGACGCCGTCTTGTCGCCCAGCGTGCCGCCGTCGTAGTGGACGCCGGTGACCTTCGCCGTGTTGACGTGCCCGTTGTCGGACACCGTGAGGTTCGGGTGGTCGCAGGTCAGCTGCCGGTTCGCGCCCGCGGCCAGCGCGAACGGCTCGAACGACCCGGTGCACCACGGGTCCCGCACGGTGATCCCGGTCAGCTCCTGCGTGCCCTCGTTCGTCACGGTGACGCGGTAGTGCGCGGTCTCGCCCGCGGTGACGGTCGCGAACGGCCCCCACGCGCCGGTCGCCGGGTTCTGCACTTCCTTCTTCACCGTGTACGCGGCCAGCTGGAGGTCGACGCAGTCCCAGTGCAGCCGCTCGGCGCTCGTCGTGGCGAAGAACTTCACCGACGCCGCCTTCGCCGGTGCCGTCACGGGCGGGAAGTCCTGCTCCACCAGGCGCCCGTCGCGGGCGTCATGGTCGGCGACCAGCTTGTTCTCCTGCACCTGGGCGCCGTTGACGTCGTAGAAGCGCAGGCCCGTCGCCGGTCCGGCGTCCGGCGCGTACGAGCCGGTCCACACGCTGAGCGTGTAGACGCCGCCGGGGACGAACTTCCCGTTCTCGGAAGCGGTGCTGGCCCTGCCGTCGGGCGTCTGGATCACCGCGGCACGCTTCCCGTCCACGGCGAACGCCTGCTCGGTCACCAGCCTCGGCACCTTCGCGGGCGGGGTGCCGGGCGGGACGGGCGCGGCCGGGGTGAAGACGTACCCGTCCGGGGCGCCGTTGCGCGCCGTCTCCTCGACGCTCGGGTTCGCCACGATCCCGCCGCACGCCGGCGGCGGGCCGACGGCGGCTGCCGCCGCCGGGACCACCGCTCCCGAAGCCGTCACCACCGCCAGTGCCATCGCGCGCGCCGAGAAGATCACCTCTCGACTATGGCGCGGCGCACGGGCCCGCACCGGCCGAGAGCCGTCCACTTAAGAGTGAACTCGGCCGGCGCGGACCCGCCGCGTCAGCGTTCGCCGATGCGGCCGGGCAGGCCGAAGCGGCCCTTCTTCCACACCGCGACGATCGACGGCCGCGGTTGCGCGGTGCCGCCGTCGGGCCAGTGCGACGTGGGGTTCGCCGAGCTCGCCGCATTCTCGCCCGGGTGCTGGACCGCGACGAGCACCAGGTGGTCGGTCACGACCGGGCCGCAGGTCTCGGCCCCGACCGGCACCGAGAGGAACTGCTTGACCTGCCCGCGCTCCGGCCCGGTCACCGGCACCGAGAACAGGCCGTCGTTCGCGCCGAGCGCGTTGCCGTCGGTGGCGATCCACAGGTTGCCGTGCCGGTCGAAGGCCACGTTGTCCGGGCAGGAGATCGGGCTGACCTTGGTCTTGTCGAAGCCGCCGAAGTAGGTGTCGGCCGCGGCCGGGTCGCCGCAGACCAGCAGCAGCCGCCAGGCGAACCGGGTCGACGCCGCGTCGCCGCGGTCCTCCTCCCACTCCAGGATGTGCCCGTTCTTGTTGCCGTTGCGCGGGTTCACCTCGTCGGCGCCGGCCTTGCCCGCGGCGCCGCGGTCGGAGTTGTTGGTCAGCGCCGCGTAGATCCGGCCGTTGACCGGGTTCGGCTCGATGTCCTCCGGCCGGTCCATCTTCGTGGCGGCGACCTTGTCGGCGGCCTGCCGGGTGAAGACGTAGACCTCTTCGGCGGTGAAGCCGTCCACAAAAGACTTGTCGCCGCTGGCCAGCGGAATCCACTCGCCGGTGCCGTCGAACTCCTGGTCGGCCGGGAGCTTGCCCGTGCCGTCGATCTCCGCGGCCGGGCTGTCGCCGGTGAACCGGGCGACGTACAGCGTGCCTTCGTCGAGCAGCGCCGAGTTGTGCCGCCGCGCGTGCGCGCTGTTCCCCGGCTTGTACTTGCCCTTCGAGACGAACTTGTAGATGTACTCGAACCGGCTGTCGTCCCCGGAGTAGACGGCGACCCGGCCGTCGGCGGTGATCTTGACGTTCGCGGCCTCGTGCTTGAACCGGCCGAGCGCGGTGTGCTTCACCGGGGTCGAGTCCGGGTCGTTCGGGTCGATCTCGACGACCCAGCCGAACCGGTTCGGCTCGTTGGGCTCCTGCGAGACGTCCCAGCGCTTGTCGAACCGTTCCCACTTCCGGGTGCTCGTGCCGGTGCCGACGGTGTAGCGCTTGAGCCGCGCCGCCGCGACCGGGTCGGTGACCTTGTCGGCGTTGGCGAAGTACTGGTCGAAGTTCTCCTCGCCGGAGAGCACCGTGCCCCACGGCGTCACGCCGCCGGAGCAGTTGTTCTGCGTCCCGCGGACCCGGCGCCCGGTCGGGTCGGCCGACGTCTTCAGGTACTTCGAGCCGGCGGCCGGGCCGCGGACCTCGAAGATCGTGTCGAGCGTGATCCGGCGGCCGTACCGGCTCGGCACCACCTCGAGGCCGCCGTGGACCGGGTCGCGGCGGGTCAGCAGCACCGAGAGGCCGTGCGCCGCCCAGGCGATCTTCACCTGCTCCTCGGTCGGGTTCGCCGGGTCGTACTGACCGGCCGGGAACATGTGGACCTCGGTCGTGTACTCGTGGTTGACCACGAGCAGGTTCGTGATGCCGAGTGGATCCTGCGGGATGAGGCCGACGAAGTCGTTGTTGTAGCCGAACTGCTTCGCCTGCGCGGCCGCCGTCTGCCGGGTGAAGTCGAACTTCGGCGCGCCCGGGACGACCGGGTCGCCCCAGCGGACGACGACGCGCTGGTCGTAGGCCGCGGGAATGCTGACCTGGTCGAGCTTGTTCGGCGGAACCGGGTCGAAGTCGGTGCCCGGCACCGGACGCGGCGGCCGCGGCTTCTGGAGCGGCGCGGCCGCCGCCGTGCCCGAGAGGGCGGCGAACCCGCCCGCGGCGGCGGCCATCACGGCTCCGGCCTTGAAGACGCGGCGGCGGGAGATGTCCTTGACGACGTCGCCGAAGTACGCGTTCCCGGATTCGTTGGCCTCCGGGTGGGCGCACGCGTTGCCGCAGCGGTATTCACAGGTGATCGGGGAGCGGCCGCCCGCGTGGACGGGCAGCAGCGGGAGCAGACGGTCGGGCACGGAGCCTCCAGGGGGAGTTCGGGAACGAGCCCGACCGTAAGCTCCCAAAACCAGCCATTCCGGACATTCAGATGAACGTCAGGTGTACTGACAATGCTCAGAACTCTTCGCCGACGAGCGCGGCTTCCTCCGGCAGCGTGTGCGGGTCGGCCTGGCGCTCCCGCAGCGAGAGCAGCACGCCCGCGACGACGCACAGCACGGCCGAGGCGATGAACGGCGCCTGCGGCGAGCCGAACCACTCGGCGACGTGCCCGACGAGCGTCGCGGCGACCGCGCCACCGAGCCAGCGGCAGAAGTTGTAGCCCGCGCTGGCGACCGGCCGCGGCGCGTCGCTGATCGACATCGCGGTACCGGTGAACAGCGTGTTCAGCAGGCCCGACACCAGACCGGAGACGACGATCCCGGCCACCAGCACCGGCTTGCTCGGCACGGCCAGCACCAGCATCAGCACGGCGTAGCCGGACACGGCGGCCGCGGCCGCGTGCCGCTCGCCCAGCTTGGCGGCCAGCCGGGGAGCCAGCGCGACGCCGGCGACCGCGACGCACAGGCCCCAGCCGCAGAACACGAGACCGACGGCGATGGCGTTCCAGCCGAGGACGAACGGCGACCAGGCCAGCACGGCGAAGAACGCGGCGGTGTACAGCGCCGACGCGACCGACGTGCGCAGCAGGCCGGTGTGCTTCAGCGCGCGCAGCGGGTCGAGCAGCTTGATGGGGGCCCGCGTCTCACCCTTGTCGCTCTTGAGGAAGACCGCGCACAGCACGAGCGCGCCGGCCATCAGGATCGCGGTGCCGAGG
This sequence comes from Amycolatopsis australiensis, assembly GCF_900119165.1. Classification (NCBI taxonomy): domain Bacteria; kingdom Bacillati; phylum Actinomycetota; class Actinomycetes; order Pseudonocardiales; family Pseudonocardiaceae; genus Amycolatopsis; species Amycolatopsis australiensis. The sequence goes on along the minus strand of NZ_FPJG01000006.1, from coordinate 1,098,005 downwards.
AACGGGCCCCGCCACGAGATGCTGCCGAGCAGCGCGCCCAGCAGCGGGCCGACCGACAGGCCGACCCCGAGGGCGGCCTCGTAGAGCAGGATCGCGCCGGCTTGGCCGCCGGTGGCGGCGCCGACGATCACCGACAACGCCGTCGCGATGAAGAACGCGTTGCCGAGCCCCCAGACCGCGCGCAGCCCGACGAGCTGCTCGATCGAGCCGGCGGCCGAGCACAGGGCGGTGGCCGCGACGATCAGCGTCAGGCCGACGAGGACCGTGCGCTTCGGGCCGAACTTGGCGCTCGCCGCGCCGGTGACCAGCATCGCGAGGACCTGGACGCCGAGGTAGGACGAGAAGAGCAGGGTGACCTGGGACGGCGTGGCGTTCAGGCCCTTGGCGATGGACAGCAGGATCGGGTCGACCAGGCCGATGCCCATGAAGGCGATGACCGCGGCGAACGCGGTGATCCACACCTGCTTGGGCTGGCCCTTGACAGCGTCCAGCAGGCTCGAGTGGTGTTCAGCGCTCATCGCTGATCAGTTCCTCCTTGGTGGTGTCAACAAGCAACTTGGCGAGAGCCGGAAGGGCGGCTTCGATCGCAGCGCGGTCGGTGTCGTCCATCGCGATGAGCCGTTCCCGGAGGAATTCCTCGCGGGCGGCGACCATCTCGGCGTAGAAGCGACGACCCTCGTCGGTGACGTCCACGAGCACCGCCCGGCCGTCGGCGGGGTCCGGCGTGCGCGTGGCGAGCCCGAGCCGCTCGAGCCGCCCGACGACGTCGGTCATCGACGGCAGCTTGACCCGCTCGAACTCGGCCAGCGCGCTCATCCGCCGTGGCCCGCCGTTGACCAGCTCGCTCAGCACCGAGCCCTGGGTGAGGGTCAGCGTCAGCTGCGGGGTCTGGCGGCGCACCTGGTGGTACAGCCGGAAGACCAGCGGCCGCAGCCGGTGGGCGAGGTCGGCGATCGGGGAAGTCACTTAGCTAGGCTAACAAAAATTAGTAAGCTTAGCTAAGTAACTCGGCTCACAGGCTACGCTCGGGGTATGGACGCGGTGATCTTCGACCTCGACGGCGTGCTGGTGGACTCGGAGCGGATCTGGGACGAGGTGCGGCGCGCGGTCGTCGCCGAGCACGGCGGCACCTGGCGACCGGAGGCGACCCGCGCCCAGCAGGGGATGAGCACCCCGGAATGGGCCCGCTACCTGGTCGAAGAGCTCGGCGCGCGGACGACACCGGCCGAAATCGCGACGCTCGTCGTCAAGCGCATGGCCGCCCGGTACGCCGCCGAGCCGCCGCTGATCCCCGGCGCGGTGGACGTCGTGCGCCAGGTTTCGCAGAAGTGGCCGGTGGCGATCGCCAGCTCGTCACCGGTGATCCTGATCAAGGGCTTCCTCGACGTCACCGGCCTGCCGGTGGGCACGGCGGTGTCGTCCGAGCAGGTCGGCGCGGGAAAGCCGGCACCGGACGTCTACCTGCGGGCGGCCGAACTGCTCGGCGTCGCGCCGGAGGACTGCGCGGCGGTCGAGGACACGACGAACGGCCTGCGAGCCGCGCTGGCGGCGAAGATGGCGGTGTACGCGGTGCCCAACCCGCACTTCCCACCGGATCCCGAGGTGCTGAAGCAGGCCGCGGCCGTGGTGGAGAAGATCACCGACCTGCCGGGTGCGCTCGGGCTCAGCTGACGTCGACGCGCACCGGCGGGGAACCGGGCGTCACATCGGCCAGGAACACCTGGTAGGAGTTCGCCAGCCTGCCGACCCACCGGCCCTGGCTCAGGCCGCCCTTCGCGTCGTAGAGCCGCAGCCGGTTCGCCGGGGCGCTGAGCAGGTAGACCGCCTGGCCCGGCGGCAGCGGCCCGGCGGTTTCGCCGGCGTACCCGGCCAAGACGGCCGTTCCCTCCGCCGGGACGAACGGAACGCACTGCGGGGACAGCCCGAACTGCGAGCCGGCGCGGTCGAACGGCTGGTCCGCCGGCAGCGCGGCCACGCAGAACAGCAGGCGGGACTCCCGCGGCCGCTGGGCCGGGAAGGCCCACGCCCGCCAGCGGTCGGTCTGGCCGGCGAACTCCACGAGCGCGACTGGCGCGCTCTGCACGAGCAAGCCCGCCATCTGCTGGTACTCGGGCTTGGCGAGCACCAGCTCGTGCCCCGGCTGCGCCGGCGGGGCCGGAGCCGTGTTCAGCCGGGTGGCCAGCAGCACGCTGGTCAGCACCACCAGCACCGCGGCCAGGGGCGCGACCACCACCGTCCAGCGGCGGCGCCGCGGGCGGTGCTGCCGTCGCAGCTGTTGCGCCCACGCCGCGTCGAGGTCGGGCGCGACCTCGCCCGCCTGCTCGCGCAGGGCCTCGGCCAGCTTGCGTTCGAGGTCGCTCACCGCTCACCGCCCGGCTCGTGCCCCAGGTGCCTGCGCAGGTTCTCCATCGCGTGGTGAGTCGTCGCCTTGACCGTGCCGGGCGAGATGCCCAGCGTCTCGGCGATGGCCGCCGTGCTGAGGTCCAGCCAGTAGCGAAGCACCAGCACCTCGCGCTGGCGCCGGGACAGGTTCGCCAGCACCGCGCGCAACCGCTCGTGCTCCCAGTTGGCCACCGCCCTGACCTCGGCCGACAGCTCGTCCGGCGGCCGCTCCTGCGGGGTCCGCCGGACCACGCGCAGGTGCCGCGTCCGCGACCGCGACATGTTCACCACGGTCGTGCGGAGGTAGCCGGCCACCCGCGTGTGGTCGCTCAACGTGTCCCAGCGCTGGTGGAGCTTGACGAAGGCCTCCTGCGCGACGTTCTCCGCGTCGTCCGCGCCGAGCAGGTGGGCCAGCCGCGTCATCTGGCCGAAGTACTCCCGGAACAGGGCGTGGAACGTCGGCGCGCCCAGGTCTTCCGGCGCGCTTTCGCCCACGCTCGTTCGCACGCCCCGCCAACGCCCGCCCCGCCCCACCGGTTTAGTGCACCACGCGAAGAAGGCCGTCACCAGCGGTGACGGCCTTCTTCGGTGCCGGGTCCTTACCGCTCGACCTCGCCGCGGATGAACTTCTCGACGGCGTCACGCGCGGTGGCGTCGTCGTACTGCTCCGGCGGCGACTTCATGAAGTAGGAGGAGGCCGACAGGATCGGGCCGCCGATGCCGCGGTCCTTCGCGATCTTCGCGGCGCGGACGGCGTCGATGATGATGCCCGCCGAGTTCGGCGAGTCCCACACCTCGAGCTTGTACTCCAGGTTCAGCGGCACGTCACCGAACGCGCGGCCCTCGAGCCGGACGTAGGCCCACTTGCGGTCGTCGAGCCACTGCACGTAGTCCGACGGTCCGATGTGGACGTTGCCCTTGCCGAGCTCGCGGTCGACCTGCGAGGTCACGGACTGGGTCTTCGAGATCTTCTTCGACTCGAGCCGCTCCAGCTCCTTCATGTTCAGGAAGTCCATGTTCCCGCCCACGTTGAGCTGCATCGTCCGGTCGAGCTGGACGCCGCGGTCCTCGAACAGCTTGGCCAGCACACGGTGCGTGATGGTGGCGCCGACCTGGGACTTGATGTCGTCGCCGACGATCGGGACGCCGGCGTCGGTGAACTTCTGCGCCCACTCCGGGTCGGAGGCGATGAACACCGGCAGCGCGTTGACGAACGCCACACCCGCGTCGATCGCGGCCTGCGCGTAGAACTTGTCGGCCACCTCGGAGCCCACCGGCAGGTACGACACGAGCACGTCGGCCTGCGCCTCGCGCAGCGCGGCGACGATGTCGACCGGGGTCTCGTCGGACTCCTCGATCGTCTCGCGGTAGAAGCGGCCGAGCCCGTCGTGGGTGTGCCCGCGCTGGACGGTGACGCCGAGCGGCGGCACGTCGGCGATCTTGATCGTGTTGTTCTCCGAGGCGAAGATCGCCTCGGACAGGTCGCGGCTGACCTTCTTGGCGTCCACGTCGAACGCGGCGACGAACTCGATGTCGCGGACGTGGTACCCGCCGAAGTCGACGTGCATCAGACCGGGCACGCGGGTGGCCGGGTCCGCGTCGCGGTAGTACTGGACACCCTGGACCAGCGACGCCGCGCAGTTGCCGACGCCCACGATGGCCACCCGTACGCGGCGGTTCTCGCCCATGGGAGGTTTCTCCTTCAATCCGTCTGTCAGTAGGTCTGGTGCCGCGACGCTGCGGCCCGCGCCGCGCGGCTCAGGTCGTTTCCGGCCCCTGCCGCTCGGCTTGTTCGTGCGCGATCAGCTCGTTGAGCCAGCGCACCTCCCGCTCGCTGGTCTCCAGTCCCAGCCGGTGCAGCTCGCGGGTGTAGCGATCGATCTTCTCCTCGGCCCTGGCCAGCGCCGCCCGCAAACCCTCACGGCGTTCCTCGACGCGGCGGCGGCGGCCCTCGAGGATCCGCATCCGCACGTCGGCCGGGGTCCGCGAGAAGAAGGCCAGGTGCACGCCGAAGCCCTCGTCGTCCCAGGTCTGCGGCCCGGCGTCGCCGAGCAGCTCACCGAAGCGCTCCTTGCCCTCCGCGGTGAGCTTGTAGACCCGCCGTCCCCGCCGCGACCACGCCCGGTCGTCGGCTTCGTCCAGCTCCTCGACGATGTACCCGGCCCGCAGCAGCCTCCGCAGGGTCGGGTACAGCGAGCCGTACGAGAACGTCCGGAACGTGCCGAGCGTCTCGTGCAGCCGCTTGCGCAGCACGTACCCGTGCATGGGCGCTTCGTGCAGAAGACCGAGGATCGCGAACTCCAGCACACCGCACCCCCTTTCGGGAACAAACCGAGACGACCGGCGTTGCTCCGAACGGACCGCCTCGATCCAACCTACTCAGCCACTATATCGCGCCGATACATCGAAGTGGCGAAGCTAACGGGCGTGCTCACCCGAGAGTGGGCGAAATTCACCGGAGAGTTATCGAACGTCCGGCGTGTCCGCGCCGGTCCGCGGGCCGCTCGCGCTAGGGGGCGTGGACGACACAGGAAGAGCCCGTACTCTGTCCTGGTGATTAACCAGCGGCAGGTCGTGGACTACGCGTTGCAGCGCCGTGCGCTGCTCGCCGAAGTCCGCTCCGGGCGCGTCGGCAGCTACGAAGCCTGTGACGCAAGCCCGTACCTGCTGCGGGCGGCGAAGTTCCACGGCCGGGCCGGTGACCTGCCGTGCCCGATCTGCCGCCAGGACCCGATGACCCTGGTGTCCTGGGTCTACGGGGACGAACTCAAGCACGTCGCGGGCTCGGCGAGAACCCCCGAAGAGCTGGCCAGGATGGCCGGCCTGTTCGCCGAGTTCACCGTGTACGACGTCGAGGTCTGCCGGGCGTGCCACTGGAACCACCTGGTCCGCTCGTATGTCCTCGGCACGGGGGAGCCGGCCGACGGTCCGCGAAGGACCGCGGGCCGGTGAGCTGGATCACAACCGCTGCAGAGCGCAGAACGGCGTCCCACCGGGCGCCGGTCTGGGAGGCCCATTCGTGAACGACGACCGCAACCGCTCCTGGCCCGGCCAGGAGCCCGATGCACCTCGCCGTGCCCAGTCAGGCCCGTGGCCGGGGGAGGACCCCGGACCGGCGTGGCCCGGCGAAGAAGCCCCCCGCCGACCGCAGCGTGGCACGCCGCCCCGCGGCAACCCGCGCGGCAACGCGCCCGAGTGGCCCGCCGGCGACGAAGGCGGCCCGCAGTGGCCGGGTGACGAGCCACCGCGCCCACCGCAGCGGCCCCGCCAGCAGGGCATGCCGCCCCGGCGGGCCGTGCCGCCGCCCGGGCAGCGGCCCCAGCAGGGTCCCCCCGGCTCGCCGCCGCAGGGCTTCCGCCAGCCGCCGCCGGGCCGCCGTCCGGACCCGGCCGCGCCCGAGCGGGAACCGGACCTGATCACCCACCACGCGCACAACGGCACCGAAGACGTCGGCTACGACCAGTACGACGACGGCTACGACGATGCGCGGTTCAACGAGTTCGCCGACGACGTCGAGCCCCAGGACGAGCTGGACGAAAAGGGCAAGAAGGTCCTCACGCCGGCACAGCGCAAGAAGCGCCGGTGGAAGATCATCCGGCGGGTGGCCTACGCCTTCGTCGGGCTGTTCTTCGTCGTGCCCGCGATCGCGTTCGTCATCACCTACTTCCTGGTCGACGTGCCGACGCCGGAGAGCATCAAGGCGCTGCAGAGCCAGCCGATCACCTACTACGACGCCAACAACCAGGTGATGGGCCGGGAACTGCCGCCGGGCGGTGACCGCCAGCTGCTCAAGCCGGGCGAGGTGCCCGAGGTCGTCAAGCACGCGGTGTACGCGGCGGAGGACGCGACGTTCGAGACCAACTCGGGCTTCGACGTCACCGGCATCCTGCGCGCGGTCTGGAACCAGGTCTCCGGCGGCCAGGGCGGTGGCTCGACCATCTCCCAGCAGTACATCAAGCAGGCGACGCAGAACGACGCCCCGACGCTGACCCGCAAGTGGACCGAGCTGGCCAAGTCGTTCAAGATGAACAACCAGCAGTCCAAGGAAGAGATCATCACTTCCTACCTGAACATCGTCTACTTCGGCCGCGGCGCGAACGGCATCCAGGCCGCCGCGAAGGCGTACTTCAACAAGGACGCCAAGGACCTCAACGCCTCCGAAGCGGCGCTGCTGGCCGGCCTGATCCAGGGCCCGGGCCGCTCGGAGAACCAGGCGTACGCGCAGAAGCGCTGGACCTACGTGCTCGACCAGATGGTGGCCAACAAGTGGCTGCGCCAGGACGAACGCGCCGGCTTCCAGTTCCCGACGCCGATCCCGAAGAACGCCAACAAGGAGCAGAACTCCGGCAAGCTGACCTACCAGGTCCAGCAGCGGATCAAGGACGAGCTCGCGGCCAAGGGCTACGACGAGAACAAGCTGTTCTCCAGCGGCGCCAAGATCTACACCACGATCGACCCGGCCGCGCAGGACGCCGCGGAGCAGGCCGCCCAAGAGGGCATGAAGGGCCAGACCGACGAGAACCTGCTCAACGCGCTGGTCGCGGTCAACCCGAAGACCGGCGGCGTGATCGCCTACTACGGCGGGCCGGAGATCGTGAAGGACGCCAACGGCAAGGACCAGATCGGCCAGGACCGCGCCAACCAGGCGCGGAACCCGGGTTCGTCGGTCAAGGCGTTCGACCTCACGGCGTTCCTCAAGATGGGCAAGGGCCTCGGCGAGACGTTCGACGGCTCCAACAACCGGGTGCTCGGCGGCCGCGTCGTCCGGAACGCGGGCGACAGCGCCAGCTGCGGCAAGGACTGCACCGTCGCGAAGGCGATGGAGATCTCCGCGAACACCGTGTTCTACGACATGGTACTGAACGTGACGAAGCCGTCGCGGGTCGCGGAAGCGGCGAAGGAAGCCGGGGTCAAGGTCGCGCCGGAAGGCAAGAGCGTCCTTTACACCGACGACAACAACATCTCGCTCGGTGGTGGTGGCACCGCCGTGACACCGGAGGACATGGCGGCCGCGTACGCGTCGTTCGCCAGCGGCGGCACCTACCACGAGCAGCACTTCGTCGCGAAGCTGACGAACGCCCAGGACGAGGTGGAGTTCGACGAGAACAACATCAAGACCAAGCCGGCGTTCGACGACGACGCGACCAAGAGCCAGCAGATCGCGGGCAACGTCACCGAGGCGCTGGTCCCGGTCATCGACCACTCGAAGCTGAAGTGCCCGCCGGGGCACGAGTGCGCGGGCAAGACCGGTACCCAGCAGTACACGGCCAAGGACAGCGACCCGCCGGCGTACAAGGACCGCAACGCCCAGACGTGGATGGTCGGCTACACGCCGTCGGTGTCGGCCGCGGTCTGGGTCGGCGGCGACGGCAACAAGCCGCTGCACGACCCGAAGGGCAAGCCGATCTTCGGTGCCACCATCGCCGGTCCGACGTGGCAGAACTTCATGAACCTCTACCTCAAGGGCAAGCCGCCTGAGAAGTTCGACAAGGTCCCGCCGATCGGCAAGGACGTCAACGAGGTGACCACGACGCCGACGAAGGTCTCGGAGCCGCCGAGCACCACCGAGACGCCGACGACCACGCCGTCCACCGAGACGCCGGAGTCCTCGGACACGGAAACGACCTCGCCGACGAGGATCCGGCCGACCCGGCCCGGCCCGGGTGGCACGCCGACCCTCGACCCCGGGACCGGCAACACCTTCGGTGGTGGCAGCGGGGGCGGTTTGATCAAGTCACCGGGTCCCGGACCCGGCTAGACGTCCTCATCCAGGGCCCTCCGCGCACGCGCGGGGGGCCCTGAACCGTTCGGGGAAGATCGTTCCGGCAACCCGCGTGCTTCTCGCGCGTCCCTTCCAAGAGGGGGTGGCGACCGCCGCCGCCCGCACGCACTGGAGGACTGCCCGTGCCCGACGATCGATCCCGCTCCTGGCCCGGCCAGGGTCCCGATCCGCGCCGTCGTGGGCCGTCCGCACCGCAGGGTCCGTACGGCCAGCACCCGCCCCGCCCGGTGCCGCCCGGCCGGCCGGCGGGGTACCGGCCGGAGCCGCCGCCGATGAGCGGCGGGCCCGAGCTGATGACGCACCACGCCTACGACGAGCCGTCCGGCTACGAGGACGCCGAGCCGGACGGCGACGGCAAGCCGGTCCTGACGCCGGAGCAGCGCAAGAAGCGGCGCTGGAAGATCATCCGGCGGGTCGCGTACGCGTTCGTCGGCGTCTTCTTCGTGCTGCCCGCGATCGCCTTCGTCATCACGTACTTCCTGGTCGACGTGCCGTCGCCGACCGAGGTCGCGCAGAACCAGAGCCAGGCGGTGACCTACCTCTACGCCGACGGCTCGCCGATGGGCAAGGACGTCCCGCGCGGCGGCAACCGGGTGCTGCTGACCCCGGAGCAGATCCCCGACGTCATGAAGCACGCGGCGATCGCGACCGAGGACGACTCGTTCGAGACCAACTCCGGCTTCGACATCGGCGGCCTGCTGCGCGCGGTGTACAACCAGGCCACCGGCGGGGTCGGCGGCGGCTCGACGATCTCGCAGCAGTACATCAAGAAGGCCACCGACAACGACGCGCCCACGCTGACGCGCAAGTGGACCGAGCTGGCCAAGTCCTTCAAGATGAACCAGACGTACGAGAAGAAGGACATCATCACCGCGTACCTGAACATCATCTACTTCGGGCGCGGGGCGTACGGGGTCGGCGCGGCGTCGCAGGCCTTCTTCCACAAGGACGCCAAGGACCTCACCTTCTCCGAAGCGGCCCTGCTGGCCGGGCTGATCCAGCAGCCGGGCCGGTCGGAGAACCCCAAGGTCGCGCACGACCGCTGGAACACCGCGCTGGACCGGATGGTGAAGAACAACTACATCACCGCGGCCGACCGCGCGGCGGCGCAGTTCCCGACGCCGATCCCGCTGGAAGACAGCAAGCAGCAGGCCGGCGCGCCGCCCGCGTTCGTCGTCCAGCAGGTGAAGGACGAACTGGCCGCGCACGACATCCCGGAGGACCGCTACTACTCGGGCGGTTTCCAGGTGCAGACCACGATCGACCCGAAGGCGCAGCAAGCTGCCGAACAGGCCGCCACCGAAGCGCTCAAGGACCAGGTCGACGAGAACCTGCTCGACGCGCTCGTCGCCGTCGACCCGAAGACCGGCGGCGTGCTCGCCTACTACGGCGGCAAGCCGGTCGTGCAGGTCAACGGCCAGGACCAGGCCGGGCGCGACTGGGCGAACACGCCGCAGAACCCGGGCTCGTCGATGAAGCCGTTCGACCTCACGGCGTTCCTCAAGATGGGCAAGGGCCTCGACGAGAAGTTCGACGGCTCCAACAACCGCGTCTTCGACGGCCGTGTGGTCCGCAACGCCGGCCCGGGCAGCAGCTGCTCCCAGCAGTGCACCGTCGCGGAGGCGATGGAGCGGTCGGCGAACACGGTCTTCTACGACATGGTCCTCAACCAGACCCACCAGGGCCCGGTCAAGGAGGCCGCCAAGGAAGCGGGCGTGAAGGTCAAGGAGGACGGCGGCCAGTCGATCATCTCGACCAAGGACAACAACATCTCCCTCGGCGGCGGTGAAACCCAGATCACGCCGCTGGACATGGCCTCGGCGTACGCGACCTTCGCGGCGAACGGCCAGCGGCGTGACCGGCACTTCGTGCAGAAGGTGACCAACGCGCAGAACGAAGTCGCGTACGAGGCCGCCACCGACGCCAAGCCCGCGTTCGACAGCGACGCGGACAAGAGCCGCCAGATCGCCGGGAACGTGACCGAGGCGCTGAAGCCGGTCATCGACTTCTCGCACCTCAAGTGCCCGAACGGGCACGAGTGCGCCGGCAAGACCGGTACCCAGCAACACACGAAGGTCGCGGGTGAGCCGTCCTGGGCGGCGAACGCGAACTCGCAGACGTGGATGGTCGGGTACACGCCGTCGGTCTCGGTGGCGGCGTGGGTCGGCGGCGACGGCAACAAGCCGTTGCACGGCAAGGGCAACTCGCCGATCTACGGCTCGACCATCGCCGGCCCGATGTGGCAGAAGTTCCTCTCCCTCTACCTCGCCGGCAAGCCGGGCGAGAAGTTCGACAAGGTCGACCGCATCGGCGGCGAGGTCGCACCCCCGCCTTCCGATGTGGCGACGACGACGGGCTCGACCCCGCCGGACCAGAACACCGGCGACGGTGACGGCAACGGCGACGGCAATGACCACGGCAACCACCACGGCCACGACGGCGAACCGAGCACCGAGCCGCCGTCGAGCACGCCGAAGCACTCGAAGCCGTCGTCGACGCCGAAGGAGACGCCGACCGGCAGCCAGACCGCGGGACCGTAGCCGTCCCGGGTGAACCACGGCGGGCCGCGGTCCGTGTCCCGCTGCAGAGGGACTGCGCCCGCAGCCACCGTGGTTCACCGGAGGACGGCCCGTGGACACCGACCGCACCCGCACCGAGCCGCCGACCGTGCCGATCCTGACCCGGCCCGCGCGGCCGCGGCGGCCGGTCCGCGAAGTCGCCGGGCCCGCCCGGCGCCGTCGCCGGTGGCGGCGGGTCCGCCGGGTCTGCTACGTGGCGTTCGGGCTGTTCTTCGTCGTCCCCGGGATCGCGTTCCTGATCACCTACTTCACCGTCGACGTGCCTTCGCCGGAGACGGTCGCGCAGGCGCAGGGCCAGGCCGTGACCTACCTGTACAGCGACGGCACCGAGATGGGCAAGGACGTGCCCGCCGGCGGCAACCGGCAGATCCTGGCCGCCACCCAGATCCCGGACGTGGTCAAGAAGGCCGTGATCGCGACCGAGGACGCGTCCTTCGAGACCAACTCCGGCTTCGACGTCGGCGGCATCCTCCGCGCGGCCTACAACCAGGTCACCGGCGGGTCCGGCGGCGGCTCGACGATCTCCCAGCAGTACATCAAGAACGCCTCGGGCGACGACCAGCCGACGCTGACCCGCAAGTGGGTCGAGCTCGCGAAGGCGTTCAAGATGAACCAGACCTACGAGAAGGCGGACATCATCACCGCCTACCTCAACATCATCTACTTCGGCCGCGGCGCGTACGGGATCCAGGCCGCGGCACAGGCGTACTTCGGCAAGGACGTCGGGCAGCTCGACTACTCGCAGGCCGCGCTGCTGGCCGGGCTGATCCAGCAGCCGGGCCGCTCGGAGAACGCGGCCGTCGCCACGAGCCGGTGGAGCACCGCGCTGGACCGGATGCTGAAGAACGGCTACCTGACGCCGGCCCAGCGCGCCGCCGCGAAGTTCCCGACGCCGATCCCGCTGCGCGAGAGCAGGCAGGCCGGCGCGCTGAACCCGTTCGTCAAGAAGCAGGTCAAAGCCGAGCTGGCCGCACAAGGGATCGACGAGAAGCAGTACTACTCCGGCGGGTTCCAGGTGTTCACCACCATCGACCCGCAGGCGCAGCAGGCCGCCGGGCAGGCCGTGGCCGAGGGGATGGCCGGGCAGACCGACGATCGGATCCTCGACGCGCTGGTGGCCGTCGACCCGAAGACCGGTGGCGTGCTCGCCTACTACGGCGGCGACGCGATCGTGAAGGGCCCCAACGGCGAAGACCTGGCCGGGCGCGACTGGGCCGACGAGCCGCACAACCCGGGCTCGTCGATGAAGCCGTTCGACCTGGCGGCGTTCCTCAAGCTCGGCCGCGGCCTCGACGCGCGGTTCGACGGCACGTCACCGCGCACGTTCCCCGGCGTCGACCTGCCGATCCGCAACGCGGGCGACAGCAGCAGCTGCTCGCAGCAGTGCACGGTCGCCGAGGCGATGCAGCGGTCCACGAACACGGTCTTCTACGACATGGTGCTCAACGTGACGAAGCCGTCGGGCGTGGCGGAAGCCGCGCAGGAGGCGGGGATCCGGACGAAGGACAACGGCGGCCGCAGCGAGCTGTTCACCGGCGACAACAACATCTCGATCGGCGGCGGCGGCACGCAGGTGACGCCGTCCGACATGGCTTCGGCGTACGCGACCTTCGCGGCGGGCGGCGTCCAACGCGACCGGCACTTCGTGCAGAAGGTGACCAACGCGAACGGCGAAACCGCGTACGAGGCGAAGATCCGCTCGACCGACGCCTTCGCGGACAACGACGCACAGAAGAGCGCGCAGATCGCCGGGAACGTCACCGCGGCGCTGGCGCCGGTGATCCCGTTCTCGCGGCTGAGCTGCCCGGCCCGCCACGAGTGCGCCGGCAAGACCGGCACCCAGCAGCACACGCCGCAGAACGACGAACCCCCGTCCGCGGCGAACGCGAACTCGCAGACGTGGATGGTGGGCTACACGCCCTCGGTGTCGGCGGCGGTGTGGGTGGGCAGCGACGGCGACAAGGCGCTGCGCGGCCCGGGCGGCGCGCCCCTGTTCGGCTCGACGCTCGCCGGGCCGATCTGGGACCGGTTCATGCAGCTGTACCTCTCGGGGAAGCCCGCGGAACGCTTCGACCGCGTGGCGGCGATCAGCTCGCCGCAGGACCGCGTCCAGGTGCAGATCCAGCCGCCGCCACAGCAACCACAACAGCAGCAGGACCAGCGGGACCAGACGCCACCCGGCAATCAGCAGCTGGAGCAGTTCCGCCAGTTCCAGCAGCGGCTGCAGGAGCTGCAGAACCAGCAACGCGGCCGAAGGAGGCCGTGACGTCGGCGCTGGGGGACACCGGCGTCACGGCCAGTCAGGGGAGGCTCAGAGCCTGATCACGGTTCCTTCGGCGCCGGAGCGGTGCGCCGCCTCGATCACCCGCAGCGTCTCGACCGACGACTCGGGATCGACCGGGAACTCGCCTTCGCCGCGCAGCGCGTCCCGCACCTGGGCGTAGAACTGCTCGTACCGTCCGGTCTCGGTCGGCACCGTCTTGACGTCGTTGCCGACGCCGATCCGGCCGGCGTCGGACGCCGGTTCCACGCCCCAGCCGTCGTCGCCGGGCCGCACGCCCGCCTTGATCTGCGGTTCCTGCACGTCGAGGCCGTACTTGGTGAACGTCGCCTGGTCGCCGAGCACCCGGAAGCGCGGGTTCTGGGTGCCCGCCAGCGCGGACGACCACAGGTGCGACCGGACGCCGTTGGCGTGGGTCAGCGCGACGAAGACGTCGTCGTCGACCTGGACGCCGTCGCGGCGGCGGTCGACCTCCGCGTAGACGTGCGTGACCGGGCCGAACAGCTGCAGCGCCTGGTCGACGATGTGCGCGCCCAGGTCGTAGAGCAGGCCGCCGGCCTCGGCGGGATCGCCGAACTCGCGCCAGTTGTCCTTCGGCTTGGGCACCCAGCGGTCGTAGCGGGACTCGAAGCGGAAGACCTCGCCGAGCTTGCCGGACTCGAGCACCTTCCGGACGGTGAGGAAGTCGGAGTCGAGCCGCCGGTTCTGGAAGACCGTGAGGCCGACGCCCGCCGCCTTCGCCGCGGCGACGACCTGTTCGGCCTCGAGCGCGGTCGGCGCGAACGGCTTGTCGACGACCACCGGCAGCCCGGCCTCGATGGCCCGCAGCGCGAGCGGCACGTGTGTCCGGTTCGGCGTGCTGACCACGACGAGGTCGAGCTCGCCCGCCCGCTCGAACAGACTGTCGGCGTCCGGCACGACCTCCGCGCCCGGGTAGTCCGTGCGCGCCTGGACGGCGTTGCTCGACGTCGTGATCAGCGCCGGCGTCAGCCCGGGTGTCGCCGCCACCAGCGGCGCGTGGAAGACGCGGCCGCCGATGCCGTACCCGAGGATGCCCACGCGCAAGTCGTCCGCCATGACCCTATTAAACAACAGTGTTGCTTAATAGACCAGCCATGGGAAGATCCTGTCCATGGCGGACACCGGGGTGAACCTGCGCACCGTGCGCGAGCACAACCGCGCCCTGCTGCTCACGCACATCCTGCGCGCGGGCGGCCTCAGCCGGGTCGAGCTGGCCGACCGCACCGGGCTCACCCAGCAGGCCGTCTCCAAGATCGTGCCCGAGCTGCTCGACGCGGGCCTGCTGGACGAGCAGCGCCCGCAGCGCAGCGGCGCCGTCGGCAAGCCCCGCACGTTGCTGACCATCCGGGCCGGCGCCCGGCACGCGCTCGGCGCCCGGCTCGACCGCGACGAGTACCACGTGGTGCGCACCAACCTCCTCGGCGAGGTCGAGGAGACGGCGGGCGGCCCGCTCCCGGTCGGCTTCACGCCGGAGCAGGCCGTCGAGGCCATCGGCGCCACCGCGCTCGAGCTGGCCGACGGCTTCGACGTGCTGGGCCTCGGCCTCGGCGCGGTCGGCCCGCTGGACCACCTCGCCGGCCTGGTCCGCGACGCGACGAACATGCCGGGCTGGCACGACGTCCCCCTGCGCGACCTGCTCGAGAAGCGCACCGGGCTGCCCGTGACGCTCGACAAGAACACCAACGCGGCGGCGTTCGACCGGCTCTGGCCACACGGCGAGCCGACGGCCACCGCGGTGGTGCTGGCCGGCACCGGCATCGGCGTCGGCCTGCTGATCGACGGGCGGCTCTACCGCGGCCCGCGCACCAACGCGGGTGAGTTCGGGCACACCACCATCGCCTACGACGGCCCGGTCTGCGCCTGCGGACGCCGCGGCTGCGTCGAGATCATGGCCAAGCGGGCGCCCGACACGCGCACGGCCGCGGGCTTCCTCGGCATCGGGCTCGCCGACCTGGTCCAGGTGCTCGACCTGGAGCGGATCGTGCTGGCCGGGCGCGCGGTGCGGGACGAACCGGGCGTCCACCGCGACGCCGTCGCGGAGCGGCTGGAAGAGCTGCTGCCGCTGCCGCACTGGCAGCGCATCGAGGTCGTCGAAGACACCGGTGGCGAGGAGATCGTCCTGCGTGGCGCCGCGGCGGAGGTCCTTGCCTCGTACTACGCGAATCCGGCATGATCACCGGCTTCACCGCCACGCACCGCGAACCCCGCTAACATCCGCACTCGTGCCAGAGGAGACCACGCGCGAGCCGGACACCGGCCCCGTGACGCTGAGCCGAGCCGATCGGGTCGTCCCGAGCTGGACCGAGCCGCTCGCGGCGGCGGTCACCAGACCCCTCGGCGGCCCGCTGGGCGAGCACGCGGCAGTGGGGCGGCACTGGTTCTGGTCGCCTCAGCGCGTCGGCCTGCTGCTGGCCACCCTCGCCCTGATGCTCTGCTGGTTCGGCAAGGGCTCGTGCATCCAGCAGTACCAGGACTCCAGTGGCACGACCCAGCTCGACTGGCGCGCGGGCCGGCCGTTCGTCGCCATGTGCTACTCCGACATCGTGCCGCTCTACGGCTCCGAGCGGCTCGACCGGCCCGGCACCTTCCCGTACTACACGTCGTGGCAGGAGAGCTCGCAGACCGCGGAGAACGACACACGGTACATGGAGTACCCGGTGCTCACCGGCCTGTTCCAGTGGGCGAACGCGAAGCTCGCGGCGGGCTGGCTGAACATCGCCCGGAGCGGCTGGTTGCCCGGCGCGCTGCCGGTGGCCGTGTACTTCGACATCACCGCGTTCTTCCTGGCCCTGGCCTGGCTGGTCACCGTGTGGGCGACCGGCCGGACGACGAAACGGCGGCCGTGGGACGCGGTGCTCGTGGCGATCTCGCCGCTGGTGCTGGTGCACGCGTTCACCAACTTCGACGCGATCGCGACCGCGTTCACCGCGACCGGCCTGCTCGCCTGGGCGCGCAAGCGGCCCCTGCTCGCCGGCCTGCTGCTCGGCCTGGGCGCGGCGGCGAAGCTGTACCCGCTGTTCCTGCTCGGCGTGCTGTTCGTGCTGTGCCTGCGCGCGGGGAAGCTCACGCCGTTCTGGAAGACCGCGGCCGCCACCGTCGTGACGTGGCTGGCGGTGAACGCGCCGTTCATCCTCACCGCCACGCGCGGCTGGTGGGAGTTCTTCCGGATGAGCGCGCTGCGGCCGATGGACCCGGACTCGCTCTACAACGTCTTCTCCTACACGACCGGGTGGGCCGGCTTCGACGGCGTGCTCCAGCGGAACCAGACGCCGACCTACCTGAACATCACGGTGGCCGTGCTGTTCCTCGCCTGCTGCGCCGGGATCGCCTACGTCGCGCTCGCGGCGCCGCGACGGCCGCGCGTCGGCCAGCTCGCGTTCCTGGTCGTGGCCGCGTTCCTGCTCACGAACAAGGTGTGGAGCCCGCAGTACTCGCTGTGGCTGGTGCCGCTGGCCGTGCTGGCGATCCCGCGCTGGCGGCTGCTGCTGGGCTGGATGCTGATCGACGCGGTGGTCTGGGTGCCGCGGATGTTCTACTACCTCGGCGTCGACCACAAGGGCCTGCCCGAAGGCTGGTTCCTCGGCACGGTCGTGGTCCGCGACCTCGCCGTCGTCGCGCTCTGCGTGCTGGTGGTCCGCGAGATCTACCGGCCGGCCACCGACCTCGTCCGGGCGGCGGGCGACGACGACCCGGCGGGCGGCTTCCTCGACGGCGCCCGGGACGTGATCGTCCCGAACGCCGTCCGGCACCGCCGCCGGACCGTGGCCGCTTAGCCCAGCTGTTCGCGCAGGTAGGCGATGTCGGCCGCCTGGCCGTCGGCCGGCGTCTCGACGACGACCGGCGCGCCCGCCTCGCGCGCGACGGCGACGAGCACCTCGGGGTCGATCGTGCCTTCGCCCCCGACGACGTTCGCGTGCCGGTCGCGGGTCGAGCCGAACTCGTCGCGCGAGTTGTTGAGGTGCACCAGGTCGATGCGGCCGGTGATGGCCTTGACCTTCCCGACGGCGGTGGCGAGGTCCCAGCCCGCGGCGAACGCGTGGCAGGTGTCGAGGCAGAACCCGGCGCCGAACTCGCCGACCTTGTCCCACAGCCGGGCGATGACGTCGAGGTCGCGGGTGATCGCGTTCTCGCCGCCCGCGGTGTTCTCGATCAGGATCGGAACCTTGAAGCCGCCCTTCTCCTGCTCGCGCTCGAAGAGCTTGCGCCAGTTGTCCAGGCCGATCTCGACGTCGTCGTTGTCGCCGACGTGCCCGCCGTGCACGATCAGGCCCTTGGCGCCGATGGCCGCGGCGCCGTCCGCGTGCTGCGTGACGTTCTTGCGGGACGGGATCCGGATCCGGTTGTTCAGCGAAGCCACGTTGATGAGGTAGGGAGAGTGGATGAACACCTCGACCGGGTCGGCCTTGATGGCTTCGCCGTGCGGGTGTGGCTTCGGGGCCTTCCAGCCCTGCGGGTCGGAGAGGAA
This sequence comes from Amycolatopsis australiensis, assembly GCF_900119165.1. NCBI lineage: Bacteria > Bacillati > Actinomycetota > Actinomycetes > Pseudonocardiales > Pseudonocardiaceae > Amycolatopsis > Amycolatopsis australiensis. Next base: position 1,080,495 of record NZ_FPJG01000006.1, on the reverse strand, counting down.
GAACTGGACGACGTCGGCTTTGCGCTCGGCGACCGCGGTCAACGGGTCGTCGTCACGGACATGGGCGCCAATCAGCATGCCGAGCACGCTACTCCGGCTTCTCTTTCGCCCTGTCGGACCGGTTGGTGACGCTCGTGGAGTACCGTGAGCGCGTTCCGTGATCCAGATTGGTCCGACTGCCGGAGGGCATCGATGGGGAAGCAGTTCGCACGGATCACCGCACTGGGGTTCACTTTCGCCGCGTCGGCCGCGCTGGTCCTGCCGGGCGTCGCGAGCGCCGACCCCAGCCCGACCCTCGGCGGCGACTGCTCGGCCACGCTGCAGAAGGGCCAGGCCCGCGACGCGAAGACCGGCCTCGTGCTCGACGCCGGCGCCCCGCTGAACGCCCCCAACCGGCTGACCGTCGGCCTCGATTCCAGCGCGAGGAACACGAACGGCTCGGCTCCGCTGCTCACGCTCCCGGTGGGCGACACCGTGAAGGCTCTCGGCGTGGGTGACGTGCCGGTGGTCGGCGACACGGCCGCCAAGACCGTCTGCCCGGCCGCGCAAGGCGTGGTGAACACGGTCGGCGACGTCACGCAAGGGGTGGCGGGTGACCTGCCCCCGCTGCCGCTCCCGCCGCTGCCCGGCCCGAACCCGCCGGCACCGCCCGCCCCGCCCGCGCCCCACCCGCCCGGCCCGACACCGCCGGGGCAGAACCCGCCGGGCGACAGCACCGGCCCGGTGACCACCGGACCCGGGAACGCGGGCCTGCCGGGTGACGCGATCTCGGGCATCTTCACCAACGCCGCCATGGTGCCGGGCACGCTGGTGCAGGCGCCGGTGATCGCGCAGATCATCCCCGGCCAGCAGGTTCCGACGGTCGACGAGCAGAAGTCCGGCACGGCGGAGGCGCTGCCGGGCGTCACGCCGCCGGCGAAGCTGCCGATGCTGCTCGCGGTGCTGGCGCTGGCGATCGTCGCCGCGGCACTCGTCCGGGCCTGGATCCGGCGCAAGCCCGCCTGAGACTCACCGTCGGTGACACCCGCTTCCACTCGAATGCCGGACATTTCTGAGCGAGCGGGCGTCACCGTGCTGGCTTAACGTCGTTGTCCTGGGGAGAGACATCGAGACAAGGGGCGGTGAGCATGCGCGATCGGACACGGAGGGCTACGGCGGTCGGTGCGACGGCGTTCGTCCTCGCCGGTTCGGCTGTCCTCGGCATGCCCGGCACCGCCTCCGCCGACACCATCACGGCGAACTGCGGGGACACGGTCACCGCCAAGCCGGGTGACACCATCTCGACGCCGTTCGGGCTGAAGACCGTGACCGACGGGCTGACCAATCTGGTCGGCGGCCTCCTGGGCGGACTGTGCAAGATCACGGTGAACGTCGTCGACACCGTCGTCTCCCCAGTGCCCGTGGTCGGCGCTCCGGTAGCGAGCGCGGTCAACCAAGGTGTGCAAGGAGTCACCAGCGGTGTCCAGCAGGGCACGAAGGCGCTGACCGGCGGCGGGCAGCCCGCACCGCAGCAACCCGGCCCCGGTGCCGGTGGCAACCCGCAGCAGAACCCGCCTGCCCAGAGCGGGCCCGGTGGCGCGCCTCAGGGCGGCACCCCGGCGGGTACCACGCCGATCCCCGAGGCGAACAGCCCGCTGCTGCCCGGCTTCTCGGGCAGCCCCGCGTTCGGCGGGTTCCCGTTCGCCATCGGCACGGGCTACGCGCCGATGCGCGATTACAGCGGCATCCCGTTCGCGACGGCCGGGCTGTTCACGCCGTCGCCGGCGATCCGCTACGGCAGCCAGATCCCGGGGTACGCGCCGCAGTACGGCCTCACCAGCCCCGACCAGAACGCGGGCGGCAACTCCGGCGTGCAGACGGCCGGCCGCGCCGAAGCGTTACCGTCCGGCAGCAACGGTTTCACGGACGGGTCGAATTTGCCGATGCTGATCGCGGTATTGGCACTCTCCGGAGTCAGCGCGGGGCTCGTCCGTACCTGGGTGCTCCGCCGAATGGCCGCTGCGAATTGACCCGACTGCCGAGTATCTTTCGCGTATCTCCTTCGTTGATCCTGGTGTTGCCTGGAACGACGCCCCCGTGACCCCCTGGAGGACAGTGCTCGTGCGGAAGATCCCCACCTGGCAGACCACCCGCCGCGCACTGACCGCCACCGCCATCGCCGCCTTCGTCACCGGCGGCGCCTTCCTCTCCGCGGGCACCGCTTCGGCCGCGACCACGCTGGCCGGCACCTGCGCGGGCTCGGTGAGCGGCAGCATGGGCGACACGGTCGCGATCCAGGGCACCTCAGTGAAGGAACTGGTCCGCAAGGGCGCCCAGGACTACGTGAACTCCCACCTCTGGACCCTCGCCACGGTGTGGCCGAACTCCCTCGCCGACACCATCGCGGGCAAGGGCGCGCTGACGGTCGGCCAGGTGCCGAACGCGGCCGGCGGCACGATCGCCGGGTCCGCGATCGGCAGCACCGTCGCCACCGCGCTCACCGGCGCGAACGGCCTCGGCGTGCTGGACAGCACGAAGAACGAGGTGCTCGCCGCGATCTCGTCGACCGTCGCGAAGAACTGCGGCCTGACGACCATCGCCACGAACTACGTCGCGCCGGGCCAGCAGGCGGGCGCCGGTGGCACCGGCACCCCGCAGGGCGGCACGGCCCCCGCCCCCGGCGGCGCCACGGGCAACCTGGCCAACCTGAACCCGGGCAGCGCGGCGGGCACCGGCACCGCGCCGATGCGGGACTACAGCGGCATCCCGACCGCGACCGCCGGCACGGCCGTCGCTCCGGGCGTGCGCTACCCGGCGAACGGCACCCTCCCCGGGGACGCCTCCGTGCCGCAGGCCGGTCAGGGCGACCAGAGCGGGCAGAGCGCCGGCGTCCGGGACGCGGGCAACGCCCAGTCGCTGGCTTCCTCCGGCTCGTCGAACGACGTGCAGCTGCCGATGCTGCTCGCGGTGATCGTCCTGGCCGGCGTCACCGCGGGCCTGGTCCGCACCTGGGTCCTGCGCCGCGCGAGCTGACCCCCGGCTGCCGGGACTGCCGGTACCCCCAGGTAGCCTTACCTGGACAAACCCTCCTGCCACGGACAGTCCGTGGCCGCGAGCCCATAGGAGGTGAGTGGTTGTGTCACGCCATTACGAGGTAATGGTCATCCTGGACCCCACGCTCGACGAGCGCACGGTCGCCCCCACGCTGGACAACTTCCTCAACGTGATCCGCACTTCGGGCGGTTCCGTGGAGAAGGTCGACGTCTGGGGCCGCCGCCGCCTTTCGTACGAGATCAAGAAGCACGCCGAGGGCATCTACGCCCTGCTGGACCTGAACTCCTCCGCCGACGCGGTCAAGGAGCTCGACCGGCAGCTGTCGCTGCAGGAGACCGTGCTCCGCACCAAGGTCATGCGTCGCGAGGTCAAGCGCGCCGCGGCCAAGCCCGCCGCCAAGGCCTGAGCCCGAGGGGAACCCCGATGGCTGGAGACACCGTCATCACGGTGGTCGGCAACCTGACGTCCGACCCGGAGCTGCGCTTCACCCCGTCCGGTGCGGCGGTCGCGAACTTCACCGTCGCGTCCACCCCGCGCACCCTCGACCGGCAGTCCGGCGAGTGGAAGGACGGCGAGGCGCTGTTCCTCCGCTGCAACATCTGGCGGCAGGCGGCGGAGAACGTCGCCGAGTCCCTGACCCGCGGCGCCCGCGTCGTCGTGCAGGGCCGCCTGAAGCAGCGCTCGTTCGAGACGAAGGAAGGCGAGAAGCGCACCGTCGTCGAGCTCGAGGTCGACGAGATCGGGCCCTCGCTGCGTTACGCCACGGCCAAGGTCAACAAGGTCAGCCGCGGTGGCGGCGGTGACTTCGGTGGCGGCGGTGGCGGCGGCAGCCGTGGCGGTGGCGGCGGCATGCCCGCCGACGACCCGTGGGGTTCGGCCCCGCCCGCCGGTGGCGGCGGTGGCGGCTTCAGCGACGAGCCTCCGTTCTGATCTCGTACACATCCACACAGATTTGACTTTCCAGGAGTAACCAGTGGCCAAGCCACCCATCCGCAAGCCCAAGAAGAAGGTCTGCGTGTTCTGCAAGGCCGAGAAGAAGGGCCGCCCGGAACTGATCGACTACAAGGACACCAACCTGCTGCGGAAGTACATCTCCGACCGCGGCAAGATCCGTGCCCGCCGCGTCACCGGCAACTGCAGCCAGCACCAGCGTGACATCGCCATCGCGGTCAAGAACTCCCGTGAGATGGCGCTGCTGCCCTACACCTCGACCGCGCGCTAAGGGAGGGCACGGACATGGCGAAGATCATCCTCACCACCGACGTGGCCAACCTCGGCGGCCCCGGCGACATCGTCGAGGTCAAGGACGGCTACGCGCGCAACTACCTGCTCCCGCGGGGCTACGCGATCGTGGCCTCCAAGGGCGCGGAGAAGAACGTGCGCACCATCCAGCGCGCGCAGGAGAGCCGTCGCATCCGCGACCTCGACCACGCCAAGGAGATCAAGGCGACGCTGGAGGGCCTCGGCGCCATCCAGCTCACCGGCAAGGCGGCCGAGGGCTCGAAGAAGCTCTTCGGTTCGATCACCGCCGGCGAGATCGTCGACGCGATCAAGGCGGCCGGTGGCCCGCTGCTCGACAAGCGCGTCATCGAGCTGCGCGACCACATCAAGACCGTCGGCAAGCACTCGGTCGGCGCCCGGCTGCACCCGGACGTCAAGGTCGACGTGCGGCTCGAGGTCAAGGCCGCGCAGTAAGGCGGTAAGTCGTGCGAAGGCGGGTCGCTCCCTGGTGGGCGGCCCGCCTTCACGCTTTCCGGGGAACCCCGGACACGCGGCCGTCGTCGTAGGACAATGGAGCGGGACGCGAAGGGAGCGCACGGGGATGGGTAACGAGGTCAGCATGTCCGCGCCGTCCGGCGGAGGGGGCTTCACGTTCGACGCCGACAAGATCGACGGCGTCATCAAGAAGTGGCAGGACCTCCAGACCGACCTGCAGAACGACGCGGCCGACGCCAACCTGATGGCCGACGTCAAGGCGCCCGGCAAGGAGTTCGCGAGCGGCGACTGGGAGAAGCTCGCCAACCCGTCCGGCAAGGCGTTCCTCGAGCAGAACCAGAAGATGCAGGAGTACGTGAAGAACTACATCCAGGCGCTGCTCGACGCGAAGAAGAAGCTCACGACCGCGGACGCGGAGCACACCGGCGACATCTCGAAGGCGGGGACGCAGGCGTGAACCGGCGTCTCGTTCTGCCCGGGCTGGTCCTCGCCGCGCTCGCGCTCGCCGCCTGCAGCACCACCACCGGCGGCACGGCCAACCCGGCGCCGTCGAGCCCGCAGGACTCGGCGAGCAGCGCGGACGGCGGCGGGGGCAACGGCGCGCCGAAGGTGTCCAGCCCGCTGGACCCGGGCAAGCTGAAGTCCGATCCGTGCTCGGTCCTCTCGCCCGCGCAGCGCTCGACGCTCGGCCTCGAAGACGGCACGCCGCGGTCCACGAACGCGGGCACGTCCTGCGCCTGGGTGTACCAGGGCGACGAGACGCGCAGCAGCCGGATCGACATCGCGGCCGACCCGAACACCGACGGGCTCGCCGGCATCTACGACCTCTACGCCAAGGGCGGCAAGGACCAGTACGAGTACTGGGAGCCGACCGACGTCTCCGGCTACCCCGCGGTGTACGCGGCGACGAAGGACTTCCGCGCCCAGGGGCAGTGCAAGCTGCTGGTGGGCGTGACGGACACGCAGGCCGTCCAGGTCTTCACGCAGATCGGCAACGGTCCGGGGGCGACCGATCCGTGCCCGTACGCGCAGAAGGCGGCCGAGGCGATGATCCAGACCTTGAAGGAGGGCTGAGATGCTCGAACTGGTGCTGCTCGGGGGCTTCGCCGCGTACAACATGGCGACCACGCATTCGGACGACCACGCGTCGGTGCAGGGCGAGCGGAAGATCGACTGCTACGACATCTGGGACAAGATCACCCACGGCCCCGGCACCGGCTCGATCCAGAACGGCCAGGCCGCGGCGAGCCGCCTGAAGGGCGCGTACGCCGATCGGCTCAGCACGATCGACGCGCTCGCCAAGGAGATGGACGCGGCCTGGACCGGCGGCGGCGCCGAAGCGGCGCAGAACGCGGGCGCGCACCCGCTGCGGGTGTGGATGGAGGACTCAGGCACCAAGCTCGCCGACTCCGACAAGTACCTCGGCGAGCAGAACAACGCGTTCACCACCGTGCACGCGAAGGTGCAGGAGGTCCCGAAGGACCCGCCGAAGAACAACCTCCTCAACGCGATCACGCCGTGGACGACCGACACCGACCGGGCCATCCGCGACTACAACGCCAAGGGCCAGGCCAACGTCGACGCCTTCAACGCGTACTTCAAGGCGAGCAACGACAACGGCCAGAAGATGCCGACGTACTCCGCGCTCAAGGGGCAGCAGGAGAACGTGAACGTCGACGACGGCAAGAAGAAGCCGGGCGACGACGGAAAGGGCACCGGAAACGGGACCGGGAACGGCACGGGGAACGGAACCGGCACGGGTCCCGGCGGCGTGAACATGCCGGGGCCGGGTGGTGTCCCGTCGTTCAACGCCCAGCCGCCGAACACTCCCGGTGGCGGCTTCGACCCGTCGAAGGTCCCGGGCGGGAGCTACGACCCGTCGAAGGTGCCGAGCTTCGATCCCGGGAAGGTCCCCGGCGGCAGCTATGACCCATCGAAGATCCCCGGCCCGGGGAACTACCCGACGCCGAACTTCGGCGACGGGACGCACTCGTCGGGCTTCGCGCCGTCGGACGTGCCGGGCTTCGGGCCCGGCGGCACGCCGAGCTTCTCCGTGCCCGGAGGCGGTGGCAGCGGTTTCGGGCCCGGCGGCTCGAGCGGGATCGGCGACCCGACGGCCGGCTTCGGCCCGGTCGGCGGCGGGGGCTTCGGGCCGGGCGGCTCGACCGGCACCGCCCTGCCGGGTGGCGCGGGTGCGGCCGGCGCGGGCCGGGCCGGCATGGGCGCGGGTGGCGCGATGGGCGCCGGCGGCGCGGCGGGCGGCCGCACCGGAGCCACCGGGATGGGTGGCATGGGCGGCATGGGCCACGGTGCCCGCGGCCAGGGCGGCGGCGACGAGGAACGCACGTCGAAGTACCTGCTCGGCGACGACCCGAACGAGATCTTCGGTACCGACGAGCTGACCGCGCCGCCGGTCATCGGCGAGTAGCGCACGCGGGGAAGCCGGGTGCGTGCCAAGATGAGCGCGCCCGGCCGTTCCGCGTGCACCGGGTGATGAGACGAGTTCGATTCTTTCTGGGGGAAGAGCGGTGCTGGACAGGCAGGTCACCATTTCGGCCGGCACCCTGATCAACCTGATCCGGCGCCGGGGCGGCGAGCCGCACACGGTGCTGTCGGAGACACCGACCTGGTACAGCGAAGAGGCGCAGCGCGCCGAGGACGAGCGGGTCAACGCCGAGCTGGCCAAGGCCGGGTTGTTCGGCCCGCGCGGCATGCACCCCGGGTTCGTCGCGACGATCGAAGCGATCGCCCGGCCGCAGCTGGAGTACTACGGCTGGATCGACGGCGGGTTCCAGGGCAAGCCGATCAGCTACCGGCTGCTCGCGGGCAGCGCCGGCGGCGAGGCGTTCGTGCTGGCGAAGCACGAGGAGCTGGACGCCGTGGTGCTGGAGTCGTCGCGTCCCGGCGAGCTGCTCGACGACTTCCTCGGCCAGATCCCGAAGCTCGCGCCTGGGCGCGGCACGCCGATCGCGGTGCCGAAGAGCCAGATCGAAGGCACGGCCCGCGGCGACGAAGGCGAGTACGCGGTGCTCCGCAGCGGGCGACCCGCCGAAGGTTCGCAAGAGGTCGAAGAGCTCAAGCGGATCCTGGCGCTACGCCGAATGGGGAGTGGCAGCCTCTACGTCGCGGCGCGCAGCCGCAGCGGCGCCCGGCACCGGATCGAACGGCCGGTGAACTACATCGATACGTCGGAAGGCCGGTGGCTGACCGAAGAGGTGCCGGGACGCGGGGAGAACCGGATCGCCTTCACCCCGGCCGACCAGCGCGTTCTCGCTGACCGGTTACGCAGCGCACAGGGCAGGCTGACCGCGGCGTGACCCGGCGGCCGTTCAGCCGACCGGGTAACCGCTCTACCCAGCGTGATATTCATCCACAGGTCGCGCCGTCCCGCCGGCTCCGAACGGTCCGCGACACGCCGAACAACGGACTTCGCGCGACACGCCGGACGAGTTTCCGGGAAGTTCTCCACACCTTGTTCACAGGGTCTGACCTGCGGTTTTATCGAAGGCGATCACGCTTGTCCCCAACTTGTCCACAGCTCTCGCGGCACCTGTGACTGGTTGCCCCCAGTCATCCCCAGGTTGTCCACAGATGGGTCCCCAAGCTGAATTGCGTTCGGCCTTCCGGGGGATCTAGCGTGCCCGCTCGGGCCTGTACTCACGGTGGCGCTCCGCGTGTCTGCGACGACTGAACCACGTCGTCGCCGATCATTCGGGGAGCGGCTCCGGAAGACGGGTGACGCGGGCCGGGCCGCGTGCTTCGAGAGCGAAGATCCGGCATACTCGAACGAGTGTTCGACGCGATGAGGAGGTGTCCGGGGCGGTGGCGCTGACCGACGACCGCAGTCCGATGTACGCGGAGCCCGACCCGGGTCCGAGCGAACCCGGCTCCGGCGGGTTCGACCGCCAGCCACCGCAGGACATCGCGGCCGAGCAGTCCGTGCTCGGCGGCATGCTGCTGTCCAAGGACGCCGTCGCCGACGTCATCGAAGCGCTCGGCCCCGACGACTTCTACCGGCCCGCCCACCAGGCGATCTACGACTGCATCCTCGACCTCTACGGCCGGGGCGAGCCGGCCGACCCGATCACGGTGTCGGCGGAGCTGGAGCGGCGCGGCGAGCTGGCTCGCGTGGGCGGCGCCCCCTACCTGCACACGCTGATCGCGACGGTGCCGACCGCGGCGAACGCGGGCTACTACGCCGAGATCGTCGCGGAGAAGGCGGTGCTGCGCCGGCTGGTCGAGGCGGGCACCCGGATCGTGCAGTACGGCTACGGCGCAGCGGCCTCCGACGGCGCGAACATCGACGAGGTCGTCGACCGCGCGCAGGCCGCCATCTACGACGTCACCGAGCGCCGGACCAGCGAAGACTACGTCGCGCTGGAAGAGCTGCTGCAGCCGACGATGGACGAGATCGACGCGATCGCCTCGCGCGGCGGCCAGTCGCAGGGCATCCCGACCGGCTTCGCCGACTTCGACGAGCTGACCAACGGCCTGCACCCCGGCCAGATGATCATCGTCGCGGCCCGCCCCGGTGTCGGCAAGTCGACACTGGGCCTGGACTTCGCGCGTTCGGCGTCGATCCGGCACGGCCTGACCAGCGTCATCTTCTCGCTGGAAATGAGCCGGACCGAGATCGTCATGCGCATGCTCTCGGCCGAGGCGAAGATCCGCCTCGCCGACATGCGCGGCGGCAAGATGTCCGACGACGACTGGACGCGCCTGGCCCGCCGGATGAGCGAGGTGTCCGAGGCGCCGCTGTACGTCGACGACTCGCCGAACATGACGATGATGGAGATCCGCGCGAAGGCGCGGCGGCTGAAGCAGCGGCACGACCTCAAGCTCATCGTGCTCGACTACCTGCAGCTGATGACGTCCGGCAAGCGCGTCGAATCGCGGCAGCAGGAGGTCTCGGAGTTCTCCCGGCAGATGAAGCTGCTGGCCAAGGAGCTCGAGGTCCCGGTGATCGCGATCAGCCAGCTGAACCGTGGTCCCGAGCAGCGCACGGACAAGCGCCCGATGCTGTCGGACCTGCGTGAGTCCGGCTCACTGGAGCAGGACGCCGACCTCGTCATCCTGGTCAACCGCCCCGACGCGTGGGAGCGCGACGACCCGCGTGCGGGCGAAGCGGACCTGATCATCGCGAAGCACCGTGCCGGCCCGACGGCGACGATCACCGTCGCGCACCAGCTGCACTACAGCCGCTTCGTGGACCTGGCCCACGACTAGCCGAGGGCGCTGTACCCGCGGACGAACGCGGTGAGCAGCCTCCCGAAGGTGGCGCGGTCCTCCTCCGGCCAGTCCGCCATGACCTCCGCGAACACCGCGCGGCGGAAGGCGTGCAGCTCGTCGAGGTGCTGCTGGCCGGCCTCGGTCGGCACGAGCACCGCACGCCGTCCGTCGCGCTGATCGGCTTCCCGCCGGAGCAGTCCTTGCTCGACCGCGCGCGCGACCAGCCGGCTGGCGCGGGGCTGGTCGACGCCCATCGCCGCGCTCAAGGCCGTCACCGTGCTGGGCTCGCCGCGTTCGCTGAGCTCTTCGACGACGTCGAGCAGTTCGTGCACCGGGTCGTGCGCGCCGCGGCCGCGGGCCTTGCCGATCCGGCTCAGCGCCCGCCGCTGCTGGCTGCGGCGGATCGCGATCATCGCGCGCTCGACGTCGGCCACCGCGTCGGTCATGGTTGCTCCACCTCCGAACTACATGTATTTTTACATGTAGTTGTTCATCGACATGTTCGGAGTTCTCATGAAACCCTTCGGCTGGTGGCTTCGCCACCTCCACGAGCTTCTCGAATCCTCCATGGGCCGGATCCTCGACGCGGAGTCGCTGACCCGCCGGCACTGGCAGGTACTCAACACGATCGCCGACGGTGCCCGCACGCCGGACGAGGTCGACTCGGTCATGGCGCCCTTCGTCGCCGCGGAAGGCTCGATGGCCCCGAAGATCGCCGACCTGCGCGCCCGCGGCTGGGTCGCCGAAGACGGGCAGCTCACCGAAGCGGGGCGTGTCGCGCACACCCGCGTCAAAGAGGAGGTGAAGGCCTTCCGCGCCGCCGCGATCGACGGCATCAGCGACGACGACTACCGCGTGACGATCCGCACGCTGGAGCGGTGCGCGGCCAACCTCGAAGCCGTCTGAGGAATAACCCGGGGAACGACGGCGTCAGGTAACCTAGTAGTTGAAGTTTCAATCACTGGAGCCGTCGATGACCCGCACCCCGGTCCTCTACCTCAGCCACGGAGCCCCGCCGCTCGCCGACGACGCCACGTGGACCAGCGAGCTCGCCGCCTGGTCGGCCGACCTGCCGAAACCGCGGGCGATCCTGGTCGTGTCGGCGCACTGGGAGGAAGCGCCGCTGACCATCGCGGCCACCACGACCGTGCCGCTCGTGTACGACTTCTGGGGCTTCCCCGAGCGCTACTACCAGGTGCAGTACGCGGCTCCGGGCGCGCCGGAGCTGGCGGAGAAGGTGCGGAAGCTGCTGCGCTCGACCGGAACACCGGTGCACGACGCGCCGGAGCGCGGCCTCGACCACGGCGCCTACGTGCCGCTGGTGGAGATGTACCCGGACGCCGACGTCCCGGTGTTGCAGGTGTCCATGCCGTCCCTCGACCCGCGGGCGCTGTTCGACCTCGGCCGCAAGCTGGCGCCGCTGCGCGACGAAGGCGTGCTGATCATCGGCAGCGGCTTCTTCACCCACAACCTGCGGGGCATGGCCCGCGCCACCGACGGCACACCGCCCGCGTGGTCGGCCGAGTTCGACCACTGGGGCGACGAGGTGGTGCGCCGCGGCGACGTCGACGCGCTGCTCGACTTCCAGCACAAAGCGCCGGCGGCGACGCTGGCCCACCCGCGGATCGAGCACTTCGCGCCGCTGTTCGTCTCCCTCGGCGCGAGCTCGGACGAAGGGTCCGGCCGCACGGTGATCGACGGGTTCTGGCACGGACTGGCGAAGCGGTCGCTGCAGTTCTCCTGACGTCCCGGAAACGCGAGCGAGCCCCAGGAGCCGGATGGCTCCTGGGGCTCGTCGTCTCCAGGGAAGGAGAGCCTTTCGGTGTTCGCGGGTGAACCCGCGTCCGCGGTTCCGGGGCCGGGACGCTCCGTGCGAGGTCGCCCTCGCGGCGCGTGGAGCGGTGGCCGCCGGGACAGCGGGGTTCGAGGGCCGGGCGGGTTCGGCTCGGAACCCGCCCGGCTTCACCGCACTACTTGCGCTTCACCAGGCCCAGCAGCTTCGCGAGGAAGCCGGTGGAGTCCAGGCCCGCCATCGCCGGAACCTGGGCCTGCGGCGCGGCGCTGTCCAGCACCGGCAGCTTGGCGTGCACCGGCAGGGCCGGGGCGGCCGGCAGCGCCGGGGTCGCGGGCAGAGCCGAGGCCGACGGCAGCTCCGGGGTGACGGGCAGGGCCGACGCCGACGGCAGGGCCGGGGCGACCGGCAGCGCGGGCAGGCCGGCGGCCGGCAGGTCCGCACGCTCGGTGCTGTGCCCCGGCAGGGCACCACCCAGCGCCGACAGCCCGGTCACCGCGGGCACCGCCGCGGGCGAGGGCAGGGTCGGCTTCGGCAGCGCCGGAGCGCCGGACAGGCCACCCGCGGCCGGCAGCTGCGCCAGCTTGGTCAGCCCGGCCAGCGGGTTACCGCCCCCGGTCGGCAGGTCGGCACGCTCGGTGGCGACCGGCGCGGCGACCGGCAGCGCGGGCAGGCCCTGGGTGGGCAGCCCGGCGACCGGCAGCTTGCTGGTCAGCCCGTCCACCGACGGGAGCTCCTGCGTCGACAGCCCGGCGACCGGCAGCTTGCCAGCCACACCCTCAACCGAGGGCAGCTCGTGCGTCGGCAGACCCGCGACCGGCAGCTTGCCAGCCACACCCTCAACCGACGGCAGACCCTGCGTCGACAGCCCGGCGACCGGCAGCTTGCCAGCCACACCCTCAACCGAGGGGAGCCCCTGCGTCGGCAGACCCGCGACCGGCAGCTTGCCGGTCAGACCCTCCACCGAGGGGAGCCCCTGCGTCGGCAGACCCGCGACCGGCAGGTTGCCGGTCAGGCCGCCCAGCGACGGCAGACCCTGGGTGGGCAGGCTGCTGCGGAGCGCGGTCAGCGACGGCAGCTGGTCGGCCGCCAGCTCCGAGCCTTCGGCCGGGAACGCGATCGCGTCGTCGTCCTCGTCGATGCTGGTCATGTCGGCCGCGTCCGCGGTCGCGACGCCGAGCAGCTCCAGGGGCACCCCGAAGATCTGCACCGGCAGCGCGAACGCGTGGTAGAAGTTGTAGCCCGACAGCGCGGAGCCGTCGCCGGCGGTGACCGCGTCGCCACCGTTCTGCGTGGTCAGCGTGTTGTCGCCGATGGCGTGCGCGACACCGCCGACGGCGACCGCGTCGCCGAACAGCTGCGCGATCGCGGTGGCCGGGATGTCGAGGATGTTGCCGGAGATGGCGCCCTCGACACCCGAGGTGGTGTCGTCGCCCGCGTTCTGCACGGACGTCGTGTTGATGCCGGTGCCGGTGGCGACACCCGCCACGCTGGCGGCGTCACCGAAGACCTGCGCCACCGCGAGCGGGTCGGCGCCGATGATGTTGCCGGCCACGCTGCCGCCGTTGCCGTTGGTGGTGGCGTCGCCACCCGCCTTCGACACGACGTCGTTGGTGCCGAGGCCGTGGCCCAGCGCCGCCCCGGCGATCCCGTCGCCGAAGACCGTGCCGGCGCCCGCGATCGGGGCCTTCACGATGTTGCCGGTCAGCGCACCGTCCCGGCCGTCGGTGACGGCGTCGCCGCCCGCCCAGGAGTCGGTGATGTTGTCGTTCTCACCCGTGCCGATGCCGCCGAGTGCGGCACCGCTGCCCGCGGCGAGGATCGGCAGCGAGACCGGGGCCTCGACGATGTTGCCCGCGCCGGCACCGGCCGGTCCGTTGGCCTTGACGTCGCCGCCCGCGTGGGACGTCGTGTCGGTCGAGCCCTTGCCGTGGCCCTGGCCGATGAACGCGCCGCCGATGTTGGCGACCTGCACCGGCAGCGACGCCGGCACGGTGCCCAGGTTCGAGCTCAGGAAGCCGTTGTCGTCGTGGGTGTTGCCACCGCCGCCACCGGAGACGACCTTGGTCTCGTCGGCCGAGCCGGAGCCCTGGCCGATGAACGAGCCGCCCACGCCGAAGACCTCGGCCGGAAGAGCGACCGGCACCTGGACGACGTTGCCCGAGCCGGACGAGTCGTCGCCCTGGGTGCCGTCGTAGGCCCCGGCGGTGACCGTCTTGTCCTCGGTCGCCGCGCCGGAGGCGTTGCCGATGTGGCTGCCGCCGATGCCGAAGACCTCGGGCGCGCCCGCGGCCTGCGTGTTGATGATGTTGCCGCCGAGGACGGCGTCGTTGCCCTTGGTGTAGCTGCCGTTGCCCGCGTTGGCGTCGGTCGTGTTGTCGTGCGCCGCGTTCGCCTGGCCGATGTAGGTGCCACCGATGCCGAAGGCCTCGACCGGCAGCGCGAGCGACGGGTTCAGGACGTTGCCCGACCCGCTCGAGTTGTCACCGGCGGTCTTGACGAAGCCGCCCGAGTCGACGGTGCTGGACGAGCTGCCGGCGTCGGGGATGCCCGCCGAGGCGTTGCCGATCCACGAGCCCGCGACACCCGCGACGTTCGCGATCGGGGACAGCGAGGCCGCCCCGCCGTTGCCCGACAGGAACGAGTCGTTGCCGCTCGTCTCGAGGTAGGTCGGGATGCCGAGGCTGCCCGTCCGCTTGGCGCCCGCCGTCGCGTCGGCGGAGGTGGCGCAGCCGTCGGAGTTCGACAGCGAGCCCCACACCGCGCCGGAGTTGCAGTTGAACTTCACCGGCAGGGCGATCGGCGCGCCGACCACGTTGCCCGAGCCGGCGCTGTTGTTGCCGGAGCTCAGCAGCGAGCCACCGGAGGTCGCGACGGTGTCGGCGGTGTAGCCGTGGCTCTGCCCGTTGCCGAGCAGGTACGAAGCGGCGTTGCCGGTCACCTGGACCGGGGTGGCGAACTGGCCCGCCACGATGTTGCCGGACAGCGAGGAGCCGTCGCCGTTGGTGTCGACGTTCCCGGTCTCGGTGGTGCTCTGGCTGGCCGACCCACCGGTCACGCGGCCGGTGCCGCCGGCGACACCGCCGCCGTTCCCGGCGATCTGGACGGGCAGCGCCCAGTCGAAGGCGACCGCGTTGCCCGCGAGGCTCGAGTCCTTGCCGGTCGTCGCGATGTTCTGGTTGTGGTCCCAGGTCTGGGTGTGGTTGCCGCCCTGGACGGTCGCGTCGCCGAGCACACCGACCGCGTTGTCCACGATCTGGACCGGGACGACGACGTCGCCGGTGACCTTGTTGCCCTTGAGGTTGTTGTGGCTCGGGGTGAAGGCGCCCGCGCCGTCGGCCTTGGTGGCACCGCCGAGGGTGCTCTGGCTGATCGGGCTGGCGTCGTCGAACTGCTTGGCCGCCTCGTTCGCCGCGTTGGTAACCGGCTTGGCGCTCAGCTCCGTCTGCCCGGCGGGCAGGTCCAGCTGGCCGAAGGGGGTGCCGACCGCGTTGTTCGCTTCCTGGATCGGAACCGTCACGTTCAGGTCGAGCGGCGAAGCAGGGGTGTCGGGGTTGACGTTCTCGTCAGCCGAAGCGATGCCGGTACCCAGCATCAGCAACCCACCCGTGACAAGTGCGGTCTGGAGTCCGCGCTTTGCCCACGTCTGCATGGGGTTTTTCTCCTTTATTTCGGGTTCCCTTGCGGGCTTGTGGAGGTGCGCTCGTCGAAAAGGGGATGGCGTCCGAGCCGCACCAGAGGGGGAAGGACTTCTTGCGGGCGCGACAAAGCGCACCGCCGTGTCACGGGTTTTCCGCGGACGCAGAGCCGTCAGCTACGGACGGGCCCGGGCGCGTCAGCGACCCGTGAAGGGAGGTGTTCAGTCAGGAGTGACGCCGGGCTGCTCGCCCGGGGTGCGCGCCGTGTGGCGCAGGCCGGCGCGGGTCATCGCCGCGACGGCGCTGTCGACGGCTTCGGTCGTCCAGAACGGGACGCCGAAGTTGAGGCCGTCGAGGTGTCCACCGGGGGCCGTGGTGCCACCCGGGGCGGCGGGGACGGCCGGCGCGACCGGAAGCTGCGCCGGAGTCAGCGGGGACGGCAGGTCGCGGTGCCCGTCGCGGGAGTGACCCGCGGCACCGGTGCCGTCGCCGAGGTGAGCGTTCTTCTCCATCGCCAGCGCGGCCTGCACGTCGGAGGGGAGTTCGACGGTGCTGACGGCGATCGGGCCTGCCGCCTGTCCGGCACCGGCGGTCACCGGCGCCTGCTCGGCCGGAGCGCCGCCCGGAAGCTCGGGCAGCGGGACGAGGTCGCCGCGACCGGCCGGGTCGAGCAGCTGCCACACCCGGTGGCCGAAGTCCTGCGTCGGCGCGGGGGTGACGGTCTCTTCGATGACCTGGCGGGTGTCCTCCGGCTTGCGGACGATGTGCTCGACCGCGCCGAGAGTGCGGTGCGCCGGGCCGAGGACGGCGTCGTCGGTGAAGTCGGCGACGGATTCGGTGACCTGTCCGGACACCTCGTGCCCGGCGATGCGGACACAGTGCTGCGGCTCGCTCCAGGTCGTCGCGTCCTGGTGGCAGTTGGCTTCGTCGATGGTGTCGGCGAGGTCGGACACGCCGTGGTTCACGTCGCCGAGGCCGCCGACGGTCGCGTCGGTGACCGGAGTGACGGAGGAGGTACCCACCTCGACGGTGTCGGCCGAGGCCGTGGCACCGGAAATCAGCCACGCGGCGGCGGTGCCGGCCACGGCGCCGCCGAACACGAGCAGCGCACGCGACACGAGCCGGCCGGCGCGCTTGGCGCCCTGCCCCTCGTTCGTCGCGGTCTTCGCCACTCGTGCGTCTCCTCGGATCGGTGATCGACCGGCCACAAGCCGTTGCGGAAGCGACCTAACCAAACCGGCGGCGCCGCGCGCATCCTCGACACGACTTGATGCCCCCATCGTGTGAAGAACACAGCGTGCAACCGGCTTTGACACCGGGTGATCGTTCCTGGCCGCCGAGCGTGTCGGACTCGGCAGCGGGAAAGCGGCCGAATCGGGCGCCGCAGCCGCTACGGTGAGCCGGTGAGCCACGCGCGACGTGAAGACCCGTTCCTGCCGAAGCACGAGGACGTCACCGGGCTGATCCCCCGGGGCCTGCGCATCAGCGCGGCGCTGGCGTGGCGGTTCATCGTGGTGATCGCCGCGCTGTACGCCGTGGTCTGGGTGATCGGCTACCTGTCGGTCGTGATCATCCCGCTGTCGGTCGCGCTGCTGCTGTCCGCGCTGCTCGCGCCGGCGGTGCAGAAGCTGGTGGCGGTGAGGTTCCCGCGCGGGCTGGCGACGGCGATCGTGCTGATCGCCGGGCTCGCGGTGCTGGGCGGGCTGCTGACGTTCGTCATCACCCAGTTCTCCTCCGGCCTGCCGCAGCTGCAGAAACAGCTGAACGACAGCCTCAACCAGATCAAGGACTGGCTGATCAACGGCGCGCCGCACCTGCGCCAGGAGCAGATCCAGGACTTCATCAACCAGGCGATCAGCTTCATCCAGAACAACCAGGCGTCGATCACGACGACGGCGCTGACCACGGCGAGCACCGTCGGCGAGATCCTCACCGGGTTCCTGCTGACGCTGTTCATCACGATCTTCTTCCTCAGCGGCGGCGAGGGGATCTGGACGTTCCTGGTCCGCGGCGTTCCGCAGCGGGTGCGCACCCGGGTCGACGTCGCCGGCCGGCGTGGGTTCGCGTCGCTGGTCAGCTACGTGCGAGCGACCGCGGCGGTGGCCGTGGTGGACGCCGTCGGCATCGGCATCGGCCTGTGGATCATGGGTGTACCCCTGGTCATCCCGCTGGCGACCCTGGTGTTCCTCGGCGCGTTCATCCCGATCATCGGCGCCGTCATCACCGGCGGCGTCGCCGTGCTGGTCGCGCTGGTGACGAACGGCTTCATCGGCGCGGTCATCGTGCTGGCCATCGTGATCGGCGTGATGCAGCTGGAGAGCCACGTCCTGCAGCCGCTGCTGCTGGGCCGCGCGGTGAAGCTGCACCCGCTCGCGGTGGTCCTCGCCATTACCGCGGGCCTGGTGGCGGCCGGGATCGCCGGCGCGCTGCTGGCCGTCCCACTGCTGGCGGTGCTCAACGCCGGCGTGCGGTCGCTGCTGCACGAGACCGCCCCGGACCCGGCCGAGGTGAACGTCCTCAAGGACCAGGCCGCGCAGCCGAACGACGCCCAGCCGGGCTCGCCGACGGCCGAGGTGCCCACGCGCGGCGAAGAAGACCGATGACCGCTGCGCGGACGCCGGACCCGGTCACGCCGATGTGGCGCGGCGTGCTCGCGTTCCGCGTGCTGACCTGGGCGTTCGCCTGCGGGACCGTCATCGTCCAAAGTGGTCACTACCGGCGTGAGTGGCTGGCCTGGACGGTCCTCGCCGTGATGGCCGGGTGGTCGATCGTCAGCAGCCTGCTGTACCTGCGCGAGCGGACGCGGCCGCCGTGGCTGGTCGTCTTCGACGTGGTGCTCACGACCGGGTTGCTGCTGACCTCGCCGTGGGTGCTCAGCGACGCGCAGTTCGCGCTCGGCGTCCCGCTCATCACCACGGTGTGGGCGGCCGTCCCGCCGGTGGCCGCGGGCGCGCGGTTCGGCGCGGCCGGCGGTGTGCTGGCCGGGCTGGTCCTGGGCGTCGCGACCGGGCTGGCGCGGGAGAAGTTCGACCTCGACGTCGCCCGCGACGGCGTCCTGCTCGCCGGGGCCGGGCTGCTGGTCGGCATGGCCGCGACGATGGGCCGCCGGTCGGCCGCGCGGCTGGAGCAGGCACTGCGGAAGGAAGCGGCGACGGCCGAGCGTGAGCGGCTGGCCCGGTCGATCCACGACAGCGTGCTGCAGGTGCTGGCCCGCGTCCGCAAGCGCGGCAACGAAGTCGGCGGTGAAGCGGCCGAGCTGGCCAGGCTCGCCGGGGAGCAGGAGATCGCCCTGCGCTCGCTGGTGTCGACCGAGCCGCCGGCACCGAACGACAGCGGCACGACGAGCCTGCGGGCCGCGTTGCAGCTGCTTGCGACGTCGTCGGTGCAGGTATCGACCCCGGCGGACGACGTCGAGCTGCCCGCGCACGTCACCGACGAGCTGGTCGCTGTGACCCGCGAAGCGCTCTCGAACGTCGAGAAGCACGCGGGACCCGGCGCGCACGCGTGGGTGCTGCTGGAGGACCTCGGCAGCGAGGTCGTGGTGAGCATCCGCGACGACGGGCCCGGCATCCCGGCCGGCGTGCTCGAGCGGGCGGCGGCCGAAGGCCACCTCGGCGTGGTGGAATCCATCCGGGGGAGGGTGCGCGACCTCGGCGGGAGCGCGACCCTCGACACCGGGCCCGGCCGGGGCACGGAGTGGGAGGTCAGGGTGCCGAGCACGAGGGGTGCGAAATGAACGAGCCGCGGATCTCGGTGATGGTGGTCGACGACCACCCGATCTGGCGTGACGGAGTGGCCCGCGACCTGACCGAAAACGGCTTCGACGTGAAGGCGACCGCCCCGGACGCCGGCGCGGCCGTGCGGATCGCGCGCACAGTCCGGCCGGACGTCGTGCTGATGGACCTCAACCTCGGCAGCAGCTCGGGCGTGGACGCCACCCGCGAGATCACCTCGGCGCTGCCGTCGACGAAGGTGCTGGTGCTGTCGGCGAGCGGCGAGCACAAGGACGTCCTGGAGGCGGTGAAGGCCGGCGCGTCCGGCTACCTGGTCAAGTCGGCGTCGGCCGCGGAGCTGGTGGACGCCGTGCACCGCACGGCCGCCGGCGACCCGGTGTTCACCGCCGGGCTGGCCGGGCTGGTGCTCGGGGAGTACCGGCGGATGGCCGACGCGTCGCGCGAGGACGCCGCCGGTGCCGAGCCGCCCCGGCTGACCGAGCGCGAGACCGACGTCCTGCGCCTGGTCGCGAAGGGGCTGACCGCGCGGCAGATCGCCGAGCGGCTCGTGCTGTCGCACCGCACGGTGGAGAACCACGTGCAGTCGACGCTGCGGAAGCTGCAGCTGCACAACCGCGTCGAGCTGGCCAGGTACGCGATCGAGCACGGCCTCGACGAAGAGTGAGCTTTCAGGGGACGACCGTGAAGCCCCACCAGGTGCCGGCGGGCAAGGCGGCCTGACCGAGGCGCCACTGCGGTTCGCCGGGGTGCCAGGCGGCGAGGACGCCGTCGGCGAGCACGAGGTCGCCTGCTTCCGACCAGTCGAACCCGCCGCCGCGCTTGAGGTGCTCGGTGACGTACGGCATCCCGGGAGCGTGGTCCCAGGTCGGCCCGGCCGGGCGCAGCAGCCAGATGTCCCGCGTCTGCGTGCTGGTGCCCCGGTAGGCGGGGTCGGCGAAGTCGACGGCCCAGACAGCTCCTTCCCGCGAGGGCACCACGGTGGGTGCCGCGCCGATCGAGGGCCGGTTGAGCTTCTTGCTGCTGTTGTCCCGCAGGTCGACCAGGGTCAAGTCGGTCAGGCCGTCGAGCAGCATCCAGTCGCCGGCGGCGCCGAGGATGCGCGGGGCCTGCCGGACCGTGCGGCCGGTCGCCGGTTCGATCAGGGCGTCGGTCGACTCGGCGGCACCCGAGTTGATGGTGATCAGCAGGCCGTGCGGGGTCTCCGTGCGCACCTGGGTGCGGCAGCTGGCGGGCTGACCGCGGCCGAGCTCGCCCGCGGCGAGCGAGACGTGCTGGAGCCGGCAGTCGTCCGGCGCGTCCTGCCGGATCAGCCACACGCCTTCCCCGCCGGCGTCCGGCCCCACCGACCAGGCGCGGCCGAGGGAACGCGGCGAGCTCGACGGCCCGGCGTACTCGAGGATTTCGAAGGGCTCGGTGTTCCGGGGGTCCGCGGCGCGGGCCGTCAGGACGACGTGCTTGCCAACCCGCACGACATCGAGCTGGACGTCGCCGCCGGGGTAGCCGGGCGGGGTGGCCGCGTCGCCGCGATCGGCGTCGAAGAGAGTGGGTCCGGCGGTCGGCAGCAACGCGGTGACGCCGATGCCGCCGGTCGCCTGGATGCCGGAGAGTTCCGCCAGCGGAGCCGGCGGCGGCGCCGGGGGTTCGCGGGTGCAGCCGGCCAGCAGGACGGCAGCCGTGACGGCGACGGCGACGCGGAATACGGGTCCGTTCAGGGTTTTCCCCCGATCTCCCTGGTGTGCTGCAGTTCTACCATCGTGGACATGGGCGAGGAAGAGACCGCGGCGGCGGAACCGGTGACCGAGACCAGGCCGTTGAGCGAGCGGGATCTCCGGGTGTCCGACGACGAGCGCGAGCACGTCGTCGGGGTGCTGCAGAAGGCGATCGGCCGGGGGATGATCGACCTCGACGAGTTCACCGAGCGCACGGACCGCGCGCTGGCGGCGAAGACCCGCGGCGAGCTGAACGCCGTGCTGGCCGACCTCGCCGGGCTGTACCACCCGGCGGCCGCGGTCGCCGCCGCACCGGCGTACGCGCCTCCGGTGGGCTACGGCGGTTACGCGCCCGGACAGCGCTTCGAGCTGAACGCGAAGTATTCGTCGCTGGTCCGCAGCGGGCCGTGGGTGGTCCCGCCGGAGATGGTGGTGCGGAACAAGTACGGCTCGACGAAGCTCGACTTCACCGAGGCCCAGGTGCAGTCGCCGGTGGTGCACATCGAGCTGGACGCCAAGTGGGGTTCGGTCGAGGTGGTCATCCCGGAGCACGCGGCGATCGACGTCAACGCGATCACCGACATCAAGTTCGGCTCGCTGGAGGACAAGACACGCAGCAACGGACGCGCGGGCCACCCGCGGTTCGTGCTGACCGGCCGCGTCCACGGCGGTTCGCTGGTCATCCGGCACCCGCGGCGCGGGTTGTTCGGCTAGCCGGGGTCCCTCTGCCCCCGGCGTCAGGAAGGCCTCCCCACCCAGGCATCGGGTGGGGAGGCCTTCGCCGTCAGGCGGCCCGCAGGTTCCGGGCGACGAACCAGACGAGGGCGGCGAACGCGACGGCGGCGAGCCCGGCGACGACGTGCAGCCCGGCGGCGAACCCGTGGGCGCGGGCGACGGCGTTGCCGAGCGTGCCGACGGTGGCGAGGCCGATCGCGTAGCCGAACTCGTTGACGGTCTGGGCCAGCGAAGCGGCGGCGCCCGCCTTGCGCTGCGGCACGGAACCGACGACGAGGTCGGTGCCCAGCGCGACCATCGGGCCGACACCCAGCGACGTCACGGCGAACCCGAGTGCGGGCCACACCGGCCCGGCGGCGGTCCCGGCGAAGACGAGGATCACCATGCCGGCCGCGGCGAGGGCGACCCCACCGGCGATCAGCCCGTGCGGCTCGACGCGGCGGGCGAGCGCGGGTGCGGCGAGGAAGCTGACGGTGGAGGCGGCCATCCCGGGCAGCAGCCCCAGCGCGGCCCCGACCGGCGAGAGGTGCTGCGCGAGCTGGAAGAACTGCGCGACGAAGAGCATGGTCGTGCCGCCGAGCATGCTGAACAGGAGCATCCCGCCGAGCGCGGTCCGGAACGCCTTCGCGGCGAGCAGGCTGAAGTCGACCAAGGGCTCGTCGAGCGTCCGCTGGCGCCGGACGAAGAGGTATCCGACGGTGACACCGACGACGAGGGCGACGACGGGACCGGGGTGGAGGCCGTCGCGGGCGAATTCCTTGACGCCGTAGACGGCGGGCAGGATGGTGCCGAGCGACAGGGCGACGCTGGGCAGGTCGAGGCGGCCGGCTTCGGTGTCGCGGTACTCGGGCAGCAGCTTCGGGCCGATGACCAGGAGCAGGACCATGGCGGGCACGCCGAGCAGGAAGCAGGCGCCCCACCAGAAGTGCTCGAGCAGGAAGCCGCCGACCATCGGGCCGACGATGGCGCCGACGGTGAAGCAGCCGGCCCAGATACCGATGGCCTGCGCGCGCTGCCGCGGGTCCCGGAAGAGGGTGCCGATGAGCGAGAGGGTGGAAGGAGCGAGCGTCGCCCCGGCGATCCCGAGCACGCCCCGGGCGACGATGAGCATGCCGGGACTGGTGGAGAAGGCGGCGACGACGGAGGCGATCCCGAAGGCGGCAGCCCCGGCGAGCAGCAGCTTCCGGCGCCCGATCCGGTCGCCGAGGGTCCCCATGGTGACCATGAACCCGGCGACCATGAAGCCGTAGGTGTCCATGATCCAGAGCTGTTGGGTGCCATCGGCGTGCAACCCGGCGGCGAGCTTCGGCAACGCGAGAACGAGGACGAAGACGTCGAGGGAGACGAGCAGGGCGGGCAGGGCGAGGACGGCGAGGCCGATCCATTCCCGGCGCGTGGCCCGCACGACCCCGGCAGGAGCCGGCGCTTCGGCGGTGACGGTCATGACGGCGTCCTCTCGACGGGGAGTGCTTCACCCCTGCGTCGAGCGGGCTCGCTCAGGATCGACAGCCGGTCCGGGATTTTCGGGGGACGTCGTGGAGGCCGCCGTTTGCGGGCGGCCTCCACGACGCAGGACAGGTTGTCCACACCCCTCGATCAATGTGGACAACTCCGCCCGCCCAGGTTCGCACAAACCGGCACGGTCGGTAATGATCGATAGACTGAAAGTGGGGGGCGCCCCCGGAGATCTGTGGACGGCGTGGCGGACTGGTGGCTCTCGGCGGGCGCCGGTCGGCACCACAGCTGCTGGTCCAGTCCCGCTGGTGAGAGGCGGGCCAGGCAAGCAGCGCGCTGCTGGGCGGGAGCGAGCCGGGTCGGCAGCGTGCGGAGCCAGGAGGGCGCGCGCGACCAGCAACGCGCTCGGCCCGCCTCGCGCCCGACCAGCAACGCGCCCGGCCCGCCGCGGACCAGCAGCGCGCCCGGCCCGCCGCGCGCCCGACCAACAGCGCGCCCGGCCCGCCGCGGACCCGCGGCGGCCCGCTCAGCGAGGGCGAGCCTGTCTCAGCCGCGCACCTGACCCGCTGCGCCCTCGATCACGGGCGGGCTGCTGCCCGAGCCGCGGCCGGATCCGATGTGGCCAAGACCGCCTCCGCCAGCGCCTCGCACTCCGCCAACGTTGCCGTTGCCAGGCTTGCTCCCACCGTGCGGATGGCCGGGGCGTTCATCGACAGGCTCGTCAGGCCGAGGCCCGCCAGGACCAGTGCCAGCCGCGGGTCTGCCGCCGCTTCGCCGCAGACGCCTGCCGGCTTGCCGGTCTCCTTGGCCGCCTTGCCGATCAGTTCCAGCAGGCGCAGGAGCCCCGGCTGCCATGGGTCGTTCAGCTTGGCCACCGCGCCCAGCTGGCGGTCCGCCGCGAACGTGTACTGCGCCAGGTCGTTCGTGCCGACCGAGACGAAGTCCACCGCTTCGAGGATCTCGCGGGCGCTCAGCGCCGCCGCCGGGATTTCGATCATCACGCCTGCCCGCGCGATGCCCGCCGCGCGGACGCGGTCCGCGAACCAGGCCGCTTCCGCGACCGTCGCGACCATCGGGGCCATCACCGAGACCTCCGCGCCCGAGTCCTCCGCCGCGCCCGCGATGGCCTCCAGCTGGCGGTCCAGCACCTCCGGCCGGTCGAACGCCACGCGCAGCCCGCGCACGCCCAGCGCCGGGTTCGGCTCCGCCTCCGGCGACAAGAACGCCAGTGGCTTGTCGGCGCCCGCGTCCAGCGTCCGCACGATCACCGGCTTGCCGCGGAACGGGGCGAGCACCGCCGTGTACGCCGCGCGCTGCTCGGCCACCGATGGTTCGTCCGCCGCGTCCAGGTAGCAGAACTCCGTGCGGAACAGGCCGACGCCCTCCGCGCCCGCGTCGGCCGCGGCCTGCGCGTCCGCCGGGGAGCCGACGTTGCCGTAGACCTTCACGCGGTGGCCGTCGGACGTCGCGCCCGTGCCGTTCCACTCCGCGAGCTGCGCCACGGTCGCCGTGACGATCGGGGCCGCCGGGTCCGCTACCTCGACCGTGCCGGTGTCGCCGTCCACCGCCAGCGCCTCGGCGTCCAGCGCCAGCAGCCCGCGCACCGCGACGACCGCCGGGATGCCCAGCGCCCGTGCCAGGATCGCCGTGTGGCTCGTCGGGCCGCCCTCTTCGGTGACCAGGGCCAGCACCTTCGCCGGGTCGAGCCCCGCCGTGTCGGCCGGCGCGAGGTCACGCGCGACGAGCACGCTCGGCGACGTCAGTTCCGGCACCCCCGGCGGCGCGATGCCGAGCAGTTCGGCGATCAGCCGGTCGCGCACGTCACGGACGTCGCGGACGCGTTCCGCCATGTACCCGCCCGCGGCGGCCAGTGCTTCGGCGAAGCCCTCGGCGGCCTGGTAGACGGCACGCGCGGCGGGCAGGCCCTGCGTCTTGACCAGCGTTTCCGCCTGCGCCGCGAGTGCCGGGTCGGCCGCCATCGCGGCGGTCGTGACGAGGATCGTCGCGGCTTCGCCGGTGGCGGTCTCGGCCTGCTTCTCCAGCCGCGCGGCGACGACGGAGGCCGCGGGCGCGATCCGGGCGGCTTCGGCGGCGGGATCGGCCGGGGCGGGCGTGGCGGCGGGCTCGCCGAGCGGCTCCGCGACGCGGACGACGGGACCACTCGCGCGGCCGGGGCTGACGGCGACCCCGGTGAGAGACTCAGACGACATGGTCTAGACCATAGCTCAGATACGTCTGGATCTCTCGTGGTGGCGGGCGCAAGCCTCGCCGACGCACCTGTTCGAGCACCGGACGGACCTCCTCGTGCCACCAGGCCTCGGCCAGTTCGTCGCGGCTGCGCACCGGCCGTCCGGCAAGCATACGGCGGAAACCCCAGGCCTCGGCCGAGTCGGCGAGCCGGAACCAGTCCGCCGGGTCGTCGAGCCACAGCCCGATGCGGACGTCGTCCGGCAGCGGGACGCGCTCGAGGAACATCCGCTCGGCGGTCTTCGACGGCAGGTCCGCGAGCGTCAGGCAGCGCAACGCGCAGGCGACCGTGCTGATCCAGCGGACCCGCGCGGTGATGGTCCGGGCGCCGCGGGCGCGCGCGATGGCGACGCGGTGGTGGCCGTCGTCGACGAAGAACATTTCGGAGAGACGCACGAGCCGCACCGGCGGGAGGTCGGCCGAGGTCCGCGCGAGCCGCTCCCAGCGGTCGCGCAGCGCCCGGTTGAGCGGCCGGAACTCGCGGTCGAAGTCCGCGGCGCGCGAGACCGTGCCGACGATGCCCTCCAGCGGGACGTCGTAGACGCCTTCGTCGACCTCGGTCTGCTTGCCCAGCGCCTGCAGCGTGTCCTCGAGCGGCATGATCGCGAGCCGGTCGGGACGGCGCGCGTCCGCGATGGCCTTCAGCTGAGCCGCATAGCCACGCCACCAGGCGGAACCGAACGAATCGCCCATGTGAGGGGCAACACACCGGTGCCGGTGATCATTCCCCGAGGTCGGCGGCGGTCGGATAGGACGGCTGCGCGCCGGGCCGCGTCACGCTGAAGGCCGCGACGCGCACCGCGCGCTTCGCCGCCGAGACGAGGTCGGCGCCATCGGCGATCGACGCCGCGAGCGCGCCCGCGAAGGCGTCGCCCGCGCCGGTGGTGTCCACCGCCTCGACCTGCGGTGACTCGACTTCGGCGGCTCCGTCCGCTTCGACGACGACCGCGCCGGCCGCGCCCAAGGTGACGACGGCCGCCCGTGGCCCGAGATCCAGGAGCTTCCGGAAATCCGCGCCTGGCCCGGTCAGCCAGGCGGCTTCGTGCTCGTTGACCAGCAGGACGTCGAGCTTCGCCAGCGTCTGCGGGGAGAGCTTCGCCGCCGGCGACAGGTTCAGCAGCACCTTCACGCCGTGTTCGGCGGCCCGTGCGACCGCGTGTTCGACGGTCGGCAGCGGCACCTCGAGCGAGGCGACCATGACCTCCACCCCGTCGAAGACGGCGTCGACGTCGGCGGGTTCGAGGCTCGAGTTGGCACCGGGGGAGACGATGATCGCGTTCTCGCCGTCCGGGGTGACGGTGATGTAGGCGATGCCGGTCGGCCGGTCGCTGGTGCGGACGAGCCCGGTGTCGACACCCGCCGCCCGCAGCGAGTCGAGCAGCAGTCGGCCGTAGGAATCGTCGCCAACTGCGCCGAGGAGCGCGACGTCCGCCCCGAGCCGGCCCGCCGCGACCGCCGTGTTGGCGCCCTTGCCGCCCGGCGAAAGCACGGTGTCGCCACCCAGGACCGTCTCGCCGCCGCCCGGCCGCCGGTCCACCGCGACGACGAGGTCGGCGTTCGCGGATCCCAGCACGAGCACGTCGGAGTTCATGCCCGAACTGTGCCACGAAAGCCGTCCGGCCAGGTCGCGAACGGGCACGTGAACGAAAGTGAAGGTTTTTGTAACTTATCCGGCGCCGGGTGCGACAATCATGCGAGCAGCGGATTCCCGTCACTCGATCGGGGGATGTCCGTCCCCCGGCCGTCACTTCGCGGACCGGTCCCGCTCTCCAGGTGCGTCATCACGCGGGAAACGTGGTGACGTTGCCCCAACCGGCGCGAGCCGGGCAGGGCATCGGGTCGCCGGCGCCGATCACGTAGCCCCCCGAGTGATCGGCGTCGGCGGCGCCCTCGCCCGTGCGGCGCCGGAACACCGGCGGTGAGCTGCGTCTTTCCGTGACTACCTTGGCCGCGTTAATGCGAGATCTGTCGTAGTAACCACCTAGACTGTCCGGATGAGCCACCCCACGCGGAGGGGTCGCGCGCGTGCGGCTACCGAACAGGACATCCGGCGGACCGCCCGGAAGCTGCTCGTCGAGCAGGGGCCCGAGGCGGTTACCCTGCGCGCCATCGCGCGGGAGCTGGGGATCACCGCGCCCGCGCTCTACCGGTACTACGAATCCCGTGACGATCTCGTCGAGAACCTGCGGCTGGACGTCTGCGCCGACCTGGCCGACGACCTCGCCGAAGAAATCGCCGAGCTGCCCGACGACGGGATGCTGCAGCTGTTCGCCATCTGCAAGGGCTTCCGGCGCTGGGCGCTCACCCACACGAAGGAGTTCACGCTCGTCTTCGCGTCGCCGACCGGGGGTGTCGGCTCCACGGCCGGGAGCGCGCTGAGCCGCGTCGACGAACCGTTCGGGCGAATCTTCCTCGCCGCCGCCGGGCGGGTGCTGGCGCGGCACGACATCGTGCTGCCGTCGGCGGCCGGCGTGCCCGACGAGCTGCGTGACGACCTCAAGACGTTCCAGGAATCGCTGGTCGCCGTGCTCGCCGAATCCGACCAGGACGTGCCGGTGGAGAAGATCGACCTCGGCGTGACGTACCTGATGATCCAGTTCTGGGCCCGGCTCTACGGGCACGTCACGCTCGAGGTCTTCGGCAACTACCCGATCCCGATGTCCAAACCGGACGTGCTGTTCGAGGCGATGCTCATCGACCTCGCCCGGGAGATCGGGCTCTACTCCGGTTAGGCCGCGTGGCCGCCGTCCACCGAAAGTGTCGCCGCCGTGACGTACGCGCCGGCCGGTGAAGCCAGGTAAGCCACCGCCGAAGCCACCTCGGCGGGCGTGCCGTAGCGACCGATCGCCGTCATCGCGGCCTGGTCCGCCGCGTACGGGCCGTCGGCCGGGTTCATGTCCGTGTCCGTCGGGCCCGGGTGGACCATGTTGACCGTGATGCCGCGCGGGCCCAGCTCGCGGGCCAGCGCCTTGGTCAGGCCGGCCATCGCCGCCTTGCTCATCGCGTACAGCGCCATGCCCGGCCCCGGCACGCGGTCGGTGACGCAGCTGCCGATGGTGATCACGCGGCCGCCTTCGCCGAGGTGCGCCGCGGCCGCCTTCGTCACCGCGAACACGCCGCGGACGTTCACCGCCAGCACCCGGTCGACGTCCTCGATGGAAGTCTCCGTGAAACCACCGACGAACCCGACACCCGCGTTGTTCACCAGCACGTCGAGCCGGCCGAACTCCGCGACGGTCGCCTCGACGGCGGCCGAGACCGCGGCCGCGTCGGCCGAATCCGCCTGGATCGCCAGCGCGCGACGGCCGAGGTTCTTGATCTTGTCGACCACCTCGGCCGCCCGCGCGGCGTTGTTCACGTACGTCAGCGCGACGTCCGCGCCGTCCTCGGCGAGCCGCAGTGCCGTGGCCGCACCGATGCCGCGGCTGCCGCCGGTCACCAGCGCCACTTTGCCGTCGAGGGTCATCCCCGGTTCTCCTTTGATCGAGCCGTTTTCGTTGACGGTTCAATCAAATCGGATGTCCCGGGACAGCACCGGCGGCTTTCGGCCGTGGTGTTAGAGGACGATGTTGACCAGCCGTCCGGGCACCACGATCACCTTGCGGGGCGAGCCCTCGCCGACCATGGCCGCGACCTTCTCGTCCGCCAGGGCCGCCGCCTGGACCGCCTCGCGGCTCGCGTCGGCCGGGACCGTCACCCGCGAACGGACCTTGCCGTTGACCTGGATCGGGTACTCGACCGAGTCCTCCACCAGGTACTTCTCGTCCACGACCGGGAACGGGCCCTGCACCAGCGAGTCCACGTGGCCCAGCCGGTGCCACAGCTCCTCCGCCATGTGCGGGGCCAGCGGCGCCAGCATCAGCACCAGCGGCTCGGCCAGCTCGCGCGGCGTCGACGCGGCCGCGCCGTACACCTTCGTCACGTGGTTGTTCAGCTCGATCAGCTTCGCGCCGGCCGTGTTGAACCGCATCTCGGCGTAGTCCTCGCGGACGCCCGCGATGGTCTTGTGCAGCACCTTCCGGTCGGCCTCGGACGCGTCCTGATTGGACACGCGCAGCTCGCCGGTCCCCTCGTCGACGACCAGGCGCCACAGCCGCTGCAGGAACCGGTGCGCGCCCACGACGTCCTTGGTGGCCCATGGCCGCGACATCGCCAGCGGGCCCATCGCCATCTCGTAGAACCGGAACGTGTCGGCGCCGTAGTTCTCGGCCATCTCGTCCGGCGTGACGACGTTCTTCAGGCTCTTGCCCATCTTGCCGTACTCCTGGGTGACTTCCTCACCGTTGTAGAAGTACTTGCCGTCACGCTCCTCGACCTGCTCGGCCGGCACGTAGACGCCGCGCGAGTCCGTGTACGCGTACGCCTCGATGTAGCCCTGGTTGAACAGCTTCCGGTACGGCTCCTTGGACGTCACGTGGCCCAGGTCGTACAGCACCTTGTGCCAGAACCGCGAGTACAGCAGGTGCAGCACCGCGTGCTCGACCCCGCCGACGTACAGGTCGACGCCGCCGGTGTCGTCCGCGCCGTGCTCGCCGGGGCGCGGGCCCATCCAGTACGCCTCGTTTTCCGGCGCGCAGAACGTCTCGGTGTTGGTCGGGTCCAGGTAGCGCAGCTGGTACCAGCAGGAACCCGCCCAGTTCGGCATCGTGTTGATGTCGCGGCGGTACTTCTTCGGGCCGTCGCCCAGGTCCAGTTCGACCTCGACCCAGTCGGTCGCGCGGGCCAGCGGCGACGACGGCGTCGAGTCGCGGTCCTCCGGGTCGAACGTCACGGGCGAGTAGTCGGCGACCTCGGGCAGCTCGACCGGCAGCATCGACTCCGGAATGGCGTGCACTTCACCGTTCTCGTCGTAGACCACCGGGAACGGCTCGCCCCAGTAGCGCTGGCGCGAGAACAGCCAGTCGCGCAGCTTGTACTGCACGGTCCCGGTCCCGGCGCCCTTTTCGGTCAGCCAGTCGATGATCGTCTTCTTGGCCTCGGCGACGTCCATGCCGTCCAGGAAGCCCGAGTTGATCGCCGGTCCGTCGCCCGTGTACGCCTTGCCGTCGAAGCCTTCCGACGGCTGCACGGTCCGGATGATCTCCAGCCCGAACTTCTCGGCGAACTCCCAGTCGCGGACGTCCTGGCCGGGGACGGCCATGATCGCGCCGGTGCCGTAGCCCATCAGCACGTAGTCGGCGACGAAGACCGGGATCTGCTTGTCGTTGACCGGGTTCGTCGCGTACGCGCCGGTGAAGACGCCGGTCTTCTCCTTGCTCTCCTGCCGGTCCAGCTCGGACTTGCGCGACGCGGCGACGCGGTACTCCTTGATCGCCTCGGCGGGCGTCGCGGCACCGCCGGTCCAGCGCTCGTCGACGCCCTCGGGCCACGCGTCGGCGACCAGCTTGTCGACCAGCGGGTGCTCCGGCGCCAGCACCATGTAGGTGGCGCCGAACAGCGTGTCCGGCCGGGTCGTGAAGACCTCGATCGCCTCGTCACCGGAGGCGAACGTGACGCGAGCGCCGTGCGAACGGCCGATCCAGTTCCGCTGCATGGACTTGACCTTCTCCGGCCAGTCCAGCAGGTCCAGGTCGTCGACCAGGCGGTCGGCGTACGCGGTGATCCGCATCATCCACTGCCGCAGGTTGCGGCGGAACACCGGGAAGTTGCCGCGCTCGCTGCGGCCCTCGGCGGTGACCTCCTCGTTCGACAGCACCGTGCCCAGACCGGGGCACCAGTTGACCGGCGCCTCGGAGATGTAGACCAGCCGGTGGTCGTCGATGATCTTCTTCCGCTCGGACGCGCTCAGCGACGCCCAGTCCTTGCCGCCGGGCACCGGACGCGAGCCGTCGGCGAACGCGGCCTCCAGCTCGGCGATCGGCCGGGCCTTGCCCGCCTCGGTGTCGTACCAGGAGTTGAAGATCTGCAGGAAGATCCACTGCGTCCAGCGGTAGTACTCGGGGTCGATCGTGGAGATGCGACGGCGTTCGTCGTGGCCCAGGCCCAGGCGCCGGATCTGGCGCAGGTAGGTCCGGATGTTCTCCTCGGTCGTCTTGCGTGGGTGCTGCCCGGTCTGGACCGCGTACTGCTCGGCCGGCAGGCCGAACGCGTCGAAGCCCATCGTGTGCAGCACGTTGCGCCCGATCATCCGGTGGTAGCGCGCGAAGACGTCGGTGCTGATGAAGCCCAGCGGGTGCCCGACGTGCAGGCCGGAGCCCGACGGGTACGGGAACATGTCCTGGACGAACAGCTTGTCGCTGGGCACCTGCTGCCCCTCGACGGCGAGCGGCCCGACGGGGTTGGGCGCGTGGAAGGTGCCCTGGTCGGCCCAGTGGTCCTGCCACCGCTGCTCGATCTGACCCGCCAGTGCGGCCGTGTAGCGGTGCGGCGGGACGTCGGTCCCTGTCGCCTCAGTCATGACGTCTTCCTTCGTCGCGAGCCACTCCAGAAACAACTCGACCCCTCAGCCGCGAGGGCATGAGGGGTCGCCGCGCCGGCCGGGCCGGACCCGGTCAGCGCGGCAGGCCAAGGAGCAGCCGAGCCGTGTTCATGCGTTCATCGTAACTTGCTGGTCAAAGCCGTTCGGAGGGGACCGCCAGTGCGGCGAACTGAGTGACCTGCGTCGCGGAGAAGTTGTTGTCGCTGACGATGATCAGGCTGCGCTCGCCACCGGGCAGCTTCGGCCCCCACGTCATGCCCTCCAGGTTGTCCACAGTGGACAAGCCGAGGCCGGCGGCGTCGAAGAGCAGTCGCTTCTTCACCGGCTTGACGTGCTTCGCGTCAGCGAGGGACTTCACATTCAGGACATTCGTCGCACCCCTGGTGTCGATCTCGTAGACGCGGACCTTGTTCCCGACGCCGGTCACGAACGAGCGCTCCATCATGAGGAACTTCGTCGGGTCGGCCTGGTCGACGGCGAGCATGGAGGACACGCCGGTCGTCGCGAACGCGCCGGCGGGCACCGGTGACGCGAACAGCGGCTCCTGCGGGTAGGCGTACTGCGCCAGGATTGGGCCGAACCGCGACTGGAGGGTGATCCGCGAGAGGGCGCCGGACGTCGTGGTGGCCTCGGGGCCGTCCTGCAGCAGCGGGCCCTCGACCTCGCTGGCGAGCAGGGAGCCGAACCCGGTGAAGGTGATGCCTTCGAGTACCAGGTTCTGCCGCGGGCCTGCCGTCGGCGTCATCTTCTCGTTGGCGGGAATCGGCAGGTCGCGGACGTATTCGCCGGCGCGGCGAGCTTCGCGGATCGATGGGTCGATCAACGTCGTCGCGGTCCGCTCGCCCTCCTGCGACCAGTAGTAGTCGCCGGTCCACGGGTCGACGCGCAGCTCTTCGGGGTCGATCGTCTGCTCGTTCTGCGGCTTCGACGGGTCGTTCCGCGAAAGCGGCGGGTACGGCGTGCCGTCCGGGCGCAGCAGCGGCTTCGTGCCGGTGATGGTGACCGGCCCGACGCCGTCCGCGGACACCGGGAAGGTCGCGGTGTAGAAGCGGGCGGGGTTGATCGCCGACCGGTCGTCGCAGATCAGCGCGTAGCCGCCGGTCCGCGGGTCGTAGTCGATGCTGGACAGGCCGCCGACCGTCGTGCCCTGGAACTGCAGGGCGTTCGGCAAGATCCGCTCGCCGAGCAGCCGGACGGGCCGCTGGTGACTCTCAGTCGCTTCGGCCGGAGCCGCGGCGAGAATTCCCCCGATCAGGGCTGTGGCCAGGACGGTGGGCAGTACACGCGGTGACATGGCCTGTAGCACAGTCGATCAGGGTATCCGGCAGGTTGCCGGGACGTCACGCTTATCCTTGACCCGTGTTCGCTATCGCGCTGGTTCCGATCGTGCTGGGTCTGTTCGTCGGCTTTGGTGGGTTCCTCGGGTTCCGCGAGCGCTTGACGCGCGAAGGCGGCACCGGAGTGCGCACGCAAGCGGCGTTGCGCAGCGAAGAGGCGTTCAAGCTGGCCAACCGCGTCGCGGGCCTGCCGACCATGGCCGGAGGCGCGATCTCCGTGCTCGCCGGGCTGGCCGGGCTGGCCATGCCGTCGACCGGTGGCCTGATCGCCGCCGCGTTCGCGGGCGTGCTCGCCATGCTGGTGCTGGTCATGGGCGGTGGCGTGCTCGGCAACCGGGCCGCGATGAGCGTGCCCACCCCGGCTCCGGCGGCGCCCGCCGGCTGCAGCGGCTGCGCGTGCGGCGGCTGCGGCGTGTTCAAGAAGGAAGACGCCTAGTTCCGCTGGAGGTCGCCCGGGTGGGTGGCCAGCAGCGCGAGCGGGACGCCCTGGCGGCGTAGCACCTGGCTCCACAGATCGCCGTTCGGCGAGGCCAGGATGTCGCTCGGCAACGCGGGCACGATCACCCAGTCTTCCCGCTCGATCTCGCCGGCCAGCTGACCGGAGTCCCAGCCGGCGTACCCGGCGAAGACCCGCACGCCCCGGACCTTCGGCACCAGCACCTCGGGATCGGTGTCCAGGTCGACCAGCGCGACCGGCCCGCGCACCGCGATCACACCCGGCACGCTCGCCGCCGTCTCGCCGGTGCGCAGCGCGGCCAGGCACAGCGCCGTCTTCTTCTCGACCGGACCCCCGACGAACACCGCCTGCGGCTCGGCGACGTGCCCGCCCCAGTTGGGCAGCACGTCGTGCACGGCGACGTCGCTCGGCCGGTTCAGGACCACGCCCAGCGTGCCCTCCTGGCGGTGATCGATCACGAACACCACGGTCCGGCGGAAGTTGGGGTCGACCATCGTGGGGGCGGCGACCAGGAGCGTTCCCGGTTCAACCTCGGCGTCCGCTGGCACGCGACCCATGATCCCACTCCCGGCGCGGCGAAATACTTCGGCTCGGGAACAATCGCCTCAACAGCCTCGTTTGAAACATTGGCCGGTGCACTGTTGTGTCCCCCGGGCTCACTGAAGAACCGCCTTTGTGGAATACCGTCCGGCTGGAGCCACACTGCGCATAGCCGCCGAGAGGCGACCTCAGTGCACCGGCCACCTACTACTCTGGCTTCGTGACGATCAGCGCCCAGTCGGCGACCGCCCGAAAAGGCCCCCGGGAGCTGCTGAAGGACCCGGACTTCCGCCGCCTGCTCTTCACGCGCTTCGCCGCCAGCTGGGGCGACGGCGTCTTCCGCGCGGGTCTCGCCGGGGCCGTGCTGTTCAACCCCGAGCGGGCCGCCGATCCACTGGCCATCGCCGGTGGGTTCGCCGCGCTGCTGCTGCCGTACTCGATCGTCGGCCCGTTCGCCGGTGCCCTGCTGGACCGCTGGGACCGCCGGAAAGTCCTCATCTTCGCGAACCTCCTGCGTGGCCTGGCGATCATCGCCGCGTCGGCCGCGGTCGGGCTCGGGTTCGGCGGCCTCGGCCTGTTCTCGCTGGCCCTGGCCGCGGAAGGCATCTCACGCTTCATCGGCTCGGGGCTTTCGGCGTCGCTGCCGCACGTCGTCGCCGAAGAGAGCGTCGTGACGGCGAACGCCTTCGCCACGACCCTCGGCTCGGCGGTCGCCGTCGTCGGCGGTGGCTGCGCGATCGGGCTGCGGGCGCTGCTGGGCAGCGACAACGTCGGATCCGGCTACACCACGGCGTTCGCCGTCCTCGGCACGCTCGTCTCGGCGTTGATCGCGCGCGGGTTCACCCGCGGCCTGCTCGGGCCGTCGGTGGTCGACGAGCCACCGAACCCGGTGGTGGCCGTCGCACGAGGACTGGCGGACGGCGCGAAGCACGCGTGGCGCGCGCCGAGTGTCACGGCCGGATTCCTCGCGCTGTTCGCGCACCGGGCGTCGTTCGGCGTGTCGCTGCTGGTCACCGTGCTGCTGATGCGCAACTACTTCACCGACCACGGCGTCTTCCGCGCCGGCCTGCCCGGGCTCGGCCAGATGGCCGCACTCGCCGGGGCGGGCCTGCTGCTCGCCGGGCTGCTGACCGCGCGGCTGCTCCGGAAGTTCGGCCGGCTGCGCGCCGTGCTGGGCGCGCTGCTGCTGGCGGCGATCGCACAGTCCGCGCTGGGCCTGCCGATGGTCCTGCCGCTGGCGCTGCTCGCGTCGTTCGTCATCACCGGGGCCGGGCAGGTGCTGAAGCTCTGCGTCGATTCGTCGATCCAGCTCGACGTCGCCGACGAAGCCCGCGGCCGCGTGTTCGCGCTGTACGACACGCTCTTCAACATCACGCAGGTCGCGGCGGTTTCGCTGGGCGCGTTGGTCGTGCCCGACGACGGCCGCGCGCCGGGCCTGCTCATCGCGGCGACCGTCTGCTACCTGGTCGGCGGAGCCGGGTACGTGCTCGCGCGGCGCCGCACGATTCGCTGAGGCAAAACCACGAACCGGTCACGAACACTGCTCCATTGGCATTAGGGTGACGGGAAGTCATTAGTAGGTTCGAGGGACACCGGGGGCACCTGTGACCACCGCGGGCGACGACCGTGCACGGCTCGAAGCACGCAATGCCGCGATGAAAGACCAGATGGACACGCTTCTGGAGAACTTCGAGCGGCAGACGGCGCAGCTGCGTGACGCGCAGGCCGCCGCGGCCGAAACCACCGCGCAGGTGAGTTCCCCGGACGGGCTGGTCCGCGCCACCATCGACGCCGGCGGCAGCCTCGCGAAGCTCGAGTTCGCGCCGAACACGTTCGAGCGCACGACGCCCGCGCAGCTCGCGAACACCGTCCAGACGCTGGTGCGGCAGGGATCGCTGCAGGTCAAGCAGAAGATCGCGGACCTGATGGCGCCGATCACCGAAGGCCTGCCCGACCTCGCGGACCTCGTCGAGGGCGCGCCGTCGCTGGCCGGGCTGGTGCCGCCGATCCCGCAGTTCCTGGACGAAGAACCGCCGCCCGCGCCGCGCCCGGAGTCGTTCGAGGACACCGGCTCGATCCTGCGCAACGAAGCCGCGCCCCCGATGCCCGCCCCCAAGCCGGCGCCGAAGCGCGTCCGCCCGCCGCGTGACGACGAGGACGAGGAGCCACCGTCGTCCTGGATGACGAGGGGCGACTGATGCCGGACGGCGGCGGTTTCACCGCGGAGCCGGACGCGGTCCTCCGCGCGTCGAACGGCCTGGTCACGGCGGCGGACGGACTGGAGAACGCGCTGAAGACGTTGCAAGGCGCGCTCGACGCCCAGGGCGAGTGCTGGGGCAACGACGACTCCGGCAAGGAGTTCGCCAAGGACTACGTGCCCGGTTCCCAGGGCGCGCTCGAAGGTTTCGCCAACCTCGTGCAGGGGTTGCGCGGGATGCAGCAGAACGTCGACAAGTCGATGAAGGCCCTTTCCGGTGCCGACGAAGACGTGACTTCGCAGCTCAGCAAGGGGCAATGACCCGTGGGTATGGAGATGCCCGACGCGGTCAAGTGGCTGCTGCCGATCGTGGTCGGGGAGAGCTGGCCGGAGGGCGACGAGGACAAGCTGCGCGCGCTGCGGGACGCGTGGCACACGGCGTCTTCGGCGATCGGCCCGGCTTCGGAGACGGGCAACCAGGCGGTTTCGGGGATCCGCGACAACTGGACGGGCGACGGCGCCGACGCGTTCGTCGAGCAGTGGAAGAAGTTCGTCGACGGCGACGAGGCGTACTTCAAGCAGCTGGCCGACGCGACGAAGGCCCTCGGCGACTCGTGCGACCAGACGGCACTGGACGTCGAGTACACGAAGTACATGATCATCATCTCGCTGATCGTGCTGGCGGCCCAGATAGCGGCGATGATCGCGGCGGCAGCGGTGACGTTCGGCGGCTCGACGGCGGGCATCGCGCCGGCGCAGATGGCGACCCGGATGACCGTGCAGATGCTGTTCCGGCAGCTGCTCGAGAAGCTGGCGCAGCAGGGGTTCAAGCAGGTCGCGAAGGAGCTGCTGGAGAAGCTGCTGAAGCAGGGCCTCAAGAAGATCGGCATGGAGGTCCTCAAGAACGAGGCCATCAACCTGGGCATGGACGCGGGCATCCAGGGCCTGCAGATGGCCAAGGGCGACCGCAAGAGCTGGGACTGGTCGAAGACGACGGACTCGGCGATCTCGGGAGCGGTCGGCGGAGTCGTGGGAGCGGCATCGGGATCGATCGGCCGCGGAGCGACGGAAGGACTTTCGCACAGCGCGGGCGGCCAGGTGGCGGAC
The DNA here is from genome assembly GCF_900119165.1 of Amycolatopsis australiensis. Taxonomy (NCBI): domain Bacteria; kingdom Bacillati; phylum Actinomycetota; class Actinomycetes; order Pseudonocardiales; family Pseudonocardiaceae; genus Amycolatopsis; species Amycolatopsis australiensis. The sequence continues at coordinate 1,043,151 of NZ_FPJG01000006.1, read as the reverse complement.
GCGGCTCTCCGAGCTGGGGCGCGCGGGGCGGTCGAGGGGGTCGCCCAGACGGTCGGGCAGGCGGCGGTCACGGGGGATCTGGGGTCGTTGACACCGGAGCAGCTCCTGACGGGGGCCTCCAGCGGGGCTGTCGGTGGGGCCGTGGGGGGTGCCAAAGAGCAGCTGCACTCGATCCACGAGGCGAACATTCCGCGGGAGCCCGGTGCTTCGGGGGGTTCCGAGGATGGGGACTCCGGGGGTTCGGGTGGTTCTGGGGACTCCGGCCGTTCTGAGGGCTCTGGCGAGTCCGGGGGCTCGCGTGACTCGGGCAGTTCCGACGACTCCGGCCGTTCCGCGGGCTCTGGCGAGTCCGGGGGCTCGCATGACTCCGGCGACTCCGGCCGATCCGAAAGCTCCGGCCATTCCGGCGACTCCAGTCGTTCCGCGGGCTCGGATGAGTCCGGGGCCTCGCGTGACTCTGGGGACTCGGGCGGTTCCCGGGTCTCGGGTGAACCCGGAGACTCCCGTGGCTCCAGCCGCTCTGAGGGGTCTGGCGAGTCCGGGGGCTCGCGTGACTCCGGGGGTTCCGGAGAACCGGGCGGTTCAGGCGGATCCCGAGACTCCGGCGGGTCCGGTCGTTCCGAGGGCTCCGGTGAATCCGGGGGCTCGCACGAATCCGGAGCTTCTGGCGGTTCCCGGACTTCCGGAGATTCTGAGGGGTCCGGAACTGGGGCTTCCGTAGAGTCTCGGTCCACGGCGGCTGAGGAGCCACGTTCGTCGTCGGAGGCTGAGGCGCGGAGCACGGCACCGGAACGTCAGTCGGCCGAGCCACGGCAGAGCGTGGCGGAGCAGCCCGACGGTCCCCGGCCGAGCGCGGAGCACGTACAGCACGCAGACCGTCCGGCGGCTCCGCAGCCCGCGGACGTCCCCGCACCCCACCAGCCGAGTCAGCCGGTGGGCGAACCGGCACCGTCGATGGCCGGAGGCGGACAGCCGAGTTCCCCCGGCGGCCCAGCCCCGACGGGTGGAAACGCCCCCGCGGCCACATCGAGCGGCAGCGGACCGCACGGTGGCTACGGCATGGCTCCACCGGGCTTCGGCACGGAGCCGGGGAGGCAAACGGGCGGCCGTCCGCAGGACAACGTCGGAGCGGCGGGCTTCACGGGCGGCACGAACCAGCCGTTCGCGGCGGACGGGGCACCGGCGCAGTACGCATCACCGCAGCCTGCACCGCAGGGCGGCGGTTTCACCCCACCGCCGGCCGGAATGCCCAACGGCGGCGCTGCCGGTGGCCAACCCCACGACCCGCGCCGGATGCCGTCGGGGGTCAGCCGCCGATGCCTCCCGGCGGACGGGCTCCGCAGCAAGGTGCGCAACGAATGCCGGGGCAGCCGCACGGTGGATGGGGGCCACAGGGTCAGCGACCGCCGACGGGTCAACCACGGCCGGGCGGACAGGCGCCTCACCCCGGCCAGCCGATCCATGGCGGACAGCCACAGGGTGGCTGGGCACCACAAGGTGCGCAGGCCGGTCAGCGGCCGCCGCTGGGACCACCCCAACCGGGCGGACAGCCGTTCCACGGCGGACAGCCGCCACACGGTGGGCATCCGCAACCGGGCGGGCCGGGCCCCAACGGTGCACGGGCACCGCTTGGCGCCCAGCCACGACCGGGCGGGCAGGCACCCGCACGGCAGGGTCTGCAGCCACCGCACGGCGGCCAACCGCACCCAGTTGGGCCGGCGCCACACGGCACGCAGGCACCACAAGGCCCGCAGCCACCGCTCGGCGGCCACGCGCAGACCGGTGGGCCTGGCCCACACGGCACGCAGCCATCGCAAGGTCTGCAGCCACCGCACGGCAGCCAGCCGCAGCCAGGCGGGCCGACCCCGCACGGCACGCAGCCACCGCACGGTGGGCAGCCGCCGCATGTCGGGCACCCACAGCCAGGTGGACCGCCGCACGGCATGCAGACACCACAGGGCCTGCAACCGCCACACGGCGGTCACCGGCAGCCTGGTGGACCGGCCCCGCACGGCACACAGGGCCTTCAGCCGCCGCACGGCAGGCAACCGCAACCCGGTGGGCCGGGCCCGCACGGCACACAGACACCGCAGGGTCTCCAGCCGCCACACAGCGGTCACCCACAGCCCGGTGGACCGGCGCCACACGGCACACAGACACCGCAGGGTCTCCAGCCGCCACACAGCGGTCACCCACAGCCCGGTGGACCGGCGCCACACGGCACGCAGGCATGGCAGGGTCTGCAGCCGCCGCATGGTGGTCCGCCGCAGGTGCTGCATGGTGCGCGGACTCCTCTTGATGGCCAGGCGGCGCAGCCCGGTGGAGGCGGCCCGCGTGGGGGGCCGCTTGATGATCCGCGGCGGTTGCTGCAGCGTCCGCCTGCCGGTGGGCCTGCGCCGTCGCCTGTTTCCGGTGGTCCGCAGGCTGAGCGGCCGTCCGGTCCTGTGCATGAGCCGCCGGCGGCACATGCCTCGCGGCCGGCTGCCGAACCTGTGCACGAGCAGTCACCGGCGCCTGTGGCCGAACCTGTGCACGAGCCGCCGGCCCAGCCCGTGCACGAGCCCGTCGAACAGGGCTCCCCAACTCCGGTCGGATCCGGGACCGAGGGGGCCGGCGAGCGCGTTCACGAGCCCTACCTCGGTGATCCTCACTTCCGTACCTCCGATCCTGCCGGGGTGCGGCGGATCGAGGACACCTTCATGGACTCCGGGCGGCAAAGCCCCGAGACCGGCGAATGGCGGCACGAGCAGGTCCGGCGTGAGGCGCTCGCCAAGCGCGACCAGTTCCACCCCGGCATGTCCGACGAAGGCGCCTTCGCCGTCCATGCCTACACGCGGCACGAGATGGTCGGGCCGCTCAACCGGGCTCTGCGGCTCGGGGGACCTGAACTCCTCGACCTCGCTCCGCAGGCCGGGGCGCTCGTCTCCGGGCTCAACGAGATGCCGCCGCACGTGGGGACCGTGTCGCGGCGGATCGACTTCCGTGGGGATCCCTCGCGGCTCCAGGCCTTCCTCGGGCGCTTCCACGAGGGTGCCCACATCACCGAACCCGCCTTCCTCAGCTCGTCGAAGGTCGACGCGGAGCATCCGCGTTCCACCTTCGCCGGTGAGGTCGAGATGCGGATCGAGTCCAAGACCGGCCGGGACATCGAGTCCATGGCCAGCATCGGACGCGAACGCGAGGTCCTCTTCAAGGCCGGGTCGCAGTTCGCGATCACCGGGGTCGAGATGGGCCCGGGACACCCCGAGCACCCCGATTTCCAGAACCGTCCCGGTGCCCGGGACCAGCCGCAGTGGATCGTGCACGCCGAGGAGATCGCGCCCGGGGATCCGCGGTACCTCGGGGAGGCCGAGGCGCGGCACGCCATCGAGGAACGTCGTGCCGCCGAGCGGGCCGACGAGGAACGGTTCCAGCGCGAAGCCGACGAAGAGCTCGAGAGGTTCTACGCCGAGCACCCCCACCTCAAGCCGAGCGGTGACCTGTTCAAGCTGCTCGGCGAGGACCCCGGCGGCGCGCCGCCGCCGCCCGAACGGCGCGTGCCGGCCACGCGGGCGCCCGAAGGCGGCTGGTCACAGCTCGCCGAACCGCTGACGCCCGGCGGTCCGCCCGTGCTGCACGCCGGGTCCGTCGAGACGCCGCAGCAGCACGCGCGGCTCGTGCGCGACGCCGTTCCGGAACTCGCCGCCGTCAACACGCGCGACTACTACAGTCCCGGCGCCCGCGAGAACGGCTTCCGCACCAACGCCGCCGAGTCGATCGCCGCCTTCGACCGGCGCATGAACGGTGAGGACGTCGTCGCCGGGCCCGCGCGCGGACACCAGCTCAGCGGGGAGTGGAACAGCCGGGGCAGCTTCGACGACGTCGCGCGGGACCTCGGCGAACGTCCCGTCGGGGCGCGGGCGGCCGTCGCGTTCGAAACCCCCGGTGGGGAGTCGCGGCTGGTCGCCGCCGTGCACACCGAGCACGGGGTGCTCTTCGCCGACCCCGTCACCGGACGGCTCGCCGAGCTTCCGCACGACGCCGGCGGCATCCACACCATGCCGCTCGGCGGTGGCGAGGCGACGCCGCACCACGAAGGCATCGCCGACCGGCTCAACCCCGCGCCCGAGCACGTCCCGCACGATGAGGGCTACCTCTTCGACGGCGAGCACCGCGGGACCCCGGCCGACCACGAAAGCATCCGCCGCGCGGTCGGCGACGACGACGTCTACCGGCAGATCCACGACCGCGCGCTCGCCCGCCGGGACGCCGCCGGCCTGCCGCTGTCCGACGAAGGCGCCGTCGCGGTCCACGGCTACACCCGCGGCGAATACGCCTACGACGTCAACGAGGCCCTGCGCCGCGGCCCCGGCCACCCCGGGTTCGACCTCGCGCAGGCGAACACGCGCGCCATCGTCGACGGCCTCAACCAGGTCCCGCGCGAGTCCGGCGAGACCGTCCGCGGTATCGACGTCGGCGGTGACCCGCGGCTGGCCGAGCTGGTCGCGGGGCCGTACGAGCCGGGCTCGGTGGTCGTCGAGCCCGCGTTCTCCAGCGCGTCCATCAAGACCGACGAGTTCTCGGCCGGCAAGTTCGGCGACGACGTCGAGCTGCACGTCCGCTCGGACAACCTCCGCGACATCTCGAAGCTCGCCGAAAACCCCTCCGAACGCGAGGCGCTGTCGCCGCCCGGGACGCAGCTGCTGGTGCACGAACGGCGTCTCGAGATCACGCCGGAGGGCCGCCGCAAGTGGGTCATCGAGGCCGAGGAGATCGGCCCCGGCCATCCGCGCTACCTCGACCCCGAGGCCGCGCAGCAGAAGATGGCCGAGCGACGCGCCGAGAACGACCACAACGCGGCCGAGTTCGAACGGCGCAGGCAGGCCGCGCTGATGGAACGCCTCGGCGGCTTCGGCGAGCCGGCGCACCACGAACCGGTGCCGACCCACGTCGACGACGTCCACGACGGCCCGGAACCGCCCGTGGTCCCGGAACCGCAGCCGGACTACGGGCACCTGGCGCGCGCGACGAACCCGCCGGCCGAACCGGCCATCCACGCCGACACGGCGACGCCCGCCGAGCGCGCGGCCTACGTCCAGGACCGGCACCCGCACCTGCGTGAGGTCAACCCGGGCTTCCACCAGCCGGGCGCGCTGGAGAACGGGTACATGTCCAACTGCACCCGCGGTCCCGAGGCGTACTGGGACCGGCTGCACGGCGGCCACCTGACCGCCGAACCGGTCCTGTTCCACGAGATGGGCACGCGCGGCACGCTCGAGCACATCGAGAGCCGCTTCGGCGAGACGTTCTCCGCGCGCGGCAGCTACGACGACGTCATCCGCGAGCTGCGGGACCGGCCGCTCGACCACCACGCCGTGGTCGCGGTGAAGTACGCGGGCCCGAACGGCGTCGAGTACGGGCACGTCGCGATGGTCGTGCACACCCGTGACGGCGTCGCGTTCATCGACCCGCAGTCCGGCGACCTCATGCACCTGCCGCAGCCACCGAAGAGCATCAAGCTGATGCACATCGGCACGCCGGGCACCGAGCACGTGCAGACCGAGCACGGCACCGGGGAGCACGGCGGCTACGGCACCGCGCAGCCGCACGACGCGTTGCTGGCCCGCGAAGACGTGGCCGCGGCGCTCGACGGGCATCCCTCGGCGGACTTCATCCGCGAGCACCTCGGGCAGCACCCCGAGCTGGTCCGGATCATGTCCGAACCGGGCAACGACCACCTGACGCGCTCGCTGCTGGACAACCCGAAGACGATCGAGAGCCTGCTCAAGCACCCCGAGGCCATCCCGATCCTGGCGGACGCGGTCCACGAGGTCGACACGCGCGGCTACCAGGTGGTCGACGACGTCCAGCAGGCCGGCGTGGAGCCGTTCGAGCCGACGCCGGAGCAGGCGGAGATAGTCCGGGAGGTGGCGGACGCCGTCTTCGCCACCGACCGCGAGGACAAGTTCCAGGGCAGTTTCGACGACGAGCGCCGGGGCGACGAAGGCTACTGCCGGCAGTGGCTCGCCGAAGAGCGCGCGAGGTGGCGTGCCAACCAGGACACCCTGAACGCCATCGCCGAGCGTGCCGCGGGTGAGGACGGTGACGTGAAGGGCCGGCTGGAACCCAAGGAAGACGAGCGGGCGATGGCCAAGATCCGCAAGTACGGGTTCGACGGCGCGAAGCTGACCGACCTCGTCGGCGCGCGGATCCAGTTCGAGCGGGTGGCCGACCTCTATCGCGCGCTCGACCGGCTGCACCAGGACCCCGGCGTGCGCATCGTCGACTTCACCGACCGGATCGCCGACCCGAAGCCCAGCGGCTACCGGGACCTGCAGATGTCGGTGCGCCTGGCGAACGGCCACGTCGCCGAGCTGCGGCTGCACCTGAAGGGCATCGACGACGTCGCCGACTACGAGCACGCGCTCTACGAAGTCCGCCGCGACTTCGAGACCCTCAGCCGGAAGGAGGGCCGCGAAGGCCTGCTCTCCCCGGAAGAGGCCGCCCTCGACGCTGCCATCGTGGAGCAGGTGCGCGGACGGTTCGAGGAAGCACTGCGGCGGGGACTCACCCCTGAGGAGGACGGCTGATGGCCTTCCAGACCCCGATGTTCTTCAAGTACTACGCCCAGACCTACCGGGTCGATTCGACGCCGGACGGCGGGCTCATGGGCACCATCCTCGACCTGGACACCGGGTTCTTCCGGGAAGACAACAGCCACATCCGCGAGGTGATCTGGTCCACGACGGAATCCGACATCCAGGGCCCCTTCTCCGAAGACCGGTTCGTCCAGGAGACCGAGCGGGAACGGGACTACCACCTGACCGGTGAGGGGCCGATCTTCGCGCTCTACGAGACGGTAGGTGGTCTGTACGCCCAGGCGCGGAAACGGGAAAACCGGCGGCTGGAGCCCCAGGAGGTCGCGCTGGTCCAGTCGATCTACAAGCGCACCTTCAAGATGTGGGAGGACGAGGCCGCCCGCCGCGCGGCCGGCGAACCGCCGACGTTCGAAGCCCGGCGCAAGCATCCGATCCGCCGCGCAGAGCAATGATTCACGTGGAACAACGCCTTTCGCCCGACGAGCAGCGCACCCTCCTCGTGCAGCTGGGAAAGCTCGTGCGCGAGTACCGGGCCGACGCCGCCGGGCCCGCCGTCGTCGACTTCCGGCAGGTCGGGACGCATGCCGAGATCGAAGGCCACAACGTGGCGACCACGGACGAGCTGGCCGGCCTCTTCACCCAGCTGCGCCAAGGCATGTACGCCGGGGGCCGCGGCACCTGGCTGCAGGCGCGCTTCACCCTCGCCCCCGACGGCACCTTCGACTTCGACTTCGCGCTCGACGACGATCCCGTGTGGACGGACGCCCCGCCGGCGGCCGCCTACCCGGAGGAGCTGGCCGCGTTCCCGCGCGCCGACGAGCACATCCCCGACTGGTGGCGGCTGCGCGCGCAGCTGCCGCTCGGCGTGGTGTTCCGGCACGCCGAGCCCGGCGGCCCGGACGCCGGCCGGCCGCCGCTGACCGACACCGAGGTCCCGCTCGTGCTGCAGTACCTCGAGCGGGAAGCCGTCGTGCACGAAGCAGGCGGCGAACGCTTCCACACCGACGGCACCTGGATCTGGTCTTCATCGGTGCCGGACCTGCTCGCGGAGAAGGGCCTGCCGCCGGAGCCGGACCTGGTCGCGCACATCCGCCGCCACCACTTCCAGCCGCCGTACGTCGAACCGCTGGTCCGCCGGACCGCCGAGGCGGACCTGCTGGGCAAGCCGCGGCCGAAGCCGGGCCGCGCCGACGTGAAGAAGACCGGCGGGGACGTCGCGGCGGAGCTGGAGACCACGCCGGACCCGAAGCTGACCGACGACGACCTGCTGATCGTGCTGGTCCAGCGGCTCGGCGAGCACGGCGTCTGGCCGGAGGCCTACCGCGTCGGGGAGCGGGCCGACGGCACGTGGTGCCTCAACTTCACGCCCGGCGGCTGGGAGGTCGCCGCGTACGCCGGCGGGAAGCCGCGCGCGCCGAAGTACTTCGACCGGCTCGAAGACGCCGCCCAGCAGCTGCTCGGGGCACTGCTGCTGCACCCGGCCCGGATGACCGCCGGGCACGAAACCCCGCTCGAAACCGCGCGCGAGCTCGACGACTGGCCGGTGCACCCGGCCCCGGGTGAGCCTCCCCTCACCCTGCTCCGCAACAAGCGCATCACGCGGCTGGTGGCGGGTACGGTCGTCCTGCGCTTCGGCGAGGAACCCGGCAACCTCGTCCACCACGGGGAGGTACGGTTCGCCACGACGTCGCTGCCGCTGGAACGGGAGCGGGTCCGGCGGAGCTACCGGCTCCGGCGCCCGCTGCACGTGATCACCGGCATCACGGTTCCGTGGGCGAACCTGCCGGGTGGCGCGGTGGCCTTCGTGCTGCCGAAGACGATCGCCGAGCACGAGTCCGACGGAAGCCTGGAGAGGATCGAGTAGGTGGAAGCGGCGGAAGCGATTGCCAAGGTCAGCCAGTGGCTGCGCGCGGTGCACGGCCCGGACGTCTCCGGTCCCGCCGGCCTCCGGGTGGACACCGGGAAGGTGCTGCGCATCCCCGAGGGCTGGTCGGTGCCCTACAACACCATCGCGTTCCTCGACGAAGGCCGTCCGGAGAAGGAGATCTTCCCGCCGCCGTCGGTCGTCGTCCGCGAGCCGGACGGCGAGCTGCGCCAGGCGCACCCGCACCCCGGCGGGCTTTCGGTGCCGGTGGCGTTCCCCGGGCAGGAGAACTGGCGCGAGGTCGTCGACCCCGAGTACGTGAAGGCCGGGCTCGGCGAGCTGGGCGTGCCGCTGCAGGCCGTCGCGGGCTGGGTGAAGGTCGACGCCGAGGGCAACCAGACCGGTGAAGAGCGCGAGAACCCCGAGTACAAGGCCGGTCCGATCCGCCGCGGCTACCCGAAGCCGGAGAACACGCTCGAGACGCTGCTGTCGTTCGCCAGCGTCGGCTGGCTGACCCGGGAGCTGCTGCTCATCGGGCTGATCCGGTGCGAGGTGTACGTCCCGCTCGACCTCGAGACCGGCAAGACCGACCGGTTCTACTTCGCCGAGGAGCGCAACGAGCTCAAGGTGTTCAGCTCGACCCGGCACCTGCCCTCGCGCGAGCACGGCTGGTGGAAGGTCGACGTCGCGACGCTGGCGGAGTTCGAGCACCCGCCGAACCTGGTGATCAACGGCGGCCCGACGACCATCGAGGACGTTTCCAGCGCCGAGCTCGCCGAGATCGTCCAGCGCTTCCCGCGGCACGAGCCGCGCATCGACGTCCACGGCCGCTGCCCGGAGGCCGAGGAGGACCTGGTCCGCGTCGCCGCCGAAACCGCGGCCCGGATGGGCCTGCCGGAGCCGGTCAAGCCGCCGCTGCTCGCGGCCGAGAAGGCTCGGCGGCGCGGCTTCGAGCTGACCGCCGAGGAGTGCGCGAAGACCATCCTCGGCGAGTCCTGGCTGAAGCGGCTGAGCATGCCGGAGCCGCCGCGCAGCAAGCCGAACGACCTGCGCGCGAACGGCCTGGCCCCGGCCTACGACAACGCCGGGCGCCCGGTCCCGCGGCTGGACACGTTCGGCAAGTACTTCGAGCGTGACCTCGACGGCTTCCGCTACGGCTGGCAGCGCGTCACGGGCGCATACGTCGGCTTCGCGCTCGGGGAGGCTCTCGGCGCCGCGGTCGACCGGATGCCGCTGCACGACATCCACGCGAAGTACGGCATCGAAGGCGTCACCGACCTGCTCCCGGCGTTCGACCAGCCGGGCCGGATCGGCTCGCTGACGCAGCGGCTGCTCTTCTACACCGAGGCCGTGATCCGCAGCCCGCACCGCGAGCAGCCGGAGTCCCGCGAAGCCGAGCAGCTCTTCCCCGGCGTCGTCCGCGGGGCGCTGCAGCGCTGGCTGCGCACGCAGGGCGCGCCGCTGGAGCACCCGGACGGCTGGCTCGTGCAGGTCCCGGACCTGCACGCCCGCCGCGACGCCGACGACGCCGAGCTCAACGCCTACCACCAGCTCGCGACCGGGGTCGCCGGCGCACCGCCGATGACCGGTCCGGCCGCGCTGATCCCCGCGTTGCCCGCCGCGCTGACGATGGCTGGGCCCGGCAGCGGGTTCAGCGGCGGGGCGCGGCAGGCGGTGCGCGACCTGGCGGGCGTCACCCACCCGGCCGAGCTCGACCTGGCGGCCGCGACCTACCTGACCTGGCTGTTCGAGCACGCGCTGACGAAGGACGCGTTCAGCTTCCCGATCTGGAACACCAGCCGTGAGGTGCTCAACCCGGACAACCAGTTCCAGCAGGGTCCGGAGTGGACGGCGATCGCGGAGATGGTCGCGCAGTCCGTGCCGTTCTTCGGCGAGCACGGGCTGCCCGACCTGCGGATGCCCGAGCTGATCGGCGACGGCCAGTCGACGCTCTCGGTGCTGGGACGCGCCTTCGCGGCGTTGTCGGGCTTCGAGAACTATCCGGAACAGGCGCTGCTGCGCGCGGTCAACCACTCCGGCCGCAGCGCGCTCACCGGCGCGATCGCCGGCGCCCTGCTCGGCGCGCGCACGGGCATCCCCGGGCTGCCGCAGAAGTGGGTCGACCAGCTGGAGCTGCGCTACCTGGTGGAGAACGTGGCTTCGGACGCCTACTGGCACTTCGACCGGCACTCGGCACTGAGCGCGCTCGGCGACCAGTGGATCGAGCGGTACCCGCGGCATTAGCCCGAGGATGGGGAGCATGACAGAAAGCGACGACGGCTTCGTCGAGTGGCGACCCGACGTCGACCCGGAGTTCGACGAAAAGGCGTTTCCCGGCCTCGGCCTCCCGGTGCGCGCCATCCGCGGGTGGACGCAGTACACGCTGTTCGGCGAGCCGACGGGCCGGCACCGCGGCAACGAGCAGTACACGCCCGGCCCGGTGTGGCGCGGTTTCCCCGTGCCGGTGACCGACGCCGAGAAGCTGCTGGGCTACCTGGGCGCGAACTGGATCAGCCGCGCCGAGTTCGTCGGCGCGCTGCTGGACTGCGAAGTCGTGGTGCCCACACCCGACGGCGAGCCGCTGGTACGGCCGGTACCGAGCACGGGCGGACGCGAGGTCATCGCCTACAGCTCGTCGGCGAAGGTGCCCGGCCGGTACCCGCAGCGGTGGCGGATGACCGTCCGCGAGCTGCTCGCGGGCCGGCCGTCGACCGGGCTGACGCTCGACCCCGGCACCGGGCTGGTGCGCAGCCTTTCGGCCGCCGAGCTGGCGGACGCCGGCTCCGGCTCCGGCGAGCGCCGGTCCGGGGTGGCCGAACCGGCGCCGGAAGCCGGGCCGGAGGTCGCCGAGGCGCTGCCCGCGCTGGTCGGGGAGTTCGGCGTCGAGCCGCCCGACCTGCCGGTCCGGCACCTGCGGTACGCGGCCGACCGCGCCCGCGACTACCACTTCGAGCTGACGCCCGGCGAATGCCTCCGGTACCTGCGCGGGTTCGCCTGGCAGTACCGCAACGGCGTCCGGCGCCGGGCCGGCCAGCAGCCGGAATGGCCCGCCGACCTGGGCGCGAACGGCCTGATCGCGCACGTCGGCGAGGACGCGCAGCCGCGGCCGGTGCCGTGGACGTTCGGGAAGTTCTCCGCCTTCGGCACGCTGGCCGCGCGGTTCGCGTGGCACCGGATCGTCGGCGCCTACGTCGGCTTCGCGATCGGCGACGCGCTGGGCGGCGGCGCCGATCCGGCGGGCCCGCTGCCGCTGGGCGGCCTGACACGCCACCTGCTGTTCCACACCGACGCCGTGCTGCGTGGCCTGCCGCCGGTGCCGACCGGCGAGGTCCCGGCCACCTTGCCCGGGCCCGACCCCGACGGCTGGCTGGCCGTCGCGACGCGGCACGCGGGTCCCGCGCCGGCCGAGTTCTCCGCGCTGCTGGCCACGGCGCTGGCCGCGACCCCGGCGAGTGCGGTCGCGATCGACGGCGTCGACGGCGAGCAGTACGCGAAGGACATCGCCCGCGAGCTGACCGGCAGCGCGGCCGGGCCGGAGGTCACCGAGGGCGTCGAGCTGCTGGTTTCGCTGTTCCAGGCGCTGCTCACGCGTGAGGTGTTCGCGCTGCCGGTGCACCTGCGGCTCAAAGAGCTGGGCGGCGACCTGGCGACGTCGGTGCTGGCGTTGCGCGAAGACCGCGACGCCGACGACGTCACGCAGCTGGAGAGCATCGGCGACGGCCGCAGCGTGCGCTCGGTGCTCGGCCGCGCGCTGTTCGCCGTGGCCAAGCGCGGCTACGACCCGGCAGCGGCGATCACGCTCGCCGCGCGGTCCGGCCCGGTCGCCGGCGCGCTGGCCGGAGCCATGGTCGGTGCCCGGGCCGGCGTGCCCGGCCTGCCCTGGGTCGCGGCGCTGCCCGACCTCGGCCTGCTCGACGACGTCGCCGGCGACGTCTTCTGGTACTTCAACCGCAACGGCCTCCAGACGGAGACCGCCGAACACGGCCGCTGGGAGCGCCGGTACCCGAGCGGCCGGTTCACCCCGAAACCGAAAGGACCGGACGTGCGATCGCGACTGCGGGGCAGCCTGCTCGCCGGGGCGATCGGCGACGCGCTGGGCGCGAAGACGGAGTTCGACTCGATCGACCGGATCCGCGAAATCGCGGGGCCGGACGGCATCACCGACTTCATCCCCGCGTACGGCGGCGTCGGCCGGATCACCGACGACACGCAGATGACGCTGTTCACGCTCGAAGCGCTGATCCGGGCGCATGCCCAGCGGCGGCGGACCGGCTCGGCCGACGTCGTGCATTCGCTGCAGATGGCCTACCAGCGCTGGCTGCACACCCAGGGCGTCGCGTGGGACCGCGCCCGCGGGCCGCGGTCGGCCGCCGAGGCGCCGGACGGCTGGCTGATCACGCACCAGGAGCTGTTCAGCCGTCGCGCGCCGGGCCTGACCTGCTTCGGCGAGCTGGAGGCGTACGGCCGCTCGGGCGTCCGCGGCACCATCGAACGGCCGGTGAACAACTCGAAGGGCTGCGGCGGTGTGATGCGCGCGGCCCCGATCGCGCTGTGGTCGGACGACCTCGCGGAGGTCTTCCGGCTCGGCGCGGAGAGCGCCGCGCTCACCCACGGTCACCCGAGCGGGTATTTGTCGTCCGGGTGCTTCGCCGTGATCGTGCACGAGCTGCTGCACGGCAGGCCGCTGCTCGACGCGGTCGCGACCGCGCGGGCCGAGCTGGTGCAGCACCCGGGTCACGAAGAGCAGAGCAGGGCGCTCGACGCGGCTCTCGCGCTGGCGGACCAGGGGCCGCCGACGCCGGAGAAGCTCGAATCGCTGGGGCAGGGCAACGTCGGCGAGACTGCGTTGTCGATGTCCGTGTACGTCGCGTTGACCACCTCCGACGCCGACTCGGCGTTGCTCGCGGCGGTCAACCACAGCGGCGACAGCGACTCGACCGGCTCGGTCTGCGGCAACCTCGTCGGCGCGATGTACGGCGAGGAAGCCCTCCGGGAAAGCTGGCTCCAGCAGCTGGAACTCCGCGACGTCATCATCGGCCTCGCCGACGACGCGCTCGCCGAGTTCGGCCCGGACGCACCGGGTGACGACCGGTGGTTCGCCCGGTACCCGGTCGACTAGGTTTTCCGTGTGACTGGGGACGGGGAGGACAAACGTGCGTTACCGGGTTGAGGTGGCCGAACGCCCGGACGGCCTGTACGCGACGTGGAACGAGGGGACGTTCCGGGCGCAGCGGTCCACCACGGACGGCACCGTGCTGCTGTCGGTGCTGCCGGAGGAGGAAGCACCCGAGGGCTTCGACAAGGAGTTCGACGGCCGTCCGGCGCGGGTCGTGCCGGCGAGCGAGGTGCCGTCGACGTTCACGCTGCGCACCTTCTGCGAGTACGACGACGAAATCTTCGAGGTGGCGCCGGGGGACCGGCCGGAACTGACGCTGCGCTGGGTCCGCGACGACGCCGCCCGTGCCGCGCAGCTCGGCCTGACCGACTTCTCGGTCACTGTGCCGGCCAAGCAGGTCACGGCGCTGTGGCAGACGCGGCTGGACTTCACCGAGGCGCCGGAGGCGCGGCCGCAGCCGGGTACCGGCGACCAGAACGCGCTGCTGCGCGCGATCGGCCGGACGCTGCTGCACACCGTGCCGGGCGGCTGGGCCCGCGTCGGCGCGCAGTTCCGGCAGGTCGGCGACTACGCGGAAATCGAGGTCCGCGCGGTCGGCGACGAGGACGGCCCGGTGTCGGTCTCGCTGCCCGCGGCACCGCGGCTGGGCGGCCTCTTCGCGCGGCTGCGCGCGGCGATGTACCAGCCCGAGGCGGGCACGTGGTTCCAGGGCACCTTCACGCTCGACGCGCAGTCGCAGTTCGACTTCGACTTCGACGCCGACCGCGAGCCGGACTGGCGGGTGGCGCCCAACGACGGCGGGCGCCCGTCGACCGCGGCCTACGAGCTGGAGCTGGCGACCTTCGCGCGCACGCCGAAGCACATGCCCGCGTGGCTCACCGCGAAGGCCGGGCTCCCGCTGGACGTCGTGTTCCGGCACGCGCGGCCGGTGGACTCGCACGCCGAGGGCGAGCGTCCGGTGGTCAACCGGCCGCCGGTGCCGCCGGACCAGGTCCGCGGCGTGCTGGACTACCTGTTCCGGGCGCCGGTCGCGCTGCACCGGCCCGCGCCGCTGCCGGACGTCTTCGGCTCGCCGGGCGCGCCGCCGGACGTGCCGAACGCCTTCCACACCGACGGCACCTGGATCTGGCCCGCGGCAGTGCCGCACTACCTGCGCAAGTACGGGGTGCCGCCGGAGCCCGAGCTGGTCGAGCACATCCGCGCGGCCGGCTTCCGGCCGCCGTTCGTCGGGGAGCTCGTCCGCGCGACGGCGGAGGCGGAGGTGCTCGGCCAGCCGCGGCCCGCGCAGACACCCGCCGACCTGCCGGACGAGCGCGCGCTGACCCGGGTCGCCCGCGGCGAGCCGGTGCGGAAGCTGCGCGGCGCGGAGACCCTGGAGCTGCTCCAGCAGCGGCTCGCCGAGCACGGCGTGCCGGCGGCGGCCTACCGGATCGGGGCCGGCGAGACACCGGCCGACGGCGTCTGGACGCTCCGCCGGGCCGAGGGCCGATGGGAGGTTTCGCGGCCGCCGTCCGACGCGCCGGTGGCGTTCGACTCGCTCGGCGACGCGGCCCGGTTCCTCCTCGGCGTGCTGCTGATGCTGCCGCCGCGTCCGGCGGAGGAGTCCGACCAGCCCGCCGACTGGCCGATCCTGCCGATGCGCGGCGAACCGCCGCTGAACTTCTACCGGGGCAAGCGCCTGATCGTGCTCGCTCCGGGCACGACGGTGGTCCGGTTCGGCAACGAGACGGGCAACCTGGTGCACGCCGAAGGCTCGCGGTTCGTCGAGACGTCGCTGGCCTTCGACCGCGAGCGGGAGAAGCGGCTCTACCGGGTGCAGCGCGCGCTGCGGGTGCTGACCGGCGTGACGGCGCCGTGGAGCGGCCTGCCGGGCGGCGCGGTCGCCTACCTGCTGCCGCGGCCGCTCGCCCAGCACCTCGAAACGGGCGCGCTCAGCAGGCAGTGACGAGCACGGCGGGCGACCACCAGTAGTCGGCGAGCGGTTCGACGTCGACCTGCGTGAAGCCCGCCGTCTTCAGCTGCCCGGCCCACACGCCGGCCGGGTGCTCCCAGTTCGTCCGCTCCTGCCCGGAAACGATCCCGAGCAGCACCGGCAGCAGGAAACCCTGCGCGACCAGCGAGGCGTCCGCGCCGTACTCGGCGACGCCACGCTCGTAGCGCTCGACGAGCGAGCGAAGGTGCGCTGCCGAGCCCTCGACGTACTCGGGGACGTCGAACTCGGCCAGCACCAGCGTGCCGGTGCGCGGCTGCAGCGCGCGCAGCACGTCGGCGCGCTGGTCCGGCGGGATGGACTGCAGGGCGAACGTGGACTGCGTGAAGTCCCAGCCCAGGTCGTCGCGGGCCAGGAACTCCTGCGCGGTCGCCTGCCAGCACTGCGCGTCCGGGACGCGCTCGCGGACCGCGTCGAGCAACGCGCCCGACGGCTCGACCAGGTCGATCCGCTGGGGCACGTGCGTGGCCTGTTCGAGAGCGGGCACGACCGCCAGGCCGTCACCGCAGCCCAGGTCGAGCAGCGATTCCGGCTTCGCGTCGTCGTAGCGGGCGGCGAGGGCGGCGCTCAGCGCGCGGTACAGCCCGACGTTGCCGCCGCCGCGGATGAACGCCGTGAAGGCTTCCGGCTGGTCGTACACCGGCGCGGAACTTTCGCCGGCCAGGAAGATCCGCAGTTCGCCGGCGAGCGGCGAGCCGGCCCGGCGGGCGAGTTCGGCGGCCTGGTCGCGGTCACCGGAGCGGTAGGCGGCGAGAGCGTCGGCGAGCAGCTCGATCGAGGTCATGGTCCGGGGATATCAGAACGGCACCCACAACGTCACCCGCGTGCCGCCCCCGGCGAGTCCCGACTCGACCAGTGAAGTGCCACCGACCTCCGCCAGCCGCGCGGTGATCGACTCGCTGATGCCGAACCCGGCCGGGTGCTCGGCCGGGCTGAAGCCGGTGCCGTGGTCGCGGGTGATCACCGCGATGCCGCCGTCGCGCTCCTCGACCCGCACCACGATCCGGTCGGTGCCGGAATGCTTCATCGTGTTCCGCATGGCCTCGCGCACGGCGTCCCGGATGGCGATCTGCCGGACCTCCGAGAGCGTGTCGTCGTCCAGCTCGGCCACCACGAGCTGGGCGCGCAGCCCGTCGCGCGCCATCTCGGCGGCCAGCGCGGCGAGCTTCTCGCCCAGCGGCCGGGCGCCCGCCTCGGCGCGCTCGGACGCCGCCGACTCGATCGTGTGGCGGATCTCCATCGCCTGCGCCCGCGCCAGGCGCTGGATCTCGACCAGCCGTTCCTCGGCGTTCGACGTGCCGGACAACGCCATGGCCTCGAGCGTCTGCAGCACGGTGTCGTGCAGCATCCGGTGCTGCTGGGCCCGCTCGGCGAGCCGTCCGTTGCGGGTGCCGTACGCCAGCGCCAGCCGGGTGCCGAGCCCGGTCAGCACCAGCGCGGCCGTGGCCAGGAACAGCTCGGCCAGCAACGCCGAGTAGGTCGAGAACGCGGCGCCGACGTGGAACCGCCCGGTGTTCAGCCAGTTCGCCAGCATCCGCAGCGGGAAGCTCGCCAGGCCGAACACCAGCCCGCTGGGCACGCCGAGCGCGAGCGTCAGCAACCCGGCCTCGCCGAACAGGTGGACACTGCTCACCGCGAGCGCGTCGAAGTAGACCTCCGGCGGCACGGTGAGCGCGAGGACCAGCGGCGAGAGCACGGTGAAGAGCAGGTCGACGGCCAGCAGCTTCCCCGCGTCCCGCCCGCGGAACGGCGCCGAGCGGAGCATCCAGCGGAACCCGGCCACGTTCAGCGCGACCGAGAGCAGCGTGAACAGCCCGACCGGCAGCAGCCCGGTCACGCCGTGCTGCAGGACGTAGACGCCGAACTGGCCGGGCACGGCGAGCAGCCGGTAGGCCAGCGGGATGAGCACGACGTAGCGGGTGG
Organism: Amycolatopsis australiensis; assembly: GCF_900119165.1. Taxonomy (NCBI): domain Bacteria; kingdom Bacillati; phylum Actinomycetota; class Actinomycetes; order Pseudonocardiales; family Pseudonocardiaceae; genus Amycolatopsis; species Amycolatopsis australiensis. Next base: position 1,025,680 of record NZ_FPJG01000006.1, on the reverse strand, counting down.
CGCGCAGCAGCAGGCCGTCGGGACGGCTGGGGTCGATCGGCCCGGCGATCTTCGAGATGCGCTTCAGCGCGTGGATCGGGGTGGGGTCGGCGATCTCGTCCGAGAGCTCGCTGGTGGCCGTCGCGATCGCGGGTGCGCCCTGCCGCAGCAGCGCCACCAGGAAGCTGCCCCCGGCCGCCGGTTTCGGCGAGCCGGGCGCTTCGGTGGACATCGGACGGACAACCCCCTGGTCACGTCGTGAAGCCGAGGCTCGGAGTATCACCGATCCGCGCGCCCGCGGTCCAGCGTTCCGCGGAATTCACGGGTGGGCCGGTCAGGTGTTTCCGATTCCCTGCTCGGCGGCCCACTTCTTCAGCTCGGCGACGGCCTCGTCGTGCTCCAGCGGGCCGCGGTCCAGGCGCAGCTCCTTGAGGAACTTCCACGCCTTGCCGACGTCCGGCCCCGGCTTGATGCCCAGCAGCTCCATGATCTGCTCGCCGTTGAGGTCCGGCCGCACCCGGTCGAGGTCCTCCTTGGCCTTGATGGCGGCGATGCGGGCCTCGAGGTCGTCGTAGGTCGCCTGCAGCGCCGCGGCCTTCCGGCGGTTGCGGGTGGTGCAGTCCGCGCGCACCAGCTTGTGCAGGCGGGTCAGCAGCGGCCCGGCGTCGGTGACGTACCGGCGGACCGCCGAGTCCGTCCACTCGCCCTTGCCGTAGCCGTGGAACCGCAGGTGGAGGAACACGAGCTGGGAGACGTCGTCGACGATCTCCTTCGAGTACTTCAGCGCCCGCAAACGTTTGCGGGCCATCCGCGCCCCGACCACCTCGTGGTGGTGGAAGCTCACCCCGCCGCCCGGCTGGAACTCCCGCGTCGCCGGCTTGCCGACGTCGTGCAGCAGCGCCGCCAGCCGCAGGACGAGGTCCGGCTCCGACGTCGGCTCGTGCGTCTTCTCCAGCTCGATCGCCTGGGCCAGCACGGTCAGCGAGTGCTGGTAGACGTCCTTGTGCTGGTGGTGCTCGTCGATCGCCAGCCGCATCCCGGGCACCTCGGGCAGCACCCGGTCGGCGAGCCCCGTGTCGACCAGCAGCTCGAGCCCGGGCCGCGGGTCGTCGGCCAGCAGGAGCTTCGACAGCTCGGCCTGGACGCGCTCGGCGGTGATCCGGTCGATCTCGCCCGCCATCGACGTCATCGCGTCGACCACTCGCGGCGCGGCCGTGAAGCCCAGCTGCGCGGCGAAGCGGGCGGCCCGCAGCATCCGCAGCGGGTCGTCGGCGAACGACTCCTGCGGGGTCGCGGGCGTGTCGAGGACCTTCTCGCGCAGCGCGCTCAACCCGTCGTGCGGGTCGATGAACGTCTTGGTCGCCAGCTCGACGGCCATCGCGTTGACCGTGAAGTCGCGACGCAGCAGGTCGCCCTCGATGGTGTCGCCGAACGTGACCTCGGGATTGCGGCCGACGCGGTCGTAGCTGTCCGCGCGGAACGTCGTGATCTCGAGCTGCATGCCCTTCTTCGTCACGCCGACCGTGCCGAACGCGATGCCGACATCCCAGACCGCGTCGCCCCACTCGCTGACGATCTTCAGCACCCGGTCGGGGCGCGCGTCCGTGGTGAAGTCGAGGTCGCCGGAGCGCCGGCCGAGCAGCGCGTCACGCACGCTGCCGCCGACCAGGTACAGGCGGTGCCCCGCCCTGGCGAACCTCTCGGCCAGCTCGTCCGCCAGAGGGGAGAGCCGCATCAGCTCCACCACCGCGTTCTCCTTGGCGACCACGTCGTTCACGAAAAACCCACTACGCATCGGGTGCGGTTTACTACAGGCACCGCCGGACAGGACACGGAGAGCCAGCCTACCGGGGCAACCGTTTGCTCTAGCATCGCAGCATGTCTGGATCAGCCGGCCGGCCCGGCGCCTCGAAGCCGCGGAGGCGGCGCAGGCGCCAGCGCGGCAGGCGCCTGACCACGGTCGACGAGACGTCGGCCGGCGGCCTCGTGGTGGACCCCGAGCGCGAACAGGCGGTCCTGATCGGCCGGCTCGACCGGCACGGCAGACTGCTGTGGTCGCTGCCCAAGGGCCACATCGAGGACGGTGAAACAGTGGAACAGACGGCCGTGCGCGAGGTGAAGGAGGAAACCGGCATCTCCGCGCGGGTGCTGCGGCCGCTGGGCACCATCGACTACTGGTTCGTGGCCGAACGGCGGCGCATCCACAAGACCGTCCACCACTTCCTGCTCGAAGCGCTCGGCGGCGAGCTGTCCGACGAGGACGTCGAGGTCACCGAGGTGGCCTGGGTCCCGCTGGCCGAGCTGGAGACCAAGCTGGCCTACTCCGACGAACGCAAGCTCGTCCGGAAGGCCGGCCAGCTGATCGAGGAACTTTTCGCGCGCCCGGACGTCCACGGACGAGACGAGCACGCCCCTGAGGGAGCCCCCGAGTGAAGCGGTTCGCCGCAGCCTTCCTGTCCGTCCTCTTCCTGGCCGTCCCCGCCCTCGCCGGAGCCACGGCGGCACAGGCGGAGGAAGGCGCCCGGCTCCGCGTCGACCTGACCGAGCTGGGACCCCGCGTGATCACCGGCTCGGCGACGGCGCTGACCGTGGCGGGCACGGTGACGAACACCGGCGACCGGAGGGTCACCCGCCCGCAGGTCCGGCTGCAGGTCGGGGAGCGCCAGACGACCTCGCGCGGGATCAACGACGTCCTGTCCGGCGCGGTCATCAAGGACACCCCGCTGACCGACTTCACCTCGATCGCGGACGTGCTGGAGCCGGGGCAGAGCGCGCCGCTGACCGTCACGGTGAGCCTGACCGGCACGAAGGCGGCGCTGTTCGGCCGCCCGGGCGTCTACCCGCTGCTGGTGAACGTCAACGGCACGCCCGAGTTCGGCGGCCCGGCCCGGCTGGGCGCGGTCAGCATGCTGATGCCGGTGCTGGCGGCGCCGGGCAAGACGGCCGGCCACTCGTCGGCGGGCGCGCCGAGCATGACGTTGCTGTGGCCGCTGACCAGCGGCGTCCCGCCGGTCTACGCGGCGCCGTACGGCCAGCCGCTGGTGCTGCGCGACGACCGGCTCGCCGCCGAGATCGGGCCCGACGGCAGGCTGACCGCTCTGGTCACGTCCGCGACGGCGGCCGTACAGGGTGACGCGAACCTCGCCCGGTCGATGTGCTTCGCGCTCGACCCGGACCTGCTCGCCACCGTCGACGCGATGAGCCACGGCTACCAGGTGCACACCGACGCCGGGAACGTCGACGGCAAGGGCGCCGAAGCCGCGAAGACGTGGCTCGCGTCGCTCAAGACGCTGCTGACCGGCCGGTGCGCGGTGACGCTGCCGTTCGCCGACGCCGATTTGAACACCGTGTCGCAGATCCGTCCCGGCGACACCGCGCTGGTGACCCAGGCGGTCTCGGGCGCGGCCACGATCCAGCAGCTGACCGGCGTCACGCCGCAGACCGGCGTGCTCTGGCCCGCCGGCACCCCGAACGAGTCCGTGCTCACGGCGCTGAGCCAGGCCGGTGTCCGCACCGTGCTCACCGACACGGGCAAGCTGGCGCCCGCCGCGGCCGGCGGCGGGGTCACCGTGCAGGGCAGCGCCGTCCGCGCGCAGCCGATCGACTCGCTGATCTCCGCGGCGATGACCGGCGTGCCGACCGTGCCCGACTCGGTCACCGTGCCCGCGGGCACCGAGCGGGCCATCTCCAGCCAGAACGGGCTCGGCGCCCTGGCCTTCCGCGCCGGCCTCGGCCAGCCCGCCGGCCAGGGAAAGCCGGAGCACCTGCTGGTCGCCCCGCCGCGGCGCTGGGACGCCCCGGCCGCCGAGCTGACGACGTACCTGCAGCAGGTCGGGGACTTCATCGGCGCCGGCGTGGTCACGCCGACGTCACTGCCGTCACTGCTGTCAGCCGACCCGGCGGGCTCGGGCCCGGTCGGCGACGGCGGCCAGGACCCGGGCACGGCCGCCGACCCGGCCGTCGTCTCGACGCTGTCGGACCTGGACGGCCAGGCCACCGGGCTGGCGTCGTCGATGCAGCTCGACCCCGCCAAGCGGGTGAAACCGGACGACGTCGTGGCGCCGGTCCGGCTGGCCGAGCTGCGTGGCGCGTCGGCGGGCTGGCGGGGCCTGCCGTCCGACGCGGCGACCGCGAACGCGCAGGCCGAGATCGCGGCGATCAGCTCACGGGTGACGATCTCGCAGCCGCGGCAGACGATCGCGCTGGCGTCCGGGAACTCGCCGCTGCCGGTGTACGTGGTGAACGACCTGCCGGTCGACATCAACGCGCGGTTCACCCTCGGCAACAACACCGGCCTGCGCTCCGACGCGGCGAGGAGCTGGTTCTTCCCGGCGGGCGGCGGCAAGAACTACTTCGTCCCGGTCGAGGCCCTGCGGGCCGGCCGGTTCAGCGTCGATGTGTCGTTGCGCACGCCGTCCGATACCCCGCTCGGGTCATCCGCGCGCTTCGAGCTGACCTCGACGGAGTACGGCGCGATCACCATCATCGCCACTGTCGCCGCAGGTGTGGCCCTCCTTCTGCTCGCCTCCCGGCGGATCTACCGGCGGGTAAAGGACGCGAAGGCGGGTCGCGCCGTCGTGGACTGATGTCTCGGCGTTTGAGTGTTCCGGGCCGTTCCCGATTACCCTTGGTCCGCACGTGCGCGGCACCGGGCCGCGGCACCGGAGACGAGCACCGAGGATTGGGCACGCGTTGGAGAGAGAGCCGGGCTTACCACCCGAGCGTGCGAGTCGTCCTCGGCGCGAAGGCGCCCAGCCCCCGCAGCGGGGTGACGGGCCCCCACGGGCAGCACAGCCACCGCAGCCGGCCCGCCGCCAGCAGCCGCCTCCACCACCCCCGGAGCGCGGCCACCGCCAGCCGCCCCGCAACGGCCACACCCGCCAGATGCCGGCCCCGGACGACGCAACGGTCCGCGACCGCCGCCCAGTCCGCGACGACGCCCCACCACCCCGGCGCGGCGGCCGCCCGGCCCGCGAGGACAGGCGAGCCCGCGACCAGCGCCCGCCTCGCGACGACGCCCCACCGCGCGACGGCCGCCCCGCACCCGACGAGGGCCCGGTCCAGCGCCCGGCGCGCGACGAGGCACCGCTGCGCGACGACCGCCCCATCCGCGACGACGCCCCCCTCCGCGACGGCCGCCCCGCCCGGGACGATGTTCCGGTACGCGACGGCCGACCGGCCCGCGACGACGCTCCCGTCCGTGATGGGCGCCCGATCCGCGAGGACGCGCCCCTGCGCGACGGCCGCCCCATCCGCGACGGCCGCCCCATCCGCGACGACGCCCCCATCCGTGACGGGCGTCCGCCCCGGCGTGTCCCGCCGCCGCAGGGCCCCCTGCCCCAAGGGCCGCCGCCAGGGCCCCCGCCTCAAGGCTCGCCGCAGGGACCGCCGCCGCCCGTGGCGCCCGTTCGCGGTGGGCAGCCGCCGCGTGCCGCTGGGCCTGCTCCCACCCGCGTCCAGCCCGTTCCGCCCGTGCCACCACCTCCGGCCGGGCCGCCGGGCGCGTCGCTCCAGGGGCGGCTGCCGCAGCCGTCTCCGCCACCGCTGACCCCGCCGCCCGGCAATCCCGCTCCCGGCACCCCGCCGCCCGGTACTCCGGTGCCGCCGCGGGGTCGCGGGGCGCGGCGTCCGGCACCCGTCCGGCCGTGGCAGGAGGAGGCCCAGCGGCCGCCCGACCCGGAGGCCACGCGGTTCATCCCGCGCACCCCCGGCGTGCCGATGAACTCGCGCTGGCCGGTCGCCGATCCGGACGTCATGCGGCCCTACGACGCGCTGGCCACCCAGGTCATGCCGGCGCTCAAGACGCCGCTGGTCAAGCCGGCCGAACCCGGCACCGAAGCACCCGCCAAGGCGCCGTCGCTGGCGAAGGCGTCCGGCCGGATGGCGATCGCGTCGCTGATCAGCCGGATCACCGGCTTCCTGTGGAAGCTGCTGCTGGTCGGCGCGATCGGCCAGGGTGTCGCGAACGACTCGTTCAACGTCGCGAACACGATGCCGAACATCATCTTCGAGCTGCTGATGGGCGGCGTGCTCGCCAGCGTCGTGGTGCCGCTGCTGGTGCGCTCGCAGGACGACCCCGACGGCGGCACCGCCTACACCCAGCGGCTCATCACGGTGGCGTTCACGCTGCTGCTGGTCGGCACGGTGGTCGCGGTGCTCGCCGCACCGGCGTTCACCAGTCTCTATGTCGACTCGTCCGGCAAGGCCAGCCCGGCGCTGACCACGGCGTTCGCCTACCTGCTGCTGCCCGAGATCTTCTTCTACGGCGTGTTCGCGCTGCTCTCGGCGGTGCTGAACGCCAAGCAGGTGTTCGGCCCCACCGCGTGGGCGCCGGTGATCAACAACCTGGTCGTGATCTTCACGATCCTCGTCGTCTGGATCATGCCGGGTGACATCAACACCACGGACGTCTCGATCACCGATCCGAAGGTGCTGACGCTCGGCATCGGCGTCACCGGCGGCATCGTCGCCCAGGCGCTCCTGCTCGTGCCCCCGCTGCTGCGGTCCGGCTTCCGGTTCAAGTGGCGCTGGGGCATCGACAAGCAGATGAAGGAGTTCGGCGGCCTCGCGCTGTGGATCCTCGGCTACGTCGCCGTCAGCCAGATCGGCTACACGATCAACACGCGCGTGCTGACCAGCGGTTCACCCGGTGGTGTGACTGCGTACAGCAACGCCTGGCTGCTCTTCCAACTGCCGTACGGCGTCATCGGCGTCTCGCTGCTGACGGCGATCATGCCGCGGATGAGCCGCGCGGCCGCCGACGGCGACCACAAGAAGCTGATCGGCGACCTGTCGTACGCGTCGCGGATCTCCACGGTGATGCTCGTCCCGATCTCCGCGGTGATGACGGTGGTCGGCGGCTCGATCGGCATCGCGCTGTTCACCTTCGGCAAGGGCACGATCGACACGGCCGAGCGGCTCGGCGACGCCCTCGCGATCTCGGCGTTCGCCCTGCTGCCGTACGCGCTGGTGATGCTGCAGATGCGCGTCTTCTACGCGATGAAGGACGCGCGCACGCCGACGCTGATCATGATCGTGATGACGCTGGTCAAGGTGCCGCTGCTGTACCTCTGCCCGGTGCTGCTGTCGCCGGACAACGTCGTGCTCGGGGTCATGATGGTCAACGCGCTGACGTTCGTCGTCGGCGCGATCCTCGGCCAGGTGTGGCTGTGGGTGACGCTGGGCAACCTGCGCAGCAAGCGGGTGATCGGCGTGATCCTGTTCACGGTCGTCGCGAGCGTGCTCGGCGTGGCCGCCGCGTGGGTCGCGGGCAAGCTGGTGCCGGGCTCGTTCGGGCCGACGCTCGGGGCGTGGGTGAAGCTGTTCCTGCAGGGCATCGTGGGCATCGTCGTGTCGTTCGGGGTGCTCATGGCGCTGAAGGTGGAGGAGCTGAAGCCGGCCACTTCGAGGTTCACCCGGTTGATCAAGCGCGGGTAACGATTCCGGTACGGAAGGCGACGACTCCCGCGTCGTATTCTGGGTACCCTCGGTGCGGGGACTAGCGGGAGAGTGCGGGTGGACACGAGGCGGAGCGAACAGGCGGGGGGTGCGAACGTGGGCAAGGCCCAGGTCGGTTCGCTCGCCCCCGGGCGTGTGGTCGGCGACGGCCGCTACCGCCTCCTCGCGCAGTTCGGCGTGGACGAGCGGGGCGACGCGCACCTCTGGCGCGCGCGGGACGGGCAGCTGAAGCGGGACGTCGCGCTGACGCTGCTGGTCGGCGACCCGGCCGACCCGGAAGCCGCGCGGCTGGCCCGGCGCACCCTCGAACGCGCCACGCACGCGTCCAAGTTCGGCCACGGCGGCGTCGCCCGCGTGCTCGACGTGCTCGCCCTCGGCAGCGGCATCACCTCGGGCGAAGGCCTGCTCGGCGTCGTCGTCGCGGAGTGGACCAAGGGCAGTGACCTGGTCGACCTCGTCGCGCAGCGGCCGGTGGCGCCCGCCGCGGCCGCGCGGATGGTCCAGGCGCTGGCCGAAGCCGTCGAGCAGGCCCACCAGAACGGGCTCGTCCTCGGCCTCGACCACCCCCAGCGCCTTCGCCTGACGCCGAACGGCGCGCTGAAGCTCGCGTTCCCGGGCCCGCTGCCGGAGGCGACGCTGCGCGACGACGTCAAGGCGCTCGGCGCGGTCCTGTACCTGCTGCTCACCGGACGCTGGGCGCTGCCCGGCGGGCCGCCCGCGATCCCGCCGGCCCCGATGTCGCCGCAGGGCCGGATCGTCCCGCCGCGCCAGCTGGTACCGACGATCCCGGCCGACCTGTCGTCGCTGGCCGTCCGCACGATCGAGGACGGCGGCAACGGCGGCATCCGCACCAGCGCGGCCATCCTCCGCGTGCTCGACCAGGTGGCCGAGGCGGAGGAGCGCACCCAGCTGATCAAGGCCGTCGGCGGCGAAGAAGCAGAGCCCGATGGCACGGTTTGGACGACGAAGAAGCCGGTCAAGGACGTCGCCCGGCGGCGCAAGCTCGCCCTCGGCGTCACCGTGCTGGTGGTCGCGACCGTCGTCATCCTCGCCTGGGGCGGGCTGATGCTGATCAACGTCTTCCAGGGCGACTCCAAGGCGAGCGGCCCGACGATCAACGTGGCCGCGCCGCCGGCGTCGAGCCAGGCACCCTCGCCGTCGTCGTCGTCCGCCCCGGCTCCGCCGCCGTCGTCACCCGCGCTGGGCGATCCGGTGAAGCCGCAGGCCGCGGCCGTCTACAACCCCGAGGGCAAGGGCGACAACCCCGGCCGGGCGAGGAACGCGATCGACGGCAACCCCGGCACGCAGTGGAAGACCGAGCAGTACAAGCAGCAGTTCCCGGCCATCAAGCCCGGCGTCGGACTGGTCGTCACCTTCGCCGACCCGATCAACCTCAGCCAGGTCAAGGTCACCGGCGGCACGCCGGGCACCAAGGTCGAAATCCGCTCCGCGACCGAGAAGAACCCCGACCTGGCCGACACGAAGGTGGTCGGCAACGGCGACCTCAAGGACGGCGACACGACGATCCCGCTGGCTCAGCCGACGCAGGGCCAGTACTTCATCGTCTGGATCACCCAGCTGGGTGGCGACGACGGCGAGTACCAGACCGAAATCGGCGACCTGACCTTCCTGCCTGCGGGGTGACGGATCCGACAGGGTCAGTAGGCTCTGGCGGGTGACAGCTGCAGCTCCCACGGATGCGGATCTGATAGCGGCTCACGCCGCGGGGGACCCTCATGCGTTCAGCGAACTCGTCCAGCGACATCGCGACCGCATGTGGGCGGTCGCGTTGCGCACGGTCCGCGACCCCGAAGAAGCGGCCGACGCGTTGCAGGACGCGTTCATCTCGGCGTTCCGGGCCGCCGACAAGTTCCGCGCGGAGTCGCAGGTCACGACGTGGCTGCACCGGATCGTGGTGAACGCCTGCCTCGACCGGATCCGCCGACGGCAGGCGCGCCCGACCGTGCCGCTGCCGGAGACCGGGTTCAACGAGCCGGCGACCCCGCGGGACTCGATGGCCGAGCGCGAGACCAGCCTCCTGGTGCGCGAGGCGCTCGACCAGCTGCCCGAAGAGCAACGTGCCCCGATCGTGTTGGTCGACGTCGAGGGATACTCCGTCGCCGAGACGGCGAAGCTGCTCGGGATCGCCGAAGGCACGGTCAAGAGCCGGTGCGCGCGGGGCCGCGGAAAACTCGCGAAGGTTCTCGGGCACCTGCGGAACCCCGATGCGATTGCGAACGTCCCAACTCACGAAAGCAAACGGACCGGGCGCCGGCCGGGTAGCGGGGAGGGACGATGACGGACGAAAGCCGGGGGATCGGGGGGACCGTCGGTCCGCCCTGGTCTGTCGACGTGCTCGCCGACCTCCACGCCGGGGTGCTCGACGACGCCCGCGCCGCCGAGCTGTGGCCGCTGGTCAACGCCGACCCGGAGGCCAGGGCGATCCTGGACGCGCTCGACGCGACGCGTGCCGACCTGGCCGCGCTCGCCGACGCACCCGCTCCGCCGATGCCCGCGCAGTTCGCGGCCCGGCTGGACGCGGCGCTGGCCGCCGAAGCAGCGGCCCGCTTTCCGGCACGGACACAGCCTCATCAGACGCAGCCTCATCAGACGCAGCCGAGTGCACCGCAGGGCGCCCAGGTGGTGGACCTCGCGGCGGCGCGGCGGCGGCGGAACAAGCGGCTCGGCTGGGCCGCCGGTGTCCTGACCGCGGCCGCGGCGGCGGTCGTCGCCGTGACGGTCGCGATCCCGGACACGTCGCAGCAGAGCGGCACCCCGAACGTCGCGGCCCCCGCACCGTCGGGCCCGACCGTCGGCAGTGACGGCAGCGGCGCGCAGGCGCTGATCGGCAAGGGGCTCGGCGTGCGCGACTTCGGCCCGCTGCAGAGCGAGGACAGGCTCGACGCGTGCCTCGCGGCCGCCGGGCTCGATCCGAAGGTGCGGCCCGAGGGCATCCGCCCGGTGAACGTCGGCGGCAAGGCCGGGGTGATGGTCATCCTGACCACCGGAAAGCTGGCCCAGTTCCGGTTGGTGGCCTTCGGCGCGGACTGCGGACCGGGAAATCCGGCAGTGCTGTTCGACAAGGTCGTCGGCGAGAAGTAGCAGCTGTCACGGCCGGGAACACGGCCACCTACGATCGTGTTGAGCCTGGTACAGGTCACTACGAGCGGAGGTCACGGGTGGCTGCCGAAGAAATCAGGAACCTGATCATCGTCGGGTCGGGTCCTGCCGGATACACCGCTGCCGTCTACGCGGCGCGGGCCCAGCTGGAGCCGCTGGTGTTCGAGGGCACGCAGTTCGGCGGCGCGCTGATGACGACGACCGAGGTCGAGAACTTCCCCGGGTTCCGCGACGGCATCATGGGTCCGGACCTGATGGAGGAGATGCGCAAGCAGGCCGAGCGCTTCGGCGCCGAGCTGCGCGCGGAGGACGTCGAGTCGCTGGAGCTGACCGGGGACGTCAAGTACGTCCACGCGAACGGCAAGCGCTACGCCGCCCGCGCCGTGATCCTCGCCATGGGCGCGGCGGCGCGGTACCTGAACGTGCCGGGCGAGCAGGAGCTGCTCGGCCGCGGTGTCTCGGCCTGTGCGACCTGTGACGGCTTCTTCTTCCGCGACCACGACATCGTGGTCGCCGGTGGTGGCGACTCGGCGATGGAGGAGGCGACCTTCCTGACGAAGTTCGCGAAGTCCGTCACGATCGTCCACCGGCGCGACGAGTTCCGCGCGTCCAAGATCATGCTCGAGCGCGCCCGCGCGAACGAGAAGATCAAGTGGAAGCTGAACTCGCAGATCACCGAGGTGCTCGGCGACGGCAAGGTCGAGGCCCTGAAGCTGAAGGACACCAGGGACGGCTCCGAGTCGACGCTGGACGTGTCGGGCTTCTTCGTCGCGATCGGCCACGACCCCCGCAGCCAGCTGGTGAAGGGGCAGGTCGAGCTGGACGAGGACGGCTACGTCGTCACGAAGGGCAAGACGTCCTACACGAACCTGGACGGCGTCTTCGCGGCCGGCGACCTGGTGGACCGCACCTACCGGCAGGCGATCACCGCCGCCGGCTCGGGGTGCAGTGCCGCGATCGACGCGGAACGATGGCTCGCGGAGCACGGCGACGCGGACGCGCACGAGGCGCCCGAGCTCGTCGGCGGCGGCTACGGCGCGGGCACCAACTGACTTCCTGGCGTTCAACCACCCTGTAAGGAGAAACCATGGCCAACACCGTGAAGGTGACCGATGCGACGTTCGTCGACGAGGTCCTGACCAGCGAGAAGCCGGTCCTCGTCGACTTCTGGGCCACCTGGTGCGGCCCGTGCAAGATGGTCGCCCCGGTGCTCGAGGAGATCGCGGCCGAGAAGGGCGACAAGCTGACGATCGCCAAGATCGACATCGACGAGAACCCGAACACGCCGCGTGACTACCAGGTGATGTCCATCCCGACGCTGATCCTGTTCCAGGGCGGCAAGCCGGTGAAGCAGATCGTGGGCGCCAAGCCGAAGGCCGCGCTGCTGTCGGACCTCGCCGACGTTCTCTGAACCGAACCACTCCCGGCGGACCCGGGGCCTGCGAGAACCCTCTCGTGGACCCCGGGTCCGTCGCCGTTCGGGGAAATGTGACCGGTGTGGGTGAATCAAGCGTGACGAGAGCCACCGTGGGTACTCCACGATCGGGCCCTTGACCTACCTACTGGGCCTGCGCTGTCACCGAGAGTTGGCAAGGCACAATAGAGGACCTGGGCCCGTCCCAGCGAAGGTTTTCTTGCCACGCGCCGAGCTCCCCCCGAACTCGGTGCCTTAGGAAGAGCGAGGAGTGCATGCGGGTACTCCGCCGCGGTGACGCCGGTCCGGACGTCGCCGAGATCAGGTCCATCCTGGCCGGGATGGACCTGCTCCCGCCGGTCACCGGTACCGACGACTACGACACGTTCGACGTCGCCGTCGAGGGCGCCGTCCGTGCCTTCCAGCAGCGCCGTGGGCTCATCACCGACGGCATCGTGGGTCCGGCGACCTTCCAGGCGCTCAAGGGCGCCAGCTACCACCTGGGCAGCCGCCCGCTGTCGTACATGATCGCCTCGCCGGTGCACGGCGACGACGTCTTCACGCTGCAGGAGCGGCTCACCGAGCTCGGCTTCGACGCCGGCCGCCCCGACGGCTACTTCGGGCCCCAGACCGAGCGCGCGCTCAAGACGTTCCAGCGCGACATGCGCCTGACGCCGGACGGCATGTGCGGCCCGGCGACCATCCGCGAGCTGAAGCGCCTGTCCTCACCGCGGGCCCGGGGCGGGCGTCCCGTGTTCCTGCGCGAGCAGGAGCAGGTGCGCCAGGCGGGTCCGCGCCTGCGCGGCAAGCGCATCGTGATCGACCCCGGCCACGGCGGTGACGACCTCGGCGTGGTCGCCGGCGGGCTGCGCGAGGCCGACATCGCCTGGGACCTGGCGCGCCGCCTGGAAGGCCGGATGAAGGCCACCGGCATGGAGGCCCTGATCTCCCGCGGCCCCAACCACAGCCCGACCGAGCTGGAGCGCGCCCGTTTCGCGAACGACGCGGGCGCCGACCTGTTCCTGTCCCTGCACAGCGACGGCAACCGCTCGCCGCGCGCCCAGGGCATCGCGAGCTTCCACTTCGGCACGGGCAACGGCACCACGTCCACCGTCGGTGAGCTGCTGGCCGGCTTCATCCAGCGCGAGGTCGCGGCCCGCACCGGCATGCTCGACTGCCGCACGCACTACAAGACGTGGGAGATCTTCACCCGCACCCGCTGCCCGGCGGTCCGCGTCGAGATCGGCTACCTGACCAACCCGGACGACGCCCGCAAGCTGGCCGATCCGGCGTTCCGCGACATCGTCGCGGAGGGGATCTTGATCGCCGTCAAGCGCCTGTACCTCCTCGGCGAAGGCGACCAGCCGACGGGAACGTTCACGTTCGCCGACGTCCTCGCGCACGAGCTCGCCAAGGCCGAATAGGGCCGACCACAACCCCTAGCGGCTCACCTTCACCTGCCCCACCACCCCTGGGGACGACGAGCGTGTCGTCCCCAGGTCCGGGGCAGTCATCCACAGCTTGTCCACCGCGTCTAGCAGCGCTCTGTGGATAACTCGGCGCTTCTTCCACAGTTGTGCACACGGACATTCCGGGCACGTCACGGCCCGGCGCAAACGTTTGCGGAGACGTCAGGCGCGGCCGAGACTCGGTTCCGCCGTGGTGATGGTGACCTGGCCGAGCAGCCGTTCCAGCGCCGCCTCGACGTCTTCCTTCCAGGTGATCGCCGAGCGCAGCTCCAGGCGCAGGCGCGGCCACTTCTGGTGCGGCCGGACGGTCTTGAAGCCGACGCTCTGCAGGAACGCCGCCGGCAGCACGCAGCTGTGGCCACCGTCCGGGTCGGCTTCTTCGGGACGCGCGTCGCCGAACGCCTCGATCGCGCGGACACCGCGCTTGGTGAGGTCCTTGGCCACGGCCTGGACCAGCATGCGGCCGAGACCACCACCGCGGAACTCGGGGAGCACCTGGAACGCCGTGAGCAGGACCGCGTCCGCGCTCGGCGGGGACGTCGGGAAGGCCAGCGCGCGCGGGACGGCGTTCGGCGGCGCGTACAGCACGAACCCGACCGGCAGCGTGTCGCTGTAGACGATGCGGCCGCAGGAACCCCACTCGAGCAGCACGCTCGAGACCCAGGCTTCCTTCTCGACCTCGGTGGCGCCGAACTCCTCGGCCTGGTTCTTCAGGTGCGGAGCCAGCTCCCAGTACACACACCGGCGACAGCTCTTCGGAAGGTGCTCCAGGTTGTCCAGTGTGACGCCCACGACGCGACGCGACACCCGCGACCTCCCTGACCTGCGCTCCCGACCGGCCACCCGGTCGTCAAGCCGTGCAGGACCACAGCACGAACACGGGAGCCACGGTCGAGGATAGGCCGATGTGACGAGCGCCGAAAGGTCAGGGGTCCTGATGGGTGCCCGGTTACACTCGACGGGATGTCCTGCTCTTCACGAGCAGCCCTGTACGCCGAGCCCCGGGTGAATCGTCGATGACCGAGAACCGCCCCAGCAAGCCGCAGAGCGGCCGCCAGAACCTCGACCCGCATCTCGAGCGGTACGCCGCGCGCACCGCCGGGATGACCGCCTCCGAGATCCGGGCGCTGTTCGCGGTGGCCAGCCGTCCGGAGGTGGTCTCGCTGGCCGGCGGCATGCCGAACCTGGCCGCGCTCCCGCTCGACACGCTGTCGGCCCAGGTGGCGGAGATCATCGCCGAAGACGGGCTCGTCGCGCTGCAGTACGGCTCGGCGCACGGTATCCCGGTGCTGCGCGAGCAGATCTGCGAGATCATGGCGCTGGAGGGCATCAAGGCGCACCCGGACGACGTCGTGGTGACCGTCGGCTCGCAGATGGGCCTGGACATGGTCACGCGACTGTTCTGCGACCCGGGTGACGTCGTGATCGCCGAGGGCCCGTCCTACGTCGGCGCGCTGGGCTCGTTCGCGGCCTACCAGGCGCAGGTCGTGCACGTGGCGATGGACGACCACGGCCTGGTGCCGTCGCTGCTTCGCGAGGCGCTCGACCAGGCGAAGAAGGCCGGCCGCCGGGTCAAGTTCCTCTACACGATCCCGAACTTCCACAACCCCGCCGGCGTCACGCTGGCCGTCGAGCGCCGCGCGGAGATCCTCGAGATCTGCCGCGCCCACGGCGTCCTCGTCGTCGAAGACAACCCGTACGGGTTGCTCGGCTTCGACGGCCAGACCTACCCGGCGCTGCGCTCGACCGACCCTGACAACGTCGTGTACCTCGGTTCGTTCTCCAAGACGTTCGCTTCCGGCCTGCGCGTCGGCTGGGTGCTCGCCCCGCACGCCGTGCGCGAGAAGCTCGTGCTGGCCGCGGAGTCGGCGACGTTGTGCCCGCCGACGTTCAACCAGATGATCGTGTCGCGCTACCTGGCCACGCACGACTGGAAGGGCCAGATCAAGAAGTTCCGGGAGAACTACCGCGAGCGGCGGGACGCGATCCTGTCCGCGCTCGACCAGTACCTGCCCCCGGGCTGCTCGTGGACCAAGCCGGAGGGCGGGTTCTACATGTGGGTGACGGTGCCGGAAGGCGTGGACACCAAGGCGATGCTGCCGCGCGCGGTGACCGCCCGGGTGGCGTACGCGTCCGGGACCGGCTTCTACGCCGACGGGTTCGGCAGCCGTCAGATGCGGCTGTCCTACTGCTATCCGACGCCGGAGCGGATCCGCGAGGGCGTGCGGCGGCTGGCCGCCGTGCTGGAGTCCGAAATGGACCTCGCGCGCACCTTCGGTAGCGTGACCTCGCGCCAGATCCAGGGACCGCAGAACCCGTCCCCGGACACGGTCTAGTTCTGTTCGAAGTTAAGGAGTTCCCACGGTGGTCGACCGTACCGTTGCCGTGCTCGCCGGCGGGCTTTCGCACGAACGCGACGTCTCACTGAGGTCCGGCCGCCGGTTGTCCGCGGCGCTGAAGTCCGAGGGCTTCGGCATCGAGGAGTGGGACACCGACGCGGGCCTGCTTGAGCGGCTGCGCACGCAGCGTCCGGACGCCGTCGTCGTCGCGCTGCACGGCGGCGAGGGCGAGAACGGTTCGGTGCAGACGGTGCTGGAGATGCTGGACGTGCCGTTCGTCGGCACCGGTTCCCAGGGCTGCCGCCGCGCGTGGGACAAGCCGACGGCCAAGGCGCTGCTGCAGAAGGCCGGGTTCGCGACGCCGGACTGGGTCGTGCTGCCGCACAGCACCTTCCGCGAGCTCGGCGCGCAGGCGGTGCTCGACGCGATGGTCGAGCGGCTCGGCCTGCCGCTGATCCTCAAGCCGGACCAGGGCGGCTCCGCGCTCGGCACCCAGGTGGTCCGCGAGGCGGCGGAGCTGCCGGCGGCGATGGTCGGCTGCTTCGCCTACGGCGACACCGTGCTCGCCGAGCGGTTCGTGGACGGCGTCGAGGTGGCCGTGACGGTCATCGAGGGCGAGCACGGGCCCGAGGCCCTGCCGGCGGTCGAGATCGTGCCGGAGAGCGGCGTGTACGACTACACGGCCCGGTACACCGCCGGCCTGACCGACTTCTTCACCCCGGCCCGGCTCGACGACGACGCGGCCAAGTCGGTGGCCGAGCTGGCCGTCGCCGCGCACCGCGTGCTCGGCCTGCGGGACATCTCCCGCACCGACGCGGTCATCACGCCGGACGGCACCGCGCACTTCCTGGAGGTGAACCCGTCGCCGGGGCTCACCGAGACCTCGACGGTGCCGATGGCGATCGAGGCGGCGGGCAAGTCGCTCGGCACGGTGTTCGCCGACCTGATCGCGCGAGCCGTCACTCGCTGACCCGGGACGCACGAAAGGCCACTGCGGAAGCTTCCGCGGTGGCCTTTTTCGCGTCCCAGATGGTGATCACCAAGTGTGTTCGTCGCGGCTGCGATGCGCAATCATCACCGTGACGAAACACCCCGGGGTGATCCCTAATCGGTTTCCGGTGCCCGATTTGCCGCGTTCGCGTCAATGATCGAGACGATGCGCTCGAGGTCGTCCACCGAGCCGAATTCGAGCACGATCCGGCCCTTGCGGCGGCCGAGGTCGACCTTCACCCGGGTGTCGAACGTGTCCGAAAGCCGGTTCGCCAGCTCCTGCAGTCCGGGCGCCTGGATCGGCTTGCGCGGCGCGGCCTTCGGCTTCGCCGGCTTCTCGCTCTTCTTGAGCGTGACGGCTTCCTCGGTCGCCCGCACCGACATGCCTTCCGCGACGATCCGCGCGGCGAGCTCCTCCTGGCTCTCGGGGTCCTCGAGCGACAGCAACGCCCGCGCGTGACCGGCGGACAGGACGCCCGCGGCCACCCGGCGCTGCACCGGCAAGGGGAGCTTGAGGAGCCGGATCGTGTTGGTGATGACCGGACGGCTGCGGCCGATCCGGCTCGCCAGCTCTTCGTGCGTGACGGCGAACTCGTCGAGCAGCTGCTGGTACGCCGCCGCCTCCTCGAGCGGGTTCAGCTGGACGCGGTGGATGTTCTCCAGGAGCGCGTCGCGCAGCATCGACTCGTCGGCGGTCTGCCGGACGATCGCCGGGATCGCCTCCAGCTCCGCCTGCTGCGAAGCACGCAGCCGACGCTCGCCCATGACGAGCTCGTACTCGTTGTCCCCGAGTTCGCGGACGACGATGGGCTGCATGAGCCCGAACTCGCGGATCGAGTGCTCGAGCTCGGCGAGCGCGTCTTCGTCGAAGACCTGGCGCGGCTGCTTCGGGTTCGGCTTGATCGAGCTGACCGGGATCTCGCGGTAGACGGCACCGGCGACCTCGCCGCTGTGCGCCTTCGCCGCGCCGTTGGCCGCGAACCAGCCCTTGTCCTCGGCGGCCTTCTTGTCGGCCGCCGGGTCACCGGGCGCGGGCAGGGGGCCGCCGCCGGCCGGTCCGGTCGGGATCAGGGCGGCGAGGCCGCGCCCCAGCCCTCCTCTGCGCTCGGTCATGTGGAACTACCCCTCTCCAACTGTGCGCCGCGCACGGCGATCTCCTTGGCCGCGTCGACGTAGCTCATTGCGCCGCGAGAACCCGGGTCGTACGCGAGGACGGTCTGGCCGTACCCGGGCGCCTCGGACACCTTCACGCTGCGGGGAATGACCGTCTTCAGAACGGTGTCGCCGAAGTGGTTCCGGACCTCGTTCGTCACCTGGTCGGCCAGCTTGGTGCGGCCGTCGTACATGGTGAGGAGGATGGTCGAGACGTGCAGCTCGCGGTTGAGGTGCTGCTGCACGAGCTCGATGTTGCTGAGCAGCTGCCCGAGCCCTTCGAGCGCGTAGTACTCGCACTGGATCGGGATGAGTACCTCCTGCGCGGCGACCATCGCGTTGACCGTGAGGAGGCCGAGCGACGGCGGGCAGTCGATGAAGACGTAGTCGACGCCGATCTCGTTGAGGATCTCCGAGGAGATCGCTTCCTTGAGCCGGGACTCGCGGGACGCCATCGAGACGAGCTCGATCTCGGCGCCGGCGAGGTCGATCGTGGCGGGAACGCAGAAGAGGTTCGGGGACTGCTCGGTCGCCTGGGCGGCCTCCGCGAGCGTCACCTCGCCGATGAGCACCTCGTAGATGGACGGTGTCCCGGACCGGTGGTCGACGTCGAGCGCCGTGCTGGCGTTGCCCTGCGGGTCGAGATCGACGACGAGCGTCTTGAGCCCGTGCAGCGCGAGCGCGGCGGCGAGGTTGACCGTGCTCGTCGTCTTGCCGACGCCGCCCTTCTGGTTGGCGACGGTCAGCACGCGGCGACGGCTGGGTCGGGGGAGTTCGCCCTCCTTCGGGTGCAGCAGACGCGCGGCGCGGGCGGCTTCTTCGGCGATCGGGGTCCAGCCCACGTCGGGGGTGGTCTCCGTGGAGTCGGACGGCGGGGGATTCACCGGTCTCGACACCTCCTCCATGTAGACGTCTGGTCGGTGGTCGAGTCGCGTCGTTTCACGTGGAACATCGCGACCCGCTAGCGCTTCCTGCTCCGCGCCTTCGGCTTGCCGGCCGTCGGCAGGCGACGGATCTTCACGACCGTGCTGCGCACCTCGAGTACCGCGGCGCCGCATTCGACGATCAGAGGGTCAGCCCCGCCGGCCTTGCGGATGGCGGCGCCGTCCCGGTCGATCTCGTCCGCCGCGCTGGCCCCCTTGAGAGCGACCAGGAAACCGTCGGGACGAACGAGCGGCAGGCACCAGTCCGCGAGCCGGGCGAGTGGGGCGACCGCGCGAGCGGTGACGATGTCGGCGCCACCGAGCTGCTCACGCACAGGCCGCTCCTCCGCGCGTCCACGGACGATGGTGATCGGGAGTTCCAGCTTCTCGGCCACCTCGGCCAGCCAGTCCACCCGGCGGGCCATCGGTTCGAGCAAGACGATATCGAGGTCCGGTCGCGCGATGGCGAGCGGTACTCCCGGAAGCCCCGCTCCCGAGCCGACGTCAACGACCCGGACCCCTTCGGCCATCTGCTCGCCGATGACGGCCGAGTTGAGGACGTGCCGCTCCCACAGCCGCTCGACCTCCCGCGGCCCGATCAACCCGCGCTCGACGCCGTGGCGCTCCAGGAGTTCGACGTACCCAGCGGCTTGGTCAACGTGCGCACCGAACACCCGGTCCGCCGCGGCTCGTGTCGTCTCCGCGGCCTGCTCCAAGCTCACTCCGTCTACTCCTCGTCCGCGCGTTTCACGTGAAACGGCGCTGTGTCGATTGTCCCCGATGCCGAGGAGAAAACGAGCCGACAGACCGCAGATGTGGACAACTCCACTCACCCGGCGGCGGCTGCGGCCGGTTCCACGTGAAACAACACCGCTGTAGTTCGTCGCCCACAGCCCACAAAGAAGCGGCCCCATCCGAACCAGTCGGATGGGGCCGCTTCGGTCGATCGCGTCTCAGGACTCCGGGAAGATCACCACGCGGCGCTTCGGGTCCTCGCCCTCGCTCTCGCTCGTCACGCCGGCCACTGCCGCCACGGCGTCGTGGACCACCTTGCGCTCGAACGGGCTCATCGGCTGCAGCCGCACGCGCTCGCCGCTCTGCAGGACCGACTCCGCTGTCGAGCGGCCGAGCTCCTTCAGCTCCTCGCGGCGGTCCGCGCGCCAGCCCGCGATGTCCAGCATCAGGCGGCTCCGCGAGCCCGTCTCCTGCTGGACGGCCAGACGGGTCAGCTCCTGCAGCGCCTCGAGCACCGTGCCGCGGGGACCGACGAGCTTCTCGAGGTCCTCGCCGCCGTCGATGCTCACGATCGCGCGGCCGGCCTCCACGTCCAAGTCGATGTCACCGTCGTAGTCGAGCAGGTCCAGCAGGCGCTCGAGGTAGTCGCCGGCGATGTCACCCTCCCGCACGAGGATGTCGTCGTCGCCACCTCCCGCCTTCTGCTCGGCCGCCTCGCCGGTGGTCGCGCCCGGGGCCGCGTCGTCCTGATCGGTGTCGATCGTGTCGATCGTCTCCGACATCATTCGTCTCCTCTCCGAACCGGTCGCGTCTCAGCGACGCTTCCGGCCCGACTTCCTGGTCGAGTCTTTGAGAAGGCCGGGCACGCCGGTGCCGTTGTCCTTCGAGCCGTTCTGGCCGTTCGTGTCGGCCGGGGTCTTGTCGCCGTCGCTCGCGGAGGCCGCCGTCGCACCCGACGCGGCGGGCGTGGTCTGCGCGAAGCCGTGGGCCGAGCCGGCCTTGGTGACCTTCTTCTGGCCACCGGTCTGCGCGGACTGGTTCTTCTTCTGCTGGACCGGCTTCTGGCCGACCTTCGGCGCGGCCGGCTTCTGCCCGGGCTTCGGGCCGAGCGACGAGCGCTTCTCCGCGGCCTCCGCCTTGCGGGCCGCCTCTTCCTTGTCGATCTTCGTGTAGACGAGGCGCTGCTGCATCAGGGTCCAGCCGTTGTTCGCCAGCCAGTAGAAGAGGAGGCCGAGCGGGAACAGCGCACCGAAGACGAGGACACCGAGCGGGAAGATGTACATCGTCAGCTTGTTCATGATCGCGGTCTGCGGGGTGGCCGATGCGGCGTTCTGCCGGGCCACCGAGTGCCGCGCGGTGAGGTGCGTGGCGATCGACGCGACGATCATCAGCGGCAGCGCGACCGGGAGCACGCTCCAGTGGAAGCCGACGTTCGTGGCGCCGCCGCTGACGACACCGACACCGTTGTAGACGGCCTCACCGAGGTTGACGCCGAAGAGCTTCGCGTTGACGTACGACTCGACGTCGTGCTGGCTGAAGAAGTAGTTCTCGGTCTTCACCCCGCCACCGGGCGGCGGCATCGTGAACGCGCGCAGGACGTGGTTCAGGCCGATGAACACCGGGATCTGGAGAAGCATCGGCAGGCAGCTGCCGAGCGGGTTGACGCCGTGCTCCTTCTGGAGCTTCTGCATCTCCGCGGCCTGGCGCTGCCGGTCGTTCGCGTACTTCTTCTGGATCTTCTTCATCTCCGGCGCGAAGTCCTGCATCTTCTTCATCGACCGGACCTGGTTCACGAACGGCTTGAACATGATGCCGCGGACGGTGAACGTCAGGAAGATGATGCCGAGGATCCAGGCGACCGCGGTGGATTCCCCGAAGACGAACCCGAAGACCTTGTGCCAACACCAGAGGATGAAGGACACGGGGTAGTAGATGAAATCGAGCACTGCTGCTACTCCTCGATCGGTGTTTCAGGTCGTCGGTGGCGCCACGAGAACTGCTCGGGTACCGGGTCGCGGCCGGGCGGGGTCCACGGGCCGCAGCGCAGCAGCCGGCGCAGCGCGAGGTAGGAGCCGCGGCCGGCGCCGTGCCGGGTGAGGGCTTCGACTGCGTACGCGCTGCAGCTCGGGTAGAACCGGCAAGCCGGCGGAAGGAAGGGCGAAATCGCCTTGCGGTAGAGCTTGATGGGGAGGAGCAGGACCCAGGCGACGGGACCGGGCCGCGGGGGCGCGGGCTCCACGTCGTGCTCGTGGGATTCGTGCTCGGAGGTGGCTCGCATGCCGGTCACACCGCTGATCCGTGGTCGGGGGCCGCGTCCGGGGGACGCGTCGGGCGGGGGACATCCCCGGCCGGACGGCGCGACGGTGAAAGACCCAGCCGACGCAACGCGGCGTCGAGATCGGCTCCGAGCTCGGCGCTGGACGCGTTCGCGGACGGCGGCAATGCCCGTATGACCAACGCGCTGCCGGACGGCAGGGTTCCGAGGCGGGCCGAAACGAGGTGACGCAACCGCCGGGTGACGCGGTGGCGGACCACCGAGTTGCCGACGGCCTTGCTCACCACAAAACCCGCCCTGGCCACCGGCGGCGTGCCGGTGGCCTCGGACGGGTCCGTGGTCAGCGCGTGGACGACGAGGCGGCGCCTGCCTGCCCGGGACCCGCGACGGAGAACCACGCGGAAGTCCTCACTCCGCCGCAGACGTGCGGCAGCAGGCAGCACGGCGCGCCCCGACGTGCCGGATCAGGCGGACAGCGCGGCGCGGCCCTTGCGACGGCGGGCCGCCAGGATGGCCCGGCCGGCGCGGGTGCGCATGCGCAGGCGGAACCCGTGGGTCTTCGCGCGGCGGCGGTTGTTCGGCTGGAAGGTGCGCTTACCCTTGCTCACTGCTTCTCCTGTGTGTCGCGTCGGGCGGAAAGATTCCCTTCCCGCCTGGCGTGTCGTGCGGGCGCACGGCAGTCTCTGGTGTCTCCTACCAACGTGTGGCCTCGTCACGACGAGCGACGACAACGTGGGCACGCGAAACGCACCCGTCGCATACGGGAGACCTTACGAGGGTACGCACCCCCGTCCGGCGGTCGGTAAGCACCCCCTCGGCCACGGTCCGCGACCGGTGCGCCGGCCCCGGATCGTCGACGCCGGGGCACCGAATGGCAACACGCCGTACACCGTGAAATGCTGGCGGCCCAGGATGCCTTGTGGCAGCGGGCGGGGCTTGTTAGCGTGCCTCTCTCGGGTCACCGGTCGAGGTGCACGAGTATCCGGGTGGTGGAGTGCCCACCGGCTTACGACGAGCCCGCAGGTGGCGTCGCCGCGGGTCGCCGTACATTAGTGCACAGCTGTGGACAACTATGTGGATATTCGCCGTGCCGACGCGCACGCAGGTCCGCCGGTGAGTGCCGGGCGGGGTGACCGGGGGCGTTCGGCCGTCCACGCCGACGAGGGGAGGGGAGCCAGACAGGTGTCGGAGCACCAGCACAACCTGGGCGTCATCTGGGAACAGGTGGTCCGCGAACTGTCCGACGGGACCCTGTCCCCCCAGCAGCGTGCCTGGATGCGCGTGACCCGCCCGATCGGCCTGCTCGACGGCACGGCTCTCCTGGCGGCCCCCAGCGACTTCGCGAAGGAAGCGATCGAACGCGGCCTGCGCGGCGCGATCACGGACGCGCTCTCGCGCCGGCTCGGCCGCGCCATCTCGCTCGCGGTGAAGGTGGACAGCGCCGAGGCCGTCGCGCCGGCGCCCGCGCCCCGCTACGCACCGTCACCCGGCCGGGTGGAAAACGGCGCGAGTCCCGAACCCGCTCCGCCGCTGCCGGCCAACGGCGCGCCGATGATGCCCCCGCCGCGACCCGACCCGGCGCCGCCGCTGCCGCCGCACCAGGCCGTCGCGGCGAAGCCGGACGACGGCGACGACACCGACGAAGAGGTGGACGAAGAAGGCGAGGCGCTCGCCGCCGTCCACGAGATCTGGCCGACGTTCTCCGGCCAGCCGATCGCCGGCCAGCCCTACACCGCGCCGGCCCAGCCGCAGACTTCCAAGACGAAGCTGAACGAGAAGTACACCTTCGACACCTTCGTCATCGGCGCCTCCAACCGCTTCGCGCACGCGGCCGCGGTCGCCGTCGCCGAAGCGCCCGCCCGCGCGTACAACCCGCTTTTCATCTGGGGCGAGTCGGGCCTCGGCAAGACTCACCTGCTGCACGCGGTCGGTCACTACGCGCAACGGCTCTTCCCCGGCATGCGCGTCCGGTACGTCTCGACCGAAGAGTTCACGAACGACTTCATCAACTCGCTGCGCGACGACCGCAAGGTCGCGTTCCAGCGGCGCTACCGCGACATCGACATCCTGCTCGTCGACGACATCCAGTTCCTGGAGGGCAAGGAAGGGACGCAGGAAGAGTTCTTCCACACCTTCAACACCCTCCACAACGCGAACAAGCAGATCGTCGTCAGCTCCGACCGGCCGCCGAAGCGCCTCGAGACCCTCGAAGACCGGCTGCGGACGCGGTTCGAGTGGGGCCTGATCACCGACATCCAGCCGCCCGAACTGGAGACGCGCATCGCGATCCTCCGGAAAAAGGCGGCACAGGACAGGCTGGCGGTGCCCGGCGAGGTCCTGGAGTTCATCGCCTCGCGCGTCGAGGCGAACATCCGGGAGCTCGAGGGCGCCCTCATCCGCGTCACCGCGTTCGCGTCGCTGAACCAGCAGCCGGTCGACGTCGGGCTCGCGGAGATCGTGCTGCGGGACCTGATCCCGGACTCGCACGCGCCGGAGATCACCGCGCCGACCATCATGGGCGTCACGGCGGAGTTCTTCGACGTGACGCTCGACGACCTGTGCGGGCCAGGCAAGACGAAAGCGCTCGCCACGGCCCGCCAGATCGCGATGTACCTCTGCCGCGAGCTGACCGACATGTCGCTGCCGAAGATCGGGCAGACGTTCGGCGGCCGCGACCACACGACCGTCATGCACGCGGACAAGAAGATCCGCAAGGAGATGGCCGAACGCCGGCGCATCTACGACCAGGTGCAGGAGCTGACTTCGCGCATCAAGCAGCGCGCGCGTCAGTAGCCGCTCTTCCTTATCCCTCAACGGCTGCGGGGCGTCCACATCGGATGGACGCCCCGCAGCCGTTTCATGTGTGTGCCCAATTTGGACGCGAAGCACGCGTACGCGCGCGAAGCAGCGAAGGCGCGTACGCGTGCTTCGTCATGAGGCGGAAACCATTGATACACAAGGAAGTTTCCCCATGGTGTGGGCAGATTGCCCACAGTGCCAACGGATCTCCCACCAGCGACGATCCGGATTACGTCCACACCCCGCCCACAGGAAGTCCACAGCCCGTCCACACCTTTGTCCACGGGGATTCCACAGGTTGCCCACATTGTGTGCACAGGACAGCCCGGTCACTCGGTAGGGCGATTCGGACCACCTCGCGCACCCCCAGACCCTGGGGACGGATGGCCGCACACCTGGGGACAACCATGGGGACAACTGGGGACAGCTGTGGACGAACCGGGGCGCGCCCGAAACCATCCACGGACGCCCCGATCTGCCCACAGGTCCGCCACCATGGTTACCCACACGCCCGCGCCCGCTCCGACCTGCGCGAACGCCCTCAATCCACACAATCCACACCGCTTACTACTGCTACTGCCCTTAGATCTCTTCTAAGAGAGAACAAAACAAAAACAGGCGGCGGACGAAGTTGGGGACAGCCGCGAGACGGTGTCGTCATGTCGACAAAGTCAAGGGGAGGCCGAGGTGACGGCGGGCCCCGCGACGGCCTAACGTGGACGCCTGCACCTGGTCCGCGCTCCGGCCGCTTCCGCGGAGGGCGGACCGGCCGGAGGGGGCAGCCGGTCACTGTCCCGCGAGAACGAGGCCTGGCCCGAGCCGGCAGTGGCTCGGTCGTCGAAAGGATGCGCGCATGAAGATCCGCGTCGAGCGTGACGGGCTCGCCGACGCCGTCGCGTGGGTGGCCAGAAGCCTGCCCTCCCGGCCGCCGGTGCCGGTACTGGGCGGTGTCCTGCTCGACGCCGGTTCCGACGGCGACACCGACGCCCTCACCGTCTCGGGGTTCGACTACGAGGTCTCCGCCACGGTCGGCGTCCCGGCGACGATCGCCGACGGCGGCCGCCTGCTGGTCTCCGGTCGCCTCCTCGCCGACATCACCAAGGCGCTGCCCGCGCAGCCGGTCGAGATCTCCGTCGACGGCGCCCGCGCGACCATCACGTGCGGCAGCGCGCGCTTCTCCCTGCCGACCATGCCGGTCGAGGACTACCCGCAGCTGCCGTCCCAGCCCGCCTTCGCGGGCGAGCTCGCCGGCGACGCGTTCGGCCAGGCCGTCACCCAGGTCGTCGTCGCCGCGGGCAAGGACGACACGCTGCCGATGCTCACCGGCATGCGGCTCGAGATCTCCGGCAGCTCGCTGACCCTCGTCGCGACCGACCGCTTCCGGCTCGCCATGCGCGAGTTCACCTGGCAGCCTGCCGAGGGCCTGGCCGACGCCGCGGTCCTCGTCCCGGCGCGCACGCTCGCCGAGGCCGCCAAGACGCTCGGCGCGAGCGGCGCCACGATCCGCCTCGCGCTCGCCAGCGGCGAAGGCCTGCTCGGCCTGTCCGGTTCCGGGCGCTACACGACGACCCGGCTGCTCGACGCCGAGTTCCCGCCGTACCGGCAGCTGCTGCCCGCGTCGCACACCTCACGCGCGGTCATCGACGTGTCGGCTCTCACCGAGTCCATCAAGCGCGTTTCGCTGGTGGCGGAGCGGGGGACTCAGGTACGACTGGAGTTCGGGGACAACACGCTGCGGTTGTCCGCGGGCGGTGACGACGAAGGCAGTGCCGAAGAGGAGCTGCAGGTCGAGTACGAAGGTGAGCCGGTGACCATCGCGTTCAACCCGGGTTACCTCGTCGACGGCCTCGGCGCGCTGCACAGCGACCGCGCGGAGCTGACGTTCACCACGCCGAACCGGCCCGCGCTCATCAAGCCCGCCGACGCCGAGGGCAACGTCGTCCCCGGCTACCTGTACCTCCTGATGCCGGTCCGCCTTCCGGGCTGACCCGCAATTTCCTGAGCACGTAAGGGGATCTCATGGTTCAGCTCGGTCTGATCGGCCTGGGCAAGATGGGCTTCAACATGCGTGAGCGGCTGCGCGCGGCCGGTCACGAGGTGGTCGGCTACGACCGCAACCCCGATGTCAGCGACACGACGTCGCTCGAAGACCTGGTGTCCAAACTGGACGCCCCGCGGATCGTGTGGATCATGGTGCCGGCCGGCGAGCCGACCCGGCAGACCGTCACCGAGCTGGGCAACCTGCTCGCCGAGGGCGACATGGTGATCGACGGCGGCAACTCCAAGTACACCGACGACCGGCTGAACGCCGACCTGCTGGCGGCGAAGAAGATCGGCTACCTCGACTGCGGCGTCTCCGGTGGCGTGTGGGGCAAGGAGAACGGCTACGGCCTGATGGTCGGCGGCGCGGCCGCCGACGTCGAGCGGGCGATGCCGATCTTCGACGCGCTGCGTCCCGAGGGCCCGCGCGAGGAAGGCTTCTCGCACGCGGGTGACGTAGGCGCGGGTCACTACGCGAAGATGATCCACAACGGCATCGAGTACGGCATGATGCAGGCCTTCGCCGAGGGCTTCGAGCTGCTCGAGGCCGCGAAGGTCGTCAAGGACGTGCCCGCGGTGATCAAGGGCTGGCAGCGCGGCACGGTCGTCCGGTCGTGGCTGCTCGACCTGCTCGTGCGCGCGCTCGACGAGGACCCGGAGCTGGACGACCTCGAGGGTTACGTCGAGGACTCCGGCGAAGGCCGCTGGACGCTGGAAGAGGCGATCAACAACGCGGTGCCGGCGCCGGTCATCTCGGCCGCGCTCTTCGCCCGCTTCGCCTCGCGCCAGGAGCACTCGGCCGCGATGCGCGCGGTCGCCGCGCTGCGCAACCAGTTCGGCGGGCACGCCGTGAAGAAGGTCGGCGGGTAAGGAGCAGCTGGTGTATCTGCGTCACCTGCAGGTCACCGACTTCCGCTCCTGGCCACAGGCCGATCTCGCGCTGGAACCGGGGCCGACCGTGCTGGTCGGCCAGAACGGTCGCGGCAAGACCAACCTGCTGGAGGCGATCGGGTACGTCGCGACGCTGGGCTCGCACCGCGTCGCGACGGACGCGCCGCTGATCCGGCACGGCTGCGAGCGCGCGCTCGTGCGGGTCGCGGTGGTCAACGACGACCGCGAGCTGACCGTCGAGCTGGAGATCACCGCCGGCCGCGCGAACCGCGCCCGGGTCAACCGCGGCGCGGTCGGCCGTCCGCGTGACGTACTCGGGATCCTGCGCACAGTGCTGTTCTCGCCGGAGGACCTGGCACTCGTGCGGGGTGACCCGAGTGAGCGAAGACGGTTCCTCGACGAGCTGCTCGTGCTGCGCGCACCGCGGTACGCCGGCGTCCGGGCGGACTACGAGAAGGTGCTGAAGCAGCGCAACGCCCTGCTCAAGACGGCCGGGAAGCGACGTACGGGCCGCGAAGACCCGTACGCGCTGTCGACGCTCGAAGTCTGGGACGACCATCTCGCTGTGGCAGGCGCGGAGCTGCTGGCCGCGCGGCTGAACCTCGTCGCCGACCTGGCGCCGTACGCGGCTTCGGCGTACATGGGCGTGGCGCCGGACTCGCGGCCGGCGAAGATCGCCTACCGCTCTTCGCTGGGGGCGGCGTTGCCGGAGACGTACGGCGTACCGGATGGCGAGCTGGCGCAACCGGAAGTCCTCAAAGACGTCTTACTCAAGGCGCTCGGTGAAGCCCGGAAGGCCGAACTGGAGCGCGGGATCAGCTTGGTCGGCCCGCACCGGGACGAGCTGGAGCTGATCCTCGGCCAGGCACCGGCCAAGGGGTACGCGAGCCACGGCGAGTCGTGGTCTTTCGCCCTCGCGCTGCGGCTCGGCAGCTACGAGCTGCTGCGCGCGGAGGCGGGCGAGCCGGTGCTGCTGCTCGACGACGTGTTCGCCGAGCTGGACCGCAAGCGCCGGGCCCGGCTGGCCGAGGTGGCCGCGAGCGCCGAACAGGTGCTGGTGACCGCCGCCGTCGACGAAGACGTACCCGCGGAGCTGGCCGGCTGCCGGTTCCTGGTGGCGGATGGTGAGATCACGCGTGGCTGAACAGGGCGAACGAACACCTCGTGTGACGGGCGACACGAACCGTACCCAATCTGGGGACAAACCTGTGGACAGTGTGGATAACGCGGTGAATGAGTTATCGCTGCCCGTGACCCCGCGGCCAAATGAGTGGCCTCAAGCGGCCGGTGAGGCCCCTGTCGATACTGCACGTGACAGTGACGTTGGGCCGAACGGGGCTTCCCTCACCGGTCGCGACCTCGCGCACGCCGCCCTCGAAGCCGCGAAGGCCAAGGCGAAGGAGCGCGGCGTCCCGCCAGGACGGCGTCGCCCCACGGTCGGCGGCGGCCAGAACCCGCGGCGTCGCCGCTGGTCAGGGCCGGGCGCCGACCCGCGGGACCCGCAGCCGCTCGGCCGGCTCGTCTCGCGGCTGATGCGCGACCGCGGCTGGAACGAGAACGTCACCAGCGCCCGCGTCTTCGCCCAGTGGGCCCGGCTGGTCGGCGAAGACGTCGCCGAACACGCCCAGCCGGTCGCGCTCAAGGACGGCGAGCTGACCGTCCGCGCCAGCTCCACGGCCTGGGCCACCCAGCTCCGGTTGCTGCAGGGCAAGCTACTCGCCAAGATCGCGGCGGGGGTCGGCAACGGCGTCGTCAAGCGGATGCGGATCCAGGGCCCGACCGCGCCGAGCTGGCGGAAAGGGCCCCGCCACGTGCCGGGCCGCGGCCCACGTGACACGTACGGCTGACCCGGGTTGCGCGATGCTCGGTTGAATGCCCCGAGAACGCATCCAGACCTCTCGGGATACGTCAAGACTCGGCTCGAACCGATTTCGTTCGTCTGTGACGCGTTCAGGGGTGTCCTTGCCGCATGCCAGCGGACGCGGCCAAGTACACTGGAAGGTAGCGAGCGTCCGCTCGGGCGAGACGAGGAGAAACAACGCCGGTGACCGAGAACAAGAGCGAGTACAACGCGTCGTCGATCACGGTGCTCGAAGGCCTCGAAGCGGTCCGCAAGCGCCCCGGCATGTACATCGGGTCCACCGGTGAACGCGGCCTGCACCACCTGGTCCAGGAGGTCGTCGACAACTCGGTCGACGAGGCGATGGCCGGGTACGCCACCAAGGTCGAGGTTACCCTCCTCGCCGACGGGGGGGTGCGCGTCGTCGACGACGGCCGCGGCATCCCGGTCGAGATGCACCCCAAGGAGCAGAAGCCGACGATCGAGGTCGTCCTCACCGTGCTCCACGCGGGCGGCAAGTTCGACAGCGACTCCTACGCGGTGTCCGGCGGCCTGCACGGCGTCGGTGTCTCCGTGGTGAACGCCCTGTCGACGAGGCTGCTCGCCGAGGTCAAGCGCGGCGGCCGCAGCTGGCGCCAGGAGTACACGAACCAGGTGCCGGGCCCGCTGGAGGACCTCGGCCCGACGTCGGAGACCGGCACCACGATCACCTTCTGGGCCGAC
Organism: Amycolatopsis australiensis; assembly: GCF_900119165.1. Lineage (NCBI taxonomy): Bacteria > Bacillati > Actinomycetota > Actinomycetes > Pseudonocardiales > Pseudonocardiaceae > Amycolatopsis > Amycolatopsis australiensis. The sequence goes on along the minus strand of NZ_FPJG01000006.1, from coordinate 995,533 downwards.
CCGGACATCTTCGAGACGACGACGTACAACTTCGAGACCATCTCGCGCCGGCTCCAGGAGATGGCGTTCCTCAACAAGGGCCTGACACTGTCGCTGCGCGACGAGCGCGTCGCCGACGAAGAGACCGAAGCGGACGCCGAGGGCAAGGTCGCGCGGGTCAAGGAGAAGACCTACTGCTACCCGGGCGGGCTCGAGGACTTCGTCAAGCACATCAACGGCAGCAAGGACCCGATCCACCCCAGCGTCATCTCCTTCGACGCCAAGGGCACCGGCCTCGAGGTCGAGGTCGCGATGCAGTGGAACAACGGCTTCACGCCGTCGGTCTACACGTTCGCCAACACGATCAACACCCACGAGGGCGGCACCCACGAAGAGGGCTTCCGCGCCGCGCTGACCCGCGTCGTCAACGCATACGCGCGCGAGAAGAAGCTGCTCAAGGAGAAGGACGCCAACCTGACCGGTGACGACGTGCGCGAGGGCCTCGCCGCGATCGTCTCGATCAAGCTGTCCGAGCCGCAGTTCGAGGGCCAGACGAAGACCAAGCTGGGCAACAGCGAGGCCAAGACGTTCGTGCAGCAGACGTCGAACGAGTGGCTGGCGGACTGGTTCGAGCGCAACCCCACCGAGGCGAAGACGATCATCAACAAGTCGATCTCCTCGGCGCAGGCGCGGATGGCCGCGCGCAAGGCGCGTGACCTGGTCCGCCGCAAGGGCGCGCTGGACATCGGCGGCCTGCCCGGCAAGCTGAAGGACTGCCGCTCCACCAACCCGGAGGAGTGCGAGCTCTACATCGTCGAGGGTGACTCGGCAGGCGGCTCCGCCAAGGAGGGCCGCGACTCGCGCTACCAGGCGATCCTGCCGATCCGCGGCAAGATCATCAACGTCGAGAAGGCCCGCATCGACCGCGTCCTCAAGAACACCGAGGTCCAGTCGCTGATCACCGCGCTCGGCACCGGTATCCACGACGAGTTCGACCTGTCGAAGCTGCGCTACCACAAGATCGTGCTGATGGCCGACGCCGACGTCGACGGCCAGCACATCACCACGCTGCTGCTCACCCTGCTGTTCCGGTTCATGACCCCGCTGATCGAGCACGGCCACGTCTTCCTGTCGCGGCCGCCGCTGTACAAGATCAAGTGGCCGCGGATGGAGCCGGAGTACGCCTACTCCGACCGCGAGCGCGACGCCGTCATCCAGGCGGGGGTCGAGGCGGGCAAGAAGCTGCCGAAGGACGACGCGATCCAGCGCTACAAGGGTCTCGGCGAGATGAACGCCGAGGAGCTGTGGGAGACCACGATGGACCCGGCGAACCGGCTGCTGGGCCGGGTCACGATGGACGACGCGGCCCAGGCGGACGAGCTGTTCTCCGTCCTGATGGGCGAGGACGTCGAGGCCCGCCGCTCGTTCATCACGCGCAACGCGAAGGACGTGCGCTTCCTGGACGTGTGAGCGTCCCCGCCCCTTGTCCCGCTAGGACTCCTCACTCGAGAAGGACCAGATGACGGAAACCCTGCCGCCGGCTCCGGAGAACGACCGGATCGAACCGGTCGACATCCAGCAGGAGATGCAGCGCTCCTACATCGACTACGCGATGAGCGTGATCGTGTCGCGGGCGCTGCCGGACGTGCGTGACGGCCTCAAGCCGGTCGCGCGCCGGATCCTGTACTCGATGTTCGACTCCGGCTTCCGGCCGGACCGCGGGTACAACAAGTGCTCCCGCGTCGTCGGCGACGTCATGGGCAACTACCACCCGCACGGCGACTCGGCGATCTACGACGCGCTGGTGCGGCTCGCCCAGCCGTGGTCGATGCGGTACCCGCTGATCGACGGGCAGGGCAACTTCGGCTCGCCGGGCAACGACCCGGCGGCGGCCATGCGGTACACCGAGTCCCGGCTCGCGCCGCTGGCCATGCAGATGCTGGCCGACATCGAAGAAGACACCGTCGACTTCTCCGACAACTACGACGGCCGCACGCAGGAGCCCGACGTCCTGCCGTCGCGCTTCCCGAACCTGCTGGTCAACGGCGGTTCCGGGATCGCGGTCGGGATGGCGACCAACATCCCGCCGCACAACCTGCGCGAGGTCTCCGAGGGCGTCGTCTGGGCGCTGGAGAACCCGGACGCGACCGACGACGAGCTGCTGGCCGCCCTGCTGGTGCGGATCAAGGGCCCGGACTTCCCGACCAAGGCGATGATCCTGGGCACCTCCGGCATCGAGGACGCCTACCGCACCGGCCGCGGGTCGGTCCGGATGCGCGCGGTCGTCGAGGTCGAGGAGGACGCGAAGGGCCGCACGATCCTCGTCGTGTCCGAGCTGCCGTACCAGGTCAACCCGGACAACCTCGTCGAGAACATCGCGAACCTCGTCCGCGACGGCAAGCTCACCGGCATCTCGGACATCGCGGACGAGTCCAACAGCCGTTCCGGCATGCGGATCGTCGTCACGATCAAGCGGGACGCGGTCGCGAAGGTCGTGCTGAACAACCTGTTCAAGCACACCCAGCTGCAGCAGAACTTCGGTGTCAACATGCTGGCGCTGGTCGACGGCGTGCCGCGCACGCTGCGGCTCGACCAGATGATCCGCCACTACGTGAAGCACCAGATGGACGTCATCGTCCGGCGGACGCGGTACCGGCTGAAGAAGGCCGAGGAACGGGCCCACATCCTGCGTGGGTACGTCAAGGCGCTCGACGCGCTCGACGAGGTCATCGCGCTGATCCGGCGCTCGCCGTCCGCGGACGAAGCCCGGCCGGCCCTGATGGAGCTGCTGGACGTCGACGAGATCCAGGCCACCGCGATCCTGGACATGCAGCTGCGGCGCCTGGCGGCTCTCGAGCGGCAGAAGATCATCGACGACCTGGCCAAGATCGAGGCCGAGATCGCCGACCTGCAGGACATCCTGGAGAAGCCGGAGCGGCAGCGGAGCATCATCCGCGACGAGCTGATGGCGATCGTCGACAAGTACGGCGACGACCGGCGCACCCAGATCATCCCGTTCGACGGCGACGTCTCGGTCGAGGACCTCATCGCGGTCGAGGACGTGGTCGTCACCATCACCCGCACGGGGTACGCCAAGCGAACGAAAACCGACCTGTACCGCTCGCAGAAGCGCGGCGGCAAGGGCGTGCAGGGCGCGACGCTGAAGCAGGACGACATCGTCCAGCACTTCTTCGTCTGCTCGACGCACGACTGGATCCTGTTCTTCACGAACAAGGGCCGCGTCTACCGGACGAAGGCGTACGACCTGCCGGAGGCCAACCGCAACGCGCGCGGCCAGCACGTGGCGAACCTCATGGCGTTCCAGCCGGACGAGCAGATCGCCCAGGTCATCGAGATCAAGAACTACGAGGTCGCGCCGTACCTGGTGCTCGCCACCAAGCGCGGCCTGGTGAAGAAGACGAAGCTCACCGACTTCGACTCGAACCGGGCAGGCGGCCTCATCGCCATCAACCTGCGCGAAGGCGACGAACTGGTCGGCGCCGTGCTGGCCGGCCCCGAGGACGACCTGCTGCTGGTGTCCGCGGAGGGCCAGTCCATCCGCTTCCACGCGACCGACGAGGCGCTGCGGCCGATGGGCCGTCCCACTTCCGGGGTACTCGGGATGCGGTTCAACGACGGCGACGAGCTGCTCGGCATCAGCGTGGTCAAGCCGGACAAGTTCCTGCTGGTCGCAACCGACGGCGGCTACGCCAAGCGGACGGCGATCGAGGACTACCCGGTGCAAGGCCGCGGCGGCAAGGGCGTGCTCACCATTCAGCACGACCGGAAACGTGGCAGGCTGGTGGGTGCGCTCATCGTCGACGCCGAGGACGAGCTCTACGCGATCACCTCGAGCGGCGGCGTGATCCGCACGCCGGCGGGCGACGTGCGCAAGGCAGGGCGGCAGACGAAGGGAGTCCGGCTGATGAACCTCGGCGAAGGCACCACCCTTCTCGCGGTCGCACGCAACGCGGACGAGCCCTCGGACGTCGCCAATGGTGACGCCGCTGAAGCGGGTGACGAAACGACGGCCTCGCCGGAGCAGTAAGTTTGCTCTCCGACGGCGGCCCCACGGCACGGGTAAGGACTGACTCTTCGTGACACCATCCGAGAATCCCGAGGCAGCGGGTTCGAACGGGACGCCGGCGAGCCCGCCCTGGCAGCGGGTCGACAAGGAAGGCGACTCCGAAGCGACGGTCAAACTGGCCACGGAGGACGCCCAGCCACCATCCGGCGAAAACCCGGAGCAGCGCCCGGTGGTGACGGGAAGCGCGGCCCCCCGCCTCTTCGGCGGCGCCGGGGACACGCCCCCGGGAGGCGAGACGGCCGTCCCACCGGCCGCCACCCAGCGGGCCCGCCCGAGCGCGCTGCGCCGCCCGGGCCGCGGCCCGCGCCGGGCGTCGCTGCAGGTGAAGCGGTTCGACCCGTGGTCGGTGCTGAAGCTGTCGCTGGTACTGGGCGTGGCGATGTTCTTCGTCTGGCTGGTGGCGGTCGGAGTGCTGTACACGGTGCTGGACGGCATGGGCGTCTGGGACAAGCTGAACGGCACGTACTCGTCCCTGGTCGGCGGCGAGGGCGCGAACGCGTCCTCGGAACCCCTGATCAGCGCGGGCCGGGTGTTCGGCATCGCGGCCATCCTCGGCGCGATCAACATCGTCCTGGTGTCGGCGTTGGCCACGGTCAGCGCGTTCATCTACAACGTGTCGGCCGACCTCGCGGGAGGCTTGGAGGTCACGCTGTCGGAGCGAGAGTAACCCGGTTGCAGGGCCCCTCCGGGGGTCCTGTACAGTTCTCCTCGTTCAAGGGCCTATAGCTCAGGCGGTTAGAGCGCTTCGCTGATAACGAAGAGGTCCCAGGTTCAAGTCCTGGTAGGCCCACCCGGTTGACCCGGTCATGTGCAGTGAAAACCCTGCACTTGACCGGGTGTTTTTTTGTCTCTGGGGGCCGAGCCCCCAGACCCCCACGGTGCGGCTGGTCCCCGACCCAGCGTGGTTGCGTGCCGACGAGAGTCGCGCCGTCTTGATTTCCGCGGACCCGGAATCTGGCTCCTGGATACAGGTCAGCCCTGCCGGGAAGAGAAGAGCCGGCAGGGCTGAGTTCGCGGTCGGTGCGCGCCACGGTCGCCTCTCGGCGAAAGGCGCATCGCGGCTCCAGCCGGACGGAACTCCGCGAAGGCAAGTGGTTGAGGCCCGGGGGACACGGTGGGCGCACCGACCAGTGGGTACAACAGGACCACCCGGTCCGGTATTTCCCGCTGCGTGTGAACTGCGTTACCGGCGGGCTCGCGGTTCCACGTGGAACCAACCGCCCGACGGTGCCCGGGGCCTGTGCAGTAACATCACGGGGTAAGGGAAGCAAGCTGAGAAGGGGGCTTCGGTGAAGAAGCTGCTGGCACTCGCGGTCATCGCGGGCGGCGTCCTGTTCGTGGTCAAGCGCAACAAGGCGGCGAAGGCCGAAGCCGACCTCTGGCGCGAGGCGACCGCGCCGGTCCCCTCCACCAACGGCACGACCCCGGCCAAGCCGGCGGGCGCGTCCCACAACTGATCTTCATCGCGGGCACACGCCCGCACCCGGGGCTGTAGCTCAATTGGTAGAGCACCGCCTTTGCAAGGCGGGGGTCAGGGGTTCGATTCCCCTCAGCTCCACAGAACTCCCGGTCCTCACTCGGCCAGGAAGCCGATCACCGCGTCCCGGCCCGCGTGGCCGCGCTCGCGGTTCTGGATCGAATGGGACTCGCCCGGCACGATCACCAGCTTTCCCTTCGGCGCCTGGGCCGCTTCCTGCCGCGCCCATTCCAGCGGTGTCGACAAGTCGCGGTCGCCGTTCAGCAGCAGTACCGGGACGTCCGGCAGGCGCGACGCCGGGTTCGAGCCCACGCGTTCCACCGGCCACGGCAGGCAGCTCTGGATGAAGCCCTGCTGCGTCGCGACCTCCGTTGTGTACGGCCAAGTCGCCGACGGCGGCAGCGTCCGCGCGGCCAGCGACAGCAACGGCTGCCGCAGCGACATCGGGGTTTCCGAGCTGCCCCATGGGAAGCGCTGGTCCGCGCACAACGTCGCCGCGTGCAGGCCCGCGCTGAAGCTCTCCGGCGCGACGTCTTCCGTCGTGTAATCCGCCACCAGCTGGTCGAACCGGGCCGGTGCGCCGCCGCGGGCCTCGTGGAGTGCGCCGAGCACGTCTCCGGCTGCCGGTGCCCGGTACGTCGGGTCCGCGAATTCGTACGCGACGATCGCGTCGAAAATCTTTACGCCCTCGGCCGCGCTGCGGTGGCGGACCACCCAGGCGAGGTCTTCCGCGGGGTCGTAGCCGCACGCCGGGGGCGCTGCGCAAGCCGCCCTCAGTACGCGGGACTCCGCCGTCAAACCCGTCAGGTACAGCGATGCGGACGAGGTCGCGTGGTGCGGCAGCACCGAGTCGAGGACCACCTTGCGGACGCGGTCCGGGTGCGCGATCGCGTACCGCGCCGCCGTGAACGAGCCGTACGAGACGCCGTCGACCACCATCTTCGGCACGCCCAGCGCCTGGCGGAGGTCGTCGAAATCCGCGACGCTCTGGTCCGTCGAATACAACGGCGCCGTCCGGCCCAGGATGCGCGCGCACTCGGTGACCGCGTCGCGCGCCGGCGTCGCGATGTCCGAACTGCCCATCTGCGCCTGCAGGCCCGGGCACCGCAGTGCGCCCGCGCCGGTGCCGCGCTGGTCGAGCATGACGAACCGGTAGTCCTTCGCGACTTCCGGCAGCCGTTTCGTCGCGATCCGCGTGATGGTCCCGACGCCGCCCTGGCCGGGGCCGCCGGTGAGGAACAGCAGCACGCCCTTCGGCGCCGTCACGTTGTCCGCCGTCGCGACCGGCAGGTCCAGCGTGCCCGGCACGCGGCCGGTGTGGTCCAGCGGCACGGTCAGCGTCGAGCACGTGAAACCCGGTTGTCCCGGGCACGGGTGCGGATCCGCCAGCTTCGGTCGTCCCCCAGGACGCGCGTCGGCCGCGGCCACACCCCCGAGTGCGGCAGTCAGCGCCAGGACCAGCCCGGCGGTCAGCAGTTTCGAGCGCATGATCCATCATGCGCACAGCCGCCCGCGCCCGGCATACCCCCGATCAGGGCCAAAGGCGTTCGCGAATCCACCCGGCATCGGACTTGCGGTACCGCAGCCGGACGTGCCGGCGGTCGTGACTGGCCTGCCAGAACTCGACGACGTCCGGGTCGACGAGGTAGCGCGTCCACGTTTCCGGTGCCACGTCAGGGTTTTCCGCCACCCAGCGCTCCGCTTCCGCGGCCGCCGCGGCGAGGTCCGCCGGGTCGTGCAGCACTTGCGACTGGTGGCCGATGAACGCCTCGACGCGCGAAGCAGGCGGACGAGCCAGGAAGTCCTCGGCCGACACCTCGGCCGACGCGGGGGACACCGGGCCACGCAACCGGACCTGACGGCCGCGTCCCGGCCAGAAGAACGTCAACGCGGCACGCGGGTCCTTCCGCAGCTGCAGCCCCTTCGGGCTTTCCGAGCTGGTGGCGACCGCCCAGCCGGCCGGGCCGACGTCCTTGAGGATCACCACGCGCGCGTCGGGCGCGCCATCGGCGTCCACAGTGGACAGCGTGACCGCGTGTGGGGCCAGCACGTGCTCGCCGGCTTCGGTCAGCCACTCCACGAACAATGCCTGCGGCTCCGCCGGCGCCGTTCCGGGCGTGAACACGGGCAGTTCTTCGGGAAACGAGGGCCATCCGCGCAACGCGACCATGTCAGCAACCGTACGGCCCCTGCTGCGGCGGGTGTCCCGGCGGTGGGTAGATCGGCGGCTGCGGACCGGCCGGGCCGGCGTACGGCGGTGGCGGCACCGGCGGCGCGGCCATCGGCGGCTGCTGCCACTGTGCCTGCTGGTAAACCTCCGCGGGGTGCGGGAAGCAGAACGTCAGCTTGGCCCGGATCGCCCCGTGCATCGCGGCGCCCCAGAATTTCCCGCCGGTGAACGCGTACGTCTGGCCCGCCGAGAGGTCGACCGCGACCATCCGCGTCTCGCCGCCGAACTGGTTGCTCGTCTTCGCCGACGCGGCCTGCGCGGCGTCCGGGTACACGCGCCGGCCGACGAGCCCGGCGATGACGACCGACGCCGCCGTCAAGCCCATGGTGCCGACCAGGTTGGCGCGCGCGTGCTGGGTGGCGCGGGCGGTGAAGTCGTACAGCGCCGCCGCTGTGACCTCGGGGACGGCCGCGGCGATGACGCAGTAGTTCATCGTCGACATCATCACCGACTCGGTGAACAGCCCGACCGGGCAGGCCGCGGGCCCGATCTGCACGGTGTTCAGCCGGCCGCCGGAACGCTGGATGCGCTCGGCCACCACGCCGAGGTACTGCTCGGGGGTAAGCACGACGTCATGGTCGCACGCCCGCGCGGCACGGCGAGTTCAGCCAGCGGTTTTCACACATGCTTCATGGTTGACTGTGCGCGCTATGCGACGACTCGTACTTCTCGCGCCCGCCGTGGCCCTGCTGGCCGGCTGTGGCCCCTCGACCGTGCCCGGGACCGCGACCCCCAGCCCGCCGTCGACGTCGACCGCGACGGCCGCGGGCACGGCCCTGCCGCCGGACCCGCAGCCGGGCGCCACCGAGGACTGCCCGTACCTCGACAGCGAGTTCGTGGCCGACTCGAACGGCCAGCACGTCTCGAAGGTGCGCGTCTCGGCCGACAAGCCGCACCCGGCCTGCTTCTTCTACCGCCCGGACGGGAAGGTCCAGCTGACCGTCCGGGTGTACGTCGGGGACCCGAAGACGGCAACGGCCCTGGTCAACAAGGCGGCGCCGGTCGACACGTCCAACCCCGCGAGCGACCCGGCGGGCTGGAAGGGCGGCTACCAGTCGACCGGCGACGGGGCCGTTTATGCCGTCTCGAAAGGGGGAACCGCGGTCATCGCGACCACCAACCAGAAGCAGAGCGTGAAGGCACGCACAGTGGTGAAGAAGGCTATCGCTGCCCTGAAGCTCTAGGTAGTGGGCTCCACACGGGTGAGTGATGTTGATCTTGTATTACCCTGTGCGTCACGCGCAGGCTTCGTGGACTCGCGCACCGCAGCCATCGGGGGATCCCCACCCCGGGGCCGGGCACCAAATCTGCAACGACAAAGGACAAGATTCGTGGCTGACACCCTCAAGGAAATCCTGCTCGACTCCAGCCGTCGCCCGGCTGTCGTTTCCGACTTCGAGAGCCTCGTGGACGCGGAGGTCTCCGACAAGGGCGGCGTTTCGGGTGCCGTCGTGAAGACCGGCTTCGCCGCCGTCAAGAAGATCAAGCCGGGCATCATCCCCGCCGCGGTCGACACGCTGCTGGACGACTTCGCCAACGCGCTCGAGCCGTTCTACGGCGACTACCGCGCCAAGGGCGGCAACGACTTCGGCGCCTACCTGAGCAGCCGCTCGGACGAGGCCGCCGACGCGCTGCTGAGCGTCACCGACGCGCGCGCGGAGCGCAGCAGCCGCGACAGCATCAAGAAGGTGTACTCGAAGCTGCGTCCGAACGGCAAGAAGAACGTCGAGGAGGCGCTGCCCCGCCTCGGCCAGCTGATCGACAAGCACGCCGCCAACGCCTGATCAGCACGCCGGCACGACTGAAGAGGCCCCTCGGGTGCACGCCCGAGGGGCCTCTTCGCGCCGCGGTCAGTTCTTCTTCTCGGCGGGAGCCGGGGACGGCGCCTTGCCGTTGGCCTGCGGGGCAGGCTTCGCCGCTTCGGCCGGCTTCGGCGCGGGCGGGGTCGCCTTCGGCGGCGCGGGCGCGACCGGCGGCTCCTGCTTCGAACGGAGCACGTAGGCGGCGCCGGCGCCGACCACGAGCAGGCCCAGCAGCCACGGCCACTTGCGACGGCTGCGCGTGCCCTTCGCGGCGGCCTTCGCCTCGACGACAGCGGCGTAGAAGTCCTTCTTCGCCGCCTTGAAGTCCTTCTTGCCGCGGCGCTTCGACTGCCCGGCCGCCTTCGCGGCCTTGATGGCGGCCTTCTTCGCCTTGCGACCCGGCTTGCGCAGCTCGGAAAGCCGGGCGAGGGCCTCCTCGCGGGCGGCCTTCGAGCTCTTCTTGAGCTCCTTGCGGGTGAGCTCGGTCTTCTTCGCGAGCTGCTTCTGCGCGCGCCGGCCCTGCTTGACACCCTCGGAGACGAGTTTGTCGGCGGTCTCGGCGGCCTGGGCTGTCGCCCGGGACATGGGCTTCACCTCATCATTCGTTTTGACACTGCTCTGTTACCCGTAACCTATCGTGCCCCTTTTTTGCGCCGCCCGCTGCAGATGGCACGATGAACCGCGTGAAAGCTACGCTGCACACCAATCAGGGTGACATCCACCTGAACCTGCTCCCGGACCACGCGCCGAAGACGGTCGCGAACTTCGTCGGGCTCGCGGAGGGCACCAAGGAGTACACCCAGCCGAACGCGGCGGGCACGACCTCCGGCCCGTTCTACGACGGTTCGATCTTCCACCGGGTCATCGACGGCTTCATGATCCAGGGTGGCGACCCGACCGGCACCGGCCGCGGCGGCCCCGGCTACAAGTTCGGCGACGAGTTCCACCCGGAGCTGCAGTTCAGCAAGCCGTACCTGCTGGCCATGGCGAACGCCGGGCCGGGCACGAACGGCTCGCAGTTCTTCATCACCGTCGCGCCGACCACCCACCTGAACTTCCGGCACACGATCTTCGGCGAGGTGGCCGACCAGGAGTCGCGCAACGTCGTCGACACGATCGCCCGCACGGCGACCGGCCCGGCGGACCGCCCGCTGGCCGACGTCGTGATCGAGAAGGTCACCATCGAGCACTGACGGCTCGCGGCGCCGGGTTTCGGTAGGTTGGTCTCATCGTGAACCAACCGCCGAACCCCGCCGCCGAACAAGCCGCGCTCCCCGGGTGCTGGTGGCACCCGAACCGCCCGACCGGACTGAGCTGTTCCCGGTGCGGGCGTCCGGCCTGCCCGGACTGCCTCCGCGAGGCCCCCGTCGGCTTCCAGTGCACCGACTGCGTCCACGCCGGCGGCCAGCAGCAACGCCGTCAGCACCGCGGTTACCAGGAAGCCGGCTTCGGCGTGCGCACGATCGCCGGGGCCCGGCCGTCGCGGTCGATCCTGGCCACCCAGGTCATCCTCGCGGTCAACGTCCTGGTCTTCCTCGTCACCGTCCTGCAGGCCAGGAGCCTGAACGACAACCAGGTCTCCGATGTCTTCCAGCTCGGCGTCCTGTGGGGCCAGGCGACGCTCGGCGCCGGCGAGTGGTGGCGCCTGTTCACCTCGGGTTTCCTGCACTACGGGCCCATCCACATCGCGGTCAACATGTTCTCGCTGTGGATGATGGGCCGCGCCCTGGAGCAGGTCTTCGGGAAGATCCGCTTCCTCACGCTGTACTTCGTCTCGATGCTCGGCGCGTCCACGGCCGTGCTGCTGTTCGACAACCTCGACGGCGGCACCGCGGGTGCCTCCGGCGCGTTGTTCGGCCTGATGGGCGCCTACGCGGTCATCGTGCTGAAGCTGCGGCTCAACCCGACCGGGCTGATCGTCACGCTCGCGCTGAACGCGTTCATCACCTTCGGCGTCGCGAACATCTCCATCCTCGGCCACGTCGGCGGCCTGGTCACCGGCGCGCTGGTGACCGTGGCGATGCTCTACGCGCCGCAGGTCCGCCAGGCGCAGTGGCAGGCGGCCGGGGTCGCCATCCTCGTCGTCGCGATGATCGGGCTGCTGGTCTACAAGGACACGCAGGTGGCGGCCCAGACGTGCCAGTTCGTCCAGTACCGCGGGCAGGAGCTCTACAGCTGCGGCTAGCTCCGCGCGCGCAGCGTGCTGAGCACGTCCAGCACGTCGCGGGGATCCTCGCCGAGTTCGAGCCACCCGAAGACGTACAGCTGGTCGTCGTGCTCGATCTCGAGCGTGACGCCGTCGCGGCCCAGCCGGCGGGTGGTGCGCAGCCGGGCGCGGGTCTGCGCCCACGGGAGCCGCCGGGGACCGCGCAATGTGCGGGCGACCAAGCCGTCCGGGCCGGCGGCCAGCCGGGGCCGGACGAGTGTCGAGTGGGCCGCGAACGCGCCCACCGCCAGTGTCGCCAACGCGAACAGCACGAGCCCGCCGTGGTCGCCGGTCACCGCGTCGGTGACCACGCCGGCCAGCAGCAACGCGGTGACGACCCAGGCCGATACCACAAGGGCCGGACGCGGTGCCCACGAGGTGGGGTAGTTATCCACAGGGGTTATCCACACTGGGGATGAGTCACACCGGTGTAATTCGACGTCAAGCCGCCGTTCGGAGTAATCGTCAGCGCCAGCGCATCGTCATGAGCAGACCGGCGATCATCAGCGCGAACCCGCCGGCGAAATTCCAGTTGCCCAGGTCGGCCATCCAGGAGATCTTGTCCCCGGCGATGTAGTTCACCAGCAGCCAGACCAGGCCCAGGAGCATCAACCCGAACATGGGGATCTTCCAGGCGAGGCCGGTGGGGCCGGCCGCCCGCACCTTCACCGGCGTGCGCCGGTCGGCAGGCGGGGTGTAAGCCGTCTTCTTGCGGACCTTGGACTTGGGCATCGTGTGTTCCTCGCGGTGCTCTACGGGCTCGTCTGGTGGCGATGTCCCGCTCGGGGTGCGCAACCAGCGCCACGTGCACACGTTAACGTAAACGACCGCAGGAAAGCAGCGGCCGGGAGTGGTTGGATTTCCCGTACCGTGACGTCGGGGTCACCAAGTGTTCGACGCGGCTTGAGAGGAGCTTGCGTGGCTACGCGCGAAGGACCGGATGACGACCGGCGCAGACACCCCGGACAGCGGCCGATGCCCCCGCGCCGTCCCGCCACGCCCCCGCGCGGCCAGCTGCCGCCCCGCCCGGCCCCCGGCCAGCCGCCCCGCCAGCCCGCCGGCCAGCCGCCGCGGCGTCCGCCGGGCCCGGCGCCCCGCCGCTACACCAGCCCGCCCCCGCCGCCGGGCGCGAACGAGGAGACCGTCGTGTTCTCCCCGGTCGGGAAGGGCGGGACCGCGACCAAGGAGAAGCCGGCCCCGTCGCCGCTGGGCAAGGGCGGCGTCGCGATCCGGACCGCCGGCGAAATCCTCATCACGCTCGGCCTGGTCGTGCTGCTGTTCATGGTCTACGAGCTGTACGTGACCGACCTGTTCTCCGCGGGCAAGCAGTCCGAGGCGAGCGACCAGCTCGACGGCGAATGGGCGCACGACCGGACGCTGCACCCCGAGCTGGTCGACGGCAAGGCGTTCGCCCGCATCCACATCCCCAGCTTCGGCGTCGACTACAACTTCACCATCCAGGAGGGCACCGACGACGCCTCCCTGGAGGTCGGCCCCGGCCACTACAAGGGCACGGCGCTGCCCGGCGAACCCGGCAACTTCGCCGTGGCCGGCCACCGCGTCGGCAAGGGTGCCCCGTTCAACGACCTGGACAACCTCTCCTCCTGTGACCAGATCGTGATCGAGACCTCGACCGACTTCTACATCTACAAGGTCCTGCCCTACGACGACGAGATCAAGGACTGGGCGGGTGGCAAGGGCGCCGACCCGAAGTGCAAGGGCGTTTCGACGCTGCGCGACCCCAACGCCGAGGACGGCGGCGCCTACAACAAGACGTTCGGCCGCAAGGTCGTGCTGCCCAGCGAGGGCACCGCGGTGAACCCGGTCCCGTACAAGGACGCGGACGTGCTCCCGAAGGCCCAGCAGGCGGCGCTGCTCACGCTCACCACGTGCCACCCGCAGTTCTCCGCCCGCGAGCGGCTGATCATCACGTCGGTGCTGACCCAGCAGGTACCCAAGAACCAGGTCAAGGACTACGGCGACCTGCTGTCGAAGATCGGGGAGGCCTGATGTACGCGTGGATCTGGCGCAAGCTGCCGGGCCCGTTCGCGGCGAAGCTGACGCTGGCCGTGATCCTCGTGCTCGGCGTCGTGGCGCTGCTGATGTTCGTGGTGTTCCCGTGGCTGGAGCCACGGCTGTGGTTCAACGAGGTCGCGGTCAACTGAGGCTCCGGCGCACCGGGGTGCGCCGGAGGCCCGTCAGCAGTCCCGCAGCTCCGGGCTCTGGTTGAGCAGCTGGCCGCGCGGGGAGACGAACGCGCGGTAGCGATCACCGTCCACTTCGGACCGGCGGAACACCGCGACCCGGTGGCAGTTCTGGAACGCCAGCTTGACGCCGAAGTGGCGCTCGAGGCCGCCGCGGATCGCGTCCGAGGCCAGCGCGCGCAGCAGCTGGCCGCGGGCCGCCTCGCTCGGCGGCGGTGTCTCGTTGTCCGCGAAGCCGTCGGCCGCCGCTTCGGCGTCCGCGATCACTCCGGTGATGACTTCCCAGGCGTACGGCAGGGATTCCTTGACGCAGGTGACGAACTCGGCGTCGGTGACCTCCCCGCGCTCGGCCTTCTCCAGCAACGCGGGTGACACGTCCAGGGACATCGAACCTCCAGTTTGAGCAGGGCCACCTCCCTGGCTACCGGCCGGGTGGCCCCGCCACAAGAGAAAACGATGATCATCACCACTTTGGCGGATCACTCCCAGCGGAAGAGCTTCGCCGCCAGCGCCGTCCCGATCACCGCGAAGGCGGCCAGCACGACCAGCTGCAGCGGCTGCACGCCGGTGCCGACCCAGGCGTCCTGCAGCGGCTGTGTGCCCGGCGGGACGTAGTCGCCGATCCGGCGCAGGACCTCCGGCAGCAGCGGCCGCGGCAGGTACACGCCGCCGAGGAACATCGTCGGCACGAACGCGACCAGCGCGAACCCGCCCGCGGCCTTGGCCGTCCTGGCGAGCGCCGCCGCCAGCAGGCCGAGCGAGAACATCGAGACCGTGCCGAGCAGCAGCGTCACCAGGAACACCAGCGGATGCTTCGGCAGCGGGACGTCGTAGACCGCGTTGGCCAGGCCCAGCACCAGGCCGATGCCCGCCAGCGCGAGCACGACGTGGATCAGCAGCTGCGCGCCGAGCAGGTTCGCCGGGTGCACCGGCGTCGTGGCCAGCCGGCGCAGCACACCCTGCTCGCGGTAGGTCGCCACCGCGCCGGGAATCGACTGCAGGGCCAGCATCGCGAGGCTGACGACAAGCACCGAGGGCACCCAGGCGTCGATGAACCGGTACCCGCCGGCGGCCGGGCTGGGCTTCGTCATGCCCGGGATCGCGCCGACCGCCAGCAGCACCGCGGCCGGCAGCAGGAGGCCCGCGATCACCATGAACGGCGTGCGCAGGAACAGTTTCGTTTCGGTGGCGGTGATCTTGGCGAAGGTGTTCACCGGGTGCTCCTCGTCAGCGAGACGAACGCGTCGTCCAAAGTGGAGGCGCCGGCGGCGGCGCGGAGCTCGTCCGGGGTGCCGGTCGCGACCACGCGGCCGGCGTCGAAGACCGCCACGCGGTCGCAAAGCCGCTCGGCTTCGGCCATGAAGTGGGTGACCAGCAGGACCGTGACACCGGCATCGCGGACGCCTTCGACCAGCCGCCACGTCTCACGGCGGGCGTGCGGGTCGAGCCCGGTGGTCAGCTCGTCGAGGATGGCCAGCTCGGGGTTGCCCACCAGCGCGAGCGCGATCGACACGCGCTGCTTCTGGCCGCCGGAGAGCTTCCCGAACGCGCTGCGGGCGTGGGCGCGGAGATCGAGCCGGTCGAGGAGGACGTCGACGTCGGCCGGGTCCGGGTAGAACGAGGCGAACAGCTCGATCGCCTCACGCACCCGCAGCTTCGCGGGCAGCCGGCTTTCCTGCAGCTGCACGCCGACGCGGCGGGTGAGCGCGGCCCGGTCCGTCACGGGGTCGAGGCCGAGCACGGAGATCGTGCCGCCGTCGGGCCGGCGCAGGCCCAGGAGGCATTCGACGGTGGTGGTCTTGCCGGCGCCGTTCGTGCCGAGGACGCCGAAGATTTCGCCGCGCTCGACGGTGAAGGAGACGCCGTCGACCGCGACCCGGGCGCCGTAGCGCTTCCGGAGGCCGGTGACTTCGAGGAGAGGCATGGCTTCGACGCTACGAACGCGTGGCCGCGCGCGGTATGACGCTGAATCCCCAGCTCAAGTAGGGTTTTGCTGACGCCGGGGTGGGGCTGGGCCCACCCCGTTCGTGGGGCTTCGGGCACTGCGCGCGCGGGCGCGGATCGGCGACGATCACGGGGGAAGGAGGTGGCCGGATGACGTACCCGCGTGCCATCGGGCGGGCCTTGGCGCTGGCCGGGCTGGCGCTGCTGAGCTGGGTCGACGTGCTGGTCGAGCTGGTCGCGTTCGCGCTGCTGTGCGTCGGCCTCGTCTTCTTCCTCGGCCCCGCGATCGAGTGGGCCCGGCACCGCTCGGCGACGGCCAGGGTGCTGGCCGCGCGCTGGTGTGACGTCGAGGTGGAAGCGCCGTATCGGCCGCCGCCGCCGGACCCGGTGCGGGAGCGCGACGGCTGGTACCGCGACGGCAACCAGCTCTACAAGCGCGCGTTCTGGATTCGCTGGAACCGCCGCTTCACCTGGGTGATGGAGGACCCGGCGTCCGGGCGCGAGCTGCTGTGGCAGCTGCTGAACCCGCTGGTCACGCTCGTGCTGCCGGTCGCGGTGCTGCTCGGCGGCCCGCGGGCGCTGCGCGGTCACGGCCGGTGGACGCGCTGGTGGCTCGGCCGGCGGCCGGCCCCGGTACCCGGCCGGGGATGGTGGCTGCACCGGCGCCTCGAGTCGCTGGGCCACCAGATCGGCATCCTCGCGCTGGCCGTGGTGATGCTGTTCTTCTCGCTGTGGCAGCTGGTCGTGGTCGCCGGGGCGCTGCCGGTCGCGGCGCCGGTGATCCTGTGGAGCCGGTCCATCACCGACACGCTGCGCCGCGAGGCAGGCAACTGGACCGGCGTGCGGATCGCCCGGCCGTACCTGCCGCCGCCCGGCCTGCCCGTGCCCCGCCCGGACGGGCTCTACCAGGTCGGCAAGCAGCTGTACGAGGAACCGTTCTGGCCGGTCCAGCACGCGCGCACCCGGTGGGTCCTGCGCGACCGGGCCACCTGGCGAGACATGGTGGGCGCCGCGCTGATCTCGCTCGTTTCGCTGGTCCTGGTACTGCCCGCGGTCGTGTTGATCGGCCGGGGCGTCGTCGGTCTCATGACGTTGTGGGTGTGGCGGCCGTTCGCGTCGTCGCCGGTGACGTGGTGGCCGTTCCCCGAGGTCTCGACGCACCTCGGCGCGCTCGCGCAGACACCGGTCGCGGTCGCGTTGGTCGTCGCCGGGGTTGCGCCGGCGACGTGGCTGGCTCGGCAGCAGGCCCGCTTCGCGCGGGTATGGCTCGGGCCGACGGAGTCGACGAGGCTCGCCCAGCGCGTCGAACGGCTGAAGCAGACCCGCAGCGACGTCACGGTGACGCAGGCCGCGGAGCTGCGGCGGATCGAACGCGACCTGCACGACGGGATCCAGTCGCGGCTGGTCGCGATGGGGATGAAGCTCGGCGCGGTCGAGGCGCTCGTGGACACCGATCCGGCGGCGGCGAAGCGGCTCGCGGCCGAGTTGCGCGCGGCTTCGGCGGAGGCGCTCACCGAGCTGCGGGTGCTCGTGCGCGGCATCCACCCGCCGGTCCTGTCCGAGCGCGGGCTGCTCGACGCCGTGCGCGCGCTGGCCCTCGACAGCCCGCTGAAAACGCAGGTCACCGGCTCGCTGCCGGGACGGATCGAGGAGCCGGTGGAGGCGTGCGCGTACTTCGCGGTGTCCGAGCTGCTGGGCAACGCGGCGAAGCACGGCGCGGGACGCGCGTCGATCGAACTCGGGTTCGCCGACGACCTCCTGACGGTCGTGGTCACCGACGACGGCACGGGCGGCGCCGACCCGGCTCGCGGCTCGGGGTTGCGCGGGATCGAGCGCCGGCTGGGCGGGTTCGACGGTAGGTTGACGCTGACCAGCCCACTCGGCGGCCCGACGAAGGCGACCTTGGAGATCCCGTGTCAGATCGGCCGAAAACCGTCGTCGCCGAAGACCAGTACCTCCTCCGAGACGGCCTGACGCACCTGCTGCAGGCCCACGGATTCGACGTCGTCGCGGCGGTCGGCAGCGGGCCCGAACTGGCCGCGGCACTGCGCGCACACCGGCCGGACGTGTCCATTGTGGACGTCCGGATGCCGCCGACGAACACCGACGAGGGCCTGCAGGTCGCACTGGCCGCCCGGCGGGAGATCCCCGGCTTGCCGATCCTGGTGCTGTCCCAGCAC
The DNA here is from genome assembly GCF_900119165.1 of Amycolatopsis australiensis. NCBI lineage: Bacteria > Bacillati > Actinomycetota > Actinomycetes > Pseudonocardiales > Pseudonocardiaceae > Amycolatopsis > Amycolatopsis australiensis. The sequence goes on along the minus strand of NZ_FPJG01000006.1, from coordinate 977,424 downwards.
GTCGAGCAGCTGTACGCGCGTGAGCTGCTGGCGGACGGCACCGGCGCGATCGGCTATCTCCTGAAGGACCGGGTCTTCAACGCCGGCCAGTTCGTCGACGCGGTCCGCCGGGTCGCCGACGGCGGCACGGTCATGGACCCCGAGGTGATCGCGAAACTGGTGGCGGGCAACGCTTCCGACCCGCTGGTCGCCTTGACCCCGCGCGAGCGTGAAGTTCTCGGGCTGATGGCGGAAGGCTGCTCGAACGCGGCGATCGCGGCCCGCCTGCACTTCAGCGAAGGCGCGGTCGGCAAGCACACCGCGAACATCTTCGCCAAGCTGGGCATCACGGCTTCGGACGACACGAACCGCCGGGTGCTCGCGGTCCTCGCCTACCTCGGCGCGAGCTGAGTCAGTCCTGCCCGGCGCTGTCGAGGATCGTGCTGAGCAGCCCGGGATAGCGTTCTTCGAGTTCCTCGCGGCGCAGCGACAGCAGGTTTTCGCGGCCGGACGGCTGTTGCCGGATGACGCCGGCGTCCCGCAGCACGCGCCAGTGGTGCGTCAGCGTCGACTTCGACAGCTGGCCGCCCAGGTGGACGCCCACCGCGCCGCACGTCAGCTCGCCGTCCTCGGCGAGGATCCGCGCGATGCGCAGCCGGATCGGGTTGCCCAGTGCGGAGAGGATGTTCTCCACCCGGAGCTGATCGAGCGCGGGGTGCTGAGCGATCACCCCGCCAGTGTGCCACAGTTCGCGAACTCTCAAACAGTCTTGTCCGTGCGATCGGTTCGATTGTACGTTTATTTTCGTACAGTCGAACTGGAGGGATCCCGGATGTCTTCGCCTCACCGGCTCCGCTGGAGCCTCGCGCTGCTCGCGCTGGCCCAGCTGATCTTCTCGCTGGACCTGAACATCGTCTTCGTCGCGCTCCCGGAGATCGGCGCGGACCTCGGCTTCTCCGGCCAGACCCAGCAGTGGGTGGTCAGCGCGTACGCCGTGTTCGCCGGCGGTTTCCTGCTACTCGGCGGCCGCGCCGCGGACCTGCTCGGCCGGCGCCGGATGTTCGTGCTGGCCCTGACGATCTACGCGGTGTCCTCGCTCGCGGGCGGGCTCGCCGGCAGCCCGGCCGTCATCGTGGTCGCCCGTGCCGTGCAGGGCATCGGCGGCGCGTTGCTGCTGCCGTCGACGTTGTCGCTGATCAGCACCCTGTTCGAGGAGGGACCGCGGCGCAACCGGGCGCTGGCCGTGTGGGGTGGAGCCGGCGCGAGCGGCCTCACCGTCGGCGCGCTGCTCGGCGGGGTCCTCACCCAGGCGTTCGGCTGGTCGGCGGTCTTCTTCGTCAACGTGCCGCTGGCGGGGCTCGTCGCCGTGGCCGCGCTGGCCGTGATCCCGCGAGACGAGCGCGAAGCGGGCACGCGCCGGTTCGACCTGCCGGGCGCGCTGACCGCCACCGGTGGCACGACCCTGCTGGTGTTCGTGCTGGTCCAGGGGCCGGAACTGGGCTGGACCGCCCCGGCGGTCCTCGTGGCCGCAGTGTTCGCGGTCGCGCTGCTGACGGCGTTCGTCGTGGTCGAAGTCCGCGGCGCCGACCCGCTGATGCCGCCGCGGCTGCTGCGCAACCGCAGTCTCGCGGCCGGGGTCGCGATCACGTTCGTCTACATGGCGACTTTCGGCGCGCTGCCGTACTTCCTGACCGTGCTCCTGCAGACCGTGCACGGCTTCAGCGCGCTGGCGACCGGGCTGGCGTTCCTGGTGCCGTCCGTCGCCATCGCCACCGGGACGCAGCTCGGGGAGCGGCTCACCACGCGGCTCGGCCCGCGCCGCGCGCTCGTCACCGGGTTCGTGCTCGGCGTGGCAGGCACCGCCGTCCTGGCGTTCGGGTTCGACGCCGGCCGCGGGTACCTCGCGCTGGTGCCCGGCCTGGTCGTCTCCGGGGTGGGCCAGGGCATCACCTGGACGGCGATGTGGATCGCCGCGGCGGCCGGGGTCGGGGCCAGGGAACAGGGTGTGGCCTCGGGGCTGGCCACCACGACGTTGAACGTCGGCAACGCGGTGGGCCTCGCCGTCCTCGTCGCGGTGGCCAACGGAACTGGCGCGGGCGGCGGACGCGCGGCCGTGCTCCTCACCGCGGCGGGGATGCTCGCGGGACTGCTGCTCACGCGGGCGGTGCCGCGCGCGGTGCGCGAGCCGGTGCCTGCCTAGAAAGCTGGTCCGCGGCGGCCACCCCGGCCAACCCGGGAGTGGCCGCCACGGCGTCGGGAAACTCAGCCGCGCGAGACGCGGGTCATCTCCTCGCGCTCCACGACCTTGATCCGCTCCCGGCCGGCCGCCAGCCCCAGCGCCTTCTCGTGCGCGTCGAGCTTGCCCCAGCCTTCCCAGGTCGTGAACGGGATGCCGCGCGCGGCGAGGAAGTCGAGGATCGCGTCCGGCGAGGTGAACTTGGGCGGGGCGAGCGTGTCCGCGTCGGCCAGCAGGCTCGCGATCGTCTCCGCCGCGTCGCCCTTCGTGTGGCCGATCAGGCCGACCGGGCCGCGCTTGATCCAGCCCGTCACGTAGACGCCGGGGAGCTGGTTCTCGTCCAGGTCCAGCACCCGGCCGGCCTGGTTCGGGACGACCCCGCGCCCGTGGTCGAACGGGATCTCCGGCAGGTGCGACGACAGGTAGCCCACCGCGCGGTACACCGCCTGGACGTCCCAGTCGTGGAACTCGCCGGTGCCGCGCACGGTGCCGTCGCCGGTCAGCTCGGTCCGTTCGGTGCGCAGGCCGGTCACCCGGCCGCCTTCGCCGAGCACCTCCGACGGCGAGTGGAAGAAGTGCAGGTGCAGCCGCCGCGGCCGGGTGCCGGGCTCGCGGATCGCCCACTCCTGGAGGGTCTTCACGACCATGTCGATCTGCTTCGACGCCCGCAGCGCGGCGATGCTGCCGTCGTCGAACTCGATGTCCTCGGGGTAGACGATGACCTCGACGTTCGGCGAGTGGTCCAGCTCCCGCAGCTCCAGCGGCGTGAACTTCGCCTGTGCTGGGCCGCGGCGGCCGAACACGTGCACGTCCGTCACCGGGCTGGCCTTCAGGCCCTGGTAGACGTTGTCCGGGATGTCGGTGGTCAGCAGCTCGTCGGCCGTCTTCGCGAGGATCCGCGCCACGTCGAGCGCGACGTTGCCCACGCCGAGCACCGCGACCGAAGAAGCGTTCAGCGGCCAGGTGCGCGGCACGTCCGGGTGGCCGTCGTACCAGGAGACGAAGTCGGCGGCGCCGTAGCTGCCGTCGAGGTCGATGCCCGGGATGTCGAGCGCACGGTCGGCGGAGGCGCCGGTCGAGAAGATCACCGCGTCGTAGAACTCGCGCAGCTCGTCGAGCTTGATGTCGGTGCCGTAGTCGACGTTGCCCAGCAGCCGGATGTTCGGCTTGTCCAGCACCTTGTGGAGTGCCGTCACGATGCCCTTGATCCGCGGGTGGTCGGGCGCGACGCCGTAGCGGATCAACCCGAACGGCGCCGGCATGCGCTCGAAGAGGTCGATCCGCACGTCGGCGTCGGACTTGTCCAGGATGTCGGCGGCGTAGATCCCGGCGGGACCGGCACCGACCACGGCTACGCGAAGAGAACGGCTCACCAGACCCACGGTAAGTTAGGATGACCTAACCTAAAATGTGATTTGGCGTACGGTCCACGGAGTGGGAGCCGGTAAGCTCGGCGCCATGCGCGTTCTCGTCGTCGACAACTACGACAGCTTCGTCTACAACCTGGTCCAGTACCTGGCCCAGCTCGGCGCCGACTGCACGGTCTGGCGCAACGACGTCGTGGACCTCGACCGCGTGCCCGAATTCGACGCCGTGCTCGTCTCGCCCGGCCCCGGGACGCCCGAACGCGCAGGTCAGAGCATGGACGTCATCCGCAAGTGCGCCGAGACGCGCACCCCGATGCTCGGCGTCTGCCTCGGCCACCAGGCCCTCGGCGTCGTCTACGGCGCAACCGTCGACCGCGCGCCCGAGCTGCTCCACGGCAAGACGAGCCAGGTGCGCCACGCCGGCATCGGCGTCCTCAAGGACCTGCCGGAGGAGTTCACCGCCACGCGCTACCACTCGCTGACCGTGGTCCCCGACACGATCCCGGACGACGTCTTCGAGGTCACCGGCCGCACCGAATCCGGCATCGTGATGGGCATGCGCCACCGCGAGCTGCCGCTGGAAGGCGTCCAGTTCCACCCGGAGTCCGTGCTCACCGAAGGCGGCCACCGGATGCTGGCGAACTGGATGGCCGCGGCAGGCCACCCCGTCGACCCGGCCCGCGTGAACGAGCTCGAGCGCGCGACCAAGGCGCTCCAGAAGGCCGCTGTTGCGTGATCCGGCTCGAGGGGGTCGGCAAGCGCTACGGACGTGGTGACTTCGTCCTCCGCGACGTCGACCTGACCATCGAGCCCGGGCACGTCGTCGGCGTCCTCGGCAGCAACGGCTCCGGCAAGTCGACGCTGCTGCGGATCATGGCCGGCGTCTCGCACGCGACCACCGGAGTGGTGACGGGCAACCCGCGGATCGGGTACCTGCCCGACCGCTTCCCGGCCGGCCAGCGCATGGGCGCGCGGGCCTACCTGCGGCACATGGCGCGCGTCCGCGGGCTCACCGACCTGTCGATGATCGACCCGCTGCTCGAACGGCTGGCGCTGGTCGGCGGCCCGGCCGCGCCGTTGCGGACGCTGTCCAAGGGCAACGCGCAGAAGGTCGGCCTCGCGCAGGCCGTCATGGTGCGGCCCGACCTGCTGATCCTCGACGAGCCGTGGTCCGGGCTCGACGTCGGCACGCACGCGATCCTCGGCGAGCTCGTCGCCGAAACGCGGGCGCGCGGGGCGAGCGTCGTGTTCACCGACCACCGGCCGCAGGTGGTGCACGACCACGCCGACGTCGTCCACCTCATGCACGACGGACGGCTGACGGCCGAGAGCGCCGAGCCGACGACCCGGATCGTGCTGCGCGGCCACGGCACCGGCTGGGCGGGCGAGCCCGGCGTGCGGCACGCCGTCACCGAGGGCGCGCAGGTGGTGCTCACCGTCGAGGTCGGGTGCGTCGACGCCGTGCTGTTGCGGTCGCTCAAGGACGGCTGGTCGGTGCGAGAGGTGGCGCCGTGCTCGCCCTGACGCGGTACTACCTGGCACTGCTCGGCCACTCGCAGCGGTACCTGCCGGCTCTGCTGGCGTACCTGGCGCTGTGCGTGATCCTCTACGCCGACCCGCACTCGCCGCCGTTGCCGCTGTTCGGCGTGAGCGCCGGCGGGCTGCTGGTCGTGTCGTGCTGGCTGACGATCGCGTTGCTCGACATCGAGGACCCGGTGCAGCGGCTGGTCACCCTGAGCCACGCCCGGCAGTGGCGGCGAATGATCGTCGGTGCGATCCTCACCGTGTTCGCCTGCTCGGTGGTCCTCACCGTGCTCACCGAGGTCTGGTCGGCCGTCAAGTCGGTCAGGTTCCAGCCGTCGGCGCTGGGGGTCGGGCTGCTCGCCCATCTGGCGTGCGCGCTGCTGGGCATCGCGATCGCGCTCCCGTGCTCGCGGCTGCTGGTGTCGCGGATCGGCTGGACGGTGCTCGCCGCGGTGATCGCGCTGTTCGTGGTGCTGCTGGCGAAGATCCCGCTGGTCCACCCGCTGCTGCACGCCCTGACCGACGACGAACCGGTCGCGGGACCGCTGGTCCTCGCGGTCGTGACGTCGGCGGTGATGCTGGTGACCAGCTCCCTTGTCGTGACGCGGCTTGCCCAGCGACGCACCTGAGCGCTGATCTTGGCGCAATTGCTGAGAACAATTGCTATCAGAGCCTTCCCGTTTCCTGGGGCGCAGGGTTACTCTGTTTGGCCGCGTCGGTGAGACGCGGGTGAGGGGGTTGCGAGTGTCGTCCGGAACTATCGAAGTCTCGGTGTCGGAGCCTGACGAGCTGAGGAGGCTTGGGGCGTGGCTGCGGGATGAAGAGCCGCTTCGTGGTCGGGTCAAGTTCTCGGTTCGGTCTCCGTTGCCTGGCCAGATGGGCGGTGTGCTTGAGTCCGTGGTCGTCATCGCGACCAGCAGCACAGCACCGGCCTTATGCACCGCCTTGTTCGGCTGGCTGAAGCATCGCCGAGACGCGGCAAAGGTAGATCTGAAGATCACGAACGCCGCAGGTAAGGAACTGACACTCAGATGCGGATCCGCAGACGACGCCACTGAGTTGCTGGAGTCGATGCGGGACTTCCTCGGCGAAGGAGCCTGAACCGGGGTGTGTGCGCTTCCCGTTGCCCAGCTCTCTCGAGTCATTCTCATCGGGACCGGAGAGTTCCAGTCCGATGAGCTACCCGATCTGCCGGCCGTCCACCATAACCTCGCCGACCTGAGGGGTGCGCTTACTGATCAGGCATCGGGCATCGTCAGCTGGGCGCAGTGCACGGTCGTCGATACTCCAGACTCTCCGAAGAGCCTTCTGGCCAGACTGCGGAAGGCAGCTCAACAAGCCGAAGACTTGCTACTGGTCTATTACTCCGGGCACGGCATTCGCCACCAGCACAAGGACAAGCTCTACCTGAGTACGAGAGAGACCGACCCCGACGAACTCGATGCCACGGCGGTGGCGTTCGAGGTAGTCAGGGAAATCATCGAGGACAGCCCTGCCCGGACCCGCGTGCTGATTTTGGACTGTTGCTACTCCGGGATGGCTATCGGGGCGATGTCCGGAACCGGGGTAGACGCGCGTGACCTCGAGGTGAGCGGGACGACTGTAATCGCCTCCTCGCCGCGAAACTCCATCTCACATTCGCCGCCGGACGAGCGGAACACGGCGTTTACCACCGAGTTGCTTTCGCTCCTGACGCGTGGGGTTCCGCTTCCTGGCGAGCAACTGGACGTCAGCCGGCTGATTCGTTCGCTGAGAGCGGCGATGGCAAGACGCGGGCTTCCGCAGCCACAGACTCAAACCGGCAATACGAGCGGCAGTCTCCTGCTCCGGCGCGAACCGGAGCCAGTGCCGCCGGAGCCGGTGCCGCTTGAGCAGCCGGTCGATCACTTGGATGCACCGACGGTGCAGAGACATCCCGTCTCGCCGCCGTCTGGGCCACTGCTCTCCACCGACCCGCCGCAGCGTCGGGTCGCGCGGATATCAGGTCAGTATTTCGTCACTCCGCAGCCGCAGCCGCAGCCGCAGCCGCAGCCGCAGCCGCAGCCGCAGCCGCAGCCGCAGCCGCAGCCGGCCGCAGTATCGTCGGACCGAGGAAAGATCTTTACCCGCTGGGCTCTGGGCGCCGTTGGGGCGACGTCGCTGTGGGCAGGCTTCTATGCCGGCACCAGCATGGGTGTGCCGGGGGTCGTTGGTGAGATCTTCGGTGAGGTCCCACCCGGGCACACATCCGCCGACCTGCCGTTTGGTCTGGCCATGCTCGCGGTTGGCGCAATCTGCGGGTTTTTCGTCCGCAGGCGGATGAGAAAACTCCGGGTAGCAAAACCCGTCCGGCTCGCGGACGTGTTCCCGGTGTGGGGCGAGGGGCTGGCCAAGGTCCGCCTGGCCTCATTGGTGGTCATCCTCGTTGCTTCGCTGATCTTCGGTGCGGCGATGATCGCTGCATGGAGCACAGGTTTTGCCACTTCGGGCACGACCACCGCAGTGACGAGCAACGTGGCCTCAGGTGCATGGGGCGTATTCCTGTTCACGATGTTCGCCGGCGCGAGCGCCTACAAGCTCTTCCGCGTGTACCGCCCCGCCCAGTCGGATGACGACTCCGCGGTCCAAGCCGCGTGAGTGCAAATTGCCGTTTGCAATTTACGTGACGGCCTTCCGGGGGGTGCGCGCGGCCGACTAAGGTTCGGGTCCTGGCGGGGTTCCTGGGTGAAGGGAGACCGGGTGACGGCGGGGATCGTCGCGATCACCGGGCCGGATTCCGACGGCGAGCTGCGGGAGCTCGCCGCCTGGCTGCGTGGGGAAGACGAGCTTCGCGGCCGCGTCCAGCTGTTCGACGCCGTCGTGGTCGGCGTGACCAGCAACTCCGCCGGGGTCTTCTGCCGTTCGTTGTGTGCGTGGCTGCGGCGGTGCCGCGAAGCCCGCGTCTGCCTCAAGGTCAAGCGCTCCGGTGCCGCCGAGGAGCTCGAGCTCGACTGCGGTGCCGGCAGTGACGCCGAGCAGGTTCTCGGCGCCGTGCGCGGCTTTCTCGACCAAGCCTGAGAACGCAGAAGGCCCGCACGGCGCACCGTGCGGGCCTTCTTGCGTGGAAGCTGTCAGCCGCCACCGGGGGTCGTCGTCGTGCCGGTCGGGAACGGGAAGCCGCCGTTGCCTTCCGACAGCCACACCGTGACGGTCGCCGCCTTGTCGATCTGCGTCCCCGGCGCCGGGCTCTGCCGGGTGATCGTGCCTTCCGGCTGCTTGCTGCTCTTGTCGGACTGCTGCTTGAAGCTGCCGGTCCAGCCCATGCTCTGCAGCTTCTGCTGGGCCTCGTCCAACGTCATGCCGACCAGGCTGGGCAGCTCGATCTTGGTGTCGCCAGGGCCGGACGAGACGGTCAGGGTGATCGTGCTGCCGACCGGCACCGAACCGCCGTTCGGCGTCTGCTGGATGACCTGGTCCTTCGGCTGGTCGGACTGCTGGTCCACCCGCTTCACGGTGAAGCCCATGCCGGTGAGGGCGGCGTTGGCTTCGCTGTAGGTCTTGCCGATGTAGTTCGGAACCTGCTTCTGCTGCTTGCCCTTGCCGACGGAGATGGTCACGCTCGAGCCCTGCTGGACCTGACTGCCCGCCTGCGGGTTCTGCGAGACGACCTTCCCCACCTGGCTCTGGTCGTCGACGTCGACCTCCTGCACCGACTGGCTCAGGGTGAGCCCGGCTTCCTTGAGCTTCGATTCGGCTTCGTCGCGGCTCAGGCCCTTGAGCTCCGGCACCGTCGCCTGACCCGGCTTCTGGCCGATCGTGAGGGTGATCTGCGCCGACGTCGCGACCGGCGTGCCCACGTCCGGGGTGACGGCGATGACCTGGTTGATCTGGTCGGTGGTGCAGGGCGTGTTCCCGTTGCCGTCCGGGACCCCGCAGACCACGGTCTTGTTCGGCGCGAAGTTGTTGAAGCCCTTCTCGCGCAGGGTGTTCTTGGCCGCCAGCTCCGACTGGCCCTTCACGTCGGGGATCGGCACGGTCGCGGTGTCGTTGCCGCTCTTGAACGCGCCGGACAGCCACATGATCAGCACCACCGCGCCGAGCACGAACAGCGCGGCCAGCGCGGCCAGCAGCGTCCGGCGGCGGCGCTTGTCCCGTGGGTCCTCGTCGTCCGGTTCGGCGTACTCCTCGTAGCGCTGCGGCTGCCGCCGGTCGGCGTTCATCACCTGCGTGCGCTCGTCCTCGGACATCACCATCGGCGCGGCCGGGCGCTGGCCCGACAGCGTGCGCACCAGGTCCGAACGCATCTCCGCCGCCGACTGGTAGCGGTTCGCCGGGCCCTTGGCCAGCGCCTTCAGCACGACCGCGTCCAGCTCGGGCGCCACCGCCGGGTTCACCGACGACGGCGGGTTCGGGTCCTCCCGGACGTGCTGGTAGGCCACCGCGACGGGGGAGTCGCCGGTGAACGGCGGCTCGCCGGTGATCAGCTCGTAGAGCACGCAGCCGGCCGCGTAGACGTCGGAGCGCGCGTCGACCGACTCGCCGCGAGCCTGCTCCGGCGACAGGTACTGCGCCGTGCCGATCACCGCGGCCGTCTGGGTCATCGCGGACTGGCCGTCGTGCATCGCGCGCGCGATGCCGAAGTCCATCACCTTGACCGCGCCGTTCTTCGTGATCATCACGTTGGCCGGCTTGACGTCGCGGTGCACGATGCCGTGGCGGTGCGAGAAGTCGAGTGCCGCGCAGACGTCGGCCATGACCTCCATCGCCCGCTTCTGCGACATCGGGCCCTCGGTCTTGACGATGTCGCGCAGCGTCCGGCCTTCGACGTACTCCATGACGATGTACGGCAGCGGGCCGAACTCGGTGTTCGCTTCACCTGTGTCGTACACCGCGACGATCGCCGGGTGGTTCAGGGCGGCGGCGTTCTGCGCTTCGCGGCGGAAGCGCTCCTGGAACTGCGGGTCCCTGGCGAGGTCGGCACGGAGGATCTTGATCGCGACTTCCCGGCCGAGGCGCACGTCGTGGCCGTGATGGACCTCGGACATGCCTCCGTAGCCGAGCGTTTCGCCCAGCTCGTACCGGTTGGAGAGCAGTCTGGGTGTGCTCATCTCTGGGTGCCGTTCCATTCCGTCCAAGGTGCGGTCATGATGCCTTGCTGGCCATCGTCGGTCGTTGCGGGAGTGTCCGCCGGGTAGGCGCTCGAAGCGGGCGGCTGCTCCGCGGGCGGTTGTCTGCCCGGGACCACCTGGCTCGTCGGCTGGCCGGTGTGCGGTGGCGAGCCCGAGCTGCCGATCATCTTGGCCACCAGGACGATGCCCGCTACGAGGACAACGAGCAGGATGGCCGCGAGCAGCGCCCACCAGCCCCACTGCGACTTCTTCCTGGCGGCAGGCACCATGACCGGACGCATCACGGGCCGGGACGGCGGGCCGACGGCGACCATCGGGTTCACCGCCGGCGACGGCGGGCCGCCCAGCACCTGCGGCTGCTGCACCGGCGGCGGAACCTGCTGCTGCACCGGCGGCAGCTGCTGCTGCGGTTGCTGGCCGGTCACGTACGCCGCGTTGACCAGCCCGGACGGCGTCGGCAGCGGCAGGCCCGCGCGAACCGCGGCGACCGCGGCCGCGAACTCGCCGCCGTTGTTGTAGCGCTGCCGCGGATCCTTCACCAGCGTTGCCTCGATCACCGCGCGCGCCGCGGGCGGCACGTCCGGCGGCAGCGGCGGCGGGATGTCGCGGATGTGCATCATCGCGACCGTCACGGCGTTCTCGGACAGGAACGGCCGGTGCCCGGCGAGGCACTCGTAGCCGCACACGGCCAGCGAGTAGACGTCGGACGCCGGCTCCGCCGGATGCCCGAGCGCCTGCTCCGGCGCGATGTAGTGCGCGGTGCCCATGACCATGCCGGACCGGGTGACCGGGGCGGCGTCGGCGGCCTTCGCGACCCCGAAGTCGGTGATCTTCACCTGGCCGTTCGACGTCACCAGGATGTTGCCCGGCTTGACGTCCCGGTGGACCAGACCCTGTTCGTGCGCGGCCTGCAGCGCGTTGCCCGCCTGCTCCAGCATGTCGAGCGTGAACTCCGCCGACAGCCGCCCGTGCTTGGCCAGCAGGCCGGCCAGCGGGTCGCCGTCGACGAGCTCCATCACCAGGTACGCGATGGACAGGTCACCGTCGAAGATCGTCTCGCCGTAGTCGTGCACGGCGGCGATGCCGGGGTGGTTGAGGGACGCCGTCATCCGCGCTTCGGTGCGGAAGCGGTGGAGGAATTCGGCGTCGCCGGAAAGCTCGGCCTTGAGGATCTTGACGGCCACGGTCCGGTCCAGCCGGGTGTCGCTGGCCTGCCAGACCTCGCCCATCCCGCCGACGGCGATCCGGTTCGTCAGCTTGTACCGCTCGGCCAGCAGCTGACCCGAGGACAGCATCCGCTATCCACCCCCGAGCTTGGCGTTGATCGCCGCGCGGCCGATCTCCGCGGCGACCGTGCCGCCGGTCGCCGCGAGCCCGCGGTTGCCGCCGTCTTCGACGATGACCGCGACCGCGATCTGCGGCTTGTCGGCCGGGGCGAAAGCGGTGTACCAAGCGTGCGGGGCGGTGTTCTTGGAGTCCGTGCCGTGCTCGGCGGTGCCGGTCTTCGACGCGATCTGGATGTCCGGGCGCTTGCCGCCGCCCTTGGTGAAGCCTTCGGAAGCGATCATCATGTCCTTGAGGATCGCGGCGTTCGACGACGACAGCGCCGGGGTGCCGGTGAGCTCGGTGGGGCTGTAGTCCTCGATGGTCGACAGGTCCGGTGCCAGCACCGACTGCACCAGCTGCGGCTTCATCGCCATCCCGCCGTTGGCCACGGTGGCCGCGAGCAGGCAGTCCTGCAGCGGGGTCAGCCGGACGTCGCGCTGGCCGATGCCGCTCTGGAAGAGCGCGCCCTGCGAGTCCAGCGGCCCGACCGTCGACGGCGCGACCTTCATCGGCACGGTCAGGTCGGGCTGCCCGATGCCGAAGTTCGCCGCCGTCTTCTTCAGCTTGTCCGCGCCGAGCTGACCGGCGAACTCCGCGAACGGCACGTTGCAGGAGTGCGCGAGCGCGTCCTTGAACGTGTTGCCGGGGCAGGCTTCGCCGGCGTAGTTCTCCAGCGTGACGTTCGTGCCGGGCAGCTTCGTGTTCGGCGCCGTGTTGACCTGGGTGTCCGGGCCCTTGCCGTCCTCGAGCACCGCCGATGCCGTGACCAGCTTGAACGTCGAGCCCGGCGGGTAGGTCTCCGAGATCGCCCGGTTCAGCATCGGGTTCTTCGGGTCGTGGACGTAGGAGTTCCACGCGTCGGTCTGCGCCTTCGACGTGTGCGACGCCAGCTTGTTCGGGTCGTACGACGGCGTCGAGACCATCGCCAGGATCCGGCCGGTGCTCGGCTCCATCGCGACGACGGCGCCGGTGTAGCCCTTCTGCGTCATCAGGTCGTACGCGGCCTTCTGCACGGCCGGGTCGATGGTCAGCCGGACGTTGCCGCCGCTCGGGTCACGGCCGGTCACCATGTCCGACAGCCGCCGCACGAACAGCCGCGGGTCGGAGCCGTTCAGCACGTCGTCCTCGGCGCGCTCGAGCCCGCCGGAGCCGTAGTTGATCGAGTAGTACCCGGTGACCGGCGCGTACATCGGCCCGTCGACGTACGACCGGATGTACTTGTACTTGTCGTTCGACGGGTCGACCTTCGCCAGGACCTCGCCGTTCGCCTGCGACACGATCTGGCCGCGCCGCCGGGCGAACTCGTCGTAGAGGACCCGGGCGTTGCGCGAGTCGGTGCGGTAGTCGTCGGCCTTCACCACCTGGATGTAGGTGGTGTTCGCGAGCAGGAGGACGACCATGACGAGCATCGTCATGCCGACCTTGCGCAGCGGGGTGTTCATGCCTGCGGGCCCCCGTTCGCCGGCGGGCGCTGCACGAGCACGGTGTGCGCCTCGGCGATCGGCGCCTGCGGCTGGGGCTGCGGCTTCGGCCGGGTCGCGGGACGGCGGGCCGCGTCGGAGATCCGGAGCAGCAGCGCGACGAGGATGTAGTTCGCCAGCAGCGACGAACCACCCTTGGACAGGAAGGGGGCGGTGATACCGGTCTCCGGGATGAGCTTCGTGACCCCGCCGACGACGACGAAGATCTGCATGACCATGGTGAACGCCAGGCCGCCGCCGAGCAGCTTGCCGAACGTGTCGCGCACCGCCAGCGCGCTGCGCATGCCGCGCATCGCGACCAGCAGGTACAGCATCAGGACGGCGGCCAGCCCGATGAAGCCGAGCTCTTCGCCGATCGCCGCGGTGATGAAGTCGGTGTTGGCCTCCGGGACCATGTCGGGGCGTCCCGCGCCGAGTCCGGTCCCGCCGATGCCGCCGGTGCCGAGCCCGAACAGGCCCTGCGCGATCTGGTAGCCGCCGCCGGGCTTGTCGTAAGTGGCCAGTGGGTCCAGCCAGTTCGCGACGCGCTGCTGGACGTGCGTGAAGAGGTTGTAGGCGATCAGGCAGCCGCCGACGAAGAAGCTCAGGCCAAGGACGACCCAGATGATCCGCTCGGTCGCCACGTACAACATCATCAGGATGACGCTGAAGAACAGCAGCGACGTGCCGAGGTCCTTCTCGAACACCAGGATGCCGATGCAGGCGACCGCGGCGATGAGGATCGGGCCGAGGTCACGCGCGCGCGGCAGCTCGACGCCGAGGAACTTCTTGCCCGCCACCATGAACAGGTCGCGCTTCGACACGAGGAACGAGGCGAAGAAGACCATCAGCAGGATCTTCGCGAACTCGCCGGGCTGGATGGAGAAGAACGGCAGCTTCAGCCACACCTTGGCGCCGTTGACTTCGGACAGGCTCGACGGCAGCAGCGCCGGCAGGGCCAGCGCGACGATGCCGGCCAGGCCCGCGGTGTAGCCGTAGCGCGTCAGCGTGCGGTGGTCGTTCACCACGATCAGCACGGCGACGAAGAACGCCAGCGAGATGACCGTGAACAGCACCTGCGCGGTGACGGCGGGCGTGTAGTCCTTGCCGTTCTGGGCCGCCCGCTCCGCCAGCGCCAGGTCGATCCGGTGGATCATCACCAGCCCGATGCCGTTCAGCAGCGCGACGCAGGGCAGCAGGACGGGGTCCGCGTACGGCGCCCACTTCCGCACCGCCAGGTGCGCCGCGGCGAAGATCGCGAGGTAGGCGAGGCCGAGCCAGATGATCGACCAGGTGAGCTCCTGCTCCTGGTTCGCTTCCACGAGCACCAGGGCGAGGGTGACGATGAACGCGGCGAAGCCCAGCAGCACCAGCTCGGTGTTGCGGCGGGTCGGGACCTCGCGCGGCGGGTTCGTCTGGAACTGCGCGGCGAGCGGCTCGGCGGAACGCGCGACGGGCTGGCCCATCAGTTACCGCCTCCCGTCGTCGGTGCCGTCGAACTCGGCGTCGAGCAGTCCCTCCCCGCTGGCTGGTTCGCCGACGACGGAGCAGTGGAGCCGGCCGGAGCCGACGGAGTGGGCGTCGGCGTGACCGTGGGGGTCGGCGACGGGGACGGCTGGCCGCCCGCCGGCGCGCAGTTGTTCAGGCGCTTGTGCAGCTGGAGGAAGTCGTCGATGTACTTCCGGGCGTCGTCCAGGCTGTCCTTCTTGACGCCGTTCTGCACCGCCAGCCGCGCGTCCTCCTGGAGCTGGTCGACGCGCAGCTTGTCGGTGCACACCTGGTTGGGCGGGCAGGAACCCTGCTCGTAGGTGTGCAGGTCGATGCCGAGGATGCTGCCGGGGACGCCGCGGTAGATCACGACCTCCTGGTCCGCTCCCTCGCCGACATAGTACTGACTCAGGACGAAGTAGCGGGTGGCGATGGCGGCCGCGGCGAGCACCACGAGCACCACCAGCGCGCCGGCGAGCCAGCGGAACCGCTTCCGGCGCTTGGCTTTGGGGTCTTCGGTCGGCTGCGGCAGCTCGGGCCGCGGCGGCGGTGGCGGCTGGGTCAGCGCCCTGGCCCGCGCCGCGGGGGAGTCGCCCTGGTGCCGTTCGTCGCTGCCGTCCCCGGCGGCGCCGCCCACGATGGGCGCGTCCTCGCCGAAGTCGACGTCGACCACGTCGGCGATGATCACCGTGACGTTGTCGGTGCCGCCGCCCTTGAGCGCCAGCTCGATCATCCGGTCCGCGCACTGCTGCGGGTCCGGGATCTGCACGGCCTCGGCCAGCGTCTCATCGCTGACCATGCCGGACAGCCCGTCCGAGCAGATCAGGTACCGGTCACCGGCACGCGCTTCGCGCACGGTCAGGCTCGGCTCGACCTCGTGCCCGGTGAGCGCCTTCAGCAACAGCGACCGCTGCGGGTGCACCGCCGCCTCTTCCGGCGTGATCCGGCCCTGCTCCAGCAGCTCGTTGACGAAGCTGTCGTCCCGCGTGATCTGCGCGAACTGGCCGCCGCGCAGCAGGTACGCGCGCGAGTCGCCGACGTGCACCAGGCCCAGCCGGTTGCCGGCGAACAGCACCGCGGTCAGCGTGGTGCCCATGCCGTCGAGGTCCGGGTCCTGCGAAACCAGCTCGGCGATCGCGGCGTTGCCGTTGGCCACCGCCTCCCGCAGCTGCGCGAGCAGGTCGTCGCCCGGCTCGTCGTCGTCGAGCGGGGCGAGCGAGGCGATGACGACCTTGCTGGCCACTTCACCCGCCGCGTGCCCACCCATGCCGTCGGCGAGCGCGAGCAGGCGAGGGCCGGCGTACACGGAGTCCTGGTTGCTCGAACGCACCAGGCCCCGGTCGCTGCGGGCTGCGTAGCGGAGGACGAGAGTCATGGGCGAAGCTCGATCACCGTCTTGCCGATCCGGATGGGGACTCCGAGCGGGACCCGGAGGGGTGCAGTGACCTTAGCCCGGTCCAGGTAGGTCCCGTTCGTCGAGCCCAGATCTTCCACGTACCAGTCCTCGCCGCGCTGGGCGATCCGGGCGTGCCGGGTCGAGGCGTAGTCGTCGTCCAGCACCAACGTGGAGTCGTCGGCCCGGCCGATCAGGATCGGCCGTCCGTCGAGGGCGATGCGTGTCCCGGCGAGCGCGCCGTGGGTCACCAGCAGCTGCTGCGGTGACTTGCTGTTGCGCGGCTTCTTCTCCTTCTTGCGCCCGAAGGGCGGCACCTGGACGCGCATGCCGGAAGCCGCGTAGAGATCCGAGCGGACGACTCGGAGCGCGGCGAACACGAAGAGCCAGAGCAGCACGAGGAAGCCCACCCTGGTGAGTTGTACGACCAGCTCTGGCACTTGGTGTGTCCGCTCCCGACTCTTCCGCGCAGCCGCGACGCGGGTACGCCGCGGTCCCCCCGCACGTCAATTCTGCGGGAACAGTATTCCGTGCCCCCAGTCAGCCCTGTGTACGGAACACGAGCGAGGAGTGCCCCACCCGGATGACGTCGCCGTCGGCGAGCTGCCAGGTCTGGACCGGGGTGCCGTTCACGGTCGTGCCGTTGGTCGACCCGATGTCGGCGAGCGTCGCGCTCTGGCCGTCCCAGGTGATCTCCAGATGCCGGCGCGAAACGCCGGTGTCCGGCAGGCGGAAGTCCGCGTCCTGGCCGCGGCCGACGACGTTCCCGCCCTGCTTCAGCGAGTACGTCCGGTTCGAGCCGTCGTCCAGCTGCAGGCTCGCCGCGAGCTGCCGGCCCGGCGCGGGCTGGCCGTAGCCGGCCTGCGGCTGGCCGTACGGGTCCGCCGCGGGCTGGCCGTACGCCTGCTGCCCGTACTGGTCGTACCCGCCGCCCTGCTGCTGCTGGCCGTACTGGTCGTAGCCGCCGGGCTGCGCGTAGCCGCCCTGCTCGTAGCCGCCGGCCTGCGGGTGCCCGTAGCCGCCACCCTGGTCGTACCCGCCCTGCGGCTGGGCGTAGCCGGCCTGGTCGTAGCCGCCCTGGTGCTGGCCGTAACCCTGGTCGTAGCCGCCGCCCTGGGGCTGCGCGTACCCGCCCTGGTCGTAACCACCGCCCTGAGGCTGCCCGTACTGGTCGTAGCCGCCACCCGGCTGCTGCTGGCCGTACTGGTCGTAGCCGCCCTGCTGCTGGCCGTAACCCTGGTCGTACCCGGGCTGCTGGCCACCCTGCTGTCCGTAGCCGTACTGGCCCTGCTGGCCGTACGGGTCACCCTGGTCGTATTGGCCGTAGCCGGGGGGCTGGCTCATTGCTGGGTCTCCTGCGTTGCTGGGTCGTGCCGGCCGTGGTGAACCGGCGCCTGAGGGGCGGGCGTCGGGGTCGACGGACGAACGGGTCTTGAACTGTCCAGTATGCAGCGCCTCGTTGCGCTCGAGTGATACGACGACGTCACCATAGGTGTCCAGGCCCTCGGCGGCGAGGTGTTCCGACACCGCCCTGGCCAGCATCCGCGTGACGCGTTGCTCGTCGCCGGCCATGCGCTCGTGGTCAGCCGCTCCCAGGGACACGATGTAGTGATTGGGGGCGAGCTGCCGACCGCCTGCCAGCTCACGAACGTTCTCCTCACTCTCCCGCTCCAGGGCGATCGCCACTTCCTGCGTGACGACGTTGCCACCGAACATGCGCGCGAAAGTGTTCCCCACCAGCCTCTCGAGGCGTCTGTCGAAACGCTCGGCGCGGCCCACCGGGGAAAACCTCCTCACACGTGTGCTTCCGCATCGATCCTATCCGGGTGAGCGAGCCTCTACACGGCCCCCGGTGAAACCCGTTCAAACGACCTGCTAGTCTTCTCCTCGCTGCTTCAAGAAGCACTCGGGCGAGTGGCGGAATGGCAGACGCGCACGGTTCAGGTCCGTGTGTCCGAAAGGACGTGAGGGTTCAACTCCCTCCTCGCCCACCCGAAAAGGGCCCCGGCTGGTTGCCGGGGCCCTTTTTCGTGGCCTGGACCAGGGCCGTGGGCTACGTCACCGCCCCCTGTTCGCTCCTGGCGGACTTTCCCGGGTTAGGCCGTGTGGGTGGCGATCCAGTCCGCGATCACGTCCGCGCGGCTCGTCGTTTCGATGCCCGCGTGGGGGCAGCCCGGTCCGGTCGCCTCCACCGCGACGAGCCTGCCGTCCGTGAAGTACGGCGCTCCCGAGTCGTAGGTGCACGCGCTCGTCGTGGTCTGCGGGGCCGCGCCGCGGACGCCCAGCGTCGTCGGATCCACCTTCGCGACCGAGACCGTGCCCTGTTGCATGTGGGGCGCCGGGGCCGGGTCCGTGCTCGTCAGGCTGCCCCAGCCGGCCAGCGTCAGCTGCTGGCCCACCTTCGGCACCGCGCGGCTGATCCCGAGCGGCGCCACCACGGTCACCGGGGTGTCGAGGCGGGCCAGCGCGACGTCGTTCTCCGTGGCCTGCAGGACCTCGGTGACCTTGCGGGCCACGCCCGATTCGGCGGACTCGTCGACCAGGCCCAGCGTCACCGTCGTCGGGTAGGGCACCTTGCCGGAGACGCGGTTGCGCTGGGCGTCGTGGAAGCAGTGCCCGGTCGTGAGCACCCAACCGGGAGCGACCAGCGATCCGGTGCAGTAGCTGGTGTAGGTGGAGCCGTCCGGGCGCGGGATCTTCGTCATCGCGAGCTTCGCGACGAACCCGTACTGGCCCGGTGGGACGTCGGAACCGTGGCCGACGGCCGATGCGGCCGGAGCGGTGATGGTGGTCAGGACAGCGGCGGCGAGCAGGGCGCGCAGGCGCATTCTTCCCCTTCGTCGGATGAGTGATCGACGTTCGAGGCTATGGCCGCGGCCGCGGTCGGGGAATTCCCTGGCCGGGCGTCACCCGGTGTCCCACCGGGTGACGCCGTGCGGACGAACTAGTTCACGCCGACGAGGTCGACGACGAAGACGAGGGTCTCGCCGGGCTTGATCACGCCGCCCGCGCCGCGGTCGCCGTAGGCCAGGTGCGGCGGGATGACCAGCTTGCGGCGGCCGCCGATCTTCATGCCCGCGACACCCTGGTCCCAGCCGGAGATGACCTGGCCTGCGCCCAGCCCGAAGCGCAGCGGCTCACCGCGGTTCCAGGAGGCGTCGAACTCCTCGCCCGTCGAGTGCGAGACGCCGACGTAGTGCACGGTGACGGCCTTGCCGGGGGTGGCCTCCGCGCCGTCACCGACCGTGATGTCGGTGATCTCGAGGTCGGCCGGAGGTGGTCCGTCCGGGCGGTCGATCTGGGGCTTTTCCAAGGTCATGGCGCTCACCGTACCCACGCGCGCGAGGCTGCGCCGATCGGACTACGCCCAAGGGCGGAAAAACGCGAAAACTCTTCACACTTGTCCTACTGCTCGGTAGCGTGCGCTTCGTCACTCTTCTGACCTGAGGGGAGCCCGGTATGCGACGTGGCATCCGCGCCCTGACCGTCACGGCACTGGGGGCCCTCGTGGCCGGGCTGACCCAGGTCGCCGTCACCGCGCCGGCCGCGCAGGCGGCCCTGTCACCCGACGACTACTGCGGCGGGCAGTGCAACGACATCCTGCCGCCCGGCGAGAACGGCAACGCCACCCTCGCGGAGATCCTGGCGCACAAGCTCCTCGGCACGCGCCCCGAGCACGCCGCCGACCAGCTCGGGAAGTACTCGTCGCTGGCCAACGGCTACCGGACGCTGAGCACGAGCACGATCAGCCAGTACTTCAACGACTCGTCCTTCGGCGTGCCCGCCGACCAGGTCGCGAGCACGACCAAGCCGCGCTCGGACGTGACGATCGTGCGGGACAAGGCCCTCGGCGTCCCGCACATCACCGGGACCACCCGCGCCGGCACCGAGTTCGGCGCCGGGTACGCCGCCGCGCAGGACCGGCTGTGGCTGATGGACGTGCTGCGCCACGCCGCACGGGGCCAGGTCACGCCGTTCGCGGGCGGTGCCGAAGCCAACCGTGAACTCGAGCAGCAGTTCTTCGCGAACGCGCCGTACACCGAGGCGGAGCTGCAGCAGCAGATCGACCACGTCGCCGCCAGCGGTCCGCGTGGCGCGCAGGGCCTGGCCGACGCGCAGGCCTACGTCGACGGCATCAACAAGTACATCAGCGACTCCTACAACGGCCGCTACTTCCCCGGCGAGTACGTGCTGACCGGGCACGTCGACTCCATCACCAACGCCGGCTCGATCGACCCGTTCAAGCTGACCGACCTCGTCGCGCTCGCCTCCCTGGTCGGCGCGGAGTTCGGCGCGGGCGGCGGCGGGGAGGTGCAGAACGCCATCGCGAAGCTCGCGCTGCAGGAGAAGTACGGCGTCGTGCAGGGCGAGAAGGTGTGGCAGAGCCTGCGTGCGGAAGACGACCCCGAAGCCGTCAAGACGCTGCACGACGGCCAGACGTTCCCGTACGGCAAGACGCCGGCCAACGCGGTCGGCCGGGCCATGCCGGACAAGAACTCCGTGACGCCGCAGCAGCTGGTGTTCGACAAGACCGGCTCGGCCGCCACCGCGACGCCGTCCACTGTGGACGTCGCCGCGCCCGCCGAGCTGGACCCGGCCCGCGGCATGTTCGACAACGGCGTGCTGCCGGCGAACATGCTGAGCGAGAAGCACGGCATGTCGAACGCGCTGGTCGTCTCCGGTGCGAAGACGGCGAGCGGCCATCCGGTCGCCGTGTTCGGTCCGCAGACCGGCTACTTCGCCCCGCAGCTGCTGCTGTTGCAGGAACTGCAGGGCCCGGGCATCAGCGCGCGCGGTGCGGCGTTCGCGGGCCTGAGCATGTACGTCCTGCTCGGCCGCGGCCAGGACTACTCGTGGAGCGCGACGACGTCGGCGCAGGACATCATCGACACCTACGCGCTGCAGCTGTGCGACCCGAGCGGCAAGGCGCCGACGAAGGACTCGAACTACTACACCTACCAGGGCCAGTGCGTCCCGATGGACACCGTGGAGGTCAAGAACGCCTGGAAGCCGACCGTGGCCGACGGGACCGCGGCGGGCTCGTACACCCTGCGCAGCTACCGGACGAAGTACGGGCCGGTGCAGAGCCGGGCGACCGTCGGCGGCAAGCCGGTGGCGTACGCGGCGCTGCGCTCGACCTACTTCCACGAGGTCGACTCGCTGATCGGCTTCCAGGAGCTGAACGACCCGGGCTTCGTCCACTCGGCACAGGACTTCCAGAAGGCCGCGGCGGACATCAACTACACCTTCAACTGGTTCTACGCCGACTCCAGGGACATCGCCTACTTCAACTCCGGGGCGAACCCGGCCCGGCAGTCCGATGTGGACCCGAACATGCCCGTCTGGGGCGACCAGGGCCACGACTGGGTCGGCTGGAACCCGGCGGGCAACGTGGCGACCTACACGCCGGCGTCGCAGCACCCGCAGTCGATCAACCAGGACTACTACGTCAGCTGGAACAACGCGCAGGCCAACGGCTACGCGGCCGCGGGCGCGGACAAGTCCGCCGTGCACCGCGTCGACCTGCTCGACTCGCGCGTCAAGCAGCTGATCAGCAGCGGCACCAAGGTCACCCGGGTCAACCTGACCCAGGCGATGGAGGACGCCGCGCTCGCCGACCTGCGGGCCGAGCGCGTGCTGCCGCTGCTGCTGCAGGTGCTCGACAAGGCGCCGGCGACCGGTGCGGCGGCGGACGCCGAGGCGAAGCTCAAGACGTGGCTCGCGAACGGCCACCTGCGCAAGGAGACGTCGCCGGGCAGCAAGACCTACGCCGACGCCGACGCGATCCGCATCTTCGACGCGTGGTGGCCGCTGCTCGTCCAGGCCGAGTTCAAGCCGGGCATGGGCGACGACGCGTACAACGCGATGACGAACGTGCTGGGCATCAACGAAAGCCCGTCCGGCTGGCAGAACGGCAACGGGCAGCACACTGGCCAGCCGCACAAGGGTTCGTCGTTCCAGTTCGGCTGGTGGGGGTACGTCAGCAAGGACATCCGGCAGGTCCTCGGCCAGCCGGTGGCCGGCCCGCTCGCGCAGACCTTCTGCGGGAACGGTGACGTCACCGCGTGCCGCCAGGCGCTCGCCGACTCGCTGACCACCGCCGCCGGCCAGGCCGCGAACACCGTCTACCCCGGTGACGCGTCCTGCTCGGCCGGTGACCAGTGGTGTGCCGACACGATCGTGCACACCCCGCTCGGCGGCATCACGCAGGACAAGATCAGCTGGCAGAACCGCCCCACATTCCAGCAGGTCGTGGAGTACGCCGCGCACCGCGGTGACAGCATCGCGAACCTGTCGGCGGGGAAGACGGTCAGCGCCACCAGTGCCGAAACCGGCTTCTACAACTCGCCGGCGTCGAACGCGATCGACGGGAACGCCTCGACCCGCTGGGCCAGCGACTGGAGCGACGACCAGGCGATCACCGTCGACCTCGGCTCGGTGCAGCAGGTCTCGCGGGTGATCCTCAGCTGGGAAGCCGCGTACGGCAAGAGCTACAAGATCCAGCTCTCGCCGGACTCCGTCCACTGGACGGACGCGGCCGTGGTCACCGACGGCAACGGCGGACAGGACAACGTCTCGTTCGCCGCGACGCCCGCCCGCTTCGTGAAGATGCAGGGCGTCCAGCGCGGCACGAAGTACGGCTACTCGCTTTACGAGTTCGAGGTGTACGCGCACTGAGCCCGGCCGGGGCACTCGCGGACGCGTGGGTGCCCCGGCCGCCCGTTACCGTGGGCGGATGGACGACTGGACGCCCCGCACCAAGGCCATCGCCGCCGGCCGCCCGCACGGGCCCGGCGAGCCGCTGAACACGCCGCTCGTCGCCACCAGCACCTACGAGGCCGGTGGCGATTTCACGTACGCGCGCAGTGACGGCACGCCGACGTGGGTCGCGCTCGAGGAGGTCGTCGGCGCACTGGAAGGCGGGCACGCGACGGCGTTCGCGTCCGGCGTCGCCACGCTGTCGGCCGTGCTCGACCTGCTGCCGGTCGGGTCGCGGGTGGTCGTGCCGACCTTCAGCTACGCCGTGACGCGCGGGGTGCTGGCCCACGCGCAGAAGCTCGGCAAGCTCGCCGTCACCGAGCTGGAGCCGGCCGACACCGAGGCCTGGGTGGCCGAGGCCGCGACGTCCGACCTGGTCTGGCTCGAGTCGCCGACCAACCCGACGCTCGACCTGATGGACATCGCGACGATCGCCGCCGCCGCGCGCGGCCGGGTCGTCGTCGACAACACGTTCGCGACGCCGTTGCAGCAGCGGCCCCTCGACCTGGGCGCCGATGTCGTCGTGCACAGCGCGACGAAGCTGATCGGCGGGCACAGCGACCTGCTGCTGGGCATCACGGTGGCCAAGGACCCGGCGGTCGCGGCCGAGCTGCGCGGCGCCCGTACCCGCGTCGGCTCGACGCCGGGCGCTCTCGAAGCCTGGCTCGCGCTGCGCGGGCTGCGGACGATGCCGGTGCGGCTCGCCGAGCAGTCCCGCACCGCCGCGCTGCTGGCCGAGCGGCTCGCCGGGCACGCCGCCGTCCGGCTGGTGCGCTACCCGGGTTTCGGGATGATGGTCTCCTTCGAGCTGGCCGACGCCGAGACGGCGGACCGGTTCTGCGCGGCGGTCCGGCTGATCCGCCCGGCGACGAGCCTCGGCGGCGTCGAAAGCCTGGTCGAACGGCGGGCCTGGCTCGCCGGCGAGGAACGGGTCCCGCCGGGCCTGATCCGCTTCAGCGTCGGCCTCGAAGACCCGGAGGACCTGTGGCGCGACCTGGTGGCCGCGCTGCCGGAGTAACACGGGCGAGTGATTCCTCGATAGTCGCGGCATCGCAGGTCAACCGCCGTTGGGAGTCATCGTGGGCAGATCGTTGAGCCGTGTCGCCGGAGTCGCCTTCGCGGCTGCCCTGGTCACCTTCGCCGCCGCGCCGGCCGCGCTGGCGCAGGAGAAGCCGAGCACTTCGGAGACGACCACGACGACCACCACGACGACGTCCGAGACGACCACGACGCCCACCACGTCGGAGACCACGGCACCGTCCACTTCGGTCACGACCACCGGGACCACCGCGGCGGAACCGACCCACTCGGCGGTCAAGACCACGACCCCGAAGACCACCTCTTCGGCACCGGAATCGTCCGAGCCGCCGAAGGACGACTACCAGGACAACACCGGCCACGGGTTCGTCGGCCTCGGCGGCGAAGGCGTGCTGGTCATCGCGTGCGCGGCCGGTGCGCCCGGCAACGTGGCGACCCAGTACCTGAGCGTCACCGGTGGGCCCGATCAGGACGGCGCCGACGGCCGGCTGTGGAACTACTCCGTGCGCGTGGCCGACGCGCCCGCCGGCACCACGACCGCCAAGTTCAGCTGGACCTGCAACGGTGCCGAGGGCAACGGGATCGTCGAGTTCGAGCAGGAGCAGCCGCCGGCGAGCAGCACGACGCCGACCACCAGCACCAGCAGCAGCGTTCCGTCGAGCACCGCGCCGGTCACCACGGCCGCGTCCACCTCGGCCACATCCACCACTGCCGCATCCACCACTGCTACATCCACCGCGACGGCGCCCGGCAACGCCGCTCCGAAGGCTCAGGTCAAGGTCGCGCCGAAGGGCGGGGTCGAGACGGGCTTCGGCGGCACGGCCCGGTGACCGTCCGCCGGGTGGGCGCCGCGCTCGCCCTGGTGCTGACGCTGGCCGCGTGCGGCACCAGCGAGCCGCCGAAGGCCGCGGCGCCGGCGTCCGTCCCGTCGTCGGTTCCGGTCACCAAGCCGTTCAAGGGACTCCGGCCGACGTCGGTGAAAATCCCCAAGATCGGCGCGGAGTCCAGCCTCCTGGCCGTCGCGGTCAAACCGGACGGCACGATTTCCGTTCCTTCGGTGCACACGCCGATGCAGGCGGCCTGGTACAAACTTTCGCCGGTGCCCGGTGACGTCGGCCCGGCGATCGTGCTCGGGCACGTCGACGGCGACAAGCAGCCCGGAATCTTCTTCAAGCTGAAGGATCTCGTGCCCGGCGACGAAGTGGACATCGACCGCAGCGACGGGCGGCAGCTCAAATTCGTCGTCGACCGCGTCACGCAGGTCCCGAAGGACACGTTCCCGCGCGATGCCGTCTACGGCAACAGCACCAAGCCCGAACTGCGGCTGATCACGTGCGGTGGCGCCTTCGACCACGCTGAGCACAGTTACAAGGACAACATCGTCGTATACGCGAACCTGGCCTGAGCGTTACAGGTTTCCGCAGTGGTTTTCTTCACCTCTTTTTCGTTTCCGGTATAGACCAGTAATAGGGCAGGATGTCCGAGTCGCCCGATCGTGTCTTTTCTCGGCAACGAGCGGCACGCGTAGTGGGGGTCATTGCGCGTTTCCTTCCCCAGGGAGTCATTTTGAAGAAGACCCTGGGCCGTCTCGCGGGCGCTGTGCTCGCGGGGGCCCTGCTCACGCTCACCGTCTCGCCCGCTGCGCTCGCGCAGGAGGCCCCGGCCACCTCGACCACCGAGGCCGCGCCCACCTCCGAGGCCCCGACGACGACGGAGGCGCCCACGAGCACCTCGGCTCCGTCCTCGGAGCAGCCCACCTCGGAGCAGCCGACGTCGGAGCAGCCGCCGACGTCGACCGGCACCGGCACGCCCACCTCGGGCAAGCCGACCAAGCCGTCCGAATCGACCACCGAGCCCACCACCGAGCCGACCGACCCGTTCCCGCACGGTGACGACTACCTCGACAACGTCGCGTACGCGTGGGAGCTCGAAAAGGGCGCCGGCCTGCTGGCCATCGCCTGTGCCGCGGGCGAGCCGAAGAACGTCGTCTCCAACGACTTCTCCGTGGTCGGCGGCCCGTACCAGGACGGCGCGGACGGCCGGTACTGGGGCTTCGACATCCAGCTGAACGAGGGCAAGCACCTGTCCGACGCCACCGAGGTCTCCTGGACCTGCGAGGGCAAGCCGGTCACCAAGCCGGTCGCGCCGGGCGGCGGCTCGGCCACCGTCGGCGCGCAGGTCAAGGTGACCCCGAAGGCCGGCGGTGTCGAGACCGGTGGCGGCGCGACGGCCCGGTCCTGACCGCATGACCAAGCAGTTCCGCCGCGGCGGCCGCGTGTTCGCGGCCGCCCTGGCGCTGTCCTTCGCGCTGGCCGGCTGCGGGAGCTCCACCCCGCAGGCGGCGGCCCCGTCCTCGTCCGCGCCGGCTCCGCCGCCGGTGACCAAGCCGTTCGCCGGCCTGCGCCCGACGCAGCTGAACATCCCGAAGATCGGGGCGCAGTCATCGCTGGTCTCGGTGCTGCCGAAGGCCGACGGTGGGATCTCGGTCCCGTCGGTGCACACGCCGATGCAGGCGGCCTGGTACAAGATGTCGCCGGTGCCGGGCGAGACCGGTCCGTCGATCGTGCTCGGGCACGTCGACGGCGACAAGAAGCCCGGGATCTTCTTCAAGCTCAAGGATCTCGTGCCGGGCGACGAGGTGGACGTCGACCGCAGCGACGGCAAGAAGCTGAAGTTCGTCGTCGACCACGTGGAACAGGTCCCCAAGGACACGTTCCCGCGCGACGCGGTCTACGGCAACACCGACAAGCCGCAGCTGCGGCTGATCACCTGCGGTGGCGCGTTCGACCACGCCGAGCACAGCTACAAGGACAACATCGTCGTGTACGCGAACCTAGCCAACGCCTGAGCCCGGGTACGGGAATCCGGGCCGCACCGTGGTTTCCGGGCACACCCAGCGGCGCATGCCGGCGTCGCAGACGGCGTAGCCCCAGTTGATCAGCTGGTCCTGGATCTTCTCGGACATGCTGGTCAGCCGGGTCTTCGTCTCGGCCAGCCGCCGGGTGTGCGCCACGGGCGCGGGCAGGGCGTCCGGCAGCTCGAAGTTCGCGATGTCGCTGTAGGTCGCCCAGTAGGTTCCGGCGTACGTCTTGTCCTCGAAGCTCTTCAGCAGCGAGCCGGTGCGCAGCTCGCGGACCTGGTTGTCCATCACGGTCAGCACGCGCAGCAGCTGCATCGGCCAGTTCCGCTTCGGGTTCGCCTCGTGCTTCATCTTCTTGCCGGCGTCGCTGACCAGGACGGTCGCGCGCTGGTTTTCGATCGGGTCGAGGCCCAGGTTGTCGTACACGCCGGCGTCGCTCAGCACGATCTTGCGGTCCGGCTGGTGCGGGTCGGGGATCACGACCGGTGAGAGCATCGGCGGGAAGGCCGACGACGCGGCGACCGCGGTCGCCAGCGGGACCTGCCCGTGCGGGCCCGGCTGGCGGAAGAACCACCACAGCGAGCCGTCCTGCAGGCTGGTCGCGGTGAACACGAAGTTGGGTCCGGCCGGGTCGAGGTCCGCGAGACGGCAGTCGCCGAAGAGGTGTTTCGCGTAGCGGCGGGCGAGCTCCTCACCCGCGCTGCGCCACGGGATGCACATGGCCTTGAGCGTCACCGGGACGTCGAGGTTCGTGCGGGCCAGCTTCCGGATCGGCTGCACGACCTCCTTGCCGAAGTTCTCGGCGACACCGTCTTCGCCGAAGTACAGCTTGTGCCACGCGTGCGCGAGCACCCCGGCCGCGATCGACCCGCCGGAGACGCTCGAGACGGTGGTCAGCTTCGGCAGCCAGCCGAGTTCGTTGAGCCGCCACAGGGCGCCCGCGTGGAAGAGCATGGCCCGGTAGCCGCCACCGGAGAGCGCGAGCCCGACACCGTCCCGTTTCGCCGCGTCCACCCGGCCGAGTTTAGGGCCGCAGCAGCGGTGCGAGGAGGGGCCGCTGCTCGGCGGGGACGTATTCGGCGTAGTTGTCGTACAACGCCTGCTTGGCCAGGTGGGCCGCGCCGGCGCCGTCGGCCGAGCGGATCGCGTCGAGCACTTCGGCGTGGTGCGCGAGCCACGTGCGCATCAGCGACGTCCGGTTGCTGGCGTGCTCCAGCTTGTCCTCGATCAGCTCCAGCACGACCCCGCGCACGACTTCTTCGCTGACCACCAGCAGGGGATTGCGGGAGATGCGCGCGATCACTTCGTGGAACGCGACGTCGGCGCGGCTGAACTCGGCGTAGCCGCGGGAAACGCCTTCGCGCATCGACTCCAGCGCCGCGTCCAGGCCGGTCAGGTCGTCGTCGGTGCGCAGCTCGGCCGCGAGCAGGTGGGCCGAGCCGTCGAGGATCATCCGGAACTGCAGCAGTTCCGCGAGCCCGACGTGCTCCGCGCGCGCGAGCCGGTGCATCGAGCGGGCCAGCGCGGCGGGGGAGGCGGCGAGTACCTCGGGGCCGCGCGGGTCACCGGGGCGCGAGCGGATCATCTCGGCCGCCTGCAGCACGCGCAGGGCTTCGCGGATCGTCGAGCGGCCGACGCCGAACTGCGTCATCAGCTCGCGTTCGCTCGGCAGCCGTTCGCCCGGCTTGAGCTCGCCGCTGATCACGGCGTGCTCGATCTGCTCGACGACCCGCTCGTACGCGCGGACCGGAGCCACCGGTTCGAACCGCATCCTTGACCTCGTCGTCCCCGCAATGTCAGGCTACTGGTCAGACCAGTGTACTGACCTGGAGGCGGAATGAAAGCCCGGATCACGGCGTGCGCAGCGGCCCTGCTGCTCGCGGTGTCCGGCTGCTCGGCCGGGTCGTCCGCCAGCGTTTCCGCCGGTCCGGACACGCTTTCGGTGGGGTTCACCGCCGAGCCGGCGAACTTCGACTTCACCCGCACCGACGGCGCCGCCATCCCGCAGGCGCTGCTCTACAACGTCTACGAAGGTCTGGTGAAGCTCGACTCGCAGGGCCGGATCGTGCCGCTGCTGGCGAAGTCGTGGACGATCAGCCCGGACCGCCGCACCTACGACTTCCAGCTCCAGCCGGGCGTCAAGTTCAGCAACGGCGCGCCGTTCACCGCCGAGGACGTCAAGTTTTCGCTCCTGCGCGTGAAGACCGACTGGACGATCTCGATCAAGTCGACGATGGACGTCGTCGACCACGTCGACGTCGTGGCGCCGGACCACGCGCGGGTCGTGCTCTCGAAGCCGTCCAACGGCTGGCTGTTCAGCCTGACCAGCCGGCTCGGTGCGATGTTCAGCCCGACCGGCGTCGCCGACCTGGCGAACAAGCCGGTCGGCACCGGGCCGTACGTGGTGGCGGCGCGCAAGCGCGGCGACTCCGTGGTGCTGAAGGCGAACCCGGCGTACTGGGGCCGGAAACCGGCGTACTCGACGGTGGTCCTCAAGTACATCAAGGACCCGACCGCGCTGAACAACGCCCTCTACAGCAACGGGATCGACGTCATCTCGGCGATCACCGCGCCCGACTCGATCCCGCAGTTCCAGGCCGACGACCGGTTCCAGGTCGTCCAAGGGACGTCCAACAGCGAGGTCACGCTGGCGATGAACAACCAGCGGCCGCCGTTGAACGACGTCCGCGTGCGCCGGGCCCTGACGTACGCGATCGACCGGAAGGCACTGCTGGACACGGCGTGGGCGGGCCGCGGCACGCTGATCGGCAGCATGGTCCCGCCGACCGATCCGTGGTACGAGGACCTGTCGAACGTCTACCCGTTCGACCCGGCGCGTGCGAAAGCGCTGCTGACCGAAGCCGGCGCGACGAACCTGAACCTGCGGATGCGGATCCCGAACCTGCCGTACGCGGTGTCGGCGGCGCAGGTCGTCCAGTCGCAGCTCGCCGACGTCGGCGTGCGGGCCACGATCGAGCCGCTCGACTTCCCCGCGGTGTGGCTCAAGCAGGTCTTCACCGACCACGACTACGACCTGTCGATCATCCAGCACGTCGAGGCGCGGGACATCACGACGTTCGGGAAGCCGAAGTACTACTGGGGTTACGACAGCAAGCGCGTCCAGCAGCTGCTCGCGGAAGCCGACAGCGGGACGCCGGAGCAGCAGGTCGCCGACATGAAGCAGGTGGCGCGGCAGATCAACACCGACGCGGCCGCGGACTGGCTGTTCCTGTTCCCGAACGTCATCGTGGCGAAGACGAAGGTCGGCGGGTTCGTGCGGAACCAGGTGAGCGAGTCCTTCGACCTCACCGGGCTGGCGCCGCGATGACCGCCAAGGTGCTGCGCCGGGTGGCGATCTTCGTGGTCAGCGTGCTGGTCGCGTCGATCGTGGTGTTCCTGTTCATGGCCGTGCTGCCGGGCGATCCGGCTCAGGTCGCGCTCGGCGTCAACGCGACACCGGAGCTGCTGGCGAAGACGCGCGCGGAGTTCGGCATCGACCGCCCGCTCGTCACGCAGTACTTCGACTGGATCGGCGGAGTGCTGCGCGGCGACTTCGGGCGCTCGTACGTGACGCGGGACGCGATCGGCCCGCAGCTGCTCGACCGTCTCGGCGTCACGCTGTGGCTGGTCGGCGCGGGCATGCTGGTGGCGCTGGTGATCGCCGTGCCGGCCGGGACGTTCGCCGCGGTGAAGCACCGGAAAACGGCGGGCGCGAGCGTTTCCGGGCTGTCGCAGATCGGCGTCGCGATCCCCGCGTTCCTCGCCGGGATCATCCTCGTGCAGATCTTCGCCGTGCAGCTGCGCTGGCTGCCGTCGGGCGGCTGGACACCGCCGGACCAGGACGCGGGCGAGTTCCTCCGCGGCCTGGTGCTGCCGGCGTTGTCGCTGGGGCTGGTGCAGGGCGCGGTGCTGACGCGGTACGTCCGGTCGGCCGTGCTCGACACGCTGGGCCAGGACTACCTGCGCACCGCGCGGTCGAAGGGCCTGCGGCCCGGGCAGGCGCTGGTGCGCCACGGCCTGCGCAACGCGTCGGTGCCGGTGGTCACCGTGCTCGGGCTGCAGCTGGCGACGCTGCTGATCGGCGCGGTCGTCGTCGAGCGCGTGTTCGTGCTGCCGGGGCTGGGTTCGATGCTGCTGGACGCCGTCGCCGCGCGTGATCTGCTGACCGTGCAGGGGATCGTGCTCGTGCTGGTGGTCGGCGTGCTGTTGGTCAACTTCGTCGTCGACGTCCTCTACACCGTGCTCGATCCCCGATTGCGAGGTTCGTGATGCGCAATCTCGTCGTCGGCGGGGTGCTCGTCGGCCTGGTCGTGGTGGCGGCGCTGCTGTCGTTCCTGTGGACGCCGTTCGACCCGGTGAAGGTCGACGCGACCCACCGGCTGCTCGGCTTCGGCGCGTCGCACTGGTTCGGCACCGACAAGTTCGGCCGGGACGTGCTCAGCCAGATCATGGTCGGCGCGCGGACCACGCTGTACGTCGGTGTGGTCGCGGTCGGGATCGCCGCGGTGATCGGGACGCCGCTGGGCGTCCTCGCGGGCATGTCGCCGCGCTGGCTCGGCGAGTTCGTCATGCGCGTCAACGATCTCGTGCTCGCCTTCCCGGCGCTGCTGCTGGCCATCATGTTCGGCGCGGTGTTCGGCGCGGACACGCTGACCGCGATGGTCGCGATCGGCATCGCGACGATCCCTTCGTTCGCGCGGATCGCCCGCTCCGGCACGCTGCAGGTGATGAGCACGGAGTTCGTGCTCGCCGCGCGGGCGGGCGGCCGGTCGCGGCCGGACATCGCGGTGCGGCACGTGCTGCCGAACATCTCGGGGCTGCTGATCGTGCAGGCGTCGGTGTCGTTCGCGATCGCTGTGCTGGCCGAAGCCGCGTTGTCGTTCCTCGGCTTCGGGACGCGGCCGCCGACGCCGTCGTGGGGCCGCATGCTGCAGGAGTCGCAGGAGCTGCTCACCGTGCAGCCGCGGCTGGCGCTCGTGCCGGGCATCGCGATCGCCGTCGCCGTGCTCGGCTTCAACCTCCTCGGCGACGGCCTGCGCGACCGGCTGGACCCCCGATTGGCGGCCCGCGTATGACGCTCTCGGTGCGTGGCCTCAGCGTGGGCTCCCTGGTTCGTGACGTCTCCTTCGAGATCGGGGCCGGCGAGCGTGTCGGCCTGATCGGCGAGTCCGGGTCCGGGAAGTCGCTCACGGCGTTGTCGGTCATCGGCCTGCTGCCGGAGGACCTGCGCGCGTCCGGCTCGATCCGCCTGCACGGCCGCGAGCTGCTGGGAATGTCCGAAAAGGACCTGTCCCGGCTGCGCGGCGACGAGCTGGCCATGGTCTTCCAGGAGCCGATGACCGCGCTGAACCCGGCCATGCGCGTCGGCCGCCAGGTCACCGAACCGGGCCGCATCCACGGCCGCCGCCACCGCGCCGAGGATCTTCTCGACGCCGTCGGGCTGCCTGGCACGGCCCGCGCGTACCCGCACCAGCTGTCCGGCGGGCAACGGCAGCGGGTGGTCCTGGCGATGGCGCTGGCCAACGAGCCGTCGCTGCTCATCTGCGACGAGCCGACGACCGCGCTCGACGTCACCGTGCAGGCCCAGATCCTTTCGCTCATCAAGACGTCGTTGCCCGCCGAGAGCGCGTTGCTGTTCATCACGCACGACCTCGCCGTGGTCGCGTCGGTGTGCGAGCGGGTACTCGTGATGCTCGACGGCGAAATCGTCGAAGCGGGTTCGACGCGCGAAGTCCTGACGTCGCCGAAGCACGAGTACACGCGGAAGCTGCTCGACGCTTCGGACCTGGAGGCCCGTCGATGATCCTCGAAGTCCGCGACCTCGAACGCCGGTACGCCCGCCGCGACGTTCACGCGCTGCGCGGTGTCAGCTTCGGCGTCGAAGCGGGGCAGCGGTTCGGCATCGTCGGCGAGTCGGGCTCCGGCAAGTCGACGCTGGTCCGGCTGCTGGCCGCGCTCGACCGGCCGACCGCGGGCACCATCTCGTTCCAGGGACGGCGGATCGACACGCTGCCCGAGCGGAAGCTGGGGTTTCTCCGCTCCGAGCTGCAGATCGTGTTCCAGGATCCGATGGGCTCGCTCGACCCGCGGATGCGCGTGCGCGACATCGTTTCCGAGCCGCTGGGCCGGCGCGACCCCGAGCGCGTCGCCGAGCTGCTCGCCGCCGTCGGCCTGCCCGCCGACGCCGCCCAGCGCTACCCGCACCAGTTCTCCGGCGGCCAGCGGCAGCGGATCTCGATCGCCCGCGCGCTGGCGCCGAACCCGAGCGTGCTCATCGCCGATGAACCGGTCAGCGCGCTCGACGTCTCCGTGCGCGGCCAGATCCTCGACCTGCTCGGCTCGCTGGTGGCGCGGTTCGCGCTGACGCTGATCTTCGTGTCGCACGACCTCGGCGTGGTCCGGCACGTCTGCGACCGGGTCGCGGTGATGCGCCGCGGCGAGATCGTCGAGCTGGGCGACGTGGCGCAGGTCTACGACGCGCCGCGGCACGAGTACACCCGGGAGCTGCTGCAGGCCGCGCCGAACCTGCGTGCGGAGCTGGCCCGGCTGAGCGGAGGTGACGATGGCTGAGTATCCGGACGGCCTGCCGGTCGGCGCCGGCTGGGTGTCTGCTGTGGACACGCAAGAAATCGTTTTCCCCTACGACGGGAGCGTGGTCGGCCACGCGCCGGTCGGCACGCCCGAACTGGCTACGCGCGCTGTGGACGAAGCTGTCGCCGTGGCGCGGGAAGTGGCTTCGCTGCCTTCGCGGACTCGGCGTTCCCTGCTCAACGACGTCGCTTCGGCGTTGCGGGAACGGCGGGCGGAGTTCGAGAACCTGCTCGTGCTGGAGACGGGCAAGCCGCTGGTCGACTGCCGGGTCGAGGTCGCGCGCACCATCGTCACGTGGGAGGCCGCGGCCGAAGAGGTGTCGCGGCTGCACGGCGAGACAGTGCCGCTCGACCTCCTGCCGTCCGGCGATGGCCTGGTCGGGTTCTGGAAGCGCAAGCCGATCGGGGTGGTCGTCGGCATCGCCGGCTTCAACTACCCGCTGCTGCTCGCGTCGCACAAGATCGCGCCGGCCATCGCCGCCGGCTGCCCGGTGATCGTCAAGCCGGCCCCGCAGACGCCGCTGGCCACGCTGTGGCTCGTGCACCTGGTGCGGTCGGTGGCGCCCGTGCCCGCCATGGTCCAGCTGGTCACCGGCGACGCCGCCGTGGGCGCGGCGCTGACGACCGACCGCCGGATCGGCGCGGTGTCGTTCACCGGCTCGGCCGCGGTCGGCCACCGGATCGCCCGCGACGCGGCCCCGACGAAGACGTTGCTGGAGCTGGGTTCGAACGCCGCTTTGGTCGTCGCTGACGATGCGGATCCGGACGCCGCGGTGGATGCCGTGCTGCGCGGCGGTTTCTACGCGTCCGGCCAGGCGTGCATCTCGGTGCAACGGGTCCTGGTCGTTTCGTCGGTCGCCGAGGAGTTCACCGACCGGCTGCTGGCGCGGCTCGACGAGGTCGTCGTCGGCGACCCACGCGACGAGAAGACGCGGGTGTCGGCGTTGATCGACCCCGCTTCCACCGATCGCGTCGCCGCGTGGATCGAGAAGTCCGGCGCCCGCCGGGTCGGCGGTGGTGTCGACGGCACCGTGCTGCGCCCGACGGTCCTGCTCGACGTCCCGGACGGCGTCGAGGTCTGGGACGAGGAGATCTTCGGCCCGGTCGTCTGCCTGCGCACGGTGTCCGATGTGGACGAGGCGTTCGCCGCCGTGAACGCGTCCCGCTACGGCCTACACGCCAGCGTCTACACCCGGTCCCTCGACACGGCGTTCCGCGCGCTCGACGAGCTCGAAGTGGGCGGTGTCGTGATCAACGAGGTGCCCGGCTTCCGCTCGGACACCATGCCGTACGGCGGTGTCAAGGACTCCGGCATCGGCCGCGAAGGGCCGCGCTTCGCGGTCGAAGAGCTGACCGTGACGAGGATGGCGGTGCTGCGCCCGTGAACTATTCGACGTTGTTCCGCCTGGACGGACGCCGGGCCGTCGTCCTCGGCGCGGGTGGCATCGGCCGCGAAGCCGCGCGTGCCTTGGCGGCCCACGGCGCTTCGGTGGTGTGCGCGGACCGTGACCTGGAAGCCGCGCGCGAAGCGGGCGTGGGCGAGCCGTACGAGATCGACCTCCTGCGGCCCGATGCCGTCGAGCGTGCCGCGGACGAGCTGGGTGACGCCGACGTCGTCGTGCTCACCGCGGCGACGAACGTGCGCAAGCGGCTGACCGACTACACCCGCGAGGAGTTCGACCGCGTCATCGCGCTCAACCTGGGCGCGACCTTCGACGTCGTGCGGGCGTTCGGCGCGCGCATGGCCGCCCGCGGGCGGGGCAGCATCATCGGGTTCTCGTCGATCCGCGGCACGACCGTCGAGCCGGGCCAAGGCCCGTACGCGGCGACGAAAGCCGGGCTCGTCCAGCTGTTCCGGACGGCGGCGGCGGAGTTCGGGCCGTCCGGTGTGCGGGTCAACGCCATCGCGCCCGGCGTCGTCGAAACGCCGTTGACCGCACAGATCAAGGCGAACCCGGAGTGGTACGCCGCGTACGCGACGAAGGGCGCATTGGGCCGCTGGGCGCGTCCGGAGGAACTCGCCGGCGCTGTCGTATACCTCGCTTCGGACGCTTCGTCGTTCGTGACCGGCTCTGTGCTGGCGGTGGACGGCGGGTGGACCGCCGTCGACGGCCGCTTCGAACCGCCTGCTTCGTGAAGGAGGTCGCATGACCGAGCTGCCCGACCTGACCGCTGTCGAGCTCGTCGCGCAGTACCGCGCGAAGACGCTGTCGCCGGTTGAGGTGACCGAAGCCGTTCTCGCGCGCATCGAGGCGCGAGAGCCGGAGCTGCACGCGTTGTATGCGTACGACCCTTCAGCTGCTCGCGAAGACGCGAAGGCGTCCGAAGCTCGCTGGGCGTCCGGCGAGGCGCTGGGCCCGATCGACGGCGTCCCGCTGACACTCAAGGAGAACATCGCGACCCGCGGCACCCCGGTCCCGCTCGGCACGGCGGCGACCGCGCTCGTCCCGGCGGCCGAGGACGCGCCGGCGGCCGCGCGGGTCCGCGAGTCCGGCGGCGT
Source organism: Amycolatopsis australiensis (assembly GCF_900119165.1). Lineage (NCBI taxonomy): Bacteria > Bacillati > Actinomycetota > Actinomycetes > Pseudonocardiales > Pseudonocardiaceae > Amycolatopsis > Amycolatopsis australiensis. The sequence continues at coordinate 941,817 of NZ_FPJG01000006.1, read as the reverse complement.
CCTGCTGGCCAAGACGACCATGCCGGACTACGGGATGCTGACGTCGGGGCTGTCGAGCTTCCACGCCACGGCGCGGAACCCCTGGGACGTCCGGTGCACGCCCGGCGGGTCGAGCGCGGGCGCGGGTGCCGCGGCGGCCGCGGGCTACGGCCCGCTGCACGTCGGGACGGACATCGGTGGCTCGATCCGGCTGCCCGCCGGCTGGTGCGGGCTGGTCGGGCTGAAGCCGAGCTTCGGCCGCGTACCGGTCGACCCGCCGTTCCTCGGCCGCGTCGCCGGTCCGATGACCCGCACGGTCGCCGACACGGCGTTGCTGATGAGCGTGCTGTCGGCGCCCGACGCCCGCGACCACCTGAGCCTGCCGCCGGCCGACCTGCCGTGGACGTCGCTGGATCCGTCCGTGGCCGGGCTGCGCGTCGGCCTGCACCTCGACCCGGGAGTGGGCCTGCCGGTGGACGCGGCGACGCTGGACGCCGTCACGGCGGCGGCCCGTGCCTTCGAGGCGGCGGGCGCGGTCGTCGAGCCGGTCGGGCCGTTCCTGACCCGCGAGATGCTGGACGGCCTGGACGTCTTCTGGCGCACCCGCGCCTGGTCCGACATGGCGGCCCTGCCGGCGGACCGCCGCGCGAAGGTCCTGCCGTACATCGCGGACTGGGCCGCGAGCGGCGCGGAAGTGTCCGGAGTGGACGTCTACCGCGGCTTCGCCCAGATCGACGCGATCAGCGTCGCGGCCCTGCGCGCGACCTCGGCGTACGACGTCGTCCTGTCCCCGACGTGCCCGGTGGCGGCCCCACCGGCGGAGTGGGCGTCCCCGACGAACGACCCGTCGCGGCCGTTCGAGCACATCGCGTTCACGGTCCCGTACAACATGTCCGGCCAGCCGTCGGTGTCCCTGAACTGCGGCTACACGGGCGACGGCCGCCCGATCGGCCTCCAGCTCACCGGCCGCCGCTTCGACGACGTGGGCGTCCTGCGTGCCGCGGCGGCGTACGAACGGATTCGCCCGCCGCAGCGGCCCTGGCCGGTGGGCTAGCGAAGAAGTTCTGAGCCCGCAGGGTGCCGAGGTCGTCAGTTCCGGACGGCCTCGGCCAGCGCCAGCACCCGCCGTGCGTTTTCGACGTGCAGGTTTTCGATCATCCGGCCGTCGACGGTCACGACGCCACGTCCCGCGGCGCGAGCTTCCTCGAACGCCTCGATGATCCGGCGTGACCGGTCGATCTCCGCCTCCGACGGCGCGAAGATCCGGTTGCACGGCTCGACCTGCGCCGGGTGGATCAGCGTCTTGCCGTCGAAGCCGTACTGCCGGCCCTGCTCGCACTCGGCCTCGAAACCGGGAAGGTCTTTCACGTCGTTGTAGACGCCGTCGAGAATGACCTTGCCGGTCGCGCGCGCGGCCAGCAGGCACAGTGACAACCCGCCCAGCAACGGCCCGCGGCCCGGCACGAACTCCGCGTGCAGCTCCTTGGCCAGGTCGTTCGTGCCCATCACCAGCACCGTCAGCCGCTCGGACGCCGCCGCGATCTCCTCCGCGTGCAGCATCGCCACCGGCGTCTCGACCATCGCCCAGATCTTCGTGTGGTCCGGGGCGCCGCCCAGCTCCAGCGCGCGCTCGATGTTGTGCACCTCGGCCGCCGAGTTCACCTTCGGCACGACCACCGCGGCCGGGCCCGCCGACGCGGCCGCGCGCAGGTCGGCGTCGTGCCACTCGGTGTCCAGGCCGTTGACCCGGATGGTCACTTCGCGCGTCCCGTACGAACCCACCGCGGCGCAGACCCGCTCACGGGCGGCTTCCTTCGCGTCCGGCGCGACGGCGTCCTCGAGGTCGAGGATCAGCGCGTCCGCCGGGATCGTCTTGGCCTTCTCCAGCGCCCGCTCGTTGGCGCCGGGCATGTAGAGGACGGACCGCCTCGGCTTCAGCTCGGTCATCCGAGGGCCTCCTTGGTAGCGGCGTCGTAGGCCGCGGCGAGTTCGGGGTCGTCCGCCGCGAGGGCGTCGGCCAGTTCGGCGACCACGCGGCACTGCTTTACCGACGCGTCGTCCTGCATCTTCCCGTCGATCATCACCGCGCCCGTGCCGTCGCCCATCTCGGCGATCACGCGGCGCGCCCAGGCCACATCGGACGGCGAAGGCGAGAACACCTTCTTCGCGATGCCGATCTGCACCGGGTGCAGGCTCCACGCGCCGACGCAGCCGAGCAGGAACGCGTTGCGGAACTGGTCCTCACAGGCCACGACGTCGCGGATGTCCCCGAACGGCCCGTAGTACGGCAGGATCCCGTGCATCGCGCAGGCGTCGACCATCCGCGCCACCGTGTAGTGCCAGAGGTCCTGCTGGTAGGTCGTCCGGCCCGCGGTCAGGTCGTCGCCGACCGGGTCGGTGCGCACGAGGTAGCCGGGGTGGCCGCCGCCGACGCGGGTCGTCTTCATCCGGCGGCTCGCGGCCAGGTCGGCCGGCCCGAGCGAGATGCCCTGCATGCGCGGGCTGGCGCCGGCGATCTCCTCCACGTTGGCCACGCCGCTCGCCGTCTCGAGGATCGCGTGCACCAGCAGCGGCTTCGTCAGGCCCGCGCGGGCTTCGAGCTGGGCCAGCAGCCGGTCGACGTAGTGGATGTCCTGCGCGCCCTCGACCTTCGGCACCATGATCACGTCGAGTTTGTCGCCGATCTCGGTGACCAGCGTGATCAAGTCGTCGAGCACCCACGGCGAGTCCAGGCTGTTGACCCGCGTCCACAGCTGCGTCTTCCCGAAGTCGTTCGCCTTGGCGATCGCGACGAGCCCGGCGCGCGCGGCCTCCTTGCGGTCGGCGCGCACGGCGTCCTCGAGGTTGCCGAGCAGGACGTCGACCTTCTTCGCGAGGTCCGGCACCTTGGCCGCCATCTTCTCGTTGCCCGGGTCGAAGAAGTGGATCATCCGGGACGGCGTCACCGGGATCTCGCGCACGGGGGCGGGCGCGCCCAGGGCGAGCGGGGCGAAGAAGTCCTTCGGGGAGCGCATCGGTCCTCCACGGCGGCGACTAAGTGACTGATCGGTAACTTTAGTCCGGGGGACACGCGCGCGCTGCGGCGTAGCTCACCGCCATGTCGGTGAGGGCCGACAACCGCAGCTCAGCGGCCCACGTCCACTGTGGATTCTCTATCGGTTGCGCCGAACGGGCTAACCGGATGGGGTTTGGCGGGGTCCGCCACGGGTAGTCGGGCGCAGGCGGACCGTAATGCCACTCACCCCGCCCTCACTCGGTTGGCCGCACCGTTCGGCCGAAGTCGGATGACCGCCTACCGACCGGTCATCGACCGCTGGGCGCCGCCGATCGCAGCCACCGGCGCTACCCGGCGACGCCGCGGCGTCGCGCTGTTACACAGATGGTGTGCCGGTTTTCCCCGGTCACGATGCAGTGCAGGCTTGAAGGAGGCGGACTCGTGGCGGCTACACCTCAGAACACCGAGCGCTCGACGGTCGCCGGTGGCGCGAAGCGCAGCCGGTCGATGCCGAGCCGCGTGGTGCCGCCGATCGAGCTCCCCGCGAGCGTCGACGAGCTCGCCCGCGCCGCGGCCGCCCAGCTGGGCTGGAACGGCATCGTGCTCCCCGAGACCACGATCCTCGGCCGCAAGGTCTGTGTGGTCGCCAAGCTGCGCACCGAAGTCCACGCCGAACGCATCGCGATGGGTGCCGGCCCGGTGGCCGACCGCGCCACCGTCGACACCTGGACCTGGCCGGAGCTGGCCGGAACCGCCCCCGCCCCGGCCGCCGAGATCGTCGGTGTCCTGGCCGTCGCGCGCCACTGGCGCACCGCGATGGCCTCCGCGGTTCCGTTCGCCCGCTACGGCGAGGCCGCGATGGTTCTTCCCTCGCCGGCCGTCCTCACCGAGGACTACGTCGGCAACTGCCTGCCGCGCGCCCGCGCGTACGGCCTCGCCGTCGTGACCGCCGACCCGAACGCGGTCGTCGACCTCGACCTCGAAGGCCGGACCGAGCGCGTCGTGCTGGCCGAGGACCCGGTCTCCCGCCTGGTCAACGAGCTGGTCTACGACCACCTGCTCCGGACCGCGGAGGCGCCCGCTTCGCACTAAAGTCGGCTCCATGCGAGTCGTCATTGCTGGTGGACACGGTCAGATCGCGCTGCGGCTCGAGCGGCTGCTCGCCGCACGCGGGGACGAAGCGGTCGGGCTGATCCGGAACCCCGCCCAGGTGGCGGACCTCGAGGCCGCCGGCGCCCAGGCCGTCGTGCTCGACCTGGAGAACTCCGATGTGGACGCCGTCGCCGAGGTGCTGAAGGGTGCCGACGCCGCGGTGTTCTCCGCCGGCGCCGGCCCGGGCAGCGGCACCGCCCGCAAGGACACAGTGGACCGGGGCGCCGCGGCGCTGTTCGCCGAAGCGGCCGAGCGGGCCGGGGTCCGGCGGCACCTCCAGGTGGGCTCCATCGGGGCCGACAACCCGGAGAATCCCGACGTCACCGAGGAGTTCCGGCACTACCTGCGTGCCAAGCGCGCGGCGGAGGACGACCTCAAGGCCCGCGACCTCGACTGGACCATCCTCCGGCCGGGGCAGCTGACCGACGAGCCGGGCACCGGCCGGGTCCTGCTGGCCGAGAAGACCGACCGCGGCCCGATCCCGCGCGACGACGTCGCCGCGGTCATCGCCGGCCTGCTCGGGACGCGCGCTTCGGTGCACCGCACCCTGACGCTGATCTCGGGTGAGGTCGCCGTCGACGAGGCGATCTCAGCGCTGTGATCACCGAAGCCTCGCGAGAGATCGCCGTCTTCAGCGGCAGCGCGCACCCTGAGCTGGCCGAAGAAATCTGCGCCCACCTGGGCGTGCCCTTGCGGCCGGTCGAAATCCAGCGGTTCGCGAACGACTGCCTCGAAGTACAGCTGCAGGCCAACTGCCGCGAGCGGGACGTCTTCATCATCCAGCCGCTGGTCAAGCCGGTGCAGGAACACCTCGTCGAGCTGCTGCTGATGCTCGACGCGGCCCGCGGCGCCTCGGCGTCCCGGATCACCGCCGTGATGCCGCACTATTCGTACGCGCGCTCGGACAAGAAGGACGCTCCGCGCATCTCGATCGGCGGCCGGCTGGTCGCCGACCTGCTGGTGACCGCGGGCGCGAGCCGCGTGCTCGCGATGACCCTGCACTCGCCGCAGGTCCACGGCTTCTTCAGCGTCCCGGTCGACCACCTGCACGCGCTGCAGGAGCTGGCCAAGCACTTCCGCCAGTACGACCTGTCCCGCACCACCGTCGTTTCACCCGATCTGGGCAACGCCAAGGAGGCGTCGCACTTCGCGCGGCTCCTCGGCGTGCAGGTCGCGGCCGGGGCGAAGGAGCGGTTCCCCGACGACCGCGTCCAGATCACGTCGGTGATCGGCGAGATCACCGGCCGGGACGTCATCGTGCTCGACGACGAGATCGCGAAGGGCAGCACCGTGCTGGAGCTGCTCGACCGGCTGGCCGAACTCGAGCCGCGCTCGATCCGGGTCGCGTGCACGCACGGCCTGTTCGCCGCGAAGGCCATCGAGCGGATCGGCGGACGGCCCGAGGTGCTGGAGATCGTCTGCACCAACACGGTCCCGGTGCCGGAAGCGGAACGCACCGAGAAGCTGAAGATCCTGTCGATCGCGCCGGCCATGGCTGAGGCGATCCGCCGCATCCACAACGGCGAATCGGTGTCGGCGTTGTTCTAGGCCGGTCCCAGGACCCGGTCCAGGTAGGTGTTGGTGAACACGCCGCGCGGGTCGGTCTCCTTGCGCACGCGCAGGAAGTCGTCGAAGTGCGGGTAGCGGGAGCGGAGGACGCCGGCGTCGAGGTCGTGCAGCTTGCCCCAGTGCGGGCGGCCGCCGACCGCGCCGGCGATCTTCTCGAACGCGCCGAAGTACTCGCGGTAGGGCATGCCGACGAACTGGTGGATGGCGATGTAGGCCGAGTCGCGGCCCTGCGCGGTCGACAGCCAGATGTCGTCGGCCGCGGCGACGCGCACCTCGACCGGGAACATCACCGGGTCCTTCAGCTTCGGAACCAGCGCGCGCAGCTCGGCGAGCACGTCGAGCACTGATTCACGTGGAACAGCGTATTCCGTTTCGGTGAACCGGACGTCTCGCGCGGTGACGAAGACGCGGTGCGAGCGGTCGCTGTACTCGCGGGCGGAGAGGACGTTCGAGGCGAAGCTGCCGAGCGACGGCACGAGCCGCGGCATCAGCCGCCCGGTCCGGCACAGCCCGCCGAACGCGACGTTCTCCATGATCCGGTAGTCGACGAACTCCCGGACCTTGCTCAGCGGCCGGGCCGTGCCGGTCCGGTTGTTGCGCTTGACCAGAGCGTTCTTGCCGTACGGAAACCAGTAGAACTCGAAGTGGTCGTTCTCCGCGGCGAAGTCGTGGAAGCCCTCGAGGACCTGCTCCAGCGGCTCGGGTCGTTCCTGCGCGCGCAGGAAGAACGCCGGCTCGCACCGCAGCGTCACGGTGGTGATCACGCCGAGCGCGCCGAGGCCGACGCGGGCGGCGGCGAAGAGATCGGGCTTTTCGTCGGCCGAGCAGTTGACGATCGTGCCGTCCGCGAGGACGAGTTCGAGCGCGGCGATCTGGGTGGCGAGGCCGCCGAGCTTCGCGCCGGTGCCGTGGGTGCCGGTGGAAATCGCGCCGGCGATGGTCTGCGCGTCGATGTCGCCGAGGTTGGTCATGGCCAGCCCGAGCGCGTCGAGTTCGGCGTTGAGCTGCCGGATCGTGGTGCCGGAGCGGACGGTCACGAGACCCGTCTCCACGTCGGCCTGTTCGATCCCGGTCCAGTGACGCAGGTCGAGCGCGTCGGAATCGGCGGCGGCGATCGCGGTGAAGGAGTGCCCGCTGCCCCAGGGGCGCACGGTCCGGCCGGCCGCGGCGATGGCGGCGACCGTCGAGGCGATCTCGGCCGCGCTGCGCGGCTGGTGAACGTGCTGCGGCGAGGCGGACGCCGTGCCCGCCCAGTTGGTCCACCGGGTCATGCGCGCACCCTTCCTCGTCGAGTGCCCGAAACAGTAAGTGAATAGTATTCGCGTTTCAAGCCTTCGTGTCGTACTTTAGACCTCGTGACCAGTGCGACGGTGTACGACTTGGCGACCAAGGACCTCGATCCCCCCTTGGCGGTAGTCGACTTGGCGGCCTTCGACGCGAACGCCGAAGACCTCCGCCGTCGCGCGGCGGGCAAGCCGATCCGGGTGGTCAGCAAGTCGGTCCGCTGCCGGGCGCTGCTGGAGCGCGTGCTCGCGATGCCGGGCTTCGAGGGCCTGATGTGCTACTCGCTGGCGGAGGCGATCTGGCACGTCGAGCAGGGTACGACCGATGACATCGTCGTCGCCTACCCGACGGCCGACCACGAGGCACTCCGCCGACTGGCCGCGTCCGACGAGGCCCGCGCGGCCATCACGATCATGGTCGACTCGCCGTCGCACCTGGACCTGGTGGACGCCGCGCTGGGCCACGGTCACCCGGAAATCCGGGTGTGCCTGGAGCTGGACGCGTCGTGGCGCCCGTTGCCGGGAGTCCACGTGGGCACGCGCCGCTCGCCGGTGTTCACGCCGAAGCAGGCATCGACGTTCGCGGAGCAGATCGTGGCGCGCCCGGGGTTCCGCCTGGTGGGCGTGATGGCGTACGAGGGCCAGATCGCGGGCCTCGGCGACGCGGCCGGCCGCCGGGTCAACCAGGCGGTGATCGGCTGGATGCAACGCCGTTCGGCAGCGGAGCTGAACCGGCGCAGGGGCGAAGCGGTCCGAGCGGTCGAGGCGGTGACGCCGCTGGAGTTCGTGAACGGCGGCGGCACCGGAAGCATCGAGTCCACCGGGGCGGACGCCGTGGTCACGGAGATAGCAGCGGGCTCGGGCCTGATCGGCCCGACGCTGTTCGACGGCTACTCCCGCTTCCACCCTCGCCCGGCGGCGTTGTTCGCGTTGCCGGTGGTGCGCCGTCCGACACGCAAGATCGCGACGCTGTTCTCGGGTGGTTACATCGCTTCGGGCCCCACAGGACCATCCCGCCAGCCGCAGCCGTACTTGCCGACGGGCTTGAAACTGCTGGGCTTCGAGGGGGCGGGCGAGGTCCAAACGCCGGTGACCGGCCGTGCGGCCCGCACCCTGAAGCTGGGCGACCGGGTCTGGCTGCGCCACGCGAAGGCGGGCGAACTGGCAGAGCGCTTCACGCATTACCACCTGATCCAGGGCGACCAGGTGGAGCGCACGGTCCCGACCTACCGAGGCGAGCACCAGAACTTCGGCTGACCGGGTTGTCCACAGCTGTGCATACCTGTGGACAACTTCTGTGGACAGCTAGGACTGCTCTCCGAACCGAGCCGCCAAGTACCCCTTCACCACGTACTTCGCCTCGGCGACGATCTTCTCGTCGCCACTGGGCTCTCGCCGGAACGCCAGCTTCAACAACGCGTCCGCCACCTCGTTGGCGATCGTGATCGCGAACCGCAGGTCCTCCACCGGGCGGTCGACCTGGGCCGTCAGGATCTCGGTCAGGGAATCCACGATCACCGCGTTGTTGTCGCGGGTTTCGTCCAGCAGCTGACGGTCGATGATGTCGCCGAAGTGGACCTTGGAAAAGCCGGGGACCGAGCGGTGCATCTCCAGGTAGATGTCGAGGATCGAGTCGACGACGTCCCACCAGTGCTCCGGGCCCAGCTGCTTCAGGCGTTCGTTCACCGCCGCCACGAAGCGCTCCAAGTTGCGGGCGGTGAGCGCTTGCACCACGGCGCGTTTGTCCGGGAAGAACTGGTACAGCGAACCGACCGCCACGCCCGCCCGCTTGGCGATCAGCGTCGTCGTCAGTGCGTCGTAACCGAGTTCGTCGATCAACGCCGCGCTCGCGTCGAGCATCTGCTCGACCCGCTTCGCGCTGCGTTGCTGGACCGGCTGACGGCGCAAGGGGGTGGCTTCTGCCGGCACCTTCGCGGCCTGGATGTCGGACACGGCGCTCCTCCTCGTCTGATCTGGGACTTTATCGTGCCGACGGGCTTCCCCACGGACGAGTGAAGACCTAGTATATGAGAACTTTTCATGTTCACCCGTACGGGTGGCCTGACGAAGGGTCAGCAGCGGTGCAGAACCCGATCTTCCCGCCCGGCTTCCTCTGGGGTGTCTCCACCTCCGCGTTCCAGATCGAAGGCGCCACCAGCGAAGGTGGGCGCGGACCGTCCATCTGGGACACGTTCACCGCGACCGAGGGCAAGATCGCCCGCGGTGAACGAGCCAACGTAGCCGCCGACCACTACCACCGCTACCCCGAAGACATCGCGCTGATGGCGGAGCTCGGCGTGGGGGCCTACCGGATGTCGATCGCGTGGCCCCGCATCCAGCCCGATGGCCGCGGCGCGCCGAACCCCGAGGGCCTCGGCTTCTACGACAAGCTCATCGACGCCGTCTGCGAGGCCGGCATCGCGCCCGCCGTCACGCTCTACCACTGGGACACCCCGCAGGCCATCGAGGACGAAGGCGGCTGGCTCGCCCGCGCGACCGCTGACCGCTTCGCCGAGTACGCCCACATCCTCGGCGAACGTTTCGCCGATCGGGTGAAACTGTGGATTCCGCTCAACGAGCCCATGGTCATGTCCATCTTCGGCTACGCGATCGGCGAGTACGCGCCGGGCAAGACGCTCCTGCTCGACGCCGTCCCGACCGCGCACCACCAGAACCTCGCGCACGGCCTCGCCGTCCAGGCCCTCCGCGCGGCCGGCGCGACGAACATCGGGACCGCGAACAACCACTCGCCGATCTGGCCCGGCGACGACAGCCCGGAAGACGCGCAAGCCGCCGAGTGGCTCGACGCGCTCCTCAACCGGCTGTACGCCGATCCCGTCCTGCTCGGCAGCTATCCCGAGCAGCTCCACGCGCACCTCCCGGCCGGCTTCGTCGACGACCTGCCGACCATCGCGCAGCCGCTCGACTTCTACGGCATCAACTACTACGAGCCGCAGGGCGTCGCGAAGCCCAGCCCCGGCAACCCGCTGCCCTTCGATCTTCGCCCGATCGAGGGGTATCCGATGACGACGAACGACTCGCCGATCGTCCCGCACGCCCTGCGCGAGCTGCTGCTCGACTTCCACCATCGCTACCGCGACAAGCTGCCGCCGATCCAGATCACCGAGAACGGCTGCAGTTTCGCCGACGAAGTCGCCGAGGACGGCGGCGTGCACGACCCCGAACGCATCGACTTCCTGCACAGCCACCTCGTCGCGCTGCGTGAGGCGATGGACGCCGGCGTCGACGTGCGGGGCTACTTCTGCTGGTCCCTCATGGACAATTTCGAGTGGTCCAAGGGCTACGCGCCGCGCTTCGGCCTGGTGCACGTCGACTACGAGACCCTGCGGCGGACGCCGAAGGACTCGTTCCACTGGTACCGGAAGCTGGTGCGCGATGAGTGAAACGACCGAGGTCCTCCCGGAGGCGCTCGCCGAACCCACCGTGCGGGTCCGCCCCGGCTGGATGAGCCTGCTGTTCTTCGCGAACATCGCCCTCTGGCTGGGGATCTACGCGCCGATCCAGGTGCTGCTGCCGCAGCAGGCCGAGCTGCTCGACAAGGTGAACAAGGAGTTCGTGCTCGGGCTGGTGATGGGCGTCGGCGCGGTCGTCGCGCTGGTCGTCAACCCGGCCGTCGGGCTGCTGTCGGACCGGACGTGCTCGCGCTTCGGCCGTCGTCACCCGTGGACGGTGATCGGCGCGGCCGTCGCCACCGTCGGGCTGCTCGTGCTGGCGTTCGCGCCGGACGTCGCGCTCATGATCACCGGCTGGTGCCTCGTGCAGGCGGGGCTCAACGGCATGCTCGCCACGCTGATGTCCGCCATCGCCGACCGTGTCCCGGTCGGCCAGCGGGCGCAGGTGGGCGGGCTCGTCGGGATCGCGCAGATGCTCGGCACGGTGCTGGGTGCGGTCGTGGTCGTCCTGATGCTGGGCATCGCCGGGCTGCCGCTGGCGTACGCGGTTTGCGCGGTGATCGTCGTCGCCGGCGCCGCGTTCTTCGTCTTCCGGACCCCGGACGCGCGGCTGCCGGTCGAGTTCCGCCCGTCCGCCAAGGCCGGTGAAGTCCTCCGCACCCTGTGGGTCTCGCCGCGGCGGCACCCGGACTTCGCCTGGGCGTGGTCGTGCCACTTCATGATCAACCTCGGCAACGCGTTCGGGACGCTGTACCTGTTGTTCTTCCTCCAGGACGCGGTGCACTACCCGGACCCCGGCACCGGGCTGCTCATCATGATGGCGCTCTACGGCGTCGCCCTCGTGGCCGGCGCGGTGCTGGCGGGGCACTTCTCGGACAGGTCCGGGCGGCGTAAGCCCTACGTCCTGGCGGCCTCCGCCGTGATGGCATTGGCCGCTTTGCTGCTGGTGATCTGGCAGAGCTGGCCCGTCGCGCTCGCCGCGTCCCCGCTGCTCGGGGTCGGCTTCGGAGCGTACATGGCGGTGGCGCTGGCGATGCTGACGCAGGTGCTGCCGGCGGCGCAGGACCGGGCGAAGGACCTCGGCGTCATCAACATCGCGAACTCGCTGCCGCAGGTGGTCGCGCCGCTGCTGACGCCGCTGGTACTGACCTACCTCGGCGGCTACTCGGGGCTGTTCGCCGCCTCGGCCGTCGCGACGCTGCTCGCCGCCGTCCTGGTGCTGCGCGTCAAGGCCGTCCGCTAGACGTGGAACCGCGGGCCGGTGCCGGTCGGGGGAGGGGAGTGCAACGGCACCGGCCCGCGGAATTCGGGGACCGCTCAGTCGAGCGGATCAGCACGGGTGAACCACTGGTCCACGCCTCGTTCGGTGATCAATCTAGCGGGCGATTACGGCCTGGGCCAGACCTAACGCGTAATTTTTTCGATTAATCGCGGTGGGGACCGGGTGGGTGGCCGAGGACTGGTTCGCGCTGCTCGGGGGTGCGGGCGAAACAGTCCCCGGCCACGGCGAGAGCCGGCGCGGGTCCGATGGGGCGATCGGTCGGCCGCGCTCGCCGGATCAAGGGGGCCGTCACCGCGGGAGGTGGCGAGGGCCCGGGCGGATCAGGCCGTGACGGCTCGGCGCGGGTTCACCAGCGCGTGGCGCCCGGTGGTCTCGGCCGCGGTGGGCGCCGGGACCGGACGCGCCTGCGCCGGGACCGGGCTCTTGCGCCGTCCCTGCAGGCGGCGGTCCGCCGGAGCCTGCTGCTGCGGGGCCAGCCCGCCGGCCACCAGGTGCTCGTGCGCGACCTGCCAAACCGAGCACGGCGCCTTGCAGCGGTGCCACCGGGTCGAGCAGGTCGGGCAGTCGCCACGCTCGTCGGGCTCGTGCATCTTCAGCATCGCCCGCCACGCCTCCGTCAGGCGGGGCAGTTCGGAGCGCGCGACCGAGACGAGCGACTGGGCGTCGGCGCGGTTCGCCAGGTCGGTCAGCATGTCCAGGCGCTCCCAGACCGCGTTGCGGAGGACCTGCCCGAGTACCTGATCCATCGTCAGCTCACCGTCACCTTTCCGCCATCTTGGCGGCTTCGTTGAGCGCGGCGCGCAGCTGGCCGAGCTGGCCGGACGTCAGCCGCGCGGTCTCACCGGGAGGCGAGACCAGTACCACCTGGTTGTCCTCGACGAACACCGTCACCGCGCGTTCCCGGCTGATGAGGTCGCCGCACTGCACGCGCCACACCAGCTGTCCACCCTCGTAGTGCCGGACGCTCGCGGTACGGGGATCCACCGCGGCGGCGGGGGTGACGGGACGGACGGCGGAGACGGGAGAGACCGACGCGACCGCCGGCCGCACGGCGCGGGTCGCCGTGCCGGCATGTCCCCCTGCGAACGAGTCCACGAACTCCACGCCTCTCTCCGCTCTGTCGTCTTCTCCGAACCGGGTTCGAAGATGCCTTCTGCAACATCGCCCCTTGCACGACGCTGCGGTTTTCGTAGCTCTCCGTGATCGCTGCCGGTGTCCGGGCGGTGACGGAGATCTGACAACTACAGTGAGGTGAAACCGGGTGCGATAGAAGGTCGAAACGGCGTCATAGCGGTGACCGGACCGGGTTCCACGGTAAGCGGTCAACGGACTTCGCCCGGACCGATCAGGGCGCCAGTTCGGCTGTTCACACGGTTTCGCAGGTTTGCCTACGCTGTTTCACAGACGCCCGACCGGACAGTGGAGGGGGCGCGATGGACGCCAGTAACGGTGGCAGTGCCGACGCCCGGCAGAGCCACGCAGTTCCCGCTGACGCGTGGGAGCAGCCGGAGATGAGAGCCGCGCTCGCATCCCGCGAGATCAGCGCCGTCTACCGCCTCCTGCGCAAGCACGGTGTCTCGCAGCGCCAGATCGCCGCGATGACCGGCCAGTCCCAGTCCGAGGTGTCGGAGATCCTCAAGGGTCGCCAGGTCATGGCCTACGACGTGCTCACGAGGATCGCCGACGGTCTTGGCGTCCCCCGTGGGTACATGGGCCTCGCTTACGACGAGGCCACGGCGATACGGGTCGTCGGCTCCGCCGACGGCCAGCAGGCTGAGGAGGACGAGTCCGTGAAGCGACGGAGGTTCCTCGCGCACGCCGCCCAGGTCACGATGGGTGCGGCGGTGTTCGGTCCGGAGTCCGGCACGTGGTCGGCGGGCCCGGCCAGGACGCCGGCGCCCGGGCGCATCGGCATGACCGACGTCCGCCAGGTGGAGGCCGCGACGCGCGCGCTCCGGGCGCTGGACTACCAGTACGGCGGCGGGTTCTGCCGCGACGCCGTCGTCGCGCAGCTGTCCTGGGGACAGCAGATGCTCGAAGCGCACAGCACCGAACTCGTGAAGAACCGGCTCTACGTCGCCCTCGCCGACCTGCATTCCCTGGCCGGCTGGACCTCCTTCGACACGGGCCTGCTGGACTCCGCCCGCGGCCACTTCGCCAACGCGCTCGACCTGGCCAAGCAGGGCAACAGCCACCCGCTGGTGGCCAACGTGCTGTACCGGATGGGGCGGGTCTACCTGCACCAGGACGCGGCGAACGACGCGCTGAAGCTGTTCCAGCTCGGCCAGATCGCCGCCCAGGAATCCGGCTCGGAGCTGGCCGTCGCGGTGCTCTGCGCGAACGAGGCGTGGGCCTACGCGATGATGGGCAACGAAGAGCAGGCGGTGAAGCTGCTCGGCCGCAGCAAGGACGAGTTCGCCCGCGCCAACCACGCCGAGGCCGAGTCGTGGGTCAAGTTCTTCACCGAGACCGACGTCTACGCCATGATCGGCACGGTCCACACCGTGCTGGCGCAGAAGAACCCGGAGCACACGAAGTACGCGATCCCCGCGCTGACCAAGGCCGTCGACTCCTACGACGACGACATGGCCCGGTCGAAGACGTTCATGCTGAGCGCGCTCGCCACCAACCACCTCCTGGACGGCGACCTCGACCACGGTGCCAAGGTCGGCGGCAAGACGATCGACTGCGCCGAGTCCATCAAGTCCCAGCGGGTCAAGGACCGGATGCGCCCGCTCCTGGCCGAGGCCGAACGGCGGCGCAACAACTCCGATGTCAACGTCCTCGCCGAGCGCCTCCAAGCCTTCTACGTCGCCTAACGGCGCCGTCGCCATTTCCGACGGCCGGTTCACCGCAGGCAAACTGCGTGGCGTGCTGGCCGAGACCTGTGCGCTGCTGGGTCTCGACCCGGCGGGCGCGCGCCTGCTGCGGTTCACGAACAACGCGGTGTATGCGCTGGTCACCGCGCCTTTCGTGATCCGGATCGTCGGCTCGACCCGGCTCCGGCACCGCGTCGAGACCGTCGTGCGGGTGGCCCGGCACTTCGAACGGCACGGCGTCCCGGCGATCCGGCTGCTCGACACCGTGGCGCAGCCGCTGGAAGTCGGCGAGCACCTGGTGACCGTGTGGCACCAGGTGCCGAGCATCGGCCGCCCGGCGACCTCCGCAGACCTGGCGCACCTGCTGCGCCGGGTGCACGCGCTCCCCGCGCCCGACGGCTTGGCCGAGTGGGCGCCGTTCGCCGCGGTGCGGGCCAGGGTGTCCGATGCCGAAGAGCTCAGCGACACCGACCGCGTGTTCCTGCTCGACCGGTGCGCCGAGCTCGAAGCCGCGCTGGCCGAACTGGAGTTTCCGCTGCCCAGGGGCCTGGTGCACGGCGACGCGCACCCGGGCAACGTCATCCCGGGCCCGGACGGGCCGGTGCTCTGCGACTTCGACTCCTCCTGCGTCGGGCCGCTGGAGTGGGATCTGACGCCGCTGGCGGTCGGACGCGAGCGGTTCGGCGACCCGCCGGTGCGCTACCGGACGTTCGCCGCGGCGTACGGCTTCGACGTCACGTCGTGGCCCGGGTTCGCCGTGCTCCGGGGGATCCGGGAGCTGAAGCTGACGACGAGCGTGCTGCCGATCCTGCGCAGTCGGCCGCAGGTGCGGCCGGAGCTCTACCGGCGGCTGGACGACCTTCGCAGCGGGCGGACGGACACGCGGTGGACCCGTTACCGTTGACCTTGATCTGTCACTTCATGTGACCGGTGCCACAGGCTGCACGTGCATTCGCCGACTGCAAATGACCGTTCGTCGCTTCCGAAATGCGGTCCGCTCTGGGTAGAAAGTTCAGCCCGACCGGTCACCCCCAATGGACCACCCGCCATCCCAATGCGCAACTTGCAGCTACTCGCCGTCACCGGCACCGGGTGCTACCTGCGGGGAAGGGCTTTCAGGAGGCGACGACCGGCGCGCGCGTCAGCACGACGGCGAAGCCGAACGCCAAGCCCATGACGGTCAGCTCGAGCGTGGCCCACGCGGCGATGGCCGTCCGGTTGTGCCGGACGATCTGCGGCATCAGCCGCCAGCGGACGTTGGCGCCGAGCAACGCGATGACGCCGGTGCAGACGAACTTCAGGAGGAACAGCTGCCCGTACGGCGTCGTGAAGATCGCCGCCCAGAACCCGATGGTCGGGTTGAGCGAGATCTCGACGAGGCCGTTGAACAGCCCGGTCGCCGCGGAGAGGACCAGGCAGAGCGTCGCCAGCTTCGAAAACCGCGGCAGCGCGTGCGCCAGCAGCGTCCGGTTCGCCACGAGGAGCACGGTCATCGCGCCGAGCCCGCCGGTCCAGGCGACGGCGCTCATCACGTGCAGCTCCATCGAGATCATCGTGTAGTCGTGGTAGCTCCAGTTCGACGCGTGCCCGGTGACCGGCAGCGGCAGGAGCGCGAACAACCCGAGCCCGACGCGGACCTCGGCGGGCACCTTCTCACCGAAGCGCAGCGCCAGCGCGCCGATCCCGGCGTGGACGAGCGCGAGCACCGCGACGATGACGAGCGCCTTCCCGGCGCCGACGTCGGCGATGTAGCTGCCGATGTCACCGGGCGAGAGCGTCGCCGAACCCGGCTTGTACTCGGCGGTCTGCAGGATCAGCGCGACGACCGCGGCCGTGGCCCAGACGAGCGCGGCCGCGACGCCGGCCGGCCGGGCCAGCCGCATCACCGGCTCGGTGAGCTTCGGCCGGTCGTAGCCGACGAGGACCGACAGCAGGGCCAGCCCGA
Organism: Amycolatopsis australiensis; assembly: GCF_900119165.1. NCBI lineage: Bacteria > Bacillati > Actinomycetota > Actinomycetes > Pseudonocardiales > Pseudonocardiaceae > Amycolatopsis > Amycolatopsis australiensis. The sequence goes on along the minus strand of NZ_FPJG01000006.1, from coordinate 925,380 downwards.
TGGTCGTCACGGCGGCCAGGTCGAGCAGCACCCGCACGACCGGGATGCCGGCCGAGACCACCGCGCTCGGCTCCACCACGCCGGGGACCGGGGTCGTGGACATGAGCGCGACGCCGATCAGGGCGCCGAGCAAGCCCGCGGTCACGACGCAGAGCAGCGTCGCGTAGCGGGGCTTCGCGGTGGTTTCGGCCTGCGTCATCAGTTCTTCTCTTCGATCTTGCCGCCGGAGCGCAGTGCCACGGTCAGCCCGATCGCCAGCAGCACGACCGCGCCGGCGATCCAGACCCAGATGGGCACGCCGCTCGACGACGACTGCGGAGCCGCCTGCGAAGCCGAACCCGGCGACTTCGCCGCGTCGACGGTCGCCGGTGTGCCGGTGCCCGCGGTCGTGAGGGTGAAGGTGAGCTCACCGGTCACCGGGTGGCCGTCCGCGGACAGCACCCGGTAGCCGACGGTGTACTTCCCGGCCGGGCCGAGCGGCCGCAACGGCGCGCTGATGACGTTGTTCACCACGCTGATCGGTCCCTCGGCCCACTGCCCGCCGCCCGGTCCGGTCACCGCGATCTGGTTGACGTCCGCGCCCTGCACGTACTGGTCGAACGTCAGGCTGATCTTCTGCGGGCCGGCGGCGATGGACGAGCCGTTCGCCGGGTCCGAGGAGATCAGCACGTTGTGCGCCAGCGCCGGGGTGGCCGTGCCGAGCACGGCCACCCCGGTCAACGCCAGCGCGACGAGCGCCTTGCGCATTTAGCTGTTGCCTCCCGGCTTCGCCGTGGCCTTGCGGGCCCGGATGGTCGCGCCGGCCCCGACACCGAGGCCGACGGCGCCGACGAGCAGACCGGCCCCGCCGAGCCAGCGGGCCGTGCTGTCCGACGTCGTCGCCGCGGCTTCAGTGTGCTCCCCGGGGGTGGAGGCCGTACCCGCGGCCATCCCGGCGTGGTCGCCGTCGCCGTCGGTCTTCGCGGCCAGCTTCACGACCGGCGCCGGGTGCTCCGGCTCCTCACCGTTCGCCGGGGTCGGCTGGTTCCAGTCGACGACCTTGCCGTCGCTGTAGGTCTGGTGCGCTGGGAACTCGACCTGGTCGACGTTGGTCGGCAGGGGGCCGAAGCTGACCGAGAACTCCTGGTAGTCGGTGGCCTTGAGCTCGTTGCCGGGCTGCGCGGTCCACGTCACCGCGGTGACGGCTTCGGTGATCTGCGTGCCGTTGTCCTTGGTGATCGGGGTGGGCAGCTTCGACTTGGTCACCTCGGCGGTCCAGCCGGGCAGCGGCTTGGTCCGCACCGAGCCGATGCCGTAGTCCGCCTTGAAGTCGACGGTGACCTTCGTGGTGGTGACGGGGTCCTTCTCCTCGCTCGGCACGCGGAACACGATCGCCGCGTACCCACCCTTCGTCGGCTGGGAGCCGTAGACGTTGGCGGTGACGTGCGCGGCGGCGACGCCCGCGCCGAGGAGACCGGCGACGCCGACGGTGGCGGCGAGGAAACCGGCGCGCTTGAAGACGTGCTGGGACATGGGTTCACTCCTGATGAACTCAAGAAAAAGGGCAGCGGGAATCCGCTGTTCGGGACGAGCTGAGGTCAGGAGTGCGCGGGCGGGCCCCGCCGCCCGCGGATCCGGCGCAGGTCGACGCCGACGAGGTGGTCTGCCGGGTCGACGCGGACCGGGACCCGCGCGGGGGCGGACGGCACCGGCAGCGGGCCGAGCAGCCGCGGCAGGATCGCGCGCAGCACGGCGAGGACCGTCAGCAGCGTCGCGTCCGCGCGGGCGAGGAGCAACGCCGTGAGCAGCGTCGCGAACGCGTGCGCGGCGATCATGCCCAGCCCGGTGCTGCCGGGCGAGGCGTACATGTCGTGGTGGCCGGCGAGTGTCGTGAGCAGCAGGTGCATCACCAGCTGGGCGACGCCCAGCACGGCGATCGTGGCGGCCGCGCCCCGCGCCTTGCGGGCGAGGTAGGTCCCGGTCCAGCCGAACAGGGTGGCGAGCAGCACGGTCATCGCCGGGTCGGGCAGGCCGCCGTCGGCGAGGCGGTGAGCGGTCACCGAGAGTGTCGCGGCGCACACGGCCAGCAACACACCTCGGGTAGCACCGAGCACGGCGGGACGCCGGGCCGGAACGCTCATGAGGAGCAGCCTAAGGGACCTGCCCCGGGGTGAACGTGTGATCCCGGGAAATGAGCACACACCGAGTGCACGTTCCGCGCCACGCCGTGGTTCAGGCATTTGTTGCCGATCCCGGCGGATTGGGCCACGGTTGGGCCGAAAGCAGGGGTTTGGACCGGCCGCACGCTGGGTACTGAGCCGTCGGTCAGGAACTAGCCCGTTCGGGTGAACACCTGCACGAAGGGCGGGAGAGCGGACACGGATGAACCTCTTCGACTACATCTCCGACCGGGCGAGCAAGCTCTGGCTGGAGGCCTATCTGCACACCAGCATGGTGGTGCAGTGCACGATCCTCGCCGCGGTCCTCGGCGTGCTGATCGGGATCGCGGTGTACCGCAGCCCGATCGGTTCGGCGGTGGCCACGGCGCTGGCGAGCACGATCCTCACGGTCCCGTCGTTCGCGCTGCTGGGCCTGCTGATCCCGATCTCCGGGCTCGGGCCGACGACGGCCGTGATCGCGCTGGTGCTCTACGGCCTCCTGCCGATCGTCCGCAACACGATCGTCGGGCTCGACGGCGTCGACCCGGCGGTCACCGACGCCGCCCGCGGCATCGGGATGAGCCGCTTCGGCGTGCTCACCCGGGTCGAGCTGCGGCTGGCGTGGCCGGCGATCCTCACCGGCATGCGGGTGGCGACGCAGATGCTGATGGGCATCGCGGTGATCGCCGCGTACGCGAAGGGTCCCGGCTTCGGCGCCGAGGTCTTCTCCGGGCTCACGAACGCGGGGAGCACCAACTCCCTCAACCAAGCCGTCACCGGCACGGTCGGGGTCGTCATCCTCGCCCTGCTCCTCGACGGCGTCTACGTCCTGATCAAGCGTTTCACCGTCTCTAGGGGTGTCCGTGGCTGAGAACGAGGAAGTCTCCGGCGTCGAGATCGAGCTGGAGCACGTGACCAAGCGGTACCCCGGCACCCGCGAGCCGGCCGTGAACGACTTCTCGATGGTCGTGCCCGCCGGCAAGATCGTGGTCTTCGTCGGCCCGTCCGGCTGCGGCAAGACGACGACCATGCGGATGATCAACCGGCTGGTCCAGCCGACGTCCGGCAAGATCACCATCGGCGGCGAGGACGCGCTGAAGCTGGACGTCGACACGCTGCGCCGCCGGATCGGCTACGCCATCCAGCAGGCCGGGCTGTTCCCGCACTTCACCGTCGCGCAGAACATCGCGGTGGTGCCCGGCCTGCTCGGCTGGGACAAGAAGCGGGTCAACGACCGGGTCGAGGAGATGATGGACCTGGTCGGGCTGGACCCGGCCGACTTCCGCGACCGCTTCCCGCGGCAGCTGTCCGGCGGGCAGCAGCAGCGCGTCGGCGTCGCGCGGGCGCTCGCCGCGGACCCGCCGGTGCTGCTCATGGACGAGCCGTTCGGCGCGGTCGACCCGATCACCCGCGGCAACCTGCAGGACGAGCTGCTGCGCCTGCAGAGCGAGCTGAAGAAGACGATCGTGTTCGTCACGCACGACTTCGACGAGGCCGTGAAGCTCGGCGACAAGATCGCCGTGCTCGGCAACCAGTCGACGATCCTGCAGTACGACACGCCCGAGGCGATCCTGGCCAACCCGGCGGACGACACGGTCGCGGGGTTCGTCGGCGCCGGTGCCTCGCTGAAGCAGCTGACCCTGCTACGGGTCCGCGATGTCGAGCTCCAGCAGGACGCGCTGACGGCGACGGTCACCGACTCACCCGCGGAGGTCCGCCAGAAGCTGGAGCAGCAGCGCAAGCACTTCGCGCTGGTGCTGGACCAGCGCCGCCGTCCGATCCGCTGGGTGCACGTCCGCCAGCTCGCCTCGGCGACCTCGCTGGCCGTGGCCGGCAAGCCGCTGCGCGACATCGTCAGCCTGCAGTCGACGCTGCAGGACGCGCTCGAAGCGATGCTCGCCGAGGGCGGCTCGGTGCCGGTGACCGGCGCGCGCGGCGAGTACGCGGGCACCATCCAGCTCGACACCGTGATCGCGACCATCCAGCAGCTGCGGGACGAGCACTCGAACGGCGAAGAGGTGCCCGCATGACGACGGCCGCCGTCGACACCGGCTTCAGCACGGAGTCCGGCTCCCGGCGCGCGGAACGCGTCCGGCTGCTCGCCCAGCCCGCCGCGGTGCTGGTGATCGTCGCCGTCACGCTGGTCTGGGTGTTCTCCAGCGGGCTGACCGCGACGGAAAAGGAGACGCTCAACGCGTCGACCCTGCTCACGGCGTTGTGGGACCACGTGCTGATGACGCTCGTGGTGACGGCGATCGTCGTGCTGGTCGCGGTCCCGCTCGGGGTGCTCGTGACCCGGCCGTGGGCGCGGTTCCTGGCGCCGGTCTTCCTGGCCGTGGCGAACATCGGGCAGGCCGCGCCCGCCCTCGGCGTGCTGGTGCTGTGGTTCATCATCACCGGCGCCACCGGCGGCATCTGGGTGGCCGCGCTGCCGCTGGCGTTCTACTCGCTGCTGCCGGTGCTGCGGAACACGATGGTCGGCATCCAGCAGGTGGATCCGGCGCTGATCGACGCGGGCCGCGGCATCGGGATGTCGGCGGGCGCGGTGCTGTGGCGGGTCGAACTGCCGCTGGCCGTCCCGCTGATCCTGGCGGGCCTGCGCACGTCGCTCGTCCTGGCCGTCGGCACGGCGACGTTCGGCATGTTCGTCAACGCCGGCGGGTTCGGGCTGCTGATCGACACCGGCTACAAGCTGAACCTGACCTCGGTGCTGGTGACCGGCTCGGTGCTGGCCGTCGCGCTGGCGCTGCTGGTGGACTGGCTGGGCGCGGTCGCCGAACAGTACTTCGGACCGAAGGGGCTGCGATGAAACTCCGGCGGCTGCTGGCCGTGGCCCTGCTGGGCGCGACGCTCTCCTCCTGCGGGCTGACGGTGAACCAGGCCGTGCCGTACGACATCAAGCCGGGCTCGATCCAGCCGATCCCGTCGCTGCAGGGGCTGAAGGTGACGGTGGGGTCGAAGGACTTCACCGAGAACATCATCCTGGCGTACATGGCCGAGATGGCCCTGACGGCGGCCGGCGCGGACGTGGTCGACCTGTCCGACATCAAGGGCTCCAACTCCTCGCGGCAGGCGCTGCTGTCCGGGCAGACCGACGTCACGTGGGAGTACACCGGCACGGGCTGGATCAACTACCAGGGCAACGAGCTGCCCGTCCCGGGCGGGGAGAAGGCCCAGTACGAGGCGACGGCCAAGGCGGACGAGGAGAAGTTCGGCGTCACGTGGCTGAACTACTCGCCGCTGAACGACCAGTACGCCTTCGCCGTCACGGAGGCGTACGGCGCGAAGAACAACCTCAAGACGACGTCGGACCTGGCCGCGTTCATCAAGCAGCACCCCGACCAGGGGGTGTTCTGCCTGGAGACGGAGTTCACCAGCCGTCAGGACGGCTTCCCGGCGGCGGTCAAGGCGTACGGCTTCCAGCACCCGACGGTGAAGAACTTCGGCATCGGCACCATCTATTCGGCGGTGGCCGGCGGCACCTGCCCGGTCGGCGAGGTCTTCACGACGGACGGCCGGATCTCGGGGTTGAACCTGCGGGTCCTGGAGGACGACAAGAAAGCGTTCCCCCAGTACAACGCCGTCCCGACGCTGCGGACGGAGTTCATCAAGGCCCACCCGGACCTGCGCGGTCCCCTGGAGCAGGTCGCCGCGGCGATCACGAACGAGCAGATGGTCGAGCTGTGCAAGCAGGTCGACGTCGACGGGCAGGACGCGGGCAAGGTCGCCCACGACTGGATGGTCAAGAAGGGCTTCGTCAAGTAACCGGTCGTGAGTGAGAAACAGTGTTCTAACCCTGTTTCTCACTCACGACCGGGTGCGTCAGATTCCCAGCCGGTGCAGCAGCTGGCCCTCCAGCCGCTCCAGTTCGCCTGCCACCGCCCGGTGCGCCGACTTCCGGCGGGCCGACGGCATCCGTTCCGCCGCCCGGACCGTCGCCGCCAGCTGTTCCAGCGTCCCCAGCGATTCCTGGGCGAACGACTTGTCCGCCGCCGTGGCCTTCGCGGCCTTCTCCAGGTCCCGGCACCCTTCCGCCAGCCCGGCGATGCGCGCGTGCAGCGCCGCGCCCCGGCCGGTGTACGCGGCCAGCTGGTCCACCGCGACTCCGAGCTTGCGCGCCTGGTAGCGGTCGTACAGCTCCCGGGCGGCGCCCGCCGCGCGCACCGCGTACGGCGCGACCACCGGGATGACGGCCGGCCCGAGCACCTTCGCCACCGCGACCGCGTTCTTCGCCTTCTTGGGGGTGAACCTGGCTTCACCCGCGACCTTGGCCTTGCGCGCCATGGCACCTCCTGCGACGTGTCGAGGTCGAACTTACTGGTCGCCTGGGTGGCGGGCATGTCGGCTCGGCGGTGGGAATCTAGAGTGATCTCCATGAACACCGAGGTGGTACTCGACGCGGGCGCGGTCAGCCGCTGCCGCCGTCGTGTGCACCTCGAGCACGATCCCGCGATGCGCGAGGTACCGCTTTCCCCGCCCGACCCGACCGCGCAGCAGCGGATCGCCGACGCCGCCGCGCACCGCGAGGACATCGTCACGCGGCTGATGGCGGCCAACCCCGGCGACTGGGTCAAGATCGGGCGTGACCTGCCCGCGCACGAGCGCGTGGAGCAGACCGAACACGCCTTCGCCGAGCAGGCGCCGTACATCTGGGGCGCGCTGCTGCCGGTCGACACGGCCGGGCACCGGCGCGGCGGCATCGACCTGCTCGTGCGCACCGGCCGCGGGTACGTCCCGGTGCTGGTCGTGCGCCACCGGATCACCGACCGCGGTACCGGCGCGATCGTCACCGGCCTGACCGATCTCGACCCGGCGCACCGCGGCGCCGACGAGACCCGCAAGGTCCGTTCCCAGCCGCGTGACCAGCTCCGGCTCGTCCACATCCGCCGCATGCTGCAGACACTCGGGCAGGCCGACGAAAGCCTCGCCCTCGGCGGCGTGATCGGCCTCGACGCCGACGTCGTCGTGTGGCACGACCTGACCGCGGGCACCTGGCCGGGCGGCCGCAACGCGCTCACCGAGTACCAGGTCCGGTTCGCCGACCGGCTGGCGATCGCCACCGCGGCCGCGAACGGCGAGCCGGCGCTCGCCGAGCCGTCGCGCGTGCTGGAGTGCCGCCGCTGCCCGTGGTGGCCGACCTGCGAGGTCGTGCTCACCGAGACCCGTGACGTCAGCCTCGTCGTCCGCGGCGAGGACGCGATGGAGCTGCGCCGCGCCGGCGTGTCCACTGTGGACAAGCTGGCCGCGCTCGATCCGGCAGGCGAGTCACCCGCGGTCAACTGGACCGGCGTGACGTTCCCGGACGCGGTCGTGCTCGCCCGCGCCTGGCTGGCCGACCTGACGCTCGTGCGCCGCGTCGAGGAGGTCGAGGTGCCGCGCGCCGACGTCGAGGTCGACGTCGACATGGAAAGCTTCGGCGACGCCGGCGCGTACCTCTGGGGCTGCCTGCTGAGCGGCGCCGACATCGGGCTGGAGCAGGGCTACCGCGCTTTCGCGACGTGGGACCCGCTGCCCACCGGCGACGAAGCCCGCTCGTTCGCCGAGTTCTGGGCGTGGCTGACCGACGTCCGGGAGCGCACCGAAGCGGCCGGGCTGACCTTCCGCGCCTACTGCTACAACGCGCTCGCGGAGAACCGCTGGCTTTTCGGGTCCGTCGAGCGCTTCGGCGACCACCCGGGCATGCCGACGAAGAAGGAAATCCAGTCCTTTGTGGACTCCGACGAGTGGGTGGACCTGTTCCGCAGCGTCACCGACCAGTTCCTGTGCTCCCACGGCAAGGGCCTGAAGGTGATCGCCCCGGTCGCCGGCTTCGCCTGGCGCGATCCGGAAGCGGGCGGCGAGGCGTCCATGCGCTGGTACCGCGATGCGGTGGGCATGGACGGCGAGACGCCGGACGCGGCCCAGCGCGAACGGCTGCTGCGCTACAACGAGGACGACGTCCTGGCGACGCGCGCGCTGCGTGAGTGGATCAGCACGCGGGCGCAGGCCGAAGTCCCGTACATGTTCGATCTCTGAGTAGTTCGCCGACTAAGACACTTGTCTTCTGGCACGTGCTGCGTATACTCGTAGACGAGTACTCGTCGACGAGGAGCAGGTATGAAGAAGCGGAAGGTCGGCAACATGCTGGGCCTCGCCGTGCTCTCCGTCGTGCACGAGCGGCCCATGCACCCGTACGAGATGGCGGCCGTGCTCAAGCAGCGCGGCAAGGACGCCGACCTGCCGATCAAGTGGGGCTCGCTGTACACCGTCGTCGCGAACCTCGAAAAGCACGGTTTCGTCGAGGCCGTGGCGAGCGTCAAGGAGGGCGGGCGGCCCGAGCGGACCGTCTACCGGATCACGCCGGCCGGGCGGGCGGAGTTCGAGGACTGGGTCCGCGAGCTGGTCGGCACGGTGGAGCGGGAGCCGCCGCGGTTCCAGTCGGGGCTGTCGATGATCGGCGTCCTCGGCCCGGACCAGGCGATCAGCCTGCTGCGGCAGCGGGTGGCCCAGCTCGACGACCACATCGCGGCGCAGCGGAAGTCCCTGGACGACCTGCGGCCCGAACTGCCGCGGATGTTCCTGGTGGAGGTGGAGTACGACCTCGCGATGGCGGAGGCCGAGGCGCGCTGGGTGCGGGCCTTCCTCGACGACTTGACCAGCGGCGCCGTGCCGGGCATCGACGCCTGGCGGCGCTTCCACGAGACCGGCGAACTGCCCGAGGACCTGGGGGAGTTCGTGGAATGACCGATTTCCGGGGGCCCGGACGGCGGAGCCCTCGGCCCGGGGCGGAGCCCCGGATGTCACAGAGATGAGCACGGACCCCGGGTGGTGCTGGCACACCGCCCGGGGTCCTCGACCCCGAACCGAGCACGCCCGGTCCCGAGGTGGCACCGCAAGGATAACCGGGTGGCTCTCCGGTTCGGTTCACCCGAAGAGGAGAGATCCATGGAGACGACCCGCAAGCACAAAGTGCCCGAGATGGAGGGCTTCCAGGCCCGCTGGTACGCGAAGAACCGCGGTACCGAGGCCCAGCTGGCGCAGTACCGGCGGCAGGCGGCCGAAGTCACCGCCGGGCTGCCGGACGGCGCCGAGATCCTGGAGGTGGCGCCCGGCCCCGGCTTCTTCGCCATCGAGCTGGCGAAGCGCGGCTACCGCGTCACCGGGCTCGACATCAGCCACACGATGGTGGAGATCGCGCGCGAAGAGGCGCGCCAGGCCGGGGTCGACGTCGGCTTCCGGCAGGGCGACGTCACGCACACGCCGTTCGACGACGAGTCGTTCGACTTCGTGGTCTGCCAGGCCGCGTTCAAGAACTTCCGGCAGCCGGTGACGGCGTTGAACGAAATGCACCGGGTGCTGCGGCCGGGTGGGTTCGCGGTGATCCACGACCTCAACCACGAGGCCACCGCCGCGGACATCGACCGGGAGGTCGCCCGGATGCACGTCGGCGTGGTCAGCGGCTTCACCGTGCGCCAGACGCTCGGCTGGCTGCGCCGCCGCGCGTTCACGCCGGCGCAGTTCGAGACGCTGGCCGCGGAGAGCGCGTTCGGCGGCTGCTCGGTCACCGCCGATGGCATCGGCCTGGAGGTCCGCCTGACCCGCTGACCGGCCAGGGCGGCACTTTCCCGGGAAAGTGCCGCCCCCGGCGTCAGCGCGGGGCCATCCGGAGGGCGCCGTCCATGCGGACGACCTCGCCGTTGAGGTAGTCGTGGTCGATGAGCGACAGCGCGAGCTGCGCGTACTCGTCCGGCCGCGCGAGGCGCTTCGGGAACGGGACGCCGGCGGCGAGCGACGCGCGGAACTCGTCGCTGACCGTGGCGAGCATCGGCGTGTCGACGATGCCGGGCGCGATGGTCAGCACGCGGATGCCGTGCGAGGCCAGGTCGCGGGCCGCGGGCAGCGTCATGCCGACGACCCCGCCCTTGGACGAGGAGTAGGCGACCTGGCCGATCTGCCCATCGAACGCGGCGATGGACGCGGTGTTGATGATGACGCCGCGGGCGTCGTCGGCGAGGGGTTCGGTCTTCGCGATCGCTTCCGACGCGATGGTCAGCACGTTGAACGTCCCGACCAGGTTGATCTGGACGACCTTCGCGTACAGCGCGAGGTCGTGGCGGCCCTTCTTGGACAGGATCCGCGCGGACGGCCCGATGCCGGCGCAGTTCACCACGGTCCGCAGCGGCACCCCGGAGCCGGCCGCGGTCGCGACGGCGGCTTCGACCTGCTCGACGTCGGTCACGTCCGCCTCGACGTAGGTGATGCCGTCGACCTGCTCGGCCTTCTCGATGGACGGCGCGAGGTCGAGCGCGAACACCCGCGCGCCCTTGGCCGCGAGCGCCTTCGCCGTCGCCCCGCCGAGGCCGGAGGCGCCCCCGGTGACGAGCGCCGCGGTGTCGGTGATCTGCATCTGCGGGTTCCCTTCGCTGTGGTTCGCGGAGACAGGTTAACGCTCGTTCGCATCGGCGGGTTCGTGTCTTCGCTCACCGCTTTCGGGCGCGACTGTTTCCGTTAGCGCGGTGGTCAACTCCGGCTGTCACCTTCAGCAGCATGACCCCAGCTCGGATCGTGGTGGTAGGTACCGGTTACGTCGGCTTGACCACGGGGGCCTGCCTGGCCAGTCTGGGTCATTCCGTCACGTGTGCGGACGTCGACCGCGCGAAGGTGTCCCGGCTGGCGGCGGGCCGGGTGGACATCCTCGAACCGGGGCTGGCCGACCTGGTCGCCCGCGGGATCGCGGCGGGACGTCTCCAGTTCGTCGTCGGCGCCCGGGAAGCGGTCCGCGACGCGCAGGCGGTGTTCCTCTGCGTGCCGACGCCGATGGGCGCGGGCGGGTCGGCCGACCTGCGCGCGGTCGAGGCCGTGGCCGCCGAGATCGGTGACGTCCTGCCCGCGGGCTGCGCGCTCGTCACGAAGTCGACCGTGCCGGTCGGCACGTCGAAGCGGATCCAGGAGATGCTCGGCCGGGCCGACGTGCCGGTCGTGTCCAACCCCGAGTTCCTGCGCGAAGGCACCGCGGTCGCGGACTTCCTCGGCCCGGACCGGATCGTCGTCGGCTCGGACGACCGCGCGGCCGCGCAGTGGGTCGGCGAGCTGTACGCCGAGCTGGACGCGCCGCTCGTCGTCGCCGACGCGGCGAGCGCGGAGCTGGTGAAGTACGCGGCGAACTGCTACCTCGCGCTGAAGCTGTCCTACGTCAACTCGATCGCCGAGCTGTGCGAACGGCTGGGCGCGGACATCGACCTCGTCACCGAGGGCATGGGCTACGACCGCCGGATCGGGCGAACCTTCCTCAAGCCCGGGCCGGGCTGGGGCGGCTCGTGCCTGCCGAAGGACACGAGCGCGCTGGTCAAGGTCGCCGAGTCGGTCAACTACGACTTCCGGATGCTGACCTCGGCCATCGACGAGAACATCGCCCAGCGCGACCGGATCGTCGCGAAGATCGCCGGCGCGGTCGGCGGGACGCTGGCCGGCGCGCGGATCGGCGTACTGGGGCTGGCGTTCAAGGCGGGCACGAACGACCTGCGCGACTCGCCCGCGCTCGCGGTGTCGTCGGTGCTGTGCGCGCTCGGCGCCGAGCTGGTGGCCTACGACCCGGCCGTCGACGGCGGGATCGACGGGATGACGTTGGTCGACGACGCCTACCAGGTCGCGAAGGACGCGGACGTGGTCGTCGTGCTGACCGAGTGGGCCGAGTTCAAGCAGCTCGACTGGCGCGCGATGGCCGAGCTGATGGAGGGCATCGACGTCGTCGACACGCGGAACCTGCTGGACCCGCGGGTGATCGTGGACGCCGGGCTGTCCTGGCAGGGCGTCGGCCGGCCGCGGGCGGCGGCGCGGATTTCGGTTTCCTGACCGAGCGGCGCTGGTTACGCTCACCGGTCGTGTCCGTATCCGTTTCCGTCGAACTCAACCATCTGATCATTCCGTCCCGGAACAACCGGGAATCCGCCGAATTCCTCGCGAACCTGTTCGGCCTCGAAGTGGGGCAGGAGTGGGGGCCGTTCATCCCCGTCGAGACGCGCAACGGCGTCCGGCTGGACTTCGCGACCGTCCCCGAGCAGGACCTGCGCCTGCAGCACTACTGCTTCCTGATCCCGGAGGACGACTTCGACGCCGTCTTTTCGCGGCTCGTCGAAACCGGCGTGACCTACCACGCCGATCCGCAGGGGAAGCTGGTCGGCGAAATCAACCACAACCACGGCGGCCGTGGCGTCTACTTCCTCGATCCCGGCGGCAACGGCATCGAGATCATCACGCAGCCGTACGAGCCGGAGCGGCGGCGTCCGCGGGCTTGGTAATTCGTTAGCTCTGCGTACTATCGGGGGCATGTTCACGACGAGGCCGGAGCTGGCCGGCACCTTCGGGATGGTGGCATCGACGCACTGGCTGGCTTCGGCCACCGGGATGGCGGTGCTGGAGGACGGCGGCAACGCGTTCGACGCGGCGGTCGCGGCCGGATTCGTCCTGCAGGTCGCCGAGCCGCACCTGTGCGGCCCGGCGGGCCAGGTGCCCGGCCTCTTCGTGACGGCGGACGACCCGACCCCGCGGGCGCTGGCGGCGCAAGGCCCGTCGCCCGCGGGGGCCACCGCCGCGCACTTCGCGGCGTTGGGGCTGGACCTGATCCCGGGCAGCGGCCTGCTCCCCGCGACCGTCCCGGGCGCCTGGGACGGCTGGCTCCTGCTGCTTCGCGACTACGGCACGAAGTCGCTTCGCTCGGTTCTCAGCTACGCGATCGGATATGCGCGCAACGGCGTCCCGCTGGTGCCGCGGGTCGGGGACACGATCCGCGCCGTGTCCCGGTTGTTCACCGAGCACTGGCCGACGTCGGCGGCGCTCTGGCTGCCCGGCGGCAAACCCGCTTCGGGCCTGCACCGGAACCCGGCGCTGGCGGACACGTGGGAGCGTCTGCTGCGCGAGGCGGAGTCCGTCTCAGGCCGGGAAGCGCAGCTCGACGCGGGACGTCGTGCCTGGTCACAGGGGTTCGTCGCGGAAGCGATCGAGGAGTTCAGCCGGACGGCGTTCCGCGACGACTCCGGCCGCGACCACGCGGGCCTGCTGACCGGCGACGACCTGGCGTCGTGGTCGGCGTCGTACGAGGAACCGGTGTCCGTCGACGTCGGCGACTGGCGGCTGGTCAAGATGGGCGGCTGGACGCAGGGCCCGGCGTTGCTCCAGCAGGCGCTGCTGCTGCACGGCTTCCGCGACGAGCTGTCCTATGTGGACGGAATTCCGTCGGAGCGTACGGTGCACCTGGCGGTCGAAGCGGCGAAGCTGGCGTTCGCGGACCGCGAGGCGTGGTACGGCGACACGGACGTCCCGCTCGACGTGCTGCTTTCGGCTTCTTACACGGACTCGCGCCGGGCTTTGATCACCGAAACGGCCTCGCCTGACCTGCGCCCGGGCGACGCTCGCGGCCCGGCGCGGCTGCCGGCGATCCTGGATTCCCTGCGGGGCGTGCACGCGGAGAGCGGCGCGACGGGCGAGCCGACGGTCGGCCCCCAGGGCCAGACGCGCGGCGACACGGTCCACCTGGACGTCGCCGACGCGGCGGGCAACCTGGTATCGCTCACTCCTTCGGGTGGCTGGCTGCAGTCGAGCCCGACGATCCCGTCGCTGGGCTTCTGCCTGGACTCGCGGGGCCAGATGTTCTGGCTGGAGCAGGGACTCCCGAACTCCCTGGCCCCCCGCAAGCGCCCCAGGATCACGCTGTCGCCATCGCTGGCCCTGCACGACGGCGTCCCGGCACTGGCATTCGGCACCCCGGGCGGCGACCAGCAGGACCAGTGGCAGCTGTGCTTCTGGCTGGCGCACACGTACGGCGGCCTGAACCTCCAGGAGTCGATCGACGCCCCGGCCTGGCATACGACGGCGTTCCCCAGCTCGTTCTACCCGCGCTCGTGGAACCCACGCGAGCTGGTGGTGGAATCCCGCCTCGGCCAATCCACTGTGGACGCCCTACGCGCCCGCGGCCACGAGGTGGTGGACGCGGGCGAGTGGGCGCTGGGCCGCCTGTCCGCGGTCTCCCGAACCAACGGCTTGCTGCGAGCAGCAGCCAACGCGCGCGGAATGCAGGGCTACGCCGTGGGCCGCTAGAGCCACGGCCGCAAAGCGCGGGAAGTCCGCAGGTAGGCTGCCCCCAAACCAAGCACTAAGGGGGCAGGACGTGGAAGGAGCCACGGCCGAAGAAACCGTTTCGCCGCCCGCCGAGGAGGCGCCGCGGAAGTCCGGCCGCCGGTTCGACGCCCGCAGGGCGGCACTCTGGCTCGGCCGGCTGCTCATCAGCGAAGGCCTGATCGCCTTCTACGTCGGCCTGGCGATTTCGATGGTGTTCAACCACCGGATCGTCACGCACCCGAAGTCCTTGCTGACCGGCGGGCTCGGCGATCCGCTGCTGTGGGTGTGGGAGCTCGGCTGGCAGCACCACTGGCTGACCCACGGCGGCGACTTCTGGACGTCGAACCAGTTCTACCCCGCGGTCGACAACTACGCGTTCGGGGAAACACTGCTCGGCTACCTGCCGTTCAGCGTGTTCGCCGGCAACGGCCAGTACGCCAACGTCTTCCTCTACAACGTCCTGTTCGTGTTCTGCTTCGCGCTGGCCTTCGCCGGCGCGTACCTGCTGGCCAAGCAGCTCGGCAGCAACTGGCAGGGCGCGCTGCTGGCCGGGGTCGTATGGGCGTGGGCGCCGTGGCGGCTCAGCCACATCGCGCACCTCAACGTCCTCTCGACCGGCGGGATCGCGCTGGCCCTGTGGGCGCTGGCCAAGGGCCACGGCTTCACCTTCCGCGGGGAGCGCGGTGAGACGAAGCCGCGCTGGGTCGTCGCCGGCTGGCTCATCGCCGCCTGGCAGGTCAGCATCGGCTGGGCGATCGGGCTGCCGTTCGTCTACCTGATGGGCGTGGTCGGCATCGCCATCGCGTGCTACGCGTGGCGCCTGGGCCGTCGGATGATCATCGCCAACGCCGCCGGCGTGGTGGCGTTCCTCGGCATCACGTACTGGCTCGTGGTGCCGTTCCTGCGGGTGCGAGCCGAGTACGGCTTCACGCGCACGTGGCACGAGGTGGAGGTCTTCTCGCCCCCGGTCAGCGGCCTGTGGACCGCGCCGTACGAAACGTGGGTGTGGCTGGAGACCTTCTTCAACAACGAGGCCGCCCTGCCGCCGGACGGCGCCGGCGAGATGCTCTTGTTCCCCGGCCTCGTCGTGGTCGTGCTCGGTGTCGTCGGCCTCTTCGTCAGCGCCTGGACTTGGCGAGCCCGGCTCGTCCTGGGCGTGTTCGTGGCCTTCAACGTCGCGCTTTCCCTGGGTACCACGTTCTTCGGCGGCGGTCTCTACTGGCTGTTCTGGAACTTCCTGCCCGGCTGGGACGCCATGCGCACGCCCGGCCGGATGATCATGTGGGTCACCCTCGGCCTGGCCATCCTCGCGGCCGGTCTGGTCCCCCGGCTCTACCGGCTGATCGACGAGCACACCCGGATGGCCCGGCAGGTCATCGCGTTCTACATGATGTTCCCGGCCTTCTTCGCGCTCATCGAAGGCATTCCGCGCTGGCAGCAGGTCGAGAACCCCGGGATCCCGCCGGACGTCAAGCAGGTGTTCACGACCACGAAGGAGCCGATCGCGCTGCTGCCGATGGACCTGTGGAGCAACTTCAAGTACCAGCTCTGGTCCACCGAAGGATTCCCGACCACGGCCAACGGCACGGCCAGCAACTACGGGCCGCAGTTCCACGACATGCAGGACTCGTCGGCCACGTTCCCCGACAAGCACAGCATCGACGTCTTCAAGCGCTACGGCATCCGCAAGGTCGTCGTGGTGAAGTCCATGGAAGGCGCCATGGGCATCCTCCAGCGGCCGACCGCGGGCCTGCCGCTGACCAAGGCCGAGTCGAACGACGTGGTGGTGTTCACGCTGCAGTGATCAGGGCTTCTGCCACAGCCAGAACTCGATGCCCTGGTTGTCGGTGCAGTCGGCGGTGTGCCCGTACGGGTGGTGCTCGATCTCACCAGCCTGACCGCCCTGCTCGCGTACGCGCGTCAGCGCCGCTTCGAGGTCGTCGACCGCGTACATCAGCTTCCAGCCGACCTGGCGGTCGCCGGCCCACAGGCCGCCCTCCAGGCCAGGACCCGAGAACTGCCATGCGTCCGGAACCCGGCCGGGCGTGAACTGCCAGCCCAGCACCGCGCCGTAGAACGTCTTCGCGGGCTCGGCCTCCGGCACCTGGAACGTGAAGTACATGGCCTCGCCGTGGCGGGCCGGGCGAGGGCCCGCGGCCGGGGAGGCCGCCTGCGAGACGAGCCAGCGCTGGCCGAACGGGTCGCGGAACGAGCCGCCCCGCCCGTATGGCGAGTCGCTCACCGCGCGGATCAGCGTCGCTCCGCGTTCGAGCGCCCGCGCGACCGAGACGTCCGGGTCCGGCACCTCCACCCGCACCGACGCCCCTCCTTCGCGCGGCGCCACGTGCCCGATCTCGGGGTGCTCCTCGGCCAGCATCAGCACGGCGTCGCCGATGGCCAGCTCGGCGTGCCCGATCCGGCCGTCGTCCATGACAATCGGGTCGCCGCGCCGCACGGCGCCGAAGACCTCGACGTAGAAGTCGAGCGCGGCACGAGCGTCGGAAACGGCCAGGTACGGCGTCAGCGAGCGCAGTTCGGCGTGGGCGGCGGGGGCTTCGGTGGTCGTCATGTCGGCTCCGTTCAAGATCAGGCGACGCAGGTTGTCGCGCAGTTCGGCGGCGAAGTCCGGGTCGGGGTCGACCCGCTCGGAGGGCCGGCGAAGCGCGTCGAAAGGCTCAGGCATCGCGACCCTCCTTCTCCTCGTAGGCACGGCGGAACGCGGCACGGGCCCGCACGAGCAACGCCTCGGTGGCGTGCACGCTGCGGCCCAGGTGGCCGGCGACCTCGGGGACACCGAGACCGTCGACGTACCGCAGGGTCAGGGCCGCGCGGTGGTGCGGCCCGAGGGATTCGAGGACCTGTCTCGCGCGCAGCGCGTCCAGCTGCTCGTCCCATGGGTCCTCGACGTCCGGCTCGCTGTCGTGCACCAGCCGCAGCCCGCGTTCCTCACGTTCCTTGCGCCGCCAGTGGTCGGCGAGCTTGTGCCGGGCGACGCCGATCAGCCACCCGGTGCTCACTGGAGGTGCGTACTCCTTGCGACAGGCGGCGACCGCCCCGAGGAACGTCTCGGACGTCAGCTCCTCGGCGAGCGTGCGGTCGCCGCAGCGGGACAGCAGGTACCCGTAGACCTCCGGCAGGGCCGTTTCGTACAGCCCGAGCAGCGCGAAGGCCGGGTCCGGTCGTACCCGAGGTTCCGTCACACCCTCATCGTCGTCCGGCGCGCGCGTTTTCCGACGGGTGAATCCCGGTCTTTTTCGGCGGCGCGGCTACCCGCGCGGGTCCGGCAGCCGCCGTCCGGTGATGGCCACGATCGCCGCCAGCACCGCCACCAGGCCGATCACCAGCGCGAACGCCTCCCGCGACCCCAGCGCACCCGGCGCGGACAGTGCCGCGTACAGGCTGCCGAGCGTCGCCACGCCCAGCGCCAGCGACGTCTGCTGGTTGGTCGTCATGACGCCCGAGCCGACGCCCGCGAGGTCGGTCGGCACGTGCGAGAGCACGATCCGGAACAACGTCGTCATCGCCAGCGCGTTCCCGACGCCGATCGCGACCATCGCGGGCGCCAGGTCGAGGATCGTCACGTGCGGCCACGCCGCCAGGGTCGTGCACAGCAGCGCGACCATGCCGAGAGCCGTGATCGCCCCGCCGACCGGGACGACCTTCTGGCCGTAGCGGGTCACGAGACGGCTGCTGAGCATAGACACCGTGAAGTACGCGACCGCCAGCGGCGTCAGCGCGCCACCCGCGCCCAGCGGCCCGAAGTGCAGGCCCTCCTGCAGCGTCATCGCGAACACGAACATGAACGAGCCGAACGCGGCGAAGAACGGGATCGCCACCGTCAGCCCGCGCCGCACACTCGGCAGGCGCATCACCGACGGCGGCAGCAGCGGCGTGCCACCCAGCCGCTCGAGGCGCCGTTCGACGTGCACGAACGCCGCGGCCGACACCGGCGAAACGGCCAGCAGCGCGATCGTCCACGCCGGCCAGCCCAGCGCCCGACCTTCCATCAGCGGCACGAGGAACGACAGCAGCGTCGCCGCCAGCAGGAACGTCCCGAGCCGGTCGACGCCCAGCGGGTCGTGCGCGCGGCTTTCCGGCAGGCGGCGCGCCATGACCAGCACGACCAGCCCGATCGGCACGTTCACCAGGAAGATCGGGCGCCAGCCGGTACCCCACAGGTCGGCCGCCACCAAGGCACCGCCGAGCAGCTGGCCGACGATCGTCGAGATGCCGCCCGTCGCGCCGTACAGACCCAGCGCGCGCGAGCGCCGCTCGCCCGACGTCGTCGCCTGGATGATCGAGAGCACCTGCGGCAGCAGCAGCGCCGACGCCGCCCCCTGCGCGGCGCGGGCCACCACCAGCGTGCCGGCGGTCGGCGCGATTCCGCAGGCCAGGGACGTCAGCGTGAACAGCCACAGTCCGGTGAAGAACAGCCGCCGCCTGCCGAACGAGTCGCCGAGGCGGCCCCCGACCACCAGCAGCACCGCGTACGCGATCCCGTAGGCGGCGACCACCAGCTCCAGGGTGGCCGTCGACGCGTGCAGGTCGGCGTCGATGGTTGGCAGCGCGACGTTGACGATGAAGAAGTCGATGATGGGCAGTGCCGCTCCCAGCAGCACCGTGACCAGGCCGGCGGGGGTCAATCCCGGCCGAAATCTGGCCTCGGCCGGGATCGGCGCGAGTTCTGTCGTGGTCATGAGTACTACGATCCAGGCGTTCTGAAACTGGTACCAGGTGTCGCTTATCCAGGTATTGCGACTACCTGGTACCAGGTTCAGCGGCGTGGCATCCTGGCACCATGACCACCGCCGTCGAGTCCGAGGTCCGCCGTCAGGAGCTGGCGAGGTTCCTCCGCAGCCGTCGCGAGCGGATCACACCCGAGCAGGTCGGTCTTCCGATCGTGGGCCGCCGCCGGACGCCGGGGCTGCGCCGCGAAGAGGTCGCGCAGCTCGCCGGCGTCGGTGTCACCTGGTACACGTGGCTCGAACAGGGCCGCGACATCAACGCGTCCCAGCAGGTGCTGCAGGCGATCGCGCGCACGCTGCGCCTCGACCCGCACGAGCACGCCCACCTCTTCCGCCTCGCCGGCGCGCCCGACCCGGAGAGCGACAAGGACTGCCCGGTCATCACGCCGTCGATGGAGCTGATGCTCAAGAAGCTGGAGCCGTACCCGGTCGCGGTGCGCAACGCCCGCTGCGACCTGCTCGGCTACAACCGCGGCTACACGTGGCTGATGGGGGACGTCGACGCGATCCCGTTCGAGGACCGCAACACGATGGTCCAGTGCCTGCTCAACCCGGAGTGGCGCGAGCGGCTGCTCGACTGGGACACGAACATCCCGCGCGTGATCGCGTCCTTCCGCGCCGCGATGGCCGACCACGTCGCCGAGCCGGCGTGGAAGAACCTGGTCAAGCGGCTGAAAGCGGAGTCGCCGCTGTTCGCCGAGCTGTGGCCGAAGCACGACGTGAACTCCGAGCCGATCCGCACGAAGCGCTACCTGCACCCGGACGTCGGGCTGCTGCGGTTCAACTTCACGTACCTCTACTGCGGCCGCCGCTCGGAGGTCACGATGACGACCTACACCCCGGCCGACGAGGAAACGGCGGAGAAGCTGCCCCTCATGTTCGACTGACGACGTACGCCGAGAGCCGCTCTGGGACGGACGCGCCGACCGGCCGCGACCGGTAGCTTTCGCGGCATGAGATGGCCGCCGTGGGTGGGGCGTGTGGTGCGCACCGTCGTCGTCCTGGGCTTCGTGCTCGGGGCGACGAGCGCGTCGTCGCGGTGGCAGCCCGGCGCGTCGCCGCTGACCCCGCTCGGTGCCGCGTGGCTGGCCGGGACCGTGCTGACGTTGCTGCTCGTCCACCGCTTCCCGCTCACGCTCTTCCTGGTCACGGCGGCTTCGGCACTGGGTTACTACTCCTCCGGGCTGCCCGGTGGCCCGGTCATCGTCGTGCCGACCATCGCGTTGTTCGTGCTGACCCGGCAGCGCGGGCCGCTCACCGCGGGCAGCACCGGCGCCGCCGCGCTGGTCGTGGCCTACGTCGTGCACGTCGTCACGACCCGGTCGTTGGCGCTGGAGCTGGGCGCCGGGTTCGTCGTCGTGTGGCTGGTCGCCGTCATCGGCGTCGGGACCGCCGTCCGCTACCAGCTCGACGCGCTCGCCGCCCGCCGCGAGCAGGCCGACGAGCACCGGCACCGGCTCGCCGAGCAGGAACGGCTGCGGATCGCCCGCGAGGTGCACGACGTCGTCGCGCACAGCCTCGCCATGATCAACGTCCAGGCCGGGGTCGCCGCGCACGTCGCCGACCGGCGCCCCGAACAGGCGAAAGAGGCGCTGCTCAACATCAAGGAGGCCAGCGCGTCCGCGCTGAAAGACCTCCGCGCGACCCTGGCCGTGCTGCGCTCCGGAGAGGACAAGGCGCCCGCGCCGAGCCTCGCCCAGGCCGGCGAGCTGCTGGCCCACGCGCGCGACGCCGGGCTCACGGTCGACGTCCACGGCGAGGCCGTCGACCTCCCGGCGCCCGTCGACGCGGCCGCGTACCGGATCCTGCAGGAGTCGCTGACCAACGTCGTCCGGCACGCCGACCAGCCGGAACGCGTCGACGTCCGGTTCGAAAGACGACCGGGGTCGTTCACGCTGCGGGTCCGGGACGACGGCCGCGGGACCGCCCGGCCGACCCCGGGCCACGGCCTGCGCGGGATGTCCGAACGCGCCGCGGCACTCGGCGGGCGGTGCACCGCCGGCCCGGTCGACGGCGGTTTCGAAGTGTGCGTCGAGCTACCGATCGAGGGAGAAGCATGATCCGCGTCCTGCTGGCCGACGACCAGGTCCTGGTCCGCGCCGGGTTCCGCGTGCTGCTGGAGACCGAGGACGGCTTCGAGGTCGTCGGCGAGGCAGGCGACGGCGAACAGGCCGTCGCGCTCGCGATCGAGCACCGGCCCGACATCGTCGTGATGGACATCCGGATGCCGGGGGTCGACGGCCTCGAAGCCACCCGCCGGATCACCGCGAACCCCGACCTCGGCGGGACGAAGGTGCTGGTCCTGACCACCTTCGACGTCGACGAATACGTCTACGAGGCGCTGCGCGCGGGCGCGAGCGGGTTCCTGCTCAAGGACACCGAGCCGGTGGAGCTGCTGCGCGCGCTGCGGGTCGTGGCGAGCGGGGAAGCGCTGCTGGCGCCGACCGTGACGCGCCGCCTGATCCAGGAGTTCGTGGGCCGCCCGGAGCACCGGCGCATCGACACGAGCGCGGTCCGCGAGATCACCGACCGCGAGCGCGAGGTGCTGGGCCTGGTCGCGGGCGGCCTGTCGAACGACGAAATAGCCGCCCACCTGGTGATCTCGACGGCGACGGCGCGCACGCACGTCAGCCGCATCATGACGAAGATCGGGGCACGGGACCGGGCCCAGCTGGTGGTGCTGGCCTACGAGTCGGGGCTGGTCACCCCACGTCACTCCGCCTGACCCGGCGCACCAGCCGCACGGCGCGGACCAGGAACACCACGGCCAGGACGGCGACCAGGCAGATCCAGACCATGTCGCCTCCTCTCGGACCCGATGCTCTGTCCAGAAGGCGTCCGGCAACGGGAGGGCGTTCACCGACACGGCGGAAGTCACACCTTCGGGCTAAACGCGGGGCGGTCCCCCGTTATCCTCGGCGGGTGATCTCTTACGCGCAGAACGCGGAAGACGTCGTCCTCGCCCGCGTCTTCGCGGGGCAGGCCGGCGGGCGCTACGTCGACCTCGGCGCCGGCGACCCCGTGGTCGCGTCGGTCACCAAGCACTTCTACGACCTCGGCTGGCGGGGCATCAACGTCGAGCCGATCCCGGCCAAGGCCCGTGAGCTGCGCAGCGCGCGCCCGGACGACCTGACCCTGCAGGTCGC
Source organism: Amycolatopsis australiensis (assembly GCF_900119165.1). Classification (NCBI taxonomy): domain Bacteria; kingdom Bacillati; phylum Actinomycetota; class Actinomycetes; order Pseudonocardiales; family Pseudonocardiaceae; genus Amycolatopsis; species Amycolatopsis australiensis. The sequence goes on along the minus strand of NZ_FPJG01000006.1, from coordinate 903,258 downwards.
GGTCGGGGCCGCGCCCGGCACCGCCAAGCTGCACGTCGTCGAGGACGAATGGGGCTGGTCGACCCTCGACGACGACCTGGCGGTCCGCTACCGCGACGACCGCCGCTGGCAGGTGGGCGCCCTCGAAGTGGAGCTGACCACGCTCGCGGACATCCTCGACGCCCACCCCGGTCCGGTCGACTTCCTGAAGATCGACGTGGAGGGCGCCGAACGCGCGGTGATCGAGGGCGCGGACTGGACCCGCCACCGGCCGCGAGTGCTCGTCGTCGAGGCGACCGAACCGGGCTCGCCGAAGCCGACGCACGAGCAGTGGGAGCCGATGCTGCTCGACGCGGGCTACCGCTGCGCGTTGTTCGACGGACTCAACCGCTTCTACGGCCGGGCCGACGACACCGACGTACTGGCCGCGTTGTCGGCGCCCGCGAACGTGTTCGACGAATACGAGCCGTACGAGCACGCCCGGTTGCGCGAGGAGTTCGCGGCGGCGCAGGCGAGCCGCCCCGCCGAGGTCGGCTACATCCGGCGGCTCGAAGAGACCGTGGCCGAGGCGCAACGCGCCCGCACCGAGCTCGGGCTGGAGCTGGCGGAAGCCCGGCGCGAGCTGGAGCAGGCCGGCCGTGCCGTCGAGGAGAGCCGGCGCCGGGCCGCCGCTCTCGAACACCGCGTGTCCGAGCTGGAAGGCCGGCTCTCCCGACGCTGACGGCTCAGCGCCGCATCCGTGGCCGGACGCCGTCGCGGGCCAGCTCGGCCAGCCGCCGGTTGATCACCTTCGCGACCGCCGCCGGGCTGCAGAAGTCGCGGATCGCCTCGATCGCCTTCGCGCCCATTTCCGCGCGGAGCCGCGGGCTGTCGGCGAGCTTGCGCAGCCAGCGCGCGGCCTGGTCGACGTCCGCGTCCGCCCACAGCTGCCCGACCGTGTACCAGTCGCCGAACTCGGCACCGAACTTGTGGTCGTGCGGGGTGATCGGCCGGGCGTGGTAGCCGACGACCGCCGCCGCGCCGGGCGGCATGAAGTCGATGTTGCCGCCGAAGCCGGTCGCCACCACCGGCTTGCCCATGGCCATCGCTTCGGCCATGCCCAGCCCGAAGCCTTCGGAGCGGTGCAGCGACGTGTAGACGTCGCAGGTGGCGAGCAGCGTGTCCATGTCCGCGCGGGACATCTCGCGCCGCAGCAAAGTTCCGTCGACCGAGGCGACCGCCGCGCTCAGGGAGGCGTCCAGGTCCGGGAAGCGCTGCAGGTCGTTGGCCTTGAGCACCAAGTGGGCCTTCGTGCCGCGCTCCTCCGGCGGGAACGCCCGGCGGAACGCCTCGATCACCGCCCACGGGTTCTTGCGGGCGTCGCTCGACGACGCGCTGAAGGTGAACAGCACGATGAGGCCGTCCTCGGGGAGGCCGAACTTCGCGCGGTTCCCGGTGACGTCCGGGGCCTGGGGAACGACGTTGGGCACCACGGTGATCGGGATGTCGGTGACCGTGCGGAACGAGTCCGAGACGAACTGGGAGATCAGCCACAGCTCGTCGATGCCCGGCAGGTGCGGCAGCGCGTGGACCGGTGGCTCCGGCAGTTCCCAGGCCCACACGGCGATCGTGTAGCGGTCGAGTGCGTGCTCGGGGATCAGCTGCCACTCGTTGACGTTCACGATCCAGAGGTCGAGGTCGAACTCCTTGCCCCGGCGCAGGGCGGTGATGTCCGGCGGCACCTCGATCGTGCGGAACGGCGCTTGGCTGTTGAACTCCGTGAACGTCATCTCGGTACCGCTCGCGGCCATCGCCTGGACGTACCGGCGAGCGGACTCGGACAGCCCGGTCGTGGCGCGGACGTCGGCGAAGACGTTCACGCCGTGCCGCGGCGTTTCCGGTGGCGCGACGAAGTTTTCCGCCGCTTCGATCGCGTCGGCGTAGCCCTGCGCGGCGATCGGCCAGGTGGCGTTCTCCCCGGTCCACTTCCGCGCGAGCTCGCCGGCCGCGCGCAGTTCTTCCGGCCAGCACATCCCGCGTTCCAGCAACCGGTACAGCTCGGCCGCTTCGCCCGCCGGCGACGTCGGCACGGTCCAGCAGAACGAACTGTCGTAGTGCCGGTGCTGCGGCAGGTTGCTGGTGATCACCACGCGCCCGGCGCCGAAGGCCCGCAGCATCGTGCCGCTGGTTTCACCCGCCGTCGGCCACCGCAGGCTGAGCACGGCGTCCGCGGCCAGGATCAGGTCGTCGAGGCGGTCTTCCGCCGGCGACAGTTCGAAGTGGACGGACTCGGCGAACCCGCTCTGGGCGACCACCTGCCGCACCTGGTCGAGCAGCACCGGGTCCCCGGCGTGGCCGGCGATCACCAGCCGCGCGTTCGGCCAGCGGCGGCGCAGCTCGGCGAAGGCCAGCACGGCGGCCGTGACCCGCCGGTGCCCGGCCAGGCTGCCGAAGACGCCGAAGACGACCAGGTCGTCGGTCCAGCCCAGCCCGGCCCGCACCGGCTCGCGGCGCGCGGGATCGGGCAGCAGCGCGCCGTGTGGCACGGTGTGCACCGGGATTCCGGGATACCTGGCCCGGAGGAACCCGGCGGTGTGCGGGTCGTGCACCACCACGCCACGGCTGCCGGTGACGAGCCGGCGTTCCAGCGTCAGCGTCGCGTGGTCGAGTGTCTTGACGCCGTCGACCTCGATGGCAGGCAAGCCGTGCAGCAGCGCCGGGTCGTGCTGGTGCCCCCAGATCGGGCCGTGCGCGTATCGCACTTCTTCGCGGAACGCCGCCGAGGCCACGCTGCCCAGGATCCCGGCGTGGAAGTCCAGCAGTGACGGGTCGTGCAGCACCACGACACCCGGGGCCGCGATCGCCTGGCGGTAGATCCCGCCGTGGACGCCGGCGTGGTTGCCGACGTGGTAGATCGGCACGCCTTCGCTCGGCTCGCCCGCGCCGAGCAGCCGCACGCCGGTGGGGACCCGGGCACCCGGCGCGTCGGTCATCGCGGCGACGTCGAGGAGCTCGGACAGGGCTTCGGTCAGGTGGTAGCTGTAGTCCGCGATCCCGCTGGTCCGCGGCGGCAGCGGGGTCCACATCGTGGCGCGGGCGCACGAACCCTTCATCGCCGGGCGATCAGGCACAGGCGCTCACCCAGTCCCTCGGCAGTGGTCACCTCGCGGACCTCGACCTCCGGGAAGCCCGCCGCTTCGGCGACGAACCGGAGGTACACCGGATGCAACGGCTTCTGCGCGAAGGGGTCCAGCTGGTACTCCGTCACCGCGTCGGTGCCGGGCGTCTCCACCAGCAGGACACCACCGGGCTGCAGCGCAGTCGCGGCCAGATCGGCGAAGCGCGCGAGGGCGTCCGGCGTCAGGCGCTCGGCGAAACGGAACGCGGTCACCGCGCCCAGCGTGCGGGACGGCACCGCCGCCAGCGCGGCCAGGGGCTCCTGCGCGTCGACGTCGAGGCCGAGCCCCGCGCAGCGCTGCCGGACCAGCTTGTTGTCCGACGCCGCCAGGTACGGCACCGATGCCGAGCGGAGCACCTCGAGCCATTCGCCGCGGCCCGGCGCGACGTCGAACACCGGACCGGTCGCACCGGCTTCCCGCGTCGCCGTGATCAGCGGCAGGTGTGTCTTGCGGGCTTCGCGCACGCGGCTTTCCGGACCGTCGAGCAGCTGCGAGAGCGCGAGTCCGAGGAACGACTCGCGATCGGCGACATCCACGGCGACCTCGGTGACCGCGGCCCCGGTCCGGACGCGGTCGAGCGCGACGTCCAGCTGGGCGTGGCGCAGCCGGACGTCGGCCGACGCCGACGTCAGCGCGGCGACCTGCGCCTCGAGCGCCTTCAGCCGCAGCTCGGTGTCGTCCGCGTGCTCGGCCGTCTCCGCCTGCTGCAGCTTCAGCTCGGACAACTGCGATTCGATCCGGCCCAGACCCGCGTAGAGCCGCTGGTTCAGGCCGGCGGTCATGGTCCGGTCCTGTTGCCGGAGCTGCTCGACCTCGTGCGCCAGCTCGGCGTGGCGGACGGCGTCGGGCGGCAGCTCGCGCTGAGCGTGGTGCACGGCGGCGAGTGCGTCCCGGATGGCCAGGTTGGCCTCGATCTGCCACTTCACCTGGCGCTTCCACAGGAACCGGAGAGCCAAGCGGCCGAGCAGGTCGGTCCGGCGCAGCGGCAGGTGCAGCTCGCGGTGTTCGTCGAGGCGGGCCAGCGCGGCGGCCAGCTGGTCAGAAGACATGCACAGTCCCACAGTTCGGCGCGGTCATCGGTTGAGCTCGCGGAAGATGTTCTGCTGCACGGCGGGCGTAAGCATCGAGGCGGCTCCCGCGATGAGCCCCCGTTCGGCGAACTCGACCACCACGACGTCGCTGCGCGCGAGCAGCCCGGCGATCGCGGCGCCGCCGTCCTGGTCGGACGTGCTGTAGTGCATGGCGGTCAGGTCCCGGAACGTGGCGGCCAGGTACGGCAGCGTGCGGATGGTGAACGAGTCGCCGAGCCACGCCGTGCGGAGCCCGTAGGTGCCCGTCCCGGACGCGGTGTCGGTGTGCACCGGCGGGATGTAGTCGGCGGGCATCGTGCGGGTGAGGTCGGTCCGGCCGTCGGGCATCAGCGCGTAGTGCGTGCCGTCGGTCAGCCCGGTCCGGCCGATCAGCCGCGGCAGGTCGGCCGGCACTTCCCAGTTCTCCTTCGGCTGGACGCGCCAGCTCCCGGTGATGCCCGGCCGCAGCTTTTCGGTGACCTCGCGGACCGCGGTGACCGCGCCCTCGTCGTTCCAGTGGGCGTCCTGCGGGCCGTACAGCGGCTGACCCTTGCGGTTCGCCCAGTCCTGCAAGGGGCCACGGAGGTCGACCATGAAGTTCTCGGCGTCCACGTGGCGCCAGAAATCGTTCTGGACGGCGTCGTGACAGTCCTTGCCCAGGTAGTTGTCGGGCATGTGCTGCGGGACCATGGTCGCTTTGTCCGGCGCGACGACGACCACGAGCTGGCGGCCCGAAGCTTCGATGCCGTCGCGGAAGCGGCGCAGCCGGTCGAAGGTGGTGTCCAGGCTTTCGGCCGGCACGCAGTGGCTGGTGACCTCGTCGCCCAGGTAGAGCCAGCCGTCCTTGCCCTCGATCACGGTGGGGAACTGCCGCGGGTCGATCTTGGTGCTGTCCGGGACCTGCAGCGGACCCTGCTGGTGTTCCTGGTTCAGCGGCGGCGGTTCGCCGAACACGCCCCGGCTGATGGCGTCGGCGGCGTGCACCGCCTGCTCGCGCAGCACCAGGTGGTCGGTGGCCCAGTTGCCGAGCTGCGGGAAGAACGACCAGCCCTGCCCGAGGCTCGGGAACGGCGTCAGCGCGCGGTTTTCGAACTCGCCGGGCCGGGCGCCGAAGACGACCGACAGGTTCGGCGTCAGGAAGAAGACGGTCGCGCAGATCAGCGCGACCAGCTGCTTCCCGCCGTGGCGCGGCCGGTAGAGCGCGTGCTCGCGGGGCAGGAAGGCTTCGTAGACCGGCAGCATCGTCTGCTGCTGACCCCCCGGCCGCGTCACGACGTCACTCGCATCCGGCGGGCCACGGGCCGCAGCAGGCGACGGGCTCGGGCGGCCAGCGGCGACCGTGGCGGCGGTTCGGGAGCTCGCCGGGCGAGCCACGTCTGGTGCGCTTCGCCCAGTCGTTCCCGCAGCCACGCCACGGTGACGTCGGCCGCGTGCGTGCGCAGGATGTGCTCTCGCGCGGCTGCACCGCGCTTTCGGGCTTCGGCCGGATCATCGGCGACGGCCCGCATCGCCGCGGCCGCCGCGTCGAGGTCCGGGTCGGCCCAGCGGCCGTCACCGCGGTACGGCGGCCAGCCCGGGCCGACCTCCGTCATGGTGTACGGCACCGGCCAGCCGGACGCCGGCCCGAAGAACTCGGTCGTGCTCGAATAGTCCGTCGCGATCACCGGCAGCCCCCTGACCATCGCCTCGGCCACCGTCAGCCCGAACCCCTCGCTCCGGTGCAGTGACACGTAGGCGTCGGTTCCGGCATACAGGGCGTCGAGTTCGGCTGTCGTGAGGTAGCGCTCCACGAGCTCGATCCGCGCGTCGCCGTCGATCGCGCGCCGGAGCCGTTCGACCGCCGCCGTGTTCCGGTGGCCGTTGGTCGCCTTCAGTACGAGGTGGACGTCTTCGCGGCCGGGGAAGGCGCGGCGGAACGCCTCGACCACACCCCACGGGTTCTTCCGGCCGCCGGTCGAGTTGAAGTCGAAGACGAAGAGGAACCGCGTGCCCGGACCCGGTTCGCGGACCACCGGGCCCGGGTCGGGCACCGGCACCGGAATGGTCCGGACCGGCACCGGCGAGTGCGCGGCGATCGCCCGGGTCGCGAACTCGCTGGGCGTCCAGATTTCGTCGACGAACGCGAAGCCGTCGTGCATCTCGGCCGGGAAGTCCTCCAGCTCCCACGCCCACAACCCGATCCGGTACCTGCCGGCGGTCGCGTCCGGGTGGCTGTCGACGACCACCCTGGTGAAGTCGGAGTTGACCGTCAGCAAGCTGACCCCGAACCGCGGCGGCCCCACGCTTTCCGGCGCGGCCAGCCCGGTGCGCACCGAGCCGGAGATGGACCGCTCTTCGACGACCGACGCCATCGGGATCCCGGCCCGGACGATCATCCGCTGGATCAACCGGGCCATCTCGCCGAGCCCGAGCTCGGCGGTGAGGAAGCCGACGACGTTGACCCCGAAGTCTTCGACGGGCGCCAGCGGCGTCGCGGCGGGCACCGGCACGGCCCACTCCGGAAGCACGCCTTCCGCGACGCCGTGGGTCGCGCACCACTGCCGGAAGCCGGGCGCGTTTTCGCCACGCGGGTGCGGGAAAACCGCCTGCAGGTCGATGCGGGCGCGCCAGACCTCCGCCGCCAGCCGGGTCATCCCGCCCGCGGCGTCGACCGGGTTCGCCGGCTCGGCCAGCCACGCCCGGAACGCGCGGCCGCCGTCGTCGCCGAAGGGATGCGGTGGGAGCTTCTCGGCCGGCTGGTCCGGCAGTTCCGTGCGCAGCCAGGCGTCGTGGTAGAGCTGCCGCATCTGCGGAGTGAGCGGAGAACCGTCCGGCAGCGCGGAAAACCGGCCGTCGCCGGCCTGTGTGGTGCCCACGCGGGCGCCGTAGGCGTCACACAACCGGCGGAGGACCGGGTCGGCGGACAGCCGCACCCGCGGCCGTGCCGCGCAGTCGGTCGTCAGCAACCAGGGCGTTTCGGGGGCGTAGCCGCGAAAGGCGATGAACCGGCTTTCGGACGGCGAGCGCTCGTGCAGGTTCCAGTAGCCGACGGCCAGCCCGGGGTCACGGACGACCAGGTGCTCGAACGGGCCGGGCAGCAGGTCCGGCCAGCGCCAGGTCGTCGCGCGGAGCGGGGGACGGCGGCGGGCCCGATCGGCCCAGTGGTCGAGGAACGGCTGGGCGGCGGGCCCGGCGGCGAGGAAGCCGTCGTAGACGCCCGGCACGTCTTCGGGTTCCAGGCCGTCCCGGGGGAGCGGGGCCAGCAGCGCGGCCGCGACGACCAGGCCGTGGTCCACCGCGAGCGCGCTGACGTCCTCGAAGGGCGCGTGGACCTCGATGTCGGCGTCCAGCAGCACCGCGACGTCGAACCGCTCCAGCAAGGTGCGCAGCAGCAGCGGCCGCAGCACGTCGACGAGATCGGCACCGGCGTGGCAGGTGACCAGCCGGAAGTACTCCTCCGGATCGAGACCGAGCTCACCGGGCACGGTGTCGCCGTCGGCCACGAGCACGGTGAAGTCGTGGCCGGGGTGGTGTGCGCGGTACGACCCGGCCAGCACCTCGGCGGCGGCGAGGCGGTCCCGGGTGACCACGGTGCAGGCGACGAACCGGCTGCCCGCCATGTCAGCTGTTGGCGGGCAGCTCTGCCAGCTGCTTCGCGAGGATCTCGTCGAAAGCTCGGGAGACACCGGACATGTCCGCACCGTTCACCTGCACGCGGACCACCGTCTGCTTGTGCACGTAGTGGGCGCGGATCAGGGCGCTGCCGTCTTCCTTGACCAGCTGCATGATGTCGACACCCGGGGGCGTCGTGCCCGTGTACTTGCCGAGCTTGTACTTCGCCTGCAGCTCGCCGAGCTTCTCGACCGTGTTCGCCGCGGCGGAGGCGCCGGAGGTCTTGACCGTGACCACCACGACCGTCACGCCGGAGGGCAGGTTCGACACCGACATCCGCGCGGTCGTGGGGTCGGCCGAGGCGACGGCGGCGTTCTCCTCGTCGGTGAGAACCTTGCGTGCCTCGAAGTCGTCGAACTTGGCGAAGTCGGTGGTTTCCTTGATGTCGCCGGGGAGCTTGGCGATCTCGAGGTCGTCCTTCGGCTTCTGGGTCGGGGGCGGCGGCGCCGTGGACGACTGCGCGACCGGCGGTGTCGGCTGGTTGCCGCCGGAGAAGAGGAAGTAGCCGCCGACACCGAGCCCGGCCAGCACGACGACCGCGACGATGATCGCGATGATCTTCTTGCTGCCCTTGGCCGGAGTGGTCTCGAACGAGGGTTCCGGTCCCTGACCGACCCAGCTGGTGTCGGCGGGGAAGTCCGAGCCACCCCATGGCGTGCTCGTGTTCTGGGCGGGCGCGGCCCACGGCAGCTGCTGGTTCGGCCCGGACATGCTCGGTGGCGGTGCGTACTGCGGCGGGGGCTGCTGGGCCGGGAAGCCGCCCGAACCGTGGCCACCCTGGTAACCACCGGCGGTGGCCTGCGGCGGCACCCCCGGCACGACCTGCGTCCGGTCGGCGTCGCCCTGGCCGGCGGGCGCCCAGCCCTGCGGGGCGGGCCCCTGCGAGACGGCCTGGGTGCGCTCGCCGTCACCGAACGACGTGTTGACGATCTGGGTCTGGTCGCCCGACGGCGCCGGAGGCTGCGGCTGGCCGGGCGGCGGGGTCACCGGGGCGATGATGTGGGTGCTCTCCGCGTCGCCGGTCCCGGTCTGGCTGGGCTGGGGATCGGCGTTGACTGCCGCGGAAAGGACGCCGTCTCGCCGCAGCCGGTAGTCGTCGGCCGAGATCCGGCCCGCGGCCAGCTCCTCGTCCAACTGGCGTAGTTGCTCCTGCCAGGACAAACCCGGCCCCCTTCGTGTCAGCGTTGCCAGCCCAGCCGGCTCCCGCATCATTGTGCACTCAGCCCTGCTCGCGGAGGTCCAGAGGGTCGGTTCGGGACCCGCTCGGCCTCAGCTGACCGGGAGCACCGCTTCGAGTGCGTCCACGGCCTTGTCGAGTTCGCTGCTCAGCCCCGCCTGACCTCGGTACGGCTCGGCGATCCCGATGCTCACGACGTTGCTGCCCGACCCGTACCAGGTGGTGTTCAGGAAGGTGGCGCCGTCCCTGCCCGAGACCGTGCGCAACGGCGACTGGACCGACCGGAAGCCACCCGTCAGCGCGTCCTGGTAGAGCTTCTCGACGACGGTCTGCGCGTTGCCCGGGCTGCTCGTCGGCACGACCAGGACCAGATACGAGACGTCACCGTCGGCCGCGCCCCGGTAGATCACCTTGGTGGCTCCGTTGGCGTTCAGCAGGTCCGCGGTCGATGCCGGGTAGAGGCCCAGTTCCAGGCCCTTCGCCACCGACATGGTCGAGTTGTTGGGATTCTGCTTGCCCGGCATCTGCGGCACCCGGTCGTCCAGCGGCGGGGTGCGGGTCGAGTCGGACGCGGACGACGGCGCGTTCGCCTCGGGCGCGGGATCCGAGCCGGAACCGATCCACGCGGTCACCCCGACGATCATCGCCAGGACCAGGAGCACGCCCAGCGCGAGGAAGAGCCAGGTCGGCCGCCGCGCGCCCGGCTCGTCCGAGCGGTGCTTCCCCGGCTCGTCCGGCGCGGGCGGCGCCGGGGCCGCGCCGGGCGGATACGGTGGCGGGAACCGGCTGACCTGGGGCCGGTCCGGAACCGCGCCCTCGACCGTCAGGTACCGGGTCGGCGTGATGTCGGCCGGGCTCGGCGCGGTGGTCAGGTGATCCGCGACGGGCGGAACGTTGATCCCCGTGCGCTGCCACGGCGGCACGGGCGGAGTCTGGCGGACCGGCGGACGGATGGGTGGCTGGTAGCCGGGCGGGTTCGACGGCGTGTCGAGCCGCTGTGCCGGCGCGGCCTCCGGCTGTGCGGCGGGGTTCTTGCTCTGCCAGGCGGTCGCCGGTCGGCGCAGCGGTGACGGGACGGGCGATGGCACGGTCGAACCGGAAGCCTGCGCGAGCAGTTCGTCCCGCTGTTTGCGGTGGGCGGCGGGTTCGATGCGCCCGGCCGCCAGGTCCGCGTCCAGCTGGCGCAGGTCTTCCTGCCAGCTCATGAGTAGACCCCCCATCCACCGTTCGGGGCATCAGTCTGGCACGCGTGGCCGACCTGTGAGGTGCTGTTCGAGGTTGATCGGCAACGTAGCGCACGGGACGCGGTTTCGGGAGTACTCGACGGAGACCAGCCGATCGCCGTCTTGCGGCGACCGATCCGGCGGCCCGCGGGCGACCGTCACCTCTTCGGCCCCGGAAACTGTCGTACATATGTTCTAAAATGGGCGTTGTCCAGGGGAGATGCCACCCGTGTGCGCGGGTGGCGTGATGGAGGAAGGCAGGGCCATGGCCTACATCACCCTGCCCACGTTCGTGGGCTACAGCGCGAGTTCCGGTCCGTCGCGGTCGTCGTTCGTCCGGCGGCAGCGCCGGCTTTACGAGGACCCGGCGCGGGCCGCGTTCAACTACTACCGGCGGGCGGCCAACGCCGTGCGGTCCGGACGGGCGGCGGGGCAGGACGAGGTGGCGCTGCGCGCGCTCGTCAACGCCGCCGACGAACGGGCGAAACCGCACTACGCCGCCATCGCCGACGGGTGGCTGCGGTACCTCGGGCGGAAGTCGCCGCGGCTGGTGGAGGTCGGGCGTGGCCGGTGCCGGATCGGGGAGCTCGAAATCGGCGTCAGCCCGCAGCTCGGGCTGCGCAAGAGCGACGGGCGCCGGTACGCCACCTGGCTCTACTTCAAGGAGGAGCCGCTGACGAAGGACTCCGCGCAGCTCGCGTTGTGGGTGCTGGAACAGGCGATGCCGGACGTCCTGCCGGGCGGGCACGCGCTGGTGGTCGACGTCCGCCGGAGCAAGGAGTTCCAGCTCTCCGCCCGCGACCGTGACCGGCTGCGGCCCTGGGCCCGCAGCGAGGCGTCGGCGTTCCTGACGCTCTGGGACGCCGCCTGAGCCGGGGAGGCGCCGGGACCGTCCAGCGCCTCCCTTAGCATCGCCCCGAGCGTTCAGGGGGGCGACGATGAGACTGGTCGCGGGGCGGTACGCGATCTCGGCCGAGCTGGGCCGGGGCGGCATGGGCGTCGTCTGGCGCGCCGAAGACCGGGTGCTCGGGCGGCCGGTCGCGCTGAAGGAGCTGGCCACGCCGCCGGGCACCAACCTCGAGCGGGTCATGCGCGAGGCGCGGACCGCGGGGCGGCTGAACGATCCCGGCGTCGTCACGGTCTACGACGTCGTCAGCGAACACGGCGCCACCTTCATCGTCATGGAGCTCGTCGTCGCGCCGACGCTCGCCGACCTCGTCGGCCGGGAAGGGCCGCTGGCGAACGACCGCGTCGCCGCCATCGGCCTGCAGGTCCTCGGCGCGCTGGAGAGCGCGCACGCGGCCGGCGTCGTGCACCGGGACGTCAAGCCCAGCAACATCATGGTGCTGCCCGGCGACCGCGTGAAGCTCGCCGACTTCGGTATCGCACGGGCGATGGACGACCCGGCGCTCACGCAGACCGGCGGCGTCATGGGCTCGCCCGGCTACATGGCGCCCGAGCTGTTCGCCGGCGCCGGGCCGTCGCCCGCGTCGGACCTGTGGTCGCTCGGCGCCACGCTGTTCCACGCCGCGGAAGGGCGGGCGCCGTTCCAGCGCACCACCACGGCCGCGACCCTGCACGCGATCATGTACGACCAGCCCGTGCTGGAGCGCTGCCGCGGCCCGCTCGCCGAGGCCGTCCGCGGGCTGCTCACGCAGTCCACTTCGGACCGGCTGGGTGCGCCGGCACTGCGGCGGCTGCTGGAAACCGCGCGTACCGCGATCACCGACTCGCCGACGCAGGCGGTCGACCCGGCCGCGCTGCCGACGATCGTCTTCGAGCCGGTGACGGCGAAGGTCGCCGCGCCGTCACCGACCACTGTGGACTGGAAGCCGCCGCGGAAGAAGCGGCTCCCGCTCGTGCTGACGGGCGTCGCGGCGGCCGTCGTCGCCGCGCTGGGCGCGATCTTCCTGCTTAAGCCCGCCGGCGCCACGCCGGTGGCCGCGAGTGCCCCGGGCCCCGCGTCGACGTCGTCGCCCGCGACCCCGACGACAACCACGAAGCACAGCACCAAGAAGCCGACGCCGTCCCCGAGCAAGCCCGCGAGTTCGGTCGCGCCGCCGTCGACCACCGCGGGCCGGCCGCCGAAGCTCGAAGAGGTGCCGCTGATCCGCTACCACCAGCCCGACGGCGGCCACTTCAGCGGCACTAAGAAGGTCGGCCCGCCGGACGGCTTCGTCAAAGAAGGCGTCTTCGGCGCACTCGTCGCTACCGACGAGCCCGGCACGCGCAAGCTGTTCGCCTGCAAGGTGAAGGACCAGAAGGACTGGTTCACCTCGCCCGACCAGAGCGGCAAGTGCGAGGGTCAGCAGCCGCTCGGCCTGCTCGGCCACATCTACGCCGACCCGCCGTCCTGGACGGGCGCGCGGGCGCTGTACCGCTGCAACGCGGGCGCGAACCACTTCGACTCGCTCGACGCCGGCTGCGAGGGCAAGACCAAGGAGTTCCTGATGGGCTACGTCATCGTCTGAAGCAACCCGGCCACCAGGTCGGGCCGGGTGACGAACGGGTGGTGCGCCACCGGCAGCTCGACGACGTCGGTCGCGCGCGCGGCCTGCTCCCGCTGCTTGGCCGGCGGGGTCGCGCGGTCCTCGGCGCAGACGACGTAGGTCGACGGGATCCGCCGCCACGCCGCCGTCGTCACCGGCTGGCCGAACACCACCTCGTTCTGCGCCGTGAGCCGGCCCGCGGCGCCGGCGTACGTGGCGTCGTCGAAGTCCTGGGCGAACAGCGGCCGCACCAGCTCCTCCCGGACGCTCGCCGTGCCGTCGCCGTGGCTGACGTGCCACGGTGGCGGTTCGCCCGTGCCGAAGCCGGCGAGTGCTTCGCCGGCTTCCGGCAGGAACGACGTGACGTAGACGAGCCGGTGCACCGCGGGGTGGTCGCCGGCCTGTGTGATCACCATCCCGCCGTAGGAATGGCCGACGAGCAGCGCCGGTTCGGCGGAGGCGTCGAGCAGCTCGCGGACGGCCGCCGCGTCGTCGCGGAGGTCGCCGCGCGGCTCGCTCTCGCAGCTCGGCAGCACCGCCGCTGAGCTGCGCAGACCGTGCTCGGCGAGTACGTCGGCCGTCGGCCGCCACCACCAGGCGCCGTCGCGGACGAAGGCACCGTGGACGAAGACGATTCGCATGGTGACAACCTGGCAGAACCCACTCGGACGAGTGAGACAGTTCGCGGCGGGCGGACGAGGACTGGACAAACCCGGAGCCGAACACGAAGCTTTCGCGTGTTCTTTCGTGCCCGGCCGAGTCAGGGGTCGTAACAGTGAATGCTGCCTGGGAAGCCGTCTCCCGCGTCGCCGACGAGCCCGCCTGGTACTGGGTGTACGACAAGCTGGGGTTCTGGCCGAGCACTTACGCCCACGCGTGGCCGGGCTTCCGCGAGCCGGTGCCCTCGCGGACCTGGGACCTCTCGCCCGGTGACCTGGACCGTTCCTCGGCCGAGTTCCGCCTCGGCCCGTACGCGGTCGACGAACCGCAGGTCGCGGCCATCGCGCTGGCCGCGTTCCGCGAGGCGTGCGGCCCGGACGACTGGATGTGGGCGCTGCACTGGCAGCACCAGTCCTACCGCGTCCGCCCGCACCTGATGACCGAGGGCGCGCGCTGGCCGGTGCCGGTGTTCCCGCGCGCGGACTACCACCTGTTCCTCGCCGCGGACTTCTCGTTCGGCACGCTCGGCCACCCGTGGGAGCGCACGCTGTGCGTGTTCGGCGAGAAGCTGGTGCCGGCGTTCGAGCGGCTCGGTGAAGGGGTGCTGACGAACGTCCTGCGGCGTGACGGGAAGCCGTCCGCGCTGGCCCGCTGAGTCCCGCGTTGATCTCTTGCTACCGTTCTGCGCGTGTTCGAGTATCACGGCTGGGTGACCATCCAGGCGACCGCGAGTGGCGACGACGACGCGGCGCTCCTGGAGCGCCTGGTCGACCGCGTGCACCGCGCGATCCGCGACGCGGGTGACTTCGACCTGGTCGACCTCCGCTGGAGCGCGGGCATGCCGATGCTGCACTTCGGCGGCTTCGACAAGCACGGCGGCCGCCTGGGGCCCGAACTGCTCGACCTGTTCACCAGAGTGGGTGAACTTGCGCCGGGCTCGTACGGGCTCCTGTACACGTTCGACGACCAGGACACCGAACACGACAACGACTTCCGCGTGTACCGGATGGCCCGCGGCCAGGTGACGGAACGCGACGACCCCCACCTGACGCCGGTGGCCCCGACGGTCCTGGACGTCTACGAGCTGTAGCCACAGCCTCGTTCACGGCACCGTCGCAAAGTCCGGCTGCCGCGCCGTGGGGGCTCCGGGGCTCGGGCACCTGGGTGAAATGACAAAGGGACCGAGGTCGACGCTTTCCGTCGACACACGGCCCCTGTCACTGAGCGGATGACGGGATTCGAACCCGCGACCCTCACCTTGGCAAGGTGATGCGCTACCAGCTGCGCTACATCCGCGTTGTCTTGCTGTTGGAGAGCACTCTATACCGTCCCGGATCCGCTTCGACGACGGGGTCCCCCCCTCGCTGTGACCGGTGCTTCGGTGTCACAGCTGGCGTACAAGGGGTGACGACGGCTGATTCCCTCCGTATGGTGTCCCCATTCGACCGAATGGGGAGACCTTCGGGGAGGAGGTGCCGGGCCGGGATGACCGAGCTGGGCACGGTGCCGCCACCAGCGGCCGCGGAATCCGACGAGCAGGCACTGCTGCAACGGCTTCGCGACGGTGAGGACGCCGCCTTCGGGGAGCTGTTCGAACTCCACGCCGCCGCCGTCCGCCGGCTCGCGCAGAGCCTGGCCGCCGACCGGTCCGAGGCCGAGGACATCACCGCGGAGACCTTCTTCCGCGTGCTGCAGGCCCTTCGCCGCGGCGCCGGTCCGAGAGACTACGTCCGCGCCTACCTCCTCACCGTCGCCCGCCGGGTCTCCTGGGAGTGGCACGGTGCCCGCCGGGACGTCCCGGTCTCCGACGACGAGCTGAACTTCCGCGCCGGGGCGGGCGCCGACACGCACGCCCGCACGGCCGAGCACACGCTGATCACGACCGCTTTCACCAGCCTGCCCGAGCGCTGGCGGACCGTGCTGTGGCAGACCGAGGTCGAGGGCGAGCAGCCCGCCATGGTCGCCACGCACTTCGGGCTGAGCGCGAACGCCACCGCGGCGCTGGCCCGCCGCGCCCGGCAGGGGCTGCGTGCGGCCTACCTGCAGGCCCACCTCTCGGTGAACCGCGGGCCGGACTCGTGCCGCGCGGTCGTCGAGAAGCTCGGCGGGTTCACCGCGGGCAGCGTCACCGGCGCCGAGGCCGAGCGGATCAAGGCCCACTTGCACGGCTGCGCGTCGTGCCGCGCGACCCAGGACGAGCTGCGCGACGTCTGCTCGTCGCTGCGCGCGCACGCCGGGGTGCTGCTCCTGCTGGTGCCGGCCGCCGCGAGCGGTGGCGGCGCGCTGGCCGGGCTCGGGGCCACGATCAAGGGTGTCCTGGTCGGCTCGAAGGTCAAGATCGGGCTCGCGCTGGCCTCGACCGCGGCCGTGGGTGCCGTCGGGGTCGCGGCCGGTCCGGTGCTCTTCGGCACGACGCCGACGCAGGACGTCGGGCTGAGCGGCGGCGCGCCCGAGCTCGTCGTGGTGCCGCCGACGGAGTCGCACCACCAGCCGCCCCCGCAGCCGCAGGCGGACCCGCGGATCGGCTTCGGTGTGCTGAACGGCCGTGGCACCGGGGTAGCCGTCCCGGTCCGGCCGCGTGGCGGCGAAGCCCGGCCGGTGGCCGCGAACGAGGTGCCCGGCGTGCCGGTCCACGACGTCCCGGCCGTGGACGCCGGCACCGTGGTGGTCACCGGCCCGAGCGGAGAGACCCCCCGCGACGACCTGACGACCTCGACGTTCAGCGCGACCGACCAGCCCGGGACGTCGCCGCGGATGGACATCACGAGCACCAGGATGACGGAGTCCAGCGAGAACGCCGACGCGCCGGAGCTGTCGCCGCCCGACCAGACCGTGACCACGACGACGGTGCCGCGCAAGCCGCAGCCGCCCGAGAGCGGCACGGCGACGGGGAAGCCGAGCGTGACGCCGACGTCCGGGAAATCGTGCCCGACCAGCACCTCCGAAGTCACTGGTTCGGGCGAACCGGCGGATCCGGCCCCGACCGACCCTGAACAGCGATGATCAACTCCCGCGCGTGGGATGTCCGGTTCCTCCCTCGCGCGGACGAGCCCGCGCACGGTACCGTTGAGCTGCTCACCCTGCGGGCGGCCCGGGAGGCTACTGAATGAACCGGCTGGTACGCGGCGAAGACGGCCGCGACTGGGTGGTCCGTGCCCAGATGGAATGGCGCGCACCGGCGACGGCCGATGACTTCGAGCACGACGTGGCGGGCAGCTACGGCCCCGGGATCGCGATGGTCGTGGTGACGGCCCTGCTGGCCGTGATCCTCATCGTGTGGACGCCGGACCAGGTCAACATCCCCGCGTGGGTGCTGCTGGCCCTGCTGCTCATCGTGCTGTTCTTCCCGCTGCGGTGGATCCTGCGCCGTCCGTGGACGGTGGTCGCGGAGACCGAGGGCGACGCGACCGGCGACCGGCCGTCCGAACGCTGGGTCGGCACCATCCGCGGCATGTTCCGCGTGCAGGGCGAGGTCAAGCAGATCTCCAAGACCATCCAGCGGCATTCGCTGCCGGACTTCGACGGGCCGCTGCACCCGGTCGAGTAGTGAGTACCGGAATTCGGCCGAAGGGGTGAAACTGGGGACATGCCCGAGCTACCCGAGGTCGAAGCGCTGGCCCACCACCTGCGCGAGAACGCCGTCGGCCAGACGATCTTCCGCATCGATGTCGCATCGTTGAGTGTGCTGAAGACGGCGACCCCGCCGTGGACGGACCTGCACGGCCGGGAGATCACCGGGGCGACCCGGTACGGCAAGCACCTCGACGTCGTCGCCGGTGACCTGCACCTGGTCGTCCACCTGGCCAGGGCGGGCTGGCTGCGCTGGTCCGACGGGCTGGCCGCGGCGCCGCTCAAGCCGGGCAAGGGCCCGATCTCGCTGCGCGTGCACCTCGAGTCGGCCACCGGGCCCGGCTTCGACCTCACGGAGGCGGGCACCAAGAAGGGCCTCGCGGTGTGGATCGTGAAGGACCCGCAGGAGATCGCGAGCGTCGCCCGCCTCGGCCCGGACGCCCTCTCGCTGGACGCGGCCCAGCTGCGCGAGCTGTTCGCGGGGAAGAACACGCGGCTGAAGTGGGCGCTCACCGACCAGTCGCTGATCGCCGGCATCGGCAACGCCTACTCCGACGAGATCATGCACCGCGCGAAGCTCTCGCCGTACGCGACGATCGGCAAGCTCGACGACGGCGCGCTGGAGACCCTCGCCGAGGCGATCGTGGAGATCGAGTCCGACGCCGTCGAGCGCTCGGTCGGGCAGAAGGCGGCCCGGCTGAAGGGGGAGAAGCGCTCCGGGCTGCGGGTGCACGCCCGCACCGGACTGCCGTGCCCGGTCTGCGGCGACACGATCCGCGAAATATCGTTCGCCGACAAGTCGTTCCAGTACTGCCCGACCTGCCAGACGGGCGGCAAGCCGCTGGCCGACCGCCGGATGTCGCGCCTGCTGAAGTAGCCGTTCCCGGACGCTCGGTAGGGTCGCCTCGACGCTGGGTCAGCACCGTTGGACAGAAAGTGGGATCAGGCCTTGCACCCGCTTGGTCGAGCGCAGAGCATGGACGCCGTGTCCGGGTTCCCGCTTGCGCAGATCATTCCGTGGGGCATCGTGGTGGTGCTCCTCATCGTGGTGGTCGTGCTGCTCGTGAAACAGCGCCGCCCGGTCAGCGTGGTGGAGGACGCCATGCTGCAGGCGGTGCACCGGATGTCGAAGGCGGCGCCGAACCTGCGTTCCGGTCTCGACGAGGACGCCGCCGACAAGATCACCACCCAGCTGCTGCAGATGCTGGACTGCGTGGCCGTCGGCATCACCGACAGCGAGGGCACGCTGCTGTCCTGGGACGGCGAGGCGAACGAGCACTACGTCGACCTCGTCGACGCGATCGGCGCGGCCATCCGCAAGCACCGCCGCGAGGTCGTCGCGCACGACCGGATGCCCTGCAACCACCGCGGCACGTGCCGGATGAAGACCGCCGTCATCGTGCCGCTGCTGGTCGAGGGCGAGACCGAGGCGGCACTGATCGTCGTCGGCCGCACCCGGGGACGGCTGGTGCAGATGGCCGACGCCGTCGCCCAGTTCGTCTGCACCCAGTTCGAGCTGGCGCGGCTCGACGAGTCCAAGCACCAGCTCCAGCAGGCCGAGATCAAGGCACTGCGCGCGCAGATCTCGCCGCACTTCGTCTACAACGCGCTCAACACGATCTCCGCGCTGATCCGCACGGATCCCGAAGAGGCGCGAGAGCTGCTTCAGGACTTCGCCGACTTCACGCGCTACTCGTTCCGGACGTCAGGCATGTTCACCTCGCTCGCCGAGGAGCTGCGGAACATCGACCGCTACCTGACCATCGAGAACGCCCGCTTCGGCGGCCGGCTCGAGGTGCGGATGAAGATCGCGCCCGAGGTGCTCAGCGTCGTCGTGCCGTTCCTGATCATCCAGCCGCTGGTGGAGAACGCGGTCAAGCACGGGCTGGCCAGCAAGCCGAGCGGCGGCTGCGTCACGGTGATCGCCCAGGACTACGGCACCGAGGCGCTGATCAGCGTCGAGGACGACGGCATCGGCATGGACCCGCGACGGCTCAACGAGCTCAAGAGCGCCCACCGCACCGGCGCGCACGTCGGGCTCGGCAACATCAACCAGCGCATGCAGCAGGTGTTCGGCAGCGACTACGCGGTGATGGTCGAGACCGCGCCCGGCGCCGGCATGAAGGTGACGCTGCGGGTCCCGAAGTTCGTCCCCGGCGTCCGGCCGAACATGCCGGACTACAGCTCCGACACCGAAGCCGACGTCCCCGCGCAGGGCGGCCCTGCTCAGCTGAACGGCGCCGAGGTCAACGGCGTCAACGGCTCGCGCTCCGGCATCCTCCCCATGTCGTGAATCCGGCTAGCCTGGCAGTATGAGCGTTACGGACAAGCTGGCTTCGCGGATCCCGGTGCTCGCCGACCGGGTCGAGCGCAAGGACGTCGTGGCCGTGGTGAAGCTGCACGGCGTGATCACGCCGTCGCCGTCGCCGCTGGCCAGGGGCGCGATCAACCTCGCCGCGGTGGAGACCGCGTTGACCAGGGCGTTCGGCCACGAGCGGCTCAAGGCGGTCGCGCTGCTGATCAACTCGCCCGGTGGCGCGCCGACGCAGTCCGGGCTGGTCGCGGAGCGGATCCGGCAGCTGGCCGACGAGAAGCAGGTGCCGGTGCTGGCCTTCTGCGAGGACGTCGCCGCGTCCGGCGGTTACTGGCTGGCCTGCGCGGCCGACGAGATCTACGCGCACCGGACGTCGATGGTCGGCTCGATCGGCGTGATCAGCGGCGGCTTCGGCTTCACCGGCCTGCTCGAACGCTTCGGGATCGAGCGGCGGCTGCACACCGCGGGCGAGAACAAGTCGCGCCTCGACCCGTTCTCGCCGGAGAAGCCCGAAGACGTCGAGTGGCTGAAGAAGATGCACACCCAGCTGCACGAGCTGTTCGTGAACTGGGTCAAGGAGCGCCGCGGCGACCGGCTGGCCGACTCCGACGACCTGTTCACCGGCGACGTCTGGCTCGGCGAGAAGGCGGTCGAGCTGGGGCTGGCCGACGGTCTCGGCAGCCTCCGCCAGATCGTCGGCGAGCGCTACCCGGACGCCGAGATCTCGGTGGCCGAGCCGAAGAAGCCGCTGCTCGCGCGCCTCGGCATCGGCGCACCGGCCGCGGCGTCGGCGGTGCTGGACGCGGTGACGCAGAAGGCGGCGTGGGCCCGCTTCGGCCTCTGAACCCCGGCGTGCCCGCGTCCGTGCACAGCAGTGCGGGCTCACTCGATGCGGACGGGGGCTGGACATTGCACTCGGCAATGGGCAGGATGCGTTTCACTGTGAGTGCTCACGATGACACCCGGAAGCTCGTGGTCCTGGCCGTGGACGACGAGCCGAACGGTCTTGACGAACTCGTCCACTGCCTGCGTAACAGCCCGTACGTGGCGAAGGTGTTCCCGGCGATCGACGCCTCTGAGGCGCTGCGGCTGCTGTCCACCGACGACCCGCGGCTGCGCGAGCGCAAGGACCGCGGCCTGCCGATCGTCGACGCGGTGTTCGCCGACATCGACATGCCCGGCCTGTCCGGCATGGAGATGTCCCGCGTGTTCGCCGCGCTCCGGCCCTCGCCCGCGCTGGTGTTCGTCACCGGGCACGCCGAAGAGGCGGTCAACGCCTTCGACCTCGGCGCCCTCGACTACGTGCTGAAGCCGTACCAGCAGGATCGCCTCGACCGCGCGATCACGCGCGTGATGGAGAAGCTGGCCGCGGCCGCGGCCCCGCCGCCGGGCGCCATGGGCGGCGAGCCGGTGAAGAACGACGACGAGGTCATCCCGGTCGAGCTGGCCGGCACCACCAAGCTGATCCCGCGCTCCTCGGTCCGCTGGGTGGAGGCGCAGGGCGACTACGCGCGGCTGTTCACCACCGAAGGCAGCCACCTGGTCCGCATCCCGCTGGCCCAGCTGGAAGAACGCTGGGAGAAGGCCGGGTTCGTCCGGATCCACCGCTCGTTCCTGGTCGCGTTGCCGCTGATCACCGAGCTACGCATGGGCCAGGGCGGCTACCAGGTCGTGATCGGCAACGAGGAGAAGGTGCTGCCGGTCAGCAGGCGGCACACCCGCGCGCTGAAGGACCGGCTGGTCGGTTCGGGCCGGAACGGCTGAGCCGGGACCGGTCATGACCGACGACTTCTACGAGCGGCGCGCGAACGGCGTCCGCGAGCCCGACCCGACGCTCGGCAGGCGCGCGCGCCAGCGGCCGCTGCCGCAGCCGATGGACCGGGCCGTCGTCGAGTCGCTGCCGCCGGCGCCGGAACCGGAGAAGCCGGCCAAGCCGGAGCACCACGCGAAACCCAAGCGGGAGCGGGTGATCCTCGCCGACCCGCGCCGCGGCGCCGGTACCCTGCGCGCCCGCGTCGAGCTGGAGGAGCAGACCAGCTGGGGGAAGCTGCTCGTCCGCGACCACCTGGTGAAGGTGCAGCTGCGGACGGCGTTGCTGCTGACGCTGCTCGTCGTCGTCGTGTTCGGCTCGCTGCCGGTGCTGTTCTACCTGGTTCCCGGGTTCTCCCGGTTGAGCGTGGTCGGCATCCCGGTGGCGTGGCTGATCCTCGGCGTGCTGCCGTTCCCGTTCCTGTTCGGCGTCGGCATCTGGTACAACCGGCTGGCCGAGCGCAACGAACGCGCGTTCGTGGACATGATCGAAAACTAGTTCCGCACCAAGTCGTGCGAGGATTCCTCCCGTGCAGCTGAACCCGTGGGCCGTGACCGGCATCGTGCTGGTCGCCGTGGTGACGTTCTTCCTCGGTCACCGCTCCTCGCGTTCGGCGACGACCACGCACGACTTCCTGGTCGCCCGGCGCACCGTGCGGTCCCGCCGCAACGCCGCCGCGATCTCCGGTGAGTACCTGTCCGCGGCGTCGTTCCTCGGCATCGCCGGGATCGTGCTCAAGGACGGCGCCGACGCGCTGTGGTTCCCGATCGGCTTCACCGCGGGCTACCTCGCGCTGATGCTTTTCGTCGCGGCCCCGCTGCGGCGTTCCGGCGCGTACACGCTGCCCGACTTCGTCGAGATGCGCCTCGGCTCGAAGGGGCTTCGCCGGTTCTCCACGGCGTTCGTCGTGTTCATCGGGATCCTCTACATGGTCCCGCAGCTGCAGGGCGCCGGCCTCGCGCTGGCGACGATCCTCCCGGTGCCGGTGTGGGCGGGCGCGGTCGCGGTGATGGTCGTGGTGGCCTTCAACGTGATCGCCGGCGGCATGCGCGCGATCACCGTCGTCCAGGCTTTCCAGTACTGGCTCAAGCTGTTCGCGATCTCGGTGCCCGCGTTCGTGCTGTGCCTGGTCTTCTTCGCCGGCGGCGGGCCGGACGGGTTCCGCCCGCTGGGTTCGGCCGCGCCGCCGGTGTTCACCAGCGACACCACGGTGGACGTGCAGACCGACGTCACCCTGCAGGTCCGGAGCGACACCTACCTCTGGGCCTACGGCCGCACCGACAACGGCCCGGCGGCCGGGCCGACGCACTGGACCCCGCTGGCCCCGCACACGGTGTCCGAGGGCACGAAGCTGAAGTTCCTGGCCGGCACGCCGGTGCCGGTGGTCAGCGACGCGAGCGCGGACAACGCCAACTGGCTGCACCCCGGCTCCGGCAGCCTCACCGACCTGCTGCAGACGTATTCGCTGATGTTCGCGACGTTCCTCGGCACGATGGGCCTGCCGCACGTGCTCGTGCGCTTCTACACCAACCCCGACGGGAAGGCCGCCCGCCGCACCACCGTGCACGTCCTGCTGCTGCTCGGACTGTTCTACCTGTTCCCGACGCTGCTGGGCGCGCTGTCCCGGATGTACGTGCCGGAGCTGCTGGTCACCGGCAAGACGGACGCGGCGATCCTGCGGCTGCCCACGGCGATGCTGCCCGGCGTCGGCGGCCAGATCCTCGGCGCGGTCACCGCGGCCGGCGCGTTCGCCGCGTTCCTGTCGAGCACGTCGGGGCTGCTGGTGAGCGTCGCCGGGGTGGTGTCGACCGACCTGCTGCCCGGCCGGGTGCGCGACTTCCGCGTGGCGACCGGGCTGGTCGCGCTGTTCCCGATCGGGCTGGCGGTCGCGTTGCGGCCGGACGACATTTCGCTGTCGATCGGGCTGACGTTCGCGCTCGCCGCGTCGACGTTCAGCCCGCTGCTGGTGCTGGGCATCTGGTGGCGCAAGCTGTCCTGGCCGGGTGCGCTGGCCGGGATGTTCGTCGGCGGCGGCCTGGTGCTGACCGCGCTGGTGGTCAACGTCGTGAGTGGCTACACCGGCGGCTGGGCGCCGTGGTTCGTCACCCAGCCCGCGCTGATCACCGTGCCGGCCGCCTTCGTCACGACGTACCTGGTCAGCCGGGTGACCGGGTACGGGCGCCCGGACCACGTCCACGACATCATGCTGCGGCTGCACGCGCCCGACCCGCTGGGCTTCATGCGGGACCGGGCCGTCGCGCGGTTCGGCCAGGCCGAGGAGAAGACGCGGGTCGCCGGCCGGGGACGGCATCGCAAGTAGCGCGTTGACACTCAGTAAGAAATTAATACCCGATCGAGGGCTTACCGACTACACGGTCGACTCCATACGTTCCGTTGGTTTCTACCAGTACGAGAACGGAAGGTGGAGATCCGCCGTGAGCAGCACCGAACCGGGCGTCGGTGGCGCGGAGCCGCAAACCGACTGGGAGACGATCCAGCAAAGTCCCGAATTCACCGGCCTGCGCCGCCGGCTGCGGGTGTTCGTGTTCCCGATGACCGCGCTGTTCCTGCTGTGGTACCTGCTCTACGTGCTGCTCGCGGACTACGCGCACGGCTTCATGAGCACCAAGCTGTTCGGCAACATCACCGTCGGCCTGGTCTTCGGCCTGCTGCAGTTCGTCTCCACGTTCGTCATCACGGGTGTCTACGTGCGCTACGCCAACCGGAAGCTCGACCCGGTCGCCGACGGCATCCGTGCCCGGATCGAAGGGGAAGCCGGCCGATGAACCTCGCCGCGGGCGTGGAGGGCAGCAACTCCACCCTCAACATCATCATCTTCCTGGTCTTCGTCGCGATCACGCTGGTGATCGTGTTCCGGGCCAGCCGCAACACGAAGACCGCGTCGGACTACTACGCCGCCGGCCGCGCGTTCACCGGCCCGCAGAACGGCATCGCGATTTCCGGTGACTACCTTTCGGCGGCGTCGTTCCTGGGTATCGCGGGCGCGATCGCCGTCAACGGCTACGACGGTTTTCTCTATTCGATCGGCTTCCTCGTCGCGTGGCTCGTGGCATTGCTGCTGGTCGCGGAACTGCTGCGCAACACCGGCAAGTTCACGATGGGCGATGTGCTGGCGTTCCGCATGAAGCAGACGCCGGTCCGCGCCGCCGCGGCGATTTCGACGCTGGCCGTGTCGTTCTTCTACCTGCTGGCGCAAATGGCGGGCGCCGGCGGCCTGGTCAACCTGCTGCTCGGCATTTCCGGCGAGGCGGGTCAGGACGTCGTGATCGCCGTCGTCGGCGTGATCATGATCCTTTACGTGCTGATCGGCGGGATGAAGGGCACCACGTGGGTGCAGATCATCAAGGCGGCGCTGCTGATCGTCGGCGCGTTCGCGATGACGCTGTGGGTGCTCGGCAAGTACGGCTTCAACCTGTCCAGCCTGTTCCAGGCGGCCGTCGACAAGGGCGGCAAGGGCGGCGCGGCGCTGCTCGACCCGGGCAAGCAGTACGGCAAGACGGGCACGACCAAGCTCGACTTCCTCTCGCTGGGCGTCGCGCTGGTCCTCGGCACCGCGGGCCTGCCGCACGTCCTGATGCGCTTCTACACCGTGCCGACGGCTCGCGACGCGCGTCGCTCGGTGGTCTGGGCGATCGTGCTGATCGGCGTGTTCTACCTGTTCACGTTGGTGCTCGGGTACGGCGCGGGCGCGCTCGTCGGACCGGAGAAGATCGCCAAGGCCCCGGGCACGACGAACGCGGCGGCGCCGCTGCTGGCCCTCGAACTCGGCGGCCCGGTGCTGCTCGGGTTCATCTCCGCGGTCGCGTTCGCGACGATCCTCGCGGTGGTCGCGGGCCTGACGATCACGGCGTCCGCGTCCTTCGCGCACGACGTCTACGCGAGCGTGATCAAGAAGGGCCAGATCTCGACGGGCGGCGAGGTCCGGGTCGCCCGGATCACGGCGCTGGTGATCGGCGCGCTGGCCATCGCCGGCGGCATCCTGGCGAAGAGCCAGAACGTGGCGTTCCTGGTGGCGCTGGCCTTCGCGGTGGCGGCGTCGGCGAACCTGCCGACGATCCTGTATTCGCTGTTCTGGAAGCGGTTCAACACCCAGGGCGCGCTCTGGTCGATCTACGGCGGGCTGGTCGTCACGATCGTGCTGATCGTCTTCTCGCCGGCGGTCTCGGGCAAGCCCGTGGACGCCAAGACGGGCAAGAGCGCGTCGATGATCCAGGGCGTCGACTTCCACTGGTTCCCGCTCGACAACCCGGGTCTGGTCTCGATCCCGGTCGCGTTCCTGCTCGGCTGGCTCGGCACCATCCTGTCGAAGGAGCGCAACGCCGCGAAGTACGCCGAGATGGAGGTGCGCGCGCTGACCGGCGCGGGTGCCGAGAAAGCCGTTACGCACTGACCCTTCGCGGGGGCGTGACCTCACGCGCGGGCAACGCCCCCGCATGGCAGCATGGAGATCGTGGTGAGCCCTGCTGAACTGCCGACCGCTGAGGTCCGCGACCTGCCCAAGGACGGTCTCGTCCTGCTCGACGTCCGCGAAGACGACGAGTGGGCCGCTGGGCACGCGCCCGGCGCGGTGCACATCCCGATGGGAGAGCTGCCCGCCCGCGTCGGCGAGCTGGCCGACCTGCCCGACGACCAGCCGATCCACGTGATCTGCCGCAGCGGCGGCCGGTCGGCGCGCGCGACGGCGTGGCTCAACCAGAGCGGCTGGGACGCCGTCAACGTCGCCGGCGGCATGGGCGCGTGGCAGCGCGAAGGCCGGCCGATGGTCGGCGAGCACCCCGGCATCGAACCCGAAGTGATCTAGCGTTGCAGCCGGGTCCGCCTCCTGGGTACTGGCCGCGCCAGAATCCGCCGCCCACGGCGCAGCAGCTGCAGGGCCGGAACCTGGCGGCCCAGCCCGAGCCGTACCCGTACCAGCGCCGTCCGGTGTACCGGCCGAAGCTGCGCTGGGTGGCGACCCCGCCGCCGGGCGCGTGGCCGCACCGCCGGGTGGCGCCGCCCGAGCGGTACCTCGGGCCGCCGTCGTACCCGGTGCCGCCCCGGTGGGGCTTCCCGAACCTGGTCTGGCGCCGTCCGACGTCGGTGCCCGGCACGGCGTCGGACGAGATCCGCCCGATCGACCGGCTGCCGGTGCTCAGCCGCAGCTTGATCGGCATCCTCTTCGGCTTCGCCGTGCTCGCGGCGGTCGCCGCCGGCGCGGAGATCTGGCGGTACGTGCTGCTCGTCGAAGGACGCGAGGCCGCGCTGAACCGCTCGGTCGTGGCGTTCTCCGACGGCTTCGTGCTCACCGCGGGCCTGCTGGCGTCGATCCTCGCGCTGCTGCCCGCCGGGCTGGCGATCTGGTGGCTCTTGGTCGCGCGTCAGGCGGCCGCGGACGTCTCGGGCGACGACCCGCCACGGCCGGTGTGGCAGGTGCTGGTCGGCATCCTCGTGCCGGTGGTGAACCTGCCGATGGCGCTGTCGATCGTCAGCGAGCTGGAGCACGCGGTGCTGGGCCGCCCGCGTGACATCCGGCCGAAGCCGTCGCGCCAGGTGCTCGTGTGGTGGGGTGCCTGGCTGCTGAACTGGATCCTGCTCGGCGTGACGATCGCCTGGCGCTTCCGCGACGACGTGCAGTCGATGGCCGACAGCGTCGTGCTGGTGGCGCTGACCGACCTGTCGGCGGCCGTGCTGGCCGTGGTGACCGCCCTGGTCGTGCGGCGGTTCTCGGCGTTGCTGGCGCCGTCGGACGCCCGGGCCGTGCGCTCGATGCGCGTGCTCAAGGTGGCGGGCGCCCCGGAGCCCGAGCTGCGTCCTTCGCGACCGGCCGGCGCGGCGCGCTAGTACCTGCCGAAGGCCGGTTCCAGCTGGTCGAAGGCCAGTTCCGCCATCGGCCACACGGCGTCGGCGATGCCCTTTTCGTCTTCGAGAGTCCGGTCGAAGACCTCCTGGAAGAGCACGCGCAGCAGGGTCGTCAGGTGCGCGGCGGCGAGCACCGGCCCGAGACCCTCCTCCGGGTGACGCCGGAGCAGCAGGTCGGTGAGGGCTTCCTCGCGCTCGCGGTGCATCTCGTGCAGCGCGTTCGTCAGTACCGCGCTCTCCTTGATCATCCGCACGAACCCGGGGCCGGAGAAGCCGACCAGCGCCTGCTCGGCGCCCAGCGCTTCGAAGTACAGCTCCCGGGTGTCGTGGAAGACGCTGTCGCGGATCAGCGCGGCCGGCCAGGCGGTGAAGTCCGCGCGGATGTCGAAGACGAGGTCCTCCTTGCGCGGGAAGTGGTTCGTCACGGTCATCTTGGCGACCCGCGCCTCGGCGGCGATGTCCGCGATCGTCACGTCGTCGAAGCCGTTCCGGATGAAGAGCTTCGTCGCGACGTTCGAGATGGTCTTCCTGGTCTCGTGCTTCTTCTGGGCCCGGAGTCCCTCGCTCATGCTGCCACCCTACTGGGTTCGACCCAAAAATGTGCTTGACCTATTCGGTGGGTCGGACCTAATCTGAGGTTCGACCTAATCTTCTGGGGGAGACATGACTACGCCGATGGCCCGTCCGGACGCGGCGTTGTGGCGGCTCGGCGGTGTCCTGATCATGGGCGCGGTGCTGTCGATCCTCGACGCGACGATCGTGACCGTCGGGATCGACTCGATCGCCCGCGACCTCGGCAGTCCGTTGCCGACGGTGCAGTGGGTGGCCAGTGCGTACCTGCTGGCGGCGTCGGCGGCGATCCCGCTGTCGGGCTGGCTGACCGACCGCTTCGGCGGCCGCGCGGTGTGGCTCGCGGCGGTGGCGATCTTCACGGCGGGCACGCTGCTGTGCGGGTTCGCGTGGTCGGCGCCGGCCCTGATCGTGTTCCGGGTGCTGCACGGCCTCGGCGGCGGGCTGATGCAGCCGGTCGGCCAGGCGGTGTTCGCGCAGGAAGCGGGCCCGGCGCTGGGCCGCATGATCGGCGTGATCACGCTGCCGGCCACAGTGGCCCCGGTGCTCGGCCCGATGCTCGGCGGTGCGCTGGTGGCGGACTTCGGCTGGCGGTGGATGTTCTTCGGCATCGTCCCGCTGGGCGTGGCGACGTTCGTCTCCGCGCGGCGGCTGCTTCCGGCCTCGCCGCCGGAGGGCAACCGGACGCCGCTCGACGTCCGCGGGATTCTGCTGCTTTCGCCGGGGCTGGCCGCGTTCGTCTACGGGCTGGCGGAGGGCGTTGCCGTCGTCGGAATCACCGGAGCCGTCTTGCTGGTGGCGTACGGGGTCCACGCGTCCCGGACGCCGTCCGCGGTGCTGGACCTGAAGCTGTTCCGTGCCAAGGCGTTCACGGTGGCCAGTGCGAGCACGTTCTTGCTGGGCGCGTCGCTCTACAGCTCGATGCTGCTGCTGCCGCTGTACTACCAGCAGGTCGAGCAGGCGAGCGCGTTGACGGCGGGGCTGCTGCTGGCCCCGCAGGCCCTCGGCTCGGCGGCGGTCATGCTGGCCGGCGGCCGGCTCCTGGCCCGTTTCGGTCCCCGCCGGATGATGCTGGCCGGTATCGTCCTGTCCTTGCTCGGCACGGTGGCGTTCACCCAGCTCGGCTCGGCACCCGGCGGAGTTCTGCTGACACTGTCCCTTCTGGTCCGCGGAGCCGGCCTCGGCGCGGCGACCACGCCGGGGATGACCACGTTGTACGGCTCGTTGGAGCGGTCCCGCATCCCGCGAGCGGCGAGCGCGTTCAACGTGATCAACCGGATCGGCGGCTCGCTCGGCACGGCCCTGCTGGCCGCGATCCTCCACAGCGCACTGACGTCCTCGGCGGCTCCGGCGGCCTTCGGGGTGGCGTTCACGTGGGCACTGGCGCTGTCGGCGCTGACCCTGATTCCCGCAGCCTTCTTCCCGACGAGGAGTCCCCGGTGACCTTCCGCCTTCTGAGCGTCCATGCCCACCCGGACGACGAGTCCAGCAAGGGCGCGGCGACGCTGGCCCGCTACGCCGAGGAAGGCGTCGACGTCCTGGTCGCCACCTGCACCGGCGGCGAGCGCGGCGACATCCTCAACCCGGCGCTCGACACCCCGGAAACCCGCGCGAACCTCCCGGCGATCCGCCGCCGTGAAATGGCGGCGGCCGCGGAGATCCTGGGCGTCAGCCAGCGCTTCCTGGGAATGGTCGACTCGGGGCTGCCGGCCGAGGGCGAGCCCCTGCCCGAAGGGTGCTTCGCCGCTCTGCCGCTGTCCGAAGCGGCAGCCCCGCTGGTGGCACTGATCCGCGAGTTCCGTCCCCACGTGGTGATCACGTACGACGAAACGGGCGGCTACCCGCACCCGGACCACATCCGCACCCACGAGGTCACGGTGGAAGCCTTCGCCGCGGCCGCGGACCCCGCTCGCTACCCGGGCACGGGCGCACCGTGGCAAGCCCGGAAGCTCTACTACCAGGTGGCGCTCAGCCGGGCATGGTTCGAAGCGATCCACGAGGCGACACTGGCCGCAGGCCTGGAGTCAGCCATGGGCGAGATCCTGGACGAACTCCCGGCCGAAGACATCCTGCCGATCACCACCCAGATCCGCTGCGAGGCCCACTTCGCCACCCGCGACCGAGCCCTCCGGGCCCACGCGACCCAGATCGACCCAGCCCACCCGTTCTTCGCCCACCCCCGCGAGATCGAACGAAAGATCTGGCCTCACGAGGACTACCACCTGGCCCACCCGACCCCAGGCCCGGAACTCGAAACCGACCTCTTCGCGGGCCTGACCCCATGACCCGCGTCCCATCACGCAAGGTCCGCCGGACCCGGCTCAGGTCGTGACCCGAAGCTCCCGCAGCCCGGTCGGGTCGGCCGTGGGTACGCCAGCTCGCGAGCCCCGTCTCGAGGCTCGCAAGTCGGCCGAGCAGCGGGCCGATCCGGAGGTCAGGTGGTCACGCGAAGCTCCCGCAGCTCGGGATCACAAGCCTTGGCCGCCATCGTGCGGGATGGGCCGTGGGCGCGCCGGGCCGTGCGGGTCACGCCTCCAACCGCGCAAGATCCGTCCAGCAGCGGGCCGGTCCGGAGTGAGGTGGTCACGCGAAGTTCCCGCAGCCTCGGGATCACAAGTCCTGGCCGCCATCGTGCGGGATGGGCCGTGGGTGCGCCGGGCCGTGCGAGTCCGGTCTCGAAGCTCGCAAGGTCGGCCCAGCAGCGGGCTGGTCAGGTCGTGACCCGAAGCTCCCGCAGTCCCCGGATCACGAACTCCGGCCGCCGCTGCGGGGGCTCGGCGAGCCGCAACCCCGGCAGCTTCTCGGCCAGCGCACGCAAAGCCGCCGCGATCTCCACCCGAGCGAGGGGAGCACCGACGCAGTAGTGAATCCCGAGTCCGAACCCGAGGTGCGCGTTCGGCGTCCGGCCGATGTCGAGCCGGTCGGGGTCGTCGAACACCTTCGGGTCGCGAGCCGCCGCTCCCAGCAGCGCGCCGATCTTCTGGCCCCGCGAAACGACATAACCACAGATCGACACGTCCTCGGTCGCTGTCCGCTCGAAGAGCTGCAGCGGCGCGTCGAACCGGATCAGCTCTTCGACACAGGAGTCCAGCAAGGAAGGAGACGCCAGCAGCCGTTCCCACTGGTCGCGGTGGGTGAGCAGGGCCGTGATGCCGTTGCCGAGCACGTTCACCGTCGCCTCGTGGCCGGCCATCAGCAGCAGCACCGCGGTCGCGACCAGCTCGTCCGGTGTCAGCTCGCTGCGCAGGAGGTCGCTGATGATGTCGTCGCCCGGGGACGCGGCCCGGGCAGCCGCCACCTCGCGGACGTACGCCACGAACTCGGCGGACGCCTGCTCGGCGGCGTCGCGGCCCTCCTCGGAAAGGCCGTACTCGTACATCTTCACGATGGTGTTCGACAGCTGCACCATCCGCGGGCCGTCGCTAATCGGCACGCCCAGCAGCTCGGCGATCACCGCGACCGGCAGCGGCTGGGCGAGGTGCTCCAGCAGGTCCGCGCTGCCGTCGGCGGCGATGGCGGCCGCGAGGTCGTCGACCATCCCGTCGGCGAGCGTCGCGACCATCGGGCGCAGCCGCTGGACGTGCCCGCGGCCGAACGCGCCCGCGATCAGCCGTCGTAGCCGGGTGTGCGCCGGTGGCTCGTTCTCCAGCAGCGAGTTGCGGTGCAGCAGGTTGAACGACGCGAAGCGCTCGAGCGGCTGGGCGTCCTGCCAGATCCGGCCGAGCCCGCGGTGGCGCAGCACCGCCGAAGACGCGGCGTGCGACACGGCGACGGCCAAGCCGAGCCCTTCGTGGAAATGGACGTCGCCTTCCGCGCGGAGCGCGGCGAACGCCGGGTACGGGTCTTCCAGGAACGCGGGATCGCGGGGGTCGAACACGTCGCGAGAGTAACCCTTCGATAGCGTCACAGGCCGAGCCAGAGGAGGCAGCAGTGGGCAAGGGCGCGCGCAAGAAGGGTCCCAAGCAGGCGTCGGACCGCAAGCCGAAGGTGCGCGACGTCTTCGTCGGCCAGCCGTTCGAGGGGCTGGCGGCGGAGCCTGAGCTGATCGCGCTGCGCGAGTTCGTGCCGTCCGCGACGGCCAAGCTGACCCTCGCCGACGGCGGCGACGTCACGCTCGGCACCGTGCTGCCGATGGCCGCGGCGGCGTTCGTCCGCTCGGACGGCGAGCGTTACCTCGGCCTCCAGGTGCAGACCCGCTCCTCCGACATCAGCCGCGACCTCGGCCGCTCGCTGAAGTGGCTGCTGGACGCCAAGGAGGGTGACGTCCTCGGAGTACCGGACACAACCACCCCGCCGGCGGCCGACGAGCACGCCCGCCTGCAGGACCTGCTGGTCCCGGAAGCCGAGCTGGACGTCACGCTCCACCAGGACTTCGGCTGGTGGCTCCCGGAGGACGCGGACGCGACGGGCGACGTGGCAGTGTCCCTCGAGCGCGCGAACGCGGCGATCATGCCGACCGAGCGCCTCGGCTCGGGCGCGTACTGGGTCCTCGCGGGCGAAAAGGCGCACCTGCGCTGGGTCCGCCCGGAGCCGGAGAACCTGCTGCTGCAGGCACTGGCCCGCCTGTCCGCGGCCGGCGAGCTGGGCTTGGGCGAGGGCTCGCGCTACGCCGGCTCGTTCCGCGCGCACGGCCTGCTGGTCCCGGTGTGGGACCTCGACCCCGAGGCCCACGCCCGCGAGTGGGCCGAGGCCAAGGAAGCCCTGGGAACCCGCCTCGACGCGGCCCTCAAGTCCCTGGACGCAGAGCCCCTGAACGCAGCGGAGCGCCGCGCCCGCGACGGCCTGATCGGCCGCCAGCTCACCCTGCGCTGACCGTGGGCACTCGCCGCGAACCGGGGCCCGGGCACGCGCCGAAGTCGCCTGGCCAACCGGCCGCGGGCCGACCGCCAGGACCGGCCTGGGCCGCCCGGCGCGGAGATTGACTGCCGACGCCTGCTGGGACAGGCGTGGGCTGACCGGCGCCGAGACCGGCGGTCTCGGACTCGCCGACCGGTTGCCGGGCCGGACCGAGGTGAGCCATCGCCCGGTGCTGACCGGCGCCGAGACCAGCGGCGGGCTCGGCCCCTCCGACCGGTTGCCCCGTGCCGCCACTCCAGGCCGGCCGCGGGCCGAGGTTGCCAGCCGACCGGCTGCCGGCCGATCCAGCCACCGGCCGCAAAGCACCGCCCACCGGCGCCCGCCGGCGCTCGGCCGCCAGTCACCTTCACCGGCCGCCAGCGGTCGATCTCTGCAGTCCCGAACCACCCGCCGTCCCGGTGGGCGGGAAGCGCTCGATGAGCGTTCAACCAGGCATTATGTGGCGCACGAGACAGCGCCGCCCGTTCGTGGCGGTGGGACGATTCTCCGCGTGATACTTCACATCTGCGGGGCGGCCGACTGGGCCGAGGTGGACGAAGTCGGCGAGTACCGGCCGGCTTCGCTCGACGATGTCGGGTTCGTCCACTGCTCCGATTTCGGCACGGCACACCTGCCTGCCAACGCGCTCTACCGGGGCCGCACCGACCTGGTGCTGCTCGAGATCGATCCCGCGAAAGTCGGGGCTCCCGTCCGCTGGGAGGACGGCGTGCCGCCGCATCCGGCCGGTGTGTGGTTTCCGCACGTCTACGGCCCTGTTCCGCGCGCTGCCGTTGTCGGCGTGCACGACTTCACCGAGTCCGCCGGTGGTGGCTTCCGGCTGCCCGACGCGCTCGCGCGGCGCTGACGTGGACCGCCGGCGAACACGAACGGGGAACGCGGGCAACCTGAGGGGGCTGTGATGCGTGTTGGGGAGGAAAGCGGCTCGATCCCGATGGGAGGCGATACGGTGACCGCTGCGGCACCCGTCTTCACCGGGGGAGATACCTGGGTGACCAGCGCAGGCCGAGGGAGGGCCGCCACGTTGCCAGGTGAGCTGGCCGACTTCGGCGACTTCGTGCAGGCCACCCTGCCCGGGCTGCTGCGGTACGGCCACGCGCTCACCGGCAACCCGCACGACGCGGCGGATCTCGTCCAGACCGTGCTGGAAAAGATCGGGTCGCGCTGGGCCTACGTGCACGAAAAGACGGGTGACCCGCTGGCCTACGTGCGCCGGTCGATGGCGAACGCGCACGTCAGCCGGTGGCGGCGGACGCGGCGGGAGAACCTCGTCGCCGACCTGCCGGACACCAGTCCGCACGTGCCGGATGACCCGTTCGAGCACGAGCCGCTGTGGCGCGCGTTACGAACCCTGCCGCCGAGACAACGGGCCGTGATGGTGCTGCGTTACTACGAGGGTCTGTCGGAAGCGGAAATCGCCGCGGCCCTCGGTGTCACGCAGGGCACCGTGAAGAGCCAGGCCAGCAAGGCGATCGCGTCGCTGCGGATGAAACTCACGGCGGCCGGCATCGAAGGCGAAGGGAGTGACGCGGGTTGAACATCTCCGAGGACGAGCTGGAGCAGCGCCTGCGCGCGCTGTTCGCCGACGAGCGGCTCGACTTGCCGCCACCGCCGAACGCCGGGGCGGTCATCGTCGCCGGCGCGCGACGGCGCCGCCGCCGCCGTCAGGGTGTGCTCGCCGCCGCCGGGGTCGCGGCGGCTGTGGTGGCCGTCTCGGGCGGCCTCACCCTGCTCAACCTCCACACCGAGGACGGCACCGCGGTCATGTCCGCCGGCGGGTCGTCGCTCAGCGTCAAGCCACCCGAGAACCTCACGGCCGGGCGGCAGCCCCAGCCGTCGATCCCGGAACCGACCGGCACCCACGACATCGAGGCTTCGGTGCCTGCGCCCACGCCGACGTCCCGGGCGTCGCGCCCGCCGTCGGAACGGCCGTCGTCGAAGCCCCCGACCGTGCTGAGCGGGCCGCAGCTCGGCCCGGACGGCTTCGGCGCCCTCAAGCTCGGCATGACCGAGACCCAGATCGCCGCGCAGGGTGTCACCCTCAGTGACCCGCAGGCGAGCGCGAGCTGCACCGTCTACAAGGCACAGGGGGGTGGGGTGCCGTCAAGCGCGACCGTGGTGGTCTCGAAGGCGGCCGGCCTCACCGTCGTCACGCCGGAACAGGCGGCGCACACCGCCGAGGGCATCGGCGCGGGCGCCACCAAGGAACAGGTGCTCGCCGCCTACCCCGCCGCGAAGGACGAAACCGGCGGTGTCGTCGCGCCAGTCACCTCCGCCGCCGCATACCACTTCCGGCTCGACGGCTCCGGGGTCGTGCAGATCAGCCTCGCGAGCGTCAACCAGGACTGCGCCGGCTGAACCCCGGCCGCATGCGGAAACCCGGGCTGTCCACAGGGGGAGAGCCCGGGTTTCCGGTAGGTCAGAGCGCGCCGCCGGCCACGGGCGGCATGCCGGAGTCGCGGCCGCCGTCGCCGACCGACTCGCGGTAGAGGTGGTTCTCGACCTCGAACAGGTTGCCGTTCGCGCGCTTGACGACGTTCAGCAGCGTGTTCATCTGCGAGATCTCTTCGACCTGCTCCTTGAGGAACCACTGCGTGAACTGCTCGCTGATGTAGTCCTCTTCGGCACGCGCGGCCTTGACCATCGCGGAGATGTCGGCGGCGACTTCCTTCTCCTGCTCGAGCGCGAGCTCGATCAGCTCGGTGACGCTGGAGAAGTCGTTGCGCACTTCACCCGTGCCGGGGATTTCGACGTGGTGGTCGCGGTCGAGCATGTACTGCACGAGCGCCATCGCGTGGTTGCGCTCCTCGACGGACTGCTTGTAGAAGTGCTTCGCCAGCTGCGGCAGGTCCTCGGCGTCGAACCAGACCGCGAGCGCGATGTACTGCTGGGACGCGTTGAACTCGTTGTGGATCTGCGCCTGCAGCAGTTCGAAGAACTTCGAGCGCGGTTCTTTCTTCTTGGTGAGGGCCATGCAGATCAGAATAGATCAAGATTCGCCGGATTGCCACTTCGGGGTGGTGATGGACCCCCGATTAGGGTTACCATTCCTAAAGAAGACGAACCTTATTTAAGTAAGCCTTCCCTAAAACGGCGTGTCAATTTTAGGGAAGGCTTACTTCATTTACGGCAGGGGATCGCGACGCACCGGGCAGGACATGCATCGCGGGCCGCCGCGCCCGGACCCCAGCTCCGACCCGGCGATCGGCAGCACCTCGATGCCTGCCGCCTCCAGCCGCTCGTTCGTCTCGACGTTGCGCTCGTAGCCGACGACCACGCCGGGCGCCAGTGCGAGCGTGTTGTTGCCGTCGTCCCACTGCTCTCGTTCGGCCGTCACCGGATCGAGGCCCGTGTCGATGACGCGCAGCCGGTCGATCTCCATCGCCTCGGCCGCGGCCACCAGGAACGGCGCCGGACCGGCGACCTTGACGCCGCCGTCGCCGGTCGGGCGCAGCGTGAACGCCGTCAGCGAGTCGCGGGCGAGCGGGTACATCACCACGGCGTCGACGTCGACCATCGTGCACACCGTGTCCAGGTGCATGGTCGCGCGGGACTGCTCGATCGGCACCGCCAGCACGGTGTGCGCGATGCCGTCGGCGAACACCGACCGGGCGAGGGACTCGGCGCCGGCTGCCGTCGTCCGCTCGCCGACGCCGATGGCGAGCACGCCCGGCGCCAGCAGCATCACGTCACCGCCCTCGATCGGCGCGGAATGGGCGCCGTACGCGCGGGCGGCGTGGCGGAATTGCGGGTGGTAGGCGTAGATCAGGTCCAGCACGGCGGTTTCCCGGCGGCGCGCCGGCATGGTCAGCGACGAAATCGCCACCCGGTCGGCGATCCACACCGACGAGTCGCGCGTGAACAGCAGGTTCGGCAGCGGGTCGACGGCGAAATCGTGCGGGTGGTTCATCATCCGCACCAGCGACGCGCCTTCCGACGACGGCAGCTCCTCGAACGTCATCCCGGCCATCAGCACCTCGGCGAGGGCCGCCGCGTCGACGCCGGACAGGTGCGAACGCAGCGAGTCGGCGAGGTCGCCGCCGAGACGCCGGTCGTCGACCGCCGCGTGCACGCCCGCCGCGTGCGCCCGGTCGTCCGCGAGTGCCGTCCGGAGCGCGTCGGCCAGCAGCAGGACCTCGACGCCGCGGCCGCGCAGCACGTCGGCGAACGCGTCGTGCTCGGCCTGGGCCCGGTCGACCCACGGGATCGAGTCGAACAGGAGCTGGTCGTTGTTGCGGGGCGTCAGCCTTTTGAGCTCGTTGCCGGGCCGGTGCAGCAGCACCGCGCGCAGGGGTCCGACTTCGCTGTCCACCCGGGGAGGTGTCGTTTCGTCGATCACCCAGTGAGCGTACTCAGGGCAACCACGAAACGTGACCCTTGAGCAACGCGTACCCGACGAAAGAGACGAAGTCGAACAGCGTGTGTGCGGCGACCAGCGGCCACAGCCGGTTGGTCTTCTGCCACAGCCGCCCGAACACGAGCCCCATGACGAAGTTCCCGATGAACCCGCCGAAGCCCTGGTACAGGTGGTACGACCCGCGCAGCACCGCGGCGCCGAACACGGCGGTGTTCTCCCGGACGCCGAGCTGGCGCAGCCGCGTCAGCAGGTAGCCGACGACCAGGACCTCTTCGGCGAACGCGTTGCCGAACGCCGAGAGCGTCAGCGAGATCGGCCGCCACCACGTGTCGTTCAAAGTGGACGGTTGCACCGCCAGGCTGAACCCGAGGTCGTAGGAGACGAAGTACAGGGCGAGGCCCGGAATCCCGATCAGCGCGGCGAGCCCGAGCGTCAGCAGCGCGTCGCGGCCCGGGGTCCGGCGGTCCAGGCCGATCCGCGCGATCTTGATGCCCGCCCGCCACAGCAGGTACAGGCCCAGCGCGCCCCAGCCGACGAGCTGGGCGGCCGACAGCAGCTGCTTGAGCAGGTCGATCAGGCTCGCCGCCGCCTGCGGCACGTTGAGCTGGACCTGCTGCTGGGCCAGCGGCGTCGGCTGCAGCAGCGAGTCCACAAGGGACAGCAGGCTGCGCACGCCGGACAGCCCGAGCGTGATGCCGAAGACGATCAGCAGCTCCAGCTTGACGGCCCGGCGCTCGGCCGGGTCCTCGATCGCGCCGGGGAACTCGGGCCGGGCCGGGGCCAGCCACGATCGCGCGGTGAACGTCATGAGCGCACGCTACCTTCGGGGTATGCCGAGGAGCATCGCCACCAACGAAACCGTCGACCGCGCCGCGCTGGTCGAGTTCCTGTCCACCCGTCACCGCGCGATCCTGCTGACCACGAAGGCCGACGGCGGCCCGCAGCTGTCGCCGGTCACCTGCGGCGTCGACGCCGAGGGCAGGCTGGTCGTGTCGACCTACCCGAAGCGCGCCAAGGTCGTGAACGTGAAGCGCAACCCGAAGGTCTCCGCCTGTGTCCTCTCCGACGAGTGGAACGACCAGTGGGTGCAGATCAACGGCACCGCCGAGGTGCTGGACATCCCCGACTCGGTCGAGCCGCTCGTGGAGTACTTCCGCGCCATTTCCGGCGAACACCCGGACTGGGACGAATACCGCGAAGCCATGGTCAAGCAGGGCAAGAGCATCATCCGGGTGACCATCGAGAGCTGGGGCCCGATCGCCAAGGGCGGCTTCCCCGCCGAACTAGCCTGACGCCCCGCGCAGGAACGGGCAGCCGACCAGCCGCCGCAGCTCCGCCGCGAGCTGCGGCGGGCTTTCGACCGACCGCGAGAACGCCAGCCGGACGTCGTGGTCGCCCGCCTCGGCCTCGACGCGCAGCCGCAGCCCGAACCGGTCGAGCCCGAGCGGGCGGATCCGGCCGCCCCGCAGCTCCGCCGGCAGGTGCCGGGCGAGCTGCCCGACGACGTCGGCGTGCTCGCTTTCCAGGTGCCGCAGCCACTGGGCCTCGTAGTCGTGGAACGGATCGGGTGGCGCCGCGCTGAACGTGTGCGGGCGCAGCGAGTGCGTGCCTTCGGCGTCGGCGAGCACGAGGGACGCCGGGGTCAGCCGCAGCAGCGTGACGCCGTGGCCGACGTCGAGGAGGCGTTCGTCCGGCCGCGACTCGGCGATCGCCACCGCCCGCGCGCGGGCCGAAACCGGTGAGAGCGGCCGCAGCCAGCCGGTGATCCACAGCAGCCCGCGGATCGGTTCCCGCAGGTCGACGGGCGCGTGGTCGGCCAGCTCGAGCATCACGGCCAGCTCGCCGCGTTGGGTCTGCTTGGCCGCGTCGACCATCGGGTGGTCGTCGGCCAGCAGCACGCTGACGCTGCCGCTGTGGTGCACGTGGTGCAGGAGCGGGACGACGCGTTCGCCGTCCAGGCCGGCGCGTTCGCAGGTGGGCAGCACCGACGCGGGACCGCCCCGGGTCGCGATCGTCTTGGCGCGCTCGGCGGGGTTCGGCGCCGGCGGGCGGCGGATGGATGCGGGTGCCTCGGTCACGGCTCACCTCCTACTTAGGTGAGCCTAACCTGAATCACGCGGCCTGGGTAGTCGTGCCCGTCACGTGGGCTCCGCTGAACGGAGCATCCGGTAACGCCGCTGTGCAGATTCCCGAAAAGGCCGGTGACCAAAGCCGACACGGTGGGGGCCCAGCGTGCAGATCGTCCCGGTTCCCGAACGCGTGCGCGCGTTCGAACTCGACCCCGCCATGCCGTCGGGAGCGCTGCCGATCTTCGGCGAGTACCTCGACCGGATCGGCCGCAACGCCGCCGACCGGCGGCTGCTGTCGTGGTTCTTCCTGCTGTTCGGGGTGGCCCAGTTCTTCACGGGCGCCGGGGTCGTGCTGCCGGTCGGGATCCTCGCGCTGGCCGGCTCGGCCGAGGCGATGTGGTGGTACCGCGCGTACGTCGGTGTACCGGAGACGCGGCTGAAGCGGGAAGCGTTCCGGCAGGTGGACATCGCCGCGGACGGGCTGGTCGCGGCCGGGCGGACGGTCGGCGTGCGCCTGCCGGACGGCCGCTGGCTGCGGATCCGGCTGGACGAGCCGTACCGGCTGCTGCTGGCCGGGCACCGCCGGGTGTGGCTGCTCGGCCGGGGGCCGAAGGTGTTCGTGGGCTTCTCCGGCGTGGTGCGGGTCCGCCGCGGCCGGATCTTCGCGACGCCGCCGGCGGGTGCGGTGGCGGTGCCACCGGCAACGGGTGCCGGCACCCCGAGGCTGGACCCGGTCCTGACGGCACACCGGCGCCGGATCGCCAGAGACTTACGCGCGGCGGCCGCGTTCCTGCTGGTACTGGCGGGTTTCGCGGTGTGGGTGCGGCACGACTTCCCGGCGACGGGCTGGATCGCGTGGACGTGCGCGGGCGGCGCCCTGCTGACGGCGCTGGTCGCGGCAACGCGCTCGTTCGCGTACGGCCGCCCGCTGGCCGCGGACCATTGGACGGAACTGCGCGCGGTCCTGGACGGCCCGGTCCGCATGGGCCGCCGCGGCGCCCGGCTGAGCGGCCTGACGATGCTCGCCGACGGAACGGTGGTGGGCTTCCGCATGGTCAAGGCGGACCCGTCGATGGCAGCGAACATCGCCACAACGGGACGCCTGTGGATAGCGGGTATCCCGAGGCCAGGCGGAGCGACGGCGGGGGTGCCGGGTTACCCGGTGCTGGGCACGGTCTGGCTGGGCTGAGCCCAGCCGGGCCGCCAAGCGCCGGCGATGCACTGGCCGTGCTCGAGATGGCTCCGCAGCGCCGCCAGTCCGGGGTGTGCGTTGTCCCGGCGCCAGACCAGCGAATGGGGATACACCGGCACCGGGTCGTCGATCGGCACGCGCCGCAGGTCGTGCCCGGGCGGCCAGAGCACCCGGCTGCCCGCCCCGACCAGGGTCGCCAGCCGGGGTGTCTTCGCGATCGTGTCCAGCACGACCTCGGTCCCGAAGTTCGGCCCGGCCGCGTCGATCGACAGCCCGAACGCGGCCGCGAACTCGGCGTAGTAGGTGCCCCACTCGGTCCCGGGCACCACGCCGGGCATCCAGATCCGGTGCCCCACCAGCTGCTCCGGTGTGACGGCCGGTTCGGCCGCGAGCGCGTGACCAGGTCCGCACAGCAGCTGGATCGGCTCGTCGTCCACCCACTGTGCCTCGATGCCCTCGCGCACCTCGGCCACCGCGCGGAAAGAGGCGTCGATCGAACCGTCCCGGATCGCGGCGAGCGCCGTGCCGGGGAGGGTCACCACTTCCAGCGGGACCTCGGGGTGCGCCTCGTGAAACCCGCGAAGCAGCGCCGCCGGACGGAGGCGACGGCCGATGACGTCGACCCGGAGTGGTCCGCCCCGCACCGACGCGATCGCCCGCGCCTCTCCGAGCAGCAGATCGCGGGCGTGCGGCAGGAAAGCCGTCCCCTCGCGGGTGAGGACGGCTCCACGCGCGGTCCGCGTGAACAACCGCACGCCGAGGGCCTTCTCCAACGCGGCGATGCGCTTCGAGACCGCCTGTTGCGTGATCGAAAGATCGGCCGCGGCGTCCTGGAAGCGACCTGCGTCGGCAGCGGCGACGAAGGTGCGCACGGCATCGAGGTCCACGGCGACCGACTCTAGATTCACAACGCGGCGTTGTGGCTCGCCGCCGTGCCGGTTGTTTGCCTCCCGGTGCCCTTTCTCGCTTTGATCTCCCGGTGATGCGCGGGCGGTCGCTGGGGCCGCGGTTCAGGTGGCTCTGGTCCGCTTATGCCGTCAGTGCCTTCGGCACCTGGCTCGGCTTCGGGGCCTTTCCCATGCTCGCCATCCTCGTGCTGCACACCGGGCCCGCGGCCGTTTCCGCGCTCGCCGCCGTCGGGCCTGCCGTCGGGGCGCTCGTTGCCGTTCCGCTCGGTCCGTGGGTCGACCACCGCCGGAAGCGGCCCGTCATGGTCGCCATGGACCTCGTCCGCTTCGGCGCGCTGATCAGCGTCCCCGCCACCTACGCCCTCGGCCGGCTGAGTTTCGGCCAGCTCCTCGCCGTCTCCGTGGTGGTCGCCGCGGCGGACATCACCTTCACCTCCGCCAGTGGTGCCTTCCTCAAGGGACTCGTGCCGCCCGAAGACCTGCTCGTCGCGAACGGCCGGTTCGAGTCGACGAACTGGACCGCCACCGCGCTCGGGCCGCCGCTCGGTGGTGCCGCGTTCGCCCTCTTCGGGCCGGTCACCGCGGTGCTCGCCAACGCCGTCAGCTTCCTGCTCTCCGCGCTCGGCATCCGGGCCATCGGCACCGGGGAGCCCCGGCCGCGGAACACCGCCCGGCTGCGCGCCCGGGACCTGGCCGACGGCTGGCGCACGATCCTGGCGCACCCCGGGCTGCGGCCGCTGTACGGCAACGTCCTGCTGTTCAACGGCCTGATCATGGGCACCGAACCGCTGCTGGCCGTGCTGATGCTGAACCACCTCGGGTTCACGCCGTGGCAGTACGGGCTCGCGTTCGCCGTGCCGTGCCTCGGCGGCCTCGCCGGCTCCCGGCTGACCCCGCGGCTCGTCGAGCGGTTCGGCAGGCACCGCGTGCTCCGCGGCGCGGGCGCGTTCCGGGCGTGCTGGCTGCTCGGGCTGGCCTTCCTGCCGAGCGGGACCGGCGGGCTCGTCTTCGTCATGGTCGTCGAACTCGGCTTGATCACTTCCTGCAGCGTGTTCAACCCGGTGCTCGCCACCTACCGGCTCGAACAGCTGCCCGCGGACCGCGTCGCGCGGACGCTGTCGGCCTGGTCGGTCAGCACGAAGGCGTCGATCGCCGCGCTGACCGCGCTGTGGGGCGTGCTCGCGAGCCTGACCGGTCCGCGCGTCGCGATCGGGATCGCCGGCGTGCTGGTGCTGGCGACCCCGCTGATGCTGCCCCGGACGCCTAACCCAGCGACTTTCGCGTCGCCTGCTCCGTCTCCAGCACACCCTGCCGGATCCCCTCCAGCTGGTCGCTGAGCTCGCGCACCGCGCCGGTGTCCACCGCGACGTCCGTCGTCGCCGCCGTCAGCTCCGCGACGCGGGCCACCAGGCTGTCCAGCCCCAGCGCGCCCGACTGCAGCTGCGCCAGCAGCTTGTCCCGCGCGCCGGACAGCCGCGCGTGCACGTCCGCCTGCGCCTGGACCGCCGTCAGCGCCTGTTCGAGGTCGCCGCGGACCTCCTCGCGCGCCGACGCCAGCGACTGCTCCAGCCGGCGCCGTTCCCGCGTGACGGCGTCCAGATCCACCCTGGCCAGCGCCTTGCCGGTCGCCGACGCGCGGCCCGCCAGGCGCCGCAGCGTCGTCAGCGTCTCGCGGACCACCGGTTCCATGTCCGCGACGCGGTCGGCGAGCGGCCCCGCGTCGAGGGATTCGCTCAGCGACGAGAACCCGGCCGCCGCCCCTTCGGCCCGCCGCAGCCAGCTCTCCTCGGCCGACCCGGGCGCGACGTCGAGCACGCGCGCTTCACGCCGTTCCGGCTCCTTCTCGCGGGTCGCGGCGGCCACGCCCGCCCACGCCGCCAGCACGGCCACGCCGACTCCGACCGACGCGACGACCGGCAGCTGCACGGCCCACGCCACGCCGGCCGAGGTGGCGGCGAGCAGCAGCCCCCACGGCTCGGCGAGCTCACGGGCGAACTTCATCAGAAATTGGAGATCACGGATGTGAACACCTGGTTGATCGAGTCCGGTTTGGACGAATCGTACTCCGATCCCTCGGTCGCCTCCGCGATCTGCTTCAGCACGTCCTGGTCGGCGTCCGAGCCGTAGGCGATCGTGAAGAGCCGGACGGTCTCCGCGTTGCCTTCCGGACGCAGTTCCGGCAGCAGGTGCTCGAGGTCGACGCCGCCGGAATCCTCGTTGCGGCCGTCGGTGAGCACCACGACCGCGTTGATCGCGGCCGGGTCGAGGTGCGCCTTCATGTACTCGTACGCGGCCTGCGAAGAGTCGTAGAGCCCGGTGCCCGCCTGCGGCGTCAGCCCGCTGAGCCGCATCGCCAGTGTCTCCTTGCCGCTGTTGCCCAGCGCCTGCACCGGCACCAGCTCCTGGTAGTCCTTGTCGCCGTCGAGGTGGGTGGAGAACTGCCAGAGCCCGACCTGGTCGCGCGGCACGAACTGGCCGAGCGAGTCGATCGCGGCCTGCTTCGCCAGGTCGATCTTGCTCTTGCCGGTGCCCTTCACCTCGTCGCCCATCGACCCCGAGACGTCCACGACCAGCAGCACGTTCGCCTTCTTGCGCAGGTCGGTCCACGTGGTCAGCAGCTTGGCCAGCACCGTCGGCGACGGCGGCCGCAGGAAGCTGATCTTCGCGTCCGGCTGCACGCCGTTCGCGGTGGTCGCCTGCGGG
Organism: Amycolatopsis australiensis; assembly: GCF_900119165.1. NCBI lineage: Bacteria > Bacillati > Actinomycetota > Actinomycetes > Pseudonocardiales > Pseudonocardiaceae > Amycolatopsis > Amycolatopsis australiensis. The sequence continues at coordinate 859,645 of NZ_FPJG01000006.1, read as the reverse complement.
CCCGGCTTGCCGTCGAACGAGCGGAACCCGAGCGCGGCGAACTTCGCCTGCGTCTCCTGGCCGCGCAGGTAGCCGAGGAAGTCGGCGGCGACCTGCTTGCGCGTCTGGTCGGCCCAGTTCAGCGTGACGAACGGGTGGTCGGAGTTGAGCGTCCCGTCACCCGGGTAGATGGCCACCAGCGGCACCTTCGGCGGCGCGTGCTGCCCGACCTTCGCCGGGTCGTTGGTCGGGTTGCCCTGGTTGTAGCCGATGAGTGAGTTCTCCTCGACGGTGACCGCGGAGATGTACGACAGCGCGGCGCCCTTGTCGTCGGCCTTCTGCAGGTTGGTCAGGAAGGTCAGCGTGGTGTCGCCGTAGTGCACGATCGCCTGCTCGATGTTCGTGACGAACTGCTTGGCCTCGGGCTTTTCGAGCGCGGCCGCGGTGAGGTCGGACGACGTGCCGGTGGCGGCGTAGTACGCGCCGATCGTCGCGTTGAGGCCCGACGTCGAGATATTCGGGTTCGTCTTGCCGAGCCGGAACTTCCCCCACTCCGGGTGACCGTACTTCGCCCAGCCGGCCGGGTCGGTGGCCAAGCCGGCGAGCTCCTTCCAGCCGATCTCCTTGCCCGGCCAGCCGAGGGCCTCGGCCATCGGCTTGGGCATGGCGACGACCAGCGGCGCGTTCGCGATCGACGGCGGATCGCCGTCCGGCACGATCGACGCCGTGTCGCCCTTGGCGTTGACGCGCAGCAGGTTGACCCAGCCGCCGGCGGCCGGCGTCCAGACGTCCGGGCGCGGCCCGTCGACGGCCTCGTTCCACCCGTTGGCCAGCGCCTGCATCGCCACACCCGACGATTTCGACCGCACGACCACGTCGACGCAGTGGCCGGCGACCGAGCGACCGGAGTACGCCTTCGCGGCTTCCTGGACGACTCCCACCTTTTCGGGTGAAGAAGCGACATTGAGCGCGACCGCGTCCGAGCCGGTGCATTTCGGCGCGTCGGCGTCGTCACCCGAACCGCTGGTCCAGACCCGGATGCCGATGATCAGCCCGGCGGCGACCACGACAGCGGCCGCGAACGGGAGAATTTTTCTCCTCCGCCGCGCTGGCTGGGAATTGATCATCGAGCCCCTCCCCCTTCGGCCGGAGATTCCATTATCCGGCAACGGAAGGGGGAGGGGACGGTATTTCGGCTATCCCTTGGGGCCGCGGCGCGACCACGTCCACGCGTAGCCGGGATCTTCGGACGCCTCGGCGGCTTCGCCCAGCTCCAGCGGCGCGAACGTGTCGACCATGACCGCCGTCTCGTCGAAGAACTCCGCGCCGATCGACGCCTCCGCCGCGCCCGGCTGCGGGCCGTGCGTGAAGCCGGACGGGTGCAGCGACAGCGAGCCGATCCCGATCCCCGAGCCCTTCCTGGCCTCGTAGTCGCCGCGCACGTAGAACATCAGCTCGTCCGAGTCGACGTTCGCGTGGTTGTACGGCACCGGGATCGAGTCCTCGTGGTAGTCGACCTTCCGCGGGCAGAAGGAGCAGACGACGAAGTTCGGGCCCTCGAACGTCTGGTGCACGGGCGGCGGCTGGTGCACGCGGCCGGTGATCGGCTCGAAGTCGTCGATGTTGAACGCCCACGGGTAGAGGCAGCCGTCCCAGCCGACGACGTCGAACGGATGCGTCGCGTAGGTGTAGCGGGTGAGCCCGGCGCGGTGGCGCACGAGCACGTCGACGTCCTCGCCGTCTTCCAGCAGCGGCTCGGACGGCCCGCGGATGTCGCGCTCGCAGTACGGCGAGTGCTCGAGGAACTGGCCCTTCGCCGACAGGTACCGCTTCGGCGGCCCGATGTGGCCGCGCGCCTCCAGCACGAAGAGGCCGACCTCGCCGTGGGGCAGGACGCGGTAGGTGCACGACGTCGGGATCACGAGGTAGTCGCCGTCGCCGACCTCGAGGCGGCCGTAGATCGTCTCGACGGTCGCGGAGCCGCCCTGGACGTAGAACAGCTCGTCGCCGATCGCGTTGCGGTAGAGCGGGCTGGGCGCGGTCGCGCTGACGAAGCCGATGGTGACGTCGTTGTTGCCGAACAGCCGGCGCCGGTCGGTCACCGCGTCGGTGTCGCCGCCGAACTTGAGGTCCTGCGTCCTGAAGTGCCGCGGCTTGAGCGGGTGGTTCGGCGCGAGCGGGCCGCGGTCTTCCTCGACGGCCACGGCGTCGACGATCGCCGTCGGCAGCCCGCGGTGGTAGAGCAGCGCGGAGTCGGCGGAGAAGCCCTCGACGCCCATCAGCTCTTCGGCGTAGAGCCCGCCGTCCGGCTTCCGGAACGCGGTGTGCCGCTTGTGCGGGACTTCGCCTACTTGCCGGTAGTAAGGCATCGGCACCCCCTTCTGACGTGTCCGTTGTGCGAACGATTTTGTCCTGATGTCGTACGCTACTAGCGTGTCAGTCGTGTCAAGCGCTGTGGAACTCACGCCCCCCGGCCCCCGTGGAATTCCTCCCCTGTTCGCGAGGCTCGTCGACGACTCGGCGCTGTTCCCTCCGGGCGACGCGGCGATGCCCGAAGCGCTGCGTGCGCACTTCGCCATCCGGGAGTCCGAGCACGCCGGTGTACTGGGGGTTTTCCTCTGCCAGGCGTCCCGGCTGCCGGAGCTGATCACCGAGCTGATCAAGATCAAGCCGAAGCAGCCGCTGCCGCTGTCGCTGATCATCGACACCGGGCTGGGCGGCGTCCCGAAGGCGATTTCGATCGTCGAGTCGCGCAGCGAGCTGCTGGCGCTGCGGATGGTCGAGATGCCCGCGCCGTCGGACGTCGACGAGGTGTGGCTGGAGCGCGTCTCGGAGTTCGTGCCCGAGGACGTCATCCGCGTGGTCGAGCCGCGGCGCGGTGTCGGCTGGCTCGACGGCGTGCGCAAGGTGATCGAGCACGGCAGCTGGCCGAAGATCCGCTGCGGCGGCCAGGCCGGCGAGAACTTCCCCAGCGTCGACGAGGTGGCCGACTTCCTGGCCGTCGTCAGCGGGTCCACCGGTGCGTCGTTCAAGGCGACGAACAGCCTGCACCGCGCGGTCCGGCACACCGACCCGGACACCGGGTTCGTGCACCACGGCTTCCTGAACCTGCTCGTGGCGTCCGCGCGCAGCCTCTCCGGCGGTGACGTCCGCGCGGCGCTGCAGTCGACCGACGGCCAAGCGCTGGCCGACGAGGCGCGCGCGTTGTCCGAGCAGGCCGCGAAGGCCGTTCGGGCGCTCTTCGCGTCGTACGCGGCGGCTTCGTTCGAGCAGCCCGTTGCCGACATGGGCGAGCTCGGCTTGCTGTGACCAGCCGGGAAGGGTCGCTGACGCTCGACCGGGGCCTGGCGCTGCTGCAGGCGGTCGCCGACGCCGGCGGCGACGCGGCGACCATCTCGGAGCTGGCCGTGGCCATCGGAGCCAGCCGGGCGGCCGTCTACCGGCTGCTCGTGCCGCTGTCGGACCGCGGGCTGGTGTGGCGGGACGGCACGAAGGTCCGGCTCGGCGTCGGCCTCCTGCGGCTGGCCGGGCAGGTGCTGCCGCAGCTGCGGGACGCGGCCGGGCCGGTGCTGCGCCAGCTGGCCGAGAAGGTCGGCGCGACGGCGCACCTGTCGGTCGCGCAGGGGGAGCAAGCGCTTGCGGTGGCCGTCGTCGAGCCGTCGTGGACCAGCTTCCACGTCGCCTACCGCGTCGGGAGCCGGCATTCGCTGACCGCCGGCGCGGCCGGCAAGGCGATGAGCCTGCGCCCGGGCGGCGACGGCTGGGTGACGTCGACGGGCGAGCTGCAGGCGGGCGCATCCGGCGTCGCGGCACCGGTCCGCGGAGTGCCGGGACTGAAGGCGAGCGTCGGCGTCGTCTCGCTGGAACCGTTGCGGGCGGCCGAGGTGGGCCCCCAGGTCGTCGCGGCCGCCGGACGGCTGGCCGACATCCTGCGCGCGGACGCCTAACGCCGCGAGACCGCCAGCAGCGGCCGCACCATGGTCAGCAGCAGGGCGACGTCGATCGTGAACAGCAGGCGCTCGAACAGGCCGAGCGTGACGTCCTGCTGTGCCGGGCCGAGGACGAGCGTGAGGACGAACCCGCCGAGGACCACGCCGACACTGGTGAAGCTCGCGGTGGCCAGGCGCCGGATGGTGGTCCGGCGCGGTTCCCACGGGCAGCGCTCGCGGCCGCGCCGGGTCAGCACGAACGCGGCGGCGGGCAGGGCGACGAACGCCGTGAGCGCGGCGAGGTTGTGCACCTGTCCGGACAGCGAACGCGCCTGGCCGTCCGGGTCGACCGGGACCAGGCCGCACACCAGCAGGCCGGCCGACCAGGTGCCGAGCAGCACGCACACGGCGGTGGTGCCGGGCCGGTGGGCCTTCGCGATGCCGGCGAGCAGGGCGACCGAGCCGAGCGACAGGGCCAGGCACATCACGCTGAACAGGGGAGCGGCCGATGACGTGCCGAGCTTGCCGTAGACGTACTCCGACAGCGTCTGCCAGATCGGGCTGACCTGCGCGGACAGCCGCAGGTGCAGGTCGATCGAGATGGCCACGGCGAGGCCGATTCCGCCGAGCGCGAGCCTGCCGTGCACCGGCGAGACGGCGTGCAGCGACTTCGAGTTCACCTGGTGCTCTCCCTTTCGTTTCCGAAAGGTTACCTGGCGAACCTGTGAAGCAGCGGTCAGAAGGCCAGCTGGAGCAGGGCGAACGCGGCGAACCCGGCGAACACGAACCCGGCGCAGCGCTGGATCAGCTTCGGGCGGATCCGGCTGCGGATCTTCCCGCCGATGAACACGGCGAGCCCGGCGACCACGACGAGCGCGGCGAAGGCGCCGACGCCGACGGCGACCGGGTTGCCGATCCGGGCCGTCAGGCTGGCCGTCGCGAGCTGGGACGCGTCACCCCACTCGGCGGCGAAGAGCACGCCGAACGATGTCATCGCGGAGCGGATGAAGGACTTCGGCGCGGGGCCGATGCGCGAAGCGTCTTCGCCGGCTTCGTCCGCTTCGCTGAATCCCTCGCGAAGGAGCATGAAAGCGCCGAGGCCGAACAGCCCGGCGACGACCAATGAAAGGACCACGTCGGGCAACAGCGTCAGCACGCTGCCGAACGCGACCGCGATCACGCATTGCACGGCGAACGCCGCGCAGACTCCGGCGAAAACCGGCCCGCCGCGAAAACGGGTGGTCAGCACCAGGGTCGCGACCAGCGTCTTGTCCGGCAGTTCCACGGCGAGCACCAGGCCGAACGCGCTGATCAGCGCCACCATCGCGGTAGTCATGAGAATTTCTGCGCCCCTTTCACTGCAACGATAAAGGGACGGTTCTGAACGTCGCAAGCTGATGGCTTCTGCGAAATTGCCCCGTCGGCATCCATGAATTTGTCATCCAGTCGCGGCGCACATTTGTTTTCGGCATGCCGAAAACTCGTTTGTGGCCTGGGGTAGGTTGACTGCCATGGGGTCTGAGGCGCGTTCTGCGCAGGTCGAAGAGGTCATCCGCCGGTTGGAAGCTCACTACGTGTTCCCCGAGGTCGCGACGAAGCTCGCGGAGGTGCTTCGCCAGCGTCTCGGCGAAGGCGCGTACGCCGACGTCAGCGACGCCGAGTTCGCGACGCTCGTCACAGCGGACCTGCAGTCGGTGAACGGCGACAAGCACCTCCGCCTGCGTCACCACGTCGACCCGGTGGCCGAGGACGGCGACGCGGAGGCGAACTCCGACGAGTACCGGCTCCAGGCAGAGCTGGAGGGCTTCGGCGTCGCGGAGGTCCGGCGGCTGGCCGGCAACGTCGGCTACCTGGACACGACGATGCTCTACCAGCCCGAACTGGCCGGCCCGGCGATCACGGCGGCGATGACGCTGCTCGCGCCGTCCGACGCGCTGCTGCTGGACGTCCGGCGCAACCGCGGTGGCAGTCCCGGCACGAGCGCCCTGCTGCAGACCTACCTGGTCGACGAGCCGGTGCACTACCTCGACATCTACGAGCGCGAGGGCGACCGCACGACCCAGATGTGGACCCTGCCGTACGTCCCCGGCCCGCGGTTCGGCGGCACCAAGCCGATCTGGGTGCTGACCGGCCCACAGACGTTCTCCGGCGGTGAGGACCTCGCGTTCTCGCTCCAGCGGCAGGGCCGGGCGAAGACGGTGGGGGAGGCCACCCGCGGCGGCGCCCACCCGCGTGAGCAGTACAAGATCGACACCTACCTCGACGTGACGGTCTCGATCGCGCGGTCGTTCGACCCGGAGACGGGCGAGAACTGGGAGGGCACCGGCGTCCGGCCGGACATCCCGGTGGTGGCGGACCAGGCGTTCGACACGGCGTACGAGCTGGCGCTCAAGCACGTCCTCGAACTGGGTGACACCGGTCCGCGGCGGCTGGTCGCGGAAGAGGCACGGCAGGCGCTCGACCGGCGCTAGGACGTTGGTCCCGGGCCGGACGGGACCACTTGATCTGGCCGCGTCACCAGCGCCGGAGCAGGCTGGACCACGTGGAGGTCCTTGAGCTAGCGCGGTGGCAGTTCGGCATCACCACCGTCTACCACTTCCTGATGGTCCCGCTGACCATCGGGCTGTCGATCCTGGTCGCGGCGATGCAGACCATGTGGGCCCGCTCCGGTGAGCCGCGGCACCTGAAGATGACGAAGTTCTGGGGCAAGCTGCTGCTGGTCAACTTCGCGATGGGCGTCGTGACCGGCATCGTGCAGGAGTTCCAGTTCGGGATGAACTGGAGCGCGTACTCCCGCTTCGTCGGCGACGTCTTCGGCGCGCCGCTGGCGATGGAAGGGCTCGTCGCGTTCTTCGTCGAGTCGACGTTCCTCGGCCTGTGGATCTTCGGCTGGGACCGGCTGCCGAAGAAGGTGCACCTGGCGTGCGTGTGGGCGTTTTCCCTGGCCACGATGGCTTCCGCGTACTTCATCCTGGCCGCGAACTCGTGGATGCAGCACCCGGTCGGCGTGACGTTCGAGAACGGCAAGCCGACGATGAACTCCATCTGGGCGGTGCTGACGAACAACACGGCGCTGGCCGCGATCCCGCACACGCTGGCCGGCGCGTTCTCGGTGGCGGCCGCGTTCCTGGTGGGTGTCGCGGGCTGGCACCTGTGGCGGCGGCGCGGTCACGCGGACGTCTGGCGTTCCTCGCTGCGTCTCGGCGGCTGGGTCGGCGTGGCGGCGTTCGCGGTGCTCGCGATCACCGGTGACGCGCAGGGCAAGCTGATGTTCGAGCAGCAGCCGATGAAGATGGCGTCGGCCGAAGCGCTGTGCCACACGGAAAAGCCGGCGAGCTTCTCGATCATCGCGATCGGGGACGTGTCGGGCGCCAACTGCGAGGACGTCAAGACGTTCAACGTGCCCGCGCTGCTGTCCTTCCTGGCGCACAACGACTTCAGGACCGAGGTCAAGGGCGTGGAGAACCTCGTCACGGAGTACCAGGCCAAGTACGGCACGAACTACCCGGACGACCCGGACCTCGGGTCGCTGGCGGGCAAGCCGATCGACTACGTGCCGAACCTGCCGGTGACGTACTGGGGCTTCCGCATGATGATCGGCTTCGGCGCGATCTCGGCGGGCATCGGCCTGCTGGCGCTGTGGCTGACCCGTCGCGGCCGTGTCCCGGACGGCCGCTGGTTCCCGCTGCTGGTCCTGGGCGGCATCGCGACGCCGTTCCTCGGCAACAGCGCGGGCTGGATCTTCACCGAGATGGGTCGTCAGCCGTTCGTGGTCGCCCCCAACCCGTCGGGTGTCGACGGCGTGTGGATGTTCACGGCCCAGGCCGTGTCGAGGCTGACGACGGGCGAGGTGTGGACGTCGCTGATCGCGCTGACGACGGTGTACGCGGCACTGGGCGTGGTCGAGCTGTTCCTGATGCGCAAGTACATCCGCGGCGGCGTCGAAGCGGTGATGCCCCCGAAGAAGGACTCCGACAAGACCGAAGGCGACGCGCTCGCCTTCGCCTACTGAGGTGCTGACCATGGGTGCCGATGTGATCACTCTCCCGAGTTACCCACAGTCAATCTGTGGACAACTCGCCTTGCTGTGGATAACTCACCGCGACTGGTCGGGTGGAGGTGCGTGATGACCCTCGACATCGTCTGGTTCGTCGTCATCGCCTTCTTCTGGCTCGGCTACTTGTTCCTCGAGGGCTTCGACTTCGGCGTCGGCATGCTGCTGCCGGTCCTCGGGCGCGACGACACCGAGCGCCGCGTCATGGTCAACACGATCGGTCCGGTCTGGGACGGCAACGAGGTCTGGCTCATCGTCGCCGGCGGAGCGATGTTCGCCGCCTTCCCCGGGTGGTACGCCAGCCTGTTTTCGGCCGCCTACCTGCCACTCCTGCTCGTGCTGCTCGCCCTCATCGGCCGCGGCGTCGCCTTCGAGTACCGCGGCAAGGTCGACTCCGAGCGCTGGCGGCGCACCTGGGACCGCGTCATCGTGCTCGGCTCGTGGATCCCGCCGCTGGGTGTCGGCCTGATCCTCGCCACCACCGTCCTCGGCCTGCCGCTGGACGCCGAAGGCAACCGCGTCGGTTCCGCGTTCGCCGCCTTCCGGTGGGAAACCCTGCTCGGTGCGGTCGCCATCGCCGCCTTCTCGATCACCCACGGCGCCGCGTTCCTCGCCCTCAAAACCAGCGGTGAGCTGCGCGAACGTGCGCGCTCGCTGGCCCTGCGGCTGCTGCCGCCCGCCATGGTGCCGATCGTCGCGTTCCTCGCGGTCGTCCAGTGGCGTCAGGGCACGCTGTGGACGCTGCTCTCGTTCGGGATCAGTGCTCTCGCGGCGGCCGTCGCCTGGCTGCGGCTGCGCGCCGACCGCGACGGACAGGCCTTCGCCGCGCTCGCCGTGGTCATCGCCGGCGCCGCCGTCACGCTGTTCGGGGCGCTCTTCCCGAACGTGCTCCCGTCGACGCTCGACGCCGCCAACACGCTGACGATCGAAGGCACCGCGTCGAGCCCGTACACGCTGACCGTCATGACCTGGGTCGCCGTCTTCGGTGCTCCGGCCGTGCTGATCTACCAGGGCTGGACGTACTGGGTGTTCCGCAAGCGCATCGGCACGCAGCACATTCCGGCGGTCCACGCGCCATGACCAATCTTCCCGGACGCGCTCCCCTTTCCGCCTCGGAGTCCACAGTGGACTCGGCGCGGCCGGGAAAGGGCCCGCTCGGCGCATTGCCGGCCCTCGTGCCTGCCGTGCGCCGGGCGCTGGCCCTGGTGGGGTTCCTCGCGTTCCTCAACGCCGCCGCGCTGGTGGCACAGGCATTCCTGCTCGCCGACGTCCTCGCGGCGATCGTCGGAGCAGGTTCCGGGGGACGCACCGCCCAGCTGGCCGCGCTGCTCGCGCTCGTCGCGACGCGCGCCGTGACCGGCTGGGCGGTGCGCACGGTCTCCGCCCGCGCGGCCGCGACGGCGCAACGCGAGTTGCGCGCCCGGGCCGTCGACCACGCGCTTCGCCTGGGTCCCGAGTGGATCGCCCGCCGCGGGCACGGCGAGCTGACGGCGTTGACCACCCGCGGGCTCGACGCCCTCGACGCGTACTTCCGCGAATACCTGCCCGCGCTGGTGACGGCGGCCGTCGTGCCGCTCGGCGCCGGCGCGGCGATCCTGTTCGCCGACTGGCCGTCCGGCGTCATCGTCGCGCTGACGGTCCCGCTGCTGCCGGTGTTCGCGATCCTCGTCGGGAAGTTCACGGCCGGACGCGTCGCCGGGGCGACGGACGCGACGCACCGGATGTCCGAACGGCTCCTGGAACTCGTCCGCGTGCTGCCGGTGCTGACCGCGTTCCGCCGGGCCACCGCGCAGGCCGAGACCGTCCGGCAGCTGTCCGAACGCCACCGCCGCGCGACGCTCAAGACGTTGAAGGTCGCCTTCTCCTCGGCGTTCGTACTCGAACTGATCGCGACGCTGTCGGTGGCGCTGGTCGCGGTGGTGATCGGTGTCCGGCTCGTCGGCGGCCACCTGCCGCTGGCCATCGGGCTCGGCGTGCTGATCCTCGCGCCGGAGTGCTATCAGCCGCTGCGGGCCGTCGGCGCCGCGTTCCACGCCAGCGAAGACGGTGTCGAGGCGGTCCGGCGCGTCGCCGACCTGCCGGCGTTGCCGGTCGCCGCTCGCGGGAGCGCCGTCCCGCCGCGGGGCGAGCTGCGCGTTTCGTCGCTGCGCGTGGCGCGCCGCAGCGGGTTCGCGCCGGACGGCGAGACGTTCGTCGTCCGTCCGGGCGAGACGGTCTGGCTGCGCGCCCCGAGCGGCGGCGGCAAGTCGACGACGCTTTCGGCGCTGCTCGGCTTCGTCCCAGCGCACGACGGTGCCATCACGGTCGGCACGACGAACCTCGCCGACGCCGACCTCGAGCGTTGGCGCGAGCAGGTCGCGTGGGTGCCGCAGTCCCCGGTGTTCACCGGCGGCACGGTCCGCGAGGAGGTCGGCTCGGGTGCGTCGCTCGCCGAACTCGGTCTCGACGGGCTCGCGGACCGCCCGGTGGACCGGCTGTCGCTGGGGCAGCGTCAGCGCGTCGCGGTGGCGCGCGCGTTGCATCGGGTGCGGAGCGGCGCGTGGCTGCTGCTGCTCGACGAGCCGACGGCGCACCTCGACGAGGTCAACGCCCGCCTGGTGCTCGACGCGGTGCAGCGCGCCGTCGACAACGGCGCGGCGGCGATCATCGCGGCCCACGAGCGCACGACGGCTGTCGACATGTCGCCAGAAGCGGCGGCCGTTCCGGAGACGTCCACAGTGGACGATTCTCGGCCGCCGCTCGGCTGGCGGGCACTGCTCGACGGCCGGCTCTTCGGCGGCGCCGTGCTGGGTGCGGTGGCCTTGCTGGCCGGGGTGGCGCTGACCGCGACGTCGGGCTGGCTGATCGCCAAGGCGTCGCAGCAGCCGCCGATCCTGACGTTGACGGTCGCGGTGGTCGGCGTCCGCGCGTTCGGGCTCGGCCGCGCGGGGCTGAGGTACGTGGAACGGCTGGTCACGCACGACGCCGCGTTCCGCATCGCGGGCGGGCTGCGGGTGCGGCTGTGGAATTCGCTGGTCCGCCTCGGGCCGGCGCGGAGCCTGCGCGCGGGCGAAGGACAGCGTCGCCTGGTCGCCGACGTCGACACGGTGCGCGACCTGCTGCCGCGGGTGGTATCGCCGCCGCTGGTGGTGGCGCTGGTCGCGGCGGGGGCGATCGCCGTGCAGACGTGGGTCCTGCCCGCGGCGGGACTGGCCTTGACGGCGGCGGTCGCGCTGGGCCTGTGCACGCCTTGGGTGGCGTTGCGGGTGGAGCGTCGTGCGACGTCGGCGCTGGCGGACGGGCGGCGTGAGGTGTCGTCGCGAGTCCTGGTGATGTTCGAAGCGGCGGCCGAACTGCTCGCCTTCGGCAAGGCCCGCGACCACCGCCAAGCCCTCGCGGAGGCCGACACGCGCCTGGTGGCGGAGGCGCGCCGGCAGGCGTTCGGCGCGGGTGCGGCCGAAGCCGTGGTGACGTTGACCTGCGGCGCGGCAGCGGTGGCGAGCACAGCACTCGCGGGGGCCGCGGTCGCGGCCGGACGGCTCGACCCGGTGCTTGCGCCGCTGCTGGCGTTGGTGCCCCTGGCGCTGGCCGAGGTGCTGGCGCTGCTGCCGCCGGTGGCCCAGCACTGGGACACGCTGCAGCGCGCCCGCCGTCGCTTGGCCGACACACCCGAGCGGCCCGCGTCGCGAGTCGTCGACAGCCGCGTGGTGCTGCGGGAGGCCGACCTCGGCTGGCCGGGCGGACCGGTGGTGCTGCGCGACGTCGACCTCGACCTCGCGCCGGGGACGTACGCCGCGGTCGTCGGGCCGAGTGGCGCCGGGAAGTCGACGCTCATGGCCGCGTTGCTGGGCTTCCTCGAGCCTCGGCGCGGAGTGGTGGCGGTCCCGGAGGCCGTCGCGTGGGCGCCGCAGGAGCCGATGCTCGCGGCCACGACCGTCGCGGAAAACCTGCGCCTCGCCCGCCCGACGGCGACCGAGGACGAGCTGCGCGAGGCGTTGCACCAGGCGGCGTTGGATGATGTCGAGTTGTCGACATTGCTCGGCAGCGGCGGCAGCGGCCTCTCCGGTGGTCAGGCGCAGCGGGTGGCGTTGGCGCGGGCGTTGCTGGGGGCGCCGTCGTCGGGGCTGGTGGTGCTGGACGAGCCGACGGCGCACCTCGACGAGCCGACGGCTCAGGCGGTGCGCGCGAGGCTGCGTGACGCGCTGGCGGGCCGGACTGTGGTGCACGTGACGCACCGCCCGGAGGAGGCGCAAGGCGCGGACGTGGTGCTGGAGGTCCGCGACGGGCGGGTCGTCGCGCGGGTGCCGGTTTCGTGATCGATTCGGGAAGCGTGCTTGCCGCCCCGCCGCAGCACCGCGCGATAATGACGGAACTCATGGATCCAACGCTTGCCGCGCGGGCCCTGTCCGCAGCCACGGAGATCACGAGCACCGCCCTGTCCGGCGACGACCCGGGAGCGGTGCTGGACACGGTCGTGGCCAGGGCGGCCGAACTGGCGGACGCGGACCTGGGCCTGGCGATGGTGAGCGCGGAAGACGGCCGAGTGGTGGTGGAAGCGGCGCACTACGCAAACCCCCACCCGGAGGTAGGCGAGGTGGCCGACCCGCGCGCCGGCTGGAGCACGGAGGCGGAGCCGCCAGCGACCGGCAGCGGGACAGCAGGCAGCCTCGCGTCAGGCGAGCCAACCGCCGGCGCGAGTGCGCGACCAGTGGTCGACGTTGCCGGGGCAGCGGGCAGCCCTGCGCCGGGCGAGCCAACTGCCGCCGCGAGTGCGCGACCAGCAGCCGCCGAACCGTCCCGCGACCAGGGCACGTCCACGACCGCCGGTGAATCCCTCCGCGGCCTGGCCCTCCCCGCGGACTCCGCTGCCGGGCGGGTGGCCCGCGGTGGTGAGCCCGTCGCCAGTGCCGACTTCACCGTCGATCCACGTACGGCGCCTTTCGTGCCCGCCGAGCTGCAGGGCTACGGCCCCTTCGCCGCCGCACCGTTCGGCTCTGGAGGGCGGGTTCTCGGCGCTCTCACCGTCTACCGCAAGCGGGGCCGTGAGCCCTTCTCGGCCGGGACCGTCGAGATGCTCGTCGCCTTCGCTGCCCAGGCCGGCGTCGTGCTCGCTCTCGCCGAAGGCGCCAACGCCCGGCACCGCGTCGCGCTCTACGAAGAGCGGGAGCGGATCGCCCGCGAGCTTCACGACGTCATCGTCCAGCGGCTCTACGGCGCCGGCATGCAGCTCGACCGGGTCCGGCGCAACATGCGCAAACGATTCGCTCAGGCCGATGGTGCTCGCCTCTCGGACGCGATCGACCAGCTCGACCAGACCATCGAGGAGATCCGGGGCACTGTGCGCGCGCTGCGGTCACCGGAGCCTCGCCACGACACCGGCACGCCCACCGACCTCGCCGAGTCGGCGCGCGGCGAGGTCCGCATCGCCGGCGAGCTGCTCGGGTACCCGCCGACCCTGGAGCTGTCCGGCGAATTCGCCGACATCCCCGCCGAACGCGCCGACCACATCCGGGCCGCGCTGCGCGAAGCACTGTCCAATGTGGTCAGACACTCCGGTGCCAGTGAAACCCGCGTGACCCTCACCAGGGACGCCGGCGGCGTGAAACTCCGCGTCCGGGACAACGGTTCCGGTGTTCCCCAAGGCGTCGCCACTCGTGGCCTGCGTCATCTCGCCGAACGCGCGGACGCCGCGGGCGGCAAGTTCTTCCTGAACTCCTCGCCCAGTCTCGGCACACTCGTCGCGTTCGACCTCCCACTCGATTGACCGCGATCTAGCCTTCTCGGGTCATCCAGCCTCCCTTCCTCGCCCTCAAGGAAGATCGTACCGGTTCGTCGAACACATATTCGACTCACGTTCGAGTGAAAGTGAAGCGGGAAAAGCGCTGATCGACATGGCAGTCCGTGACCACAACGCAGCGAACGGAGGCTTGCGGACACGATTGCCGCGCAGAGTCACTTCTCCCGGCGCGCGATCCAGGCGGCGGCCTGCGTCCGGCGCTGCATGCCCAGCTTCGCGAGCACGGACGTGACGTAATTCTTGACCGTCTTCTCGGCGAGGAACAGCCGCTCGGCGATCTCGCGGTTCGACAACCCCTGGCCGATCAGCTCCAGCACGTCCCGCTCACGTTCGGTCAGCGTCGCCAGCTCGTCCGTCGGCGGGTGCCGCATCTTGTCCAGCACCCGCGCGGTGCTCAGCGGGTCCAGCAGCGACCGCCCGGCTGCCACCTCGCGCACCGCGTGCACGACGTCCTGCCCCCGCACCTGCTTGAGCAGGTAGCCGGCGGCGCCGGCCATGATCGCGCCGACCATCGCCTCCTCGTCGTCGAACGCCGTCAGCATCAGGCAGGCCGGCGGGTTCGGCTTGGACCGCAGCTCGCGGCAGAGCGTGATGCCGTCGCCGTCGCCGAGGCGGACGTCGACCACCGCGACCTCCGGCTCGACGTGCATGGCCACCGCCAGTGCCTCTTCGACGCTGCTCGCCTCGGCGACGACCTCGATGTCGGGCTCGTCGCCGAGGAGGTCGCGGAGCCCTCGGCGGACCAGTTCGTGGTCGTCGACGAGCAGTACCTGGATCGGCATATCCCCAGGCTACGGGGTGTGCCGGCGCCGTGGTGACGTCCGGTCCGCACGTCACACCGGCCATACGCCCAAAGTGTGACCGGAAACCACGTAACAGTTCCGCGGGTGCGTATTTCCGCCGACGACTACGCAGGTCAAAGACGAACGAGAAAGAATCACCAGCCAGACCGGTTCCGGTGAGCCGCCGACATTCGCGAAACTCCGTAACAGGGCCGCCGCGGCCGCGATAGTAACCAGCACATTCGCCCCGATTCTTCCCCGAAAGGACTTCCGGTGTCCTTGTTCCGCCGTGCCCTGACGACGGCCGCCGTCGCCGCCGGCCTCGCCTTCGTCGGCCCCATTCCCCTCGCCTCCGCGCAGCTCGCCGCGGACAGGGACTGCTCGGACTTCCAGTACCAGGAAGACGCGCAGGCGGTGCTCGACCGGGATCCGGCCGACCCCAACCACCTCGACGAGGACAAGGACGGCAAGGCCTGCGAGTCGCTGCCGTCGCGCCCGCGGCAGCACACAACCGCGCCGGTGCCGGAAAAGGCCGCCACCACGGCGAAAACCGCGCCGAAAACCACGGCCAAGAAGCCCGCGACGGGCAGCCAGGTGAAGATCAAGCCGGTCGGCGGCGTGGCCACCGGCGGCGGTGAGCCGGACGAGAGCGTGCCCGGGTTCCTGGTGGCAAGCGGCGCGCTGCTCGCCGCGGCGGCCTCCGGTGGCATGGTGCTCTACCTGCGCCGGCGCACGAGTTGAGGCACCCGCGCCTGTGGCCGGCGGTCACGGCGGTCGCCGCCGCGCTCGGCGCGATCTTCGTGGTGGCCGCCATCTTCGCCTTCTCGCCGCGCCCGGCGGTCCCGCTCGCACCGCCGTCCGCCACGCCCGTCGAGATCGCGCCGGCGACCACGGCCACACCCTCCGGCGGCGCGCTCCCGGCGGCGAAGCCGGCGTCCCTGAGCATCCCGGCGATCGGCGTGCGGGCCGACGGCATCAAGGACCTCGGGCTGACGCCGAACGGCGAGCTGGAGGTCCCGGGCGACGCGACGACGGTCGGCTGGTTCACCGGCGCGCCGTCGCCCGGCGAGATCGGGCCGGCGGTGCTGGCCGCGCACGTCGACTACAAGCACGTCCCGGGCGCCTTCTTCCGGTTGAAGGAGCTGCGTCCGGGTGAGCAGGCGAAGGTCCGCCGCGCGGATGGCCGGACCGCGGTCTTCACTGTCTACCGCGTGGACCGCTACGCGAAGGCGGAGTTCCCGACGGACGAGGTCTACGGCGACACGGCCGAGCCCGAGCTGCGGCTCATCACGTGCGGCGGCGAATTCGACCGATCGAGTGGAAACTACCTGGACAACGTCGTGGTCTACGCGCGGCTCACGGCCGTCGAGGACTAGGCCAGATCGACCCGGGCCAGCTCGAGCCGCCGGTAGCCGCGGTCGCCGAGCGACCAGACGTCCAGGACGTCGCCGTCCAGCTCGGGGTACGCGATCACCAGCCGGACGGGCCCGGCGTCCCCGCGATAGACGACCTCCGCGGGGATGCCGGCCTCCAGCTGCCAGCAGAGCTGTTGCTGCTTCGGCGTCAGACGGCCCGCGTAGCGGTCGCTCATCGCACGGGCCAGCTGCCCGCGCAGCAGGGTGGGCCCGGTCGCCGGCGCCGCGAGCAGCCGTTCGGCGTGGCGGAGCGGATCGGGCGGCCCATCGGCCGGCTGCGCGTCCCGGATGACGGCCGTCGGCGCCGCCGGTTCGCGGGCGGGCAGCACGATGCTGCCGTCGGCGGCGTGGCGGGTCGGCGCGTACCCCGCGTCACGCAACGCCTCCAGCGTGCCCGAAGCGTCCACCGTGGACGTCAGCACGGTCGGCGCCACCGCGTGCAGGCCGAGCTTGGCCAGCTTGCGGTGCGCGGCGAGTTCCGCGAGCACGGCCGGTTCCCCGACGACGACGCTCGCGACCTCGTGCACCTGCGCCTCGCCGTGCCGCCGCGCGACGTCGTTGACCAGGTACACCAGTGGTTGCGGCAGCTCGCCCGCGGCGATCGCGCGCAGCTCGCCGAGCAGCTCCGCGGCCGTCGTGCCCTGGTCGAACGCCCGTCGCACGCTGGCGGGCGAGAACCGCCAGCTGGTCGCGGTGCCCTGAGCCTCGCGGTCGGCGACGCGGTCGAGCGACGCGGCGAGCCGGGCGTCCGGCGAACCCGGCACGATCGCGGTCAGGTCGGTGCCGAACAACGCCGTCGTCCGCGCGCGGGCGACCAGCTCGCCGGTGACTTCGACCAGCTTGCCGTCGCCGAGGAGGGCGCGACCGGCCGCGGTGACGGCGCCGTGCGCGACGACGCCGAGCAGCTCGGACTCGGAAAGCGCGTCCTGGACCTGCCCGGCGAAGTCCTCGGTCGGCAGCATCGGCGCGTGCCACTCGGCGAGCGTGGTCAGCGCGTCGACATCCGCGATCGCCGTGCCGGGTTCGAGCCGCGCCAGCAGCCGCACGACGAGGTGCCGCACCAGCGTGGCGACGTCCGTCTCGTACTCCGGCGGCACCGGGTCCCACCAGGTCGTGAGCAGAAGACGGTAGAGCAGCGCCGGTTCCGGCCGGGCCAGGCCGGGGTCGGGCGCGAGCGTGGGCGCCTGCTGGCCGCGACGCGCCGGAGGCGGCTCGTCGGCCAGCAGCAGCCCGGCCTGCGCCGCGAGGTCGAGGGCCAGCTCGATCTCCGGCGGTGTCGCGCCGGTCTCCTTGGCGAGCTTCTTGACCAGGCGCGTCCCGATCGTGCCGTCCTTGAGCAGCGGCAACGGTTCGGCGGCCAGGTCGAGGAGCGCCGAGACGCGGTCGAGCAACCGCAAGGCGGCGGCCGACGACGTGGCTTCGGCCGACTCCGTGCCGACGTGCGTGACGGGACACCCGGGCTCGTCGGGCGTGAACGGCAGCTGGTGGTCCGGACCGCGCAGGGCGAGCGCCACCTCGATCGGCATGACGGCGCCGCCGTGGTGGGTGGCGAACAGGAAACCGTGCTCGAACGGCCAGCCGTCCGGCGCGACGCCGTCGATTTCGGGAACGCCGTCGGCCATGTCCCGCAACAGTTTCCGCGCCGGCTCGGGCGCGGTGCGGAACAGCTCGCGCACGCGGTCACCGTCGCGGTAGAAGCGCACGAGGTTCTGCAGTCCTTCGGGCAGCCCGAGGACCCGGCACAGCCGCGCGCGGCGCATGTGGCCGATTTCCCCCAGCAGATCCGCGACCGGCTGCCCGAGTCCTTCGGCGCGAAAGGTGTTCTTGCGCAGGAGGTCGGGAAGGGTGACGCCGCCGGAGTCGCGCCACAGCAGGGCCCGCGCAGTAAGTTCGTCCACAACGGACTCGACGCGACCGGGAGCGGCGCCGAGGAGCCGCGCGATTTCGGTGACCGGCATGGGCCGCT
Organism: Amycolatopsis australiensis; assembly: GCF_900119165.1. Classification (NCBI taxonomy): domain Bacteria; kingdom Bacillati; phylum Actinomycetota; class Actinomycetes; order Pseudonocardiales; family Pseudonocardiaceae; genus Amycolatopsis; species Amycolatopsis australiensis. The sequence goes on along the minus strand of NZ_FPJG01000006.1, from coordinate 841,744 downwards.
TTCCCAAGGCGTACCCGACCTGAACGGCGCGCACGACCTGCACCTGCGGCAGGGCAAGCCCGAGCACGGCATCGTTGACGGACTGGGCGGAGGCAAGCCGCGCCGCGACGACGTCGAGCCGCCGCGGCCACGGATCCCGCAGCACGTCCGGCCGGTGGCCCAGCACGTCCGCCAGCTCGTCCCGCCCCATGGCAGCGAGCCTGCCGAGCAGCTCGTCGGCGGTGGTCATGCTCCGAGGCTACTGGCGACCGGTTCACCGCCGCCGGTACGGTCGGGCCGGTGCCACGGCTCATCCACCTGAACGGGCCCTCCGGGATCGGGAAGTCGACGATCGCGCTCAGTTACGCTGAACGGCATCCCGGCGTGCTCGATCTCGACACCGATCGGGTCGTCTGCCTCATCGGGGGCTGGCGGGACACCTTCTTCCAGACCTTCAGGGCCGCGCAGCTGCTCGCGCTCGCCATGGCCGAGACGCACCTGCGGACCGGGCACGACGTCGTCATGCCGCAGCTCGCCACCCGCGTTGCCGATGTCGAGCCCTTCGAAACCGCTGCTCGGCAGTGTGGGGCCGAATACCGGGAGATCCTGCTGACCGCGCCGAAACCCGTTGCCTGCGCGCGGTTCGCCGGGCGGGCCGCCGGTGGGGACGCCACGACCCGTGGCGTCGACGACGTCGTCAACGAACTCGGTGGGGCCGCCGTCGTCGAACGCATTCACGACCAGCTCGCCGCCTACCTCCCGCTGCGGCCGGGCTGCCTTGTAGTGCCCACCGGCGGGCGCACGCCCGAGCAGACCTATGCCGATGTCGTCGCGCTGGTCGACGGGGTTTCCGCCCGCTGAGGGCCGTGTTGTTCACTGGAGTCATGACCGTGATCCCCGAACTCGCGCTGCGGCAGATCGAACGGTGGTGCGCGCGGCGGGTGCCCGAGCACCTCCGTGATCGCCTCACCGTCGAGTGCCGGGTCCGGGACGGGGTGGTCACCATCGTCGAACTGCACGCCGACGCCGGGACCGAGCGGGACATCGCGCAGCTGCGGCTCGACTCCTTCGGCATCTGGTCGATGCTGCGGTCCGACGGCGCCGGCGGGTGGCTGGCCGATCCGGACGGGCCCGTCGCCAGCACTCCGCCGCCCCTGCTCGGCCGGCTCTGACTCAGTCCGGCGGCGGGAAGCGCAGCTCGTTGCGGTCGATCTTCGCGTGCGCCGCGGCCGCCAGGTCCACGCCGAGGCGGTCCGCCAGCTGCAGCAGGTAGAGCGTGACGTCGGCGATCTCGTCCAGGACCTGCGCCTCCAGCGAAGGATCCTCGCGCCACGCGTCGGACTCCTCCGGCGTCAGCCACTGGAACAACGAGGTCAGCTCGCCGACCTCGCCGGACAACGCCATCACTAGGTTCTTCGGGGTGTGGTACGGCTCCCAGGCGCGGGCCGCCGCGAAGCCGCGGAGCCGCTCGGTCACGTCGTCGAAGGTCACGGTGCCGATTGTCCCCGGCCGTCACGGTGCGCTAACAGCCGTATGGCGGACTGCCGTTGACCGGTGAATCTCTCACTCAATAGGTTGAACTTCGTCGGGATGTGTGCGGGCCCAAGACCGGGAAAGGAACGTCTTGAAGTACCTGCGATCCGTCCGCGGCCGCATGTTGTGCATCGCGTTCGTCCCCGGCGGCGCGCTCGTCCTCGTGGCCCTCGTGATCGCGTTCTTCCTGGTGCAGCAAGCCGATCGCACCCGCGACGCCGGGGTGGAGACGGCCAACGCCGCCGACCGGACCGCCCGCGCCGTGGTCGCGCTCCGGACCCAGCGCAGTGAAGCGATGTCCGTGCCTGGCCGGCGTTCCGCCGCGTACGCGAATTTCACCCGGCGGATCGACACCGCCATCGACGGCCTGCGCGACTACGCCCGTCACGCGCCGGACGCGGAATCGGCCTACCAGCAGATGACCGCGGTCGAGCTGCTTTCCGCCGCCGAAGGCATGTACCGCTCCGATTCCCTCGCGCTGGCCGGGCTCGACGACGTCACGCGGCCGTCGTTCGCCGAGGCCGTCGCCGGCTACCGGACCGGGCTGGCCCGGATCGCGCCGCAGCTCACCGACAGTGGCCGGACGGCATACGAGTCGCTCACCCGCAGCGCCGACTGGACCACGCTGACCGCTGCCGAAGACGCCCTGGCCGCCGGCCGGCCGCTGCCCGTCCCCGAGTCCACCTGGCGCAGCGCCGCGTACACCGTGTCGCAGCAACTCGGCTTCCTGTACACGCAGCAGAACCAGTACGCCGTGCAGCTCACCCTCGACGAAGGCCGCCGGACGCTGACCGGCGCGCTCGCCGCGAGTGCGGCGCTGCTGCTGGGGGCCGCGCTGCTGCTCGTCGTCGTGCGGCGGCTGGTCGCGCGCGTGCCGGTGCCGGTCGTGCCGATCATGGTGCCGACGATGCGGGCGGCGATCCCGCGACCCCGGCACGCAGCGTCACGACGGCCGCGCGCACCCGAACCCTGGCCGATGAAAGCCGTGCTCGACGACTTGCGCCGTCGATGAGCACGTCACCCGCCGTCACCGGTTACGCCGAAAAGAGCACGCGGTTGGCCCACACGCCGAGCCGACGTGGTCGGGCAGACTGGTGCGCGTGAGTCCCCACTCGGATCTTCGCCCCTACCTGCGCACTTTGGACGCGGAGACGCTGGCGGACCTGCTGCACGCCCAAGCCGAGCGTGACCCTGAGCTACGGCATTCGCTCGAACTGCGCGCCGCCACCCAATCCGGTGACGTCAGTGAGGCGCACCGGCTGCTGGACACCGCGGTGACCGACGGGAACGTCGAGTACACCGCGAAGATCGGCGCGGTCCTCGACACGCTGCAGCGCATGCTCGACGCCGGCAGCCGCGCCGACCTGGCCCCGCTCGCCCGCCGGACGGTCGACGACATCAGCGAGGTCCTCGAGCAGTCCGGCGACCACGCCGGCGACCTCGGTGACCGGCTGGAACGCGCCGTCGAGCTGTACGCCCGCGCGTGCGCCGCCCGGCCGCCGGACCCGGAGAAGCTGGCGGACTGGATCCTCGAAGTCGAGTTCGACGGTCCCGGCTGGCCGGTGCTCGAACTCGCCGAGTTCGCGACGGCGCTGGGCGAGCGCGGGCTCGCGCGCATCAAGTCCACTGTGGACGACGTGCTCGCCACGGGCGTGTCCGGGCACCGCCGCGACGTGGCCGAACGGCTGCGGGAGCAGCTGGCGGAAGTGCGCGGCGACGTCGACGAGCTGGTCGCGATCCTCTCGGCCAAGCCGCCGCGCGTCGACGTCAGCCTCAAGATCGTCCGGGTGCTGCGGGCCGCCGGACGGCACAGCGAGGCCATCGCCCACGCCGCCCGCGCCCTCACGCACGACAAGCACCCGCCGGAGCCCGCGAGCCGTGACAGCGACAGCGACAGCGAAACGACCCGGCGGCGCAGGGAGTTCGACGACCGGCCAAGCCGCGAGACGTACTTTGCGCTGCGTGAAGCCGCGCAGGCCGAGGGGAAGTGGACGGCGCAACGCCGGGCCGCGCTCGCCCGGCTGCGCGAGCTGGCCGCCGAAGGCGTCGAGCAGGCCGACGAGCTGGCCCGCGTGCTGCTCGAGGACGGCCGTCCCGACGAAGCCTGGCGCGCCTGCGTCCGGTTCGGGGCGTCACCGCAGCTCAAGCTCGAACTGGCCGAACAGCGGGCCGCCGAGCACCCGGCCGAGACGATCCCGGTGTTCCGCGAGCACGTCGAGGAGCTGATCGAGCGCAAGGACCCGCACGCCTACCGCGAGGCCGCGCGCCGGCTGAAGCTGTTGCGCACCTTGCACAAACGCGCCGAGACCGCGGACGAGTTCACCGCCTACCTCGCCGCGCTGGTGGAAACCCACCGCCGGAAAACCCGGCTGATCACGGAAATCCGCGCCGCGCGAATCGCGTTGCCCAAAGCCGTGACAGCCGGGACTCCGCCCCGGGCCGGGGGCGCCGCCACCCGGACCCCCCGAAAAGCCTCGTAACCTCGCCCCACGCCTCTCGTTGACCCCGGTGAACCGGTGTGCACGTGCACCGGGACACCGCTAGCGCGCCAAGGCGATGACGCCGCTCTGGCCAGCGACGTCGCGGTGGCCCTGTCCCGCCGTCCGGCTCGGCGCCTCCCCGTCGAGCACCCGGCGGGACCCGCGCCAGGGCCACCGCGACCGCTGAGCTGTGACATGCGGGGCTTCGCCACCCGGGCCCCCGCATGAAGTCGCGCAGGTGAAAACATGAAGCCATGAGCCCGGTGAGTCGCGCCCGCAAGAAGGCCCCGCAGCCCGTCACCCACAGCGTGACCGGCCTGTTCAAGGAAATCCTGAACGACTTCTCGGCGCTGGGCGCCGACCCCGCGCCGGTCGACGTCGAGCTGCTCGCCTCCGAAGTCCTCGGCCAGTTCCGCGACGTGCCGCTCGAAGACGGCGACGAGCCGCTGGGCCTGGAGCTGATCGGTTTCGCGCAGCGCAAGATCACGCCCGGCGCCGCGGCGCTGCTGGCCGCGCTGAAGGTCGTCGCGGAGACCGACGTCGAGCGCAAGGCCGCCGAGGCCGGGCTGCAGGTCGTCCTCGGTCGCGGCATTCCCGAGCCCGCCTGGGCCGCGGACCTCGGCCGCGTCACCGCCGGCGAGTGCTGGCGGACCGGTGACGTCTACGGCGACGAATCGTCCCTGCTCTGCGTCTTCTCCCACGGCGACACGGCGTACGGCCTGCTTGCGCTGCTCGACTTCACCGAAGGCGGCCGGGTGCGGGACCTCGTCGTGATCGAGCAGCCCGCGGACGTCCTCGCCGAGATGCGCGAACAGGCCGAAGCAGATCCCGAGCTGGTCGTGTTCGAGGCGGTCGACCCCGCCGAGGCGCACCGCCTGCTCTCCGACGGCCTCGCCGCGACCGACCACCTCGAGGACGCCGACGTCAGCGAGGACTACGGGCGCTTCCACGCCATCGCGCTGACGTGGTCGCGCGAGCTGCCCGAACCCGCGCTCGTCCCCGAGGTCGCCGCGTGGTCCGACGACGAACGGGCCGCCGTCGTCGAGCAGTTCGTCGCGGCGAGCGGCGAAGACGCCGACGCCGCTCGCGCGATCGGGACGCTCCTGCTGGAGCACGGCCTGCGCACCGACCCGGCGAACCCGCTGCGCGTCGGGCCCGAGAAGATCGCGCGGTTCCTCGAAGGCGTGCTCGGCGAGGAGTACGAGCTGGACGCCGACCACGAGGACGCCGTCGAGCCGGTCGTCCTCGCCTGGGTGCAGTGGACGGCCGAGCGGGCCGGGCTGACCGAGACGGCGATCGCCGCGCTCGACGAAGCCGTCGCCGACTACCTGAGCGAGTACGCCGACGAAGACGACTCGCCGCTGGAGCGCTACTTCGGCGACGTCGGCGACCTGTCGCCGACCGAGCTGGCGGACGCGCTGGAACGCCGGATGTTCGCCGTGCCGTCGCTGACCACGGAGATCGAGGACGAGGAAGTCGACCTCGACCCGACCGACCCGGAGCAGCGCCGGGCGCTCGTCATCGCCGAAGCCGACGAAGACGAGGACGAGCAGCGGCTGATCCTGCGCGCGACCGTCGTCGACCAGCTCTGGGACGACGAGCCCGCCGAAGCCTGGCAGGCCGCGCAACGCCTGCAGGAGGGCGAGCTCGACCGCGACGAGATCTTCGAGCAGCTGATCGACGCGCTGGAGAACAGCCTGGTGGACGTGGAAACGCTCGAATACGACGCCGACGCCTACGTGGCGGCGCTGGCCGGACTCTGACGCCTAGGGGAGGGGGCCTGCCGGTTCGGCGGGCTTCGCGAGGTTTCGGGGGTTCCGGGTGGCGAAGCCCCCGGCCCCGGTTGGCACAGCCTTGCGGCGGCGCTCCTGCAACCGGTCGTCGAAGTCCACGACGAACGTTCCGGCGGCCATCGCGATCAGCAAGGCCAGCCCGAGAACCGCGCCGACCCACGTGAGGATCATCGAGAACATCGTGGGCCTCCTCCCAGCTCAGAGCCGTTTTCCTGACTCCTTCAGGGTCGCTTTCACCGGCGGCCGGGGGTATCGGCCAACCGGTTACGGCTGAACGGCCCGCCTCGGCCGATCGGCCGGGGTTCCGGCGCGGAGAGTCGCAAAGCCCTGACGAACCGTGTCCGCGCCTTCGCTCAGCGTGCGAATCGCGGGCATGTGGGTGACGTGGTGCGTGACGACGTCAGAGCTTGCGCAGCCGGACCCGGTTGATCGTGTGGTCGGCGTCCTTGCGCAGCACGAGCGTCGCGCGGGGCCGGGTCGGCTTGATGTTCTCCATCAGGTTGGGCTCGTTGATCGAGCGCCACAGGTGCCGCGCCTCGGCGCGGGCCTCGTCGTCGGGCAGGCCGGCGAAGTGGTGGAAGTGCGACGCCGGGTCCGCGAACGCCGTGTGCCGCAGCTCCAGGAACCGCTCGATGTACCAGCGCTGGATGTCGTCGGTGTGCGCGTCGACGTAGATCGAGAAGTCGAAGAGGTCGGACACCATCAGCCGCGGCCCCGGCTGCAGCACGTTCAGGCCCTCGAGGATGAGGATGTCCGGCTGCTGCACCACCTGCTCCTGGCCGGGCAGGATGTCGTAGGCCAGGTGCGAGTACACCGGCGCGGTGACCCGCTCGGCACCCGACTTGACCTCGGTGACGAACCTCAGCAGCGCCCGCCGGTCGTAACTCTCGGGGAAGCCCTTGCGGTGCATGATCCCGCGCCGCATCAGCTCGGCGCGCGGGTACAGGAAGCCGTCGGTGGTGACCAGGTCGACGCGGGGGTGGTCGGGCCAGCGGGCGAGCAGCGTGCGCAGGATGCGCGCGGTGGTCGACTTGCCGACCGCCACGCTCCCGGCGATGCCGATCACGAACGGCACCTTCGTGCCGCGGGAGTCGTCACCGAGGAACGTCGTGGTCGCTTCGTAGAGCCGTTGGCGCGCGGCGACCTGCAGGTTGATCAGGCGGGACAGCGGCAGGTACACGTCGGCGACCTCGGCCAGATCGACCTGTTCGCCCAGACCGCGCAGCCGCAGCAGCTCGGCCGCCGTCAGCGGCAACGGCGTGGAACTGCGCAGTTCCTTCCATTGCTCCCGGTGCAGCTCGACATACGGGCTGAGTTCGCGGACCCGGGTCATCGCACACTCCTCCGGCCGTCGCCTGCACTGGCGGACGTTCACCTGCGTGATTAACGGTAGGGCTTACCGCGGGTGAACGCGCTGTGATGTAGTCCACCTCGCCTTTACGAGGAATCACCGCGCGTGACGAAAAACCTCGTCCCAGGCCGCCGCGACCTGCCGCGCGCACGTCGCGGGGTCGACGCCGCCGACGCCGGTGCCCAGGCCCGGCATCGCGATCGTGTCGACGGCTTCGCGTACCGGTCCCTGGTCGAGCTTGCCGTCGCGCCACAGCAGGAACACGGCGCGAGCCGCGAGGTAGGGGTGCACGGTGTCGGCGGGCAGCAGCTCGCCGGGCTCGCGCATGGTCGGCGCGCTGATCAGCCAGGCCGGCTCGGCTTCGCCGGTCGGCACGACCACGGCCTCGCCGATGGGTAGCTCACCGCCGTGAAAGGCCAGGACGGCGCTGCGGACGCTTTGCTCCACGCCGGGGAACGCCCGCGCGTAGACGGCGTCGATGCCGCCGCGCATCCAGCCGTAGGAGTTGGCCGGGCTGACCACGGCCTGGGCGACGACGTCGAGGACCGACCCGCGGTGCACCCGGACCCGGCCCGTTGGAACGCCTTCGGGGGTCCGGGTGGCGGAGCCCCCGGCCCGGGGCGGAGCCCCGGTTGAACACAGCTTCTCGGCGACGGTGGTCCAGGCGGTGGCGAGTGGTTCATCGACGGCGCACAGCACCAGCTCCGGTGTGCGAGGGGAGACCGGCGGGTTCGTACCCTCACGGCCGGTGTGCGTGCCCGAGTCGGCGGTCACGTCCCTAGCATCGCAAAAAATGCCACCCGGCGTAACCGGTTCGAGTACCGGCTGTCCGAGTGAAAGTCGCCACGGCGAGGCCCCGTAGCCTGGGGTTGTGTCACGGATCGCATACTTCGGCCCCCAAGGGACCTTCACCGAACAAGCCGCGCGGGTCCTCGCCGGCGGCGAAGAACTGTTTCCGGTCGAGACCGTGCGGCTGGCGATGACGGCCGTCCGCACGGGCGAGGCGGACGCCGCGTGCGTCCCCATCGAGAACTCGGTCGAAGGGGTGGTGCCTGCCACGCTCGACGCGCTGAGCGAGTCGACGCCGCTGGTGGCCGTCGCCGAGGCCATCCTGCCGATCCGCTTCAGCGTGCTGACCCGGCGCGGCAGCGGGGACGTCAAGACCGTCGCCAGCCACCCGCACGCGCTCGCCCAGGTCCGCGAATGGCTGGAGGCGAACCTGCCGGACGCGCACCCGGTGGCGTCTTCCTCGACCTCGGCGGCCGCGGTCGGCGTGCTGGAGGGCCAGTTCGACGCCGCGGTCTGCGCGCCGGTCGCCGTCGAGCACTACGACCTCGAGGTGCTGGCCACCGACGTCGCCGACGTCACCGACGCGGCGACGCGGTTCCTGCTGGTCCGCGCGCCGGGGGAGCTGCCGGAGCCGACGGGCGCGGACCGGACGTCGGTCGTGGCCGCGGCCGCGAACCGCACCGGCACGCTCGCCGAGCTGCTCACCGAGCTGGCGACCCGCGGCATCAACCTGACCCGGCTCGACGCGCGGCCGACGCGGAACAACTTCGGCGAGTACCGCTTCTTCATCGACTTCGAGGGGCACGTGGCCGAGCCGCGGATCCTCGACGCGCTGACGGCGTTGCGCCGGCAGTGCCGCAACCTCCGGTTCCTCGGCTCGCACCCGCGCGCCGATGGGACGCGTACCACGATCGAGCCCGGCTTCGGCAACGACGACTTCGTCGACGCCGCGGTGTGGGCCGACGCGGTCCGCAAGGGGGACCTGGCGTGAGGCTGCTGCTCATCCGCCACGGTCAGACCGAAGGGAACGTCCGCGGCGCGCTCGACACCGCCCTGCCCGGCCCGCCGCTGACCGAGCTGGGCCGCGCGCAGGCCGAGAAGCTCGCCGCGCGGCTAGCGGGCGAGCCGATCGTGGCGGTCTACGCGTCGCAGGCGACCCGGGCCCAGCAGACGGCCGCGCCGCTGGCCGCGCAGTTCGGGCTGGACGTGCAGGTCGTCGACGGCGTGCACGAGGTCGTCGCCGGTGACCTGGAAGGCGCGACCGACCACGAGTCGATCCGGACGTACATGGACACGGTCCGGCGGTGGACCCTCGGCGAGCTGACGCCGTCGCTGCCCGGTGGCGAGAGCGGCACGAGCGTGCGCACCCGCATGCTCGACGCGGTCGCCCGGCTGCGCGCCAAGCACGAGCAGGCCGATCCCGACGGCGTGGTCGCACTGGTCAGCCACGGCGGCGCGATCCGGCTGGCCGGCGAGTGGCTCGCGCCGAACGTCCACGCGGACGTCGCCAACGCGGCGTTGATCCCGAACACCGGCCTGGTGGAGCTGGCGGCGCGTCCGGAGGGCGGGTGGCACTGCCTGACCTGGGTTGACACGCCGCTCTGATCGTCACGAAAGTGTAATCCCGTCACGTTTGAGATACGTTTGGTGGGGAATTAACAGAACGGGCCAACCCGCCGGAGACCCGCACGTCTACCCAGTAGCAGCACACCAGGGAGGCGATTGACATGGTTCGGACGAAGCTTTCACGGTTGTTCCCGGTCGTCGCGGCTTCGGCGGGCGTTCTCGCGCTCTCCGCCTGCGGTAGTGGCGGGACGACGAACTCGGCGAGCAGCTCGACGCCGTCGACCACGGCGTCCCCGACCTCCACCACCGTGACCACCACCGAGTCCAGCGCCACCAGCTCCGCGGCGACGACGCCGCCGGCCGCGCAGCCGGCGGACAACGGCCTGTGCAAGGCCGGGGACGTCAAGCTGTCCCTCGGCCAGGGCGACGCCGGCGCCGGTTCGGTCTACCGGCCGCTGCTCATCAAGAACGTCAGCTCCAAGCCGTGCACCATCCAGGGCTTCCCCGGCGTTTCGTACGTGGCGGGCAGCGACGGCCACCAGGTCGGCAAGGACGCCTTCCGCGAAGGCACCAAGGGCAACGCGGTCAAGCTGGACCCGGGCCAGACAGCCGCCGCCGACATCCAGTTCGTCAACGTGCACAACTTCGACCCCGGCACTTGCGACCCGACGCCGGTGAAGGGCCTGCGCATCTACCTGCCGCAGGAGACCGCGTCGAACTTCGTCCCGGCCGAGGGCACCGGCTGCGCGAGCACGAAGATCCCGGGCAACCAGCTCGCGGTCAAGACGGTCCACCCGGCCTGACGCGGGTCAGATCCGGGCGCAGATCTCCTGGGCCTGGACCAGGTGCCGCTGGCCGGAGATGTCGTTGAAGTGCAGGCTCAGCACCATCCTGGCCACGCCGTCGATGTGGTCGGCCAGCGGCTGGTAGGTCGCGTTGACCTGTGCGGCCGCCGCCGACAGCTCGCGGGCGGCGGTTATCCGGTGCAGCCGTTCGGGCGTGAGGCCAGGCGTCAGCGACGGCTGCGCGTCCCGGCTCGTGTCCGGTAGCTCGCCGACCCGGTCGAGGGCCTGGCACGCGGCCAGCGCGTCGTCGAGCGCCCCGGCGTGCACGCCGGACAGGCCCCACAGCAGGCCGAGCACCCCGCCGCCGAGCACGAACCCGGCGACCGCGCACAGCACCAGCAGCCGCCGCGACGGCTGAGGTGCCGCCATGACCTCGCCGGATTCCGCCGGGGGTTCGTCGAAGTCGGGACCGGCGTCGGTGCCGGTGCCGGGTTCCACGGTGCGCATAGCCGCCTCCCACCACCTGGGTGATGAGATATTTCAGCTCACAATCCGGGATCCTGGTGCGTCAGCGCCGCGGCTGAGTCCGATTTGTCATCGAGCGAGAACCGGCGCAGCGCGACGGCGGCGAAGCCGGCGATCAGCAGCATCGCCAATCCGGACACCGCGAACGTCCGCGCCGCCGTGCCGAGCGCCTCGGTGAGCACGCCGCCGAGCAGGGCACCGAGCGGGATCGCGCCCCAGACGACCGTGCGCCACACCCCGAGCACCCGGCCCAGCAGCTCGCCCGGCACCAGCGTGTGCCGCGCGGTGGCGAGCACGACGTTCACCGCGACCACGGCCGCCGCGAACAGGCCGAACAGCGCCGCGCCCGCGACCGGCGACCGCACCAGGCCCATGCCGCCGAACCCGGCGGCGCAGCACACGATCCCGCCGACCACGACCACGCGACGGCCGGTCGCGCGCACCAGCCGCGGGGCGACGCCCGCGCCGAGCAGCCCGCCGATCCCGCCGACGAACGCGAAGAGCCCGTACGTCGCGTCGGACAAGTGCAGGTCTTCGAGCGCGTAGAGCACCAGCTGCGCCTGCGCGAGTTCGCTGACCAGGCTGAGCAATCCGGCGACGACGACCAGCCGCAGCAGCAGCGCGTGCCCGCGCAACCAGCGCAGGCCGTCCGCCAGCTCGGTGCGCAGCTTCGCCGGCTTGACCGGGGTTTCCGCCTTCGCGCGGTAGGTGCCGGCCAGCCCGAGCAGCACCGCCGCCGCGATCGCGAAGCCCGCGGAGTTGAGGATGAACGGCAACGCGGCGAAGAGCGCGAAAGTCAGGCTGCCGACCGGGCCACCGAGAAACGTCTGACCGACGATCTCGCACGCCTGCAGCTTGCTGTTGGCCGCGTCGAGCGAGCCGTCGCCGACGACCGCCGGGATCAGGGCGTTGGCCGCGCTGTCCGCGATCGTCTCGGCGGTCCCGATGACCAGCGCCGTCAGGTAGACCAGCCAGATCGTCATCCCGCCGAAGGCGACGAGCACCGCCAGCGTCCCGACCGCGGCGGCGCGCGCGGTGTTCGCGACGATCATCGCGCGCCGCCGGTCGATCCGGTCGACCAGCGCGCCGGCGACCGCGGCGAACAGCAGCCACGGCAGGAACTGGGTGGCGGACAACCCGGCGATGAGCACCGGGTCCCGGGTCAGGGTCGTGGCCAGCAGCGGCAGCGCGACCTTCCCGATCCCGTCCCCCAGGTGGGACGCCGCGCTCGACGTCAGCAGCCACGTGAGTCTTCGGCCGCTCCCGTCGTTCCGGGCTTCGTTCACTGTGCCTCCCCGCACGAATCGAAGTCACCCCACGACTTTGGGTGACAAGGATAACGGCGGGCCGGGCCCGGTGTGGTCACATTGTCACTACCGGTGCCGGAAAACCGGCGGCGGTCAACCCCAGCCGAGCTCGTGCAGGCGCGCGTCGTCGATGCCGAAGTGGTGGCCCAGCTCGTGCACGACGGTGATGAGGACCTCCTCGACGACCTCGTCCTCGTCCTCGCACATGGCGAGGATCGGCTGCCGGTAGATCGAGATCCGGTCGGGCAGCACCCCGCCGTAGGAGGACGTCCGCTCGGTCAGCGCGATCCCGTGGTAGAGCCCGAGGATCTCCGGTGCCTCGTCGTTGAACTCCTCGACGAGGACGACGACGTTGTCCATCGCCCGCGCGAACTCCGGCGGGACCTCGTCCAGCGCTTCCGAGACCAGCTCCTCGAACCGCTCCCGGCTCATCTCGACGGGCATCAGCCGTTCTGCTTCGTCGACGGCGGGGCGGAGTTCGTGCTCGGGCCGCCGCCGCCGTCCGACGGCGGGCCGCCGTCCTGGGGCTGGCCACCGTCGGGGCCGCCGGGCGCGGCCTTGATGCTGCCGGTGACGGCCTGCAGGCCGCTCTTGTCCGGCAGCAGCGCCGCCACCTTGCAGTTGACCTTCGTCGACCCGGCGTCCCAGCTCTCCTGCTCGCGCACGTCCCAGGTCAGGATCAGCTTCTTCGCGTCGAGGTCGGCGCCGCCGGTGTAGTCGGCGGCCTGCTTGGTGCACTCGGTGTCGAGCCAGGCCTTCTGGTCGTCCTGCGACGGGTAGGCGTCCTTGAACTTCGTCTTGAGGTCGAGGATCGCGATGATCTCGTAGGAGTGCGGGTTGGTGCACTCGATCGGGTCGCCGACGCTCTTGCCCCGCAGCGCCAGGCAGGTGCCCGGCGGGAAGACGAGCGACTGGTCCTGCTCCTTGGCGGGCCCGGTCGTCGGCAGGAGCTTGCCGCCGGGGCCGGCCCACTGCAGGCCACACCGCAGCTGGCGGTCGCCGTCGTCCCACTGCGACGGGGTCGGGCGCAGCAGGTTCGTGGTGAGCTTCCCGTACGGGTCGAGGTTGTGGCCGAGGTAGGGCTTCACGTCGGCGGTGCACTTCTGCTGCGCGATCTGCTGCCACTGCTCCAGCGAGGGCACCGGAGCGCCGGCCGGGAACTGGGCGCCGATGTCGACGAGCGCGGTCACCTCGAACAGGTGCGGCTGGGTGCAGGCGACCTTGCGCGCGTCGCTCGCGTCCGGGTTGTCCCAGGTCAGACAGCTGCCCGGCGGGGAGTGGAAGGCTTCCTCGGCGGCCGCGGACAGCTTGCCCGTCCCGCCGCCGGAGCCGCCGGTGATGCCGTCGCTCCACGAGAACACGACGCTGAGCGCGAGCGCGATGAGCGCGCCCGCGAAGATCCCGCCCATCACGACGCGGGTGCGCAGCGTCTGCGTGGCGGTGGGGAACCGATCGGCGCTGGGAGACATCGCAGTCCATGATGCCCGCGCCGCGCGCGACGTGCGCGATCCGGGTGGTTAGGGTGGTCACGGTTTCGTGGTGGCCGGTGATTACGGAGCGCACATGACGCAGGACAGCAACACTGGGGACCAGCCGCCCCCCGAGCCGCCGAAGCGTGGCTCGATGAGGTTCCAGGACTCGAACACCCAGCCGAAGCAGCCGTCGATCGCCGAGCAGCGGGCGCGGCAGCAGGCGCTGGCGCAGCAGGAGCGGGACGAGGAACTGGCCCGCCAGGCCGACGCCAAGGCGGCCACGCGGCGCAAGATCCTCATCGGCAGCGGCGTCACCGTCGGGCTCGTGGGCCTGGTCGCGACGTTCTACTCGGTCGCCAAGACCGAGAACGTCACCGCGGTCTGCACCGACGCGAACGGCGTCGTCCAGAACGACGACTACTGCGACGAGTCGTACGTGACCAGCCACCACGGCTACTCGAGCGGCGGATTCTGGTTCATCCCGATCCCCGGCGGCGGCTACCAGAGCTACCGGTACAACTACGGCGGCACCGGCACGATCGGCCAGCACGTCTCCGGCGGCTCGTACGACCCGCCGTCGGCGCGCACCAACGTCACGACGAAGAGCGGGAAGTCCGTCCAGCGCGGCGGGTTCGGCATCAGCGGCAAGAGCGGCAGCGGCGGCAGCGGCAAGAGCGGGGGATCGTAGGTGTACCGGGACCGACGTGAGCCGCGGCGCGACTGGCAGCGGATCGTCGAGGAGCAGGGACTCGTCTACGGCACGCCGGCCCGCGACAGCAGCGGCCGCGTGCGGCCGTACTGGGACGAGTCGGTGCACTACGTCTTCGACATGGACGAGGTCCTGTCGCTGGAGGCCGACGTCGAGCTGCTCCACTCGATGTGCCTCGAAGCCGTCGACAACGTCGTGACGACCGAGGGCTACCAGCGCTTCGGCATCCCCGAGTGGGTCTGGCCGCACATCGCCGAGTCGTGGAAGCGGCAGGACCCGCACGTCTACGGCCGGTTCGACCTGCGCTACGACGGCAAGTCGCCGGCCAAGCTGCTGGAGTACAACGCGGACACGCCGACCACGCTGCTGGAGGCGTCGCTGCTGCAGTGGCACTGGAAGACCGACGTCTTCCCGGACGACGACCAGTGGAACTCGATCCACGAGAAGCTGGTCGAGCGCTGGGGGCTGCTGCGGGACAAGCTGCCGTCGAACGAGCTGCACTTCACCTGGTCGGCGGCCGACCCGACCGGCGAGGACAACGTCACCACGGCGTACCTGCAGGAGACGGCGGCCGAGGCCGGGCTCGACACGGTGGGCCTGGCGATCGAGGAGATCGGCTGGGACCCGGTGCTCAAGCGGTTCGTCGACCTCGAAGAGGCGCAGATGGCGACCGTGCTGAAGCTGTACCCGTGGGAGTGGATCGTCGACGAGGAGTTCGGCCGCCACGCCGTCGAGTCGCTGCCGCGGACGCTGTGGATCGAGCCGCTGTGGAAGATGATCCTCTCCAACAAGACGCTGCTGGCGATCCTGTGGGAGAACTACCCGGGCCACCCGAACCTGCTGCCCGCGTTCGCCGACGACCCCGGCATCCTCACCGAGTACGTCCGGAAGCCGAAACTGGGCCGCGAAGGTGCGAACGTCCAGATCGTCGCGACCGGCTACGAGACCCAGACCGACGGCGTCTACGGCGCCGAAGGGTTCGTCTACCAGGCGTTCGACCCGCTGCCCGAGTTCGACGGCTACCGGCCGGCGCTCGGCGCGTGGATCGTCGGTGACAGCTCCGCGGGGCTGGGCATCCGCGAGACCGGCGGGCTGGTGACCGACGACGGTGCGGCATTCGTCCCACATCGGATTCCCGAGCCGTGATAGAACACCGCTGCCGATCCGCCCTTTTCACCCAGGAGTGACCCGTGACCTCGACCCTTGCGCTGTCCGACACGTTCGGCTCCGACCTCGTGCGGGGGATCGGCGCGATCCTGCTGTACGGCGTCGTCGGCCTGCTGCTGATGTTCGCCGGCTTCTACGCGATCGACTGGACCACGCCGGGCAAGCTGTCGAAGCTCGTGCACGCCGGCCTGCCGAACGCGGTGATCGTGACCGCGTCCGGGCTGCTCGCGATGTCGTTCATCGTCGTGGTGGCGATCTTCAACTCGGCGAGCGACCTCACCGAGGGCCTGATCACGTCGCTGGTCTACGGCCTGCTCGGGATCGTCGTCCAGGTGGTCGCCGTCCGGCTGCTGGAGTGGGCGACCCGGATCGACGTCGCGTCGACCATCGAGAGCGAGAAGTTCGCCCCGGTGAGCGTCGTCGTGGCAGCCGCGCACATCGGCCTCGGTCTCGTGGTGGCGATCGGCATCTCCTGAGCCTGGCTGCGTTCGCCCGGTCGCACTAGCGTGGGGCGCGTGCGCCTGCTGAGGACACCGGACGACCGGTTCACGGACCTGCCCGACTTCCCCTTCGAACCCCGGTACGCCGAGTTCGGCGACCCACACGGCGGCGTGATCAGAGTCGGCTACGTCGAGGCGGGCCCGGCGGACGGCCCGGTCGTGCTGCTGCTGCACGGCGAGCCGAGCTGGTCGTTCCTGTACCGGAAGATGCTGCCGGTGCTGGCCTCGGCCGGGCTGCGCGCGATCGCGCCGGACCTGGTCGGCTTCGGCCGGTCCGACAAGCCGGGCGACCTGGCCGACCACACGTACGCGCGGCACGTCGAGTGGCTGCGCGCGTTCGCGTTCGACGCGCTGGACCTCCGCGAAGTGACGCTGGTCGGCCAGGACTGGGGCGGGCTGATCGGCCTGCGGCTGGTCGCCTCGGACCCGTCCCGGTTCTCTCGGGTGGTGGCGGCCAACACGGGCTTGCCCACCGGAGACGTCGACATGCCGGCGGTGTGGCACTCGTTCCGCGAGGCCGTGCAGAAGGCGCCGGTGCTGGACATCGGCAGGTTGGTGCAGTCCGGCTGCTCGTCTCCGCTGTCCCCCGAGGTCAGGGCGGCGTACGACGCGCCGTTCCCGAACGAGATGTACAAGGCGGGCCCGCGGGCGATGCCTGCGCTGGTGCCCTACCGCCCGGACAACCCGGAGTCGGCGGCGAACCGAGCGGCGTGGCGGACGTTGA
Organism: Amycolatopsis australiensis; assembly: GCF_900119165.1. Lineage (NCBI taxonomy): Bacteria > Bacillati > Actinomycetota > Actinomycetes > Pseudonocardiales > Pseudonocardiaceae > Amycolatopsis > Amycolatopsis australiensis. The sequence continues at coordinate 825,064 of NZ_FPJG01000006.1, read as the reverse complement.
CGGAACTGGACCTGCCGTTCCTGGTGGCGTTCTCCGACGGCGACCCGATCACCGGCGGGATGGCCCCGATTCTGCGGCGTTCGATGAAGGGCGCGCAGGGGCTCGACCACCCGGTGATCACGGGCGCGGGCCACTTCCTGCAGGAGGACGCGGGCGAGGAGCTGGCCGAGCACGTGGCCCGGTTCGTGCGAGGTTAGGGCGCAGGCCGGGCCGGGGGGCGCAGGCCGTCCATCAGGAGGTCGAGCAGGCGGGCGGCCTGGGCTTCGTGCTCGGGGCGGGGGGCCACGGTGAAGATGCCGATGAGGGCGGCGGCGATGTCCTCGGCGGTGACGTCGGAGCGGAGGTCACCCGCCGCACGTCCGGCGTCGAGGATCGTGGTGATGGCCGCCAGCAGCTCGGTCCGGGTCCGGGCATGGGCGATCTCGCCCGCCTCGATCATCGCGAGCAGCGTGTCGAGCATGCCGTTCTTGGTGGCGATCCAGTCCCCGAACAAGTCCATCCAGTGCCGCATCGCCGCGGCGGGCGGCAGCCGGTCGAGCAGTTCGCGGGCGCCGGCCGTCAGCCGCTCGACCTGGTCCCGGTAGACCGCGTCGACCAGCGACTCGCGGGTCGGGAAGTGCCGGTAGAGCGTGGCGATGCCGACGCCGGCCTCGCGGGCGATGGCCCGCATCGACGGCTCGGCGCCGGCCGCCACGAACATGCGGGTCGCCACCGCGAGCAACTGGTCGCGGTTGCGGGTCGCGTCCGCCCGCAGCGCGCGCGCCTCCGCCGCCTCCGCGGCAGCGGCTCGCGCTCCGGTGGTGGTGCCGTCAGCCATGAAACGGAGCATAGTCCGTTTCATCGCGTTCGCTCATCCGCCCAGTGCCGCGTGGGTGGCCGCGAGCGAGTCGACCAGGATGTCCAAGCCTTCCTGGGCTTCCTCCGCCGTCAGCGTCATCGGCGGCCCGAGGCGCAGCACGTTCCCATGCAGGCCGCCCTTGCCGATCAGCAGTCCGCGCTTCTTCGTCTCCTCCAGCATCCGCGCCGCCGCCGGGACGTTCGGCTCCGTCGTGCCCGGCTTGATCAGCTCCACGCCGATCATCAGCCCCTTGCCGCGCACCTCCGCCACCAGCGGTGACGCGGCCGCCCGCAGGCCGGACAGCAGCTGCGCGCCCCGGGCCGCGCAGTTCGCCTGCAGGTCGTGGTCCTGGATGTAGTCCAGCACCGCCGTCGCGCCGGCCATCGAGACCGGGTTGCCGCCGAACGTCGAGAACGACTGGGCCTGGAAGCAGTCCATGATGTCGCCGCGGGCCACCACGCCGCCGACCGCCAGTCCGTTGCCGAGCCCCTTGGCGAACGTCATCATGTCCGGCGTAACGCCGTGGGCCGTGATGCCCCAGAAGTGCTCGCCCGTCCGGCCCCAGCCGGTCTGGACCTCGTCCGAGACGAACAGCACCCCGTACGAGTCCAGGACCTCCTTCATCGCGCGGAACAGCCCGTCCGGCGGCAGGCTGAACCCGCCGACGCCCTGGATCGGCTCCGCGATCAGGCACGCGACGTCGCCCGCCGTCGCCGTGTCCAGCACGTCCACCAGGTCCGCCACGCACGCCTTGATGTAGTCCGCGTCGGACAGATCGCGGAACGGGCTGCGGTACCGGTACCCGCCGTGGACGTAGCTGACCTTCACCGGGCTCAGCGCCGACGCCGACCAGCCGCGGTTGCCGGTGATGGCGACCGTCCCGAACGAGCGCCCGTGGTAGGAGTTGCGCATCGCCAGCACCTGGTTGCTGCGCCGGAACTGCGTCGCCAGCATCAACGCCGTGTCGTTGGCCTCGCTGCCGGAGTTGGTGAAGAACACCTTCGCGTCCGGGATGCCCGACAGCTTCGCGATCCGCTCGGCCAGCTCCACCTGCGACCGGATCAGGTACAGCGTCGAGGTGTGCAGGATGCCCGTGTCGAGCTGCTTGCGGACGGCGTCGCCGATCTCGGCGACGTCGTAGCCCATCGAGTTGGTCAGCACCCCCGCGAAGAAGTCCAGGTACGTGCGGCCCTGCGAGTCGGTCATCCGCCGGTCGTGCGCGTGCACGATCTCGATCGGCTCCTCGTAGAGCAGCGACATCCAGGACGGCATGACAGCGCGGTGCCGGGCCAGCAGCTCGTCGGTCATCGGGCGCCTCCTCAGGGTTTCCCTGGAGTATGGGGACGCCGTGAACAGGGCTTCAACGATCAGACTGTCGGGATAACCCAGTACGGCCGCACAGTGTGTACGGACTACCCTCTGTCTTCGTGATTGACCCCAGGACTCTGCGCGAAGACCCGGAAGCCGTGCGCGCGTCGCAGCGCGCCCGTGGTGAGGACGAGGGAGTGGTCGACAAGCTGCTCGCCCTCGACTCCCGGCGCCGGTCTTCGATCGCGGCCGCCGACAAGCTGCGCAACGAGCAGAAGCTCCTGGGCAAGCAGATCCCGAAGGCGCCGCCGGCGGAGAAGCAGCAGCTGCTGGCCACGGCCAAGGAGCTCGCCGCGCAGGTCAAGGCCGCCGAGGCCGAGCAGAACACCGCGTCGGAGGAGTTCGACCAGCTCTTCCGCACCGTGCCGAACCTCGTGCACCCGGACGCGCCGGTCGGCGGCGAGGACGACTTCGCCGTGCTCAAGCACGTCGGCGAGCCGACGAAGTTCGACTTCACCCCGCGTGACCACCTCGAGCTGCTCGAAGGCCTCGGCGGGGTCGACATGGAACGCGGCGCGAAGGTGTCGGGCTCGCGGTTCTACTTCCTCACCGGCGTCGGCGCGCAGCTGCAGCTCGGCCTGCTCAACATGGCCATCGCCCAGGCCCTCGAGAACGGCTTCACGCCGATGATCACGCCGTCGCTGGTGCGCCCGGAGATCATGGCGGGTACCGGCTTCCTCGGCCAGCACTCGAGCGAGATCTACCACCTCGAGGACGACGACCTGTACCTCGTGGGCACGTCGGAGGTGCCGCTCGCCGGCTTCCACGCCGACGAGATCCTCGACCTGACCGAGTCGAAGCGCTACGCGGGCTGGTCGTCCTGCTACCGCCGTGAGGCCGGCTCGTACGGCAAGGACACGCGCGGCATCATCCGCGTCCACCAGTTCGACAAGGTGGAGATGTTCGTCTACGCCAAGCCGGCCGACGCCGAGGCGGAGCACGAGCGGCTGCTCGGCTGGGAAGAGCAGATGCTGGCCAAGATCGAGGTGCCCTACCGGGTGATCGACACCGCGACCGGCGACCTCGGCACGTCGGCGCACCGCAAGTTCGACTGCGAGGCGTGGATCCCGACGCAGGACACCTACCGCGAGCTGACCTCTACGTCGAACTGCACGACGTTCCAGGCCCGCCGCCTGTCGGTCCGCTACCGCGACGAGAACGGCAAGCCGCAGATCGCCGCGACGCTCAACGGGACGCTGGCCACCACCCGGTGGATCGTCGCTATCGTCGAGAACCACCAGCAGGAGGACGGCTCGGTGCGCGTGCCCGAGGCGCTGCGCCCGTTCGTCGGCGGCAAGGAAGTCCTCACCCCGCGCTGAATCGGGCGGATCCGCGTGCTGTTGTCGTTCGTCCCAGTACAGTCCGGGCCGAACGGGAGGATTCATGCGCGTGAAGTGGCAGGTCGTGGTGGCTTCGGCGGCCTTGACCGTGGTGTCCGGCTGCACGGTGGCGGTCAGCGGGTCGGCGTCGCCCGTGCCGGGCCAGGGTCCGGTGGCCCAGGCCGTCGACGCCTGCTCGCTGCTGACGCCGGAGCAGGTCGACGCCCTCGGTTACGAGTCGCCCGGCCGGTCGGTGCCGGAGAACAAGGACCACGATCAGACGGCGATGTGCCTCTGGAACACCAAGGACGACGTCGAGCCGTCGGCCATCCTGAACGTCGGCTACACGAAGGACATGGACTTCAACGAGTTCATCGCCGGTGCCGTCCCGAAGTCCCAGCCGGAGCAGATCGGCGGCCTCACCTGGACGCGGTACGCCTCGATCCTCGCCGACGACTGCGTGCTGTACACGATCCTCGGGGACCGGTCCTTCGCGTACGTGAGCGTGTCGGAGCCGCCGCTGGAGAAGTCGTGCGAGCTGGCGAAGGCCGCGATCCCGCAGGCCGCCGCACACCTGCCGGGCGGGCAGCCGGCGCCGCCGATCACGCCGACGACGTCGGCGAAGCCGGAGCCGGGCGGACCGCTGCTGTCGGCCGATCCCTGCGCGATGCTGAAGCCCGATCAAGTGGCGCAGCTGAAGAACATCTCGCCCACCGGCGAAAAGGACACCTCGTCTTCGGTGCCGAACGCGACCTACTGCCTGTGGGACGACACCGACGGCGACGAGGGCCAGAAGGCGTTCGAAGTCTGGTTCGGCCCGAGCACGCCGGTCGGTGAGTGGCCGGGCGCGAAGGGCGTCACGCCGGCCGAGACCGTCGACGTCGGCGGCCGGAAGTGGGGCCTGTTCCCGAACATGGGCGGCCTGCGCGTGACCTGCGGCGCGACGCTGGCGATCACCGACACGTCGTCGGTGCAGGTGGTCAGCGGGTTCATCGGCGACGACTCCAAGACCTGCGATCTGGTCAAGCAGGGGCTGCCGCTGGTGACGGCGAACCTGCCGGGCTAGTCCTTCGCGACCTGGTCGGCGATGTGGCGCGCGATCTCGAGCGCGCTCGTCGCGGCCGGCGACGGCGCGTTCAGGACGTGCACCTGGTCGCGCGCGGTCTCGATGAGGAAGTCGTCGACGAGCGAGCCGTCGCGGCGCATCGCCTGGGCGCGCACGCCGGAGCCGTGGCGGACGATGTCGTCCTCGGTGACGGCCGGGACCAGCCGGGCCAGGCTCGCGGCGAAGCGCTTCTTCGAGAACGACCGCCGGACCTCGTCGAGCCCGGTCGGGAACGCGTACTTGCGCGCGAGCCGCCAGATCCCGGGGAAGGCCGCGACCTCGGCGACGTCCTTCGCGGAGAAGTCGGCCCAGCGGTAGCCCTCGCGGCGCAGGGCCAGGACGGCGTTCGGACCGGCGTGGACGCTGCCGTCGAGCATCCGCGTGAGGTGCACGCCGAGGAACGGCAGCGTCGGGTCCGGCACCGGGTAGATCAGGCCGCGGACCAGGTGCCGCCGGTCCGGCTTGAGTTCGTAGTACTCGCCGCGGAAGGGCACGATCCGCGCGGACGGCGTCAGCCCGGCCAGCCGCGCGACGCGGTCGGAGTGCAGGCCGGCGCAGTTGACCAGCGCGTCGGCGGCGACGACGTCGTCCCCGGTGGCGACCTCGACCCCGCCGGCGCGACCGGCCCGGATGGCCAGCGCGGGACTGTTCAGCCGCAGGTCGACGCCGGCTTCGTCGAGCAGGCGGACGAGCGCGTGGCAGACGCCGGGGAAGTCGATGATCCCGGTGGACTCCACGCGCAGCGCGGCGACGCAGGCGACCTCGGGCTCGTACTCGCGGGCCTCGGCGGGCGAGATCTTCTTCGCGGGAACGCCGTTGGCTTCGGCCCGCTCGGCGAGGGTGTTCAGGGCCGGCACCTCGGCCTCGCTGGTGGCGACGACGAGCTTCCCGCACACCTCGACGGGCACGCCGTACTGGCGCGCGAAGTCCACTATGGACCGGTTGCCGGCGACGGACATCCGCGCCTTGAAGGACCCTGGCTTGTAGTAGAGCCCGGCGTGCACGACGTTCGAGTTGTGCCCGGTCTGATGGGCCGCCCAGCGGGACTCCTTCTCCAGCACGGTGACGTCCAGCCCCCGCCTGGTCAGCTCCCAGGCCACGGCCAGACCGACGATCCCGCCCCCGACGACCACCACGTTGCGCACGATCGACCAGGCTACGCGAGCGGTGAAGGGCCTGGCCAAGCGGCTGAGACGGCGTCAGTCCGCCAGCCCGGCCGCGGTCAGCGCCTTCTGCGCCCCCATCCCCAGCCCGGCGCGGTAGGCGCGGTCGAACCCGTCCGTCCCCAGCGAGCCCCGCACCCTGGCTCGCACCGACGACGCGTCCGGATCCCCGGCGATCGCCGTCCCGCGCACGCCTGCCGCCGCGCCCAGCAGGACCGCGGCCTGCTCCGGGGCTTCCGCCGTGCCCGCCAGGCCCTCCAACGCGAACGCCACCACGTCGCCCGCGTGCCAGCGGCGGCCCGTCAGCAACGCGTCCCGGTGCAAGGCCGCGGCCTCGGCGGGACGGCCCTCCACGGCCGCCAGCCAGCCCAGCGCGATCAGCGCCGACGCCCGGGCCGTTTCCGCCGCGAACGACCCGCCCGTGCACACCGCCAACGCGCGCTCGCAGAGGTCGCGACACGCCGCAAGGTCACCCGACAGCCGCGCCAGTGTCGCCAGCCCGACGTACGCCGCCGCGCGGGACTCCGGCATTCCCGAGCGCCGAGCCGTTGCCGCCGCCAGTTCGTAGTCCGCCCGGGCGCCGGCCCGGTCGCCCGCGAGCAGGCGCGTCCACGCGCGGCGGCAGATCAGGTCCGCGGCGTCGTCGGTCGCGCCGATCTCGGACATCAGGCCGAGTGCCTCGTCCATCAGCGGCAAGGCGGCGTCGTGCTCGCCGCGCCAGGTCAGCAGCAGCGACAGGTGGTCGAGCGCCATCGACAGGCCCCACCGCTCGCCGAGCGCGCGGAACTGCGCCGCGCCCTCGCGCAGTCCCTCCTCCGCCGCGGCCAGGTCGCCGGCCATCATCGCCCGCAGGCCCATGCCCGTCGGCAGCAGCGCCCAGCCCCACGCGTCTCCCTGCGCCAGAAGGCCCTCGCCGCGGCCGAGCACCTGCTCGTCGTCGGCAGGCGGCCCCACGACGACGCCCATCAGCATCACCAGCATCGGGTTGCGCGGCGACCAGTCGCCGTCGGCCGCGTAGCGCCGGACGAGCGGCAGGTGCTGCTCCAGCGACTCGTGCGGCTGCCCGGACAACGCGCCGAGCACGCACACGAGGAACTCCTCGGCGTACTCCTCCTGCAGCTCCGGCGGGCACTGCGAAACCACGGCCAGCGAAAGCACCGCGCCCTCGGACCGCCGTCCGCGCATCCACCAGTACATGGCCAGCAGCGGCACCAGGCGCAACGCCAGCGTGACGTCGTGGTCGGTCGCCCAGCGCAGCGCGGCCAGGAGGTTGTCGTACTCGGCGTCGACGCGGTCGAGCCATTCCAGCTGCGCCGCGGTCCGGAGCATCGGATCGGCTTCCTCGGCGAAGCGCAGGAAGTACTCGGCGTGCGCGCGGTGGTACGTCTCCGCCTCGCCCGCTTCGGCGAGCTTTTCCGCGCCGAACGCGCGGATCGTCTCCAGCATCCGGAACCGGCCGCCGACGGCTTCGACCAGCGACTTGTCGGCCAGCTCCAGCACGAGCGCGTCGTCGGCGCCGCAGACTTCGGCCGCCGCCGCGAGGGTCGCGCCGCCGGGGAACACCGACAGCCGCCGGGCCAGTTCGCGTTCCTCGTCGCCGAGCAGCTCCCAGCTCCACTCGACGACGCCCCGCAGCGACCGGTGGCGTGCCTCGGCCGTCCGGCTGCCGCGGGCCAGCAGCCGGAACCGGTCGTCGAGCCGGGTCGCGATCTCGCCGAGCTCGAGGCCGCGGACCCGCGCCGCGGCCAGCTCCAGCGCGAGCGGCAGGCCGTCGAGCGCCGCGCAGATGTGCTGGACGTCGCCGATCGTCGACTCGTCGACGGCGAACGCGGGATCGCTCGCGGCCGCGCGGTCGGCGAACAACCGGACCGCCGGGTACGTCAACGCTTCCGCCGCGGGCGTGCCGGGCGGCGGGACGGCCAGGCGCGGCACCGGCGCCAGCTGCTCGCCGGTGATGCCGAGCGGCTCGCGGCTGGTGGCCAGGACCCGCAGGCCCGGGCACGCGGCGAGCAGCCGCCCCGCCAGCCGGGCCGCGACGTCGACGACGTGCTCGCAGTTGTCGAGCACCAGCAGCATCGAGCGGTCCCGCAACGCCCCGACCAGCCGCTCGGCCGGGTCCTGCGGCCCGCCGCGCGAGCTTTCCCGCAGGCCGAGCGCGCCGAGCACCGCGCCGGCCACGCCGGTGCCGTCGTGCGCGGCCAGCTCGGCGAAGGCGACCGGCCCCGCCTCGGCCGCCGCGACCTCGACGGCGAGCCGCGTCTTGCCGGTGCCGCCCGGCCCGGTCAGCGTCACCAGCCGGTTGCGGGCCAGCAGCTCGGAGACCTGCCGCAGCTCGCCGGACCGGCCGACGAAGCTGGTCAGCTGCGCGGGCAACGCCGGAACCGCCGGCTTCTCCGGCTCGCCCCGCAGCACGGCGAGGTGGGCTTCGGCGAGTTCGGGGCCGGGGTCGGCACCCAGCTCGTCGGCCAGCGTGCGGCGGGCGTCCTCGAACGCGGCCAGCGCGTCGGCCGGGCGGCCCGCGGCGGCCAGCGCCCGCACCAGCTGCGCGCGCGGCCGTTCCCGCAGCGGCTGCGCGGCGACGGTCTCCCGCAGCCCGGCCAGCACGTCCTCGGCCTGGCCCAGCGCCAGCCGGGCCTCGACGTGGTCGTCCGCCGCGTCGGCCCGCAGCTCCTCGAGCCGGGTGGCCTGCGCGGCGGCGAACGGCGCGTCCGCCAGGTCGCTGAACGCGGGCCCGCGCCACAGCGCCAGTGCGTCGCCCAGCAGCTGCGCGGCGCGAGCGGCTTCGCCGTTCTTCAGCAGCGCCCGGCCTTCGCACAGCAGGCGTTCGAAAGCCAGGGCGTCAACTTCGTCCGGTTCGACGGCCAAGCGGTACCCGGCCGCGGTGAACTCGACCGGGGCCAGCTCCTTGAGCGCCGTCCGCAGCCGCGACACCTGCGACTGGAGGGCGTTCGCGGTGCCTTCGGGCGGGTGCTCGCCGTACATGCCGTCGATCAGCCGTTCGGCCGGGACGAACCGGCCGGCCTCCAGCGCGAGCAGCGCGAGCAGGGTCCGCGAGCGGGGGCCGCCCATCGTCACCTGCGTGCCGTCCGGGCGCCATGCGGCGACCGCCCCCAGCACCCCGAATCGCATGCGTTCAGCCTAGGACGTCCGCGACCGGCGGGGGACGTCACTCGAAAATGGCGTTGGGTGTGGGCCTGTGAGCCGGCTGAGCGCGCGTCTATACACTTCGCCGGGTCCCCACGCAATGGGAGAGGTATGGCGTCCGACAGCATTGCCCTCGGTCAACCGACCGTCGGCGAAGAGGAGCTCGCCGCCGTAGCCGAGGTCTTCCGTTCCGGCTGGCTGGCCGGCGCCGGCCCCGCTTGCCGTCGTTTCGAGGAGCGGTTCGCGCAGGTCACGGGCACCGCGCACGCGTTGACCACGGCGAACTGCGGCTCGGCGCTCTTCCTGGGCCTCAAGGTCCTCGGGGTGAAACCCGGCGACGAGGTCATCGTCGGCGACTACACGTTCCCGGCCACCGGCCACGCCGTCGTGCAGGCCGGCGCGACCCCGGTGTTCGCCGACATCCGCCCGGACATCTTCAGCGCCGACCCGGCGCACGTCGAAGCTCTCGTCACCCCGCGGACCGTCGGCATCCTCGCCGTCGACGTCGCGGGGCAGCCCGGTGACTTCGACGAGTACCGCGCGATCGCCGACAAGCACGGTCTCTGGCTCTTCGAGGACGCGGCGTGCGCCGCCGGCGCGACCTACAAGACGCGCCCCGCCGGCAGCCTCGCCGACCTGGCCGCGTTCTCCTTCCACGGCCGCAAGGGCATCACCGCGGGGGAGGGCGGCGCGCTGGTCTCCGACCGCGAGGACCTCATCGCGCACGCCCGCAAGCTGCACACCTACGGCATCGAGCCGGCGATCAGCCGCGAAGGCTCGGACACGCTGCCGATCCCGGAGTTCCACGAGCTGGGCTGGAACTTCCGCCTGTCGGACGTCCAGGCCGCGATCATGAACGTCCAGCTCGACCGCCTGCCGGACCTCCTCGCCGCCCGCCGTTCGGTCGCGAAGCGCTACCACGAGGCTTTCGCCGACGTCGAGGCGCTGACCGTGCCGGTCGAGCTGCCCGACCGCGAGCACCCGTGGCAGGCGTACCTGCTCACGGTCGCGCCGGAGGTCAGCCGCGACACGCTGGCCCTGCGGATCCGCGAACAGGGCGTCCAGTGCAACTTCGGCACCTACGCCTCGCACCTGCAGCCGATCTACGGCCCGCAGGCGCCGCTGCCCGTCTCGGCCGACGCGTTCGCGCGTCAGCTGGCGATCCCCATGCACGCCAACCTGACCGACGCCGAGGTCACGCGCGTCGCCGAGGTCGTGCGCGAAGCCGTGCTGTCCCTGTCCTGAAGCCGCCTACCGAGGAGAAATTGGTGTCCGACAAGAAGGTGCTCTTCACCGGGGGCGGTGGCTTCATCGCCGCGCACGTGATCCCGCTCCTGATCGAAGGTGGCTACACGGTCCGCATCTTCGACAACATGACGCGCGGCGACCGCGCCCGCGTCAACGAGTTCGTCGCCACCGGCAAGGTCGAGCTGGTCGAGAAGGACGTCCGCTACGGCGGCGCGGTCCGCGAGGCGATGCGCGGCTGCACGCACGTCATCCACTTCGCGACCGTGTCGATCAACAAGTCGATCGCCGACCCGCACGAGTCGATCGACATCAACATGATCGGCAACCACAACGTGTTCGCGGCGGCCGCCGACGAAGGCGTCGAGCGCCTGGTGTTCGCCTCGACGGCGTCGGTCTACGGCGACCCGAAGCGGCTGCCGATGCACGAGGACGACGAGCTGCGCCCGCTCACGCCGTACTGCATCTCGAAGCGCGCCGGTGAGGACCTGCTCGGCTTCTACGAGCGCACCGAGGGCCTGTCCTGGAACGCGCTGCGGTTCTTCAACGTGTACGGCCCCGGCCAGAAGATCGAGGCCTACTACACGTCGGTGATCAACCACTTCATCCAGCGCCTGCGCGCCGGCCAGCCGCCGATCATCGACGGCCGCGGCGACCAGTCGATGGACTTCGTGCACGTCACCGACCTCGCGCGGGCCGTCGTCGCGGCGCTGGAGTCGGAGCGGGCGAACCTGCCGATCAACATCGGCACCGGCATCGACACCTCGATCGCGGCGCTGGCGAAGATCCTCATCGAGGCCGTCGGCGTCGACGTCGAGCCGCTGTTCAACGAGCGTGACGTGCTGGTCTCGCGCCGCGCCGCCGACATCAGCCGCGCCCGCGAGGTGCTGGGCTGGGAGCCGCGGATCACCGTCGAGGACGGGATGCGGGAACTGGTCAAGGAAACGGAGTGAGTGCCACCGCGGGGCCGGCCCGAGGACGTGCGATGCGCATCGCGGTGGTGAACAACTTCTTCCCGCCGCGCGTGGGCGGCAGCGCGCACATGGCGGCGTCGCTGGCGGCGGAGTTCGTCAAGGCCGGGCACGAGGTACTGGCGATCACGGCCGCGTACGGCGAAGCCCCGGCCGAGGAGGAGCGCGACGGCTACCGCGTCGTGCGGCTCCCCGCGGTGAAGATGCCGCAGATCGGGCTGTCGATCGACTTCGACATGAGCTTCACGGCGCTGCGGCCCGGTAACTGGCGGCGGCTGTGGAAGCTGCTGGACGAGTTCCAGCCGGACGCGGTCCACCTGCACGGCCAGTTCTTCGACCTGTCGTGGCTGGCCGGCGTCTACGCGCGGCGGCACGGCATCCCGGCCCTCCTGACCATCCACACGCTGCTGATCAGCGACAACAAGCTGTACGGCGGCGTGTTCCGGTTCCTCGACGCGGCGCTGGTCCGGCCGATCCTGTCCTACATCCGGCCGCGGTACGTCATCCTCGACAAGCTCGGGGTCGACTACTGCGTCGAGCGCTATGGCACGAGCGACGCGAACTCGGAGTACTTCCCGATCGCGGTCGACACCGGCCACTTCGCGAAGCCGGTGACGAAGGACGTCCGCGCGGAGCACGAAGTCGGCGACGCGCCGCTGATCGTCTCGCTCGGGCACGTCATCCCGCTGCGCAACCGGCTGCCGCTGATCGAGGCGTTGCCGTCCATTTTGGACAAGCACCCCGGCGTGCGGGTGGTCGTGGTCGGCCGCGTCTACCACGACGCGTTCCTCAAGCGCGCGGCGGAGCTGGGCGTGTCGGACGCGCTGGTCGTCACGGGCGCGGTGCCGAAGGAGGACGTCCCGGCGTACTTCGCGGCGGCGGACATCGTCACGCACGACCTGAACGGCGGCTGCGGCACGGCGTCGCTGGAGGCGATGCTGTCCGGCACGGCGACGATCGCGTCGGTCACCGAGGACAACTACCCGGGCATCGAGCTGCGCAACGGCGAGAACGTGCTGCTGGTCCGCCCGGACGACTCGGAGGCCGTGGCGCGGACGGTGATCGAGCTGCTCGACGACCCGGATCGCCGGGCCCTGATCGCGCAGCGGGAGAGCGAGCTGGTGCGGGCGAACTTCGGCCTCGACGTCGTCGCGGAGGAACACCTCCGCACGTTCGAAAAGCTGGTGTCGGAAGCCGATGTTCTTCGATGACGAGCGCAGCCACCGGCTGCGCCCGCAGATCCTGACCGAGCTCGTCTCGCAGTACATGAACGACGCCGAGCGCGCGGCGTTCTACGGGCTGCCTCCGACGTGCCGCGTGCGCGAGCGCGTCAAGATCATCAGCCCCGAGAACCTCAAGATGGGCGACCACTGCTGGATCGGCGAGGGCGCGGCGCTCGACGCGAGCGGCGGCCTCGAGATCGGCGAGCACACCAGCATCGGGCTGAACACGCTGATCTTCACCCACTCCAGCTGGCTGGCGAACATGACGCTGCAGAACCACTCGGGCAGCGACCTGATCGAGCGCAAGCCGGTGAAGATCGGCAAGGGCTGCTTCATCGGCGGCCTGGTGGTGATCATGGCGGGCGTGACGATCGGCGACTTCGCGACGGTGCAGCCCAATTCGGTGGTGGCCAAGGACGTCCCGCCGAGAACGCTGGTGGCGGGCAACCCGGCGCGGGTGTTCCAGCGTTACGACGAGGAGTACATCCAGTCCGAAGTGGAGCGCGTACGGGCGGAGAACGCCCGCCGCCGGGCGATCGCGGAGGAACGCGGAGAGTCTTCGGGCTGGGGAGCGCCACCGGGCGACTTTCCGGAGTAGTTTCGGCGGGTGACTGGGGAATCTCCGGCGGAACGGCCCGACGACCGCGTTCCGTCCGTACTGCGTTTCGCGACGGAACTCGTCGCGTGGGTGGCCGCGCCGTGGGCGCTGGCCGGGTGTTCGTGGGTGCTCGCGGTGCTGTCGGTGGTGGTGCTGATCGGCCTCCCGACGTGCTTTTCGACCCCGGGCGACAAGGCGAAGGTGCTGATCGCGGTGCCGGGCTGGGTGACGATCCTGCTGGTGCTGCTGCAGCTCGTCGCGGCGGTGGTCAGTTCATGGCTGGCGTGGCCGATGTGGGCGGCTCTTGCCGTGACGCTGCTGGCGGCGGCCACGGTGGTCACCGAGCGCCGTCGCTGGCAGTGGCTCGCCGTCCGCCGGGGGTGACAATCCGATCGGCTGTGAAGTGGATGACGGCGGCGCCGGCGCCGACCGCCGGCGCCGCCGTCTCGAAAACCGCCCGTCTGGCGGTGGGCTCCTGCGCACGAAAGCGCACGGTGACAATCTAATGCGCTGTGACCCAGTGCGAAATATCGGTTACGCAACGTTTCGATCGCGCATCCGGCGCGTACGCTCGGGATGATCGAGAAAGCAACCTTTCCCGCGGCCCGGCCGTCGCTGGGGGAGGAACGGGGGTGACGCATGGCGCGCGGCGACGACGAGTTCGCGGAGTTCGTGCGCGCGTCCTCCGCCCGGCTCACCCACGCCGCCTACCTGCTCACCGGTGACCGCCACCAGGCGGAGGACGCCGCTCAGACCGCCTTCACCCGCACCTACGCCGCCTGGGCGCGGGTCCGGCACAAGGACGCCTACGGCTACGCGCGGACCGTCCTGGTCAACCACGTCATCGACGGCTGGCGGCGGCCCATCCGCGAGTACGCCACCGAGGCGATGCCCGACCGGCAGGACCGGCTCGACGTCGACCAGGCCGTCACCCAGCGCGCCTGGCTCGCCGCCGTGCTCAAGACGCTGACCGAACGGGAACGCGCGGTCGTCGTCCTGCGCCACTTCTTCGACCTGCCGGAAGCCGACGTGGCCCGTGAGCTGGGCGTTTCGCTGGGTACCGTGAAGAGCACGAACTCGCGGGCGCTGGCCAAGCTGCGCGTCGAAGCCGGCACCGAGGACACGCTGATCGGAGGGAGCGGGCGATGAACGACCTCGACGACTTCCGCGCGGCCCTCCGGCAGCCGCCCGACGAGCCCTTCGCCGAGCCCGACCTCGCCCGGATCATGGCCGACGGCACACGCCTGCGCCGTCGCCGCCGCGTGCTGACCGGCGCGGCCGGGATCGCCGCCGCGGCCGCTGTCGTGCTCGTCGTCGCCTTCGCCGTCCAGGTGCGGCAGCCCGCGCCCGCCCCGGTCGCGCAACCGCCGTCACCCGTTTCCGTGACGCCGACGGCCAGTGCGCCACCCGCGGCGGCGCCGATGGGCGACGTCGTCGGCACCGGGATCCAGACGAAGTCCGGCGAACTCGTGTTCTTCGCGCGGGCCGTCGACCTGCCGGAGCTGCCGGGCGTGCACTTCGGCCTGGTGGCGGGCTTCCGGTCCGGCAGCTCGCTGCAGTCCGTGCTGATGGCGAACGAGATCCGCGGCTCCGACCGCTCGTTCGGCTTCCACGCCACCGACGGCGGCGAGCTGGCCGGCAACGAGCGGATCCCGGTGTTCGGCTACTTCGCCGGCCCGGCGGCCCGCATCACGACGACGGTGCACGGCAGGACCGTCGAAGCCAAGCTGGCGAGGTGGACCGAAGACCCGAACGTGGTCATCTTCTGGTTCGACCCGGCCGCCGTCCCGAACTCCGGCGTCCTCACGCCGCTGATCGCCTACGACGCGGCGGGCAAGCGGCTCACCAGGTAGGCGGTACCGGCCGGCGCGTAGGGAGCGTATGAACCCCACCGTGACCTCTCGACGAGTGTTCCTCACTGCCTCGGCCGCGCTCGGCCTGGCTTCGGCGGCCGGAGTTCCGGCCGGCGCCGCCGAACTCGGGGACCGCGGGCCCGGCGTCCCCGTCCGGCCGCAACGTCCCGGTCCCGAGCTGCGGGCCCTGCTCCGCCAGGTCGACGAGCGGCGGATCGAGGCGACCGTGCGGCGGCTGGCCGCGTTCGGCACCCGGCACACGCTGTCGGCGCAGGACGACCCGGCGCGCGGCATCGGCGCCGCGCGTGACTGGCTCTTCGCGCAGTTCCAGCAGGTCGCGGCGGCCTCCGGGGGCCGGCTGAGCGTCGAGCTGCAGTCGTACGTCCAGCCGCCCGCCGACCGGATCCCGGTGCCGACGAAGATCACCAACGTCGTCGCGACCCTGCATGGCGCCACCGACCCGGGACGCGTGTACGTCGTCTCCGGGCACTACGACTCGCGCCGCAGCGACGTCATGGACTTCACCGGCGACGCCCCGGGCGCGGACGACGACGCTTCGGGTGTCGCGGTCGCCCTGGAGCTGGCGCGCGTCCTCTCGACCCGGCAGCCGGCCGCGACGATCGTCTTCGCCGCCGTTGCCGGTGAAGAACAGGGCCTCTACGGCGCGCGGCACATGGCGCAGCAGTTCAAGGCCGCCGGCACCGACGTCCAGGCGATGTTCACCGACGACATCGTCGGCTCCAGCCGCGCCGACGACGGCACGCGCGACCCGTTCACCATCCGCCTGTTCGCCGAGGGCGTCCCGACCGCGGAAACGCCGGCCGAGGCGAACCTGCGCCGCAGCATCGGCGGCGAGAACGACTCCCCGCCGCGGCAGCTGGCCCGGTTCGTGAAGTCCGTCGCGGAGAACGACGCGACCGGCATGAACGTCCGGATCATCTACCGCCGCGACCGCTACCTGCGCGGCGGCGACCACATCGGCTTCCTCGAACAGGGCTACCCGGCGGCGCGGTTCACCGAGCCCGCCGAGGACTTCGCCCACCAGCACCAGGACGTCCGCGTGGAGAACGGCGTCCAGTACGGCGACCTGCCGGAGTTCTGCGACTTCCCGTTCATCGCGCGGGTCGCGCGGGTGAACGGCGCCGCGCTGTGGTCACTGGCGACGGCACCGGGCACGCCGAAGGGCGTGAAGATCCGCACGGCGGCGCTGACGAACGACTCGGAGCTGCTCTGGGACGCCACACCGGGCGCCGCGGGCTACGAGGTCCTCTGGCGCGAGACGACGGCCCCGGACTGGACGCACGCGATCGACGTCGGCCCGGCACGGACGGCGAAGATCGACCTGTCCAAGGACAACGTCTTCTTCGGCGTCCGCGCGGTGGGACCCGACGGGCGCCGGAGCCCCGCCGCGTTCCCGGTACCGGTCAGCTAGGCGGCGGCCTGCGTCAGGACCTGCTCGACGACGTGGTGGGACGGCAGGATCAGCTCACGCTCGGTGTCGGCGTCGATCTTGCCTTCGAGGAGGTCGCAGAACCGGTCCAGCTGCGTGGCCAGCGGCTCGCGGGCGGTGACGAGCTCCGGGATCTCGATCACCGTCTGCTGCCGGTAGCCGAGGCCGTCCGGGGTGACGGAGTCGTGGGAGACGTGCCGGTAGATCGTCACGTCCCGGCGCAGCAGGTCGATCTCGATCAGCCGGTCCAGTTCCGACACCACCAGCGAGCGGACCTTGCGCTGGCCCAGCCGCGAGGCCGAAACCGTGGCCAGACCGGTCGGGAACGACAGCACCGTCTCGATCGTGTCCTCGGCGCCCTCGACCGACTGCGGGTGGAAGTAGCCCGCACCCGAGGTGACGCGCGTCGGAGTCGCGCCGCCGAAGAACTGGATCGCCAGGTCGACGTCGTGCACCAGCAAGTCCCACGCGACGCCGGTCTTGATGCGCGGCGCGTACGGGCCGTGGCGGCGCGCCATCAGGTGCACCGGCTCGTTCACCAGTGCGCGCGCGGTCATCACCGCCGGGTTGTAGCGCTCCAGCAGGCCGCACATCAGCGGGACGTCCTTCGACGCCGACAGCGAGACGATCTCCTGCGACTTCTCGAAGCTGTTGCAGACCGGCTTCTCCACCAGCACCGGCTTGCCTTGGCCGAGGATCTCCTGCGCCAGGTCGTAGTGCGCCTCGGTGGCCGACGCGAGCACGACGGCGTCCACATCGGACAGTGAGCCGATCTCCGGCGTCCACTGCGTCTCGTAGCGGTCGGCGACGGCCTTGCCCGCTTCTTCGCGCGGATCGATCACCCGGACCAGGTCGACGCGCTCGTTGGCGGCGAGCACGCGCGCGTGCAGGGAACCCATGTTGCCGGTCCCGACCAGAGCGATCCGATGCGTCATGCGCCCAGTACCTCACGAACGGTCTCGATGATGGTGTCCAGGTCGGACTCGGTCAGGTGCGGGTGCACCGGCAGCGACAGCGCCTGTTCGGCGACCGACTTCGCGACGGGGAAGTCCTCGACGCGCGCGCCAGGGATCAGCTCGTGACCGGCGTAGCAGTCGTAGTCGAAGACGATCTTGGGGTAGTAGATGCCGTTGCCGATGCCGCGCTCGGTCAGCGCCGCGGCCAGCTCGTCGCGCGAGAGGAACGCGTGCGGGCCGACCAGCACGGTGTACTGGTGCCACACGTGCTCGCGGCCCGGCAGCACCTGCGGGACGTCGAGGCCTGGCGTGCCGGCGAGGCCCTCGGAGAGCCGCTTCGCGTTCGCCTGGCGGGCGGCGGTCAGCTGGTCGAGCTTGGCCAGCTGCGGGATGCCGACGGCGGCGTGCAGGTCGGTCATCCGGTAGTTGTGCCCGGCGACCTCGTACTGGTAGCGGGCGCGCATGCCCTGGTTGCGCAGGATGCGCAGCTTGTCGGCCAGCGCGTCGTCGTCCGTCGTGATGACGCCGCCCTCGGCGGTGGTGATGTTCTTCGTCGCGTACAGCGAGAAGCAGCCGATGCCGAACGAGCCGGCCGGCTTGCCCTCGAACGACGCGCCGACGGCCTGCGCCGAGTCTTCGATCACCTGCAGGCCGCGCTCGGCGGCCAGCGGTGCGAGCTTGCCCATGTCCGCGGTCTGGCCGTAGAGGTGCACCGGCATGAGCACCTTGGTGCGGTCGGTGAGAGCGGCCGCCACGGCGTCGGGGTCGATCGCGAAGTCGTCGCGCCGGATGTCGGCGAACCGGACGGTCGCGCCGGCCTCGAGGATCGCGTTGAGCGTCGCGACGAAGGTGAACGGCGAGGTGATGACCTCGTCACCCGGCTTCAGGTCGAGGACCTGGAGGGCGGCGACCAGCGCGGTGGTCCCGTTGTTGACCGCGATCGCGTGCTTCGTCCCGGAGACCGCCGCGAAGGCGTCTTCGAAGCGCTTGACCATCGGTCCCTGTGCGATGGCGCCCGAGCGCAGCACCTCGACGACGAGGTCCTCCGCGTCGCGTACGTCGACCACGGTGATGGGGATCATGGGCAGTCTCTCTCGGCAGGCGATTTCGGCGCGTCCGGTACAGTGAGCCGCCGGTTCTGCGCCCGGCCGCCCTGCAGCAACGCGGGCCACACGTTACCGGGCGCGGCAGCACGCCCAGTACCCAGCCGCCGACGAAACGGACGACCACCCGTGGCCAACCGCATCCACCCGACCGCCGTCATCGGCGAAGGCGTCGAGCTCGGCGAGGACAACGTCATCGGGCCGTTCGCCGTGATCGTCGGGCCCACGCGGATCGGTGACGGCAACTGGATCGGCCCGCACGTGACGATCGGCACGCCCGGCGAGGACCGCAACCGGCCCCACCCGGCCGCCTGGGAGGCCGCGCCGGTGGGTGACCCCGATCACGACGGCCACGGCGTCGTCATCGGCAGCCGCAACCGGATCCGCGAGTACGTGAGCGTCCACCAAGGGACCTGGCGGACGACGACCGTCGGCAGCGACGGCTACTTCCTCCGCAACTCCCACATCGCCCACGACTGCCTGGTCGGCGACGGCGTGACGGTCGCCTCCAACGCCGTCACCGGCGGCCACTGCCACATCTGGGACGGCGCCAACCTTGGCATGGGCGCGATCCTGCACCAGAAGGTCGTGATCGGCCCCGGCGCGATGATCGGGATGGGCTCGGCGGTGCGGCGCGAGATCGGCGCGTTCACGATCGCCGTCGGCAACCCGGCCCGCGTCACCGGCGTGAACGTGGTGGGCCTGTCCCGCCGCGGCCTCGACGAGGCGACGATCGAGGCGCTCGGGCCGTGGCTCAAGGGCAAGGGCGGCCTCCCGGACGTCGCGCTGCCCGGCGACCTCTCTACCTTGGTCAAGGCGTGGGACGCCCGCCCGCGCGAGGAACACTAGGAGTCATGAACATGCCGGATGTCGCCCCCAAGCTGCGCGAGGTCTTCGTCGAGGCGCTGGACCTCGACGGCGACGTGGACGTCGAGAACCTGAAGTACCGCGACATCGAGGCGTGGGACTCGGTCGGCCACATGGCGCTGGTCGCGGCCATCGAGGACGAGTTCGACGTCGAGTTCGACACCGACCAGGTCATCGACATGTCGAGCTTCAAGGTCGCGGTCGACATGGTCACCGAGCTCCAGGCGAAGAATGCCTGATCTGACCGGTCGCGTCGCGCTCGTCACCGGCGGGACGCGGGGGATCGGCCTGGCCACCGTCCGCGCTTTGGTGGCGGCGGGCGCGACGGTGGTGCTCACCGGCCGTGACGAGTCCCGGGCCAAGGAGGCGGCCGCTTCGGCGGGCGCCGCGGCCGGGCTCGCCCTCGACGTCACCGACGCCAAAGCCGTGTCTTCGCTGGTCAGGAGCGTCGCGAAGGAGCACGGCAAGCTCGACATCGTGGTCGCCAACGCGGGGATCATGGAAGACGCGCTGCTCGGGATGATCCGCGAGGAGGCCGTTGACGCGACGCTGAGCACGAACGTCGCCGGCACGCTGCACACCGTCCAGGCCGCGGCCAGGGCGATGATGCGCAAGAAGACCGGCGCGATCGTGGTGCTCGCGTCCATCGTCGGCGAGTACGGAAGCGCTGGTCAGACCGTGTACGCGGCGTCGAAGGCCGCGGTGGCGAACATCGCGAAGTCGGCGGCGAAGGAGCTGGGCCGGTCCGGCATCCGGGTCAACGCGGTCGCGCCGGGCGTGATCGAGACCGACCTGACCGCCGGCCTGAGCGAAGAGGCGAAGGCGGAGAACGCCGCCAAGACGCCGCTCGGCCGCCTCGGCCGGGCGGAAGAAGTGGCGAACGCGATCCGGTTCCTGGTGAGCGACGAGGCGTCGTTCGTCACCGGCCAGGTGCTGGGCATCGACGGAGGCTTGGTGCTGTGACGCTGTTGGGTGCGGGAGCCCGGCTGGTCGATGCGGCCGGGGGCCGCACGCTGGCGGGCGCGGAACTGTCGGCCGAGGTCGGCCGCGCGATGGAGGCGCTGAGCGTGCTGCCGGCCGGCGTCGTGTTCGCCCGGATGTCGATCGACCTGCCGAGCGTGCTGACCTACCTGGGCGCGTTCGAGTCCGGGCGCGCGATCGCGCTGATCGACCCGGCGCTGGACGCCGACGTGCTGGCCGGGCTGGTCGCGCGGTTCCGCCCGGCGGCGGTGCTGGCGGCTTCCGGCGACGCTCCCGACGGGTACGTCACGCGCGGCTCCGACTGGATCCGCTCGAGCGCCGAGGGCGTCCAGCCGCACCCCGACCTCGCCGTCCTGCTCCCGACCAGCGGGTCCACCGGCAACCCGAAGCTCGTCCGGCTCTCGCGCCAGGCGATCCTGGCCAACGCCGACGCCATCGCGCAGGTGCTGCACATCGACTCCGACGAGGTCGCGCCGACCTGCCTCCCGCTGCACTACAGCTACGGCTTGTCCGTGCTGAACTCGCACCTCGTGCGGGACGCGACGATCGTGATCGAGCCGTCCGGCGTGCTCGGCCGCGGGTTCTGGGACGCGGTGAACACCCACGGCGTCACGTCGCTTTCGGGCGTGCCGTACCACTACGAAATGCTGCGGCGGCTCAAGTTCGACCCCGCGAAGTACCCGACGCTGCGGACGCTGACGCAGGCGGGCGGGAAGCTGCGCGACGACCTGGTCGCCGAGTTCAACGACAAGATGCGCGCGGTCGGCGGCCGGATGTACGTCATGTACGGCCAGACCGAGGCGTCGCCGCGGATGACGACGGTGCCCGCCGAGCGGCTGCACGAGAAGATCGGGTCCGCCGGGCCGGCGCTGCCGGGCGGCTCGTTCGCCGTCCGCCGGGACGACGGGTCGGAGACGACGCATCCGAAAATCGTCGGTGAGGTCGTCTACCGTGGGCCCAACGTGATGATGGGCTACGCGGACGACGAGTCCGGGCTGGCCAAGGGTGACGAGTACGGCGGCGTGCTGGCCACCGGTGACCTCGGGTACCTCGACGAAGAGGGGTACCTGTTCATCACCGGGCGGCTCAAGCGCATCGGCAAGGTGTTCGGCAACCGGGTCAGCCTCGACGATCTCGAGCAGGCCGTGCGCACGGCGGCGGTCGGGATCGACGTCGTGGCCGCGGTGCCCGCGGGCGACAAGGTCGTCCTGTTCGCCGAAGGGGCGGACAAGGACATCTGCAAGGACGCGTCGCGGGCGCTGGCCGAGCGGCTGCACCTGCACGCCAGCGGGTTCGACGTCCGCCCGATCGACACCGTGCCGCTGCTGGCCAGCGGCAAGATCGACTACCGGTCATTGGAGGCGAAGGTATGAGCGAGCTCGCGAGTGAATCATTCGGCACAGCGCTCGCCGCTCAGGCCGGACTGAGCGTCAGCGAGGCCGGCGCATGAGCGTGTTCACTCGCTCGCGGGCCGACCGGGAGTCCCTGCTGCTGCCCGAGCTGGCCGCGTTGACGACCCACCATCGGGCGAATTCCGAGGGCTACGACCGGATCCTGTCCTCGCTGGGGATCGCGGCGGACGCGTCGTTCGCCACGATCGCGGACTTGCCGTGGCTGCCGGTGCGGATGTTCAAGACGCACGACCTGAAGTCCATTCCGGACAGTGCGGTCTTCAAGACGCTGACCTCCTCGGGCACCACCGGCGCCGGCGCGTCGCGGATCTACCTGGACAAGGAGGCGGCGGCCGCGCAGACCAAGCAGCTCGGCGCGACGCTGCAGGAGGTCCTCGGCGGCGAGCGGCTGCCGATGCTCATGGTCGACACGATCGGCATCATCAAGAACCGCCGGTCGTTCTCCGCGCGCGGCGCGGGCGTGCTGGGCATGGCGAACTTCGGCCGCAAGCACACGTACGTGCTCGACGAAAACGACAAGCCGGACGTCGAAGCGGTCAAGAAGTTCCTGGCCGAGTACGGCGACAAGCCGTTCCTGATCTTCGGCTTCACGTTCATGGTGTGGCTGTACCTGTACGAGGTCGCGCGGGACAACAACCTGGACCTGTCGAACGGCATCCTCATCCACAGCGGCGGCTGGAAGAAGCTGATCGACCGCGCGGTCGACAACACGGAGTTCCGCCGGCGGTTCAAAGAGGACACCGGCCTGACCCGGATCCACAACTACTACGGGATGATCGAGCAGATCGGCACCGTGTTCCTCGAAGGCCCGTCCGGCAACTCGCTGTACTGCCCGGACTTCGCCGACGTCGTCATCCGCAACCCGGAGACCTGGGAAGAGCAGCCGGTCGGCGAGCCGGGCGTGATCGAGGTCGTCTCGACGCTGCCGCGGTCGTACCCCGGGCACGTGCTGCTGACCGAGGACCTCGGCGTCTGCAACGGCATCGACGACGGCGACTGGCCGGGCAAGCACTTCTCGGTCCTGGGCCGGCTGCCGAAGGCCGAGGCCCGTGGCTGCTCCGACACGTTCTCGGGGGCGGCGGCGTGACGACTCTGACCCAGCGTTTCCCCGCGGGCGACCCGGTTGCGGTCGGCTCACTCGTCGACCAGCTGCGCGCCGAGCCGCCCGGTGGCCGGTTGACGGTCGGCGACCCGCGGATCGTCGAGTTCGTCACGAAGTTCGCGCGCAAGCTGCTGGCGCCGGCGACCGCGCGGCGGTACCCGGAGCTGGCGTCGCTCGGGTTCTTCCTGCGCAAGGGCGAGATCGCCAAGGCGCTGTCCACTCTGGACACGTCCGGGACCGCGTTGCGGTTCCCGCGCGGGCTCGTGTTCCACGTGCCGCCGGCGAACGTCGACACGATCTTCGTCTACTCGTGGGCGCTGTCGGCGCTGGCGGGCAACCACAACGTCGTGCGGGTGTCGTCGCGCTCGGCCGGTGCCGCGGAAGCGGTGCTGGAGGCGCTGAACGCGGCACTGTCCGAAGTGGATGCTTCGACGGCGGCCGCCATCACGGCGACCCAGCGCATGGTGACCTACGACCGCAGCGACGAGGTGAGCGGCGCCCTGTCGCTGGCCGCCGACCTGCGCGTCATCTGGGGCGGGGACGCCTCGGTCGCCGCGCTGCGCCGGTACCCGCTGGCCCCGCACGCGCGTGACCTGACGTTCCCGGACCGCTCGTCGTTCGCCGTAGCGTCGGTGGCGGGCTGGCAGCGGGCGTCTTCGGAAGAACGCCGCGTGGCGGCCGAGGGCTTTTACAACGACTCGTACTGGTTCGACCAGGCCGCCTGCTCGTCACCGCGAGCGGTGTTCTGGGTCGGCGCCGCGGCTGGTGCGCAGGCCGCCGGCCAGGAGTTCCGCACGCTGCTGGCGTCGGTGCTGGCGGCGAAACAGCACGTCACCGAACCGGCGATGGCGGTCCAGAAGCGCGTCTCGGCGTATGGCGCGGCGGCCGACGGGCTGGTCAAGGAGATCGAGTTCCAGGGCAACGGCCTGGCCACGTTGGAGCTGGCCGACCCGGCGGCGCTGCCGCGCGAGTGGCTCGGCGCGGGCACCTTCGCGAACGCGCGGGTGTCCTCGCTGTCCGACCTGGTGCCGATCGTGGTGCGGAAGGACCAGACGGTCAGCCAGTTCGGCTTCACGACCGAGGAGCTCACGGCATTCGCGCGGGAGCTGGCCGGCCGGGGTGTCGACCGGATCGTGCCGTTCGGCTCGGCGCTGACGTTCTCCGCGGTCTGGGACGGTTACGATCTGCTCTCCGAGTTCAGCCGCCTGGTGACGGTGCAGGCCTGAGGAGACGGTCGATGACGACAGTTGAGGACCTGCCGGCGGCGGGGAAGCCGCCGAAGTCCGCCAAGGCGAAGATCCTCGACGTCGTCCGGTGGATCGCGATCCTCCTGGTCGTCGGCTTCGCGGCGAAGCAGCTGGCGGCGAACTGGGGCGAGTTCTGGCACACCCTGCGTGACGTGGCGTGGGAGTCGTCCCTGCTGAGCCTGGTGGCCCTGGTCGCGGCGATCATGGTGTCGACCTGGGGCTGGCAGGTGATGGTCGACGACCTGGGCAAGCCGATCGGCTACGCGCGCGGCGCGCAGATCTGCCTGGTCGGCTCGCTCGGCAAGTACGTCCCGGGCTCGGTCTGGGCGTACCTGCTGCAGATGGAACTGGGCCGCAAGGCGGGCCTGGCGCGCGCGAGGATCTTCACGGGCTCGCTGATCCAGCTGGGCGTCGGCGTGGTGTCGGCACTGGTGGTCTCGCTGCTGGCGGCGCCGGCGGTGTTCAGCAACAGCCCGCGGGCGCTGTGGCTGTTCGTCCTCATCCCGGCCGGCCTGGCGATGCTGCACCCGAAGGTCCTGACCTGGGGCACGTCGCTGGTGCTGCGGATCCTGCGCCGTCCGCCGCTGGAGCACCCGCTGGGCTGGCGCGTGGTGGGCAAGGTCTTCGGCGCCTCCACGGCGGCGTGGTGCCTGCAGGGCGTCCACCTGTGGCTGCTGGCGAACTCGGTGGGCACTCCCGGGTTCAGCGGCTTCGTGCTCTGCGTGGGCGCGATGGCGGTGGCGATGACGGTGGGCACGTTCGCGTTCATCCTCCCGAGCGGAGTGGGCGTCCGCGAGGTGGCCCAGGTGGCGGTCCTGACGGCCAGTGGCCTGACGGTCGGCCAGGCGACCGCGTTCGCGGTGGCGTCCCGGGTGATGTTCACGATCGCGGACCTGCTGACGGCGGGCCTGGCCGCGGTGGCCGCCCGCTCGGCGCGCCCGGCGATCACCCCGGCCTGACGGGCTCAGGAAACGAGCCGGTAGATCACCGCGTCCGGGTTGCGGTACGCCTCCTTCAGGAACGGCTCTCCGGCCAGCCCCACCAACCCCGGCGGGTACGGCTTGCCCGGTTCCGCCGACGGCTTCCCCAAGATCACCCAGTGGATGTTCAACCGCCGCGCGGACCTCGGGATCGGTCTCGTAGTCGCGGAACTTCGCCGCCAGCAGCAGCGCGTCCTTCGGCGGGTACGTCTCGTCGAAGTGCGCGGCCACCGTCCGGACTCCCGACAGGGCATACGTCCACGCCGTTCCGTCGAAGCGGTCGTTCATCGCCCACTCGCCCGGCGCGGCCAGCTTGCCCGGTTCCGCCATCGCCGCCTGCTCGCCCGGGGTGACGCGCAGCTCAGACGGGTCATCCGCCTGGTAGCCCAGGTACACGAGGTCGCCGTTCGAGCGGAAGTACAGGCCGTTCGACAGCACCACGAAACCGAGCAGCACCACCACCGCCACGGCGACCGCCGGGACGCGGGCGGGCAGCCGGTCGCGCAGCCACGCCTGGGTCGACGCCAGGCCATGGGCCGCCAGGACGCACAGCGGGATCGCCGCCATCGAGAAGAACCGGTACGGGCCGTCCCACCAGGGCCGCGCCAACGCCATCACGAGCGGGTCGTCCGACGACGACGCCACCGCGATGTACGCCAGGCCCGTGACGGCCGCCGTCAGGCCGATCCAGCGCATCGCCCCCGCCCGCGCGAAGAAGACGATCCCAGGAACAACGCCACCGACAGCCACACCTGTGGATGCGCTTCGTAGTGCTGGAAGCCCAGCAGCGCGCCGAACGCCGTGGTCGCGCGCCACTCGCTCGGCCAGCCGTAGTACCGCAGGCTGCCCGTGGCCAGGCCCGGCGCCCCGAACAGCTCCAGCCACGCCACCAGCAGCGAAACCACCGCGATCGCCAGCAGCGCCAGCAGGTCCCGGCCGATCCGCCTAACGCCGCAACGCCACCGGCGCCACCGCGGTCAGCGTCACCCCGAGCGCGAACGGCAGCAGCGGCCCGCGGTCCATCGACTCGTACACGCCCATCACCGGCGCCACCGCGGTCAGCGCCACCGCGCCCGCCAGCACCGCGCGCCCGCGGAACTCGCGCCCCAGCGTCACCAGGGACAACGCCGGCAATCCCGGCAGCAGCACGGTGTTCGCGCGTCGCCGTACCAGTTCACGTGGCCCGTGCCGAACAGGCTGCGGTCGCCGGTGTCGGCGATGTAGCGGACGGCGTTGCCGTGGTAGACGGCGTCGAACCCCTGCGGCAGCGCGCCGATGCGGCCGAGGCCGCGCAACGTCGCGTAGCACCCGGCCGCCGCTGCGAACAGCAGGCACGCCACCACCGCGAGGTGCCCGCGACGCGCCCACAACCCCGGCTCCGGTTCCGGTGGCCGGCGGCGCACAGCCGGTTTCCGGACGCCGTAGGCGATCGCGGTGAACACGACGGTCGAGACCGCATACGTCAGCGGCGTGAACGACCAGCCGGCCGCCGCAGCCCACGGCCCGGTCAGGCCGCCGATGGCGTAGCTCAGCAACGGGGCCGTTCCGGCCAGTGCCCAGCCGCGCAAACCCGCGGCCAGTCCCGTCAGGAGGCCCGGGACGGCGATGACGACAACGGGACGCAGACGAAAAGCACGGTGGCGAGGAAGCCGACAGTGATCGGCCGGGTGCTCCGGGGTGAGCAGTCCGATCGGGACGGTCGGCGAATATCTCTTCGCCATACCCAATCGGGTTATATTGGCGGGTGCGTTTCCCTGCTTGACTGGCGCCGGCGGGGCGATCTTCAGAGGGGGCCGGGTGGTTTACGCGGTCGTGGTGGCGTGGCTGGTCCTCGCCGCGATCGTGGTGCTGACCTGGGCACGCCTCGACACCGACCGCGGCTGGCGCGGCTTCGTGCTCGCCCTGACGCTCGGCCTTTCGCTGCTGCACCAGCTGTTGTTCGCGGCCGTCACCGAGGACGCGTTCGTTTCGTTCCGCTTTGCGCAGAACATCGCCGACGGCAACGGTCCGGTGTTCAATCCCGGCGAACGCGTCGAGGGCTACACGAACTTCCTCTGGCTGGTGCTGATCGCGCTTCCGCGGGCCGCGTTCGGCGCCGACGTGCAAACGGTGGCCGTCTTCTTCAGCGTCGTTTCCGCGCTCGGTTGCGTGGTCCTTTCCGCCTTTCTGGTGAATCGCATCGTCACGGGAACCGGCGCCGAACCGCGGCCGGCCATCGGCGTCGCCGCGGCGGTGCTCACCGCGAGCGCCGGCGGCCTCGCCGTCTACGGACCGTCGGGCTCCGAGACGCCGCTGTTCGTGCTCCTCGTCCTCGGCGTCGGTTACGCGCTCGCGGCCCGCCGCCCGGTGGTCGCCGGGGTGCTCGTCGCGTTCGCCGTGATGACCAGCCCGGAAGGCCTGGTCGTCGCCGCGCTGGGCGCGTTGTGGCTGGCCGGCGCCGCCCTCCGGAAGAAGCACAGCTGGTGGGCGCCGGCGGGTTACCTGCTGGGCGCGCTGGTCTTCCTGGTGCCCCGGCTGGCCTGGCGGATGACGTTCTACCAGCACTATCTCCCCGCGCCGCTGGCCGCGAAGCTCGGTGGGGCACCCGGTTCGCAGCTGGCCACCGGCTGGCCGTACCTGTCCGGCTTCGCCTTGGCACACCAGGGTTTCCTGCTGCTCGGTTTGGTCGCCGTAATCGCGCTACTGCTGCGCCGCACCGCGGCCACCGAGCCGCGCGCGTTGATCTGGCTGCTGTTCGCGACGGCCGTCGGCGTCGCCGCGGCCGCGGTGCTGATCGGCGGCGACACCGGCCCGGCATGGCGGTTGCTGGCCCCGGTGCCGCCGCTGCTCGCCGTCGCGGCCTGCGCGACGTACGGCGTGCTCACCGCCGAGGCGGCCGGGAAGCCGTCACCGCGGCCGAAGGCGTGGCCCGCCGCGACGCGGCTGGTCCCGGTGACCGCCTGCGGGCTCGCCGGCATCGCGGTGCTCGTCTCGGTGTTCAGCCCGGAGATGCTCGACCGCGTCCGCGACTGGCGCACGCACGGGACCGAGCTGGCCGAGATCGGCGGCTGGCTCGGCCGGTACCTGCCGCCCGGGTCGGTGGTCAGCGCGGCCGCGCCCGGCGCGCTCGCCGCCCACGGCGGCCAGCTGCTCATCGTCGACGTCCTGGGCCGCACGGACGACCACATCGCCCGCGAAGGACGGCACGACGGCGGCGTCGCGACGGACTACGACTACGTCGTCAACGGCCGCCGTCCGACCGTCGCCGTGCCGTCCGACGGCGGGTACGCCGACCGCCAGCGCTGCGCGATCGACCCGGTCTACGCGGGCAAGTACGAGGTTGCGACGTTCCGCCGCGTCGGCACGCCGTACTGGGTGTCGGTGTACCCGCGCGCGGAACAGGCGAAGTCCGTGGTCACCGACCTCGACAAGGGCCCGGACTTCCGCTACGTACCCTGTCCTTCGTGAAGCTCGAGGCCCCGAACCGGCAGCTGGGCACCGAAGCCCGGCTCGGGATCGGGGTCTTCGCCGCGTCGCTCGCCCTGTTCGTGGCGCGGTTCCTGGTGCCGCGCCCGATCGCGATGTCGAACAACGGCGACGGCGGCCGCGTGCTCTGCGGCGCCGGGATCACCTGGAAGGGCTTGCCCGAGCCGTTCGTCCACCTCGCCTACACGCCGTCGCCGGGCGTTCCGCCGTGCCGGCCGACGTACCTGCTCACGCAGAGCTGGCTCGCCGAGCTGGCCGTCCGCGTCGGCGGGCTGATCGGCCTGCACGGGACCCTCAGCCTGGTCATCCTCGGCCTGCTGAGCAGCGTCATCGCCGCGGCGGCGGTCACCGCGATCGTCCTGGGCCTGCCGTACCGGCGCCGGACGCGGCTCTTCGTCGCGGCCGGGCTGCTGCTGGTCGTCGCCGACTCGGCGTTCTTCGGCTACTTCGCCGCGATCCTCGGCGAAGGGGCCGCGTTCCTCGGCCTGCTGCTGGTCACCGGCGGGCTGCTGCTCACCGCGCGCGAAGGCCGCTGGAGCTACTCGGGCATGGCGGTGACGTTCGCCGGCGGCGTCCTGGCGGCCAACGCCAAGGTCCAGACGCTGATCGTCCTCCCGATCCTCGCGGTCGCGGTGCTCCTCGCCCGGCCAGGCACGCTGCGCGGACTGCGCCGGTGGGCGGCGGCGGTGCTGGTCATCGGGGCCGTCGGAGCCGTCACGCTCTACGCGCAGCAGAGCGTCGAACCTGCTCTCGCTCCCGACGGCACGTACGCGGAGCTGCCGGGCGACGACTCGCGGGAGATCAACATGGTCAATTCGATCTTCCTGAACATCGTCGACGGCCACCACGACACCCAGGCCGACCTCGCCGAGCTGGGCCTGCCGCCGTCGTTCGCGCAGTACGCGGGCAACGGCTGGTGGCACCCGCACCCGGCCCGGATCGACCCGCTCTACCCGCGCTACCGCGACCGGATGGCCCGCGCGAACGTCATCGCGTACTTCGCGAACCACCCGGCCCGCACGCTGGAGGTGCTGAACCGCGCGGCGACCGACCAGCTGACCGCCCGCCCAGGCTACCTCGGCAGCTTCGACGAGGACGCCGGCTTCGCCCCGCACGCGCAGGAGTACCGGGTGCCGGTCGCGTCGTGGCTGACCGGCCTGCTCGCCCCGCTGGGCCTGTTCGCGCTGGTGCCGATCTGGCTGTTCGTGCTGGTCAGGGCCTGGACCCAGCGTCGCGGTCCGCTGGGCGTGGTGCTGGCGTTCCTGCTCACGGTTTCGGTGACGCAGTTCGGCACGGCCGCCCTCGGCGACGGCATCGAGGGCGTCAAGCACCAGTCGATCGCGCTGTTCGCGCTCCTGCTGGCCGTCGTACTGGCGTTTCCGCTCCGGAACCGGGACGCCGTTCAGCCGGCGTGAGCTTCGCCCGGTTTGTGTTCTTCGACGCGGAACCGCCCACCCGAACCTACGGTTCCGTAACCTGGTCCGATGGCCGACCTCGTGTACCCGCCCGTGATCGCGGCGGCCCGGACCATGTTCCGGGTACTGGACAACCGCATCCGGGTCGAGGGTGCGGAACACATCCCGCGCCGCGGTGGTGCCGTCATCGCCTGCAACCACGTGAGCTACCTCGACTTCATCTTCTGCGGCCTGGGCGCGCGTCCGGCGAAGCGGCTGACGCGGTTCATGGCGAAGAAGGAGATCTTCGAGAACAAGATCGCCGGGCCGCTGATGCGGGGCATGCACCACATCCCCGTCGACCGCGCCGCCGGGCTGGCGTCCTACCGGGCCGCCGTGGAGAAGCTGCGGGCCGGCGAGGTCGTCGGTGTCTTCCCGGAGGCCACGATCAGCCAGTCGTTCACCGTCAAGGACATCAAGTCCGGCGCGATCCGGATGGCCGCGGCGGCGGGCGTGCCGGTCGTGCCGATGGCCCTGTGGGGCACTCAGCGGCTCTGGACGAAAGGCCGCCCGAAGGACCTGACCCGGCGGCACGTGCCGATCTCGATCCTCATCGGTGAGCCCATGCACCCGGCCAAGGGTGACGACTGGGACGCCGTCACGAAGGAGCTGCGCGCCCGGATGAGCGCGCTGCTCGACCGCGCCCAGGCCGAGTACCCCGAGCAGCCGGCGTCCGACGAGGAACGCTGGTGGCTGCCCGCGCACCTGGGCGGTACGGCGCCGACGCCGGCCGAAGCCGCGGAGCTCGACCGCCGCTAGAACCAGCGTTCGAGCACCTGCGCGACGCCGTCGTCGCCGGCCGGGCCGGTGACCTCGTCGGCGACCGCGAGCACCGCCCGGTGCCCGTTCTCCATCGCGACGCCGTGGCCGGCCCAGCGCAGCATCTCGACGTCGTTGGGCATGTCGCCGAAGGCGATCACCCGCTCGGCGTCGACGTCCAGCCGCTCGGCGACGTCGGCGAGGCCGGTCGCCTTCGTGATCCCGTGCGCGGACAGCTCCACCAGGCCGCCCGACGACGAGTACGTGACGTCGACCTCGTGCTCGAACAGCGCGTTCACCGCGTCGGACATCTCCTCCGACGACATCCCGCGGTGGCTGACCAGCAGTTTGATCGCGGGGTGGCCGAGCACCTCGGCGCGCGGGCCGACGCGGCCCTCGCCGTCGCCCCACGGGTTGTGGTAGTCCGGCTCGATCACGAAGCTGCGCATCTCGTGGTCGGCGCCGGTGCTGACGCGCTCGGCCGCCAGCCGGCAGCCGGGAAGCGCCTTGTCGAGCGCGTGCGCGATGTCGTGGAGCAGCTCCGGCCGCAGCAGGCCGTGCACCGCGACGACCTCCTCGCGACCGCAGTCGTACAGGACGGCACCGTTCGCGCACACCGCGAACCCGGTCAGCTCGAGCGGCTTGGCCACCGGTGCGATCCAGCGCGGCGGACGCCCGCTGGCCAGCACGAACGGCACCCCCGCCGCGATCGCCCGGCGGACGGTGGCGATGGTGCGGCCGGTGAGGGATTCGGAGGGGCCGAGCAGGGTGCCGTCGACGTCGGACGCGATCAACTGGGGTCTCTCCACCCCGCCATTGTCCCTGACACGTTCGGGGGAGGCGTTCCCCGTCCGTGCGACTGTCGGTGGTTGCCAGTACGGTCCGGCAGTGTGCGAGTAGGCATCGTCATTCTTCCGGAAGATCGTTGGTGGGCCGCCGAGCCGAAGTGGCGGGCCGCCGAGGAGTACGGCTTCGACCACGCCTGGACCTACGACCACCTGGGCTGGCGGAACCTCGTCGACGGCCCGTGGTTCTCCGCGATCCCGACCCTCACCGCGGCGGCGATGGTGACGTCCCGCATCCGGCTGGGCACGTTCGTGGCGTCCCCGGTCGCCCGGCACCCGGTGCCGTTCATGCGCGAGCTGAACACCCTCGACGACGTCTCCGACGGACGGCTCGTGCTCGGCGTCGGCGCGGGCGTCGACCACCAGCACTACGACGGCGCGGTGCTCGGCGCGCCGGAGCTGACGGCGAAGCAGCGCGCCGACCGGTTCGCCGAGTTCGTCGAGGCGCTCGACGGGCTGCTCATGACGGACAAGTTCGACTTCGACGGCGAGTACTACCGGGCCCGCGAGGCCCGCAACCTGCCCGGCCCGGTCCAGCGCCCCCGGCTGCCGTTCGTGGTCGCGGCCAACGGGCCGCGCACGATGACGCTGGCGGCGCGGTTCGGCGCGGGCTGGGTGACGACGGGCAAGGGCGGCGCGACGGAAGACGAGTGGTGGCGGGGCATCGCGGAGCTGGTCGAGGTGTTCGACCGGCGGCTCGACGCGGCCGGCCGCGAACGGGCGAGCATCCAGCGGCACCTGAGCCTGGACGCGTCGCCGGTGTTCTCGCTGAGCAGCGTGGAGGCGTTCCGTGACGCCGTCGGTCGCGCGCGCGAGCTGGGCTTCACCGACGTGATCTCGCACTGGCCGCGGTCGTCGTCGCCGTACGAAGGCCGCGAAGCCGTCCTCGAGCAGGTGGCGAGCGACGTCCTGCCGGAGCTGCGCTAGGCCGAACGGGTGACATCCGGGTACGCGGGAAACCGAATCCGGCCCGCCGGGCGTCGTTCTCTGCAGACGTCCGAGATCACCCCGGGGGTGCGGGAGCCCTCGTGGCCGCGGTAGGGGCGCCGCGGCCACGAGGGCGTCACTTCACGATCCGGTAGATGACCGCACCCGGGTTCCGGTAGATCTCCTGGACGAAGTCGCGCCCGTCCAGGTGCTGCAGCCCGCGCGCGATCGGCGTGTCCCGCCGGATCGTGCCGCTGCCGACCAGCACGTAGTGGATGTTCAGCCGCCGCACGGCCGCCCGGGCTTCCGGGTCGCTGTCGTAGTCGGCGAAGTGCTGGGCCAGGTAAAGCGCGTCCGGGGGAGCGACACCCGCGTCGTAGTGGCCGGCCACCGGGTGCACGCCGGTCAGCGCGTACATCCAGGCCGTGCCGTCCATGCGGTCGTTGAGCACCTTCTGGTCGGCCGGGATGCCCAGCGTGCCGAGGTGCTCCATCGCGTCGATCTCGTCCTTGCTGACCGGCGGGACGACCTCGCCCGGCAGGCCGTTGTAGTAGAGCAGCGACACGGTCTTGGCGTTGGCCGCGCGGTAGAACCCGCCGGTCAGCACGCCCATCGCCACGACCAGCAGCACGGCCGACGCGAGTCCGACGCGGCCGGTCAGCCACGGCCGGGCCCGCACCCACGCGCGCCCGCTCGCGACCTTCGCCAGCCACCGCTGGGCCTCGCTCATCCCGTGCGCGGCGAGCAGGCACATCGGGATCGCGGCCAGCGCCATCAGCCGGAACCGGTCGTTCCACCAGGGCCGCGACAGCGCGATCACCCAGTCTTCGCCGCCGAAGCACGCGACGAGCACGAACAGCGCGGAGAGCCCGAGTGCCGAGAGCACCAGCCAGCGCATCCGGCGCAACGCGACCAGCGTCAGCACGCCGATGGCGAGGAACACGGTGAGCCAGATCTGCGGCACCGGCAGCACCTGCTTGAACGTCGCGAGCATCGCCAGCGCCTTCCACACCGGCATGTGCGAGCCCCAGGCGTGGTACGGGTACGACCCCGACGTGAAGCCGATCGCGCCGAGGATCATCGGCGCGGCGAGCAGCCCGGCCGCCACCATCACCGGCACCACCCGCAGGACGTCGCCGCCGATGACCCGCCGCGCACGCTTGCCTTCGGGCACGCCGTCGACGCGGCGGCCGCGCAGCGCCCGGTACCAGCGCTGGACGACCAGCGGGAACGCGAAGAGGATCGCCCCGAACAGCGCGCTCGAGTGGGCGGCGAGCAGGCCGGTGGCGCTCAGCGCCAGCACCGCGCCGGTGTCGACGCCCGGCCGCACGACGAACCGCTGCAGCGCGACGGCCGCCAGCGGCGTCAGCACGATGCCGAGCGCGAAGGGCAGCAGCCCGCTCGACACCGATTCGTACGCCCCGGTCGTCGCGCCGCCCGCGACCAGCGCCGCGCTGCCGGCGAAGACCGCGCGGCCGCCGAGCTGGCGCACCAGCGCGGCCATGGCCAGCGCGAACAGCCCGGCGATCGGCATCGTGACGGCGTTCAGCGTGACCGGGATCGACGTCCCGGACAGCTGGTAGACCAGCGCGCCGACCAGGTGGTAGGCGTTCGGGTAGAAGGAGCCGTCCGGGTACCAGTTGATGGTGCCCATGCCGGTCAGCGAGCCGTCGCCGGTCTCGGCGATGTAGCGGATGCCGTTCGCGTGGAAGACGGTGTCCCAGCGCTGGAACACCGCGGTCGTCCCGCCGCGGCCGGTGACCACCACGGCGATCGAGACGCCGACGGCGATCGCGACGCACGTCCCCACGGCCAGGTGCGCCCGCCGCGTCCACGGCAGCGCGGGCTCCTCGGCGCCCGGGGTGAGCGAGCCACGCACGGTGAAGAGTCGTCGCATGCCGTAAAGCACGGCGGCGAGCAGCAGCGTGCACGCGGCGACGCTGAGCGGGCCGTACGGCACGTGCGCGATCGCCAGCCACGGCCCGGCCAGGCCGGTCACGGCGTAGCTGAGCAGCGGCGCGAGCCCGGCCAGCGCCCAGCCGCGCAGGCCGGCGGCCCAGCCGGCGAGCCCGCCGGGGACCGCCAGCACGGCCAGGTAGGTCGCCACCGCGCCGAAGTAGCTCCAGAAGTCCTCGGGTGCAGGCACTGCTTTCCAGGTGTGTCGTAAGCCGAAATGTGATAGTCGGGTGCAGGCCGGGTTGCCGACCCCCGTACCCTCGACGCCCGTGAGCGCGCACACGAACCCCGCACAGATTACTGAAGACGATTTCGCAGGTTACGACCTCGTCGTCGTCGGGTCCGGTTTCTTCGGCCTGACCGTCGCCGAACGGGCCGCGGCCGAACTGGGCAAGAAGGTCCTCGTCCTCGAGCGTCGCAGCCACATCGGCGGCAACGCCTACTCCGAGCCCGACCCGGAGACCGGCATCGAGGTGCACAAGTACGGGGCCCACCTGTTCCACACGTCGAACAAGCGCGTGTGGGAGTACGTGAACCGCTTCACCGAGTTCACGAACTACCAGCACCGGGTGTTCGGCAAGTACCAGGGCCAGGTCTACCCCCTGCCGATGAACCTCGCGCTGATCAACCAGTTCTTCGGCAAGTCGCACACCCCGGACGAGGCCCGCGAGCTCATCGCCAAGCAGGCGTCGGAGTTCCAGACGGACGCCGCGCAGAACCTCGAGGAGAAGGCGATCTCGCTGATCGGCCGTCCCCTGTACGAGGCGTTCATCCGCGGTTACACCGCGAAGCAGTGGGAGAACGACCCCAAGAACCTCGGCGCCAACATCATCACGCGCCTGCCGGTCCGCTACACGTTCGACAACCGGTACTTCAACGACACCTACGAGGGCCTGCCCGTCAACGGGTACACCGCGTGGCTCGAGAAGATGGCCGAGCACGAGAACATCGAGATCCGGCTGAACGTCGACTACTTCGACGTGCGCGAGCACATCCCGGCGGGCACCCCGACCGTCTACACCGGGCCGCTGGACCGCTACTTCGGCTACTCGGCGGGCCGGTTCACCTGGCGCACCGTCGACTTCGAGTCCGAAGTCGCCCAGACCGGCGACTACCAGGGCACCTCGGTCGTCAACTACAACGACGAAGAAGTGCCCTACACCCGGATCATCGAGTTCCGCCACTTCCACCCGGAGCGGGACTACCCGAAGGACAAGACGGTCATCTTCCGCGAGTACTCCCGCTTCGCGAACGAGAACGACGAGCCGTACTACCCGATCAACACGCCGGAGAACCGCGAGAAGCTCGAGCGCTACCGCGAGCTGGCCAAGGCCGAGGCGCGCGAGAAGAACGTGATCTTCGGCGGCCGCCTGGGCACGTACAAGTACCTCGACATGCACATGGCCATCGGGTCGGCGCTGTCGGTGTTCGACAACAAGATCGCCCCGCACCTGACCGACGGCGCGCCGCTGGACGGGTCCCTCGATGCTTGAGAAGGGCAGCCCGGCAGGCGAAGTGGCTGTTCTCGCGAAGGCCCAGGCCTTTCTGAAGAGTGAAGCTTCGGTGAAGGCTGCGCGCGGCATGTCGCACTTCGGTGAACACGCGCTGGGCTGGTTCGGCCTGGGCCTGCTCGGCGCCGTCGTGGACAAGAAGCGGCGCAAGGACTGGCTGGTCGCGTCGGCGGGGGTCGTCGGCGCGCACGCCGCCTCGATCGCGGTGAAACGCGTGGTCAGGCGGCCGCGGCCGGACCACCCGAGCGTCGAGGTCCTGGTCGGCACGCCGAGCAGGCTGAGCTTCCCGTCTTCGCACGCGACGTCCACGACGGCGGCGGCGGTGCTCTACTCCGGATTGACCGGGCGTAACCTGGTGCCCGCCCTGGTACCGCCGATGCTGGCTTCGAGGCTCGTGCTCGGCGTTCACTATCCGACAGACGTTCTGGCCGGTGCGGCCCTCGGGGGGCTGGTCGGCGGTCTGATACGACGGAAGCTGAAGAAGAACCCATGAGCGAGACGACCGAGGAACGCACCAGCGAGGAAGCGGCCGTGACGCCGGAGACGCCGTCGCGCGGCCCGTTCGGCCTGGTCGGCGGCGTCATCAAGACGGCGCGGCCGCGGCAGTGGGTGAAGAACGTCCTGGTCTTCGCGGCCCCGTTCTTCGCCTTCTCGAAGTCGACCGACCGCACCGGTCTCCTGATCGACGCGATCATCGCCTTCGTGGCCTTCTCGCTGACCGCCAGCTCGGTCTACCTCATCAACGACGCCATCGACGTCGAGGCCGACCGGGCCCACCCGACCAAGCGCAACCGGCCGATCGCGGCCGGCATCGTGCCGGTCCCCGTCGCGTACGGGGCCGCGGTCGTGTTCTTCCTGGCCGGCCTCGGCGTGTCGTTCACCGCCAACTGGCACCTGGCCATCGTGCTGGGGGTCTACGAGGCCGTCCAGCTGGGCTACTGCTTCGGCCTGAAGCACCAGCCGGTGGTCGACCTGGCGATCGTCGGCTCGGGCTTCCTGATGCGCTCGATCGCCGGCGGCGTCGCGGCGGGCATCGCGCTTTCGCAGTGGTTCCTGCTGGTCACGGCGTTCGGCTCGCTGTTCATGGTGGCGGGCAAGCGCTACGCGGAGATCATGCTGTTCGAGCGCACGGGCGCGAAGATCCGCTCGTCGCTGAAGAAGTATTCGGCCAGCTACCTGCGGTTCGTCTGGGCGACGTCGGCGGCGATCCTGATCATGTCGTACTGCCTGTGGGCGTTCGAGATCCGCCAGAGCGAGCACAACTCGGTGTGGGCGGTCATCTCGATGGTCCCGTTCGTGGTGGCGGTCCTGCGCTACGCGGTCGACGTCGACGGCGGCAACGCGGGCGAGCCGGAGGAGATCGCGCTCAAGGACCGCGTGCTGCAGGTGCTGGGCGCGACCTGGGTGGTCACGCTGTTCCTGTCGTTCTATCTGTGAACTCATGGCGGGCGGACAGCTGGGATTCAGGTTCCGCACAGCTGACCGGCGCACCCTGAGGCGGTGGGGGCGGGCAGTACGCCGGTCCCCGTGACCACGGGAGCGACCATGAACGACCAGCCGCGCGAGGAGCCCACCCCGGAGGGCGCCGACCAGCCGACCGTCGAGCAACCCACGGCCCGGCCCGCCGCCGAGGCAGGCGGCCGGCCCGCGGCTGAGACGGCCAACGCACCTGGCCGGCCCGCGGATGCAGCGGGCACGCAGCCACTTGGCGGGACTGCCGGACCGGGCGATTCCGCCGGAACGGGGCAACCTGGCTCCGGCGAGCCCACCGGTGCGCAGCCCTTGCCCGGGCAGGGGCAGCCCGCGCCCGATGCCGCCGGGCCGGGTCAGTCTGGCTCCGCCGACGCCGCCACCGTCGCGCAGCCTTCGCCCCGGCCGGGGCAGCCGGCCTCCGGGGCCGCGGCTGCCGCGCAATCCCCGGTCAGTGCGCCGGGCGAGCCTGGCCGGGCCGAGGCCGCCGCCGGGCCGGGGACCGGCGCGTCTTCAGCCGAGCAGGCTGCCTTCCACGGCCAGCAGGCCCCACCCACTCCGCAGCTGTCCCAACCCGGCCCCGCCCAGGCCTACGGTGCCTGGGGCGCTCCCCAGCCCACCCAGGCCGCCCGGCCTGGCGGGTTCCGGCGCTTCGTCGGCCACCGCGCCACTCAGCTCGTCGCCGCCGGGATCCTCGGGATGCTCGTCGGCGGGGCCATCGTCGGTGGCATCGCCGCCGCCGGCCATCACGGGCCGCGCGACGGGCGTCCGGGCGTCCACCGCCAGTACGACGGTCCCAACCACGGCGCCCCCGGCCGGAACCGCGGCAATTCCGGCAACCCGGGCTCCGGAGACGGCATCTGAGCACTGTGGCCTGGGCCACCCCTACCCCGCTCAGATCACGAAAGCATCACGGGCGGAGTACGGTGGCCGGGATGCGAAGCGCCTCCGCAGAACTTCCGAAGGCCGCCGGTGCGCTGCCGGCGGCCGTGCCCGTCGCCCGCTCGTGGGCCCTGCCCGCTGGGGCCGCGGCCGCCTCCGCCCTTGTCTTCGCCCTGGTCAGCCGCCATCTCATCGATGACACCTACATCACGCTGTCCTACGCGAAGAACCTCGCCTTCCACGCCCACTGGGGCCTGATCGAACAGGGCACCGCCAACACCGCGACCTCGCCGCTGAACGTCCTGGCGCTGGCCGCCGTGACGTTCGTCGTCCGCGACGCCGTCTTCGCCGCCGGGGTCGTGTTCGTCGCCGCGCAGGTGCTGCTCGTCCTCGGCCTGCGCCGGCTGGGGGAGCGCACCGGCCTGCCGCCGGTCTTCGCGCCGCTCGCCTTCGCGCTGCTGCTGGTCAACCCGCTGCTGCTGTCGTCCGTCGGGCTGGAGGTGACGCTCGGCGCCACCGGTGTCGTCTGGACGCTGGTCTACGCCGGCGAACGCAGGCCGGCCCGGCTCGGCGTCGTGATCGGGCTGCTCGCGCTCGTCCGGATCGACCTGCTGCTCATCGCGGCGGTGCTGTTCGCCGCCCGCCGCGAGTTCTGGACCGGCGTCTGGCGGACCGCGTTCGCCGCGCTCGCCGTGACGCTGCCGTGGTTCGGCTTCAGCTGGCTCGTCCTCGGCTCGGCCGTGCCGGACACGCTGGTCATCAAGATCAGCCAGCAGTCGTGGGGGCCGTTCAGCTTCACCAACGGCCCGCTGCTCTACTGGCGCAACTTCCCGGCCGAGGCCGCGCTGTCGTTCCTCCCGCTGGCCGTGGCCGGCCTGGCCGGGGTGGCCTGGATCGTCCAGTACCGCCGCGGCTCGGCGACAGCCCGCCGCCTGACGCCGTTCGCGGCTCTCGCGATCGCCGGTGCCCTGCACTACGTGGCCTACAGCCGGCTCGGCGTCCCGCCTTACCACTGGTACTACGCGCCCAGCATCATCGGCGCGACGATCTTCCTCGCCGCCTGCGCGTGCGCGGTGCCGGAACGCCTCCGGCGCGGCACGGGCACGGCCGCGGGTGTCGTCCTCATGGCGAGCGTCGCGGTCTACGCGCTGCCCGGCCTGCCACGCCAGTTCGCGCCGATCACCAGCAACCACGCGTCGACGACCGAGTACCGCGAGATCGGCGCGCAGCTGGCGTCGATCGCCCACGGCCGCACGGTCGAGACGGCGGGCGAAGTCGGCGCGCTGGCGTACGCGTGCGACTGCGAGCTGGTCGACGAGTTCTCCGACCGCGGCGCCGTCGACCCCGCCATCACCGAGACCAAACGCCGCAGCGGCGACCTCGGCCGGGCGCTGCTGGAGGCGAACTTCCACAACTTCGACCACAGCGTCGCCCCGATGAGCCCGGACCTGGTCCTCGCGACGACCCGCCGGGCGCCCCCGCCGGCCGCGCTGGCCACCTGGCGGATCGACTCGCCGTGGGTGGGCACGCAGAACCTCTACCTCGTGCCCGCTCACGCCGTCGGCCACTGACCGGTCACCGCCGCGCGACGACCCGGTTCAGCGTGCCCTCCCTGGCCAGCAGCACCTGCGTGACCACCTGGAGCAGCACGAAGCTCCCGATGGAGACGCCGGTGTCGAGGCCCGGCACCACGTCCACCGGCAGCGTGTAGGCCAGCACGATGCTGATCCCGCTGTGGACCAGCCCGCCGACACCCCAGACCACCGTCAGCACCCGCCAGACCCGCCGGAACGACGGCGTGTCCGCCCAGCGCTCCTCCACGGCCGCGGCCCGGCCCGGCAGGAGGGCGAGCGTCGCCTGGTACGTCGTCGGGCGGCGGCCGACGCGCAGGCTCGCCAGCATCCACAGCCCGATCAGCACGCTGAACCACGCCCCGCGGACCAGCTGCAACCGCGCGTCGCCGGTCAGCAGCGTCGTCGCGAACCCGATCGCCAGGATCAGCAGCACGAACACGCCCATGCCGTCGATCCGCCGGTGCCGCAGCGCCAGGTACAGCACCCGCAGCGCCGGCGGCAGGCCGCTGAGCGTCAGCGCCCAGACCGGCGCGACGTCGAACGCTCGCAGCAGGTAGTAGCCGCCGACCGGGCCGACGATGTCGCACAGCAGGGTGATCAGCACGTTCCGAGCATCGCGGTCGCCGCGGTCCGGGTCATCGTCGAGCCGGTTCTCCCGGGATCGACCGATCGGTGGATGTCAGCGCGCCAGGGCGCGGGACACCTTCATCGGCGCCAGTACGTCACGCAGGCACACCGCGGAGCCGTCGCCGAAGCCGAACCGGATCGCGGGTGACGGCGGGAAGCTGTGCCCGCCGAGCACCGCGTCCAGCCGAGCCACCACGCGCGCGTCGAACTCCTCCGCCGTCGTGAACGGCCCGCCGGTGCCGCCCGCCAAGCGGTTCGTCGGGTAGACGACGGCGAGCCGCTGGTTCGTCCAGGTCAGCCGGGCGTGGCCGGCGCTGCCGGCGAAGTGGTCGGCCAGCCGGACCGCGACCTGGCCCGGGTCGTCCG
The DNA here is from genome assembly GCF_900119165.1 of Amycolatopsis australiensis. Taxonomy (NCBI): domain Bacteria; kingdom Bacillati; phylum Actinomycetota; class Actinomycetes; order Pseudonocardiales; family Pseudonocardiaceae; genus Amycolatopsis; species Amycolatopsis australiensis. The sequence goes on along the minus strand of NZ_FPJG01000006.1, from coordinate 784,303 downwards.
CCGTGGCCCAGTAGCCGAGCGCCGGGTCGTCGGTCCAGTCCTCGTCCGCGACGACGTCGCTGGGCAGCGGCCAACGGGCCGGCCCGCCGGTCACCTTCGGCACCTCGCGGCCGGGCACGTACGGCGTGTGCCGGACGCCGCCGAGCCGCAGCCCGACGTGCGCGTGGTACGGCGGGCAGCCCAGCCGCAGCACCTCGCCGCGGCGCAGCCAGTGCCCGGCCAGCTCGCGTTCGATGATCTTGTCGACCTTCGTGGCCGTCGTGACCTCGAGGTTCACCGCGCTCCGTTCGTCCGGGCCAGCAGCCAGTCGAAGTGGTCGTCGGCGTCGAAGCGGAAGTCGACGCCGGAACCGTCCACAAGAGACATCCGCAGCACCGGTTTCCGGCCCCGCTCGGCGACGTCGACGCGGGCGATCCGGTCACGCGGGAGTTCCGCCACCGGCACGAAGTCCCGCAGCGCGATCGGCTCGCCCTCGCGGTTGTCGCCGTAGGTCTTCGTGCGGTCGGTCAGGATCGCGGCGACGTCCCGGCCGAAGCCGATAGCCTTGCCCAGGAACGACTTCTCCGGTTCCGGCGGCGCGACGGGCACGCGCTCGTCGAGCACCAGCAGCCGCAGCGGCGTCAGGACCCACAGCCGCCGGATCGGCGCGCTGACCGGGATGCCGCGCAGGAACTCGTGCGCCAGCACCCCCGCGCGGCCACCGAACGCGACCACCTGCGGAGGCGGCGGCCGGTCGGGTCCGCTGTCGTTGTCGCTGATCGCCTCGGCCACGAACTCGGCCGCGCCCGAACCGATCTTGCGCAGCAACCCCTTGGCCGGCTGCCCGTCCGGCGTCAGCCCGCGGACGTCGAACGCGAAGCCCCGGCCGTACGCGGCCCACCGCAGCTGTTCGCCGGGGCGCAGGTACGGCCGGGCCTGGGTGGCCGCGCCGAGCGGGTCGGAGAGGTTCATTCTTCGAGCGTGAACCCGCGGTCGGTCGCCTCGCGGCGCTCTTCCTCGGACGACGGGTCCTGCGACTCGTTGTACCCGTACTTCACGCCCTGCTCGACGCCCTGTTCGACGACGTTGCCGGCACTGCCGCGCCACGCCGCCTTGCCGACGCTGGTCGTGCCGCTCAGCCCGGCCGCGCGCAGCCCGGCCTCGGTGAGGTTCGTGGTCAACGCGTCGGCCCCTTCGCCGCCGACGCCGTACCGGCCGGCGAACTTGTTGCCGGTCTTCGACGCGCCGGTCACCGGGTTGGCCTTCGTGAGGATCTTCGCGATCGGGTTCTTGTCGATCTGGTCGGCCAGCCGCTTCTCCAGGAAGTTGCCGTTACGCAGGCCTTCGGCGCGCTCGACGACCTTCTTGAGCGGCCCGGTGCGCAGCTTCTGCAGCAGCTTTTCCAGCTGTTCGATCAGCGGCTTCAGCTTGCCGAGCAGCTCCTTGACCTTCATCCCGAGCCGCCCGCCGGTGACCGCCACCTCGCCTTCGGTGGCCGCCGTCGCCGCGCCGACCGACGCGCCGGCCGTGATCCACGAGGCCGCCAGCGCGGCCAGCCACTCGATGATCAGGCCCATGACCAGTTCCTGGAGGATGTCGATGACGATCTCCACGAACGCGTCGAACAGGTCGGCCGCGATCTCCAGGATCTGCTGCAGCCCGCGGACCTCGCTCGCGAACGCCTTCGCGCCGTCGGCGAACTCGGTCATCTGGGTGCGGAACGCGTCGCCCGCGTCACCCTTCCAGGGCGCCTTCGTGAGGTCCGCGCGCTTGCGCTCGTGCTCGGCGGTGCCGTCCAGCCACTTCGCGACCTGCTCCCAGCCCTTCGCGGTGCTGCGCATCTGCTCGGGGTCGCCGATGGCCGGTTCGAGGACGAACTCGACCAGCGGGCTGATCACGATGCCGATCAGGAAGCCGAGGCCGTTGTCGAGGAACGACTGGCCGGGGCTGGTGACCAGCTGCAGCTGTTCCATCCGCGTGTGGACCGCGGCGATGGCGACGTCGGGCGGGCTGCTCGCCTGCGACACCTCCGACGCCGTCGAGAGCCAGCTGCTGCCGTAGCCGCCGTTCTGCTCCCAGTAGCCCTTGCGGCCGGCGTCGCCGGCGTGGTTGAGGTCGCTGAGGCCGCCCGGGCCGCTGCCGCCGTCGGCCAGCCCGGCGATGGCCGCCGACGTGCCGGCTTCGTGGTCGGCGTAGGCCTTCGCGGCCAGCGTCGTCTTCTCGGCGATCTGGTCGAGGAACGACTTGGCCTGGTTAGCCAGGTCCTGGCATTCCTGCAGCGAGTCGAAGTACTTGTAGGCCATCAGCTCACCGAGCGGGCCGAAGCAGTCGTCGCTCACGCGGGCCTGCTGCAGCAGGTTCGCGAGGCTGCCGAAGTGGCCGGCGGCCTCCTTCGACCCGGCGGCGTGGGCGGTCAGCGCTTCCGGCTGGACGTCGTACCCCGTGCTCAAAACCGCTCCCGGCGCAGGATCGGGCCGCCGAAGTCGTCTTCATCGGCGGGCGGCCGGGGCCGCGACGGCTGCGGCCGGACGGGCCCGGGTGCGCTGCCCAGCGTCTCCGCCGGCGGCGGCGCGCTCGGGCCGAGCGGCTCGACGTGCGCGTTGAACGCCTCGCGGAACTGGTCCGCGCGCTCGCCGAGGATCGGCTCGACGCTCTCGTTCAGCGCCGCCGAAGCCTGCTTCGTCGCGTCACGGATCGCCGCGAGGATCTCCTGCTGCAACGCCGTGTGCGAGCGCTGCATGGCCCGCGGGCTGAGCTGCAGGCCGAGCACGGCGCCGGACGGCGCGACCGTCACGGTCACCGAGCCGTCGGCGTTGCGGGCGCTCCCGCGCAGCCCGGCGATCCGTTCCTTGAGCTCGGCTGCCTTCGCGGCCCGCTCCTGGAACGACCGCAGGGCGGCGTCCAGTTTCGTCCCCAAGTCCATTCTGCTCCCTCGCGTCGCAGTTGCCCTGTTCGGACGGTTCCGGCGCCGCGCGGGTTCCGCGTCAGATGGGAAGCTTGCGGAAGATCGGCCGCGGGACGTGCCGCAGCGCCGACATCACCAGCCGGAACTGCGCCGGCGCCCAGACGAGGTCCTTGCCGGAGCGGGCGGCGGACACGGCGATCTCGGCGACCTGCTCGGCGGTCTGCGCCAGCGGAGCGTCCTTGAGACCCGCCGTCATCTTCGTCTTGACGTGGCCGGGGCGGACGACGGTCACCTGCACGCCGTGCGGCGCGAGAGCCTCGCCGAGGCCCAGGTAGAAGCCGTCGAAGCCGGCCTTCGTGGAGCCGTAGACGAAGTTGGACCGCCGGACGCGCTCACCGGCCACCGACGACAGCGCGATCACCGTGCCGTGGCCCTGCGCCTTGAGCTTCTCCGACAGCGCCACCCCGACCGACACGGCCGCGGTGTAGTTCACGGTCGCCAGCTCGACGGCCTTCGCGTGGTCCTGCCAGACCTCTTCCGGGTCGCCGAGCAGGCCGAACGCGACGACCGCCACGTCGATGTCGCCGCCTTCGAACGCCTTGTCGAGCACGCCGGGGTGCGACGCGGTGTCCTTCGCGTCGAAGTCGACGGTCGCCACCTCGGCGCCCTTGTCCTTGAGGCGCTGCGCGGCCGCGTCCAGCCGCGGCGACGGCCGCGCGGCCAGCACGACCCGCAGCGGCTTCTCGGCCAGGTACTTCTCGGCGATGGCCAACGCGATGTCGGACGTGCCGCCGAGCAGGAGCAGGGACTGGGGGTTGCCCACCGCGTCGATCACAGTTCGAGCCTCCGGCTCATGTCAGAGGCGAAAACGCCTTCGGGGTCAACGGAAGCGCGGACCTTGCGCCACTCTTCGAGCCGCGGGTACATCTTCGCGAACGTCTCCGCCGAGGTCCGGGAGTCCTTCGCGGTGTACAGGCGGCCGCCGGCTTCCAGCACGGCGTCGTCGAGCTCCAGGCAGAACCGGCTCAGGCCGCGCTTGATCGGGAAGTCCACGCTGAGCATCCAGCCCGGCGACGGCCACGACATGGGCGCGGGGTTGGCCTCGCCCATGCGCTTGAACACGTTCAGGAACGAGTAGTGGCCCGACGTCGCGATCCGCCGGCAGATCGCCTTGAGCTGGTCTTCCGCGCCGAACGGCACGGAGAACTGGTACTGCAGGAAGCCCTTGGAGCCGTAGGCGCGGTTCCACTCGCTGAGCATGTCCAGCGGGTGGTAGAACTGCGTCAGGTTCTGGATCTTGCCGCGCGCGCCCTTCTTCGGCACGGTGTGCTGCCACAGCTCGTTGATCAGCCCGAAGGTGAGCTTGTTGCCCAGCCCGTTCGGGAAGACGTCCGGCAGGGTCGCCAGCTGCGGCGCGTCGAACTTGAGCGGTTCGGACCGCAGCTTGGGCGGCAGCTCGTCCAGCTTCGCGAGCGAGCCGCGCGAGAACGTCGCCCGGCCGAGCCGGTGGTCCGACGAGATCAGGTCCGGCACCGACATCGAGTAGTCGTAGGTGAGGTCGGAGCCGTCGGTGAACAGGCCGAGCGTCTCGTCCAGGTTCGACGTGCGGTCGGCGTCCACGACGAAGTACGCGGTCTCGGTCTTCTTCATCCGGATCGTGGCGCGCACGATGATCCCGGTCAGCCCGATCCCGGCGACGGTCGCCCAGAACAGCTCCGCGTCCGGGCCCTCCGGGGTCAGCGTGCGCACCCGGCCGTCCGCGGTCAGCAGGTCCATCGACACGACGTGGTTGCCGAAGCTGCCCGCGCTGTGGTGGTTCTTGCCGTGGATGTCGTTGGCGATCGCGCCGCCGATGGTGACCTGGCGCGTGCCGGGCAGCACCGGCACCCACAGGCCGTACGGCAGCGCCTCGCGCATCAGCTTGTCCAGGCTGACGCCGGCGTCGAGGTCCACGAGACCCGAGTCCGGGTCGATCGAGTGGATCCGGTCGAGCGCGGTCATGTCGACGACCAGGCCACCCGCGTTCTGCGCCGGGTCGCCGTAGGAGCGGCCGAGGCCCCGCGCGATGACGCCGCGGGGACCCGCCGAGGCCACGGCCCTGGCGATGGTCTCGACGTCCGGGGTGGAGAGGACGTCGGCCACGGTCGGAGCGGTTCGTCCCCAGCCGGTGAGCGTGCGACGCTGTGTCTCGGGGGAGTGGGTCACTCGACCAGGGTAGCCACGCCGACCGACGCCCGAGACGTGACCCTGAAGTGCCCGTCTCTACACTTTGCGCATCAAGGCACAAGCGCCCGCGCGGGTGACCATGGCTCAGGCGACGAGGTAAAGCAGTGGTGGCGACCGATCCGCAAGCCGACATGACGGCTGCGCAGTCCTCCCCGGGACTGCTGGGCCAGCTCATCCGCTTCGCCCTGATCGGCGGCTTCTGCGCGCTGGTCGACCTGGGCACGTACACGCTGCTGACCCAGCTGGCCGGGATGGCGACTTCACCGTGGGTCGACGTCGCCCGCGCTATCTCTTTCATCGTGGGCACGACCACGGCGTTCTTCCTGAACCGGAAGTTCACCTTCGCCGGCGGGCGCCGCGACGGGAAGGCGCAGATCGGCTCGTTCGTCCTGCTCTACACCGTGACGTTCTTCGTCGCGGTCGGGGTGAACCAGCTCATGCTGCAGGTGCTGCCGCCGTCCGCGTGGCAGCACACGCTGTGCTGGGCCGTGTCACAGGCCACCGCCACCGTGATCAATTTCGTGATGCTGAAGTGGGTCGTGTTCCGCGAGCCGTCGACTGAGGAGAACTGAGGAGCCCATGCCCGGTAAAACAGCCACCCCGGCGCCGACCACCGAAGCCGGCGCGGCCGCCGAGACGCGGTTCACCGAGCACACTCCGCAGGGACGCCTGACGGCGCAGCGCGGGCTCTACGCCGGTCCGGCGCCGATCGTGAGCAAGGACCTCTACGCCGAGCTCGAGTGGGGCGCGGCCGTGCGCGAACGTGCGTCCATCACCCTCGAGCCGGCCACCAAGGTGTCGGGCAACACGTACTTCGGCCGGTTCCCGGCCAGCTACTGGCAGCGCTGGACGACGGTGACCGAGGTCTCGGTCGAGGCCGTCGTCACCGGCACGGGCCAGCTGTCGATGGGCGCTTCGGACGTCGAAGGCGAGCCGCGTGTGGTGGCGGCCGAGCTGGTCAAGGACGCCAAGCAGGCGAAGGTGACGCTGACCGGCAAGCTGGACAAGTTCTACGACGGCGGCGCGCTCTGGCTCGACCTGGAGACCGAGGGCGGCCAGACGCTGCGCGTCGAGCAGGTCCGCTGGACCGTCGAAGCCCCGGAGAAGATCCGCCCGACCGCGGTGACCATCTGCACGATGAACCGCGCCGACGACTGCCTGAAGAACCTGCAGGCCCTCGCCGCGGACGTGTCGTCGCTGGACACCCTCGACGCGATCTACGTCGCCGACCAGGGCACCGACCTCGTCGAGTCCCGCGACGGGTTCGAGCAGGTCGCCAAGGACCTCGCCGACAAGCTGCACTACATCAAGCAGCCGAACCTCGGCGGCGCCGGCGGCTTCACCCGCGGCCTTTACGAGGTGGCCGGGCACACCGCCACCGAGCACGCGAACGTCCTGTTCATGGACGACGACGTCCTGCTGGAGCCGGACCTGGTGATCCGGATGACGGCGTTCTCCAACCGCGCCGCCAACCCGATCATCGTCGGCGGCCAGATGCTGAACCTGTTCCACCCGAACCAGCTGCACGTCGGCGCCGAGTACGCCCGGCTCAACACCCTCGAGCCCGGCCAGCCGGTCGAGCACTCGCTGTCGACCGCGGACCTGCTGGGCGTCGACGAGGAGACGCTGAAGCCGAACCGCCAGGAGCGGCGTCTCGACGCCGGCTACAACGGCTGGTGGTCGTGCCTGATCCCCTACGAGGTCGTCCAGGCGACGGGCTACCCGCTGCCGTTCTTCTTCCAGTGGGACGACGCGGAGTACTCCTACCGGGCCCGCGCGCACGGCTTCCCGACCGTGACGCTGCCGGGCGCGGGCGTGTGGCACGCGGACTTCCACATGAAGGACTGGGACGAGTGGCACCGGTACTTCAACCTGCGCAACTCGATCATCACCGCGGCGCTGCACTCGCCGTTCAACCTCAACCTCCTCTCGCGGGTGCTGCTCGCGCAGCTGGTCCGCTACCTGCTCGGCATGCAGTACGGCCTGTCCGCGACGCTGATCAAGGCCGTCGAGGACTTCCTGGAGGGCCCGGAGATCCTGCGTGACGGCGGGGTCGCGGCGATGCAGGAGATCCGCCGCATCCGCGACGCGTACCCGGAGACCAAGCGCCACAAGGCGACCGACGTCCCGGGCATCGCGTCCAACGACATCGGCATCATCAACAGCGCGCCGCGGCCCAGCCTGCAGCGCCTGGTGCTGCTCAAGCGGATCATCGACCGGGTGCTCGGCCGCAGCCGCTTCGGCCTCGGCGCGGTCCCGATCGACGAGGCGAACTGGTGGCACATCGCCCTGTTCGACACGGCGGTGGTCACGGACGCGAACCAGGAAGGCGTCCGCGTCCGCTCCTACGACCGGGCGAAGATGTTCGCCCTCGCCAAGCAGGGTGCGAAGGTGATCCAGCGGCTGCGCAAGGAAGGCGCGGCGGTGCAGGAGCAGTACAAGCGCGCCATGCCGGAGCTGACCTCGCGCGAGAACTGGAAGCGCCTGTACAAGCTCTGAAGTCTCACGCAGCGAAGGCCGTCTCACTTCGGTGAGGCGGCCTTCGGCGTGTCAGGCGTGCAGACCGAAGACCTTGCTCTTGCGGGTGAGGTCGTCGATGTACGCGGCGGCCACGTGGGCGAAGTTGATCGCGACCACCGAGTCGTCCTTGGTGGTCACCGTCTCGACCGCGCCTGCCTTCACCAGCTGGGCGAGCCTGCCCGCCAGCTTGCCGGCTTCTTCGGTCGTCAGTGCGAACAGCAGCGGCTCCCCGCCGGTGGCGAGGTGCAGCACGAGTGCGGGTTTCGGGTCGGCCATGCGTCCATCGGACCAGCGGCGATCTTGCCGGGGCAAGCGGGTTCGCTGAGGGCGGAGCCGGTGGACTACCGTTTTCGGCGAAGGCCGGAAGAACCCGCGGGGGGATGGAAGCGATGCCTCATTCGTTCTCGCTGTCGCTGGCGGCGGTGGACATCCTGCTCGAACAGCTGGGATTCGGCCGCGCGCCGACGCCGTTCGAGGTGCCGCACGTCGGCACCACCGTCGAGCAGCGCTCGATGATCCGCGACGCGGTCGTCCGCGACCTGACCGGCCGGGGCCTGTGGAGCCGCGGCCGCCTGGACGCCGATGCCGAGCTGGCGCTGACCACGTTCGTCCGCGGCAGCGTGACGATCAACGCGGCCGCCGAGCTGGGTGACCGGCACCTGTTCGCCCGCGTCACCTCCGACGGCCAGTTCGCGGTGCTCGCCCGGCAGGACGAGAACCTGATCGTCTTCGAGGAGGTCCGCCCGACGGGGATCGTCCCGGCGATCGTCGACCTGCTCCCGCTCACCCCGGCGGCGCCCGGCCAGTCGGTCACCATCTCGCGGCCGGTGGAACAGCCCCGCCACCAGCGCCGCGACGACGCGTACGACCCGTTCGCCGGTGTGTCGGGCCCGCGGTCGAACAGCGGTGGCGCCGGCCCCCAGGTCCGCATGATCGAGCGCGTCTTCCAGGAGCCGAAGAAGCGCATCGGCCAGTTCACGGCCCAGACCCGCGGCGGCACGTTCCCGCCACTGGCCTGGTTCGACACCCCGTCGGGCCGCTGGCTGATGTCCTCCCGCGCGGCGGCGGACGGCCAGCGCTGGATCACCTACGCCCCGGCCGACAACGCCCGGCTGGCCCAGCAGCTGTACGCCCAGCTCGAAGGGCAGTTCTGAGCCCCGGGAACCACCCGCGCGGCGGCCGCGTCGAAGGGGAAGATCGGTGAACGGCGGTTGCGCAGGGTACCCGGCTAGTAGACTTCCGGGTGCACACGCACGGGCGAAGCGATTCGGGGTGGAACGGCGATGTTGATAGCCGATGGCGGTGGCGGCGGCTCGTTCGCGGACGTGATCAACCCGCTTTCGTCGGCCAGCATGGGCGCCGCGGTACAGAGCGTCACGGCGGAGACGCAGAAGCTGGTGGACGCCGCCAAGGGCGGCGGGTTCAAGATCACCCCCGAAGGAGTGAAACCCCTCCGGGACGCGCTCATGGAACTGGTCAACGACCTCACGAACCTGGGCTACGATGCCACAGCGCTCGACCAGGCACCTCAGCTCGGCAACCACCCGTACGGGCACGCCGTCGCCAAGCACGACCAGAAGAGCGCCAGCGACGCCGAAGGCTCGGCGAAAGCGGTGTTGAGCCAGCTCCAGCAGGTAGCGAAGCAGGCCGACGAAGCTCTGGCGCGGGCGGCCGGGTTGTACAAGGAAACCGAGGACCAGGCGTTCTCTTCGCTCCAGACCCGGCAGGCCTGACTCGATGAAACTCCTTCTCGTCCGTGCCCTGCTCCCGCTCGTGGCCGGTGGCGCGCTCCTGGCCGGCTGCACCAGCACGCAGCAGGGAACCGCTTCGCCCGCGCAGTCCTCGACGGCAGGCGGCGGTGAGACGTCTGCCCCGGAGAGTTCGTCCGCCGCGGGGGGTGGCACCCAGTCGATCACCGATCCCTGCACGCTCCTGGAAAAAGGTGATCTGGCCACCTACGGGGACTTCAACGAGCCGGAGAACAAAACGCTCGGCACCGCGCGGGTGTGCAAGTACCAGAAGAAAATCGCCTCGGCGAGCGACAAGTCCATGGTGGTCGGCGTGAACGTGCGTGACGACGCCCGGGCCGACCAGCTCAACGACCAGGGTGCCGGTGTCTCCGACAAGGACGTCAACGGCCGGAAGGCCAAGGAGGCCCCGGAGACCCAGGGGGTCGGCTGCACGCTGGCCCTGCCGGTCGGTGACTCGCGAGTGGACGTCCTGGTCACCGCGGTCGGTTCGACGGACGAGGCCTGCCAGATCGCCGAAACGGTCGCGAAGACCGCTGTCGAACCGCGGTTGCCGAAGGGATAGGGGAACCCAGATGACGACGCGACAGGGACCGCCGCCGAAGACCGCGGACAAGACGCCGCAAGAAGTCCAGAACATGGCGCCCGCCGAGCGCGACGCCTACCTCCAGAAGAAGGCGGAGGAGGGCGTCGAGCCGGGCAGCTGGCTGTTCGGCCCGGTCCAGCAGTGGATCGCCCAGGCCAAGGCCAAGAACCAGGCGCAGGAGATCGGGGACAAGAATGTCGCCGACGCCACCAAGGGCCGCGACGTCGAGTACGTCCAGGGCCTGCAGGCACCGAACGCCGACTACAAGGGCAGCGACCACGCGCAGCTCAAGGCCTACCTGGACAGCAACCTCAACGTCCAACAGGTCTCCGACGTTTCGACGGCGTACTTCAAGGTCCACCAGGTCTTCGACAAGTTCGCGCAGTCGATGAACACCGCGGTGAACGCTTCCAAGGGGACCTGGGAAGGCAGCGCGGCGGAGAACGCGCAGCAGTACTTCACGAGCTTGGGCAAGTGGTCCGACGCCAACTCGCAGAACGCCCGCCTGGCGTCCGAGACCATCTACGACCAGGGCCAGGCCGCCGCGACGGCGAAGAACTCCATGCCCGACCCCATTCCGTTCAGCTGGGGTGACGAGTTCAAGTCGTGGGCGACGTCGAACCCCTTCAACCTCGCCGACAACGTCGACAAGTCCATTCAGAAGCAGAAGGACAGCCAGGCCGCGCACGACCAGGCCGCCGGTGTCATGGCGACCTACGACAAGAACCTCTACGAGGCCGCGTCGAAGCAGCCCGCCTTCGCGCCGCCGCCGAGCTTCAGCACCGGTGGGGGTAGTGGTGACCCCAACGGCAGCGGGGACAAGAACGGCATCAGCAATCCGTCGAGCGTGAACATGCCCGGGCACAGCTCGGTGAACATGCCCGGGCCCGGCTCGGTGAGCACCCCCGGCGGTACCAGCGGCTTCGTCTCCGGCACCACCGGCAACCCGCACTTTTCCGGGCCCGGCTCGACCACCGGGTCGGGGTTCGTGCCCGCGGGCACGACGACGCCGTCGAGCTTCACGCCGAGCCCGGTCGCGAGCGGTTCGGCGTCGAACCCGAACCAGTCCTTCGGCGGCATGCCGCCGATGAGCCCGATGCCGATGGGCGGAATGAACTTCGGCGGCGACGAGGCCTACAACTCGAAGATCGGCGGTGGTGGCGGCGCCGGCCGCGGCGGTGGCTTCGGCCCCGGCGGCTCGGGCGCCGGCAACGCGACGGGCGCGGGTGCCGCGTCGGGCGCGGCCCGGCCGGGTGGCATCGGCGCGGCGGAAGCGGCCGCCGGACGCGGAATGGGCGGCCTCGGCTCGGGCAGCGCAGCGGGCCGCGGCGGCATGGGCGCGGGCGGCCTGGGCCGCGGCCAGAAGGGCGAGGGCGACGAGGACACGGAGCACTCGCGGCCGACGTACCTGGTCGAGGGTGACCCGGACGAGGTCTTCGGCACGGACCTGCGCACCGCCCCGCCGGTCATCGGCGAATAACGGACGAACGCGAAACGGCCCCGGGCAACCGGGGCCGTTTCGCTGGAACCTCTGTCAGTAGCGGTAGAACTTCTCCGCGCGGCCCTGCCGGACCAGCTTGAGCCACTGCAGGAACGCCTTCGGGTCGCGCTTCACGCCCACGAAGTACAGTCCGAACCGGACGATCTCCAGCGCGCCGATCTTGCGCATTCCCGGCTGCGACAACAGATATCCGCGGTTGCGGTAGGTGTAGTACCGCTTGACCTCGTTCTCCGGGTCCTGCGCGTGGAACTTGCCGCCCAGCATGGGCTTGAACTCGTCCGAGCCGTCCGGGTGCAGGTACTTCGTCTTCAGCGACGTGCCGAACGGCAGGCCCGAGCGGGCCAGCCGGCGGTGCAGCTCCACCTCGTCGCCGCGGAAGAACAGGCGCAGGTCCGGGACGCCGACCACGTCCAAAGTGGACGCCCGGAACAGCGCGCCGTTCATCAGGGACGCGATGCCCGGCAGGAAGTCCGCGCCCAGCTCCGACTGGGACCGCTTCCAGGTCAGGCCGCGGCGCAGCGGAAACGCCAGCTTGTCCGGGGCGTCGATGTTGGACACCACCGGCGAGATCTCCGCCAGGTCCCGCTTTTCCGCCTCTTCCAGCAGGATCGCCAGCACGTTCTCGTCGGCCGGGCGGCCGTCGTCGTCGGCCAGCCAGATCCAGTCCGCGCCCAGCGACAGCGCGTGCAGCATGCCCAGCGCGAACCCGCCCGCGCCGCCGAGGTTCCGGTGCGACGGCAGGTACGTGTACGGCAGCGGGTAGCTCTCGACGACCTCGCGGGCCGAATCGTCCGGCCCGTTGTCCACCACCACCAGGTGGTCGACCGGCCGGGTCTGCGCCGCGATGACCTTCAGCGAGTCCGCGAGCAGCTCGCGCCGGTGCCGCGTGACGACCACGCCGACGACCGCGCCGTCGGGCAGCTGTCGGGTCTCGCTGGCCATCATTCCCCGCCGTTCGTCGTCGCCACCGGCTCGATGCCGAGGCGCTGCAGCGTTTCCTTGCTCATGTCCGCGAACGGGTCGCGGCCCTTGTACCCGGTGAGGACGTCCCGCAGCGATCCGCGTTGCTTGATGTGACCTTCGTCCATCCAGAGGGCGGAGTCGCACAGCTCGAACAGGAACTCGTCGGCGTGACTGGCGAACACGAGGATCCCGGAGCGCTTCACGAGGTCCTTGAGCCGGTCCCGCGCCTTGTTGAGGAACGCCGCGTCGACCGCGCCGATGCCCTCGTCGAGGATGAGGATCTCGGGGTCGATCGAGGTGACGACACCCAGCGCCAGCCGAACGCGCATACCCGTCGAGTACGTCCGCAGCGGCATCTGGAGGTAGTCGCCGAGCTCGGTGAACTCCGCGATGTCGTCGACCCGCTTCTCCATCTCCTTGGCCGTCATGCCGAGGAAGAGGCCGCGGATGATGATGTTCTCCTGCCCGGAGATCTCCGGGTCCATGCCGACGCCGAGGTCGAACACCGGCGCGATCTTGCCTTCGATCCGCGCCGAGCCGCGGGTGGGCTCGTAGATCCCGGCGAGCAGCCGCAGCAGCGTGGACTTGCCGGCGCCGTTGTGCCCGACCAGGCCGACGCGGTCGCCTTCGCGGAGGTTCAGGGTCACGTCGTGCAGGGCCTCGATGATCGGCACCTTCGTGTCGGTGCCGATCTTGCCGCCGACCTTGCCGAGGACCTTCTTCTTCATCGACCGGGTCTTCGCGTCGAAGATCGGGAAGTCGACGTAGGCGTTGTGGACGTCAATGCTGACCATGTTGTGTCACACCCAGTAGGAGACGCGGGCACGGTAGTTGCGCATCGCGACGAGCGCGAGCGCCCAGCCGATGATGGTGATGGAGCCGACCACGATCCAGTTGCCCGGTGTGAACGACTGGCCGATCAACGGCGCCCGGACCACCTGCATGAAGTGGTACAGCGGGTTCAGCTGGATGATCGGCAGCACCCACGAGATGCTGGCACGCGTTCCGCCGCCGAGCAGCTGGTCCACCGGCCAGACGATCGGTGTGCCGTAGAACAGCAGCTGGATCAGCGAGTTGATCACCTGCGGGATGTCGCGGAAGCGGGTCGAGATGATGCCCAGCAGCAGCGTCACCCAGCCCGCGTTGAGGGCGAGCAAGAGGAAGCCGGGGATGGCCAGCAGGATGTTCCAGCTGAGGCCCGGGTGGCAGTACGCGTTGCCGACGCACAGGCCTTCGCTGTTGCCCAGCGAGTAGGGGTTGTCGAGCGCGTTGAAGAAGATCACGAGGATCACGACGTAGACGATCATGTTGTGCGCCAGCAGCAGCGTCTGGCGCCACACCGTCCGCAGCATGTACACGCTCAGCGGCGCGGGCAGCTGCTTGATCAGCCCCTCGTTCGCGATGAACGTCTCCATGCCCTCGGCCAGGCAGCCGCTGATGAAGCCCCACAGGATGAAGCCCGTGGACAGGTAGGGCAGGAAGACCTCGATCGGCGAGTTGAACAGCTGCGAGTACAGCAACCCGAGCCCGAGCGCGATGACCGCCTGGCTGATGGTGATCCAGAATGGACCGATCACCGAGCGGCGGTAGCGCTGCTTGATGTCCTGCCAGCCGAGGTGACCCCAGAGCTCGCGGGCGCGGAAACCGGCATTGATGTCGGCGAAGGCGCGCGAGAACGTCTTGCTGTCCGACACCGGCGGTGCCGGCGTCGCAACGGGGGAGTTCGCGGCCTGAACCGTGCTGGTGGCATGCACGTGGACGAGGGTACCGATGCGCGCTCCCGGACCCTGTCCACCCCGTGGCAACCGGCGGCCGGTGATGCGAAGATGGCCTGGGTCACCCTGCGTCACACCGTACAATTCGGGCCCATGGTGATCAGCCGGACGGGTGCGCCCGCGACGAATTCCGCCCGGCGCGCTCTCTACTACCTGGTCGCGCCGGTGGGGCACCCGAACTACGGGGACGAGCTCATCGCGGCGAGCTGGCTCGGCCACCTGGCCCGGACGGCGCCGGACGCCGACGTCTGGGTGGACACGCACTCCCCGGGCCCGGCGGCGGTGCTGCTCGACGGCATCCACCCCCGGGCGAGATTCACCGACACGTTGTGGCGGTTGTGCTGGGAGGCGGTGTCCGACGATCCCTGGCAGGCGGCCGCCTGGGTGCGGGAAGCCGTCCACGACCCCGGGATGATGCCCCGCCTGCACGGCGGCATCGAACTGCTCGCTTCGGCCGACGTCGTGCACGTCGTCGGCGGCGGGTACATCAACAAGCTGTGGCCCAAGCAGGTCGGCCTGCTCTCGGGCGCCGCAGCGGCGGTGGCGCGGTCGGGCGGCCGGGCCGCGATGACCGGGCACGGCCTCATCCCGGCTTCGGCCGACGTCGCCCCGCTGCTGCGGAGCCTGGTGGACCACTTCGAAGTCGTGGACGTGCGCGACGAGGCGTCGGCGGCGCTCGTCGACGTCCCGGCCGGCATCGACGACGCTTTCCTGGGCCTCGGTCGCGAGCGGTACGAGACGGCCGACGACCAGCCCGAGGTCATGCTCTGCCTCCAGTCGGACCTCGTCGAGGTCGGCATCGGCAAGCTGGCCGGCGCGGTGCTGTCCACGCTGCGGTCCTGGAAGGTGCCGCCGGACCGCATCGGCGTCGTCGAGGGTGTTCCCCGGGTGGACCGCGAGGTCTTCGCCCTGCTGGAACGCGAGCTGCCCGGTGCCCGCTTCTACCCGTTCTCGGCCGTCTGGGCGAACGGCCTGCCCGCCAACCCCCGGCAGACCTGGATCTCCACCCGGTTCCACGTGCACCTGCTGGCCGCGGCCGCGGGTGCTTCCGGCGTCGCGGTATCGGTCAACCCGGACTACTACGCGACGAAGCACCGTTCGCTGGCCGCGCTGGGGTCGAACTGGACGGTCCTGGAGGACCTCGGCCAGGTGCCGGACCGCCCGCAAGCCGGCGGATACGCGCCGGACGTGCTGGACCGGCTGCGCGCGGCCAAGCTCGACGTCGCCAAGGCGGTCTATCTGCCGGTCGAACGCCCGCAGCCGCCCGGAGCGCCGGCCGAACCCGAGCCGGAACGGCGACGCCGGTGGCCGAAGCGGTTTCTCGACTGATTCGAGGACCGCATCTGTCCGCGATCCCTCCTACCGTCGAGGCATGATCACACCGTTCCGCGTCGCCGTCCCGCAGTCCGATCTCGACGACCTCCGCGCCCGCCTGACGAACACCCGGTGGCCCGATCAGCCCGCCGGTGCCGGCTGGCGGCTCGGTGCTCCCGTCGACTACGTCCGGGAGCTGGCCGAATACTGGCGGACGGGCTTCGACTGGCGGGCCCAAGAGGAGCGCATCAACGGATTTCCGCAGTTCACGACCACCATCGACGGGACGAACGTGCACTTCCTGCACGTGGTGTCCCCGGAGCCGGGCGCGACGCCGGTGCTGCTGACGCACGGCTGGCCGGGCTCGATCGTCGAGTTCCTGGACGTCATCGGCCCGCTGACCGATCCCCGCGCGTACGGCGGTGATCCGGCGGACGCGCTGACCGTCGTCGTGCCGTCGATCCCCGGCTACGGCTTTTCGGGCCCGACGCCGTCGCCGGACTGGGGGCCGGACCGGATCGCGCGGGCGTTCGCCGAGCTGATGACCATCCTGGGTTACGAGCGCTTCGGCGCCCACGGCGGTGACTGGGGCGCGATGATCTCGCGTGAGCTGGCGCTGCAGTTTCCCGCGCGCGTGCTGGGGATCCACGTCACGATGCTGGCGTCCGCGGTGCCGCGGAGCGAGGCGGACCTCGCGGACCTGACCGGTGACGAGCTGGCCGCCGGCCGCCGGGCACTCGAGAAGGGCCAGGCGTTCTCGGCGTCCGGAACGGGCTACGCGATGATCCAGGCAACCAAGCCGCAAACGCTTGCGTACGGCCTGCACGACTCGCCGGCAGGCCAGCTGGCATGGATCGCGGAGAAGTTCCGGTCCTTCTCGAACACGTCGGTGGACCTGATCGACCGGGACGATCTCCTGGCCGACGTGTCGATCTACTGGTTCACCGGGACGGCGAACTCGTCAGCCCGGTTGTACGCCGCGTTGACCGGCGGCTGGGGTGCGCCGCCCGCGGCGAACACGGTCCCGACGGGCGTGGCGAGCTTCCCCGGCGACATCGGCCTGCCGGTCCGGACACTGGCCGAACGCACGGACAACATCGTCCACTGGACGGAGTTCGGCCGGGGCGGTCACTTCCCGGCGCTGGAGGAGCCGGACGCCCTGATCGCGGACATCCGGCAGTTCTTCCGCGACCGGTAGTTGTCCACAGGGGTTGTCCACAGGCCCCTCGGTCTGTGGACAACCGCCGTCACAGGTACTGGCCGGTGCCCGAGATCCCCGGGCCGTGGTCGTGCCCGTGGCCCGCCGCCGCGGATGGGCCCGCGGGCAGCCCGCGGCGCATCTGCTCCAGCTGGACGCGCGCCGCCATCTGCTGGGCGAACAGGGCCGTCTGGATGCCGCTGAACAGGCCCTCCAGCCAGCCCACCAGCTGCGCCTGCGCGATCCGCAGCTCGGCGTCCGACGGCGTCGAGTCGTCCGTGAACGGGCGGACCAGGCGCTCCAGCTCGTCCTGCAGCTCCGGGGCCAGCGCGTTCGCCAGCTCCTTCACCGACGTCTCGTGGATCTCGCGGACGCGGTTGCGGGACGCGTCGTCCAGCGGGGCCGCGCGCACCTCCTCCAGGAGCTGCTTGATCATCGTGCCGATCCGCATCACCTTCGCCGGCTCTTCGACGAGATCGCCGACCGACTCCTGGTTTTCCTCCGTGGGCAGCTTCGCCGCTCCCACCGGGGTGCCGTCCGGGCCCACGACCACCACGTGGGGTGAAGATTCCTGGCCAGCGTCACCGGCTGTGAAGTTCCGCTCGGTCATGTGCTCCATCCTGGCTCGCGTTCGACACGCTCCGCGACACCCGCGCGGTGTCCGTCTCCGAGCGTAGCCGCTCCCGGGGTTCCCGGTGGCTCTCCACCCAACCCCGGGTTCGCGGCGAAACCGCACGTCCGTACGGTGTCCACATGGCGTTCGACGTCGCTCGTATCCGTGGGCTCTTTCCCGCGCTGGGTGACGGCTGGATTCACTTCGACGGCGCCGCCGGAATGCTGGTACCGGAACAGGTCGCTTCGGCCGTTTCCACGGCGATGCGCGCCCCGGTGTCCGGGCCGGGCGGAGCGTTTCCGGCCTCACAACGCGCGGAAAGCATCGTGACCGCGGCCCGCCGGGCCGTGGCCGACCTGGTCGGGGCCGACCCGGCCGCCGTCGTGCTCGGGCCGAGCGCGCCGGTGCTGCTGCGCCGGCTCGTCGACGCGCTCGCCGAGCGCTGGACGATCGGCGACGAAGTCGTCGTGTCGAGGCTCGACGAGCAGGCCAACCTCGCGCCGTGGCAACGCGCCGCGAAGCGCGTCGGTGCGGTCGTGCGCTGGGGCGAGATCGACATCGAGACGTGCGAGCTGCCCGCGTGGCAGTACGAGCAGCTCGTGTCGGCGCGCACGAAGGCCGTCGCCGTCACGCTCGCGTCGGGCTCGGTCGGTACCCGGCCGGACGTCCCGACGATCATCGAGTTCGCCAAGCGGGTCGGCGCGCTGGTCGTCGTCGACGCCACCTACGCCGCGCCGTTCCTGCCGCTGGACATCAACGCGCTCGGCGCCGACGTCATGGTCGTGTCCGCGCAGGCGTGGGGTGGCCCGTCGGTGGGCGCGCTCGTGTTCCGCGACCCCGACCTCATCGAGCGGATCTCGTCGGTCTCGCTCGACCCGATGGCCCGCGGCGCCGCGCGGCTGGAACTGGGCCCGCACGCGTACCCCCTGCTGGCCGGGCTGATCGCGTCGATCGACTACCTGGCGGGTCTCGACGACGCCGCCGCCGGATCCCGCCGCGAGCGGCTGGTCACGTCGCTCGGCTCGGCGAAGTCCTACCACGCCGGGCTGCTCGCGCAGCTGTCCACGGAACTGCTGTCGCTGCGGCACATCATGGTCATCGGCAACGCCATGCGCCGCATCCCCGCGCTCGCCTTCGCCGTCGCCGGCAAGAAGGCCCCGGAGGTCGCCGAGTACCTGGCGTCACAGGGGTTGTGCGCCTTCGCCGACGACGGCACGAGCGGCGTCTTCGCGGCACTCGGCGTCGGAGAAGTGGGCGGGGCCGTGCGGATCGGGCTCGCCCACTACTCCAACGTCTTCGAGATCAACCAGCTCGTGCGGGTCCTCGACGAACTGCGCTGACGGAGCTAGGACTTCGCCGCCAGCAGGATCTTTCCGAACACGGAGCCCTCTTCGAGCGCGCGGTGCGCCGACGCGGCTTCGGCCATCGGCACGACCTGGCCGATGATCGGCTTCACCGAGCCCTGCTCGACCAGCGGCCACAGCCGCTCGCGGACGTCGGCGACGATCGCCGCCTTCTGGTCCTTCGGCCGGAACCGCAGGCCCGCGGCGAACACGCTGGCCCGCTTGCCGAGCAGCGCGCCGACGTTCAGCTCGCCCTTCACCCCGCCCTGCATGCCGATGATGACCAGGCGGCCGTCGGCGGCCAGCGCGTCGACGTTGCGGCCGAGGTAGGACGCGCCCATGTTGTCGAGGATGACGTTCGCGCCGCCGGTCTCCTTGCGGAGCACCTCGACGAAGTCGTCTTCCTTGTAGTTGATCGTGATGTCGGCGCCGAGCTGGCGGCAGCGTTCGAGCCGTTGCGCCGAGCCCGCGGTGACGGCGACGGTCGCGCCCAGCGCCTTGCCGACCTGGATGGCGTGCGTGCCGATCCCGCCGGCACCGCCGTGGACGAGCAGCACCTCGCCCTCCGCCAGCTTCGCGTGCATCACGACGTTCGCCCACACCGTGCAGGCCACCTCGGGCAGCCCGGCCGCGGCGAGCAGCTCCACCTCGCCCGGCACCGGCAGCAGCTGCCCGGCCGGGACGACGGCCTTCTCCGCGTAGCCGCCGCCCGCGAGCAACGCGCAGACCTCGTCGCCGACGTTCCACCCTTCGACGCCTTCGCCGAGTTCCGCGATCGTGCCCGAGCATTCGAGGCCGAGCGTCTCGCTGGCCCCGGGCGGCGGCGGGTAATGGCCCTGGCGTTGCAGGAGGTCCGCCCGGTTCACCGCACTCGCCGCGACGTTCACCAGCACCTCGCCGGGGCCGGGACGCGGGTCCGCGACCTCCGCCCACTCGAGAACTTCCGGGTCACCTGGCTCACGGATGGTGATCGCGTACATGCGTCGACCGTATACCGCCCGGGGAAGGTCCCGCCGAATGACGCATTGACGGACTTCGCAAAGCGCACAAAGGTGAGCAACCATGTCAATCTTCCGTGCAAGACTCCTCCCGCCGGTGGCCATCGCCGCCGGCGCGACGCTGGTGCTCGGCCTCACCCCGGCCGCCGCCGCGACGACGGTCCCCGACGGCCCCGCGCTGGCCAAGCAGCTCGTCAAGAAGGTCGACGTCAACGGCGTCAACCGGCACCTGATCGCGCTGCAGCGGATCGCCGACACGAACGGCGGCACCCGGGCGGCGAGCACCACGGGCCACCAGAAGTCCGCCGAGTACATCGCGACCAAGCTCGAAGCGGCCGGTTTCCAGGTGACCCGCCAGGAGTTCCCGTTCACCTACTCGGAAACGCTGGCCGAGAAGCTCACCGCGGGCGGCCAGAGCGTTCCGGTCATCGCCATGGAGTACACGGTCTCGACGCCCGTCGGCGGCATCACCGCGCCGCTCGCCGTGGTCGCGGTCGACGACACCAGCGGCTGCGAGGTCACCGACTACACCGCCGACGTCGCGGGCAAGATCGCCCTCATCAAGCGCGGTGGCTGCTCGTTCGCGCAGAAGCAGCAGACCGCCGCCGCGGCGGGCGCGATCGGCGCCATCGTCTACAACAACACCGACGGCGACCTGAACGGGACGCTCGGCGGCCCGGAGAACGCGAAGATCCCGACCGGCGGCGTCACGGCGGCCGCGGGGGCGCAGCTGGCCACGCTCGGCGGGCAGAACGTGACGCTGGAGCTGCGTGCCTTCCAGGAGGCGCGGACCAGCTACAACGTCATCGCCGAGACCAAGACCGGGCGCAAGGACAACGTCGTGATGCTGGGGTCGCACCTCGACAGCGTCCCGGCGGGCCCGGGCATCAACGACAACGGCAGCGGCTCGGCGGCCCTGCTCGAGACGGCGCTGCAGCTGGGGAGCAGCCCGAAGGTCAACAACGCCGTCCGCTTCGGCTTCTGGAGCGCGGAGGAGTTCGGCCTGATCGGCTCCACCTACTACGTCGACCAGCTGAGCTTCGAGCAGCAGCTCGACATCGCGCTGTACCTGAACTTCGACATGATCGGCTCGCCGAACGCCGGCTACTTCGCCTACGACGGTGACAACTCCGATGGCGTCGGCGCGGGTGCCGGCCCGTACGGCTCGGCGCAGATCGAAAAGACGTTCGTCGACTTCATGCAGGCCGCGAAGGGTGTCTCGGTCGAAGGCACCGACTTCACCGGCCGCTCGGACTACGGCGAGTTCATCGCCGTCGGCATCCCGGCGGGCGGCCTCGACACGGGCGCCGAGGTGCTGAAGACCCCGGCGCAGGCGGCGAAGTGGGGCGGCACGGCCGGCGTCGCGTTCGACCCGTGCTACCACCAGGCCTGCGACAACCTCGGCAACATCGACCGCGTCGCGCTGGAGCGCAACGCGGACGGCGTCGCCTGGGCCCTCGGCGTCTACGCGACGAGCACCGAGAGCATCAACGGCGTCCAGCCCGGCCAGGCCAAGTCGAAGTCGCTGACGGCGCAGAAGCGTTCGGCCCAGCGGAACTTCTCCGCGCGAGCCGTCGCGGGTGACCCGCACGCGCTGACCGCCTGACCCGAGCGCCCCAAGGCGGCCTTGGTTGCGTCTGGCGCACCGAAGGCCGCCTTGGTTGCGTCCGGCGCACCGAAGGCCACATTGGGGCGCTCGGGTCAGCCGAGGTTGTTGGTGCCGAAGGTGTCGCAGCGGGCCGGGTCGCCGGTCTGGAAGCCGGTGGTGAACCACTTCTTGCGCTGCGCCGACGTGCCGTGGGTGAACTTCGAGCGGTCGACCTGGCCGCCGCCGAGGTTCTCCTGGATGTAGTCGTCGCCGATGCGGGACGCGGTGTCCAGCGCGGAGGCGACGTCGTCCTGGGTGACGTCGGTGATCAGCGGCTTGCCGCTCTCGGTCGGCGTTGTCGAGGCGTGGTTGGCCCAGACGCCCGCGTAGCAGTCGGCCTGCAGTTCCAGGCGCACCGAGCCGGACGTCGGGCCGGTGCCGGTGCCCTTGCGCGACGTGCCGAGGAGGTTCTGCACGTGGTGGCCGTACTCGTGGGCCAGCACGTACGCCTCGGTGAACAGGCCGCCCTGCGCGCCGAAGCGGGTCTTGAGCTCGTTGAAGAACGAGAGGTCGATGTAGACGTCGGAGTCGGCCGGGCAGTAGAACGGGCCGGTGTCGGAGGTCGCGCTGCCGCAGCCGGTGCGGACGCCGCCGTTGAAGAACTTCGTCGGCGCCTTCTGGTACGTCGAGCCCGAGCGCGCGAACTGCTGCGTCCAGTAGTCCTGGATGGAGTTGACGATCGCGACGATGGCGCAGTCGTGGTTCTTGTTGGCGTCCGCGCCGGTCTTGCACTCGCTGGACAGCTTCGAGTTGTCGACCTGCTGGCCGGAGCCGACGCTGCCGAGCCCGCCGCTCAGGCCGCTGCCGCCGGTGCTCACTCCGCCGAGCTGGGAGAGCACGAAGTAGATGATCAGCCCGACGACGCCGAGTCCGCCGCCGCCGAGCGCCACGCGGCCGCCGATCCCGCCGCCGCCACCACCGCTTCCGCGCAGGTCCTGGACCTCGGAGGCGTCCAGGCCGGCGTCGTCGTCGAATCTCACCGGCAAATCGTACTGTCTGGACGGTCACCAGGCCGACCGGCAGCCACGGCGGAATGGCCGGTGACCGAGTTGGCCGCGGGTCGAGTCCGCCCGCTTTCGGTCGGCTTGGCAACGAGCCTGGGTGCGGCCGTCGCGCTGACGGCCACACCCAGGCTCTGTACCGAGGTTGTGTCTTTGGTCGAGCGGTTGGCCGCGGACCGGGCCGGCGTTCAGGCGCTGTCGTCACGACTGCCGAGGTCGTGACCTGATACAGGCCCGACCGACGCCGTATGCGTGAGACGCATGGAAGCCCGCGCGGGTGCTGTTCACAATCGCGCCCGGCCCGTTCGGATGCCGTTCCGGTCGCGGGGACACAGCGGGCGGTCAACCGCGAGAATCACCCGCCACGCAACCACCTGTCCTCTCCCGGCGGGGAGAGCCGGGCCGGCACGTCGCCGATGTCGCGCCGCATACCCTGGCCGACCTTCCGCCGACAAGCAGAATGCGCCTTTTCCGGCCGAGTCTCAACCTTTTCGTGACCCCACCTTCGGGCGATGTTGCGGCCGTGTGTTTCCCCGCGCGCAGTTCGGCGTCGGATCGTGCGGTGCCTTGATCACCGTTCTACGCTGCCTTATGGCCGAGGAGCGTCCAGTGCGGTGGTTGAACGAAGCCGAGATGGCGGCGTGGCGCTCCTACATCGTGGCGACCCTGCGGCTGCGGCAGCGGCTGCACCGCGAGCTGTCCGACCGGCACGCGGTGTCGCTGACCGACTACGAAGTGCTGGTGTGCCTGGAGATGCAGGCCGACCACCGGATGCGGATGTCCGAGCTGGCGGTCCTGATGGGATCGACGAAGAGCAGGCTGTCCCACCAGGTCGGCCGCCTCGAGGACGCGGGCCTCGTCCGCCGCGTCCGCGACCCCGAGGACAAGCGCGGCGTCATCACGGAACTCACCGACCAAGGCAAGGCGTTGCTGGAAAAGGCGGCGCCGACGCACGTGGAGGGTGTCCGCGAGCACTTGATCGACCTGCTGAGCCCCGAGGAGCAGGCGACGATCGCCGCCGCGTTCGACCGGGTGCTGGGCCACCTGACCGAGGTGGACGGCTGACCCGGGCGCGGCTACTCCGCGCCCGGGGCCTGGAGCGGTAGCGGTGGGATTCGAACCCACGGAGAGGTTGCCCCCTCGCATGTTTTCAAGACATGTTCCTTCGGCCGCTCGGACACGCTACCTCGCCCCACGAGGGTAGCCGACGGAGTCCGGGACGACCTGGGCCCCGCCTGCGGAACTGCTCCGGAGAGCGGCGGCGGCTAGTGCGCAGCGGTGGTGCTTCGAGCCACGTGCCCACCTGTGCGCCCGGGAAGCGCCGGACACCGTTGCCACGGTGCCGGCGCCCGCGGGTCAGCTCCAGTTCAGTGTCAGCGCCGCACCCTGCGCCCGTCCTGCCTCCGCCGCCGGGGTGCGGGTCGACGGATCCAGCGGGTTCTGGCCGATCGCCGCCAGCGAAGCCTCGTCCGGCGTGACCAGCGCGACCTCCGCGCCCGCCGCGCGCAAGTCCGCCAGCACTTCGCTCAACGGCTTCTCCGCCGGGAGCGGGGCACTGTCGCCCAGCGGTGACACCACCGTGATCCTCGTGGCGCCCGCCGCGTAATCGGCGTTGTCCGCCGACCGGACTCCGCCGTCCACGTACCTGCGGCCGCCGATCGTCACCGCCGGCCAGATCCCCGGGACCGCGCAGCTCGCCGCCACCGCGTCGACCAGGGACACTCCCGACTCGCGGTCGAAGCGGCGTGGCTCGCCCGTCTCCGCGTCCACCGCCACGATCACCAGGCGCTGCTCCGGCCACTCGTGCACCGGCAGGCGCGCCTCGATCACCGCGCGACGGTCCGCTTCGGACACCGTCTCGGCCGCCAGCGCCAGCTTGCCGACCGCGCGCCGGACCTCCGCGGGCGACGCCGCGCCCGCGAGCGCGCCGCCGAACTCGGCCGCGAACTTCTCGAGGTCGACGTCCGCCGGGATCTCCGGGGCCTGCAGCGCCGGGTCGGCCTGGCGCGCGAACAGCTCCTCCAGCGACCGCCCGCTCGTCACCTGCGCCGCGACGGCCGCGCCCGCCGACGTCCCGACCAGCAGGTCCGCGCCGGTCAGGTCCTGGCCGTGGTCGGCCAGTCCCGTCAGCAATCCCGTCGTCCACGCGATTCCGGCGACTCCGCCGCCGCCCAGTACCAAAGCCTGTCCACCCATGCGGGCAGCCTATCGGGACCGTCCGACGATTCAGGGGCGTTTCATCGCCTGGGCCGCGATCCGCGCCCGGACTTCCGGACGCCGCAGCGGCGGGACGGTCGCCGGTGGCTGGCGTCGCTCCGGCAGTTGCTCCAGCAGCCGCGCGGTGATCTCCGCGATCTCGGCGACGGCTGCCTCGAACGGCTCGCGGGTGGCGTCCGACAGCGACTGCACCCCGGTCACCTTGCGGACGTACTGGCGGGCCGCGGCCTCGATCTCCTCGCCCGTCGCGGCCGGCTGGAGCCCCCGGAGGGTGGTGATGTTTCGGCACATGCCGCCCAGGGTACGACTCTTCGGACGTCCGGATCACACAGTCGGGTAGGGCCGCGCCAACCTCGTTGACGCCCGAACACGCGCTTGGGCAATGTCGGGTGAGTGCCTCTCAGACCGCGTCCCTTCCGCTCCGCCCGCCCCGAACCCGGCATCCTCGAAGAAGAACCCCGCGAAACCCCGATCCCGGAACAGGCCTGGCCGCGTGTGCGGGCCGACGAGCTGGTCACCCTCGTGGCACACGTCTTCGCCGCGCACGGCTTCCCCGAGGTCCGCGCCCGCATGGCCGCGGAAGCCCTGTGCCACGGCGACCTGACCGGCTCACCGGAAACCGGCGTCGCCGACCTCACGCGGGTCCACCTGCCACTGCTGAAGGACGGGCTCGTCGTGCCGCACGCCGAGCCGCTGATGATCGCCGACCGCGGGGCCGCCGCGCTCGTCGACTACCGGCGGGCGTCCGGCCTGTGGGCGGTCGGCGACGCGATGGACCGGGCGGTGACGCGGGCCGGCCGCTTCGGCGTCGGGCTGGTGTCGATGCGCGGGGTCGGGCCGTTCGGCCGGGCCGGCCACCACGCAGCGCGCGCCCTGCCGCACGCGATGATCGGGCTGGTGCTCGCCGCCGGCGGCGAACCCGGCCAGCCGATGAACCCGCTGGGCATGGCGGCGCCGGGCGGCGCCTACCCGGAGTTCGTCTTCGACATGGACCGTCCTGGCCCGGAAGCCGCCGGGTTGTCGCTGCTGGTCGAGGTCCTGGCCGGCGTGCTGTCCGGCGTTGCCGACCACGAGCACGACACGGGCCTGCTGGTGCTGGCGATCGCCCCGACGACCCTGCGCAGCCCGGACGGCTTCTACCGTGCGGCGAGCGCGCTGTTCGGCAGCATGCTCGGCTGGGAGGGCGGCGCGCCGATCCGCTACCCCGGCTGGCGCGAGGCGCAGCACCTGGAGCAGTGCCGGGCCCTGGGCGTACCGCTGGCGGGCCCGGTACGGCGGGAACTGGACGCGCTGGCCGCCTCGCTCGGCCTGCCGCCGCTGACCAGCGTGGGCTGACCGCGCGGACGCAAGCGCCCCAAGACGGCCTCCGCTGAGGGCGGCGGTGGGGGCATGGGTTGGAGCACCCAATGTGGCCTTCGGTGCGTCTGACGCACCCAAGGCGGCCTTCGGTGCGTCTGACGCAACCAATGTGGCCTTGGGGCGCTCGGGTCAGTGGACCAGGACGACCTTGCCGCGGTCCTTGCCGACCGCCACGATGTCGCCGTCGGTCAGCTGGCGGCCGCGGCGGGTCTCCACCTCGCCGTTGACCGTGACCTCCTCCGCGTCGATCAGGTCCTTCGCGTGGGAGCCGTCCTCCGCCAGGCCGGCCAGTTTCAGGAACTGGCCGAGGCGGATCGGCTCGCCGGTGATCGGTACGTCGACGGGATCGCTCATACCCGCATCATGCCCGGGCGGTCGTCTGGCGGTAGAGCGCCTGCACGTCCGTGTCGAAGTAGCTCGAATACGACGTGTCCGGGTCGTTGCCGCCGTACTCGAAGCCGCCGATCACGCCGATCACCGTGCCCAGGTGGGTCTTCGGGTTCTCGCCGGTGACCCACGGCCCGCCGCTGGTGCCCGTCGGGAAGCCCGCGCAGTCCACCTTCAGCTGGTAGGTGTCCTGGCGGCTCGTCGTGTTCCGGCAGATCGCCGGCTGCTCGGAGTCGTCCGGGTAGCCGGTCAGCGTGATGGGCTGCTCGAACCCCGTCCCGGTGGCCAGGGTGTTCGCGCCGACCAGGCTCTCCAGGGTCCGCGGGTTCCCCGTCTGGTGCGCGGTCGCGAAGCCGACGTCGAGGTCCGGGTCCGACGACGTCCGCCAGCCCGGCGCGACGAGCTCGTCCGACACCGCCCAGTAGCCGAACGGCGCGACGCCGTCGTGGTAGCCCGGCGCGAACGTGATGCCGGTGAGGTAGTCGCCGCCCTCGCCGTCGTGGATGCAGTGGGCCGCGGTCAGCAGCACGTCGCCCTGGTCGCTGTGGACGACGCTGGCCGTGCAGTAGTGCGCGCCGTCGACGAACAACGCGCCGATCGCGGCGCTGGAACCCGCGGGCAGGTCGGGGGTCGACACCGGCGCCGCTTCGACGACGGTGGTTTCCGGGACCGTCGCGCCCGCGGACCGCGGCTGCCGCGTGGCGAAGACGACGAAAGCCGCGCCGATCAGCAGGACCGCGGCGAGGCTGAGCAGGACGGCGGGCCGCCGCACGCGCATCGCCTCCTCGTCCGCTCGGCCCTGGGGTTCGCCCTTTCACCATAAGGCGCCGCACCGACACGATCAGCACACCCACAGCAACCTCACAGGCGCTAGTATCCGTAACTCCGGAGTAACACCCAGGGAGGGCCGATGAAGCAGTTCGCGGGCAAGGTCGCGGTGATCACCGGGGCGGGATCGGGGATCGGACGGGCGCTGGCGCTCGAGTTCGCCCGGCGCGGGGCGCGGGTCGCGCTCTCCGACGTCAACACCGCGAACGCGGAGGAGACGGCGAAGCTCGCCGGCGACAACGCCCGCGCGTACACGCTCGACGTCGCCGACCGCGCGGCCGTGCTCGCGCACGCCGACGAGGTGAAAGACGACTTCGGCAAGGTCAACGTCATCGTCAACAACGCGGGTGTGGCGCTCGGCGCGACCGTCGAGGAGATGACCTTCGAGGACTACGACTGGCTGATGGGCGTCAACCTCGGCGGCGTCGTCAACGGCACCAAGGCGTTCCTGCCGCACCTGATCGCTTCCGGCGAGGGGCACGTGGTCAACATTTCCAGCGTGTTCGGTTTCGTCGGCGTGCCGACGCAGAGCGCGTACAACGCGGCTAAGTTCGCCGTCCGCGGATTCACCGAAGCGCTGCGCGAAGAAATGCTGATCGCCCGGCACCCGGTCGCGGTGAGCTGCGTGCACCCGGGCGGGATCAAGACGAACATCGTGCGCAACGCGCGCAGTCTCGCCGACGACCAGGAGAAGGCCGCCCAGGGCTTCGACCGGATCGCCCACACGACACCCGAGAAGGCGGCGCAGACGATCCTGCGCGGCATCGAACGGAAGTCGGCGCGCATCCTCATCGGACCGGACGCGTACGTCATCGACGCCATCCCGCGCGTGCTCGGCTCGGCCTACCAGCGGCCGCTGGCCGTCCTCGCGCGGCGCGGTCTCAAGCAGATGGAAAGCTGAATTTTCGTTCTCGTTGCGACTTTCGGGCGAACGGCCTGGCCGGGAATGGAGGTCGGAGGACACTCTGGATCGCCGTGCGCGGGTGGCCCGCCGGGATGCCGCTTCACTCAATGGAGTTGCATTTCTGACAGGGCCGTCCGAAATGGTCCAGAATGCGTGGGGTCCGCGAGCCCCGTACCGGAGGTCCCCGATGCTTCGCACCGCACCGCGCAGTGCGACCCGTTCGTCCAGTGACCGCACCGCGGTCGAGCTGCTGGACCGCACCGGCATCATCGCGGCGAGCCTGCCCCGGCGCCGCCGCACCGACGACGAGGCGCCCGCCGACGAGCCGATCTACACCCGGCCGCCGGTGTGCGACCAGGACCTGCGCCCGAAGTCGGTGGTGATCCGGCGCCGCGCCCGCACGTGGCTCGGCAGCGGCGCCGCGGTGTTGCTGGTCGCGGTCGGCTGGCTGGCGGGCGGGATGGCCACCGGCGGCCTGTTCGGCCCGAACCCGGCCGACGTGGCCCAGCTGGACCCGCGCCCGGCCGTCGCCGAAGCGCCCGCGCCCCACCCGCAGGCTCCGCCCGCGCCGGTGGCCACACCGGCGCCGACGACCGTTTACGTGCCGGTGCCCGAGAAGCCGGCGCCGAAGAACGTCCAGGCGCAGGGCAAGCCGCAGGCGAAGAAGGCCACGCCGGAGGACGACGAGCCGCGCGTGGACCTGCCGTCGTCGGCCAAGCCGAAGCCGTCGGCCGGCCTGGTCCAGTCCTGGGTCGGCGTCGCCGAGAGCATGATGCAGCAGTACCGCATCGACACGCCGACCAGCACGCGGCGCTGACCGGTCAGGCCCCGGACCAGCGGTATTCGTGTTCGGGGCGCCCGGTTGCGCCGTAGCGCAGGCGCATCTGGACCGTGCCCGACTCGGCGAGCGCCGTGAGGTACCGCTGCGCCGTCGCGCGCGCCATGCCCAGCTCGCCGGCGACCTCCGCGGCCGAGAGCGGGCGGCCCGCCTTGCGCAGCTGCTCCGAAACCAGGCGTGCCGTCGCCGTCGACTGGCCTTTCGGCGCCGACGTGCGGTCCTGGTCGTGCAACACGCGGTAGGCGCGGTCGACGTCGTCCTGCGCCAGTGCCCGGTCTTCGGCGAGCAGGCCGCGGTAGCGCGCGTACGACGTCAGCCGCTCCGCGAGCTGGCGCGTGGTGAACGGCTTGATCAGGTAGTTCAGCGCGCCCGCCCGGATCGCCGCGGCGACGGACGCGCTGTCGGTCGCCGCGGACAGCACGATCGTGTCGGTTTGCAGCTCCGGCAGCACGACGAGCCCGGACTCGTCGGGCAGGTAGACGTCGAGCAGGACCAGGTCCGGTGACAGCTCCCGGACGCGGGCGCGCGCCTCGGCGGCGGTGTGGGCGGTGCCGACCACCGCGAAGCCCTGGACCTCCTCGACGAACCCGGCGTGGACCCCGGCGACCCGGAAGTCGTCGTCGACGATGAGCGTGCGGATCATCGGTCCTCCGTGAGCATTCCCGGGAGTTTCGCGACGAACAGGGCGCCGGTCTCGCCGCCGCCGGGGTCGGCCAGCCAGACGTCGCCGCCGTGGGCGCGGGCCGCCTGGCGGGCCAGTGCCAGCCCGAGCCCGTGGCCGGGCGCGATCTTCGTCGAGACGCCTTCGTCGAACAGCGTCCGCCGCAGTTCGCCGGGAACTCCGGTGCCACTGTCCAAAACGGACAGGTGCAGGGTGTCGCCTTCGGCGAGCAGGCTGACTTCGACCGTCGCCGGCCGTCGCGGACCCATCCGGGCGGCGTGCAACGCGTTGTCGACGAGGTTGCCGATCACGGTGTTCGCGGCGATCGGGTCGGTCACGGCCGTGGGCACCCACGTGTCTTCGGCCAGCTTCAGCGTGAGCCCTTTTTCCTGTGCCTGCTCGGTTTTCGCGACGAGCAGCGCCTGCAGGTACGGGTCGGCGACGGCGTCGCCCAGCTCGCTCGGCCGTGCCGACGGCGAGTCCGTCAGCGTCTGCAGGTACTCGACGGCCTCGGCGTGGTGACCCAGCTGGAGCAGGCCGTAGAGCGTGTGCAGCCGGTTCGCGAACTCGTGCCGCTGCGCGCGCAGGCCGTCGGAAAGCGCGCGGATGCCGTCGAGCTCGCGGGTGAGCGTGTCGAGGTCGGTGCGGTCGCGGAAGGTGAGCACGGTGCCGATCGGCCGGTCGTCCAGGCGCACGGCGCGGGAGTTGATGACCAGCACCCGGTTTCCGGCCACGGCCAGGAGGTTGTCGACCGGCCGTCCTTCCGCGACGGCCTTGTGCAGCCGCGGGCTCAGTTCCAGTTCCCCCAGCGCCGCGCCGATCGGCAGTTCGGTGCCGAGCAGGCGTTCGGCCTCGTCGTTGCGCACCGAGACGCGGTTCGCCTCGTCGACGGCGAGCACGCCCTCGCCGATCCCGTGCAGCACGGCTTCGCGTTCGTAGAGCAGCTCGGTCAGTTCGTGTGGTTCGAGGCCGTGCGTGACGCGGCGCAGCCGCCGGTTCAGCAGCGCCGAAGCGCCCGCGCCGAGCAGCACCGCGCCGCCGGCGAACAGCAGCGTGCTCGCCAGCAGCCGGTTGAAGTCGCCGGTCGGGTCGGAGACGTCGAAGCCGACGCTGACCTCGCCGACCACGCGCCGGTGGTCGGGCGTCCAGATCGGCGTCTTGCTGCGGACGGACAGCCCGAGCGTGCCGCTCTGGACGGCGCTGACGTCGTCCTCGCCGGCGAGGGCCCGGTCCGCGGGGGTGCTGACCTTCTTGCCGATCTCGCTCGCCGTCGGGTGGGCGAGCCGGATGCCCTTGTCGTCGGTGATGACGACGAACAGCGCGTCGGTCCGTTCGCGCACGGCCAGCGCCCGTTCCTGGAGTGCGCCGCCCGGGATCTTCGCGGCCGCCTTCGCCACCACGACGGGGTCCGCCGCCACGGACTTCGCGATGGCCAGCGCCCGTTCCCCGTACTGGTTGGTGAGGGTCCGCGACAGGAGCGCGCTGACCAGCGCGACGCCGATCCCGACGACGAGGACGACCACGCCGATCTGCAGCAGCAGCACCTGCCGGCTGAACCGCATGCGCGGGAAGAGCGCCCACTTTGGCATGGCAGGGAACATACCCCCTGGTCAGCGGGATGCGCTAAATGAGCAAAACATTCAGAACGCGCAGTTGCGACGCAGAACGTCGACAAGCTTCACCTCGGCGCAACCGCTCCTTAACGTCCCTTCCCAACGTGAGCCCCACCACGTGACGAAGGAGTCACCTCCACCATGGTTCCCCCACTGATCGAACTCACCGGAGCCACCAAACGGTTCCCGAGCGGGTCCGGGTCCGTGCACACGGCCGTCCGCGATCTGACCATGACCGTGCAGCCCGGCGAGTTCGTCGCCGTCGTCGGCCCCACCGGGTGCGGCAAGTCGACGACGCTCTCGCTGGTCTCCGGGCTGCAGCCGCCGTCCGCCGGCCGGGTGCGGGTGAACGGCGAGGACGTGAAGTCCATTCCGGACGGTGTCGGCTACATGTTCCAGACCGACGCGGTGATGCCGTGGCGTTCGGTGCTGGACAACGTCGCTTCCGGCCCGCGCTTCCGCGGTGTGCCGAAGGCCGAGGCCCGCGCGCAGGCTGTCGACTGGATCGCCCGCGTGGGGCTCGCCGGGTTCGAGAAGTACTACCCGCACCAGCTCTCCGGCGGCATGCGCAAGCGCGTCGCGCTGGCCCAGACCCTGGTCACCAAGCCGAAGATCATGCTGATGGACGAGCCGTTCTCGGCGCTGGACGTCCAGACGCGGTCGCTGATGCAGGACGAGCTGCTGCGGCTGTGGTCGGGTTCGGGTGCCGCGGTGATCTTCGTGACGCACGACCTCGACGAGGCCATCGCGCTCGCGGACAAGGTCGTCGTGCTGACGACGAGCCCGGCCACCGTGAAGGACGTCTTCGAGATCCCGCTGGAGCGGCCGCGGAAGGTCGAGGACCTCCGGCTCACCGAGGACTTCCGCAAGCTCTACGCGGACATCTGGGAATCACTGCGCAGCGAGGTCGACAAGGCCCGCGAGAAGGGAGCGAGCAATGTCGCTTGAGACACCGGCGGCTCCGGCCGCGTCCCTCCCGGTGCTGGAAACCGAGCAGGACATCCTCACGCGGGCGAAGCGGGCTTCGTCGCGCCGCAAGCGCAACACCTGGTTGCTGCGACTGGCGCTGGTGGTCGCCTGGCTCGGCAGCTGGGAGCTGGCCGCCACCTACTGGATCAACCCGTTCTACTACTCGATGCCCTCCCGCATCTGGGAGCGGCTGGTCGAGTGGTTCACGAAGGGAACCGACTTCGGGTCCATCTGGTACCAGCTGTGGGTCACCGTCGAAGAGGCGCTGGTCGGGTTCGCCATCGGCGCGGTGGCCGGCGTGATCTTCGGCGTGGTCCTGGGGCGCAGCCAGTACCTGGCCGACGTGCTGGCGCCGTTCATCAAGGCCGCCAACGCCGTGCCGCGCATCGTGCTCGCTTCGCTGTTCGTGATCTGGTTCGGCCTCGGGCTGGCGTCGAAGGTGGCCACGGTCGTCGTGCTGGTGTTCTTCGTGGTGTTCTTCAACGCCTTCACCGGCGCCCGCGAAGTGGACCGCAACCTGATCGACAACGCGCGGATCCTCGGCGCGGGCCGGATGCAGGTGATCAAGGCGATCGTGCTGCCGAGCGCGACGTCCTGGATTCTGTCGTCGCTGCACACCGCGTTCGGCTTCGCGCTGATCGGCGCGGTCGTCGGCGAGTACGCCGGGTCCAAGGCGGGCATCGGCTTCCTCATCTCGAACGCGCAGGGCACCTTCGACTCGGCGGGCATCTACGCCGCGATGATCATCATCACCGTCGTCGCCCTGGTGGCCGAATGGGGCATCGGAAACCTCGAGAACCGGCTGTTGCGCTGGCGGCCCTCGATGTCCACCTCCAGCCAGACCGTCATCTGAAAGGAACGAATCGATGAGGATTCGCCGTATCGCCGGCGCGCTGGCCGCGCTGACCCTGGTGGCGGCCGCGACCACCGCCTGCCGTGGCTCGAACGAGGTCCAGACGGGCGAGGCAGGCAAGCCGAAGGTCACGATCATGGTCGGTGGCCTGGAGAAGGTCATCTACCTGCCGGCCATGCTCACCCAGCAGCTGGGCAACTTCGCCGCCCAGGGCATCGACGTCGACCTGCAGAGCGAGCAGTCGGGCGCCAACGCCGAGACCGCGCTCGTCGCGGGTCAGGTGCAGGGTGTGGTCGGGTTCTACGACCACACGATCGACTTGCAGGCCAAGGACCAGTGCATCAAGAGCGTGGTGCAGCTGGCCAACATCCCCGGTGAGGCCGAGGTCGTCGGCACCGCGCACGCCGACCAGATCAAGGGTGCGGCCGACTTCAAGGGCAAGAAGCTGGGCGTGACGTCGCTCGGGTCGTCCACCGACTTCCTCACCAAGGCGCTGGCGGCCAAGGCCGGCGTCGGGGCCGACCAGTACACGCCGGTGAAGGTCGGCGCCGGGCAGACGTTCATCGCCAGCCTGGACAACGGCGGCATCGACGGCGGCATGACGACCGACCCGACCATCGCGCAGCTGACCAACACGGGCAAGGCGAAGGTGCTCTACGACCTGCGGACGGCCGAAGGCACGAAGGCCGCGCTCGGCGGGCTGTACCCGGCTTCGTCGCTGTACATGAGCTGCGAGTTCGTCGACCGGAACCACGACGTGGTGCAGAAGCTGGCCAACGCCTTCGTGGCCACGCTGAAGTGGATCGGCCAGCACAGCCCCGAGGAGATCGCGGCGAAGATGCCGCCGTCCTACAGCGGCGGTGACAAGGCGCTGTACGTCAAGTCCATCAAGGACAGCATCGGGATGTTCAACGGCGACGGCAAGATGGACGCCGCCGGGGCGAAGAACGTGCTCGAGGTGCTGTCGAGCTTCTCGAAGAACGTGCAGCCGAAGAAGGACAAGATCGACCTGTCGAAGACGTACACCACCGAGTTCGTCGACGCGGCCGCGAAACAGGGCTAGAGCCCCGTTCACCTGACCGGGCGGTGGGTGAGCGCGATGACCCGTGAAGGCCTTTCCCGTGAAGGCCTTCACGGGTCTTTTCGTTCAATACGGCGGAAAACCGGCAAATTGGTGAGTATTTCCCGGAATGTGAAGACCCTTCGAAAGTAGCTACCTTCCCGGCTGCCCGGCTCCAACACTTGGGCACACGGTTTTCCCGGTCCCCATCGGTGAACGGAGTCCCCGCATGGCCAGGTTCTTCTCTTCGCGCGCTGTCCGCATGCTCACCGTTACCGCCGCCGCGGCGGCCGGCCTGGCCGTCTCCGGCACGGCCCACGGCGCCGTCTTCGGTGCGCACTTCCACGGTCACCAGTTCGCCGGTGGCAACTGGGGTGGCTACGTCAGCTTCGGCAGCTTCACCACGGCCACGGCGAGCTGGACGGAACCGGCGGTGACCTGCAACTCCACCAACGACCTGTTCGCGCCGTGGGTCGGCATCGACGGCGACGGATCGTCCACAGTGGAACAGACCGGCGTCGAGACCGACTGCGCCAGCGGGAGCCCGGTGTACTCCGCCTGGTACGAGATGTACCCGGCCGCGCCGGTGTACTACAACGTCTCGGTCAGCGCCGGCGACCACATCACCGCGACCGTGACGCGCACCGCCACCAACACCTACCGGCTGGACCTGTCCGACACGACCAAGGGCTGGTCCAAGTCGACGACGAAGTCGCTGACGTCGAGGCACGCGTCGGCGGAGGCGATCATCGAGTCGCCGACCGACTCGTACCCCTCGATCTCCGGCGGCGTGAAGTTCACCGGCGTCAAGTTCAACGGGACGAACCTGGCCTCGACGAACCCGTCCGCGCTCGACGCCGACGACCGCGGCACCTACACGTGGATCCCGGGCGCCATCGGCTCGGACGGCCAGAGCTTCACCATCTCGCGCCACTAGTCATTTCAGGTTGTTGATCGCCCACGCGACGACCATCACCGCCAGCACCAGCGAGACGGCGGCCTGCAGCATCATCGTCATCTTCGCCCAGATCCGCAGGGGCATGACGTCGGTGGGGCTGAAGGCCGCCGCGTTGGTGAACGAGAAGTACAGGTAGTCCAGGTAGGACGGTTCCCAGTCCTGGTTCGCCAGTCCGGGATCGGCCATCTGCGGGAACTGCAGGTCCGGGAACTGCGCCCGGCCCGCGGCCCGCCTGCCCGGGCCACCCCGGTCGAACTCCCAGTACCAGAGGGAGAAGACCACGATGTTCGTCCAGTAGACGACCCCGCCGGTGACCAGCACGGCACCGGCGCGGTCGCCGACGGTGCCGGTCGCGATGCCGTAGACGAGACCGACGGCGGACGCGGCGTTCACCACGGTCACGGTCGCGACGAGCAGCAGCGCGATGGTCCGCTCGACGGCGCTGAACTGCGACATCCGGCCCGGGTTGACCAGCAGCAGGGCCACCACGAGCAGCACGGACACGGCAGGCAGCAGCCACCACGGGTGCAACGCCATGTCGTCGGGCAGGGCGACCTGCAGCACGAGGGTGGCGACGACGACGCCCATCGCCGGCCAGCGCGTCTCGCCGGAGGTTCGGCGGCGCCACGCGGGGAGTGCCTCTTCTGTCACGCGCTCAACGTAGGACGGCGGTGCCCGGGGCGCCAACGCGCACTCAGCGTCCTGCCAGGAAAGTTCAGGACGCCGGGGCGGCGGTCATGTCGCTCGGGAGCTTGCGGGCCACGTCCGTGCGTGAGCGGGCCCCGAGCTTGCGGAGCACCTTCGCGACGTGCTGTTCCACCGTGCGCGGCGAGAGGAACAGGCCGTCCGCGATCTCCCGGTTCGTCCGGCCTTCCGCCAGCATCCGCGCGACTTCGCGTTCCCGCGGCGACAGCTCGCTGCCGTACCCGCGCCGGCCGCGTTGCGAAGGGGCCCAGGCGCCGTGTTCACGCAGCTGGTGGCGGCACCGGCCCGCGTCACGCGTCGCGCCCAGCTGTTCGTACGCCTCGGCCGACGCCGTCAGTTCCTCGACGGCTTCCCGGTTGCCCGCCGCCAGGCGGCACATCGCGGCGCGTTCGCGCATCGCCGTCGCCGGGTAGGGCATCGGCAGCGCGGAGTACCCCGATGCGGCTTCGTCGAACAGCGCCGCCGCGGCCAGGTGCTTCCCGCGGGCTTCGAGCAGCACCGCCCGGCCCGCCACCAGCGCCGCCGCGGCCACCGGCGCGTCCCGGCCCTCGATGCCCCGCGCGAACGCCTCGACCACGTTGTCCGCCTCCGGCCAGCGGCCGGCCCGCGCGTACGCCTGCGCCGCCGCCGGGACGAGCGCGGCCGCCCAGATCCAGACGCCCTTGCGGCCGGCCGCGGCCACCGCCGTGTCGGCCGCCGCGCAGGCGCCGTCGACGTCGTCGGTCGCCAGCAGCACCGAAATCAGCACTCCGGCCGCCGAGAGCACCACCGGGATCGGGCCCCGGTCCGGCGCGTGGACGCTGGCCGCCGCCAGGTGCCGTTGCGCGGCGGCGAACTCCCCGCGCACCGCGGCGAGCCCGCCGAGCACCAGCGAGGACTCCATGACGATCGGCCCCAGCTCGGGGTAGCTGTCCCGCAGCTGCTCGGCGGCCTCGGCCAGCCCGGTCCAGCGCCCGCGTACCCAGTCGAGCCGGACGCGGGTGCCCTGGATCAGGCCGATCGCGTACAGCGCGCCCGCGTCGGTCGCGCGCCGGACGCCTTCGGTCACCAGCCGGTCCGCGCGTTCCAGGTGCCCGGCCCACGACTGGCCGTCGGCGAGGTTGCACCACAACCGGGCCAGCTGGACGCGCTCGGCGACCGTGCCGACGGTGTCCGAGAGCGCCTCGAACTCGGCCCACGCCGAGCCGTCGCCGACGTGCGACGCGGCCGCGATGCGGTCGACGGTCAGCGCGAGCCGCAGCTCGGGGTCGTCGAGCCGCTCGTAGACCTCGTTCGCCCGCGCCCGCCAGGTTTCGTGCCAGGACAACGGCGTCAGCCCGTCGATCGGCTGGGCGAGCAGCGTGATCCCGCGCGCGGCGAGGTCGGGCCGGTCGGTCAGCTCGCCGATCGCACGCTCCACCTCGAGCCGGCCGCGGCCGAGCCCGCCGATGGTCCGGACCTGCAGCATGCCGAGGCTCAGCCGGATCGAGCCGCGGACCGACGGCGGCAGCGCCACCTCTTCGAGGACGCGTTGCAGGGTGCCGATCACGTCGGGGCGGAAGCCGCGCAACGCGACCTGGCTCAGCTTGCCCGCCACGCGCCCGATGTCCGCCTGGGCGGGGCCGGGTTCGGCGAGCACCGACTGGAGCAGGTCGATCGCGCGGGACGTCTCGCCGCGCGTCACGGCTTCGTCGGCGGCCGCTTCGGCGTAGTGACGCCACTGGTCGACACGCCCTGCCGCGCGGGAGTGCCGCGCCAGCAGTGTGAGCGGCGGTGACGGCTGGGCGGCGAGTACGCGGATCGCCTGCGCGTGCAGCAACGCGCGTTCGGGCCCACTCACGGTGTCGTAGACCGCCTTGCGTGCCAAAGGATGCCGGAAGCCGTACTTGCTGTCGCCCACTTCGCCGAGTACTCCGCCGGACAACGCGGCGAGCAGCGCACCGCGCAGCGTGTCTTCGGACAGCCCGGCCAGCTCGCCGAGCACCGCGGCTTCGGCGCCGACCCCGAGCACCGCCGCCGCGCCCGCGAGGCGCACGGCGGGCTCGGGCAGCGCGGAAAGCCGTTCGGTGACGGCCTCCCGCAGCAGCACCGGGACTTCGAGGTTCTCCAGCATCCGGTCGGACAGGACTTCGCCGACCGGCAACCGCTCGGCCGCCTCCCGCAGGGCGCGCAGGGTTTCTTCGACCACGAACGGGATCCCGGCGGTGCATTCGTGCAGCTTCGCCGCGAACTCGTCGGTGACCCGGGGCAGTTCGAGGATTTCGACGGCGAGTCTGCGCACCGCGGCGGCGTCGAGCGCGCCCAGCGCGACCCGGGCGGAGTGGACGGCCGGGTCGGTCCGGAACGGCGTGCCGAGCGGGCCCGGGCGGACGTCGGTCGTCGACCGGTAGGTGGCGACCACCGCCAGCTCCGGCGGCATCGCGCCGGCGAGGAACCGCATGAGGTCGCGGGTGTCCTCGTCGGCCCACTGGAGGTCGTCGATCAGCACGAGGGCCGGTCCGCACGCGTGGAGCAGCTCCCGCACGGCGCGGAACACGCGGTGGCGCTCGGCCACCGGGTCGGCGAGGGGTTCGGGACGCGGAGGAAGCGCTTCCGCGAGCTCCGGCAGCAACGGCCGCAGCACGCCGGCGACCGGGCTGAGCGGGCCGAGGGGCGCGTCGCCGACCGAGCGAAGCGCTTCCAGGACGGGCCCGTAGGGAAACGGTTCCCGCAGCGGCTGGCAGGCGCCGGTGAGCACGCGGCCGCCGCCGAACTCCTTGCGGCGCCCGATCTCGGCGAGCAGCCGGGTGCGGCCCATGCCGGGCTCGCCCTCGATCAGCACGGCGGCCGGGCGCCGCCGGAGCACGGCGACGATGGCGTCCAGCTCGGTGTCGCGGCCGGTCAGCCGGGCGGGTCCGGACCGGACGGAGACCGAGGTGGGACGGGGGGTCGTGAGCCACATGTGACCTCCTCGACGCACACCGTTTGGCCATGGGGTCTGGGGCCGGGCCCCGGGAGACACCGTGCGCGGGAGCCTAAGCAGCGGTTGTGCGTCCGTAAACCTTTCACCGAATACGCGGCCGGTACCGTCCTCACACGTCCGCCTACCGACTGTCACCGGTTTGCCGCGGGAACCGCCGGTCCGGCGTCACGCCGCGTGCGAATCAGTGGCGGTTCGCGCGTTCCGGCGGCGCTTCACGCGTTCCGGGACCAGGGGTGGATACGGAAAGTAGTTAACGGAAACCCTACTTACGGACCTGTCCGACCGGGTGACGACCCGCGGCGGCGACTGCTTGGAGCAGGGGATTCGTCCACTCCGAATGCGTATACGCATTCGCCGGGTGCCCGGATTGCACCGTAACGCCCACTGCGGGGACCCTCACCCGGGGGAGCACCACTGCGTGGCCGGTGCAGAGCCGCGCGTAACCACCTAGGGAGAAGCATGAAGATCGCCAGACTCTTCGGTGCCGCTGCCGCCGCGGTGATGACGACCGGTGCGCTCGTCGCGGTCGCCGTCCCCGCCTCGGGCCAGGACCTGCTGAACCCGGACATCGTGCCCGCCATGCAGCGCGACCTCGGCCTGACCCACGACCAGGTGCTGACGCGGCTCAAGAACGAGGACGTCGCGAACAAGGTCACCGAAGCCGTCCGCGCAGCGCTCGGCGACGCCTTCGGCGGCGCCACCTACAACGCGGCCACGGGCAAGGCGCACGTGCTCACGACGAACGCCGCGGCGGTCGGCAAGATCCGCGAAGCCGGCGCCGAAGCCGAAGTCGTCAAGTTCAGCGCCCGCCAGCTGGACTCCACTGTGGACACCCTGAACCGGGCCGAAAAGGCCGCGCCCGCCGCGGTGACCGGCTGGGGCGTGGACTCTGCCACCAACCGCGTCACCGTTTCGATCGTGGCGGGCCAGCGCGGCGCCGCCGGTGCCTTCCTCGCGAAGTCCGGTGTGGACACCGCGGCGGTCACGATCGTGGAAACGGCCGCGCAGCCTTCGCTGTACGCCAACATCCGCGGCGGGGACGCGTACTACATCGGTGGTTCGTCGCGCTGCTCGGTCGGGTTCTCGACCACCACGGGCTTCCTCACCGCCGGCCACTGCGCCGCCCTCACCGGTGGCGGCTCGCTGACCGGCTCGAACGGTGCTTCCCTCGGTTCGTGGGGCCGCTACAGCTTCCCGACGAACGACTACGCGGCGGTCCGGACGAACAGCAACTGGACCCCGCTGGCGCAGATGAACAACGGCACCGCCGTGCGCGGCTCGTCCAACGCCGCGACCGGCACGTCGGTCTGCAAGGCCGGCTCGACCACCGGCTGGACCTGCGGCACGATCGGCGCGAAGAACCAGACCGTCCGCTACTCCGAGGGCACGGTGTACGGGATGACCGCGACCAACGTCCGCTCGGCGGCCGGTGACTCCGGCGGCGGCTTCATCGCCGGCAACTACGCGCAGGGCGTCCTGTCCGGCGGCAACACGACCGTGACGTACTTCTTCCCGATCGGTGCCGCGCTGTCCGGCACCGGGACCACGCTCAAGACCAGCTGAGCCGGGTCCGGAACGGCGGAAGGGCGGGTTTCGAGTGCCTCCAGCGCACTCGAAACCCGCCCTTGTTCCTCGCCGCGGGAATGGGAGGTTTTCGGGGTCAGACGTTGCTGATCTCCTCGATCAGCCCGTCGACGTCGAAGTGCGCGCTCTCCTCGCCGAGCGGCACCAGCTCGTAGGACGCCTCGAGGAACGTCCGGATGTCCTCGCACTCCAGCTCGAACGACGCATAGCCGTCCGGTGACTCGATTTCCAGCGTCACGAAGTCCTCGTCCTCGGACAGGTCCGGCCGGATCCGGACGTCGCCGAGGCCCGCCGGCTCGTCGAGGCCGGACACGAGGAGGTCACGCGCGAAGGTCCACTCGATCCACCGGCCGCGCTCGGTCCGGAACGCCACGGTGACCGCGAACGGCTCGTGGGCGTGGTAGGACAGGCGGGACAGGACGGGCGTGGTGCTCTCGTTCAGCACCACGAACTGGCTCTGGTGTACGGCGTCGGTGTGCACGGCCCCTCCTGGAGTCTCGCGGTGGTTCGCGCGGCGCGAACTGTTCGGCAAGGAGATGACCAGGGCCTTCGCTCATGACGAAGGAACTCTCACGTTCACTTGATCGGTTGCATCCGTCCATTGTGGTGTAACGTCCGGCACATACCCCTTGCGTCCGGCCGGTGACCGGTGGTGACGGGTCACGGCCCCAGCGGCAGGTTCAGGCCGACCTTGACCCGGTCCATCGCCACGCTCGTCGTGAAGTGCCGGACGTTCGGGTTGTCGAAGAACATCCGGCGGGTGAAGGCCTCGAACCCGGCCATGTCCGGGCACGTCACGATCAGCACGAAGTCGGCGTTGCCGGTGACGTAGTAGCACTGCTGGACGCAGTCGTCGGCGAGGACCTGGCGGCGGAACGCGTCGAGGACCGCCAGGTTCTCGCGTTCCATCTCGACCATCACCACGAACGTCATGCTCAGCCCGAGCGCCTCCGGGGACAGCACCGCCACCTCGCGCTCGATGACGCCCGCCTCGCGCAGCCGCTTGATCCGCCGTTGCACCGCCGCGGCCGAGAGCCCGACCTTCGCGCCGATCGTCTCGGCGATGGTGCGCGCGTCCGCCTGGAGGCAGGCGAGGATGGCGATGTCCAGCTGGTCGAGGTCGGGAGTCTGCACCTCAGCAGGCTAACCGGCACCCCCGACGATTTGCCGTCCGTTCGCTCCCGGCTCACCCCACCGTGACGTCGCTCACTACTCCGTTCGCGGGGAAACTGAAACAACTTTTTCCGTGACCTCGAACACAACTCACCGGTCTACCAGGGGGTAGCCCATACAAGTGGAAGACCTGCCGGTCGCCCGCCAACCCGCCGGCGTGGGGAGGCTCCGTCGTGTCCGCAGCTGCCGCCGTGCTGACCGGGATCGGTGCGTCGTTGCCGGCGAAAGTCCTGGACAACGACGAGATCGCCGCCCGGCTCGACACCTCGGACGAGTGGATCCGGACCCGCACCGGCATCCGTGAGCGCCGCGTCGCGGGCCCCGGCGAGTCCACTGTGGACCTCGCCGTCGGGGCGGGGCGCGAGGCGCTCGGCGGCGGCTCCGCCGACGCGGTCGTCCTCGCCACCTCGACGCCCGACCAGCCCTGCCCGGCCAGCGCGCCGCAGGTCGCCGCCCGGCTCGGGCTCGGCACGGCCGCGGCCTTCGACGTCAACGCCGTGTGCAGCGGGTTCGTCTACGCGCTGGCCACCTCGGCCGGCCTCATCGCGGGCGGTATCGCCGAGCGCGTCCTCGTGATCGGCGCCGACACGTTCACCACGCTCATCGACCCCGGTGACCGCACGACCGTCCCGATCTTCGGCGACGGCGCGGGAGCGGTCCTGCTGCGCGCGGGCGACCCCGGCGAGCCCGGCGCGTTCGGGCCGTTCGACCTGCACAGCGAGGGCGAGCACGCCGGCCTGCTGTGGGTCGAGGCAGGCGGCGCCCGGAAGCGGCTGCCGGACGAGCCGGGCGAGGCGTTCCTCGCCATGCAGGGCACCGCGGTGTTCCGGCACGCGTGCGCGCGGATGGCCGAGTCGTCGCGGACCGTGCTGGAGCGGGCGGGCTGGATGGTCGGCGACGTCGACCGGTTCGTCGGGCACCAGGCGAACATCCGGATCCTGCAGGCGACGGCGAAGCAGCTCGGCATGCCGGCCGACGCCGTCGTCGCCAACATCGACCGGGTCGGCAACACCAGCGCCGCGTCCATCCCGCTCGCGCTGGCCGACGCCCGCGCCGACGGCACCCTCGCGCCCGGCCACCGCGTGCTGCTCAGCGCGTTCGGCGCGGGCCTGACCTGGGGTTCGACGGTGCTGCGCTGGCCCGATCTGGGTCAGCCGTCCTGAGCGGCCGTGCCGGCCGTCCAGGTCGGGGTCGGCTCCTGGCGGCCGCGCAGCTCCAGCTCGCCGTGCTTCTCCCAGTGCGCAGCCTCGCTGGGCAGCGCCGCGGAGACGACGGCGTCGCTGGCGAGGATGCGTGACGGCACCGCCTTGGCCAGCTCGGTGAGCCGCGCGGCCTCGTTGACCGCGTCCCCGATCACGGTGTACTCCAGCCGGCTGCTGGTGCCGAGCTGCCCGGCGAACACCGGGCCGGTCGAGACGCCGATGCCGAGGTCGAGCTCGCCGTTCTCGCGCACCGCGTCCCGGATCGTGCGGGCCGCGGCCAGCGCGGCGGTCGGCGCGTCCGCGAGCCGGGTCGGGGCGCCGAAGATGCACAACGCGGCGTCGCCCTGGAACTTGTTGACCAGCCCGCCACGCGCGTTGACCGCGGAGACGACGGCGGCGAACAGCCGGTTGAGCTTCCCGACCAGCTCCTCCGGCGGGGTGCGGTAGGCGAGCGCGGTCGAGTCGACGACGTCGACGAACAGTGCGGTCACCTCGCGGACGTCACCGGACAGGGACGCGCCGTACTCCAGCGCGTGCCGGGCGACGTCGGCGCCGACGTGCCTGCCGAACAGGTCCCGCATCCGCGCCTGCTCGCGCAGGCCGGCGGCCAGCTGGTTCACCGACGTCTGGAGCATGCCGATCTCGCTGGAGTCGTCGACGTCGACGGTGACGTCGGTGTTGCCGCGGGCGATCTCGTCGAGCGCCACGCGCAGCCGGTGCAGCGGCGCCGCGACGGCCCGCGCCAGCAGCGCGGTGCCGATCGCGCCGACGGCCAGCCCGATCACCGACAGCATGACCAGGCTCGCGGTGTGGTTGGCCGAGCCGAGGTCCGGCGGCGTCGCGGTGAGGAGGACGCCGACGAACGGGACGCCGCTGGCCAGCGCCCAGGTGACGACCAGCCGCGTCAGCACGGTGACCGGCAGTGAGCCGCGCGGCGGCAGGACGTCCAGCGCGATCGTCATCACCGGCCGGGCCACCCACTCGGCGGCGAGGTAGGTGAGCCCGACGGTGGTGAGGCCGCCGAGCCCGATCACCGTCGCCATGCCCACGGCGTCCCGGGCCGAGCCGAGCACGCCGGCCAGCACGCTGAGGATGGCGGTGCCGGCCAGCCAGAGCGTGCCGCTGACGACGGCCATGTCGAAGGGCAGCCGCAACGCGCGCCGGGCCTCGCTCTCCGACGGCGGGCGGCCGAACACGAACCAGATCGCGGTGCGCCGCTGCAGGAAGGCCGTCCACAGTGTTCCGACGAGCAGCGCGACCGCGACGATCCCGGCCGCGGTCAGGCCCAGCACCCAGCCGCGGTCGCCGACGTCGTTCGGCAGGCCCTGCAGCAGCAGGAGCAGCGCGACCACCCCGGCCCCGGCGACGCTGGAGCCGACGCCCAGCCCGGCGAAGCCCAGGCTGGTGCGCAGTACCACCCGGAAGTTCCCCACGGCGATCTTGCGCACGGCGTCGATCGTACGGCGCCGGCGGAAAAATGCGTCGCCACTGCCCGTGTCCGGCGGTTACCGTGCGGAGCATGGACCCACTCGGCCAAGACGAGATCCGGGCCTCGTTCGTCAACTGCACCCGCGGCGAGGCCAAGGGCGTGACGCTGCCCGCCCGGGCCGCCGAAATCCCCTGGGAGCGCCGCGAGTTCCTCGGCTGGCGCGACCCGAAGGCGCCGTCGCGCGCCTACCTCGTGCTGCCGTACGGCGGCGAGGTGGTCGGGCTCGCGCTACGGGCGGCGGCGCCGCCGAAGTCGCGCCTGCGCAGCAACATCTGCGGCTTCTGCACGACGGCACACGGGCTCGCCGACATCACGCTGTTCTCCGGCAGGCGCGCCGGGAAGCTCGGCCGCGAAGGCAACACGCTGGGCATCTACGCGTGCGGCAACCTGGCCTGCTGCCAGTACTTGCGCGGGGAGCTGAAGTCCGACGTGCCCCAGCCGTACGAGACGCTCACCCTGGAGGAGCGGGTCGCGCGGCTGGAGGCGAACCTGCACAAGTTCGTCGCGCGCGTGCTGGAGTCCCGCTAGCGTCCTAAGTGGACCCT
This sequence comes from Amycolatopsis australiensis, assembly GCF_900119165.1. Taxonomy (NCBI): domain Bacteria; kingdom Bacillati; phylum Actinomycetota; class Actinomycetes; order Pseudonocardiales; family Pseudonocardiaceae; genus Amycolatopsis; species Amycolatopsis australiensis. Next base: position 739,699 of record NZ_FPJG01000006.1, on the reverse strand, counting down.
TCAGGGTGCGCGGCGAAGTCGTGGGCGTAGGACTTGGCGTCGAGCAGGTGCTTGAGGGTCAGCTCGCGGGCTGCGGCGGGATCGGAGCGGCGGATGGCGTCGAGGATGGCCCGGTGGTCGTCGACGGCCTTGCGGATCTGCCCGGGCAGCCGCAGCGCGGCGCGGCGCTCCTCGCCGACCAGGGCGAGCACGGAGCGCAGCAGCCCGGCGACGTCGTCGTTCCCGGCGTTCTGGGCGATGACCCGGTGAAACTCGGCATCGGCGGCGATGACGTGCAGCATGTCCCCGTCGGCGGCGGCCTGCGCCATCTCGGCGACGTTGTCCTCGAGCCGGCTGACGGTCTTGGGGCTCGCCTGCCGCGCGAGCCGTTCGGCGAGGGTGGGCTCGACGGTCGCCCGCAGGTCGAAGAGCTTTTCGACGAGCTGGTCGTGCTCGGTGAACCAGGTCCGCAGCGGCTGTTCCCGCTGCTCACGGACGTAGGTGCCGGAGCCGGCGCGGATCTGGACGTAGCCGATGGAGTCGAGAACGCGCAGCGCCTGCCGCAGCGAACCCCGGCTGATGCCGAGCTCCTCGCAGAGAACGCGCTCGGCGGGCAGCCGGCTGCCGGGCGGCAGGTCCCCGGAGTCGATCCGCGCCCGCAGCCGGTCGACGGTCGCGCTCCAGACCTGCTCGGTGTCCACGCCGCCCATCCTGTCAGCTCCGGCGGCCGCGGCGCCCGAGTGCCTGACCCGGGGTGCGCCCGGCTCACGGCTGGAAGCGCGGCCAGGCTCACCGGGCTCGCCGCAAGTCCAGTGTCTGACCTGCCACATCTGGGCCCCTCCGCGTCGCGGGCGGCGGGCGGTCCTGCTTACGCTCGCCGCGTGAGCGCGAAATGACGTGGTGGCACGCCTTGATCGTCGTGGTCGCCGGGGTCTGGGCCGGGACCATCAACGCCGTGGTCGGGTCGGGGACGCTCGTCACCTTCCCCGTTCTCGTCGCGCTCGGCTTCTCGCCCGTGACCGCCACCACCTCCAACGCCATCGGGCTCGCGCCCGGCACCCTCAGCGGCGCCTGGGGTTACCGGCACGAGCTCACCGGCTACTGGCGGCAGACCGCCCGGTTCGCCGTCGCTTCCTTCCTCGGCGCCATCGGCGGCACCATCCTGCTGCTCTCGCTGCCGAAGGACGCCTTCGAAGCCGTCGTGCCCGTGCTCGTCGGGCTCGCCGTGATCCTCGTGATCATTCAGCCGAAAGTGTCGAAGTGGGTCGCGGAGCGGCGGGAGCACAACGGCACCGAGCACAAGCCCGGCCCGCTGCTGATGTTCTTCATCTTCCTCATCGGCATCTACGGCGGGTACTTCACCGCCGCGCAGGGCGTGATGCTGATGGCCGTCATGGGGATGCTGCTCTCGGAACCCCTGCAGAAGCTCAACGGCGTCAAGAACGTGCTCGCCGCCGTCGTCAACGTCGTCGCCGGGGTGATCTACGCCTTCGTCGCGCCGATCAGCTGGCCCGTCGTCCTGTGGCTGGCCGTCGGCTCCACCGCCGGCGGCTTCCTCGGCGCGAAGATCGGCCGGAAGCTGCCGCCGGCGGTGCTGCGCGGCGTGATCGTCGTGATCGGCGTCGCCGCCGTGATCCAGCTCGTCGTCAAGCAGTTCAGCGGCTGAAGTCGCGCGCCGCCGCCAGGAAGAGGTCGTTCTCCTCGCGGGTGCCGATGGTCACGCGCACGCCGTCGCCGGCGAAGGGACGCACCACCAGCTTGCGGTCCAGCGCGTGCTCGGCGAACCGCGTCGCGTCGTCACCCAGCGGCAGCCAGACGAAGTTCGCCTGCGTCTCCGGCACCCGGTACCCCGCCGCCAGCAGCGCGTCGCGCACCCGGTCGCGCTCGGCGACGATCTCCTTGCAGCGCTCCAGCAGCTCGTCGGCCGCGTCCAGCGACGCCAGCGCCGCGACCTGGGCCAGCATGTTCACCGAGAAGGCGACGTACACCTGGCGAAGCGCGTCCGCGATCGGCTCGGGCGCCACGGCGTAACCCACGCGAAGACCCGCGAGGCCGTACGCCTTCGAGAACGTGCGAAGCACCATGACGTTCGAGCGCGCGCGCGTGTACTCGACGCCGTCGGGCACCTCGGGATCGGTGACGAACTCCTTGTACGCCTCGTCCAGCACCACCAGCACGTGCTCCGGGACCGCGTCGAGGAACCGCTCCAGCTCCGCGCGCCGCACCGCCGTGCCGGTCGGGTTGTTCGGGTTGCAGACGAAGACCACGCGCGTCCGGTCGGTGATCGCCGCGACCATCGCGTCGAGGTCCAGCTCCTGGCCTTCGGTGATCGGCACCTTCACCGACACGGCGTTCGCCACCTGCGTGACGATCGGGTACGCCTCGAACGAGCGCCAGCCGAAGACCACCTCGTCGCCGGGCGCGCACACCGCCTGAATCGTCTGCTGGCACAGCGACACCGAGCCGCAGCCGATCGCGACGCGCTCCACCGGCACGTCCAGCTCGCGGGCCAGCCGCTCGCGCAGCGCCTGGGAGCCGGTGTCCGGGTAGCGGTTGATGCCCACCGCGGCCTCGGCGATCGCCTGCGCCACGCTCGGCAGCGCGCCGCCGGGCACCTCGTTGCTCGCCAGCTTGATCGCGCCTTCGATCGTCCGGCCGGGGACGTATTTCGGCAACGATTCGAGATCGGCACGCGGGGACACGGACGGCATCTTCGGCGCTCCTCCGGGAGAACGGGACAACCTCGTCACCGTATCTTTTCCGGCCGCCGCCCCGCGACTCCCTTCAGGCGGTAGCCGGGCGGCGGAGCTGCTTAACTGGGTTCCTCCCGTTCACCTCGAAGTGATTGAGTGACGCAATGACGTCGACCAGCACCGTGGACTACCAGCGCACCGACGGCCGCGCCCTGCGCCTGACCTTTTCGGAACCCGAAGGCGCGCTACGCGGCGGTTTGGTGGTGCTGCACGAAGCAGACGGGGTCACCGACGGCGTGAAGCTGCTGCTCGCCAGCCTCGCCACCGAGGGCTGGCTGACCGTCACCCCGCACCTGGAAAACGAGGAGCTGACCCAGCAGGATCTGCTGGACGCGACGGACATCACACTCGCCTGGCTCGTCGAGCGCGGCGTCCAGGCCGACCTGCTCGGCGTGATGGGCTTCGACCTCGGCGGCACCGCGGCGCTCGTCGTCGCCTCGCACCGCAAGCTCGGCGCCGCCGTCAGCGTCGGCGGGCAGCAGGCCGCCGAACTGCCCGCGCTGGTCGAGATCGCCGGCCGCCTGACCAGCCCGTGGCTGGGCATGTACGGCGACGAAGGCGACGAGGCGGGCGGTGCCGACGTCGAGCGCCTGCGCGACGCGGCGGCGTCGGCGAAGGTGGCCACGAACGTCGTCCACTACCCGGGCGCGAACCACCGCTTCGACGCCGACCCCGGCGCGGCCGCCGAGGCCTGGCAGCGCACGCTCAACTGGTTCGATGCCCACCTCCGGTGAGGGGATTACCCTCGTGACGTGACGCACACCGCCGACGCCCCCGAAGTGCTCTGGCGCCCTGAGCCGAGCCACGTTGCCGACACCAAGATCGAAGCCTTCCGCCAGTGGCTGCGCGCCGAGCGCGGCGTCGAGGTGGACGACTACCGCTCGCTCTGGGAGTTCTCCGTGGAGCGCGGCCCGGACTTCTGGGCGGCGGTCGCGGACTTCCTCGGCGTCCGGTGGCACGACCGGCCGGGCGAGGTGCTCTCGGGCGAGATGCCGGACGCCGTGTGGTTCGCGGGCGGCACGCTGAACTACGCGGAGCACGCGCTGACCCCTGGCGTCGCCGGCGCGACGAAGGGCGACGACGAGACCGCGGTGATCTTCCACCGCGAAGACGGCTTCGCGAGCCACCTGACGTACGGCGAGCTGCGCGCGCAGGTCGCCGCGGCGCGGGCGGCGTTGCTCGAACTGGGCGTCGGCAAGGGCGACCGCGTCGTCGCGCTGGCCCCGAACTGCCCGCAGACGCTGGTCGCCTTCCTCGCCACGGCGAGCATCGGCGCGATCTGGTCCTCGTGCTCGCCGGACTTCGGCGTCCGTGCGGTCGCGGACCGCTTCGTGCAGATCGAGCCGAAGGTGCTCTTCGCGGTCAACGCCTATTCCTACAACGGCCGTCAGTTCGACATCCGGACGACGGTCGCCGACCTGCAGCAGAAGCTGCCGTCGCTGGCCGCGACCGTGCTCGTGGAGTACGTCGGCGAAGGGCGGATGGACGGCGCGCTCGACTGGGCCGAGCTGCTCGCGAAGCACGAGGGCGCGACGCTGCTGTTCGAGCCGGTCGACTTCGCGCACCCGCTGTGGGTCCTCTACTCCTCCGGCACGACCGGCCTGCCGAAGGGCATCGTGCACGGCCACGGCGGCATCACCGTCGAGCACCTCAAGGCACTGGCCCTGCAGGCCGACCTGGGGCCCGGCGACCGGTTCTTCTGGTTCAGCACCACCGGCTGGATGATGTGGAACTTCCTCATCTCCGGGCTGCTCGTCGGCACCACGATCGTGCTCTACGACGGCAGCCCGGGACATCCCGACCTCAACGCCCTCTGGCACCTGGCCGAGCAGCACCGCATCACCTACTTCGGCACGTCGGCGCCGTTCATCCAGAGCTGCCTGAAGGCCGGCCTCAAGCCCGCGCAGCGCTACGACCTGACGGCGTTGCGCGCGATCGGCTCGACCGGCGCGCCGCTGAGCGTCGAAGGCTTCCGCTGGATCGCGGACGAGATCGGCAAGCACGTCCAGATCTGCTCGGTCTCCGGCGGCACCGACCTGTGCGCGGCGTTCGTCGCGTCGGCGCCCGACGTGCCGGTGTGGCTCGGGGAGCTGTCCTGCCCGGCGCTGGGTGCCGCGGTGAACGCGTTCGACGAGGCGGGCAACGCCGTCGTCGAGCAGGTCGGCGAGCTGGTGATCACGAAGCCGATGCCGTCGATGCCGGTGTTCTTCTGGAACGACCCCGACGGCTCGCGGCTGCGCGAGGCGTACTTCGAGATGTACCCGGGGCTGTGGCGCCACGGCGACTGGATCCGGATCACCGACCGCGGCTCGGCGGTGATCTACGGCCGCAGCGACTCGACGCTCAACCGGGGCGGCGTCCGGATGGGCACGGCGGAGTTCTACCGGGTCGTCGAGGGCTACGACGAGGTCGCGGACTCCCTGGTCGTGGACACCTCGGCGGCCGGCAACGAGGACGGGCAGCTGATCTGCTTCCTCGTCCTCGCCGAGGGGGCGCGGCTGGCGGACGTCGAGCCGCGGCTGCGGAAGGAGCTGCGTAGCGCGCTGTCACCGCGGCATGTACCCGATCGGTTCGTCGTGGTCCAAGAGATACCTCGTACCTTGAACGGTAAGAAGTGTGAGGTACCGGTGAAGAAGATCCTCGCCGGTGTGGCTCCCGACCGGGCCGTCAGCCGCGACGCGCTGGCCAACCCGGCGGCACTGACGCCGTTCGTGGAGCTCGCCGGGGGATAGATGGGGGAAGCATGATCGGCTGCAACGGGTTGCACAGGTGGTGACGGGGACACGCGCGCAGATCACCTGGCAGGTGGCCGGAGCCACCACCGTGGGGGTCATCACGTGGGTGACCCGGCTGGCCGGACTGATGACCCTCGTGTCGGTCCTGGTGCCGGCCGGGCGGCGCAACCTGCGCGGCCGCCTGTCGGAGTGGCTGGAGCTGCCGCAGGAGGCGACCGTCGCGGCGGCGACCGTGGCGCTGGTCACCGGCGTGCTGCTGCTCCTTCTGGCCGCCGGCCTGCGCCGCCGCAAGCGGCGCGCCTGGCAGCTCGCGATCGGCGCGACCGTGCTGCTCACGGTGTCGCACCTCGGGCTGCGGCACGTCTTCGGCGCCGGGCTCGTGTCGGTCGTGCTGCTGGTGGGCCTGATCGCGAACCGGCGCTACTTCATCGCGAAGCCGGACCCGGTGGTCGGCCGGTGGCGCGCGGTGCGCGTTTTCCTGCAGCTGGTGCTGGCCGGGTTCGTGATCAACCTCATCCTGCTGTCGGTGGCGTCGCGGGCGGTGCTGGAGCCGATGAGCTTCCCGGACCGGCTGGCCGAGTCCGCGCTCGCGCTGGTCGGGGCCAGCGGGCCGGCCGAGTTCCACCAGATGTGGCTGGAGGACCTGACGGCCGCCGTCGGCCTGCTGTTCGGCCTCGCCGCGGTCCTCGTCTCGGCGTACTTCCTGCTGCGCTCGGCCGAGCCGGCGCCGCGGCTGTCCGATGAGGAGGTCGACGGCCTGCGCAAGCTGCTCGACGAGCACGGCGAGCGTGACTCGCTCGGCTACTTCGCGCTGCGCCGCGACAAGTTCGCGGTGTTCTCGAAGACGGGCAAGGCCGCGGTCACCTACCGCGTGATCGCCGGGGTGGCGCTGTGCTCGGCGGACCCGCTGGGCGACCACGAGGCGTGGCCGGGCGCGATCGAGGAGTACCTGGCGGTCTGCCGCCGCAACGGCTGGGTCCCGGCGGCGATGGGCGTCTCGGAACTGGGCGCGACGGTCTGGGCCCGGTTCGGCCTGGAGGTCCTGGAGATCGGCGACGAGGCGGTGGTCGACGTCGACGAGTTCACGTTGGACGGTCGCGTCATGCGGGGCGTCCGCCAAGCCGCGGCCCGCACCAAGCGCGCGGGCTACAAGGTGCTGGTGCGGCGGGCCGAGGACCTGCGCGAAGGCGAGCTGGACGAGCTGGCGGCGCTGGCCGCGAACTGGCGCGGCACGGACACCGAGCGCGGCTTTTCGATGGCGCTGGGCCGCATGGGCGACCCGGGCTCCGTCCTGGTGACGGCCGAGCAAGGCGGCCGCGTCCGCGGCGTGCTGCAGTTCGTGCCGTGGGGCTCGACGGGCCTGTCGCTGGACGTGATGCGCCGCGACCGCACAGCCGACAACGGCGTCAACGAGCTGATGATCTCGGAGCTCCTCCTGGCGGCCCGCCGCCACGGCGTGAAGCACGTCTCGCTGAACTTCGCGGCGTTCCGGGCCCTGATGGAACAGGGCCAGCGGATCGGCGCGGGACCGGTGGCGCGGATGTCGGCGAAGGTGCTGCACTTCTTTTCGCGGTGGATCCAGATCGAGACGCTCTACCGGTTCAACGCGAAGTTCCGCCCGCGCTGGGTACCCCGCTACCTCGTGTACCCGGGAGTCCGCGAACTGCCGCGCGTCGGCATCGCGACGTTCGAGGCGGAAGGCCTCGGCGGCCGCTCCCCGCGCCTGCGCAGGCTGCTGCTTCGGGCCTGAGGGGGGTGCTGTTGGAGGGTGATCGGGGGGTGTGTAACCTATCTGAGCAGTGGTCGTTGGGCCCAGGAGGCTTCGCCTAGTCTGGTCTATGGCGCCGCACTGCTAATGCGGTTGGGGGTAACCCCCCCTCCCGGGTTCAAATCCCGGAGCCTCCGCTGGTACCCGGTTCGCCAGGTGCTAGGTTAGAGAACAACTGAACACGCGCCCGTAGCTCAGCTGGATAGAGCATCTGACTACGGATCAGAAGGTCAGGGGTTCGAATCCCTTCGGGCGCACGTCTGGTTGAGACAGCAAGAAACCCCCTCTGACGAGGGGGTTTCTTCTTTTCTGGCCCAGGCCGGGGGATCGCTCACTTGCCGCCAGGTTGATCTTGGTCCACATTCTGGTCCACCACCCCTGCTACCTTCGCTCGTATGGCGAGCCAGGGGAAGCCCGAGGGGGGCCGGCAGCGCGGCAGCATCCGCCGCCACCGCGACGCCCTTCAGGTGCGCGTGTCGGCGGGGAAGGACCCGGTGACAGGGGATCGCATCGTCCTCACGGATTCGGTTGTGATCGAGCGGCCGGGCAACGAGCGGTCGGAGCGCGCTGCGTGGAAAGAGGCGGAGAAGCTCCGGACACGTCTTCTCGCTGAGGCCGATTCGTTGAAGGTCGCGCGGACGAAGTCCACGTTCGGCGCGTTGCTCGACCAGTGGCTTCCGCAGGCCGAGATTGACCCTACGACACGGATGAACTACGAGTGGATCATCCGGGACCACATTCGCCCCGTCCTGGGCGACGTGCCGCTGGTCCTTCTCCTGCGCGACGCGTCCGAGCGGCTGGAGCGCTTCTACGCAGACCTGCGACGTTGCCGTCAGCGTTGCGACGGCAAGCCCTTCGTGGAGCACCGGGTAGCTGGGCCGCATGAATGTCGAGAGGTGAAGCATCGCCGACCGTCCCATCGTCCGTCGGCGGGCTGGCTGGAGAACCACGACTGCGCTGCGACGGGATGTGGGGTCGTCGAATGCCAGCTGCACAAGTGCAAGCCGTACGCCGCGTCCTCGGTCCGCTCGGTGCACGCCATCATCAGCGGTGCACTGAGCGCCGCCGTGCGTTGGAACCGCATCCCGTACAACCCGGCTCCGGCCGTGCGCCTACCACCGAAACGGAAACCTCAACCGCGGCCGCCGTCCAGCGAGGACATGGCTCGCATCATCGAGGCAGCGCATGAGGCCAGCGAGGAATGGGGAACCTACGTCTGGCTTTCGGCTGTCACGGGGGCGCGCCGTGGGGAGGTCGCGGCGCTGCAGTGGGAAGACGTGGATCTCGCGGGCGCCGTCGTCGTCCTCAACGAGAACTATGTCCGCGGTCCGGACGGGATGCTAATTAAGGACACGAAGACCCATCAGGGGCGCAGGGTGGCCCTCGATCCCGAGACTGTGGCCTTGCTCGAACGTAGGAAGGCGGCCACTGCGAAGCAGTTGGCGAGTCTGGGACTTGAATTGACCGGAAAGACCTGGGTCTTCTCGGCTAAACTCGACTTCAGTAGTCCACGTGATCCGGGTGCGTTGACGCGCCGGTACTCGCGCTTGGTTGCGAAGCTCGGCATCGAGACGCAACTCAAGGAACTACGGCACTACTCGGCGACCGAACTACTCACCTCCGGCGTCGACCTCCGTACCGTGGCCGGCAGACTCGGTCACGGAGACGGGACGACAACCCTTCGCCACTACGCAGCCTGGGTAGGCGCAGCGGACAAAGCTGCGGCCGCTGCGATCGGCAGCAAGATGCCAAAACTTCGCTCGACCGCAGGGCCTGAATCGGCTTAACCGCCGTCCAGTTCGACGGCGACAAGAGTCTTGTCGTCGCTCACCTTCGCGCGCGGCAGCATGCGTCCGTCGGGATCCTCATCGCGCTCCCAGCGAGCGCAACCTTCAAGGACGCGTTCGAGTTCCGGGCCGCTCTCGTGCGCGAGACGAGGCCAGTCAGCCAATCCCAAATGGAGCATCGGCCCGTAGGCGCCATCCGTGGCGAGGACGGCCCACGTCAAGAAGTCGCGTGGTAGCGAGCTGAGGTAGCCCCGGTACGCGGCATCCGGAGACGCCTCAGCGATCCAGTACCCGCCAGCACAGTTTCGCCGTTCACGTTGCTTCTGCTGCAGCCGAGCGAGCAGTTCACGGTGGCGTTCGTCGTAGCCACACCCAGCTGCCATTCGCTCCCGGTAGATCTCGTGCTCGGGAATGCCAAGCTGAGCGAGCCGACGGTCGATCATGACGTTCACTGGGCCGTCATCCGACCCGTAGTAGATCGCGCTGTCGCCAAGGCTATAAAGATCAATAACGTCAGGGCGGACTCGCAGCACGCTCACCGTGCTGGACGGCGAATTTCCAGCACTGAGCTGCAGTTCCTTCGCCGTCTCCCGAATCGCTTCCGCCACTGCTACGTCCAGTGAGACGTCGGCATGCTCGACGTTCATGCCGATCGCGGCGGCGAGCTTGTCGACGTAACGATCGGTGGGAACATCGACAGGCGCGAACGCGCTCGCGCCATCGAGTACAACCACGGACGAGTCTGTGACGAGCACGCGATCTTGACTCTCAGCGGATGGGGGCCATTGAGCTGTTGCTACTCGCATTGATCACCAAACGTAAGGGCCAGCAACAAGTTCACTCTCCAGGATGGTGGTCTCGTCTTCTGCGAACGAGCACCGAACCACCATGCTGAACGAGACGTCGCCGACCTGGTCGAACAGCGAGCGGACGTTCGGCGCCAGGTAGTGAAGCACACCCGCAGAGCCGATTGCGGTGATGCCGGCGACGTGCACGACCACGCGATCATCGAACTTGTGGCGGGCGAAGTAGCCGAAGTCGATGCGGTCTGCCGGGTCAGCAGCACGCGGTGAGTAGTAGTGCGCTCCAGTGACGCGATCTGCGATCCGCCAGCGGTCGTCTTTCTCGAAGCCCAGCTTCGGGTCGTCGGCCAGCAAAACGCGCGCGACTGGCGCCGAACGTGGCCCGCAGATGATCACGGCGTCGCCGGCGGGCGCGGCCTCACGATCGGCCTCGATCGAGAACCGCTCGACTGCGAACGACAGGGTTGACAACAGGTTTTCTGTGTCTTCCTGGGCACGAGCGTCGGCCGCGTCGATGTAGGTGCGCATCCGATGGTCGTCGCCACGCCGCAACGGCACGCCGACGCTAACTGGACCGACACCGAAGAAGGCGCGCTCCGGGCCAGGCGCGGAGCCCCGGATCTGAGTGATCCTGCCTTTCGAGATGCCCACTGCCGCCGCGATCTCCGTATAGCTGAGCCCATCGATTCGGTGCGCCTCTTCGATGGCCGACCTCCGGACGCGAGCCAGCTCTGTGGCGCGCTGCTGATACGCCGTGAGGAGCGCGGTCGCACGCCTCGCGCGGCGTAGGCGGTCGGTGTCTCGCCGCACCGACTCGAAGTCGTCCAACTCGGCCATGGCACGAGTTTAGAGGTCTTGACAGCGGGCCGACACTCGGCCTATCGTGCCTTTTATGCCTCTAAACAGCACTCCTGCCCACGTCTCAGCCATCGTTTAGGGCTCTAAAAGTCGGCGAGATCGGGTGGCGAGAGCTGTTTAGGCCCATAAAAGTGCTGGTCGCCGCGGCGGCTGTGATCGAGAGGACCTCCAGTGGAGCACTCGTTGTCCGGGGCTACTCAAGACCCGGCGTTCTACAACGTGGCCGAGGCCGCAACCCTTCTGCGCCTCGACCAGTCGACCATGTACCGCCACCTGCGCAAAGGTCAGTTCCCGGGCGTGAAGATCGGAGCGCGGTACGTCGTCCCGCGTGCCGTGGTGGACAAGCTGATCAACGACGTTCTCACCGTCGGCCGGTGCATCGACGTCGCCGAGTGGACCACGAGGTGGCTCGCCGAGCAGAGGATCGCTGGCCAGGTCGCTGGGGGTGCGGCCTGATGCGCACGTTCGGGGCCGCCCTGGTGGCGGTGACGTTGATCGGTATCGGCGTGTTGCTGAGCGACTGGCACGTGAAGGTCGCGGTGGTCTGGCCGTGGTTCGTGGTCGCGGGTGTCGCGGCCGGCGTGCTGGGCGTGGTCGAGCTGGTCCAGGGCAATTCGGCGAAGGTCGGCACCTTCGCGGCCGGGCTGGTGGGCCTGTCGGTGTGGTTCGTGGGCTGGGTGCCGACGGAGACCCCGGGCTACGGGGTGTGGCCGTGGGGGCTGATCTTCGGCGGCCCGGTGCTGCTGTTCCTTGTGGTGCTGGGGCTGCGGAAGCGGGGCGGTTCGCTGGGGTTGCTCGGGCGGTGGGCGCGCCGATCGCAGCGCAACGGCGGGGTGGCGTCGCGGTTTCAGATCTGGCGGAAGGCGTCGAAGTGGGCGATGCGCCGGAAGGCGAAGGTGTTGAAGCCGTCGCTGCGGAAGCTGTCGTGGTGGGCGCGCCGGCGGGTGCCGGTGACGGAGTACGCCGTCCGCCTGGCCCGGGTGGGGTGGCAGTGGATCTGGTCCCCGGTGGAGGACGTGACGCTGACACTGGGCGGTCCGCGATCGGGGAAGACGGGCACGCTGGCGTCGCGGCTGTTGGACGCCCCTGGCGCCGTGATCGCCACGTCGACCCGCACTGACCTGATCGAGCTGACGGCGAAGCTGCGTGAGCAGCGCGGGCCGGTCCACGTCTACAACCCCTCGGGGATGGGGAAAATCCCCTCGACGATCGGCCTGGACCCGCTGGCCGGGTGTGAGAACCCGGTGACGGCGACCTATCGGGCCGCGGATCTGCTGCCGGGTGAGGGTGGCTCGGACGAGCGGCAGCATTGGGTGGATCAGGCTCGCCGTGCGCTGGCGGTTCTGCTGCACGCTGCGGCGCTGGGTGAGCTGATGATGGCCGACGTTGCGGCGTGGGCGGCGAAGCCGGCCGAGTGTGCCGATGAGGTGCTGCGGCTGCTGCGCCGGTCGCCGGAACCGTCGTTTGTGGACGCGGCCGAACAGTTCCTGAACACGAACGACCGGACGCAGTCGTCGATCACGACGTCGATGCAGCCGGCGTTCGCGTGGCTGATGGACCCGACCGCGAAGGCCACCACGATGGTGCGCGGGCTGGACGTGGCCGAGCTGCTTGAGTCGAAGGCGACGGTCTACATGCTGGGCGCGGAGGAGTCGCACACCGCGCCGCTGGTGGCCGCGCTGACCGCACACATCGCGCGGGAGGCCCGCCGGATCGCGGCGGAGTCCCCGGGCGGGCGGCTGGATCCGGCGTTGACGCTGGTGCTCGACGAGGCGGCGATCATCTGCCCCATCCCGCTGCCGGACTGGACCGCGGACATGGGTGGCCGCAATGTGACCATCCACATCGGTGCCCAGTCGCGGGCGCAGCTGCGCAAGCGGTGGGGCGACATGGGCTGCGCGGCGATCATGACGAACTCGGCGAGCGTGCTGATCCTCGCCAGCGCCCGCGATCCGGAGGACCTGCAGGCGTATTCGCTGCTGACCGCGGAGCGGCGGGAGATGGTCGAGCAGCAGGACGCCGACGGCCGGGTGACCGGCCGGTCGCCGCAGCGGGTGCCGGTGCTGACGCCGGGGGAGATCTCGCAGCTGCCGGAGCTGCACGCCGTGGTGGTGCGCCGCGGGATGGCGGTGGCGATCGGGCGGCTGCAGATGGCGTGGAAGCGCCGGGACGTCAAGGCCCTGGCCCGCGCCGAGCGGCGGGAGGCGTTCACGGCCCGCTGGTCTCAGCGCCACGATGCCGCGACCACGTGGCTGGCCATGGTGGTGGACACCCTCGCCGACCTGGTCGAGCCGTGGATGGCCAAGGCCGAGCAGTGGGCCGCCGACCGCAAGGCCGCCCGCGCCGCCAAGGCGGCGGCGGTGCCGGTGCAGGACCACGCCGAGCCAGTCGTGCGCGCCGAGACGGTGCGCCTCGACGTCGCCGGACCGGACACGGCGCACACGCCGGCCGACGACCGGGCGGCCGAGACGGCCGAGGCGAATCCGCTGGCGGAGCTGGAGGCCGAGCTGGACGCCACCTGGGCCGAAGCCACCGGCGACGACCGTGGCGAGGGGCGGTGACCGGGATGATCACCATGCCGGAGCTGATGACGCTGGTGACGTTCGCCGCGTCGTGGGTGGTGTTGTCGGTCGGCCACACCTTGGCCGACCACGTGGGCGGCCAGACCGACCGGCAGGCCGCACGCAAGGGCGCGCCGACCGCGGCGGAGGTTGCCGCGGGAGCGAGCCCGCGTCGTGGCTGGGCGGCGAACCTCGCGCACGTCGCGCAGTACCACGCCGTGCTGATGCTGCTCGGGTTTGCCGCCTGGCTGGCTCTGCCGCTGCCGTGGTCGACGCGTGGAGTCCTGGCCGCGCTGGTGTGGTCGGCGGGCACGCACGCCTTCCTGGACCGCCGGTGGCCGGTGCGCTGGCTGCTGAATCGGCTGCGGCAAGGCCGGTTCGCGCGGCAGGCCGACAACGGCCTCAACGGCATGTACCTGGCCGATCAGGCGCTGCACGGGCTCGCGCTCGGCATCGCCGCGGTGGCCCTGGCGGTGATCCCGTGACCACGATGCCTTTCGGTCCGATCAACACCGCCCGGATCACGACGGTGATCACCGAGCTGTCGCGTGAGGTCGCGCAGGTCGAGACCGGTGAGCGGTTCGAGCTGGTGGCCGCCCTGGTGGAGATCATCGTGTGGCGTGCCCTGCACGGGCAGACCGCGCGGCAGATCACCGACTACCTGGCCAGCCAGGTCGCCGCGGGGCTACGGCTGGAATTCGTGGCGTGGGTGGTGGCCGAGTCCGGCCGCCGCTTGACCGACACGACGGGGCCGGAGCGGGGGCGGTCGCGATGATCTGGATGGAGCTTCCCGCCCTGCTCAGCCACGGACAGGCCGTGGTGTCCGTTCGCTATGAGGCCACCGACCCGTACGCGGTCACGCTGCGCTTCCCTGCGGAGGTGTGCCCGGAGGAGTGGGTGATCGGCCGGGATCTGCTGGCCGATGTGTTGACCGCCGGCCGCGCCGGAGCGGTCGACGTGCAGATGGTCGCGCGCGGCGACCTGATCGTGCTCGGCCTGTCCACGCCGGACGGCGCCGGATGGGCGGTGTTCCGCCGCGACGACGTCGAGGCGTTGATGACGGCCACGCATCGGATGGTCCGCCCCGGTGAGGAGTCGCAGTTCCTGGACTGGTCGGACACCACCGATTTCCCGGGGGTGGCGCCGTGAACCCGGAAACGAACCCGACGGAGGACGCGGGCACGGATGGCCGGCCGCGGGTGTGGCTGGTCGCCGGGCTCGCCGCGCCGACCCGGGAACCGGCCGATCACCCGCCGGTGCGCGATGACCTGATGCGCCGCTGGGAGCCCAGGCCGGACGGGACCTACCAGACCGCCGACGGCCGGCATCACGCCAGCTGGACCGAACTGCACGCCCGCTACGACCTGGTGGAGGTGGCCTGATCATGAGCGACAGCAACGGAACGCCGACGAACCCGGCCGCCAACGGCGCCGGGGCCGGGCAGCCGCATCCCGGCTGCGCGAGCAGCACGGCGGTCGCCGGCCTGGCCCGCGAAGTGGAGGGGTTGCGGGCGGCGATGGAGGCGGTGACGCCGCTGCCGAAGCAGGTGCAGCAGCTGCGCGATGAGGTCGCGCCGCTGCCCGAGCAGGTCAAGCGGCTGGCCAAGGTCGTGAAAACCCTGGCGGAGCAGGTGAACCCGGATGACGAGGGCGGCCGGACCCGGCCGCTGTCGTGGCTGGACCTGCCCGACGGGCAGGAGGTCGATCGTGATCCGGCCGAGCTGGCCCAGGAAGTGCTGTCGGACCTGTCGGTCTGGCTGGTGCGGGTGTTCCTGCGCTACTCCGACGCCGTGCTGCCGGAGTGCTGGTGCTGGCACCCGGACGTGGTTGAGGAACTGGTGTGGCTGATGCGGTCGTGGCTGACGGCCTATGTGGACGCCGACGCGACCGTGGCGCGGGCCGCGGACTGGCACGACCGTTACCGCCCGGGTGTGGTGAAGCGGATCAAGGCCGCGACCGCGAACTGCTCGCTGGAGAACCACCAGGACGGCGGCGAACGACACCGCCCGGGCCCGCAGGTGCCCTCCGGTGCCGCACTGGCCCCGATCGCCGCGTGGTGGGGCACCGCCCGCACCAGCACGGCGCCCGAGCCGGACGCCGAGGTTGTCGCGGACGCCCGCGCGGCCGAGGCCGCCCGCCGCCGCAGCGGGGGTGGTCGGCGATGACCGAGGACCTGGTGACGCGGGCGCTGTACGAACGCGCCCACCACTACGCCGACCTGGAACGCTGCGCGGACCGGACGCTGGCGCAGTACGAGAGGTGGCGCACCGAAGACGGCCTCACCGAGCGGGAGATCCGGGAGCTGGTGAGCCAGGCCCCGCCGGTCGGGTCGACGGCGGTCGGGTTGTTCCTCCGGCTGACCGGGCACGGCATCTCGCCCGAGGCGGCGGCCGAGGTCGCGGCGCAGGCCGCGGCCGCGGTGGTGATGCGCCAGCAGGCCGGAGCCGGGGAGCAGGCCCAAGCGGTGTTCGACGCCGTCGGCGTGCTGGCCGACCAGGTCGCCGCCGGCCGTGGTGAAGACACCGCGCTGGCCGACTTCCGCGAGGCGATCGTGGGGTGGCGCGGCGACGGCTACGGCGAGGGCCCGCTCGCGGCGCCGGTAATGGTCGCCTTCGACGACGGCACGGTGATCCCGGACGGGGTCGAGCTGGCCGGAGTCCGGGAGACCGGTGCCCGGCACAGCATCGTCGCGCCGCAGGTGCAGGCCGGGATCGACGCCTACCTGGCTGCGCGGGCCGAGGGCGTCGAGCACCTGGACGCGCTGGAGCTGGCCGGCGACGGCCCCGGGGTGTACGGCGCGGTCGCGCAGTTCGCCGACGACGTCGAACGCTCCGAAGCGGACCTCACGACGGCCCGGGACGCGGCGGTGGCCGGCACGGTCGCTGACGCGGCGATCGGGCAGTTCCTGTCCCTGCGCAACGCCGGCGTGGACACCGACACCGCCACGGCGACCGCGGCGGGCGGGGATCCGGTGGCACTGCACGCGATCGGCGGGTTCGTCGCCCGCGTCCGCAACGGTGCCCCCGAAGACATCGCCGAGGCGGACGCATGGGCGGCCGCGGTCGCCACCGTCCGCTACGGCGCCCGCTACCGCGGGACCATTCCGGACCACCAGGACATGCTCGGATTCGACGACGCCCACGTGGCCGCCGAGGCGGCACTGGCCGCCCACACCCCGGGCACGGTCCCCGCCGAGCCGAGTGGGCTGGAAGGCGAGGCGGTACGCCGGTTCGAGTGGCTGACCCGCCACGGCCTGGATGCTGACACCGCCGGGTTGCTGGCTGCCGCCGACACCGCCGAACACGCCGCCCAGGTCCGCGCGGCCAACGACTTCAACGTTCTGCACGCCGCGGACACAGTGGTCCGCGAGCTGCAGCACCAGCTGGAGCCACCGCGCGACGCCAGCGAAGACGAGGCAGTCCAAGCCACCGACAAGGGGCACGAACCGGACGCCGCGGACCCGCTTGATGAGAACCACGAGCTGCAGCTGTTCGACGGCAACTACGACGCCGTCGAGACGGCTCTCGCGCAGTTCGCGCGGCACTGCGGGCACGGCGAGAAGCTCGAGACGGCCCGAACCTGGGTTCTCGACGCCTGCCGCCCCGACGACCGCGACATGGTCACCGCAGCGCTGGACACCTTCATCGCCCGCTGCGACGACGGTTTCGACCACGACACCGCCATCGCGCTGACCGCGCTGGACACCGCCGAACTCTTCACCCCGCAGCGCAGCACCACCCAGCCGGACTCACTCGGCACCGCCTCCGACAGCAGCCCGGTCACCGCGGACGCGGAAGGGATCGACCACCAGCACGACGTGGCCTCGCTGGGGCAACGAGTGGCCGAGAGCGGCGCCGAGGTCGCCGCGGCCGAAGCCGCCGCAGCCACCTGCAGGGGCACCGCCGATGAGGACAGCGAACGCGCCGAGCGGTGCGCCCGCTGGAACACCGAGGACCAGGCCGCCGAGGCAGTCGACAACGACACCGAAGGGTGGGAACAGCAGTGACCACCCCGAGGAATCTCAACTGGCTGGACGACCGGAACATCGCTTTGGACGTGATCCAGCGCTACAAGATGTTGCACCGCAAGGGAATCGACCACGCGACCGCGGGCGCGGAAGCCGTCGCCGGGGTCGAGGACGCGGCACTCGCCGAACGCGCGGTCGCGGTGTACAGGAAGAACCTCGACGCCGGAATGGACAGGCTCTCGGCCATCCTCTGGTCGGTTGACCAGGCCGTTCCGCATCCGTCGCATGATGCGGAAGAACGGTGGGAAGCGTCGACCGCGAGCGGCGCGGCCGATGCTCGCCCGGTCGTCCCGGAGGGGTTCGAGTCGGTCGAGGACGTATTCGACTACGGCTACTGCCACGGGCTTGCCTTGGCCTTGCACGAGGAGACCGGCTGGCCGCTGGTGCAGCTGGAATTCGACGGGGACGAGTTGCACTACCTGGTGCGGCGGCCGGACGGCATGTTGGTGGACGCCCACGGCGCCCGCCCCGAGGACGAGGTGCGGCTCGCCTGGAGCGACGGCAGCGCCGCCTCCATTGACCGCTTGTCGGTGCGCGACTGCGACGCGGGCCACCTGTGGGGCCTGGTGCGCCGCGGCGACATGGAAGACCCCAACGACGTCCGCGATCTCGCGCGCCACGTCATCACCGAACGCGGTCTCGCGGCCGCCGCCGACAGCTCGGCCGGTGATCTCCACGCACAGGACCAGCACGAGCGAGGGATGGGAGCTGCAGTGAACAGCAACGACGAGCACGCCCGGCCGGCGGCGGCTGGCGAGGACGTCGAGGTGGTGGTGATCAACCCGGCCGAGCTGATGCCGGCCGAGGATGCGTTGCGCAATTACGACATCGCCGACGACGCGCTGGGCCGATTCGTGCAGCTGATCGGTGAGGGCTGGAGCCACGACGAGGCCGCCGCGCGCGCGGTCGACGCGAGCCAGGACGAGACCGGCCTGGCCGCCGACACCATCGCCGAGTACCGCCGCCACGTCGACGATGGCATGGGCAACGAGGCGGCGCGCAGTGCCGCGGTGACCGGCACTGCCGACCGGTACACCCCGCGCGTGAGCGCCGAAACCGCGCAGCAGATCGCGGCCGCGCTCGCCGAGTACCCGGCCCCGCAGGCCGCCTCCGGGGCGATCGACACCTTCCAGCTGGGTGACGTGGTCCGCGATCGCCGCACGGGCGAGGTGTTCACCGTGACCGGCAACGCCGCGGGCTGGGATCCGGCCGACTACGACACCGTCGAGGACGCGCCCGGGCCCGAGGTGCCGGAGCGCGTGCCGGAGCCGGGCAGCTGGATCGACCGCAACCTGTCCGCGCGCGGCGCCGCGGACGTCGAGGCCGCAGCGCCGGTGTACGACGCGACGGGGTTGGAGACGGACCCGGCCCGGGTGCAGGCCGCGGTGAACTCGCTGCCCGCCGGCGTGGTCACCGACGCCGACCTGGAGCAGGCCGGGATCACCCGGGACGACTTCAACCGGGTCACCCGCGAACAGGCCGAGCGTGTCGGCGCGGAAGAGCAGGCGCAACTGGACGCCGAACACGAACACGCCGCTGGGCCGGGGGACATGGCCGAGTACGACGAACTGGAGCGGGTGCGTGCCGCCGTGGACAGCCTCGGTGACGGCGCGTTCACCGACGAGGACCTGGCCCGGGTCGGGGTGACCCCGGAGCAGCTGTCCCGGCTGGTCGACGCGGACATGGATCGGGATGCGGCCGAGTACCGCGCGGAGGAAGCCGCTCTGCTGGAGGGGTGGGTCGAGTCCTACACCGCCGACGACGCGCGCGAGGTCCTGCGCAACGCGGAAGCCCTGGACCGGCACATGCGCGGCTGCCACATCGACGTCAGCCAATGCGGCACCTGCAACGAGCAGGAACACGACAGCAGCGACACGTTCTGGAACTACCAGGTCCCCGCCGCCCGCCGGCGGCTCGCGCAGCTCGACGCCGACGCGAGCACGGGCGGCGAGGTGCCGGAACGCCGGCCCGAGCCGGACAGCTGGATCGCGCGGAACCTGACCGACCCGGGCCCGAGCGGCCCGCGGCGGCCCGGTCGCCTCGACGCCGGCCGCGGCGACGTCGCGATGCCTGCGCGCGCCGACGAGGTGCTGGGCCGGATCGACGAGGTTCTGGGCGAGGAAGCGCCGCTGGGTGCGCAGGTGGCCGAGTGCGGGCAGGCGGTCACGGCCGCCGAGTCGGCGGTGCAGCGCGCGGGGCGCGAGGACGAGGACACCGCCCGGGGCGAGCGGTGCGCGCGGTGGAACGCCGAGGACGCGATGGCCGAGCAGGCCGTCGTGCAGAGCGAAGGCTGGGTGCAGGCATGAGCACGGCGCAGCAGCGCGAGACGGTGGTGGCCGAGCAGCGGCGGCTGATGAGGAACGCCGCGCAGCGGCGGCTGATCTACGACGCGTTCGACCGGTTCGACCAGGCAATCGCCTTGGGGCTGAACGAGGGGGCCGCGCACCGGCTGACCGCGGGGAACACCGCGGTCGCGAACATCGCCCTGGAGATCTACGCCGAGGGCGCCGTGCTGGCACGGCAGACCGAGCGGAGGCGTGCGCGGGCCGCGGCCGAGGCGATGCGCGTGGACAGCCTGGACGTCGGCGAGGACGGCCTCAACCTGCACTACCCGCGGCGCGCCCGCGTGGCCACGGACGACGACGGCGAGGCCGACGAGTGGGGGATGGCATGAGCGGCGAGCGGACGAGGTCGTCGGGGTGGGCGACGTTGGCGACGCTGGCGCCGGGTCTGGTGGTGGCGTTGGGCGCGGCGGCGGCCACGGCCCACGGGTTGTTCGAGGTGGTGCTGGCGGCGAAGGTGCCGGCGTTGATCGCGTGGATTTACCCGGTGATCACCGACGGGCTGGCGATCGTGGCGTACGCGTCGACGGGTCGGTTGCCCAGGCGTGGCCGTTGCTACGCGTGGGCGGTGGTGATCCTCGCGGCTGGGCTGTCGGGCTTGGCGCAGGCGGTGTATCTGGCCGGTGGCGTGTCCGAGGCCAGTTCGGCGGCGGGGTTGCCCGCGGCGATGCGGTTCGGCGTGGGGGCGTGGCCGGCGGTGGCGGCGGCGATCGTGGCGCACCTGTTGTTCATGCTCGCCGCCGAGGGCGGACTGGTCACGGCGGCCGCCGGGTCGGCGGCGACGGGGGAGCGGGTGCCGGCGGTCGCCGAGCGCGCCGACGCGTCCACCGACGAGGCCGCCGGGGCGGCCGTTCAGTCCACGGGTGTCCAGTCCGGGTCCGTTCAGTCGGGCGCTGTACAGCTGGACCCGTTGGACGCGTCCAGCGCGGTCGAGCGGGCTGAACGTACAACGCGTGAGCCGGAATCCGTCCAGCCGCCGGCCGCGGCGGAGCGCGGCGCGGCCGAGGCGAAGCCGGAGCGTCCAGCCAGCCCGCCGCCGTCGCCGAAGCGGGACCGGGCGCGCGCGGCGGCCCGTCGGTGGCAGGCCCAGCACGGCGACCTCCCGACCGTCGATCAGCTGATGCAGCTCGCCGAAGTCTCCCGCGGCACCGCCGGAACAGCCCTGCAGGAACTCCGCGAACAGCCCGCACCCCTACAGCTCATCACCGAACTTCCCACCAGCAACACCCACTCATGATCCACACCAGCAGCACCACAGCAGAACCACTCAGTCAGCCACCACAGCAGTCCCAGACCACCATCAGCCACTCACCCAGCAACAACTCACCAAGTCCAAGAAGAGATGCACACCTAGGCATCACGATCCGATGGGCCGCTGCGCCGGTGCCGGCGCGCGGGAACGCGACTGCCGTTGTTGATCTTCAAAGCCCGCGAGTTGATCTTGAAAGGGGGTTCGGATGCTGTCGATTTCCACGGGCTACTCGGTGAAGTACCTGACCGAGGAGGTCGCGAAGGGCCGGGAGAACTACTACACGGGCGCGGTCGCGGCGGGGGAGCCGCCGGGCCGCTGGTACGGCGGCGGCGCCGAGAAACTGGGCCTGACGGGGCTGGTCGACGAGCAGGACATGACTGCGGTCTACGAGTGTTTCGTCGACCCGCGGGACCCGGCGTTCAAGGATCCGGCGCGGTGGGGCGAGGCGTCCACTCTCGGGCACACCGGGCGGAAGTATCCAACGGAGGACGAGTTGTACGCCGCCGCGTTGGACGCCGAGCCGGGCGCGACGGCTGAACGCCGCGCCGAGCTTCGACTGGAGGCGGGAAAGCGGGCGCGGAAGAACGTGGCCTTTTTGGACGCCACGTTCAGCGTCCAGAAGTCCGTCACCGTGTTGCACGCGGCGTTCGAAGCCCAGCAGGTGAACGCACAGCGGACGGCTGGACGGATCTCGGACGCGCTCGCCGCCGCGACGGCAGCGGGCGCCAGCCCGGCCGAACTGGCCGAGCTGGCCCGCCAGCGCGACGACGCCGCCGCGGCGGCGGAGTCGTGGCGGGCGCACCGCGACGCGGTGGAGGACGCGATCTGGGCCGGGAACCGGGCGGCGCTGGACTACCTGGCCGAGCACGCCGGCTACTCGCGGGTGGGGCATCACGGCGGCGCTGCGGGCCGGTTCATCGACGCCCACGACCTGGTCGTGGCGTCGTTCTTCCAGCACGACTCGCGCAACCACGACCCGCAGCTGCACATCCACAACGCGATCCTCAACCGCGTCCAGGGCGCCGACGGGCAGTGGCGGACACTGGATTCCCGCGGGCTCCACAAGTTCCGCGGCGCGGCCGCCGCGGTGGGGGAGCGCACCACCGAGGAGCACCTGGCCCGTGCGCTGGGGGTGCGGTTCGCCACCCGCCCGGACGGCCGCTCGCGGGAGGTCGTGGGGATCGCGCAGCCGGTGATGGACCTGTTCAGCTCGCGGCGCCGCGCGATCACCCGCAAGACGGCGAAGCTGGTCGAGCAGTTCGAGGCCCGGTTCAACCGGGAGCCGACCTCGCTGGAACTGGACCGGCTGCAGCGGCAGGCCACCTTCGCCACCCGCAAGGCGAAGTCCCACGACGGGGAGACCGTCGAGGCCCGGTTGGAGCGCTGGGACCGCGAGCTGCGCGCGGAGGTCGCCGGCGGGCTCGCCGGCGTCGCCCGCGACGTGCTGAACCTCGCCCACGAGCCGCGCGCGGCTACGCCGTTTTCGCCGGAGGAGGTGCTCAAGACCGCGCTCGCGGACGTGCAGTCCACAAAGGCCGGGTGGACGGCACCGGACCTGACGCGCGCGATCTCCGATGCGTTGCCGGATCAGCTCGGCGATCTTGACGGGGCGCAGGTGGCGCGGCTGCTGGACACCCTCACCGCCGAGGGGTTGAAGCTGGCGACGCCGCTGGCGACCGACCGCCCCGGCACGGCGGTGCTGCCGGAGGCGTTGAAGCTGGCCAACGGCCAGTCCGCCTACGACGCCCCGGCCGGGCAGCTGTACGCGACACCGGAGCACGTGCACACCGAACGCGCGCTCGCGACGGCGACCGCCCGTCGCGGGGCTCCGGCCCTGGACGGCACCATGGCCGAGGAGTTCGTGGCCGCCTTGGCCGAGAACGGGGTGGAGCTGGGCGCGGACCAGGCCGCCGCGGTGCGCGGCGTGCTGTCCTCGGGTGCGGCGGTGGAGTCGCTGGTCGGCCCGGCGGGGACAGGGAAGTCCTTTGTGGTCGGCGCACTGGCGAAGGCGTGGCAGGACCCCGCCCTCTGGGGCGGCCAGGCCCGCAAGGTGGTCGGGCTGGCCTCCAGCCAGGTTGCCACCGACGTCCTCGCCGGCGAGGGCCTGACCGCGCGGAACATCGCGCGGTGGCTGAACGCTCAGGCCAAGCTCGCCGAGGGCTCGACGCACCCGGAACACGAGGCGTGGCGGCTCAACCCCGGCGACTTGGTGGTGGTGGACGAGTCGGCGATGGCCAACACCGCCGACCTGGCCAAGATCCACCACCACGTCCAGCAGGCCGGGGCGAAACTCCTGCTGACCGGAGACCACCGGCAGCTCGCCGCGGTCGGCGCCGGGGGCGGCATGGAACTGGTCGCCGATGCCGGCGCGACCTACGAGCTGACCGAGGTCCGCCGGTTCGCCGCCGAGTGGGAACGCGGCGCGTCGCTGCGGCTGCGCGACGGCGACGAGACTGTGCTCGCCGACTACCACAAGCACGGCCGGATCGTGGACGCCGGCACCCGCGAGCAGGCCGAAGCCGCCGCCGGGCGCGCGTGGCTGGCGGACACGCTCGCGGGGAAGCACTCGATCCTGATCGTGGACACCAACGAGCAGGCCGCGCAGCTGTGCGCGGAGCTGCGCAACGAGCTGGTCCGGCTCGGCCGGGTGGCCGAGACCGGGGTGCCGCTGGGCAAGCAGGGCACCTACGCCGGCGCCGGCGACCTGATCCAGGCCCGCCGCAACGGCTGGGACCTGGCCGGAGTCGAGGGCAACCGGGAGGTGCCGATCAACCGCAAGCAGTACCGCGTCCTGGACACCCGCGAGGACGGCGGACTGGTCGTCGCCCGCGTCCTGGGTCGCGAGGACGGCGTCGGCGAGGTGCTGGGGGAGCGGATCACCCTGCCCGGCAGCTACGTGGCCGAGCACGTCGCGCTCGGCTACGCCTCCACCGTCCACAGTGCCCAGGGGCTCACGGTGGACACCAGCCACGCCGTGGTGACCGAGTCGACCGGACAGGAAGCCCTCTATGTGGGGCTGACCCGCGGCCGGCGCGGCAACACCGCACACGTCACCACCGTCGCCGTCCCCGCCGACGCCCCTGACGGCGCGACACTGGAGGCGGTGCACCGGAGCCCGGCCGCGGTGTTGGCCGGGGCGTTCGAGGGGACCGGGCCGCAGCGTTCCGCGCTGGCGGAGGCGGTCGAGGCGGCCGCCGAGACCGCGGCGATCCGCACCCCGGCCGAACTGCTCGCGGACGCGACCGAGCTGGCCACCGCGGGCCGGACGGCGCGGTGGCTGGACGAGCTGGTGGAGCAGGGGAAGCTGAGCGAGAACCAGCGGGCCCGGATCGCCGCCGAGGACGGCGGCCCGACGCTGGCCCGCCTGCTGCGGCGGGCCGAGCTGGCCGGGCACGACCCACGCCAGGTCCTCGACGACGCGGTCACCGCGCGCAGCCTGTCCGGAGCGCGGCAGCTGACCAACGTGATCCACCACCGGATCACCGGCGCGGTCAGCCTCGACCCGGTCGGCGACTCCTACGCCGACTCGCTGCCCCAGGTCGAGGACCCGCAGTGGGCGGCCTATCTGCGGTCGCTGGCCGAGACCGCCGACGCCCGCCGCAACGAGCTGGGCGCCCAGCTGGCGGCGGAGCCGCCGCAGTGGGCGATCGAAGCGTTCGGCCCGGTCCCGGAGCGAGCCGACGAGCGGGACGCGTGGGTCGCGAAGGCGGGGACGGTCGCGGCGCACCGGGAGCTGACTGGGCACGACGACCCGGCCGCCGCGTTGGGCCCGGCGCCGAAGGCCGGGCAGGTCGAGGCGTACGCGTCGTGGCGCTCGGCCTGGCGCGCGCTGGGGCGCCCGGAGTCCGGGCGCGACGAGTTGGAGATGTCCGACGGGCAGCTGCTGGTCCGGATGCGGGCGTGGGAGCGGGAGAAGACGTGGGGTCCGAAGTTCGTCGCGAACGAACTCGCCGGCATCCACCAGGCTCTCGACGCCCGGCGACGGGACGCGGCGATGCGCCGCGCCGAAGCCGACGCCGCCGCCGACGAGGCGGAGCGGGACCGGCTGCTGCAGGAGGCCGCCGAGGCCGAGGCGCTGGCCGAGGTGCTCGCCCACCGGGCGGCCGAGCTGGAGAGCGCGGACGAGGCGCGGGCGTTGTGGTACGCCCACACCGCCGAAACCCGCGCCGCCGCCGACCGTGCCCGCGCCGAGATCGCCGCCCGCAACCTCGACACCGAGCCGGCGCCGACGGTGACGGCCGGGGAATGGCTCGACGCCCACAACGAGCACATGGCCGCCGAGGACGCGCACCGGGAGGTCACCGCCGAGCACGACCTGGCCGACGTGGTCGACGAGCGCGCCGGCGACCTCGCCGCCGTCAACGACGACGAGGACGCGGCCGCGGAGGCGGGGGTGGCCGAGACCGCGGTGGCCGACGTCCGCGACGTCGCCGACGCGGAAGCCCCGGTGACCGAGTCCGACGAGGTCCGGGTGGCCTCGGCGGACGAGACGGCCGAGTCGATCGAGCGGGCGCAGCGGGCGCTGCGCGAGATCGCCGCCCGGCAGGTAGTCGAGGAACGCCACGCCGCGGAGGAAGCGCAGGCCGCGGAGCTGCACCGTCGCAACATCAGCGACGCCGCCGCCGCGGCCGAGCTGGCCGACGACGACGGCGCGGTGTCCTCGCGATGAACCGGTGGTCAGCCCTGGACGTGGGCGGGAACGTCGATCGGCGGGGTCCCGCTGCGGCCGCGCGCCCACGCCAGGGTGGCCACGATCGCCGGCAGCCAACCGGGCCGCTCGGCCAGCCACGCCGGCACCGGCCGGCGCCACAGCAGCTTCTCCGCGGCCAGGAACTCCGCCTCGATGGTCTCGTCGTGCGCCACGCCGAAGCGGCGGGTGATGGGCGCGTCGGCGAGCCGCGGCGCCTGGCCGACCCGGCGGACGGTGGCACCGGCCAGCCAACGACACGTCTGCGCGACGCCGAAGAAAGTCCAGTTCGTCGGCTCGCGGTCGAGGGCCTGTTCGGCGGCGAGCCACAAACGCGCGAACTCGACCACCGGCACACGCACATTTCCGCGGGGAATGCGGTCGAAGTCGCGTCCGGTCAGCTCCATGCCCCCGATGGTGACACGGGGGACCGACAAAAGCTGCAGCCCGAACGGGCCAACCCGCCCAGGTCAGGTCACCGCCACTGACACCGCCCTCTGCGGGCGGAACAAGGTCCGCGCAAGCGCGGACGGTGTTTTTGCCGCTTCGCAGCCCGGCTTAGCACGGCCCCACCTCACGATCAAGGGGTCAGAAAACTTTTGGACCCACAAAAAGCGCGTGGCTCCAAAACTTTTCTGCCTTTTCCCTTGATCGCGAGCCTCCGGGGCCGCGCACGGCGCCGAGAAGAGCGACGGGTGAAGCCGTCGCCCGCCCTACGGGCAGCGAAGAAAAACCGGCCACCACACCAGGTCCACCGGCTTCGCGACCCGGCTACCGGCACCGACACCCCAGGGAGAAACCCGATGGTCCAGGCGAAGAAGACCCGCGAGCAGATCGCCGCCGAGGCGTGCGGGATGACGATCGAGCAGTTCCGGGCCGTGAAGGCCCAGACCACGGCCGCCAGGCAGCGCGGCAAGCGCCCGGCCGGGACCGCCGGCGCCGCGGCGAAGCTCGCCGGCTGGGGCGAGGTCGACGGCCAGGAGCAGCTGTTCGCGTGCGAGCCCGAGGGGAGCGGGGCGTGAGCAGCAACGACTCCGGCGCGTGGCACAGCCGCGTGCAAGCCGAACAGGAAGCGATCGACCGCGCCCGCCGCGAAGCCGCCGCCAAGGAGGGCAAGCGATGAGCCGGACCGCCACGCACCGCCCGGCCGCCCGCCGTCGCCGGTTCCGCCATGACGACCTGGTCGCGGTCGACCTGTTCTCGGGTTTCGGTGGCCTGACCCGGGGGATCGAGAAGGCCGGGTTCACCACGATCATGGCCGCCAACCACAACGCCTACAAGGTTGAGGTCCACGAGGCCAACCACCCCGAGGCCGAGCACTGGATCGCCGACCTGGTCGACCCGGACGCGTCCGACTACCACTCAGCTCGGGACCTGCCTGCCGCGGACCTGCTGTGCGCGGGAGTGTCCTGCGTCAACCACTCCCAGGCCAACACCCAGAAAGCCTACGAGCAGGGCCTGTCGCTGTTCGACCTCAACGACCCGGACTTCGACGCCCGCGTGACGCGCTCTGAGCGCGACCGCGCGACCGCCAACTGCGTGCTGCACTACGCCGCCCAGCACCACCCGCTGCTGATCCTCGTCGAGTGCACCACCGAGCTGACCTCGTGGGGTCCGGCGCTGCCCGGCCGGCCGAAGGTCGGCGACGGCACGACGTACTACTGGTGGATCGAGCGGTTCAGGATGCTCGGCTACCGACATCGCGTGCTCTACCTGAACTCGATGTTCTTCGGCGTGCCGCAGTCGCGGGACCGCCTCTACATCGCGTTCTGGGACAGGAAGCTCCCGACGCCCGACCTCGACCACCGGCCCGCGGCGTGGTGTCCGCGCTGCAACCGCACCGTCGAGGCCGTGTGGTCGTGGAAGACGGGAGTGCCGCCGACCGGGTCGGTCCGCTACGGCAAGCAGTACCACTACACCTGCCCGTCCTGCCGTCGCCCGGTCGTCCCGCCGATGACGCCGTCGCTGGCCGCGCTCGACCTGAGCAACCTCGGCACCCGCATCGGCGACAAGCCGATCAAAAAGCAGCGCGACGGCTCCGTCGGCCCGCTCGCCAAGGCGACGATGGAGCGCGCGGAGCGGTGCCGCCGCCGGTTCGCGGAGTTCCCCGCGGTGCTCATTCCGGCGAAGGCCGTGCACCCGCACAACGGCGACGGACAGCGCCTCAGCCGCTCGGTGGACACCGTGACCTCGACCCACGAGAAGGCGGTCATGCTCGCGGTCGCCAACTACCAGGGCGGCCCGCGCAGCGCCGGTGATCCGCTGCCGACCCAGGGTGGTTCGGAAACCCTCGGCATGCTGTCCGCCGGCGTGGTGCCGTTCCGGCGCAACACGGTCCCGACCGTGCACGCCGAAGCGATGCCGACCGTGACGTCCGACCAGATCCCGGGCCTGCTGACCGCCGCCGGGACGATCAACAACAACGGATCCATCGACCAGGCCAGGTACCGAGCCCACCCGGTCAGCGACCCGCTCGGCACTCTCGTGTCCACGTCGGCCAGCCAGGCGCTGCTGTTCTCCGGTTGGTTCAAGCAGAACGGCGGCAGCGGCAACGCGACCGCGCCGCACCCGCTGACCGACCCGCTCGGCACGCTCACCGCTCGCGACACCACCGGCGTCCTGGCCGCCGAGTGGCGGGCCGTGCTGGCCGAGATCGCGCTCGAGGACTGCTACTTCCGCATGCTCGCCGCCCACGAGATCGGCCGGGGCTGCGGCTTCGACGTCGATTTCCCCGACCACCGCGGCGACTTCGTCGTCTGGGGCTCGGCCCGCGACCAGGTCGACGGTTTCGGCAACGCCGTCTCGCCGTCGGTCGGCACCTGGATCGGCACCCGGCTGCGCGCCGTCCTGCACACCGCCGAAGCCATCGCCTGACCCCACTTCCCGGGCGGGACCGCACGCCGGCCCCGCCCGGGCCATCCATTCCCGCTGCTCAACCACCGACCACAAAGGACATAAGACATGGAACTCAATACGACCGCCCGCGAGCAGCTGCGTAGCTTCGGCGTCGCCCCGACCGAGTGGGCGCAGCGGCACTTCGGCACCGACGAGTGGCACGGCGACGCCTGTGGCTGCTCAGACGACCGCTGCATCGGCTACCACCACGACAACGTCGACGACTGCGGCTGCCTGACCGTCCTGCTCACCTCACGCCACGAGCCGCCGGTCGGCACCGGCGAGCAAGCGGGCCTCGCCGCCGCGGTCGCGCAGCAGGCCGAACCGCACACGCCCCGCCGGCCGTTCACGGCCAGTTTCGAGGGCTGGACCCCGGATCCCGACGACCTGGAGCAGTGGCCCAACTGCGTGCGCGTCGAGGTGGTTGAGGGCTACGACACGACGTTCAGCGGCGAGGTCGCCGAGGCCGACTACCGCTATGCGGACGACGACGAAGTCCGACACCTGGTCGAGATCGACACGAACTACAAGCCGAGCCGCGACGGCAACCCCGTCCGGCTGGGCCGCCCGGAGGCTGCCGCCCTTGCGGCCGCGGTGCTGGAAGCGATCGGCGACACGTTCACCAGCCGTCACCTGGGCAGCCTCCGCCGCGACGAAGCGGTCGACCTGATGTTCGCCTTGGAATCCGTGGCCACCACCCTGCAGCGGGTGCGCTTCGCCGCCCTGGCGGACCTGTCCGAAGAACTCGACGAGGAACACGGCGCCGGCGACACCGACCCCGCCGACAGCCAGGCGAGCGGGACACCGGTGTCGAAGCCGATCCCGGCCCTCGCCCAGGCCACCGCGGAAGACGCGGACGTCGCGGCGGACTCGCCGCGACCGGCGGCGGTACCCGCCGCGGACGCCGACGCGGTGGCGGGCACGCTGGAGCAGCAGTTCGCCGACGCCCCTCGGCGTGGTGTTCGGCACGGACTTGCACGCGATCGCGACCTCCGACGCCTACGGCGCGCTGAAGTACAAGGTGCTGCGTCGCTGCGAGCACAGCGGCGAAACCCCGCGGCAGGTGCTGGACGCCGTCAGCGCCAGCGACCGCGCGTTCGTCGCCCGGGCCAACGACCCGGCTGCGTTCCTGGCCTCCCGTATCGAGGACGAGCGGTGAGCGCGCCGGGCGGGCCCTGCAGGCGGTGCCGCCGGCCGTTGGCCGGCCAGCGCGACACGGTCGTCCCGCCGGGCATGGTGCGGCACTGCGGCCGCGGGCTGTGCACCGGATGCCACAGCTACGTCTTGCGGCACGGGGATCTCGCCGACTACGAGCGCACCACCCGGTCCCTGGACGACACCATCGCCGACTACCGCGTACTGCGCCAGCGCGGCCTCGACCACGCCGAGATCGCCCACCAGCTCGGCGTGAAACCCGCGAGCCTGCAACGCCAGCTCGAACGCGCCCGAGCCCGCGCCCGCACGAACACCCGTGACCGCTCGACCAGCGAGGAGTACGTCCTATGAGGATCCGCCTGGAAGGCACCGAGCACGAGATCACCGCCACGATCGCCCGGCTGGCGACGGTGCTGACGATCGAGGACGCCAGCGACTTCTACCCCAACCGCCGCCGCGGCGCCAAGTACCTGCCGCCCACCGCGGACGTCCCGGCCCAGGGGCGGGTCTACCTCATCGTCACCGCGCCGGCGCCGTCCGGCCCGGTGCGGGCCGAGGCCGAGCGGACCGACCAGGCACGCCGGCTGCCGCCGGCGAACCGGAAGGAGATCCGGTGATGCTGTCGCTGCCGCCCGCCTTGACCGCCGAGCACGAGGTGCAGGAGTCGGGGAACCTGTTCGAGAGCGCGTTCGCGGTGCTCGACACGACCGGCACCTATCGGTACCTGCTGACCCGCGCGTGGGCGCCGGGCCCGCTGGTGATGTTCGTGATGCTGAACCCGTCGACCGCCGACGCGACGGCCGACGACCCGACGATGCGCCGCGTGACGCGCTTCGCCCGCAGCTGGGGATTCGGAAGCCTCGCGGTGGTCAACCTGTTCGCGCTGCGCGCCACCGACCCGGCCGCCCTGGAAACCCACCCGGACCCGGTCGGACCCGCCACCGACGCGTTCCTCGCCGCGACCGCGCGGCAGGCGGACCGGTGCGTCGCCGCGTGGGGCGCCCACCCCGCGGCGGCCCGCCGGGCCCCGACGGTGACGCAGATGCTCCGCAGGTCCGCGACCCGGCAGTACCGGCCGGGCCTGGCCTGCCTGGGCCTGACCAAGGGCGGCCAACCGCGGCACCCGCTGTACCTGCCCGCGACCACCACGCTGACCAGCTACGAAGAGAACCAAACCCCGGGGGAGAGCTGATAACCGAGACATACGTGGGGCTGGTGGCAAGTGCCGGCGCATCTGCTGACGAAGACCGCGTTGGCCGAGCTGGAGTTTCCCCGCAGCTGCGACGGCCGCACATCGGACGTGTTTGTGGACGCGACGGACTGGCGAGGCCGCTGGGAGACCTTCGCGCTGTTCGACGTGCGCGCGTGGCCGCCGAGCCCGGCCAGCGCGGCTCAGCTGGACGCCCCGCGCCGGCGCGGGGCAAGTCGCGGGTGTGCCAGGACTGCGGCGCCCACTGCCAACAGCCGTCGACTTCATTACAGGATGCGTAACAGCTGTGTCAAGACTGGCGGGCCCCAATTGAAAGTCATATGGTGCCCCACCGTTCGCAGGAAGGGCTCCACTAATGGTCCGCCCACTGCGCAAAGCACGTGACGCATGCCTCACGACTCGTGTTCTATCTCGGCTAGGAAACGGCCAGATAACGGTGGCCTGACCTGCGTAAACGGTAGTATCGAAGCGAGTTGTGTGCCGTTACTGTGACGTAGGTCACTATGCGAATAATTTCCGATCACGGCTCTCGTTACGTACCGTCGCTTCTCGTCAGTCGGAACCGATCTCGGGTCCGGTTGCCCGAGGTTCTCCTTTGTGGAAGTTCGAACTACGGGAGATCTCTACCCCCTGGCGGGCAGCTCGGCTGTACCGCGCGGATGGTCGAAGGCGCTGTCCGGGAAAGGTGAGATCCTCTCATGTTCGACCAGCACGATGAAGGGGACGATGCTCCCAAGCCGGAGCCGACCCACGGGGCCGATGTGTCTCGGTGGTCGATGTCGGCCCAGGACTTCGAGACGCCCCGGGGCGAGGAACGCCGGGCCGGTAAGGCCCGGCGTGTTATCACCTTCGCGCAGGTCGTGGTCGCCGTCGTACAGGCGGTGGACGCGGTGATCAGGCTCTTCAGCTGATCTCAGGCCGGCCCGGATCCTTCTCATCCGGGTCGGCCTGCCAGGTCGTCGCCGTACGAGGCTTCAGTCGCTGCTTGCGTCTCGAGCGTTACCAAGTTGGATGCGCTAGGGACGGCCGCTATGACAGCACATATTTCTGTCAATCTGAAGTGAATCCCGCCAAATTCCCAGGAATTAACACCCCGACGAGTGGCATCGTAGCAGGTCAGAGGGCGTGTGGTTGATCTACTGTGCGTAGGGTCACGGGAAGATAAACGGCCTGACTTCGTCGCGAGGCGCGGCACGGTACATCGACCAGCGAGGTCAAATCAATGCCTATCGCAGACTTGTCCGGGTTGCCTCTTGTCTTCGGTGGCGCACTGGTGCGCCCGCACGGCACGGGCAGAAGGCGGCCACGGCGGCTTCCGGGCATGCAGGGCCTTCTGGGGGGTGCGGGGGTCGCGGCAACGGTCCTCTATGGCGCACTCAGCTCCTGCTATGAGGCTCTCTGGGGCTGCTCGCCTCGCTTGGCCCCGAGCTGTCGCCGCCTGTGGTCAGAGTCATCTTGTCGCAATCGAACATGTGTTCTATATTCGGCTTGGCATCGGGCAGGTAGGGGAAGTACCTGCCCGATGCCTCGCATGAGGAGCACGCCATGGTCACCAAGTACGAGCGGCAGTTGGAACGCGCCGAAGAAGCCAAACGGATGCGCAAACACGCCGACGAGGTACACGCCGTCGGCTCGAGGCTGCCGTTCTGCCGACTCGACGCCACCGGCGACGAGATCGTGATCCGCGACCTCGACGGCCCGCCGCTCGTGACCTTCCACGGCATGTACGCGGCGGAGATGGCCCGTTGGTTCGAGCTGATCGGCCACCGCACCGCCGGCATGGCGCTCGCCGAGCTGATCCGCGCCTGCGCCAGCAGCGCCGAGCACGTCCCGGGCCGTGAGGCGGCGCTGCGGCTGCTTCAGGAGATGAAGCTCGAACCGAAGCCGACCCGCTACCGTCGCAGGTGAACCACACCCATGGACAAGCCCGACCTCACTGGCGCGACAACCTACGTCGCTACTGGCCAGCCCAACGCCGTCGACCGCTGGCACGTCCTGCCGGACATGACCGTGATCTACGAACGCCGTCCCGGCGAGTTCGAGGAAGCTCGCGTCCTCACCGCGAGCACGCTTCGCGATCGCCCAGCCTGGGTCGAGGTGGCGACGGAGTAGCGGCGGCGATCGTGGTCCACATGCCGGTCCACGAACTGCTGCTCAGTGGTGCCGATCATGCCCAGTCCGCTGCAACTCGCGCACAGCAATGCCAAGGTCACCGACTATCCGCAGGTCAACGCTAGAACTACGGATCAGAAGGTCAGGGGTTCGAATCCCTTCGGGCGCACGTCTGGTTGAGACAGCAAGAAGACCCCCTCGCGAGAGGGGGTCTTCTTCTTTTTCCCGCCGGCTTGCTTGACCTTGACACTGTGACAAGGTCTTCACTGCGGGGAGGAGGTGGTCACCGTGAACTCGACCCAGACCGCACTCGACGCCCTGAGCGCGCCCAGCTCGTCGGTCCGGCTGCAGGCGGCCTTGGCCGTCGGGTCGCAAGCCGATCCCGGCACCGCCGACGTGCTCGTGGCCCGGTGCGCCGTCGAGCCGGACTTCTTCGTCCGGGACATGCTCACCTGGGCCCTGACCCGCCTTCCGGCCGACGTCACCGTTCCGAAGCTGCTCGCCGAACTGCGATCCGGGCGCGCGCAGGCTCGGAGCCAGGCGCTGCACACGCTGTCCAAAATCGGTGATGCCGCCGCGTGGCCCGCGATCACGCGGTCGCTGCTGCACGACCCCGACGACGAAGTCGCCCGAAGTGCGTGGCGTGCCGCTGTCGTCCTCGTGCCCGCCGGGGAGCGGGAACGGCTCGCCGCCGACCTCGCCGAGCAGCTCGGCCGCGGGGACCGGAGTGTGCGGCTGAGCCTCAGCCGGGCGCTCGTCGCGCTCGGGGACGTCGTCGAACCGGCCCTGCGGACCGCGCTGGCCAGTCGCGACCCGGCGGTGCAGGCGCACGCCCGGGCGACGGAACGGCTGCTCCGCGACCCGGACGCCGCGTTCGACGAGGCGCAGCGGATCGTCGCGCTCGGGCCGGAACGCGCGTGCTGATCGGGGAGGTGGCCCGCCGGTCCGGGGTGAGCACGCGGATGCTCCGGCATTACGACTCCCTCGGGCTGGTGCGGCCCACCGGCCGGACCGTCGGCGGCTACCGCGAGTACTCCGAAGCCGACATCCGCCGGATCTTCCACGTGGAGGGCCTGCGGTCGCTGGGCATGTCGCTGCGGCAGATCGGGCGCGCGCTCGCGGATCCCGTCTTCACACCGTCCACTTTGGTCGGTGACCTCATCCGGCGGACCGAAGACCGGCTGAAGCGGGAACAGGAGCTGCTCGAGCGGCTCCGGACGATCGACGCGTCGGCGCCCTACGGCTGGGACGGCGTCCTGCGCGTCGTCGAGCTCCTGCGCGGGCTGGACTCGGCCAGTCCGTCCCGGCGGCAGCAGGCGATCCTCGCGCCGGCCGAGGACGTGCCGCTGCCCACCGAACTGCTGGCCAGGGCGGTCCTCGCCGAAGCGAACCCGAACGTCGCCGGCGCCCTGCGGTGGGCGCTCGCGCGGGCGGGCGGTGACGGCCTGGCGAGCGTGGCGGCCGGCCTGCGGTCCGACGACGTCGCGGTACGGCGGCGGGCGGTGCTGGCGGTCGCCGAGCTGCCCGGCGACGAGGCGACCGGCGTCCTCACGGCCGCACTCGCCGACGCGGACCCGGACGTGCGACGGCACGCGGCGCTGGCGTCGGGCCGGCGTGGCGCGACCGCCGCGGTCCCGGCGCTCGTCGGCATGGTGGTCGAGGGCACGAGCGACGTCGAGGCGTCCGAAGTGCTCGCGACGCTGTCTTCGGCCGCAGGCTGCGCCGACCGCGTCCTGGACGCGCTGGCCGGTGAGCTCGCCGCGCATCCCGCGGACGCCGCGGTGCGGATCCGGCTGGCCCAGGCCCTCGCCGAGCTGCCGGGCACGGTCGCCGGGGAGCCGCTGCGGCAGCTGGCCCGCGACGAAGACCGGGCGGTCGCCCTCATCGCGTCGGCTCTGGCGGAAGTCGTGGAAGCGCGCTGACGCCGGCTGCTCAACGTAACTGGACTAGACCAGTCAGGCGGTGTCGCCTTGGCCAGTCAGCCTCCCTCCGGTACGGTCCGTAGTTGTTCTTCCCTAATTGGTCTGGACCACGTACCGTCTTCGCAAACGGCGCAAAACACCGTCCTGGTCCCCCTCCGGTGTCCGCCGTCCCGTACCTGGCTCAAGGGAGAGCGATGTCCAGAAAGAGATGGCACCTCCTCGGCTTGTTCACCGCGGTCGGCGCGCTCGCGGTCGGCCTCGCCACCGTGCCGGCCCATGCCGCCGGTGGCG
Organism: Amycolatopsis australiensis; assembly: GCF_900119165.1. Taxonomy (NCBI): domain Bacteria; kingdom Bacillati; phylum Actinomycetota; class Actinomycetes; order Pseudonocardiales; family Pseudonocardiaceae; genus Amycolatopsis; species Amycolatopsis australiensis. Next base: position 704,563 of record NZ_FPJG01000006.1, on the reverse strand, counting down.
TCAGTGCCAGCTTCACGAAGGGCTCCGACTGGGGCACCGGCTACGAAGGCAAGTACACGATCGCCAACGGTTCCGGCTCGACGCTGGCCGCGTGGACGGTCGAGTTCGACCTCCCGTCCGGCGCGAAGATCGCGTCCCTCTGGGACGGCAGCTACACCGCGTCCGGCCAGCACGTCACCGTCAAGAACACCTGGAACGGCAACGTCGGCAACGGAAGCAGCGCCAGCTTCGGCTTCAACGTCGCCTACTCCGGCACCTACGCGGCGCCGTCGAACTGCAAGCTGAACGGCGGTTCGTGCGACGCCGGCGGCGGCACCCCGACCACCACGCCGACGACCCCGACGCAGCCGACCACCAACCCCACCACCCCGACCACGCCCACGACCCCGCCGACCACCACGACGCCGCCGCAGCAGGGTGGCCTGAAGAACGTCGGCTACTTCGTGCAGTGGGGCGTCTACGGCCGCAACTACCACGTCAAGAACGTCGAGACGTCGGGCTCGGCGAGCAAGCTGACCCACATCAACTACGCGTTCGGCAACGTCAAGAACGGCCAGTGCTCGGCGAACGACGACCCGTACGCCGACTACCAGAAGACCTACGACGCGGCGGGCAGCGTCGACGGCGTCGCCGACACGTGGGACCAGCCGGTGGCCGGCAACTTCAACCAGCTGCGCAAGCTGAAGAAGCTGCACCCCGGGCTCAAGGTGATCTGGTCGTTCGGCGGCTGGACCTACTCGGGCGGCTTCGGCCAGGCGTCGCAGAACGCCGCCGCGTTCGCGCAGTCCTGCTACAACCTGCTGAAGGACCCGCGCTGGGCGGACATCTGGGACGGCATCGACATCGACTGGGAGTACCCCAACGCGTGCGGCCTTTCCTGTGACACCAGCGGTGCCGCGGCCTACAAGAACCTGCTGTCCGCGCTGCGGGCGAAGTTCGGTTCGTCGTTCCTCATCACGTCGGCCATCTCGGCGGACGGCAGCAACGGCGGCAAGCTCGACGTCGCCGACTACGCCGGTGCGGCGCCGTACGTCGACTGGTTCAACGTCATGACCTACGACTACTTCGGCGCCTGGGCGGCGCAGGGCCCGACGGCTCCGCACTCCCCGCTGACGTCCTACTCCGGCATCCCGACCGCCGGCTTCTACTCCGACGCGGCGATCCAGAAGCTCAAGAGCAAGGGCGTCCCGTCGAGCAAGCTGTTGCTCGGCATCGGCTTCTACGGCCGCGGCTGGACCGGAGTCACGCAGGACGCGCCGGGCGGCTCGGCGACCGGCGCCGCGCCGGGCACGTACGAGGCGGGCATCGAGGACTACAAGGTCCTGAAGAACACCTGCCCGTCGACCGGCACGATCGCCGGCACCGCGTACGCGAAGTGCGGCAGCAACTGGTGGAGCTACGACACCCCGGCCACCATCGGCGGGAAGATGTCCTACGCCAAGCAGCAGGGTCTCGGCGGCGCCTTCTTCTGGGAGCTGACCGGCGACACCACCAACGGTGAGCTCATCACCGCGATGAAGAACGGCCTGTCATGAGGCGCCGGTGGTTGCCCGCATTCGGGCTGGCGGCCGCGGCCGCGACGATCGGTGCCATGGTCGTGATCGCGCCGGCGAACGCGGCGGGCGGCGTCTCGGCGACGTTCACCAAGGGCTCCGACTGGGGCACCGGGTACGAGGGCAAGTACACGATCGCCAACGGCTCGGGCTCGGCGCTCCCGTCCTGGACCGTCGAGTTCGACCTGCCCTCCGGCGCGAAGATCTCGTCGCTGTGGGACGGCAGCTACACGGCGTCCGGCCAGCACGTCACGGTGAAGAACACGTGGAACGGCAACGTCGCCAACGGTTCTTCGGCGAGTTTCGGTTTCAACGTGACGTACTCGGGTTCGTACGCGGCGCCGTCGAACTGCAAGCTGAACGGGGGTTCCTGCGACGCCGGGGGCACACCGCCGACGTCCACTACGCCGCCTACGACGACGACCCCACCGACCACGCCGCTGCCACCACCGGGTGGCCGCGGCGCGCCGTACCTGTACATGGGCTGGGGCAGCCCGCCGAACCCGCAGACGGTGATGAACGCGACCGGGATCAAGTGGTTCACGATGGCGTTCGTCAACGCCTCGGGCGGCTGCAACCCGGCGTGGGACAGCAGCCGTCCGCTGACGGGCAGCGCGGACGCGAACGCGATCGCGCAGATCAAGGCGGCGGGCGGCCAGGTGGTCCCGTCGTTCGGCGGCTGGAGCGGTACCAAGCTCGGCCCGAACTGCTCGACCCCGGCCGCGCTGGCCGGGGCGTACCAGCAGGTGATCAACGCGTACGGGCTCAAGGCGATCGACATCGACATCGAGAACTCCGACGAGTTCGAGAACGAGGCCGTGCAGGACCGGATCCTGAACGCGCTGAAGATCGTCAAGCAGAACAACCCGGGCGTGCAGACGATCCTGACGTTCGGCACGTCGACGACCGGCCCGAACTACTACGGCAACCGGCTCATCGACCAGTCGAAGGCGCTGGGCGCCGGGGTGGACGTGTACACGATCATGCCGTTCGACTTCGGCGGCGGCGCGAACATGTACAACAGCACGGTGAGCGCGGCGAACGGGCTGCGCGACAAGCTGAAGTCGACGTTCGGCTGGAGCGACGCCACGGCGTACGCGCACCTGGGTATTTCGGGCATGAACGGCCTGTCCGACCAGCAGGAGCTGACGGACGTCTCGACGTGGACCCAGATCACGAACTGGGCCAAGTCGAACAAGATCGCCCGGCTGGCGTTCTGGTCGGTCAACCGCGACCGCGGCTGCCCGGGCGGCGGAGTGCAGTCGGCGTGCAGCGGAATCGCCCAGAACGACTGGGACTTCACGAAGGTCACGGCGGGTTTCTGACGCTGTCGTGAGAGGAGGCCTCCTTGCCGGCTCCCCGGGCCGGCAAGGGGGCCTTTCTTTGCCGGGCACTCAGCGGTCCATCCGCTCAATGTCCCACGAAGAAGTGCCAGCCCACCCACCACCAGGCCAGCACGAACGCGATCCGCGCGCTGCGCCGGCGCATCACCACCGCCAGCACGCTCGTCAGCTTCGGGACCCGCTTCGGTGCCACGTGGCTCGCCACCCCCAGCCCGATCGCCGCCAGGACGATCAGGGCGAAGCCCAGCTCGGTGATCACCCGCGTGCTCACGACCGCCTCGCCGTCGCCGCCGCGCGCAGCATCGCCAGGCCCGCCGCCAGCCAGCCCGTGATCGCCAGCGCCTGGACAATCCGGCTCTTCAGCAGCGGGTCCACCAGGTCGCTCATCGTCGGGTGGGTCAGCGACAGCCCGCCCGCCGCCTGCTCGTACACGAACGACAGCAGCTCCCAGCCGCACCAGGACAGCGCCACCGCCGACCACAGCCACGCCCGGGGCGGCACCGGGCGGTCGGCCGGCAGGGACGGGTCGCGCCACTCCGCGAACAGCGCCACCAGGCCGATCGCCGAGATCGCGACCGCCACGGGGACGCTGTCGCGGCCGAACGCCAGCACCAGCAGACCCGCCGCGACCACCGCGAACCCCGGGACCCGGAACGGCTCCGCGAGTTCGGCCTCGACGTCCGCCCGCGGGCGCTCGGTGACCAAAAGCAGCAGCGTGACCGCCAGGAAGATCAGCGCGTCCGCGGGCGCGCCGCGGATCCAGTGCGCGATCGCCGCGAGGGTGAGCGCGACGACCGGGAAGTCGACGTAGTGCGACTGACTGCGGAAGCCGAGAGCCATGGGGTAGCTCCTTCGCGACAGGTCCTTGTCATTGCTAACAAAAAACGTCGCGCCCGGCCAGCGGATTCCGCCCTCAGAGCGTCTTGACGGCGTCTCCGATCGCCTCGTCGAGGATCGACAGGCCGAGCGACAGCTCGTCCTCGGTCGCCGTCAGCGGCGGCGCGATCCGGAACACTCCACCCATTCCGGGCAGCTGCACGATGTTCATGTGCAGCCCCAGTTCGAGGCAGCGCCGCGTCACGCGCGCGCCCAGCTCGTCCGAACTGCGCTTGGTTTCGCGGTCCACCACCAGCTCCAGCCCGGCCAGCAGGCCGCGGCCGCGGATGTCGCCGACGACCTCGTGCCGGTAGGAGATCCGCTCGAGACCGTGCCGCAGCAGCGAGCCGAGCCGCAGCGCGCGCTCGTCGAGGCGGTCGCGGATCAGCACGTCGAGCACCGTGTTGCCGACCGCGGCCGGCAGCGGGTCCGCGACGTGCGTGGTGAAGAACAGGAACCCGCGCTCGTGCGCCTCCTGCTCGATTTCGGCGCTCGTCAGCACCGCCGCCAGCGGCAGTCCGGCGCCGAGCGTCTTCGACAGCGTCAGGATGTCCGGGACGACGCCGTCGCGCTCGAACGCGTACCAGTTCCCGGTGCGGCAGAGCCCGGTCTGGGCCTCGTCGAGGATCAGCAGCATGCCGCGCTCCCGGCACTTCTCCCGCAGGGCCGCGAAATAGCCGGGTGGCGGCTCGATGATGCCGCCGGAGCTGAGGATCGGCTCGACGAGGCACGCGGCCAGGCTGCCGACCGACTGCGCGTCGATCAGGTCGAAGCCGAAGTCGAGCTGCTTGCGCCAGTCGAGGCGGCCGTCGGCGTCGGTGAAGTCCGGCCGGTACGCGTTGGGCGCCGGGATGGCGAAGTTGCCCGGCGCGGCCGGCCCGTAGCCCTTGCGGCCCGCGCTGTAGGTCGCGCTCGCCGCGGCCTGCGTCATGCCGTGCCACGACCGGGCGAACGAGACGATCTCGTGCTTGCCGGTGACGAGTTTCGCCATCCGGATGGCCGCCTCGTTCGACTCGGCGCCGGTGGTCAGCAGCAGTGCCTTCTCCAGCGGCGCCGGCAGCGTCTCGGCGAGGCGCCGCGCCAGGTCGACGACCGGGCGGCTCAGCATGCCGCTGAACAGGTGGTCCAGCTTCGCGGCCTGCCGCGCGACGGTCTCGACGATCTCCGGGTGCGAGTGCCCGAGGATCGCGCTCATCTGGCCGGAGGTGAAGTCGAGGATCCGGCGGCCGTCTTCGGTGACGACGAAGCTGCCTTCGGCGTGGTCGATGATTTCGCGCGTGAAGGCGCCGCCGTAGCGCACGAGGTGCTTGTCGGCGTCGGTCCAGAACGCTTCCGCGGTGGTTTCGGAGGTCGGAGCAGCCATGGCTTCGACGGTAAGGCCGCGTCGAGCGACACGTCCATCTCACGATTCCGGCTTTCTTGTTCGGCTTTCCCGTACAAGAATGCGGGCATGCTGAACCCGTGGCGCCTGCGGCTGCTGAGCCGGCTCGACACGCTGGGCACGGTCCGCGCGGTGGCGCAGGACGCGAACCTGAGCGCGTCGAGCGTGTCGCAGCAGCTGGCCGTGCTCGAAGCGGAAACCCGCACCCAGCTGCTGGAACGCACCGGCCGCCGCGTCCGGCTGACCCCGGCCGGGCTGATGCTGGCGCGGCGCGCGCGGGCGATCCTCGACCACATGGACACGGTCGAGGCGGAGCTGCGCGGCCTCGGCGACGAACCGGCCGGCCTGGTCCGGCTCGGCGCGTTCCAGAGCGCGATCCACACGATGGCGGTCCCGGCGGTGACGCGGCTGGCGAGCGCGTACCCGCGGCTGGACGTCGAGCTGCTGGAGCTGGAGCCGCACGCGAGCATCCCGGCCCTGCGCGGCGGCGACGCGGACGTGATCATCACGACGACCGACTTCGTCGAGCTCCCGCTGGGCCCGGACCTGGACATCGTCCCGCTGGCGAAGGACCCGATCGTCCTGGTCTCGGCGGCCGACGCCCCGCGCGGCCCGGCGGTGCTGTCGGCCTACGCGGACGAGCCGTGGGCGCTGGACATGCCGCAGTCGTACATGGCGAACCTGACGCTGAGGCTGTGCCGCGAGTCGGGCTTCGAGCCGCGGGTGGTGTGCCGGTTCAGCAATTACCTGATGACCCTGCAGCACGTGGAGGCGGGGCTGTCGATCGCGCTGCTGCCGGGCCTGGCGGTGGACCGGCGTTACCGGGTGACGACCCGCGAGCTGGCCACCCCCGTGACGCGCACGATCGCGGCGGTGGTCCGCCGCGGAACACCGCTACGCGCGGGGGTGAACGCGGTCCTCGACGCTCTTCGGCGGCCGCCCGATCTTCCGGCCCTCACCGAGTGGAGGCCGTAACGGCTATTTCTCCTCGTCCTCGTCCTCGTCGGGGTTTTCCGGCTCTTCTGGCATCATGGACGGCTCGTCCCCGCGCAGGGACTTCCACGTGTCGCCGAGGGCCCTGCCGCCCGATTTGGACAGCGCGGCCGCACCCAACAGGAAGGACGTGGCTGCGCCCAGGGTGGGCTCGGTCGGCGGGACCGCTTCGATATGAGCTTCGTGTCCGGTCCTCATCACGGTTTCCTCGTGTCCGGTCCTGGTTTCGCCGCTCTCGGTCTTTGCCTCGCCGGTCTCCGAGCGCTCCTGTTCCGGGCGGCCTTCCACGACCTTGTCGACGTACTCTGCCGCTTCCTCGGCCTCGTTCAGCGGGTCCTCTTCCGGTTCCTCCGGAACCTCGTCGTCGGCCACGCCGATGTCGTCGCGGTCCGGTTGGTCGGAGGTTTCGTTCCGGCTGCTGGGCTCGCGTTGCTCCGTGCGCGTCCAGCCCTCGCCCTCCTCGTACCTCGCCACGGTGTCGCCGTCCGAGGAGAACGGCTCTTGCCACGCGCCGCCGGTGGTGTCGCCGGGGTGCGCGCGCTGCAGTTCCGGGGCGGTGCTTCGGTCTTCGGGGCCGAGCCGAAGGTCGCCGGTTTTGTGGTCGTAGAAGCCTTCGTATCGGTCGCTTTCCCGGCCCCGGCTCTCGGTGGTCGGCTCCACCCGGGTTTCGGCGCCAGGCGCGAGCTTGGCCTCGGACCTGTCTCCCGCGACCGCTCGGGCACTCAGTTCCATCGTCGCGGGCGAGGCGACAGTCTGTTCCTGCGGACGGACAACCGGCATTTCGGCGGGCGTTCGCTGCGGAACTTCCGGCCGGGCTCCGGCAATTTCCGGACCGGTCTGGACCAACGGGATTTCCTGGGGCGCCGCCGGCTGCTCGACCCGGGATCCGCTCGCGGACGTGTCCCCGGCCATGCTGCGCGGGGCGAGTTCCCGTTCGCGCCCGAAGTCGTCCTGGTCCCGGGACTCCGCGTCACGCTCGGACGCCTGACGGTCGTCTTGATTCCGCTCGCCCTCCTGAGAGGATTCCGTCGGCTCACGACCGGGTTCCTGCTCCGCGGTGGCCGTCGGCGGTTGGTCGGTCCGGGATTCGGATGCCACCGAGTTCCACGGGCCGTCCCAGCGTGGGTCGTTCGGCTTCAGTTCCCGTTCTCGCTCGACGTTGTCAGGATCGTCGGCGTCGGTGTCCTCCTCGTCGCGACGGTCGTCCTCGTCGGCACGGCTGTCGTCGGCTTGCTCGGCGCGGCGATCATCTTCGTCGGCGTCGTGGCGGTCTGTTTCCTCGGCTTGGTCGGTGTTGTCGTCAGTTTCCTCGTTGCGTTGTTCGGTTTCGTCGGCGAGGTGGTTCGCTTCGTCGTTGTGGTCGTCTTCGTCCGGGTGGGCGGCTTCTTCGGTCGCTGCCTCGTCCTGACGGCTGTCGGGTTCTTCGGTGTGGTCGTCGGTGGCGGTCGCTCCTTCCGCGCCGTCCTCATCCTCGACGTCCTCCACGGGGCCGCTCTGCTGGTCCGAATCGTCCGCCGGGTCCGCTGCTGCCGGTGGGTTCTCCGCCGAGCCTTCCGGTTGCTGCTGGTCAGTGCCTGGCGAGTCCGTCGGTTCGTCCTCCACGGGGCCGCTCTGCTGGTCCGAATCGTCCGCCGGGTCCGCTGCTGCCGGTGGGTTTTCCGCCGAGCCTTCCGGTTGCTGCTGGTCAGTGCCTGGCGAGTCCGTCGGTTCGTCCTCCACGGGGCCGCTCTGCTGGTCCGAATCGTCCGCCGGGTCCGCTGCTGCCGGTGGGTTTTCCGCCGAGCCTTCCGGTTGCTGCTGGTCAGTGCCTGGCGAGTCCGTCGGTTCGTCCTCCACCGGGCCGCTCTGCTGGTCCGAATCGTCCGCCGGGTCCGCTGCTGCCGGTGGGTTTTCCGCCGAGCCTTCCGGTTGCTGCTGGTCAGTGCCTGGCGAGTCCGTCGGTTCGTCCTCCACCGGGCCGCTCTGCTGGTCCGAATCGTCCGCCGGGTCCGCTGCTGCCGGTGGGTTTTCCGCCGAGCCTTCCGGTTGCTGCTGGTCAGTGCCTGGCGAGTCCGTCGGTTCGTCCTCCACCGGGCCCGCCGGCTGGTCGTCCTCCGCCGGTTCCGGCGGTGGTTCCGGGGCTTCCGGTGCGTCGCTCGTCTCATTCATCCCTCAGCCCCTCGCTTCGTGTCCATCCGCAGCACCCGCGCCGCCGGGAACTTCAAGTTCAGGAATGCCGTTGCCGACTCGAAACGCGTCACCGCGTCCCGTGCGTTGCTCAGCCTGCTCGCCGCCTTATTGATCCGTGTCGGGGATACCGTGCCCAGCACCGTCGCGTCGTCGTTTCGCCACGTGTCCGGTCGCCGGCGCAACGATGCCAGCCGCTCCTCCGGTGTCGATCCCGGCAGCTCCAACCCGCGTGACGACGTGTCCACCGGCTCGCCCCGCTTCAATGCCACCAGGACGTCGTACCAGCGGTAACTTCCCGCCTGCCAGCGGACTTCCGTGCCGTCGCAGCCGGACGGCGCACCGGCCAGCGTCCGCCCGGCGCTCGATGCCAGGTGCGCGACGAACTCGTCCGCCGCGTTGTACTCCGTGATGCCCGCGTACCGGGCGTCCACCGCCGCCTGGATCCGGTGTGCCACCGCGCATTCCAGGGTCCGCTCGTCGTACGCCGTGTGCAGCGACGCGATCCAGCCCGGGTCCGGTTCGGGAGCACGGCGACCCGTGATGTGCGCGACCGTCAGCAGCTCCAGCCACAGCACCAGCTGTGGGTCCTCGTCCGCGCGGTACACCGCCCGGCCCAGCTCCCGCAACGTGCACGGCCGTTCCGCGCACAACTGTCCACACGCGACACTTCGCCGCGCGGCCAGCGCCGGCGTCTTCGACACGGCCGAAGCGTCCTCCAGTGACTCGCCCAGCGGCATCGACAGCCGCAGCGGGCGGTCCATGCCGTCGGTGAACACCGCCGCCCGGCCGGGTGGCAGCGTGACGACGTGCCGGGACTGGGCCTCGCTCAGGTTCATCGTCGCCCCGACCGCCAGCCGGTCGTCCTCCGCCGGCAGCCGGTGGAGGATCTTGCACGCCGTGTTCTTGATGACGTCCGGCACGATCTTGCCCGGGATCTGCTCGGCGACGACGATTCCCTCGCCGTACGCCCGGATCTCCGCCAGCAGCGACGTGAACAGCTCCACGGCGTGCTCGGTCGGGCTGCCCGGCTCCGCCCGCTTCAGCAGCCGATGCGCCTCCTCCAGCACCAGCACGTGCCGCAACCCCGGCGAACCCGCGCCGTGGTGGACGCGCAGGTGCTCGAACAGCCGGATCAGCACGGCGCCGATGAAGAACGCCTTGTCCATGTCCGAGCCGATGTCCTCGATCTCCAGCACGACGTTGCCGCGCAGCAGCGCCGCGACGTCGAGCGGGTGGCCGCCTTCGAAGAACCGGCCCGGCGTGCCGAGCCGCAGCGAGCCGATGCGGACGTCGACGAAGCCGCGGACGTTGTCGGCGACCTCCTTGCCGTAGCCGATGCCCTTGACGACTTCGATCGCCGTCGCTTGCAGGTCGCCCAGGCTCGGGTACTTCACCGGCTCGACGCGGCCGCGCACCTCGCCGGTCACCGGGTCCCAGCCCTGCTCGGTGTAGCACCTGGTCAGCGCCTGCGCGAGCACCTGCGGGAACGGCTCGTCCGCGTCGAACGCGGCCATGAACAACGCGCGGGTCAGATCCAGGTGCGTCTGCAGCGGGAAGCCCGCCACCGGTTCGAGGGGGTTCAGCCCCGCCGGGTACGCGTCGGGGTCGCCGGGCCGGATCACCGTGACCCGGCCTCCGGGCCCGATCCGGCCGGCCATCGCCGCGTACTCCGCCTTCGCGGGCTCGATCACCAGCCACGGCACGCCCGCCTCGTGCAGGCCGGCCAGCAGGTGCCGGACGGTCTGCGACTTGCCCGAACCCGTGGCGCCCGCGACGAACGTGTGCCGGTTGAGCGTGTCCAGCGCGACGGAGAACTCGCCGACCGGCTGGTCGGCGTCGTCGAGGACGGTGCCCAGCGGGACCTCGCCCTGCTGTTCCGGGGTGACGTCGAACAGGGGTGGCTCGGTCATCCGGATCCCCGGCAGCTCGCGCCGCGGCGGGCGGGCGATGGCCGCGACGAACTCGCCGGGCGCGGAGAAAGCGCCCGGCGCCTGCCAGGCCTCGGCGAACTTCGCGCACTCCGTGCCGGGCGTCAGCACGTACGGCAGCGTGTCGAGATCGCTGGCGCTGCAGAGCAGCGCGGCCGCCGCGCGGGCGCTCGGCTCGTCCGGGCCGCCGACCAGCACGTGCACCGTCCACAGCCCCGCCGACTGCGCCCGCGACAGCTCCCGGTACCGGCCTTCCGCCCGCAGCAGCGCGATGCGGTCCGGCTCGGAGTTCTCCCGCTGGCGCAGCCGCGGGATCGTCGTCTCGAGCCCGACGAGCTCGCGCTCCACGGCGTCGGCGCCCAGCGGCTCGGCGACGACGAGCCAGACGAACTCGCCGGGCAGGTGGGCGACGTAGTCGTCGAAGCCGCCGCGGCCCGGCGCTTCCGAACGGGACTGTGGCGTCCACAGTGGATCATGGCCACCCGCGCAGCGGGTCCACGCGGGCAGCGCCGCCCAGCGGTCGGCGACCTCGGCCGCCGGCACGGGCGTGCCGAGGCTGCCCGGCGGGTAGAGGATCGGCACCGGCCCGGCCGCCGGCCGCGCGACCGGCGAGTGCGGCCGTCCGCCGACCAGCACCCGCAGCGGCCGTGCCCCGCCCGTGCGGTCCCAGGCGACGGCGAACGCCGCGTCCGGGCCGTGGTGGCGCAGCCCGGCGTGGGCCGCGGTCAGCGCGGCGAACAGCTGGGCCGGGGCCCGGCCACCCGTCTCGTCGGGCCGGTCGGCGTTCGTCGCCAGGTCGTCGCCGCGCGGCACCGACAGCAGACGGTGAAAGCCGAACCCGTCGAGGGGCGACATCAGCGGGGCAGCGCGTCGCGGGCGACCCGGTCGAGCAGCACGATGCCGGGGTTGCAGTCGCCCATGACCACGCGCCGGCCGCCGGGGCCGGCTTCCACCAGCACGAACGCCGTCGGCGCCAGCGACTGCAGCGCGGTCGGCTCCACCTGGAACTCGTAGACGCGGGCCATCGTCTCGCCTTCGCTGCGCGAGATGCCTTCGGACTGGTTGACCGTTTCCTGCCAGTTCCGCTCGCGCGTGGTCGTGTTCGTGGTCGTGCGGCTCGACGAGGTGCCCATCGTGGACGAGCTGTTGCCGCCGCTGCCGCTGGTGTAGGAGCTGTTGGTGCCGAAGGTGTAGCCGCGGCTGTGCGACGTGCCGACCGAGCCGCCCTGGCTGGACGCCGTGCCGTGCGTGAACGTCTTGCCCATCTCTTCGGTCAGCTGGGACAGCACGAACTTGAAGCCGCGCCCGATGTACTCGGCGGCGGCCGCCGCCTCTTCGGCGTTGCCCAGCTGCATCAGCAGGCTGACGCTGCCCGCGCCGCCGAGCAGCTTCCGCAGGTCGTCGCGCAGGTGGCGGAGCAGGAAGACGAGCCGGACACCGGCCCGCCGGGCCTGCTGGGCCATGGCTTCGAGGGCTTCGAGCCCGATCTGGTCGGCGCCGGCGACGACCAGCACCTCCCGGCCGGTCGTGTCGCGGGTGTGCAGCTCCTGCAGGGCGCGGTGGAACACGACGTGGTCCAGGAACCGCTTGTGCCTGCCGATCTTGGTCCGGGTCGCGACGACGGACAGGCCACGCACCGGCCAGCTCGCGCGGAACCCGGTGGGCGCGGTGTCCTGCGCCTGCTCGGCTCGCGCCAGCCCGCGGATCTCGCCTTCGAGCGCGATGAGCTCGTTGCGGACTTGCTCGGTGTTGCCGACGGTGTCGACGTAGGAGTTCAGCTTGCGCAGCTCGTCGGCCGACAGTGTCTCGTCGGAGCCCGCGTCGTACACCCGGCGCAGCACCTGCAGCCCGGCGACCAGCTTGGTGAAGGTGACCGGCCCGCTCAGCCGCTCGGCGACCGTGGCCAGCAGGTCCGCGTGCAGGCCGCGCAGGTCGGCGCCCATCGCGGTCCGGTTCAGGTTGTGCATCGCCTCGGCGAGCACCTCGGCCAGCTCGTGCGGGTCGAGGTCGGCGAGCAGGCCGAACGCGCCGAGGTCGCGCGGCAGCTCGTGCACCGCGACCTCGTAGCCCTTGCCGGCCGCCGCGGTCGCCAGGTCGTCGCCCACGGCCATGTCGGTCAGGTCCAGCAGGAGCATCGACGCGCCGGCGGCCAGCTGGGCCGCGCCGCTGGTGGCGAGCAGGCTCGCCCAGCCGTCCTCGGTCCCGCCGAAGACGTCGATCCGGTTCGGCCGCGAACCGAGCTTCACCGGCTGCCACAGCATCGCGGAGCCGACGCGGTCGCGCTCGCGCCGGTCGTGCTCGGCGACGCGTTGCTGCCACGCGAAGTGCGCTTGCTTGTAGGACTCGAGCGCGCGGTTGTAGTGGGACTCGTAGCTGCGCTTCAGCACGGTGAACCGCCGCCGCGTCCGGAAGAAGTGGATCACCGCGAGGAGGACGCCGACGCCGAACACGACGCTCGCGAAGATCTCGGCGGCCAGCGGGACCTGCTTGGAGACGCTTTCCATCATCGCGTCGAGCATCACGACGAGCACGAAGGTGAGCGCGATCCAGCCGAGCAGCCCCAGCCAGGCGCGCTTGCTGCGCTTCTCCCGCAGCTGGTAGTCGTGGGGCGCGTAGACCTGCTCGGCAACCGGCGGGGTCGCCGCCTCCGGGCTGACGGTGACGGGCGCCGGGGGCGTGAACTCCCAGCCCCACGTCTCCCGCGACCCGAACAGCCGCTCCCACATTTCGGTCGTCCCGCCGACCACGACGTCCCGCCCCTGCACTGGCCCCTCCGGAGTCCGCCGTACGCCCGATTGCCGCACGATTGTGCCCCAGAACGCGCCCGGGAGTGACAGAGTTCCCCCGATCGTCCACATCCGGACAGTGACCGGGTGCTGCCAGATCAGACCTGGGTGGCCTGCCGGGCCGGCAGTTCCGGGCTGGCGCCCCAGGCCAGTTCGGTCACCACGCGCACCGCGGCGGGCACCGCGGCCTCGACCGCCGGGGACAGCCCGAGCCCACCGTCGAGGCACGCCGGTTCGCAGCTCAGCAGCAGCACGCGGCCCGCGTCGCCGCCCAGGAGACGCAGCAGGCGGAACACCGCGTCCGGGCGCAGGCCGTGCGTGTCGGTCGCCGACGCCGACGTCAGCTCCTCGGTCAGCGACAGCGTGCCCGGCGGGCGGCCGTGCGGGGTCGCGTCCAGGAGGATGGTGGTGTCGTAGCCGCCGGTCAGGTCGTACGCCAGGTGGACCGTCGCGATGTCGTAGTCGGCGATCTGCACCCAAGGCGGCAGGCCGGCCCGGTCGAGTTCCCGGAGCACTTCGACGCCGAAGCCGTCGTCCCGCAGGAAGACGTTGCCGATGCCCGCGACCAGGACCCGAGGCCTCATCCGTCCAGGCTAGAACTGTGAAGTGGATCACACAATAGTCAGAACTGGTGCTCCCGGTCGTCCTGGACGTGCTCCGCGCGGGCGAGCCACACTTCCGCCTCGTGGGCGGCGCCGCGCGACCGCAGCATCCTGGCCAGGCTGAGCATGCCCTGGACGTCACCCGTCTGAGCGGCCCGCCGGAACCACTGCTCGGCTTCGGCGAGGTCGTCCCGGTGCTCGGCGAGGTGTCCGAGGTTGGTGAGCGCCGGGACGCTGCCGTGCTCGGCGGCCTTGCGGTACCAGGCGGCGGCCTCACCTTCGTCGCCGCGGTTGCGGGCCAGGACGCCCAGGTTCGTCATCGCCGCCGGGTCGCCGCGCTCGGCGGCGTCGAGGTACCAGTTCTCGGCCTCTTCGAGGTCGCCTCGGCGGTGCAGCAGCAGCCCGAGCCGGACGATCGCCTCGACGTGCCCGCCGCTCGCGCCCTGGCGGTACCACGACTCGGCGTCGCCGGGACGGCCGAGGCGCTCGGCCTGCCTGCCGAGCTGGCAGGTGGCGGCGAGGTCGCCCGCCTGCACGGCGGACCGCCACCAGCGGGACGCTTCGGCGGCCTGGCCGCGGTCGCGGAGCACGATGCCGAGGTCGATCATCGCGCCGGTGATGCCCGCTTCGGCGGCCTGCCGCAGCCACGGCTCGGCCTCTTCGGTCCGGCCCTGCTCGCGCAGCAGGCGGCCGAGGGCGGCGATCGAGGGCAGGTCGCCGGTGTGGGCCGCCTCGCTGTACCAGTGCTGGGCGTCTTCGCGCTTGCCGCGCCGCTCGTAGGAGCGGGCCAGGTTCAGCATCCCGTGCGGCTCGCCGGCCAGCGCCGCTTCGTGGTACCAGCGCTCGGCTTCGTCGTGGGCGCCGCGTTCGGCCAGCAGGTGCGCCAGCGCGGTCATGGAGACGCGGTCGCCGCCCATGGCGGCCTTCCGGTACCACGACTCGGCCTCGGCGAGCTCCCCGCGCTCTCGCATCGCCAGCCCCATCCGGGCCATGGCGACGACGTTGCCGCCCTCGGCGGCCTTGCGCTGGAAGAACTCGTCGAACTTCTTGAGCCGACCGGGCATCGGCTGCTCCCTCCGGCTGGTCCTGCTCCGGTAGTCGCAGTTGCTCGGCTTGATGTGACAGCTGCGCCGTGGGTGGGCGAGATCACATTCGCGCCAGGTCGTCGTGTCGGCGCGGTTTTCCCGGGCCGGTGGAGGTGACACTACGCCGCGCGCACGCGCAGGTGAGAGGAGAAAATCTTGGCGGCCCGCGGCTTTCGGCTCAGCGTGACGCAGCGAATCCTGCTGGTAGTCGCGATCCTGGCGGTCGCCCTCTTCGGGTACTGGGTGACCAGCCGCGGCGCGGGCGCGACCCCGCCGTCGCCGGCACCGGTTCCGGCCAGTGCGGCCGACGCGCGGAAGCAGCTCGACGAGCTGACCGTCGCCCCGCGGACGTCGATGGACGGCTACTCGCGCGAGAAGTTCCCGCACTGGGACAGCCAGGGCGGCGGCTGCGACACGCGCGAGGTCGTGCTCAAGCGCGACGGCAAGGACGTGCGCACCGACAAGGACTGCCGGCCCGTTTCCGGCACGTGGACCAGCGTCTACGACGACGAGACGTGGACCAAGCCGACCGACGTGGACATCGACCACATGGTCCCGCTCGGCCAGGCGTGGGCGAGCGGCGCGAAGACGTGGACGACCGAGAAGCGCGAGCAGTTCGCCAACGACCTGACGCGCCCGCAGCTGTTCGCCGTCACCGACAACGTCAACCAGCAGAAGAGCGACAAGGCGCCCGATCAGTGGAAGCCGCCGCTGGTGTCGTTCTGGTGCACCTACGCGACCGACTGGATCGTCGTGAAGCACTACTACGGGCTCACCGTGACGCAGGCCGAGAAGACCGCCTTGACCGACATGCTGGGCCGCTGCTGAGCTGAGCGGTATGACGACGTTCGCGCTCATCCACGGAGGCGGCGGCAGCGGCTGGGACTTCCACCTGCTGGTACCCGAGCTGGCCGCACGCGGCCACGACGCGGTCGCGCCGGACCTGCCGATCACCGACCCGGCGGCGGGGCTGGATTCCTTCGCCGAGACGGTGCTGGACGCGCTGGGCGACCGCACGGACGTCGCCGTCGTCGGCCATTCGTACGGCGGGTTCACCGCGCCGCTCGTCGCGGCGAAGGTGCGGGCGCGGCTGCTGGTGTACCTGGCCGGGATGATCCCGGCGCCGGGGGAGCCGCCGGGGCAGTGGTGGGGCAACACCGGGTTCGCGTCGCCGGCCGGGCTGAACGACCTCGAGACGTACTTCAACGACGTTCCGCCCGAGCTGGCGCGGGAGTGCCAGGCGCGCGGGCGCGAGCAGGCCAGCAGGGAAGGCGGCGAGCCGTGGCCGCTGCCGGCCCACCCGGACGTCCCGACGCGCGTGCTGCTGTGCCGCGACGACCGGTTCTTCACCCGGGACTTCCAGCGGCGGGTGGCCCGCGAGCGGCTCGGGCTGGAGCCGGACGAGATCGACGGCTCGCACTGCGTCGCGCTGAGCCGTCCGGCCGAACTGGCCGACCGCTTGATCAGCTACCTGTAGCGCCCGCTTGGTCCGTTCGGGTACCAGCCTCGGCTAAAGGTCTAGACCTATTGACGGAGTGGTCCAGGCCACTTAACGTTTGCGCCAGCGGTGATCCCGCGCCTCCACCCCGGTCCCCACCATGGAGGTTCCGTCATGCGTCTCGCCAGGTTCCTCGCCCCGGCGGTGCTGGCCGCCGGTCTGGTGGTCGCGCCCGCCCCGGCGGCGTCCGCGGCCACGCTGCCCGCCTGCCAGCACTTCTACCCCGGCCCCATCCCGGACCGCCCGGTCACCGGCGGCCAGGGCCCCGGCACGCTGGTCGGCGCCGTCGACGTCAGCACCCGCCTGCCCGCACCCGGCTCGGTCAGCGGCGGTCTCGGCGCCGACGGCAAGGTCACCTTCACCTTCGCCAGGGTCGCCGGCGCGAAGGCGTACCGCGCGTTCCGCAACGGCCAGGCCCTGCAGTGGATCAGCGACTGGGGCCAGCCGACGCTCACGGTGACCGACGCGAGCCCGTGCCAGAACGCGAACTACCAGCTCTACGCCATGACGGCCGAGGACAACTCACCCGGCTCGCTCGGCCAGATCTCGACCGCGTACCGCCTCGACGCCGGGAACCGGCTCGCGCCCTACCGCATCCCGGCGGGCACCACGCTGAACTACCGCGTCACGTCGTACAACGACGTCGCGCAGACGGCGCTCGGGTACTCCGCCGGGCCGGGCTTCTGCGCGGTGGACGCCCGGATCATCCCGTGGGGCACCCGGTTTTCGGTGCCCGGCTACGGCGAGTGCTACGCGGCGGACATCGGCAGCTGGATCAAGGACGACATCGTCGACGTCTGGCTGCCGGGATCGCAGGCCGACGCCTGGGGCGTCCAGCGGCTGACCCTGACCGTGCACTAGACCTCCCGCCCGCGGAAGGCCGTCGCGGGCCTCCTCGCCGACGTCCCCAAACGCCCCGGCAAGGAGGTCCGCGCGGCGGCGGTCACCAGCGGTCGAGGTGCAGGACTTCGTCGAGGGGTTGCCGCGCCGCGGGCTTGAACGTGTCGCCCGTGTAGAACGCCGTCGGGATCAGGGCCGCCTGGTGCACGTTCGGCGGCAGCCCGAGCACCTCGGCCGCCTCCTGCTCGTACTTGAGGTGCAGCGTCGTCCACGCCGTGCCCAGCGTCACCGAGCGGGCCGCCAGCATGTAGCTCCACACCGCCGGCAGCAGGGACGCCCACAGCCCCGCCTGGTTGCCCGGCGGCAGTTCCGCCGACGGCGTCTCCAGGCACGGCACGACCAGCACCGGGACGTCACCCATCCGGTCCGCCAGGTACTCGACGCTGCTGCCGACCCGCCGCTGCACGGCCGAGCGCGCCGGGTCGTCGGCGAAGAGCTTGCCCGCCGCCCGGTCCGACGCCAGGTATTCGTGGCACGCCCGGCTGTAGATCCGGCCGAGCGCCGCGCGCTGGCCGGCGTCGGTGATCACCAGCCACTGCCAGCGCTGGGTGTTCGAGCCGCTCGGCGCCTGCAACGCCACCTGGAGGCAGTGCTTCACCAGGTCGAGGGGCACGTGCCGGTCCAGGTCGAGCCGCTTGCGCACGGTCCGGGTCGTGGTCAGCAGCTCTTCGGGGGTCATCATGGCGGCCTACCAGCGGTCGTGGACGAGGGGGCGGACCAGGTCGTCGTACGTCTCGCGCACGCCCGCCAGCGCCTCGGGCGGCAGCGGCGGAAGCGCGGCCGCCGCGGTGTTCGCCGTCGCCTGGCCGGGGTTGCGCGCACCCGGGATAACGGTGCTGACACCGGGCTGGTCGATGATCCACCGCAACGCGAACTGCGCCAGCGTCTGACCGGGTGGCACGAGCCCGCGCAGCCGCTCGACGGCCTCCAGCCCGACCTCGAACGGCACGCCCGAGAACGTCTCGCCGACGTCGAACGCTTCGCCGTGCCGGTTGAAGTTCCGGTGGTCGTTCTCGGCGAACTTCGTGTCCGCGGTGTACCGGCCCGACAGCAGGCCCGACGCCAGCGGGACGCGCGCGATGATGCCGGCGCCCGCCTCGGCCGCGGCCGGCAGGACGCGCTCGAGCGGCTTGAGCCGCAGGCAGTTCAGGATGATCTGGACGGACGCCACGTTCGGCCGGGCCAACGCCGTCAGCGCCTCTTCGCACGTCTCGACACTGACGCCGTACGCCTTGATGCGCCCTTCGTCGACCATCGCGTCGAGGGCGTCGTACACCGCGTCGGAGGAGTACACCGGCGTCGGCGGGCAGTGCAGCTGGACCAGGTCGAGCGTGTCGACGCCCAGGTTGCGGCGCGACCGGTCGTTCCACTCGCGGAAGTTCGCCGCGACGTAGTTCTCCGGCACCTGCTCGACGAGGCGGCCCATCTTGGTCGCGACGAACACACCGCCGCGCTCGGCCAGGAACCGGCCGACCAGCTGCTCGCTGCGGCCGTCGCCGTAGACGTCGGCGGTGTCGAAGAACGTCACGCCGGCGTCGGCGGCCGCGTGCAGCACCGCCAAGGCGTCCTTCTCGTCGACTTCGCCCCAGTCCGCACCCAGCTGCCAGCAGCCGAGCCCGACGACGGACACTTCGCGGCCCAGCCGGGCGATCTTCCGGTTCTCCATGCCGCGATCCAAGCACACGCGGCCGCCTATGATCGGCCGTCATGGCCATGACGTCGGGTCCGGACGGGCTCGGGACCCGGATGCGGCACGTCCTCGAGATCTTCGAGACCGACGTGGCGCGGTTCCTCGCCGACATCGGCCTCGACGGCTACCGCCCCCGCTACTCGCCGGTCGTGCGGGCGCTGCTCGCGCGCGGCCCGCTGGCCATCCGCGACCTCGCGGCGGAGCTGGGCGTGACGCACTCGGCGGCCAGCCAGACCGTCGCGCAGATGAGCCGCGCCGGCCTGGTCCGGCTCGAACCCGGCGCCGACGCCCGGCGGCGGATCGTGTCGCTCACCGCGAAGACCCGCGAGCTGCTCCCGCTGATCGAAGCGGAGTGGACGGCGACGACCGAGGCGGCGGAGGCCCTGGAAGCCGAGCTGCCGTACCCGCTGCGCGGCGTGCTGGACGCGATCGTGGCGGCGCTGGAGCGGAAGCCGTTCCGGCAGCGGATCGGCGAGACCGCCGCGGCGCGCGAGCTGCTGGACCCCTGATCAGGCGCCGGGGATGCGGAAGACGGCCCAGACGACCTTGCCACCGGGACGGCGTTCGAAGCCCCAGTCCTCGGACAACGCCTGCACCAGGACGAGCCCGCGGCTGCGGGCCTGCGCCGGCGCCGGCGCCCGCAGCTCCGGCAGCCGGCTGCTGGTGTCGTGCACCCGCAGCGTCAGCAGCCCGTCGGCGTAGGCCAGCTCCAGGCGCTGCGGGCGGTCACCGTGTTCGAAGGCGTTCGTCACCAGCTCCGACGTGGCCAGCAGGACGTCGTCGAGCTGCGTCTCGAGCAGGCCGAAACCGAGCAGGACGGAGCGGACCTCGTGCCGCGCGCGGGCCGGGGCGGTGACGTCGGCCGGGAGGAACACCGTCAGCGGCGCGGCGGGCACGGCCGTGCGCTGCGGCAGGTTCGACGTCGTCAATGGTCCCCCTCCCAGAGAGTCCGGTACCGTCCGCGAGGTACCCAAGCGGCTGAGCGGCTAATCAGGTGCCGTCAGCCAGCTCGGATTCGTCCAGGCCCGAACGCAGCTTCTTCAACGTCGCGGCCAGCAACCGCGACACCTGCATCTGGGACACCCCGACGCGGCGCGCGATGTCCGACTGGCTCATCCCCGACCCGAACCGCAGCGCGACGATCTTGCGCTCCCGCTCCGGGAGGCTCTCCAGCATCGGGCGCAGCGCTTCGCGCAGCTCGGCCTGCCCCAGCTCGGCGTCCGGCGCCCCGAACCGCGTGTGCGCCGCGTTCTCCAGCAGGTGGTCCAGCGATGCCCCGTAGCGGCCCTGACCGGCGCGAAGACCCTCGTAGACGTCTTCGATCGGCACGCCGAGGCGCGCGGCGATCTCACTCGGCTTCGGCGCCCGCGAAAGCTGCACGGTGAGCTCCTCGCGCGCGGCGGAGATGTTCGCGTTCAGCTCCTTGAGCCGCCGCGGGACCCGCACCGACCAGCTGTTGTCGCGGAAGTGGTGGCGCAGTTCACCCGAAATGGTGGGAACGGCGAAGGCGAGGAAGTCGGTGCCCTGGGTGGGGTCGAACCGGTCGACGGCGTGGATGAGCCCGACCGTGGCGATCTGGACCAGGTCCTCCATCGCCTCGTCCCGGTTGCGGAACTTCCGGGCCAGGTTGCGCGCCAGCTCCAGGTGGGCACGCACGAGCGTGTCCCGGATGCGCTCCCGTTCCGGGGAGTCCGCCGGCAGCGCGGCGAGTTGGGTGAACAGCGCACCGACGTCGAGGTCGTTCCCGCTGCTCCCGGCGGGATCGTTCACGAGTCCGCCGCCTGGCTCTCCCGGACGAGGTCGACCCGCGACAGGTAGCCGCCGTTCTCCGGGGTGACCGTGCGCTCGGCCGACGTCGCCAGCGCGGTCAGCAGCTGCCACGACAGGCCCGTGTCGTCCTCGTGGTCGGGGGTGTCCGAAAGCACCGAAACCGAGACCTCGATGCGCGGCCCGCTCCAGGAGAAGACGCAGGTGAGGCGGCCGTCCGAGCTGGCGGGGAGCAGCAGCGAGCAGGCTTCGTCCACCGCCATCCGGAGGTCCTCGACGGCGTCGAGGTCGAAGTCCTGGCGCATGGCGATGTCCGCCACGATCGTGCGCAGCGTCGGCACGACGTGCGGGATCGCGGCCGTCCGCACCTCGATGACCTGCGCGCCTTCCGGGACCAGCGGGGCGTTGTCCTCCACGTTTGTTCCTTTCTCCGGCTCGCGCTCCAGGTGTTCGGCGGTGTCCTCTTCACGCCCGGTCGCGAGATGCCCGTGGGGTGAGCAAACCAAACCCGGGTTTGATCCGCTCCACCGGCGGGCATGTAGCGGTCGACATGGGAGATGCTGGGAAAGGCAGGGACGACATGGCTGACGTGAGCCGGCTGCCCAACGTGGTTGCTGAAGAGTGGGAATGGCAGCTGCGCGGTTCGTGCCGGGGTGCGGACAGCAGCCTTTTCTTCCACACGGACAACGAGCGTGGTTCGGCGCGGGAGCGGCGCGAGTCGCGCGCCAAGGCGATCTGCCAGACCTGCCCGGTCCTGGCGCAGTGCCGCAAGCACGCGATGACCGTGCAGGAGCCCTACGGCATCTGGGGCGGGCTCGGGGAGATCGAACGGCGGCAGCTGTTCCTGCGCCAGCGCCGCGCGGCGCGCAAGGCGATGAGCGCGCACTGAGCAGGCAGGATCGGATCGTACGTGAGCAGCAGGCGGGAAACGGAGGCGGCCGTGGCGGGCTCGGCCGCTTCCTGGGTTAGGGTTGGCCCCGGAGTTGCCTTGACCGTGCCCGGCGCCAGCATCGGGAAGGCACGGTGACACGGTTGCCGCTTGAGACAACAGGCGCGTACCCGGCGCAGGAGCAGCGCCTGACGAGGAGAAACTGCATGCCCGCAGCCGACCAGAACGCCACCCCGCCCGGGTTCGGCATCACGCTGGACACCGACGCGACGGAGCCCCGGGTGGTGGTCACCGGCGAGCTCGACCTGCTGACCAGCCCGCAGCTGCAGGAGGCCCTGGCGGGGCTGATCGCGGACAAGCGCGCGCAGCGGGTCGTGGCCGATCTGACCGGGGTGACCTTCTTCGATTCCTCCGCCCTGAACGTCGTGCTGCGCGCACAACGCCAGGCCGGCGAGCAGAACGTCGAGCTCGAGGTCGTGCCGAGTCCCGCGGTGAGCCGCGTGATCGAGCTCACCGGCGTTGCCGAGCACCTGAGCGTGTCGGAGGACCCCCAAGCCTGACCGCCCGCTACGGTTCCGCGGACTGGTCTTCGGTTCGCGGAGCATGGGGGCGGCACGATGAT
This sequence comes from Amycolatopsis australiensis, assembly GCF_900119165.1. NCBI lineage: Bacteria > Bacillati > Actinomycetota > Actinomycetes > Pseudonocardiales > Pseudonocardiaceae > Amycolatopsis > Amycolatopsis australiensis. Next base: position 682,481 of record NZ_FPJG01000006.1, on the reverse strand, counting down.
GGGGCGGACGCACGCCCTGACCGGCTGGTGCGCGGGCTTGGCCCTGGCGCCCGCGGTCGGGGCGGGTTCGGTGCACCAGGCGGTGGTGTTCGCGGCGACGACGGCGGGGTTCGCCCTGCTGCCCGACCTCGACCACCCCGGTGCGAGTGCGTCCCGCCTTCTCGGCTGGCTGACGGGCGCCTTGTCCTGGTTGCTGCGCCGCGTCTCCGCGGCCGTCTACGCCCTGACGAAGGGGCCGCGCGACGAGAAGGTGACCGGCAAGCACCGCCACCTCTCCCACACCGTGCTGTTCGCGGCCGGCCTGGGCGCGCTCACGTCGTGGGGTTGCGCCGAGGGTGGTCCGTGGGCCGTGGTCGGCGTCGTGATCTTCGGGCTGATGCTGGCGGAAGGCGCGCTGGGCGACTGGCTCCTGCCGGTCAGCGGCGCGGCGGTGGCGTGGTGGTTCTTCACGGCCCCGCCGGACCGCGCGGGCGAGCTGGCCGCCATTTCGGGCTGGCTCGGCGTGGCGGTCGCGGCGGGCTGCCTGACGCACTGCCTCGGCGACGCGCTCACCGAGGCGGGCTGCCCGTTCCTGTTCCCGGTCCCGATCGCGGGCGAGACGTGGTACGAGCTGCGCCCGCCCCGGTTCCTGCGGTTCCGCACGGGCAAGAAGGTCGAGAAGCGGCTGGTCTTCCCGGTGTTCGTGGTGCTCGGCGTGCTGCTGGTGCCCGGGGTGTGGGACTACACGGTGAGCACGGTCGAGCGGTTGTTCATTCCGCCGGCGTCCCAGCAGGCGACAACGCCTTGAGCCGCTGTGCCGCCGCGGCGGTGTCGGTGTAGTCGCGGGAGTAGGCGATCCGGCCGTTCTCGACCGTCATGACCAGCACGTACGACGAGACGAACGGCTCACCACGCGTCTCGCCGTGCAGGTCGAACTCGGCCACCAGCACCGTGGGGTCGCCGGTCTCGTGGACGACGACGTTGGCCGCTCCGGTGAGGCGGCGGACCTGCCCGGCCGCGCGGAACCGGCGGCGCAGTTCTTCCCGGCCGTGCGTCAGCCGGGGGACACCCGGCAGGGTGAACGGCATTTCGATCGTGACGTCTTCGGCGTACAGGTCGGCCAGGTCGTCCCAGCGGTTTTCGACCGAGGCCGCGAGGAACTCGTCGAACACCGCACGCGCGAACCGCGAAGCCGCCGCCACGTTCGGGTAGTCGCGGTAGGCGGTGATCTCGCCGTCCGAGACCGTGAGGATGCCCACGGAGGACGGGAACTCGAACGACGGGCCCGCGACCACCAGTTCCACCACGAACCCCGAGTCCGCCGGAGTGGTCGTGACCCGCGCTCGCGTCAGGCCGGCCGCCCGCGCCCGGTCCCCGGCGGCGTCGAGCGAAGCGAGGATCGCTTCGCGGCCTTCGATCCGCCGGCCTTGGAACGGCAGCTCGTACACGGCGTCGACAGCGAGGATGCCGGCGAACGGCGTGGTGTCGAAAGTGGACATTCCCTCGCGGACCAGGGCGGCGATTTCGGGCACGGTGCGTGGCATCGGAATTCTCCTGCGGACTCGGGTGTTGAATCGGAACGGTGCACCCGGTTACGACGATACGGAGTGTGCGTTCCGGTTGTCAACGAGGAGGCAAGATGGCGAAGATGCGCGCGGACGCGCAGCGCAACCGGGCGAAGGTCCTGGCTGCCGCCGAAGAGGCGTTCGCCGTCGACGGGCTCGCCGTGCCGCTCGATGACATCGCCCGGCTCGCCGGCGTCGGGGCCGGCACGGTTTACCGGCATTTCCCCAGCAAGGAAGCGCTCTTCCAGGCCGTCGTGCTGGAGCGGATCGAGCAGTTCGCCGAAGAGGCGCGGGCGCTGGCCGACGCCGAGGACCCCGGGGAAGCGTTCCTCGACTACTTCGTCCGCGTGATCAAGCAGGCGTCGCTCAACCGCGCCATCTGCGACGCGCTCGCCGAGTCGGGCGGCCACGCCTTCAAGGCCGGCGCGGGCGACGGGTTCCGCGCCGCGCTCGGCGAGCTGCTGGCCAGGGCCCAGGCAGCCGGCGCGGTCCGCCCCGACATCGACGGCGACGACCTGCGCGCGCTCATCGTCGGCTGCCTCGCCGTCGAGCGGTATTCGCCGGGCAGCCGCCACCTGGTCCGCGTCGTCGTCGACGGCCTGCGCGCGTCACCCCGGGAGGGCGACGTCGCGTAGCTGTGCCCGGCTGGCGATGCCGAGCTTCGGGAAGACCTTGTACAGGTGGTATCCGACGGTCCGCGGGCTGAGGAACAGCCGCGCGCCGATCTCGCGGTTCGACAGCCCGGCCGCGGCCAGCTCCGCGACCTGCCGCTCCTGTGCCGTCAGCCGTCCGGTCGCCGACGCCGGGGAACCGGCCGCCCGCAGTTCGCGGCCCGCCGTCGCGGCCCACTCCGCCGCGCCAAGGCTCTCGAACGTCTCGAGTGCCGCCCGCAGCTCGACTTTCGCCGCGGTGAGCCGCCGCTCGCGCCGCAGCCGCTGGCCGTCGCGGAGCCGGCCGCGCGCCCGTTCGAACGGTGTGTCCGGCGCCGGGCAGCGGGTGAGACCGCCGGACAGCGCCTCGGCCCGGTCGACGGCGGCCGCGGCGGCGACGTCCCGGTGCCCCAGCGACGAGAGCCGCTCCACCGCCGCGTCGTACTCGCCACGGGAGAGGTGCAACGCGCCCAGCGCCCACCGTGCCTGCGCCGCGGCCAGCGCGTTGTCCTGAGCGGGCGCTTCCCGCAGCACCAGGCCCGCGTGCTCGCGGCACGCCTCGGTGTCGCCGCGCAACGCGGCCAGCCGCGCGAGCACCGCATGGGCGTCCACCGCTGTCACGCGCTGCTCGGCCGCGGCCCGCAGGGCTTCCTTCGCGTGCGCTCGCGCGTCGTCCCAGCGGCCGAGGTCCAGCTCCAGCTCGGCCAGCCACGGCAGCAGAACCGCGTACAGCGCGGAAATCCCGTTGGCGCGCAAGCGTTCCGCCGCGACGAGCCCGAACTCCCGCGTCGCCTGCCGGTGCGGCCCGCGGCGGCTGATCGCCATGGTGACGAGCCAGCGGTGCGCGTGCCGCTCGGTGAGCGTGTCCGGCACGGCGTCGAGGATCTGCCACGGATCGGGCGTCTCCCGCTCGCCGGCGAGCAGCTCGGCGAGGACGTGGAAGCCGGGTTCGCAGGGCAGCGCGGTGATCCGCCGCGCCAGCGCGAGGACGTCGTCCCAGCGGTCACGGTGGTGGGCGGCGTCGATGGCCAGGAAGAGCACGCGGGCCGCGTGACCGGGATCGACCCGGCCCGCGAGCCGCGTCAGGTGGTCCTGAGCGGCGGCGAGGTTGCCGCTGTACAGCTCGATCAGCCCGCGCAGCCGCCCGGCGAGCGGACGGGCGACGGGCTCGGGCACGGTCGCCGTCATGACGTCGAGCAGCCGCCGGGCCCGCGCGGGGTTCCCGGCCTTCCACGCGAAGTGGGCCGCCTCGGAAAGCCGGTGGGCCCGCGCGGTTTCGTCCATGCTTCGAAGCTAGGGGTGCGGTGCTGAGACGCCGTTCAGGTCACGCAGCTTCCGCAGCGGCGAGCAGACGAGGATGGCGGCCGAAGCCAGAACCCCGGCCGCCGCGACGTGCAGGGTCGTCCGCATCCCGGACGCGCTCGCCAGTGCGCCGCCGAGCAGGCTGCCGAGCGGGATGGCCCCGAAGACCAGCGTGTGCGTGATCGAGTTGACCCGGCCCAGCAGCCCGGGTGGCGCGGCCGCCTGCTGGAAGCTCATGCCGAACACGTTCAGCACGATGACGCCGAAGCTCGTGAAAAAGCCCGCGACGACGTAACAGGCGAGCGCCCAGCCGCGGCCGGTGAACGGATACAGCTGGTAGGCCAGGCCGTACAGCAGGGCCGCGCCCCACAGCGCCCGCGCCCCGCCGATCCGCTCGCCGAGGCGGCGCGCGGTGAGCCCGGCGGTGAGGGCGCCGGTCAGGGTCGCCGTGCCGAGCAGCCCGATGGCCCACGCCGGGAGCCCGACGTCGCGGGCGAGGAAGACGATCACGATCGCCAGGTGCATCGACTGGAAGAAGCTCGACACCGCGCCGTGGAGGCTGATCGCCAGCAGGATGCGATCAGCGCGGACCACGCGCAGCCCGTCGCCGATTTCGCGCAGCAGCCGTCGTGACCGGGGTTCGGGGCGCGCGTCCGGTGTTTCGATCCGGCGCAGCCAGAACGCCGACCACAGGTAGCTGACGGCGTCGACGGCCAGGGCCGTGGCGTTGCCGAGCGCCTGGACGATCAGCCCGGCCAGGCCCGGCCCGGCGACCGCGGCCATCGAGAGGTTGGTCTGGAGCCGGGCGTTCGCGTCCGGCAGCTCGTCGCGCGGGACCAGCCGCGGGACGTACGTCTGGTGCGCGATGTCGAAGAACACGCTCAGCAGCCCGGCCCCGAGGACCACGGCCAGCAAGTGGGCCAGGCCCAGCGCGCCGAACAACGCGGCGATCGGGATCGAGGCGATGAGCACGGCTCGCCCGACGTCGGCGGCGATCAGCACCCGGCGGTGGCGCATCCGGTCGCACCACGCGCCGACCTGCAGGCCGAGCACCAGGTACGGCAGGGATTCGGCGGTCCGCAGCAGCGACACCTCGAAGACCGGCGCGCCGAGCGTCGTGGCCGCGAGCAGCGGCACGGCCAGCGCGTCGATCCGGCTGCCGAGCTGGCTCACGAGGTCCGCCAGCCACAGCCGGCGGAAGTCGCGGTTCGCCAGTGCCCCCATGAATCCAAGCTAGCAAGAAACTTGAGTCCATGACGCTCAAGGTGCACGGTCGGTAACAAGAGCTAAGATCAACGCGAGTTATTCCTCGTACCTGCGCTACGCGTGGCGAGGGGGTGCCGGATGAGCGGCCGACCTACCTGGGGTTCCGCCATGGTGACCGGGATCGCGGGCTTCGCCACCGGGCTGCTGGTGGCCGCGTTGCTGATCGCGGGCCGTCCGGGGCCGAAAGCCGCCGAAGTCACCACTCCGGCGCCGACCAGCACCGTTGCCGCCGTGCCCGTCACCGTGACCGCTTCGGTGCCGCCGTCCACCGTCACGTCGGTCGAGACGGCATCGCCGACCACCAGGACGAGCGTGGTCGAGGTGACGGTGACGACCGCACCGACCTCGACCACGCCCACCTCGTCGACCCCCGCGTTGCCGCTGACCAGCAGCTGGCGCGACTGACGAAAGCGCCGGGTCAGCCCACGTCGCGGCGCCGCCACCCGAGCAGGCCGGTCGCCAGCGCGGCGACCGCCACCGCCAGCAGCCAGACCAGCGGGGTCGCGGTGAACTGCTGGCCGGGGATCTTCGGCGGGTGCTGGAACGGCGAGACGTCCAGCACCGCCTGCGGCAGGTTCACGACCGGGCCGAACAGGCTGACCAGCAGGGCCAGCGCGCCGACCGCCCAGGCCGCGGCCGAGAAGCCCGGCAGCAGCCCGAAGATCGTCACCGCCAGCGCGACCACCACCCACGCCGCGGGCAGCTGGACCAGCATTCCGGTGAGCGCGTCGCCGATCGAGCCGCCGACGTCGCCGGTGCGCAGCCCGTTGGCCAGTCCCATGAACAGCCCGCCCACGAGCAGCAGCAACGCCGTCCCGAAGAACGCGAACACCAGGTGGCCGCCCGCCCAGCGCAGCCTGCCGACGCTCGTGGCCAGCACCGGCTCCAGCCGGATCGCCGTCTCCTCGCTCCGCATCCGCAGCGCCGCCTGGATCCCGTACAGCGACGCGACCATCGCGAACATGCCGGCCATCGCGGCGAGGAACGCCTGGGTCAGCGCGTGGCTGCCGCCGAGGCGCTCGAAGATCTGCTGCGCCTGAGGGCTGGAACCGACCAGGTCGCCGATGCCGCTGGCGATCGAGCCGAACACCGCGCCGACGACGGCCGTGCCGACGGTCCAGCCCAGCAGCGGGCCGCGGTGCAGCCGCCAGGCCAGCGCGAACGGCGACCGCAGGCTCGGCGCTGCCCGCGCCGGGCCCGGCCGCGGCGGCAGGAAGCCGACGCCGACGTCCCGGCGCGGCAGCAGCCAGTACCCGGCCGCGCCGACGACCACCGCGAACGCCACCGGCAGCAGCAGGACCCACCAGCGTTCGCCGGAGAACGCGCGGACCTGCTGCACCCAGCCGATCGGCGACAGCCACGACAGCCAGCGAGCGTCCACAGTGGAATCCCCGGCGCCGCGCAGGAGGAAGGCCGCGCCGACCACGGCGGTGCCGATCCCGTTGGCCGTGCGCGAGTACTCGGCGAGCTGGACGGCGACCGCCGCCACCGCGGTGAAGGCCAGCCCGGTCAGCGCTTCGGCCGCCCCGAAGGCGACCGACCCGGCCGCGGGCAGGCCCGCGCCGATCATGCTGACCGCCTGGACGAGGCCGATCAGCACGCTCGCCCCGCCGGCCACCAGCAGCGACGCCGTCAACGCCGCGTACCGGCCGACGACCGCGGACGCGAGCAGCTCCGCGCGCCCGGTGTCCTCCTCGGCCCGCGTGTGCCGGGTGACCGTGAAGACCACCATCAGCCCGGTGAGCAGCGCCAGGAACCCGCACATGCGCCAGGCGATGAACCCACCGGCGGTGGTCAGGTCGAACGGCGGCCCGTAGAGCAGCGCGTACGACGGGTTCGTGTTCGCGCCCGCCTGCAGTGCCAGCCGGTCGGCGACCGTCGGGTAGAACTGCGTGAACGTGTTGACCGTGCTCGCCGGGACGATGCTGAGCAGCACGATCCAGATCGGCAGGAGCACGCGGTCGCGGCGCAGCGCCAGCCGGGTGAGGTGCCAGGTGCCCGCCAGCTCGTGGGCCGGCGCGACCTCGGCTTCGGCGCGCGAGAGGGTCGCGGTCATTTCGCGCTCGCCTCGGTCGTGTAGTGCCGCAGGAACAGCTCTTCCAGCGTCGGCGGCTGGCTGACCAGGCTGCGGACGCCGACCTCGGTGAGCCGGCGCAGGGCCTCGTCGAGCGACCGCGTCTCGACGTCGAACCGGACGCGGTTGCCCTCCACCTTGAGGTCGTGGACGTTGGCCAGCTTCGTCAGCCCGTTCGGCGGCCCGGCCAGCTCGGCGGTGATCGACGTCCGGGTCAGGTGCCGCAGGTCGGCGAGCGTGCCGGACTCGACCGTCTTGCCGTTGCGGATGATGCTGACCTTGTCGCACAGGGCCTCGACCTCGGCGAGGATGTGGCTGGAGAGCAGCACGGTCCGGCCCTGCTCGCGCTCCTCCTGGATGGCGTACTGGAACGTCGCCTCCATCAGCGGGTCGAGCCCGGACGTCGGCTCGTCGAGGATCAGCAGGTCGACGCGCGAAGCGAGCGCGGCGACGATGGCGACCTTCTGCCGGTTGCCCTTCGAGTACGTCCGTCCCTTCTTCTTCGGGTCGAGGTCGAACCGCTCGATCAGCTCGTCGCGGCGCTTCTCGTCGAGCCCGCCGCGCAGCCGGCCGAGCAGGTCGATGACCTCGCCGCCGGAGAGGTTGGGCCAGAGGTTGACGTCGCCGGGCACGTAGGCCAGGCGGCGGTGCAGGCTCGCGGCGTCCTTCCAGGGGTCGCCGCCGAGCAGCCGGACGTCCCCCGAGTCCGCGTGGAGCAGGCCGAGCAGGACCCGGACGGTGGTCGACTTCCCGGCGCCGTTGGGGCCGAGGAAGCCGTGCACCTCCCCAGCGGGCACCTGCAGGTCCAGGCCGTCGAGGGCCTTCGTCCGGCCGAACGACTTGTGCAGGCCGGTGACCGAAATGGCGTTTTCCATGGTTCGGAAGCTACACTTGCTTCACGAAGTTGTGAAGTTAAGAAAATGTCTAGATTGAGTGATCTTGGGGGACGGGTACGGGAGGATGGTCCGATGACGACGCCTGGCACCAAGCGGGACGAAGACGCCGTCCGCCGTTACGTCGAGAGCCTGGGGCTCGTGCTCTCGCAGATCGGGATGCAACGCATGCCGGCGCGGGTGTTCGCCGCGCTGATGACGACCGACGAGGGCAGGCTGACGGCCGCCGACCTGGCCGCGCAGCTGTCGGTGAGCCCGGCGGCCGTCTCGGGCGCGGTCCGCTACCTGGAGCAGATCGGCCTGGTCGCGAAGGAACGCGAGCCCGGCGAGCGCCGTGACCACTACCGCCTCTACGACGACCTCTGGTACGCGACCTTCCTCAAGCGCGACCGCCTGATCATCATGTGGCGCGACGCGGCCGAGAACGGCATCGACGCCCTCGGCGAAGACTCGCCAGCGGGCAAGCGGCTCGCCGAGATGCGGGACTTCCTGTCCTTCATGCTCGAAGAGCTGAACGGCATGTACGAGCGCTGGCACAAGCGCCGTGAGGAGGCGAACCGCTAGAGCCCGGCGAGCAGCGTGTCCGCGATCCGGCCGGCGAGGTCCGCCGGCTCGCTTTCCTCGAACGTCGACAGGAACGCCTGCTGGAAACACGCGCCGAGCAGCAGGGCCGCGGCCGCCTCGGCGTCGGTGTCCGGCTTGATCCGGCCCAGCGCCTGCTCGGCGCGCAGGTAGGCGGCGACGCCGTTCAGCGGCCGGCGCGGCCCGTGCCCGCCCAGGCGTTCGCGGTGCGACCGCAGCAGCTCGCGCGAGGAGAACACCGACACCGCGATCGGGAAGCCGTCGAGGTAGAAAGCCAGGCCGAGCCGGGCGACGCGGACCAGGTTGTCCCGCAGTGCCGCCTGTCCCGGGTCGGCGGTCAGCTCGGCCAGCGTCGAGTCCAGTGCCGGCAGTTCCTCGGCCATCACGCTGAGGAACAGGTCCGTCTTGTCGCGGAAGTGCTTGTAGAGCATCGCCTCCGAATACCCCGCGGTCTGCGCGATGACCTTGGTCGTCGCGTGGGCGTAGCCCTGCTCGCGCATGACCTTCGCGGCCGCGGCGACGATCTCTTCGCGGCTTCCCATGGCTTCTCCTGAGTGTCTTCTCAGCGGGGTGAGTGAACACTTACTCTAGCGGGTGAGTGTTCACTAACCGAGGAGGAAGACATGGAGATCACCGTGCTGGGAGCCACCGGCGGGGTCGGCACCGAGGTCGTCAAGCAGGCCCTCGACCGCGGCTGGCACGTCACGGCCGTCGTGCGCGACCCCGCCCGGCTGCGGCTGCCCGCCGAGGTCGTCGTCGCCGGCCTGGCCGAGCAGGACAAGCTGACCGCGGCGATCGAAGGGCGGGACGCGGTGATCTCCGCGCTCGGCTCCCGGGACCGCAAACCCACCACGGTCTGCACCGACGGCGCCCGCGCGGCGATCGCGGCCGGCGCCAAGCGCCTGCTGGTGGTCAGCGCCAGCGGCCTGGACACCGAAGGCGACGGCTTCTTCACCCGCACGCTCGTGAAACCGCTGCTCAACACGGTCTTCAAGGACGGGTACGCCGACATGCGCGCGATGGAGGCCCTGGTCATGGCGAGCGACGTCGACTGGACGGTGGTGCGGCCACCGATGCTGCTCAACGGCCCGCGGACCGGAGCCGTGAAGAGCCGTCTCGACGGCAACGTGCGCGGCAGCTACACGATCCGGCGCGCCGACGTCGCCGCGTACCTGCTCGACGCCGTGTCGGACCCCACGCTGATCAGGCGCAAGGTTTCGATCGCCCACGGCTAGCCGCCTTCCTCCCCGCCGCCGCCCTCAACGGAGGCGCTTCGCGCCGCTGTTCTAATTCAGCCATGGTCCTCATCGCCCAAGCCCTCTACGTCAAGCGCAAGACACCGCGGCTCCCGGGCGCGGGGGGACCCACGGAAGGGCTCGTGCCCGGCACCGGGGAACCCGTCCGACTCGCCGTGCTGGGGGAGTCCACTGTGGACGGCGTCGGCGCGGCGACCCACGATGAAGCGCTCACCGGCTGCCTCGCCCGCGAGCTGGCCCGCGACGGCCGCGCGGTCCGCTGGCAGGCGGTGGGCCGGACCGGAGGCAACGCCCGGACCGTCCGCGCCGAGCTGGTCCCGCTGGTCCGGCCCGCCGACCTGGTGGTGATCGCGCTCGGCGTCAACGACACCATCGAGCTGCGGTCGGCCCCGGCCTACCGCCGGGACCTGCTCGCCCTGGTCGTCGAGCTGCGGCGGCGGCTCGGCCCGGCCCGCGTCCTCCTGGCCGGGGTGCCGCCGATGTCCCGCTTCCCGGCCCTGCCCCGGCCGTTGCGGGACGTGCTCGCGGCCCGCTCCACCGCTCTCGACGCGTCGGCCGCCGTCCTCGCCCGGATCCCCGGCGTCACGCACGTCCCGATGGACCCGGACCTGCTCGATCCGGCGGCGTTCGCGAGGGACCGGTTCCACCCCGGGCCCGCCGGTTACGCCCGCTGGGCCCGCGCGCTGGCACACGCCGTGATCAGTTGACCGCACTGCGTCGATCTTCGAAAAAAGTCGGGAACTCGTGTATCTGGCGGTTCCGCCACCGCGTCCTGTGGGGCAGCCACGCAAGAAGAACGCGACAGGGGGTGTCGGGTTCGGAGAGGACGCGGTGGCCGGGAGCCGAGGGGGCTCCCGGACGCCGTCGGCCGGGTGCCTTTCGGGGGAGGGGACATCCGGCGGGGCCCGTTGGGGAGCGGGCCCGTGAGGGAGGGGAGTATCGGCCGGTGCGGGTTCACCCGCCCGTGCCGGCCGGTACCTCGTCGACAACTGACCGCAGCGACCGACAAGAGACCGATGTATCCGAGATCCGCCTGCACGCTCCTTCCCCCCGAAGGACCCGCGATACTGCCATTGCCGACTCGAAGACTTTTCCGAAGAGGGGCAGATACCGTGACCGATGTGCAAACCACAGAGGTGGACCCGCCCTGGGAAGGCTTGACCGGCGCCGAGCTGCACGCCGCCTGCATGCAGGCGGCCAGGGACGGCGACCGCCGGGCGATGGACCGCCTCGTCGCGGAGCTGACCCCGCTCGTCTGGCACGTCGCCAGGGCCAACGGCCTCGACCGCTCGGTGGCCGAGGACGTCGTGCAGACCGTCTGGCTGGCCCTCTTCAGCCAGCTCGGCAAGCTGCGCGACCCCAAGGCCCTCGCCGCCTGGCTGATCACGACGACCCGGCGCGAAGCCACGCACCCCTTCGGCCGCCGCATGCAGCCCGTGCCGCTGAGCGACGAAGTCGCCGAAGCGATGCCGAGCACCCAACCGGCACCCGAAGACGAAGCCGTCCGCGCCGACCGCGACCGCCGGGTCTGGCGCGCCTTCGTCCGGCTGCCCCACCGCTGTCAGGAACTGCTCCGGCTGACCGTGCTCGCGGGCCGCGCGGAGTACCAGCTCGTCGCCGAGGCGCTGCGCATGCCCCGCGGCAGCGTCGGCCCGACCAGGGGGCGCTGCCTCGACCAGATGCGCGATCTCCTCGCCAGTGAAGGGGGAAGCCGATGAACGACCTCGGAGCGCCGGGCGAGGCCTTTTCCGACGACATGATCCTGGCCGGCGTCGGCCGCTGCCTCGACGAGCTGGACCCGCCACCGGAGGACCTGGTGCAGCGGGTCCAGTTCGCGCTCGCCCTCGAAGACCTCGACGTCGAGGTCGCGCGGTGGGAGCGGCTGGACGACCTGGCCGGCGTACGCGGCGGCGGCACCGGGACGATCACCTTCACCGTCAGCGACCTGACCGTGATGATCAACCTGACGAAGATCGGCAAGCTGCACCGCATCGACGGCTGGCTGGTGCCGGCCGGCCAGTACGGCGTCGAGGTCCGGGTCGCCGAGCACGGGACGACGTCCACGACCGCCGACGAAGGCGGCCGGTTCGTGCTCGACAACGTGCCGCGCGGGACCACACAGATCCTCGTGCACCTCGGCGACACCTCGTGCCGCCGGACGGTCGTGACCCCGACGGTCGTGCTCTAGCCCAGGAAGTCGGCCAGCGGGACGGGGGTCAGCCCGTCCTTCTTGGCCTGCTCCACGAACGCCGTGTAGTCCTCTTTGAAGGTCTTGCGGAAGTGCATCAGCACGATGTCGCCCGGCTTGAGCTTGTCGCCGGCCTGGAACTGGACGTGCCCGTCGTTGACCGCGGCCGTCCACAGCACCGCGACGCGCATGCCGCACTCCGCGGCCGCGCGCAGCGTGTTCTGGTCGTAGTTGCCGAACGGCGGCCGGAACAGCGACGGCCGCACGCCGAGGCTCTTCTGGAAGTCGTCGGCGTCGTCGCAGATCTCCTTGCGCTGGAACTCCAGCGGCTTGCCCTTGAGGTTCGGGTGGTCGACCGTGTGGTCGCCGAGCGTCGCGCCGGTGGCGTCGAGGATCTGCTTGAAGTAGGCCTCGTGGCCCTTCACGTACTTCTGGTTCAGGAACAGCACCGGGTGGGTGCCGTTCTGCTCCATCAGCTTCAGCGCGTCCGGGTCCTGGACCGCGCCGTCGTCCATGGTGAGGAAGACGTACGGCTTGTCGGTGGTGATCCGCTTGACCACCGGGACCTGCCCGTTCGCGATCGCGGGCGCCTTCTGCTGAACCGTGCCGAACGGGTACGGCGAGGACGCCGTCACGCCGGGGCCCTGCCCGCCGGGCGCCGGGTTCGGCTGGCTGGTGCCCGGTTCCCGCTGCTCCGGGCCGCCCGCCGAACAGGCGGTCAGCGCCAAGGCCGCCGCGGCCAGCACCGCCGTCACTCGCTTCATCCCGCGTCCCCTTCCTCACGGGCAGTCCGAAAAGACTACCCGATCGAGTGACGCGAAAGGGGTGTGTGACGTTGCGTCGGATGATCTCGTGTGGCGCGGGCCACGCAGCTCAGCGCCGGGTTTCGGCCGCCTTGACCAGCTTGCCGGAGAACAGTTCGATCACGCGTTTGAGGCCGGCGGCCAGCAGCGGCCCGCTGCCCTGGACCGGCTCGGTGAACGACCCGGTCCAGCGCAGGTGCGTCCCGCCGCCGTCGGCGGGCGTGAAGACCACCTCGGCCCGGTAGTCCTTGAGCGGCCTGCCGCGGAAGAACGTGTAGACGTGCCGTCGGCCGGGCTCGTACTCCACCGTCTCTTCGCGGACGAGCACCGGCCACAGGCCGACCTCGCGGACCGCGCCGACGCCGGCCGGCTCACCGGTGCCCTGGCGGGCCCAGCGGGCCTGCACGACGAGTGGCTTTCCCCACTTCGCCCAGCTCGGGCCATCGGCTTCGAGCGCGAACAGCGTGTCCGGTGACGCCGTGCTCGTGCGGTTGACCTCGAAGGAGAACTTGCGGCCCGGCATCGACCCTCCAGCGTTGTTGACGTCCCGATAATTAAGTGTCCCCGGCAGCGTAGGTCAAGATGAGGGGGTGAGCACGCCGCGCCCCGACCTCGCCGCGCCGCACTGGCTGGTCCAGCTCCTGCGCAGCAAGCCGGTGCCGGTGCCGTGGAACATGGTCGCCCGCGCCGTCGTCGCGCTGGCCGTGCCGCTCGCGGTGGCGTACGCGGCGGGCGACATCGCCGTCGGCGCGCTCATCTCGACCGGCGCGCTGCCCGCCGTGCTGTCCGAGTCGGCCGGGCCCTACCGCTACCGCGCCCGGCGGCTCGGCGGTGCGACCCTCGCCGCGACCGTCGGCTACCTGGCCGGGCTGCTCACCGGCGGCACGCCCGCGCTGTCCGTGCCGGCGGTGATCCTGGTCGCGGCGGTGTCCGCGCTGATCAGCGCGGCCGGCAGCAACGCCTCGGTCGCCGGGCTGCAGATGTTCGTGTTCTGCGTGCTCGGCACCGGCCAGCACGCGACCGGCGTGCGCGTCGAAGCCCTGTTCGGCTTCTTCTGCCTCGGCGCCGCCTGGAGCCTCGGCGTCGCGCTGGTCAGCTGGACGTTCCGGGCGACCAGCCCCGAACGCACCGCCGTCGCGCACGTCTACGTCGAGCTGGCCGCGATGCTCTCGGCGACCGATGAGGCCGTCTCGCGGGTGGCCCGGCACCGGCTCACCACGGCCATGAACACCGCCTACGACCAGCTGCTGACCGCGCGCTCGTGGCTGTCCGGCCGTGACGCCGCCTACCGCCAGCTGCTCAACCTGCTGTCGGCGACGACCCCGGCGGTCGAGGCGTCGGTCGCGATGGTCAACTCCGGACGTCGCGCGCCGCGAGAGGTCATCGACCACTTCGTCGCGCTGTCGGCGTCGGTGCTCGCCAGCCAGCCACTGCCGGAACCACCGCCGGTGCCCGAGGGCGAAGCCGACCCGGTGCTCGCCGCGCTGTACGCCGGCCTGGTCCGCATCGGCAAGGGTGACGACCGCAAGCGCCGCGAGCCGACGCCGTGGCACCGGCGGCTGCGGGCCTGGGCCGGCTCGCTGGCGTCCGGGCCGCTGACCTGGATCGCCGCGCTGCGGCTGACGTTGTGCGTCGCGATCGCCGAGGTCGTCGGCCTGCTGGTGCCGTTCGAACGGTCGTACTGGATCACCCTGACCGTCGGCATCGTGCTCAAGCCCGACTTCGGCTCGGTCTTCGGCCGCGCGGTGCTGCGCGGCATCGGCACGCTCGTCGGTGTCGGGGTGGGCGCGGCCGTGCTCGGCGCCGGCGGGCACGGCTGGCTGCTGGTCGCGCTGATCGCGATCTTCGCCGGCGGGGTCGCGGTCGGGAAGGTGCGCAACTACGGCATCCTCAGCGCGTTCGTGACGCCGTTGATCATCCTGCAGATGGACCTGGCCAACAGCGGGAGCTGGAGCGTGGTGCTCGCCCGGCTGGTCGACACCGTGCTGGGCTGCGTGATCGTCCTCGTCTTCGGCTACCTGCTGTGGCCGGGCAGCCGCCGTCCCCAGGTCGGCGGCCGGCTGGCCGACGGCCTCGACGCCGTCGCGAAGTACGTGCGGGCGGCGCTCGTCGAGGCGTCTTCCGGGGACGCGCGGCTGGCGCGGTCCCGGGCCCGCCGGGGCGCCTACCGGGCGCTGGCCGACCTGCGGACGGCGTTCCAGCAGGTCGTCGTCGAGCCGTCGGCGAACGGGCGGCAGGCGGTCGCGTGGTGGCCGGTGATCGCCGCGCAGGAGCGGGTCGCGGACGCCGTCACCGAGGTGGGCGTGACCATCGGGCGCGGTGTGCCGCCGCCGGACCCCGGTGACGTCGAGCTGCTGACCACCGCGTTGGGTGAACTCGCCTCGGCTGTCCGCGAACAGCGCGAGCCGCGGTCGGTGCCGCTGCCGGACAGCCCGCAGCTGGCCGGCGTGGTCGACCAGCTGGAGTCGGCGTTCGACGCCGTCCGCGGCCCCGACCTGGCGGAACGCACGCCGCTGCGGCTCGTCCGGCGGTTCCTGCCCTACCACCGGCGCACGTGAGGCCCGTGCTGTTCAATGACCGCATGGGAATCGACTTCGAAGCGTTGAAGGGCAAGGCCGAAGAGGCCCTGCGCGAGCACAACGACAAGATCGAGGAGGGCCTCGACAAGGCCGCCGACTTCGCGAAGTCGAAGTTCGCCGGCCACGAATCGCAGATCGACACCGGCGTCGAGAAGGCGAAGGACTTCCTCAACAAGTTCGACGACACCCCGGACACCCCGCCCGCCCGGTAACGCCGTCGGCTACTGGACCTCGCCGGTCGCGATCCCGTCCGCCAGGCCGGTGATCCGGCCGCCGCGCTCGCCGAGCGCGATCAGCCCCTGCCGCGCGTCCGGCGCCGAAAGGCTGATCCGGACGCCCGCGCGCTCGACGTCGAGGCCGGCGGCCAGCGCCTGCGCGCCTTCGTAGCCCGCGTTGATCGTGGCCGCCAGCCCGCCGGTCGAGGCCAGTGAACCGCGGGCCGCGCCGAGCCGGCCGAGTGCTTCGTCGACGATCGGCAGCAGCGCGTCCCGGTTGCCTTCGGTCATCGCGCGCACCAGCTGCGGGTTCGAGCCGGCGACGCGGGTGCCGTCGCGGTAGGACCCGGCGGCGAGCGACAGGGCCAGCGGCCCGCCCTCGGCGCCGATCGTGGCCAGGATGGCCGCGAACAGGTGCGGCAGGTGCGAGATCCGGGCGACGGCTTCGTCGTGCGACTCGGCGGGCAGCGGGACGACGTGCGCGCCGACGTCCAGCACCAGCCGCGCCACTTCGGCCCACGCCTCGAGGTCGGTGTCCTCCTCGACCGTGACCACCCAGGCGGCGCCCTGGAACAACGCCGCGTCCCCGGCCAGCCAGCCGGAGCTCGACGTCCCCGCCATCGGGTGCCCGCCGACGTACCGCGTGTAGGGCACGCGACGGCGGACCGCGTCGAGGACCGGCGCTTTCACGCTGGTCACGTCGGTGAGCAGGCAGTGCGAGGCGTGCTGGCTGATCAGCCGCAGCAGGTCCTCGACCGCCGGGAGCGGCACGGCCAGCACGACCATCGCGTCCGCGGCGGCGGCCCGGTGCAGGGCGGCTTCGACGTCCGTCGTGACGTCGTACCCCGCTCTGCTCGCCGCGTCCGCGTCCACTTCGGAAACCGCGGCACCCCACGCCGTGCGGCCGTTGGCGGCCGCCGCGCGCAGCAGCGAACCGCCGATCAGCCCGAGCCCGATCACGCATACGTCTCGCACGGGGCCCATCCTGCCAGTGCCGGACGCCGCGCGGGCTAAAGCGCCGCCGCGAGCCGCGTCCCCTGGTCGATGGCGCGTTTCGCGTCGAGTTCCGCGGCGACGTCGGCACCGCCGATCAGGTGCACCGGCACCCCGGCCGCGCGCAGCTCGTCCTCGAGATCGCGCACTGGCTCCTGACCGGCGCAGACGACGACCGTGTCGACGTCGAGGACGCGGGGGACCCCGCCGACGGTGAAGTGCAGGCCGTCGTCGTCGATCCGTTCGTACGTGACGCCGGGGATCTGCTCGACGCGCTTGGCCTTCAGCGCGGCCCGGTGCACCCAGCCGGACGTCTTGCCGAGCCCGGCCCCGATCCCGGACTTCTTGCGCTGCAGCAGGAACACCTGCCGCGGCGACGGCTCCGGCTTCGGCTCGGCGAGCCCGCCGGCCGCCTGCTCCGGGTCCGCGACCCCCCATTCGGCGCGCCACGCGTCGAGGTCGAGCGCGGGCGAAGCGGCGTGTGTGAGGAACTCGCTGACGTCGACGCCGATGCCGCCGGCCCCGAGCACGGCGACCCGTTCGCCGACGGGCTTGCCGTGCTTGACGACGTCGACGTACGACAACACCTTCGGGTGGTCGATGCCGGGCAGCGACGGCACGCGCGGCGCGACCCCGGTGGCCAGCACGACCTCGTCGAAGCCGATGAGGTCGCCGGCGCTCGCGCGGGTGCCGAGGTTCAGCTCGACCCCGGTGACTTCGAGGCGGCGCCGGTAGTAGCGGATCGTCTCGGCGAACTCCTCCTTGCCGGGGATCTTCCGCGCGATGCCGAACTGGCCGCCGATTTCCTCGTCGGCTTCGAAGAGTTCGACGCGATGCCCGCGCTCGGCCAGCGCGGTGGCCGCCGCGAGTCCCGCGGGCCCGGCGCCGACGACGGCGATGTGCTTGGACCGGCGGGCGGGCGCGAGCGTCAGCGTGGTCTCGTGACCGGCCCGCGGGTTGACCATGCAGGACACGAGCTTGCGCTTGAACGCGTGGTCGAGGCACGCCTGGTTGCAGGCGATGCAGGTGTTGATCTCGTCCTCGCGGCCGCTCCCGGCCTTGCGGATCCACTCCGGGTCGGCGAGGAACGGCCGCGCCATGGATACGAGGTCGGCGTCACCGCTGGCGATGGCTTCCTCGGCGACCTGCGGCATGTTGATCCGGTTCGAGGTGACGACCGGGATGCTCACGTGCGGCTTGAGTTTCCCGGTCACCCAGGTGAAGGCGGCGCGCGGCACCGACGTGACGATCGTCGGCACGCGGGCCTCGTGCCAGCCGATGCCGGTGTTGATGATCGTCGCGCCCGCCGCCTCGACGTCCTCGGCGAGCGCGACGACGTCTTCCCAGCGCTGGCCGCCGGGGACGAGGTCGAGCATGGACAGCCGGTAGATGATGATGAAGTCGTCACCGGCCGCTTCCCGCGTGCGCTTGACGATCTCGACGGCGAACCGGCGGCGCTTCTCGGGCGTGCCGCCCCAGGCGTCGGTGCGCTTGTTGGTGCGTTCGGCGAGGAACTGGTTGATCAGGTAGCCCTCGGAACCCATGATCTCGACCCCGTCGTAGCCCGCTTCGCGGGCGAGAGCGGCGCAGTCGGCGAAAGCGCGGATCTGTTTGCGGACACCGTGGCCGGTGAGCGCGCGCGGGCGGAACGGGTTGATCGGCGCCTTGATGCTCGACGCGGAAACGCTCAGCGGGTGGTAGGCGTACCGGCCCGCGTGCAGGATCTGCAGCGCGATCTTGCCGCCGGCCTCGTGCACCGGCGCGGTGAGCTGCCGATGCCGCCGGGCTTCGGCGGACGTCGTCAGCTTCGAAGCCAGGGGGAGCAGCCAGCCGGTTCGGTTCGGCGCGAACCCGCCGGTGACGATCAGCCCGGCCCCGCCGCGAGCGCGTTCGGCGTAGTACTCGGCCAGCTGCGGGAAGTGCGCGGCCTTGTCCTCCAGGCCGGTGTGCATCGACCCCATCAGGACGCGGTTGCGCAGCGTCGTGAAACCGAGGTCGAGCGGGCTGAGCAGGTGCGGGTACGGGCTCATCGGGCGTCCTTGGGGGTCCGGAGGGCGGCGAGGACTTCGTCGAACCACTCGACCTGGCCCGCTTCGACGCGGATACCGCCGCGCAGGACCAGGTACTGGTGCAGGTCCTGGCCGGTCAGTGCGCCGGGAGCGGGGAAGTCGCGTTTTTCGATCCGGCGGTAGACGTCCAGGCGTTCGGCGTGTTTCGCGCGGTGCCGGACGATCTCTTCGGCGACCTTCGCCGGGTCGCCGAAACTCGCGCCGCGGATCTTCACGGCCAGCTCGACCGGGCCGGCGGCCGGGTCGGGCTCGGCGAGCCAGCGGACCAGCTCGGCGCGTCCGGCCGCGCTGACGGTGTAGACCTTCTTGTCCGGCCGGCCCGACTGCGCGACGACGTCGACGGCGACCCAGCCGGCCTCTTCCATCCGCTTCAGCACGCGGTAGATCTGCTGGTGGGTGGCGCGCCAGAACAGCCCGATCGACTTCTCGAAGCGGCGCGTGAGCTCGTAGCCCGAACCGGCGCGCTCGGACAGCGAGACGAGGATCGCGTGCTCCAGTGCCATGAGTGCCAGAATGATATGCAACTAGTTGCAGTGCAACGAGGCGCACGTCACGTCACCCGGGTGGGTGTGACAAAACGGGTCGACGGCGCGCCGGAAACGACCAGGATGGGTGGCGTGCACCCGGTACTCGAACTGATCTCCGAACGGATGGCGGCGGGCAGTGTCCCGGGCGCACGTACCGACGGCAGGCGCCTCGCGCTGGCCATCGAAGGCGGCAGCAGCCGCGGCACGTACTCCAGCGGCATGGTCCTCGCACTGGACGAACTCGGCGTCACCCCGGCGTTCGACGCCGTCTACGGCTCGTCGGCCGGCGCGCTCAACGGCGCGTGGCTGCTCTGCGGCCGCTCCTCGACCGGCGTCCGGACCTGGTGGAACCCGGTCGTCATGCGCCGGATCATCAACCCGCTGCACACCCTGCGCGGGCGCGCGGTGATCGACCTCGAGTACCTCGTCCACCAGGTGTACTCGGTGCTGGAGCCGATGGACTTCCCGGCGATCCTGGCCAACCCGGTCACGTTCCACCCGCTGGCCACCGACGCCGACACGGGGGAGTCGACCGACCTGCACCCCTTCCTGACCGACGTCGACGCGATCAAGATCGCGCTCGCGGCGTCGTCCTGCATGCCGGTGCTGGCCGGACCGCCGATCCCGATGGCGGGCCGCCGGTTCGTCGACGCCGGCGTGGCCGAGCCGATCCCGTACCGCACCGCGCTGGCCCAAGGCGCGACCGACGTGCTGGTACTGCGTACCCGCCGCGCCGACGAGCTGCCCGTGCGGCCGCCGCGGGTGCACGACGTCGTCGTCCCGCGGTTCCTCCGCCGCCAGGCGCCCGGCGCGATCCCGGCCTGGCGCGACACCTACCGCCGGGACATCGAAGACGCGGAGGTGCTGGCCGACGACCCGCGGATCCTCAGCATCCGGCCGCCCGCCGGCTCGCCGGACGTCATGGTGCTGGAGCGCGATCCCGAGGTGCTGCGCAAGGCCGTCGACCTCGGCAAGGGAGCCGTCCTCGATCTGCTGGACGGGCTGCGCGAAGCGTCCTGAGGCCGATCAGGCCGGTGTCAGTGCGTCCCGGTAGGCGTTTACCGACTCGGTCAGCCGGTCCAGCTCCGCGCGCATCCGGGCGACGCCGGCGTCGTCCAGGCCCATCGCCGCGCCGATCACGTCCGGGACGCCTTTCGCCTTCTCGCGCAACGCCTTCCCGGCGTCGCTCAGGCTGACGCGGACCGAACGCTCGTCGTCGGCCTGCCGGTTCCGGGTCACCAGTCCCGCCGTCTGGAGCCGCTTGAGCAGCGGCGACAGCGTGCCGGAATCCAGGTTCAGCTCGGTGCCGAGCTCCTTGACCAGGCGGTGGTCCTTCTCCCACAGCGCCAGCATCACCAGGTACTGCGGGTAGGTCAGGTCGAGGTCGTCCAGGACGGCCCGGTACAGCGACGTCACCGCCCGCGACGCCGCGTACAGCCCGAAGCAGAGCTGGTCGTCCAGCCGCAGCGATGCCATGGCGTCCTCCTTTCTCGTAACACTCCATGATCCCCGACGTGCTGCTGCGTGGCAACTTAAGTGCCCCGAATCTCATTGGGCTCCAATTAGTTGTGCACAATCGAGTTGCGAGCTACCTTGATGGCACAGCCCGAACCGAGGAGGACGACATGACCGCCAACCCGCACAACCTCGCCCTGGAACCGGCCGCGCAGGCGTTCGCCGAGGCCACCGACCAGCCGCCGTACCTGTTCCAGCTGCCGCCGGAGGAAGGCCGCAAGGCCGTCGACGGCGTCCAGGACGGCGAGGTCGCCATGGCCGACGCCGAAATCGAGGTGCTGAACGTCCCGGGCGGCCCGAACGGCGACGTCGAGACCCGCATCGTCCGGCCCGCCGGTGTCGCCGGCCCGCTGCCGGTGATCGTCTACATCCACGGCGCCGGCTGGGTGTTCGGCGACTTCCACACCCACGAGCGGCTGGTGCGCGAACTGGCGGCGGCCGTCGGCGCGGCCGTCGTCTTCCCCGAGTACAGCCGCTCGCCGGAGGCCCGCTACCCGATCGCCATCGAGGAGAACTACGCGGTCGCGAAGTGGGTCGCCGAGCACGGCGCGGAGAAGGGGCTCGACACCTCGCGCATCGCGATCGCGGGCGACTCCGTCGGCGGGAACATGACCGCGGCGCTGACGATCATGGCCAAGCAGCGCGGCGACGTCACCTTCCGGCAGCAGGTGCTCTTCTACCCGGTGACCGACGCGAACTTCGACACCGAGTCGTACCTGAAGTTCGCCGAGGGCTACTTCCTCGGCCGCGAGGGCATGAAGTGGTTCTGGGACCAGTACACGACCGACCCGGCCCAGCGCGCGGAGATCACGGCGTCGCCGCTGCGCGCGTCGCTCGCCGAGCTGGCCGGCCTGCCGCCGGCCCTGGTGATCACCGGCGAGGCGGACGTGCTCCGCGACGAAGGTGAGGCGTACGCGGCGAAGCTGCGTCAGGCCGGCGTGGCCGTCACGGCCGTGCGGTACCACGGGATCATCCACGACTTCGTGATGGTCAACGCGCTCCGCGAAACCCATGCCGCCGAAGCCGCGATCACCCAGGCCATTACGGTGCTGACGCGCGCTTTGGGGAAATAGCTGAGAGAACGCTGAGCCTGACGCGCGTTGCGGCCTTATGACGGAACTCACAGGGCCGCAACGCGCGGGGGTGCTCAAACGTGATATTTAGGCGAGTCCCGTGATCCGGGCGCGCACCTCCCCTGCCCGCCCGGAAGGACCGTCCCCATGCACCTGAGCAGAATCCGGCTCGATTCGCCGGTCACCATGACCGTCGTGATCGTGCTGACGCTGCTCGCGATCATCGCCGTCCCGCTGTGCTGGGACCGGTGGAAGCGGAAGCTGGTGTGGCGCACCGCGACCATCCTCTGCGCGGTCGTCGCCATCGTCGTCACCACAGGCCTGACGGGCAACATGATCGGCGGCTTCTTCCCGACGGTCGGGTCCCTGCTCGGCACCGGCGTGTACGCGGCCGACAGCATCGACGCGGAGACGTCCCAGAACGGCGAGAACCTCGAGATCGTCCGCGACGTCGGCGCGGCCCACGCCAAGGAGGGCAAGGGAACCGTCGTCCACATGAAGGTCACCGGGCGGCGCACCAAGCTCACCCGCGACGTGACGGTGTACCTCCCGCCGCAGTACTTCGAGGCGAGCTACAAAAACCTCCGGTTCCCGGCCATCGAGTGGATCCCGAACTACCCGTCCGGACCAGAGGTCGTCACCGACGGCTACCGCCTCCCGGAACAGCTCGACGCGGCGATCGCCAAGCACGCGCTGCCCCCGGTCGTGGTGCTCATGCCGGACCCGACGGGCGTCCCGAAGCTGGGCCACGACACGGAGTGCGTCGACGAGGTCAACGGCACCGCGAACGACACGTACCTGACGGCGGACCTGCGCGAGTGGGCCCTGCAGAAGCTGGGCGTGGCGGCGGACCGCAAGGCGTGGACGTTCGCGGGCTGGTCGTCGGGCGGGTACTGCGCGATGAACCTGGTGACCCGCCACCCGCAGTGGTACGGCCAGGCGGTGAGCGTCAGCGGCTACGACCGCGCCCAGGTCGACGCCGAGACGGAGGACCTGTACAAGGGCCGCCGCGACGTGGACGACGCGAACAACGTCGGTATCACCGTCCGCCTCCACCCGTCTCCGGTGGACATCCTGGCGATCTGGGGCGAGAACGAGAAGTTCGAAAGCTCGGCGGCGGAGCTGATCCGCACGGGAGTCCGGCCGCCGGTGCGGTTTTCGTCCTGGCGCGTCCCGGACGCGGGCCACAACATGAACACGTTCAAGTCCCAGATCCCGGAGATCCTGACCTGGATCGGCGCCCACACGACCCCACCGGCCCTGCCGGGCCGCCAAGTCGACATGACGGGCGGAGTGCAGCCGTGGCCGCTGCCGCGGTCGGGCGCACCGGGCGCGTTGGCGGACACGGACCAGTAGGCGGCGGGTTCAGCCGAGCAGGGCGGTGACCACCGCCGTCACCCGATTCGAGGCCGTCGCGTAGTCGACCGAGGCCGGGTGCTCGCTCAGCACCGCCACGATGTACCGGTCGTCGTCGCCGACCACGCCCGAGGTGTGCAGCATGCGCGTCGGCCGGCAACACGACCAGCCCTGCTTCACCGCCCACGGCCGGTTGCCCGCCGCGTCCGGGATGCCGAAGTACTGGCGGAAGCCGTCGGATCCCCGCTCGGTCGCGGCGCGCAGCGCGGTCAGGATCGCGCCCGGCGCGTGCGCCAGCACGTACTCGTAGATCCGGACGACGTCCCGCGCCGTGATCCGCGTGTCGCCCCAGCGGCCGGCGTCCGCCGGCGGCCGCGTGTCGGTCAGGCCGAGCTTCGCGGCCCAGCGCGTGACGATCGACGGCCCACCGTAAGCCGCCCAGAACTGGCTCGCGAGGTCGTCGTCGCTGCGGGACAGCATCCGCTCGACCTGTGCCACGGGACCGTCGCGTTGCAGCACGGACAGGGCTATCAGCAGCTTCACCAGCGACGCCGACGTGTACGCGCGCTCGGCGTGCACCGACACGGTGACCGCCCCGCGCTGCCGGTCGAACACGACGGCACTGACCTCGCCACCGGGCACCATCCGGTCCAGCCCGGCGGCGTCCACCTTGGACTCCGGCCGCGACTTGGGCGACGGCGTCGGGGTCGCTGTCGGAGTGGGTGCCGGCGTGTCCGACATCGTTGTCACGACCTCGGTGACGGCGATCGGCCGCGGCACCTCGGCCGCGCCGTGGCTCACCGTGACGGCCACCGCGCCGATCGCTCCCAGACACAGCCCCACCAGGAAGATGCCGCTCAGCTCGCGCATGACCCGGAATTGCCGGGAGCGTCCCCTGGCGTTCGCCGGATCGGGTGACTTTGTGGGATAGCTCTCGAACCGGCCCGATCCGCGAACGCTCCGGGAGGCCCGCGGGCAAGCACTCTCGTTTCGCGCCCGGTAGTCGCGGGGTACCCGAGAGCGGTGACGGTCGTCACCACCCGCTGGGAAGGACTGGAGTCATGGTTCACGCGAAAGGCGCACGCATCCGGGTCCACGGCCTGCAGCCGGCGCAGGTGCTGGCCGGACTGGCCGGGATCGCGTTCCTCGTGGTCGGCATCATCGGGCTCACCAGGACCGGCCTCGGCAACTTCGCCGGGCATCACGACGCGGGGTTCTGGCGGTTCTCCGGCAACCCGCTGATGAGCGTGGTCCGCGTCGTGACCGGGGTCGTCGGCCTGCTGCTGGCGTTCGGCTCGGGCCGCGCACGGGCGTTCGGCTGGCTGCTCTTCATTTTTTACGGCGCGCTGTTCGTGTGGGGCCTCATGATCGACGGCCTCATCTCGACCAACCCGTTCGCCAACGCCGGCAACCCGATGGACCTCGGGCGCGCCGACACGTGGCTGCACCTCGGCGTCGCCGCGCTCGGCCTGCTGATCGCCGTGCTCCCGGCCCGTCGCACCATCCACGTCCCGGAGGACGAGGTGGCCGACGAGCCGACGGTCGTCGAGCAGCGCACCGACCGGGTCGGCGAAGCCGACCGGGTCGGCGAAACCGACCGCGTCGCGGACGCCGAACCGCCGCGGCGCCGTTCGTTCCTGCGTCGTGACCACACGGGGCGAGGCCCGGAGGTCACTCGCGAAGAGCGTCCGCCGGGCCTCGCCCACTAGGAAGTTCGGGGTGGCTCAGTAGGTCGTGCCACTCAGTAGGTCGTGCCACTGGAGGAGTTGCTGCTCCCAGCGCCACTGCCGGCCGGAGCCTGGTTGGCGGTGGAGCTGGGGGTGGTACCGATCTTGCAGCCGTTGGGCTCGATGACGAACCAGGTGCCGTTGACGCCCATGCCGTTCGCGTCGCCCGGCTTCAGGTCCTTCGAGAAGGTGTAGACCGGCCAGCCGCCGATGGTGACCTGCTCGGTGCCGTCCGCGCGCTTGATGCTGCCGAGCAGCTTCGAGTCGATGCCCTGGAGCTCGACCTTTCCGTTGGACAGGACCGGCGGCCAGGTCTTGGCGCAGTCGCCGTTGCAGGCGGACGTCTTGGCCTTCTTGGTGTCCTTGGTGAACAGGTAGAGCGTCATGCCGTTCTGGTCGACGATCGCCTCGCCGAGGCCGTCGATGTTGCTGGCGCTGAGCTTGACGACCCCGGATTCGGCGGCGGCCTGCCCGGCCTTGCCGCCCTTGGCGTTGGCGGCGTACCAGGCGCCCCCGACGCCCTGGCCGGTCGCGTCGCCGGGCTTGGTGTCCTTGGCGTAGCGGTAGAGCGCCCAGCCGCCGACGGTGATCTGCTCGGTGCCGTCGGAGCGCGTCACCTTCCCGACGAGGCTCTTGTCGACGCCTTGCACCTGCACGTCCCCGGTGGCCGGCATCGGCGGCCACGCCTTGGCGCAGTCACCGTCGCAATTGGACTTCGGTGGCTTGGCCGTGTCCTTGTCGAAACGGTAGAGGGTCATGCCGTTCTGGTCGGTGAGCACCTGACCGACGTTGGCGACGTCCGCGACGACGAGTTTCGATTCGTTCGACGCGGGTGCGGCGTTCCCGACCTGCCCGTTGGCGGTCTGCCCGCCCCCGGTGCCACCGGCCGCCGCCGGAGCGATGACCGGCTGAGCAGTTTCGGCACCCGAGCAAGCGGTGAGCACTGCCAGCCCGGCTGCCGCAGCGGCGACGGAGACGGCGATGCGCGTGCGAAGCATGGAAGTTCTCCTTGTGTCCGTTGGGTTTCCCGCCGCTCGGTGCGGCTGCCTGATACCCACTACACGGACCCCCGCGGAAGGCGGTTCAAAGAGATTTTCCGGCCACCCCGCCTTCGCCGAGCGCCCGGTCGACCAGCGCGCCCGCCGCACCCGTGTACGTGGCCGGGTCGAGGAGGGTGTCCAGCGCGGCCGGGGTGAGAACGTCGGTGATCGCGGGCAGCTCGTCCAGCACGTCGCGCAGCGGCCGGTCTTCACGCACGGCCCGCTGCGACGCCTCGCCGAGCAGCTCCTTGGCCTTCGCCTTGCCGAGCAGCGGCGCGAGCACGGTGGAGAGCCGCTCGGAGACGATCAGCCCGTGCGTCGACGCCAGGTTCGCCCGCATCCGTTCGGGCTGGACGCTGAGCCCGCGCGCCAGCTCGACGGCGGTGTGCGCGGCGCCACCGGTCAGCCGGAGGCACTCCCGGATCAGCTGCCACTCGGCGTGCCAGACCCCGGCCGACCGCTCGTCCTCGGCCAGCATCGACTGCGTGACGCCCGCGGCCAGCACGGGCACCTGCAACGCCGCCGAACGGATCAGCGTCGCGAGGACGGGGTTCCGCTTGTGCGGCATCGCCGACGAGCCACCCCGCCCGTCACCGGCCGGCTCGGCGACCTCGCCGATCTCGGTGCGGGTGAGCGTCTCGACGTCGACGGCCAGCTTTCCCAGCGCACCCGCGGTGAAAGCAAGCGCACCGGCGAGGTCCGCGACGGGCGTACGCAGTGAGTGCCACGGCAGCACCGGCACGCTCAGCCCGGTCTCCTCGGCGAAGGCGGCGACCAGCCGTTCGGCATAGCCGTCGTCGGCGCCTGCCTGCTTGGACCGCGCGTCGTCGGCCAGGCGTGCGTACTCGAGGTACGCCGCCAGCGTTCCGGCCGCGCCGCCCAGCGAGACCGGCAGCCCGCCGTCCAGGACGCGCCTGATCCGCGCCGCCGCGTCCAGCACCAGCTGACGCCAGCCCGCGGCCTTGAGCCCGAACGTCGTCGGCACCGCGTGGGCCGTCAGCGTGCGCCCGGCCATCGTCGTGTCCCGGTGCTCGCGCGCCAGCCCGGCCAGGGCCTCGGCCGCCGCGTCGAGGTCGGCGGCGAGCGGCCGCAGCGTCCGGTCCGCGACCAGCATCATCGCGGTGTCGAAGATGTCCTGGCTGGTCGAGCCGCGGTGCACGTACTCGGCGGCCTCGGGCGCGATTGTGCCGACGGCCGACGTCAGTGCCTTGACCAGCCCGACGACCGGGTTCGCCGTCGCCCGCGACCCGCGCGCCAGCTCCGCGACGTCGATCCGCGCGCTGCCCGCGGCCTCCGTGATCGCGTCCGCGGCCTCGGACGGCACCGTCCCCAGCCGCGCCTGCGCTCTCGCGAGCGCCGCCTCGGCGTCGAGCATGGCGCGCAGCCAGGCCTCGTCACCGGTCGACGCTTCGGCCGGCGTACCGGCCCGGACCGGGGACAGGAGTCCGGAATCGGGATCGACGGTCATGGCGCCAGCATCGCACGCGGCCGACCTCGGCTGCCTTCCCACAGCCGGGTCTGGCACGCTCATCGCCCATGAGCAGCACCACGTCCGATGAAGAGACCGTCGGCTCCGAAACCCGCGGGATCGCCGCCGAGCGGCTCACCTTCTTCTCGGACGCCGTCGTCGCGATAGCGATCACCCTGCTCGCGCTCGAGCTGCCGCTGCCGGAGGGCGCCACCAGCGCCGAACTGCTGCGTTCACTCGGCGATCATCGCTCCGAATACATCTCCTTCCTGATCAGCTTCGTCGTCATCGGCGGGCACTGGCGCGCCCACCACCGCCTCTTCCACTACGTCCCCACGCTGGGTGGCGGGCTCCTCCGGCTCACCTTCGGCTGGCTGCTGACGATGGTGCTCATGCCGTTCGCCACCAAGGTGGTCGCCGAGGACGGCGGGTTCGAGTTCCGGTTCGTCTTCTACGCACTCGTGCAGGTCGTCGCGCTGACGCTGTTCCTCCTCATGGCCGGACAGGTCCAGCGTCACCACCTCTACCGCGCGGACACGCCACCGGAGCTCTTCGGCAGCATCTACCGCGGCATCGGCACGATGATCGCCGCCTTCGCCGTCTCGATCCCGGTCGCGTTCCTCACGCACTGGGCCTACGCGTGCTGGGTCGTCATTCCGCTCGTGGTCAACCTCCTCTTCCGGCTCCGCCGCCCGCCGGCGACGCGAGCCTGAGCCGTCATTCGCCTGTGGCGCCGTCGATCCGTTCGCGGATCAGGTCGGCCTGCCCGATGTGACGCGCGTACTCGCCGATCATCCGCAGCATCAGCCAGCGCAGCTTGAACGGCTCCCCGGTGCTGATCCGCGTGCCGGTCTGGTCCAGCGAACTCGCCGCGACGATCTCCCGGGAACGCTCGCATTCCGCGTGCCACAAGGAAAAAGCTTCGCCGACGTCACCGTCCAGCGCCGTGAAGTCCTGCTCCGGGTCGTCCTCCGAGTAGTAGAGGTTCGGGACGTCCTCGCCCGCGAACTGGATCCGGAACCACCAGCGTTCGCAGCCGGTGAGGTGCCGGAGCAGCCCGTGCAGGGTCAGCGTCGACGGTGGTACCGAGCGCTCGGACAGCCTCGCCGGGTCCAGACCTCGGCATTTCAGCTCGAAGGTGCGCCGGTAGTACTCGAGGCTCTCGGCGAGCGCCTGGCGTTCGTCCGCGAGCGGCGCCGGGTCGATCCGGTCGCCGCTCAGGCGGCCCGGCGCGATCACCGGGGTGGTGTGTTCGGTCATGTGCGGAGCGTGCCACAGGGGTCTGACAATTTCGGTTCGCCAGCGTGCCCGGTGACCCGGCAACCGGGTGAAACCCCAGTTCAGACACGGTTTCGGCAACGCGGTAACGAATGCCGGGACGCGGCGATCTGATCTTCGTCAGCTGCTGCGATCACCCGCTCGCCAGCGGCGCCCCTCGTCCGGAATCAGGAGATCACGACCATGGAGCGAACCGGTCGAAGAACCGCCGTGCTGGCCGCACTGGCGACCGTGGCCCTCTTCGCGGCACCCGCCGTCGCGTCCGCGGCGCCGGCACCCAGCACGATCGACGTCAGCGCCACCTCGGTGCACGCGGGCGACACGTTCACGGTGACCGAGCAGCTGTACAACCCGACGGACTTCACGGTCACCGGCGCGAAGGCGGCGGTGTACGCCAAGGAAAAGCCGATCGTCGACCTGGCGGACCTGGTCTCCTGCGCCGGAACGATCGGGTGCGACCAGTACCTCAGCAGCTTCCGCGGCGGCGTCGGCGACCTGGGCGCGGGCGAGAGCCGTAGCGTGACGTTCACCTTCCGCGTGAAGGAAGACGTCGCGCCCAGCCAGTTCACGCTCCAGCACCAGTTCGCGGGCGACAACTACGCGTTCAGCGTCGAAGACGGCCCGGCCCTCACGATCACGCCGCCGGCGAAGGCCGACGTCAAGGTAGCGCTGACGGCGACTCCGCGTGCCGGCTTGGTCGCCCGCGTCGACTACGTGATCACGGTGTCGAACAGCGGCCCGGCCACGGCGACGGGCGTCCGCGTGACGGCCAACGCGGGCACGGCCCGCACGGTCACGGCGGCAACCGGGTGCACCCGGTCGGGCGCGACGGTGAACTGCGCGATCGGCACCCTGGCCCCCGGCGCGACGGCCACGGCGAAGTTCACGTCGGAGGGCGGCGTCTTCGCGTGGGGCCCGTTCACGGCGACGGCCCAGCGGGCGGCCAGCGCCCCGGCGGACCCGGTCGCGGCCAACGACACGGCGTCGAAGAAGTGCACGGCCTACACCGGCTTGTTCGTGAACTGCTGAGCCGGTCCACAGAGGAGAGTCACAGCGCGAACGACGCGGTGCGGGCCCACGCCCGCACCGCGTCGGCCGTTTCGGCGACGGTCTGCTCGCCGGTGTCGATGACGTGCTGCTCAAGTTCACCCAGATCGGCGAACGCATCATGCATGGCCTTGAGGGGTCCGACGTCGGTGAGCTCCTTGGCGTCGCGAGCGGTGCCGCGGGCGAGGGTGACGTCGAGGCTCGGCCGCAGGACGACGTAGAAGAGATCGAGACCGTCCCGCCTCGCGGCGTCACGGAAGGGCTGAAGGGCCCAAGGCCCGACGACACCGTCGAGAACGACGTCGTAACCGCCGCGGGCATAGCCGCAGGCGGCCTCGGCGATCACACCGAGCACGACGTCGTTCTGCCGCGCGGCCTCGGGCAGGTAGGGCGGCACGAACCCGGGTCCGGATCCAGACGTAGAAGCTGTCGGTGTGCAGGTGCACGGTCGCCCGCGGCGCGTCTTCGGCGACCAGCCGCGCGACGGTGGACTTACCGGCACCGGGCGGTCCGGTGAGGATCAGCAGCGAACCAGCCATGCCGGAATCATGTCCACCGGCGCAGGCGAGTACCAGTCTTGACCTTGGCGGAGGCGTGAGCCGGACCCGGCGTGCAAGCAGGTGAGGGGGTGCTGGCTAGACTTGGGGTGCGGGCCGTTAGCTCAATTGGTAGAGCTGCGGACTTTTAATCCGTAGGTTCTGGGTTCGAGCCCCAGGCGGCCCACCACGATCAGCGTCGTTCCTCCTGCAGCTCGATCTCGAAGTCGGCACGCCCGACCCGACTCCGCTCGGCCGGATCGGCGAAACATGGGTGTCGGATTCCGCGTGAGCCGTTCGTGGAGTGGGTGAGCGGCCGCCACGAGGGCGCCGCCAGGACCCTCAGGAGACGAGATGTCGCACCCGGAGCCCGTCGCCCGCCGCATGTTCGACCTCGTCGAGCCCATCGGCCTGGTGCCCTTCTTCGCCGACGAGTCCGACGAGGAACTGATGGCGCTGGGCCTGCGCAACCCGTGGGACGCCTACTTCGCCGGGCGGGCCGCGCCGTTCGGGCCGTCGGTGCCGGCCGAGGTCGTGCATGCCGTCTTCTACAACTTCGCTCCCGGAGAGGTCGCCCGTCACCTGCCCCGGGTCTGGGACCTGACCACGCCCGAGGCGGCGTTGGCCGCCCGCGAGCGGGGATGCGTCGCGGGGATGCGGCGGATCCTCGGGGAACTCGCCGACGATCCGCGTGTCGCGAGTGCCGGCGACCTCCTGCAGAAGGCGGCGGCCAGCGCACCCGTGGAGGGACGCGCCCTCTTCGCCGCCCTGCGCACGCTCCCCGTGCCGCAGGAACCCCTGGCCCGGCTGTGGCACGCGGCCACGCTGCTGCGCGAGCACCGCGGCGACGGCCACACCGTCGCTTTGGTGGCCGAAGGCGTCGGCGGGACGGAGGCCCACGTGCTCCACGCCCTGTCCGTCGGCATTCCCGCGAAGGACTTCGGCCGGGTCGGTCACCTCCCGGCCGCGCAGCTGAACGCCGTCATCGACGGCATGCGCGCCCGCGGTCTCGTCGGGACCGACGGCTGGCTCACCGCCGCCGGCCGAGCCACGAAGGAACGCGTCGAGTCGCTGACCGACCGGCTCGCGGAGGCGCCCTACAACGCCTTGTGCCCCGGCGAACTCGACCGCCTCATCGCTGACCTCGAACCGATCTCCAAGGCGTTCCGGGCGGTCTTTCCGATGTAGCGAGGCGCTCGGCTGCCGCAACCACGGCTGACACGCGGCGATGTTGATCGGGGTGCTGCCGCCAGTACGCCTCCGGGATCTTCAGCACCGCGTTGAGCAGGTCGCCGGGATAGAAGTCGCCTTCCGCGAGCGGGTTCTGCTCCAGGCGGGTCAGCGCGATCGGGACCAGTACGTCGACGCCCTCCTTCTGGAGCAGCAGCACGCGCAGGTCCTCGATGTCCAGCGCAGCCAGCGGCTTGCGTCGCAGCTCGTGGACGGTCTTGATCAGCCGGGTCGCGTCGGCTGGTGGCTCGCCCCAGTAGCGGCCTTCGATCTGTTCGAGCGTGAGCGAGTCGGGACCGGACCCCATGGCACCTCCACCCGGTAGGTTCGAAGCATGAACACGACCCGGAGGCTCATCATCCTCCGGCACGCCAAATCCGCCTGGCCGGACGACGTCCCGGATCACGAACGCCCCCTCGGGCCCCGCGGCCTTCGGGATGCGCCCAGGCTCGGCCGCTGGCTCGGCGACAACGGTTACGTCCCCGAGCACGTCCTCTGCTCCACCGCCCGCCGCACCCGAGAGACCTGGGCCGGAATCGCAGGAGAACTCCCGAGCCGGCCCGACGTCGAATACGACGACGACCTCTACGGCGCCGGACCCGCGGAGTTCCTCCACGCCATCCGCGGGGTGTCCGACGAAGTCGCCACTCTGGCCGTCGTCGGCCACGAGCCCGGTGTCAGCGAACTCGCCCTCCACCTCGCCGGCTACGGGGACGACACCCGGCAGGTCCGGGCCAAGTTCCCGACCGGGGCCGCCGTCGTGGTCGATACCGCCGACAGCTGGGCCGACCTCGAGACCGGCAAGCTCGTCGCGTTCTTCCGGCCTCGCGACTGACCGGTAAGCATTGCCCAATCAGGATTCACATGCCTAAGCTCCATTCACTTACTAGTCTGACGTTCATACCTGTGAATGGAGCGGACATGGTCTTCCGCCACACCGTCGTGGCCGCGGTCGCCGCGCTCGGCCTCCTCGCGCCTCTGGCGACTCCTGCCGAGGCCGCCCCGGCGCGGCATGGCTGCACCGTCCCGGTCATCGGAGCGATCTGCGCGCCCGACACCGCTGTTCTCGACGGCGGACAGCTGTTGCGGACGAAGTTCGCCGCGCTCGTCGGCGAGAAGACGTCGCGCGCCGCGTTGAACGACCTGCTCGTCGCCGCGAAGAGCGACCTCACGGCCGGTCCGTGGAGCGTCACCGCCAAAGCTCAGGTGCCGCCCAGCGGGGACAAGCACGACTACCTCAGCCTCGCCCCCTACTGGTGGCCGACCACCCAGCCGACCGCCGAAAACCCGTGGGGCTGCCCGTTCGTGCAGAAGGACGGCCAGCGCAACCCGATCGTCGACCAGATCACCGACCACGCCTACCGCGGCCAGGCCTTCAGCGCCATCTACCGGCTCGCCCTCGCCTGGTACTACACCGGCGACCCGCGCTACGCCCAGCGCGCGGCCCTCGACCTGCGCACGTGGTTCCTCGACGCCGACACGAAGATGAACCCGAACCTGAACTACGCCCAGGGCATTCCCTGCAAGGTCGACGGGCGCGGCATCGGCATCATCGAGTTCTCCTACACGCTCACCGAGGTCGTCGACGCCACCGCCATCCTCGCCACCGGCGCCCCCGGCTGGACCCGCACCGACCAGGCCGGCATGACGGGCTGGTACACGCAGTTCCTGAACTGGCTGCGCACCAGCAAGAACGGCACCGACGAAGCCGCGGCGCAGAACAACCACGGCAGCTTCTACGACATGCTCGCCGCCGGGCTCGCGCTCGGTACCGGACGGCGCGACCTGGCGAAGACCATCGCTCAGGACGCCGGTCCGAAGCGGATCGCGGCGCAGATCCAGGCCAACGGCTACCAGCCGCAGGAAGCGAGCCGCACCCGCAGCTGGCACTACTCGAACTTCAACCTCGTCGCGCTCACGCGGCTCGCGCAGATCGGCAAGCACGTCGGCGTCGACCTGTGGCACTACACCGCACCCAGCGGCGCGACGCTGTTCAAGGCCGTCGACTTCCTGATCCCGGCCGCCACCCAGGGGCCGTCCGCCTGGCCGTACCCCGAGCTGGACTTCCGGCAGTACGCCGCGCTGGACGTGCTCCATGCGGCTGCGGACGCGGGCGACAAGGCCGCGCGGACGGCATTGCCGCGCGTGCCGGCCGAACCGGGTGGTGACCTCTACCCGGTCCGGCCCGCCGCGGAACAGCTCGACGACATTTCGACGTCCTGACGGAAAGGGTCCTTTCCCGAATCAGACGCCGGCGACCTGGGAAATCCAGCTGCGATAACGCGTGATGTTCGTGTACGCGGTGTTGTTCGAACGGTCGCTGGTCGAGGCGACGCCGACCTGGCGGCCCGAAGCGAACATCGGGCCGCCCGAGTCGCCGCCGGCGGTGATGCCGTTGACGCGGTTCGCGCACACCGCGACGCCGCCGGTGTAGTCGCTGCAGCTGATCGAATTGACCCGCACCGTCGCGACCTTCAGGTAGCGCGACTGGCAGTTGATCTCAGAGCCGCACTGGCTGGTGGCGCCCCAGCCGTAGACCGACACGTTCTGGCCGACCGAGACGTCACCGACGTTCCCGAGCGGTGAGTACGTGGCGTTCACCGAGGTGGTGAGCCGGACGATCGCCAGGTCGGCGCTGCCCGGGTAACGCGTGATGGTCGAGCCGGTGGCCAGCGTCCCGCCGCTGGACTGGTCGAGGCTGCCGATCCGGAACGTGTACGTCCCGGCGCTGCTGACGCAGTGCTTAGCGGTGAGGATGTACTGCGGCGCGATGATCGTCGCGGTGCAGTTCTGCTGGCCGTTCACGAACAGCCGGGCCGCCCAGGGACCGCTCGTGGCGGTGCTGCCGCCGATGATCGACGGCTGGGCCTGCGGGGTGCTCTCGGCCGACGCCGGGGCGCCGAGGCCGAC
This sequence comes from Amycolatopsis australiensis, assembly GCF_900119165.1. Classification (NCBI taxonomy): domain Bacteria; kingdom Bacillati; phylum Actinomycetota; class Actinomycetes; order Pseudonocardiales; family Pseudonocardiaceae; genus Amycolatopsis; species Amycolatopsis australiensis. Next base: position 648,360 of record NZ_FPJG01000006.1, on the reverse strand, counting down.
CAAGGCCAGCGCGGTGCTCGCGGCCAGCAGGACGAACTTGCCGAATTTCACGCTCAACTCCTTTTCGTGCGGAGAAACCCGCACGCCGAAAGCCGGTGGGGACCGAACGAGAAGAGTGTCCGAGTTCGCGGGGAATGTCCGGAACCGACGAAAGTCCGGTTGCTTGCGTATTTATTTCGCCGACCGCCCTACGTGCAGTTCCCCGTACTGTTCCGCGTTCCACCCGAGGGTGGACGTGGATCAAACCGCGGCTTGAGGACTTCGCCGCCGTGCCGCCCTAGCGTTGCCGGACGGAACCGGAGGGGGAGACATGGCGGTGAAGGCCGAACGGATCGCGGTCGGGACAGTTCTCGCGGTGGCGGCGGTGCTGTGGGGGTGGGCGATCGGCAGCCGCCCGCTGCAGCCGTACTACGCGTCCGCCGTGCACTCGATGTCCCACGACGTCACGGCGTTCTTCTTCGCGGGCTTCGACCCGGCGGGCGTCGTCACGGTCGACAAGCCGCCGCTCGCGTTCTGGACGCAGACGCTCGGCGTGGCCGTGTTCGGGTTCCACCCGTGGGCGATCGCGTTGGTGCAGGTCATCGAGGGTGTCGCGGCGGTCTTCGTGCTGAACCGGCTAGTGCGTCGCTGGGCGGGACCCAGGACCGCGCTGCTCGCCGCGGCGCTGTTCGCGCTGACCCCGGTCACTGCGGCGATCAACCACGACAACCTGCCGGACACCCTGCTCGTGCTCCTTCTCCTGCTGGCCGCGTACAGCGTGACCAGGGCGATCGAGGACGCGCGCTGGCTGTCGTTGGCAGGCGTGTTCGTGGGCTTGGGTTTCCTGACGAAGATGCTCGCCGCGTGGATCGTGCTGCCCGGCCTGGCGCTCGCGTACTTCGTCGCGGCGCCCGGTTCGCGCGGACGGCGCCTCGCCCGGATCGGCCTGGCCGGTGGCGTGACGCTGGTCGTCTCGCTGGCCTGGCCGGTCGTCGTGAGCCTGTGGCCAGGCGCGAAACCGTTCGTCGGCAGCACCACGGACGGCTCGGTCTGGCAGCTGGCCTTCGGCTACAACGGCTTGACCCGGCTGGTCGGCGGCACGACGGGCATCGGCGGCGGCTACGGCGCCGCGGTCGGCACGGCGCTCGGCGGCGGCGCCGGGCCGCTGCGGCTGTTCAACACCGAGGTCGGCGGGCAGATCGCGTGGCTGCTGCCGCTCGCGGTGACGTCCTTGATCGTGGCCGCGTGCCGTGCTCGTGGCGCCGCGCCGCAGACCAAGGGGGGCTGGGCGTTGTGGGGCGGGTGGCTGGTTGTCGGCGCCGCGGTCTTTTCGTTCACCGGCGGCATCTTCCACGCGTACTACACCGCCGAGCTGGCTCCGGCGATCGCCGCGCTCGCCGCGGCCGGACTGGTCACGGCCTGGGAGTGGTTCCGTGCGGGCGGACGTGCCCGGTTCGTGCTGCCGGCGGCAGTCGCCGGGACCGCCGTGCTCGCGTACGTCCTGCTCGACCGGACGCCGGACTGGGCGCCGTGGCTGCGCTACACCGTGCTCGTCCTGGCGGTGCTCAGCGTCGTCGCGGCACTCTTGCGGGCGCCACGCGTGGCGGCCGTGACCGGCCTGGCTGCTCTCTTGGCGGGCCCCGCGGCCTTCGTCGTCGACACCGCGGCGCGGCCGGTCACCGTGCTGGAGACGGCCGACCCGGAGGCCGGACCGCCGCCGACCGATGCGCTGCACCGGGTCATCGGGCTGAACACCGGCCAGGGCGCCGAGGCCGGGTATGTCCGGTTCATCGACAGCGCGGACCAGCTCAGCCCTGGTCAGCGGGAGGTGCTCGCCTACGCCCAGGCGTCGTCCGCTTCGGTCGCGTTGGCGGTCGAAGGCGGTACCTACGGGGCGGACCCGTTCCTGCTGAACACCGACGCGCGGGTGGCGCCGCTCGGCGGCTACCTCGGCTTCGACCCGGCGCCGTCCGCTGCCGACCTTCCGCAGTGGGTGGCGTCCGGCAAGCTGCGGTTCGTGCTGCTCCCCCGGGTGTTCGTCGACATGGGACGCGCCGCGGCGAAGCAGCGAGGCGCGGTAGCGGCGTCAACGGATGCCGGCGAGCTGACCAGGCGGGTCGGCTGGGAGGCCCGGCACTGCCGTCCGGTACCGCCCGCGCGGATCGGCCCGGACGCGGCGACCGCCGGAGTGCTGTTCGACTGCGGCGTCAGGCCGTGACCTTGGCCGGCGCCGTGCGGCGCAGCCAGTACAGGCCGATGACCGGCAGGACCAGCGGGATGAACAGGTAGCCCTCGCCGTAGACCGACCAGACGGTCGGGTGCCGGAACGCGGCCGCGTCGACGAGGCTGAGCGTGCCGATGGTCAGGACGCCCAGCAGCTCGATCGAGCAGGCCACCAGTGCCACGCGCCACCAGGCGTCGCCGCGCTTGGCCAGCGCGACCGTCGCGACGATGTAGACGACCGCGGCGAACGCCGAGAGCAGGTAGGCCAGCGGGGCTTCGTGGAACTTGGTGCCGATCTGGACGCCGGCCCGCGACGTCGCGGCCAGCGCGAAGATCGCGTACACGGCGACGAGCACCCGTCCGGGGCCGGAGGCCGTCCTACGCTGTTGCTCCACTCCACACCTCGTTCAGTCGCAGCACCATCACCGGGATCGCCAGGCAGGCGATGCCGAGCACGACCGTGCTCGACCGGCTCCGCTCGGCCAGCGCCCACGCGGCGCCGGCGGGCAAGACAAGCAGACAGCCGATCAGGTAGGCCAGGTAGGTCGCCAGGCTGCCGGGCCGTTCGCCGCCCGCGAGCAGGACGATCCCGATCACCAGCTGGACGACGAGTAGCACCTCGACGACCGCGAGCCCGATCAGGAGCGGGTTGTCCGGCAGCCGGTTGCGGGCCGACTGGACGAAGCTCCAGAGCGCGACGAGCGTCGCCGCCACGGCGACCGTCACGGCGAATCCGAAGACCACGCGTTCCTCCTTCCGGTCCGCCGGGCGTCAACTTACTCCGTGGTACCTGCTGGTCCGTCCGCCGAGGTGCCGCGGGCGTGGCGCGGGACACCCGACGTGGTTCCATTGTGGACTCACCGTGGCCGCCGAGAGCGCGCACCCGGAAAGTTGATCACTGGACCGTCTTGATGGCGGCCTGCCAATTTTGTGGGCCATTCCGTGTTATCTTTGTGTGGACCTGCGGGAATGTCGTAAAAAGCTTCGTGTTACACCCCGACAGGGTGGTTGGCCGTCGGCCAAGAATCACGCTGCGTTCGGCTACCGACTGGTAAGTGCTCTTTTTGCCTACCTCGGATAGCCCAGTTGAACCCCCGGGTTGGCGGATTGGCCCGAGGCGGTCCGGCGTGGGGGAATGTTCCTCGTCCCGGAGTGGCGATGCCCCGGGGATCGCACGGAGGGGTATCTTCGATGGACCTGCGCTACGAAGCTTTTTGCTTCGCGGACCCGTTGTTCTACGACGAACAACAGGAAACCGGTGCGCCGGTCGACGATTTCGCCCAGGCGCTGCCGGCGCCGGCCGAGGGCTGGGTCACCGCGGACCGCGGGGTCTGGCGCGCGCTGCGTCCCGAAGGGCATGAGCTGCCCGCCCAAGGCTGGAAGATCCACGTTTCCGCTGGTCTGGACAATGCGCGGCGCGTGCTCGTGCAGGTGCACGAGTACTGTGTCGAGCACCGGATCGCCTACAAGCACCTCCGCTCGCTGATGATCCTGCTCGCTCGGAATTCGAAATACGCCCCCCGTGACGGCAGCGCCAAGCTCATCACCATTTACCCCGCTGACGAAGACGAGCTGGAGCGTGTTCTCGAAGACCTGGCGGCCCGTCTCGACGGCGAGCACGGCGCCTATATCCTGAGCGACCTCAGATACGGCGACGGTCCGCTCTACGTCCGTTACGGTGGATTCGCCGAGCAGTGGGTCGAACACGAGGGCAACCGCGTCCTGGCGATCCGCCGCCCGGACGGCAGGCTCGTCCCGGACAGGCGCGAGCCGACGTTCTCGGTCCCTGACTGGGTGAAGATTCCCGCATGCCTGCAGAGCAGCATCGCGGCGCGCAAGAGCGGCGACCCGGATCAGTTCCGGTACCAGGTGAAGCGTTCTCTGCATTTCTCCAACGGCGGCGGCGTGTACCTCGCCGAGCCCAAGGCCGGCGGCGACGAAGTGGTGCTCAAGGAAGCCCGTCCGTACGCGGGCCTCGACAAGGCGCGGATCGACGCCGTCGAGCGGCTGCGCCGCGAGCACGAGGTGCTCGACCGGCTGGCCGGCATCCCCGGCGTGCCGCGGGTCTTCGAACGGTTCACGGTCTGGGAGCACCACTACCTGGCCATGGAGTTCATGCCGGGCAACTCGCTGGGCAACTGGCTGGCCCGAAACTACCCGCTGACCAGGCGCGGAACGACGGACGCCGACCTGGCAGCCTACGCCCGCCGCGCGCTGGACATCGTCGCCCGCGTCGAGGAGACGGTCGAGGCGATCCACGCCCGCGGCATCGTCTTCGGTGACCTGCATCCGCTGAACATCCTCATCGACGAGGACGGCGGCCGGATCTCGCTGATCGACTTCGAGATGGCCTTCGACGTCGAGTCCGGCGACCGCCCGGCACTGGGCGCGCCCGGCTTCCGCGCCCCGGCCGACCGCACCGGCTTCGAGATCGACGAGCACGCTGTCGCGGCGTTGCGGCTGTGGCTGTTCCTGCCGCTCTCGCAGCTGACGGAGCTTGCGCCGGCGAAGCTGCGCGGCATCGCGGACTTCGTCGAACGCAGGTTCGCGCTGCCGCAGGGCTACGCCGACGCCGCAGTCGCGGTGCTGGCCCCGCGTGAAGCGCCCGCGGAGCCGGCACCGGTCCACACGGAACTCGACCAGGACAAGCCCGACTGGCCGCTGGTCCGCAAGCAGATCGCCGAAGCGATCCTGGCCGGCGCGACGCCCGAGCGCCGTGACCGGCTGTTCCCCGGCGACATCGAGCAGTTCCGGGTCGGCGGCGCCTGCTTCGGCGTCGGTGCCGCGGGCGTGCTGCACGCCCTCGACGTCGCCGGCGCCGGCCGGTTCCCCGAGCACGAGCGCTGGCTGATCGAGTCGGTCCGCCGTGAACCGCCGACCCGGCCCGGCTTCTACGACGGCAGCTACGGCATCGCCTACGTGCTGGAGAACTTGGGGTACCACGACGAGGCGACCAAGCTGCTGGCGTCGTCCGCGCGGCTCGTCGAGCAGACCACCGACCACGCCCTGGAGGGTGGCCTGGCCGGTATCGGGCTCACCATGCTGCACTTCGCGACGGTCCGCCAGGACAACGAGTTCGGCCGCCAGGCGTTGACGACGGCCGTCCGGCTGGCCGAAGCACTCGACACGGCGGCGCCACCGGGGAATTTCGCCCGCGCCGGCCTGCTGTCCGGCTGGTCGGGTCCGGCGCTGCTGTTCGTCCGGCTTTTCGAGCGCACGGGCGAACCGGCCTGGCTGTCGTTCGCCGACCAGGCACTGTGCCGTGACCTCGAAGAATGCGTCGAGGCCGACGACGGCTCACTCCAGGTCCGCGACGGCGCGGCCCGCACCCTGCCCTACGCCGGGATCGGCAGCGCCGGAATCCTCATGGTCGCCGAGCAGCTGGCCCGCCACCGCCCGGAAGCCGAGGCCTGCGAGAGTCTCCCCGGCCTGCGCGAATCGTGCCGCGGCGAGTTCGTCATCCACCCCGGCCTGCTGTTCGGCCGGTGCGGGCTGGCGGTGGCGCTGAGCATGGACCCGGCCCCGGAGCAGCCGATCCGCACGGCGATCGACCTGCACCTGGCCCGGCTGGCCTGGTACGCGGTGCCGTTCAAGGGCGGCCTCGCCTTCCCCGGCAACCAGCTGCTGCGCCTGTCGATGGACCTCAAGACCGGCGGCGCGGGAATCCTGCTCGCGCTCGCCGCCCTCCTGGACGGCAAGGAGGTGCTGCCTTTCCTGGGCGGCACGCCGTCCCTCCAGACCACCGGTCGTTGACCGGCGGACCAGAGAAAGAACCGAAGGAAGGAACACCGATGGAACTCGTTCTGGACCTGCAGGCCATGGAGACCCCCGAGGTGCTCGACGGCGGCCACGGTGGCGGTGGCGGCGGCACGTCGAACCTCAGCCTGCTGGCCTCCTGCGCCGACAGCACCATCAGCCTGCTGACCTGCCACTGACCTGGCGGAGCACGGGCAGGTAGTGCCCAGGTGAATGGTGCGGGAGCGGCACAGGCCAAGTGCGCCGCTCCCGCACTTTCATTGTGGCCCGGTACCGCCCCGGCGGTACCTCATCCGAAGGAGTGAGATGCGCGGCCCCGCCGATCGGTTGCTGGCCAGAGTGGCCGGCCTCGACCGCGCCCGGCTGGCCGCCGTCGTCGGCACCGCGCTGGTCGCCACCGCGGCCGGTCTCCTCCTGCCCGGCGCGCTCGCGGCCGCGGTCGACACCGTGGTCGCGGGCCGCCCGAGCTGGCGCGAAGTGTCCTGGCTGCTGCTGGTCGGCGGCGCGGAGATCGCGGCCGACGTCGTCGGCGGCATCCTGACCACCCGAGTCACCGCGACGGCGTCCGCCTGGCTGCGCCGCACGGTCGCCGACAAGCTGTTCGCGTTGGGCACTCGGTCACGCCTCGCCGAGGGCGACGCGATCAGCCGCCTCACCGGCGACTGCGTCGGCGCCGGCGCCATCGTCACGATCGTCGTCCAGTGCGGCTCGATGCTGATCATCTCGACCGGCGCCGTCGTGCTGCTCGCCGTGCTGGACTGGCACCTGGCGCTCGTCTTCCTGGGCAGCATCCCGTTCGCGCTGCTGCTCGCCCGCAGCCACCTCCGCCGCACCGCCGACGACGTCCTCACCTACCAGCGGGTTTCCGGTGAGCTGGCGGCCCGGATGGTCGACGCGGTCGCCGGCCTGCGCACCATCGCCGCGTCCGGCACCGCCGACCGCGAAGCCGAGCGAGTCCTCCGCCCCCTGCCGAAGCTGAGGCTCGCCGGTCAGGGCCTCTGGCGCACCCAGGCCCGGATGGTCTGGCGAGCGGGTCTCCTGACCCCGGCGGTCGAGCTGTCCGTGCTGGCCGCGGCGGGCTTCGGCGTACTCGAAGGCAGACTCAGCGTCGGCGACGTCGTGGCGACGCTCGGCTACGTCGCCCTCGGCCTCGGGCTGGTCACCCAGATCCCGCTGCTCACCACGCTGTCTCGGGCGCGCGGCTGCGCCGAGCGGCTCGCCGAGGTTCTCGACGAGCCCGAACCCGTGCCCGGCAAGCTCTCGCTCCTGCGCGGCGACGGCACCATCGAGCTTCGGCACGTCGGCGTCGCGGGTGCGCTGGCCGAAATCGACCTGCGCATCGACGGCGGCACGTTCGTCGCCGTCGTCGGCCGTTCCGGCTCGGGCAAGTCCGCGCTGACCGGCGTGCTCGGCGGTCTGCTCACACCCGACGAGGGTCAGGTCCTGCTCGACGGTCGCCCGCTCGAGCAGATCCGCCGCGAGGAACTGCGCGCGGTCGTCGGCTACGCCTTCGAACGCCCGGCGCTGCTCGGCGCCACGGTCGCCGACGCAGTCGGGTACGGCTCCTGGGCCGGGGAGTCCGCCGTCCGCAGCGCCTGCCGGACCGCGCAGGTCGACGAGGTCGTCGTCCGCCTGCCCGACGGTTACCGCACGCCGTTGACGGAGACACCGCTTTCAGGCGGCGAGGCCCAGCGGCTCGGCCTGGCCCGAGCGATCGTGCACAACCCGCGCGTCCTGATCTTCGACGACGCCACCGCCAGCCTCGACACGGTCACCGAGGCCGCGGTCGAGCGTGCCCTGTCCGACGCGCTGCCCGGACGCACGCGCGTCGTCGTGACCCACCGGGCGGGCACCGCCGCCCGCGCCGACCTGGTGGTCTGGCTCGAGGACGGCCGGATCCGCGCGGTCGCCCCGCACGCCGCCCTCTGGCAGGAGCCCGGCTACCGAGGTGTCTTCACGGAGGACGACGAGTGAGCCTGCGCCGGTTGTACTGGTCCGCTCTCGCCGGGCAATGGCGTGGCGGTGTGGTGTTGCTCGGGTGTTCGCTGCTTGAAGGCGTACCTGCTTTCTTCTCGGGACGGCTGGTCGAGCTGTCCGTAGATCGCGGTTTCTCGGTCGGCGACCCGGCTGCCGGGCTCGGCTGGCTGGCGTTGTTCGGCTTGGCCGCCGTGCTCGGCGCGTTCGGCGCGCGGATGGTCTGGCACCAGCTCGGCAAGGTGGTCGAGCCGCTGCGCGACGCCTTGGTGACCGCTGTGGTTCGCGGTGTGCTGCACGACGCGTCCCCGCCACGTAACCAGCCCGACTCCAGCGGCGTCGCCCGGATCACCCAGCACGTCGAGGTGGTCCGCGACGCGACCGGCGGCTTGCTGGTGCAAGCCCGCGGAATGCTGGTGACCACAGCATCCGCGATCGCCGGGTTGGTGACGGTTGCCGGAGCTTTGGTGATCCCCGTCGCGGTGCCGGTCGTGACCGCGTTGGTCGCGTTCGTCTGCCTCCTTCCGTCTCTCGCTCGTCGGCAGCGCGCGCTGGCCCTGGCGGACGAGCACACGGCCGCGACGGCCGGCGCGTCCCTGGCCGGGATGCGTGACATCGTGGCCTGTGGTGCCGAGCCCATCGCCGCGTTGGCGATGTACGACGCGGTCGACTCGCAGGCGATGGCCGCGATCCGCGTGGCGCGGTCGAACGCCCTCCGGGCGCTGGTGATCTCGCTCGGCGGGTTCATCCCGTTGTTGCTCGCGCTGGCGTTGGCGCCGGGCTTGGTGGCGCGTGGCGAGCTGACCGCGGGCGCGGCCCTGGGCGCACTGGTCTACCTGGCTACGACGATGCAACCGGCCCTGCGCGGCCTGGCGGCCACAGCGGGCACGGTCGTCCTGCGCCTGCTGGTCGCGCTTCGCAGGTTGGCGGAGACGGCCCAGCTTCCCGCCGTGCCCGACGGGACGGCGACCCCGCGCGGAGCCGACGTCCAAGTCCGTGGCCTGACGTTCGGCTGGGGCGCGACCGCCGAGCCCGTGGTCCGTGGACTGGACCTCGACCTGCGGCCGGGGGAGCACCTCGCCGTCGTCGGGCCGAGCGGAATCGGCAAGTCGACATTGGCCGGCTTGCTGACCGGGATGCTCACGCCTCAGGAAGGCCGTGTGCTGCTTGGCGGTGTCCCGGTCCGCGAGGTGCCCGCTGCGCTCCGACACGAACTCGTCGCGTTGATCCCGCAGGAGGCATACGTCTTCGCGGGGACAGTCCGCGACAACGTCGGTCTCTTCGCTCCGTCAGCTTCGGACGACGTGTTATCGGACGCGCTGGAGGCCGTGTGCGCCGGCGCGTTGCTTCGCCGCCTGGGCGGCCTCGACGCCGAGATCGGTCACGGTGGCGAAGGCATCTCCGCGGGCGAAGCGCAGCTTCTCGCGCTGGCCAGGGTTTACGCCAGTGCGGCGGAATTCGTGATCCTCGATGAGGCGACCTCCCATCTCGACCCGGTGTCGGAAGCTCGCGCGGAGCGGGCCTTCGCCGCGCGGGGTGGTGTCCTGGTCGTGATCGCGCACCGGCTTTCGTCGGCCCTGCGCGCGGATCGTGTTCTCGTCATGGACGGCCGTGAGACCGCGTTGGGCGCCCATTCCGAGCTGCTGGCCAGGTCGGCGCGGTACGCCGAACTCATGCAGGCTTGGGCAGCGCCGGTGGCGGGGGAAGCGGCCACCGGTGCCCGCCCGGCAGCGGGTGCGGACAGCCAACCGGCCGGTACCGGGGGTTCGCTGCCCGCGGGCAGTGGTGCGGCCGTCGGCGGGGCGCCTTCCGGCGACGGGCCCGCGACCACTGCTGTTCCGCGTGTGGGCGGTGGTGCGGCCGTTGGCGGGGCGCCTTCCGGCAACGGGTCCGCAACCACTCTGGGTCCACTTCCGGGTTCGGGGTCCTCGTCCGCCGGCGGGGCGCCTTCCGGCGACGGATCCGGGACCACCTCCGGGCCTCTTGCTGACCATTCTGCTGCTGCCACCGGATCGACGCCTAGGTCGCCATCCGTGTCGCGAGCCGCTCGGGTGAGCTGACCGCCCGTCCACTGTGGACCGATCTCTAATACTTCGAGCTTATCGCGGTCGAGCCGCGACGGAAGGCCCCGCTGCGAATCTGTGGACAACTCGCCGATTTCCACCCCGCCTGTGGACAACTCGAGGCGATCGGCTGGTTCTGTCGCCGCCTTCGTGCATCATCGGAAGCGCGGGAAGAACACGGCCCGAAACGACATCGCCGAAGAAGGAGGTGACCAGGTGGCGGTGGCGTCAGGTGGGCCGAAGTGCTTCCAGCGCCTCACGTAGCTTGCCGGAGACCGGTGTCGGCCGGCGGGACTCGCGGTCCACGAAGACGTGCACGAAGTGTCCTTCCGCGACCAAGGACTCGTCGGCGGCGTACATCCCGATCTCGTAGCGCACGCTCGACTTGCCGAGGTGCGCCACGCGCAAGCCCACCCGCACCGTGCCAGGAAAGGAAACCGATGAGTGATACCCGCAATGCGACTCGACGCACAGCCCGATCACCTCCCCGGCTTCGATGTCGAGGCCGCCCTGCTCGATCAGCCACGTGTTGATCACCGTGTCCATCAGCGAGTAGTGCACCACGTTGTTGACGTGCCCGTAGACGTCGTTGTCCTTCCAGCGCAACGGCACCGTCTGCCAGTGCGGGTACCAGTTCACCACAGCGACACCGACTCGCGCAGGATGCCCGACAGGTCGTCCGCCGATGCCTCGCGGGGTGCGGTGGCCAGCAGCCGTTGCTGCTTGAGCGTTCCTTCGACCAGAGAGTCCACATCGGACTCCGTGTAGCCGACGGCGCCGATGCCGTCCGGGATGCCGATCTGCCGCATGAGGTCGATCAGCACCGCGGGCAGGTGGTCGGCGAAGTCGCCGGGCCACTCGAAGTCGGGGGCCAGCAGGCGCGCGACGCGCAGGTGGCGGTCCGGTGCCGCGTCGAAGGTGAAGCGGAAGGCGGCGGGTGCCGTCAGCGAGACGGCCATGCCGTGCGGCACCATGGGCTCTTCGCCTGGGTAGCCGTCCGGGTGGAAGTCTCGGACCTGCCCGGCGATCGGGTACGCGTTCGCGTGCGGGATGTGCACGCCGGCGTTGCCGAACCCGAGTCCGGCGAACGTGGCGGCCAGCGCCATCGCTTCCCGCGCCTTGAGGTCTTCGCCGTCGCGCACCGCGCCGGGGAGGGCCCACGACAGCAGCCGCAGCGACTGCTCGGCGAACATGTCGGCCAGGGGGTTCGAGCCGCAGTACGGCACGCGCTGCTCCGGGCGCTTGCGCTCGAACTCGGTGTACGGCTTCGCGGTGTAGCTCTCCGCGGCGTGGCAGAGGATGTCCATGCCGCTGGCGGCGGTCACGCCCGCGGGCTGGCTGACAGTCAGGCGCGGGTCGACGACGGCGAGGGTCGGGCGCAGCCGCAGGTGGCTGATCCCGCTCTTGACGCGCAGCGACAGCACGTCCAGGACGCAAACCGTGGTGCTCTCCGAACCGGTGCCGGTGGTGGTGGGGACCGCGACCAGCGGCTTCAGCGGGCGGTCCGGTGCTCGGCCGCCGCCGACCGGCGCGTTGACGTAGTCCATCAGCTCGCCGTCGTTGCTGGTCAGCAGGTTTGCGGCCTTCGCCGTGTCGATCGCCGATCCGCCGCCGATGGCTACGAAGGCGTCGTACGGGCCGGTTCCGCGGGCGAAGTCAACCGCCTTCTGCATGCTGACATCGGTGGGCTCGACGTGTACGCCGTCGAAGATCTCGGTCTCGATGCCGTAGCCGGCGATGCCGTCGGCGATGCGGCGCGGCCAGCCGGTCGCGGCGACCTGCGGGTCCGTCACGACCAGTACGCGGTGGGCGCCGTACTGGGTCAGGTCGTAGCCGATCTCGTCGCTGGCGCCGGTGCCGTACTTCAACGCCGGTGCGCCATAAGTAAAAATGGTTTCATGTTCGGTCGCGGTCAAGACTGCGGTCCTCGCTCCCTGATCGGCTGACAGTCGGTCAAAGCGGACATTCAGTCCATCCTTACCGGGTTTCGGCGAAGATCACTTGACTGCACTGAACGGTGCCCGCCTAAGCTCTCCTCATTAGATACCAACTGGGAGCGACCGTCGCCCAGACGGCCGTGCGGATCCTGACCGAGGCGCGTGTCCGCCGCGTGTACGCGGTGGTCGGTGAGTCCTTCCTGGAACTGCTCGATGCCCTGCAGCGCGAGCGGGAGATCACGCTGGTCTCGGCGCGTCACGACGCGGGCGCGGCGTTCATGGCGGAGGCGGAGGGCAAGCTCACCGAGCGTCCCGCCGTGCTGCTCGCCAGCCGGGGGCCGAGTGCGGCGAGTTTGGCGATCGGCGTCCAGACGGCGTACCAGGACGAGACGCCGATGGTCGTGCTGCTGGAGATGCCGGCGACCGAGCTGATGCCGTCGTCGTCCGGGGAGCTGCCGACGTCGGACCTGACGGCCATGTTCGAGTCGATCGCCAAGTCGACGTTGCGCGTGACCGACCCGGACGGCCTGCCCGGGTTGCTGGCACACGCGCTGACCACGTCGCAGGAAGGACGGCCGGGGCCGGTCGTGCTCGGCGTGCCCTGCGATGTCTGGGGCATGCCCTACGACGCGGCGAAGCCGATGGCGCGGGTGCGGCCGCCGGCGTCCGGGACGCTGGGCCGTTCGGCGGACGCCGTGGCGCAGCTCGTCGACGAGGCGAAGTACCCGGTGGTCATCGTCGGCGGACGGGCGCGGTCCGCGCGCGACGAGCTGATCGCGGTCGCCGACGAGCTCGCGTTGCCCGTCTACAACGCCTTCCGGCGGCAGGACGCCTTCCCGGAGAACCACGCGCGTTACGCCGGTCACCTCGGGCTGGGCATCCCGGCCCGGCAGCTGGACGCGCTGGAGCGCGCCGACCTGGTGCTCGCGCTCGGAACACAGCTCGACGAGGTCACCACCCAGGCCTACCGGTACCCGACGGCCCAGCAGACGCTCGTCATGGTCGGCACCGGCATCGACGTCAGCCCGCGCCGGCGGGGGCTGACCTTCCGCGTCGACTCCGAGGTCGAGCCGTTCCTGCGGGAGCTGCGCGCAGTCGCGTCGCCGCGGACGAGGCGGGCTTCCGCCGCCAACGCCGCCGTCCACACCTTCATGACCCCGCCCGACACCAGCGGCAACACGCGGGTGCACCCCGTCGACGTCGTGCGGGCGCTTCGGAAGCTGGCGCCCGAGGACACCATCGTGACCAGCGATGCCGGCAACTTCGCGCAGTTCATGCACCGGTACTGGTGCTTCACCGCGCCGCGCAGCCAGCTGGGACCGAGCAACGCCGCGATGGGCTACGCCGTGCCCGCCGCCGTGGCGGCGAAACTCGCCGAGCCGCGGCGGACCGTCGTCGCCATGGTCGGCGATGCCGGGACGCTCATGACCGGCCAGGAGATCGAGACGGCCGTCCGGTACCGGGCTCCGGTGATGGTCGTCGTCTTCCAGAACGGGGTCCACGGCGCGCTTGCCATGCACCAGGCGCGGACCTACGGGCGGCTGTCCGGGGTGTCCATCCCGTTGACCGACTTCGCGTCGTGGGCGCGTGGACTGGGCGCGGCCGGGTACACCGTGGACGATCGCGAGGAGCTCGAGCCCATCATCGCCAGCGCACTGGTGCGGCAACGGCCGTGCGTCATCGACGTGCGCACGGACCCGGACGTCGTGACTCCGGACGTGCGGCTTTCGGCGTTGCTCGGGCAGGCCCGTCCGCAACCTCCCGCCCAGTAAGGGTTTTGCTCGGTTTCGTTCCGGGAAACGCCGGGAAAGTTGTGTGGTAGCACAGCGATGGCTCGGGTAACCTGACGGTGTTCCGGTGGTGGTTCGCCGCTGAACCTTCCCGGCCGGGTCCCGGCGGGAGACAACCGGTTTCTGTCGGTGCCCCATGGCACCATCGCGGTCATGACCCGCACAGCCGCGGGCCGGGAACGAGGGGAGTTTCGACGTGACCGATCACCAGCACGCACCCGAACCAGCGCGGAAGTCCTCCGGCGTCGTACCGGTGCTGTTCAGCGCCAGTGCGGACGCCCACGACGACGCCGTCATCGCCGCGGAGCACGACACCGCCTGGCGTTCGCCGTTCGGTACCGAGGGGCTGCGTCCGGCGAGTGGCGAATAGCTCACCTCGCCCGGGTGAAGATGGCTTGTCCGCCCTCCGCGAGGTGTGCTTTACTGGTCAAGGTCTCGATTTTTGTGTTCGTGTTGAGTCACGCTCGCAGAATTCAGCGGGCGTAGTGTCTCCTCACCGAGGAAGCAAACCGTCCGGGTGCAGACCCGGGTCGCCGAAGTGGCTTCCTGTTTTGGTGTTACACATGGAGATTTTTGATGACTCAGGGCACTGTGAAGTGGTTCAACTCCGAGAAGGGGTTCGGCTTCATCACCCCCGACAACGGTGGCGGCGACGTCTTCGTTCACTACAGCGAGATCCAGGGTAACGGCTTCCGTACCCTCGAGGAGAACGCTCGCGTCGAGTTCGAGATCGGCCAGGGCCAGAAGGGCCCGCAGGCCACGTCGGTCACCTTGATCTGACTTTGATCTTGGGAAAGGGCCGTCACCCGATCGGGGTGGCGGCCCTTTTCGTATGCTGCGCACCATGATCGAGCACGGGTACACCGTCTCCGGAATGAGCTGCGGGCACTGCGCCCAGTCCGTCACCGAGGAACTCACGGCGCTGCCGGGAGTGGCCGAAGTGGACGTCGACGTGCCGACCGGCCGGGTGACCGTTCGCTCCGAAGCCGCGCTGGCCGAGGACGACGTGCGTGCCGCGGTCGAGGAAGCGGGCTACACCTACGAGGGCACGGCCAGCCTGATCTCGTAGCCTTCCACCGGGGCCCGCCCTCGGTTGGTTCTTCTCCGCCGGTTCCGCATCCACGGTGGACAGTCCACTGGCGAGCGACGCCGGTGTGATGTTCGACGCAGCTGCGCGCTGGGTTCCTGTGTCCGCGCAGCGATCCCGTGCAGGTGACGGCGTAAGCCGGGTGTCACGCGCGGCCGTGCGCTGGTGGCGGCGTGCGCGTTGGGCCGAACAGTGCAACGCCCTGCAACCCTTCCCCTCCTGCCGACCTCGGGGTCTCCTGTTCTCCGGTGCGCGCTTCCGGGAGGTCAGGTGGGTGAAACGGTGGCGGGGATCGTCGCGAATCCGGCTTCGGGGCGGGACATCCGTCGGCTGGTCGCGCAGGCTTCGGTGTTCCCCACCGCGGAGAAGGCGAACATGGTCCAGCGGCTCCTCGCCGCCTTTGCCGTGACCGGGCTGGACCGGGCGCTCGTCTCCACCGACCTCGGCGGGATCTCCGCCGCGGTCCTGCGGGCACTCGGACGCGGCGGAACCTGGCCCAAGGTCGACTTCTGCGACGGCGACCCGCTCACCGGCACCGCCGCCGACACGACCAACGCCGTCCGGCGGATGGTCGAGGCCGGGGCCGGGGTCATCGTCGTCCTCGGTGGGGACGGCACGGCCCGCGTTGCCGCCGCGGCCTGCGAAGACGTTCCGATCCTCGCCCTCTCCACCGGGACCAACAACGCCTTCCCGCAGATGCGGGAGGCGACCGTTGCCGGGCTGGCCGCCGGGCTGATCGCCGCCGGCCAGGTTGATCCCGATCTCGTCACCCACCGCGTCAGCGTGCTGGAGGTCGTCACGAAGGCGCGTCGCGAGATCGCGCTCGTCGACGTCTGCGTGTCGCTGAGCAGGCACATCGGGGCCCGCGCCCTCTGGGACCCCGCTTCGCTCACCGAGCTGTACTGCACCTTCGCCGAACCTGACGGCATCGGGCTCTCCAGCGTCCCCGGACAGCTGTGCCCCAGCCCACGTTCCAGCCCGGACGGCGTTGCGCTGCAGCTCGGGCCCGTCGGGGAGACGCCGTACGTCGTGCACGCGCCGATCGCGCCCGGGCTCGTCCGGCCCGTCGGCGTGCGCGGCTGGGGCGTGCTCCGGCCCGGGGTGCGCGTCGAACTCGCCGCGGCCGGCGGGGTCATCGCGCTCGACGGCGAACGCGAACTCGAGCTGAAGAACGGCGAGAGCGCGTTCGTCGAGCTCAAGCCGGACGGCCCGTGGGTCGTGGACGTGCGGGCCGCGATGGCGGAAGCGGCGCGGAAGGGCCTGTTGCGCACGGAGACCGAACTGGGCAAGGAGCGTCGAAGATGACGGACACCCTGCTGGCCGCGTATCGGGTGATGCGGACCATCCGTGCCTTCGAAGAGCGGGTGCGCGACGAGTTCGCGGCCGGCGAAATCCCCGGGTTCGTGCAGCTCTACGCCGGTGAGGAAGCCTCGGCCACCGGCGTCTGCCTCCACCTTGACGAGCGGGACACCGTCGCCGGCACCCACCACGGTCACGGGATCGCCAAGGGTGTCGACGTCAAGGCCATGATGGCCGAAATCTACGGCCGTAAGACAGGCTCCTGCCACGGCAAGGGTGGCTCGGCGCACCTCGCCGACCTCGCCCACGGCATCGTCGGTGGCGGCCCGCCGCTCGTCTGCGGCACCGCGCTCGCCGCGAAACAGCAGAACACCGGCGGTGTCGGCGTCGCCTTCTTCGGCGACAGCGCCGGCAGCCGGGGGACGACGCTGGAGGCGCTGAACCTCGCGGCCGTCTGGGACCTCCCCGCCATCTTCGTCGCCGAGAACACCGGCTACGCCGACGCGACGTCGAGCAGCTGGTCCGTCGCGGCGGACAACATCGCCGACCGGGCCGCCGGGTTCGGCCTGCCGGGCGTGATCGTCGACGGCTTCGACTTCTTCGCCATCCACGAAGCCGCCGGCGAGGCCGTCGAACGCGCCCGTGGCGGCGGCGGTCCGACGCTCATCGAGGTGGAGTTCGCCGGCTACTTCGGCCGGGCGGGCGCGAACCCGGACTGCCTCCGGCGGTTCCGGGACCGCGTCACCGACGGCGGTGAGCTGGCCGGACAGACCCTCGACGACATCGACGCCGAAGTCGCGAAGCTCATCGAAGACGCCGTCACCGAAGCGAAAGCCGCGCCGAAACCCACGCCGGAAGACCTCGAAACCGACGTCTACGCGACGTACTGAAGGGAGCCGTCGTGCGCACGATCAGCTACCGCGAGGCGATCAGCGAGGCGCTCGCCCAAGAGATGGCCCGCGACGAGTCCGTCATCGCCATGGGCGAGGACGACGCCCGCGACAGTGTGCCCGGCGTCACGAAGGGCCTCTTCGCCCAGTTCCCCGGCCGCGTGCTCGACACGCCGAGTTCCGAGTCCGCCTTCGTCGGCGCGGCGATCGGTGCCGCGACACGCGGGCAGCGGCCGGTCGCGGAAGTCGCGTTCGTGGGCGTCTGCTTCGACCAGATCTTCAACCAAGCAGCCAAGTTCCGGTACCTGTTCGGCGGCGAAGCGCGGACGCCGGTGGTGATCCGCACGACCTACGGCGCCGGGCTGCGGGCCGCCGCGCGGCACTCGCAGTGCCTGTACCCGATCTTCACGCACATCCCGGGGCTGAAGGTCGTCGTGCCGTCGAGCCCGTACGACGCGAAAGGCCTGCTCATCCAGGCGATCCGGGACGACGACCCGGTGATCTTCTGCGAGCACAAGGCCCTTTACGACACCACCGGCGAAGTCCCGGAGGACGGCTACCGGATCCCGTTCGGCGTGGCGAATGTCATCCGTGCGGGCCGGGACGTGACGATCGTCGCCATCGGCCGCATGGTCGCCGTCGCGGAAGCCGCCGCGAAGGAGCTCGCCGCCAACGGCATCGACGCCGAGGTCATCGACCCGCGCACAACCAGCCCGCTCGACGCCGGGACGATCCTCGAAAGCGTCGGACACACCGGCCGCCTCGTGGTCGTCGACGAGGCATCGCCCCGCTGCAACCTCGCCACGGACATCTCCGCGCTCGTCGCGAAGGAGGCGTTCGGCTCGCTGCGCGCCCCGATCGAGATGGTGACGCCGCCGCACACGCCGGTTCCGTTCTCCGACGCGCTCGAGGACCTTTACGTCCCGGACGCGCAGAAGGTCTTCAACGCGGCGAAGGCGGTCGTCGGATACCGGCGATGACCATCGGCGCTGCTCCGCGGCTGTCCGAAGTGGACTGACAGCCGTCGCGGACCGGCCGGCTCGCCTCCGGTGGCTCTTGGCCCCGCCGGAGGCGAGACGGCCGCCACCTTCCGATCACCGGACCGAAAAGGCAGACTGAGGAGGATCAGCACAAGGAGCGACGGTTGGGGCAGCGAGACCTCGAGGCAGCGTTGCCGGCCGGGGCCGACCCCCGGCGGCACGCCCGTGTCCTCGCTCAAGTGCACGAAGCGGCCTTGACCGGCAAGCCGCTGCCCGGCCGCCCGCGGCCGGTCATCGACGCGTCCTGGCAGCGGATGCGCCGGCTCGGCATCGATCCGGACAGCCGTTCCGCGGCGCCCGTCCTCACCGTCGAAGAGCTGGAAGCCCGCCGTCGCACGAGCAGGCTGGCCGAGGCGCTGCCGACCCTGCGCGGTGGCCTGATCAGCCTCGCCGAGCAGGCCGCGCACATCATGGTGATCGGCGATGCGGACGGCAAGGTGCTCTGGCGCGACGGCAGCGCCGCGGTCCGCCGCCGCGCCGACGGGCTCGGCTTCGTCGAAGGCGTCGACTGGCAGGAGGAAGCCGTCGGCACCAACGCGATCGGCACCGCGCTCGTCGCCCGCCGGCCGATCCAGGTGTACTCCGCCGAGCACTTCGTCCGCTCCCACCACTCCTGGACGTGCGCCGCCGCGCCGCTGCACGACCCGCGCGACGGCAGGCTGCTCGGCGTCGTCGACCTCTCCGGCCCGGCCCCCACCGTCCACGCGACGACGTTGGCGCTGGTCGACGCGGTGACGCGGCTCGCGGAAGCCCAGCTGCGCACCGCCCACCTGACCGAGCTGGAACGGCTGCGCGGCTTCGCCGTCCCCGTGCTCGCGAAGGTCGGCGGACGCGCCGTCGTCGCCGACGAGCACGGCTGGGTCGCCGCGGCCGCCGGGCTCGCGCCGGTCGACCGGATCGCGTTGCCCACCGGCCTCACGCCCGGCCGGGTCTGGCTGCCCGCCTACGGCAACTGCGCGGTCGAGCCGGTACCCGGTGGCTGGCTCATCCGGGTGACCGGTGACGAGGCCGCACCGCCGACCCGGGTCGTCCTCGACGTCCGGTCGCCGCGCGAACCCGAGCTGACCGTGGCCGGCGCGGCCGGCACCTGGACGCACCGGCTCAGCCCGCGGCACGCCGAGATGCTGTACGTGCTGGCCAGCCACCGCGACGGCCGCTCGGCGTCCGAGCTGTCGGCCGACCTGTTCGGCGACGCGAGCCGCGCGGTGACGGTCCGCGCCGAGATGTCCCGGCTGCGCCGCCATTTCGGCGGCATCCTCGGCGCGAAGCCGTACCGCTTCGCCGACGACGTCGAGGTGCTGGTCCGGCGGCCGCCGAGCCCGGAAGCCGTGCTGCCGCACTCGCTCGCCCCGGCCATCCGCGGCTGACCTCCCCGCCGGGGAGGATCATGGACGCCGTGCCGAAACGCCTGCCCGACACCATCGCGCCCAGCTGGCTCGTGGTCCAGCTGCTCGGCACGCTGTTCGTGGCGGGGGCACTGCTGACGGCGCACGAGCCCGACCCGCGGATCTGGACCGCGTACGGCGTCGCGAGCGCGTGCTGGCTCGGTTTCGTCGTGCTCGCCTCCCGGCGGCCGAAGACGGCGGCCGTGCTGCTCGCGGCGGCCAGCGCGCTGCCGGCGGCGCTCGTCGGCGTGGCCGCGGACTCGTCGGCGATCATCCTGTCCGTCATCGCGCTCGGCCGGCTGGCCGCGCTGACCTCCGTGAGCGTCGGCGCGATCGTCGCGGTGAGCCTGCTGGACATCGCGTCCGCGGTGACGGCGCACCTGCTCGCCGGCCAGACCGGCGCAGCCGCGCTCGCCGACCCCGCCGTGATGCTGCTGCTCGTGCTGGTCGGGCTGAACCGCCGCCAGTACGAGGTCCAGGCCAACCAGGCCGAGGCGCTGCTCGAGCAGACGCGGCTCGCGCAGGCCGAGCACGCGCGCGCCGCCGCGCTCGACGAACGCACCCGCATCGCGCGCGAGATCCACGACGTCCTGGCGCATTCGCTGGGCGCGCTCGGGGTCCAGCTCGAGCTCGCCGAGGCCCTGCTGACCGAACGGTCCGATGTGGACGGTGCGCTGCGGTCGGTCCGGCGGTCGCGGCGGCTCGCCGCGGACGGGCTGGCCGAAGCACGCGACGCCGTCGCCGCGCTGCGCCGGGACGTCCCGCCGCTGGCCGACGCGCTCGCCGCGGTGGCCGCACGGCACTCCGCCGACCACGGCGTCACCGTCGGCTTCACCGCGGACGGCGACGCCCGGCCGCTGCCCTCCGCGGCGGTCGTCGCTCTGGTGGGCATCGCGCGCGAAGCGCTGACGAACGCGGGCAAGCACGCGCCCGGCGAGGACGTCCGGATGCGGCTGACCTACGAGCCCGGGGTCGTCCGGCTCGACGTCCGCACCGCCCTCGCTGAATTCACTCGAAAAGGTGAAGGATTCGGGCTGGCGGGCATGCGCGAGCGGCTCGCACTGGCCGGCGGCACGCTGACCGCCGGCCCGGAAGACGGCGACTGGCGCGTACTCGCCGAGGTGCGCTGACCCCGGCGCCGAGATCACGTGCTGATGACAGCGGGCGGTGCCGGTGGCTGCGCGCGCGGCGACTCGGCTACCTTCTGCGGGTACGGCTCATGTCGAGCTTTGGGGGTCCGGGGGGCGAGGCCCCGGAAAGCACGGGGAGGAATCGGGGATGACGAGCACTGCGACGGCCGCGGCGCCCGCGCCGGGACCCCCACCGCCGTCGCCGCCGGAGGGCCGTGACCGGACCGGGGGCCGCGGCGGCCTGCTCGGCCTGCTGGACCTGCCGGGCCAGGGCGTCCGCGCGATCGTCCGCTCCGCCGCGACCACGCCCGGCCGGCTGACCGTCATCGCCGTCGGGCTGGTGCTGCTGGCCCTCGTCGCCGGGCTCGTCGCGACGCTGTCGGTGCAGGACCGCGACGACACGATCACCGGCGTCATCGACCACCGCGAGCCGCTCGCCGCCGCGTCGCAGCAGGTCTACCGCTCGCTTTCGGACGCCGACGCGACCGCGGCAAGCGCGTTCCTCTCCATCGGCACGGAGCCGCCCGAGCTGCGTCAGCGTTACGAGCGGGACATCGCCGAAGCCGGCGCCGCGCTCGCGAAGGCCGCGTCCGACGCGGCCGACGTCGCCGACGCGGCCGGCCCGGTCGACGTCCTCAACCAGTCGCTGCCCGTCTACACCGGGCTCGTCGAGACCGCGCGGGCGAACAACCGCCTCGGCTACCCGGTCGGCGCGTCCTACCTGCGCGAAGCGTCCGAGCTGATGCGGGCGAAGATCCTGCCCGCCGCGCAGGACCTCTACCGCGTCGACACCGAGCGGCTGATCGAGGAGCAGGACAGCGCCACCGGCTTCCCCTGGCTCGCCACGATCCTCATGGTGGCGCTGCTGGCCGCGCTGATCGTCGCCCAGGTCTACCTGACCCGGCGCACCAACCGGCTGCTCAACGTCGGGCTCGTCGTCGCGACGGCCGCGGTCGTGGTGTCGCTGCTGTGGGGCGCGGTCGCGCTGATCGTGCAGGGCAGCCTGGTCGGCAGCGGCCAGGACGACGGCTCGCACCGCGTCGACGTCCTCGTCCGCGCGCGGATCGCCGCGCTGCAGGCCCGCGCCGACGAGACGCTGACGCTGGTCGCCCGCGGCGACGGCGCCGCGTACGAGAAGGACTTCGGCAGCAACGCGGTCCAACTGCTCGGCGAGGACGGCCAGGGCGGTCTGCTCGGCGAAGCCCGCGGCCTGATCCAGGACGGCGAAGGCGCCGCGAAGGTCGCCGACGCGTCGAAGGCCGCCAGCGACTGGCTGAAGGCGCACGCGCAGGTCCGCGCCCAGGACAACGCGGGTGCGTACCAGGAAGCCGTCGACTCGGCGGTGCTGGAGGACAAGAACGGCGGTTCCGCACCGGCTTTCCGGCGCCTCGACGACAGCCTGCAGGCGGCGATCGACGTCGGCAGGCAGCAGTTCCTCGACGACACCTACCACGGCGACCGCGCGCTGACGTTCCTCGCGCCGGGCCTGGCCGTGCTCGCCGTCGTCGCCGCGGCGGGTGTCACCATGGGGATCCGGGAGCGACTGAGGGAGTACCGGTGAGCAGGCGGGGGAACACGGTCCGGGCGGGCGTGCTGGCGGTCGTCGCGCTGCTCGCGGCGTCCTGCGGCAGCCCAGGGAAACCGGTCGACCCGGCGCCGGTGCGCGACGCGGGCTGGCCGCAGCCCGCGCACGTCGGCGGGCCGGACGCGACGGCCGGCGGCGGCGCCGACACCAGCTGCAACCCACTGGCCAGCCTCAGCCCCAGCGGCACGAGCGTGCCGGACAGCTCGACCATGGGCGAGATCAAGCGCCGCGGCAAGCTGATCGCCGGCGTCGACCAGACGACCTACCTGTTCGGCTTCCGCAACCCCACCACGGGCAACCTCGAAGGCTTCGACATCGACATGGTCAAGGAGATCGCCAAGGCGATCTTCGGCACCGCCGACGGCCACGTCCAGTTCCGCGCGATCCCGTCATCGCAGCGCGAGGACGTGCTGAAGAAGCACCAGGTCGACGTCGTGGTCCGGACCTACAGCATCACCTGCGCGCGCAAGAAGGACGTCCAGTTCTCCTCCGTGTACTACAAGGCCGGGCAGCGGATCCTGGTCACGAAGGAGTCGAAGGCGACCAAGCTGGCCGACCTCAGCGGCAAGAAGGTGTGCGCGACGAAGAAGTCGACGTCGCTGGCGAAGATCGCGACGGACCCGGCGAAGCCGGTGCCGGTCTCGGTCGACAACTGGTCGGACTGCCTGGTGATGCTCCAGCAGGGCCAGGTCGAAGCCGTGTCGACCGACGACACGATCCTCGCCGGGATGGCCGCGCAGGACCCGACGCTGCAGGTCGTCGGCGACCAGTTCACCGAAGAGAACTACGGCATCGGCGTGCCGAAGGACCGCGAAGACATGGTCCGGTTCGTCAACGCCGTGCTGGAAAACGTCCGCAACGGTGGTGCCTGGCAGGACAGTTACCGCCGCTGGGTGGAGCCGTCACTGGGCCCGGCGACGCCGCCGGCGCCGCAGTACCAGTGAGCCGGACGCGACTAGGATCGGTTCCCGCACGTCGGCGGGGATCTGGGAGGTAGCAGTGTCGGAGGAGCCGCGCCGTCCTCGGCACGCCGCGCCGGACGACGAGCAGCAGGTCGCCACGCCGAGCTGGCAGCCGCCGCCACCGGTGCGGTGGGAGACGCCGGAGCCGTCGATCTCCGGGCGGCTCGACGACGCCGTGCCGTCCGGGGGCGAGGAGACCGTGTTCCACGCGCCCGTGCGCCGCCCGCCGACACCGCCGCGCGGCCAGCCGGCACCGGCCCGCGGGACCATCCCGGGCGCGGAAGACCCGACCCGCCCGCCCGGCAGCATCAGCCCCGTCGCGCCACCGGTCGAGCCGACGCAGGCCGTCCGCCCGGACCCCGGCGCGCCGCAGCCGACGAGCGTGCTCGCCGCGCCCGCCCCCGAAACCCAGAGCATCATGCCGCCGGTGCCGCGGCCGGACACCGGGCCCGGGACGCCGTTGCCGGACCCGGGTACCGAAAGCGTCCTGCCGGAACGCACCAGCGAAGGACGGCAGACCGGGACCGGCACGGGCACCGGAACCGGCAGCGGTTCGGGCTCCGGGTCCGGGGCGTTTCCCGGCACCTCGCGGCGGACCTCGTCGCGGACTTCGCGGTCGCGCCGCGGCCGGCTCGGCGCCGGGCTGGTCGAAGTGCCGCCGGTGCCCGCCCGCGACCCGGCGTCGGCCGTGCTGCAGAACCCGGTCGTGTCGGAGGAAAAACGGTTCTGCGGCAACTGCGGCGCGAAGGTCGGCCGCGGCAAGAACGGCGAACCCGGTGCCGCCGAAGGAAAGTGCGACAACTGCGGCACGCCGTTCTCGTTCGTCCCGAAGCTGCAGCCGCACGAGCTCGTCGGCGGCCAGTACGAGGTCCTCGGCGCGATCGCCTACGGCGGCCTCGGCTGGATCTACCTGGCGCAGGACCACAACGTCAGCGACCGCTGGGTCGTCCTCAAAGGACTGATCGACACCGGCGACCAGACGGCGATGGCGGCCGCGGCCAACGAGCAGCGGTTCCTCGCCGAGGTCGAGCACCCGAACATCGTCAAGATCCACAACTTCGTCCAGCACCCGGACCGCCAGACCGGTACCACCGTCGGCTACATCGTCATGGAGTACGTCGGCGGCCAGTCGCTGCGGCAGCTGGCGCTGGCACACCACCGCGAGAGCCGCCGTCCGGAGCCGCTGCCGATCGGGCAGGTCATCGCGTACGGGCTGGAGATCCTGCCCGCGCTCGGCTACCTGCACAGCCAGGGCCTGCTCTACTGCGACCTCAAGCCCGACAACGTGATCCAGACGAACGAGCAGCTGAAGCTGATCGACCTGGGCGCGGTCCGGCGGATGGACGACTACGAGAGCCCGCTGTTCTTCACCACCGGCTACAGCGCGCCGGAACTGGCGAAGCAGGGCGCGTCGGTGGCGTCGGACCTGTTCACCGTCGGGCGCACGCTCGCGGTGCTCAGCTTCGAGTTCACCGGCTACACCACCAAGTACAAGACGACGCTGCCCGGCCCGGACCAGGTCCCGCTGTTCGCGCTCTTCGGGTCGTACTACCGGTTCCTGCGCCGCGCGACGCACGCCGACCCGGACCGCCGGTTCCTCTCCGCCGAGGAGATGGCCGACCAGCTCACCGGCGTGCTGCGCGAGATCATGGCGCTCGGCACCGGCAAGCCACGGCCCGGCGCGTCGACGGTGTTCGGCCCGGAGAGCCGCACGTTCGGCGTGCAACTGGTGGTGCCGGACGCGGGCCGGAGCGTCCCGCTGCCCGGCGCCGACGAGGTCGTCGCCGGTCTGCCGATCCCGCAGGTCGACACGGACGACCCGGCCGCGGGCGTGCTCGCCACGACGACCGCGCTCGACCCGCGCGCGGCCATCGAGGCCCTCGCCGGCGCGCCACGGGAGTCGATCGAGGTGCGGCTACGGATCGTGCGGGCCCGCGTCGAGCTGGGCGAGCTGGCGGAGGCCCAGCGCCAGCTGCAGGCCGCGCAGTACCTGGCGATCAAGAACGGCTTCCCGCACGACTGGCGGATCGACTGGCACCGCGGCCTGATCGAGCTGGCGGGCGGCCGGTCCCGCGTCGCACACGTGGCGTTCGAGTCCGTCTACGACGACCTGCCGGGCGAGATCGCGCCGAAGCTCGCGCTGGGGATCAGCGCCGAGGGCGTCGGCGACTACTTCGCCGCCGCCCGGTTCTACGAGCTGGTCTGGCGCACGGACCGCACGTACGTCAGCGCGGCGTTCGGCCTGGCCCGGGTGTACCTCGCGCAGGGCGCGCGCAACAGCGCGGTGGAGGTGCTCGAGACGGTTCCGCCGTCCTCGACGCACTACGTCGACGCGCAGGTCGCGGCGATCAAGATCAAGACGACGGCGACGAAGGCGAACGGCCGCGAGACCCCGGTCACCGAGCACGACCTGCTGGACGCGTCGACCCGCCTGGAGCGGCTCCGGCTGGACGTCGAACGCCGGACGCGGCTGTCCGCCGGCGTGCTGGAGGCCGCGCACGAGTGGGTCAAGCAGGGCAAACCCACCCCGGGCGCGCGGGTGCTGGGGTGCGCGCTGGAGGAGCGGGAGCTGCGGTTCGGGCTGGAACGCTGCTACCGGGCCCTGGCGCGGCTGGCGAGCACCGTCGACGAGCGCGTGAAGCTCGTCGACCGGGCCAATGCCATCCGTCCCCGCACGCTGACTTGACCACCGGGGACGAGCGGGTCAGGGGTTGATGTCCCAGTCCCGCTCTTCGCGCTGCCGCTGCTGGTTCTTCTCGTGCTGGGCCGCCAGCTTTTCCAGCGCCTGCGGGTCGCCGTGGGTGCTGAAGTGCTCGAACCCCACCACGATGAACAGCGCGCGGGCGCTGACCGCGATCGGGCCGTCTTCGGCGTCGAGCCGGCCGTCGGCGCTGACGTAGATCTTGCGGCCGGCGATGCCGTCCAGGCGGGCCTCGATGTACAGCGTCGAACCCACCGGGACCGGGCGGCGGAAGTCCGTCTCGAGCTTGCCCGTCACCGCCGGGCGGCGCATCAGGTTGCCCACCGTCGAGCCGAGGGCCTCGTCGAACGCGCAGGCCAGCAGGCCGCCGTGGGCGAGGCCGGGGGCGCCCTGGTGGGCCGCGGTCACCGTGAACCGCGAGTGGATGACCTGGCCATCGCCGACGGTCGAGCGCAGGTGCAGCCCGGCGTCGGCCTCGTCGCCGCAGCCGAAGCACTCGCTGAAGTGCACGCCGAGCTCGGTGCCCGGCGGCGGCGCCTTCGGGTGCGGGACCGCCGGCTCCACCGGAACCGGTGGCCAGGGCTGGGAAACACGACTCATGCGCTGACGTTAACCCGCCGGTAGACGCCGTCCGCGCGCGGCCCGCGGGGCGTGCGGTAACGCATATCTCTCAGTAGCCGGAAAGTTCCCGACCGTAGAAGATTTCCGGCTCAGGCTGCCGACCTGCGGTGTCCGGTCGAGACTGGGCTGATGAGCTCGAACGGCCCGATGGGCACTGCACGGAGGAGGTCGTCGCCGGCATGAGTGAACCAGCTACGACGGGCAAGCCGTCAGTGGACGAGAGAACCGTCAAGCGAGCGGTGCTGGCGTCCGCGATGGGGAACGCCACCGAGTGGTACGACTACGGCGTCTTCACCTCGGGCGCGATCGCCACCAGCATCGGCACGGTGTTCTTCCCCGGCGAGGGCAACGCCGTGCTCAAGTCGCTGGCCCTGGTCGCGGTGGGCTTCATCGTCCGGCCGTTCGGCGGGGCGTTCTTCGGCCCGCTCGGCGACAAGATCGGCCGCCAGAAGGTCCTCGCGATCACGATCCTGCTGATGTCCGGCTGCACGTTCCTGGTCGGCGTCCTGCCGGCCTACGCCGGCAGCTACAGCATGGGCATCCTCGCGCCGATCGCGATCCTGCTCCTGCGCCTGATCCAGGGGTTCTCGACCGGCGGCGAGTACGGCGGGGCGGCGACGTTCATCGCCGAGTACTCCCCGACGAAACGCCGGGGCTTCTTCGGCAGCTTCCTCGAACTCGGCACGCTGGCCGGCTACGTGCTCGGCAACCTCGTGGTCCTCACCGTGACGCTGTCGCTCCCGGCCGACCAGGTCGAGGCGTGGGGCTGGCGGATCCCGTTCTTCGTCGCGCTGCCGCTCGGCCTGATCGGCCTCTACCTGCGGAACAAGCTGGAGGACACGCCGGAGTTCCGCCGCCTGGAGGCCAAGGGCGAGACGCCGAAGAAGGCGCCGCTGAAGGAGATCTTCGTCCGCAACTGGCGGATGATCCTCAACCTGATCGGCATCGTGCTGCTGCTGAATGTCGCGGACTACCTGCTGCTCACCACGATGCCGACGTACTTCACGGACACGCTGAAGATCAACGACAACACGTCGACGCTGATCATCATCGCCGTCGAGGTGCTGCAGATGGCGATCATCATCCCGCTCGGCGCGCTGTCCGACCGGATCGGCCGCAAGCCGCTGCTGCTCACCGCGGCCATCGGGTTCCTGGTGCTGAGCTGGCCCTGCCTCAAGCTGATGCAGTCCGGCAGCATCCTGTGGCTGTTCGTCGGGTTCCTGATCGTGGCGATCCTGCTGGTGTTCATGCTCGCCGTGATCGGCTCGACGTTCCCGGCGATGTTCCCGACCCGCGTGCGCTACGGCTCGTTCGCGATCGGCTACAACATCTCGACGTCGCTGTTCGGCGGGACGTGCGGGGTCATCGTCACGGCGCTGATCAAGAGCACCGGCAACGAGGACTGGCCGGCGTACTACCTGATGGCCGCGGCGCTGATCGCGATCATCCCGATCATCCGCATACCGGAGACGTCGCAAGTGCCGATCGAGAAGATCGACACCGCGGACACCGGCGGCAAGCTGACCTCCGCGGCCGCTCAGCGCTGAGCGACCGCCGGAAAGCCGTGTGCCCCGCCCGGTGGTCCGGGCGGGGCACACGTGCGCCGCGGGTCAGTTCGCGTCGCGACGAGGAGTGAAGCGCTTGCGAGACCAGGCGGCGAGCGCACTCGCGACCACGACAGCGACTCCGGTTTCGACGATGAGTGCGGCGAACACCATGTGCTTCCTCCTCGGGTTCTCGGGCCGGCGACGGCGGCCGGCTGAGCGGGGTTCCGGCGTCCGAGCGGAACGCCACAGGACATATCGCCACGACCCGGACAGGTATTTCGCCAACGACCCACATCGGAACGGTGATCTACGCCACGCGGTTGACCTGCGGAAACGTTACCGGCTGGTCATCGCCTGGGGCGTCTCGCGGCTGGTTTCGGTCGGCGTCACCGACGGCGAGAGCGACCGCGACGGCCGACGCGGCACCTGGGTCGCCGACGGGGGCTGAGCGACGGTCGTCCGCTGCGTGCGCGGGGGCTCGTCGGGCGCGGCGGCCGGCGGCGCGACCGACGTCGCCGCGACCTCCGTGCGCGTCGGCGCCGCGGGGGCGCTGGTGCCGACCGTGGACAGCCCGGGCCCGGCCGGGAGCACCGGGTTCGCCGGCCCGGCGCGGTGCCCGGCCAGGAAACCGGCCACCGCGAGGATCACCGCCGTCGCCGTCGAGGTGCCGGCGACCGCCAGCCGCTTGCGTCGTCGCCGGACCCGGCCGCCGCGCTCGATCACGTCGGCGGCGTCGAGGCGCATCGGCGGCTGCGGGCCACCGGCCGCGCCGGTCAGGAACGCGCGGACGTCGTCTTCGGGGTCCATGTTCGTCACCTCCCCTCCGTGGTCGCGCTGAAGGTCAGCGCGCCGTAGTGCGGGCCGAGCCGGTTGCGCAGCGTCGCCAGGCCCCGGGAAGCCTGGCTCTTCACCGTGCCGGTGCTGCAGCCGAGCGCCTGTGCCGTCTCTTCGACGCTCAGGTCCTCGAAGTACCGCAGCACCAGCACGGCGCGCTGCTTGGGGGCCAGTACGGCCAGCGCCTGCCGGACCAGCACGTCCTGGTCCCGGCCGGCGTCTTCCGCCGGCAGCTCCGGCGGCGCGTCGGTGAGCCGCTCCCGTTTCCACCTGCTGCGCCGGTGCTCGGCGAGGAACGTGCGGAGCACGACCTTGCGGGCGTAGGCGTCCAAGGCGTCGTGGCGCGACAGCCTCGGCCAGGCGAGGTACAGCTTGAGCAGCGCGGCCTGCGTGACGTCTTCGGCCTGGTGCCAGTCACCGCAGAGCAGGAAGGCCGTGGACCGCAGGCTGTGCGCGCGCTCGCCGAAGTACCGGGCGAACTCGCCGTCCCACGGCGAGCCCGGCCCGGTCGACGGACGGGAGCGGGAGATCACCGGGCTACCGGGTCACCCCGATGGCCGGCAGGTGCAGGTCACCGGTCGGCCCGGCGGGCACGGCGCGGGGCACGCGCGGAGCAGCCTGCGCCGGCCGTGTCGTCTCGCGCGGGGCGGGGGTGGCGCTGGGCGCCGGCCGCTGGGTGGTCCGGCCCGGAGCCGGGGCCACGGTGGGTTCGCTCGGACGGCTGGTCGTCGCGGACGGGGCGGGCGGCTGCGCCTCCGAAGCCAGCGCGATGCCACCGGTCAGGGCACCACCGGCGAGCACGAGCGCGCCGAGGGTCAGGGCGATGCGGATACGCAAGACAGCTCCTCTTCTCGCGGGCGCGACCGGGATCGTCGCGCCTCTGCCCCTAGTCATGCGGTGGGTGATCGCCGGGGTTGCACCGGATTTCGCGAATTCCGCGCCCGGAACCACGAACGGCCGGGAAGTCCGCGTGGACTTCCCGGCCGCCCGGTCTTCCTCGGTGGCTTCAGCCGGCGAGCGCGGACAGCTTCTGCCAGCTCGCCCAGTCGTAGGTCCAGTCGCTGTAGTCGCCGTCCTTGGCGCTCAGCGTCTGGGTGCTGCCGGTGATCTCGACCGGGTCGCCGGTCAGCACGCCGTCGTAGTACTCCTTCGCCCGCGCCGGTGAGAGGTTCAGGCAGCCGTGCGAGATGTTCTTCTTGCCCTGTGCCCAGACCGACGCCGCGAGGCCGTGGATGAACTCGCCGTTGTTGGAGATCCGGACCGCCCACGGCACCACCACGTTCTCGTAGTGGTACTTCGGGTTGCTCATCGCGTACGTCGCCTGCTTGCCCATCACGACGTGCACGCCGCTGTGGGTGACGCGGCCCGGGTCGGTGTCGAGGCCGTAGCTCACCGGGTAGTCGGCGATCTGCTGGCCGTCGCGGATCACCTGCATGGTGTGTTCCTGGGTGTTGCCCTTGACGATCTGCGAGCGGCCGATGGTGAAGCTGGCCGAGACGTCCTGCTTGCCGTAGCTGCCGTCACCGAGCTTGACGCCGTAGATCTTGGCGTTGACCTTCACCGTGGTGCCCGGCTTGTAGTACTCCTTGGGCCGCCAGTGCACCGAGGTGTCGCCGTTCGTCCAGCCCCACGAGCCCTCGGTCTTCGGCGTGGTCTCGACCGACAGCGCCTTCTCGACCGACGCCTTGTCCGTGACGCGGCTCGGGAACGTCAGCGCGATCGGCATCGCGATGCCGTACGTCTGCCCGTCGCCGACGTTCAGGCTGGCCGACATCTGGCGCTTCGGCTTCACCGTGGTGAACGCGCCGCTGATCGGCACGTTCTTGCCGTCGGAGCCGCTGATCTGGCCGGACCAGGTGTAGGTCTTGCCGTAGCCCAGCTGCTCGGTGGTGGTCCAGCTCTTCTTGTCCGCCGACGTCTGGCCCTGGACCTGCTTGCCGTCCGGATTGGTCAGCGTGACCGAGACGATCGTGCCGTCGGCGACCTGGACGCCGACCGGCTCACCGGGCGGCACGTCCTGCGCGCCGGCGGCCGGCGTCACCGTCAGCTTCGCGGGTTGCGCGGTCGGTGCCGGCGCCTGCGTCGGACCCCCGCCCGACGTCCCGCTCGCCGACACCGTCGGTTCACTGCTGCACGCCCCCAGCGTGAGCACGGCTGCCAAGCCCAGTGCCACGGCGGCGCCCCGGCGCCGCGTGGAAGTCCTCACCGTCAACCCATTCCCCTTTGCCCCTTTGGTGCTTCCCCCCATCGAGACGTCCCGCGAACCGGTGACGTTGAGCAAACATGACGTGACGAACGTCACAATAGTCCGCGGGAGCTTTCACTGAGGGGGCACGGGCGACTGCAAGCCGTATCCGGTGATCACGGTGTCGCCGTGCTGCGCAAGACTATCCGGTGAGTCCGGCAAAACCGGCCGGGAGCCCTACGACGTTCCGGTGACCTTGGCCAGGACAGGCGGTTTTCGCCTCGATCACGGGGTTCAACTTTGGCCAGATCCCGGTAGTCTGCTCTCAGGCCGTCGTTTTGCGTGTTCGTGGCTTCACACTCGCGGAACTTCTGACGCGAGCCATGGAGCCGAGGCGCTCGTGACTCGTCTCGTTGGAACCGCCCGGGACGGTCGGGGTGCCGCTTCGGTGGCATTCGAAGCGGATCTGTGTAACGAGGAGTACAGCGGTGGCGCAAGGCACTGTGAAGTGGTTCAACGCGGAGAAGGGCTTCGGCTTCATCGCGCAGGACGGCGGCGAAGGCGACGTGTTCGTTCACTACTCGGAGATCGAGGGCCGCGGCTTCCGCACCCTCGAGGAGAACCAGCGGGTGGAGTTCGAGGTCGGCCAGGGCCAGAAGGGCCCGCAGGCCCAGAAGGTCCGCGCGATCTGAGAGACAGGCCCTCTGCGCATCTCAAGGCCTGAGTGAAGGGCCCCCGGCGACAATGCCGGGGGCCCTTTCTCGTGGGGTTTTCGTCAGTGCCGGCCGAGGGCGGGCGCGTCGAAGGCGTCGGCGGGGAAGTGGAACTCGTCGGTGAGGTCGGAGAGCTCGGCGCCGGCCTGCTGCCGCTGGTCCTGCGCGGACGCGGCCTGGCCTTCCCAGTTGAGCCGCTCGAGCACCCACTCGAGGGCGAGGGCCTGGGGCGAGATGTTGCGCTCGTGCGCGATGTCCTTGAGCTGCTGGCTGGCGATGAGGCTCATTCGCAGCTGGTAGACCTGCGCCTCACCGAACCGCTTGCCGGACCCGGTGCTCTCGTTGTCGGCATCGGGAGCGAGGGCGGCGAGGTAGGAGGTGAGTTCGGTGTCCTCGACAACACCGTCGTCCGCGGGCTTGGCGGAACCACGGTGACGCCCGGAGGTAGCGGCTTTGAGGTTCGTACGGCTGCTCAAGCGGCCAAGGGAGGGAAGAGGCACGCAGGCCACGATAACGGTTAGGTCTCACAAGACAAACCACTGTGAGCCACGACACGCCACGAAGGCTCCCTGTTCGGAGCAGCCCACACCCACATGGCCCAAAGAGGAATAGACGCACTGCAACGCCCTGCTAACGCAACGAGTCGATCACGGGAGGTAGGACCCTGGAACGCCTGGCCGTGGAAGGGCGCGGCAACGGCGGCGCCAAAGGCGGTCCTTGCCCGCCTGCCAGAGGGAAGACGCGCAGTGGCTCGAAGTGGGCGAGGGTGGCCGGGATGCCCGTGCCGAGCTGCGGAGAGGTTCGCCGGGGCACTGCGCGGCTGGCGGGTCGTTGTAGCGGGGGCGCTCCGCTCCCGGCGGCGGCGTTGGAGCCGGGGCTCCGCTCCCGAGGGAGAAGGCATGGCGAGGCGCTTACAGCCGAACTGGCAGGCGCGGCGGGGCGCTTGGTACCCGGAACTTGGGGAGAGGTGGCGGGGCGCTTGGTACCCGGAACTTGGGGAGAGGTGGCGGGGCGCTTCGCACCCGGAGCCGGGGAAGAGGTGGCGGGGCGCCTGGTACCAGAGCCCGAGGAAAGGTGGCGGGCTTGGCACCCGGAACCGGGGAGACGTGGCGAGGCGCTTGGCAGCGGAGCCCGGGAGAGGTGGCGGGGCGCCCGGCCGGGGAGTCCGGGAGGAGCGGCAGGGCGCAGGAACCCCGGAGAGGGCGGTCGACGCGGTTCGAGTCACTGGGCCGCGTGGCGCTGAGACGGCGGCCGGGCGCTAGGGCGCTCTGCGCCCGACCGGGGCACACGTCGCCAGGGCGCGCAGCGCCCGAAGCGAAAACCAGCCACCCCGAAAAGCCGAGCCAGCCGCACCGTGGGGGTCCGGGGGGCTCGGCCCCCCGGGCAGTACGCCGGAATGAATGGGCCCGCGAAGGGCGAAGCCCGAAGCGGACCCAGAGAAATGGAGGACCCCCGCGCCAGGGGGAGGAACGCGGGGGTCGGAGGGGATCTCCACAGGCGCTGACCGGGGGTGTGTCAGCACTTCGATTGTTGCACGAGTTGGGTTCTCGGGCGAGTGGAGAGCGGGATTTTTCCGCGTGCGGTGTCACTTCCGGTCTCCTTCGGGTGGTGCTGTTCTTCGGTTGTGCCGATTGCGCTGCGTTGAGCGGAGCGTGGCCTCAGGTTCACTCTCCGGGGGGCTGTGTGTGGCGGCCGGCGCTGGTTAGCCTCGCGGCCAAGCTGTTGTGAGCCGTATGGAGGGGCTATGAGCGGGTCTGTTGAAGTGCGGCAGTTCCTCCTTCGGTACGAAGGTGCCGATGGGGGGAGTGCTCCGTTTGCCGGGGGGTTGCCGGCGCAGCGGAGTGGGGCCGCGGATGCGCAGCGGGTGTCGGATGATCAGGTCCGGCGGGCTCGGCTGGCGGTGGCGCATGGTGCGCTGGGGGTCGAGGACTGCGTTCAGTTGCTGGAGATGCTGGGCCTGAATCTGGATGAGGACGGGCAGGCGCCGGTTCAGCGTTGAGTGGTGCCGGCTGGTGGGTCCGGTGGGTGCCGCCGGGCCTGTCCGGTGATGTTTGTGCTGGTTGTTGCCGTTTTCGGTGAGTGATTCCCAACGTCTTGGCCGCTGCTTGACGCGGGTTTCGTAACAGTGTTACGGTTGCCGTGTCGAAAGGGGACGGACATGACGACGATCGAGGGTGCGGCGGGGCTGGCCAACCGGATCCGGCCGGTGGTGCAGGTGCTGGGGGGCAAGTTCATGACGTCGCCGGAGCTGGCGGCGGTCGAGGCGGAGGCCGGCCTGCCGCCGCGTTCGCTGTACCTGCGGGGCCGGTCGGCCGTGCTCGGCGATGTCCCGCCGAAGGTCGCCGCGGAGCTGTTCGGGATCTTCCCGCACTGGCTGTTCGAGTTCGTCCTGCCGCAGGCGGCAGCGGCCTTGGACGCTCCCGCGGCCGTCCGCGCCTACGCCGAGTCATCGGCACGGTGGTCGCGCGTCAACCTTTCGGCCGTACCGGAGCCCGGCCGCCTGGCGGACCTGCTGTTCCGCGTCGTCGACGCGGCGGACGCCAGCGGGCTGGCCCTGTTCGCCGGCTGGAAGAACGCCGTCCGCCCCGCGGACGACGTCGAGCGGCTCGGGTTCGCGCTGATGGTCTTCCGCGAGCTGCGTGGCGGTCTGCACTTCGCGGCGCTGCGGACGGTGGGGCTGTCGGTGCCGGAAGCGGTGATCGCGGACCCGGAGGGCGGCCGCGCCCGCCTGCTGCGCACGGCGTGGCCCCCGGAGGCGGCCGACGAGCTGGTCGCGACGGCCGAGCGCAAGCCGGACCTGCGCGAGCGCTGGCACCGCGCGGAGTCCCTGACGGACGACCGCATCGGCGAGCTGCTGGCAGACGTGCTGACGGCCGCGGAGCAGGCCGAGCTGGAACGCCGGCTGGCGGACCTGTTTGCGCAGGTCCAGGCGGTGCCGGAGCGTTAAGCAACCCCCGCTGCAAAGCGGTGGCGGCGTGCCCTATGCTTGTAATCGCTCCCGGGGGGACCTGAGAGCGCGGTCGGTCGGTCACCCGAAACCGGCCGGGCTCCCATCGTCCAGCGGCCTAGGACTCCGCCCTTTCAAGGCGGCAACGCGGGTTCGAATCCCGTTGGGAGTACGCAGTACCGTAGTAGATGCAAGGCCCTGTGGCGCAGTTGGTTAGCGCGTCGCCCTGTCACGGCGAAGGTCGCGGGTTCGAGTCCCGTCAGGGTCGCAAGATCGTTCGGCTCCTCGCCGGCGTTCCCGGCCAGGTAGCTCAGTTGGTACGAGCGTCCGCCTGAAAAGCGGAAGGTCGCCGGTTCGACCCCGGCCCTGGCCACCGCAACGAAAACCGCCTCGAATCCTCGGGGCGGTTTTTTCGTCCCGGCGGTCTTGGACGGTAACCTCAGTTGTGACACCCGACATCTGGGATGCCGAAGCCGCCACCTTCGACGACCAGCCCGACCACGGGCTCAACGACGCCGCCGTCCGCGCGGCCTGGGCCGAGCTGCTCTTGCCGCTGATGCCGTCCGCCGCCACCGTTGTCGATCTCGGGTGTGGGACCGGCAGTCTTGCCCTTCTGCTCGCCGAGGCCGGACATGACGTCTGCGGCATTGACTTCTCCGGCGCGATGCTCGACGTCGCGCGGCGGAAAGCCCGCGCCGCCGGGGTGCGGCTCGAACTCCGGCGGGGCGACGCCGCCGATCCGCCCTGTGCCGACCATTCCTGCGACGTCGTCCTCGTCCGGCACGTCCTGTGGGCCATGCCGGACCCCGCGAGCGCCGTCGAAACCTGGGTGCGGCTGCTCGCGCCCGGTGGCCGGCTCCTTCTCGTCGAAGGCCGCTGGTTCACCGGTGCCGGGCTCGCCGCGAGCGACTGCCGGGACCTCGTCCGGCGGCACCGGCGGGAAGCCGACCTCCGGATGCTGACCGATCCCGCGCTCTGGGGCGCCGAAATCGACGACGAGCGGTACCTCCTCTTCAGCCGCTACTAGGCCGAACGAGTGAACCGCGCCGACCGGTGTCCGGAGTTGTGGACAGGCTCCGACCAGCGGGTGAACGGCAGCCCGCCCCGGGCCGCCACCCACACCGGGAGCCCGCAATGCGCTACCTGCTGACGTTGCACATGAACCCCACTCTCTGGGCCACCCTCACCGACGACCAGAAAACCGGTGTCTACGAAGGACACGGCGCCTTCATCAAGCTCGTCACCGACTCCGGCGAGATGGTCGAAACCAAGGCGCTCGCCGAACCCGCCGACACCAGGACCGTCCGGGTCCGCAACGGCGAACCGACCGTCCAAACCGGTCCCTTCGCCGAATCCGACACCTTCCTCTGCGGCTACTACGTCGTCGACGTCGAGACCGAAGAGCGCGCCGTCGAACTCGCCGCGCGGATTCCCGACGCGCAGTACACCGCCGTCGAAGTCCGGAAGGTCGTCCACGAAGGTTGACCTCGATCAAGGTCGAGGGTGCATCCTGAACCCATGACCACACCTGGGGAATGGGGCATCGAAGCCGTCGACCTCGATGCGTACTTCGCGCGCATCGGCCACCGGGCGGAACCGCCGTCGGCGCCGGCGCTGCGGGATCTCATGCGCGCGCACGTCCAGTCCATCCCGTTCGAGAACGTCGACGTCGTTCTCGGGCAGCACCAAGGGATTTCGCTCGACGTCGTCACCGCGAAACTCGTCGGGCGGCGGCGGGGCGGCTACTGCTACGAACAGAGTGGCCTCTTCGCCGCCGTCCTCGAACGGCTCGGCTACACCGTCCACCGGCTCGCCGCGCGCGTCCAGCCCCGGCGGCCCGGGCCCGCCACCCACATGACCGTGGTCGTCGACGTCGACGGCCGGAGCTTCCTCGCCGACGTCGGCTTCGGTGCCGGGATCTTCGCCCCGATCCCGCTCGTCGACGGCCAGGAAACCGACCAAGCCGGCTGGCCGCACCGCATCCGGCACCACGACGGCCGGTGGACGCTGCAGAAGGGCGACGAGGACCTCCTCGAGTTCCGCCTCGACGAGATGCACCCCATCGACTACGAGGTCTACCACCACTACACCTCGACGCACCCGAAGTCGCCGTTCACCGGGCGGCTGGTGATCATGACGCTCGAACCGGGCGTCAGCCGGAAGCTGCTCGGCCGCGAGCTGACCGTCGAAAAACCCGGCGGCAGCGGCGAAACCACCACGATCGGCCCCGGCGAACTGGACGCCACCCTCAAAGACCTCGGGATCGAGCTGACGCCGGACGAACTGAGCAGGCTGAAGACCGTCTACTGACCGAACAGCTCGGCCGCCGGCACCGGGCGGCCGAGGTGGTAGCCCTGCGCCTGGTCACAGCCGAGCGAGCGGAGCAGCTCCACCTGCTCCGCCGACTCGACACCTTCGGCGATCACCGTCAGGCCGACCGCGTGCGCCATCGCGATGATGCTCGTGACGATCGCCGCCGCGTCACGGGACTCGGCGATGCCGGTGATGAACGAGCGGTCGATCTTGAGCGTGTCCAGGGTCAGCCGGCGCAGCTGCGCGAGCGACGAATAACCGGTGCCGAAGTCGTCGATCGCCAGCAGCACCCCCAGCGCGCGCAGGGACGCCAGCACTTCCGCCGCCGCCTCCTGGTCGCGCATCAACGCGCTTTCGGTGACTTCCAGGCACAGCGCGCTCGGCGCCAAACCGGTGTTCGCCAGCGCGTCCTGCACCGCGGGCACCAGGTGCGGGTCGTCGAGCTGACGTGTCGACAAGTTGACTTTCAGCGTCAGGTCGAGGCCCTGACGGCGGCGCTCGGCGAGCTCACGGGTCGTCGCGCGCAGCATCTCCTTGCCG
Source organism: Amycolatopsis australiensis (assembly GCF_900119165.1). Classification (NCBI taxonomy): domain Bacteria; kingdom Bacillati; phylum Actinomycetota; class Actinomycetes; order Pseudonocardiales; family Pseudonocardiaceae; genus Amycolatopsis; species Amycolatopsis australiensis. The sequence continues at coordinate 610,859 of NZ_FPJG01000006.1, read as the reverse complement.
ATCACGTTGATCAGGTCGCTCTCCTCGGCCAGCGGGATGAACTCCGCGGGCGAGATCGCGCCGTGCCGCGGGTGCGTCCAGCGCAGCAGCGCCTCGACCGCGACCATCTCGCCGGTCCGCAGGTCGACCACCGGCTGGTAGGCCGGCCAGAGCTGGCCGTCGTGCACCGCGTCGCGCAGGTCCTGCTCCATCCGCAGCCGCCGCTGCATCCGCTCGCGCAGGCTGACGTCGAAGAAGTGGTGCCGGCCGCGCCCGAGCGCCTTGGCCTGGTACATCGCGACGTCGGCGTCGCGCAGGAGGTCCTCGGCGCTGCGGCGGTCCGCGCCGTCCACGAGCACGACGCCGATGCTGGCGTCGAGGTGCAGCTGCCTGCCGAGCACGCCGATCGGCTCGGCCAGCGCGGCCCGCAGGTGCTCGGCCAGCGCGCGGACCTCGCCGGGCTCGATGACCTCGCCGGTGACGACGACGAACTCGTCGCCGCCCAGCCTGCCGACCAGGTCGTCGCGGCCCGAGCAGCGGCGCAGGCGCTCGCCGACGATCCGCAGCACCTGGTCGCCGACCGAGTGCCCCAGCGAGTCGTTGATGACCTTGAACTTGTCCAGGTCGAGGAACAGGACCGTGACCGCGCCCCGTTCGCGGGCGTTGAGCCTGCCGAGCACGAGCGTCCGGTTCGCCAGCCGCGTCAACGGGTCGTGGGTGGCGTCGTGCGCGAGCTGCGCGCTGATCGTGCGGGTCTCGGTGATGTCGGTGAACGACGTGACCACCGCCATCGCCGACGGGTCGTCCGGGTTGAGCAGCCGCGAGGTCAGCGACACCCACACGTCGCGGCCGTCGGGCCGGCGCAGGCGCACGACCAGGCCGTTGTGCGTGACCCCCGTCCGCCGCGTCTGCACCGACGGCAGCTCGTCCGGCGGGATCCAGTGCCCGGATTCGGTGAACAGCACCAGCGTGTGGCAGGGGACGCCGATCAGGTCGGCTTCGGCGACACCGAGGATCCGGCACGCCGCCGGGTTCGCCGCTTCGATGAGCCCGGTCGGGCCCATCACCAGCACGCCTTCGTCGAGTGAAGCCACGACCGTGCGGTAGTTCTGCTCGGCCCGCCGCCGCGCGGTCTCGTCCGCGCAGACCAGTACATAACCGTCGGTCATCTCCGCCGCCGAAACGCGGACGGCCAGCGGAGCGCCGTCCCGTCGCCGGTGCACCGCCTCCGCGACGCCGCCGCCGCGCCGGATGGCGGGCAGGTCCAGCGGCGCGCCGACCAGCTCGCTCGCCCGCCGCCCGACGGCTTCGGCCGCGGTCCACCCGTACACCGCTTCGGCGGCCGGGTTCCAGCTGGTCACGACGCCTTCGCCGGTGGTCGCGATGAGGGCGTCGCTGACGTGCGACACCAGCGCGGCCTGGTAGCGGAGGGCGTCGGCGGCGGCCTTCTTCGCCGTGATGTCGCGCATGACGACCTGGTAGGCCTGTGGCCTGCCGAGCCGGACCGACACCGTCTCGACCGCGAACTTGCTGCCGTCCAGCCGGGACATCAGCGCTTCGACCGGCTCGCTCGCCTGGCCCGGTTCGGTCAGCCGCGTGAGCCTGCCCACCACGGCGGCCCGCGAGTCCTCGGCGACGAAGTCGGTGAACCGGCGGCCGACGACCTCGTCCGCGGAACGCGCGGCGAACGTCTCGAGCGCGGCGCGGTTGGCGTAGGTCAGGACGCCGTCCTCGTGGACGCAGATCGCGTCCGGGCTCAGCTCGACCAGTTCGGCGAGGGCGTCTGCCTCCATGAGCCCCCCTGGTCGTCGGCTGCTGCCCGTCGATTACACCACCGACTCCGGTCCGTGCCTACCCGCCGGAATCAGGGCCCGGCCTGCGGATGCGCCGCCCAGCCGCGGGCCCCAGAACAGCAGTCCGAAGTGCGCGGCGACGGCGTGGCCGAGCAGCGTGACGACCGAGTCGAGGGACGCCGGGTCGTCGCTGAGCCAGATCGCCGCGATGAACGCCTCGGTGGCGGCCAGCGCCAGCAGCCGCGCCCGGCCGGGCAGGAGGAACACGAGCGCGCCGGCGGTCGTGAAGAAGCCGTAGCTGACGCCGATGTCGAGCCAGTGCCCGGCCGAGTTCGGCAGGACGTGGGCGCTGATCAGCGCCATCACCGGCAGTTCGGTGACGAGGGTGGCCAGCACGTGGCCGGAGAAGAACACCATCGCCGTGCGGCGGACGCCGAACCGACGTTCCAGCGGCGCGACGGCGATCGCGAAGATCACGACGTAGGCCAGCCAGCCTTCGTCGGACAGCCAGAGCGCGCTGGTCAGCAGCGAGGTCAGCGGCCGCCGCCACAGGTTGTGGGCGTCGGTGCTGGACAGCTGGAGCAGCCGCGCGGTCAGCGCGGGGTCGGCGAACTTGAGCAGCAGCGTCGTGCCGAGCAGGACGACCAGGTAGCCGAAGGTGAACGGAGTCGTCCTCGGATTCGGGACGAACCGGACCAGCGACCGCCGGACGCGGCGCGGCAAGACGGCGACCTCGTCGATCGGCTGTCCCGCTTTCAGCAGCATGGGCTCAGCTTCGGCGGTCATGCTGGGAGTCTGCCGAAGCGCAGCTGTGAATCCGCTGTGACTGTCACTCACGGTCAGCTAACTCGGTCTGTGACGAATTTTTGCCAACACCTCACCCGTTCGGGTGCTTTATGCGGTATTAATACGGCCACGATGTCGGCCGAATGGCCCTCTCGGGAAGGTCTGCCGGGGTGAACGACGAGGTATCGGTCGCCGAGCTGCTCGTGCGCGAGGGCTGGGGCGACCGCGCGGGGCCGGGCCAGTCGCGCTGGCGGGTGCTCGCGGTCATGCTCGCCGTCGTCGTCGGCTGCGGGGTCGCCGCGGTCCTGGTCGGCCTGAGCGGGCACGGGCGCCAGAACGCGTCCCCGGTCGACCAGATCCAGGTCATCCCCTTCCCGCAGCGCACCACCGGACTGGGTGGCGCCGACCAGGCCACGGACTCGCCGCCGGACGGCGGCACCGGCGGCGGCGACGTCGTCCCGGGGGCCGGCGAGCACCGCGCCACGGTCACCGAGGTGCCGGGCCGCGATCCGGCCACCGAGAGCAGCACCGCCGAGTCCTCGGCGACGCCGACCACCACCACGCCGACCAGCGGCGGCCCGGAGTCCTCGGTCACGCCGACCGGAACGACGCCGACGCCGACGGGTGGTCACCAGCCGCCACCGACGAAGACGCCGGCGCCGCGACCGACGTGCGTCCTGATCATCTGCTGGTGATCACGACGTGGGCGTAGGCCTCGTACCTGTAGGCGGCGACCTGCTGCTGGACTAGAGCGATGACGATGGCTTCAACTGCCGAAGGCCTGCGCCATCGCGCGGTGGACGTCGGTGTTGTCGACGGTCCCGTCGAGCGCGGCTGAGCCGGGCCCGGTCGCCGTCACCGGCGTGCTCGCGCCGCTGTGGTCGCCCGTCGTCCAGTCCACCTTGAACGCCAGGTTCGTGCCGGGCACCGGGAACGGCCCGTCCTCGTCGCCCTCGTTCGGCCCGTCGGCGTTCTCGATGCTCAGGCCGCCGGTCTCGTGGTCGCCGCCGACGATCACCAGTGTGTCCGGGTGGCTCCGGACGAACCGGAGCACCTCGGCGACCGTGGCGTCGAGCGCGCGGCCCGCGTCGATCACCGCGTGCGCGTTGTTCTCGTGCGACATGCCGTCGATGCCTTCCTCTTCGAGGAAGAGGAAGAACCCGTGCGGGTTGGCCGACAGCGTGTCCAGTGCCTTCTTCGCCATCTGGACCAGCGGAACGCTCGGCGCGTACTTCCCGACGCCGTCCGGGCCGTAGTCGACCATGTCCTCGTTGGCGAACAGCCCGAGGATCCGTGACGCCCGTGTCCGCTGGAGCTCCTGGGCGTTGCGGACGTAGGTGTAGCCGGTGCGCTGGGCCTGCGCGACGAGGTTGCCGTGCGTGCTCCGGCTTTCCTCGCCGGGCTTGTCCGGCCACGCGCCCGGCTCGCCCTTCGGGAACCACCAGTCCTCCCCGCCGCCGAGCAGGACGTCGGGCCGGCTGTCGACGAGGTACTGGCGGGCGATGTCGCTCTGGGCGTCGCGGCTGGGGACGTGCGCGGCGAACGCCGCCGGCGACGCGCCGGTGACCTGCGCGGTCGTGACCAGGCCGGTCGCCTTGCCCGCGCGTTTCGCGTCTTCGAGCACCGTCCGCAGCGGACGGCCCGCCGGGTCGACCCCGACCGCGCCGTTGCGGGTCTTGTGCCCGGTCGCCAGCGCCGTGGCCGCGGCGGCGGAGTCGGTGACGACCTCCTCGGGGTCGTCCGGGTCGGTGTGCACGAGCCCGGTGACCGGCAGCCGGTTCATCGCGAGGTCGCCGTGCCTGCCGACGGTCGCGAGCCGGATCAGCTCCCGCTGCCCGGGGCCGAGGCCGTCGCCCTGGATGTAGATGACGTTCCGCGCGTGCGCCGCCGCCGGTTCCGCCGCCGACGCCGCCACGCCCGAGCCGAACAGGACCAGTGCCGCCACGAGAACCCCTGACCGCATCGCGCCTCCCGTGCTAGTTAGGAAACTTTCCTAACATATGTGGCCGGGAAAGGCGAGGCCGCCGATCCAGGATGGGAGGAGGACCCGCCCGGAGGCCGCAGCGCCCGCGTCCGAGAGGCGGTGCACGACGCCGTCGTCGAGCTGCACGCCGCCGGGGAGATCGACGCCGCCATTCCCCGGATCGCCGAACGCGCGGGTGTGAACCCGACGAGCGTCTACCGGCGCTGGGGCAGCCGCGACCACCTGCTGCTCACGGCGCTTTCAGCAGGTCCGGCTCGCGACGCCGGCCGAAGTGGTTGAACAGCAGGTTCAGCGCGAACGCCAGCACCGCCGCCACCGTGATCGAGCTGCCGCAGATCGTCTGCAGCCACGCCGGGAAGTGCTTGAAGAAGTCCGGCGCGAACGCCGGCAGCAGGCCGACGCCCAGCGCCACCGCGACGATGAACGTGTTGTGGTTGCCCGAGAACTCCACCGTGCGCAGGTTCTGCGCGCCCACCGCGGCGACCATCGCGAACATCACGACCGCGACCCCGCCGACCACCGGCTCCGGGATGGCCGCGATGAACGCGCCGACCTTCGGCACCAGACCCATCAGCACCAGGATCCCGCCGGTCACCGCGACCACCCAGCGGCTGCGCACCCCGGTCATCCGCACCAGGCCGACGTTCTGCGCGAACGCCGTGTCGGGGAAGGAGTTCATGACGCCGCCGAGCACGGCCGAGACGCCGTCGGTGGCCAGGCCGCGCGCCAGGTCGGCGTCGGTCGGCGGCCGCCCGGTGATCTCGCCGACGGCGATCATGTCCGCCGTCGACTCGGTGAACGTCACCAGCATGACCACGCACATCGACAGGATCGCCGCGACCGGGAACGCCGGCGCGCCGAAGTGGAACGGGGACGCCAGCCCGAACCAGCCGGCCGCGCGCAGGCCGTCCCAGTGCACCAGCCCCATCGGGATCGCGATCACCAGCCCGATCGCCAGCGCGAGCAGCGGGCCGATCTGGTTGGCGAACCCGCGCAGCACCCGCGTGAACAGCACCAGCAGCGCGAGCACGCCGAACGCCAGCCCGATGTGCGACGGCGCCGCGTAGTCCGGAGACGCCGGGTCGTGGCCGGCGATCATCTGCGCGCCCGGGCCGAGCAGCGAGACGCCGATGACGAGCAGCAGGGTGCCGGTCACCAGCGGCGGGAAGAACCGGATCAGCTTCGCGAACGGCTTCGCGATGAGCAGCCCGAACACGCCGGAGGCCAGCATCGCGCCGTAGACCGCGGGCAGCCCGTACTGGGACGCGATCAGGATCATCGGGTTGACGACGGTGAACGTCGCCCCGGCCACCACCGGCAGCCGGATGCCGAGCAGCTTCCCGATGCCGACCGCCTGTATCAGCGTCGCGATGCCCGCGACCAGCAGGTCGGCGTTGACCAGCAAGCCGATCGTCGCCGGGTCGAGCTTGAGCGCGCTGCCGACGATCAGCGGCACGGCGACCGAGCCGGCGTACATGATCGACATGTGCTGCAGGCCCAGCAGGGCCAGCCGTCCGGCGGGCAGGACCTCGTCGACCGGGTGTTTCGTCATGCACAACCCCTTTCCGCGTCCGACAGCCAACGCGGTGCGCGTGACCGCCGCAAGTCCCCGGCGTCATGATCTTGTTTCGGGGGGCGGCGGAACAGCCCCGGATGTGTGACCATCGGTGCATGACTTCGGGTGGCATTCCCCAGGTGGGCCCGCCGTTCCGCGCCGATCACGTCGGGAGCCTCCTGCGGCCCCCGGTGCTGCGCGACGCGCGACGGCGGCACGAAAGCGGCGAGATCGGCGCGGAGCAGCTGCGCGCGGTCGAGGACGACGCGATTCGCGACGTCATCAAGATGCAGCGGGCGGCCGGGCTCCGCTCGGCCACCGACGGCGAGTTCCGGCGCTCGTCGTGGCACATGGACTTCATCTACGCGCTCGGCGGCGTCTCGAAGAGTGACGAGCGGCTGCACGTCAAGTTCCACAACCTCGCCGGGGACCTCGAGTTCAGCCCGCCGGGGCTGCAGGTCGACGGCAAGGTGCGGCTCGACGAGCCGATCTTCGCCGACCACTTCAAATTCCTGCGGTCGCATGTGGACCCGGGCGTGACACCGAAGCTGACCATCCCGTCGCCGAGCATGGTCTACTACCGCGGCGGCCGGGCGGCGGTCAGCGAGATCGTCTACCCCGACCTCGAAGAGTTCTACGCCGACCTGAGCGCGGCGTACCGGGCCGAGATCGCCGCCGTGCACGGCCTCGGCTGCCGGTACCTGCAGCTCGACGACACCAGCCTCGCCTACCTCAACGACCCGGCGCAGCGGGAGCTCGTCGCGCGGATGGGCGGCGACCCGGACCGCCAGCACCTGCGCAACATCGCGACGCTGAACGCCGCGCTCGAAGGCCGTCCCGACGACCTCACGGTGACGACCCACCTGTGCCGCGGCAACTTCCGTTCGTCGTGGGTGGCTTCCGGCAGCTACGAGTTCGTCGCGGAGGCGCTCTTCGGCGAGCTGGGTGTGGACGGGTTCTTCCTGGAGTTCGACGACGAACGCTCCGGCGGCTTCGAGCCGCTGCGGTTCGTGCCGAAGGACAAGAAGGTCGTGCTCGGCCTGGTCACGACCAAGCGGCCGGAACTGGAGGACCCGGACGTGCTGGTGCGGCGGATCGAAGAGGCGTCGCGCTACGTCGACGTCGACCAGCTCTGCCTGTCGCCGCAGTGCGGGTTCTCCTCGACCGAGGAGGGCAACGACCTGACCGCGGACGACCAGCTGCGGAAGCTGGAGCTGATCGTGGCGACCGCCGACCGCGTCTGGGGCGGCCACTGATGATCACCTGCGTCGTCGACTACGTCATCGACCCCGCGAAGCTCGCCGACTTCGAGCGGTTCGCCGCCGCGTGGATGCGGCTGGTGCAGCGCGAGGGCGGCATCCACCACGGCTACTTCCTGCCGGCGGAGGGCGCGAGCGACGAAGCCCGTGCGCTGTTCAGCTTCGAGAGCCTCGCCGCGTACGAGCGCTACCGGACGCTGTTCGGCGTCGACCGGGACTTCATCGAGGCCGACAAGATCCGCGAAGAGAGCGGCTGCGTGATCCGGTACCGCCGGACGTTCATGCGGCCACTGCTGCCGGGCGACGACGAAGACCTGTGAGACACAGCGCGAAGCGGCCGCCGTCGGTCGTGGACCGCGTCCTCGACCTGCTGGGCGCGTTCACGGCCGAGCGGCCGCGGCTGACGCTGTCGGAGCTCAGTCGGCGCGCCGGGCTGCCGCTGTCGACCACCCACCGGCTGGCCGGCGAGCTGACCCGGCGTGGCGCGCTGGTCCGCGACGAAGCGGGCGTCTACCGCGTCGGGCTGTGGCTGTGGGAAGTCGCTTCGCTCGCTCCACACGGCGCGGAGCTGCGAGAGAGCGCGATGCCGTTCCTTGAGGACCTCTACGAGGCCACACACCAGAACGTGCAGCTCGCGGTCCTCGACGGGCCGGAAGTCGTCTACGTCGAGCGCATCGCCGGCCGCGGCGCGGTCAACGTCCTGACCCGCGTCGGCGGCCGGCTGCCCGCGCACGCCACCGGCGTCGGCCAGGTGCTGCTCGCGCACGCCCCGCCCCACGTCCAGGAGGAAGTGCTCACCGGGCCGCTGAAGTCGTTCACGCCCAAGACGATCAGCTCGCCGTCACGGCTGCGGCGGGTGCTGGCCGACGTCCGGCGGGACGGCTACGCGATCAGCGACGGCCAGGTCGAGCTGATCGCGCTGTCGGTCGCGGCGCCGGTGTACGACTCGGCCGACGAGGTCGTGGCGGCGATCTCGGTGGTCGTCCCGGCCGAGGGCACGGACCCGCGGACGCTGGTCCCGGCCGTGCGGGCGGCCGCACGGGGCATCTCCCGGGTGCTGGGGGCACCGCGGGCGCTGCGGACCGCCGGTGGTTCCTCGACGAGCTGAGCCCGTTGTGATCGGATGGCAGGCATGGGTGGACAGAACACGGTGCTCGTCGTCGGATCGGGGCAGAGCGGGTTCCAGGCTGTGGCTTCGCTGCGCGACCGCGGCTTCGACGGCCGGGTCGTGCTGGTCGGGGACGAGCCGGGCGTGCCGTACCAGCGGCCGCCGCTGTCGAAGGCCTACCTGGCCGGGACCGCCGGGCTCGAGCAGCTGCACCTGCGTGGGATGGACTTCTTCGCCGAGAAGGACATCGAACTGGTCGCCGGCCGGGTCGTGGCGATCGACCGCGGGGCTTCCCGCGTCCGGCTCGAAGACGGCGCCGAACTGGCCTACGACTTCCTCGTGCTGGCCACCGGCGCGCGCAACCGGACGCTGCCGGTGCCCGGCGCGGACCTGCCGGGCGTGCTGGCCCTGCGCACCCGCGACGACGCCGACCGGCTGCGTGAATCACTGGCGCACGCCGGGAACGTCGTCGTGATCGGCGGCGGGTTCATCGGGCTGGAGTTCGCTTCGCACGCCGGCCGGCCGGTGACCATCGTCGAGGCTCAGGACCGGCTGCTCAGCCGCGTCGCGACGCCTGAGATCTCCGCGTATTTCGCGGCGCTGCACCGCGAAGCCGGGCACACGGTGCTGCTCGGCCAAGGCGTTTCGGCACTGCACGGCGACTCGCGGGTGCGGGAGGTCGAGCTGTCCGACGGCACCCGGCTGCCCGCCGACCTGGTCGTGGTCGCCGTCGGCGTGGTGCCCGAGACGGCGCTCGCGTCCGCGGCGGGGCTCGCCGTGGACAACGGCGTGGTCGTCGACGAGCACCTGCGGACGTCGGACGAGAAGATCTTCGCGATCGGCGACTGCGCGAACTTCCCCTGCGTGCAGGCGGGCACCGCGACCCGGCTCGAGTCCGTGCAGAACGCCGTCGACCAGGCCCGGTGCGTGGCCGCGGCGATCACCGGCGCTCCGGAGCCGTACGCGAGCCTGCCGTGGTTCTGGACCGACCAGTCGGGGGCGAAGCTGCAGATCGCCGGGATCCTCGCGGGCGCCGACCGGACGGTGGTCGCCGGCGACCCGGCCGCGGGCAAGTTCTCCGTGCTGTCCTTCCGCGACGACGTGCTGATCGCGGTGGAGTCGGTGAACCGCCCAGCTGACCACATCGCCGCGCGGCGGCTGTTCACCGCCGACCCGCGCCCGGCCTACGCCGACCTCGAAGCGAGCGGCTTCGACCTCAAGGCGCACCTGAAGTCGCGAGCCGCCTGACGTCAACCCGTGGTTGACGACCACTGTGCGTCAACCTACAGTTGACGCATGACCCTTCCGGCCAACATCAAGCTCGACGACCTCATCAACGCCATCAAGAGCAACAACGAACAGGACGCACTGGCCCAGCTGACCGACGCCGTCTACGTCGGCCAGCACCTCGGGGAGATCGCCGACCACCTGATCGGCCACTTCGTCGACCAGGCCCGGCGCTCCGGGGCCTCGTGGACCGAGATCGGCAAGAGCATGGGCGTGACCAAGCAGGCCGCCCAAAAGCGGTTCGTGCCGAAGGTCGATCCCGGCGGCGACCCGACCGGCAGCATCGAACGCGTCTACGGCCGCTACACCGACCGGGCCCGGCACGTCATCGTGGAGGCGCAGAAGGCCGCCGTCGCGCACGGCAACGCCGAAATCGACACCGTGCACCTGGTGCTCGGGCTGCTCAGCGAGCCGGCGGCGCTCGCCGCGGGCGCGATCATCGCGCAGGGCGTCACGCTCGACGCCGTGCGGGAAGCCGCCGAAGCGCGGCTGCCCGAGCGGGTCGAGGAACCGTCCGTCGTGCCGCCGTTCAGCGCCGCCGGGAAGAAGACTCTCGAGCTGACGCTGCGCGAGGGCCTGCGGCTCGGGCACAACTACATCGGCACCGAGCACATCCTCCTGGCGCTGCTGGAACAGCGCGAAGGCGCCGGCTTCGAGGTGCTCGACGGCCTGGGCGTCAAGAAGGACAAGGCCGAGGCCAAGATCCAGGAGGTGCTGGCGGAGATCCTCGCCGCACGGGGGCAGTGAGACTCCTCCTGGCCGCCGCGCTGCTCGCGGTGCTCCTGGTGACGCTGCTCTGACCTCGGGTGGGACCAGGGGGTTCACCCGAAAGCGTGACTGCCGCCTCCACGGACCAAGCGCCCGTGGAGGCGGCAGTCACGGGCTCGGTCAGGCTTCGGACTCGGGACGGCCCTCGGCCGCCCAGGCCGTGTGGAACGAGCCTTCGCGGTCCACCCGGCGGTAGGTGTGGGCGCCGAAGAAGTCGCGCTGGCCCTGGACCAGCGCCGCCGGGAGGCGGTCGGCGCGGAGGCCGTCGTAGTACGCCAGCGCCGTCGAGAAGCCCGGTGTCGGGATGCCGAGCTTGACCGCCGTCGAGATCACCGAGCGCCACGAGTCCTGCGCGTCCTCGACCGCCTTGCGGAAGCCGCCGGACGTCAGCAGCGTCGGCAGCTCCGGCTCGTCGGCGTAGGCCGAGGTGATGTCGTTGAGGAACTTCGCGCGGATGATGCAGCCGCCGCGCCAGATCGAGGCGACCTTGCCCAGATCGATGTCCCAGCCGTACTCCGTCGCGCCCGCCTGGATCTGGTTGAAGCCCTGCGCGTACGCGACGACCTTCGACGCATACAGCGCCTGCTCGACGTCGTCGGCGAAGCGCTCCAGCGCCGACCCGGAAAGCGGCGCCGCGGAAGGACCGCCGAGCCCGCGGGCCGCTGCGCGCAGCGACTTGGACCCGGACAGCGAACGGGCGAAGACGGCTTCGGCGATGCCCGAGATCGGCACGCCGAGGTCGAGGCCGATCTGCACGGTCCAGCGGCCGGTGCCCTTCTGCTCGGCGGCGTCCTCGACGACGTCCACGAACGGCTTGCCGGACGCGGCGTCGACGTGCGCGAGCACCTCGGCGGTGATCTCGATCAGGTACGAGTCGAGCCGCCCGGTGTTCCACGTGCGGAAGACGTCGGCGATCTCGGCGGGGGAGTAGCCGCCCGCGTGCCGCAGCAGGTCGAACGACTCCGCGATCAGCTGCATGTCGGCGTACTCGATGCCGTTGTGCACCATCTTGACGAAGTGGCCGGCACCGTCCGCGCCGACGTGCGTGCAGCACGGCTCGCCGTCGACCTTCGCCGAGATGTCCTCGAACAGCGGGCCGAGTGACTCGTACGACTCCTTCGAGCCGCCGGGCATGATGCTCGGCCCGTGCAGCGCGCCCTCCTCGCCGCCCGAGACGCCGGTGCCGACGAAGTGCAGGCCCCGCTCGCGCAGCGCCTTCTCGCGGCGGCGCGTGTCGGCGAAGTGCGCGTTGCCGGCGTCGACGATCACATCGCCCTCTTCCAGCAGCGGCGCGAACTCCTCGATGACGGCGTCCGTCGGGGCGCCCGCCTTGACCATGATCACGACCTGCCGGGGCCGCTCCAGCGCGTCGACGAACTCCCGCGCGGAGTACGCCGGGATGAAGTCGCCCTCGTCGCCGAACTGCTCCACCAGCGCGCGGGTCCGCTCCTCGGACCGGTTGTGCAGGGCCACCGTGTGCCCGTGCCGGGCCAGGTTGCGGGCCAGGTTGCGGCCCATGACCGCCAGGCCGGTGACCCCGATGCTCGCCTTCTTGCTCATCCGCATCCTTCCGAAGACTCTCTCGATTCAGACAGTAGTCGCACGGTGAGCGGGTGCCGCAAGTTCAGGAGAAGCAGCGGATCGGGCCCTTGTTGTACGCGAGCATGTCCGTGATCGCCGCCACGAGGTCGATGTCGGCGCCCCACCCGGCGCCGTCCAGCTCGGCATACGCGCGGTGCAGGTTGCCCGGCAGCCGTTCCTGCTCGGTCAGCGAAGCGAACTCGCCCAGGTCCGTCTCCTTCGCCAGCTCCAGCGGCGACAGCCCGGCGGCCTTCCCGCGCTTCGCCGTCTCCTGGACGAACTTCAGGTACCGGTCGACCGTGTCCACCACCGAAAGGTCGCAGGGACCGCCGTGCCCGGGCAGGATCACGTCCGGCTCCAGCTCCCGGATCACGTCGAGCCCGGCGCGCCAGCCCGCCACCGAGCCCATCAGCGCGAACGGGCTGCCGCCGTGGAACACCAGGTCGCCGGCGTAGAGCACCCGCTGCGCGGGGAGCCAGACGAGCACGTCGTTGGTGGTGTGCGCCGCGTGGCCCGGGTGGATCAGCTGGATTTCGACGTCCCCGGCGTAGAGGGTGAGCCGGTCGTCGAACACGACCTCCGGCGGCCGCGGCCGCAGCTCGCCCCAGTCGTTGCCGACGAAGATGCCGTCGAACTTCTGGATCCCCTCGGTGACCAGCAGCTCGCGCGTCTTGCGGTGCCCGATGACCGTCGCGCCCTCGACCAGGTAGTTGCCGTTCGTGTGGTCGCCGTGGTGGTGGGTGTTCACCAGCGTCGTCACCGGGCTCCCGGTGGCGCCTTCGACCGCGGCGAGCAGCGCGCGCGTGCGGCGCTCGGTCGAACAGGTGTCGATCAGGACCGTGTGGTCGCCGGCGTCGACGAACCCGCAGTTGTTGATGTACCAGGACCCGTCCGGCTGGACGTAGCCGTGGACCCGGTCGGCCAGCCGGGTGACGGCGGCGGCGGAGGGCGAGCGATCGGTCACGGCGCTCACTATGCCGCACTCCCGTGCCCGCCGGATGGCCGAAAGGTCACGAATCCGCTGGTCCAGGCGAGTGAAGACACGGGTGACTGGCATTCCGCGACATTTCCTGGAACGCTGCGCGATGTCATCATCGAACTTCGCAAGGTGAAGCACTAACCTGGGTGGGTTCGATAGTTCGCGTGCGACGGCGGCCGGCGGCCGTCGTCGCTTGGTAGTGGTCCGGGAGAGCAGGGCGATGGCCAGCACCGTCACCTCGCGCCGGAAGCAGCTCGGCAACGAGCTCCGGCATGCCCGCACCGCGGCGCGGATGACACAGCAGCAGGTCGCCGAGGTCCTCGGCTGCACCCAGGGCAAGGTCAACAAGATCGAGTCCGGTGCCGTCGGGGTCAAGCTCGGGGATGTGCGATCGATGCTGAACGCGTTCGGGATCAACGGCGAAGAGGCCGACACGCTGATGAACCTGGCGCGCGCCGCCGCCGGGCAGCGCGGGCACTGGTCCGGCTACCGATCCGTGGTGCCGCACTGGTTCCGCACCTTCACCGACCTGGAGCCCGCGGCCGCGGAGATCCTCACCTGGCACGGTGAGCGCATCCCCGGCCCGCTGCAGTCCGAGCACTACATGCTCAAGCAGTTCACCGAGGCCGGCGCGACGGACGTGACGTCGCTGGTGCGCAACCGGCTCGACCGCAAGGCCGTGTTCGAGCAGCAGCAACCGCCGTACTACCGGTTCATCATCAGCGAAGGCGCGCTGCGCCGGGCCCCCGGCGGCTTCGCGCCCGCGGTGATGCTCGACCAGGTCGAGCACCTGCTCTCGCTCGAGAAGCACCCGCGGGTCTACGTGCACGTCCTGCCGTTCGGCGCGCGGCTGGCCGCGGTGCCCAACGACTTCACGATCATGCGGTTCCCGGACCGCACCCGGGACTTCGTCTACATCGAGCACTCGGCGGGCGGGCTGTACCTCGACGACGTCAAGGACTTCAACATCTTCGTCGACTCGTGGGACAGGCTGCGCGGCGCGGCGCTGGAGCGCCAGGAGACCCGGCAGTTCCTCAAGGAGCTGGCGGAGAGTTACCGCGCCCAGATGCAGCAGATCCAATAGGGCGAACGGCCGTCCGAGCTGTCGAAGCCGGTGAACGACTTTCGGTAGAGTGGGTCCGCTGCGCACGAATCCGCCGGAAGCAGACACCGTGGACCCCGACTTCCTCCCCGACGCCGTCGACCTCGACCGGCCGAACGTGGCGAGGATCTACGACTGGGCGCTCGGCGGCACCGCGAACTGGGCCGTCGACCGGCAGTACGGCGAGCAGGCGGTGCAGGCGTTCCCGCTGGCGAAGACCCTCGCCCGCAGCAACCGCGACTTCCTCGGCCGGGCCGTGCGCTACTGCGTTTCCGAAGGCATCACGCAGTTCCTCGACCTCGGGTCCGGCATCCCGACCGCCGGCAACGTGCACGAGGTGGCCGACGAACTCGCCGAAGACACCCGCTGCGTGTACGTCGACAACGAGCCGGTGGCCGTCGTGCACGGCCGGATCCTGCTGGACGAGGAAGGCGACCCGGAGCGTCACGCCGTCCTGCACGCCGACCTGCGGGACGCCGAGGAAGTGTGGGAAGCCGCGCTGGCCACCGGCGTGCTCGACCCCGACCGGCCGATCTGCCTGCTCACCGTGGCCGTGCTGCACTTCCTGCCGGACGTCACCGGCGTGCGCGAGGCCATCCGTGACTACCGGACGCTGCTGGCGCCCGGGTCGGCGTACGTCCTTTCACACGCCACTGAGTCCGGCGTCGAAGGCGAGGAGCTGGAGCAGATCCGGCGGCTGGTGAAGCTGTCGGAGCGGTCCAGCTCGCCCGCGGTGTCGCGGTCGCTCGACGAGATCGCCGCGTTCTTCGGTAACTTCGAGGTGGTCGAGCCGGGAATCGTGCCTGTGGGACAGTGGCGTCCCGAGCCCGGCGCCGCCACGGTCCCCCTCGCGAGCGTGGTCGGCGGTGTCGGCCGCAAGCCTGGAGGAAGCCCATGACCACGCAGGACCCCGAAGCCCCCGAAGGCGTCGACCTCGACCGGCCGAACGCCGCCCGGATCTACGACTGGTTCCTCGGCGGCGACGCCAACTGGGCCATCGACCGGCAGTTCGGCGAGCAGGCGGTCAAGGCGTTCCCGATGATCAAGACCGTCGCGCGGGTCGGCCGCGACTTCCTCGGCCGCGGCGTCCGGTACCTGGCGCGCAACGGGATCGACCAATTCCTCGACCTCGGCTCGGGCGTCCCGACCGTCGGCAACGTCCACGAGGTCGCGACGGCGGTGAACCCGGACGCCCGGTGCGTGTACGTCGACAACGAACCGGTCGCGGTCGCGCACTCGCAGATCCTGCTCGAAAAGGAGGGCGTCGCCGGACGGCACGCGGTGCTGCACGGCGACCTGCGCGACCCGGCCGACATCTGGAAGCGCGCGCTCGACACCGGCGTCCTCGACCCGAACCGCCCGATCGGCCTGATCATGGTCGGCGTCCTGTACTTCCTCGGCCCGGACGAGCCGGTGGCCCAGACCATCCAGCAGTACCTCTCGCTGCTGCCGTCCGGTTCGTACTTCCTGTCCTCGCACCTGACGAGCGACGGCATGCAGGCCATGGCCGACGCCGAAAGCCGCGAGTCGATCATCAAGCAGTACAACCAGTCGAGCACGCCGATCCACCTGCGCAGCCGGGCGGAGTTCACGACGTTCTTCGACGGGCTGGAGCTGGTCGAGCCGGGCATCGTCTACCTGCCGGAATGGCACCCGGAGGAGATGGAGTCCAAGGCCACGAAGAAGCTCGCGAACGACCCCGCGTTCGTCGGGCACATCTGCGGTCTCGGCCGCAAGCCGTGACGACGGCCTACGACGCCGTCGCCGCCCAGTACGCGGAATTCGTCCGCGACATCTGGGACGACGACCCGCTGGACCGGGCCGCCTGGGCCGCGTTCGCGGACTACGTGCGTGGCCGCGGCCCGGTCGCCGACCTCGGCTGCGGACCCGGGCACCTGACGGCCCACCTGCGCGACCTCGGCGTGGACGCGTTCGGCGTCGACGTGTCGCCGGCGATGATCGAGCTGGCGCGCGCGGCCGAGCCCGGGCTGCGGTTCGAGGTCGGTTCCATGGCCGCGCTGGACCTGCCCGGCGCGTCGCTGGCCGGGATCCTGTCGTGGTACTCGGTGATCCACACGCCGCCCGGGCAGCTGCCGGCGTACTTCGCCGAGTTCACCCGGACGTTGGCGTCCGGCGGTCACGTTCTGTTGGGGTTCTTCGAGTCCGGCGACGCGGTCTCGGAGTTCGACCACAAGGTCACGACGGCCTACCGGTGGCCGCTGGACACACTCGCCGAGCTGGCGTCCGCCGCCGGGCTGGTCGAGGTCGGCCGGGTGTCCCGCGAGCCCGTCGCGGGCGAGCGCCCGTTCCGCCAAGGCCGCCTGCTGCTGCGAAAACCGTAGCGGAGCAACGGCAAGAGCCCCGGTTGCGACGGGAACCGGGGCTCTGCGGTGGTGGTACGGCAGTCAGGGCTCAGGCGCGCGAACCGATCCGGCCGCGCAGCAGGGGAGTCAAGTCGATCGCCGTCTCCAGCGGACGCGTCGTGCGGACGCCGTCGGAGTAGCGCTGCAGCGGGAGGTCCTGGTCCGTCGCCCACGGCGTCGTCTTGCGCAGCGGCGCCTGGATCAGGCTGAAGCCGAAGCGGTTGCGCAGCTCGGTCGCGATCCCGCGGCGGCCGCGGTGGTCTTCCTCCTCGCGGCGGAAGAGCGAGTTCAGCCGGACGGCCATCGTCTACACCCCCAGCTCTCGTCGCGGGGACCGACGGCGGGGAAACGCTCCCCGGCCGTGGTTCCGGACCAGCTCGGTCGGGTCTCCCGCGGCTTCGCGCCCGGTGACGTCGCCTGGTGGCGCACTGTCCTCGACGATCATGCTGATCCTCCCCCAAGAGGTTCCGCGGTGGTGGTTTGCCGGTCGTCAGCCCGTGGCCCGCGTCCCGCGGAGACCGCCCGTCGCAGGCAGGCAGTCATTCACCGACAGCAGCGCCCCCGGCCGATGCGATTAATCCTACTCCTGGAATAATCTTCATGTCGAGGCCAGACCTAGTTGATCACCCGCTTGGCCGTGCGGCGCACTCCATTGAGACACTGAGTAGCCGGGAGCGGGTAGTTTCGACCAGGTCGCGGCCGCGCCCCCCATCGATTCTCGGAGGTACGACCCATGGCGGATTATCCGTCGTTCACGGATTACGACCCGAACACGGCCGTGACCCTGTTCGAAGAGGCTGCCTGGGAGAAGTCGTTCGCCAGCGAGCCCAACGGGGGCAACTGCGTCGAGGTCAACCTGGGCCGCGAAGGCCTGATCGGCGTCCGGGACACCAAACTCGCGACCAGCCCCGTCTTCGTGTTCGACACCGCCGAATGGGAGGCGTTCCTGGTCGCCGTGAAGGCCGGCCAGTTCGACCTGCCCGCCTGATCCCTCCCCCGTGGAGGTGATCATGATCCCCCACCCGTCCTCGGCCGTCTTCCGGAAATGACGAAGGCCCCCTTCCTCGTCCTCTCAGGGGGAAGGAGGCCTCCGCGACGTCGTGGATACGCGTGACTGCCCAATGTGACCGGAATCTCACCCGATTGCCGGAAGCTCGCCCCCGCGCAACCGGCTGCGGGTCCGCCGCCAGGCCACGACGACCAGCACGACGAGCCCGATCAGCGGCAGCGTGCTGATCGCCCAGCTGAGGCCCATCGGCGGCCCGGGCTGTTCCTGCACCGGCAGCGCGCGCAGCTGGCCGGTGCCGGACCCGGCGGGGCCGTTGACGGTGAACACGAACGTCCAGTCGCCGGCCCGGGGCAGGGACCGGACGTCGAGGCCCCAGACCTCCCGCTTGCGCGGGTGCCGGACGAGCGGCTGGGTCCGGCGCTGCGCGCCGCCGGGGCCGAGCATGGTGAGCGTGCCGGACTTGTCGGCGATGCCGCCGTCGGGGATGAACGTGAAGTCCAGCGACTGCATGGCCTTCAGCGGCCAGGTGCTGAACCCGACCGTCAGCCCGTACGGCCCGGCCTGGACGTGCTCGGTGTGCACGATGTTCACCGGCTCGTAGGCGTCGGCGGGCGCAGCGGTGGCGAACAGCAGCCCGGCCACGGCTGCCAAGGCCAGGACGATTCGTCTTGTGGGGGTTCCGGGTGGCGTAGCCCCCGGCCGGGGCGGCGCCCCGAATGACATTGTCTTACGCATCAGCGGTTTCCCCCTTCTTCGCGGGCGCCAGCAGGCAGAGCATCCCGCCGAACCGCCACCCGGCGAACCCGCCGAGCAGCCCGAATGCCGCACTGAGCACGGCGGTCGTCGTCAGGTACCAGGCCGGCGGCACGTGCGCGTACGGGTAGAGCAGGGCTCGCTGCACCGGCAGGCTCAGCCCGATCAGCACCCCGGCGAGCCCGCCCGCGACCACGGAAACCCGGCCGGCGCGCCACCCCCGGCGTCGTCCGGCGAGGTACACCAGCTCCATCAGCGCGGCCACCGGCAGCAGCGCGATCGGCATCAGCGAAGGCATCTCGGGCACGCCGGAAACCGCGTCCCGCAACGGCAGGCCGACCATTCCGGCGTAAGCCTTCGCGGCCCACGGCGAAAACCACCAGAACACCGCCTGCACCGCCGCCGCCATCGCCGCGGTGCCGACGGCCCCGCCCGGACGGCGCAGGAACCCGGCGCCGACGGCGACGAGCAGCACCGCCATCATCGACGTCCCGATCGAGACGGCGTCGGCGTAGTCGTCCGGCACCTGCTGCAACCCCAGTGCCAGCACCGGCCCGAAGGTGAGCAGCACGGTCAGCGACGCCAGCGTGCCGAGCCGGCCCCAGCGGTGCTCGCGCGCCGCGGCGAACACCGCGGTCGTGCCGATCAGCGACACCGTGATCGACAGCAGCAGCCCGATGTGCGGCGGCGAGTCGATCACCGCGTCGAAGCCGTAGAGCCCGTGCCACCACTGGTCCCACAGGCCGTAGAGCAGGAACGTCGCCGCGCCGACGCCGGAGACCAGGTAGCCCAGCGGCGCCGCGAACGTCCGGCCGAACACGTTGACCACGCGGCCGCCGATCCGCGGGTCGACCGGACGGCCCGCGCGCCGCGCCGCCGTGGTCAGCAGCACGACGGCGAGGCTCGCCAGGCCGACGACCGCGCTGCCCGCGTACAGGAACAGGTGCGGCAGCGTGAAGAACGTGTCCGGCCCGACGTCGCTGTGCCACTGGATGTCCCAGGTGAGCCCGACCAGCGACAACAGCGAGCCGCCGAGCACGACGTTCGCCGGCAGCAACCCCGTCCGTGCCTGTTTCGCGACCGGCGCCACCCTGACACCGGATGCGGTGAGATCCATCCCCCGACCCCTTTCTACTTGACCAGCAACGGAAAGACGACCTGGGCGGGTCCGCCGGGGCCGCGCAGCGAAACGGTGATCTCCCACTGCCCGGCCATCGGCAGCCCGACGTCCGCGGCGCGGAAGCGGCCCGGCCCGTCCGGGCCGGCGGGCACCGGCGCGAGCGCGTGCCCCATCTGCGCCATGACGGGAGCGACCGTGACGGCGTCCGGTGCGGGACCGGTCACCGCGACGGCGAAGGTGTTGCCGCCGACCCGCGGCTCGTCTGCGGAGAACTGGACGGTGTAGGGCCCGGAAACCGCCTGCTGCGTGGTCGGTTTCGCGCCGCCGCCACCCCACAGCAGCCACGCGGCGCCGGCCGCGACGACCAGCGCGACCACGGCGACCAGCACGCTCGGGCGTCTCATCGGCCTGCTCCTGTCGCCGGGACGTCCACCACGGCGGGGATGGTGAGCACGCGGTAGCCGCGTTCGGCCTGCAGCCAGATCCGGTACCGGCCGGGCGCGGCGAAGGTGTAGGTGAAGCTGACGTCCGGGCCGTAGGCGGCGACCGTCTCGTCGGGGCGGTCCAGCTGACCCGCGACCGGCGGGATCATCGCGTGCACGTGCGCCCACGTCGGTGCCTTGGCCGCGCTTTCCCCGACGGGCCCGGTGATCGGCCCGGTGATGATGAGGTGGCCCAGCATGCCCAGCCACGGCTGGAGGTCCTGGGTCCGGAAGTGCGCGGTGATCGTCGTCGGCGTGCCCGGGCCGATCGTGAGGGCCACCGGCGTGCCGTCGACGGTCCGGGGCCCGGCTCCGGGTGGTTCGGGCGCGGGCTCGGCGGTGCCTTGGACGTCCACTGTGGAGCGGGCGAGCTGGACCCCGCCGCCGCGCCGGACCAGTTCCGCGGCCACGGCGTACGTGCCCGCTTCCGGGTCCGCGAGGGCGACGCGGTAGTCACCGGCGCCGACGCGCACGGGGTGCAGGTGGCTCATCCGGCCCGACGGCGACACCAGCACCAGGTGCATCAGCGCGTTGTCGTGGACGAGCAGGTCGTCGACCGGGCGGCCGGTGGCGCCGTCGGTGAGGGCCAGCCGCAGCTCGCCGCGCTCGGCGCGGACGGCCAGGTTCACCGGCGGCCGCGAGTAGTCCACTGTGGAGAGCTGGGCGTTGGCGTACGGGTCGGTGACGTTGTCGAACGTCGGGTCGAGCTGGCTGCCGGGCGCGGGCGGCGGGGGAGTGCGCGCCGACAGCAGCGCGCCGGTGACAGCGACGGCGATCGCCGCCACCGCGCCACCCGCCGGGATGAGCGCGAAGGCGGTCCGTTTCGCGCGGACGCCGACCAGCAACGCGAGCAGCAGGAACACGCCCGCGGCGACGAACCCGCCGTAGGTGGCCTTCTCCCACGGCGGCACGACGCGCGCGGGCACGACGAACGGGATGGTGGCGGCGGGCCCGGTGCCGTCGTCCAGCGACAGCTCCCACGGACCCGGCTTGCCGACCCGCAGGTTCCCGGCGTACACGCCCGGGGTCGCGCCGAGGACGACGTCGGTTCGCGCGGACACGACGCCGTCGGCCGCGACGGCCAGGTGCAGGGTGCCGGGCGCGGTGCCCTGGTGGGTCACGACGTCGACCCGCAGCGGCGAAGGTGTCGTGTCGACGCGGCGGATGATCACGGTCAGCTCGCGCGCGCCGAGCGTCTGCGCGACCTGGATGTCGGTGCCGGACGGCGCGCCGTCGGCGTGCGCGGTCCCGCCGCCGGCCGCGATCCCCAGCACGGCCAGCAGCACCAGCAGTGCCGCTTTCGGTTTGCTCCCCATCGTGCTGGCGAACCTAGCGGCGGCGCGCGGTGGCGGGCGTCACGGCGGCGAGGGAACTCCGGTCCCCACTGCGGGGGACCGGAGCACCCCGGGAACTCAGGGGTTCAGGAACTTCCGCAGGTGGGCGACGACTTCTCCGGGCTGTTCCTCGGGCAGGAAGTGGCCGCACTCGGCGATGGCGTGGCCGGTGACGTCGGTGGCGTAGTCCTGCCAGATCTCCAGCGTCGGCAGGGTGCCGAGCAAGCCGTTCGCGCCCCACAGCGCGAGCAGCGGCTGCGTGACGCGCTTGCCGGCTTCGTAGTCGGCGTCGTCGAGCCCGGCGTCGTCCGGGAAGGAGGCGCGGTAGTCGTCGAAACCCGCGCGCAGGGCGCCGGGCTGGGAGAAGGCGCGGACGTACTCGGCCTGCGCGTCGGCGTCGAGCGCGTGGCGCTGGAAGGTCCAGCGTTCGAAGAAGTAGCCGAGGTAGGCGGCGATGTCCCGGCCGGCGAGGAGTTCCGGGAGGTCGGGCTGCAGGTGGAAGAGCCAGTGCCAATACGCCTTCGCGACGCCGGCGTCGAGGCGCTGCCACATGGCGCGGGTGGGCGCGATGTCGAGGACGGCGAGGCGCTCGACCTGGTCCGGGCGGTCGAGGGCCCAGCGGTGCGCGACGCGGCCGCCGCGGTCGTGCCCGGCGACGGCGACTTTCGCGAAGCCCAGCTGCTCGGCGAGCTTCGCGACGTCGGCGGCCATGGTGCGCTTGTCGTAGCCGGTGCGGGGTTTGTCGGTGCGGCCGTAGCCGCGCAGGTCAGGGGCGATCACGGTGTGCGTCTCGGCGAGCGGGCCGATGACCTTGTGCCAGCAGTGCGACGTCTGCGGCCAGCCGTGCAGCAGGAACAGGGGTGGCCCGTCACCGGCCCGGAGGTAGTGCACGCGGAGCCCGTCGACGGTGGCCATGTTTTCTAACTGGTTCATACGGTTAGACGGTAGCGCTGCTTCTAACTGTCTTCAAGGGTTAGGATGGGGGAATGGAGTGGGTCTTCGACGGCGGGCGGCCGTGCCTCGACCTCGTCAACACGATGCGGAACCGGCACGACACCGGTGTGGAGCTGCTGACCGGGCCGGAGGTGCTGGCGGAGTGGCTGGCCCTGGCCGGGTTCACGACGGGCCGGGTGCCGGTGACGGCGGGGAACGTGCTGGCGGCGAAGGCGTTGCGGGAGGCGGTGGACCGGGTGCTGCTCGCCGACGGGCCGCCGGAGAAGATGGACATCGACCTGGTGAACAACGCGGCGGCGGCGGCGCCGGCCCCGCCGCCGCGCCTGGCGTTGGTGGACGGCGTGCTGCGCCGCGAGGTGCCGGCGCCGAAGGACCCGGTGGCGGCCGCGTTCGCGGCGCTGGCGGCGGACGCGATCGACTTGGCGGCGAGCGACGCGGAAGTGCGGATCTGCGCGGCGGACGACTGCGGGCTGCGGTTCTGCGACGCCTCTCCGCGGCGCAACCGGCAGTGGTGCTCGATGGCCCGGTGCGGGAACCGCGCCAAGGCCCGGGCACATTACGCGCGGGTCAGCGGTCGTGAGTGAGAAACAGGGTTAGAACACTGTTTCTCACTCACGACCGTCTTGCGCCGTCGCGGACCAGGAGGCGGCGGATGTGCGGGTGCGCGCGGAGCCAGACGTTCAGCTTGCCGATCCACCGCATGTGCGCGGTACGGACGGCCGCTGGGACCGGCGTCGCGAGCAGGCGGATCGCGCGCGCGAACCGGTCGAACCTCCGCTGGTCCGCGTCCGTCCACTGCAGACCCAGACGCTCGCGGAACGCGGGTGGCAACGTCGCACGGATCAGGAACATCTGGATCCGGGCGTGCCAGTGCCAGCACGCGCCGGGCAGCCACCGCACCGGCTTGGTCACCGTCCGGATCGTCTCGAAAAGCTGGTCGATGGCCGCGTTTCCGGTAAAACCCGCCACCATCGAGTCGTAGTACCGCGAGAACGCCGCCCAGTCCGGCGGCAGATCGCGCTCCCGCACGCCGAGCATCCGGCCGATGTCGCACATCTGCGCGTAGTACTCGTCCAGCTCGGACGCCGTCAGCGGCACGCCGAAAAACCGTTGCGCGTCAACCGGAACCCGTACCAGAGTCGCGTGCACCCACGCGTAGGCCGCCGGATCCAGTGCGCTGTAACGCTTTCCGTCCGCGACGCCCGTGAACGACCGGTGCAGGGAACGCAGCCGTGCCGCCTCCACGCGCGCGCCGGCCTTCCCGCCGTAGACGTAGATCGACAGCGATGCCCCCGTCCGCATCAGCCGCGTCCACGGATCGCTCGTGTAGTCCGAATGGTCACGGACGCCCGCCGCGACGACCGGGTGCGCCACCTGCAGCACCAGCACCTGACCGGCCAGCAGCACGTCGCGGAAGTCGCCGAAGTACTTCCACGCCGCCGTGCCGCGGACGACCGGCCGGGCCATCAGGCCCCGCGGATCAGCATCATCAGTGGCTCGGCGACCGGGGTGTCCGTCTCGCCGGTGGCCAGCCGCCGCAGCTGCAGCCCGGCGATCAGCGCCACCACCGGCACGGCCAGCCGCCGCGGCTCCGGAACGCCGAGCGCGGTCAGGATCGTCACGGCCAGCTCGTCGTACGCCGCGAAGCACCGCGAAGACGCTTCGTGCAATTCCGGGTCACGCGCGGCTTGCAGGTACAGCTCGTGCGCGCCGAGTTCGTCGGCGCCGAACGGCAGCTGCGCGATCACGTGCTCGACGACCGACGCCGCCTGCTCGACGCTCAGCCCGTCCGACCGGTAGCCGTCGACGATCGCGCCGAGCTTCGCCGTCTCCTCCTCGGCGAACAGCAGCATCGCTTCGCGCAGCAACGCCGTCTGGCTGGGGAAGTGGTAGGTCAGCGTGCCGAGCGAGACGCCGGCGGCGGCCACGATCCGGCGGTTCGTCAGCCCGCCGACGCCGTGCTCGCCGACGACGGTCAGCGCGCCGCGCAGGATGGCTTCCCGGGTGCTTACCAGCTTGTCTCGGGATGCCGCTCCGGCCACCGTTCGACCTCTTCCAGTTGCGCGGCGAGGGAGATCAGCCGCTCCTCGGCGTGCGACGGGCCGAGCAGCTGCGCGCCCAGCGGCAGCCCGCCGTCCGTCTGCCCGGCCGGCACGTTGACCCCCGGCCAGCCGAGCACGTTCCACGGCCAAGCGTACGGGCACGCGGCGATCATGGCCTGGTCGGTCTCCCAGCCGGACAGCCCGTCGAACGTCCCGATCGGCGGCGGCGGGGTCGCGGTGGTCGGTGTCAGCAGCACGTCGACCCGGCCGAACACCGAGCCGATCCGCCGGTGCAGCCCCGGTTCGAGGGCCCGGGCCAGCCGGAGGGCCGGACCGGCCAGCAGCCGGCCGTGGCCGGCGTTGCTGCGCGTGCGCGGGTCGAGGCCCGCGCGGTCGGGCACCCGCAGCGTCCAGTCGCGGACGCCGGTGAGCGAGCGCGGCAGGAACGTCAGGCCGATCAGCCCGTAGTCCGGCTCGACCTCGACGATCTCGTGGCCCAGCCCGGCGAGCGATCCGGCGAGTCGTCGGACGGCCGCTTCGACGACCGGGTCGAGCCGCGTTCTGGTGGCGGTGAACGGAATCCGCGTGGACAGGCCGATCCGCAGCCGTCCGGGTTCGCGGGTCGCGGCGGCCCGGAACGTCCCTGGCGTGCCGGCCGCGGCGTCGAGCAGCAGGGCCGCGTCCTCGACGGTCCGGGCGAGCGGGCCCAGCACGGTCAGGCCGTGGAACAGCTCGCCCTCGGCCGGGACCCGGCCGCGCTGGGGCTTGATGCCGACGAGCCCGGTCCACGCGGCCGGGATGCGGATCGACCCGGCGCCGTCGGACCCTAGCGCGGCCGCGACGGCCCCCGACGCCACCGCGGCCGCGCTCCCGCCCGAAGAACCCCCGGGGGTGTGGCCGGGGTGCCACGGGTTGCGCGTCACGCCGAAGGCCGGGCCTTCGGTGAACGGCCACTGGCCCAGCTCGGGGGTGTTCGTCTTGCCGATGATGACGGCGCCGGCGTCGCGCAGCAGCGCGACGGCGGGCGCGTCGGCCGTCGCGCACGGGAACTCGCCGGCGCAGCCGAACGCGGTCGGCAACCCGGTGAGGTCGACGTCGTCCTTGATCGCGATGGGCACGCCCAGCAGCGGCGCCCGTTCGCCGGCCGCGAGCCGGCGGTCCGCTTCCGCGGCCTCGGCGCGGGCTTCGTCGTCACGCAGGTGGCGGAAGGCGTTGAGGGTGGGCTGGCTCGCGTGCGCGCGGCCGAGGGACGTCGCGGTGAGCTCGGCGGAGGTGACCTCGCCGGCGGCGAGCCGGGCGGCCTGCGTGGCCAGGCTGGTGAAGTCGAGGCTCGTCGCGGTCACGGCACCTCCCGATGCTCTCGTTCGTTCGAACGAACGTTACCGGAAGGCCGCTCGGCGCGCGAGCACCTGCCTCTACGATCGGCCGATGACGTTCGACTTCGCCGGGTTCCCCGACGCCGCACTGGCCGCGATTCCCCGCGTCGACCTCGGGGGCTGGCCGACGCCGCTGCACGAAGCGCCCCGGCTCGGCGAAGCCCTCGGCCTGCCGAACCTGCTGCTCAAGCGCGACGACGTCCACCCGCTCGGCGCGGGCGGCAACAAGCTCCGCAAGCTCGAATACCACCTCGGTGCCGCGCGGGAAGCGGGCGCCGACACCGTGATCACCTTCGGTGCGCTGCAGACCAACCACGGCCGCCAGACCGCCGCCGCGTGCGCGAAGCTCGGGCTGCGCTGCGAACTCGTCCTCACCGCGAAGGTGCCGCGCGACGGCGAAGCGTACGAACGCGGCGGCAACATCCCGCTCGACAAGCTGTTCGGCGCGACCGTCCACGTCTGCGCAGACGGCGAGGAGACCGGCCGCGTCTACGACCGCCTGGTCGCCGAAGCCGGGCGGGACGGCCGGAAGGTCGCGACGGTCCCGGTCGGCGGCTCGAACGACCTCGGCGCCCTCGGCTACGTCCGCGCCACCTACGAACTCGCCGAGCAGCTCGCCGACCGCGGGATCGAGCGCGCCCGGCTCGTCGTCCCGCACGCCAGCGGCGGCACCGCGGCGGGCGTCGCCCTCGCCGCCGGACTGCTCGGCGACCTCGTGGTCGACATCGCGTGCGTCAGCCACCCGCTCGACGAAGCCACGGAGAACCTGCGCGACCTGACCGCCGGGGCGGCGCAGCTGCTCGGCGTCGCGCCGCCGTCGCTGCACCACACGCGGATGAGCGACTCGACCCTCGGCCCCGGCTACGGCATCCCGACCGACGCAGTCTGGAACGCGCTACGCCTCTTCGGGAGCCGGGAGGGTGTCGTGCTCGATCCGGTCTACACCGGCAAGGTGGCCGCCGCGCTGGTCGAGTGGGCGGACGACGGCCGCTTCGCCGCGGACGAGCACGTGGTGTTCCTGCACACCGGCGGCATGCCCGGTCTCTACGGCTACGCGCCCGAGTTCGCGGCGGCCGTCGAAGGCTGACTCGAGCCGGGTCGCGATCCCCAGCAGGGTGCACAGCAGGACGACGTCGGCGAGCAGCAGCACCCGCTGCATGACGCCGATCGGGAACGCGTCCGAGACCGCGCGGAACGGCTCGACTCCGGCTTCGCTCAGCCGCACGAAGACGAAGCTGGTGGCGAAGAGCGCGAACGCCCCGGCGGTCAGCCGGATCGCCCGGACCAGCGCGACCCGTTCCGGGCGGTCCCGCAGCGGCTCCAGCAGCGAAATCGCCGCGCCGGGCAGGCTGCAGAACGCCACCAGGCACGCGTAGAGGTGGATCTCGCCGCTCACCGGGTCCGGCGCCTCCGGATAGCTCGCCGGGAACACCGCGGCCGCGGCCAGGCCGAGCGACCAGAGCGTGAGCAGGATGCGGGTCGTCCGCGAGAGCGGCACGCCGGCGACGTGCAGCGCGCCGAGCACCGCGAGGGACCCGATGGCCAGCGACAGCACGCTCGCCGCGAGCATGCCTTCGCCGCGGTCGGTCACCGTGTAGCTCGACAGCGTGTCGTACACCGGGTCGCGCGAGCTGATGATGTGCAGCACGACGGCGGTGAAGAGTCCCCAGCCGATCGCGCCCAGCGCCACGAGCCGCCACGGTCTCGTGCGTGTTCCCTGTCCGGTCCCCATGCGCTCCAGGTTCTCGGAGAACGGGTCCCGTCGTGATCAGGGAAGACCCTGAATTCCCCCGGAGGTGAAATCGACCAGGACGAGCGCCTGGTCGTCGTGGCGCTTCGGCCGCGGCCAGCGTTCGCCGTCCGGGTCCCGCTTCTCCGCGGTCCGGACGGCGTCGAGAACCGCGTCCGGCCCGTCGGTGCGGGCGACCTCCAGGACTTCGCGCCAGCCGAACAGCCCGTACTGGTCGACGCCGATGGAGACGCCGTCGCTGGCCAGCAGGACGGCCTCGACGTCGGCTCTTCGCCAGCTGCGGCGGACCGCGTGCGCGGCCGCGCCCGGGTCGGCTTCGGCGACCCAGAAGCCGTCGTGGGCGTTGCGCCGCCGGCGGACGTCCGCGCCGGTCTGGAGCATCCCGCGGCGGCGTAGCCGTGCGAGCCGGTCGTCGGAGACGACGTCGACGCCGAAGGCGCCGAAGCCGACCACCGGGCTGTCGGCCAGGACCAGCGCGTCGACGCGGTCGCCGAGCCAGCGCACGGCCGCGACCGTGCTCGACGGCGACTGCCGCGGCCGGAGCGCGTTTTCCGTGGTGACGGCGGCGATCGCGCCGGTCAGGACGTCCGCCAGGTCGGCGTCGGGCGCCGCGCGGAGATCGGCGGCGAGGCGGTGGGCCAGCCGTTCGGCGTACCAGCCGCCCGGGGGCTGCGAAGGGTCCGACGAGGTGGCGCCGTCGAGGACGAGCACGGCGTTGTCCAGCACGACGACGTGGTCCTCGGTGGGGCGCGGGTGGCCGTCGGCGCCCACCCCGGCCCGCTCGGCGATGGCGATCCCGGGCATCACCCGACTGTACGTCCCGTCAACTCAGGTTGACATCCGGCCGCTTGTCAACGTAGGTTGACAGCATGACGGAAGCAACCGACCTGGCCGCCCGGGCAGGTGACCGCGATCCCCGGGTGGGACTGCGTGCGGTCGCCGCGCTCCGGCGGCTGCTGGAACAACTGGAGGCCGTGCAGGTCCGCAGCGCGCGGATCAACGGCTGGTCGTGGCAGGAGATCGCGGCCGAGCTGGGGGTCAGCCGGCAGGCCGTGCACAAGAAGTACGGGAGGCACTGATGTTCGAGAAGTTCACCCAGGACGCCCGGATGGCCGTCGTCGAGGCGCAGGTCCAGGCGCGCGCGATGAACGCCGCCGAGATCGACACCCCGCACCTGCTGGCCGGGATCGCCGCGGTCGAACCGGGCGACGGCGCCGTGCTGCTGACCGAACTGGGCGTCTCGCGTGCCGACATCACCGCGGACCTCGACCGCATCCGGCGCCGGGGCGGAGTCAGTGACGCCGACGCGGCCGCGCTGACCGAGCTGGGCATCGACGTCGACCGGATCGTCGACGCGGTCGAGCAGACCCACGGCCAGGGCGCGCTCGCCGTCGGCCGGACGCGGCCTCGGCGCGGACACATCCCGTTCTCCGACCGGTCGAAGCGCACGCTGGAGCTGAGCCTGCGCGAGGCGCAGGGGCTCGGCGACGACTTCCTCGGGCCGGAGCACATCTTGCTGGCGCTGGCCCGCCAGCAAGGCACCGAAGACGTGCTCGCGCGGCGCGGCGTCGACTACGAAACCCTGCGCGGCGCGGTGGTGCGGCGCCGGGCGAGCTAGTGACCCTGCTCCGGCTCACGCTTTTCGCGCCAGGTGGTCAGCGGCAGCAGGGCCTGCGTGAGCGGGCCGATCGCCAGCGCGTAGAGCACGGTGCCGATTCCGACGGTCCCGCCGAGCAGGAAGCCGGCGGCGACCACGGTGACCTCGATGCCGGTGCGCACCAGCCGGACCGACCAGCCGGTGCGGCCCGCCAGTCCGGTCATCAGGCCGTCGCGCGGGCCCGGCCCGAGCCGCGCGCCGACGTAGGTGGCGGTCGCGACGCCGTTCAGCGCGACCCCGCCGGCCAGCAGGGCGATCTGCCAGCCGAGGTCGTGCTGGTCGGGCAGCACGGCACGGACGAGGTCGACCACGACCGAAATGACCACGACGTTCGCGATCGTGCCGATGCCGGGCCGCTGGCGCAGCGGGATCCACAGCAGCAGCACGGCCACCGAGATCAGCCCGGTGACCGTGCCGAAGGTCAGCCCGGTGTGCTTCATGACGCCTTCGGCGAGCACGCTCCACGGCTCGAGGCCGAGGCCGGCCCGGGTGACCAGGGCGACGCTGGTGCCGTAGAGGGCGAGGCCGGACAGGAGCTGCACGCTGCGCCGGACGGGGTCACGGGAGATCCGGACGGGCCGGAGATCGATCTGAGCCACGTCTCCACTATCGGCGGAAGTGGTCTGGTAAACCATAGCCAATTCCGGGATATTGGCCTTATGGAACCTATGCTCCCACCAGGTGGACGCATTTCGGGTGCTCGATTGGCCGTCATGCTGGGCTCGTGGCGGCAAGGCGGCTCCCGCCAGGGCGCGGCCGACCTGGCCGCGGCCATCGAGCTGCAGGTGCTCGACGGGCAGCTTCCGCTCGGCACCCGGCTGCCCGCCGAGCGCGAGCTGGCCGACGCGCTCGGCGCCAGCCGGACGCTGATCGGCGCGGCGCTGGACCGGCTGCGGGAGAACGGGTTCGTCGCGAGCCGCCGCGGTGCCGGATCGTGGATCGCCGCGCCGGGGCGGCGCCGTCGTGGCCCCATCGTGCCGGGTGCGGCCGGTTCGATCGACTTCACCCACGCGTCTTCGCCTGCCGTCGCGGGCATGACCGCGGCGGTCGACGCGGCCCGCGTCCGGCTCGCCGACCACCTCGGGGACCACGGGTACCAGGAGTGGGGGCTGCCTGGCCTGCGCGAGCGGATCGCCCGCCGCTACACCGAACGCGGCCTGCCGACCACGCCCGGGCAGGTGATGGTGACCAACGGCGCCCACCACGCGTTCGTCCTGGTCCTGCGGATGCTCGCGGGCCCCGGCGACCGGGTGCTGGTCGAGCAGCCGACGTACCCGAACGCCCTGGAAGCGATCCGCGCCGCGCACGCCATCCCGGTCCCGGTGGCGCTCGACCCGGCCGGGACGCGGGGCTGGGACATCGCCGGGATCGACGCGGCGCTGCGCCAGGCCGCGCCGCGGTTCGCCTACCTCGTCGTCGACTTCCAGAACCCGACCGGCCTGCGCCTGGACGCCGAAGGCCGCGAACGGCTCGGCGCGGTGCTCGCGCGGGCCAGGACACCGGTCGTCGTCGACGAGACGCTCGTCGAGCTGGACCTGACGGGCGACCCGCTCGACGGCCCGCCGCCGCTGGCCGCGTTCGCCGGCGATCTGGCGATCTGCGTCGGCTCGGCGTCGAAGACGCACTGGGGCGGCCTGCGGCTCGGGTGGATCCGCGCGTCGGAGGACCTGCTCGGCCGCCTGGTTTCCGCCCGGTACGCGGTCGACCTCGGGTCGCCGGTGTTCGAGCAGATCGTGCTGACCGAGCTGCTCGGCGACGACACGGCGCTGGCTCGCCGTCGCGAAGAGCTGCGCGGCTACCGGGACGCGCTGGCCGGCGCGGTGCACCACCACCTGCCGGAGTGGACGTTCACGCTGCCGCCGGGCGGCCTGTCGCTGTGGTGCCGCATGCCTGAGCCGGTGAGCTCGCGGCTGGCGGTGGCGGCGGCGAGCCACGGCGTCCAGGTGGCGCCGGGCTCGCGGTTCGGCGTCCACGGCGGCCTGGAGCGGTGGATCCGGCTGCCGTTTTCGCTGCCGCCGGAGCAGAGCCACGAGGCGGTCCGCCGGCTGAGCGCCGCGGCGGCGTCGGTCCGCGGGACGCCCGCCTCGCTGGACGCGCCGATCGCATGAACGAACCGGTGCGCCGGCTGCGTGCCTGCTCCCAGGGATGGGCGGCGTTCGTGTGCAGCCGGCGCACCGGTTCGTTGTTCCACACTCCCCTTCGCGGACGTGACCCCGCTCGTGGGTGCCGCGGCTTCCCGGCACAGCCCCTCGACGTGCCGGGAAGCCGGCGGCTCAGGCGCGCGTCCGGTACTGCGAGACCTCGCTCGGCGCGGTGAGCGAGGACTCCCGGAGCGCGCCCGGTGTGGGTCCCGGCGCCGCGGGGGCAGCGCGGCGCCGGGACCGGGATCCGACCCGGCCGGGCGCGGTCGGCCGGTCGGAAAGACGGTGGTTTCGCATGGCTTTGAGCCCCTGGGGTACGTCGGACGCTTCGCGGCGTCACGAGACGTGAAAGAGTCACGGATTACGTACTGGAGCAGGGGATTCGTCGCGTCTTGACGGCGCGCGCGTGCGTCTAGTGGATCTTGATTTGGACGCAGTTCACCCCGGCTGCCCGGTTTCGGGTCAGTCGGGAGAGGTGGTGGGCAGGGCGGCTTCCCTGCCCGCGCCGTCGACGTCGTGGTCGCGGCTGGCGCCGATGAGCTTCAGCTGGGTGGTGGTGACGTCGTCGCTGTGGACGGCGAAGGAGTGCCGGGCGCCACCGGGCCCGTCGTGGCCGGAGGTGACGCTGGTGGCCGGCGCGCTCGGGCCGCTGGTGCCGCCGGGCAGGCCGGGCGTGGAGTCACCGTCACCGTCGCGGGCGTGGACACCGGAGTCGCGCGGCTGATCGGGCGCGGCCTTCGCGGGCAGCGAGGTCTGCCGTTCGACGAGGCGGGCGACGACGACCCGAGTGGTCTGCGGCTCGGTCGTCACGGCGGGCACGTCGGCGGCCACGGCTTCGGCGGCGACGGCGGGGGTGGTCGTGACCTGCGTGCCGGAGCCGGTCAG
This sequence comes from Amycolatopsis australiensis, assembly GCF_900119165.1. Taxonomy (NCBI): domain Bacteria; kingdom Bacillati; phylum Actinomycetota; class Actinomycetes; order Pseudonocardiales; family Pseudonocardiaceae; genus Amycolatopsis; species Amycolatopsis australiensis. The sequence goes on along the minus strand of NZ_FPJG01000006.1, from coordinate 578,812 downwards.
GAGGCCGGGCACGACCGCGGTCACGCCGCCGGAGCTGGAGCCACCGAGGACGGGGCTCAGGAGGTCGTCGAGGGGCAGCAGGACAGGCGCGGCGGGGTGGTTCGCGGACGGCTGCGTGAGCGGCGCGAGCACGGTGCCGGTGACGGTGTTCAGCGTGGTGGTGACGGTGTCCAGCGTTCCGCCGACCGTGGTGGTGACGGTGTTCAAGGTGCCGCCGACCACGTTGACGACGCCACCGACGAGCCCGCCGAGGAGACCGCCGCCGGTCGGAGCCGCCTTCGTGGTGGGGTCCTTGGCCGTCGGCGCTTCGGCGGTGGTCGTGGTGTCCTGGGTGGACTCAGTGGTGCCGCTGTCCTTGGTGGACTCGGTGCTGCTGGTGTCCTTGGCGGTGGTCTGCGTGTCCTTGGTGGACTCGGTGTTGCTGGCGTCCTTGGCGGTGGTCTGTTCGTCCGCAGGGGCCGTGGTCTCGGCGGCCGCGGTGCTGTCGGGCGGCGTGGCCGCTCGGTCCGCCGTTTGGTCCGCCGCGGGCGGCTGCGCGCACGTGGCGGCGCCGGTGTCGCGGTGGGCCTTGCGGTGCTTGCCGTGCGCGAGGGACTTCGCGGCATGGTCCACAGTGGAGTCGGCGCTGACGGCAGCGGGCGCATCGGGGCAGCCGGCGCTTTCGGCCGCGGCGGCGGTGCCGCCGGCCAGCGCCCCGCTGAGCAGCCACCCGGCCAGGGTGAGCCCTCCGGCGAGAAGAATCTTGGCAGCGGGCCGCTGCAGCGCGGCCGCCCACGGCCGCGGCGCCCGCGCGCGAGAAGCGGCAGGTGCCGAAATCCCGCTGGCACCGTCCGCGACCTGTGTCTGTAGTGCTCCCAGCCCGGAAACACCCGCCGTAACCGGCACGACCTCACCCGGCGTGGGCGCAGGCTGCGCCGGAGTGCTGCGGCGTGCGTTCGCCGTGCTGCTCACCGCCACCACCACCGTCCGCGCCTGATGCTCTCGCGTCGCACGCTCGAGCCTGTTCTTGCTGGGTCTTTCTCCGGCCAGGTCGCAGTTCCCCCGGGGCTGCCCTCTTTCTAGCACCGCTCGGGAGTCTTTCATCTCTCCCGCGTTCGATCCAGCCCGTAAGGCGGAACGGCCCTACCGGGCAAGGTATCTGCGGCCGACGAGTTGATCACGCTCAGTGCCGTTCGGGTGTTTCTCTGCCGCCATTCGGAGGAGTGCGCCGTTTTCCCGTCCAAGCCGCTGACCTGATGTTTCGCCGCCGCACATAGCAGTGCGTGCCGCATCGGGCACAGTCTGTGCGTGCGTCCACATTTTCTCCGGACGATCATGCGAACGCCCGCACTGTGGGACGCTCGCGGACGTCAGACCAGTTTGCGCAATCGGGTGATGGCCTCGTCGATGACCTCGTTGCGCTTGCAGAACGCGAAACGCAGCAGGTGTTTCCACTCGTCCGGGTGATCGGTGAACACCTTCACGGGCACCGCCGCCACACCGACGCGACCCGGGAGTTCCCACGCCAGGTCCGCCGCGTCGGTGAAGCCCAGCGGCCGGACGTCGACGCACACGAAGTACGTCCCCGCGGTCCGGCGCACCGCGAAACCCGCGTCCGCGAGGCCGGCCGAGAGCCGGTCACGCTTCTCCGCCAGCGAAGCACGCAACCCCTCGACCCACGCCAGCTCGTGGTCGAGCGCGTGCGCCACCGCCGGCTGCAGCGGACCGCCCGAGACGAACGTGATGAACTGCTTCGCCGCCTTCACCGCCGCGACCAGCTCCGGCGTCGAGCAGACCCAGCCGATCTTCCAGCCCGTGCAGTTGAACGTCTTGCCCGCGCTGGAGATGCTTACCGTCCGCGGCCGCATCCCCGGCAGCGTGACCAGCGGGATGTGCTCGGCGTCGTCGAAGACCAGGTGCTCGTAGACCTCGTCGGTGATCGCGACGAGGTCGTGCTCGACGCACAACGCGGCCAGCGCCGCCAGCTCGGCGCGGGTGAACACCGTGCCGGTCGGGTTGTGCGGCGAGTTGACCAGCACCGCCCGCGTCCGCGGCGTGACGGCGGCCCGCAGCGCGTCGACGTCGAGGCCGAACCGGCCGTCCGGGCCCTCGACCAGCCCGACGACCCGGCGCTCGGCCCCCGCCATCGCCACCGCGGCGGCGTACGAGTCGTAGTACGGCTCGATGACGATCACTTCGTCGCCGGGCTCGGTCAGCGCGATCAGCGTCGCGGTGATGGCCTCCGTGGCGCCCGCGGTGACGAGGATCTCGGTGTCCGGGTCGTACTCGGTGCCGTACCGCTGCCGGTGCCGCGCGATCGCGGCCCGCAGCTCGGGCCGTCCCGGCCCCGGCGGGTACTGGTTCGCGCCGCCGAACAGCGCGTTCTTGGCCGCGTCGAGCATGCCGGCCGGGCCGTCGGTGTCCGGGAAGCCCTGGCCGAGGTTGACGGCGTCGTGCTTGACCGCCAGCGCCGTCATCTCGGCGAAGATGGTCGAGGTGAACGGCCGCAGGCGGGGGACGAGAGCAGGTTCGCGCACGATCAGCCATCCTCACGGACAATGGCGATGTGGAGCAACTGACCCCCGCCAAGGTGACCCCGGCCGACCCGCCGGGCGGCGCAGCAGGCGAAGCGGAAAAGCGGCGTGCGCTGCGCAAGATGAAGCTCGTCGCGCTGTCTTTCCTGCTCGGCGCCACGCTCGTGTTCCTGCTGACCAGCTGGGCGCAGTCGGCAGGCTGGCCGGGCTGGGTCGGCTACGTGCGCGCCGCGGCCGAGGCGGGCATGGTCGGCGCGCTGGCCGACTGGTTCGCCGTCACGGCGCTGTTCCGCCACCCGCTCGGGCTGAAGATCCCGCACACGGCGATCATCCCGAACAAGAAGGACGCCCTCGGCAACAGCCTCGGCGACTTCGTCGGGTCGAACTTCCTCTCCGAGGAGGTCGTGCGCGACAAGCTCCGGCGCGTCGAGATCGCCCGCCGCCTCGGCGCCTGGCTGGCGCAGGAGGAGAACGCCGAGCGCGTGACGTCCGAGCTGGCCACGATGGTCCGTGCCGCCGTGAAGGTGCTCCGCGACGAGGACATCCAGGCGATCATGGAGCAGGCCGTCGCGCGGCGGATCATCGACAAGCCGTGGGGCCCGCCGCTGGGCAAGATCCTCCAGGGCGTGTTCGCCGACGGCGCCCACCACAAGCTCGTGGACCTGATGTGCGACCGCGCCTACGAGTGGGTGCGCGACAACCACACGACGATGCTGCGCGTGGTGTCCGACCGCGCGCCGAGCTGGTCGCCTAAGTTCGTCGACGAGATGCTCGCGGACAAGGTCTACGGCGAGGTGCTGTCGTTCGCGTGGGCGGTGAAGACCGATGTCAACCACCCGATGCGGCTGGCGCTGGACAAGTTCCTCGGCGAGTTCGCCCAGGACCTGCAGACCGACCCCGATGTGATGGCCCGCGCCGAGCAGGTGAAGGGCCAGATCGTGCACCACGAGGAGGTGCAGCGGCTGATCGGCTCGGCGTGGAGCACGGCGAAGGAGATGCTGCTCAACGCCGCCGAGGACCCGTCGAGCGAGCTGCGCCGGCGCGTCCGCCTCGGCCTCGTGTCGCTGGGGTCGCGGCTGGTCTCCGACGATCAGCTGCGCGAGAAGGCCGACGGCTGGGTCGAGGGCGCGGCGGCGTACCTGGTGAAGAACTACTCGCGCGAGATCACCACGATCATCACCGACACGGTCGAGCGCTGGGACGCCGAGGAGACGTCGCGCAAGATCGAGCTGCAGGTGGGCCGCGACCTGCAGTTCATCCGGATCAACGGCACCGTCGTCGGCGCGCTCGCCGGGCTCGTCATCTACGCGGTGGCGGAGCTGCTGTTCTGAGCAACCTCGCCGTATACCACACTTGGGGGAGCTTCAAACGAGTTGTCCACAGGAAGCTGAGTTATCCCCGGGGTTATCCACAGGTTTTCACGGTGATGGCCTAATCGCTGTCCACAACGTGTGGGGGTAACGGCGCCCCGGGCGTGGATATGTGGTGCTGCGCGACTGAGTTGTCCACAGCCGTTCGAGGGTCGTCCGCTCGGATGAGCCGTCAGCCCGCGGCGGCCGCGCGGGCCCGCCAGCAGCGTGCCTTCTCGCGGTTGCCGCACACACGCATCGAGCACCACGTGCGCGAGCGGTTGCGCGACTCGTCGTAGAACGCCCAGAGGCAGGTGTCGGCCGGGCAGATCTTCAGCCGGATCCAGTCGCCGCGCACGACGAGCCGCGCGCAGGCCGCGAACACCGCGCCGACGACGTCGTCCGCCACGAGCGCCGGCCCGTCTTCGGTGAGCGAGATCCGCGTGCCGACGTCGACGCTGCCGCCGGGCAGCCGTGGGTCGCCGATCGCGGCGCGCAGCGCGTCCCGCGCCGCGCGGGCCTCGGCGGCCGGATTGGCGGTCAACGCGTGCCCGGCCGCCCACTCGCGCCACTGCCCGGGATCTTCGAGCAGGTCAGTGCCCTCTTCGACGTTGACGGTGTTGAGGAACTCCACGACGAGGGAAGCGTCGGTGTGCACCGCACCAGTGTACGGCGGTGGGTGGTTGCCCCCGTGCGAGCTAACCCACATAATCGGTTCGCTGGTTACTCACGATCGAAGGGAGCGACGATGAGTGCGGTACCGACGCTGGGTGTGGTGGCCCTGGACTGCCCGGACCCGGTGGCGCTGGCCGGGTTCTACCGGGCGGTGCTGGAGTGGGACGCGCCCGAAGTCGCCGAGGACGGCCACTGGGTGACGCTGGCCAACCCGGCGGGCGGCGCGGGGATCGCGTTCCAGCGCGTGCCCGACTACCGGCCGCCGGCGTGGCCGTCGGCGGAGAACCCGCAGCAGCTGCACCTGGACCTGAACGTCACGGACCTGGAAGCGGCCCACGAGCGCGTGCTCGGCCTCGGCGCGAAGCTGCTGGACGACAAGCCGGAGACGTTCCGCGTCTACGCCGATCCGGTCGGGCACCCGTTCTGCCTCTGCGCCTGCTGACGCGTTTGTGCGTAGGCTGAGATGCGTGATTTGTCCGAAGTGTCAGAACCAGATGCGGACCGTGGACAAGAACGGCATCCACATCGAGCAGTGCTCGGGCTGCCGCGGGATCTTCCTCGACCACGGTGAGCTCGAGGCGATCGCCGGTGCGGAGAGCTCGTTCTACGGCCACCAGCCGCCGCCCTACCAGGGCGGTCACGGCCGTCCCGACTCACCGCGCCCGTACCGCGGCGGCTACCCGGATTCGCCGAAGGGCTACCGCGGCGGGTACGCGGACTCGCCGCGCCCGCACCGCGGGTACTCGGACTCGCCGCGGCCGTACGGGCACGGCCACCGCAAGCGCGGCTTCCTCGAGAACCTCTTCGACTGAGGTGGGGCTCGACCTGCGGATCTGCCCGGCCTGCGGCGACCGGGCAGACCGCCCGGTCGTCGCGGGCGCGACGCTGTCGTGCGCGCGCTGCGGGCACGAGTGGCCGTTCCGGAAGCTGCCGCTGTTCGCGCTGACGGGCCCGAGCGGCGCGGGCAAGTCGACGCTCGGGCCGCTACTGGCGTCGCGGCTGGCGGGCGAAGCGGTGGTGCTGGAGCAGGACGTGCTCTGGACGGGTGCCCTGCGCGACGACGTCGAGGCGTTCCGCGCGGTGTGGCTGCGGATGGCGGCGATGCTGCACCAGAACGGCCGCCCGGTGGTGCTGTGCGGAACGGTCGCGCCGCCGGAGTTCGAGCCGCTGCCGGAGCGGGCGTTCTTCACCGAGATCCACTACCTGGCGCTGGTCAGCGCGCCGTCGTCACTGCGCGCCCGGCTGCGCGCCCGCCCGGCGTGGCGCGAGTGGGACGAGCCGCGCATCGCCGAGATGCTGGAGTTCGACGACTGGCTGCGGCGCTCGGCACCGGAGCTGGGAGTGGAGCTGTTCGACACGACGGAGGTGCCGAGCGAGGCGGCCGCCGACCACGTCGAGAAGTGGATCCGGGCGCGGCTGCCCTAACAGAGGGGCCAGGTGCGGCCGTCGGGTGAGTCGAGCCAGAACTCCTGGCGCTCCGCCGTCACGGTCAACCCGAAGCGGTCGCGTTCCGGCTTGCCCAGTTCGCACCACTCGACGTAGGCCGCCTCGGCGAGTTCCCACAACGCGCGCGGGCCGCCCTGTGCCACCTCGTGCGCGCCGCCGCGCTTGCGGTGCCGGACCCACGAGCCGTCCGGGTGCACCAGCGCGACCCCCGTGCCGCCCGGCCCGCCCGCCGTGTTCGGGTCCGTGCCGTCGTGTTCGCGCACGGCTCGCACCCCCGGCAGTGCGAGCCCGGCGAAGAACTCGAACTGCTTGCGCGGCTGGATCACGTCCGCCATCGGCAGGCGTGTCTGCTCCCAGTCGTCCCGCGACGGCATCGGCAGCGGGCCCGCTTCCGGCAGGCGGTGCGCGCGAAGCGGCATGAAGCGGCCGTCGCGCGCGAGGACGCGGCCCTGTCCGGTGCCGTCCTCGCGGGCGACGATCCGGACCAGCCCGGCGCCGATCGGCCGGTTCAGCGTCGTCACGATCAGCCCGCCGGGCACCGTCTGCGCCAGCCACGGGAGTGGGATCGAGGAAACCGAGGCCGTGCACAGCACGCGGTCGAAAGCGGTGCCGGCCGGGAAGCCGAGCGCGCCGTCGCCCACCGCGCACGCCGGCCGGTAGCCCGCCGCGGCCAGCCGTTCGCGTGCCTGGGCGACGATCACCGGATCGATGTCCACTGTGGACACCTGACCGGAGCCGCAGCGGTGGCTCAGCAACGCGGCGTTGTACCCGGTGCCGGTGCCGATCTCGAGCACCCGCTGCCCGTCCCGCACCCGCAGCTCCTCGAGCATGATCGCCATGATCGACGGCATGCTCGACGAGCTCGTCGGCGTGCCCGGCACCGGCCCGGTGCGCCGGGCGAGCTCCCAGCGGTCCGGGTCGTCGTCCAGCTGCGTGACGAGCACGTCCCGCGAGTAGACGGTCTCCAGCCAACCCGGGTCGCCGCGGTCGACCGCCGCCCACAGCCCGCCCGCCGGCACGAAGAACCGCGGCAGGAAGACGTGGCGGGGCACCGAGCGGAAGGCGGCGATCCATTCGGGCGCGTGCAGGACGTCCTCGTCGAGCAGCTGCTCGACGAGCCGCCGCCGCAGCCGGGCCGAGCGCGTCATGCGACCACGTTAGCGGGTGAGCACCACCACACCCGATAGTTGCAAGCAGAGTGCTTGCAATAGCTAGCACTCCGGCGTAGCGTGGAAGACGTCGCGAGGAGGTGACCGGATGACACAACCCGGTGGGCAGCCAGGATCCGGCAGTCCGATGGAGAAGGTCGCGGACATCGCTTCCGACATCGGCGAGTACATCCGCCAGCAGCGCAACAACGCGAAGATCTCGCTGCGCCAGCTGTCGAAGCTCGCCGGCGTGTCCAACCCGTACCTCAGCCAGATCGAGCGCGGGGTCCGCAAGCCCAGCGCGGAGATCCTGCAGCAGATCGCCAAGGGCCTGCGCATTTCGGCGGAAGCGCTGTACGTGCAGGCCGGGATCCTCGATCTGCCGACGGGTGGTCCCGTGGGTGACGCGATTCGCGCCGACGCCGAGCTGACCGAACGGCAGAAGCAGGTCCTGCTCGACGTCTACGAGTCCTTCCGCCGGGAGAACGCCGCGGCACGGCCGGCCGCCGAGTCCGCTCCCACCCCAGACACCACAGCCGCAGACACCAAGGAGTCAGCATGACCACCCCCAAGAGCACCGAAGACGTCAAGAAGGCCGTGACCACCGCCTTCGACCAGGTCCGCACCCCGCTGCTCGCCGCGCTCGGCGCCGGCAACCTGGCCACCCACGCCGTCACCGACGCCGTGGCGAAGGCCAAGGAGAACGTGACCAAGAGCGGCGAGGCCGCCCGCAAGAACCTGCAGGAGCTGCCGACCGACGTCGAGAGCCTCCGCGAGAAGCTGGACCCGGCCGAGCTGCGCAAGGTCATCGACGAGTACACCGAGGCCGCGCTGAAGCTGTACAACAAGCTGGCCGAGTCGGGCGAGCAGGCGTGGGACAAGATCGCCGCGCAGCCGCAGGTCAAGAAGGCCATCGAGCAGCTCGAGGAGGCCCTCACCACCGCGCAGGGCCAGGTCGAGGAGGTGGCGGGCGAGGTCCGCGAGCGCGTCGACGGCGTGCTGGCCAAGGTGACCAAGCGCACCCGCTCGGCCGGCGAGAAGACCGCCCGCAAGGTGACCGACGTCGCCGGCGAGACCGCCGACGCCATCGAGGAGCTGGGTGACGACGTCGCCCACGAGACCCGCTCGGCCAGCCGCAAGGTCGCGAACAAGACGGCCCCGAAGACGGCCACCCCGGCCCGCCGGACCACCACCAGCGCCGCCGCGAAGAAGCCGGCCGCGCCGAAGACCGACAAGTAAAGACGCCGTGAACACCCCGGCCCCGTCCCCGGACCCCGGTGGCGGGGCCGGGGCCGTTCGGGCGGTTTGCCGTAAGCTGTCGCTGTGCTAGTCGCCATCTGGATCCTCGAAGTCATCCACTGGGGCAGCGCGCTGGTCGGGCTCTTCGCCTTCGTGCACGCGCTGCTGCAGCGTGCCGACGCCTATTCCGCGGCCGACCGCAAGACGAAGCCCATCTGGATGCTCATCACCGGTGGCGCCACGCTCGCGATGGCGTTGTTCAGCGTGATGGGTCCGGGCATGATCTTCTGGGTACCGGCGATGGCCGCGGTCCTGGTCTACATCGTCGACGTGCGCCCCAAGCTGATCGAGGTCCAGCGCGGCGGCTCCAGCTGGTGAGCCTCCTTCCCGCCCCCGCCGCATCCGGCGGGGGCGCTGTTTTAATGGAGTCGTGACCTGGACCATCGCCGGGAGCCTCACGGTCGTTCTCGCCCCCACGCGTACTGACCTGCTCGCCGAGCCCGTCGCGAAGGCACTGGCCGCGCTCGCCGACCCGGACGCCGTCGGCGTCGCGGAGATCGACCCGTCGCTGGCCGACACCGCCGCCTTCTGCGAGGCCTACGGCTCACCGCTCGAGGCGTCCGCGAACTGCGTCGTCGTCGCCGGCAAGCGCGCGGGCGAAGTCCGGTTCGCGGCCGCGCTCGTGCTCGCGACGACCCGCGCCGACGTCAACGGCGTGATCAAGCGCCGCCTCGACGTGCGCAAGGCGTCGTTCGCGCCGATGGACGAAGCCGTCTCGCTGACCGGGATGGAGTACGGCGGCATCACGCCCGTCGGCCTGCCCGGCGACTGGCCGATCCTGATCGACCAGCGCGTCGCGGACGCGCCGGAGCTCGTCATCGGCAGCGGGATCCGCGGCAGCAAGCTGCTGATCTCCGGTGCCGCGCTGGCCGCGCTGCCCGGCGCCGAGGTCATCGAGGACCTCGCCCGGTGACGTCCGTCTGGCTCCGGTACCTGACCGGTGCCGACATCGACTCGCTCGGCATCACGGACGCGGACATCGTCGGCGCGGTCGAGGACGTCCTCGCCGACCACGGCCGCGGCCAGGTCGTCTTCGAGCCGCGGACGCACCTCGTGCCGGACAACGGCGGCAAGGGCCACTTCAACATCCTGCGCGGCCACCTCTCCGCCAAGCAGGTCAGTGGCGTGAAGGTCGTCGGTGACTTCGTGGGGAACTTCGAACGGGGCCTCCCTTCGGAAATGGCGTTGATCCTGCTGCTGGACCCGGACACCGGCATGCCGCGGGCCATCGTCGACGGCACGATGATCACCGAGGCCCGCACCGGCGCGATGACCGCCGTCGGCGCGAAGTACCTGGCGCGCCCGGACTCCCGGGTGCTCGGGCACATCGGCGCCCGTGGTACCGCCTGGTGGAACGTCGTGCTGCTCGACTCGTTGTTCGACTTCGCCGAGATCCGCGTGACCAGCAAGCGCCCGGAGTCCCGCGAGGACTTCGGCCGCCGGCTGTCCGAGCGGCTCGGCAAGGACGTCCGCGTCTGCGCCACGGCCGAGGAGACCCTGGACGGCGCGGACATCCAGGTGGAGGCGTCCCGGCTGGTCGAACCCGAGGCGCTGGTGCGCCGCGAGTTCCTCCGGCCGGGCACCTTCCTGGTGCCCTACGGCACGATCAGCGCGCTCGAGCTCACGCTGCTCGACGACATCGACAAGGTCGTGGTCGACGACTGGCGCGAATCGCAGTCCGGCAACCCGCGGTTCGGCGCCCTGCGCCCGCAGCTCAACGCCGGCCTCCTCACCGCGGACGGGGTCCACGCCGAGATCGGCGACATCGTGGCGGGCCACAAGCCCGGCCGCGAGCACGACGCCGAACGGATCCTGTTCTGGCACCGCGGACTGTCCACAACGGACGTCGCGGTGGCGGACATGATCCTCGCCCGTGCCGAGGCTTCCGGCGTCGGCACCATGCTGCCGTACCGATGATCGTCTCCGGAACCGATTTCGCCGACGGTGAACGGTTGGAATTGGCCAAACCGCTGGTGGAGACGCTTTCGCGGCGTCGCGAAGCGCTCTTGACGGCGCTGGGGGAAGACGCTCCGGTCTACGGAGTCACCACCGGGATGGGCCGCTTGGCCGGGGTCGCGCTCGACGCGCGGCAGCAAGCGGAACACCAGCGGAACCTGCTGGTGGGCCGCGCGGTCGGTGGGCCACCGTGGTTGCCGCCCGAGGACGTCCGCGCGCTGCTTCTGGCGCGGTTGCGCGACTTCCTGCAGCCGTGGTCGGGGCTGAGCCCGGAGCTGGTCCAGTTCCTCGTGGATCGCCTGAACGACGGGTTCACGCCGGCGGTGCCGCGCTTCGGCCTCGGCAGTTCCGGCGAGATCATCCCGCTGGCCCACGCGTTCCAGACGTTCCTCGGCATCGGCACGGTCCTCGAGGACGGCGCCGAGGTCCCGGCGGCGGAAGCACTCGCCCGCCGGGGCGTCGAGCCGTACGTGCTCGGGCCGAAAGAAGGTGCTTCGCTGCTTCAGGGTTCTCCGCTGGCGGTGCTGCACGCCGACCGCGGCTGGACCGAAACGCAGCAGCTCATCGACCTGCAGACGCTGACCGAGGCGATGGCGATCGACGTGCTCGGCGCGCCGCGCGAGGTGTTTTCGCCGGTGATGGCCGGGGAAGACGATCAGTTGCGCACGCTGCTGCTCTCGTTGACCGGGCTGGTGGGTCCGGGCCCGGTGCGCGCGGGCGTCGTGCAGGCGCCGCTCTCGGTGCGGGTCGCGCCGCGGGCGCTGGCGCACGCCGGCCGCGTGAACAGCGACCTGCACGCGGCGCGGCGGCGCTGGGACACGATGCCCGGTGATTCCCCTTCGTTCATCGACGGTGCCTTCGTCCCGGGAACGGCGTACCACGCGGTGGATCTCGGGCTGCGGATGGACGCGGTGACGGCGGCCCTGGTGCACCTCGGCGAGATTTCGGTGCAGCGGACGCACCGCCTGCTCGACGAGCGGTTCAGCGGACTGCCGGCGCAGCTCACGGCGGACCCGGGACCGCGGGCTGGACTGGTCCCGCTGCACAAGCGAGCGGTCGGCGAACTGCACGCGTTACGCCGCTTGGCCACCCCGGCGACGCTCGGTTCGATCGACACGTCGGCAGGTCAGGAGGACGTCCAGGCCTTCGCGTGGGCTGCGGGAGAGCAACTGCGCGCGGCGGTTTCGCACCTTTTCGCGATCACGGCTTGTGAGCTGGTGACGGAATCGCAGGCGCGGTATCTGGCGGGCGGGGACGGTGTGCCGGGGCTGCGTGCGGCGTACGAGTGGGTGCGGTCGGTGGTGCCGCCGCTTGAGGCGGACCGTCCGCTCGGTCCCGAGGTGGAGCGCCTGATCGCGGCTTGTCGAGCGGTGCCCTTCGACGACTTGGTGACGCTCGCCTGAGTCTCGCGGGATTTCTCGTTTCCCCAGCCGCCCGCGGGGCGCCCCCCGTCTCGACTCTATCGCGTGGCACCGACGATTCCGGGGCACAGCAACGGAATTCACCGGGTTGTCCACAGGTGCGTCCCGATGTGGACAACCGGCCTCCGAACGCCGCCGAAACGGACATCCCGATCGGGCCGGGCGCTACGTTCGTCGGTGTGCGCCCTCCGGGGACGCGGGCCCCGGGGAAGGAGGGATACGACGGCGGGTCCGCGTGAAGGTGAGGGTGCGCGCATAGGGGCGGAAGCCCAGAGCGACGTACAACGGGAGGGCGCCGGCGGATTTCGGATGACCGATCACCGGATACACGACGGCTTCGCGAGCGCCGGCGTCGTGTGCCGCGTGCAGCGCGGCGAGGCACACTGCTCGGGCCAGGCCCGTGCGACGGAACTCCGGCAAAGTTCCGACGGGCTCCAGCTCGCCGACGGCATTGCGTTCGTCGAGCCAGATCAGGCACTGGGCGGCGAACCGGCCGTCGGGTGCCTCCGCCACCCAGTCGAGCTGGGCGCGGTACGGCCAGGCCGCCATGACGTTCCGGTAACTCGGTCCGGTCACCCGCGACGGGTGCCAGACCGCACGATGCACGGCCACGCGCCGTTCCATATCGTCCGCGCCGACCGGCCGGACGGTGAACCCGCCGGGCACCACGGGCTCGGGCAGATCGTCGAGGAGGCGAGACATATACGACTGGAAGACCGGGCTTTTCCGCGGCGCGTAACCACTTCGCTCCAACGCGGCGACGACGTGCTTCTCGGCGTCGAGCACGGTGACCTCGAGCTCGGCCGCGGAGGCGGTGTCTTCGAACCAGGCGAGCACCTCGGACACGAGTTCGGGGCGCGCGGGATCGACGAGCAGCGCCAGTTCACCGGGTAGCGAAACCCAGCCCCACGCGACGGTTTCGCCACCCGCCTCGCACAGCATGGTCGGCCACTCTGCTTCGCGGCCGACGTGCTGGAACCGCTGCCACGCCAGATCGCCGACGTGCACCGAACTCGCCTTCGACCAGATCCGCTGGGCCAGGCTCTGCATGGCCCGCAGGTCTGCCGGACCGGTGTAGCTGCGACGCGTGACGGCGGGCATGGGCAGCATCGTGCTGCGCCGCGCCGGTCTCCGCCAAGCGATTTACCGGGTAGGTGGGGACGGCCGGGTCGCCGTCGTCGAGGTGAGCGCGAGATCGTGGCCGGGCAGTCCCTCGGCTTCGCGGCGCACCCGGCCGGAGAAGCGCTACTCCCGACGGGCGTTCTGCAAGGCGAGGCCGCGCGGCGTCGCGACGCGGGTGATCACCGCGAACGCGCCGTCGCAGAGCAGCGCCAGGATCACCGCTGCCAGGCCGCCCGCGAAGATTTCGCCGTAGCCCTGGGCGCCCAGGGCGAAGCCGTCGACGATGTAGCGGCCCAGGCCGCCTCCGTCGTTGACGATCGCGCCGATCGCGACCGTGGCGATCAGCTGGAGGAACGACACCCGCGCGCCCGCCAGGATCACCGGGGACGCCAGTGGCAGCTCGAGCCTCAGCATGATCTGCCACTCGCGGTAGCCCGTGCCGCGGGCGGCGTCCACCGTCTCCTGCTCCAGCGAGACCACGCCGGCGTAGGTGTTGGTGAACAGCGGCGGCATCGCCAGCGCGACGAGCGCCAGCAGCAACGGCCAGAACGTCGTGTCCAGCTCCCAGCGGCTGGCCAGGAACCAGAACAGGATGATCAGGCCGAAGCTGGGGATCGCCCGGCCGATGTTCACCGCGCTGCTCGCCAGGAACGCGCCGCGCCGGTAGTGGGCGAGCCACAGGGCCGCCGGGATCGTCAGCACGGCCGCGATCACCAGGGCGAGGAGGGAAAACCTGAGGTGTTCCAGTGTCCGGTAGGGGACGCCCGCCTTGTCGGTCCAGCTCCAGCGGTGCGGGTCGGCGAGCCACGCGTTCAGCTGGTCGAGGAAGCTCATCGCGCCCGCACCTTCCGCGACCACGGCGCCAGCAGGCGCTCGCTGAGCCACAGCACCAGATCCACGACCACCGCCAGCGCCACCGACAGCACCACGCCGACGATGATCTCCGTCGAGTTGGGCGTCGCGGTCTGGATGCCCGCGCGGATGAAGTACCCCAGGCCGCCGAGGCCGAGCATCGACGTCACCGTCACCAGGCCGATCGTCGTCACCGCGGCGACTCGCAGGCCCGCGATCACCACCGGCAGCGCCAGCGGCAGCTCGATCTGCCAGAGCAGCCGTCCCCGCGTGTAGCCCATGCCGACCGCGGCCTCGCGGACCTCGTTCGGCACCTGGTCGACACCCGTGACGATGTTGCGGACCAGGATCAGCAGCGTGTACGTCGCCAGCGGGATCATCGCGGTGAGGAACGTCAGCCCGAAGAACGGCACCAGCACGGCGAACGCGCCCAGGCTCGGGATCACGTAAAGCGCGCCGGCCGCGCTCAGGATGAAGCCGTACGACCAGCGGTACCGCAGCGAAAACACCGCGAGCGCGATCGAGACGACCAGCCCGACGCCGAGCGCGGCGGCCGTCAGCGAGATGTGTTCACCGAGCCGCTGGACGATGTCGTCCGCGTTGCGGTCCACCCACTTCCACTGGAAGAGCGGGGGTCCGCTGTCGGCGGCCAGCGGGGTCACCGCGGTCACGTGCACCGGGCGACCCTACCCCGATCGGGCGGACAATTCCCGCCAACTGGGAATTCTGCCGCGCTCCTCTCAGCATGTGGATTCTTGTCGGTGGGCGGGTCTAGGGTCCTTTCGTCTGTTCGAGTGACGAGGGAGTGGGATTCGTGCGCTGGTTCCGGAACGCGTCCGTGGTGGCGGTGGCCGTCGCGGCGACGCTCGGCTTGGCCGCCTGTGGTGGTGGCAGCGACAGCGGTGACAAGCCCGCCGCGCAGAGCAAGGGTGGCGCGCCGATCGTCGTCGCGTCCTTCAACTTCACCGACAGCCAGATCCTCGCCGAAATCTACGCGCAGGCGCTGGAAGCCAAGGGCTACCCGGTGACGCGCAAGCTGAACCTGGGTTCGCGGGAGCTGATCTACCCGTCGCTGAAGTCCGGTGAGCTGCAATTCATCCCGGAGTACCAGGGCGCGGCGATCACCACCGGCTTCGGCAAGGAGGCGGGCAAGACCGCGCAGGAGGAGCACGAGCAGCTGGCCAAGCTGTTCGAGCCGAGCGGTGTCGCGCTGCTGAACTACGCGGCGGCCGAGGACAAGAACACCTACATCATCAAGTCCGACCTCGCGAAGTCCAAGGGCATCGCGTCGATCAGCGACCTGAAGAAGCTCGACAAGGTCGTCATGGCGGGCCCGCCGGAGTGCGAGAAGCGGCTTCCGTGCTTCAAGGGCTTCACGGACGTCTACAAGCTGACGAACGCGACGTTCCAGACGATCCAGGAGGCCGGCCCGCGGGTCGAGCAGCTGAAGTCGGGAGCCGTCACGGTCATCCCGGTCGACTCGGTCAGCCCGCTGACCGGTGACTCGAACTACACGGTGCTCAAGGACGACCTGAACATCGTGCCGACGGAGAACGTCGTGCCCGCGGTGAACAAGAAGGTTCTCGACGAGCGCGGCGCCGATTTCGCGAACGCGGTGAACGCGGTCAGCGCGAAGCTGACGACCGACGTCATGCGGGACCTGAACAAGCGCGTCGACTCCGACGGTGAGAAGGCCGCCGACGTCGCGAAGGACTGGCTGGCCCAGGCCGGTCTCTGAACGCGGGAGGTGGGGCCCTCGGAACGGAGGGCCCCACCTCTCACTGGTCGGTCACAAGCAACCCTTCGGGGTGCCCGGCGATCTCGATCTTGCGCCAGATCGGGCGCCAGTCCGCCAGCTCGTGGTAGCGACGCAGCTCGGCGAGACCGCTGAGCCAGCCGCCCCAGGCCGAGTACGGCGGATTGGCCGGGTCGAAGCCGCTGTGCACGATGGTGAGCCGGGTCTTGCCTTCGGAGCCGTCCAGCTCCCAGGTGGTCGTCTCGTTGTCGGCGAACCGCAGGGCCGCCTTGCGGCCCGGTTCGAACTCGACGAACCGGGCGCCGCCGGGGTCCAGGTCGAACCCGCCCATCGCGAACCGGCCGCCCAGCCGCGGCTCGATGTCCACGTTGGCGCCGAACCACTTGCGGAAGTGCTCCGGCTGGATCATCGAGTCGAACACCTCGTCCGGCGCCGCACCGATGACGACCGACGAGCGCAGTTCGCTCGACGTGAAGTCGATCTTCGGGGTCAGCTCGCGGCCGGCCAGGTAGTCCGCCAGGTTCGCGATCGCCAGCGCCCAGAACGTCTGCAGTGCGCCCCGCGCCCCGGCCTTGTCGGCCAGCACCTCCTCGAAGCTGGGCAGATCGCTGTGGCTGAGCGTGACGAGGGTGCCGTCGGCGTCCTCGTCCACCTCGAACTGGACCGTGGACTCGGCGCCCTCCACGGTCCAGCCGAACCGGACGGTCCGCTCGTCCACGTGCAGCATGCGCTGGTGCGGCTCGCCGCCGTCCGGGACGGAGCGGCCCCAGAACTCGTACCTTCCGGGCAGGTCGACTTCGGCGTGCTCGGCCAGCCAGACGCGCAACGCGGCCGGGTCGGTGAGCGCTTCGTACGTGACCTTCGGCGTCGCCGGAACGACCGCGCGGAGGACCAGGTCAGGTTCGGTCATCGGGATTTCCCTTCGGGTAGCAGGCGACGGCCAGGCGGAACGCGTCGCCTTCGGCACCGCCGTAGCGGGTGAACAGGTCCTGCAGCGTCTGCTGCAGCTCGTCGAGGAACGCCGTGCGCTGCTCCGGGCGCACCCGGATTTCCCCGGACACGCCGATCGACGGCAGGTCCGGCCGGGTGCGGTCGAGGTCCGCGATGTCCGCCTGCACGTCCTCGAGCAGGTCGACCAGGTAGCCGAGGCTGAGCCGGTCGCGGGCCTGGCGCAGCCCGATCCGCCCCACGAGGTCCGGGGACAGCCAGTACGACCGGGCGGCCGCCTGGTAGATCCCCTCGTGGATCCCGCGGACCCGGCGCTCCGCCACTTGACCGACCAGGCCGGCCTCCAGCATTCGTTTCACGTGGTAGTAGACCCGCTGCGGGGTCTGGTCGAGCTCGGCCGCGACCTCGGTGCACGACCGGGGTTCGGCGAGCTGCCGCAGGACTTCGATCCGCTGCGGCTTGAGCAAGGCCTCGGCCTGCTCGATCCGATCGAGGTAGACGACGTCTCTCATAGCGAAAATGATCCTGTATGTAAAAAATTATTTTGTCAATGGGTCCGGGCGCTCCCTTGTGGACGCCGGATGCCTCGGCCTACGCGGTTCCGCGCACCACCCAGGCGCGGGCCGAGAGCGGGATGGAGCCGTCCGGGGCGGTCGGCAGACGGCTGCGCAGCAGCTCGCGGATCTGGTTCCGCCGGCCCTCCGGCAAGCCCGCCAAGTACACCGGGCCCGGGCCCTGGGCACCGAGGAACGGCTGCCAGTAGTCGTCGAAGTCCGTGAACACGGTCGGGATCTTGATCTCGTCCACCGAGACGCCGGTCAGGCCCGCGTCCGTCCACAGCCGGCCGAGCGGCTCCGGACGGCACAGCGGGTACCGGCGGCCTTCGTGCAGGTCCGCCGCCGCCGGGTCCAGCTCGGCCGCGGCATCCCAGAAGTACCGCAGCAGCTCCATCCCGTGGGCCAGGTCCCAGAGATAGGCCATGGCCTGCCCGCCGGGGACGGTCACCCGCCTGATCTCCGCGGCGGCCGCGGCCGGGTCGGGGACGAAGTTCAGGACGAGCCCGGACACCACCACGTCGAAGCGGTCGCCGGGGAACGGTAGCGAGCGCGCGTCCGCGACCGTGAACGACGCCCGCGGATCGGTCACGCGCTGGCGGGCGGTCGTCAGGAACCCCTCTGACGGGTCGACGCCGGCGACCTCCGCGGGGTCGGCCGCGGCCAGCACCGCCGCCGTCAGCGCGCCGGTTCCGCAGCCGACGTCGAGCCAGCGGCGGCTCGCCGGGACGTCCAGCCGCCGCACGAACGTCTCCGCGAGCCGGCGGCTCCACCGCCCCATGAAGGCCTCGTACGCGTCGCCCGATTGCCACATGTGCTGCAGTACAGCACAGAAAACCGCTGGTCAGCCGTTGGCCAGCTCGCCCGTCGCGGTGTGACCCGCTGACGTCGCCCGCCGCAGGAACCCGGCGATCAGCGCCAGCTCTTCTTCGCTGTAGTCCGCGCAGAGCTCGTCCATCGCCGAGTTCATGCCCGCGTAGAGCCGGAACAGCTCGGTGTTGCGGCCGCGGACCGCGCGCACCGCCACCGCGCGCCGGTCGGCGGCTTCCGGATCGCGTTCCCGGACGATCCAGCCGCCCTTCTGCAGCCGGTCGAGGATGCCCGTCATCGTCGCCGGATGCAGCCCGGCGCGGCGGGCCAGCGCGCTCGGGCTCAGCGGGCCGTGCCGGGCGATCAGCTCCAGGCAGTCCAGGTCGACGTCCTTGAGCGCGAGGTGCGCGCTGACCTGGTGGTTGAGCAGCGCGAGCTGGTTGCGCAGGTCCCGCAGCGACTCCTTGAGCGCCACGGTGGCGCGCCGCCGTGCGGCGGCGTCCGATGTGGAACTCATGACGTCAGCCTAACGCGGTGGACGCGCTCGCGGCCGGTGGTGGAATCGTGGACCCTGACCACCAGCGATGCGAGAAGGAGCGAAATGGGAAAGGTCACGGCCACCGCGGAGCGCACCATCGACGCCCCCGCCGACAAGGTCCGCGCGCTCGTCGCCGACTACGCCGAAACGCGCCCGAAGCTGCTCACCGAGCACTACCGCGACTACGAGGTGACCGAAGGCGGAGTCGGCGCCGGGACGAAGGCACGCTGGAAGCTGCAGGCCACGTCCAAGCGCGTGCGCGACGTCAAGGCCACCGTCACCGAGCCGAAGCCCGGTGTCCTGGTCGAGACCGACGCGAACTCCAGCATGGTCACCACCTGGACGGTCACCGAGGCGGGTGACCGCAGCCACGTGAAGATCGAGACCACCTGGGACGGCGCCGGCGGCATCGGCGGCTTCTTCGAGAAGACGTTCGCGCCCGGCGGCCTCAAGAAGATCTACGACGGCGTGCTGCGGAAGCTCGCCGAGATCGTGTGACGACTCACAGACGGAATGCGCGCCCCGGTTAGCTCGTTGACCGGAAAGGAATGCGGGGCGACCGCCCCGGTTCAACGACTTCGAGGAGTTCGACGATGACCACAGCGACCGAAATCCGGCTGGCTTCGCGTCCGGAAGGCGTTCCGACGCACGACAACTTCGCCATCGTGGACACCGAGGTGCCCACGGCGGGCGACGGCCAGATCCTGGTGCGCAACCTGATCATGAGCGTCGACCCCGCGATGCGCGGCCGGATGCGGGACGTGAAGTCCTACGCGCCGCCGTTCGAGGTCGGCGAGGTCATGTCCGGCGGCGCGGTCGGCGAGGTCGTCGAGTCCCATGTGGACGACGTCAAGCCGGGAGACCACGTGCTGCACCAGGCGGGCTGGCGCACGCACGCCGTCCTCGACGCCGGCCGGTACGTCAAGGTCGACGCCGGCGCCGCCCCGCTCTCGGCGTACCTCGGCGTGCTCGGCATGCCCGGCCTGACCGCCTACGCGGGCCTGCTGGAGTCGGCCGAGTTCAAGGCGGGCGACACGGTCTTCGTCTCGGGCGCGGCCGGCGCCGTCGGCTCGCTCGTCGGGCAGCTGGCGAAGCTGAAGGGCGCCAAGCGGGTCATCGGCTCGGCCGGGTCGGCGGATAAGGTGCGTCACCTGGTCGACGACCTCGGCTTCGACGCCGCCTTCAACTACAAGGACGGCCCGGTCGCCGAGCAGCTGCACAAGGCGGCGCCCGAGGGCATCGACGTCTACTTCGACAACGTCGGCGGCGAGCACCTCGAAGCCGCCATCGACGCGATCAACCTGCACGGCCGGATCGCCGTCTGCGGCATGATCTCGCAGTACAACGCCACCGAGCCGACCCCGGCGCCGCGCAACCTGTCGCAGATCATCGCCAAGCGGTTCACCATGCGCGGCCTGCTGGTGCTCGACCACTGGGGCCTGCAGCCGCAGTTCGTCAGCGAGGTGGCGCCGCTGGTGAAGTCGGGGAAGATCAAGTACTCCGAGACCTTCGTCGACGGCATCCGCAACGCGCCGGACGCGTTCCTCGGCCTGCTTTCCGGGGCCAACACCGGCAAGATGCTGGTCCGGATCGCGGACTAGAGGAGCTCGGCCAGCTCCGGCAACGCCGCCACGGTGTACGTGGGCGAAGGCGTGCCGGGCAGCGGGCGGACGCCGGGCCGGGCGAGCAGGGCCGTCCGGAGCCCGGCCGCCTGCGCGCCGGCGATGTCCCAGTCGTGCGCGGCGATCATCACCGCGTCCCCGGGTCCGGCGGAGCAGGCGGTCAGGACCTGCCGGTACGGCTCCGGTGCGGGCTTGAGCCTGCCGACCTGCTCGGCGGAGAAGATGCGGTCGAAGAGCGTGGCCAGTCCCGCGTTCTGCAGCTGCGCCTCCGCCGTGGCGAGCGGCGAGTTCGTCAGCGCGACGACGTCGTGGCCCGCTTCGCGCAGCTTCCGGACGCCGGGTTCGACGTCCGGGTGCGCGGGGAGGCGCCGGAGTCCTTCGCCGATCTCGGCGAGGTCGACTTCGCGGCCGTGCCGTGCGGCGACCTCGACGGCGGCCGCGCCCGCGATGCCGGCGAAGTCCTGGTAGCCGCCGGTCGCCGTGACCGTCAGGACCGTGTGGATGGCCAGCCCGAACCACTCGCGCCGCAGGTCGGTGCCGCCGACGAGATCGTCCATGGCGGCGAGGTCGAGGAGGGTCTCGTTCACGTCGAACACGCACAGCATGCGGGTCTCCGAGGTTCGAAGTTTTTCGTACCTCGTCGAAGGTACGACAGCTGCCCCGCCGTGCGGTCGTGCTCGCCGTTCCCGCTGCCGATCGCCAAGCCGACCCGGACGCACCACTGGCGGGTGCTGCGCGAGGCCGGGCTGGTCCGGCGGCGCGACGAGTTCGGCGCGAAGTTCCCCGGGCCTGCTCGACGTCGTCGCCGGGATCAGCGGCTGGCGGTCCGGCCCGCGATCGCGATCCGTGCCGCCTCGGTGGACTTGCGCACCACCAGGTCCACCGAATAGCCGTGCTTCACGAAGACGCCGTCGAGCTGGAACGTGCCGTAGCCGTGGGCCTGGGTGAACAGCTGCTCCATCAGCTCCAGTGCGGTCCCCGGGTCCGGCGCGACGACGAGGCAGCGCATGAGGAACTCGTCGGTCAGCCGCCGGGTCTGTTCGTGCAGCTCGACGTGGTCCGGGCCGTGGAGGCCGTCGGCGTAGATGACGTTCATCCCGGCCCGCCGCTCGATCAGGTACCGCGTGTAGGCGCCGGCCGCCGCGGCCAGTGCGTCCACCGGGTCGTCGTGGGCGGCGGCCGCGGCCGCGACGCGGTCCGCCAGCTGGCAAGCGATGTGCGCCGCGACCTCGGCGAGGAGGCTCTCGCGGGTGGGGAAGTGTCGGTAGGGCGCCGCGGGGCTGACCTTCGCCCGCCGCGCGACCTCGGCGACCGAGAAGCCGGTCAGGCCCTGCTCCGCGATCAGGTCCAGTGCGACGCGCACGAGCTCGCCGCGCAGATCGCCGTGGTGGTACTTGCCGCCCATGACCCGGATCACATCTCTCGCTCGAAATATGTAAGACCCCTCTTACGTAGGCATGTAAGAGACCTCTTACGACGGTACTTGAACTTGGAGGGTTCCATGAGCACGACCACGCACGCCATCGCCGCTCCGGCGCCGGGCGCGCCGCTCGCGCCGACCACGATCGAGCGCCGTGACCTGCGTCCCGACGACGTGCTGATCGACATCGCCTACGCCGGCATCTGCCACAGCGACATCCACCAGGCCAAGGAGGACTGGGGGCAGGCGATCTTCCCCATGGTCCCGGGCCACGAGATCGCCGGTGTCGTCGCCGCGGTCGGTTCCGAGGTGACGAGGTACCGGGTCGGTGACCGGGTCGGGGTCGGCTGCATGGTCGACTCCTGCGGCGAGTGCGAATACTGCCGGGCCGGCACCGAGCAGTTCTGCGTCAAGGGCAACGTCCAGACGTACAACGGCGTCGGCTACGACGGCGAGAACACCTACGGCGGCTACAGCAACCAGATCGTCGTGAAGGACGCCTTCGTCTGCCGCATCCCCGAGGGCATCGAGCTCGACGTCGCCGCGCCGCTGCTCTGCGCGGGCATCACCACCTACTCGCCGCTGCGCCAGTGGGGCGCCGGCCCGGGCAAGAAGGTCGCGGTCATCGGCCTCGGCGGCCTCGGCCACATGGCCGTCAAGCTCGCCGCCGCGATGGGCGCCGAGGTGACGGTGCTCAGCCAGAGCCTCAAGAAGCAGGAGGACGGCCTCAAGCTCGGCGCTTCCGAGTACTACGCCACCAGCGACGAGTCGACGTTCGACGTGCTCAAGGGCAAGTTCGACATCATCCTCAACACCGTGTCGGCGAAGCTGCCGGTGGACGCCTACCTCGGCCTGCTACGGGTCGGCGGCGCGATGGTGAACGTCGGCGCGCCGGGCGAGCCGCTGTCGTACAACGCCTTCTCGCTGCTCGGCGGCAACAAGGTGCTGGCCGGGTCGATGATCGGCGGCATCGCCGAGACCCAGGAGATGCTGGACTTCTGCGCCGAGCACGGCATCGGCGCGGAGATCGAGACGATCCCGGCCGACAAGGTCAACGAGGCCTACGAGCGCGTCGAGAACTCCGACGTGCGCTACCGGTTCGTCATCGACGCCAAGACGATCGGCGCCTGACACACCCGGCACGGCGACCGGTCAGAACACCACTGTCCGGTTGCCGTGCACCAGCACGCGGTTCTCCAGGTGCCAGCGCAGGCCCCGCGCCAGGGTCACCTTTTCGATGTCCCGGCCCTTGCGGACCATGTCCTCGACCGAGTCGCCGTGGTCGACGCGGATGACGTCCTGCTCGATGATCGGGCCCGCGTCGAGGTCCGCCGTCACGTAGTGGCAGGTCGCGCCGACCAGCTTCACGCCGCGCGTGTGGGCCTGGTGGTACGGCTTCGCGCCGATGAACGACGGCAGGAAGCTGTGGTGGATGTTGATCGCCCGGCCAGCCCACTCGCGGCAGAGGTCGGCGGGCAGGATCTGCATGAACCGGGCCAGCACCACCGCGTGCGGGTCGTGCTCCGCGACCAGCTTGCGGACGTGCTCGAACGCCTCGGTCTTGCCGTCGGCCGGGAACGGCACGTGGTGGAACGGGATGCCGTGCGCGCGCGTGATGTCGGCCAGCGAGTCGTGGTTGCCGATCACCGCGGCGATGTCGACGTCCAGCTCACCGGAGGCGACGCGGCCGAGCAGGTCGTAGAGGCAGTGCCCGGCCTTCGAGACGAGGATCACCACGCGCCGGCGTTCGCCGGTGTCGCTGACCTGCCAGCTCGAGTCGGCGGACAGGTCCGCGGCGACCTCGCCGAACCGGGCGCGCAGCCCGTCGGCGTCGAACGGCAGCGAGTCGGCCCGCACGACCTGGCGGGTGAAGAACCAGCCGGTGTCCGGGTCGGTGTGGTAGGCCGCTTCGACGATCCAGCCGCCGTGCTCGGCGAGGAACCCGGAGATCCGGGCGATGATGCCGGTGCGGTCGGGGCAGCCGAAGGTGATGACGTAGCGGCGTTCGGGAGCGGTCACGCGGAGCATTCTCCCTCGCGCTGGTCAGTGGCCCGGGAGGCGGGCGGGCGACGGGCGGCCGGCCGCAGCCGCCGTCCGGCTTCGATGGCGAAGACCAGGCTGAGGCCGAGACCGAACGACAGCAACAGACCCTTGACCGGCTCGTCGGCGAACGCCGCTCCGCCGGCCAGGCCGATCAGCACGCTGTACACCGCCCAAATCGCGGCGCCGGCGGCGTCGAGCGGGACGAACCGGCGCAGCGGGTAGCCCAGGCTGCCGTTCGCGAGCGCGCTGGCGACGCGACCGCCGGGCAGGTAACGCGCGGCGATGATCAGGAGGCCGCCGTTGCGCCGGACCTGCTCGCGCGCCCAGGCGTAGCGCCGCTGCCCGTCCGCGCCACGCTGGAGCCGCGCGATCACGCGCGGCCCGGCGGACCGGCCGACGACGTACCCGACGCAGTCACCCGCCCACGCCCCGGCGCCCGCGACGGCGGCGAGCAGGGCGAGGTCGGCCGGTGCCGGCCCGAGCAGGACGGCGACCGTGATCACGGTCGTCTCGCTCGGCATGAACGGCAGCAGCGCGTCCAGCCCGGCCACGGCGAACACGACCACCCACAGCCACGGCGAGCCGAGCGCGCCGCGCAGCAGTCGGTGACGTGCGCCAGCAGTTCCACGGCTCAATGGTGATCACCGCAGGTCGCGCCCGGGTGACGCGGCGGGGGTGGCCCGGTGAACGTTCACGCCGGGGCGACCGACGCCCACGGGACCGTCAGCTCGCCGAGCCGGATGCGGGACGGCGGACCCAGCACCGGCCATCCCCGCGCGGCCAGCAGCCGGACCGTCTCCAGCCAGCGGAACCGGACCCCGAACGCCTGGTGCGGGGCCGCGGTCGCCCAGCACGTGTCCAAGGCGGTCAGCAACGCGTGCACCCGCTCGCCGGGGACGTTCCGGTGGATCAGTGCCTTCGGCAGCCGCTCGGCCACCGTCGACGGGCGGTCGAGACCGGCCAGCCGCATCGACAGCGTCAACGACAGCGGCCCGGACGCCGAGACCAGCACCCACGTCGACAGCCGGCCGATCTCGTCGCAGGTGCCTTCGACCAGCAGCCCGCCCGGGGCCATGGAGCCCAGCACCAGCGCCCACGCGCCCGCGACCTCGTCCTCCTGGTACTGCCGCAGCACGTTGAACGCCCGGACCAGCACCGGCCGCGTCCCGGCCAGCTCGAACCCGCCGCGGCGGAACTCCAGCCACGGCGGCACGGCCGCGGGCTGCGCGACCGCCACCCGGACGGGGTCCAGCTCCAGGCCCAGCACGCGCACGTCCGGCCGGACCCGGCGCAGCCACCGCGCCAGCTCGACCGTGGTCACCGGGGAAGCGCCGTAGCCGAGGTCGACGACCAGTGGCGCGTCGGCCGCGCGCAGCAGCCGGGACGTCGCCGGTGCCGAAGCGATCCACCGGTCCACCCGGCGGAGGCGGTTCGGGTTGGTCGTGCCGCGGGTCGGCGCGCCGACCGGGGTCAGTTTGCTTCGGTGAGCCACTTCGCGGTGAATTCGGCTTCGCGCTCCAGCAGCTTCGTGACCTGCTCGGCGATCACGCTCTCCAGCTTCCCGCCGAACAGCGGGATCCGGACCGTGACCTCGCCGCTGGTTCGCAGCACCGTCTTGCCGCCCGCGGCACCCAGCGCCGTCCGCGCGACGATCTCCCCCGGCACCCCGCCGACCTCGACGGTCGCGTTGCCCTGGTGGCCGTCGCCGCTCGCGCGCCAGGTCTGGGTCCGCGTCACCAGCAGGTCGCCCTTGTGCAGCGTCCGCACCGCCTGCGGCAGCTTGTCCGCGCTGATGCCCTGCCGCAGCTCGAACCGGACGCCGTCGGCCGTCGGCGTGTACGACACCAGCGCCGCGCCGTGCCCGCCGAGGCGCTCCAGGCGCGCCTTCAGCGCGTCCTCGCCGGCCACCGCGGCGTAGACGGCGGGGACGTCGGCGGAGAACTCAGCGCGGTGCTCGATCCGGGATCCCATGAGCCGGACAGTACCGTCAGACGCGTGAACTCCGCCCGAACTCCCGCGCTCCCGAAGCTCTCCGCGTACACCACGTTGCGTCTCGGCGGCCCGGCCCGCCGGTTCGTCAGCGCCGTGACCAGCGAAGACCTCGTCGCGGCCGTCCGCGAGGCGGACGCGGCGGGCGAGCCGGTGCTGCTGCTCGGCGGCGGCTCCAACCTGGTGGTCGCGGACGCGGGGTTCGACGGCACGCTGGTCGAGGTGGCCACCACCGGCTGGCGGCGCGACGGCGCGGTCGTGGACGTCGAGGCGGGCCAGAACTGGGACGCGTTCGTCGCCGCGCTGGTCGAGGCGGGCCTGGGCGGGCTCGAGTGCCTCTCCGGCATCCCGGGCAGCGTCGGCGCGACGCCGATCCAGAACGTCGGCGCGTACGGCCGCGAGGTCGCCGAGTCGATCGTGTCGCTGGAGCTGTACGACCGGCGGACGCGCGAGGTGCGCACCCTCAAGGCCGACGAGCTCGGCTTCGCCTACCGCACCAGTGTCCTGAAGGGCACCGACAGCGGTGTCGTCCTCTCGGTCCGCTTCGAGGTCAGCGAGGACGGCCTGTCCGCGCCCATCCGCTACGCCGAGCTGGCGCGGACGCTCGGTGTCGAGATCGGCGCCCGCGTCCCGGCGGCCGAAGCGCGCGAAGCCGTCCTGAAGCTGCGTCGCGGCAAGGGCATGGTCCTGGACCCCGACGACCACGACACGTGGAGCGCGGGCTCGTTCTTCACCAACCCGATCATCCCGTCCGCCGAGGCCGGGGCCGTGCTGGCGCGGATCACCGAGCGCGTCGGCGCCGAGGTCCCGCAGTACCCGGCCGACGGCGGCGTCAAGCTGTCGGCGGCCTGGCTGATCGAGCGCGCCGGCTTCGCCAAGGGGTACCCCGGACCGGGGAACCGCGTCTCGCTGTCGACCAAGCACACGCTCGCGCTGACCAACCGCGGCAACGCGACGACGGAGGACCTGCTGGCGCTGGCCCGGGAGGTCCGGGACGGCGTCCACGAGCGGTTCGGGGTCCGGCTGCACCCCGAACCGCTCTTGATCAACTGTGTCATTTGAGCCGAACCGGGCAACCTGGACGTGTTCCGGACGTCTTTGTCGACAAAGGCTGAGTCCACCTGATCGGATGGTCCCCACCGTTCCGCGGGTAACGTCAGCCGGGCCACCAGCGGTAGAGCGTGTGCCCGCTGGTCGGCGGGGGTTCAAGCAGGAGGTTGTGGTGATCGAACGGCGTATGGTCTTCAAGGCCGCCCTCGCGGCCGGGGCCGCACTGGTCGCCGCGGCGTGTTCGAGTTCCAACGACGGCACCGCGCTGCCCACGGGCGCGGCGAACGCCGACGGGCAGGGCGGGGCCCAGCCCGTGGCGAAGATCACAGCCGAGCCCGCCGTCAACACCAAGGACGTCTCCGTCCTCAAGCCCGTGGTGATCAAGGTCGCGGACGGCAAGCTCACCGAGTGCAAGGTGACCGCCGACGGCGGCAAGGCCGTCAAGGGCGACACCGCGCCCGACGGGCTCACCTGGACCAGCTCCGAGCCGCTCGGCTACGGCAAGACCTACACCTACGCGGCCAAGGCCACCGGCACCGACGGCAAGCCGGTCGAGCTCACCGGCACGTTCACCACGGTCGCCCCGGCCAAGCAGGTCCGCGCCACGCTCAACCCGGCCGACAACCAGACGGTCGGCGTCGCCATGCCGATCAGCGTCAAGTTCGCGTCGCCGGTCAAGGACCGCGCGGCGGTCGAAAAGGCGCTGACCGTGAAGACGGACAAGGACGTCGAAGGCGCCTGGGGCTGGCTGTCGGACAGCCAGGTCGACTACCGGCCGAAGGAGTACTGGCCGCAGAACATCACCGTGAACGTCGAGGCGAAGCTCTACGGCGTCGACCTCGGCGGCGGCGCGTACGGCAAGGCCGACGTCACGACGAAGTTCAAGATCGGCCGCAACCAGGTGGTCAAGGTCAACACCCCGGACCACCAGATGCGCGTCTACCGCAACGGTGCCCAGGTCAAGAGCTACCCGTGCGCGAACGGGCTGGACGCCGACGTCGACCGCAACACCCCGAACGGCACCTACATCATCATGACGAAGGAGCCGACGGCGGTGTTCGACAACGCCCGCTACGGCTACACGAACGTCAACAAGAAGTGGGCCTGCCGGTTCTCCAACCACGGCGAGTACATCCACGAGAACCAGGACAACGCGGCAAACATCGGGAAGACCAACAACTCCCACGGCTGCGTCAACCTGCTCGAAGCCGACGCCAAGGACTACTTCGACTCGGCGATGATCGGCGACCCGGTGGAGATCACCGGCTCGAAGCTCGGCCCGCCGATGGCCTCCGACGTCAAGGACTGGAACTACAGCTGGTCGGCCTGGAAGTCGCTGGGAGCGAAGTAACCCGTGCGCACCGAAGTCGTCGGGCACGGCGGGGTCCGGCTCGGCCTGCGGGTCGAAGGCGAGCAAAACAGCAGGCCGATCGTGTTCGTGCACGGCTGGGCGCAGTCGGCGGGCTGCTGGGCCGCGCAGCTCGCCGACCCGGCGCTGAGCGAGCGGTACCGGCTGGTCGCGGTGGACCTGCGCGGTCACGGCGCGTCCGACGTCCCGGCCACCGGGTACGACGACCCCCGCGTCTGGGCCGACGACCTCGCCGCCGTGCTCGACTTCGCGGGGCCGGACGCGATCGTCGTCGCCTGGTCCTACGGCGGCCTCGTGCTCGCCGACCACATCCGGGTGCACGGCACCGCACGGCTCGGCGGGCTGGTGCTCGTCGGCGCGATCACCGAGATCGGCCGCGACCGGCCGGGCGGGCGCGTCGGTCCGCTGATGCGCGAGCACATGCGCGCCATGCTTTCCGACGATCCGGACGTCGCGGTGCCGGCGCTCACCGCGTTCAGCCGCGGGATGGTCACCCGTCCGGTCCCCGGCACGCAGGCGCAGGCCCTGCTCGGCGCCAGTTTGAGCGTGCCGCCGGTGGTGCGCGCGGCGTTGTTCCGGCGGGACGCCGGCAGCGAAGACGTCTTGGCCGCGATCGACAAGCCCGCCCTGGTCGTGCACGGCTCCGCGGACCGGGTGATCGAGCCCTCGGCGGCCGAATACGCGGCCGGGAAGATTCCGGGTGCCACCGTGCGTTGGTTCCTTGACGGGGGGCATGCGCCCTTCGCCGAGTCCGCGGACGAGTTCGATGCGGTGCTGCGGCAGTTCGCCGAGGAATGCTGACGCAAACGCGGGAGACGTGACCAGGTGACCAGCTCCATCCGGAGGTTCCGAGCCGCGCCGCGCCGGATCGCGGTGCTGTCGGTGCACACTTCGCCGCTCGAGCAGCCCGGGACCGGTGACGCCGGCGGCATGAACGTGTACATCAGCCAGACGGCGACCGAGATGGCCCGCCGCGGGGTCGAGGTCGAGGTGTTCACCCGCGCCACCGCGTCCGACCAGCCGCCGGTGGCCGAGCTGGCGCCGGGCGTGACCGTGCGGCACGTCCAGGCGGGCCCGTTCGAGCCGCTGGGCCGCGACGAGCTGCCCGCGCAGCTGTGCGCGTTCACCTCCGGCGTGCTGCGCACCGAGGCCTTCCACGAGCCCGGCCACTACGACCTCATCCACTCGCACTACTGGCTGTCGGGCCAGGTCGGCTGGCTCGCCCGCGACCGGTGGTCGGTGCCGCTGGTGCACACCGCGCACACGCTCGCCAAGGTGAAGAACGCCGCGCTCGCCGAAGGCGACAAGCCCGAGCCGCGCCTGCGCGTGATCGGCGAGGAGCAGGTGGTCGCCGAAGCCGACCGGCTGGTCGCCAACACCGCGGTCGAGGCACGCCAGCTCATCGACCTCTACGACGCCGAACCGGACGCGGTGCACGCCGTGCCGCCGGGCGTCGACCTCGAGCGCTTCACGCCGGGCTCGCGGCGCGAGGCCCGCCGGTCCCTCGGCTTGGCCGACGGCGACGTCGTGCTGGCCTTCGCCGGCCGCATCCAGCCGCTCAAGGCGCCGGACGTGCTGCTGCACGCCGCGGCGGCCCTGCTGAGGCGACGGCCGGAGCTGGCTTCCCGGCTGGTCGTGCTGGTCGTCGGCGGGCCGTCCGGCACCGGGCTGGAGCAGCCGCAGGCGTTGCGGGAGCTCGCCGTCACGCTCGGTATCGAGCGGCAGGTGCGGTTCCTGCCGCCGCAGCCGGGCGAGGCGCTCGCCCGGGTCTTCCGCGCCGCCGACGTCGTCGCGGTGCCCAGCTACAACGAGTCGTTCGGGCTGGTCGCGCTGGAGGCGCAAGCCTGCGGGACGCCGGTGGTCGCGGCCGAGGTCGGCGGCCTGCCGGTGGCGGTGCCGCACGGCGTCTCCGGGCTGCTGGTGCCCGGGCACGGCGCCGAGGAGTGGGCCGGCGCGCTCGCCGCCGTCGCGCTGCGCCCGGACCGGCGCGCCGAGCTGGCCGCGAACGCGGTCGTGCACGCTCGGCGGTTCTCCTGGCGCCGGACGACGGACGCGCTGCTGGACATCTATGCTCAGGCCACCAGCGCCTTCCGGCACGCGCTGGACCTGCGCGCGGAGGTGGCGGTGTGAGCCTGGACGAGCTGATCCAGTCTACTTTGGACTCCGCGGAGCTGAAGTACGACAAGCGCGGTCCCGGCAAGTACTTCGTCACGCTGCCGGGGACGAAGAAGCTGCAGACGAACGCGTGGCTGGTCGACGGCGACCACGCGTTCTCCGTGGAAGCGTTCGTCTGCCGCCGTCCCGACGAGTCCCATGAGGACGTTTACCGGTTCCTGTTGCAGCGCAACGCCAAGCTCTACGGTGTGCACTACACAGTGGACAGTCTCGGGGACATCTACCTGGTCGGCCGGTTCGGCAGGGACACGATGACCGCCGACGAGCTCGACAAGGTGCTCGGCCAGGTGCTGGAAGCCGCCGACGGCGACTTCAACACGCTGCTGGAGCTGGGCTTCGCGACGTCGATCAAGCGCGAGTGGGACTGGCGCGTCTCCCGCGGCGAGTCACTGGCCAACCTGCAGGCGTTCAAGCACCTGGTGGCGCCCGGTAAGCCGCACGAACCGGGCTTGACCGAGTCGTGA
Source organism: Amycolatopsis australiensis (assembly GCF_900119165.1). Taxonomy (NCBI): domain Bacteria; kingdom Bacillati; phylum Actinomycetota; class Actinomycetes; order Pseudonocardiales; family Pseudonocardiaceae; genus Amycolatopsis; species Amycolatopsis australiensis. Next base: position 548,293 of record NZ_FPJG01000006.1, on the reverse strand, counting down.
CCAGGGCCGTGCAACGGCCCTGAACCGGACATCCGTCTCCTCGCCAGTCGAACTGGAGGGAGAACCAGGATGCGGACTCGATGGAGAGCGGCGCTCGCGATCGCGGGCGTGGCATTCGTGCTGGCCGGTTGCTCGGCGGCGGACGACCGGGCGTCCACGGCGGACAGTGCCGGGGTCGCGCCCGCGGCCCCGCAGCAGGGAACCGGCAAGGGCGAGTCGAAGGTGACGCCACCGCAGGCGGGCGCCGGTGACCGCAAGCTCTCGCGCAGCGCGCGGCTGGAGCTGACGGCCACCAAGGTCACCGACGTCGTCGCGCAGGCCCGCGGGATCGCGCAGGGCGCCGGCGGCTACACCGGGCAGGAGAGCACCGGCGACGACTCGGCGACGCTGTCGCTGGCCGTGCCCGCCGACAAGCTCGACCCCGTGCTCGACCAGCTTTCGCACCTGGGCTCGAGCCTGGTGAAGCGGGAGCTGAACACCCAGGACGTCACCGGGCAGGTCATCGACGTCGAAGCGCGGCTGGCGACGCAGCGGGCGTCGGTGGAGCGGATCCGCGCGCTGCTGGCGAAGGCGACGTCCGTGTCGGACATCACGTCGATCGAAAGCGAGCTGACGAACCGCGAGTCGGCACTCGAATCGCTCGAGCAGCAGCGGAACTCGCTGGCGGGCAGCGTCGCGATGGCGACCGTCTCGATGACCGTCCGCGGCGTGGCCGCGCCGCCACCCGCGGCGGAGGACCGCAGCGGCTTCTTCGGCGGGCTGGCCGCCGGCTGGGACGCGTTCCTGACCTTCGGCGGCGGCGTGCTGACGGTGCTGGGCGCGATCGCGCCGTTCCTGCTCGTCGCGGTGCCGCTGGCGTGGCTGGCGTGGTGGCTGGCCCGCCGTCGCCGGACCGCGCGTCCCGAGCCGACCGAGGTCTGACGCGGGCAGGCGGGACGGCTCGAGGGAGGGGGGAGTCGCGATCTCGAGCCGCCCCGCTGAAGTTCCCGCCGATCAGGACCCGGTGACGAGGGGGATGTCAACGGGGCCGGCGGGCCGCGGCTCGGCAGGGGGGAGACGAGCCGCGGTCGAAGCCCGAAACCGGCCGGGGAGTGCGTGGAATCCGGCCGCTCGGGACGTAAGCCAACCTGTCAGATCTCGACCTGTAATCACAAGACTACTCAGTAGTCCGTTCGAGTGAATTTCGACACGGCCGATAACAGTGTGCAGTCCGCTTCCGGGATTTTGCGCGTTGTTGGCGGCCGGACTTGTCGAAGGGTGAGGTGTTACTTCGCAGTAACACACTCTGGGTAGGACGGGAGGTCACCGGTCGGCCCGGTGGTCCGTCTGGCAGGCTGAACGCATGGGCGAGATTGGGACGTTGGTGCTGCTGCGGCACGGGCAGAGCACGTGGAACGCGGAAAACCTGTTCACCGGCTGGGTGGACGTGCCGCTCTCGGAGCAGGGCGAGAACGAAGCCCGGCAGGGCGGCCGGCTGCTGGCCGACGCCGGCCTGCTGCCGGACGTGGTGCACACCTCGCTGCTGCGCCGCGCGATCTCCACCGCGAACATCGCGCTGGACGCCGCCGACCGGCACTGGATCCCGGTGAAGCGCGACTGGCGGCTCAACGAGCGCCACTACGGCGCGCTGCAGGGCAAGAACAAGAAGCAGACCCTCGAGGAGTTCGGCGAGGAGCAGTTCATGCTCTGGCGCCGCTCGTACGACACCCCGCCGCCGGCCATCGACCCGCAGGACAAGTGGAGCCAGGCCGGTGACGCCCGCTACGCCGGCCTCGGCGACAACGCGCCGCTGACCGAATGCCTCAAGGACGTCGTCGCGCGCCTGCTGCCGTACTGGGAGTCCGCGATCGTGCCGGACCTGCGGGCGGGCAAGACCGTCCTGGTCGCCGCGCACGGCAACTCGCTGCGCGCGCTGGTCAAGCACCTCGACGGCATCTCCGACGCGGACATCGCCGGCCTCAACATCCCGACCGGCATCCCGCTGCGCTACGACCTCACCGACGACCTGAAGCCGGTGAAGCAGGGCGGCGAGTACCTCGACCCCGACGCCGCCGAGGAAGCCGCCGCCGCGGTCGCCAACCAGGGCCGCTGAGTCCCATCAGGACGCGACGACCGGCCGGACGCCGGTCACCTTCCAGCTCGCCCCTTCGCGGACGACGTCGAGTTCGGTCGTGAAGGGGCGGCTGGTCACCTTGCCCGCGGCGTCGGTGACCTGCAGCGTCGTGAAGAACAGCACGGTGGCCCGGCCGCCGGTGAGCGTGACGGCCCCGGCCATCGGGTCCGGGCCCAGCGCCACCTTCGTGCCGCTCCGGCGGATCGCCTCGACGTAGGTGTCTTTCTTCGCGCGGTAGTCGCTGCGCAACGGCTCGGCCGTGACCGCTTCGGCTCGCGCGTAGCTGCCTTCCGGATCGCCGCTGTCGGTCGTGAACAGCGCGCCGGCCACGGCGCGGGCGCCCGCCAGCGCCGAGTCGCGCAGCCCGCCCGTGCTGCCGTCGTCCGGCTGCGGCGCGGGCGACGGCTGGGCCGGGTTCACCGCGATGTCGGACAGCCGCCAGCGCCCGCCTTCCCGCACCGCGGTGAAGGCGACCGTGGCCAGGCCCGTCGAGGTCCCGCTGTCCTGCTGCAGCACGGCCAGGTCCCGGACCCGGTCGCCGGTGAACTCGAGGGCGGCCGCCTGCCGCACCCGCGTGACGAGGTGCACCGGCTGCGGGCTCTTCCGGATCTGGTCGAACAGCCGCGCCAGCTGGTCCTTGGCCGCGCCGGTGACGTTGGCCGCCACGGCCTGGTCGAAGGCGGCCGGGTTGCCGGAGTCGTAGCTGAACACCGTCTCGGCGGCGGTCTTCACCGCGTCGAGAGCCGCGCCCGTCCCGCGCGCGTCGACCAGCGCGAGGTTGCCGCTGATCGGCACGGCGGTGCCGGTGACCGTGCAGGCGGAGGTCAGCAGGACCAGCGCCGGCAGCAAGCGCCTCACAGGAGCCCGGCTTCGCGGGCCCGCGCCCCCGCCTGGAACCGGGAGGTCGCGCCGAGCAGCTCCATCAGCTCCGCCACCCGCCGCCGGTAGGTGCGCAGGCCGACGCCCAGCGCGCGCGCCGCCGTCTCGTCCTTGCAGCCGGACGCCAGCTGCTCCAGGATTTCCCGCGCGCCCAGCTCGGCGAACCGGGCCTGGTAGGACTCCAGGTCGGTGGCGCCGTGCCAGGCCGCCTCGAACAGCGACTGGATGCCCTGCACCAGCTCCGGGCTGCTGACCACGGTGTAGCCGCGGACCCCGCCGACGCGGTCGCCCGCCACGATCGCGATCCGGCGGTCGAGCAGGATCGTCTCGTTGATCTCGCGTTCGGTGATCCGGATCCGGGCGCCGCTCGCGGCCATGAACCGCAGGTGGCCGGCCAGCGCCGGGTCGAACAGCACGCCGGGCAGGTAGATCTTGCGCACGGTCATCCCGCGCACGGACTGCTCGCGCTCGGGCGCGCTCGGGTGCGCCACCGACCAGGTGTGCAGGTCGCGGGCCGCGCAGGAAATCTCCGTCGCGGTCGCGAAGAGGTGCGCCGTCCGTTCGAACAGCTCGGCCTCGCCGCGCACCATGACGACGTCGGTCACCTTTTCCACGTGTTCCAGTGTGGCAGCAAAGTGCCAAACCCGGTCCTCGCGCGGGTGACGCCGCGACGCTGGAGCCATGACCACGACGAACACCCTCCCCGCCGCCGCGGCGGGCACCTGGCAGCTCGGCTCCTTCGAAGTCAACCGGCTCGGCTTCGGCGCGATGCGCCTGATGTCCACTTCGGACGGCGGCATCCGCGCCCGTGAGACGTCGCTCGCCGTGCTGCGCCGGGCCGTCGAGCTGGGCGTGAACCACTTCGACACGGCCGCCTTCTACTTCGCCGGGCCGCGTTCGGCGAACGAGCTGATCAACAGCGCGCTGGCGCCGTACGACGACCTGGTGCTCACCACCAAGGTCGGTCCCGGCCGCGACTTCGCGGGAAACTTCTTCACCGCCCGGCCGGACCAGCTGCGCGCGCAGGTCGAGCAGAACCTGCGCGAACTGGGCCTGGACCACCTCGACGTCGTCAACTACCGGATCGGGCAGAGCCTCGACCGCGGTACCGGCTCGCTCGCCGACGGCTTCGGCGCGCTCGCCGAGCTGCGCGAGCAGGGCCTGATCCGCGAGCTGGGCATCTCCAACGTCGGCCCGGAGCACCTCACCGAGGCACTGGCCATCGCGCCGGTCGTCTGCGTGCAGAACCAGTACGGCCTGTCCGCCCGCCGCGAGGACGACGAGCTGGTCCGGATGTGCGCCGAGCGCGGGATCGCCTTCGTCCCGTTCTTCGCCGTCGCGAGCGGAACGGGCGAGGACGCGCGGGTCGCCGAGGTCGCGCGCCGGCACGACGCCACCCCGGCGCAGGTGCGGCTCGCGTGGACCCTGCACCAGGGCCCGCACGTGCTCGCCATCCCGGGCACCGGCGACGTCACGCACCTGGACCAGAACGTCGCCGCCGCGGCGCTGCGGCTCACCGGCGAGGACCTGAAGACGCTCGGGTGAATTCGCCCGGAATGTCTCGCCGGGGAATCGATCGGGTGAACGCCGCCTGAAGCCCCGGCGAACATGTCCTCCGCAGGTGTCGCGGTGCTCACGACAAGGCGGACAACGCTAGGCCGGAGGGCCACTTCTCAGCTTACGATCGGCCCGTGACCACGCCTGTTTCACTCGCACTGGCCATCGGCGCACTGGTGGCCGGTGCGGTGGTCGGCTATTTCCTGGCGCGGGCCCGCACCCGCCGGGAGGAGGCCCGGCCGCCGGGCCCGACCGTCGCGGAGCTGCTCGAACGGCTGGTCCGCTCGTCCAACAACGGCGTCGTCGTGCTCAACCGGTTCGGCGACATGGTGCTGCACAACCCGCGTGCCTACGAGCTGGGACTGGTCAAGGTCAACCAGGCCGACCCGCGTGCCCGCAAGGCGGCCGAGCAGGTCGTCGAGACCGACGAACCCGTGGAGATCGACCTTTCGCCGCTCGAAGCGCGCGGCCGCCAGCCGGAGGCGGTGCTCGGCCAGGTCCGGCCGCTCGGCGACGGCTTCACCGTCGTCGAGGCGGTCGACCACTCCGAGGCCATCCGGCTGGAGGCCGTCCGCCGCGACTTCGTCGCCAACGTCAGCCACGAGCTCAAGACCCCGGTCGGCGCGATCGCGCTGCTCACCGAGGCCGTGCTCGACGCCGCCGAGGACGTCGACGAGGTCCGCCGCTTCGGCGGCAAGATCCTCCGCGAATCCACCCGGCTCGGCCAGCTCGTCACCGAGCTGATCGCGCTCTCGCGGCTGCAGGGCGCCGAACGGCTGCCCGACCTCAACGTCGTCGAGGTCGACGCGGTCGTGCGCGAGGCGCTCGGCCGCACCACGCTTTCGGCGGAGTCGGCCGACATCCGGATCACCACCGACAGCCCCAGCGGCCTGCTCATCGAGGGCGACCGGACGCTGCTGGTCACCGCCCTGTCGAACCTGCTGGAGAACGCGGTCAACTACTCGCCGGCGGGCAGCCCGGTCTCGATCTCGCGCCGGCTCGCCGACGGGATGGTCGAGATCGCCGTGACCGACCGCGGCATCGGCATCGCCGAGGAGGACCAGCAGCGCGTCTTCGAGCGCTTCTACCGCGCCGACAAGGCCCGCTCGCGCGCCACCGGCGGCACCGGGCTGGGCCTGGCGATCGTCAAGCACGTCGCGGCCAACCACGGCGGCTCGGTCGGGCTGTGGAGCCGTCCCGGCACCGGCTCGACGTTCACCCTGCGCATCCCCGCGCACGTCCGCCCCGACCCGGCCGCCGAGCCGGCGCGGGGCGCCAAGACCTCGCCGGCACCGCGGCAGGAGAAGACCCCCGAGCGCACCCCGAGGCTCGTGGTTACCGGGCAGGACAGCCCAGATCATGGAGGAAACCTGTGACCAGGGTTCTCATCGTCGAGGACGAGGAGTCGTTCGCCGACCCCCTCGCCTTCCTGCTGCGCAAGGAAGGGTTCACCGCCGCCGTGGCCGGCACCGGCCAGGCCGCGCTGGAGGAGTTCGACCGCAACGGCGCCGACATCGTGCTGCTCGACCTGATGCTGCCCGGGATGAGCGGCACCGACGTCTGCAAGCAGCTGCGTCAGCGCTCGGCCGTGCCGGTCATCATGGTGACCGCGCGGGACAGCGAGATCGACAAGGTCGTCGGCCTGGAGCTGGGTGCCGACGACTACGTGACGAAGCCGTACTCGGCGCGCGAGCTGATCGCGCGGGTCCGCGCGGTGCTGCGCCGCGGCGGCGAGCCGGGCTCGGAGGGTGAGCTGGCGCCGCTGGTCCTGTCGGCGGGGCCGGTGCGGATGGACGTCGAGCGGCACGTCGTGACGGTCGACGGCGCCGAGGTTTCGCTGCCGCTCAAGGAGTTCGACCTGCTGGAGTACCTGCTGCGCAACGTCGGCCGGGTGCTCACCCGCGGTCAGCTGATCGACCGGGTGTGGGGCGCGGACTACGTCGGCGACACGAAGACCCTGGACGTTCACGTGAAGCGGCTGCGCTCGAAGATCGAGCCGGACCCGGGCTCGCCGCGGCACCTGGTGACGGTGCGCGGCCTGGGCTACAAGTTCGAGACGTAACCGGCTTTTCGGGCGGTACCGCGCCGGTGGGAGGCGCGCCGGGGCGGTACCGCACCGAGTGTTTTCGGTTACAAGTTCGAGACCTGGCGCTGAGGCCGGTACCCTGGACCCCCGTGCGCCTAGGGGTACTCGACGTCGGTTCCAACACCGTCCACCTGCTCGTGGTCGACGCCCACCGTGGCGCCCACCCGACGCCGATGCATTCCGAGAAGTCCGTGCTGCGCCTGGCCGAGCGGATCACGCCCGGCGGCGAGCTGAGCAAGGCCGGTGCCGACGAGCTCGTCACCGCCGTCGAGTCCGCCAAGGACGCCGCCGTCCGGCTCGGCTGCGAAGAAGTCATGGCGTTCGCCACCTCCGCGGTCCGCGAAGCCAAGAACTCCGCCAAGGTGCTCGCCCGGGTCGCCGACAAGACCGGCGTCGAGCTGCGGGTCCTTTCCGGCACCGACGAAGCCCGGTTGACGTTCCTCGCCGTCCGGCGCTGGTACGGCTGGTCCGCGGGCCAGCTGCTCGTCCTCGACATCGGCGGCGGCTCGCTGGAGGTCGCGATGGGCCGCGACGAAGAGCCCGTCCTGGCCGAATCGCTGCCCCTGGGCGCCGGCCGCACCACGCGCACCCGCTTCAAGCACGACCCGCCGACGCGCTCGGAGCTCGTCGCGACGTCGGCGTGGCTCGACGACCAGCTCACCGATCTCGCGCGGAAAGTCACCAAATGGGGTGAACCCGACCGGGTCGTGGCGACGTCGAAGACGTTCCGCTCGCTCGCCCGGCTGACCGGCGCCGCCCCCTCGGCGGCGGGCCCGCACGTGCGACGTACGCTCACGGACACCGCGCTGCGCCAGCTCCTGGCCTTCATCTCGCGGATGACCTCCGCCGACCTGGCGCAGCTCGAAGGGGTCAGCGCGAGCCGGTCGCACCAGCTCGTGGCGGGCGCGCTCGTCGCGCAGGCCACGATGCGGGCGCTCGGTTTGACCGAACTCGAGATCTGCCCGTGGGCTCTGCGAGAGGGTGTCATCCTGCGGCGGCTGGACCATTCCAACGGCGCGGATGAGACTGGAGCCGCCCTCGTGGGGCGCTTCGGCGCACAGGAGGACCGGTGAAAGCACGCGGCTGGACTTCGCGAACGGGAGACGGGCACGGTGGAGAGGTGACGGACATGCAGAAGACGGCGTACAGCGCGCGCTGCGCCGCCGGGATGCCGTCGGGTACCTCCCCGCGAGGTGCCGAGGAACCGGAGCGCGCAGGGGATTACCAGGTATGACGGACCAGACCGGAGGCGACCAGCCGCAGAAGACCGTGGCTGAGCTGCTCGCCCAGCACGGTGCCCAGGTCGACGGCAGCCGCCGCCGGCGACGGCGCGCGGCCGAGGACGACGACGAGCCCGCCACCCCCGAAGCCACCGGTGGCACGACCGGCTCCCACCGGCGGCCGGGCGTGAGCGACACCGGCCCGCAGGCGATCATCGACCGGGTGGCCGCCGAGGGCACGCCGCCCCCGCCCAACCGGCCCGCCGGCCGCCGCCGTGCCGAGCCGCCGTCCCCGCCGCCGCCCGCGCCCCGCGCGGTCCCGCAGGACTCGCAGCCGCTGCCGCGGCCGGTCACGCCGCCGCCCCCGGCCCGGCCCGCCCCCGGCGGCGCCGAGTCCGGCCAGTACGGCCGCCCGGCGGCGGAGCCCGGCTCGTTCGGCAGGCAGGCACCCCAGGAGTCCGGGCAGTTCGCGCGCCCGCCGCAGGAGCCCGCGGCGCCGCCCGCGCCGCCGCGGCCGCCGGAGTCCGCTCAGCTGCCCGTGCCGCCGCGGCCGCCGGAGTCCGCTCAGCTGGCCGTGCCGCCGCGGCCGCCGGAGTCTGCACAGCTGGCCGGGCCGCCGCGGCCGCCGGAGTCCGCTCAGCTGCCCGTGCCGCCGCGCGCGCCACGGCGTCAGCCGCCGCCTCCGCAGCCTTCGCAGCAGCTGCCGGTCGCGCCGCCGCCCGCCGCCGAGGAGACCCGCGCGGCCGTCCCGCCGGTCCGGCGTCGCCCCGGCCCGCCGCAGCCGTCGCAGCAGCTGCCCACCCCGCCGCCTCCGCAGCCTTCGCAGCAGCTGCCGGTGCCGCCGCCGTCCGGCGGCCCGCTGTCGGCCCGGCTCGACGGGCTCAACGGCACCCCGGACGCCGACATCGACGTGCCGCCGCCGCCGATGGCGAGCGGAACCTTCGCGACGCCGCCCGCCGCACCCGGCCGCCCGCGCCGCGCCCCGGCGCGCCGCCCGCAGCCGCAGCAGGAGGCCTACACCGAGCAGTTCGACGCCGTAGCCGGCGAGGAACCGCCGAAGCAGCCGGAAGCGCCGGAGCCGTCGTCGCCGGCGGGGCTGGCGAACTGGCGCAAGCGGCGGCAGAAGGAGCAGATGGAGGACACCGAGATCGGCGTCATGCCGGTGGTGCCCACCGACGCCCCGGACGACGACGGCTACCCCGAGGACGACTTCGAGCCCGACGGCTTCGCCCCGGAGGGCAGCGGCTACCAGGCGGCCTACGACGCGGGCCCGCCGACCGGCGCGTACCCGCCGCCGATGCCGTTCGCGCCCGGTGACCGCGCCTCGCGCGCGCCGATCCCGGACGACCTCGAACCGTACGAGCGCGAATTCGCCGACGGCTACCCGGACGGCCCGGACTTCGAGCAGGACGACTACGCCTACGAGCAGGGCGAAGGCTACGAGGACGACGAGTACGAAGACGTTCCCGAGCCGCTCGCCGAGCCGGAGCCGGCGGCCTCGCCCGGCAAGGCGTGGCTGGCGCTGGCCGGCCAGCTCGCGCTGGGTGTCGTCGGCGGCGCGGCCGTGTGGCTGGGCTTCAACTGGCTGTGGGTGAACATCCCGGCCGCCGCGCTGGTGGCGGCGCTGCTGGTGGTCGTCGCGCTGGTCTGGATCGTGCGGAAGATCCGCCGCGCCGAGGACCTGCAGACCACGGTGCTCGCGGTGCTGGTCGGCCTGGTGGTGACGGTGTCCCCGGCGGCGCTGCTGCTCGTCGGCCGCTGACGGCGGCGGGGACGCGGTGATCCGCGTCCCCTTCGGCACACGCCCCTGCCCCGCACCCTCGGTGACGAGGCAGGATGTCGCGCGTGACAGACGAGCAGCCGGTCCGCGTCGGGCTCAGCACGGCGTCCGTGTGGCCCCTCAAGGCGGGGAGCGCCTTCGAGCTGGCCGCCGAGCTCGGCTACGACGGCGTCGAGGTCATGGTCTGGGCCGACCCGGTCAGCCAGGACGTGACCGCGCTGCGCCGCTGGTCGCGCCGGACCGGGGTGCCCGTCCTGTCGATCCATTCGCCGTCGCTGCTGATCACGCAGCGGGTCTGGTCGCCGGACCCGGTGGTGCGGCTGCGGATGTCCGTCGACGCGGCCCAGGAGCTGGGCGCGCGCACTGTCGTCGTGCACCCGCCGTTCCGGTGGCAGCGGCGCTACGGTGACGCGTTCGGCGATCTGGTCGACGAGCTGGAGACGTCGAGCGGAATCGAAATCGCCGTCGAAAACATGTTCAAGGTCCGGCCGCCGGGTGGTTCGCGGAATTCCCGCGTCTCGGCGTTCCGGCCGTCGATCGACCCGACGGACGTCGGTTTCCGGCACTACACGCTCGACCTGTCCCACACAGCGGCAGCCCGGATGGACGCGCTGGCGCTGGCGGAGCGGATGGCGGAAGGACTCACGCACGTCCATCTGGCCGACGGCACCGGCGTCCCCAAGGACGAGCACCTGGTGCCGGGGCGCGGCGGCCAGCCCTGCGCCGAGCTGCTGGAGAAGCTGGTCAGCAGCGGTTTCGCCGGCCAGATCGTGCTGGAGATCAACACCCGGCACGCCGCCACCGGGGCCCAGCGGGTCCGCGACCTGGCGGAGGCGCTGCTGTTCGCGCGATTCCACCTGGGGCAGTGATGGCGCACATTCGCCCGCGGACACGACTGCTCCCGGCTCCATTTCCGCCGGTCGAACACGTAAAGTTCCGACTGTGAACCCGTTGCGACCGTTGCTCGTCACCTGCCCCGATTTCCCCATTGGCACGGCGCGTCGGTGAGCGGAACGGACGGCAACGCCGTGTCCTTCGACATGGCGAGTGCGGCGCGGTCGCTGGGGGACGGCACCTTCACCGCGGTGCTGCGCGCGGAGTGGGCCATCGGCTCGCACCCGCACGGGGGTTTCCTGCTGGCCCTGCTGGCCAAGGCGGCGATCGCCGCGCTGCACGAGCGCGGTGAACCGCACGCGGAACCGCTGGTCGTCAGCGCGGAGTTCCTGCACGCACCGGCGCTCGGCCCGGTACTGCTGCGCACGGACGTCCGCAAGGTCGGCCGGCGCGCGACGGTCGTCGAAGTCCGGCTGGAGCAGCGCGGCCGCAGCTGCGTCGAGGCGCGGGTGACGACCGGACGGCTGCCGATGCGGCGCCCGGAGTGGACGGACGTGCCGTCGATGCCGGCCGAGCCCTCACCGGGCGCGATCGCGATGGCCGAGAGCACGGAGGGTCCGTTCAACCTGGCGAAGGGCTGCGAAGTCCGCCTCGACCCGGCGACCGCGGGCTACCTGGCCGGCCGCACGGGCGAGCCGCCGCGGATGCGGCTGTGGGTCCGGCCGCGGCACAGCCTGGTGGACCCGTACTTCACGCTGCTGGCCGCGGACGTCAACCCGCCGGTGGTGATGAACCTCGGCCGCATCGGCTGGGCCCCGACGGTCCAGCTGACGGCGTTGCTGCGGACGCGTCCCGCGCCGGGCTGGCTGCGGGTGGTGGTGGAGTCGCGGTCGGTGCACGAGTCGTGGTTCGACTCGGACGCGACGGTGGTGGATTCGCAGGGACGGCTGGTCTGCCAGGCCCGCCAGCTGGGCCTGGCCCCGGCCCCGGGCGGCTGAGCCGCGTTTGGCACGCTTGACGCCATGACGGTCATCGCGGTGCTGGGTGCGGGCAAGATCGGCGAGGCGTTGCTCTCGGGGCTGCTGCACGGCGGCCACGAGCCGGGCGACCTGCTCTTCACCGAGCGGTATCCCGCACGCGTCGAGGAGCTGACGCAGCGGTACGGCGTCCGCGGTGTCGAGGTCGCCGAAGCCGCGAAGCGCGCCGATGTCCTCGTCGTCGCCGTGAAGCCGCAGGACATCGAGCCGGTTCTCGACGAGCTGGCGCCGCTGCTCGGCCCCTCCTCGCTCGTCGTGTCGCTGTGCGCCGGGCTGCCGACGTCGCTGTACGAGCGGCGGCTCGCCGAGGGCGTTCCGGTCGTCCGCGTCATGCCGAACACGCCGATGCTCGTCAACGAGGCCATGAGCGCCATCTCGGCGGGACGGCACGCCACGGCCGAGCACCTGGCCGTGGTGCGCGACCTGCTCTCGCACGTCGGCAAGGTCGTCGAGGTGCCGGAGGGGCAGCAGGACGCCGTCACCGCGCTCTCCGGCTCCGGCCCGGCGTACTTCTTCTACCTGGTCGAGGCCATGATCGACGCCGGCATCCTGCTGGGGCTGCCGCGCGCGCTGGCCGGCCAGCTGATCATCCAGTCGGCCGTCGGCGCGGCGAAGATGCTCGCCGAGTCGGACGAACACCCCGTGCTGCTGCGCGAAGCCGTGACGTCACCGGCCGGCACGACCATCAACGCCATCCGCGAGCTGGAGAAGCACGGCGTCCGGGCCGCGCTCCTGGCAGCCATCGAAGCCGCGCGGGACCGGTCGGTCGAGTTGGGCAAGGCCCACGACGCCTGAGTCCGAGCGCCCAAGGCCGCACCGGGGCGCTGGCGACCGGCCAACGGGGGTGAATTCGCCGGAATGGGCGATTCCTGAGGTCTTGCACGCGCGGGTGCCTGTGCGTTAGCCCTGGTAAGGGCCCATCTCGGTGACAGGCGTCGCATCAGTCCCACCAGTCCCGCTACTCTCGATAGAGCACGTGCGTGTCGATACCACAGGTGGGGAAGCCTCGTGGCGCGACACGTGTCGAAGGACGCGGTAAACATGTCGCCGAACAAGAAGGAAGACCTCCCCGCTGTCGGGCAGGTCCAGTTCCTGACGGTCGCCGAGGTGGCCACGCTGATGCGGGTCTCCAAGATGACCGTCTACCGTCTCGTGCACTCGGGTGAGCTGCCCGCCGTCAGGGTCGGCAAGTCCTTCCGGGTGCCGGAGAAAGCAGTGCACGAGTACCTGCAGGGTGCCTACTACGACGTGGGCTGAGCCAACCGGAGCTTTGCTCCGGCCGGGGGCTCCGCCACCCGGACCCCCTGGAAAGGCCGGGTGAACCGGCCGCCGGGCGGCGGCGCGCGGGGTTACCGCCTGCCCGCCGACCGGCCCGCGCCGGGTGCCGGGTAACCTGGAGAACCGCTCGTGCCTGTGCGCTCCACCCGTTGGACGCTGCGCCGGGCAGCGTGACCGACGACAACCGAAGGAGCGCCCGTGGGCTCTGTGATCAAGAAGCGCCGTAAGCGCATGTCGAAGAAGAAGCACCGCAAGCTGCTTCGCCGCACGCGAGTGCAGCGTCGCAAGGCCGGCAAGTAAGCCGCCCGAGCGTAGCCGTGGCCCGTCCAGTTCCTGGACGGGCCACGTCCATTTGGTGGGCCGGTTCCGCCCGTTCGAGTGAGGTCTTCGTCGCATTCCGGCGCGAAGCGGTTAATAGCACGTAAGACGACCCGGAGCTACCACTGAAGAGCGGTAACATCTCAAGGGCGTCCGCGCGATGCTTCCAGTGAGTGCGGGTTCGCGCACCTCGGGTGATCGTCCACCCCCACCACGCCCTACGCCGCAGGGAGTCGAATGCCGTCGAACATCGTGCTCGTGACCGGGGTCGCCGGGGAACTGGGCGGGAAGCTGCTCGCCCGGCTGGGCAACAACCCCGACTTCGAACGGGTCATCGGTGTCGACACGGTCGCCCCGGACAAGACGGTGCTGCAGCGCATGGGCCACGCGGAGTTCGTCCGCGCGGACATCCGCAACCCGCTGATCGCCAAGGTGATCAGCACGGCGAAGGTCGACACGGTGGTGCACGCGTCCTGCACCGCGCACCCGGCCGGTCCCGGCCGCCGCACCGCGATCAAGGAAGTCAACGTCATCGGCACCATGCGGCTGCTGGCCGCGTGCCAGCGCTCGCCGCTGGTCCGCAAGCTGGTGGTCAAGTCGACGGCGGCGGTGTACGGCGCGAGCGCCCGGTCGCAGGCGGTCTTCACCGAGGACTCGGAGCTCATCCCGACGTCGTCCAGCGGGTACGCGAAGGACGCCGTCGAGATGGAGGGCTACGTGCGCGGCCTGGTCCGGCGCCGTCCGGACATCACGACGACGCTGTTCCGGTTCGCCAACATCATCGGGCCCGAGACCGACACCGTCCTTTCGCGATACTTCGCGCTGCCGGTCGTCCCTACGGTCTTCGGCTACGACGCGCGCATCCAGCTGCTGCACGCGTCGGACGCGCTGGCCGTCCTGGAGCGGGCGACCCTGCACGACAAGCCCGGCGTCTTTAACGTCGGCTCGGAGGGGGTACTCACCCTATCGCAGGCGATCCGGCGAGCGGGCCGGGTCGAGCTGCCGATGCCGCGGAGCGTGGTGCCGTCGGTCGGCAAGGTCCTGCGCGGGGCCCGCGTCGTGGACTTCTCCGCCGACCAGGTCCGGCTGCTGAATTTCGGCCGGGTCGTCGACATCACCAAGCTGAAGCACGAGTTCGGGTACACCCCGCGGTGGACGACGCGTGAGGCGTTCGACGACTACATCGCCGGACGCGGCCTGAGGCCGGTGCTCGACGGCGGCAAGCTGGCCGGCCTGGCCGGGAAGGTGCTCGTCGCCGCCGCGACGGGGCAGAGCCGATGAGCAGGGCTCTCGGGGGTCCGGGTGGCGAAGCCCCCGGCCCGGAGCGCAGCTCCGGTTGTCACAGCAGACCGCACGACTTGGACGACTTCGAAAGCGAGGCGGGAACGGTGGGCGGTGCCGAGGCGCAGGTCATCCCCCTGCACGGACCGGGCCGGGAGAAGCCGGAAGCCGGACGTGACGTTCGTGAGGAAGCCGCGCGGGCGGACGCGCCGGTCGTCGCCTTCCCGGGCGCCGACCGGGAGACCCCGGAGCCGCTTTCGGACGCCGCACGCTCGGTGCTCGGCTTCCTCCGCGACCGGCTGACCGGCGACTACACGGTCGACGAGTTCGGCTTCGACGCCGAGCTGACCGACGCGCTGTTCCTGCCGCCGCTGCGCGCGCTGTACAAGAAGTGGTTCCGCGTCGACACGTTCGGCGTCGAAAACCTGCCGGCTTCGGGCGGCGCGCTGCTCGTGTCCAACCACTCGGGCACCATCCCGCTCGACTCGCTGATGACGGCGGTGGCGGTGCACGACGAGACCGGCGGCCGTCACCTGCGCGGCCTCGGCGCGGACCTGGTGTTCCAGCTGCCGCTGGTGGGCTCGTTCGCCCGCAAGTCCGGCCAGACGCTGGCCTGCCACGCGGACGCGGAACGGCTGCTGCGCAAGGGCGAGCTGGTCGGCGTGTGGCCGGAGGGCTTCAAGGGTGTCGGCAAGCCGTTCTCGTCCCGCTACAAGCTGCAGCGGTTCGGCCGCGGCGGCTTCGTGTCGGCGGCGCTGCGCGCGGGCGTGCCGATCATCCCGGTGTCGGTGATCGGCGCGGAGGAGATCTACCCGAAGCTGGGCGACATCAAGCTGCTGGCCCGCATGCTCGGGCTGCCGTACTTCCCGGTGACGCCGTTCTTCCCGCACTTCGGGCTGCTGGGCGCGATCCCGCTGCCGACGAAGTGGAGCATCGAGTTCGGCGAGCCGATCCCGACGGACGAGTACGGCCCGGAAGCCGTGGAGGACCCGATGCTGGTGTTCCAGCTGACGGACCAGGTGCGCGAGTCGATCCAGCAGACGCTGTACCGGCGGCTTTCGCAGCGGAAGTCGGTCTTCCGGGGCTGAGCGCTCAGCGGCGGCGGTACGCCATCCCCGCCGCCACCGCGCCGGCCAGCGCGCCGGCGCCCAGTACCGACGGCACGCCGATCTTGGCCGCCTTGCGGCCGGTCCGGAAGTCGCGGATCTCCCAGCCGCGCGCCCGGGCCACGTCGCGGAGGCCGCCGTCCGGGTTCACCGCCACCGCGGTGCCCACCACCGACAGCATCGGGATGTCGTTCGCCGAGTCGGAATACGCCGTGCAGCGCTTGAGGTTCAGGCCTTCCCTGGACGCCAGCGCCCGGACCGCGTGTGCCTTCGCCCGGCCGTGCAGCAGGTCGCCGACCAGGCGTCCCGTGTACACGCCGTCACGGGTTTCCGCCACCGTGCCCAGCGCGCCGGTCAGGCCCAGGCGGCGGGAGATGATCGTCGCCAGCTCGATCGGGGTCGCCGTCACCAGCCAGACGCGCTGGCCCGCGTCCAGGTGCATCTGGGCCAGCGCGCGGGTGCCCGACCAGATCTTGTCCGCCATCAGCTCGTCGTAGATCTCTTCGCTGATCGACGTCAGCTCGGCCACCGTCCGTCCGGCCACAAAGGACAGTGCGCGCTCGCGGTGGGTCTTGATGTCCTCTTTGTTCTCACGGCCGCCGAGGCGGAACTTGATCTGGCCCCAGACGAACCCGGCCAGATCCGACGAGGTGAAGAACTTCCGCGCCGCGAGGCCGCGGGCGAAGTAGAAGATGGACGCGCCCATCATCATCGTGTTGTCGACGTCGAAGAACGCGGCCGCCGTGAGGTCCGGCGGGGCGGGCGGGGCGGGTTCGGACACCACTCGGGCGTGGGCGGCTTCGGCCGACGCCTCGCCCGCGAGCGTGGCGAGCCGTTCCAGCTCCTGACACTTATCCCTGCCACGCCAAGCTGACACGCCCACCGCCTCCACGTCTGCTGGCCACGTCCTCGCGAAAGTCCGGGTCCTTCGCACAGCGTAGCGAGCCACGCACCGCGCCGTCGCAGGTGTGGCCCCGGACCTCAGCCGATCACGATCGGCGGCAGCCCGGGCAGCAACGGCGGGATCGACACCAGCGGCGGCGGGGGCGTCGTCGTGGTCGTCGATGGCGGCCGGGTGGTCGTCGGCGGCTGGCCGTACACCGGCGGGGGCTGGATCCCGCCCGTCGGCGCCGGGAGGCGCGGGGTGGCCGCCGCGTCCGATGGCGGCAGCTGCGTGCCGGTCGGCGCCGGCGCGGTGCTCTCCCCGGAGGACGAGGGTGCGGCCGGGACCGGCGATGCCGGTTGTTCGCCGGCGGCCGGGGCCGGCCGGGCCGTGCACTCGCCCGTCGCCGGGACCAGCCCCAGCTCGTCGGACTTGCCGGTGGTGATCTCGTAGCAGTTCAGCCGCGCGACCAAGCCGCTCGCGCGCTCCTGGACCTTGCCGAGCAGGTCCCGCACGTCGCCGATCACCGGGGCGGCGTCCGACGGCAGCGGCTGTGCCGCGAGCCGGGCCGCCTGGTTGCGGGCCCACAGCCGGACGTCCGCCAGCGCCTGTGCGCCGCCGCCGTCGCTCGTCGCCACGGTCGCCAGCTCCGCCACGCCCGCGCGGAGATCGGCCGCGAAGTCGTCGTAGGCCTTCCGGTAGTCGGCCTGGCTCGCGCCGGCGGCCGCCATCTCGCCCAGCTCGGTGATGCGGTTGGTGGCGAACTCCAGGTGCTTGCGCGCCTTCGCCTGGTCACCGAACGTCAAGCTCAACGCCGTCGACTCCCCAGCGCGCTTCACGGCGTACAGCGCGTCACCCGGCAACGCGTTCCGGGACAGCACCAGCGTCAGCCCGGAGAGCACGAGGACCAGGAAGAGCGCGGCGGCCACCAGGTCGGCGGTCCGCGGCCGCCACCTCCGACGCGGGGTGGCCGCCGCCGTCTCCAGGCGGCCCGCGATCTCCGCGCGGATCCGCTGCCGTGTCTCCAGGTCCGGGGCCCCGGCCGCACCGAGGTCGCGCAGCGCGCCGACGAGGGCCAGTTCGTCGGCGAACTCGCCGTCCCGGCGTACCGGGGACGGCTCCAGGGCACGTGCGAACCGTTCGATCTCGGCTCGCTCACGCGCAAACCTCACTGCGCAGCTCCATCTCGGGCCTTGGCCGGCTCGATGACACCGGTCTGGCAGGAGTAACGATCCAGAAGGCGCCGGGGTTACCGGATTCGGTCGACCGGCCGGAAAGTTCGCGGGATCAGCGCAATCCCGTGGGCAGCAGTTGTGCCAAACGGCGTACCGCGCGGTGCTGGAGCGCCTTGATGGCGCCCTCGTTGCGGTTCATGATCTCGGCCGTCTCCGCCACCGACAGGCCCTGCAGGAAGCGCAGAATGATGCATTCCCGCTGGTCGTCGCCCAGTTCCGCGACGCAGCGCAGCAGCTCGGCGCGGGTCGCGCGGCTGATGGCCTCCTGCTCGGGCCCGGCCTGCGCCGTCGCGCCGACGGTGAACGGCGCCGAACCCGGCTCGGTCACCTCGTCGGTGACGACCTCGAGGCGGAACCGGCTCGACTTGACGTGGTCGAGCACCAGGTTGCGGGCGATGGTGACGAACCAGGCGCCGACGTCACGTCCCTGGTAGCTCACCGACGTGATCCGGCGCAGCGCGCGCAGGAACGTCTCGCTGGTGACGTCCTCGGCCAGGTCGCGGTCGCCGAGCCGGAACAGCACGTACCGGTAGACGACGTCGACGTAGCGGTCGTAGAGGCGGCCGAACGCGGACGAGTCGCCGTCCTGCGCCGCCCGCACCAGCTCCCAGGCTTCGGCCTTGGCCGCCTCGGCCCGCTCTTCCTCGGCCGCCTGCCTGCTCAGCGGCACGGCCGAGGACCGCCCGAACACGCGCTCGGCGAACATGGAGACGGGGCCGCGGCTCACGGCGGTCGGCACGGTCATCGGGCGGCACCTCCGGCGGCGGCTCTGGCCCAGTGGGCCACGATACCCCCGGACGGCGGGCGAGCAGGGGCCTGCCGGCTCGCATGCCCCACGGCCTCGTGGGCAGGCAAGTTCGTCACGGCGACTCCCTCTCTCCGGTCGCGGCGGTGATCAACACCACCGGCCCGACGCAGTGCAGCATACGTGTAGTTACCGCGAAGTAGGTAGTGGCTTCCGGGGTTGCGCAATGGCGACGCTCGCGGTCAGCACCCATGACGTCGCTCCGAATGACAGACTTGCAACGGTTTGGCCGGAAGAAGAAAGGTGGACCGCCGGTGAGTGCTCCAGAGGCGACGCAGTCGGGGGTCGGCGGGCTGCTCACGCGGGCCGCGGCCACGTGGCCGGAGCACCCGGCCGTGCGCGAGACCGGCACCGGGCACGGCCTGACCTACGCCGAGCTGGCGGCCGCCGCCCAGGTGCAGGCCGGGCGGCTGGCGGACGCCGGTGTCCGGCCCGGCGACCGGGTCGCGCTGCGGCTGCCGACGTCGGTCGACTTCGCCGTCGCGTTCTTCGCCGCACTGCGGGCCGGGGCGATCGTCGTACCGCTGTCGCCGCAGGCACCCGGGCCCGAACTGGAGAAGCTGCTCGGCCACAGCGGTGCCAAGGTTGTCATCAGCCGGGACGCCGACGCGCCGCTGCCCGGCGGCGTGAGCGTCCTCACGCCCGGATCCGACCCGGATGGAGTAGCCGAGTCCGCCGACGCCGGCCGGGCGGGCGAGGACATCGCGGTCATCTCCTACACGTCCGGCACCACCGGGCCACCCCGCGGCGTGATGCTGTCCCACCGCGCGCTGCTGGCCAACCTGGCGCAGCTCGACGGGATCGAGGGCGTGCTCACGCACGACGACCGCGTGCTGATCACCATCCCGCTCTTCCACGTCTACGGCCTCGGCCCCGGCCTGCTGCACGCCGTGTCCGCCGGTGCGACCGCGATCCTCTCGGAGCGCTTCGAGGCGCAGCGCACGCTGGACGACTGCGCCGCACACGGCGTCACGACGATCGCCGGCGTCCCGACGATGTACGCGGAGTTCGCCGCGCTCGGTGCCGGTGAGCTGCGCGAGAAGCTGGCCACCGTCCGGCGGATGACCTCGGGCGCCGCGCCGCTGCACCCGAAGGTGCTGACCGCGATCCGCGAGGCCACCGGCCTGGACGTCTACGAGGGCTACGGCCTCACCGAGTGCGCGCCCGTGGTGACCTCGACGCTGGTCACCGGCTACCCGAAGCCGGGTTCGGTCGGGCGGCCGCTGCCCGGGATCGAGCTGCGGCTGGTCGACAGCGACGGCACCGACCAGGCCGTGCCGCTCGACCCGGACGACGTCGACGACGTCTTCGAAGCCGAGGGTGAGACCGGGCTGGTGTCGATCCGCGGCGCGAACCTGTTCTCCGGCTACTGGCCCGACGGGGACCACGGGCCGGACGCGGAAGGCTGGTTCCGTACCGGCGACGTCGGCTACCTCGACACCGACGGTGACCTGCACCTGGTGGACCGGGCCAACGACTTGATCATCGTCAACGGCTTCAACGTCTTCCCGCGCGAGGTCGAGGAGGTCATCGGGCAGCTGCCCGAGGTGGCCGAGGCCGCGGTCGTCGGCGTGGTCGACGAGCGCAGCGGCGAAGCGGTGAAGGCCTTCGTCGTGCCGGCGGCCGGGGCGTCGCTGTCCGAGCAGCAGGTCGTCGAGCACTGCGCGGCCCACCTGGCCGGGTACAAAGTGCCGCACGCGGTCGAGTTCGCCGAGTCGCTGCCGCATTCGGCCACCGGGAAGCTGCGCCGCCTGCGGCTGCGGTAGGAAGGACGGCATGGCGCACGAAGTGACGGTCATGGGCCGCGAGGGCTGCCACCTCTGCGAGGTCGCCGAGGCCGACGTCGCGCGGATCTGCGGCGAGCTGGGCGTCGCGTGGAAGAGCGCGGACGTCGACACCGACCCGGAGTGGCGCGCGGAGTACGGCGACCGCGTCCCGGTGATCCTGGTCGACGGGGCCGAGCACGGGTACTGGCGGGTCGAGGAGGACCGGCTCCGGCGCGCGCTCACCTGAGCCGTAACAAGCTCGTAAGCCACATCGGGCCACCCGGGCGGGCGTGCGCTCCGAAGATGGAGACGTGACCACCACGTTGCCAGACGCCCCGCCACGGCGGCTTTCGCTGCCGGTCGCGACCCTCGTCGGGCTCCTCGCGCTGGCCGCCGCCCTGGGCGTCGGGCACCTGGTCGCGGGCTTCGTCGGGTACACGGCTTCGCCGTTCATCGCGGTCGCGAACTACGTGATCGACCACAGCCCGACCGGCATCGTGAAGTGGGCCGAGCGGACGCTGGGCACCTGGGACAAGCCGGTCCTCAAGCTCGGCCTCGGCGTGGTGCTGGTGCTGTTCGCGCTGCTCGCCGGGCAGCTCTCGCGCCGGACGCCGCGCGCGGGGCAGATCCTGGTGGTCCTGCTCGGCGCCGCCGGGGTCGCCGCGGTGTACGCGCGCAGCGACCTCGGGCAGATCTCCCTGCTCGCGCCGGTGGCCGCCCTGGTCGCCGGGCTCGCCGCGTTCACCTGGCTGCACCGGATCGCCTTGCCGCCGGACGTGGTGCACGACCGGGGGTTCGACCGGCGGAAGTTCCTGCGCGCGGGTGTCGGCGTCGTCGCGGGCTCGGGGGTCGCGGCCGTCGTCGGCCAGGTGGCCGGGACCAGCTCGAACGCCGAGGACTCCCGGGCCGCCGTCGGGCCGCTCGTGCCCGCGCGCACCGCGCCGCCGCTGCCGGCGGACGCCGACTTCGCCAAGCTGGGCTCGCCGCCGTTCATCACGCGGAACCCGGACTTCTACCGCATCGACACCGCGCTGGTCGTGCCGCAGATCCGCGCCGAGGACTGGAGCCTGCGCATCCACGGCATGGTCGACCGCGAGGTGACGTTCTCCTACGCCGACATCCGCAACCGGCCGCTGGTCGAGCGCCGGATCACCCTGACGTGTGTGTCCAACGAGGTCGGCGGCCCGCTGATCTCGAACGCGACCTGGCTCGGCGTCGACCTTGTCGACCTGCTCGACGAGGCCGGCGTGCAGGCCGGCGCCGAGCAGATGTTCGCCACCAGCGTCGACGGCTGGACGTGCGGCACTCCCGCGAACGTGGCGCTCGACCCGCAGCGCGGCGCGATGCTGGCGATCGGGATGAACGGCGAGCCGCTGCCGGTCGAGCACGGCTTTCCGGCGCGGATCGTCATCCCCGGCCTGTACGGGTACGTGTCGGCGACGAAGTGGGTCGAAGACCTCGAATTCACCAAGTGGGACGCCCGGCAGGCGTACTGGCTCAGCCGTGGCTGGGCCGAGCAGGCGCCGATCAAGACCGAGTCCCGGATCGACACGCCGACCGGGTTCGCGAAGGTGAGCGCGGGCAAGGTCCGGCTCGCCGGGACGGCTTGGGCGCAGCACACCGGCGTCGCGAAGGTGGAGGTCCGGCTGGACCAAGGCGCGTGGCAGCCCGCCGTGCTCTCGGCGGAGGTGAGCAAGGACACCTGGCGCATGTGGTGGATCGAGCTGGACGTGCCGAAGGGGACGCACCAGGCGTTCGTCCGGGCCACCGATTCCGGCGGCTACACGCAGACGGAGAACCGCGCGGACCCGGTGCCGGACGGCGCCACCGGCTGGCACTCGGTCACCCTCGACGCGAGCTGACCCGGACTGCCTTGGCGGACAAGGATTCTGACGCCGCGTCATGATCGACGGCGGCCCCGAACCGCCTCCGACCAGTGACTTTGTGCACGCGTTCACAAGTGGTCTACCGTAGGGCCATCGCCCCCGGGTTGTCCGGCATCGAACCGGACCTCGCGCCCTGGGTCAAGACACAGTTCGGCACGGTCGTGGCGATGGCCGCCGGGTGCACAGCGGGCAGGAGACGACGGCGTGGTGACACAGCGGGGGAGGCGCGACGCGGCGGGCTCCCCGGACCGGCCGCCGCGCCGGTCCCGCCGCCAGGACACCCCGGACGCCGACAACGCCCCGACCGCCGAGATGCCGGCCGTCCCCGCCGGCCCCAACGGGGATGCCCCCGAGGCCGTCCGGGCGAAGTCGATCCCCGAAGCGGCCGTCGCCCGCCTCGCGGTCTACCTCCGCGTGCTGTCCGGAATGTCCGAACAGGGCGCGACGACCGTTTCGAGCGAAGAGCTGTCCCAGGCGGCGGGCGTCAATTCCGCGAAACTGCGCAAGGACCTTTCCTATCTGGGCTCCTACGGCACCCGCGGCGTCGGGTACGAAGTCAGCGTCCTGGTCAGCCAGATCGAGCGGATCCTCGGCCTGACCCGCCAGCACAAGGTCGCGGTCGTCGGCATCGGTAATCTCGGTCACGCGCTGGCGAACTACGGCGGCTTCCCGGGACGCGGCTTCCCGGTCGAGGCGCTGTTCGACCTGGACCCGGACCTGATCGGGGTGCCGGTCGGCGGTCTCCCGGTGTCCCACATGGACGACATCCCGCGGATCTGCGCCGAACGCGGCATCTCCATCGGCGTGATCGCCACCCCGCCGACCGCCGCGCAGTCGGTGTGTGACCGGCTCGTCGCGGGCGGTGTCCAGTGCATCCTCAACTTCGCCCCGGTCGTTTTGCAGGTTCCTCCTCACATCGAGGTCCGCAAAGTGGATTTGGCCGTGGAGCTGCAGATACTCTCGTTCCATGTGGCCCGCCGCGCGGATGACGCCGCCGGTAGTCAGGGCAATTCCGGATTACCCGGCGCGGGCCTGCCGTCCGACAATGGGAAGGGCGGCCGGAACGGTTCGGGTCCGGATGGCGGACGGGAAATGGTGGTGCGCTCATGAGCGAGCCTGCGAGTGAATCATTCAACACAGCGCGTTCGCTCTTGCGTTCACCGAGCGCCAGCGAGGTGACGGCATGAGCGTGTTGGCGGTCGGGCTTTCGCACCGGAGTGCGGAGCTGAGCACGCTCGAACGTGTCGCGGTCCCCGCCCACGAGGTCGGCAAGATCCTCGACGAGCTGCAGCAGGCCGAGCACATCAACGAGGTCATGCTCGTCTCGACGTGCAACCGGATCGAGGTCTACGCGGTCGTCGAGACCTTCCACGGCGGCCTCGACGACGTCACCGGAGTGCTGTCCCGCCAGGCCGGGATGGAACCCGCTGAGCTCTACGACAGCCTGTACGTGCACTACGCCGGCGCGGCCGTCGAGCACCTGTTCTCGGTCGCTTCGGGCCTGGACTCGATGGTCGTCGGCGAGACGCAGATCCTCGGCCAGGTCCGCGCCGCCTACGCCACCGCGCGCGAGGCCGGCACGGTCGGCCGCACGCTGCACGAGCTGATCCAGACCACGCTGCGCGTCGGCAAGCGCGTGCACACCGAAACCGGGCTCGACCAGCTCGGCGCGTCGGTCGTGTCCGAGGCGCTCGCCGCGGCCGGGGACGTCACCGGCAAGCACGCCGTCATCGTCGGCGCCGGTTCGATGGGCGCGCTGAGCGCGTCGCAGCTGCGCAAGGCCGGGATCGGTGAGATCACCGTGGCCAACCGCACCGACGCCCGCGCCCGCCGGCTCGCCGCGAACGTCACCGAGCAGGGCGTGCCGGCCCGCGCGGTCCCGCTGTCCGGGGTCGCCGAAGCCGTGCGTGACGCCGACGTCGTGATCTGCTGCACCGGCGCGCAGGACGCCGTCTTCGGGCCCGGCCACGTGCTGCCGCGCGGCGGTCGTGACCTGGTCGTCTGCGACCTCGGCCTGCCCCGCGACGTCGACCCGGCGGTCGGCGAGCTGGCCGGCGTCCGGGTGGTCGACCTGGCCACCATCCAGCGCCGGATGCGCGAAGCAGGCACCCCGACCACCGAGCGCCAGACGGCCAAGGCGACCGGGATCGTCCTCGACGAGGTGCGCGACTACCTCGCCGGGCAGCGCAGCGCCGAGGTCACCCCGACCGTGACCGCCTTGCGGCGCCGCGCGGCCGAGGTCGTCGACGCCGAGCTGCTGCGGCTGGACCACCGCCTGCCGGACCTCGACTCGGGGGTCCGCGAGGAGGTCGGCCGCACGGTCCGCCGGGTGGTCGACAAGCTGCTGCACGCGCCGACGGTGCGGGTCAAGCAGCTGGCCGCCGAGACGGCCGACACCGACTACGCGAACGCGTTGCGAGAACTGTTCTGCCTCGACCCGCAGGCACCCGCCGCGGTGGCGAGCCCGAAGCCCCCACCAGAGAAGAAGTAGCAGTGACCAGAGTCATTCGCATGGGCACGCGCGGTTCGAAGCTCGCGCTCGCCCAGACCGGGACCGTCGCCGACACCCTGCGCGCCACCGGCGTCGAGGTCGAGATCGTCACCGTGACCACGCCCGGTGACAAGTCCGCCGCGCCGATTCCCACGATCGGGGTCGGCGTGTTCACGTCGGCGTTGCGGGAAGCCTTGCTGCGCAACGAGGTCGACGTCATCGTCCACTCGTACAAAGACCTGCCGACCGCGCCCGAGCCGGGCATCGCGCTGGCCGCCGTGCCGCCGCGCGAGGACCCGCGGGACGCGTTGATCGCGCGGGACGGGCTCACCCTCGGCGAGCTGCCGCCGGGCGCGACCGTCGGCACGGGCGCCCCGCGGCGCACCGCGCAGCTGCGCGCGCTGGGTCTCGGTTTGGAAATCGTGCCGATTCGCGGCAATATCGACACCCGCATGCGCAAGGTGACCGACGGCGAGCTCGACGCCGTGGTGCTCGCGCGTGCCGGACTGGCCCGGATCGGCCGGGCCGAGGCGATCACCGAGACCCTCGACCCGATCCAGATGCTGCCGGCGCCCGCGCAGGGCGCGCTGGCGGTGGAGTGCCGGGCCGCCGACGTGGACCTCGAGCACCTGCTCAGGTCCACAGTGGACGACGAGGGCACGCGGGCCGCGGTGACGGCCGAGCGGGCCCTGCTGGCCGCGCTCGAGGCGGGGTGCAGCGCGCCGGTGGGCGCGCTCGCCGAGATCGTCGAGGATCTCGACGCCGAGGGCAAGGTCGTGGAACGCATCTCGCTGCGCGGCACCGCCGCGATCGACGGCGGGAACGGCGCGGTGGACATGGTCCGGGCCTCCGCGCTGGCCGACAAGGACCAGGCCGCCCAGCTGGGCAAGGACCTGGCCGCCGAGCTGCTGGACCTCGGGGCCGGAGCCCTCTCCGGCCCCGCTCAGTAGCGCTCTCGCGAGCGCTTTCGAAGACGTAGGAGAACTGCGTTCGTGCGACCGCGCACGGCCGCCGCAAGAGGAGAAACGCACAGATGACCCCCGCGCGAAAAACCACCGGGCGCGTAGCGTTCGTGGGCTCCGGGCCCGGCGACGCCGGCCTGCTCACGGTCCGTGCCCAGGAACTGCTCGCCAAGGCCGAGGTCGTGGTGACCGACCCCGACGTGCCGCAGGCCGTGCTGGCCATGGCCGCCGAGGGCGCCGAGGTCCGGCCCGCCGTCGGCGAGGCCGCCGAGGTCGCCAAGGACCTGACGACCGAGGCCAAGGCCGGCCGTCTGGTGCTGCGGCTGGTGGCGGGCGACCCGCTGACCACCCCGGCCGTGGTGGCCGAGGTCCAGGCGGTCGCGCGCACGAGCGCCGTGTTCGACGTCATCCCGGGTGTTTCGCCGGGTGCGGCCGTCCCGGCGTACGCGGGCGTCGCGCTGGGCGGCACGCACACCGAGGTCGACGTCCGCGGCGACGTCGACTGGGCGGCGCTGGCCGCCGCGCCCGGCCCGCTGGTGCTGCACGCGACGTCGGCCCACCTGGCCGAGGCGGCGTCGGCGCTGACCGGCAACGGCCTCCCGGCGTCCACCCCGGTCGCGGTCACCGCGAACGGCACGATCAACACCCAGCGCACGCTGGACACCACCCTGGAGAAGCTCGCCAACGACGCGGGCGAGCTCGTCGGGCCGCTGATCGTCACGATCGGCCAGGCCGCCGGGCAGCGCTCGAAGCTGTCGTGGTGGGAGTCGCGCGCGCTGTACGGCTGGAAGGTCCTGGTGCCGCGCACCAAGGAGCAGGCCGGCGAGATGGCCGAGCGCCTGCGCGGCCACGGCGCGACGTCGCACGAGGTGCCGACGATCTCGGTCGAGCCGCCCCGCAGCCCGGCGCAGATGGAGCGCTCGGTCAAGGGCCTGGTCGACGGCCGCTACCAGTGGATCGTCTTCACCTCCACCAACGCGGTCCGCGCGGTGTGGGAGAAGTTCGAGGAGTTCGGCCTGGACGCGCGCGCGTTCTCCGGCGTGAAGATCGCCTGTGTGGGTGAATCGACCGCGGCGAAGGTGCGGTCGTTCGGCATCATCCCTGAGCTGGTCCCGTCCGGCGAGCAGTCGTCGGAAGGGCTGCTGGCGGAGTTCCCGCCGTACGACGACGTGCTGGACCCGGTCGACCGCGTGCTGCTGCCGCGGGCGGACATCGCCACGGAGACGCTGTCGGCCGGCCTGCGCGAGCGCGGCTGGGAGATCGACGACGTGACGGCGTACCGGACGGTCCGCGCGGCCCCGCCGCCCGCGGAGACCCGCGAGATGATCAAGACCGGCGGCTTCGACGCGGTGTGCTTCACGTCGTCGTCGACCGTGCGGAACCTGGTCGGCATCGCGGGCAAGCCGCACACGCGCACGCTGGTGGCGTGCATCGGCCCGAAGACCGCGGAGACGGCGGTGGAGTTCGGGCTCCGGGTGGACGTCCAGCCGGAGAAGGCGGACGTCCCGCACCTGGTGGACGCGCTGGCGGAGCACGCTGCGCGGCTTCGCGCGGAGGGCGCGCTGCCGCCGCCGCGGAAGGCGAAGCGGGCTCGCCGCTCCTGAGGTTCTTCACGACGAAGGCCGCCCCGGTTCGCCGGGGCGGCCTTCGCTCGTTTCAGCGGTCGTTGTCCTCGCGCCACTTCAGGTAGTCGGCCACCGAGGCGGCGACGTCGAACTGGGGCTCGAGCCCCGTGTCCTCAGTGAGCCGGGTGATGTCGAGGTACGGGCCGTTCGAGCCGCCCGGCTGAAGGGTTACGCCCAGCGCCGACGCGAACTCGCCGTACATGAACGGGCGGCCGCTCGAGACGTTGTAGACCTCGTGGTTCAGCTTCGGTGCGGTCGTGAGCAGGGCGATCGCCCTCCCGCGTCCGGCGGCGTAGCAGACGTCGCCGCCGCCCGCGTGCACGTCCGGGGGCGGCGAGGCCGCGTTGACCAACCGCGGGATCGGGCAGAACGGCGACTCCGGATCGACCAGCGGGCCCCGGATCGTCCCGATCCGCAGCACCACCGGCTCGACGCCGCTCCCGGCGAGGCCGTGCGTCGTCAGCGGCTCGACCGCCTTCTTGAACGCGATGATCAGGTGTGGCAGGCCGACGCTCGGGAGTGAGAGGTCTTCGGTCCACGGGTTCTCGGGACGGCCGACGTACACCCCGAGGCTGCTCGCGACGGCGAATCGGCGGACGCTCCACGTGCGGGCCGCCTCCAGCGCGTTCAGCAACCCCGAAGTGTCCTGGCGGAAGAACGCGACCGGATCGGCGCCCGGGATGCTGCCCGCCAGGTGCACGATGTCCGGCCGTCGAGGAACGACGGCACCTCGACCCGCCGGTGGGCGGTGACGACCACCTCGTGGCCGAGGTCGAGGAGAGCGCGGGCGGTGTGGGCGCCGATCATGCCGAGCCCGCCGGTGACGAGGATCATCGCGCCAGGCCAGGGACGCCGCGCGCCGGGTTCTTGAACGAATCGCGCAGGAACGGCAGGTACGACGCCGAGTGGTCGTGGCCGCAGGCACACTCCTCGACGCTGCCGCCGAGCAACGCACGCGGGGTGAGGCCGGTCAGGCGCAGGCACTCGCGGCCGAGGTGCGCCTGGTCGGCGTACCCGGCCGGGCCGACGGCACCCGCCTGGGCCAGCGCGAGGAATCCCTGGAACCGCAGCGTCCGCTGGAGGACGTTCGGCGCGACGCCCACCGCGCGCAGGCAGCGGCGGCGCAGCTGGCTGGGCGAGAGCGCCAGGTGGCCGGCCAGGGTGTCGATGCCGACGGGGCGCCACGGCATCAGCAGCCGGACGGCCTCGGCGACCAGCGGGTCCACCGCGGGCGGCGGCAACCGGTCCTGGACGGCCTCGAGCGCGCGTTCCGCGGATCCCGCCGTGGCGACGGCTTCGGCCAGCCGGTCGCCGGCCAGGTCGACGTGCTGGTCGACCAGTTCGTCGAGGGGCACCGGCAGCGGGGGCGGGCACCCGGCCGGAACCGCACGCCGACGAGTGCCGTGCGCGCGGGGATGACCTCGAGCCGGGCGGCGGTCAGCGGACCGAGCAGCCGGGGCCGTCCGCCGAGCGGGAAGTGGAACTCGACGCCGCCGGTGGGCAGGTGCCGCTGGACGTACGGCGCGTCGCCGGTGCGCTGGAGCCAGACCGTCCGCACGAAGGGTGCCAGCCGCGGCACGGGCAGGCGTTCGACGTACTCGGTCACCTCCGTACCGAATCGTCCGCGCGGACCGGGGTCAAGCACCCTTGCGGAACCCGGACGATCAGGACGGGAGTAACTTGGAGGGGTGTTCCCCGAGCATCGTCCCCGCAGGCTTCGCACCACCCCGGCCATGCGCAGGCTGGTGGGCGAAACGACGCTGCGGCCACGCCAGCTGATCCTCCCGATGTTCGTCGCCGAGGGCATCGACCAGCCCCGGCCGATCTCGAGCATGCCGGGCGTCGTCCAGCACACCCGGGACACCCTGCGGAAGGCCGCCGTCGACGCGGTCAACGCCGGGGTCGGCGGGCTCATGCTCTTCGGCGTCCCGCAGACGCGCGACGCCGAAGGCTCCGGAGCTGTCGACGAACACGGCATCCTCAACGTCGCCCTGCGCGACCTGCGGCACGAGCTCGGTGACGCCACCGTGCTGATGGCCGACACCTGCCTCGACGAGTTCACCGACCACGGCCACTGCGGCGTCCTGGACGCCGACGGCGCGGTCGACAACGACGCCACCCTCCGCGTTTACGCCCAGATGGCCGTCGCGCAGGCCGAGGCCGGGGCGCACGTGCTCGGGCCGAGCGGGATGATGGACGGCCAGATCGGCGTCATCCGCCGGGCGCTCGACGAGGTCGGGTACAAGGAGACGGCGATCCTCGCGTACGCCGCCAAGTACGCCAGCGCGTTCTACGGCCCCTTCCGCGAGGCCGTCGACTCGCAGCTCAAGGGCGACCGCAAGACCTACCAGCAGGACCCGGGCAACGCCCGCGAGGCGCTGCGCGAGATCGAGCTCGACCTCGCCGAGGGCGCGGACATGGTCATGGTCAAGCCCGCGCTGTCCTATTTGGACGTCATCAAGGCGGCCGCGGACATCTCCCCGGTGCCGGTCGCGGCGTACAACATCTCGGGGGAGTACGCGATGGTCGAGGCCGCCGCGGCGAACGGGTGGCTGGACCGCGAGCGGACGATCCTCGAGGTGCTCACCTCGATCCGCCGGGCGGGCGCCGACATGATCCTCACCTACTGGGCCACCGAAGCCGCCGCCTGGCTCGACTAGAGTCCGCACGTGGCCGACACCGAGGACCTCAGCGGGCTCACCGACGACGAACGGCGGAAACTGGGCCGTTCGCCCGACCCGGTGCTGCCGGGGCAGCCGGCGCCGAAGGCCAACCCGCCCGGCGCGGTGCAGGCGTCGTTCTGGCTGTGGCTGGCGGGCGGCCTGGTGCTCATCGGCGGTCAGGTGTTCACCCTGGCCATCAAGCAGCAGCTGATCGACGCCCTGGTTCGGCAGAGCCGGGAACGGGGGCAGCAGGTCGACGCGGCGGCGATAGCCAACGGCGCCACCACGGCCTTCTGGCTGCTGCTCGGCGGGGCCGTGGTGTTCTCGCTGCTCATCGCGCTGTTCGCGTACAAGGCCCGCGAAGGCACCCGCTCGGCCCGCACGGTGCTGACCGGGTTCGCGGTCGCCTGCGTGCTGTTCCAGCTGGGCATCTTCTACAGCGTGCCCTCGATCATCGCGACCTTGCTGTTCGTGATCGCGCTGGTCCTGATGTACCTGCCGGCGGTGGCGGGCTACTTCCCGAAGGCCGGCAAGAAGCCGTGAGCGACCGGCTCTACGCCGAGTCCGGCGTGAGCTGGGCCGCCATCGTGTGGGGTCCGGTGTTCGCGCTGCTCGGCGCGCTGGCCGAGCTGGTGACCGGCGGGCCGGTGCACGTCGTGGGCTGGCTGCTGGTCGGGGCCGGGCTCTGCGCGATCACCGTGCCGTGGGTGTACGCGCGCCGCCGGTTCCTCTCGCTGGAAGTCACGACGAAGCAGCTGCGGCAGGGCCGGGAGAAGGTGCCGGCCGAGCAGCTGGCTTCGGTCACGGACGTCGGCGCCCCGGTCGGCGCGCGCGTGCTCGGCGGTGGCTGGGCGGTGCCGCGCAAGTACGACTCGCTGCCGGTGAAGCTGGCGGACGGCACGGTCGTCCTCGCCTGGGCGAAGGACGTCGAAGCCCTGCGGGACGCGCTCGACCGGCTCGTCCGGGCGGCGCCCGGGCAGGCATGAGAAAATCCCCGTTGTGATCGACCTTCCGCAGCCCACCGGGGCCGAGCTCTGGCCGCCGGAAGAACCCGGCCCGCCCGCGCGGCTGCACAAGCCGTGGCGGACGCTCGTCGCCGCCGTGGAGGTCGTGCTGGCCGTCGCCGCCGGATGGGCCGCCACCCTCTGCTGGCACAGCGCCGTCGCCACCGTCGTCACCCACACCGACGACGGCGCGACGCTGGAGTCGCACCGGTACTTCGGCGGGCTGCTCGCCGCCGCCATCGGGCTCGGCACCGTGGCCGCGATCCTGCTGGTCGACGCGGTCCGTCAGCTCGCGCTCGCCGTCCGTGCGCGGCACCGCAAGCCGAAGGCCTGATACACAGCTCCCGCACAGGGAACGAACAGTCAATTGCTAAGCAGCGGCACCAAGGTGTCCGCATGACGCGCGTGCGTGCCTCGAAGGCATGGCTGATCAACGGTGCCCTGGTCGTGCTGCTGGCCGGGGCGGGATTCGGGATATACCAGGCATTCACCCCGGCGACGAACACGGCGCAGGCGCAGACGCGCAGCACCCCGGTGCGCCGCGCGACCGTCACCGAGACCGTTTCCGCCGCCGGCACCATCGCCAGCAGCTACACCGGCGCGGCGAACTTCGCGACGGCCGGGAAGGTCACCTCGATCGACGTGAAGGTCGGCGACGTCGTCAGCGCCGGGCAGAAGCTCGCCACCATCGACAGCACGCAGGCCGCGAAGCAGCTTCAGGTCGCGAAGGCGAACCTGGCGGTCGCGCAGGACAACCTCGACGCCGCCGAGAACGCCGAAAACACTCCCGCGACCGGCCAGAACAACCAGAACAGCCAGAACAGCGCGCAGTCGGCCGCCAACAACGTCACGTCGGCGCAGGCGAAGCTGGACCAGGCCGAGCTGGACGTCCAGACCGCCCAAACCGCGCTCGACAACACGACGCTGTACGCGCCCGGCGCCGGCACGGTCACCGCGATCAACGGCGCGGTCGGGCAGCAGTCCTCCGGCGGCTCGTCGAACGGCGGCAGCGCCCAGTCGTCGTCCGGCGGCAGCGGCCAAGGCGGGCAGGGTTCCTCGAACAGCGCCGCGTCCTCGTCGAGTTCGAGTTCGAGCAGCAGCGGGTTCATCACCATCACGAACATGACCGGCCTGGTCGTCAACACCTCGGTCGCCGAGATCGACGTCAGCAAGGTCAAGACCGGCCAGAAGGCCACCGTGACGCTCAACGCGCTGCCGGACAAGCCGATCCAGGCGACCGTCGCCAGCATCAACCTCACGCCGACGACGAGCGGCAGCGTCGTCTCCTACGGCGCCCAGCTGACCCTGACCGACCCGCCGGACGGGCTGCGGCCGGGCCAGTCGGCGAGCGTCGTGATCACCGTCGCCTCCGCCGAGAACGCGCTGAGCGTGCCGGCCCCGGCGGTGCAGACCGTCGGCAGCACGAACCTCGTCACCGTGCAGGAGAACGGCCGGAACGTGACCCGCCAGGTCCAGGTCGGCCTCCGCGGCGAGTCCACCGTGCAGATCACCTCCGGCCTGACCGAAGGCGAGAACGTCGTGCTCACCGGGACGGCCACGACCGGCACCGGCACCGGCCGGACCGGCACCGGTGGCACCGGCGGGTTCCCCGGCGGCGGGACCGGTGGCTTCCCGGGCGGCGGCCAGCGCGGCACGGGCGCCGGCGGCGGCTTCGGCGGCCGCGGGTGAACCCGGTGATCGCGGTCTCCGGGCTGCGCAAGACCTACGGCGCCGGCGAGACGGCCGTGCACGCGCTGCGCGGCGTCGACCTCACCGTGTGGCCCGGCGAGTACGTCGCCATCATGGGCGCCTCCGGTTCCGGGAAGTCGACCCTGCTGAACATGCTGGGCTGCCTCGACGTGCCGACGTCCGGCCAATACCTGCTGGACGGCTTCGGCATCGGCAGGCTCAACGAACGGCAGCTGGCCCTGCTGCGCAACCGGAAGATCGGGTTCGTCTTCCAGTCGTTCAACCTGGTGCCGCGGACGTCCGCACTGTCCAATGTGGAATTACCGCTGGTCTACAGTGGAGTCCGCCGGGCACAGCGGCGCCGCCGGGCGCTCGCGGCACTGGAGATGGTCGGGTTGTCGGACCGGGCCAGGCACCTGCCGAGCGAGCTGTCCGGCGGGCAGATCCAGCGCGTCGCGGTGGCGCGGGCGCTGGTCACCGGACCGGCGATGCTGCTGGCCGACGAGCCCACCGGCAACCTCGACCGCCGCAGCACCGAAGACGTCCTCGGCGTGTTCGACCGGCTCAACCGGCTCGGCCGCACCATCGTCGTGATCACGCACGAAGACGAGGTCGCCGGGCACGCGCACCGGATCGTCCGGGTCGACGACGGCCGCATCGTCTCCGACGAGGTCACGCGCGCGGTGGGGGCGGTCTCGTGAGCTTCCTCGAAATCCTGCGCTTCGCCGTGCGCGGGCTCACCGCGAACAAGCTGCGCTCGACGCTCACCACGCTCGGCATCACCATCGGCGTCGCCGCGGTGATCCTGCTGGTCGCGGTGGGCAACGGCGCGTCCGCGGCCATCGCGGCCAGCATCCAGGGCCTCGGCACCAACGTCGTCAACGTCTCCCCGGCGCGCGGCGGCGGCCAGAGCGCGTCGGCGCGGCCGCTGACCGTGCAGGACGCGCACGCGCTCGTCGACCCCGTCGGCGCGCCGGACGTCAAGGCCGCGTCACCGGTGGTGAACACGACGGCGACGGCCACCTACGGGCAGACGTCCTACGACATCTCCAGCGTCGCGGGCACCGAACCGGCGTACTTCACCACCACCAACCGCGAGATCGCCGACGGGCAGCTCTTCACGAGCGAAGACGTCTCGACGGCGCGGAAGGTCGTCGTGCTCGGGCCGACGACCGCGCAGTCGCTCTTCGGCACGGCCGAGCCGGTCGGCAAGAACGTGCTGCTCAACAGCATCCAGTTCACGGTGATCGGCGTGCTGCAGGCCAAGGGCAGCACCGGCCTGCAGAACGCCGACGACGTCGCGATCGCGCCGATCTCGGCCGTGCAGAACTCGCTGGCCGGCTACGGCAGCCTCAGCCAGATCGCCGTCCAGGCCACCAGCGCGGACTCCGTGTCCCTGGCCCAGTCCGAGATCACGGCCATCCTCAACGCCCGCCACGGCATCCGGCTCGGCGGCACCGCCGACTACCAGATCCAGAACTCCGAGCAGCTGCTCGCGACCCGGACGTCGGCGACCCAGACGTTCACCGTGCTGCTGGCGGCGGTCGCGGCGATCTCCCTGCTCGTCGGCGGCATCGGCGTCACCAACATCATGCTCGTCACCGTGACCGAGCGGATCCGCGAGATCGGCATCCGCAAGGCCATCGGCGCGCCGCGGTCGGCCATCCTCGGCCAGTTCCTCGCCGAAGCGACCATGCTGAGCCTGTTCGGCGGGCTGCTCGGCGTCGCGATCGGCCTGGTCGGCAGCCGGTTCACCATCTCCGGCATCAAGCCCGTCGTGGTGCCGTCGTCGATCCTGCTCGCCTTCGCGGTATCCGCCCTGATCGGGCTGTTCTTCGGCAGCTTCCCGGCGAACCGGGCCGCCAAGCTGCGGCCCATCGACGCCCTGCGGCACGAATAAGGAGTCCCCGCATGTCCACCTCCACGACGACCCCGCCCGGAGACGAGCCGACGGCCGTGCTGCCTGCCGTCGAGCCGACGGCCGAGCAGATCGTCGCCAGCCCGGCGGTCGAGGGCGACCTGCACGCCGAGATGCGCCGCGCCGCGAAGCCGTTTTCCCGCACGACGCTGGTGCTGGCCGGGCTCGTCGTCCTCGCGGTCGCGTTCGGCGCGGGCGCCTGGACGCACGCGGCGTTCGGCTCTTCGTCGCCCGCGTCGCCCACCCGGCCGGCCGGGACCGCCCAGGGCGGCACCCAGGGCGCCGGCGGCCAGCCGGGCGGCGGGTTCCGCGGCGGCCGGGGCACCACGGGCACGGTCGACCACGTCGACGGCACCACGGTCTACGTCAAGACCGCGCAGGGCGACGACGTCAAGGTGTCCACTTCGGACTCGACCACGGTCGGCGTCACCCAGCCGGGCAAGCTGTCGGACCTGAAGCCGGGGGCGACGGTCGTCGTCCAGGGCCAGGCGGCCGAGGACGGCACGGTGACCGCGCAGGCCATCACCCAGCAGGCCGCGCGGTAGGCAGGTCGCCCGGGTTTGCGAGACTGGACGGGTGAGCACTGGAACCGAGCAGTCCAAGGCATGGTTCGAACGCGCCAAGGCGGCCGTCCCGGGCGGGGTGAACTCGCCGGTTCGCGCGTTCAACTCCGTCGGCGGCACCCCGCGGTTCATGGTCCGCGGCGAGGGCCCGCACCTGTGGGACGCCGACGGCAACCGCTATGTCGACCTGGTGTCGTCGTGGGGCCCGATGATCCTCGGCCACGCGCACCCGGCGGTCGTCGAGGCGGCGCGCGCGGCGGCGACGTCCGGGCTGTCGTTCGGCACGCCGACGATCGGCGAGGTCGAGCTGGCCGAGGAGATCATCGCCCGGGTCGAGCCGGTCGAGCAGGTCCGGCTGGTCAACTCGGGCACCGAGGCCACGATGAGCGCGATCCGGCTGGCCAGGGGCTTCACCGGCCGCTCGAAGATCGTGAAGTTCGCCGGCTGTTACCACGGTCACGTCGACGCGCTGCTCGCCCAGGCCGGCTCCGGCGTCGCGACGCTCGGGCTGCCGACGTCACCCGGGGTGACCGGCGCCCAGGCCGCGGACACGCTGGTGCTGCCCTACAACGACCTCGACGCCGTCCGGAAGTCCTTTGTGGACAATCCGGGTGAGATCGCCGCGGTGATCACCGAAGCGGCGGCGGGCAACATGGGTGCGGTCGCCCCGGCCGACGGCTTCAACGCGGGGCTGCGTGAGATCGCCCACGAGCACGGCGCGCTGCTCGTCATGGACGAGGTGATGACCGGGTTCCGCGTCTCGCGCGCGGGCTGGTACGGCCTCGAAGGCGTGGCCGGCGACCTCTACACGTTCGGCAAGGTGATGTCCGGCGGCCTGCCGGCCGCGGCGTTCGGCGGCCGCGCCGACGTGATGGCCAAGCTCGCCCCGGGCGGCCCGGTCTACCAGGCCGGCACGCTGTCCGGGAACCCCGTCGCCGTCGCCGCGGGCCTCGCGACGCTGCGCGCGGCCGACGACGCCGTGTACGCGGCTCTCGACGCCAACGCGAAGCGTCTCGGCTCGCTGTTCGACGCGGCGCTGAGCGAAGCCGGCGTTGCGCACAACGTCCAGTACGCGGGCAACCTGGTGAGCGTGTTCTTCGGAGAGCAGCCCGTGCGCAACTACGCCGAGGCTCAGGCGTCCGAGACGTGGCGCTTCCCGCCGTTCTTCCACGCGTTGCTCGACGGAGGCGTGTACGGGCCTCCGAGCGCGTACGAGGCCTGGTTCGTCAACGCGGCCATGGACGACGAAGCGTTCTCGGTGATCGAAGCGGCTCTCCCCGCGGCGGCGCGTGCGGCGGCTGGAGCCGTCCAGTGACGACCGTCGTCCACATGCTGCGTCACGGCGAAGTGCACAACCCCGAGAAGATCCTGTACGGCCGTCTGCCGGGCTACCGGCTCTCCGAGCGCGGACAGCGTCAGGCACTGACGGTCGCCGAAGCGGTCGCGGGTCACGACCTGGTGCACGTCGTCGCGTCGCCGCTGCAGCGGGCCCAGGAGACGGCGGCCCCGATCGCCGCGGCGCACCGGCTCGACATCGCGACCGACGAGGGCCTGATCGAGGCAGGCAACCAGTTCGAGGGCCTGCACGTCGCGGTCGGCGACGGCGCGCTGCGGGAGCCTCGCCACTGGCCGAAGCTGGTGAACCCCTTCAAGCCGTCGTGGGGCGAGCCGTACATCGAGATCGCGCACCGGATGCTGAGCGCGGTCCACCGGGCCCGCGAGGCGGCACTCGGCCACGAGGCGCTGTGCGTGTCGCACCAGCTGCCGATCTGGACGCTGCGGCGGTTCCTCGAGGGCAAGCGCCTGTGGCACGACCCACGGCGTCGCCAGTGCTCGCTGGCGTCGCTGACGTCGCTGGTGTTCGACGGCGACGAGCTGCGGGAGATCGTCTACAGCGAGCCGGCGGGCACGACGGACCCGAAGGTGACCGGGGCATGAAGCGGCTGGTGTGCGTGGCGGCGGCGGTGCTGGCACTGGCGGGCTGCAGCAGCGGCAAGGACGCGGTGGTCCAGGGCAGCAGCTTCAGTTTCGTGTCCCCGGGCGGCAAGGTCGACATCACCTACGACGTCGCCCAGCGCCAGACGGCCCCGGTGCTGGCGGGCGAAGACCTGATGCACGAGGGCAAGCAGCTGTCGCTGGCCGACTTCCCGGGCAAGGTGCTCGTGCTCAACCTGTGGGGCCAGTGGTGCGGGCCGTGCCGCACGGAGGCACCGGAGATGGAGTCGCTGGCCAAGCAGGGTGTGCAGGTGGTGGGCATCGACGTCCGTGACCCGGCGCGCGAGGTGGCGCAGGACTTCGTCCGGGACCGCGGGCTGACGTACCCGTCGATCTACGACCCGGACGGCCGGGTGCTGCTGAAGCTGACCGGTTACCCGCGCAACATCATCCCGTCGACGCTCGTGCTGGACAAGCAGCACCGGGTGGCGGCGGTGTTCCTGCGGCAGGTGCTGGCCCAGGACCTGCTGCCGGTGGTGAAGGGCCTGGACGCGGAGGCCTGACCGCCCGCCCCGCTCGGCTGGGCCGGGACGAACCGGGACCAAGGTCCTGAACTGCTGTGACCGAGGTCCTGTGAACCGGCCCCGGCGTTCTCACCCGGACCTCACTGCCTACCCTCAACGGGGTGAACTCCGTTACCGAGCTGGCGATCTCCGGACCGCTGCTGCTCGCTGCGGGCGTTGCGCTGCTCGCCGGGGCCCTCTCCTTCGCCTCGCCCTGCGTGGTGCCGCTCGTGCCGGGGTACCTCGCCTATCTCGCCGCGCTCGTCGGGGCCGATGCTCCCGCCGTCAGCGCCGACGAAGAACGCAAACAGGGCCGCTGGGCCGTCCTCGGGGCCGCTCTGCTCTTCGTGCTCGGGTTCACCGTCGTCTTCGTCGCCACCCTCGGCACGCTCGTCTGGCTCGCCGACACGCTCGTGCTCAACCAGGACCTCCTCCAGCGCATCGGCGGTGTCCTCACCATCGGCATGGCCCTCGTCTTCCTCGGCTGGATCCCCGGCCTGCAGCGGGAGGTCCGCTCGCACCGCGTCCCCGGCGGCGGGATCTGGGGTGCTCCGCTGCTCGGCGCCGTCTTCGGCCTCGGCTGGACGCCCTGCATCGGCCCCACGCTCTCCGCCGTCACCACGCTCGCCAGCGCCACCGGCGGCGCCGAGGCCCGCGGCTACCTGCTCATCGCCGTCTACTGCCTCGGCCTCGGCGTGCCGTTCCTGCTCATCGCGCTCGGTGCCCGCTGGGCCGTGCGCGCCACCGACTGGGTGCGCCGGCACGGCCGCCAGGTGCAGATCTTCGGCGGCGTGCTGCTGATGGTCGTCGGCATCCTGCTGGTCACCGGCGTCTGGGGGGATCTGATGGGCTGGCTCCGCAACGAGCTCGCCGGCGACCTGAGGCTGCCGCTGTGACGACCACCGAAGCACCCCCCGAAGCGCCCAAGCGCCACACGAGCCCGGTCCGCCGCGTCCTGGCTTTCCTGCGTAACACCTGGCGCGGCCTGACGTCGATGCGCACCGCGCTCGTCCTGCTCTTCCTGCTCGCGCTGGCCGCCCTGCCCGGGGCGCTGCTGCCGCAGCGCAAGCTGAACGCTCCCAAGGTCGACGAGTACATCGCCGCCCACGGCTGGTGGGGCACCCTGCTCGACAAGCTCGAGTTCTACGACGTCTACTCCAGCGTCTGGTTCTCGGCGATCTACCTGCTGCTGATGATCTCGCTGGTCGGCTGCCTGACCCCGCGCAGCTTCGACTACGTCAAGGCGATGCGCGCCAAGCCGGTGCTGACCCCGCGCAACCTGACGCGGATGCCGCACTACCGGCTCGGCCGCGGCGAGAACGACGTGGCCGCCGAGATCGCGGCCGTCCACAAGCACCTGTCCGGCTGGCGCCGCGTCGAGCGCGAAGAGGCCGACGGCGTCCGGACGATCTCCGCCGAACGCGGCTACCTGCGCGAAACCGGCAACCTGCTCTTCCACTTCAGCATGCTCGGCCTGATCGTCTTCTTCGCGCTCGGCAAGCTCTACGGCTACGAGGGCCAGGTCATCGTCCAGGCCGACGGCAGCACCTTCTGCAACTCCGGCATCTACAACTACGACTCCTTCAACGCGGGCCTGCGCGTCGACGGCACCGACCTCGACCCCTTCTGCGTGAAGGTCAACGACTTCACCGCGCGCTACACCGCGTCCGGCCAGCCGGACTACTACCACTCGAACATCGAGTACCAGTCCGGCCCCGACCTCGACACGAACACCTGGCGCCCGTACGGCCTCGAGGTCAACTCCCCGCTGCGGACCGCGGGCGACCGCGTCTACCTGCTCGGCCAGGGCTACTCGCCGAAGTTCACGGTCACCTTCCCGGACGGCGAGCAGCGCACGCAGAACACGCAGTGGCGCACCGTCGACCCCGGCACGATGCTCGCCGAGGGCGCCACGAAGTTCGACCAGCCCGGCATCACCGACGAGGTGCAGCGGCGGACCCGCCAGCTGGCCGTCACCGGCCTCTTCGCGCCTACGGCGTTCCTGCACGGCAACGTCCTGACGTCGTCGGCGCCGGAGCTGAAGGACCCCGCCGTCGCCGTCGACGTCCTGCGCGGCGACCTCGGCCTGGACGCCGGGCGCGGGCAGTCCGTCTTCGAGGTCGACCAGTCGCTGATCGACGACGGCCGCCTGAAGAAGGTCGCCCGCCAGAACCTCAAGGTCGGCCAGGAGATCAAGCTGGACGACGGCACCAAGATCCGCTTCGACGGCGTCGGGCACTGGGTGTCGCTGCAGGTCTCCCACGACCCGACGCAGGGATTCGTGCT
This sequence comes from Amycolatopsis australiensis, assembly GCF_900119165.1. Lineage (NCBI taxonomy): Bacteria > Bacillati > Actinomycetota > Actinomycetes > Pseudonocardiales > Pseudonocardiaceae > Amycolatopsis > Amycolatopsis australiensis. Next base: position 508,530 of record NZ_FPJG01000006.1, on the reverse strand, counting down.
CGGCTTCGCCATCGCGATGTTCCTCGGCCTCGGCGCGTCGCTGCTGGTCAAGCGCCGGCGGCTGTGGGTGCGGGTGAAGCCGGGAACCGAGGACGACCCGGGTACCGTGATCGAGGTCGCCGGACTCGCCCGCACCGACCAGGCGGGGTACGGCGAAGAGTTCCACAAGATCAGTGAACGCCTGATCAGTGGTCAGAAGGGCTGAGGCATGCCGATCAACGAGACGCTCTCGACCTACAGCGACTGGCTGTACACCACCGCCGCCGCGATCTACGTCGTCGCGCTGATGATGACGCTGATCGAACAGGGCTTCGGCGCCAAGGGCCGGCTCGCCACCGAGCGCGCCAAGCTGCGGGCCCGTGAGCTCGTCGGCGCGGGTGGGCCGCCGGTCGAGGACGTCCCTGCCGGTCAGCGCGAGGTCGGGCGTCCCGAGCGGATCGGCCGGATGGGCGCGTCGCTGCTCGTCCTCGGCGCGCTGCTGCAGCTGTCGGCGATCGTGCTGCGCGGGCTCGCCGTGCACCGCGCGCCGTGGGGCAACATGTACGAGTACGGCATGGCGGTCACCTTCATCACGGTGGTCACCTGGCTGGTCGTGATGTGGAAGTTCCCGGTCCGGCACCTGACCGGCTTCCTGCTGCTGCCCGTCGTGATCCTGATGTTCATCAACGGCACGCTGCTGTACACGACCGCGGCGCCGGTCCAGCCCGCGCTGCAGTCCTACTGGCTGGTCATCCACGTCTCGGCGGCCATCATCGGCTCCGGCGTCTTCCTGGTGCCGGGTGTCGCGAGCGTGCTTTATCTGTTCCGGTCGGCGTACGAGAAGGACGGGACCAAGTTCGCCCGGTTCGCCTCGAAGCTGCCCGCGGCCGACGTCCTCGACCGGATCGCCTACCGGACGACGATCTTCGCCTTCCCGGTGTTCACCTTCGGCGTGCTCTGCGGCGCGGTCTGGGCCGAGTCGGCGTGGGGCCGGTTCTGGGGCTGGGACCCCAAGGAGACCGTCGCGTTCATCGCCTGGGTGATCTACGCCGCCTACCTGCACTCGCGGGCGACCGCGGGCTGGCGCGGCGCCCGGGCCGCGGCGATCAACATCGTCGGGTTCGCCGCGATGATCTTCAACCTGTTCTTCGTGAACCTGGTCACGGCGGGCTTGCACTCCTACGCCGGGGTGGGCTGAGCAGACCGCGGGTACGCCGACTACCGTCGTCACCGGGGGAGTGGCGATGTCGGGCGGAGTGCGCGGAGGTTTACACCGGTGACCGGACCCAGCGAAGAATCGGCTCCTGGCCACCCCGAACAGGCTGAACAGGCGGCTGCCCCGCAGCAACCGGGGCTGTTCGCCGACGACCGGACGGACTCACACCCGCACCCGGAGACCTCGGGCGCGTACGACGTGCAGCCGACCCAGGCCGTCGCGCCGCCGCCGAACCCGGCGGCGTCGGGCCCGCATCAGGTGCCGAACCCGGTCGTGTCGGGCCCGCACCAGTTGCCGAACCCGGCGGTGTCGGGCCCGCACCAGGTGCCGAACCCGGCGGTGTCCGGGCCGCACCAGGTGCCGCCGTACGGCTACGACCAGAACCTGCCGCCGCTGCACCCGCAGTACGACCCGGCGCAGCAGTACGCCCAGGCCCAGGCGCAGTACCCGCCGCAGCAGCAGCCCGGCCTGCCCCAGCCGCAGGGCGGCAGGCACGCGGCGCCGCCGCAGCCGGGCCACGGTCACGACCTGTCGACCGCGCACCTGGTCAAGCAGACCAAGCGGCCCCCGCAGTCGGGCTGGCGCAAGGCCGTCTACCTCGGCAGCGGCAAGCTGATCAACCCGGGCGAGAGCCCGGCCGACACCCAGCGCCGCGACCTCATCGCGCGCGTCAACCAGCCGCTGCGCGGGTGCTACAAGATCGCGATGCTGTCGCTCAAGGGCGGCGTCGGCAAGACGACCGTGACGACGACACTGGGCTCGACGTTCGCGTCGCTGCGCGGCGACCGCGTCGTGGCCGTGGACGCCAACCCCGACCGCGGCACGCTGTCGCAGAAGATCCCGCTGGAGACCACCGCCACGGTCCGTCACCTGCTGCGCGACGCGGCCCGCATCACGCGCTACAGCGACGTGCGGTCCTACACGTCCCAGGGCGCCAGCCGGCTGGAAATCCTCGCCAGCGAGCAGGATCCGGCCGTTTCCGAGGCCTTCTCCGAAGACGACTACCGGCGCACGGTCAACCTGCTGGAGCACTTCTACAACATCGTGCTGACCGACTGCGGGACCGGCCTGATGCACTCGGCGATGAAGGGTGTCCTGGACGTCGCGGACGCGCTGGTCGTGGTGTCCTCGGGCTCGGTCGACGGCGCCCGCAGCGCCTCGGCGACGCTGGACTGGCTCGAGGCGCACGGCTACGGCGAGCTGGTGAAACGCTCGGTGGCGGTGATCAACTCGGTCCGGCCCAAGGGCGGCTCGGTCGACCTCGACAAGCTGTCGGCGCACTTCGGCGCCAAGGTCCGCGCGGTCTGCCGCGTGCCGTTCGACCCGCACCTGGAAGAGGGCGCGGAGATCGAGCTGGACCGCCTGTCCGGCGACACGCGCCTGGCCCTGCTGGAGCTGGCCGCGACCGTCGCCGACGGCTTCGCCACCCCGCTTTCCCAGGGTTACCGCTGATCCGCGCGACCTTGGCTAGTGGTCTTCGTCCCGGCGTTTGCGTTGCTGTTCGGCCAGCTGGCGCAGGAAGTCGGGATCGTCGTCCGGGGCGATCGGGGCGCGGCGGGGGGCCGAGGTGACCCCGATCCGCTGGCCGGCGAACGACCGCCACAGGAGCAGGGCGACGACCAGCGCGCCGACCGCCGCGAGCAGAGCGAGCATGCCGGATCCTTCCGTGTGGGTCCCCCGAGGTTAACCCGTCGGGCCGGGTTTCGGCCCGAACCGCCTCGGGTGGGGTGACGACCGGAACAGGTGCCCCTGGTCCGGATACGGCTCCGGCGTGCGGACGGTTCGCGAAAACCCGCGTGAACCCTCCGGAAAACCGAAGGGCCGTGCGGGGCCGGGGAGCGGTCCCCGTGCCCGGCACGGCCCTGGCGTCGGGTGGTTCAGGCCTTGCGAGCCGGTTCGCTGGCGTCCGTGGTCAGCTCCGCGAGGAGCTCGTTGACCTCGGATTCCCGGAACCGCCGGTGCCCGCCCGGGGTCCGGATCGAGCCGATCCGGCCCGCGGTCGCCCACCGGGTCACGGTCTTCGGGTCCACCCGGAACAGCGCCGCCACCTCGCCAGGGGTGAGCAGGCGTCCGCCCATCGTCGCGGTCATTTTCCGCCTCCTTAACGACCTCACTGCTATACCGGAGGCGTCCGGGCCCTTCTGGCCCGTCGCGCCGGGGTAGCCAACACGGCAATCGTTGCACTTCACCCGTCGGGTACTCGAACGGTTGTCCTTGAGTAAAGAGCCCTTAAAGGTCAAAACGGACATGATGTTTACCTTCGGCAACCGGCCGTCCGGCGAGCTGACGTGCGGAGACGTGATTCCGGCGGGTCACCGGCCGTCAGGCGTGGTGCCAATGGGGGATTGTCCAACCGCATAGAGTGATCCCGTGGATCAGTTGGACCGGAAGATCATCGCGGCGTTGCGCATCAACGGACGGGCCACCTACGCCGACCTCGGACGGGCCGTCGGGTTGTCCGCGTCGTCGGTGCACGAGCGGGTCGGCAAGCTGGAAGCCGCCGGCGTGATCACCGGCTACCACGCGGTCGTCGACCCGAACTCGGTCGGCCTCGGCGTCACCGCCCTCGTCAGCATCCACCCGACCGACACCGCGACGGAGGACGACGTCGCCGACGCGCTCGCCGAGCTCGACGAGGTCGAGAGCTGCTACGCGGTGGCGGGTGACGAAGCGTTCGTCGTCAAGGTGCGCGTGTCGACCGTCGACGAGCTGGAGCGGACCCTCGGCCGGCTCCGCCGCATCCCCGGCGTCGGGCGGACGAACACGACCGTCGTGCTTTCGACCCGCTTCGAGGGCCGCCCGAACAACGCGGGCCTGCAACGGGACCGCACCGGCGGGGCGTAGCCTGCGTTGGTGTGAGCGACGAGAAGGCCCCCAACCTGGCCCGTGACCTGACGCTGTACCTGCTGGCCCGGTTCCTGCTGGTCGCGGTGATCGCCTGGGTGCTGACGCTGGTGGGCGTGCCGCTGCTGGTCGCCCTGCTCATCGGCCTCGTCGTCGGGCTGCCGCTCGGCCTGCTGCTGTTCCGTTCGCTCAACGCCCGCGTCACGGCCGGCCTCGCGAAGCGCAACGAGAAGCGCGCCCGGGCCCGCGCCGAGCTGCGCGCGCAGCTGCGCGGTGACGCGCCGGGCGCGACCGAATGAGCCGCCCGCACGCGCGCAGCTGGGTGCGCGAGGCCGTCCGGATCATCGAGGCCGACGCCAACCGCAGCGCCGACACGCACCTGCACGTCTTCCCGCTGCCCCCGGAGTGGGGCATCGACCTCTACCTCAAGGACGAGTCCGTCCACCCGACCGGCTCGCTCAAGCACCGGCTGGCCCGGTCGCTGTTCCTCTACGGGCTGGTCAACGGCCAGATCGGGCCGGACACCGTGCTCGTCGAGGCCTCCAGCGGGTCGACGGCGGTGTCCGAGGCCTACTTCGCCCGCATGCTCGGCCTGCGCTTCATCACCGTCGTGCCGCGGCGCACGTCGAAGGAGAAGATCGCGCTCATCGAGTTCTACGGCGGCGAGTGCCACTTCGTCGACGAAGCGCCGGCGATGTACCCCGAGGCCGAGCGGCTCGCGGCCGAGTGCGGCGGGCACTACCTCGACCAGTTCACCTATGCCGAGCGCGCGACGGACTGGCGCGGCAACAACAACATCGCCGAGTCGGTGTTCGCGCAGATGCGCTCCGAGCGCCACCCGGTGCCGACGTGGATCGTCGTCGGCGCGGGCACGGGCGGCACCAGCGCGACCTTCGGCCGGTACGTCCGCTACAAGCGGCACACGACGAAGATCTGCGTCGTCGACCCGGAGAACTCGTCGTTCTACGGCGCCTGGGAGACCGGCGCGCTCGACTACGCCACCGGCATGCCGTCACGCATCGAAGGGATCGGGCGGCCCCGCTGCGAACCGTCGTTCGTGCCCGGCGTCATCGACGAGATGTTCCAGATCCCCGACGCGGGCTCCCTGGCCGCTATCCGGCTGCTGCGCGAGCGCACCGGCCACTGGGCGGGCGGCTCGACCGGCACGAACCTCTACGGCGCGTTCCGGCTCATCTCGCGCATGGTCGAGGACGGCCAGGCGGGCAGCGTCGTGACCCTGCTCTGCGACGGCGGCGAGCGGTACGCGCACACCTACTACAACGACGAGTGGGTCGCGCAGCAGGGCCTCGACCTTGCGCCGCACACCGCGTTGTTCGAGGAGTTCCTGACGACGGGGAAGTTCCCGGAGCTCTAGAAGCTCAGCGCGACCGCCGCCAAGACCGCCCAGGCGAGCATCGCCAGGCCGGTGTCGCGCAACGCGGGGATCAGCTCGCGCCCGTGCGCGCCGCCGCCGACCGCGCGGACCGACTTCAGCAGCATCGGCGCCGTGATCAGGGTGATGAGCAGGAACGGGTGGAAGACCCCCAGCACGATGCTCAGCACGTACGGCACGGCGACCAGCACCAGGTAGAGCCGCCGGGTACCGCCGTCGCCGAGGCGGGTCGCGAGGGTGCGCTTGCCGGACTCGATGTCCGTCGGGATGTCACGCAGGTTGTTGGCCGTCAGGACCGCCGTCGAAAAACAGCCGACCGCGACCGCGCACGCCAGCGCCGCCCAGCTCACCCGGCCCGCCTGGACGTACACCGTGCCGAGGACGCCCGCCAGGCCGAAGAACACGAACACGGCGATCTCGCCGAAGCCGTAGTAGCCGTACGGCTTCTTGCCGCCGGTGTAGAACCAGGCGCCGAGGATGCACAGCGCCCCCATCGCCAGCAGCCACCAGTGCCCGCTGACGGCCACGAGGACCAGGCCCAGCACCCCGGCCAGTCCCAGTGCGGCCAACGCGGCGGTCAGCACGGCCTTCGGCGCGGCCACACCCGAGCCGACCAGCCGCAGCGGGCCGACGCGGTTCTCGTCGGTGCCGCGGATGCCGTCGGAGTAGTCGTTGGCGTAGTTGACGCCGACGATCAGCGAGAGCGAAACCAGCAGCGCCAGCACCGAACGCCACCACGAGAACGCGTCCAGCGCGATCGCCGCGCCGACACCCGCCACCACCGGCGCCACCGCGTTGGGCAGTGTCCGCGGCCGGGCCCCTTCGATCCACTCGCTCAAGCTCGCCATGGCGCCATTCAACGCCATGTCGATCAATCGCCGCCGGGAACCCGGGAAGTCAGTCGGTCGTCGGCAGCTGCCAGGTCAGCGTGCCGCTGTTCGGCTCGACGGCGGGCGGGTCGGCCAGCGCGGCACCCCCGGTGAGCAGGAGCCCCAGCGCGACGGCGGCACCGATGAGTGCGGTCCTGATCGAGCGCGTCATGGTGGGTAGCCAAACGGGTGCACCCCGTGCATGTCAACGAAGTGCGGCCATTCAGTCGCCCAAACCCGACGCAAGTCGCGTCTTCACGGCCGCCCGGTCGATCTTGCCCGGCCCGCGAAGCGGCAGCTCGGCGCCGTATTCGATGCGCTTCGGGGTCGCCGCCGCGCCCAGCTCCGCCCGGACCGCCGCGCGCAGGTCGCCCGGCTCACCCGACGGGACGACCAGCGCCACCACGGCCTCGCCCCACTCCGGGTCCGGCAGGCCGACGACGCAGGCGTCGCGCACGCCCGGCTGGGCGCACAGGCAGCGTTCGACCGCGTCCGCGGACACCTTCACCCCGCCGGTGTTGATCATGTCGTCGGCCCGGCCGAGGACCTCCAGACGGCCGTCCGCGTGCCGGACGCCACGATCGGACGTCGTGAACCAGCCACCGGAGAAGGACTCCGCGGTCAGGTCCGGCCGCCGCCGGTAGCCGTGCGCGAGGACGTCGCCGGCGATGCGGATCCGCTCACCGGAGACGTCGACGCGGACGCCGTCGAGCGGGAAGCCGTCGTAGACGCAGCCGCTGGCCGTCTCGCTCATCCCGTACGCGGGCACGATCGCCACGCCGGCGTCGGCCGCGCGCTCGCGCAGGGCCGCCGAGGTTGCCGCCGCGCCGACCACGATCGCGTCGAACGTCTTCGCCGCGGCCAGGCCCGCGCCGCCGTCGTCGAGCAGCCGGACCAGCTGGGTCGGCACCAGCGCCGTGTACCGCGGGCTGCCGGTGAGCCGCGCCGCCGCGGACGCGAAGTCGTCCGGCCGGAAGCCGTGGCCGGTCAGGTACGCGGGCTCGGTACCGGCCAGCAGCGACCGGACCAGCACCTGCAGCCCGCCGATGTAGTGCGCCGGGGTGGCCAGCAGCCAGTGACCGGGGCCGCCCAGGCGGGCGTGCGTGGCCGTGGCGGACGCGGTCAGCGCCCGGGCCGAGAGCAGCACGCCCTTCGGCGCGCCGGTCGAGCCCGAAGTGGCGATGACCACGGCCGTGTCCGGCTCGGCGGGCTCGGCCGGGGCCATCGCGTCGCGCAGCGCTGGATCGGTGAACGGCAGCACGGCCGGGCCGCCGTCCAAGGCGGCCGCGATCGCGTGCTTCAGCGCGTCGAGGGCCCCTGGCGAGCCGTCGAGATGGAGGGGGCGCAGCTCAGTAGTAATAGGGGACGTCCTTGAAGTCGGGGTCGCGCTTCTGGAGGAACGCGTCCCGGCCTTCGACGGCCTCGTCCTGCATGTAGGCCAGCCGGGTCGTCTCGCCGGCGAACAGCTGCTGGCCGACCAGCCCGTCGTCGGTGAGGTTGAAGGCGTACTTCAGCATCCGCTGCGCCGTCGGCGACTTGCCGACGATCGTCCACGCCCAGTCCAGGGCCTCTTTTTCCAGGTCGGCGTGCGGGACGACGGCGTTCACCGCGCCCATCCGGTGCATGTCTTCCGCCGAGTACTCCCGGCCGAGGAAGAAGATCTCGCGGGCGAACTTCTGGCCGACCATCTTCGCCAGGTAGGCCGAGCCGTAGCCGCCGTCGAAGGAGCCGACGTCGGCGTCGGTCTGCTTGAACTTCGCGTGCTCGGCCGAGGCGAGGGTGAGATCGCACACGACGTGCAGGGAGTGCCCGCCGCCGGCGGCCCAGCCCGGCACGACCGCGATGACCGGTTTCGGCAGGAACCGGATCAGCCGCTGGACCTCGAGGATGTGCAGCCGGCCCGCCCGCGCGGGGTCCACCGTGTCGGAGGTCTCGCCGCTCGCGTACTGATACCCGGAGCGTCCGCGAATACGCTGGTCACCACCGGAGCAGAACGCCCACCCGCCGTCCTTGGGGGAGGGCCCGTTGCCGGTGAGCAGGACACAGCCGACGTCGGCGCTCATCCGGGCGTGGTCCAGCGCCCGGTAGAGCTCGTCGACGGTGTGCGGCCGGAAGGCGTTGCGGACCTCCGGGCGGTCGAACGCGATGCGCACGACGCGTTTGCCGCCGCGGCTCTCGGTGGAGCGGTGGTAGGTGATGTCGGTGAAGGCGAAACCTTCGACCTCGGTCCACGCGGCCGGATCGAACAGCTCGGAAACTCGGGCGTCATCCACGTTTGCGAGGATAGGACGTGTGGACATGAACGATCGCGACCCAGGGGCGTGCCGGTGAACCCTTCCACCGCGCAGGCCAGGGTGATCGTCGACGAACTCGTCCGCAACACGGTTTCGCACGTCGTCCTCTGCCCGGGCTCCCGCAACGCGCCGCTGTCGATCGCGCTCTACGACGCCGCGGCCGCGGGGAAGCTGCAGCTCCACGTCCGCATCGACGAGCGCGGCGCCGCCTTCCTCGCGCTCGGCATCGCCGCGCGGACCGGCCGCCCGGTGGCCGTGCTCTGCACGTCCGGCACCGCGGCCGCGAACTTCCACCCCGCCGTCCTGGAGGCCGACCGGGCCGGCGTCCCGCTGATCGTGCTGACCGCCGACCGGCCGCCGGAGCTGCGGGCCGCCGGCGCGTCGCAGGTCATCGACCAGCACCAGCTCTACGGTGACGCCGTCCGCTACTTCGACGAGCTGGCCGTCGCCGAGCGGCGGGCCGGGCAGAACTCGTACTGGCGCAGCCAGATCTGCCGCGCCTGGAACGCCGCCTACGGCGAGTGGCGCTGCGGGCCGGTGCACCTGAACATCCCGTTCCGCGAGCCGCTCGTGCCCGACCTGGACGACGACGGCGAGTGGTACGAGTCCCTGGACGGCCGGGCCGACGGCTCCCGCTGGACCGAGCTGCCGGACTTCGGCGCGCTGCCGTCGTTCGTGGTGCCATCGGCGCGGCACGGCCTGGTCATCGCGTGCGACACCGGCGTCCAGGCGGCCAGCGAGTGGGCCGAGCGGCACGGCTGGCCGGTCGTGTCGGAGACCGGCGGGCTTGGCCTGTCCGGCGGCACGGCGATCTCGTCCGGCGCTTGGCTGCTGGGCGTCGAGGAGTTCATCGGCAAGCACAAGCCCGAGCAGGTGCTCTGCCTCGGCCGCCCGACGGTGTTCCGGCAGATCCAGAAGGTGATCTCCGACGCCGACGTCGAGGTCCTGCTGGTCCGCCCGGACTCGGACTGGCCGGCGCCCGCGCACAACGTCCGGCAGGTCGGGCAGTGGTTCGACGAACCGACCAAGCCCGCCGACCCGGAGTGGCTGGCGAGCTGGCGCCGCGCGGACGCGGCGGCTTCGTCCGCGGTGTCGTCGCTGCTGGCGTCGGAACCGTGGCCGTCGGGGCTGCGGCTGGCGGCGGAGCTGGTGGACGCGCTGCCCGCGGACTCGCTGCTGGTGGTGGGCTCGTCCAACCCGACCCGGGACGTCGCGCTGGCCGGACGGCTGCGCCCGGACGTGCTGGTGCACCGCAACCGCGGGGTCGCGGGCATCGACGGCACGGTCTCGACGGCGATCGGGGCGGCGTACGTCCACCGCGGGCCGTCGTACGCGCTGCTGGGCGACCTGACGTTCCTGCACGACGCGTCGGGCCTGCTCACCGGGCCCGCCGAGCAGCGGCCGGACCTGACGATCGTGGTGCTGAACGACGACGGCGGCGGCATCTTCTCGCTGCTGGAGCAGGGCGCGCCGGAGCACGCGGCGAGCTTCGAACGCGTCTTCGGCACCCCGCACGGCGCCGACCTGGGCGCGCTGTGCGCGGGCTACCGGGTGCCGCACGTCGTCGCGGAGACGCTGACGGAGTTCCGGGCCGCGCTGCGGCCGGCGCCGGGCCTGCGGGTCGTCGAGGTCCGCGTGGACCGGTCGCGGCACCGTGACCTGCACGCCCGGCTGCGGGCAGCGGTCTCGACGGCCGTTTCGGCCGGCTGAGTCAAGCGGTTTCCGAGTCCGGTCCCAGTAGGCAAGAACCTTCCTTCGCCGGTACCTGGGGCACTCCTGGCTGGCTACGTTCGAGCGCGCTGATCCTCACCCGTTGGAGGGATTCGAATGCGTGCAAGAACTCGCACCGGCCTCGGTGTGCTCGCGGCCGGGGTCGCCTCGGTGCTGCTCGCCGGTACCGCCAGTGCGGCCCCGGCGCCCGGTGCCCCCGGTGTCGGTGACCCCTACTACCCGAACGCCGGCAACGGCGGCACCGACGTCCTGCACTACGACATCCGGCTGACCTACCAGCCCGCGACCGACGTCCTGGCGGGCACGACGACGCTGCTGCTCACGGCCACGCAGGACCTCTCGCGGTTCGACCTGGACTTCGCGCTCAAGGCGTCGAGCGTGCGGGTGAACAACCGCCCCGCCCGGTTCACGAACCAGACCGGCAACGGCGAGCTCGTCGTCACGCCGGCGCAGCCGCTGCTCAAGGGCCAGACCGCGACCGTCGTCGTCGCCTACTCGGACACGCCGTCGACCGAGACGGTGGACGGCATCAACGCGTGGAAGAAGGGCGCGTTCGGCGCGCTCGGCATCGACGAGCCGCAGAGCTCCGCGTGGTGGTTCCCGGCCAACGACCACCCGACCGACAAGGCGACCTACGACGTCTCGATCGAGGCCCCGGACGACAACGTTGCCATCTCCAACGGCACGCTCGTGCGCACGACGAAGAGCCGCGCCGGCTGGACCCGCTGGAACTGGCGGAGCACGAAGCCGCAGGCCACGTACCTGACGTCGTTCATCGTCGGCAAGTACGAGCTGGTCCAGTCGACGACGCCGGACGGCAAGCCGTTCATCACCGCCTACGGCGCCGACCTCGGCGACTCGCTGTACGCGGCGAAGGCCAGCGTCGAGCGGACGCCGGAGATCGACGAGTTCCTCGCGACGCAGTTCGGCCCGTACCCGTTCGAAGCCGAGGGCGGCGTTGTGACCAGCGGCATCACGTTCTCGCTGGAGAACCAGACCCGGCCGACCTACGGCGTCCGGAACTTCCGCGCGGGCTCCAACACGACGCTGATCGCGCACGAGAACGCCCACCAGTGGTTCGGCGACAACGTCTCGCTCGGCCGCTGGAGCGACATCTGGCTGAACGAGGGCTTCGCGTCCTACGCCGAGTGGCTGTGGTCGGAGCACGAAGGCGAGGGCACGGTCGCCGAGCTGGCGCAGTACACGTACGACTCCAACCCGGCCGACGGTGACCTGTGGAAGGTCGTCCCGGCCGACCCGGGCGCGGAGAACCAGTTCGACAACGCCGTGTACGACCGCGGGGCGCTGACCCTGCAGGCGCTGCGGACGGCCGTCGGCGACGACGCGTTCTTCACCATCTTGAAGACGTGGCAGGCCCAGCGGGGCGGCTCGAACGGGCGGATCCTCGACTTCATCGCGCTGGCGGAGAAGATCTCGGGCAAGCCGCTGCACGACCTGTTCCAGACGTGGCTGTACACGGCGGGCAAGCCGCCGGCCGGCCCGAACGGCGCGGCCACCTTCGCGGCGCGCACGGCGTCGGTGAAGCCGCGCTCGTACGACCAGATCCAGCAGAACCACCGGTTGCTCGCCGCCGAGCCCGTGGGCTGACCGGGACCGCTACGCTCGCGGCGTGAGCACGAGAGGCGAGCGGGCGAGGCGCGCCGGGTGGTGGGCCACCCTCGGCGTCGCCTCGCTGCTCACCGTGATGTGCGTGTGCCTGCTGTTCGCCGCGATCCGCAATGACGGCGCGATCTCCGCGCAGCTGGGCACGGCGAACGCCACGGTGGACTCGGTGGCGTTCGACCGCACGATCATCCACTTCGAAACCCCGGACGGCATCGTCCACAGCCCGGCCAACGGGGTGCTGTACCCGGACGGTCTGGCGGCCGGCCAGCTGGTGCGGATCGAGTACGACGCGTCGGATCCCGAGCTGGCTCGGGTGGCGGGCCGCTCCGCCGCTTTGACGTTGCTGCCGCTCGGGAGCTTTGTGTTCTTCACCTGGTTGGTGGCGGCGCCTGCGCTGTGGTGGTTGAGGCGGTTGGGCAAGCGAACCCGCACCGAGGCGGCTGCCTGACACCCCGAAGCCCGATTGTGCTGCGGCTTCGTATCGGGGTTGCGGGGAGGGCTGGGTGGGGCGCAGGTGGGCCCTCGCGCTCCGCTCGCTGGGGCCGATCTGCCGTCAGCCCGCGTGGGCCGTTTCCTGCCACCAGCCCAGTACCTCGTCCGCCACTCCCGGGGCCGCCACCAGGAGGCCGTCCGTGGGCAGTGCCGCGTCCTCTCCGTGCTTGTCCAGCACCACCGCGCCCGCCTCGATCGCCATCGCCACCGAGCCCGCCACGTCCCACTCGTGGTAGCTGTGCAGTACCGCCGCCGCCGCGTGGCCCAGTGCCACCTGGGCGATCGACAGTGCCGCCGAGCCCAGTACCCGGACCCCTGCGTGGGCCGCTGCCGCGCGTTCGATGAAGCCGCCCATTCCCGGCCATGGGCCGCGGCGGGCGAACTCCGTGCACACCAGCGCTCCCGCCGTCGCGCAGCGGTCGGTCAGGTGGACCGGCTTGCCGTTCGCCCGTGCTCCGCGGCCGCGTGCCGCCGCGTAGATCTGGGCGCGGTACGGGTCCGCCACCACCCCCACCACCGGGCCCGCCGCGTCCACCAGCGCCAGGCTGTACGCGCACCACGGCACGCCCGCCACGTAGTTCGCCGTGCCGTCCACCGAGTCCACCACCCAGCGGTACTCGGCGACGTCCGCGCCGTGGTCGGCGCCGAACTCGTGGCCCACCACCGGGATGCCCGGGAACTCCGCGGTCAGCACGCGCCGGGTGTGCCGCTCCAGGATGCGGTCGGTGTCGGTGACCCAGTCGAAGGGCGAATCCAGCGTCGACGGGTGGGCGCCGCGGCCGGCGGTCGCGGTGATCACGTCGGTGGCGTCGTTGGCCAGCCGTCCGGCCACTTCGAGCGCCCTCGACAGCAGGCCGGGCTCGACGGGCCGCGGCGGCCGGGAGGACAAGAGGGTCATGCCTGCTTAGTCTGGGCCCCCGTGGTTTCCGGGACACGACCTTGAGATGACATGTCGTAGCCGATCTGTTCCGGCAGCGTTGGCCGCCGTGTCACGCGGTCGCCAGGATCGGGTGCGATCGTCCAGGACGTGCGAGTCGCCATAGTCACCGAAAGTTTCCTGCCCCAGGTGAACGGCGTGACCAACTCCGTCCTGCGGGTCGTCGAGCATCTGCGCGAACGCGCGCACGACGTGCTGATCATCGCCCCCGGCCCCGGCCCGGACTCCTACCGCGGCGCGCCGGTCGTCCGGATCCCGGCGCTCGACGTCCCCGGCGTCAACTCCCTGCCGATCGGCCTGCCGACGCGCACGGTGCTGAACGCGCTCACCGCGTTCGGCCCGGACGTCGTGCACCTGGCGTCGCCGTTCGTCGTCGGCGCGCGCGGGCTGGCCGCGGCGCGGCGGCTGCGCGTCCCGGCCATCGCCGTCTACCAGACCGACATCGCCGGGTTCGCCGCCGCGTACGGCTTCGGCATCGCCGCGCGGGCCGCGTGGCGCTGGGTGCGGCGGCTGCACTCCCGCGCCGACCGGACGCTCGCGCCCTCCAGCGACGCGGTCGAGCAGCTGGAGCTGCACGGCGTCCCGCGCGTGCACCGCTGGGCGCGCGGCGTCGACATCGAGCGGTTCTCCCCGGCACACGCCGATCCGGCCCTGCGGGCCCAGCTGGCGCCGGACGGGGAGCTGCTGGTCGGGTTCGTCGGCAGGCTGGCGCCCGAAAAGCAGGTCGACCGGCTGGCCGCGCTCGCCGGACGCCCGGGGATCCGCGTGGTCGTCGTCGGCGACGGCCCCGAGCTGGCGGCCCTGCGCGAACAGCTGCCCGGCGCGGCCTTCCTCGGCGCGAAGTACGGCGACGAGCTCTCCAAGGCGTACGCGAGCTTGGACGTCTTCGTCCACACCGGCCCGCACGAGACGTTCTGCCAGGCGGTACAGGAGGCGATGGCGTCGGGCCTGCCGGTGCTCGCACCGGACGCGGGTGGCCCGAAGGATCTCGTCCTGCCCGGCCGGACCGGCTACCTGCTGCCTGCCGAACGCGAGCAGTTCGGCCCGGCGCTCGTCGCGAAGGTCGACGCCCTGCGCGACCCCGCGCTGCGGGCGCGCCTCGGCGAGAAGGCGCGCAAGGTCGTGCTGGGCCGGACCTGGCCCGCCGTCTGCGGCGAGCTGATGGGGCACTACGAAGCCGTGCGGGGCCGGGCCGCCCGCGCGGCCTGACCATGCACATCGTCCAGCTCGCGAACTTCTACGGGCCACGCTCGGGCGGGCTGCGCACCGCACTGCACCACCTCGGCGCCGGCTACGTCGCGAGCGGCCACGAGGTCACGCTCGTCGTGCCGGGCACGCGCTACGCCGACGAGGTCCTGCCGACCGGTGTGCGCCGGTTTTCCCTGCCCGCGCCCAAGATCCCGGGCACCGGCGGCTACCGCGCGATCGACCCGCACCGCGTCCGCGCCGTGCTGCGCAGGCTCGGACCGGACCGCCTGGAGGTCTCGGACCGGTTGACGCTGCGGGGGATGGGCGGCTGGGCGCGGCGGCACGGCGTGCCCAGCACGGTCATCTCCCACGAGCGCCTCGACCGGCTGCTGGAGCAGTTCCTGCTGCCCGCGCCGCTCGCGCGCCGCGTCGCCGACGTCGCGAACCACCGGATGGCCGCGAGCTACGACACGGTGGTGTGCACGACGGCGTTCGCGCGCGCGGAGTTCGACCGGATCGCCGCGCCGAACGTCCGCCGCGTGCCGCTCGGCGTCGACCTCGCGACGTTCCGGCCCGCCAGGCGCGACTCCGGCTGGCGCACCGACCTCGCCGGCGGCTCGGACGCCCTGCTCGTCCACTGCGGACGGCTGTCGCCGGAGAAGCACGTGGAGCGCAGCGTGGACACCGTCGCGGAACTGACGGAGTCGGGCGTTCGGGTCCGGCTGGTGGTGGCGGGCGACGGCCCGCGCCGACGGGCGCTGGAGCGCCGGGCGCGCGGCCTGCCGGTGACGTTCCTGGGGTTCCTGTCCGGTCGCGACGACGTCGCCCGGCTGCTGGCCAGTGCGGACGTCTCGCTGGCGCCGGGGCCGCACGAGACGTTCGGGCTCGCCGCGCTGGAGGCGCTGGCGTCCGGGACGCCGGTGGTGGTGTCGGCGTCGTCGGCGCTGCGGGAGATCGTGCGGCCGGGCTGTGGCGCGGCGGTCGACGACCACGCGCCCGCCTTCGCCACGGCCGTGACGGACCTGCTCGACAGCCCGGAGGACCTGCGAAGGGCGGCCGCGCGGGCGAGGGCGGAGGAGTTCACCTGGCCCGCCGCGGTGGCGGGCATGCTGGCCACGTTCCGCTGAGGTCTTCCGGCTAATCTCGGACGCATGTCACGCGCAAGCCTGGACAAGGACCCGCACGAAGTCGCCGCGATGTTCGACGGCGTCGCGTCCGGGTACGACCGGGCGAACTCGTTCATGACCTTCGGCTTCGACCGGCGCTGGCGCACCACCACCGCCCGTGTGCTCGACGCGCGCCGCGGCGAGAAGGTCCTGGACCTCGCCGCCGGCACCGGGGTGTCCACCGTCGAGTACGCCCGGGGCGGCGCCTGGTGCCTGGCCGCGGACTTCTCGTTCGGCATGCTCCGCGCGGGCAAGCACCGGAACGTGCCGATGGTCGCGGCGGACGCGCTGCACCTGCCGTTCGCCGACGAGAGCTTCGACGCCGTGACGATCTCCCTCGCGCTGCGCAACTTCGTCGACCCGAAGGCCGCGCTCACCGAGATCGCCCGGGTGGTCAAGCCCGGCGGCCGCCTGGTCATCTGCGAGGTCTCGACGCCGCCGTTCGCACCGATCCGGTTCATCCACCGGAAGTTCGTCCTGCGCCTGCTCACCTGGGTCGGCAGCCGGACGTCGTCGAACCCGGAGGCGTACAAGTACCTGGCCGAGTCCATGCTCACCTGGCCCGACCAGCGCACGCTCGGCGAGATCATCGCCGGCGCGGGCTGGACGGACGTCGAGTGGTTGAACCTCACATTCGGGGTCGTGGCGATCCACCGCGCGCGAAAGCCCGCATAAACTCGCGGCCATGAGCCGTCGCAGCCCAGACCAGGACGCCGAAGTCATCGTCGTCGGCGCCGGACCCGCCGGGTCCACCGTGGCCACCTACCTGGCCCGCGCGGGCGTCGACGTCCTGCTGCTGGAGAAGACCGAGTTCCCGCGCGAGAAGGTCTGCGGCGACGGCCTGACCCCGCGCGGCGTCAAGCAGCTCATCGACCTGGGCATCGACACCAGCGAGGAAGCGGGCTGGGTGCACAGCCGCGGCCTGCGGATCCTCACCGGCGACCTGACGCTGGAGCTGGACTGGCCGGACCTGACCAGCTACCCGCCCTACGGCGTCTCCCGCACCCGCCACGACTTCGACGACATGCTCGCCAAGCTCGCCGTGAAGGCCGGTGCGCGGCTCTACGAGCGCACCACGGTCACCGGCGCGATCACCAGCCCGGCCGGGCGCGTGGTCGGCGTCGAGGCGAAGGTCGGGCCGGAGAAGACGGTCGTGCACTACCGCGCGCCGCTGGTCCTGGCCTGCGACGGCGTGTCCGCACGGCTCGCGCTGAGCGTCGGCATCCAGAAGAACGAGAAGCGCCCGATGGGTGTCGCGGTGCGCCAGTACTACAAGAGCCCGCGGCACGACGACCCGTTCATCGAGGGCCACCTCGAGCTGTGGGACCGCTCGGACCCGCGGAACCCGAAGCTGCTTCCGGGCTACGGCTGGGCGTTCCCGCTCGGCGATGGCACGGTCAACGTCGGCCTCGGCATGCTCTCGACGTCGGCGTCGTTCCGGAACACCGACTACCGCGCGCTGCTGCGCCAGTGGCTCGACGGCACGCCCGAGGAGTGGGGCTACCGCGAGGAGAACGCGATCGGCAAGGTCGGCGGCGCGGGGTTGCCGATGGGCTTCAACCGCACCCCGCACTACCGCGACGGCCTGCTGCTGCTCGGCGACGCGGGCGGCATGGTGAGCCCGTTCAACGGCGAAGGCATCTCGGCCGCGATGGAGTCAGCGCAGATCGCCGCGGAGGTCGTCGTGCAGGCCCTGGCGCGGCGCGAAGGGCCTTCGCGGGAGCGGGCGCTGGAGGCGTACCCGCGTGCGGTCGGCGAGCTGATGGGCGGCTACTACGCGCTGGGCAACGTGTTCGCGAAGATCATCGGCAAGCCGAAGATCATGCACGCCTGCACCAAGTACGGGCTGCGCGTCAACAAGCTCCTGCCGCTGGTCTACAAGGGCCTGTCCGGCTGCTACGACGCCAAGGGCGGCGACGGCGTCGACCGCCTCATCGCGGCGCTGGCCCGCGTCACCCCCTCCCCGCGCTGACCCGGCCCCAAGCGTCCCAAGGCGGCCTTGGTTGCGTCTGGCGCACCGAAGGCCGCCTTGGGTGCGTCAGACGCACCGAAGGCCACATTGGGGCGCTCTTGCGCGCGCGGACACACGGGTGGCCTAGCAAGTTGGCCGTGCGGTCAGTGGGATAGCTCACACGGCGAAGTCCGGTATGTCCGGCCGCAGAGCGATCTTGAACCGTCTTCGCGCAGGTCGCGCGCGCGGTGTTGCCGAGCCGTGACAACGATGGCGGGAGAAGTTAGGTCAGCCTTATAACACGGGGGCCTAGGGACAAGAGTGTGAGTCGCGTCCTAGACTCCCCCCATGCTTTGTGAATCCCTTCACATCCACGACGAGTGGCTTGTGAACTATTTCACAAGCAGAGTCCGGTCCAGCCACGGGCCGTAAGGAGACCCTGACCCTCGGCGGTGTGACCCAGGTCCCTTAGGGTGCCGACGAGGCCAAGCGGTTCCCCACCACAAGCACAACCGCATCGGCGCGGAAAGGATGGCGAAGACCCCGTGCTGACGTTGCTGACCCGAACCGAGACGGTGCAGCTGGCGCAAGAGGCCCCGAGCCTGAAGCCCTACCTGCCCCTGGTCCTGTTGTTCGTGCTGGCGCTGGCGTTCGCCGTGCTGTCGGTCCTGCTGGGCCCGCTCGTCGGCCCCAGCCGGTACAACAAGGCCAAGCTCTCCGCCTACGAGTGCGGCATCGAGCCGTCGCCGCAGCCGCTCGTCGGCGCCGGGCGGATGCCGGTCGCGTACTACATCACCGCGATGCTGTTCATCCTGTTCGACATCGAGATGGTCTTCCTCTACCCGTTCGCCGTGCAGGCGGACGCGCTGGGCACGTTCGGCCTGGTGGAGATCCTGCTGTTCATCGCGACGGTCGGCTTCGCGTACGCCTACGTGTGGCGGCGCGGCGGCCTGGATTGGAACTAGACCCATGGGCCTCGAAGAGAAACTCCCCAACGGCATCCTGCTGGCCAGCCTCGAAGGCCTCGTCAACTGGGCGCGCAAGAACTCGCTCTGGCCCGCGACCTTCGGCCTCGCCTGCTGCGCGATCGAGATGATGACGGTCGGCGGCTCCCGCTACGACATCGCCCGCTTCGGCATGGAGCGCTTCAGCGCGACGCCGCGGCAGGCCGACCTGATGATCGTCGCCGGGCGCGTCACGCAGAAGATGGCCCCGGTCCTGCGGCAGATCTACGACCAGATGGCCGACCCGAAGTGGGTGCTCGCCATGGGTGTCTGCGCCTCCTCCGGCGGCATGTTCAACAACTACGCCGTGGTCCAGGGCGTCGACCACATCGTGCCGGTCGACATGTACCTGCCCGGCTGCCCGCCGCGGCCGGAGATGCTGCTGGACGCGATCCTCAAGCTGCACGCCAAGATCCAGGACGAGCCGATCAACGCCCGCCGCGCCGCCATCCGCGCGGCCAGCGGGGCGCGCACCGAGCTCGTCCCGTCGTCGATCAAGTACGCGAAGAAGTAGAGCGATGAGCGAGAAACCAGAGACCGGCGGCGAGCAGTCCAGCGCCGACCGTCCGGAAACGGGCCTCACCGCCCAGGGCCAGGGCTCGGCCGAAGCGGTCGTCACCGGCCGCGAACGCCGCGGCATGTTCGGCGTCCAGGGCACCGGTGACACCTCCGGCTACGGCGGCGTCCGGCTCCCGGCCTACAGCCCCGCGCCGGCCGAGCGCCCGTACGGCGGCTGGTTCGACCAGTTCGCCGACGAGTTCTACGCGGCCCTGTCGGACCACAAGATCCCGTCCGAAGCGATCCTGCAGACGACGGTCGACCGCGGCGAGATCACCTTCTACGTCGCCCGCGAGCACCTGCCCGCGATCGCGAAGGTGCTGCGCGACGACGGGGGCCTGCGGTTCGAGCTGCTGTCCTCGGTGTCCGGCGTGGACTACGGCGTCGACGTCCCGCAGCGGCTGCACGCGGTCTACCACTTCACGTCGCTGACCTACCGGCGCCGGATCCGCCTCGAGGTCACCCTCGACATCGAGGACCCGCACGTGCCGTCGCTGGTCGGGATCTACCCGACCGCCGACTGGCAGGAGCGGGAGACCTGGGACATGTTCGGCATCGTCTTCGACGGCCACCCGGCCCTGACCCGGATCCTCATGCCGGACGACTGGGACGGCCACCCCCAGCGCAAGGACTACCCGCTCGGCGGGATCCCGGTCGAATACAAGGGCGCGGAGATCCCGCCGCCGGACCAGCGGAGGTCGTACTCGTGAGCACCGAGAACCTTTCCGACGTCACGACCGGCACTTCGACGACCGAGGCCGGCAGCGACAGCACCGACAACGCGAACTACGCCGAGTCGCGTGACACCACCGAAGGCCGCGTCTACACCGTCTCCGGCGGCGACTGGGACGACGTCATCGCCGACGCGGCGCACGACGAGCGCATGGTCATCAACATGGGCCCGCAGCACCCGTCGACGCACGGCGTGCTCCGGCTCGTGCTGGAGATGGAGGGCGAGACCGTCACGCAGCTGCGCTCGGTCATCGGCTACCTGCACACCGGCATCGAGAAGAACTGCGAGTACCGCACCTGGACCCAGGGCGTCACGTTCGTGACGCGCATGGACTACCTGGCGCCGCTGTCCACGGAGATGGCGTACTGCCTCGCGGTCGAGAAGCTGCTGCGCGTCGAGGCCCCGCGCCGCGCCCAGCTGCTGCGCGTGATGCTGCTGGAGATCAACCGGATCGGCTCGCACCTGGTCTACATCGCCACCGGCGGCATGGAGCTCGGCGCCACCACCGCGATGACGCTCGGCTTCCGCGAGCGCGAAGAGGTGCTGCACCTGCTGGAGCACCTGACCGGCCTGCGGATGAACCACGCGTTCATCCGCCCCGGCGGCCTGGCGCAGGACATGCCGGCCGACTACCACGAGAAGGTCAGCGAGTTCATCAAGACGATGAAGAAGCGCCTTCCGCTGTACGACAAGCTGTTCACCGGCCAGCCGATCTGGCGCAACCGGCTCAAGGGCGTGGGCTACCTGCCGGTCGACGCGTGCCTCGCGCTCGGCGTCACCGGTCCCGTGCTCCGGTCCGCCGGCTTGCCGTGGGACCTGCGCAAGACCGAGCCGTACTCCTGCTACGACGAGTTCGACTTCGACGTGCCCGTGGACAACGGCGCCGACTGCTGGTCGCGCTACCTGATCCGGGTGCACGAGATGCACGAGAGCCTCAAGATCATCGAGCAGTGCCTGGAGAAGCTCGAGCCGGGCCCGGTGATGGTCGAGGACAAGAAGATCGCGTGGCCGGCGCAGCTGTCCATCGGCAGCGACGGCATGGGCAACTCGCTCGAGCACGTCAAGAAGATCATGGGCCAGTCGATGGAGTCCCTGATCCACCACTTCAAGCTGGTGACCGAGGGCTTCAAGGTGCCGCCGGGCCAGGTCTACGTGCCGGTGGAGTCGCCGCGCGGCGAGCTGGGCGCGCACCTGGTGTCCGACGGCGGCACCCGGCCGCTGCGGGTCCACGTGCGCGAACCGAGCTTCGTGAACCTGCAGTCGATGCCCGCCATGGCCGAAGGCGGCCTGGTCGCGGACGTGATCGCCGCGATCGCCTCGATCGACCCCGTGATGGGGGGAGTGGACCGATGACCACAGCAGTTCCCGAGCCAGGGCCGAACTACGCGGACACGACGTACGCGGCGGCTTCGGCCGACACCGACGTCGTCGCCATCGCGCCGGACCCCGAAGTGGCCGCCGGGATCGTCACCGAGACGCCGCTGGAAGACATCTTCGACGCGGACATCCACGCCAAGGCGCAGGAGCTGATCGCGCGCTACCCGATGTCCCGGTCGGCGCTGCTGCCGATGCTGCACCTCGTGCAGTCCGTGCAGGGGTACGTCAGCCAGGAGGGCATCGCGTTCTGCGCGAAGCAGCTCGACCTGTCCGACGCCGAGGTCAGCGCGGTCGCGACGTTCTACACCATGTACAAGCGCAAGCCGTGCGGCGAACACCTCGTGAGCGTCTGCACCAACACGCTGTGCGCGGCCATGGGCGGCGACGCGATCTACAAGAAGCTCCAGACGCACCTCGGCTCCGAGGAAAACCCGCTGGGGCACAACGAAACCGCTGGCACGCCGAACGAGCCGGGCTCGATCACCCTCGAGCACGCCGAGTGCCTGGCGGCCTGCGACCTCGCGCCGGTCATCCAGGTCAACTACGAGTACTTCGACAACCAGACCGAGGAGAAGGCCGTCGCGCTGGTCGACGCGCTGCGGGCGGGCAAGAAGCCCGCCCCGACGCGCGGCGCTCCGCTGACGAACTTCAAGGGCGCCGAGCTGCAGCTCGCCGGGTTCTTCCCGGAGGACGAGGCGGCCTACCGCAGGGACGTCGACGGCCCGTCGCAGGCCGTCGAGACACTGCGGGGCGCGAAGCTCGCGCAGGAGCGCGGCTGGGTCGCCCCGGCCGCACAAGACGTCCCGCTTCCCGAAGTGGAGAAGAAGTAATGGCCGATCCCATTACCCCCGTCCTCACGAAGCGCTGGCTGTCGCCGAACTCCTGGCAGATCGGGACGTACGAGGCACTCGAGGGCTACACCGCCGTCCGCAAGGCACTGGCCGGGACGCCGGAGCAGCTCGTCCAGCTGATCAAGGACTCCGGCCTGCGCGGCCGCGGCGGCGCGGGCTTCCCGGCCGGCGTCAAGTGGTCGTTCATGCCGCCGAACTTCGACAAGCCGCACTACCTGGTGATCAACGCCGACGAGGGCGAACCGGGGACGTGCAAGGACATCCCGCTGATGATGGCGGACCCGCACTCGCTCATCGAGGGCTGCATCATCGCCTCGTACGCGATGCGGTCCAACCACTGCTTCATCTACGTCCGCGGGGAAGCGCTCCACTGCATCCGCCGCCTCAACGCGGCCGTGCGCGAAGCCGAAGCGGCGGGCTACCTGGGCGAAAACATCCTCGGCTCCGGCTTCGACCTCAAGATCACCGTCCACGCGGGCGCGGGCGCGTACATCTGCGGCGAAGAAACCGCGCTGCTCGACTCGCTCGAAGGCCGTCGCGGCCAGCCGCGGCTCAAGCCGCCGTTCCCCGCGGCCGCCGGTCTG
Source organism: Amycolatopsis australiensis (assembly GCF_900119165.1). Taxonomy (NCBI): domain Bacteria; kingdom Bacillati; phylum Actinomycetota; class Actinomycetes; order Pseudonocardiales; family Pseudonocardiaceae; genus Amycolatopsis; species Amycolatopsis australiensis. Next base: position 485,737 of record NZ_FPJG01000006.1, on the reverse strand, counting down.
TACGCGGCGCCGACCACGGTGAACAACGTCGAGACCATCGCCAGCGCGCCCTACATCGTCAACGCCGGTTCCAGCTGGTTCCGCGAGATGGGCCGCGAGAAGTCGCCCGGCCCGAAGATCTACTCGATCTCCGGCCACGTCGAGAAGCCCGGCCAGTACGAGTGCCCGCTCGGCACCACGCTGCGGGAGCTGCTCGACATGGCGGGGGGCATGAAGGACGGCATCCCGCTCAAGTTCTGGACCCCGGGCGGCTCGTCCACCCCGATGTTCACCGCCGAGCACCTCGACGTTCCGCTGGACTTCGAGGGCGCGGCGGAAGCCGGGTCGATGCTGGGCACCACCGCCGTCCAGGTCTTCAACGAGACCGTGTCGGTGCCGTGGGCCGTGATGAAGTGGACGCAGTTCTACGAGCACGAGTCCTGCGGCAAGTGCACGCCGTGCCGCGAAGGCACGTACTGGCTGGCGCAGATCCTCGAGCGGATGGTCGAGGGCCACGGCACCGAGGAGGACATCGAGACTCTCCTCGACGTCTGCGACAACATCCTCGGCCGGTCGTTCTGCGCCCTCGGCGACGGCGCGGTGTCGCCGATCCAGAGCGGCATCAAGTACTTCCGCGACGAATTCCTCGCTCTGTGTGAGAGCAACAAGCGCGAACTGGTGGGAGCGCAGGCATCATGACGATCGCGCCCGACAAGCCCGAGACCACCGAGACGCCGGTCCCCGAAGGCCACGTCAAGCTGGTCATCGACGGCGAAGAGGTCATCGCCCCCAAGGGCGAGCTGCTCATCCGCACCGCCGAGCGCCTCGGCACGGTCATCCCGCGGTTCTGCGACCACCCCCTCCTCGACCCGGCGGGCGCCTGCCGCCAGTGCCTGGTCGAGGTCGAGATGGGCGGCAGGCCCATGCCGAAGCCGCAGGCGTCCTGCACGATGACCGTCGCCGACGGCATGGTCGTCAAGACGCAGCTGACGTCGCCGGTCGCGGACAAGGCCCAGCAGGGCGTGATGGAGCTGCTGCTCATCAACCACCCGCTGGACTGCCCGATCTGCGACAAGGGCGGCGAGTGCCCGCTGCAGAACCAGGCGCTGGCCCACGGCCGGACCGACTCCCGGTTCGTCGACACCAAGCGGACGTTCCCGAAGCCCCTGCCGATCTCCACGCAGGTGCTGCTCGACCGCGAGCGCTGCGTGCTCTGCCAGCGCTGCACCCGGTTCTCGGCGCAGATCGCCGGCGACCCGTTCATCGAGCTGCTCGAACGCGGCGCCCACCAGCAGATCGGCACCGCGGAGACGGCGGACGTCCTGGACATGGCGTCGCGGACGACGTCCGGCCAGCCGTTCCAGTCCTATTTCTCCGGCAACGTCATCCAGATCTGCCCGGTCGGCGCGCTGACCAGCGCCGCCTACCGGTTCCGGTCGCGGCCGTTCGACCTGGTGTCCTCGCCGAGCGTCTGCGAGCACTGCTCGTCCGGCTGCGCCGAGCGGACCGACTTCCGGCGCGGCAAGGTCCAGCGCAAGCTGGCCGGCGACGACCCCGAGGTCAACGAAGAGTGGATCTGCGACAAGGGCCGCTTCGCCTTCCGCTACACGACGGCCGCGGACCGCATCCGGCGTCCGCTGGTCCGCAACCGCGAGACCGGTGAGCTGGAGGAGGCCTCCTGGACCGACGCACTGCGTGTCGCCGCTGCCGGACTCACCGAAGCCCGGTCCAACGGCGGTGTCGGCGTCCTGCCCGGTGGCCGGCTGACCGTCGAGGACGCCTACGCGTACTCGAAGTTCGCCCGGGTCGCCCTGCAGACCAACGACGTCGACTTCCGCGCCCGCGTCCACTCGGCCGAGGAGCTGGCGTTCCTCACCTCGCACGTGGTCGGCACGACCCCGGACTCCGGCGTCACCTTCCGCGAGATCGAGCGGGCCCGCACGGTCCTGTGCGTCGCGTTCGAACCCGAGGACGAAGCCCCGATCGTGTTCCTGCGGCTGCGGAAGGCGGCCCGCAAGAACCGCACCCGGGTCGTCCACTTGGGACAGTGGACGACGTCGTCGGTGCGCAAGACGTACGGCGAGCTGCTCGCCTGCGTCCCCGGCCAGGAGGCCGCGGCCGTCGAGGGTATCGCCAAGCACGCGCCGGACCTCGACGAAGCCCTGCGCGGCGAAGGCGCCGTCGTCCTGGTCGGCGAGCGCGCCGCCGGGATCCCCGGCCTGTTCGCCGCCCTGCACGACCTGGTCGAGCGCACCGGCGTCCGGCTCGCGTGGATCCCGCGCCGCGCCGGCGACCGTGGCGCGCTGGAGACCGGCTGCGTGCCGACGCTCCTGCCGGGCGGGCGCCGGGTGAGCGACGACGCGGCCCGAGTCGCCGTCGAAAACGCCTGGGACGTCCCGGTTCCGGCCACACCGGGCCGCGACACCACGGACATCCTGCTGGCCGCGTCGGCCCGCGAGCTGGGCGGCCTGGTCGTCGGCGGGGTCGACCCGTTCGACCTGCCGGACCCGGACCTCGCCCTGCGCGCGCTCGACAACGCCGGTTTCGTCGTCAGCCTGGAGCTGCGGCACAGCGCGGTGACCGAGCGGGCGGACGTCGTGCTGCCGGTGGCGGCGTCGGACGAGAAGGCGGGCAGCTACCTCAACTGGGAGGGCCGCACCCGCCCGTTCGACACGACCATCGAAGGCACCGGCGCCTTGCCGGACTGCCGGGTGCTCGACACGCTCGCCGTCGAGATGGACGCCGACCTGTTCACGCAGACGCCCGCCGCGTCACGCGGGGACTTCGAGAAGCTCGGCCCGGCCTCGGCGCTGCGCTGGACGCACGTCGCCGGCGAAGTCGCGGCGCCCGCGGCGCCCGGTGCCGGCCAGGCCGTGCTGTCGACCTGGCGCCAGCTGATCGACAACGGGTCGCTGCAGGACGACGAGCCGCACCTCAAGGGCACCCAGCGCACACCGGTCGCGCGGCTGTCGGCGAAGACCGCCGAAGGGCTGGGCACCACCGTGCGGGTGAGCACCGAACGCGGCGCGATCACGCTGCCGGTCGAGATCGCCGACCTGCCCGACGGCGTCGTGTGGCTGCCGGGCAACTCCGACGGCTCGGCCGTGTTCAAGACGCTCGGCGCCGGACACGGCGCCGTGGTGAACCTCGCTGGAGGTGGGCGATGACCCCGCTGCTGACCGATGCGGCCGTCGGTAGCGTCCCGGACGCGGCGACGCGGGCGGCGCTGCTGGCGGACGACCCGTTCTGGCTGATCCTGCTCAAGTGCGTGGTCATCCTGCTGATCGGGCCGATCATGACGATCTTCCTGATCGTCTGGGAGCGCAAGGCGGTCGGCCGGATGCAGAACCGGCCGGGCCCCAACCGCGTCGGCCCCGGCGGCTACCTGCAGTCGCTGGCGGACGCGATCAAGCTGCCGTTCAAGGAACAGATCATCCCCGACACCGCCGACCGCAAGGTGTACTTCCTCGCGCCGGTGCTCTCGGCGATCCCGGCCCTGATCGCGCTGTCGGCCATCCCGTTCGGCCCGGTCGTGTCGATCTTCGGCGAGCGGACCGTGCTCCAGCTGCTGGACCTGCCGGTCAGCGCGCTGGTGATCCTGGCCTGCTCCTCGATCGGCGTCTACGGCATCGTGCTCGCCGGCTGGTCGTCCGGCTCGCCGTACCCGCTGCTCGGCGGCCTGCGCAGCGCGGCGCAGGTGATCTCCTACGAGATCGCGATGGGCCTGTCGATCGTCGCGGTGATCCTGCAGGCCGGGTCGCTGAACCTGGCCGACATCGTCGGCGCGCAGCACAAGGTGTGGTTCCTCGTCCTGGTCCCGAGCTTCGTGATCTACCTGATCTCGATGGTCGGCGAGACCAACCGCGCTCCCTTCGACCTCCCCGAGGCCGAGTCGGAGCTGGTCGGCGGCTTCCACACCGAGTACAGCTCGATGAAGTTCGCGATGTTCTTCCTCGCCGAGTACGTCAACATGGTGATCGTCTCGGCGTTCGCGACCACCCTGTTCCTCGGCGGCTGGATGGCGCCGTGGCCGCTGTCGCTGATCGACAACAACGTCCTCAACACCGGCTGGTGGCCGGTGCTGTGGTTCTTCGCGAAGATGTTCATCCTGCTGTTCGGGTTCATCTGGCTGCGCGGCACGCTGCCCCGCCTGCGCTACGACCAGTTCATGCGCCTGGGCTGGAAGGTCCTGGTCCCGCTGAACCTGGTGTGGATCGTCATGGTGACCTTCGCGAAGACGATCCACTGGACACGGTTGACGATCGCCATCGCCATGATCGCGATCGTGTTCCTGATCATGCTGTTCTTCTGGGTCCGCGCGTCGGGCCGTGAAGAGCCCAGCGAAACCGTGCCCGTGACCGGCGGCGGTTTCCCGGTCCCGCCGCTGGACCTCAAGGTTCCGCAGACCACCCCGCGTCAGAAGGCTTTGGCCAAGGCCGAGGCGAAGGCGGCCCGCCGCAAGCCGGCAGCCGTCGGTACCGCAAAGGAAGGAGCGCAAGATGGGGTTTCTTGATCCCGTCAAGGGCTTCGGCGTCACGTTCGGGATGATGTTCAAGAAGGTCGCCACCGAGGAGTACCCGGAGGCCGGCGCGCCGGCCGCGCCGCGGTACCACGGGCGGCACCAGCTGAACCGCCACCCGGACGGCCTCGAGAAGTGCGTCGGCTGCGAGCTGTGCGCGTGGGCGTGCCCGGCGGACGCGATCTTCGTCGAGGGCGGTGACAACACCGAGGAGGCGCGGTACTCGCCCGGCGAGCGGTACGGCAAGGACTACCAGATCAACTACCTGCGCTGCATCGGCTGCGGCCTGTGCATCGAGGCGTGCCCGACCCGGTCGCTGACGATGATCAACTTCTACGAGCTGGCCGACGACGACCGCCAGCGGCTGATCTACACGAAGGAGGACCTGCTCGCCCCGCTGCTGCCCGGCATGGAGCAGCCGCCGCACCCGATGCGGCTCGGCGAAAACGAGCAGGACTACTACGTCAACGGCCCCGAACTGGCACGCGGGGAGGGCGTCAAGTGATCAGCGCACTCCTCGCCTCGGCGCCCACCGGCGCGGCCGCGGGGGTCTCGACCGGCGAGGCCATCGCGTTCTGGATCCTCGGCCCGCTCGCGCTGCTCGGCGCGCTCGGCATGATCTTCTCCCGCAACGCCGTCCACTCGGCGCTGTGGCTGGTGCTGACCATGCTGAGCCTGGGCGCGCTGTACATGATCCAGTCGGCGCCGTTCCTCGGCTTCACGCAGATCATCGTCTACACCGGCGCGATCATGATGCTGTTCCTGTTCGTGCTGATGCTGGTCGGCCGGGAAAGCTCCGACTCGGTCGTCGAAGTCCTCCGCGGCCAGCGGCTCGCCGCCACCGTCCTCGGCATCGGGCTGGCCGCGCTGCTGGCCACCGGCATCTACCGGGCGCTGGCGAACGTCACCCCGGCCATCCCGCTCGACTCGGCCACCCCGGCGGGTGGCGGGCCGAAGGGCCTGGGGCGGCTGATCTTCACCGACTACCTGTTCCCGTTCGAGCTGACGTCGGCGCTGCTCATCACCGCCGCGGTCGGCGCGATGGTGCTGGCCTTCACCGACCGGCACGGCAAGGGCGGCAAGAAGACGCAGCGGGAACTGGTCGTGGAGCGCTTCCGCGGCGAGCACGACCGGCCGTCGCCGCTGCCCGGCCCGGGTGTCTTCGCCACGGCCAACTCGGTGGCCACCCCGGCGCTGCTGCCGGACGGCTCGATCGCGCCCGAGTCGCTGTCGGCGATCATCGAGTCCACCTCGGCGATCGAGCTGGCGAAGGAACGCAAGCTCGTCGCCGACCAGGTCCCGCACCCGGACGCGCACGCACTGGTCGGCTCCGAAGCCGCTTCGGAAGGCTCGGAAGGGGAGAAGGCATGACCCCGACGTACTACCTGCTGCTGTCGGCGCTGCTGTTCGCGCTCGGCGCGGTCGGCGTGCTGGTGCGGCGCAACGCGATCGTCGTGTTCATGTGCATCGAGCTGATGCTCAACGCCGTGAACCTGTCGCTGGTCACCTTCGCCCGGATCAACGGCGGGCTCGACGGCCAGATCATGGCGTTCTTCGTCATGGTCGTCGCGGCCGCCGAGGTCGTGGTCGGCCTGGCGATCATCATGGCCATCTTCCGCACCCGGCGCTCGGCCTCGGTCGACGACACCAACCTGCTGAAGTACTAGGAGACACCGAGTGACCGCATCATCGTGGCTGCTGGTGGCCCTCCCTGGCCTCGGCGCGCTCATCCTGCTGCTGGCGGGTAAGCGGGCCAAGGCCTGGGGGCATCTGCTCGGCTGTGCCACCGTCACCCTCGCCTTCGTCTACGGGCTGATCCTGTTCTTCACGGCCGACGGCAAGGCCACTGTGGACACGAAGGTCTACTCGTGGATTCCGGTCGGCGCGCTGCAGATCGACTTCGGGCTGCGGATCGACGCGCTGTCGCTGACGTTCGTGCTGCTCATCACCGGCGTCGGCATGCTGATCCACTACTACTCGATCGGCTACATGGCCGACGACGAGGGCCGGTACCGCTTCTTCGCGTACCTCAACCTCTTCGTCGCGTCGATGCTGGTCCTGGTGCTGGGCAACAGCTTCGTGACGCTCTACCTCGGCTGGGAGGGCGTGGGTCTCGCGTCCTACCTGCTCATCGGCTGGTACCAGGGCCGCCCGTCCGCCGCGACCGCGGCGAAGAAGGCGTTCCTGATGAACCGCGTCGGGGACGTCGGGCTGGCGCTGGCGATCTTCATCATGTTCAAGTACGTCGGCTCGACCGGCTACGCGCAGGTCTTCGCGGGCATCGGCGCCGGCAAGTTCCCGCCGGCGGCGATCACCGCGATGGCGATCCTGCTCCTGCTGGGCGCCTGCGGTAAGTCGGGCCAGTTCCCGCTGCAGGCGTGGCTGCCGGACGCGATGGAGGGCCCGACCCCGGTCTCGGCCCTGATCCACGCGGCAACGATGGTCACCGCCGGTGTCTACCTGGTGGCCCGCTCCAAGGACATCTTCAACGCCACCGAAGACGGCCGCCTGATCGTCACGCTGGTCGGGACGGTGACCCTGCTGCTCGGGTGCATCATCGGCTGCGCGTACGACGACATCAAGAAGGTCCTCGCGTACTCCACGGTCAGCCAGATCGGCTACATGATGCTGGCCGTCGGCCTCGGGCCGGTCGCGTACGCGCTGGGCATCATGCACCTGGTCGCGCACGGCTTCTTCAAGGCCGGGCTGTTCCTCGGGGCCGGGTCGGTCATGCACGCCATGAACGACGAAGTCGACATGCGGAAGTTCGGCGGCCTGCGCAAGCACCTGCCGATCACCTTCATCACCTTCGGCCTCGGCTACCTGGCCCTGATCGGCATCCCGCCGCTGTCGGGCTTCTTCACGAAGGACGCGATCATCGAAGCGGCGCTGGGCCAGGGTGGCTGGCGCGGCTGGGTGATGGGCGGCGCGGCCATGCTGGGCGCCGGGCTCACCGCGTTCTACATGACCCGCCTGATGATGATGACCTTCTTCGGCAAGGAACGCTGGAAGGACCTCAAGAGCGCGGACGGCCACGACTTCCACCCGCACGAGGCCAAGCCCGTCATGTGGATCCCGATGGCGATCCTCGCGGTCGGCTCGGTCGGGGCCGGCGCCTTCTTCGCCCTCGGCGACCGGTTCAGCACCTGGCTGGCCCCGTCGGTCGGGGCGATCGAGGAGTCGCACCACCTGGCGATCGACGCCTGGGTGGTCTCGGTGATCACCGTGGTGGTCTCGCTGCTGGGCGTGGTGATCGCGTACCTGTACTTCCGCCGTGACATCCCGGTCGAGCAGCCGCAGCGGGTCTCGTTCGTCACCCGCGCGGCCCGGCGTGACCTGTACGGCAACGCCCTCAACGAGACGCTGGTGGGCCGCCCGGGCACCTGGCTCTCGCGGGCGCTGGTGTTCGTCGACAACCGCGGCGTCGACGGCGCGGTCAACGGACTGGCCGCCGGGCTCGGCGGCGGGTCCGGCAGGCTGCGGCGGCTGCAGACCGGGTTCGTCCGGTCCTACGCGCTGTCGATGCTGGGCGGCACGTTCCTGCTTCTGGCGGCTCTCCTGCTGGTGAGGTTCTCCTGATGACCTGGTTGCTCATCCTCATCCTGGTGCCGCTGGCCGGCTCCCTGGTGCTGGCGTTCCTCAAGGGGAACGACCGCGCCGCGGTGCTCGCCGCGCTCGGGTTCTCGATCCTCGAGTTCCTCCTGATCATCCCGTTCTGGCTCAGCTACTCGCCGTCGGGCGCGCGGCTGCAGATGACGTCGAGCTTCGACTGGATCCCGAGCTTCGGGGTGCACATCGCGTTCGGCACCGACGGCATCTCGCTGATCATGATCGCGGTGATCGCGCTGCTGGTGCCGATCGTCGTCGGCGGGCTCGGCACGCTCGACAAGCTGCCGGCGGGCCGCAGCGCGGGCGGGTTCCTCTCGCTGATCCTGCTGCAGGAGGCGCTCACGATCGGCGTGTTCGCCGCGACCGACGTCTTCCTGTTCTACGTGCTGTTCGAGATCATGCTGATCCCGATGTACTTCCTCATCGGCGGCTACGGCGGCGCGAACCGGCAGTACGCGGCGGTGAAGTTCTTCCTGTACTCGTTCCTCGGCGGCCTGATCATGCTGGCGTCGGCGATCGGGGCGTACTCGCTGGCGTCCGACAAGCTGGGTAAGGGCACGTTCGACTGGGCCACGCTGGTGACGGTGGTGCGCGACGCGCCACTGTCCACTCAGGTCTGGTTGTTCCTCGGGTTCTTCCTGGCGTTCGCGATCAAGGCGCCGCTGGTGCCGTTCCACACCTGGCTGCCGGACGCGGCGGGGGAGGCGCCGATCGGCGTCGCCGTCCTGCTGGTCGGCGTGCTGGACAAGGTCGGCACGTTCGGGTTCCTGCGCTACTGCCTGCCGATGTTCCCGCAGGCGAGCAAGACCCTGGCGCCGCTGGTGCTGGTGCTCTCGGTGATCGGCGTCCTCTACGGCTCGATCCTGGCAGCCGGGCAGCGGGACATGAAGCGGTTCATCGCCTACGTGTCCATCGCGCACTTCGGCTTCATCTCGCTGGGCATCTTCGCGTTCAACGAGCAGGCGATGGTCGGCTCGGCGACGTACATGCTCAACCACAGCCTGGCAACCGGCATGCTGATCGTGGTGATCGGCCTGGTGATCGCGCGCGGCGGGTCGACGCGCATTTCGGACTACGGCGGCATGGCGAAGGTGACGCCGTTGCTGGCGGGCATGTTCCTGCTCGCCGGCCTGTCCACGTTGTCCCTGCCGGGCACCAACTCGTTCGTCTCGGAGTTCCTGGTGCTGCTGGGGTCCTTCGTGGACCAGCCGGTGTACACGATCCTCGCCACGGTGGGCATGGTGCTGGCCGCGGCGTACGTCCTGTGGCTCTACCAGCGGGTCATGCAGGGCCCGGTCCGCGGGGACGCGCTCGTGGGCGTCGGCGGAGGCCCGGGCACGGCGATCGCGCCGGAACTGGGCGCGAAGAAGGCCATCCGCGACCTCGGCGGTCGTGAGATCGCGCTGCTGGCGCCACTGGTCGTCCTGATCATCTTCCTCGGCTTCTACCCGAAGCCGGTGCTCGACACAGTCACCCCGACGGTGCAGCAGACGCTGTCCGCGGTCCAGGGAGGCAAGTAACCGTGCTCGACATCCTCCTGACGCAGGCGCCGGAGCCGCCGGTGCAGGTGCCGTCGGTCGCCTACGCCGCGGTGCTGCCGGTGCTGATCATCTTCGGCGCGGCGTGCGTGAGCGTGCTGGTCGAGGCCTTCTTCCCGAAGGGCTCGCGGTTCCGCTCGCAGGTCGGGCTGAGCCTGCTGGCGATCGTCGGCGCGGGCGTCGCCCTGATCGTGTACGCGACCGGCAACGCACCGGCGGGCGGCATCACGACGTTCAGCCGGGCGATCTCGGTGGACCGGCCGGCGCTGTTCCTCTGGGGCACGCTGCTGGCGCTGGCGCTCGGCGCGGTGCTGCTGATCTCCGACCGCGTGGTCGAGCCGGGCGGCGCGCTGGTCGCGCAGGCCGGCATCCGCCCGGGCACGCTGCAGGACCGGGCGCAGACGGCGACGGTCATGCAGACCGAGGTGTTCCCGCTGACGCTGTTCGCGCTCGGCGGCATGATGGCGTTCTGCGCGGCGAACGACCTGCTGACGATGTTCATCGCGCTGGAAGTGCTGTCGCTGCCGCTGTACCTGATGTGTGGCCTGGCCCGGCGGCGGCGGTTGCTGTCGCAGGAGGCGGCGGTCAAGTACTTCCTGCTGGGCGCGTTCTCGTCGGCGTTCTTCCTGTACGGGCTGGCGCTGCTGTACGGCTACGCGAACTCGGTGAAGCTGGCGGACATCGCGGCCGCGGCGGCGGGCTCGGACCGGTCGGACACGCTGCTGTTCGCCGGGCTGGGTCTGCTGGTGGTCGGCCTGCTGTTCAAGGGTTCGGTCGGCCCGTTCCACACGTGGACCCCGGACGTCTACCAGGGCGCACCGACACCGGTGACGGCGTTCATGGCGGCGTGCACGAAGGTCGCGGCGTTCGGCGGGATCCTGCGCGTGCTGTCGGTGGCGTTCTCGTCGACTTCGTGGGAGTGGCGCGGAGTCCTCTGGGGCGTGGCGATCATCTCGATGGTGATCGGCGCGGTGCTGGGCCTGACGCAGACGGACGTCAAGCGCATGGTGGCGTACTCGTCGATCGCGCACGCCGGGTTCCTGCTGGTCGGCGCGATCGCGATGACTCGCGACGGGTTGTCCAGCACGCTGTTCTACCTGCTGGCGTACGGCTTCACGACGATGGCGGCGTTCGGCGTGATCAGCCTGGTCCGGGACTCCTCCGGCGAGGCGACGCACCTGTCGGCGTGGGCCGGGCTGGCGAAGCGGTCGCCGCTGGTGGCCGGGGTGTTCACGTTCCTGCTGCTGGCGCTGGCCGGCATTCCGTTGACGTCGGGCTTCGTCGGCAAGTTCGTGGTGTTCTCGGCGGCGCTGTCGGACGGGATGGCCCCGCTGGTGGTGATCGCGCTGGTGTTCAGCGCGGTGGCGGCGTTCTTCTACCTGCGCGTGATCGTCCTGATGTACTTCTCGGAGCCGGCGGCGGACGGCCCGTCGGTGTCGGTCCCGGGCTTCGGCACGGGAACGGCGATCTTCCTCGGCACGGCGGTGACGCTGGTGCTGGGCCTGGTCCCGGCGTTCGCGCTGGGCTGGGCCGGTTCGGGCGGGTTCGCTTTCTGATTTTCCGGCCGCCACCACCCGGCTCGGCCGGGGGGTGGCGGCCGTGTCATTTCAGCTTCCGGCTGATCTGCTGCGGTTCGCCGGGCAGGACGCTGATGTAGCCGTCGGCGAGAGCGATCCCGACGCGCCCGGCGTCGAGGTCGAGGTAGCTGACGGTCTTGTCCTCGGCGTAAAGCTGCCCGACGCCGTAGTAGGGCTGCTCGAAGAGGGCGTCCAGTTCCTGGGCCTCGCGGCTACGGGCGGGGGCGTCGTCGAAGACGTCGCTCACGTCCTGGTCCTGCTGGAAGTCCTCCTGCGGCAGCGAAAACGGCCTGATCGGCGCGGGCGGGCAGTGCGGAAGCCGGGCGATCAGGGCATCGGCGGGATGGGTGTCGGGGGAGACGGAAGCGAGTTCGACCCGCTCTCCCCGGCACACGACGGCGACGGCGCTACGACCCTGCGCCGCGACGAGCACGCCGATTTGCCCGGAGGTGTCGCGGGCGTAGCCGAAGAACTGCCGCGCGGGCCGGTCGAGCAGGTGGAGGACGTCTTCGAATTCGGGCGTGAAGCCGTCGCCCTGGATGAAACCGTAGGGGCTGAGTTCCTCGAAGGCTTCCCGGTCGACCTGCTGTTTCGCGCTGGGCGGGATGTAGCGCAGGCCGGGGGCGAGAACGGGGTGCGGATCACCGCAGCCGGTGTTGCGCATGGCGGTGAGCAGGGTGCTGAGCGAGAATTCGGCATTCACGGCTTGGCCCGGTTCTCCCCGATGACCGGCGGCATGGGCTTTTCGATCAGGCCGCCGAAAGTTTCGTCGGGGTCGGGGTTCTGGAGGTAGGAAGCCGTTTTCTTTTCACGGTCTTCTTCCTTGCCGCCGCGTCCCGCCATCGGGCCGCCCATGGGCATGCCGTTGGCCCCGCGGGGTCCGGCCGCGCCGGCTCGGGTTGCGCCGCCGGGGAAGCGTTCCTCGGGGAGCCGGGATCCGCTGCCTGGGCCGGGGTTTCGCATGCCGGGTTGTCCTGGTGTGGTTCCGGTGCCTGTCCCTGTTCCCGTTCCTGGCCGGTAGCCGGGCCCTGTGCCTGCTCCTGTGCCTGTTCCGGTGCTTCCGGGCGCGTATCCGCCGGTGCCGGGCCCGAAGCCGGGGTAGGGTGAGTAGCTGGTGGAACCCCCGAGGTTGCTGACGGGCTGCCCGGTGGGTCCGAACTCATAGCCGTTCTGAGCAGCGGGCGGCAAGACGGGCCGGGGGACGTAGCTGTCGGCGTGGGTACCGTCCTGGTTGACGGGCCGGTTGACCTGGTTCTGGAACTGGTTTTGATACTGATTCGGGTTCTGGACTTGGTTCTGGTTTTGGTTTTGGAACTGGTTCTGCGTTTGTGTCTGCGTCTGGTTGGGCTGCTGCGTCTGGGTGGTCTGCCGGTTCTGCTGAGCGGGGACCTGAGGCTGCCGCGGTTTCCGCGCCCATTCGCCGGTATCGGTGGGCTGAGTGTGCGTGCCGTTTCCGGGAGTGTTCATGGTGATGGGAGCCCCGGAGTCGGCGAGCTGGGCGTATTGAGCGGGCATCTGCCCACCATTGGTGCTGCTCGCGGAGTGATAAGCCCGGAAGGCGTCGATATTGGCTTGGCTATCGGCCTGCCAGTTGGTGACTTTGGTGTTGTAGGAGCGGAAGTGGTCACCGTTGAGGGCGTTGATGATATCGTCGTTGGTCAATTCGGGAGGCTGCGGAGCAACCGGCTTGACAGAGTTCTTGGCGGTACCGAAAGCATCCATTTGATCGCCAACGGCGGTCTGCGCATTCTGGAGGTGAACGGCGTCGTCAGCAGCGGCTTTGACCAGGGGAAGGGTGGCATCAGAGGCCGAGTCCCCAGCACCGCCCTGCCAGCCGGACATGGTCTTGGCCCGAAGAGCACTGATCCGCTGAGCGCGTTCGATCATGCGAGTGGTCAAGTTCCTGGCGCTGTCCTGCGCATCGGCCAGGGAACCGGTGCCCTCGCCTCCAGTGATCTGCTCGTAGATCTGAGCCGCTGTCAAAGGCCCTTCGGTTGCCATCACTTCACCCCGCGAAGGTTATCGAGTACCTGTGTGGCAACACCATGTGCTGCCTCGCAGGGATCGTTTTTGCCGATGTTGCTTTCAGATTGTGCAACGTGGATGTCCACCGTTTGGGTGTCGCTCACTCCCAGCGCGACAGCGCAGCGGCCACGAGTCGTTCGCTCATCACTGACTCCGTACGCAACAACCGGGAAATTGTCGATCGCAGGCATGGGCTGGAAGAATTGGTACTGTTTTCCGCGCGCGTTGTAGACACTGGTCAAGCCGAGCTGGTCCGCGTCCGTGAAGATGACTGTGACGCCGGCTTGCGATACATCGGGGGAGTCCCAGGCGCAGCTTGGCCCAGCGGGCGCCTGCAGGTCCGTTTTCCCTGATACTCCCGCGCCTAAGAGCTTCTCCACTTGCGAGGCGTCAAGCGCGTCGCAGGGTGCTTTCTTGAACTGTGTCACGTCGATCGGACTGGACACCTTCGGGACCCCTGGACCTGGAACACCACTGTGGACGCCCGAAGAGGGCTGAGTGCTCGTTCCATTGCCTTCCGGCGACGGCGTACCGGGATTCGTAGTGGTGCACGCGGTTGCGGTGAGCAGCAGTGCGCTCAGCATGAAGAGAGTGCGGCGCATCAGAGACTGCCTCCGGTATGCCTTATTTCGGTGGTGTGGTCGTCCTCGGCCTGGGCGTACCGGCCCAGGGCGGCTTTGAACTTGGCTGCCATCTTCCGGCAGTACTCTTCACGCTCAATGAGCGTCTCCAGTAGGGCGTTGCCGGACTGGTTGATCTTCTCCGCGTTGCCACTGCTCGCGTACTCGATACCTGGACCCTTGGTCCGCGCCAGCACAATGGCATGCTGCTGGTCGAGTTTGAACTCGTTCGCCAGGTCGTTCCATTCGTGCATCAGCTCACGAAGTGTGGCCTCGTCGTACTGGAACCCGGCCCCACCGGAAGCCCCAGCTTCGCTCCCATACGTCCCCGCCGCCGGCACCACCGGCTGCAAGGGTGCTCGCCTGGTGCCCGGGTCGTACACCGGCCCGTCAGGCATTACGTGCCCCCGTCGTCATCAGCTCTCCCCTAGCTTGCAGTGTGCTCCACCCCGAGCACCCTGCGTATCCGACGGCGAAGACACTACCAGGGTTCCACCCTGCGAAAAGGGGCCGCGGCCGTCCTCCCGGGCCGCGGCCCTCCTTATCCCTACGGTGTCGGGGCGCAGGACGTGTTGCCCAACGTCACCTCTCCGGTGATGCCCGATGCCGGGAGGAACGTGATCCGCAGCATCGTCAGGGCGATGCTGCCGTCGCCCGGGAGGTTCTGCGTGTTGAACACCGCGTTCGCCAGCACCGTCCCGTTCGACCTCTTGATCGGTGCCACGTAGCCCACCGGTACCGGGCTCGGCGGGTTCGGGATGCCCGACATGCCTCCGTAGCTCCAGTTCGCGTTCGTCTGCGTCTGGGTCGCCGTGCACGTCACCGTGAACGTCGACAGCTTCACCCGCGGGCCGCCCGCGCTCACCAGTGCCGACAGCTCGAAGTTCTTGCCCGTTGCCGTCGATGTCGTCGTCGTGGCCTGCGTGTTCGGGTCCGTCACCGTTGTCGTGCAGGACGACGTGCCGCCGCCGAACGTGATGCCCTGCTTCGAGACCGTCTGGGCCGTTGCGCTCGTCGGGCCCTCCAGCGAACACTGTCCCTGCGTGGGCACCGTGATCGTCGTGCCGGACTTCGTGAACTCGGCCGAGCCGATGTTCGCCGCGCCCGGTTGCGGGTCCGCCTGTGCCGGTGCCGCTGCCACGGCGAGCGCCGCCACCAGCAGTGTTCCGGCGAGACCGGCCCGCCTCGCGATCGTCTTGCGCATTTCCGCGTCCTCCTTGCCGCCTGGGGAGAGTTCCCCGAACGGAAATATCCGCCCGCCGGAGACGTCCGTTGCGCGGCGAACCGGCGACCACTCGTTCGTGGCTCGCGAACCACCCGGTGGGGGACGGCTGCCGGGGTGTCATGTTCGTCACCGTTTCCGCTGGACAGCGGGTAAACGACGCCGCCGGGTAGCCACTACGCTCAAGGCATAACCCGACCGGTGCACGAGTAGAAGCGGAGCCGACGTGTCTGTGCCTTCCCCAGCCCCCGGGGCGGGATCCCTCCCCGCTGCGCCGGGTGGCGCCCTCGACGACCTGCGGGCGTCGGTCGGCCTGCAGATCGCCGACGAAAACCTGCTGCGCGCGATCGCCGGCGGGCTGGCCGAGGTCGAGAAGCTGCTGCGGGACGTCGTCCGCAGCGACGTCCAGGCCGTCAACGACGCCGCGTTGCACCTGGTCGAGGCGGGGGGCAAACGTTTCCGTCCGCTGTTCACCCTGCTCGCCGCCCAGTTCGGGCCGAAGCAGGACGACCACGTGATCGTCGCCGCCGCCGCGGTCGAGCTCGTGCACCTCGCGACGCTCTACCACGACGACGTCATGGACGAGGCCGACATGCGGCGCGGCGCCGAGAGCGTCAACGCGCGCTGGGACAACACCATCGCCATCCTCACCGGCGACTTCCTCTTCGCCCACGCCTCCCGCCTGGTCGCCGACCTCGGCACGGACGCCGCGCGGATCATCGCCGAGACGTTCGGTGAGCTCGTCACCGGCCAGATGCGGGAAACCGTCGGCCCCGGGCCGGGTGACGACGCCGTCGCGCACTACCTCACCGTGATCGCGCAGAAGACCGGCTCGCTGATCGCCACGTCCGGCCGGTTCGGCGGGATGATGTCCGGCGCCGCCGAGGAGCACATCGAGGCGCTGCGCCGGTTCGGCGACATCATCGGGACCGCGTTCCAGATCTCCGACGACATCATCGACATCGCCTCGCCCTCCGACGAGCTCGGCAAGGCGCAGGGCACCGACCTGCGGGAAGGCGTCCGGACGCTGCCGATGCTGTACGCACTGGCCGACCCGGAGACCGACCCCCGGCTGGTCGAGCTGCTGTCCGGCCCGATCGCCGACGACGCGCTCGTGCGGGAGGCGCTCGAGCTGCTGCGGGCCAGTAGCGGACTCGAACGCGCGCGCGTCACCCTTTCCGACTACGCTCAGCGCGCGCGAGCCGAGCTCACGGCGTTGCCCGCGTCACCCGCCCGGGACGCGTGCGAGTCGGTTGCCGACTACCTGGTCGCGCGCACGCACTAAACAGGGGCAGGAAAAGATGTCCATATTCGGACAGGTTTGGCTGTGGAGCCTGGCGGCGTTCTTCGTCGGGGCAGTCCTCACCTGGCTGGTCCTCGTGCTGCCGCTCCGCAAGAGCGTCCGCAAGCTGGAGAGCGCGCTGGCCCAGGCCCACGCCGACGCCGCGCGCACCCCCGCGAACGCCGCCGCGGCACCGGGCACCGAGGTGTTCGCCCGGCCGGAGCCGCGGCCCGAGCCGGAGCCGACGCGGCAGGAGACCTCGTACCCGGGGACGCTGGTCGCCGCGCCGCCGATGCGCCGCGACGACGTCCACGACGACATCGACGAGGACTTCGCCGAGCTGGACTCGCAGGTGCCGCCGGGAACGCACCCGGACCCGGACGACGCCTTCCGGCCGGAGCCGGACGCTGCTTTCCGGCCGGAGCCGGAGCCGGAGCCCGACGCCGCGCACCGGGCCACGGAGACCCAGATCCTGACCCCGGTCGCCGAGCCGCAGCCCGAGGACCCGTACCGCGCCGCGGCGTCGGAGTACCTGGCGCCGGAGGAAGAGCCCGCGCCGGCGGTGTCGCGGCTCGAGCAGAAGCTCGACCCGGAGGCCGCCGCGGGTTCGCTGTTCCAGCCGCCGGCGGAGGACGTGCCGGTGCCGGACTGGTTCGGGCAGGACACGCCGGCCGAGCGGTCGCCGTTCGAGGAGCCCGTGGAGCGCACGCGCTACCTGGGTTCGGTCGGCGCCGAGGAGACCGAGGCCAAGGAGCCGCCGCAGTACGCGTTCGGCGGCGACGACACGACCGCCGACAGCGAGCTGGGCGTGCCGGAGGAGACCCCGATCGAGGCGACGCAGGTGCTGCCGAAGCGGCAGCCGCGGGAGGCGCTGCGCGGCGGGTTCGTCACGCCCCAGCCGATCCAGCCCTCGATGCGGACGGTCGAGCGGCGCGAGACCGACCTGTCGGGCGCCCACAGCGGCTCGCTGTTCGAGCCGTCGGTGCAGCCGAACCAGGCGGCGGTGTCCGCGCCGGAACCGCCACCGGCCCGCCAGGTGGCCGGCGACTCGGTGCCGCCGGGCCCGTTCGGCCCCGGCTCGGCCATGCCCCGCCCCGGCGGTGGCGCGCCCAGCGACGGGTTCGCCGTGAAGGCCAGCGTGACGGCGTTGCGGTACTGCACCGAGGAGTCGCCGCAGTTCCCGAAGATGGTGGCCGAGGTCTGGTTCCGGACCGCCGAGGACGCCGAGCGCGTGGGGTTCCGGCCGCTCAGCTGAGACAGGGTTCCGCCCAGCTCCAACCCACACCCGATACGCCGAAGGCCGCCATGCTCGACGCATGGCGGCCTTCGGCGAGACTGCGGCTTACGCGACTGTCCAGGTGTCTTTGCCGTGGAGGAGGGCTTGTAGGTCGGGGGTGTGGGTGGTGCGGGCTTGTTCGACCTGGGCGCGTGCTCCGTCGTCGTAGGTGGGGCGCTCGACTTGGCGGAGGATGCCGGTGGGGACGTGGTTGAGGTTTTGGTCGCCGAGGCGTGAGAGGGCGAAGGCGTAGGTGGTGTCGGTGATGGAGGGGTCGTGCACGATCACGTTGTCTTCGCCGATGTCGGCGATTTTGGCGATGTCCAGGCCGCCCCAGTCGCTGCGTGTGATGCCGAATTCCTGGTTGGGGCCGAAGCGGATCGGTTGGCCGGGGTGTAGGGGGATGAGGCGGGTGGCGGCTTCGTCGGCGTCTTTGAGGACGTCGAAGGCGCCGTCGTTGAAGATGGGGCAGTTCTGGTAGATCTCGACCAGTGCCGAGCCGCGGTGCTGGGCGGCGGCTTGCAGGACTTCGGTGAGGCCTTTGCGGTCGGAGTCCAGGGCGCGGCCGACGAAGGAGGCTTCGGCGCCGATGGCCAGCGACAGGGGGTTGAACGGGGTGTCCACTGAGCCCATCGGGGTGGACTTGGTGACCATGCCCTGCCCGGAGGTCGGGGAGTACTGGCCCTTGGTCAGGCCGTAGATGCGGTTGTTGAACAGCAGGATCTTGATGTTGACGTTGCGGCGCAGCGCGTGGATGAGGTGGTTGCCGCCGATGGACAGTGCGTCGCCGTCGCCGGTGACCACCCACACCGACAGGTCGGGGCGCGTGGTCGCCAGGCCGGTGGCGATGGAGGGGGCGCGGCCGTGGATGGAGTGCATGCCGTAGGTGTTGAGGTAGTACGGGAAGCGTGAGGAGCAGCCGATCCCGGAGATGAACACGATGTTCTCGCGTTTGAGCCCGAGGGTGGGCAGGAACGACTGGACCGCGTTGAGCACGACGTAGTCGCCGCAGCCGGGGCACCAGCGGACTTCCTGGTCGGATTTGTAGTCCTTGGCCTTCTGCGGCTGGTCGGTGGTGGGCACGAGGTCCAGGCCACCGAGCGTGGGTGTCCCCAGGTCGATCGCGGTCACTTCGCCGCCTCCGTAACGCTGGTGATGATCTCGGAAAAGACGTTCTGCAGTTCTTCGGCCTTGAACGCCATCCCGGCGACCTTGGTGTGGGAGTGGACGTCCACCAGGTATTTCGCCCGCAGCAGCAGCGCGAGCTGGCCGAGGTTCATCTCCGGCACCACGACCTTGTCGTAGGAGCGCAGGATGTCCCCGAGGTTGCCCGGCAGCGGGTTGAGGTGCCGCAGGTGCGCCTGCGCGATCGGCATGCCGAGCTTGCGCACCCGCCGGCACGCCGCCCCGATCGGCCCGAACGAGCTGCCCCAGCCCAGCGCCAGGACGCGGGCTTTGCCGCCGGAGGGGTCGTCGACGAGCAGGTCGGGCACGTCGATGCCGTCGATCTTGGCCTGCCGCAACCGGACCATCGTGTCGTGGTTGGCCGGGTCGTAGGAGATGTGGCCGGTCTTGTCGGCCTTCTCCAGCCCGCCGATGCGATGCTGCAACCCCGGCGTCCCCGGCACCGCCCAGGCCCGGGCGAGGGTCTCGGGGTCACGCACGTAGGGCCAGAACTCGCCGGAGTCGTTGTCGGCGTTGGGTTCGGACGCGAACTGCACCCGCAGGTCCGGCAGCGTGTCCACGTCCGGGATCAGCCACGGCTCCGACCCGTTGGCGATCGCCCCGTCCGAGAGCAGCAGCACCGGGGTGCGGTAGGTCAACGCGATCCGGGTCGCCTCGATCGCCGCGTCGAAACAATCCGCCGGCGAGAGCGGGGCGACGATCGGGACCGGGGACTCGCCGTTGCGGCCGAACATCGCCTGCAGCAGGTCGGCCTGCTCGGTCTTGGTCGGCAACCCCGTCGACGGGCCACCCCGCTGCACGTCGATCACCACCAGCGGCAGCTCGACCATCACCCCCAGCCCGATGGTCTCGGACTTCAACGCGACCCCCGGACCGGAGGTCGAGGTCACCCCCAGCGCGCCACCGTAGGAGGCGCCCAGCGCGGCACCGATACCGGCGATCTCGTCCTCGGCCTGGAAGGTGATGATCCCGAAGTTCTTGTGCCTGGACAGCTCGTGCAGGATGTCCGAGGCCGGAGTGATCGGATACGTGCCGAGCAGGATCTGCAGGCCCGAGCGCTGCCCCGCCGCGACGATCCCGTACGCGAGCGCGGTGTTGCCGGTGATCTGCCGATACGTGCCCGGGGCCAGCTTCGCCGGCGCGACCTCGAACGTCGTCGCGAACGACTCCGTCGTCTCCCCGTAATTCCAGCCCGCCCGGAAAGCCAGGATGTTCGCCTCGGCGATCTCCGGCTTCTTCGCGAACTTCTCCCGCAAAAACCGCTCCGTGCCCTCGGTCGGCCGGTGATACATCCACGACAACAACCCGAGCGCGAACATGTTCTTGCACCGCTCGGCGTCCTTCTTGCCCAAACCGGTCTCGGCCAACGCACCCTGCGTCAACGTCGACATCGCCACCCGATGCACCTGATACGCCGAGAGCGTGTCGTCCTCCAACGGGTCGGTCGCGTAGCCGACCTTGGTCAGGTTCCGCTTGACGAACTCATCGGTGTTGAGAATGATCGTCCCACCCTGCGGGACATCGCCCAGGTTCGCCTTCAACGCGGCCGGGTTCATCGCCACCAGCACATCGGGGCGGTCGCCCGGGGTGAGGATGTCGTAATCGGCGAAGTGCACCTGGAAGCTCGAGACGCCGGGAATGGTGCCCTGCGGCGCGCGGATCTCCGCCGGGAAATTCGGCATCGTCGACAGGTCGTTACCGAACGCGGCGGCCTCCGAGGTGAACCGGTCACCGGTCAGCTGCATGCCGTCACCCGAGTCGCCCGCGAACCGGATGACCACCCGGTCCAGCTTGCTGACCTCGGTCGGCCTGGTTGCGGCGAGCGAGCCGTGACCAGCGCCGTTGCCGTTCGCACTCGTGCTCATGGGTCAGGGATTCCCTCTCTCCCGACGTTGCGGCCATCGGTCACCTGCCCGGTGTCGGGACACGCGGATCACCAGGCCCTACCACGAGGTTAGCTCGCGCTGGACAACGATGTTCCTAGAGTCCCGGGTCCGGCAGCGACCTCATTACTGCGCTGACGGTTCTTCTGTGCTGGTCCGGCAAATACCTGTGACCGATGGTAACGGGTAGACCCCTGTCTTCGCTGTGATGCGGGTCTCGGACGCAGGGGTCCACTTGCTGGGATCAGGGTGGGAACGGATCCGCGCCCGCATCGCCTCGAGCCGTTCGGCGAATTCCGGCGACGCCAGCGAGGCCAGCTGCGGCTCGATTTCGACGTCGACGGCCTCGGCGTGCGAGGCCAGCGACGCGGTCTTTCGGAGGCTGCGCTTCGTGGCCAGCAGCGCCTCGCGCGGCGCCGCGACGGCCGGCGCGGCGAGTTCGACGGCGGCGGCGACGACGTCGTCGACGACCGCGAGCGCGAGCCCGGCCCGGACGGCGGCTTCGGCGTCGAGCGGCTGCCCGAACAACGTCATCGCGGCGGCCCGCTGCGGGCCCGCGAGCCGCTGCGTCATCCACGTCATGCCGCCGCCGGGGTGCAGCCCGAGTTCGAGGAACCGGGCGACGAACTTCGCGCGCGGCCCGGCCAGCCGGACGTCGGCGGCGAGGGCGAGGTTCAGACCGGCCCCGACCGCGGCGCCCCCGACGGCGGCGATGGTGGGCAGCGTGCACCGCGCGACGGCGAGGAAGCCTTCGTAGATGGCGCGCAGCCCGGCTTCGTCGGCCTGGCCGAGTGCGGTGAGGTCGGCGCCGGCGCAGAAGGCCGGCGGAGTCCCGGTGACCACGACGGCGTGCACGGTCTCGTCCCGCTCGGCCGCCTCGACGGCGGCGGCGAGCTGCGCGGACAGGTCGAGCGTGAGCGCGTTGCGGCTGGCGGGCGCGTCGACGGTCAGCAGGGCGACGCCGCCGGCGTGCTCGCTGACGATGCTGTCGGTCATCGGCTCAGGGTATTAGTGGAGGCATGGGGGAGCTGATCGCTGTGCTGCTGGGCAACCTGCTGACCATGCTCGACCTGACGGAGCTGGCGGGCGGCCGCCGTCGCCGCGCACGCAAGGCGGCGCTGCAGCGGGGCGAACGGGTGGAGATCCCGTGCGTACTGCGCGACGAGGAACTGACGGCCGGCGAGGAACGCCTGGGCAGAATCGCCATCGGCAACGGCCCGGCCCGGTGGCTCAGGCGCGGTGAGCCGCCGGCGGCGTTCGCCCCGGGCGAGCTGACGATGCAGGCGGTCGACCAGCGGGCGATCACGTTCCACGCGCGCGGTGGCCGGACGGAGCTGCGGCTGCACCCGGACGAGGCGCCGCTGGTGCTGCGAGCGCTGGCGGACTGAGGACACCGGAACTGTCGGTGCCCGCCGATACGCCGGAAACCGGGGGCCGGAGGCCCGCCCGTCTCACTCCTCCGGTGTCGGTGGTCGTTCCAGCAGCCGGGACAGCACCACGGTCGACACCGTGCGGTCCACGATCTCCAGCCCCCGCAGCCGCTCCAACGCCGTCTCCAGGTGGTGGATGTCCGCCGCCCGCAGGTGGACGATCGCGTCCGCCGCGCCCGACACCGTGTACGCCGCCACCACCTCCGGCAACGGCTCCAGCCTCGCCCGGATGCGGGCCGGCGTGATGTTGCCCTGGCACGTCACCTCCACGAACGCCTCCGTGCCCCAGCCCAATGCCTCCGGGTCGACCACCGCCGTGAAACCCCGGAGGATTCCCGTCTCCAGCAGGCGGTCGACGCGTCTCTTCACCGCCGGGGCGGACAGGCCCACGACCTTGCCGATCTCCGCGTAACTGCTGCGCGCGTTCGCCACGAGACACGAAACGATTCGCTGGTCGATGGTGTTCACACGCAACACTTAGCACAGATATACGCAGCGAACAGCGATTGATTGCGATATTAGGCGCACCTTACCCTGCACTCATGCAGGCAATGCGCGTACCGACCACCCGTCGATACCTGATGTGCCCCCCGCGCTACTTCGCGGTGGACTACGTGATCAACCCCTGGATGGACCCGACCCAGCCGGTCAGCGCCGACGTCGCCATGGCGCAGTGGACCGAGCTGCGCGACACCTACCGCCGCCTCGGCCACACCGTCGAGGAGATCGAAGCCCAGCCCGGCCTGCCCGACATGGTCTTCGCCGCCAACTCCGGCACCGTCGTCGACGGCCGCGTGCTCGGCTCGCGGTTCCGCGCCCCGCAGCGGGCCGCCGAGGCCGAGCACTTCCGCCGCTGGTTCGTCGAGCACGGCTACCGCGACATCACCATGCCGGAGAAGATCAACGAAGCCGAGGGCGACTTCGCCTGGACCGGCACCCTGCTGCTCGCCGGCACCGGCTTCCGCACCGACCCGGCCGCGCACGCCGAAGCCCAGGAGGTCCTCGGTGTCCCGGTCGTCTCGCTGCAGCTGGTCGACCCGCGCTACTACCACCTCGACACGGCGCTGTTCGTGCTCGCCGAGGCGACGGACACGACCCGCGCGCAGATCGCGTACTACCCCGACGCGTTCTCGGCCGGCTCGCGCCGCGTGCTCGAGCGCCTGTTCCCGGACGCCGTGCTCGCCACGAAGGAAGACGCCGAGTGCTTCGGCCTGAACGGCGTTTCCGACGGCCGCAACGTCGTCCTCCCGGTGGAGGCCACCCGATTGGGTGGACTGCTCACGGCGCGGGGTTACGAGCCGGTCTACGTCGACATCTCTGAGCTGCGGAAAGCCGGCGGCGGCCCGAAGTGCTGCACGCTGGAGATCCGCAAAGGCTAAATAACGGCAAAATCCTGTAACTCGCCCGTTTGTCACCGCGATTAATCGAAGTAACAAATCGACTACTCGCGGTGGCAGGCGGTGGGAAGCGGTGGCGGTCAACCTCGCGTTGCACGGGATCGGCCGGCCGGCGCGTCCGCTCGACCCGGGCGAGGACGAGCGCTGGGTGACGGTCGAGCAGTTCGAGCGCGTGCTCGACGCCGTCGCCGGGCGCGAGGACGTCCACCTCACCTTCGACGACGGCAACGAGTCGGACGTCGAGATCGCCCTGCCGCGGCTGGTCGAGCGTGGCCTGACCGCCGAGTTCTTCCCGCTCGCCGGCCGCCTCGGGCAACGCGGCTACCTCGACCGCGACGGCCTTCGCGAGCTGACCCGCGCGGGCATGGAGATCGGCTCGCACGGCTGGGAGCCACGTGACTGGCGCCGTCTCGACGACCGCCACGCCCAGCGCGAGCTGACCGACGCCCCGAAGCTGCTCGGTGACCTCTGCGGCCGTCCGGTGCGGCGGTATTCGCTGCCGTTCGGCGCCTACGACCGGCGCGTGCTCGCGCGGCTGCGGCAAGCGGGCGCGACGCGCGTGTACACCAGTGACGGCGGCTCGGCGAAACGCGACGGCTGGCTGCAGGCGCGCACCGAGCTGCGGCACGACGTCGACGACGAGTGGCTGGCCGGTGTGCTCACGGCGTCGCCGGGGGTGTACCGGCGAGCGGGACGCTGGGCGAGCCGGCTGTTCCGCCGCGGTGACCGCTGATCAGCGTTTTCGTCAAGTCGGGCCGCCTGATGGGAAAATCCCGGACCGTCAGGGTCTTGAACCCGGTTCGCCCGCGGTGCATCCTGGTCGCCTCGCCGCCGTAAGGAAAGTTTCCTAACCAAAGGGAGCAACCAGGAATGCGGAAACTGATCCTGCTCGCGACACTGGCGCTGGCCGCGGCCGTCATGCCGTCGGCCATCGCGTCCGCGTCACCGGCCGCCGCTCCGGCCACCACCGCGGCCGCCCCGACCGCGGCCCAGCTGCTGTCGAAGACGAACAGCTGCAAGCAGATCTCCAACGGCAAGTACAAGACCGACGAAGACGCCTCCAGCAGGACGGTCGCCATCTGCGACGCGAACGGCGCGGTCTTCTGGAAGGCCGACATGGACATCGACTGCGACGGCCAGCGCACGTCGGAGTGCAACGAGAAGACCGACTGCTGCTTCCAGGACGACACGGCGTTCCCCCAGTCCGACGGCAAACCGCTCAACGCCGCGAAGCTGCCCTACATCGTCGTGCCGAGTTCGAGCAGCATCTGGAAGTACACGTCGTCCGGCCTCAAGGGCGGCGGCTCCTGCGCGGTGATCTACAACGGCAAGGTCGAGTACGCGGTCATCGGCGACACCGGGCCGTCGCAGATCATCGGCGAAGCGTCCTACGCGACGGCGAAGGACCTCGGCATCAACCCCGACCCGTCCAACGGTGGCACCGACTCCGGGGTCACCTACATCTGCTTCAAGAACTCGACGGTTTCGCCGATCGAAAACCACAGCAACGCGGTGAGCAAGGGGCAAAGCCTCGCCACCGCCTTCGTGAACAACAACTGACGCGTCCCGGGGCCGATCCGTGCAAGACGGGTCGGCCCCGGGCTGCTGTGCTGACGCCATGAGCAAGGAACTGCTGAAGCTGGCCAACATCGGCCCGGCGATGGTCCGCGACCTCGTCCGGCTCGGCATCACCGAACCGGCCCAGCTCGCCGGGCGCGACCCCGTCGAGCTGTACGACCGGCTCGGTGAACTCGACGGGCAGCGGCCCGACCCCTGCGTCCTCGACACGTTCATGTCGGCGGTCGACCAGGCCGGCGGCGCGCCGCCGCGGCCGTGGTGGACCTACACCGCCGAACGGAAATGCCTTCTCGGCAGCCGTTGACCAGAACCGCGCCGAACGCGTTGCCCGGCCACTCCGCAAGATGCATTTGCGCTGATTCGGGTGGCGATTTCCGCTCCGGAAACAGTTGCGCCTCACGGGCGTCTCACGCGCTGCCCCGTTCGCCGCGCCCCGGTAACGATCCAGGCGAGCGCGGCGACCAACGAGAGGGTCGCGCGGAATAGCGGAGGTTGGCGTGAAGATCAGTGTCTTCGGGCTCGGTTACGTGGGCTGTGTCTCCGCCGCGTGCCTGGCGGGGCAGGGACACCGGGTGGTCGGCGTGGACGTCAACCCGGTCAAGATCGACCTCATCACCCGGGGCAAGGCCCCGGTGGTCGAGGAGCGGATCGGTGAGCTGACCGCCGAAGTCGTCGCGAGCGGCGCGCTGAGAGCCACGACCGACGTCGCGGAAGCCGTCGCGGACAGCGAAATCTCGCTCGTGTGCGTCGGCACGCCGTCGGCGCCGAACGGGAGCCTTTCCACGGTCTACCTCGAGCGCGTGGCCGAGGAAATCGGCGAAGCGCTCGCGCACAAGAGCGAGCGCCACACGGTCGTCTTCCGCAGCACGATGCTGCCGGGCACCTGCCTGGACCTGCTGGTCCCGATCCTGGAGAAGTCCTCGGGCCGCACGGCGGGCGTCGACTTCGGCGTCGCGGTGAACCCCGAGTTCCTGCGCGAGGGCACCAGCGTCCGCGACTTCTTCGACCCGCCGAAGACGGTGATCGGCGAGATCGACACCGCCAGCGGAGACGCCGTCGCCGGGCTGTACGAGGGGCTGCCCGGCCCGGTCTTCCGCGTGCCGATCCCGGTCGCGGAGATGACGAAGTACGCCGACAACTCCTTCCACGGCCTCAAGATCGGGTTCGCGAACGAGCTGGGCGCGATCTGCCGGGCGCTCGGCCTCGACTCGCACCAGGTGATCGACGTCTTCCTCGCCGACACCAAGCTCAACATCAGCCCGGCCTACCTGAAGCCCGGGTTCGCGTTCGGCGGCTCGTGCCTGCCGAAGGACCTGCGCGGGCTGGTCTACGCCGCGCACCGCGCCGACGTCAGCGTGCCGATCCTCTCGCACGTGCTCGCGTCCAACGACGAGCACCTGCAGCGCGCGTTCGACCTGGTGGCGCGCACCGGCAAGCGCAAGGTCGGGCTGTTCGGGCTGTCGTTCAAGCCCGGCACCGACGACCTGCGCGAGTCACCGCTGGTCGAGCTGGCCGAGAAGCTGCTCGGCAAGGGCTACGACCTCAAGATCTACGACGCGAACGTCAGCCTCTCGCGGCTGATGGGCGCCAACCGCGAATTCATCGAGAGCAGGCTGCCGCACCTCGGCCAGCTGCTCGCCGGGTCCGTCGAAGAAGTGGTGGACCACGCCGACGTCCTGCTCGTCGGCACCAAGGACCCGGACGTGCTGGCGGCCCTGCCGCACGGCGGCCGGGAAATCGTCGACCTCGTCCGCCTGCCCGACGCCGCCACGCGTCGCCTTGAAGAGGGATACGCCGGCCTTGCCTGGTAAACCGCACCCCGGAAAAGCGCTCATCCTCGTCGAAAACCTCTCGGTGCCCTTCGACCGCCGGGTCTGGCAGGAGTCCACGACCCTGCGTGACGCGGGGTGGGAAGTCCATGTGATCTGCCCGCAGGGCACGAAACGCGACACGGAGGCCGAAGCCGTCGTCGCCGGCGTCCACATCCACCGGTACCCGCTGAAGGCGGCGACCGGCGGGCCTGCCGGCTACTTGCAGGAGTACGGCAGCGCGCTGTGGCACACGCTGCGGCTCGCGCGCAAGGTCGGGCCGGTCGACGTCGTGCACGCCTGCAACCCGCCGGACCTGCTGTACCTGGTCGCGAAGTTCCTCAAGCGCCGAGGCGCGCGGTTCATCTTCGATCAGCACGACCTCTGCCCCGAGCTGTACCTGTCGCGGTTCGACCGCGGCCAGGACCTGCTCTACCGCGGGGTCTGTGCGCTGGAACGCGCCACCTACCGCGCCGCCGACGTCGTCATCTCGACGAACGAGAGCTACAAGGAGGTCGCCCGGATCCGCGGCGGCAAGCGGCCCGAAGACGTCTTCGTGGTGCGCAGCGCCCCGGTCGTCGAGCGGTTCCACGAGGTGCCCGCCGAGCCGGAGCTGAAGAAGGGCAAGCCGTACCTGCTCGCCTACCTCGGCGTGATGGGCCCGCAGGACGGCGTCGACTACGCCCTGCGCGCGCTCGCGAAGCTGCGTGACGAGGTCGGGCGGACCGACTGGCACGCGGTGTTCGTCGGCTCCGGCGACGCCTTCGAAGACATGGTGGCGCTCTCGGCCAAGCTCGGGCTGGCCAACCAGGTCGAGTTCACCGGCCGGATCTCCGACGAGGACCTGGTCCGGTACCTGTCCACGGCCGACGTCTGCCTGTCGCCGGACCCGCTGAACCCGCTCAACGACGTCTCCACGATGAACAAGGTCATGGAGTACATGGCGATGAGCAAGCCGATCGTCTCGTTCGAGCTGCGCGAAGCCCGCGTCTCGGCCGGGGACGCGGCGGTCTACGCGCCGGCCAACGACGAGTCGGCGTTCGCGAAGCTCGTCTCGCAGCTGCTCGACGACCCCGAGGAGCGGGTCCGGATGGGCAAGCTCGGCCAGGCGCGGGTGGCGGGCCCGCTGTCGTGGGAGAACTCGGCGAAGGCGTTGCTCGCCGCTTATGAGCACGCTGTGAAGTCCTGATCGCCGTTAGGTCAAGAAGTCACCGGACTTGTAACCAAAGCTCGTGGCGCGACGACGGTTGAGGTAACCGGCCGATCAGCTCACCCCGTTCGGCCTACCCCGCTCAGGAATGGAGACCCACCGTTGACCGACGACACGGTGCGCCTGGCCCTGATCGGGCAGGTTCTCCGACGGCGCTGGCGGCTGCTCGTCGCCATCGCCGTGCTGGGCGCGGCGGTCGGCGCCGGCGTGTCGGTGCTGTTCTCGCCCGGCTACAAGACCACCTCCAGCGTGCTGCTCCAGGGGCCGCGGCAGGCCGACGAGCTGCTCACCCAGGTCGAGGTCGCGACCAGCTCGGTCGTCCTCGACCGCGCCGCCGCCGTGCTGCCGTGGCACCCGAGCGGCGCCGACCTGAAGAAGAAGGTCACCGCGTCGGTCACGAACGGCAACGTCGTGACGCTCACCGTCTCCGCGGACAGCGCCGAGCACGCCCAGCAGCTCGCCGACCAGGTCGCCCAGCAGTACGTCAAGTACTCCACGCAGCTGGCCAGCAACTCCGCCGACGCGTCGGTCCAGCTGGCCCAGGAACAGCGTGAGTCGCTGCGCAACCAGGTCAAGCTGACCACCGAGAAGATCAGCGACCTCGCCAAGAGCGTCGGCGGGAACCTGACGGTGGAGAGCGTTCAGGTCCGCACCCAGCTCGAAGGCCTGCGGACGTCGCTGGAGCAGGCGATCAACGACCTGAACCAGGCCGACCTGGCCACCGGGGTCGGCAACACCGTCGTGCTCGGGCCGGCCGAGCGTCCCGTTTCGCCCGCCGCACCGACGATGACCCAGTTCGTCGCCGGCGGGGCGGTGCTGTTCTTCCTCTTCGGCGTGTTCGGCCACCTCTTCGCCGCCCGCGCCGACCGGCGGCTGCGCGGCGAGTCGCAGATCGCCGCCGCGCTCGGCTCGCCGATCCTCGCCGGCGTCGACGTCACGACCCCGCAGGGTGACCGTCTGCCGGCGACCGGGTTCGCCGGCAAGGTGCGGCGGCTGCTCGGCGGCGACCGGCCCTGGCTGCTCCCGCCGATCGAGACCTCGGCCGACGAGGTCAACCGCGGCATCCGCTACCGCCGGGTGCTGGCCCGGCTCGCCACCGGTCCCGCCGACGTCCTCGTGCTGGTGGCCGGCGACGACGAGCCGGGCAAGCTGGCCGCCGGGCAGCTCGCCGGGCTGGCCGACCGGCTGTCCGTGCCGCTGCGCGTGTTCGAGTTCTCGCCCGAGCGGCCCACGGTGCCCGACGCCACCGCCGGCTCCGGCGTCCTGGTCGTGCTCAGCGCCGGCTCCCGCACCGCGTGGCAGCTCGTGCACCTCGCCGAGGCCTGCGCCGACGCCGGGCAGGAGATCGTCGGCGCGGTCCTGACCCACGCCGTCCGGCCCGCCGGGCCGGCGCCCGGACCCGCGGCGGAAGCCCCCGAGAAGGCACTGGCAGGTTCGGCGTGACGACACCCACGGAAACCGCTCCGCTCGTCGACCTGCAGCGCCTCTTCGTCGCCATCCGGCGGCGCAAACGCTTCTGGCTGGCCACCGCGCTGTTCGGGCTGATCGCCGGTGCGCTGGTGGGCATCGTGCTGCCGGCCCCGCCGACCGCCGTCACCAAGGTGATCGTGGTGCACCAGGACGACTCGCCGACCGACAGCGGCACCCTGATGCGCACCGACGTCGCGGTCCTCCAGACCACCCAGATCGCCGAAGGCGCGCTGAAGAAGCTCGGCAGCACCGAGCCGCCCGAAGAGTTCATGAAGAACTACGCCGGGCTGGGCCTGACCAACAACGTCATGCAGATCACCGTCAAGGCCAAGAGCGACGGCGAGGCCGTGGCGCAGGCGAAGGCGCTGGCCGAGACGTTCATCGCCGACCACGTCAAGCGCAGCCAGGCCGCCGCGGCTGCCCAGTCGCAGGCCATCCTGGACCAGCGCAAGAACGCGCAGGACGAACTGGGCAAGGTCGAGCAGCAGATCGTCGAGGAGGAGGGCAAGGGCCGCCAGGCCAGCCAGCCCGACCTCGAGAACCTGTACAGCCGCCGCGCCGCGCTCACCGCGCAGATCTCTGACTTCACCTCCCGCGCCCAGCAGGCCGGCATCGGCAGCCCGCAGGTCGCCGCGGGCACCCAGGTCGTCGACGCGGCCCGTCCGCTGCCCAAGACGTTCCTCAAGTCCACCGCGACCAACTCGGGCATCGGCTTCGCGCTCGGCCTGGCCGTCGGGCTCGCGCTGGCCGCCGTCGGCGCGGTGTCGCGCGACCGGCCGGTGCTGCGCCGCGAGATCTCGACGCACCTCGGCGCGTCCGTGATCGCCCAGCTGCCGTCGAAGCCCCGTGGCCCGGCCCGGCTGTGGCGGCGCTCGCACGCGGTGGCCGAACGCAAGCGGGTCGCCACGACGCTGGTCCGCGTGATCCGGCAGGACAAGCCCGCCGTGTCGCTGCTGGAGCTGGGGGCGCCGAAGGTCGCCGCCGCGCTCGCGCTCGACATCGCCGAGGAACTCGCCGCCACCGGCGAGGCGAGCCTCGTCGACGACCTGCCCGCCGAAGACGTCCGCCGGCTGGCCGCCGAGACGCACAGCGAGGTCACCGTCGTCGGCGCCGGCGACCCCGGTCCCACGCCGGACGAGCGCCGGATCGGCGTCGGCACGGTGTCGCCCGGCGCGGCGTGGACCGATCTGGAACACCTCGGCCAGGAGGCCGTGCTGGTCGTCAAGGCCGGGCACGCGAACACGCTGTGGCTGCACACGGTCGCGCGGCAGCTCGCCGAGCAGCAGATCCCGGTCGTCGGCGTCGTGCTGGTCGACCCGGACCCGCGCGACAAGTCCGACGGCACGCTGTGGGACGGCCTGCACACGGCGTTGCGCGGCCGCGCCAAGCTCACGGCCCGGCGCGACCCGGTCGAGCAGGAAGACCGCCTCGACGAACTCGCCGCCCGCATCGCCGAGCGCGTCGCGGTGGCCGAACCGCCGACACGGCGGATCGCGCCGGTCCGGCCGGTGGTCCCGCCGCCGCTGGCCGGACCCAAGCTGCCGTCCTCGCCGCTGCCGCCACCCGGCACCGTGAGCGTCCCGGACCACCTGGACGCGCCGACGAAGAAGTTCGCCCCGGTCAAGCCGCCGAAGCGGCCGACGCCGTTCAAGCGGGACCAGGGCGAGCCCACGCACAAAGGCGAACTGAACGCCGAGCTCGAGTCCGAAAAGAGCGCGGAGGTCTCCTGACCACCGCGTCGAGACGAAGGGGAACCCGCTCGAGATGTGCGGCATCGCAGGCACCTACCTCTGGCCGGACGGCGGGCCGCTCACCGACCGGCTGACCAAGACCCTCGCCCACCGCGGCCCCGACGGCTCCGGCCGCTACGAGCACCGCGCCGGCGCCGGTGACGTCCACTTGGGACACCGGCGGCTCTCGATCGTCGACCTGACCGAGACCGGCGCCCAGCCGATGGTCCTGGACGGCCTCGCGCTGAGCTACAACGGCGAGCTGTACAACGCGCCGGAGCTGCGGGCCGAGCTTTCCGCGGCGGGCGTGCGCTTCCGCGGCACGTCCGACACCGAGGTGCTGCTGCAGGCGTGGCGGCGCTGGGGCACGGACTGCCTGCCGAAACTGCGGGGGATGTTCGCCTTCGCGATGTTCGAGGAGGGCACCGGCGAGCTGTTCCTGGTCCGTGACCAGCTGGGCATCAAGCCGCTGTTCTTCGTCCAGCGCAACGGCGGCGTCGCGTTCGCCTCCGAGCTGAAGGCGCTCGCCGGCGAGCTGGGCGGGTCGCTTCAGGTCGACAACGCGGCGTTGATCGCGTCGCTGCTCTACTACTGGGTGCCGGACAGCCGGTGCGCCTACCAGGGCGCGGAGAAGCTGCAGCCGGGTACGTGGCTGCGTTGCCGCCCGGACGGGCAGGTCGACCGCGGCCGGTTCTGGTCGCTGCGGGAGGTCGCCGAAGAGGGCGCGGCCTTCGACGGCGAGGTCGACCTGCACGCCGTGATCGCCGAGTCGACGGCCAAGCACCTGATCTCCGACGTCCCGGTGGCGACGTTCCTCTCCGGCGGCCTCGACTCCAGCTACCTGACGGCGCTGGCCGCGCGTTCACAGCCGGGGATCTCGGCCTACACCATCGGGTTCCGCGCCGAGGACGCCAAGTTCGAGGCCATGCCGGACGACCTCGAGTACGCCCGGATCGTGGCACGGCAGTTCGGCGTCGACCTGCACGAGATCGAGATCGCGCCGCAGGTGCTCGACCTGCTGCCGAAGATGACCTACCACCTCGACGAGCCGATCGGCGACCCGGCGGCGATCAACTCGTTCCTCATCTGCACGGCCGCGCGCGACGCCGGCGTCAAGGTGATGCTGTCCGGGATGGGCGCGGACGAGCTGTTCGCCGGATATCGCAAGCACCTCGCGAACCTGATCGCGTTGCGCTACCACAAGGTTCCCGGCGCGGTGCGCAAGCCCGTCGAGTCCCTGGTGGACCGGTTGCCGGTGGCGTCGGCCAAGCGCGGGTACCGGTCGGTGCGGTTCGCCAAGCGGTTCCTGTCCTTCGCGGGCCTGCCCGAGGAGACGGCGTTCCGGCGCAGCTACACGATGTACGACCGGTCGGAGCTGCTCGGCCTGGTCAACCCGGACCTCGCGCCGTCCGTCGACGACGTCCTGACCGAGCACGCGGACACCTACCACGACCAGGCGCTCGACGACTTCGTCAACCGCATGTGCCTGGCCGACTCGCGGCTGTTCCTGCCGGGCCTGAACCTGACCTACACCGACCGGTCCACGATGGCGGCGTCCACCGAGGTGCGGACGCCGTTCGTCGACGTCGAGGTCGTGCGGGCGGCGTTCAAGATCCCGGGGAACAAGAAGATCGTCGGCCGCGCGGGCAAGGTGGCGCTGAAGAACGCGGCGCTGAACATCCTGCCGAGCGAGATCGTGCACCGGCCGAAGGGCCTGTTCAGCGCGCCGCTGCGGGCCTGGATGAGCCGCGATCTCGCGCCGCTGGTGCGGGAAGTCGTCAACGAAGGCGTGCTCGTTTCGTCGGGTTTCCTGCAGCGCGAGGCGCTGCAGCGCATGGTCGCCGAGGACGCCGCCGGTCAGGAAGACCGCGGCAAGCACCTCTGGCACGTCTTGACCCTTGAGTACTGGTACCGGAACGCGATGTCTGGAGCGGGAGCGAAGTGAAGCAGGTAGTCCAGAACTACAAGAGCGGTGAGCTGGCGCTCCTCGATGTCCCCGAGCCCGCCTGCAAGCCCGGCGGCGTGCTGGTGCGGACGGTGTACTCGCTGATCTCCACCGGCACCGAGATGATGAAGGTGTCCGAGGCCAGCATGTCGTTGGTGGGCAAGGCGAAGGCCCGCCCGGACCAGGTGGCGAAGGTGATGCAGAGCGTCGCCACGAACGGCCTTTCGGCGACCTACCGCAAGGTGACGTCCAAACTGGACTCCTACACCCCGCTCGGCTACTCGCTGTGCGGCATCGTCGAGCAGGTCGGCGAGGGCATCACCGACGTGGCGGTGGGCGACCTCGTGGCCTGCGCGGGCAACGAGCACGCCTTGCACGCCGAGCTGAACTGGGTGCCGAAGAACCTCTACTCGCGCGTGCCCGCCGGCGTCGACCCGCGGCACGCGGCGTTCGGCACGGTCGGGTCGATCGCCATGCAGGGCGTCCGCCGCGGCGAGCCCCAGATCGGCGACGTCGCCCTGGTCATCGGGCTCGGGCTGATCGGCCAGCTGGTCGTGCAGCTGCTGACTTCGTCCGGCGTGCGCGTCGTGGGCGTCGACCCCGACCCGGAACGCTGCAAGCTCGCCGAGAGCCTCGGCGCACTGACCTGCGCACATCCGGCGTCCGGCATCGTCGACACGGCGGTGGACGAGCTGACGCACGGCGCGGGCGTCGACCAGACGTACCTCGCCGCCGGCGGCAACACGAACGACCCGGTGGAGCTGGCCGCCAAGCTGTCCCGCGACCGCGGCCGCGTGATCGACATCGGCAAGTGCAAGCTCGACCTGCCGTGGAACGCCTACTACGAGAAGGAACTGGACGTCCGGTTCTCACGGTCGTACGGCCCGGGCCGCTACGACCCGTCGTACGAGCTGGAAGGCCGCGACTACCCGATCGGCCAGGTCCGCTGGACCGAGCGCCGGAACCTGGAGTGCGTCCTCGACCTGATCGCGCGTGACCGTCTCGACGTCGAGCCGTTGATCACGCACGTCTCGGACTTCTCGGACGCCGTGTCGACTTATCGCTCGCTGAACGAGGGTGAGCTGAAGGCCGTCGCGGTGCTGTTCCGCTACCCGGAGGCGGTCGCCCGCACGGAGCCCGTGGTCACGTCCGCGCGCGTCGGGCTGGTCGAGCACCGGGCCGCGCCGCTGCCGGCCGGGCAGCCGGTGCGCCTGGGCTTCATCGGCGCGGGCAACTACGCGTCCTCGATGCTGCTGCCGCACCTGGTGGAGCGCGACGACGTGCAGCTGAAGCACGTCGCGACGACGTCGGCGTTGTCCGGCGCGAACGCGCGGCGCAAGTTCGGCTTCGCGGCGGCGTCGACGGACATCGACGACGTCCTCGGCGACGACTCCATCGACGCGGTGTTCGTCGTGACCCGGCACAGCTCGCACGCCGAGCTGACCCGGCGCGCGCTGCTGGCGGGCAAGACGGTGTTCGTCGAGAAGCCGCTGGCGTTGTCTTCGTCGGAACTGCAGAAGGTCCTCGACGCGATCGAGGAGTCCGGCAACGACCGCCTGCAGGTCGGGTTCAACCGCCGCTTCGCGCCACTGCTGCACGAGGCCCGCGCCCAGTTCGGCCCACGCGTCGGCCCGGCGACGGTCCGCTACCTGGTCAACGCGGGCCGCCTCGACCACGGCAGCTGGTACAACCAGGCGGATTCGGAGGGTTCCCGTTTCGTGGGCGAAGGCGGTCACTTCATCGACACGGTGAGCTGGCTCCTGGACGCGGACCCGGTCTCGGTGTACGCAACGGGCGACCTCCAGGTGACGCTGGGATACCCGGACGGCTCGACGGCGGTGATCACGTACGCCGAGACGGGCTCATCGGGCTTCCCGAAGGAGACACTGGACCTGGTGGCGGACGGCAAGGTCTTGAAGTTCGACGACTTCGTCCGCGCATCGGTGTACTCGCGCAAGAAGTGGGCGAGTTCGAGGATCCCGAAGGGCCGTGACAAGGGCCAGGCGGCGGAGGTCGACGCGTTCCTGACGGCAGTGCGAACGGGCGGCCCGATGCCCATCACGGTGGAGTCCCTGGCGGCGACGACGCTGGCGACGTTGGCGGCACAGACGAGCGTCGCGAACGCGGCACCGGTCCGGATCGAGCTGCCGCGCAAGGCCGGAGTCCAGGCGTGACAAGCGCGGCGGCGGTGCGGCCGGAGTGGTCGCGGGTGGCCGGTGCTTGGGGCGCCGCGATGAGCGCAGCAGTGGTCCGGCTGGAGTGGTCGCGGAAGGCGGGTGCTTGGGGCGCGGTGAGCGCGGCGGTGGTGCGGCTGGAGTGGTCGCGGAAGGCGGGTGCTTGGGGCGCGACCAGTCTCGTGGTCCGGCCGGGGGTGTCTCGCCAGGCAGGCGCGTGCCGAGCGGTGAGCGCGGCGGAGGCCGGGTTGCGGCGGGGAGTCCCGGCATGATGGGTCCGGGCTGGTACCTGCGGCGGCTGTCCCGGATGGGACCGGCGGAGGTCGTCGGCCGTGCGCGGCATGCCGTTGTCCAGCGGCAGTGGCGGACCGCTCTGCCCACGCCGCCCGACTGGCCCTCGCACCCCCGGTTCACCGCGGCACTGCCCGCCGGCGTGCTGGGCAAGGCGTCCGGCGAGGCGGTTTCCCGGCTCCTGGCCACCGCGGACGAGCTGATGGCGGGCCGCGCCGAGTACTTCGGCGTCGTCCGCACGGATTTCGAGGCGCCGGACTGGTTCCTCGACCCGAAGACCGGCCGTCGCGCGCCATCGGACGTGTACGCCTTCGACGTGCCTTACCGGTCCGAGGACACGGTCGGTGACATCAAGCAGATCTGGGAGCCGTCGCGGCACCAGCACCTGACCGTCCTGGCCGCGGCGTTCGCCCTGACCGGCTCGCCGGACTACGCCGCGCGAGTGGCCGCGCACCTGCGGTCGTGGTGGGCCGCGAACCCGCCGTTGCGGGGGCCGCACTGGGTCAGCGGCATCGAGCTGGGCATCCGGCTGCTGTCGTGGGTCTGGACGCGCCGGCTGCTCGACGGCTGGCCGGGCGTTTCCGAGCTGTTCGAGGACAACCCGGAGTTCCAGCTGCAGCTGTGGCACCACCAGAACTGGCTGTCGACGCTGCGCAGCCACGGCTCGTCGGCGAACAACCACGTCATCGCCGAGGACGCGGGCCTGCTGGCCGCGGCGTGCGCGTTCGGCTGGTTCCGGGAGTCGGCGCGCTGGCGGGCCGAGGCGACGCGCTCCCTGGACGTCCAGCTCGCGCGCAACACGTTCGCGTCGGGGTTGAACGCCGAGCTGGCGTCGGAGTACCACGGCCTGGTGCTGGAACTCGGCCTGGCGGCGGCAGTCGAGGCCGACGCGGCGGGCACGCCGGTGCAGCCCTCGACGTGGGACGTCCTGCTCCGGATGACCGACGCTCTAGCGTCCATTGTGGACAACCGGCTACGTCCCCCGCGCCAGGGCGACGCGGACGACGGCTTCGGCCTGATCGTCGACGGCGCCGCGACCGACCGCTGGGCATCACTGCTGGCGACGGGCGAAGTGCTGTTCGGCCGCCTGGACTGGTGGCCGGCGGTACCCGGCGACGACGTCCGCACGCCGCTGCTGGCATCTTTGGCATCACGCACCCCGCGCGCGTCGGGCGTCCGCCCGGCTCGCCGTCCGGCACACCTGCGCGACGCGGGCATGACGATCCTGCGATCGGGCCGAGTCTGGGCCCGCTGCGACGGCGGCCCGCACGGCTTCCTGTCGATCGCCGCACACGCCCACGCGGACGCGTTGTCGGTGGAGGTCCGCCACGACGGCGTCGACGTCCTGGCGGACCCGGGCACGTTTTGCTATCACGGCGAGCCGCAGTGGCGGTCGTACTTCCGCTCGACGCTCGGCCACAACACGCTGGAACTGGCGGGAAGAGACCAGTCGGTCTCCGGCGGCCCGTTCCTGTGGACGCGCCACGCGGTCACGAAGGTGCTCGACGTGCGCACCCCGGAGAAGGGCCCATCCCAGTGGAGGGCAGCCCACGACGGCTACGCACCGGCGGTCCACCGCCGCACAGTCGAGCTGGACGGCGAGGTGCTGAAGATCATCGACGAGGTCCTCGGCGAAACGGGCCAGGCCGCGCGTCTGGCGTTCCACCTGGGCCCGGCGGTCACGGTGCTGCTCGACGGAAATGTCGCCCACCTGCGCTGGCCCGCCCCGCCCGCCGCTGGCCAGGGCAAGTCACTGGCCGGCACAAGGACGGAATCGCTCGCCGGTCGTGGGACGGATTTCTCATCCGCTCCCGGAGCCGATCCGCTCGGCGGTCGCGCGGCAGATTCCTCCTCGGCTTCCGAAGCCGATCCGCTCGTCGGCCACGTCTCCGGCTCCCTCGCCGATTCCGGCCGTGCCGTGCGCACCGCGGTCCTCGAGCTGCCACCCGAATTGTCGTGGACCGCCCACCGTGGGGAGACCGATCCGCCCCTCGGCTGGTACTCCGCGGGCTTCGGCCGGAAGGAGCCCTCCACCACGCTCGTCGGCACCGGCGCCGCCGGCCACCTCACCACCCTGCTTCGCTTCAGTTAGGACCCGCCCGTGACACCCCGTCGCTTCCGCTTCCGCCGTGCCGCTCCGCTGCTCGGTGTCCTCCTCACGGTCGCGGCGTGCTCCAGCACCCCGCAAACCGGGGGTGCGGCTCCGGCGACCGCGGTGCCCGGCGGGTCGGTCGCGGCGGTGTGCGACAAGGAACCGGCCGGTCCCGCGACGGCACCCGCCGGCGCCGTCGTCATCGATCCGGCCGTGCCGGGCGACCTCGCGGTCAAGACGCGCTCGGCCGGTCCGGGCACGACGTTCTGGCTCAAGCCCGGCAAGCACATCCTCGGTGACGACAAGTACGACCAGGTTTCACCCAAGGACGGCGACGTCTACATCGGCGCCCCGGGCGCGGTCGTCGACGGCCGCAAGATCAACCAGTACGCCTTCACCGGCCACGCGACGAACGTCAAGCTCACCTATTTGACGGTGCAGGGTTTCGCCGCACCCCGCGACGAAGGCGTCGTCAACCACGACTCCGGCGACGGCTGGGTGATCGAGCACTCGACCATCCAGGACAACGACGGCGCCGGCCTGATGGCGGGCGCGCGCCAGCAGGTACGCGGCAACTGCCTGCGCCGCAACGGCCAGTACGGGATCAACGCCTTCTCCGGCGCCACGCCGATCACCGCGCTGGTCGTCGAGGGCAACGAGATCGCCGGCAACAACACCGCCGACTGGGAAGCCAAGATCGACGGCTGCGGCTGCACCGGCGGCGTCAAGTTCTGGGACGTCAACGGCGCCGACGTCCGCGGCAACTGGGTGCACGACAACCACGGCACCGGACTGTGGGCCGACACGAACAACAACGACTTCCTCATCGAGGGCAACCTCATCGAGAACAACGACAGCGCCGCGCTGATCTACGAGATCAGCTACAACGCCGTCATCCGCGACAACACGATCCGCAAGAACAACTGGATCGACGGCCGCAAGTACGCCGACAAGAGCGACAACTTCCCGACGCCGGCGATCTACATCTCCGAGTCCGGCGGCGAGCCCCGGATCAAGGCTCGGACGGCGAAGCTCGAGATCTCCCGCAACTACCTGGAGAACAACTGGTCCGGGATCACGCTGTGGGAGAACGCCGACCGCTACTGCAACAGCCCGGCCAACACCAGCTCCGGCGACTGCACCCGGCTGGTGCCGGACGTGAAGCAGTGCGCGGCGCCGGCGATCGCGAGCGGGCCCCTGCTGAGCGACTGCCGGTGGAAGACCCAGCACGTCGACATTCACGACAACAAGTTCGTCCTCGACCCCGCGGTGGTCGGCTGCCAGGCGTCGTGCGGGCGGATGGGCCTGCTGTCCAATTTCGGCACCTACCCGGAGTGGTCGCCGTACAAGGGCGACACCGTCCAGCAGGCGGTCACGTTCAAGCAGGACAACCGCTGGCACGACAACAGCTACGCCGGTCCGTGGACCTTCATCGCCTACACGACCGACCGCGTCCTCGAGATCGGCGAGTGGGAAGGCGCGCCGTACTCGCAGGACACCGGCAGCACGTACACCGCACAGGCCGGGGGCTGACGTGGCCGCGCACACGGGCATCGCGGACATCCGCGGCGACGCCGCGGCCGAACCCGCGTCGGCGACGCCGAAGTGGGCGGGCGTGGCGTGGGCGCTGCTGATCCTCAACACGCTCGGTTCGACCGGCGCAAAGACGGTCATCCCGCTGCCGCGGTCGGTCAGCCAGCTGGTCACCATGGGTGCGTTGATGACGGCGTTCGTCATCGCGCTGGTGCTGAACAAGCACCTGCGGATCCGGCCGAGCGCCTATCTGCTGTTGCTGACGTTGCTGCTCGTGTCGAGCATCCTCTCCAGCGCCGACCTGCAGGAAGGCGCCGGCGCGCTGTTCCGGTGCTTCCGGCTCGCCGTGTTCGTGTCCACGCTGTGGCTGCTGACCCGCTGGTGGGACGGCGGGTTCAGCTTCGTCCGCTACCACATCCGCGCCTACGGGGTCGTCCTCGCGTCGGTCGCGATCGGCCTGGTGATCTCCCCGGGCAACGCGATGCCGGACATCTACGGTGGCCGGCTCTCCGGCGCGGTCTGGCCGCTCACGCCGCCGCAGATCGGCCAGTACGCGGCGGTCATCTCCGGGCTCACACTGCTCCTCTGGTTCGGGCGCCGCACTACGTGGCGCAGCGCGGTGTTCATCGTGGCGCCGGTGCTGGCGCTGCTCATGCTCACGCACACCCGCACCGCCACGCTCGGCCTGATCGCCGGGCTCGCCGTGGCGTTCCTCTCGATGCTGTTGACGAGCGCACGTGCGCGGAAGGTATTCGCGTGGACCGTCGGCCTCGGCGGAGTCGCCGGTGTCGCACTCGCGGGCGCGCTGCAGACGTGGTTCCTCCGCGGGCAGAGCGCGGACAACTTCTCCAGCCTGACCGGCCGCGCGAAGGTCTGGGACGCGCTGCTGGAGGCCCCGCGGACGACGTCGGAGTACATCTTCGGGGTCGGCCTGACGGACAAGTCCTACGACGGCCTGCCGATCGACAACAGCTGGCTCGCGATCTATCACGAGCAGGGTTTCGTGGGCATCGGTCTGGTGGCGGCCTTCCTCCTGACGTTGATGGTCGTCGCGGTCCTGCGCCCGCCGTCGCTGGCGAGGGCGTGCGCGATCTTCCTGATCACCTACTGCGTGTCGGCCTCCTATACCGAAGCGGGTCTGGGCGACGCGTCGCCGTATCTGCTGCACCTGGCGGTCGCCGCGTCCCTGCTCGTCCGCGGGGTGCCGCAGACCGACGAACAAGCATTCATCCCGGCGAAGGGGACAGGCGCGTGAAGGTGCTCGTGGTGCACAACCGGTACCGGTCCGAGCAGCCGAGCGGCGAGAACAACGTCGTCGACGCCGAGGTGACGCTACTCGCCGACGGCGGGCACGACGTCTCGCTGTTCGAGCGCCGCAGCGACGACATCGCGTCCATGCCGCTGCCCCGCAAGGCCGCGGTGCCGCTGATGGTGCCGTGGAACGCCGCCGTGCGGAAGGAGCTCGCCGCCCGGCTACGGTCGTGGCGCCCGGACGTCGTGCACATCCACAACACGT
Organism: Amycolatopsis australiensis; assembly: GCF_900119165.1. NCBI lineage: Bacteria > Bacillati > Actinomycetota > Actinomycetes > Pseudonocardiales > Pseudonocardiaceae > Amycolatopsis > Amycolatopsis australiensis. The sequence goes on along the minus strand of NZ_FPJG01000006.1, from coordinate 444,848 downwards.
TCCCGCTGCTGTCGCCGTCGGTGGTCGCGGCCTGCGCCGACGCGGGAGTCCCCGCCGTCGCGACGCTGCACAACTACGGGATGGTCTGCCCGCCCGGCACGCTGCACCGCGACGGCCGCATCTGCACCGAGTGCGTCGGCGGGCCGCCGGTGCCGGCGGTGAAGCACGGCTGTTACCGCGGTTCACGCGTGGCGACGCTCCCGATGGCGGCGAGCACGCTCGCGAACCGCCGCCGGTGGTGGACGGGCGTTTCGCGGTTTTTCTGCATTTCGGCGGCTCAACGTGACCTCCTGGTGTCGGCCGGGATGCCCGGCGAGCGGATGGCGGTGAAGCACAACTTCGTCACCGACCCCGGCGTCCGCCGCACCGGCGATGGGAAGCACGTGCTGTTCCTCGGCCGCGTCACCGAGGAGAAGGGGGTCGGCCTGCTGATGCGGGCGTGGGACCGCCTCGGCGGCGCCCTGGGGGTGCCGCTGGTGATCGCGGGCACGGGCCCGATGCAGGACGAGGTCGCGACGTGGGCGGCCAGCCGGCCGGACGTGTCGTACGTGGGCCTGCAGAACAAGGCGGAATGCCGTGCGCTGACTGCCGACGCGGCGGCGGTGGTGGCGCCGTCGACGTGGCTGGAGGCGTTCGGCCTGGTGGTCGTCGAGGCGATGGCCGCAGGCGTGCCGACGGTCGCGGCTGCCCACGGTGCGTTCCCGGAGCTTGTCCACGACGGCGTGACGGGCCTCCTGCACGAGCCGAACGACGAGGCCTCGCTGTCGGACCGGCTTCGGGCGGTGGTCGGCGACCGCAACCGCGAAATGGGGGACGCGGCCCGCGTCCGGTACGAGAAGGACTTCACCCCGGCGGTCGGGCTGGACCGGCTGATCGCCGGGTACGAGGCGGCGATCGAGGCGTGAGGGAGCTGGTCCGGACGGCGCCCGCGGCCCTGCCGGCGATGCTGCGTGGCCCGCTGGCGCTCACGGGTGCCCTGGCGACGGCGGTGGTCGTGGCCCTCGGCATCCTCCATTTCCATGACGCGGGCTTGACGGGGATCGACGCGGCCCTGCTCCCGTCGATCGACGGGGTCCGGCCACCGTGGCGATATGTCGCCTTGGTGTTCGACTTCGGCGGCGAACCGGTGGGCTCCATGATCCTGATCGGCCTGATGGCTGTGGCATGTTTCCTGGTCCGGCGCGTCCGGGCAGCCGTGCTGACAGTGGTCGGGGTCGCCGCCACGGTGGCGGTGACGACGGTGGGCAAGCCGATCGTCGGCCGCACCATCCACGGCGAGTTCCTCTCCTATCCGAGCGGGCACACGGCGCTGGCGACGGCGTTGGCTCTGGTCATCGCGTTCGTGCTGACCGACCGGCTGGGGCTCGGCCGGTCGGTCGCGGTGGTACTGGTCTTGGGACTGGCCGTGGTCGCCGGGGCCGCGATGGGCTGGGCCGAGGTGGCTTTGGGCGCGCACTATCCGACGGACGCGCTCGGCGGGTTCTGCGTGGCGCTGGCCGTGGTGCCGGGGATGGCGTTGCTGGTGGATCGCGTCGCCGACCGGCTGTGACGCTCCGGCCGGAAGGGGGCGCGGGTCCGGCCGGGCGCGCTTGACCGGCAGGGGTACGGCATGGGCGGCGCCGGGGCACTGGCCAGGCCACCGGCTCGACCGAGACGTCCGGCGCGGGTCTGCTGGGGTCGGGACGTCGCCGGGGATCGTCTGTGTTCTTGGTGCGGGCCACCTGTCGGTTCGCCGGGCTTCTGCTCGTCGGTGGGGTGACCTACCCGCGAAGGAGAGACCGATGATCCAGGACCTGATCGCCGCCGAACGGCGTGAGCTTGCTGCGCTGCTCGATGAGCTGCCGGCCGATTCTTGGAGGTCGCCGACCTTGTGCGCCGGGTGGTGTGTGGCCGACGTCGTCGCCCACATGACCATGCCCTTCCGGTTCTCGACCGGCCAGTTCGTCCGTGAGCTGCTCAAGTCCGCCGGGCGCTTCAACCGGATGGCCGACCGCGTGGCTCGCCGGGAGGCGGCCGAGCTGTCGCGCGAGGCGCTGGTGGCCTCGCTGCGGAACAACGCGGACCACCCGTGGCGGCCGCCGGGCGGTGGGCCGGAAGGGGCCCTGAGCCACGATGTGATCCACGGTCTGGACATCACCACCGCGCTCGGATTGGAGCGCCGTGTGCCCGCGGAACGGCTGGGAGTGGTCCTCAGCGGGATCAAGCCGAAACAGGTCAAGTACTTCGGCACCGACCTGTCCGGCGTCTGTCTTCGCGCCGACGACCTCGACTGGTCGTACGGCACCGGGACCCCGGTCACCGGGCCGGCCCAGGACCTGCTGCTGGTGCTGTGCAACCGGCGGCTGCCGGCGGGCCGTCTTCGGGGCGAGCCGAGCGCGCGCTTCACCACGGTCTGAGTTCCTTCCGGAGCTGGTCCATTGTGGACAAGTGCGGACTGCCGAACCGCAACGCCTGCAGCCCGGCCGACCGCGCGGCCTCGACGTTCGCCGCGCGGTCGCCGATGAGCAGGATGCGGTCCGGCACCACGTCGAGCCGGCGGCACACGGTCGCGAACACCTCGGGAGCGGGCTTGCGGACGCCGAGGTCGCCGCTGACGAACCAGTCGGTGAGGTATTCGCCGAGGCCGAACCGCTCACGCAGCAGCTTGGCCCACTCGCTGACGTCGTTGCTCAGGCAGCGGAGCCGTACACCGGTGGCCCCGTGCATTCCTCGTACAGCTGCTCGATTTCTTCTCGGCGCAGCACACAGCCGTGCGTGCGGAGATAGGGGACGAGCAGCTCGCCGACATCGTCGGCGGACGCGTAGAGGACCCCCATCGCGTCGAACAGAACGACGTCGATCGCGTCGCGGTTGAGGGGTGCGGGGATGGCGGACATGTCTCCGACGGTACCGAACATGCGTGCGAGCGCCATCGCTGGAACGGGTGATGTGCCCGCTGTCCGAAATTCTCCGTTCGCGATTTCTCCCTTTGGTACCAAGGGAAAACGAGCTCAGTGACGTGGGTTGTGCCAGAAATTGTCGGACCCCGTCGGCAAGCTTCCGATCAGCAGCCGGCGGTCCCGCCGTCGAACGAAGAGCACTCGTCCTGCGAGTAGGGCGCCGCCCGCCAGCCCGCAGCGTCGACCGTCCTGGAGGTGTCATGCGCGACGAAGGTCCACGGCCCGGCATAGGAGTTGTCGTGCCACCGGTTGCCCTGCCGGAAGGTGATCGCTTCCTCGACCACGGCTCCCTTGTAGGGAGACCAGTCCGGGAAGGTCCCGTAGTTCGACAGGAGCGCCATCCGCCCGCACAGGCTCGTGCAGCCCACCCGCCCGGGATCGAACCGGAAGGTGTTCCCGTGGATTTCCACACGCTGGGTCTTCCAGCGGCAGTCGTCGTACGCCGGCGGCTTGTCGATCGCGCCCGCCGCGCACGAAGACTTCTGAGCCACCTTGGTGCAGTAGCCCGAAGACGTGTTCGCGGGGCTGTTGCAGAAGCGGTCCGCGTTCTCCCACAACGTGATTCCGGCCCAGTTGTTGTCGAAGACGTTGCCGCTGATGTCGATCGACGACGTGCGCGCCTTCACGCGAGGCTCGCCACCCGACTCCGACAGGTACACCGTCGCCGTCGGGAAGTTGTCGCCGCGCGCGGCGAACGCGCGGCCCTGCACCAGGGTATTGCCGCGGAACGTGTTGCCGCGCAGCACGAGGTTGTAGCTGGTCTCGTAGAACAGCGCCTCGGCGTCGTTGCCCTCGAAGAGGTTGTCCTCGACGAGGAAGTCGTTGTTGTTCGTGTCGGCCCACAAGCCGGCGCCGTGGTTGCCGTGCACCCAGTTGCCGCGGATGTCCGCGCCGTTCACGGCCCAGAACTTGGCGCCGCCGCTGCAGCCGCAGCCCGGCACCTTCGCCTCCCAGTCGCCCGTGTTGTTGCCGGTGATCTCGTTGCCTTCCAGCACCAGCCCGGTGATGCCGTCGCCCGCCTGGTAGGCGTTGAGCCCGTACTGGCCGTTGTTGCGCAGGCAGCTGTGCCGGACGACCTGGCGCGCGCCGGCCATCAACCCCGCGCCGGCGTTGTCTTCGATGGTGGTGTTCTCGATGAGCCAGCCGTCGCCGGAGTCGTGGTTGACCACGCCCTGGTCCTGCAAGGCCGCGAACCCGCGGATGGTCAGCCCGTGGATCTCGACGTCGCGGGCCTGCTGGGTGAAGGCCGCGCGGTTGACGCCGCGGCCGTCGACGACCGCGCCCGGCGCGCCGAGGTACACGTCGCCGTCCTTCGGGACGACCTGGCCGAACTCGTCGCTGCCGAGCGTGTGGGTGCCGGGGCGGAGCCAGAACGTCGTGCGCGGCGGGTTCGCCGCCGTCTTGGCCGAGAGGTCCCCGTCGACGCCCGGATCGACGGAGACGGCCCCGGGAGGTGGTTCCTGGTGCTCCGCGGGCTGGTGGTCGCACACCGGCCCGGGCCCGTCGGCGGCGCCCGCGACAGCCGGGCAAGCCACGGCGATCAGGAGCGAGCAAGCAACGACGAGAACCGCACGAGATCTGCCCATGGCAGGACGCTACGCACGAACGGGCCGGAAAACAGTCACCCTCAAGTGTCCTCGTCGGACCCAAGGAGTGAATCCGGCCCGCCGGTGCGGGGATCAGCCGAACTTGCGGAACACGGGCTGCACCGGGCGCCCGCCCATCCACGGCGCCGGGTCGCCGGCGTCGAGGGCCTTCCGGTACACCGTGCAGGCCTGGGCGACGACGTCGACGGTCTTGTCGATGTCGGCCTCGGTGAGCGCGGCACTGACCACGAAGGACGGCCCGAGCACGCCACCGCTGATCAGCTCGCGCAGGAACAGCGTCCGGTACGGCTGCGACGGCTTGAGCTCTTCGTCGAGCGTGCCGAACACGAGGTTGCTGGCGCGCCCGCGGACGACCACGTGGTCCTCGACGCCGATCCCGGCCGCCACCTCGCGGACCCCGGCGGCGAGCCGGTCGCCGAGGGCGTGCAGCCTGGCGATGACATCCTCGTCGCGGTAGACGTCCATCACCGCCATCGCGGCGGCGAGCGAATGGGTTTCGGCGCCGTGCGTGGTGGAGAGCAGGAAGACGCGTTCGCGGCCGCTGCGCAGCCCGCCGAGCTCCATCAGCTCCCGCTTGCCGGCGAGCGCGGAGATGGCGAAGCCGTTGCCGAGGGCCTTGCCGAACGTCGAGAGGTCCGGCGTCACGCCGTAGAGCCCCTGGGCGCCGTGCGCGGACCAGCGGAAGCCAGTGATCATCTCGTCGAAGACGAGCACGACGCCGTGGCGGGTGGTGAGCTCGCGCAGCCCCTGCAGATACCCCGGCGGCGGCTCGACCGCCGCGGCCGCCTCAAGGATCATGCACGCGATCTCGCCCTCGTGGCGCTGCAGCAGCTCCTCCGCGGCCTGCAGGTCGCCGTACGGGAAGGACACCGTCAGCTCGGTCGTCTCCGCCGGGATGCCCGCGTCCATCGGCGTGGTGCCGATGAACCAGTCGTCGGTGGAGAAGAAGGCGTGGTCGGCGCACCTGGCGACGAGCTTGCGGCCGGTCGCGGCGCGGGCCAGCCGGACCGCGGCGGTCGTGGCGTCCGAGCCGTTCTTGGTGAACTTCACCATGTCGGCGGTCGGCACGTTCTCGAGGAACCGCTCGGCGGCTTCGGCCTCGATGATCGACGGACGGATGAAGTTGCTGCCCTTGCCGAGTTCGGCCCGGACCGCTTCGAGGACCCGCGGGTGGGCGTGGCCGAGGCTGACCGCTCTCAGGCCCGCGCCGTACTCGACGTACTCGTTGCCGTCGATGTCCCAGACGTGGCCGCCGAGGCCGTGGGAGATGACCGGGGCCATCCCGGCGGGATACTGGTCCGAGCCCTTGGCGTAGGTGTGCGCTCCCCCCGGGACGACCCGGTGCAGCCGCTCGTCCGCCATCGTGGAGCGGGGCAAGTTCGTTCCCATGATGTGGCTCACCTCGTTGGTTTCAACGCCTCTCCGAGAGACGGCGCGCGTTCGTCTCGGTCACTGACCATTGTGACCGGCAGTGGCCACGAAATGTCCAATTCGGGATCTTTGTACGAGATTGTAATGTCCTCGGCCGGGTCGTGGGCGCGATCGATACGGTACGCGACGTCGGAGGGGTCGGTGAGTGACTGGAATCCGTGGGCGCACCCGGCCGGGATGTACACGGAAACCTGCGTCTCACCGGAAAGTTCGAATGTCTTGATGTTCCGGAATGTCGGCGAATCCGGTCGGAGATCCACCACCACGTCGAAGACGGCACCGTACGAGCACCGGACGAGCTTCGCCTCGCCGGCCCCGCCGCGCAGGTGCATCCCGCGGACGACACCTTTGCGGGAACGGGAAAGACTGTCCTGGACGAAGCCGTCCGGGTCGATCCCCGCCGACGCGACGACGTCCCGGTCGAACGTGCGGCTGAAGAACCCGCGCCGGTCCACGTGCGGTGTCGGTTCGAAGAGGTACGCGCCCTGGATCTCGGGCACCGGAATGGCCTTCATCGCCCACCCCCGAAGAGGGCCGCCGAAAGGGCGGCGAACTGGTCCTTGAGCCGTTGCGCGTTCATCTCGTTCCGTTCGAGGAGCGTCTGGCGCAGTTCCGCCGAGCGGTTCTCCAGTTCGGTGAACTGCTCGACGAGCTTGTCGAAGGTGACGTCCTTCGCCCGCTGGGTGAAACCGTCGAGCCCCATCTCCGCCATCAGCACGTCGTTCTTCGGCGCGTAACCGATCGCCACGGCCGGCTTCGCGACCTTCAGGGCGCAGAGCACGTTGTGGTAGCGCGTGGCCACCACGCTGTCGACCGCCGCCATCTCGTGCATCAGCTCGTCCAGGGTCTCCGCCGAAGCCGCCGTCACCAGCGGGGAAGCGGTCTTCTCGATGATCTCGTCGACGACCTGCCGGTCGATCCGGTCGCCGATGAACAGCCGGACTTCTCTGCCCTGGTCCACGAGCCACGCGACGAAGCGGTTCATCGTGTCCACGTAGTGGCGGTAGATGCGGTCGCCGTCGGCGCGGTCGTCGTTGCCGCCGTAGTAGGCCATCACGCCGACGCCGACCGTGCCCGGTTTCGGGTCCGCGTCCGGAGTGGGGAGGGCGAACGCGAGGTCCGGGTACACCTCGTCGCGGCTGGTGTCGACGCCCATCGCGCGCATGGCGTCACGCGAAATGGCGTCGCGGTAGGAGCGGTAGGCGGCGAGCCGGCCCGCCAAGCGGACCAGCGTCCGCGTCGCGCGGGCGCTGATGTGGTTCGCGCCGACGCACACGAGCGCCACCTTCGTGCCGAAGAGCCGGCCGGTGGCGGAAAGGAGGAAGAGCGAATACGGGAACCCCCAGGGACGCAACGGAAGCGTCGCTTCGAGCACGCCCATGCCGGGCACGATGACGACGTCCTGCTTCCGGACCCAGGCCGCGGTGCGCGCGATGTCGACCAGCTTGCCGAAGCCCTTGAGGGCGATCGAACGGAGGCCGGACGCCGTCTCGTACTCGGACTGGTTCCAGTGCAGCGGCGTCGCGTCGAGGCCGTACCGCTCGCGGACGATCTCCGGGCCGCCGACCAGGGCGCCGAGCACGGCGTCCGGGTACTCGGCGCGGAGGTAGCCGAGCACGGCTTCGAGGGAGCCGTCGTTGCCGAGGTTCCCCGAGCCGAGGAGGCCGAACACGCCGACGCGGGGGGCACGCTTCACGCGAGCCTGCCTTCCCGGCCGGCCACGATCGCGTTGACCGTGGCGACGTCGGAAGCGGTCGGCGCGCGGTCTTCGACGCGCTCGCCGGAGCGGGACTTCGCGCGGTTGGTCAGCCAGGCGGCGAGGTGCCCGAAGCACTCGCGCTTGTCGGCGGCCGAGATCGGCGCGCGGCGGATCAGGTCCGCGAACCCGTAGACGTACTCGCCGAGCAGGCGGACGGTCGGATTCCGGAGCCGGTTCGCGCGCCGCGGGTCCAGATTCGCGCACCGGCTCCGGATGGTCGGGTTGGCCCGTTCCGCGCGGCCGGGGTGGTCACGGCGGAAGTAGAGCAGCTCGGGCACCTGGTAGAACCGGCCGTGCAGGACCATCTCGGCGGAGTACGTCCGGTCGGCGTGGTGGTAGCTGTCGAGCGGCTTGACGCGGCGGAGGACGTCGGCGCGGATGACGCCGTAGAAGTCGTCGCCGCCGGGCTCGAACAGGATGCTGCGGAAGCGGTCCGGCGCGTGCGCGGAGCCGGTGTCCAACGTGTACTCGAGCCGCTGGACGATGCGGCCGTCGCCGTCGATGATCGCCTGGTCGCAGTGGGCCAGGATGACGTCCGGGCGCTCGTCGAGGGCCTCGACGCACCGCTTGAGCAGGTCGCGGGCGTAGAGGTCGTCGTGCGAGACCCACTTGAACAGCTCGGTGCGGGAGACGTCGAACACGAAATTGTGGTTCGGCGTCGCGCCGATGTTCTTCGGCTGGCGGACGTAGCGGATCCGGGAGTCCTTCTCGGCGTACTGGCGGCAGATCTCGTCGGTGCCGTCGGTGGAGGCGTTGTCGGAGATGATCAGCTCGAAGTCTTCGAAGGTCTGGCCGAGCAGGGCGTCCAGCGACTCGGCGAGGTACTCCTCGCCGTTGTACACCGGGAGGCCGAGGCTCAGCCGCGGGACGGTGGTCATGGAGTCCTCATTCCTTGATCGGCTCTTTGATCGGCTCGAACACCACGGTCGGCTCGTCGGCCCCCGGCGGCACGTACTCGCGCAGCCCGACCCGCAGCTGCAGCCACCACACGACGGACCCGCTGAGGGTGGCCGTCGCGACGCCCCATGCGGACCCCGCGGCGTCGCCGAGGAAGGCGCCCACGATGCCGAAGGTGACGTAGAACAGCGAGGCGACCAGCTGCGAGCGCAGGCTCCGCTTGGCCGCGCCCAGCGCTCGCAGGCCGGCCGCCGCGCCGGTGGCGAAGCTCGCGCCGACCACGGCGAGGGTGACCGGGAGGATCAGCGGGGACGACGAGTCCCACACCGAGCCCATCACCCAGCGGCCGGCGCCGTCGGGCACGAGGAGCAGCAGGCCGAGGCCCCAGCACAGCGCGGCGGCGGCTTGGCCGCCACCGAGGATCACGCAGAAGTGCTTCAGCCGGTGCGGCGCCCGCTGAAGCACCCGCGCGCCCTCGGCGACGGTGACCAGGGACAGGCCCATGAGCAGGGCCAGGAAGGGGCCGAGAAGCTGTTCGGCGCCGCGGACCGCGCCGACGGCGGTGATGCCCGCGATGGCGCCGAGACCGTACGCCCGCAGCTGGGACGCGCCGCTGTTGCTGACGTTCTCGACCAGGTAGCGGACGCTCAGGTCGCGTTGCGTCCGGAGCCAGCCGGCCAGTTCGCGCGGGTGCGGGAGGATCCCGGTCTGGAACCAGCCGAAGACCGCGGCGAGCGCGGCCGCGACGCCCCAGGCCAGCACGAAGGCGACGACCGTCCCGACCCGGGCCGCGGCGAACAGGGCCGGGATCAGCGCGACGCCGCACGCGAGGTCGTTCAGGAACGCCTTCTTGCCCTCGCCGCGCGCGAAGAAGGCGAACCGCCAGGCGTCCTGCAGCAGCAGGCCGGGCAGCACGACGGCGAGCGCGACGAACGCGTTGCCGAGCGGACCGCCCGCGGCCAGCCCGGCGACCAGGCTGACCACGCCCGTCGCGCAGCCGACGCCGATGGCCGTGCCGGACGCGCTGGCGACCCCCAGGCGCCAGCGCGCTTCCGGCACGGCGCTGAACCGGACCATCAGCGGGTCCGTGGCCAGGCCGCGGGACACGTTGAGCACCACGCCGTAGGTGACCCAGACGAGGCTGAAGATGCCGAAGGCGAACGTGCCGAGCGAGCGAGCCACGTACAACCCGACGGCGAAGTTGGTCAGGCTGGACACCGCCTGGTCGCCGAGGCCCCAGCTGAGCCGTCCGGCCATGGCGCGCACGGCGCCGGACCGGAGGATCGAGCGCGGGGCACGGCGATGCCTGGCCACGTCGCTCACTCCTTGACCAGGCCGGCGTCGTGCAGGGCGCGGGCGGCGACGTCGACGATGTCGAAGTCCAGCCCGGCCCGTTCGGCGATGTCGAGGAGGCTGTGCTCGCCGTCGGAGAGGTTGAGCACCCACAGCATCGCCATCTGGGCCTGCTTGGCGTCGCTGCGGCCGCCGAGGGAGTCGTACAGCCCGCGCTTGCCGAGCTGCGGCTCGCCGTACGGGCTGAGGTTGACGTAGCGGCGGTTGCGGTCGAGGACGCCGAAGGCGTCGCGAAGGGCACCGAGCGTGTCCTCCATGGCCGCAGGCGAGACGAAGCCCGGATTGTCCGCGGAGGTGTGGTACTCGGGGTAGCCCGCGTACGGCGTGCGCGTCAGCGAGCCGACGCCGAGGTTGAAGCCCGGCGAGCAGAACTGGCGCTCGTCGTAGCCATACGGCGAGAAGTCGACAACGCGGTGCTCGTGCGAACGCAGCACGTGCTGGACGACGCGGTCGATCTCCGCGTCGCCGCGTCGGGACTTCTTGTACGTCAGCGGTCCCGGGTCGCCCGCGCACGCCAGCACCAGCCCGTGCTTCACCTTGTCGATCCGGCCGGAGTTGCGCGCCAGCCACGTGATCGAGCCGATGGTGCCCGGCATGAACAGGAACCGGTAGGTGTAGTGCGGCTGCGAAAGCGCCAGCTGCTGGGCCAGTGAGATCGCCACCGCGATGCCGGCGAGGTTGTCGTTGGCCAGCGACGGGTGGCACACGTGGCAGGACACGATGACCTCGTCGGTGACGCGGCCAGGGACGACGTGCTCGGCGTAGGTCAGCGAGCCGTCTTCGAGGGTCGAGTCGATGACGACGTCGTACTCGCCGTCGGGCAGGGCGTCGAGCTTCTCCTGCGCGAGGCAGAAACCCCAGGCCGGCGCGTAGTAGCTGGTCCGGTAGGGCACCCACGACGGCTGGTCCGGCAGCGTGTGCAGGTGCTCCCGCAGCTCGCTCAGCGGCATCCGCCGCGACACCGGGACGCTGTACCCGACGACGTGCAGGTTCAGCTCCTGGAAGTCGATCACCCGCTCACCGGACGGAGTGGCGACGTAGGCGTCGCGGATGTTCCACTCCTGCGGGATCGTCCAGTCCAGCACCGCGGTGCCGGTCGGGACTTCGTGCCGCTGGAGCGCGATGTGCTCGCCGATGACGTCCATGGTCTGCCGCACGCCGTCGCCGGTGATGCTGCGGCAGATCGGGTACAGCCGCTCGACCAGGGCGTGCAGCTCCGCCCCCGTCCGCAGCTGCGGGCCCGCCACTACTTCCGCCGCAGGGTGTCGTCGACGCGGCCGGCTTCGCCCTCGCTCTTCAGCCAGGCGAGCCGGGTGAACAGCTGCTGGAACGACTCGCGGGTCAGCCCGAACTTGCGGTAGGCCTCGATGAGCTCGACGGCGCCGTCCTTGACCGACCATTCGCAGGCGAACCCGGGGATCGCTTCGCGGAACCGCGAGAAGTCGACGCGGTAGGAGCGCGGGTCGGCGCCCGCCTCGCCGGTGATGTTCAGCGTCGAGCCCGGCACGGCCTCGACGACCTCCTGGGCGATCTCGGCGACGGTGACGTTGTTCTCCTCGGTGCCGATGTTGAACGCCTTGTTGTGCACGGCTTCCTTCGGCGCCGTCAGAGCCGCCGTGAACGCGCGCGCGATGTCCTGGGCGTGCACCAGCGGCCGCCACGGCGTGCCGTCGGAGAGCACCAGCACCTCGCCGGACAGGTGCGCGTGCGCGGTCAGGTTGTTCAGCACGATGTCGCCGCGCAGCCGGGGCGAGTAGCCGAACGCCGTCGCGTTGCGCATGTACACCGGCGTGAAGTCGTCGTCGGCGAGCTCGTGGACGTCGTCCTCCACGCGCACCTTCGACTCCGCGTACGGCGTCACCGGCTTCAGCGGCGCGTCCTCGTCCACCAGGCCGTCGCCGCCCGAAGCGCCGTACACCGAGCAGGTCGACGCGTACAGGTACCGCTTCACGCCGGCGTCCTTCGCCAGCTTCGCGAGTCTCACCGACGCGTGGTGGTTGATGTCGTAGGTCAGCTCCGGCGCGAGCGAGCCGAGCGGGTCGTTCGACAGCGCGGCCAGGTGGATCACCGCGTCGAACCCGGAGACGTGCTCAGCGGTGACGTCCCGCAGGTCGACGACGTGCCCGGCCGGGTCGGCGGGGGCGGGCCCGAGCAGGCAGTCCTCGAACAGCCCGGAGTCGAGGCCGACGACCTCGTGGCCGGCGGCGGCGAGCACCGGGGCCATCACCGTCCCCAGATAGCCCTTGTGCCCCGTCAGCAACACCCGCATCGGATTCAGCCCTTCAGGTCGAGAGTGAGTTTCTTGACGAAGAACGCTTCGGCGTACTTCGCGGCGGCTTCGATCCCGCGGATCCGGGCGAGCCCGAGGAACGCTTCGCGGTCGTACCAGGGGCGGTGCCGCTGGGACGCGTAGTGCTCCTGCAGCAGCCGGACCTTCTGCTCCGCGACGTCGTCGTCCAGCGGCTGGTAGACCGACGGGCTGCCGAGGTCGCCGTCCCACTTGACGATCTCGTAGCCCAGCGCGAGGTGGTCGCGGAACGCGGTCGGCACCAGCTTGGCCAGCCCGCGGTGGTCCTGGTGGGCGTCGTCGGTGCGCGGCGCCAGGATGACGTCCGGGTCGGTCCGCCGCCGCAGTTCTTCCAGGGCGTTCTTGGCCTCTTCCCAGTGCGCCGGGAACCGGCCGTCCGGCAGCTTCAGCACCGTGACGTCGAGGTCCGCGCCCGGGCAGAACGCCGCCAGCGCGGCGCGCTCCTCGTCTTCACGCGGGGTGCCGCCGCCGGAGAGGACCAGCGCGTCGACCTTCAGTCCCGGCCGGGAAGCGCAGAGCGTCAGCAGCGTGCCGCCGGCGCCGATCGCGATGTCGTCGCAATGCGCGCCGAGGGCGACGACGCCGCCGAGCCGTCCCGGCCGCAGCCCGATCACGCGATGCTCGCCGCTGGCTGGTGCTCCCACAATGCCCAGGGCCGCTCGCCGTGGGTGTAGGCGTTGTCGAGGGCCGCCCGCTCCTTGACCGTGTCCGTCGGCTTCCAGAAACCGCGGTACGGGTAGGCGAGCAGCCGGCCGCGCTTGGCCAGTTCGGCGCAGCCGTCGGCGACCAGGTCGCCGTTTTCCGGGATGTGGTCGAACACTTCCTGCCGCAGCACGAAATAGCCGCCGTTTTCCCACAGCGGCATTTCGCTGACCGCGGTGATCGAGCCGACCAAGCCGCCTTCGTCCATTTCGACGCAGTGGAACGACGACTGCGGCGGGACGACCATCATCGACGCGCCCGCGTCGGAGTTCGAGAACCGCTCGATCATGTCCGGCAGCGGCACGTCGGAAAGGACGTCGGCGTAGTTGGCGAGGAACATCTCGTCGCCGTCGAGGTAGTGCCGGACCCGGCGCAGCCGCTCGCCGATCGGCGACTCGATCCCGGTCTGCACGAAGGTGATCGTCCAGTCCGCGATGTCCGTCGACAGCAGCTCCGGCTTGCCGTTGCGGAGGACGAAGTCGTTCGACGCCGTTTCCTCGTAGTTCAGGAAGAAGTTCTTGATGTGCGACGCGCCGTAGCCGAGGCAGAGGATGAATTCGGTGTGGCCGAAATGCGCGTAGTAGCGCATCACGTGCCAGATGAGCGGTCTCGGACCGACCATCGCCATCGGCTTCGGGACGTCGTCGGCGGCGCCGTTGCGCATCCGCATCCCGTAGCCACCGCAGAAGAGGACGACCTTCACTTCACTGCACCTCGACGATTTCCAGGTGGGGAATGGGGAACACGAGCTTTCCGCCCCACGCACCGATGTAGGAGAGCTGTCCGGTCAGCTCCTCCCGGAGGTTCCACGGGAGGACGAGGACGTAGTCGGGCCGGTCGGCTTCGATGCGCTCCGGGGGCAGCACCGGGATCCGGGTGCCCGGGGTGAACCGGCCGTGCTTGTAGGGGTTGCGATCGACGGTGTAGGCCAGCAGGTCCGTGCGGATCCCGCAGTGGTTGAGCAGCGTGTTGCCCTTGCCCGGCGCGCCGTAGCCGACGACGGTCTTGCCGTCGCCCCGCGCCTCGATCAGGAACTTCAGCAGGTCCAGCCGCACGCGGGTGACGCGCTCGGCGAACTCGGTGTACCCGGACAGCTCGTGCAGCCCGGCCGCCTTCTCCCGCGCGAGCACGTCGGTCATCCGCTGGCTGGGCTCGCCCGCTGTGACAACCGGGGCTTCGCCACGGGCTGGGGGCTCCGCCGCCCGGAACCCCTCGAAAGCCTCAGCGGGACGCGCCCACAGCCGGATCGACCCGCCGTGCGTCGGCAGCAGTTCGACGTCGACCACGGTCAGGCCGCCGGTCGCGAGGGCCCGGCGCGCGGATTCGACCGTGTAGTACTGGAAGTGCTCGTGGTAGATCGTGTCGTACTGGTTCTTCTCGATCAGCGTGAGCAGGTGCTGGACCTCGATGGAGACCCAGCCGTCGTCGGCGACGAGGGCCCGCAGGCCCTTGGTGAAGCCGAGGACGTCGGGGATGTGCGCGTAGACGTTGTTCGCGGCGACGAGGTCGGCCGGCCCGTGCTCCTCGCGCACTTTCAGGCCGGTTTCCTCGGAGAGGAACGCCGTCAGGGTGGGCACGCCGGCGTCACGCGCCGCCTGCCCGACGTTCACCGAAGGTTCCACGCCGAGACACCGGATCCCGTGCCCGACGACGTGCTTGAGCAGGTACCCGTCGTTGCTCGCGACCTCGACGACGAAGGACTTCTCGCCGAGCCCGAGTCGTTCGACCGCGCCGTCGACGAAGCGCTTCGCGTGCTCGACCCACGACGTCGAGAAGGACGAGAAGTAGGCGTACTCGGTGAAGGTGTCGTCGGGGTCGATCAGCGGCGGGATCTGGGCGAGCCAGCAGTCGGTGCACACTCTGAGGTGAAGCGGGAAGGTGGCTTCCGGCTCGTCGAGCTGCTCGGCGGTGAGGAAACGCTCACAGGGCGGAGTCGCGCCCAGGTCGACAACACCGGCCGTGTTCGTCGAACCGCAGAGTCGACATGTGGTCATCTACCAGGCTCCTTGGCTCGCGGTCGCGATGTGCGCTTAACACGTCGAGCAGGGGCGGATCGTCGTTACAGCGACGCGTGGCGGCCTGGTGGACCGATTCGGAACCGCAACCTGAGGTGGGATAATGTGGCGAACATCACTCGCCGTGTTCGCCCGGACCCGTAACGTCCACAGTGGACCTCGGCCCTAGGCTGGCCGGATGACTTCGGAGACGGGGCCCCGCCTGACCGGCGTGGCGGGCGTGGTGCTGACGGTCCGCTTCCTGACGGAGCTGGCCCTGCTGGGCGGCCTGGCGCTGGCGGGCACCCAGCTCGGCGGCGGCGTGGCACTGGCGATCGTCGACGCGGTCCTGCTGCCCGTGGCGGCGGCGGCGATCTGGGGCCTGTTCATCGCCCCGCGCGCCCGCCGCCGCCTCCCGGAGCCGGCGCGGTTCCTGGTGGAGTTCGCGTTGTTCGCGGCGACCGGGGTGGTGCTGGCGTTGGTGGGCTGGGTGGTCCTCGGGGTCGTGCTGGCGGTCGCCGGCATCGGCGTCGCGGCGCTGACCAGGCGCTTCGCCAAGGACGGCTGAGTTACGAATCGATCACCCGCCGCTCAGCCGCCGAGTCTCGCGCAAGACGGCAGGTCAGATCTTCTCCGCCGCCGGGATGACCTCGTTGCCGAACTTCTCGAGTACCGCCGGCTTGTGGACGTGCGGGACCGCGCCCAGCGCGACGTCGATGCCCAGCCCGTTCAGCCGCTCCAGCTCCGCCACCAGCTCGGCCGACTTCGCGCCGTCCTCGCCGATGTCCAGGATGTGGTACACCGTCTTGGTGATCGAGCCGTAGTCGCGGCCTTCGTTCTCGCAATGCCGCTTCAGCACCTCGAGCTTGTGTTCCAGCTCCGGGCCGTTGAACAGGTTGCACTGGTCGGCGTACTTCGCCACCAGCCGCAGCGTCTTCTTCTCGCCGCCGCCGCCGATCATGATCGGGGGGTGCGGTTTCGTCAGGGCCTGCGGCACGTTCAGCAGCCGGGTCGCGTCGAAGTGCTCGCTCTTGAACGGGCCGTCGCCGTCCGCCCACATCTGCAGCACGTACTGGAGGTTCTCCTCCAGCAGCTCGAAACGCTCCGCCACCGGCGGGAACGGGAAGCCGAGCCCGCGGGACTCCTCCTCGTTCCAGCCCGCGCCGATGCCGAGGATCGCGCGGCCGCCGGACAGCACGTCCAGCGTCGTGATCGCCTTCGCCAGCAGGCCCGGGTGGCGGTACAGCACGCCGGTGACCACCGTCAGCAGCTTGGCGCGCTCGGTGTGCGCCGCGATGAAGCCCAGCGTCGTGTACGCCTCGAGCATGTCGTTTTCGACCGGGCCCACCGCGCCGATCTGGAAGAAGTGGTCCATCACGGCGATGGAGTCGAAGCCCGCCTGGTCGGCCGTGCGGACGACGGCGGCCAGGTCGGCGCCCAGTGCGGAGGCGCCGTTCGGCCAGGTGAAGTCGGGAATCTGCAGTCCGAGTTTCATGGTTTCCGACGGTATACCTGGAGTTGCCCCAGCCGCCCGGTCAAAAGTCCCGGACGAGGAACACCCGGCCGTGCACGGGATCGGTGACGTACACCGTGCGTGTGCGCTCGTCGATCGCCACCTCGCCCGGGTTGACGCCCAGTGCCAGGTCGCCGGTCAGCGTGCCGGTGCCGCCGTCGACGCGGCTGATCCCGTTCTGTCCGCCGTTCGTGTACACCGTGTTCGTGCCCTGGTGCACCGTCAGCGCCGACGCTTCGCTGCGCAGCAAGACCGTCTTGCGCTCGGCGTGGGTCACCGCGTCCACAATGGACATGTGATGGATGCCGGAGTTCGCCACGTACACCGTGCCGCTCGCGTGGTGCACCGCGACGGCCGTCGGCTTGGCCCCGACCTTCACCGAAGCGACGAACTTCCCGCTGTCGATCGAGAACACCTCGACCGAGTCCGTGCCGGTGCTCGCGCAGTAGGCCAGCTTGCGGCCGGGGTCGACGGCGATGCCGCCGAGGCTCGGCTTCGGGCCCGGCACCAGCGCCGCGAGCGTGCAGCTCACGCCGTCGAGCACGGCGAGCGTGCCGGTGGTGCCGCTGGCCGCGTAGACGCGGTCAGCCTGCTCGTCCACGGCCAGCGCGGACGCCCCCACGCCCGCGCCGATCACGCTCACCAGGTCGCGGGTCCGGCCGTCCAGCACCACGACCGTCCCGGCCCGCGGGTTCGCGACGTAGACCCGGTTCGTCCGCGCGTCGACCGCGACGTCGCCCGGCGCGCCGCCGACGGTGATCACCGCACTCGCCGCGGCACCGCGCGGGTCGATCACCGAGACCGTCCCGGACTCCGGATCCGTGACGTACGCGAGCCCGGTGACCGGGTTCACCGCGACCGCGGCCGGCGCCCCGCCGAGGTCGATCGACCGGACGTCCGCGGCGCGCGCCACCCCGGGCAGGGCCAGCGTCCCGGCACCCGCCGTGACCAGGGCGAAGACGGCCCGCCGGCGTATCGGGCGACCTCGCATCGGCGCCTCCGCTCGTGATCAACTCGCCTTCCGAGCCTAACCCGCGCCATCATCACCTGAAGGAACTTCGCGTCCCCCGATCGCGTTGTTTCCACTGGGTAACCCACTTCGAGAGCGGACGGAGGCGAGCGCGCGTGCACGGGCACCAGAACGGACTCAAGACGGCGGTCCTGCTCGGCCTGCTGTCCGCGATCATCATCGCGATCAGCGGGCTCTTCGGCCGCGGCGCCCTGGTCATCGGCCTGGTCGTCGCACTGGGGATGAACGGCTTCGCCTACTTCAACTCGGACAAGATGGCGCTGCGCGCGATGCGGGCGCGGCCGGTGTCCGAGGTGGAGCAGCCCGCGATGTACCGGATCGTGCGCGAGCTGGCGCAGACCGCCCGCCAGCCGATGCCGCAGCTCTACCTGAGCCCGACCGTCGCGCCGAACGCGTTCGCGACCGGCCGCAACCCGCGGCACGCGGCCGTCTGCTGCACCACCGGCATCCTCGACCTGCTGAACGAGCGCGAGCTACGTGCCGTGCTCGGCCACGAGCTGTCCCACGTCTACAACCGAGACATCCTGATCTCGTGCGTCGCCGGCGCGCTGGCCAGTGTGATCAGCGTGCTGGCGAACATCGCGCTGTTCTTCGGCGGCAACAACCGCGACGGGAACCCGCTGGTCAGCTTGCTGCTGGTCCTCGTCGGCCCGATCGCGGCGGCGGTGATCCGGATGGGGGTCAGCCGTTCGCGGGAGTACCAGGCCGACGCGTCGGGCGCCGAGCTGACCGGCGACCCGCTGGGCCTGGCCTCGGCGCTGCGGAAGCTGGAGGCCGGGACGCGGGCGGCGCCGCTGGTCGCGGAGCCGCAGCTGGTGTCGCAGTCGCACCTGATGATCGCGAACCCGTTCCGGCCCGGCGAGGGCCTGAGCCGGCTGTTCTCGACGCACCCGCCGATCGCCGACCGCATCGCTCGGCTCGAGGAGATAGCCCGCCGCGGCTTCTGATCCCACCAGCTGGGAGCGGGAATCCGGATTCCGGCGCGGGAGTTTTCCCGGCATGGTTTCCGCACAGCTGCACCTGGGCGTCGCCATCGACGGGGCCGGGTACCACCCGGCCGCGTGGCGTGTCTCCGCGGTCGAGCCCGCCGCGCTGTTCACCTCCGGCCACTACCTGAAGTACGCGAAGCTCGCCGAAGCGGCCTCGCTGGACTTCGTCACTCTCGACGACTCCCTGGCGCTGCAGTCCGGCGGGGAGGAGGTCGTGCGCGGGCGTCTCGACGCGCTGCTCACGCTGTCCGCCGTCGCACCGGTGACCAGCCGGATCGGCCTGGTGCCGACGGTCACCACCACGCACACCGAGCCGTTCCACGTCTCGACGTCGGTCGCCACCCTGGACTACGCGAGCCGCGGCCGCGCCGGCGTGCTGGCGGTCCCGTCCCTGACCGACGCCGAGGCCGCGCACTTCGGCCGTCGCCCGGCTCCTTCGCCGGAGGACGGCGAGGCCGAGACCGCCGAGGTCCTCGACGTCATCACCCGGTTGTGGGACAGCTGGGAGGACGACGCGATCATCCGCGACGCCGCCACCGGCCGGTTCATCGACCGGGAAAAGCTGCACTACGTCGACTTCGAGGGGCGCTTCTTCAGCGTCAAGGGCCCGTCGATCACGCCGCGGCCGCCGCAGGGACACCCGGTGACCGCCGTCTACGGCGACTCGCCGCACGCGGTCGGCGCCGACGTGGTCATCACGCGGGCGGACCACCTGGACGCGGTGGGCGCCGCGGTCACCCGGTTCCCCGGCGCGAAGGTCCTCGCGACGGTGTCGATCGTGCTGGCCGAGACCGAGCAGAGCGCCCGCGACCGCCGGCGCCGGCTCGACGCGCTGACGTCGTTCGAGCCCGCCGGGCTCTCCTTCACCGGCACACCCGCCCAGCTGGCGGCCGAGCTGCCGCGCTGGGCGGCCGAAACCGGCGTCGCCGGCTTCCACCTGCGGCCCGCCGTCCTGCCGGACGACCTCGACCTGCTCGCCGGCGAGGTCGTCCCGCTGCTGCGCGCGGCCGGCGCGTTCCGGGACGGCTACCGTGGCGCGACGCTGCGGGAGCACCTCGGGCTGGGCCGGGCCGTCAACTCCTACGCCGTCACCCCGGGAGCCTGAGATGACCAAGCAGATCAAGCTCGCCGCGCACTTCCCCGGCGTCAACAACACGACGGTGTGGAGCGACCCGGCGTCGGGCAGCCAGATCGACTTCGCGTCCTTCGAGCACCTGGCGCGCACCGCCGAGCGCGGCAAGTTCGACTTCCTCTTCCTCGCCGAGGGCCTCCGCCTGCGCGAGCACGCGGGCAAGATCCTCGACTCCGACGTCGTCGGGCGGCCCAACACGACCACCGTGCTGGCCGCGCTGTCCGCCGTCACCACCCACCTCGGCCTGGCCGGGACGCTCTCGTCGACGTTCAACGAGCCCTACGAGGTCGCCCGCCAGGTCGCGACCATCGACCACCTCTCCGGCGGGCGCGCGGCGTGGAACGTCGTGACGTCGCCGGACGCCTGGACCGGCCAGAACTTCCGGCGCGGCGGCTTCCTCAAGCGGGAGGACCGGTACGCCCGCGCCGAGGAGTTCCTGGCCACCGTGCGCGAGCTGTGGGACAGCTGGCAGCCGGGCACGCTGGTGGGGGACAAGGAGAACGGCGTCTTCGCCCGCGACCCCGGCAAGTTCGTCCACCGGGGACCGCAGTTCGACATCCACGGCGAGTTCACGCTGCCGCGGACCCCGCAGGGACAGCCGATCGTCATCCAGGCCGGCGACTCCGACGAAGGCCGCGAGTTCGCCGCGAAGGCCGCCGACGTTATCTTCAGCAGGCACGGCACCCTCGAGGACGGCCAGGCGTTCTTCCACGACGTCAAGCGCCGGCTGGCGACGTACGGCCGCGAGTACGGCGACCTGCTGATCATGCCGGCCGCGACGTTCGTCCTCGGCGACACCGACGCCGAAGCCGAGGAACGCGCGCGCGAGATCCGGCTCCAGCAGGTCCGCCCGGCCACCGCGATCCAGTTCCTGGAGCAGGTGTGGAGCCGCGACCTCTCGGACTACGACGTGGACGGGCCGCTGCCCGAGATCGACCCCGACCCGGACGCCGAGCCGCTGACCTGGGGCCGCGTCCGGCACGAGAAGGACCCCCTGGCCGTGGCGCAGCGCTGGCGGGCGATCGCCGAGGAGAAGAAGCTGTCGATCCGCGAGCTGGTGATCGAGGTCACCGCGCGCCAGCAGTTCGTCGGAACCCCGTCGACGATCGCTTCGACGATCGACGAGTACGTGCAGTCCGACGCGGCCGACGGGTTCGTCCTGGTGCCGCACCTGACGCCCACCGGGCTCGACGAGTTCGTCGAGAAGGTCGTGCCGCTGCTGCAGGAGCGCGGCGT
The DNA here is from genome assembly GCF_900119165.1 of Amycolatopsis australiensis. Taxonomy (NCBI): domain Bacteria; kingdom Bacillati; phylum Actinomycetota; class Actinomycetes; order Pseudonocardiales; family Pseudonocardiaceae; genus Amycolatopsis; species Amycolatopsis australiensis. The sequence continues at coordinate 423,958 of NZ_FPJG01000006.1, read as the reverse complement.
GTTCCGCACCGAGTACACCGGGACGACGCTGCGCGAGCAGCTGTTCTAGGCCGAAGCGCCCGCGGCTACGGCGACTGCCTTCACGTAGTCGCCGTAGCCGGACTTCGCCAGCTTCTCGCCCAGCGCGTAGCACTCGTCGGCGTCGATGAAGCCCATCCGCAGCGCGATCTCCTCCAGGCACGCGATGCGCACGCCGGTGCGGTGCTCCAGCACCTGCACGAACTGGCCGGCTTCGAGCAGCGAGTCGTGCGTGCCGGTGTCGAGCCAGGCGAACCCGCGCCCGAGGTCGACCAGCGACGCGCGGTCCTGGCGGACGTACGCGAGGTTGACGTCGGTGATCTCCAGCTCGCCGCGCGCCGACGGCGTCAGCGAACGGGCGATGTCGACGACCTGGTTGTCGTAGAAGTACAGCCCGGTGATCGCCTTGTTCGACCGCGGCTTGGCCGGCTTCTCCTCGATGGTCAGCAGCTTGCCGTCCGCGTCGACCTCGCCGACGCCGTAGCGCTGGGGGTCCTTGACCGGGTAGCCGAACAGCACACAGCCGTCGAGGTCGCGGACCGCGGCCTGCAGCCGGCCGGAGAAGCCCTGGCCGTAGAAGATGTTGTCGCCGAGCACGAGCGCGACGTCGTCGCCGCCGATGAAGTCCGCGCCGATCAGGAAGGCCTCGGCCAGCCCGTTGGGGCTCGGCTGCTCGGCGTAGGAGAACGAGACGCCGAACTGGTCGCCGTTGCCGAGCAGCTTGCGGAAGTTCGGCAGGTCGGCGGGGGTGGAGATGATCAGGATCTCCCGGATGCCGGCCAGCATCAGCACCGAGATCGGGTAGTAGACCATCGGCTTGTCGTAGACGGGCAGCAGCTGCTTCGACACCGCCTGGGTGATCGGGTGCAGGCGTGTCCCGCTGCCTCCGGCCAGCACGATGCCCTTCATCCGGCTGCCTCCCTGTCCGTGGTCACGACCCGTCCACCCTACGGGGCCGGGTGGACGGGCCGATCGGGAAGCACTAGAAGGCCGGTCCCTTGCCGAAGAAGGCCTTGCAGCCGGAGTCGTACTCGGTCGCGATCTCCAGCACGTTCTGGCCGTCGTCGACCGGCAGCAGCGTCGAGGAGTAGTTGGGGCAGAAGTTGTTGTAGATGCCGGTGATGTGCACGGGCGCGGGCAGTTCGTACCAGTCGCCGCTGCCGAAGTCGTCGTTGGCCAGCAGCACCTGCCCGTTGTTCGGCTGCGGCTCGCCCTTGGCGTTGGTGTAGATCTGCCCGACCATGACGATCCGGACGCCGTTCGGGCCGCCGGGGAACAGGGTGATCGTCTGCGCGTGCTGGAAGTAGTTGCCGTTCGCGGTGGTGACGCGGGTGCCGGGATCGGCCGGGTCGCCCCAGTTGGCGCCGTCGGGCGAGATCTTGAAGTAGGGGTCGCAGTAACGGTCGCGGAAGTTGCAGATCTCGTAGGCGAAGTAGTAGCGGCCGTCGGGCAGCCGCCGGATGATCGGCATGCCGGGCCGCACCCGGTCCGGCGGGATCGCCATGGTGAGCTGCTTGGTGCCCCAGCTGATGCCGTCGGTGGAGGCGACCCGGTTGAGCACCTGCGCGTACTGCGGCGCCTGCGTCTCGTCGGCGAAGTGGAGCCAGAGGGTGCCGCCGGCGTCGACGGTGAACTCGGGCTCCCAGATGCCGTCGATGTTGTGCGACCGGGCGGCCTCGGCGAGGAAGGTCCACGAGCGCCCGCCGTCCTTGCTGGCCCAGACCTTGATCCCGACGCGACGCTCGGCCCCGCCGTCCTGCCGGTAGGAGGCGGCCCAGAGCAGCGTGCCGGCCCGAAGCCGTCCAACGCGCTGCGGCAGTTCGTAGAGCGTGCCGCAGCACAGCCCGAGCCGGCCGTCGGGATCGCGGATGGCGCCGATCTGGTGGAAGGACTCGCCCTCGTCGGTGCTTTCCATGATCGGAGCGAACTTGCCACCGGAGTCTTCACTGGTGAGCGAGGCGACGATCCGTCCGCGTCCGACGACGGAGTGCTCCAGCCGGATCAGCCGGGCGTAGGAGCCAAATCCGGGCAGAAGCTGCTTACGCTCAGCAGCGCGGGCGGGTATGGGTGTTGTTACGACCACGCAGAGTGACAAGACGAAGGCGAGCAAGCGGCGCATCCGGACCCTCTCCACGCAGTGACGGCGCGATTACAGCACGCGGAACCGGACTGGTGGGGGCGGTCACGCGGGCGTTTAGCGCGTTCGAGGGGTTTGATGTGCACTGCCGGGTGACGTGCTCACCGAGGGTCGCGGGCACCCGGCAGCCGGGTGCCCGCGGCGCGTCACCGGTAGTTGGTGAACTGCAACGCGATCTCGAAGTCCTTGCCCTTCAGCAGGGCGATGACCTCCTGGAGCTGGTCCTTCTTCTTGCCCGACACCCGCAGCTGGTCGCCCTGGATCTGGGCCTGCACGCCCTTCGGGCCTTCGTCACGGATGAACTTCGCGATCTGCTTCGCCTTGTCCGAGGCGATGCCCTGGAGGATCTTGCCCGAGATCTTGTAGCTCTTGCCCGACAGCGCGGGCTCGCCCGCCTCGAAGGCCTTCAGGGAGATGCCGCGCTTGATCAGCTTCTCCTTGAACACCTCGACCGCGGCCAGCGCGCGCTCCTCCGTCTCGGACTCGATCGTGATCGCCTCCTCGCCGGCCCAGCTGATCGTCGTGCCGGTGCCGCGGAAGTCGAACCGCGTGCCGAGCTCCTTGCCGGCCTGGTTCAGCGCGTTGTCCACCTCCTGGCGGTCGACCTTGCTCACGACGTCGAAAGAGGGATCCGCCACGTGTCCTCACACCTCGTACTCGCTTGTCAGGGGCCACCCAGCCTAGTCCTGGGTATCCCGGTTGACCCCCGCCGGGAGCCGTTGGGTAAGCTTCTCCCCGGCCGGTGAGACCGGCCTGGGCAGGTTACCCAAGTGGCCAAAGGGATCTGACTGTAAATCAGACGGCTCAGCCTACGGGGGTTCGAATCCCTCACCTGCCACCCACGAGAATCAGCCTGGTGATCCGTCGCCAGGCTGATTTCGTTTATGTGACGAAGGTACGGTGACCCTTGGCAGCACCCGGCTGGCTGACCTCGTCGCCGATCGCCCATCGCGGTCTGCACGGCGACGGCGCGGAAGCACCCGAAAACACGATGCCCGCCTTCGCACGCGCCCTCGAAGCGGACGTCCCTTTCGAGTTCGACGTCCAGCTGAGCCGGGACGGCGTTCCCGTCGTGCTGCACGACGCCGACTTTTCCAGGATGGCCGTCAACGGCTCCGGGCCGGTCCGGGAACTGGACTGGGCGCGGATCGGCGAGCTGCGGATCGGCGCCGCGGAGGAGCGCGTCCCGCGGCTCGACGACGTGCTGGAGCTGGTGAACGGCCGGGTGCCGGTCGTGGTCGACGTGCGCCGCTGGGGTTTCGACCGCTCGTCGGCGCTTGAACGCGCCGTTACCGAGCGCCTGCGTGGCTACCCCGACGCCGCCGTCGTCCAGTCCTTCGACCCGGTCGCCGTCGGGCGGTTCCGGCGGCTGGTGCCGGATCGCGCTGTCGGCCAGGCGTCCGGGTCTCTCCCGTCCGCCGGCCCGGTGAAGGCCCTCCTGGGGCGGATGATGCTGACGAACGCCGTCATGCGGCCCGACTACCTCGCCTACGAGCTGGCCGCGCTGCCGGATCCCTTCGTGACGTTCTGGCGCACCGCCCGCCGCCCGGTGATCGCCTACACCGCGCACTCCCCCGAGGAGGCCGACCGGGCTTCGCGGCTTGCCGACGGCTATTTCTTTTCCGGATTCGTGCCGGGGACCCGCGCCTGATCGCGTGCGTTTCCGTTGCGGTCGTGCACGTTGTGGGCCGGAAAGGCCAAGTCGGCGAAGAAGCTATCCGCTTCCCGCTTGCGGATGTCGATCAGCTTCCGCGCGAACTCCCTGGTGACTTCGATCTGACGGGGATCGGGTGCGCTGTCGCCGTTCGCCGTGTTGTCCAGATCGCCGTGCCAGTCCCACCACGCTTCGGTGATCGCCCGCTCGGTGTTGCGCAGGAGGATCCAGGACTGGTCCCAGCGGTAGAACGCCCGCAGGGCGGTGACGCCGGCGACCACGACACCCGCCACCGACACGGCCAGCTTCGTGCCCGGGAAGTCCAGGGTCGCCAGCAGTGGCAGGCTGGCGCCGACGACGATCACCGTGATGCCGCTGAGCCGGAAGAACCGGCGGTGCCAGGTGGCGCGCGAGTTGTAGAAGCTGCGCAGGCGCATCGCGTACGTTTCGACGGCCACCGGGTAGCCGAGCGACTTCGGGTCGGGCAGCGCGTGGGGGAACGGCGGTCGGAACTTCATGGGACGATCCTCCGGCACGACGGCCTTTTCAGGGAAGTCGCGTTTGCCGACAACTGCCGCCGGAGGCGATCAACGACGCGAGCCGGACGAGGTTCAACCGGGAAACGGCAACACGGGGAAGCCGCGGATTTTTCCGTCGGGAATATCGAAGAAAAGCCGTTCGCCCACGGCGGGCCCGGTCGCAGCCGCAGGACACGCTCTCGCCGCTTGACCGGCGCGACACGAAAACCGCCCGCTCGGCACCGGCTACCTCATCGCCGGGCACCGGCTCTCGACGCAAGGCGAACGGCCGGTTTCCCCTGGGGTGAGGGGAAACCGGCCGTTCTTCAGGTGGCGGCGCTCGGGGTTACGCCGCCTGGGAGACCGGCGTTGCCGCCGGGGTCAGGGCCAGCTCCAGGACCTCGCGGACGTTCGCCACCGCGTGGACGTCCAGCTCGGCCAGCACCTCTGCCGGGACGTCGTCCAGGTCCGGCTCGTTGCGCTGGGGGATGATCACCGTCTTCATGCCCGCACGGTGCGCTGCCAGGAGCTTCTGCTTCACGCCGCCGATCGGGAGCACCCGGCCCGTCAGGGACACCTCGCCCGTCATCGCCACGTCCGCGCGGACCACCCGGCCCGACAGCAGCGATGCCAGCGCCGTCGTCATCGTGATGCCCGCCGATGGCCCGTCCTTCGGGACCGCGCCCGCCGGGACGTGGACGTGGATTCCGCGCTTGCGCAGGTCGCCCACCGGCAGCTCCAGCTCCGCGCCGTGGGAACGCAGGTACGACAGCGCGATCTGGACCGACTCCTTCATCACGTCGCCGAGCTGGCCGGTCAGCTGCAGACCCGACGCGCCGGACTCCTCGTCCGCCAGCGACGCCTCGATGTACAGGACGTCACCGCCCGCGCCGGTCACCGCCAGGCCCGTCGCCACGCCCGGGGTCGCCGTGCGCTGGGTCGACGCCGGGAGCGACGACTCCGGCAAGTGCCGTGGCCGGCCCAGGTAGGTCTCCAGGTCCGCGGCGTCGATCGAGAGCGGCAGCGACACCTCGTCCAGTGCCACCTTCGTCGCGATCTTCCGCAGCACCTTCGCGATCGTGCGGTTCGCGTCGCGCACGCCCGCCTCGCGGGTGTACTCGGCCGCGATGCGGCTGAACGCGGCGTCCGTGAAGACGACGTCCGAAGCGCCCAGGCCGGCGCGCTCCAGCTCGCGCGGGAGCAGGTGGTCGCGGGCGATGGTGACCTTCTCGTGCTCGGTGTAGCCGTCCAGCGTGACCAGCTCCATGCGGTCCAGCAGCGGGCCGGGGATCGTCTCCAGCGCGTTGGCCGTCGCCAGGAACACGACGTCGGACAGGTCCAGCTCGACCTCGAGGTAGTGGTCGCGGAACGTGTGGTTCTGCTCCGGGTCCAGCACTTCGAGCAGCGCCGCGGTCGGGTCGCCGCGGTAGTCGGCGCCGACCTTGTCGATCTCGTCGAGCAGCACGACCGGGTTCATCGAGCCGGCTTCCTTGATGGCGCGGACGATCCGGCCGGGCAGCGCCCCGACGTACGTGCGGCGGTGACCGCGGATCTCCGCCTCGTCGCGGATGCCGCCCAGCGCCACGCGGACGAACTTGCGGCCCATGGCCTTCGCGACGGACTCACCCAGCGACGTCTTGCCTACCCCGGGAGGGCCCGCGAGGGCCAGCACGGCGCCCGAACGGCGTCCGCCGACCGGGCCGAGGCCCGATTCCGCACGGCGCTTGCGCACGGCCAGGTACTCGATGATCCGTTCCTTGACGTCGTCGAGCCCGGCGTGGTCGGCGTCGAGCACCGCCCGCGCCGCCGCGATGTCGTAGACATCCTCGGTGCGCTCGTTCCAGGGCAGCTCCAGTACGGTGTCCAGCCACGTGCGGATCCAGCCGCCCTCGGGGGACTGCTCGGACGTGCGGTCCAGCTTGTCCACCTCGGCCAGCGCGGCCTTCTTGACGTGCTCGGGCAGGTCGGCGGCCTCGACGCGGGCGCGGTAGTCCGTCTCGTCGGCGGTGCCGTCGAGCTCGCCGAGCTCCTTGCGGATGGCCTCGAGCTGGCGGCGCAGCAGGAACTCCTTCTGCTGCTTCTCCATGCCCTCGGCGACGTCCTTGCGGATCGTGTCGGTCACCTCGAGCTCGGCCAGGTACTCCTTGCTCCACTCCAGCGCCTTCTCCAGGCGCGCGGTGACGTCGAGCGTCGTGAGCAGCTCGAGCTTCTGCTCGGCGGACAGGTACGGCGCGTTGCCGGACAGGTCGGCGACCGCGGAAGCGTCTTCGACCTGCTGGACGGCGTCGATCAGCTGCCAGCCGCCGCGCTGCTGGAGGATCGAGATGACGACGGCCTTGTACTCGGCCGCGAGCTTGGCGGTCTGGTCGTTCGTGGTCTCGGGGGCGTCCTCGGCGTGCACCCAGCGGGCGGCGCCGGGGCCGTCGGCGATCCGGCCGACGAGCGCGCGGCCGGTGGCGCGCAGCAGGACGGCGGCCTTGCCGCCGGGCACGCGGCCGATGCGCTCGACCGTGGCGACGGTGCCGAACTCGGCGTACTCGCCGTGGACGCGCGGGACGATCAGGACTTCGGCCTTCGCGGCCGCGGAAGACCGGATGCCGGGGAAGGACGCCTGGCTCGGCGTCTTGGCCTGGGCGGACTCCACCGCTGCCCGCGTCTCGGTGTCGGTCAGGTCGAGCGGGACGACCATGCCCGGGAGCACGACGTCGTCATCGAGCGGGAGCACGGGCAGGAGGCGGGTGTCGGACATGTGCACTCCTCGTGTAGTTGAGTCTGCCTTGCTCAACTCTCCGATGGGTGTGTTTGTTTCCCGGAGTGCGTTCGCCCACAGCGATCACGAAAAGCGCAGGTCAGGGCGCTGGACGACGTGCGACGGCACACCACGCGAAGGGCCGCGTCTCGGCGTCGATCGGCGTCGGCGGTGTTTCCGGACGCCAGTCCGGCAGGGACGTCATCCCCGGCGGGAGCAGCGGCCAGCCGCCGAACCAGGGGAGCAGGTCCTCCGCCGAGCGCAGCCACGCCGGGTTCGAAGTGTCCTGGTACGCCTCGATGAAGCGGCGCACCTCGGCCGCGCGGTCCGGCGGGGCGTCGTCGCGGCACGTTCCGTGCGTCAACGCGAGCCAGCTGCCCGGCGCCAGGCGGGAGCGGTACGTCGCCATCAGCTCGTCCGGCTCGTCGGACGGGCCGATGAAGTGCATGACCGTGATCATCAGCAGGCACACCGGCCGCGACCAGTCGATCAGCGACGTCGTCACCGGATCCGCGAAGATCTCCGCCGGCCGCCGGATGTCCTTCTCCACCAGGCCGGCCCAGTCCGACGCGCCTTCACGCTCCAGAATGAGCCGCGAGTGCGCGGCCGCCACCGGCTCGTAGTCGACGTACACCACCGACGCCCGCTCACCGGACGGGAGCCGGTCGCGGACGATCTCGTGCACGTTCCCGGCCGTCGGCACGCCGGAGCCGAGGTCGACGAACTGGCGGATGCCGGCGTCCATGGCGGCCGACACGACCCGGTTCATGAACGCCCGGTTCTGCCGCGAGATCGGCCGGATCAGCGGCCACAGCTTTTCGACGCGGCGGCCGAACTCGCGGTCGACCGCCCAGTGGTGCGACCCACCGAGGTACCAGTCGTAGACGCGCGCCGCGGACGGTTTCTCGATGTCGACCCCGGCGGGCGCGACCGGCGCGGTTTCGCTCATGCGCCCGGCTTCTCCGCCACGGCGCACCACGCGAACGGGCGGGCCTCCGCCTCCAGCGCGTTGATCTTCCGGTCCGGCCGCCAGTCCGGCAGGTGGACGATGCCCGGCTCGAGGATGGTCCAGTCGCCGAACAGCGGCTCGATCTCCTCCCGGTCGCGCAGCCACACCGGGTTGCTCGTCTTCCGGTACTGCTCGACGAACCAGCGCAGCCCCGCCAGGTGCGGGCCCTCGCCGTCGCCCTCGCTCATCTGCGAGATCGCCAGCCAGCTGCCCGGCGCGAGCGCGTCCCGGTACGCCTCCAGCAGGCCCTCGGGGTCGTCGTCCGGCCCGACGAAGTGCAGCACCGCCGCCATGATCAGGCAGACCGGCCGCGAGAAGTCGATCAGCCGCTGCGTCTCGGCAGCCTGCAGCACCGCCTTCGCGTCCCGCATGTCGGCCTGGACGATCCCCGCCCACTCGGTCGCCACGCTTTCCTCGAGGATCAGCGTCGCGTGCGCGACCGCGACCGGCTCGTAGTCGACGTAGACGACCTTCGCGTCGTGGTCCTCCGGCAGCTCGGCCTCGACGACCTCGTGCACGTTCCCGGCCGTCGGCACGCCCGAGCCGAGGTCGATGAACTGCCGGATCCCGGCTCGCAGGGCCGCCCGCACCGCGCGGTTCATGAACTCGCGGTTCTGCTTGGAGCCGGGGCGCACCAGCGGCCACTGCTGCTCCATGCGCCTGCCGAACTCGCGGTCGACGGCCCAGTTCTGCGTGCCGCCCAGGTACCAGTCGTAGATCCGGGCCGCCGACGGCTTCTCGGTGTCGACGCCTTCCGGCGCTCTGGGCGCGGAATCCCGCTGATCGGCCACTTCCCGGCTCCCCTCGCTCTGGCGGAACCAGCCTATAAGGACGCCGGCCCGGCGGTAATCCGCCAGTCGTTCACCGAACGGCTGGTCGACGCTGCCAGTACGTCCACAGCGGCCGGTACCCCTGCGCGTACCAGAACGGTGTCGAGAGCGGGTTCGCCGCCGCGTGGTGCAGGAGGACGACGTCGGCGCCTTCCTCGTCGAGGACGTGGTGGGCGTGCGCCGCCAGCGCCGTGCCGACGCCGGACGAGCGCGCGGCCTCCGCGACCGCCAGCGACGACAGGTAGCCGACGCGGGTCGCGGCGACGCGGTCGCGGATCCAGCCGGTCTCGCTGGGGTGCTGGACGTTCACCATGCCGAGCGCGCGGCCGTACAGCTCGGCGATCCACAGCGGCGGCTCCGGCCGGTTCAGCTGCTCGGCGAGGTCCTTGGCCATGATGTCCTCGACGCCGGTGCGCCAGTTCACGGTGCCGTACTGGGCGTCGTAGGAGTGCAGTTCCATGCCGAGCGCGACGACGGTGTCGAGGTCGGCGGGCTCGGCCCGGCGGATCTTGACCCCCGGCGTGCCGCGCGGGCTCGCCGGCACCATCCGCTCGGCCGGGCGGACCGCGATGACCCGCAGCGGCGCGAAGCCGTGGTGCAGCATTTCGCGCGCGCCGGCGGCGTCCCGGCTGGCCCGCGGGACGATCGCCGCGGTCTCCGTGTCGCCCGGCTCGGCGACCGCGCGCAGATGTTCATCCCATCGGGTGAGAAGTGCGTCGAGGGCGGCCGCCGGGTGCGGGCCGGCCAGCTGGAGGTCGAGCCGGTGCTCGGTCAGCGCCCGCCACGGCGCGTTGGGCGCGTCCTGGTCGACCTGGATGCGCGAGGCGAGACCGGACGCGGCCGAGTCGCCGGCCGCCACCTCCAGCACCACGGCGTTTTCCGCCGCCTCGAACGGAGAAGAGCCGGGGAGCAGGGGATCCACCGCCGCGAGCCGGGCCGCGTGTTCGGTGGCTATCACGTCGCTGTGCATGGGCACATTGAAGCGCTATCCGGGCCGCCGTGCGCGGAGCACCGCCCCCTGCTTCTTCCAGGGGGTCAGGGTGGGGGAGCCCCCGGTCCGGGGCCGGCGCAGTTCACCCCTTGGTCCACGCAGGTCAGCGCCATCGAGGCATTGTTAACCCTGGGGTGATCTCCTACTGTCTCGAAAGGGACACGGGTACGCCCTACGGGGTACGGTATGGCCCTTGTCCACACCCGAAGTCACGGATCAGCGCCGGTGGACAAGCCGGGAGGGAAGGTCGGATGCCGGACACGAACGCCCACGGCGACGCCGTCGCGCAGGCGCAGCCCGGGCCGGGAGCCGCCTCCGGGACACCGCCCGTCTCCGCCGAAGCCCGCACCGACGAACGCCGCTTCCGCGCGTACACGTTCGCCGTCCTGAGCCTCGGGCTCGTCGCCGCGTTCGCCGTCGGCTCGTGGCTGCCGTTCCACTGGGACAACCGGCTGCTGTGGATCGGGCCGGTGCTCGCGGTCGCGTTCCTGCTCGCCGAGCAGCTCGGCATCAACGTCGACGTCCGCAGCGGCATCTCGTGGACCATCTCCTTCACCGAGATCCCGCTCGTCATCGGGTTCTTCATCGCGCCGTTCGAGGTCGTGCTGGCCGCGCACCTGGTCGCCGGCATCGGCACGCTGCTCGCCCGCAAGGTCGCCGGCCGCGTCCTCTACAACGCGGGCGCGTTCCTGCTCGAGATCACCGGCGCGTTCGCGGTCGCCGGGCTGGTCAAGTACGCCGTCGGCGCGGGTGTCGGCGACAAGATCCCGTGGGTCGCCGCGCTGGCAGGCACGCTCACCGCGCCGCTGGTCAGCACCCTGCTCGCGCTGGCCGCCGTCCGCGTCCTGCGCCGCCGCATGCGCGTCAGCACCGCCGTGCGGCTCACCGCGCGGATCCTGGTCGTCGGTTTCGTCAACGCCTCCGTCGGCCTCTCCGGCTACCTGGTCATCTCGAACACGCCCAAGGCGTGGCCGCTGGTGCTCGCCGTCTTCCTCGGCCTGACCGCGCTGTACTGGGCGTACTCCGACCTGCTGCGCGAGCAGCGGGACATGGAGGCGCTGTCGGACGTCAGCCTGATGGTGGCGCGGTCGGGCCAGCAGGCCGCGGCGCGTCCGGCCAGCCGGGCCGACGAGCTCGTCGGCGGTGTCGACGTCCGCGAATGGGCCACGATCGCCGAGCGCATCAAGGACCAGCTCGCCGCGGGCCGCGTCGTGCTGCGGCTGCGGCTGGAGCCGAAGGACACCATGCGCGTGGTCGTCGCGGGCGACGACCTGCCGCCCGCCGACCCGGCCGCCGACGACCCGCTGCTGCGGCTGCCCGGCGCGCACGTCCGGCACTTCCGGATCACCGAGGCCAACCCCGACGTCCGCGCGGCGCTGCTCGACCGCGGCGCGCAGGAGGCACTCGTCGTCCCGCTGCGCAGCGCGAACCAGCTCCTCGGCGTCGTCGAGGCGCACGACCGGCTGTCGCGCTGGCGCGGCTTCGGCAAGTACGACGTCCAGCTGCTCGGCACGATGGCCAGCCACCTCGCGACGTCGCTGGACAACCGGCGGCTGCTCGCCACCCTGCGCCACGACGCCTACCACGACCCGCTCACCGGGCACCTCAACCGGCCGGGCTTCCGGCAGGTGGCGAAGGAACCGTTGCGGGACTTCGCGAACGCCGTGGTGCTGCGGATCGACCTCGACGTCTTCTCGACGGTCAGCGACGCGCTGGGCTACGCGTGGGCCGACCGGATGGTGATCGCCGCGGGCCGCCGCATCCGCGACGCGCTCGGCCCGGACGTCCCGCTCGCCCGGCTCGAAGGCGCGTCGTTCGCGGCGCTGCTCGTCGGCTGCCCGCCGGAGGACGCCCACGCGGCGGCGGAACGGCTGCGCCAGGAGCTGTCCGCGCCGTACCCGGTGGACCGGCTCTCGGTCGAAGCCAACGCGATGATCGGCTACGCGACGACGTCCGCGGACGAGCCCGGCGATGTCGTCGACATCGAAGGCCTGCTGCAACGCGCGGACGTCGCGGTCCGGGCCACGAAGGGCGGCGAAGAGGTCCGCGGCTACGTGCCGAGCATGGGCCAGATCTTCCTGCGCCGCTTCCAGATGGTCACGCAGTTCCGGCAGTCACTGGAAGACGGCCAGGTCAGCGTCCACTACCAGCCGAAGATCACGCTGCCGAACCGGCAGGTGGCCGGCGTCGAGGCGCTGGTCCGCTGGGTGCACCCGGAGTTCGGCAGGCTCGGCCCCGACGAGTTCGTCCCGGCCATCGAGGCGGCCGGCCTGATCGGCGTGCTGACGTCGTTCGTGCTCGGCGAAGCCCTGAAGCGCTGCCGCAAGTGGCTCGACGAGGGCCTGCGGATCTCGGTGGCGGTCAACCTGTCGGTCCGCAACCTCGGCGACGAGCACTTCCCGGAGAAGGTGGCCCGCGAGCTGGAGCGTTTCGGCGTGCCGCCCGAGCTGCTGACGTTCGAGCTGACCGAGTCCGGCGTGATGTCCGACCCGCAGAAGGCGCTGCCGATCCTGCGCGAGCTGCACTCGCTGGGCATCGTGCTGGCGGTGGACGACTTCGGCACGGGCTACTCGTCGCTGGCGTACCTGCGTCAGCTGCCGGTCGACCAGGTCAAGATCGACAAGAGCTTCGTCCTGGGTATGGGCACCGATCTGGGTGATCTCGCGGTGGTCCGGTCGATCGTCGAGCTGGGCCACTCGCTCGGGCTGACGGTGGTCGCCGAGGGCGTCGAGGAGGACGTCGCGCGCGACCAGCTGGAGGCGATGGGCTGTGACGTCGCGCAGGGCTACCTGATCTCGCGGCCGCTGCCGGAGGACCGCCTGGAGGCGTGGCTGCAGGCCCGGACGGCCCGGTCGCCGGGTCGGCACTCGGAGACCGTGCTGACCCTCCTGACCTGAGGTTTTGCGGTTACGGGACCCCGGTTGCACGGCCGGGTGACGGCCCTTGCTAATCTTTCCAAGTCCTCGCGAGAGGCAGGCCCCTTTAGCTCAGTCGGCAGAGCGTCTCCATGGTAAGGAGAAGGTCTACGGTTCGATTCCGTAAAGGGGCTCCGCGAGTGGGCGAGCTATGCTCGGGGAAAACCCGGGCTTAGCTCGCTTCGCGGTGTCCTTTGGGGGCCCAGCCCCCAAACCCCAGCCGGGGGCAAGCCCCCGGACCCCGGGGTGGGGCACGATAGGGCGGTGTAGCTCAGTTGGCAGAGCAAGCGGCTCATAATCGCTGTGTCGCCGGTTCAAGTCCGGCCACCGCTACGCGGTAACGACGGGGCTGGCCCCCGGGACCTGAGAGAGAAGGAAACGCTGTGGCTGCCACCGACGTGCGACCCAAGATCACGCTGGCGTGCGAAGAGTGCAAGCACCGCAACTACATCACCAAGAAGAACCGGCGCAACGACCCGGATCGCCTGGAGATGAAGAAGTTCTGCCCGAACTGCGGTACGCACCGGACGCACAAGGAAACCCGCTGACGTAGCGCGTTCACCAGCTTCGAAGAGCCGCCCTGGAGCACCGGGGCGGCTCTTTGCTGTTGGTAGCCTCTCCCGGTGCCCTTGGACGAGTCGTTCACCGGGCGGGTGTACCCGCCGCAGACCAGTTACGAAGTGAGCCGGGAGAAGATCCGCGAGTTCGCCGACGCGATCGGCGACGCGAACCCGGCCTACCGCGATCCGGAGGCGGCCCGCGCCGCGGGACACCCGGACGTGATCGCCCCGCCGACGTTCATCACGATCGTGAACCTGGCCGCCATCAACGCGATCGTCACCGACCCGGAGCTGGGGCTGGACTACTCGCGAATGGTCCACGGCGACCAGCAGTTCACGTACAGCCGCCCGGTCCGCGTGGGCGACCGACTGCTGCTGACAACGCACATCGACAAGATCATGACCCGAGCGGGCAACGACTTCATCAACCTGCGAGCGGAGATCGCGGACGGCGACGGCGAGCACATCGCGACGACCCGAGCCCAGCTGGTGGTCCGGGGGGAGGACGCATGAAGGTCGGCGACGAACTGCCGGGCATCGAGGTCCGGGTGACACGCGAGCAGCTGGTCCGCTACGCGGGAGCGTCACTGGACTTCAACCCGATCCACTGGAACGAGGCGTTCGCGAAGGAGGTGGGCCTCCCGGACGTCATCGCCCACGGAATGCTGACGATGGCACTGGCAGCCAGGGTGGTGACGGACTGGCTGGGCGACCCGGCCCGCCTGATCGACCTGAGCGCCCGCTTCACCCGCCCAGTGGTGGTCCCGAACACCCCGGAGGGAGCCCGGGTGGAGTTCACCGCCAAGGTAGGAGCCCTGAACGAGGACGGAACGGCCAGAATCGACCTGGTGGCGAAGTTCGAGGACAAAACGGTCCTTGGCAAGCCACAAGCACTGGTCCGCGTCTAGCGCCACAAACCGGCGAGGGCCCCGAAACACGCACCGACGAGCACCCAGCCCTCCCGCACCCCGAAGCCGTAGTCAGAATCGAGCTTCGGGGTGCCGGCGGCGGCCCTAAGGAAGCTTCAACACCGCAAGAACGGCATCAGCCATCCCCTGCTCCCCCCGCACGTTGGGGTGAAGAGGAGCGGTACGCGAGGTGGGGATAACGCCCTCGACCCACCGGGTGTCCGAAGCCGAGCAGACGTCATGCCCCTTACTCGGAGTAGCGGTATCGGCGTACCCGGCATGGTGAGCATCGGCCTGATCCTCGAGCATCTTGTTGAGCTTCCCGAGTGCCCCGCGGAAGTAGTCGACATCCCCGGACCCCACGGGAAGAACGGGCCAGCACCCGTCCCCATCGGGAAGAACGGTCGGATACCCGACCACGACGACCTTCGCCTTGGGCGCCTTGTCGTGGACGGCATCGAGCACCGCCCCGACCTTCGGAGCGGCGGCATCGATCCGTTCGGCGAGCTGATCATGCCCACCGGCGGTCAGCCGATCCCGGCACGGAGACCCGGAGGGATGCGCGGTCGCACAGGACGAAGCAAGCGAGATGAACCCGACGTCGTTCCCGCCGATCCCCAAGGTCACCAGGGTCGTCTTGGAGTCGACGGCATCGAGCTGAGCGGGATTCGTCCCATCCGACGTCTTCTGCGGCGAGGTGAGATTCGCCGTGGTAGCCCCGCTGCAGCTGACGTCGACGAACTCGGCAGGCTTCAACTTCGCGGAGACGACGTGCGGATAGTTGTCGAGCGAGCGCTGACAGCCGGCCGGAAGACCGGCCTGCCGCCCGTTGTGCGGCGAAGACGTGTAGGAGTCACCGAGCGCGACGTACCGGCCGGTGCCATCACCGGTTTCCGCCCCGGTGTCGGGCGGCGCCGACGAAGAGCCGTGATGCCACTTGTAGTACCCGAAGGCCAGCAGGCCGACGACGAGTACGACGACGAGGCAGCCGCCCCCGCTGTTCTTCGCCACCCTTCGTTCCTACCGGAGCGAGGAGGCTTCCGACGTCGGCGATCCGGGTGACTGGGGAAAGAACTGGATGAGCACGGCGGGTGGGTGAACCTGATCGAGGGACCGGCGGTTGCGTGAGACGAAGCCCACAGCGAGGGTGGTGCGCGTTCCGCGTCACTCTCCGGAAAGGCAGGAAGCGCAGTGAGCCTGAACCTGAACAAGCTCGTGGACAAGGCCTACGAGAACAAGACGATCAACGAGCTGCTGGACGCCCCTCCGTCGGCGCTCGAGGGGCTCACGCCGAAGCACGACGAACTGCTTGCCGAACTGAAGATCAAGACCATCCGCGACCTCGCGAACTGGAAGTACGCCGCCAAGGCGCACGCGCTGGCCGTCCTCGCCGACAGCGAGAGCTGACCACGTCGTCCCGGGGACCGCCCGGCGGTCCCCGGGCAGGCGTCACACCAGCTCGGCGGCCAGCTCCAGCGCGTGATCCACGTCCTTGGCGACGTAGTGCAGATCGACGAACACCTCGGTGAAGCCCTCCTCACGGGCGACGTCGAGACACGGCCGGACGTCGGCGACGCTCTCGATCCCCGTCCCGGCACGCGGGTTGATCCGCAGCACCTGCCGCAGCGACGCGGGATCACGCCCGGCCTGCTCGGCCGCCGCCACCGCGACCGACCAGAGGCCGCTCAGGTACTGCCTCGGCATCCAGCCGGCCAGCCACCCGTCCGCGCGACGGCCGATCCGGGCCAGCGCCGGCGGCGAGAACCCGCCGAGCAGCACGGGCGGCCGCGGCTCCTGCGCCGGGCGCAGGCCGACGGTCGACGGCGCGATCCGCCACTGCGGACCCTCGTGCTCGGCCGGATCGCCGGTCCACAGCGCCTCGAGCGCGTCCAGCAGCGCGTCGAGCCGCTTGCCACGGCCGGCCCACGGCACGCCGGTCGCGAAGTACTCCTCGCGCAGCCAGCCGAGCCCGAAGCCGACGTCGAGCCGTCCGCCGCTGGCCAGGTCGAGCGAGGTCAGGGCCCTGGCGAGCAGGACGGGGGAATAGACCGGGCCGGTCAGCGCGCTCATCCCGATGCGGGCGGTGCGGGTCACGGCGGCCGCGGTCGCCAGCGTCGTGAACGGGTCCGCGAAGGTCCCGAACTCCTCGGGATACGGGTGCTCGGGCGTGCCGCCGCCCGGGTAGAGGTCCGACGGCTCCCGTGGCGCGAGGATCCGGTCGCCGACCCACAGCGACGCGAAGCCGAGCTGCTCCGCGGCGGCCGCGAAGCGCCCGACGGCGGCGGGGTCGGCGAGGGCGCCGTACTGCGGCAGCGCGAGCCCGAGCCGCGTCCCGCTCACCGGGGTGCTGGTCATGGCGGACATCCTGGCATGATCGGCAGGCCCGCGGGGAGTTTTCCGCAGGCCGGCCGGGGTGCGGCGGACGATCGGGGGGCGTGGTTGCGAGCTCCCGCGAGGCTTGCCGTAGACTTCGGGACTTGGAACGCACTACGGTCATCCCCGCCTGGATGGTGGGGCCGCTGGAAGGCGTCCTCCGGGGCTCCGAGTGATCGGGACTCCACAGGGGTGTAGCTCAATTGGCAGAGCAGCGGTCTCCAAAACCGCAGGTTGCAGGTTCAAGTCCTGTCACCCCTGCGTAACGGAACTGGTGGAGCGGAGGAGTGGTCGTGAGCGACAGCGACGCCAGCGGCGGCGAGCAGGAGCAGGACGGCGCCGGGCAGAAGCCCGAGAGCCCGTCCCGTCCCGTCACAGCCGCTGCCCGGCGTGAGCGCCGTGCGACCGCTCGTCCGGCGGGCAAGTCCGCGGCACGTGCGGACGACAAGACCCGCCCGGCCGGGAAGTCGGGGGAGAAGACCGCCCCCGACGCGAAGGGCGCGCCGACCCCGAAGCGGGACCAGAAGCCGAAGAAGGCGTCCGTGTTCGCGCGGCTGATGCGCTTCATCCGCGAGGTCTGGGCGGAGCTGCGCAAGGTCATCTGGCCCAACCGCAAGCAGATGGTCACCTACACCGCGGTCGTGCTGGCCTTCGTGGTGTTCATGGTGGCCCTGGTGAGTGGCCTGGACCTCCTGTTCAAGTGGGGCATCGGCCACATCTTCGGCTGACGCGCTCCGGCGCGGTGCCGATGGGGCTCAGGTCCCGGCCTGGCCCCGGCAATGATCAACTGAGAGGACGGAACGTGACCTCCGACAACGGCACATCAGCCGGTCACGACCTGACCGAGCTTTCCGACGAGCAGGTGCACGCGGCACTCGGTGACGAGGAGTCCGCGCACCTCGAGGCCGTCGAGGTGTCCGACGAGGTCGACGAAGCCGCCGCGACCGAAGACGGCGAGGAGACGGCCGAGGCCGCCGAGCCCGCCGAAGCCGAAGACGAGGACCCGGTCGCCAAGCTGCGGGCCGAGCTGCAGGCCGCGCCCGGCGAGTGGTACGTCGTGCACTCCTACGCCGGGTACGAGAACAAGGTGAAGACCAACCTCGAGACCCGGACGCAGACCCTGGACGTCGAGGACTACATCTTCCAGATCGAGGTCCCGACCGAAGAGGTCACCGAGATCAAGAACGGCCAGCGCAAGCAGGTGCAGCGCAAGGTGCTGCCCGGCTACATCCTGGTCCGGATGGACCTGAACGACGCCTCGTGGAGCGCCGTGCGCAACACGCCGGGTGTCACCGGGTTCGTCGGCGCCACCTCGCGGCCGTCGCCGCTGACCGTGGACGAGGTCCTGAAGTTCCTCGCCCCGAAGGTCGAGAGCGAAGCCCCCGCGAAGGCGGGCAAGGGCGAGTCCACCGCGACCGCGGCCCCGCTGGGCGGCCCGGCCGTCGAGGTCGACTTCGAGGTCGGCGAGTCGGTCACGGTCATGGACGGCCCGTTCGCGACGCTGCCGGCGACGATCTCCGAGGTCAACGTCGACGGGCAGAAGCTGAAGGTCCTGGTGTCGATCTTCGGCCGGGAGACCCCGGTCGAGCTGTCGTTCAACCAGGTCTCCAAGATCTGACGGCCGGCCTTCTCGGCCGCAGTCCCCGCGTCCACGGCAGGTACGCGGGGAACGTAGTACAGGACAGGAAAAGAAATGCCACCCAAGAAGAAGAAGCTTGCGGCGATCATCAAGCTGCAGATCAAGGCGGGTGCGGCCAACCCCGCGCCGCCGGTCGGCCCCGCGCTGGGTCAGCACGGCGTCAACATCATGGAGTTCTGCAAGGCCTACAACGCCGCGACCGAGTCGCAGCGCGGGGACGTCGTCCCGGTCGAGATCTCCGTGTACGAAGACCGGTCGTTCGACTTCAAGCTGAAGACGCCGCCGGCCGCCAAGCTGCTGCTGAAGGCCGCAGGCGTGGAGAAGGGCTCCGGCGAGCCGCACAAGACCAAGGTCGCCAAGGTCACCTGGGACCAGGTCCGCGAGATCGCCAAGACCAAGGAGACCGACCTCAACGCGCACGACATCGACCAGGCCGCGAAGATCATCGCCGGCACTGCCCGGTCGATGGGCATCACGGTCGTCGACTGACGTTCCAAGCAACACCCGTGGGAGAGCCAGGGCTGGCTCGTCACCACGACTGATCCGCAGAAGTAGTTAGGACAGAAGAAATGCCCAAGCACAGCAAGGCTTACCGCCAGGCTGCGGAGCTCATCGACAAGACGCGTCTGTACGCGCCGCTCGAGGCCGCGAAGCTGGCGAAGGAGACCTCCAAGACCAAGATGGACGCGACCGTCGAGGTCGCGATGCGTCTCGGTGTGGACCCCCGCAAGGCCGACCAGATGGTCCGCGGCACCGTGAACCTGCCGCACGGCACCGGTAAGACCGCCCGCGTCATCGTCTTCGCCGTCGGCGACAAGGCCGCCGAGGCCGAAGCCGCCGGCGCGGACGCGGTCGGCACCGACGAACTGATCGAGCGCATCCAGGGTGGCTGGCTCGACTTCGACGCCGCGATCGCGACGCCGGACCAGATGGCCAAGGTGGGCCGCATCGCCCGCATCCTCGGCCCGCGTGGCCTGATGCCGAACCCGAAGACCGGCACGGTGACCCCCGCGGTCGCGAAGGCCGTGCAGGACATCAAGGGCGGCAAGATCAACTTCCGCGTGGACAAGCAGGCCAACCTGCACCTGGTGATCGGCAAGGCTTCCTTCGACACCGAGAAGCTGGTCGAGAACTACGCGGCCGCGCTGGACGAGATCCTCCGCGCCAAGCCGTCGTCGGCGAAGGGCCGCTACCTGAAGAAGGTCACCTTCACCACGACGATGGGCCCGGGCATCCCGGTCGACCCGCTGCGAACCCGCAACCTCCTCACCGAGGACGCGGCCGTCTGAGGCTGAGATCACCAGAAAGGGCGTCCCCGCTTGCTGCGGGGGCGCCCTTTCTTCGTGTCTCATGGAGGTCATGCCGACTTTCGCGTCGTTCGACGGGCTCCGGTTGAACTACACCGTGTGGGAGGGCGACGGCGCCCACCACCCGGTGCTGCTGCAACACGGCTTCGCGGCCGACACGAACGCGAACTGGATCTCGACCGGCGTGGTGGCGGCGCTGCGCAAGGCCGGCCTGACGGTGATCTCGCTGGACGCGCGCGGCCACGGCCGTTCGGAGAAGCCGCACGACGAGTCCGCGTACACGGGCGACAGCATGGCCCGCGACATTTCGGCGTTGCTCGACGAGTTGAGCCTGGACGAGGTTTCCCTGGTCGGCTACTCGATGGGCGCGATCATCGCACTGGCGGCAACGGCGGCGGACAAGCGCATCCGCTGCCTGGCGACGGGCGGAGTGGGCTCGGGCATCGTCGACTTCGGCGGCGTCGACCTCCGGGTGGTGAAGCCGTCGGAGATCGCTTCGGCGCTGCTGGCCGAGGACCCGTCGACGGTACCGCCGTCAACGGTGCCGTTCCGCCTGCTGGCCGACGCGGTGGGCGGCGACCGCAAGGCGCTGGCAGCGGTGGCGCTGGCATCACAGGAGGGCAGCGTGAACCTGTCGGCGATCGGCGTGCCGACGTTGGTGCTGGCGGGCGACCAGGACCCCCTGGCAGCAGAACCGGAACGCCTGGCGGCGGCCATCGCGGGCGCCCGCCTGGTCCGCATCCCGGGCGACCACATGACGGCGGTGATGTCGCCGGCGTTCGCGGAGGCGCTGGTGGCGTTCCTGACCGCGCCGCACCCGCGCTGATTCAGCTGGTCGGCGTCGTGGTGGGGGCACCGGCGCACTTCGCGGGGCCGGGCGCGTGGCGGGTGATGAGCCACTGGCCCATTTCGACCTTCGTCACGGTGAAGACACCCAGCGCGGGGCCGCCGGTGATCGGGAACGAGCAGGAGTCGATCGTCACCACGTCGCCCGGCAGCGGTTCGGAGACATACGAGGGCACCGATTCGGCGTAGTCGTTGCGGTCCTTCGGCTGCACCTGGGCGTGGATCGCCTGGACGGCCTGGCGGCAGTCGTTCTGCCCCAGGTCCTGGGCGAACTTGGTCTGGATGTCGCCGTACTTGCCCGCGTCGTAGGCGAACCGGCCGCACGCGTCCTCGACGCTGCCCTGGGCGATGTCCTGGTAGACCATCCGGACGGCCTCGTACGGACTCTTCGAGAACACGTGGTTCGTGTGGTAGGTCCCGCCGCCCTCCTGGGCCAGCTGGGCGGACGACTTGCCCGAGTCGTTCGGGAAGAAGTGGTTGTACAGCCACGTCGCCGCGACGCCGAGGATGACGATCGCCAGCACCCAGGCGATGACCTTCTTGCCCAGCCAGCTCAGCCACTTCGGCGCCCGGCGGCGCTCGGCCGGGACCAGCTGGTAGCCGGGCGGGATCATCGGGGGCTGGGACGGTGGGGCCTGGACCATTCCCGCGTCCGGGTACGGGGCCGGCTGGTTGCCCTGCTGAGCCTGGGTGAACCTCAGGTAGTCCTGGAACTGCTGGAACTGGCGGAACCGCTCCAGCTCAGCCGGGTCGATCGGCGGCTGCGCCGGGGTGCCGGACGGCTGGGGCAGTGCCGGGGGCCGCTGGCTGGGCGCCGGGGCACCGCCGCCGGGTTGAGGCAGTGCCGGGGATCCCTGGCTGGGCCCAGAGGAGCCGCCGCCGGGCTGTGGCAGTGCAGGAGATCCCTGGCCGGGCGCCGAAGAGCCGCCGGGCTGGGGCAGTGCCGGGAAGCCGCCCGTCTGTGCGTTGCCGCCGGCGGGCGTGCTCGAGCCCGCCGGTTCGATGTCCGAGCCCGGCTTTCCGTCATCGCGCTGCTCCGCCACGT
The DNA here is from genome assembly GCF_900119165.1 of Amycolatopsis australiensis. NCBI lineage: Bacteria > Bacillati > Actinomycetota > Actinomycetes > Pseudonocardiales > Pseudonocardiaceae > Amycolatopsis > Amycolatopsis australiensis. The sequence continues at coordinate 402,459 of NZ_FPJG01000006.1, read as the reverse complement.
CACCATCATGCCCGGCCGGCCCCCTCTCGGAACCCCCAGCCGCCCTAAACGCAGGTCAGCGCGGGCCCCGGCGGCGAGCCCGCGTGAACCACCCGGTATAGTCGACGACGGTTCTACCGAAGACCGCTGGTTTTCCCCGTCCCGAACGGGGAACGAAGGTCCCGCACTCGCCGGGCGGCCCGCGCAGGAGGAACGAGGCCCGGCCGCTCGTGTGCGCCGGAAGACGCCCCGCGCCTGCTTGCGCGAGGGCGTTTCGTCGTTTCGGGGGTCTCCTTCGCCCGCCAGTGGAAACACTAGCCAAGAGAGGAGGCGACCATGGCGAAGCCCGACAAGGTGGCGGCCGTCGCCGAGATCGCGGAGAGCTTCCGCAACAGCTCGGCCACCGTCGTTACCCAGTACACCGGCCTCTCCGTGTCCCAGCTGTCCCAGCTGCGCCGCGCTCTCGGCACCAGTGCCAAGTACCGGGTCGCGAAGAACACCCTCGTCAAGCGTGCCGCCGAGGACGCCGGTGTCCAGGGTCTCGAGGACCTGTTCGTCGGTGCCACCGCGATCGCCTTCGTCGAGGGTGAGCCGGTCGACGCCGCGAAGGCGCTTCGCGACTTCGCGAAGGAAAACAACGCGCTTGTCATCAAGGGCGGCTACATGGACGGCAAGCCGCTGTCCGTGGACGAGATCACCCGGATCGCCGATCTCGACAGCCGTGAGGTCCTGCTCGCCAAGGCGGCGGGCGCGTTCAAGGCGAAGCTGTCCCAGGCCGCCGCGCTGTTCCAGGCGCCGGCGTCCCAGGTCGCCCGCCTGGCTGCCGCGCTGGAGGAGAAGCAGCGCAACGCCGCCGGTACCGAAGCAGCCGAAGCACCCGCCGAGAGCTGAACCACCCCCACCCCGAACGTCTAGTTCGTTTTTCTGAGAGGAAGCCATCATGGCGAAGCTGAGCACCGCCGAGCTGATCGACGCCTTCAAGGAGCTGACCCTCCTCGAGCTGTCCGAGTTCGTGAAGGAGTTCGAGGAGACCTTCGACGTCACCGCCGCCGCCCCGGCCGCCGTCGTCGCCGCCGCCCCGGGTGCCGCGGGTGGCGCGGCCGCCCCGGTCGAGGAGCAGGACGAGTTCGACGTCGTCCTCGAGTCCGCCGGTGACAAGAAGATCCAGGTCATCAAGGTCGTCCGCGAGGTCGTCTCCGGCCTGGGCCTGAAGGAGGCCAAGGAGCTGGTCGAGGCCGCTCCCAAGGCCCTCCTCGAGAAGGTCGACAAGGAGGCCGCCGACGCCGCCAAGGAGAAGCTCGAGGCCGCCGGCGCCAAGATCACCATCAAGTGATCCCAGGCGCGCGAGCGCCGCAGCAGAACGGGCGGGCACCCAGCCGGGTGCCCGCCCGTTTCGCGTCTACGACTTCCTGAGCTGCGTGACCGTCCGAACCCCTAGGAGCGGTGTCCGAATAGCCCCTGGGTCCCTAAATCGTGGGTTCGGGGTCCGGCAGGTCTGCGTCGTTGCCCCGATTGGACTACGGTGCCTCCAGTGCCGATCACGGCGGGGTGACGATGGGCCCGGGGCTGGCCAGAAAAGAAAACTGGTGAGTAACCTGTTCGCACTCAGCTCGTTGCACCTGGTTGACGCGGGTTCATGGGGCGCCATCGGCCCGCACCCGCCGCCGGCGTGGGGTGGCATGGGTGTGGCAGCGGGCGCAATGACGCGGAACAGCTCCTGGAGGTGCGATGGGTGCCGAGGTGGTCATCGAAGGCCTGACCAAGTCCTTCGGTAAGCAGGCCATCTGGCGGGACGTCACGCTGACGCTGCCTCCTGGCGAGGTGTCGGCGATGCTCGGGCCGTCGGGAACCGGCAAGTCGGTGTTCCTCAAGTCCATGATCGGGCTGCTCAAGCCCGACCGCGGCCGCTGCGTGATCAACGGCGTCGACATCGTCACCTGCTCCGAGCACAAGCTGTACGAGATCCGGAAGCTCTTCGGCGTCCTCTTCCAGGACGGCGCGCTGTTCGGCTCGATGAACCTCTACGACAACGTCGCCTTCCCGCTGCGCGAGCACACCAAGAAGTCCGAGACCGAAATCCGCCGGATCGTCCTCGAAAAGCTCGAGATGACCGGTCTGGCCGGCGCGGACAAGAAGCTTCCCGGCGAGATCTCCGGTGGTATGCGCAAGCGCGCCGGCCTGGCCCGCGCCCTGGTGCTCGACCCCGAGATCATCCTGGTCGACGAGCCCGACTCCGGCCTCGACCCGGTCCGCACCACCTACATCTCGCAGCTGTTCCTCGACGTCAACGCGCAGATCGACGCGACCTTCCTGATCGTCACGCACAACATCAACCTGGCCCGCACCGTGCCGGACAACCTGGGCATGCTCTTCCGCAAGGAGCTGGTCATGTTCGGCCCGCGCGAGGTGCTGCTGACCAGCGAGGAGCCGGTCGTCAAGCAGTTCCTCAACGGCCGGATGGACGGCCCGATCGGCATGTCCGAGGAGAAGGACTCGGCGCAGATCGCCGCCGAGCGGGCCATGTTCGAGGCCGGCCACCACGCGGGTGGGGTCGAGGACGTCAGCGGGGTGCCGCCGCAGATGCAGCCGACGCCGGGCGTGCCGACCCGGATGGGTGCCATCCGCCGCAAGGACCGCGTCATGGAGATCCTGCACCGGCTGCCGCCGGCCGCGCAGGAAAGCATCATCGAGTCGCTGAGCCCGGAGGAGCAGCGCCACTACGGCGTGCGGCCGCACCGCGGGCAGCCGCAGCAGGTCGGCGCGCGCCCGCAGGGTGACGGCGTCCCGGACCAGCACCACGGCCAGCTGCCCGCCGACCAGGTCGCGCGCATCCCCGGCGGCCAGCCGCCCAGACCCGGCACGCACCGCATGCCGCCGAACAACGGGCCAGGTGGCCGGTGAGCTCTCCCGCAACACAGGCGAAGATTCCCGGGATCGGCATGCTCCGCGAGACCGGGAACCTGTTCGCTCTCGGCCTGGACATCGTCCGTGGCCTGTTCCAGCGCCCGTTCCAGCTGCGGGAGTTCATCCAGCAGTCGTGGTTCATCGCGAGCGTGACCATCCTGCCGACGGCGCTGGTGGCGATCCCGTTCGGCGCGGTCATCTCGCTGCAGTTCGGCTCGCTCGCCCGCCAGCTGGGCGCCCAGTCCTACACCGGCGCGGGCTCGGTGCTCGCCACCGTGCAGCAGGCCAGCCCGCTGGTCACCGCGCTGCTGGTGGCGGGCGCGGGCGGCTCCGCCGTCTGTGCCGACATCGGCGCGCGGACCATCCGCGAAGAAATCGCCGCCATGGAGGTGCTCGGCGTCTCCGCGGTGCAGCGGCTGATCGTGCCGCGCACCCTCGCCATGATGCTGGTCGCGCTCCTGCTCAACGGCATGGTCAGCGTCATCGGCGTGCTCGGCGGCTACTTCTTCAACGTCGTGCTGCAGGGCGGGACGCCGGGCGCGTACCTGGCGAGCTTCTCCGCCCTCGCGCAGCTGCCCGACCTCTGGGTCGGCGAGCTCAAGGCGCTGATCTTCGGGTTCATCGCCGCCGTCGTCGCGTCCTACCGGGGCCTCAACCCCTCCGGCGGCCCGAAGGGTGTCGGGGACGCGGTGAACCAGTCCGTGGTCATCACGTTCCTGCTGCTGTTCGTCGTGAACTTCGTGATCACCCTGGTCTACCTGCAGATCGTGCCCGGAAAGCTGGACTAGCGCCATGACGTTCCTCCAGGGCGCCAAACGCGTCGCCAACCGACCCCTCCAGACGCTGGACACCCTCGGTGACCAGATGTCCTTCTACGGCCGGGCGCTGCTGTGGACGCCGCGGACCATCCGCCGCTACACGAAAGAAGTCCTCCGGCTGCTCGCCGAGGTCAGCTTCGGCTCCGGCTCGCTGGCGGTCATCGGCGGCACGGTCGGCGTGATGGTCGGCCTGACGCTGTTCACCGGTGTCCTCGTCGGCCTCCAGGGCTATTCGGCGCTGAACTCGATCGGGACGTCGGCCTTCACCGGCTTCCTGACCGCGTTCTTCAACACCCGCGAGATCGCGCCGCTGGTCGCGGGCCTCGCCCTGAGTGCGACGGTCGGCGCCGGCTTCACCGCCCAGCTCGGCGCGATGCGGATCTCCGAGGAGATCGACGCCCTCGAGGTCATGGGCGTGCCGAGCCTGCCGTACCTGGTGACGACGCGGATCATCGCCGGGTTCGTCGCGGTCATCCCGCTCTACATCATCGGCCTGCTCAGCTCGTACCTCGCTTCGAGACTGGTCGTCATCTACATCTACGGCCAGTCCGCGGGAACCTACGACCACTACTTCGACCTGTTCCTGCCACCGCAGGACGTGCTCTATTCGTTCATCAAGGTGCTGCTGTTCAGCGTCTTGATCATCCTGTCGCACTGCTACTTCGGGTACCGGGCCACCGGCGGCCCGGCCGGTGTCGGCGTCGCGGTCGGCAAGGCCGTGCGCCTGTCCATCGTCACGGTGTCGATCATGAACTTCTTCATCGGGTTCGCCATCTGGGGAACCGACGTCACGGTAAGGATCGCGGGATGAGGACGCTCCGACGCAGGCTGCTCGGCCTGCTGCTCATCGCCGTGATGGTCGGCGGGGTGGCGCTGTCCATCGCGCTCTACGACAAGGCCTTCACGCCCGTCGTCACGGTGAAGCTGCAAGCCGACAAGATCGGCAACCAGCTGATCAAGCAGTCCGACGTCAAGGTGCGCGGGCTGATCGTCGGCTCGGTGCAGGACATCGTCGCCACCGACCACGGCGCGGAGCTGACGCTGGCGCTCAAGCCCGAGTCGGCGAAGCTGATCCCGGAGAACGTCTCGGCGCGGTTCCTGCCCAAGACGCTCTTCGGGGAGCGGTTCGTCTCGCTGGAGATCCCGGACAAGCCGTCGTCGAAGACCCTCTCGAACGGCGATGTCATCCCGCAGGACCGCACGTCCAGCGCGGTCGAGCTGGAGCAGGCATTCGCCCACCTGATGCCGGTGCTGCAGGCGGTCCAGCCGCAGAAGCTGTCGGCGACGCTCACCGCGATCTCCACCGCGCTGCAGGGCCGCGGCGACCAGCTCGGCGACACGCTGTCGCAGCTGGGCAGCTACATCGGCGAGCTGAACCCGCACGAGCCGGAGCTGCAGCACAACCTGAAGGCGCTCGCGGAGTTCTCCGACCACCTGAAGGACGCCGCGCCGGACCTGGTGCAGAGCCTGGACAACCTGAGCACGACGACCCGGACCGTGGTCGACGAGCGGCAGAACCTGGCGAACCTCTACGGCGGCCTGACCACCGCGGCGGTGGACCTGCAGACGTTCCTGCAGAACAACAAGGACAACATCATCTCCCTCGCGAGCACCGCCCGGCCCACCGCCGAGCTGCTGGCGAAGTACGCGCCGGAGTACCCCTGCGTGATCTCCCAGATGGCCGACAACGTGCCGCTCATCGACCAGGCGCTGGGCAAGGGCACCGACAAGCCCGGCCTGCACGCGACCATCGAGATCATCGTGCCGCGCGCCCCCTACCAGCCGGGCAAGGAGGAGCCGCGGTTCGAGGACAAGCGTGGCCCGCGCTGCTACGACATGAAGGACATCCCGAAGCCGTTCCCGTCGGAGCCGCCGGACGGCGCGTTCAAGGACGGCACCCAGCACCAGGCCGCGCCGAAGACGGTCGGCGAGGGCCTCAACCCGGCCAAGTTCAAGGCCGACGCGGCCGGCAACGGCGCGCCCGGTGGTGATCTGGCGTACTCGGCCGCGGAGCAGGGGTTCCTGGCCGACCTGCTCGGCCCGCAGCTGGGCATGGACGCCGCGGACGTGCCGGGCTGGAGCTCGCTGCTCGTCGGCCCGCTGTACCGGGGCGCGGAGGTGACGGTCAAGTGAGGGGCCTGCTCGCGCCGCTGATCAAGCTCGGCATCTTCGTGGTCGTCACGGTGCTGTTCACGACGATCCTCGGGATCAGCATCGCCAACATCAACACCACCAGCACCAACGCCTACAAGGCGCGCTTCACCGACGCGACGCTGCTGCTGCCCAACGACGACGTCCGCATCGCCGGCGTCCGGGTCGGGCAGGTCAAGGACGTGCGGATCGTCGACAAGCGCCAGGCCGAGGTCGAGTTCGAGGTCGACGCCGGGCGGACGCTGCCGGCCGGGGTGACCGCGCAGATCAAGTTCCGCAACCTCGTCGGCCAGCGCTACGTCTCGCTCGGCGAGGGCACCGACAGCTCCGGCAAGACGCTGCCGCCCGGCGGCACCATCCCGCTGGAGCGGACCACGCCGGCACTCGACCTGACCGAGCTGTTCAACGGCTTCAAGCCGCTGTTCACCGCGCTCAACCCGGACGACGTCAACAAGCTGTCCTACGAGGTCATCCAGGTCCTGCAGGGCGAGGGCGGCACCGTCGAGAGCCTGCTGTCGCACACGGCGTCGCTGGCCACCACGATCGCCGACAAGGACCAGGTGATCGGCGAGGTCATCGACAACCTCAACTCGGTGCTCGACACGGTCAACGCGCACACCCCGCAGCTCAACGACCTCATCGTGAAGCTGCAGCAGCTCGTGTCCGGGCTGTCGGCGGACCGCAAGCCGATCGGGGACGCGATCGAGAGCCTCGGCAACCTGGCCGAGACGACGTCCGGCCTGCTCGGGCAGGTCCGTGAGCCGCTGAAGAACGACATCAGCGCGCTGGGGAACCTGACGAACGAGCTGAACAAGAACGAGCCGGAGCTGGAGCACTTCATCCAGTTCCTGCCCACCAAGGTGAGCACGCTGACCCGCACCGCGGACTACGGCTCCTGGTTCAACTTCTACGCCTGCGAGTTCTCCGGGAGCGTCAGCTTGCCCCCACTGATCAACGACGTCGCGCTGCCCCTCCTGCCGGCCAACCGGGAGAGGTGCAAGGGATGAAGTCGTTCCAGAAGCGCAACCCCGTGCCGATCGCGCTGGTCGGGATCGCCGTGCTGGCGCTCGGGTTCATCGCCGCGCTGAACTCCGACGACCTGCCGCTGATCGGCGGCGGGACGACGTACTCCGCGGAGTTCAGCGAGGCCGCCGGGCTGCAGAAGGACAACGACGTCCGGATCGCCGGCGTCAAGGTCGGCAAGGTCAGCGACATCGAGCTCGACGGCGCGTCGGTCAAGGTGTCGTTCAAGGTCAAGGACGCCTGGCTGGGCGACCGGACGAGCGCAGCGATCAAGATCAAGACGCTGCTCGGCCAGAAGTACCTGTCGCTGGACCCGCAGGGCCAGGGCTCGCTGAACCCGGGCACCGCGATCCCGCGTGACCGCACGATGGCCCCCTACGACGTGCTCGACGCGTTCCGCGGGCTCTCGCAGACGGTCGACAACATCGACACCAAGCAGCTGGCGAAGAGCTTCGACACGATCTCGCAGACCTTCGCCAACACGCCGGAGGACGTGAAGGGCGCGCTGTCCGGCCTGTCGAAGCTGTCCGACACGATCGCCTCGCGCGACCAGCAGCTGTCGAACCTGCTCGCCAACACCCGCGAGGTCTCGCAGACGCTCGTCGACCGCGACGCCGAAGTGCAGAAGCTGCTCAACGACGGCAACCTGCTGCTCGACGAGCTGGCCAAGCGGGAGGACGCGATCACGTCGTTGCTCAACGGCTCCCGTGAGCTGGCGACGCAGCTGCAGGGTCTGATCGACGACAACGACAAGCAGCTCGATCCGGTACTCACCCAGCTCGACCAGCTGACGTCGATGCTGCAGCGCAACCAGGACTCCCTGGCCCAGGGCATCAAGGACTTCGCGCCGTTCATCCGGGTCTTCACCAACACCATCGGCAACGGCCGCTGGTTCGACAACTACATCTGCGGCCTGCTGCTGCCGTCGATGGGCCCGATCAACGAAGAGGGGTGCTACACGAAATGAGTGACACCCGCTTCGGCCAAGCCTTGACCCGGGGCTTCACCATCGCGATCGTCCTGGCGCTCGTCGTCGCCGGCGGGATCTGGTGGACCCTCAAGGACGCCGGCCGCAACCACCTGACGGCGTACTTCGCCGGCGCCGTCGGCCTGTACGAGGGCAACAGCGTCCGGATGCTCGGCGTCGACATGGGCACGGTCACCAAGATCCAGCCGATGGGCAACCAGGTGCGGGTCGACTTCGAGTACGACCGCTCGGTGCCCGTGCCGGCCGACGCGAAGGCGCTCATCGTGGCGCCGTCGCTGGTGTCGGACCGCTACATCCAGCTCGCCCCGGCCTACACCGGTGGCCCGCGCATCTCCGACGGCGCGGTCATCGGCCTCGACCGCACCGAGGTGCCCCTCGAGGTCGACCAGCTGGCGGCCAGCCTGGCCCGGGTCAGCGAGACCCTCGGCCCGAACGGCGCCAACAAGAACGGGTCGCTGTCGAACCTGCTCAACACCGCGGCGGCCAATGTCGACGGCAATGGGCAGGCCCTGCACGACACGATCACCAAGCTCGGCCAGGCGGCCGGGACGCTGGCCGGCAACAAGGACGACCTGTTCTCCACCGTCGAGAACCTCGGCAAGTTCTCCCAGACGCTGGCCGACTCCGACAAGCAGGTCCGCGGCTTCGAAAGCCAGCTCGCCGACGTCAGCGGCTACCTGGCGTCCGAAAAGGACAACCTCGCCGCGACCGTGCAGCAGCTGGGCACCACGCTGACGTCGGTGCAGGCGTTCATCGACCAGAACCACGACCGGCTCAAGTCCAATGTGGACAAGCTGGCCGGGATCACGAAGGTGCTCGTCGACCAGCGCAGCTCGCTCGCCGAGATCCTGGACGTCGCGCCGGTCGGTCTGAGCAACCTGGTCAACACCTACAACGGCTCGTCCGGCACGCTCGACGCCCGGCCGAACCTCAACGAGCTGACCCAGCCGCCGCTGGTGATGATCTGCCGGCTGCTCAAGCAGGTCGGCACCAACAGCATCCCGGACGTGCTCGGCAACGCCTGCGAGAACATCGCCGGCGTGGTCGACAAGGTGATCCCGCTGCCTTCGGTGGCGCAGACCGTGCAGGCCCTGCAGTCCGGTCAGCTGCCACCGCTCCCGCTGCCCATCGCGGGGCAGCTCTACGGAGGTGGCCAGTGAAGAAGCTCCTGACCGTCGGTGCGCTCGCCACGGTGTCGGCGCTGACGCTGTCCGGCTGCGCGTTCAACGGCATCTACGACCTGCCGCTGCCCGGTGGCGCGGACCTCGGCGACCACCCGTACACGGTGAACGTCGAGTTCCGGGACGTGACCGACCTGACCCCGCAGGCCGGGGTCAAGGTCGACGAGGTGCCGGTGGGCCGCGTCGAGAACGTCGGCCTGACCAAGGACGGCTGGCACGCGCTGGTGACGCTGAAGGTCAACGGCGACATCAAGCTGCCGGCCAACGCGCTCGCCAACGTGAAGCAGTCGAGCCTGCTGGGCGAGAAGTACGTCGAGCTGGCCTCCCCGGGCGCCGAGCAGGCCCAGGGCAAGCTCGCCGACAACGCGACCATCCCGCTGGCCCGCACGAACCGCAGCGTCGAGGTCGAAGAGCTGCTCGGCGCACTGTCGCTGCTGCTCAACGGCGGTGGTGTCGACCAGCTCAACACCATCACCAAGGAGCTCAACAACGCCACCTCCGGCCGTGAGCCCGACATCAAGGCGCTGCTGGACAACGCGAACGAGCTCGTGACGAACCTCGACAAGCAGTCGAGGAACATCACCCGGGCCATCGACGGGCTGAACCGGCTGTCCTCCACGCTCAAGGACCAGAAGGACAAGCTGGTCGGCGCGGTCGACAACCTCGCGCCCGGCCTCGGCGTCCTGGAGCAGCAGCGCGGCCAGCTGGTCACGATGCTGCAGGCGCTGGAGAACCTCTCCGGCGTCGCGACCGACACGATCAACAAGTCGCAGAAGGACCTCGTCGCCGACCTCAAGGCGCTGACCCCGACGCTGCAGAAGCTCGGCGAAGCGGGCAACGACCTGCCGAAGGCGCTGGAGATCCTGCTGACGTTCCCGTTCAGCGACCAAGCCGTCAACGACGTCAAGGGCGACTACTTCAACCTGTTCGCGAAGGTGGACCTCAACCTGAAGACCATCGTCGAGAACCTGGGCAACAGCAGGCAGAACCCCCTGGCCGGGCAGATCCCGCTGCCGGGCCTGACCGGCGGGGTCGCCGGCACCCCGGCCAACCAGCCGCCGCCGCTGCCGATCCCCGGTGCCGGGCCGCAGTCCGGGCCAGCGCAGCAGCCGGGCCTCGGCAATCTCTTCGGGCTCCTGTCGGGAGGTGCGGGCTGATGCTGGTGCGCCGGACGAAGATCCAGCTGATCGCCTTCGCGATCATTTCCGTCGTCGCGATCGTGTACGCGCTGATCCGGTTCGCCGGGCTCGGCAGCGTCTTCGGCAACGACGGCTACACGGTGAAGCTGCAGCTCAACGAGTCGGGCGGCATCTTCACCAACGCCGAGGTCACCTACCGCGGCTACAACATCGGCCGGGTGGGCGAGATGCGGCTGACCCCGACCGGGCTGGAGGCCGACCTGAACATCGACCCGTCGGCGCCGAAGGTGCCCGCGGACCTCGACGCGGTCGTCGCCAACCGGTCGGCGGTCGGCGAGCAGTACGTCGACCTCAAGCCCAAGGCCGACAAGGGCCCGTACCTGGCGGCGGGCTCGGTCATCCCGGCGTCGAAGACGACCACCCCGGTCGGCACCGACCGCCTGATCGGCGACCTCGACACGCTGGCCGCGTCGGTCCCGGTCGACTCGCTGCGCACGGTCGTCGACGAGTCCTACGACGCGTTCCGCGGCACCGGCGGCGACCTGCAGAAGCTGCTGGACACCGCGCGCAGCTTCACCACGACCGCGCAGCAGTACCTGCCGCAGACGATCCAGCTGCTGGACCAGGGCGGCAAGGTCCTGGACACGCAGAACGCGGAGGCGGCGAACTTCGCGTCGTTCAGCAAGAGCCTCAACGAGCTCACCGGCACGCTGAAGAACTCCGACGGCGACCTGCGCAAGCTCATCGGCATCACGCCGCAGGTGGCGGCCCAGGTCAGCCAGGTGCTGAAGGAGTCAGGGCCCGGTCTCGGCGCGCTGACGGCGAACCTGCTCACCACGGCCAACCTGACCGTGACCCGGCTCGACGGGATCGAGCAGGGCCTGGTCACCTATCCGGCGCTGGCCGGCGCGGCCAGCAGCGTCGCCCCCGGCGACGGCACCGCGCACCTCGGGCTGGTGCTCAACCTGTTCAACCCGCCGACCTGCACCAAGGGCTACATCCCGTACTCGCAGTTCCGCACCGGCAACGACCTGTCGCCGCGGCCCGCGGACGACAACGCGTACTGTGCCGAACCGAAGGGCAGCCCGATCAACGTGCGCGGCGCGCAGAACGCCCCGTACGGCGGGGTGCCGGTCGCGCCGTCCGACGCCGACGTCGCGGCCAACGCGAACCGGCCGGCCGAGGAGCTCGCGGAGGAGCGCGACACGCGGGGTGTCCCGGGCATCGTCGGCAGCCCCGGCGTCAGCCTGACCAGCCTGGGCTCGCTGCTCGGGCTCGCCTGACGTGGATTTGATGACCGTTACCTACCCTGGAGTGTTATGAGTTCGGACGAGCCGGCCGCCACCGCGGTGGACGACATCGAGGAGCCGGCCTCGGACGCGGTGCCGCCGTCGAAGGAGTCGTCCTCGCGGATCCTGGTGCTCGGCGCCGCGGCGCTGGCGCTGGCCGCGCTGATCGCGGCGGCGATCTTCGGCATCCAGTGGTGGGTCGCGGCGACCGACGACAACGCCGACCTGGCGGCCTCGCGCGAGGCCGTCGTCAAGGCGGGGACCAACGCGCTGAAGGCCTACACCGAGGTCGACTACCAGGACCTGGACGGCTTCTTCGCCCGGCAGAAGGCCGTGTCGGACGACAAGATGTCGCAGCAGATCGACCAGTCGGCGCCGACGTTCCGCAAGGCGCTCGCCGACGCCAAGACGAAGGTCACCACGGACGTCCAGGACATCGCCGTCGAGGAGCTGGACGACCACGAAGGCAAGGCCAGCTTCCTCGCGGCCATCGCCACGACCGTGACGCAGGGGGACAAGAGCAGCGCGAAGCCGCTGCGCCTCGAAGTGTCGATGACCCGCGTGGGCGACGAGTGGAAGCTGTCCGGCATCGACAGCGTCCCGCTCGTCGCGGCCGGCCAATAGCGTCACCCAGAAGGAGCCTGCAGTGCCCCCCTCCCGCCGCCAGCCGCCTCGCAGCACCCCGCCGGTGCGCCGTCCCCGCGTGGCCGGGCTGCGCAAGCCTTCGGTGGACGAGTCCGCCGCCGAGCGGACCGGTCAGCTCCCCGCGGTCCCGGCCGAGCCGCGCAAGCCGCGCCCCCGCCCGACGCCGCGGCCGGTGCCGCGCCCGGTGGCCAAGCCCGAGCCGTTCGAGGCCGACCGCGGGCAGCTCGACACTTCGTCCGCGGAGGACACGCAGGTCTTCGCGGCGGTCGGCACCGAGGAGAAGCCGGAGGCCGACGCGTACGCCGCCGAGGCCGAGGAAGAAGAAGCCCACGCGAAGCCGGCGCCACGGCGGAAGAAGCGTGACACGGGCATCGCGAAGCCGACCGACGAGTCCGAGGTCCCGGTCGCTGCGGCGGACGAGCCGGCGAAGCCCGCGGCGGCGTCGAAGGTGCAGAAGCCGTACCTGGTCGCGGGCGCGCTGGTGCTCGTCGCGCTGATCCTCGGCGGGCTGGCGTTCTGGTTCAAGTCGGAGGAGGTCAAGATCTCCTCGGCGACCAGCAACACCGCGCTGCTCGACGTCGCGAAGACGGCGCAGGTGAAGGACGCCGTGTCGAAGGCGGCGGAGGCGCTGTTCTCCTACGACTTCAACAACATCAAGAAGACCGAGGACGCGGCGAACGACCTGCTCGCCAACGACGACGTCAAGAACAAGTACAACTCGCTGATGGGCGAGGTGAAGCGGCTGGCCCCGCAGCAGAAGATGATTGTCACGTGCAAGGTGACGCGCGCGGCGGTGATCATGCTCAACGGCGACCTGGCGAAGGTGATGGTCTTCGTCGACCAGACCTCGACCCGCACGGACACGAAGAAGACGACCGCGGGCACCGCCCAGCTCCACCTGAACGCCCAGCTCCAGGGCGACAAGTGGAAGATCACCGACATGGACACCTACAACGCGCCGAAGGTCCCGGCGGCCACGCCGGCACCGTCCTCCTCGGCCCCGGCGTCCCCGTCGCCGTCGAAGTAAGAGGAACCGATGAGCTTGATCCCGGACAGCCACCGCGATCTGTTGGAGCGGCCGCTGTACGCCCACCTGGCCACGATCCGGCCCGACGGGAAGCCGCAGGTCAACCCGATGTGGTTCGCGTGGGACGGCGAGTACGTCCGGTTCACGAACACCACGGTCCGGCAGAAGTACAAGAACGTGACGGCCCACCCGGAGGTCGCGCTGTCGATCAACGACCCGGAGCAGCCGTACCGGTACCTCGAGGTCCGCGGCACGGTGGAGCGCATCGACGACGACTCCGATGGCAAGTTCTTCGCCGAGCTGGCCGAGCGCTACGGCCTCAAGCTCGACGGTCCGCCCGGGGACGTGCAGCACCGGGTCGTCTACGTCGTGAAGCCGGCGTCGGTCAGCAAGCAGTAGTTCGTTGGGGCTCGAAGCAGCCAGCGCGTCGCTCGCCGGGCTGGCGGCCGGCGACGCGTTCGGCGCGCAGATCCTGCTGCCCGGCGACCACCCGGACGTCGTCGGACGGCGGCTGCCGCCCGCGCCGTGGGCCTGGACCGACGACACCGAGATGGCGTGTTCGGTCTTCGCCGTCCTGCGCCGCCACGGCGTGATCGACCAGGACGCGCTGGCGGCGTCGTTCGCGGCGCACATGGACCCCGCCCGCGGCTACGGCTCGGGCGCGGAGTGGCGGCTGAACCAGATCCGGGCCGGGCAGCCGTGGCGCGCGGTGAACGTGACGAACGGCCGTGGCTCGTGGGGCAACGGCGCGGCGATGCGCGTGGCCCCGCTGGGGGCGTGGTTCTGCGACGACCTCCCGCAGGCGCTGCGGCAGGCGGAGCTGTCGGCGGAGATCACGCACGCGCACTTCGAAGGCGTGGCGGGCGCGGTGGCCGTCGCGGCGGCAGCGGCGTTGCGGGCGTCGTCGCCTTCAGGCGATCTGCTGCGCGGGGTGATTCCGCTGGTGCCGCCGGGCTGGGTCCGGTCCGGGCTGGAGAAGGCGCTCCAGGTGACGGACCCGCGCGAAGCCGCCGCGGCGCTGGGGACGGGCCGGGAGATCGCAGCGCACGACACGGTCCCGCTGGCGCTGTGGATCGCGGCCCGCTACAGGGACAGCTTCGCCGACGCGCTGTGGACGGTCGCCCAGCTGGCGGAGGACGTCGACACGGTGGGCGCGATCGTGGGCGGAGTACTGGCGGCAGGCGGCACCCCGGCACCGCCGGACTGGCTGGCGGCGACCGAGCCGCTGCCGGACTGGCTTTAGAGCTGCTGGATCGTGTCGCGGGTGACGCGGTGGGTGCGCGCCCAGCCTTCGACGACCCGGTTCCAGCTCTTGACCTGCAGTTCGGTCTCGTGCAGTTCGATGCTGAAGCCGCCGTAGAGCTCCGGGACGGGGAACCACAGCTTCGGTTCGGTCATCTCGGTGAGCGGAGCGAGCTGGGGGAGGCGGAGCTGCCACTTGAGGACCAGCTCGGCGGCGCGGCCGCGGATGAGCAGGTGCAGCTGTTCTTCGAGGCCACGCAGGACGTCCCTGGTCACCGAGCGGCGGTTGCGCGGCAGGAGCAGCTTGGCGAGGTGGGCGTGGTTGCGTTCGGCGGCCAGCTGCTGGGCGGTGTGCCCGGATGTCGTCTCCAGCCATCGCCAGGCGCCGCGTTCGATCAGCCCCTGGACGACCTGCGCGGGCGCGCCCTGCAGGGCGGCCTGGTGCAGCGGGGTGAGCCCTTCGGCGTCACCCGGCCGGACGCGGTTGATCCGCGGCCCGACCAGCTCGAAGAACCGGTCCCAGTGCCCGTCGCGTGCGGCGTCGGCGATCCGGTCGCGCAGCTGCAGCTCGTCCGGGTGGTAGGTGGTCCGCAGGGTGGCGCCGTCCCACTCGTGGTCGTCCGTCAGCGAAACTGGCGGCGGTGGCGAAGCCGGCTTCGAGCCGAGGATGACGCCGGTGTCCTCGCGATACCCGGGGACGAAGTTGTCGCCTTCGCGCGGTTTCGCGATGTGCCCCTTGCGGCGCAGCTCCGCTATCCGGGCAAAGGTCCGCTCGATGTCCGCCCGGATTTCGGGGCTCAGCATGCTGCGCGGGGTGTGGTGCTTCCGGCGCAGCTCGATCGCCTCGTCGGACAATCCCATGGCGCGCAGCGATTCGACGGTTTCGCCCTCTTCGAACGGCATTTCAGTACCCCCGTTCCCGCAGCTTGAAGTGCCACGTCCCGGTCGCGGGATCGAGTTCTCGCCACACCACTTCGAACTCGCGGCCCGGCGGGAACAGCACCTCCTGCTGCCCGACCGACGGGTCCTTGAGCCACGAGATGTCGCGTCCGGTCGTCGACTCGATGGTCATCTGGACGTTGCCGCTGTAGGGCACCGCCGCGTCCGTGCTGGTGAACGCGGGTTCCCTGACCACGTTGCCGACCTGGTACCGGTCCAGGAAGGCGTCGATGTCGCTGATCTGGATGCCGCGGTGCACCTCGCCGACGTGCGGGGGCAGTTTTTCCAGCCCGGAGACCATCTCGCGGATCTCGGAGTCCATGGCCTGCAGTGCGCCGAAGTCGCCGTTCCGCAGCGCCGCGTTGATGTCCTGGTGCGCCATGCCCGTGTAGCGGTCGAGCGCGCGGATCTCTTCGTCCGCCAGCCCGACGTTCGGTGCCCGGTCGATCTGTTCCTGCAGTATCCGGTCGGGCGGCGGCGGGGGCGGCTCGGCGCCCGGGTGCTCGACCAGCTCCGACTTGTCGAAGGCCGCCTCGTGCGGGTTTTCCGTCGACCAGCCCGCCGGAGTCGCCGGCTCCTTCTCCGGCGGGGCGAAGTCATGGCCCGCGGGGCCGAAGTCCTCGGCCGGCGGTGGGGGCTCGACCGGGTGCTCGGCCACCGCCGACGGGCGCTCGACCGCGCTCGCCTCGCGGCCCGCCGTCGCCGCCGACTCCGCTGCTTCCTCGCCCGCTGCCGTGACGCGCTCGCCTGCTGCTCCCGCTCCGTCCGAGGCCACCGCCAGCGCCACGTTCGGGACCAGCTTGCCCATCGCCTCGAACGGGTCGCTGCCCCAGCCGTCGCCGAGCATGCCCTCCACCACGTCCAGCGGGTGGTTCACCGTGTGCAGCAGCCCGGCCGCCGTGCCCGAAAGCCCCGCCACGTACTCCGCCGGGTGGGTCATGTTGTACGGGTCCAGCGGGTTCAGGGACCTGCCGAACTTCAGGATGCCGCCCGCGCCCTTGACGATGCCGCCGTAGAAGTGGACGACGCCGTCGCCCGCCTGCTGGAAGAGGTCGCTGCCCTCCGCCAGGAGCCGGTCCGTGAAGCGGGGCTCCGCGGGCGCCTTCGCCGTCGCCGCCTCCAGCGCCGCCTTCGCGCGGTCGCCTTCCGCGTCGCGTCGCGCCCTGGCGTCGCGCAGCACCTGCTGGGCGCGCTGGCGTCCCGCGGCGCCCGGGTCGGTGGCCGGGCCGGATTGCATGGCTTGCGCCTGTGCCGACTGCCGCTGCGCCGCCGCGAACAAGCGCGCGGCCTCGGCTGCCTGCCCCTGTGCCCACTGGACGACGTCGGCGTACGCGGTCAACGCCGCCGAAGCGCGCGTACACGCCTCCGCCGCGTCGGACCACTGCGTGGGGTGCTGGTGGTAGCCCGCGCGGAACTTGTCGGCCGCGTCGCCGGTCCAGTGGGCCGTGTCGATCCGGCGGAGCCCGTCGGCCGTCTTGGTGAACGCCGCGCCGAACTTCGCCAGGTGGCCGGCCGCCGTCCGCAACGCGCCCGCGTCGCCGTGGACCAGCTTCACCGGGTCGTCGGTCTGCCCGAGTTGCGCCTCGCCGACCTGGGCGCCGAGCGTGTCCGCGACGCTGTCGCCGAGGCCGTCGACGGCCTCGGCCGCCGAGTGCAGGCCGATGGCGTCCAGACCGGCACCGACGACGTGCGCCGCCTTGTCCGCGACCTCGCCCACGCCGCGGCCGATGGCCTCCACCGCGTCCTCGGCGTCCTCTTCGATCTCGTCGAGGAACTCCCAGAGCCCCATCAGCGCTCCTCGGGGGCCGGGCCGAACACGTGGTCTTCGGTGCGCGCGAATTCGTCGCCCGCACCGGCCAGCCCGGCGGCCGCCTTGCCCAGGCCCATCGGGCCCTCGGCGAGGTCGCGGCCCTCCGCCTTCCACTGCGCGGCCATCTGCTGCCCGGCCTTGTCCCACGAGTCCGCGCTGTAGTCCGGGCGCGCGCCGGCCGCCAGCTGCTGCCAGGACTGCTGCTCGGTCTGCTCGTCACTCTGGTGCGGGTTGCCGCCGAGGTCGGCGGCGACGTCCTTGAGCAGGCCGGCCGCGTACTGCTCCATGTCGTGGTAGCGGCCGGCGGCGAGGCCGAGCCGGGCGGCGATCTGGTTGCCGTCCTGCACCAGCGTGCGCACACCCCACTCCCAGCGCTCGCAGAACTGCGCGAAGGCGTCTTGGAGGCCCGCGTGGCCCGTCTCGAGCCCGGACAGCTCCAGCTCCGAGAACCCGCGCCCGGCCTCGGCGCCCTCGGCGAACCCGATGGCCTTCAGCTCGCCGATCGCCTCGTCGATGCCCTGTGCGGTCTCGTGCAGCGCGGCCGGGTCGAGGCCGTACCCTTCGCCGGCCATCAGGCGTCCAGGGCGAAGTCGTCGGGCACGATGCCCCGCATCGGCGGCAGCAGCATCGGCCGCCCGCCGGCGACGTCGAGCGCGACGCCGGCCGGCCTGCCCGCGGCCGCCGGGGCCACGGTGAGCAGCCGCCGGCCCAGGATCGTGACGTAGTCCTGCCCGGTGCCGCCGTCGCCGCCGCGGGCCAGCGCCCAGCGGGCCAGCTCGGCGGGTGCGGTGAAGGCGAAGACCCAGCGGATCCCGCCGGCGTCGGCGGCGGCCAGCCGCCCGGCTCGGTCCCGCGGGACCAGCACGGCGGTGCGGCGGAATTCCTCGACCATCGCGGCGCCCGCGTCACCGCCGGCGCGCACGCGCTCGACCAGATCGCACAGATCGGACATTTCGGTTACCCCTCGACCACGAATGATCTCCCTCCGTGCACGGTAGCGGCCTGTGCCGGCGGCCGCACCGGGCCGTCGGCGCACCGTCCGCGCGGCTTCACGAAGCAGAAAAAACAGGGTGGGGCCCGTGGTCCCCGCCACAGCCGGTCAGGGGGGAAACCCGCAGGTGGAGCCCCTATTAGTGGCGCTACCGGCGGGTAACTGCCAAGATATTCGGCCGCTCACGCTCCGCTGACCCTCTTCCACGCTGCGCCAACCGGCGGGACCCCCGTGTGGCATCTTGACTCTCGGGCCCGCTGGGTTCACGCTTACTCCCGACGGCGAAACCGGCGGCCCTTGCGGGAGGGACAACCGGTTCGCCTGGAGGCATACCTGAAGACGTCGCGAGGCAGGCTGGGCCCCATCGGGAGCGCCCCCTGGACAGACCGCGCCGTTCGGGCTAGACTGCCTCTTTGCGCTGCCCTCTTTCAGGCTGCCCGGAGCCGGTAGTTAGGATAGTGGGCACACGGCACCCTTGACAGTCGCTGATAGCTGTTGCTATGGCGGCCGTCACCGCTCATTGTCCCCGGAAGGACGCATCTTGGCAGTCTCTCCCGCGAACCAGGCCACTGCTGCGACCACCTCGGCTGAATCTCGCTCGGAGTCAGCGCACGCCTCGGGAATCCCCGGCGCGCCCAAGCGGGTTTCCTTCGCAAAGATTCGCGAACCCCTCAGCACCCCCAACCTGCTCGACGTCCAGATCCAGTCGTTCCAGTGGTTCACCGGGGACGAAGCGTGGTTCGAACGCCGTGTCGAAGAAGGAGAAGAGAACCCGGTCGGCGGCCTCGAAGAGGTCCTGAACGAGATCTCCCCGATCGAGGACTTCTCCGGCTCGATGTCCCTGTCCTTCTCCGCTCCGCGCTTCGACGAGGTCAAGGCCTCGATCGAGGAGTGCAAGGACAAGGACATGACCTACGCCGCCCCGCTGTTCGTGACGGCGGAGTTCGTCAACAACAACACGGGTGAGATCAAGAGCCAGACGGTCTTCCTCGGTGACTTCCCGGTGATGACCGACAAGGGCACCTTCATCATCAACGGCACCGAGCGTGTCGTCGTGTCCCAGCTGGTCCGCTCGCCGGGCGTCTACTACTCGAAGGACGTCGACAAGACGACCGACAAGGACGTCTACAGCGTCCGCGTGATCCCGAGCCGCGGCGCGTGGCTCGAGTTCGACGTCGACAAGCGCGACACCGTCGGCGTCCGCATCGACCGCAAGCGCCGCCAGCCGGTCACCGTGCTGCTGAAGGCGCTCGGCTGGACCACCGAGGCGATCCGCGAGCGCTTCTCCTTCTCGGAGACGCTGCTGGCCACCCTCGAGAAGGACCACACCGCGGGCACCGACGAGGCGCTGCTCGACATCTACCGCAAGCTGCGCCCGGGCGAGCCGCCGACGAAGGAGAGCGCGCAGACCCTGCTGGAGAACCTGTTCTTCAAGGCGAAGCGCTACGACCTGGCCAAGGTCGGCCGGTACAAGGTCAACAAGAAGCTGGGCCTCGAGACGCCGTACGACACCGGGACGCTGACCGAAGAGGACATCGTCACCACCATCGAGTACCTGGTCCGGCTGCACGCCGGCGAGGACAAGATGACCGCGGCGAACGGCACCGAGATCCCGGTCGAGACCGACGACATCGACCACTTCGGCAACCGGCGCCTGCGCACGGTCGGCGAGCTGATCCAGAACCAGATCCGGGTCGGCCTCTCCCGCACCGAGCGCGTCGTGCGCGAGCGCATGACCACGCAGGACGTCGAGGCGATCACGCCGCAGACCCTGATCAACATCCGCCCGATCGGCGCGGCGATCAAGGAGTTCTTCGGCACCTCGCAGCTGTCGCAGTTCATGGACCAGAACAACCCGCTGTCGGGCCTGACCCACAAGCGCCGCCTCTCGGCGCTGGGCCCCGGCGGTCTGTCCCGTGAGCGCGCCGGCATGGAGGTCCGGGACGTCCACCCGTCGCACTACGGCCGGATGTGCCCGATCGAGACGCCGGAAGGCCCGAACATCGGCCTGATCGGCTCGCTCTGCTCGTACGCGCGGGTCAACCCGTTCGGCTTCATCGAGACGCCGTACCGCAAGGTCGTCGACGGCCAGGTCACCGACCAGGTCGACTACCTCACCGCGGACGAGGAGGACCGCTTCGTCAAGGCGCAGGCCAACGCGCCGCTGACCGAAGACGGCCACTTCGTCGAGGAGAAGGTCCTGGGCCGCCGCAAGGGTGGCGAGGTCGAGCTGATCGACCCGATGGAAATCGACTACATGGACGTCTCGCCGCGGCAGATGGTCTCGGTCGCGACCGCGATGATCCCGTTCCTCGAGCACGACGACGCGAACCGCGCGCTGATGGGCGCGAACATGCAGCGCCAGGCCGTGCCGCTGCTGCGCAACCAGGCCCCGTACGTGGGCACGGGTGTGGAGCTGCGCGCTGCGGTCGACGCCGGTGACGTGCTCGTCGCCGAGCAGGCCGGTGTCGTCGAGGAGCTCTCGGCCGACCTGATCACGATCATGCACGACGACGGCACCCGGAAGAGCTACGGGCTGTACAAGTTCCGCCGCTCCAACCACGGGACCTGCTTCAACCACCGCCCGATCGTGAACGAGGGCGACCGGGTCGAGCAGGGTCAGGTCATCGCCGACGGCCCGTCCACCGAGAACGGTGAGATGGCGCTCGGCAAGAACCTGCTCGTCGCGGTCATGCCGTGGGAGGGCCACAACTACGAGGACGCGATCATCCTCTCCGAGCGCCTGGTGCAGGACGACGTGCTGACGTCGATCCACATCGAGGAGCACGAGATCGACGCCCGCGACACGAAGCTGGGCGCCGAGGAGATCACCCGGGACATCCCGAACGTCTCCGAGGAGGTGCTCGCCGACCTCGACGAGCGGGGCATCATCCGCATCGGTGCCGAGGTCCGCGACGGCGACATCCTGGTCGGCAAGGTCACGCCGAAGGGCGAGACCGAGCTGACCCCGGAGGAGCGCCTGCTCCGCGCGATCTTCGGCGAGAAGGCCCGCGAGGTCCGCGACACCTCCCTGAAGGTGCCGCACGGCGAGACCGGCAAGGTCATCGGCATCCGCGTGTTCTCGCGCGAGGACGACGACGAGCTGCCCCCGGGCGTCAACGAGCTGGTCCGCGTGTACGTGGCCCAGAAGCGCAAGATCCAGCCGGGCGACAAGCTCGCCGGCCGGCACGGGAACAAGGGTGTCATCGGCAAGATCCTGCCGGTCGAGGACATGCCGTTCATGGAGGACGGCACCCCGGTCGACATCATCCTGAACACCCACGGTGTGCCGCGCCGGATGAACATCGGCCAGATCCTCGAGCTGCACCTGGGCTGGCTGGCGTCGCAGGGCTGGACGATCGAGGGCAACCCGGACTGGGCGAAGAACCTGTCGCCGGAGCTCTACGACGTCGCGCCGGGCACGAACACCGCCACCCCGGTGTTCGACGGCGCGAAGGAGGAGGAGCTCACCGGCCTGCTCGGCTGCACCAAGCCGAACCGCGACGGCGAGCGCATGGTCAAGGAGAACGGCAAGGCCACGCTGTTCGACGGCCGCTCCGGCGAGCCGTACCCGTACCCGGTGTCGGTCGGCTACATGTACATCCTGAAGCTGCACCACCTGGTCGACGACAAGATCCACGCCCGCTCCACCGGCCCGTACTCGATGATCACGCAGCAGCCGCTGGGTGGTAAGGCGCAGTTCGGTGGCCAGCGCTTCGGTGAGATGGAGTGCTGGGCGATGCAGGCGTACGGCGCCGCCTACACGCTGCAGGAGCTGCTGACGATCAAGTCGGACGACGTGGTCGGCCGCGTCAAGGTGTACGAGGCGATCGTCAAGGGGGAGAACATCCCCGAGCCGGGCATCCCGGAGTCGTTCAAGGTGCTCCTCAAGGAGCTCCAGTCGCTGTGCCTCAACGTCGAGGTGCTCTCCAGCGACGGCGCGGCGATCGAGATGCGCGACTCCGACGACGAGGACCTCGAGCGCGCCGCGGCGAACCTCGGCATCAACCTGTCCCGCAACGAGTCGCCCTCGGTGGACGACGTCGTGCACTGATCGCGAGCTGAGCTGGGCCCCACCTCCCGCGGGGCCCAGCTCGCCCGCCGACCCCCTCTTCTAGCCGAAACAACCCCAAGGGGACTTAGACGTGCTGGACGTCAACTTCTTCGATGAGCTCCGCATTGGTCTCGCCACGGCCGACGACATCCGTCAGTGGTCGTACGGCGAGGTCAAGAAGCCGGAGACCATCAACTACCGGACGCTCAAGCCCGAGAAGGACGGCCTCTTCTGCGAGAAGATCTTCGGCCCGACCCGGGACTGGGAGTGCTACTGCGGCAAGTACAAGCGCGTCCGCTTCAAGGGCATCATCTGTGAGCGCTGCGGCGTCGAGGTGACCCGCGCCAAGGTGCGCCGTGAGCGGATGGGCCACATCGAGCTGGCCGCCCCGGTCACCCACATCTGGTACTTCAAGGGTGTTCCCTCCCGCCTGGGCTACCTGCTGGACCTGGCGCCGAAGGACCTCGAGAAGATCATCTACTTCGCGGCTTACGTCATCACCGGCGTGAACACGGAGCTGCGCCACAACGACCTGCCGACCCTCGAGAACGAGATCGGCGTCGAGCGCAAGAACCTCGAGACCAAGCGTGACGCCGACATCGAGGCCCGTGCGCAGAAGCTGGAAGCCGACCTGGCCGAGCTGGAGGCGGAGGGCGCCAAGTCCGACGTTCGCCGCAAGGTCAAGGAGGGCGGCGAGCGGGAGATGCGCCAGATCCGCGACCGCGCGGGCCGCGAGCTGGACCGGCTCGAGGAGGTCTGGACGACCTTCACCAAGCTCGAGACCCGCCAGCTGATCGCCGACGAGCTGCTCTACCGCGAGCTGGTCGACCGCTACGGCGAGTACTTCACCGGCGGCATGGGCGCGGAGGCCATCCAGAAGCTGGCCACCGAGTTCGACGTCAACGCCGAGGCCGAGAGCCTGCGCGACACGATCCGCAACGGCAAGGGGCAGAAGAAGCTCCGCGCGCTGAAGCGGCTCAAGGTCGTCGCGGCGTTCCAGGCCACCGGCAACGACCCGCGCGGCATGGTGCTCGACGCCGTCCCGGTCATCCCGCCGGACCTGCGCCCGATGGTGCAGCTGGACGGTGGCCGCTTCGCGACCTCCGACCTGAACGACCTGTACCGCCGGGTCATCAACCGGAACAACCGCCTCAAGCGGCTGATCGACCTCGGCGCGCCCGAGATCATCGTCAACAACGAGAAGCGGATGCTGCAGGAGGCCGTCGACGCGCTGTTCGACAACGGCCGCCGCGGGCGTCCGGTCACCGGCCCGGGCAACCGGCCGCTGAAGTCGCTGTCCGACCTGCTCAAGGGCAAGCAGGGCCGGTTCCGCCAGAACCTGCTCGGCAAGCGCGTCGACTACTCGGGCCGTTCGGTCATCATCGTCGGCCCGCAGCTGAAGCTGCACCAGTGCGGCCTGCCGAAGGACATGGCGCTCGAGCTGTTCAAGCCGTTCGTCATGAAGCGGCTGGTCGACCTGAACCACGCGCAGAACATCAAGTCCGCCAAGCGGATGGTGGAGCGCTCGCGGCCGCAGGTGTGGGATGTGCTGGAAGAGGTCATCACCGGCCACCCGGTGATGCTGAACCGCGCGCCGACGCTGCACCGCCTCGGCATCCAGGCCTTCGAGCCGCAGCTGGTCGAGGGCAAGGCCATCCAGCTGCACCCGCTGGTCTGCGAGGCGTTCAACGCGGACTTCGACGGTGACCAGATGGCGGTGCACCTGCCGCTGTCGGCCGAGGCGCAGGCCGAGGCCCGGATCCTGATGCTGTCGGCGAACAACATCCTGTCGCCGGCGTCGGGCCGTCCGCTCGCCATGCCGCGGCTGGACATGGTCACGGGCCTGTTCCACCTGACCCGCCTGGCCGAGGACGCCGAGGGCGCGGGCAACGCGTACTCGTCGCCCGCCGAGGCGATCATGGCCTTCGACCGCAAGGCGCTGAGCCTGCACGCCCCGGTCAAGATCCGCATCACCGACCGTCAGCCGGCGAAGGCCGACGAGGCGGCGCTCGCGGAGAAGGGCTGGGAACCGGGCAAGCCGTGGCTGGCCGAGACGACCCTGGGCCGGGTGCTGTTCAACGAGCTGCTGCCGGCGGACTACCCGTTCATCAACGAGCCGATGCCGAAGAAGCGGCAGGCCGCGATCGTCAACGACCTCGCGGAGCGGTACTCGATGACCCAGGTCGCGCAGACCCTGGACCGGCTGAAGGACGCCGGCTTCTACTGGGCGACCCGGTCGGGTGTCACCGTGGCGATCTCCGACGTCCTGGTGCCGGAAGGCAAGAAGGCCATCCTCGACGAGTACGAGGGCAAGGCCTCCCAGGTGGAGAAGCGCTACCAGCGTGGTCAGCTGTCGCACGCCGAGCGCAACAACGAGCTCGTCAAGGTGTGGACGCAGGCCACCGAAGAGGTCCACAAGATCATGGAGACGGCGCTGCCGGACGACAACCCGATCGCCATGATCGTGAAGTCGGGCGCCGCCGGTAACATGACGCAGGTCCGGTCGCTGGCCGGCATGCGTGGCCTGGTGTCGAACCCGAAGGGTGAGTACATCCCGCGTCCGATCAAGGCCAACTTCCGTGAGGGCCTGTCGGTGGCGGAGTACTTCATCGCGACGCACGGTGCCCGGAAGGGTCTGGCGGACACGGCGCTGCGGACCGCCGACTCGGGTTACCTGACCCGGCGTCTGGTGGACGTCTCGCAGGACGTCATCGTCCGCGAGATCGACTGCGGCACCACCCGCGGCATCATGATGCCGATCGGCGAGGACCTCGGCGACGGCCGCGTGCTGCGCGACCAGCACGTCGAGACCTCGGTGTACGCGCGGAACCTCGCGACCGACGCGGTGGACGCCAAGGGCAACGTCGTGCTCAACGCCGGCGACGACCTGGGCGACCCGGCGATCGAGAAGCTGCTCTCCAGCGGCATCTCGAAGGTCAAGGTCCGCTCGGTGCTGACCTGCGAGTCGGCCGTCGGTATCTGCGCGACCTGCTACGGCCGCTCGATGGCGACCGGTCAGCTCGTCGACGTCGGCGAGGCGGTGGGTATCGTCGCCGCCCAGTCGATCGGTGAGCCGGGTACGCAGCTGACGATGCGTACGTTCCACCAGGGTGGTGTCGCCGGTGACGACATCACGACCGGTCTGCCGCGTGTCCAGGAGCTGTTCGAGGCCCGCGTCCCGAAGGGCAAGGCGCCCATCGCCGACGTCGACGGCCGCGTGCGGATCGAGGAGAGCGAGCGGTTCTGGAAGATCACCCTCATCCCGGACGACGGGGGCGAGGAGATCGTCTTCGACAAGCTGTCCAAGCGGCAGCGGCTCGCGAACACCCCGAACGGCCCGCTGGGCGACGGTGACCACGTCCACGTCGGTCAGCAGCTGCTCGAGGGCACGCCGGACCCGCACGAGGTCCTGCGGGTCATGGGGCCGCGCGAGGCGCAGATGCACCTGGTGGACGAGGTCCAGAAGGTGTATCGGGCGCAGGGTGTGTCCATCCACGACAAGCACATCGAGGTCATCGTCCGGCAGATGCTGCGCCGGGTGACGATCATCGACTCCGGGTCCACGGACTTCCTGCCGGGCGAGCTGCCCGAGCGGACGAAGTTCGAGGCGACGAACCGGGCCGCGGTCGCCGAAGGCGGCGAGCCGGCTTCGGGCCGCCCGGTGCTGATGGGCATCACGAAGGCGTCGCTGACCACGGACTCGTGGCTGTCGGCGGCGTCGTTCCAGGAGACCACGCGAGTCCTGACCGACGCGGCGATCAACGGCCGCTCGGACAAGCTCGTGGGCCTCAAGGAGAACGTGATCATCGGTAAGCTGATCCCGGCCGGTACGGGCATCAACAAGTACCGCAACATCCAGGTGCAGCCGACGGAAGAGGCCCGGGTCGCGGCGTACGCGATCCCGTCCTACGACGACGGCTACTACACCCCGGACGTGTTCGGTACGGGCACCGGTGCCGCGGTCCCGCTGGACGACTACGACTTCGGCCGCGACTTCCGCTGAGGTTGAACCACGAGAAGGCCCCCGCCGGATTTCCGGCGGGGGCCTTCCTCGTTTCGCAAACGTCACCCAAACCCGTTCGTGATCTCGCTAAAGTTACCCGGTTCACGCGGTTCGGGGGCTTTGCGCGTTTCAGCGGGTGATCAGGGGTGACTGTTCGTGAACATATCCAAGGTCGCGAGAATGCTTGCGCGCGGTTTGACGACGCTCACGGCCGCGGCCGTGCTGACCAGCGTGTTCGCCGTACCGGCCAGGGCGGAGGAGGAGCCGGCCTCCACCGCGCCGTCCACATCGGACGCGGCGGGGCCGCCGGCCGGCTCCACTGCGCCGACGTCCGCCGTGCCGAGTTCGAGCGCAGCGGAGAACAAGCCGGCGGCGCAACCGCAGGACGAGCCTCCGCAGCGCGCTCGAGTCGAAGTATCGGCGTCCCTCGACAAGGACACCTACCAGACCGATGAGGACGTCCACTTCACCTTCACGGTGAAGAACATCGGCTCGACCACCGCCAAGGGCCTGTTGGTTTCCCAGGACATCGGTGAGCCGACCGATCTGGTCGTTCCCTGGGACGTGGGCGGCTGGGGTCCGCTCAGGAACGATCCCGGTCTCGACCTCGAGCCCGGCAAGTCGTTCGTGCTCCACGGCACCGGGAAGATCCGCGAAGTCGACCAGACCGCCACCGTCCTGCGGGGCGTCGTGTTCGACGCGACTCACTTCGGCGTGGGCCAGTTCTCCGCGAGCGCGAAGGTCACGCCCGCTCCCGGCCACGCCGAAGGCCTCGTCTACGGCGACAAGAACGGCAACGGCAAGCTCGACCCCGGCGAGGAACTGGCCGGCACCAAGCTCACCCTGCGGTACGTCAACGGCAACCGGACGCTCACCGCCACGAGCGGTCCCGGCGGGAAGATCACCTTCGACGTCCCGGGCGCGGACTACTACCTCGGCGGCGAGGTCGTCGACGGCTGGCTGTTCCCGTGGCACACCGTTCGGATCGGCGAGCACACGGAACTGGACGTTCGCGGTGTGCCGCCGCTGAACGGCGCACTGAAGGCGTCGATGGCCTTCACCCAGGACAGCTACCGGGTCGGTGACACCGCGCACGTCACCGTGACGCTGTCCAACTCCGGCTCGATCCCGCTCACCGGCATCGTGGCCGGGTGCAACCGCATCGGCGACGGCCACATCCTGAGTGGACGCGGCCCGGGCTGGGGCGACCTCGGCGCGGACGGCGTGACGATCCCGGCCGGGGAGACCCGCACCTTCGACGTGGCCGAGACGGTGCCCGAGGCCGCCTTAAACCGCGGCATCGTCGTGGCTTCCTGCGACTTCGGGTACCGCGAAGTCGACATCGAGCACCACGCGCAAGCCGATGCGCGCGCGGCGGTGCCGGGTGCCAAGGCCGTCGTCGAGGGCAATGTCGGCACGTTCGACAACCAGGGCCAGGTGAAGGACGGCCTCGCCGGGGTCAAGGTCGTCCTCGTCGCCGACCAGCACTGCCCGGTTGTCGCAGAGCGGACGACCGACGCGAAGGGGCACTTCGAGTTCCTGGACGTGGCGCCGGGGCCGGACTTCCACCTGTACTTCCTGCCGCCGGCGGGCTGGAAGGTCAAGTACGAGAACCCGATGTGGATCAACGTCTACGGTCCGCCGGAGAACCACTACCCGTACCGGATCCTCGCCGAGGAAGGCGACGCGCCGCTGCCGGCAGTGCCGGTCAACCCGGCGGACTGCACCGCCACCACGCCGGCCCCGGTGTCCGGTGCACCCGGCGGGACGGGTGGCACGGGTGGCACCGGTGGCGGGCAAAGCAGCGGCAGCGGCCTGGCGAGCACCGGCGTCGAGGCGCTCGGGCTCGGCGCGCTCGCGCTGACCGCCCTGTTCCTGGGCGGCGTCCTGGTGCTCGGCTCCCGTCGCCGCCGGCGGGAAGCCTGACCTGCGCCGGACCGCCCTGGGTCCACTGTGGACCCGGTGCGGTTCAGCGCACGCTGCAGCGCGACACGGGGAAGTCGAAGTACGTGTCCGGGAACGGCTCGGCGTCCAGCGTGTAGTGCCACCACTCCTCCGGCAGGTTGTGGAAGCCCGCCGCCGTCATGGTGTTCTTCAGCAGCTGCCGGTTCCGTTGGGCCACGCCGGTGATCGCCGGGTTGTCGGTGTGGGCCAGCGGGTCGAAGCAGTCGAAGCCGGTGCCCATGTCGACCATGTTGTCGGGGAACCGCTGGTGCTGCGGCGCGTAGCACGGCTTCAGCGGCTCGCCGGGGAGGTAGGGCCGCTGGAACCGCGGCGGGAGCGCCACGAGCGTCAGGTCCATCGTGCTGCCCCGGCTGTGTCCCGACTTCGCGGCGATGTACCCGTCGGCGAAGAGGCGGTCCTTGGCGACGTCCGGGTAGAACTCCGCCTTCATCTTTTCGTCCGCGAGGTCCTTCGCCCACCGCACGAAGTGGTCGACGGCCCGCTGCGGGCGGTAGCAGTCGTACACCTTGAGCGTGTAGCCCTGCCTGAGCAGCCGCGCCTGCGCCTTCCGCAGCCCTTCGGCGGCCTGCCGGGTCAGGAGGCAGGTGGGCTCGAGGTACCCGTCGATGCGCCGGCCGACGAAGTTGTGGTCGGTGGCGTACCGGATGTCCTGCAGGATCGACGGCGCGACGTCGGAGAGGGCGACGAAGGCACGGGACGCGGCCGGCGTGGCCTCGGCGGTGCCGGGGACGGCCAGGCCGGCCAGCGCGGCGAGGGTGACGGCCCAGCCGCGCACCCGGCGGGAGAAGATCGGCATACCTTCTCGTCTATCAGCCGGGAACCGGGGACGCAGCCGCCTTCCGGGTCACGACCAGCCGTCGGGTTTCGTCGCGCGGAGGAAGTCGTCCGGCGGCGGCTGGACCGGCCGTCCTTCGTACTGCGTCGACAGCACCACCGACGACCGCAGCTCGCCGTGCTTCCCCAGCCGTTCCAGCAGCCCCTCGAAGTGCTCGAGCGACGCCGCCCGGATCTTCAGCATCGTGCAGTGGTCGCCGCTGAGGCGGTGGATCTCCACCACCTCCGGGTAGTCCGCCGACTTCGACGTCTTCAGCAGGCAGCTGCTCAACGCGCACCGCATCTCGACGAACGCCTGCAGCGGCTGGCCCGCCCGCCGCGCGTCGACCTGCGCGCGGTAGCCCGTGATCACGCCGGTCTCCTCCAGCCGCCGCACGCGCTCGGCCACCGCCGGTGCCGACAGGCTGATCCGGCGGCCGAGCTCCTTGAACGACAGCCGCCCGTCGGCCTGCAACAGCTCCAGCAGCCGCCAGTCGACGTCGTCCAGCGGCTTTTCCGAACGAAAGGTCATGGGCCCCATCTTCCTGCCGAAGCGCGGCCCGGACGACCGAAATCCCGTTCGCCGTCCCTTCGAAGCGCGGCCGGAACTCCCTAACGTTGCTGGTCATGGGGACTTTGACGGTGACTGGCCGGACCCGGTCGATGGCGGCGTTGTTCGCCGGCGTCGCGCTGCTCAACACGGCCACGGTCGGCCTGAGCACCGCGGCGACGCTGATCGTCGCGGCGGGCAGCGGCCCGGGCTGGAGCGGTTTGCCGAGCGTCGCGAGCGTGCTCGGCACCGCGGCCGGGGCGCTCGGCGCGGGACTGCTGCTGCCGCGTCACGGCCGCCGTCGCGTGCTGGCCAGTGGGTACGGCGTCGCGCTGGCCGGCGCGCTGATCGCATTCGCGGCCGCGCTGGCCACGTCGGTGGTGCCGCTCCTGCTGGGCATCCTGCTGGTCGGCGTCGGCAACGGCGGCGCGCAGCTGTCGCGCTACCTGGCCGCGGACCTCTTCCCGGACGAACAGCGGGGCCGCGCGCTCTCGATCGTCGTCTGGGGCGGGACCATCGGCGCGCTCGCGGGCCCGGCCTTGATGGCCCCGGCGGCCGACGTCGCGGCCGGGTTCGGCCGGCCCTCCCTGTCCGGGCCGGTCGCGGTCGCCGTGCTCGCCACGGCGGGAGCGGCACTGGCGGCGGCGTTCCTGCCACGGCACGTCCCGCCACCGCGGGCGCCGATCGCCGCCCGCGGTCCGGTGCGGCCGGCCACGATCGCGCGGCCGCTGGTCGCGATGGTCGCCGCGCAGCTCACGATGGTCGCGGTGATGACCATGACGCCGGTGCAGCTGCAGAACCACGGGCACGGGCTCGACGTCGTCGGCTGGGTCCTCGGCGCGCACCTGATCGGCATGTTCGCGCTGGCCCCGCTGTCCGGCCGGATCGCCGACCGGTGGGGCCCGCGCGTCACGGTCAACGCGGGGCTCGGCGTGCTGGCGGTGGCCACGGCGACCGCGCTCGCCGCCCCGACCGCGCACACCTCGGGCCTGCCGGTGGCGTTGTTCCTGCTCGGGTACGGGTGGAACCTCGTGTTCGTCGGCGGCAGCGCGCAGCTGAGCCGGGACCTCGCGCCGGAGACGCGCAGCCGGATGCAGGGCACCGTCGACGCGGTCGTGTGGTCGGCGTCGGCATTGGCCGGGCTCGGTTCGGGGCAGCTGTTCGCCGGCGGCGGGTACGGGCTCGTCGCGGTCGTCGGCGGGGTGCTGGCGCTGCTGCCGCTGGTGCTGCTCGTCCCTCGTGACGGCCGGTAGCCGGGCCGTTGTCGGCAAATCTCTCGTCGTCGCCGCCGGTACCCGCTGGCGAAGATGGGCCGTGGCTGACTCTGTGCCCTTCACGGACAACTTCTCGGACCTGTCGAACACGCAGGGATATCAGTTCGAGTTCCGCTGTGAACGTTGCGGCAACGGCTATCGGTCCGCATTCCAGCGCGACAACGTCGAGACCGGGCGAAGCGTGCTTCGGGCCGTCGGCTCGTTCTTCGGCGGGACGCTGCGGGACCTGAGCAACTCGGCCGACCAGTGGCGCTACGACCGCGCGACGAATTCGCCCGCCAAGGACCGCGCGCTGGCCGCGGCGGTCAAGGAGATCACCCCGAGCTTCCGCCAGTGCCGGGGCTGCGGCGACTGGATGTGCCACGACCAGTGCTGGAACGAGGAGATCGGCCAGTGCCTGCGGTGCTCGCCGAGCGTCGCCGAGGAGATCTCGCGCGCGCAGGCGTCCGCGCAGCGCGACCAGATCTGGGACAAGGTGCGCGAAAAGGACTGGACTTCGGGCCTGGACATCGACACCCGCGCGAAGGTCACGTGCCCGGGCTGCGGCCTGAAGGCCGACGGCGGGAAGTTCTGCTCCTCCTGCGGCACCGCGCTGGCCAGCAAAGTCCGCTGCGCCGGCTGCGGGAACGACGGCAACAAGCCGGGAGCGCTGTTCTGCTCCGACTGCGGCACCAAGCTCTGAGGCGAAAGTTCCCGGCACTTCATAACGAGTTCGTAACGCGCAGCCCCGGCGTTCAGGCGCCGGGGCTGCACCATTGTGACCAACGGTGACACAGCCGATTGGTCTAGACGTCGGCGCGTAGTCGTATTCACCCTTTCGGTGTAATCGGCGCGTGCAACTCGGTCCGCGTCGTGGGAAATTCACCCGACCGGGTCAATTCTCATTCTTTGATCACGCCTGGACGCTCCGCCCGGTTGGCGCGAATATTCCGCCGACGCCAGCTGACCGCGTTTTCCGTTGTGTCCCAACGGTTCCATGGTGAACCGGCGGTTCAGCGCGCCCGTTTTCCGTCCGACACACGAACAGGGAGACCCATGCGATCACATCCGTCGCGTCCGGGCCGGTGGCGAAAGGTGGTGACCGGTGCCGCGGCGCTCGCCCTCGCCGTCGGCGCGGTCACGTACACCGGTTCGGCCACCGGCGCCTACGCCGACGTCCAGACCGTCACCGACGCGAAGACCGCGTCCGACGGCAAGCAGTACTGGGTGCAGAACCACCTGGTCACCAAGGACCTGGCCGCCGAAGCGCGCTCGGCGGGCGGCACGCCGAAGAAGTGGCTGCTGGTCTGGGCCGGTGACGAGAACATCGCCGACACGCTCGTCAAGGACGTCAAGAACCTGCCGGGCACGCTCGGCGGCGGCCTCAACAAGATCAAGAACGCGTTGCCCGGCCCGGACTTCCTCGCCGTGATCGACGCGACGCAGGGTTCGCCGACGTACGGCAAGGTCGTCAACACCGCGACCGTCGGCCCGCTGGTCGAGAACGAGCCGCACCACATGCAGTACGTGTGGCACAAGGGCGACACCATCTACGCCGGCGCGCTGTTCGCCGCCGCGACCTACGCGTTCGACGTCAGCGCGTTGCCGCAGCTGAAGCTCAAGGGAGTCAGCCTGCCGACCAACACGCTCGGCGGCTCGGTGCCGGACGCCTACTGGGTGCTGAAGGACGGCACCGCGTACGGCACCTACATGGGCGGGCCGGTCGTGCCCGGCCCGCACACCTACGCCGACGGTTCCACCCAGATCGGCAACGGCTTCGCGGGCAGCCCGGGCGAGGTCGTCCACTTCGGACAGAACGCGCAGGTGCTCTCGGAGTCGCCCGCGGCGACGCCGCAGGGCGACAACCGGAAGCTGTGCGACAACCTGCCGCAGCTGGGCACGCCGACCTGCGCCAACCCGCACGGCATCCAGGCCCGCGAGGACCTGAACACGCTCGTCACGAGCGACTACGCCGAGCCGCGCAACATCATCCTCGACCCGGTGAAGCAGCCGTCGCCGTACCTGCGCCGGCCGACCGTGCGGACCTGGGACATCTCCGACCGCAACCACCCGAAGCTGAAGTCGGTGTCGTACCTGCAGGACGGCCCGCGCGCCGACCCGGCCGACCCGCTGCACGCCGAGAGCCGCGCGGTCATGGAGACCACGGTGACCAACCTGCCGGGCCACAAGGGCGCGTTCGCCCAGACCATGCAGGGCGGCGCGGTGTTCTACACCCCGGACATCACGGCGGCCGAGCCGCACTGGATCGAGGTGTTCGACGACGGCGCCGCCAACAAGGCCATCTACCCGAACAACGACTCGAACGGCGCCAGCTCCAACGGCGGCTGGATCCAGACCAGCCCGGACGACAAGTACCTCTACCGCGCGATCGTCGGGCGGCAGAAAGGCACTCTGTCGGCCGACGACCCCGGCACGACCGGCGGCGTCTACGTGCTCGACATCCAGAAGCTGGTCAACGCCGGCGACCGGATCGAGGACATCGAGGGCCGGATCGACACGAAGGCGAAGGCGCAGCAGGGCGGGGGCGGCGACCTGCCGACCGTCGTCGGCGCGGCCCCGATCAACCCCGGCACGCCGGGCGCGGGCCCGCACTGGGGCGCCTACGACAACTTCGTGCTCGGCGACGACGGCCTCTACCACGAAACCACGTCGCCGCAGCACCTCGCGGTGTCGAACTACTTCGTCGCGCGGTCCGGTTTGGACGGTGACCACAAGGTCAACCTGCTGAACCTCGGGCCGGACGGCAGGGTGTCGGTCGACCAGAACTTCCGGGACGAGTTCACCGGCCAGGTCGGCATCAACTTCAACCGCAAGTCGTGGCCGCACGGGGACTTCGGCAACGCCAAGCCGCACTCCGAGCTGTTCGTGGTCGCGGACGCGGACGTCAGGTAGGCCGATGGACCACCACCACGACCCGGTGACCGGCTCGTCCACAGTGGACGTGCTGGCGGTGCTGCTGCGGCTGGCGATGCTGTTGCCGACGGCGTTCCTCGCCGGCGGCGGCCTGCTGCGCCCGCTGGTGGGCGAGCTTCCACGCACGCGGAAGCTCGTCCTGTCCGGCCTCGGCGGGCTTTCGGCCCTGCTCGCCGTGGTGTCGGCGTTCGCGGTCGACGTCAACGTCGTCGCGCTCGCCGTGCACGTCGTCCTCGCGGTGGCCGTGCCCGTGCTGCTGCGGTGGCCGCGGGCCGGGCGCTGGGCGTCGGTCGCGCTGCTGGCCCTGGTCGTCCTGGAGACGTCGCTCGGCGGCACCGGCGTCGAGTTCGCGCTCGACTCGGTGTTCGTCGCCGCGGCCGCGGTGTGGTTCGGCTTCGCGCTGCTCGGACCGGCCGTGCCGCCGTCGTCCGGGTGGCGGCCGGGCCCGCTCGCGATCACCCTCGGCGGCCTGCTCGTCCTGGCCGGCGCGGTGCGGTCCGGGCTCTCCGGGCTCGGCTTCGACCGGCGGCTGTACACGACGGTCTTCGGGGTCGTGGTGGTGGCACTGGTGGTCCTGCCGGTCGCGGTGAGCGTGCTCGCCGCCGTCCGGCGGGACCGCGCCTACCGGCTCGGCGCGATCGGCGTCGCGCTCGGGTTCCTCGCGTGGAGCGCGCTCGGCGCCATCCCGGCGCCACCGCCGCTGCCCGTGCCGGGCGTGCCGCTGCTGGCCGGCGGGCCGGGCTTTCCCGTGCTGGTCAGCCCGCAACGGCCGGGCCACAACGTCGTCCACTTCCCGGCGAGCGCGGGCGGCGACCTCGCCGCCGGCGTCCGCGGCGGGATCGTCACCAAGGCCGTCGCGCGGCCGGGCGCCGAGGGCACGTGGGCCGACGTCGAGCTGCCGCCGGGGCGCAGCGACCTGGAAATCCGCCGCGGTGACACGACGACGGTCGTCGAGGTCGACGCCGGCGACGCACCGGGTCCGCCGATCACCGACGCCGACGCGCCGGAATGCGCGTCGGCGGCCCTCGGCGGGCTCGTCGCGGGCCGGGCCGACGTGCTGACGTCGTGCCCGTCCGACGCGCTGACGCCGGAGGACGCCGGCGCGCTGGTGAAGCTCGTGGAGTTCCTCGGCGAGCGGAAGCCGTCCGGCATCACGCTCGTCGGGGACGGCTCACCGCGGGGTGTCGCGGCGGCGAAACTGGTACGCGACACCGCGGCGCGTGCCGGCTTGGCCGTGCGGCCGGACGCCGGGCCCGACACCGCGCTCGTCGTCGTCGCCGGCTGGGCCGCCGGGTACACGGCGATGACGCGGGCCGCGGAGCTGCAGCGCCTGCAGCCCACCCACCAGTACGGGCTCTACCTGGCGCCGTGGCTGCTGAACGGGCCGATCGTCAACGCGGTGGCGAGCGCGTCGCTGCCGCTGCGGTTCGACCCCCGGGAAGCCACGGCGGTCGGGTACGCCGTCGCGGTCGGCGACCGCTTCGGCGGCGAAAGCCCGACGGTGGGCGGCTTCCGGAACTGGCTCGGCGCCGGCCACCCGGCGGGTGACGTGCAGATCTTCGCCGCCGCCCAGGTCAACGCCATGCCGATGTACCCCACCGAACCCCACGCCACCGGAATGGTGATGGACCGCGACTACGCGGGCCAGTGGGTGCCCGACGGAACCATCGTGCCGATCACGTCGGTTCTCCGCTGAAACCCTTGTGAAGAAAGGAAAATCCATGAAGCGTCTTGCTGCCCGCGTGCTGCTCCCGCTCGCCGCGGCGACGGCGTTCACCGGCCTGGCCTGCGGAGTCGCCAGTGCGGCCCCGACCGACGGCTCGGTCTGGCTCGTCCCCGGCGTCGACCTCGGCAGCGTGCTCGGCCCGCTCGGCCAGCCGGTCGACCTGCTCGCGCCGCTCTTCGGCCTCGTCACCGCTGTTTCCTGAACCGTCGAACCGACAAGGAGCGAACCATGAAGAAGAACCTCGCCCGCGCGGCCGGTGCCGCGGTCCTCGCCGGAGCGGCCCTCTTCGGCGCGGCGGCGCCGGCGCTGGCCGCCGAGGCGCCCGGTGTCGTCGTGGTCGACGAGCCGGACACCAGCGGCCTGAACAACATCTGGACGTTCGCCCCGCTCGGCGTCCCGGTGCTCGGCCTGATCCAGTCGATCAACGGCGTGCCGGGCAAGATCCTGCCCTCCTTCTGACCCGACGGCGGCCCCTCGCGCGAGGGGCCGCCGCTTTCCCCGGGGAGTCCCCATGAACCGGCAACTCGCCGGCAGGCTCGCCATCGCGGTGATCGCGATCGCCGCGGTGACCGCCGGCATCTTCGTCCTCGGCGACGACGGCTCACCCGTGCCCCCGCCGCCGGTCGCGGTGGTGGGGGAGCCGTCGCTGTCGTCGGTCCCGCCGCGCACGATCATGGCGACGGCGACGTACACGTCGACCCCGCCGGCCCCGGCCGGCTACCAGGTGACGTACGAGCTGACCGGCACCGGCACGGCGACGGTCGTCTACGACACGAGCGGGCAGGGCCTGGTCCACCAGGAGCTGAACGTCACGCTGCCGTGGCGGAAGGAGCTCACGTGGCCGTCGCCGGGCTCGGTCCAGCTGCTCGGCCAGGGCAGCGGCGCGGTCGAATGCCGCGTCTCGGTCGGCGGCCGGGTGGTGTCGGCGCACCGGTCCGCGGCCGGCGAGGTCGCCGCCTGCGTCAGTTGAGCGCCTTCGCGAACCAGTGCTCGGCGAACTGCTCGTCGTTGAACGGCTCGACCTCGGCGTACCCGGTCTTGGCGTAGAGCGCGCGGGCCTCGACGAGGTCGTGGCGCGTGTCGAGCCGCATGAGGCGCGAGCCGAGCCGGCGCGCCGCGTCCTCGGCGGCCGCCACCAGCGCGGGACCGCCGCCGGTGCCGCGGTGGGCCGGCCTGACGAAGACCTTCGTCAGCTCGGTGACCCCCGGCGCGACGACCCGCGTCCCGGCGCAGCCCGCGAGCTCTCCGCCGCGCCGCCCGAGCAGGAACGCCCCGGTGGGCGGCACCAGGTCGGTCCCGGGCTCCTCGGCCACGTAGTGCGTGATCTCCGCTTCGGTGAC
The DNA here is from genome assembly GCF_900119165.1 of Amycolatopsis australiensis. NCBI lineage: Bacteria > Bacillati > Actinomycetota > Actinomycetes > Pseudonocardiales > Pseudonocardiaceae > Amycolatopsis > Amycolatopsis australiensis. The sequence continues at coordinate 365,695 of NZ_FPJG01000006.1, read as the reverse complement.
CGGACGCCCGAAATAGCGCGAAGCGACTTCGGCCATGTACTCGCGCATGATCGCGACGGCGTCCGGGTGGTCGACGGGCAGTTCGGTGATGGTCCATTCCACGCCCTCATCCTGGGGACGCTGTCCAGCGAATTCGGCCGGCCCCGGGCACCATGGGGAAATGACGACTGTCACGAAGCGCCTCGCGGTGGTGGCCGTCCTGCTGATCACGGTGGGGGCGATCCTGCTGTCGGTGGGGGCGATCGGCTTCCAGGCCAGATCCGACGAGCCCGACGCCAACGTCGGCGCGGGATTCGCCCTGCTGGCGGGCCCGTACGTGGTGGGACTGGGGCTGGTGTTCGCGCTGTCGGCCGGGCTCACTCACCTGACGGCGCGGCGCCGCTGACGCCCCACAGCGCGGCGGGCAGCTGTCCGGCGAGGTCGACGAGGTAGTCGGCGTCGGCGACGATGTTCTGCCGTGTCGCGCAGCCGGGCCCCCAGGTCCGGGCGGACCCGTGCTCGACGACCACGGGACGCTGCGCGAACCGTGGGTTCGCCGCCAGCCAGTGGGCCAGCGCGGCCTCGAGCGGCGAGTCCGGCGGCAGGGTGGGGATCGACAGCGCTTTGCCCGGCACGATCCGCAGCTCCGGGCACGGCGGCACGGCGACCTGCGTGACGTGGATGTCGCGGAACTGCGTGTGGCCGTCGAAGTGCCGGTAGGGCTCCTGCGCGTCGATCGCGATCACCGAGTGGTCGCGGTGGCGGAACTCCACCCATGCCGTGCGCGCGCTACCCGCCAGCGGACGGCCCGACGGGTGGGTCACCCCGAACGTCGGCGCCGGCCCCGCGCCGACGCCGCTGTGGAACGTCCCGCCCCGCTCGGCCGCGAACGCCTTGAACCAGTGCTCTTCGCGGCTCTCGACGAACTTCGTGTTCGAGCGCCACCAGATCGCCGCGGCCACCGCGGCCACGACCACCAGGACAGCGACGACCAGCACCGTCTGCATCGTCAGAAGTCCAGCTCCGAGCGGGTCTGCTCGTCCGGCTGGTCTTCGCCGGTTTCGCCGTAGCCGCTCGCCTTCTTGGCGTTCTTGACGTGGCTGTTCAGCTTGCCGAGGTGGTCGTTCACCGTCTTGGCCGGGTTGTCGCCGGGGTTGGCCGGGTTGAAGCCGAGGACGCCCTTGACCGCCGCCTCGCCACCCTTCTTCAGCGCCTCCGTGGCGCCGGTCTTCAGGATGGTCGGCTTGTACTGGATGTTGCCCGCCGCGTCCTCGACCGGGTTCTCCCACGCCTTCGCCCAGCGCTTGCCGAGCATGCCGTCCTCGCCCATGGTCTTCTCGAGCAGCGTCTTGCCTTCGTTCTTCTCGGCGATCTCCGTCAGCTTTTTCGCCGTCTTTCCTTCGGTCAGCGCCTTGCCGAGCTTCGTCGCGGCCAGCTTGTCCTTGAGCTGCTTCAGCCAGTCGAGGACCTTCTGCAGGATCTCCCGCAGCTTCGACACCTTCTGCGTGGTCCGCGCGGTCGTCGCGACGGCTTCGCCTTCGGTGGCCGCGCCCGCCGCCGCCGTCGAGGCGCCGCACGTCGGCACCGCGGCCGCCAGCGCCGGCACCCACAGCATGATCAGCCAGGTGATGAACTCGGTGAGGATGGCCTTGATCAGCTCCTCGATGAAGCTCATCAGCATGCTGTTCAGCTGCAGCATCTGCGCGAGGTCGCCGGACTTGCCCGCCACGCCGCCGATGCCGTGCGCGAACTCCCCGAGCGACGTCCTGGCCGCGTCGGCCGCGTCGCCGTGCCAGTCCTTCAGGCGTTCGTCGGCCACCTGGGCGAAGTTCTTGGACAGCTGGTCCAGGCCGGTCGCGATGGCGCCGAAGTTCTCCGCCGCCACGCCGAGCGCCGGGCCGTCACCGCTGACGAAGTGGATCGCGTCCTGCACCGGCTGGACCACGCTGATCAGGAAGTTCAGCCCCTGCCCGACCAGCCAGCCGAGCGGGTCGGTGGCGATGTCGGTGATCGTGCTGGAGCTCGACTGGATGAAGCTCGCGGTGTCGGTGGCGATCGTGCCGAGGCCCAGGGTGATGTCGGCGCCGTCCGGGTGCGGCGCGGTCACCGCCTTGACCACCGAGACGGCGTCCTTGCCGACGGTCACCGCGCCGCCCACGAACGGGGTCGCCTTGATCGCGTTGCCCATCGTGTCCGGGGCGTCGGACTTGACGGTGATGCCGCTCGCGACGTCTTCCACTCCGGCCATGGCCGCCCCCTCAGTGCTTCGGCTTGCCCGGCCCGTCGAGGAGGACCTCGACCTGGCCGAAGAACGTCTTGTGGTCGTCTTCGGTGCCTTGGTAGACGTTGGCCGCGTCGGTGAACTTCTCCTGCGCGGAGGTCAGGCCGTCGGCCATCGACCGCAGCAGGTCCTGCAGCTCCCGCAGGGTCTCGTCGTACCCCTGCTTGGTGAAGAGGCCGACGACGCCCCACGACTTGTCGCCGACGTCGGACTGACCCACCTTTCGGGTGATCTTGGCGCCCTGGTCCCGGTACGCGGCCAGGTCGCCGACGTAGGCGCGCAGGGCGTCCACCTGGACGCGGTAGCCGCCGGCTCCGTCGGGCATCAGTCCTCCTCGTCGAACAGGTTCCGGAGGAAGCGGTCGCCGGCGGACCCGCCGCCCGCGGGCGGCGCCTGCGGTGGTGGTGGCGCGTCGGACTGGCGCAGCACCCGCTCCTCGGAGAAGTCCTCGGCCGGTGGCGCCGGGCTCGCCGGTGCTTCCGCCAGCTTCGACCGCAGTTCCTCGACGCTGGTTCCGAACGCCACGGCCTGGGTCTCGAGGACCTGGTCGACGAGGCCGAGACCGTCGCCCATGTGCTCCTGGACGATCACCGCCTGCCGCCGCGCGGCCTCGCCGACGGCCTCGCGCAGGGTGGTCAGCAGCGTCGCCGAGAGCGCCTGCGGGCCCTTCGCGAGGGCCGCGTCGGTGAACTTGACGTCGAGGACCGCACCGCCGGGCCCGGTGACGACGGTCACGCCCCCGTCCGGCGAGGACGCGCTCGCCCGCAGCTCGGTCAGCTCCTGGCGCATCGCCCCGACACCGGCGAACCGGTCGTCGACGTTCCGGATGCTCGCCTGGAACCGTTCGAACTCGGTCACCAGCTGGTCGAACTCGGCCGACATGTCGTGATCCCTTCCCCGTCCCGCCACTCGTCGTGGCCCCTCGGCGACAGTGTGACGCACGGAACGCCGGATCCGATCCCACTGCATCACCCGACCGGGTAATGGGTAGGTTTCCGGCCGCAAGGGGAAGCAGGGGAAGAACGCGAGGAGTGCGTGATGACCAGCAGCGAAGGGGCCGAGCGGCCCACGGAAGAGCCGAAGTCGACGGGCAGCCACGCGGCCCCGGAGGGGGCGGGCGTGCACCCGCTCATCGACCTCTCGCGTGACCCGAACCCCGGCAAGCCGGACCACGCGAAGCCGGACGAGGACTGAGCCGGCCGGACCCGGGCGGGCCACGCCCGGGTTCGCCGTCGAGGGGCTGGTTCGGGCCGCGCCGAACGGGCATGGTCACGCCCGGGTTCGCCGTCGACCGGCCGGCCCGTCCGTGTCGGCCACGCCCACCCGGTGAGGGTGGAGTACGACCGCGGCGCCGGTTGAAGCCGCGCCCGGCTTCGGCGTTCCAGCTGCTGGGTGGCTCTCCGGCTCCCTCGGTCGGGTGAGGCGGGCCACGCGACCCAGTGAGAATCGAGTCGGCGACCTCGCCCGCGCGGGGTACCTCACCCGAGTCGGGCGGGCCGCAGCCGACGGGCTGGCCCGCGCGCGGGCTATTTCACCCGGGCCGGGCGGACCCACACCCGGCAGGGCTGGCCCGCGCCGGTCACGTCATCCGGGCCGGGCCAACTCGCGACCCGCAGGCTGCCCCGCGGGGCCTACCTCACCCAGCCCGGAGCGGTCCAGCCCGAGGCGCCCCAGCCGAGCCCGCGCAGCGGGAACAACCCCGAGGCCCACGGTGTTCTACAAAGCGCCGGGTCCGGCGCGACCGGACCCTGGAACATCCCGCGGCCCGACCGTGTTCGGGGGTAGGCTGGACGTTCGCCGACCTTCAGACCCCCCGCCGCGCTCCGTCCGGACCCGGGCGGGTATCTTTGGAGACCGTGCCCGGCAGGCGTCGGGCCGCTCCGCGTGCCGTGCGCATGGGCGGGGTGCTCAGGCACCCGGTCACCGGCTTCGGCAGGTCGGGGTTCCGACGGAAAATTCCTCCGGGAAGTTACCGGTCGCGAGACCGTGACGCGGGCCGACACGCCCGACCGCGGGGGCCGGTGAAGACACGAAGAAGCAGATCACGACAGGAAGCTGGTCCATTGCCCACGATCCAGCAGCTGGTCCGCAAGGGCCGCCAGGACAAGGCTGCCAAGCAGAAGACGGCGGCACTCAAGGGGAGCCCGCAGCGGCGTGGCGTGTGCACCCGCGTGTACACCACGACCCCCAAGAAGCCGAACTCGGCGCTGCGCAAGGTCGCGCGTGTGAAGCTGACCAGCGGCATCGAGGTCACCGCCTACATCCCCGGTGAGGGCCACAACCTGCAGGAGCACTCGATGGTGCTCGTGCGCGGTGGTCGTGTGAAGGACCTTCCGGGTGTCCGTTACAAGATCATCCGCGGTTCGCTCGACACCCAGGGTGTCAAGAACCGCAAGCAGGCGCGCAGCCGGTACGGCGCGAAGAAGGAGAAGAGCTAATGCCCCGCAAGGGTCCGGCCCCGAAGCGGCCGCTGATCTCCGACCCCGTCTACGCCTCCCCGCTGGTCACCCAGCTGGTGAACAAGGTGCTGAAGGACGGGAAGCGGTCCCTGGCCGAGCGCATCGTGTACGGCGCGCTCGAAGGCGCTCGCGAGAAGACGGGCACCGACCCGGTCGTCACGCTGAAGCGCGCCCTCGACAACGTGCGCCCGACCATCGAGGTGAAGAGCCGCCGCGTCGGTGGCGCCACCTACCAGGTGCCGATCGAGGTCAAGCCGGGCCGCTCCACGACCCTCGCGCTGCGCTGGCTGGTCTCCTTCTCGCAGGCCCGCCGCGAGAAGACGATGATCGAGCGCCTGCAGAACGAGCTCCTGGACGCTTCGAACGGCCTCGGTGCCTCCGTGAAGCGTCGCGAGGACACGCACAAGATGGCCGAGTCCAACCGGGCCTTCGCGCACTACCGCTGGTGATTTCCGCCCGGCATCAGATGCAAGCCATGCCGGGCCCCACGCTTGAGACAGGGGAACATTCTCGTGGCACGTGAAGTGCTGACCGACCTGAACAAGGTCCGCAACATCGGCATCATGGCGCACATCGACGCCGGCAAGACCACCACCACCGAGCGGATCCTGTTCTACACCGGGATCAACTACAAGATCGGCGAAGTCCACGACGGCGCCGCCACCATGGACTGGATGGAGGAGGAGCAGAAGCGGGGTATCACCATCACCTCGGCTGCGACCACCACCTTCTGGAACGACTACCAGATCAACCTGATCGACACCCCCGGGCACGTCGACTTCACCGTCGAGGTGGAGCGCAACCTGCGGGTGCTCGACGGCGCGGTCGCCGTCTTCGACGGCAAGGAGGGCGTCGAGCCGCAGTCCGAGCAGGTCTGGCGGCAGGCGGACAAGTACGACGTCCCGCGCATCTGCTTCGTCAACAAGATGGACAAGCTGGGTGCGGACTTCTACTACACCCTGAAGACCATCGAGGAGCGCCTCGGCGTCAAGCCGCTGGCCATCCAGCTGCCCATCGGCGCCGAGAACGACTTCGAAGGCGTCATCGACCTGGTCCGCATGAAGGCCCTGGTCTGGCGCGGCGAGGTCCAGAAGGGCGAGGACTACGCGGTCGAGGACATCCCGGCCGACCTGGCCGACAAGGCCGCCGAGTACCGCGAGAAGCTGATCGAGGCCGTCTCCGAGGCCGACGACGCGCTGATGGAGAAGTTCCTCGAGGGCGAGGAGCTCACCGAAGCCGAGATCAAGTCCGGGATCCGCAAGCTGGTCATCACCCGCGAGGCGTTCCCGGTCCTGGCCGGCTCCGCGTTCAAGAACAAGGGCGTGCAGCCCATGCTCGACGCGGTCATCGACTACCTGCCGTCGCCGCTGGACGTCCCGGCCGTCGAGGGCCTGCTGCCCGACGGCGAGACCCCGGCGACCCGCAAGGCGTCGGTCGACGAGCCGTTCGCCGCGCTCGCGTTCAAGATCGCCGCGCACCCGTTCTTCGGCAAGCTGACCTACATCCGGGTGTACTCGGGCAAGGTCGCCGCCGGCGCGCAGGTCATCAACGCGACCAAGGAGCGCAAGGAGCGCATCGGGAAGATCTTCCAGATGCACTCCAACAAGGAGAACCCGGTCGACGACGCCCAGGTCGGTCACATCTACGCGGTCATCGGCCTGAAGGACACCACCACCGGTGACACCCTGGCGGACCCGCAGAACCCGATCGTCCTCGAGTCGATGACGTTCCCCGAGCCGGTCATCCGGGTCGCGATCGAGCCGAAGACGAAGGCCGACCAGGAGAAGCTGTCCCTGGCGATCCAGAAGCTGGCCGAAGAGGACCCGACGTTCCAGGTCAAGCTGGACGAGGAGACCGGTCAGACCATCATCGCCGGCATGGGCGAGCTGCACCTCGAGGTGCTCGTCAACCGGATGAAGTCCGACTACAAGGTCGAGGCGAACATCGGTAAGCCGCAGGTGGCCTACCGCGAGACCGTCCGCAAGACGGTCGACAAGCTCGAGTACACGCACAAGAAGCAGACCGGTGGTTCCGGCCAGTTCGCGAAGGTCATCGTGAAGCTGGAGCCGCTCGAGACGACGGACGGTGCGCTCTACGAGTTCGACAACAAGGTGACCGGTGGCCGCGTGCCACGGGAGTACATCCCGTCGGTCGACGCGGGCGCCCAGGACGCGATGCAGTACGGCGTGCTGGCCGGCTACCCGCTCGTCGGGTTGAAGTTCACCCTGTTGGACGGTGCATACCACGAGGTCGACTCTTCGGAGATGGCGTTCAAGATCGCCGGTTCCATGGCGATGAAGGAAGCCGCGAAGAAGGCCGGCCCGGTGATCCTGGAGCCGATGATGGCGGTCGAGGTGACCACGCCCGAGGACTACATGGGTGACGTCATCGGTGACCTCAACTCCCGCCGTGGTCAGATCCAGGCCATGGAGGAGCGGTCGGGTACCCGTGTCGTGAAGGCACTGGTTCCGCTGTCGGAGATGTTCGGCTACGTCGGCGACCTGCGGTCCCGCACCCAGGGCCGGGCGAACTACTCCATGGTGTTCGACTCCTACGCCGAGGTTCCCGCGAACGTCGCGAAGGAAATCATCGCGAAGGCGACGGGGGAGTAACACCCCCACCGCACGCGGGCATTAAGGGACTCTCCTGAACGTCCGCAGCACCGACGAAGGAACATTCGCAGGGCGGCAGCCACGCCGCCCTGCGAGCACAAAGCGAAATCAGTCCAGGAGGACATTCCAGTGGCGAAGGCGAAGTTCGAGCGGAGCAAGCCGCACGTCAACATCGGGACCATCGGTCACGTCGACCACGGCAAGACCACGCTGACCGCGGCGATCACCAAGGTTCTGCACGACAAGTACCCGGACCTCAACGAGTCGCGTGCGTTCGACCAGATCGACAACGCGCCCGAAGAGAAGCAGCGCGGCATCACGATCAACATCTCGCACGTCGAGTACCAGACCGAGAAGCGTCACTACGCGCACGTCGACGCCCCCGGTCACGCGGACTACATCAAGAACATGATCACCGGTGCCGCCCAGATGGACGGCGCGATCCTGGTGGTCGCCGCGACCGACGGCCCGATGCCGCAGACCCGTGAGCACGTGCTGCTCGCCCGCCAGGTCGGCGTGCCCTACATCGTGGTCGCGCTGAACAAGGCCGACATGGTCGACGACGAGGAGATCCTCGAGCTCGTCGAGCTGGAGGTCCGCGAGCTGCTGTCCTCGCAGGAGTTCCCGGGCGACGACGCCCCGGTCGTACGCGTTTCGGGCCTCAAGGCGCTCGAGGGCGACGAGAAGTGGGCCGAGTCGGTCCTCGAGCTGATGACCGCCGTCGACGACAACGTGCCGGACCCGGTGCGTGAGCTCGACAAGCCGTTCCTCATGCCGATCGAGGACGTCTTCACGATCACCGGCCGCGGCACCGTGGTCACCGGTCGCGTCGAGCGCGGCCAGATCAACGTGAACGAAGAGGTCGAGATCGTGGGTATCCGCGAGAAGTCGACCAAGACCACCGTCACCGGTGTCGAGATGTTCCGCAAGCTGCTCGACTCGGGCCAGGCGGGCGACAACGTCGGCCTCCTGCTCCGCGGCATCAAGCGCGAGGACGTCGAGCGCGGCCAGGTCGTCGTGAAGCCGGGCACCACCACCCCGCACACCGACTTCGAGGGCCGGGTCTACATCCTGTCGAAGGACGAGGGTGGCCGTCACACCCCGTTCTTCAACAACTACCGCCCGCAGTTCTACTTCCGCACCACCGACGTGACCGGCGTCGTGACCCTCCCCGAGGGCACCGAGATGGTCATGCCGGGCGACAACACCGACATCTCGGTCCAGCTGATCCAGCCGGTCGCGATGGACGAGGGTCTGCGCTTCGCCATCCGCGAGGGTGGCCGGACCGTCGGCGCGGGCCAGGTCACCAAGATCATCAAGTGACGTAGGCGCCCCGCACCCGGGCAATACACCCCCGGGTGCGGGGCGTCAACTCACGTGTGCGACACTATTCAGGTTGCTCGTCCTGGGGCGGCCGATCCTCTGCGAGGGTCCGGCCGCCTCGGTGCGAGTGGCCACGGTCCGCCGAGCTCTTCCTTCGGGTTGCAGGCGAGCGGGCAAGGGCAGTGAGACGGTCCAGCCGGCTCATAGCCTCCTCACGTTGAGGAAGACCAGGCAAGACGACGATCCCGCGGGATCCGTCTGTGCGTCGGGCGCGACACGCCCGACCGCGTGGACCGGGGACAGGGCCGTTGAACTGCGGAAACCCGCGCCCTGGGTGGAAACACCCAGCCGGGTTTGTGAGATAGCGGCACGAGACGACAAGGAACGAGCAGCCACCATGGCGGGACAGAAGATCCGCATCCGGCTCAAGGCCTACGACCACGAGGCGATCGACACCTCGGCGCGCAAGATCGTGGAGACGGTCACGCGCACCGGCGCCCGGGTTGTCGGGCCGGTGCCGCTGCCCACCGAGAAGAACGTTTACTGCGTCATCCGCTCGCCGCACAAGTACAAGGACTCGCGCGAGCACTTCGAGATGCGCACGCACAAGCGTCTGATCGACATCCTCGACCCGACGCCGAAGACGGTCGACGCGCTCATGCGCATCGACCTGCCGGCGAGCGTCGACGTCAACATCCAGTAAGCGTTGGGCGAGCGGCGGAGATAAGAGACTCATGTCTGACAGGCAAGTGAAGGGCATCCTGGGCACCAAGCTCGGCATGACCCAGGTCTTCGACGAGCAGAACCGGGTCGTCCCGGTGACCGTCGTCAAGGCCGGCCCGAACGTGGTCACCCAGGTTCGGACCCAGGACAAGGACGGCTACGCGGCCGTGCAGCTGGCGTTCGGCGCGGTCGACCCGCGCAAGGTGAACAAGCCGCGCACCGGCCACTTCGACAAGGCGGGCGTGACCCCGCGGCGGTTCCTCGCCGAGCTGCGCACCACCGACGCCGAGACCTACGAGGTCGGCCAGGAGATCACCGCCGAGGTGTTCGCCGCCGGCACCGAGGTCGACGTGACCGGGACCAGCAAGGGCAAGGGCTACGCGGGTGTCATGAAGCGCCACGGCTTCAAGGGCCAGGGCGCGAGCCACGGTGCCCAGGCCGTGCACCGCAAGCCGGGTTCGATCGGTGGCTGCGCCACCCCCGGCCGCGTCTTCAAGGGCCTGCGCATGGCAGGCCGGATGGGCAACGACCGGGTCACCACGCAGAACCTGACCGTGCACGCCGTGCGTGCCGAGGACGGCCTGCTGCTGATCAAGGGCGCCGTGCCCGGTCCCAAGGGCGGCCTGCTGTTCGTGCGCAGCGCCGCGAAGGGTGGTAACTGATCAATGACAAGCGTCGAGCTGAAGACCCCGGCCGGTAAAGCCGACGGCACGGTCGATCTCCCCGAGGAGATCTTCGACGTGCAGGCCAACGTCGCGCTGATGCACCAGGTCGTGGTGGCCCAGCAGGCCGCCGCGCGCCAGGGCACGCACGACACGAAGACCCGCGGTGAGGTCTCCGGTGGCGGCAAGAAGCCGTACCGGCAGAAGGGCACCGGCCGTGCCCGCCAGGGTTCGACCCGCGCGCCGCAGTTCGCCGGCGGTGGCGTCGTGCACGGCCCCACGCCGCGCGACTACACCCAGCGCACCCCGAAGAAGATGAAGGCCGCCGCCCTGCGTGGCGCTCTCTCCGACCGGGCGCGCGCCGGCCAGCTGCACGTCGTCACCGAGCTGGTGACCGGCGAGAAGCCGTCCACGAAGGCCGCCAAGGCCGCCCTCGCCGCGGTGACGCAGGCGAAGCGCGTGCTGGTGGTGCTGGACCGCGCCGACGAGCTGAGCTGGATTTCGCTGCGCAACCTGCCCGAGGTGCACCTGCTCTGGGCCGACCAGCTCAACACCTACGACGTGCTGGTCAACGACGACGTCGTGTTCACCAAGGCCGCGTACGACGCGTTCGTCGCCGGCCCCGTCCGCGGCAAGGCCGTCAAGGCTTCCGCGCGGTCGGGCGAGGTCACGGAAGGGAGTGACGAGAAGTGAGTTCGGTCGCCATTCCGGACCCCCGCGACATCCTGCTCGCGCCGGTCATCTCCGAGAAGTCCTACGGGCTGCTCGAGGACCACAAGTACACGTTCATCGTCCGCCCGGACGCCAACAAGACCCAGATCAAGATCGCGGTCGAGAAGGTGTTCGGCGTCAAGGTGGTCAGCGTCAACACGGCCAACCGCCAGGGCAAGCGGAAGCGGACTCGCGCCGGCTTCGGCAAGCGCAAGGACACCAAGCGCGCCATCGTGACTCTTTCGCCCGAGAGCAAGGCGATCGAGATCTTCGGCGGACCCACCGCGTAAAGGACTGAGCTGACAATGGGCATCCGCAAGTACAAGCCGACGACCCCGGGTCGTCGCGGTTCGAGCGTCTCGGACTTCGCCGAGATCACCCGCTCCACCCCGGAGAAGTCGCTGCTGCGTCCGCTGAGCGGTTCGGGCGGTCGCAACTCGTCCGGCAAGATCACCACCCGGCACAAGGGTGGCGGCCACAAGCGGGCTTACCGCGTCATCGACTTCCGTCGCAATGACAAGGACGGCATCCCGGCCAAGGTCGCGCACATCGAGTACGACCCCAACCGCACCGCGCGCATCGCGCTGCTGCACTACGCCGACGGCGAGAAGCGCTACATCATCGCGCCGGACAAGCTGAAGCAGGGCGACACGATCGAGAACGGTCCGCGCGCCGACATCAAGCCCGGCAACAACCTGCCGCTGCGCAACATCCCGGTCGGCACCGTGGTGCACGCGATCGAGCTCCGCCCCGGTGGCGGCGCGAAGATCGCCCGCTCCGCCGGCGCCCGCGTCCAGCTGGTCGCGAAGGACGGGCCGTACGCGCAGCTCCGCATGCCGTCGGGCGAGATCCGCAACGTCGACGTGCGCAACCGCGCGACCGTCGGCGAGGTGGGCAACTCCGAGCACGCGAACATCAACTGGGGTAAGGCCGGCCGCAACCGCTGGCGCGGCAAGCGCCCCACCGTCCGCGGTGTCGTCATGAACCCGGTCGACCACCCGCACGGTGGTGGTGAAGGGAAGACCTCCGGTGGTCGTCACCCGGTCAACCCGAACGGTAAGCCCGAGGGCCGTACGCGCCGGCGCAAGCCGTCCGACGCCCTCATCGTCCGCCGCCGGCGTACCGGCAAGAAGCGCTGAGCAGGGAGGTAGAAGCACATGCCACGCAGCCTGAAGAAGGGCCCGTTCGTGGACGACCACCTGCTCAAGAAGGTGGACGCGCTGAACGAATCGGGCAAGAAGACGGTCATCAAGACCTGGTCCCGCCGCTCCACGATCATCCCGGACTTCCTGGGTCACACGATCGCGGTGCACGACGGCCGCAAGCACGTCCCGGTGTTCGTCACCGAGGCGATGGTGGGTCACAAGCTGGGCGAGTTCGCCCCGACGCGGACCTTCAAGGGCCACATCAAGGACGACCGCAAGTCGCGCCGCCGCTGAGCGGGCACGAGACAGTTAAGGGAAGCAGATGAACGCCCAGTCCAACGCGGCCACGGCAGAAGAGCTGCCTACGGCCGTCGCGCGGGCTCGTTTCGTCCGGGATTCGCCGACCAAGGTGCGCCGGGTGATCGAGCTCGTCAAGGGTCGTAGCGTCAGCGAGGCCCTGGCCGTGCTCCGGTTCGCGCCGCAGGCGGCCAGCACCCCGCTCGCGAAGGTCATCGCCAGCGCGGCGGCCAACGCCGAGAACAACCTCCAGCTGGACCCGGAGACGCTCTGGATCAAGTCCGCGACGGCCGACGAGGGCCCGACCCTCAAGCGCATCCGTCCGCGTGCCCAGGGCCGCGCTTACCGGATCCGCAAGCGGACGAGCCACATCACCGTCGTGGTCGAGTCCCGCCCCGCGGAGAAGAAGAGCAACAAGAAGGCAGGTGGCCGGTAGTGGGCCAGAAGATCAACCCGCACGGTTTCCGCCTGGGTATCACCACGGACTGGAAGTCGCGCTGGTACGCCGACAAGCAGTACGCCGAGTACGTGGCCGAGGACGTCAAGATCCGCAAGCTCCTCGCCACCGGCATGGAGCGCGCGGGCATCTCCAAGGTCGAGATCGAGCGCACGCGTGACCGCGTCCGCGTCGACATCCACACCGCCCGGCCGGGCATCGTCATCGGCCGCCGCGGCGCGGAGGCCGACCGGATCCGCGGCGCGCTGGAGAAGCTGACCAAGAAGCAGGTCCAGCTGAACATCCTCGAGGTCAAGAACCCCGAGGCCGACGCCCAGCTGGTCGCCCAGGCGGTCGCGGAGCAGCTGTCCAACCGCGTGGCGTTCCGCCGCGCGATGCGGAAGGCGATCCAGACCTCCATGCGCTCGCCGCAGGTCAAGGGCATCCGCGTGCAGTGCGGCGGTCGTCTCGGCGGCGCCGAGATGTCCCGTTCCGAGCACTACCGCGACGGCCGGGTCCCGCTGCACACGCTGCGCGCCGACATCGACTACGGCTTCTTCGAGGCCAAGACGACCTTCGGCCGCATCGGCGTCAAGGTGTGGATCTACAAGGGTGAGCTCGTCGGTGGCCTGAAGGCCCGCGAAGCGCGTGACGCCGCCGAGCGCGCGCCGCGTCGCGACCGCGACCGCAGCGACCGGCCGTCCCGTCCGCGTCGTTCCGGCGCCTCGGGCACGACCGCCACCTCGACCGAAGCCGGTCGTGCGGCCGCTGCCGCCACGACCGAGGCCCCGGCGGCCCCGGCCACCGAGACCGCAGAAAAGACGGAGGGCTGAGACGTGCTCATCCCGCGCAGGGTCAAGCACCGGAAGCAGCACTCCCCGAAGCGCCACGGCGCCGCCAAGGGTGGCACGAAGGTCAACTTCGGCGAGTACGGCATCCAGGCGCTTGAGCACAGCTACGTGACGAACCGGCAGATCGAGTCCGCTCGTATCGCCATGACCCGTCACATCAAGCGTGGTGGCAAGGTGTGGACGACCATCTACCCGGACCGCCCGCTGACCAAGAAGCCGGCCGAGACCCGCATGGGTTCCGGTAAGGGTTCGCCCGAGTGGTGGATCGCCAACGTGAAGCCGGGCCGCGTGATGTTCGAGATCTCGTTCCCGAACGAGGAGACCGCCCGTGAGGCGCTCCGCCGCGCGATCCACAAGCTGCCCATGAAGTGCCGCATCGTGACCCGTGAAGGTGGTGAGTTCTGATGGCGAGCGGAGCCGTTCAGGCATCGGAGCTGCGTGAGCTCACCGCGGAAGAGCTCGTCCTGCGTCTCAAGGAGTACAAGGAGGAGCTGTTCAACCTCCGTTTCCAGATGGCGACCGGGCAGCTCGACAACAACCGCCGTCTGCGCACTGTCCGCACGGACATCGCGCGGATCTACACGGTCATGCGCGAGCGTGAACTCGGCCTGTCCGTTGCCCCCGACGCCGAGAGTGAAGGTGCCGCATGAGCGAGCCCACCACCGAGGCGACGGCCCGGAACTACCGCAAGGTTCGTGAGGGCTACGTCGTCTCGGACAAGATGAACAAGACGATCGTGGTCGAGCTCGAGGACCGCAAGAAGCACCCCCGCTACTCGAAGGTCGTCCGCACCACCTCCAAGGTGAAGGTGCACGACGAGAACAACGAGGCCGGCGTGGGCGACCGGGTCACCCTGATGGAGACCCGTCCGCTGTCGGCGACGAAGCGCTGGCGCCTGGTGCAGATCGTGGAGAAGGCCAAGTAAGCAGGGCTCTCAGGAGTCTTTAGTTCCGCAAGGCTCGCCAATGTGGACCTCACAAGCGGGCGAGAACCGGCGCGACATACAGGAGTTGACGTGATCCAGCAGGAGTCGCGGCTTCGGGTAGCCGACAACACGGGTGCGAAGGAAATCCTCTGCATCCGGGTTCTCGGTGGCTCCGGGCGGCGCTACGCCGGCATCGGCGACATCATCGTCGCCACCGTGAAGGACGCCATCCCGGCTGCCGGGGTGAAGAAGGGCGACGTCGTCAAGGCCGTCATCGTCCGCACGGTCAAGGAGCGCCGTCGTCCGGACGGTTCCTACATCCGGTTCGACGAGAACGCCGCCGTGCTCATCAAGAACGACAACGAGCCCCGGGGCACCCGCATCTTCGGCCCGGTGGGCCGCGAGCTGCGCGACCGAAAGTTCATGAAGATCATTTCGCTCGCGCCGGAGGTGCTGTGATGAAGGTGAAGAAGGGCGACACGGTCGTCGTCATCGCCGGCAAGGACAAGGGCGCCAAGGGCAAGGTCATCCAGGCTTACCCGGAGCGTCAGCGGGTGCTGGTCGAGGGCGTGAACCGGATCAAGAAGCACACGCGGATCACCCAGACCCAGCGCGGCGCGCAGTCCGGTGGCATCGTCACGCAGGAGGCGCCGATCCACGTCTCGAACGTGATGGTGGTCGACTCGGACGGCAAGCCGACCCGGGTGGGTTACCGCATCGGCGAGGACGGCAAGAAGGTCCGGATCTCGCGCCGGAACGGTAAGGACATCTGATGACCACCGCAGAGAAGGTCGCGCCGCGCCTCAAGGTGCGCTACCGCGACGAGATCAAGGGCCAGCTGCAGGCGGAGTTCTCCTTCGCCAACGTCCACCAGATCCCGGGCGTGGTGAAGGTCGTCGTCAACATGGGCGTCGGCGACGCCGCCCGCGACAGCAAGCTGATCGAAGGCGCGGTCCGCGACCTCGCCGCGATCACCGGCCAGAAGCCCGAGGTCCGCAAGGCCCGCAAGTCCATCGCGCAGTTCAAGCTGCGCGAGGGCCAGCCGATCGGCGCGCGCGTCACGCTGCGCGGCGACCGCATGTGGGAGTTCCTCGACCGGCTGCTGACCATCGCGCTGCCGCGTATCCGCGACTTCCGCGGGCTTTCGCCGAAGCAGTTCGACGGCCACGGCAACTACACGTTCGGTCTCAACGAGCAGTCGATGTTCCACGAGATCGACCCCGACTCCATCGACCGCCCGCGCGGCATGGACGTCACCGTCGTCACGACCGCTACGAACGACGACGAGGGCCGGGCGCTGCTGCGCAAGCTCGGCTTCCCGTTCAAGGAGAACTGAGCCGATGGCCAAGAAAGCACTGGTCCACAAGGCCGCGAAGAAGCCGAAGTTCGCCGTGCGCGCCTACACCCGCTGCCAGCGGTGCGGCCGCCCGCACGCCGTGTTCCGCAAGTTCGGGCTCTGCCGGATCTGCCTTCGCGAGATGGCACACGCGGGCGAGCTGCCCGGCGTCCGCAAGTCCAGCTGGTAAGAGCCTTTTTAAAACTCCACTTCGCCACAGGCCCCGCCCGCTCCGGCGGGCGGGGAACCAGGGCGAGAAAGGTTGACAGGTCACCATGACGATGACCGACCCCATCGCAGACTTCTTGACGCGTCTGCGCAACGCGAACTCGGCGTACCACGACGAGGTCAAGCTCCCGCACTCGAAGCTCAAGGCGAACATCGCCGAGATCCTCAAGCGCGAGGGCTACATCGCGGGTTACCGCGACGAGCCGGGCGAGAAGCACAAGAACCTCGTCGTCGAGCTCAAGTACGGCCCCAACCGTGAGCGGAGCATCGCCGGCCTCCGGCGTGTCTCCAAGCCCGGCCTGCGGGTCTACGCCAAATCGACCGAACTGCCGTCCGTGCTCGGCGGCCTGGGCATCGCGATCATTTCGACGTCCTCGGGCCTGCAGACCGACCGGCAGGCCAAGCGCAACAGCGTGGGCGGCGAAGTCCTCGCCTACGTCTGGTAAGGAAGGGGGTACAGGCATGTCACGCATCGGAAAGCTGCCGGTCGCCGTCCCTTCCGGGGTCGAGGTGACCATCGACGGTCAGCACATCACGGTCAAGGGTCCCAAGGGCACCCTGGAGCACACCGTCGCCGAGCCGATCACGGTCGAGCGCGGCGAGGACGGCGCGCTGGTGGTCAAGCGCCCGGACGACGAGCGCACCAGCAAGGCTCTGCACGGCCTCACCCGCACGCTGGTGAACAACCTGGTCGTGGGGGTGACCTCGGGCTACGAGAAGAAGCTCGAGATCCACGGCGTCGGTTACCGCGTGCAGGCCAAGGGCTCGGACCTCGAGTTCGCCCTCGGCTACAGCCACCCGGTGAAGATCGAGGCCCCGGAAGGCATCACCTTCAAGGTGGAGAGCCCGACCCGGTTCTCGGTCTCCGGCATCGACAAGCAGAAGGTCGGCCAGATCTCGGCGGTCATCCGCCGGCTGCGGCGCCCGGACCCGTACAAGGGCAAGGGCCTGCGGTACGAGGGTGAGAAGATCCGCCGCAAGGTCGGAAAGACGGGTAAGTGATCATGAGCGACACGACTACGAAGCGCAAGCCGGTGGGCAAGGACATCTCGACCCGCCGCCGCGTCGCGAAGGCCCGTCGGCACTTCCGCCTCCGCAAGAAGGTCTCGGGCACGGACCAGCGTCCGCGCCTGGTCGTCAAGCGGTCCTCGCGGCACATCGCCGTGCAGGTGATCGACGACCTCGCCGGTCACACCCTGGCGTCGGCGTCCACCCTCGAGGCGGACGTCCGGGCGCTCGAGGGCGACAAGAAGGCCAAGGCCGCCAAGGTCGGGGAACTCGTCGCCGCGCGTGCCAAGAGCGCCGGGATCTCGGCTGTGGTGTTCGACCGTGGCGGCAACGCCTACCACGGCCGCATCGCCGCGCTCGCCGACGCCGCCCGCGAGGCGGGGTTGGAGTTCTGAGAATGACGCAGTTGCAGAAGCAGGGAAGGACAGCCTGATGCCGGGACGTACACGGCAATTCGGCGGCGGCCAGGGCGGACCCGGCGGGCAGGGCGGCAACGACCGCGGTGACCGTCGCGACCGCCGGGACCGGCGCGACAGCGGCCGTGGCGGGGCGGCCCAGGACAAGACCCCGCACCTCGAGAAGGTCGTGACGATCAACCGCGTCGCCAAGGTCGTCAAGGGCGGTCGTCGCTTCAGCTTCACCGCCCTGGTGGTCGTCGGTGACGGCGACGGTCAGGTCGGCGTCGGCTACGGCAAGGCCAAGGAAGTTCCCGCGGCCATCGCCAAGGGCGTCGAGGAAGCGAAGAAGAACTTCTTCCGCGTCCCGCGCGTCGGCGGCACCATCCCGCACCCGATCCAGGGTGAGGAGGCCGCCGGTGTCGTGCTGCTCCGTCCGGCTTCGGCCGGTACCGGCGTCATCGCCGGTGGCCCGGTGCGCGCGGTGCTGGAGTGCGCGGGTGTCCACGACGTGCTGTCGAAGTCGCTCGGCTCCGACAACGCCATCAACATCGTGCACGCGACCGTGGCGGCTCTGAAGGGTCTGCAGCGTCCGGAGGAGGTGGCGGCCCGCCGTGGCCTGCCGCTCGAGGACGTCGCCCCGGCCCGGATGCTGCGCCAGCGTGCCGGCCAGGGGGTCTGATCTCATGGCTCAGCTCAAGGTCACCCAGGTCAAGAGCAAAATCGGCACGAAGCACGCTCACCGCGAGTCGCTGCGCACCCTCGGGCTGCGCAAGATCCGCCAGAGCGTCGTGCGTGAAGACACCCCCCAGGTGCGCGGCCTGATCCACACCGTCCGCCATCTGGTGGAGGTCGAGGAGGTCCAGGCATGACGGCCATCAAGATCCACCACCTGCGTCCGGCTCCGGGCGCCAAGCGCGACAAGATCCGCGTGGGCCGTGGTGAGGGTTCGAAGGGCAAGACGGCCGGTCGCGGTACGAAGGGCACCAAGGCCCGGAAGAACGTGCCCGCCGGGTTCGAGGGTGGGCAGATGCCCATCCACATGCGGCTCCCGAAGCTGCGTGGCTTCAAGAACCGCTTCCGCACCGAGTACCAGCCGGTGAACGTGGGCGACATCGCCCGCGTGTTCCCGGACGGCGGCAAGATCGGCGCCGAGGAACTCGTCAAGGGCGGTCTGGTCCGCAAGGGCAAGCTGGTGAAGGTCCTCGGCAACGGCGACGTGAACGGCGTCAAGCTGGACGTCACCGCGGACGCGTTCTCCGGCTCCGCCAAGGAGAAGCTCGAAGCGGCCGGTGGCTCCGCCACCACCAACTGAGCGGTACACGTACGAAGGCCCGTCTGGCTCTGCCAGGCGGGCCTTCGGCGTTCCCGGCCGGACAGGTTCCTTGCCGCGGGGCGGATCCGGACGGAGGATCACGAGGTGGACAGACCGTCGCAGGACCCACCCGAAGGCCCGGAGTCCCCGCTGAGCTTCCCGGTCGAACCGCCGAAGATCGAGGGCGTCGAGCCGGGCGCCGGGGCGCCGAGCGCCTCGGCTGGGCAGGTGGGGGAGTCGCCGTCGTTCCCGGCCGAGGCGGCGCCTGGCTTTCTCGCGGGGCCGCTGAGCGCCTCGGCTGAGCCGGCGGGCGGTCCGCTGGCGTTCCCGGCCGAGCCCACGCCCGCTCCACCGCCCTTCCGGCCCGAGGCACCACCGAGCCCACAGGCCGCGGAGCCACCCACCTTCCCAGCCGACGGCACCGCACCCCGGCCGGAGGCGCAGTCCCCGCCGTTCCCGGTCGCCCAACTACCCGGACACCCCGCACCGCCCCCGGCTCAGGCAGCCCAGATCCCCGTTTTCCCAGCCCAGGAAGCCCCGTCCGGCCCCGCACGCCTCCTCCCGCCCCTTCTCACCGCCGTGGCCGCCCTGATGGCCGTCGGGGGCTGTTTCCTGCCGCTCTTCCGGCTGCAGCCGAACCCGCACGCCCCGCGGATCTTCTTCGGCGACCGGCTCACGGTCACCGAAACCGCCTGGGCCACCCACACCGAGGTGCCCGGGCAGGTCATCGACCAGGCCGCCGCGCCCGTCGGGATCCCCGTGGTCCTCGCCGTCGTCGTGCTGGCCGCCGCCGCGTTCGCCGGGTTCTCGCGGCCCGGCCGCGGCCTCGCCCGGTGGCTCGTCTCCGCCGGCGCGTTCTTCACCGCCGGTGTCGTCGTCACCATCGGCATGAGCGGGGTCGGGTGGGGCGCGCTCTCCGGCGGCATCGACCTGGAGGTCGTCACCGCCACCGGCATGTGGCTGCTGATCGGGGCGGCCGTCCTCGCCGCCGCCGCGGCCGTCCTGGCCCACCTGCCCGCGTGGTGGCACGCCGGCGACAACTGGTCCGACCCGGCCCTCGCCTACGCCGACACCCCGACCCCGCCCGACGGCGTCGCCATCACCGTCCTGCCGCCCGACGACGAATGACCGCAGCCGTGCGGCCCCGGCTTACCCGGGACGCCCCGGCCGGTTCGCGGGTGAGCGCGGCGAAATAATCGCTCGCCGGCGCCCGCTACCGTGGGAACGTGTCCTGGCTGCTGCTCTTCTTCTCCGCGTCGGTGCTCATCGCGCTTACGCCGGGAGCGAACAACCTGCTCGGGCTCCACCACGGGATGACGCAGGGTGTTCGCCGCGGCCTCGCCGGGCTGGCCGGCAGGCTGACCGCTTTCACGCTGCTGATCGCCGCCGTCGCGGCCGGGCTGGGGCAGCTGCTGGCCGCGTCCGAGACCGCGCTCACGATCATCAAGTGGGCCGGCGCCGGCTACCTGCTCTTCCTCGGCGTGCGCCTGCTCTGGTCGACTTTCCGGGACAAAACCGGCACGGTCCGGCCGCTCGCCGAGCCCACCACGGCCTGGCGGGTCGCGCGCAAGGAGTTCGGCGTCGCGATCACCAACCCGAAGGCCATCCTCGTCTTCACCGCGTTCGTCCCGCAGTTCATCGACGCAGCTCACGGGCCCTTTCCGGCCCAGATCGCACTGCTGGGCGCGGTCTACCTGCTGGCCGAGTTCCTGGCCGGCTCGGTCTACGTCGGGGTCGGCGCGGCCGTGAAGTCGGCGGAGCTGACCCGGCGGGCCCGGCGCAACGTCGACCGCGGCACCGGAGTGGTCCTCGTCGGGCTCGCCGGCGTGCTCGCGACGTCGAACGCGTGATCCACTTCCTGTCAAGGTTCTGAGCCAAGACGACGATGTGGATCAACCCGCCGGAGCAACCTTGGTACGGAAAACGCACACGCACTGCGGACACGCCGTGTGAAGCTGTTAGAGTCGGCGACACGCTTCGGGACGAGTGTGCCCCGAAGCGTTCCTGGCTTGCGTGCCAGTAGTGCTGTGTGTTCCCGCCGGCCCCGTGCCGGCCAAGCCGATCGTCGGTTGAGGACGGCCGACGACGCCGAGGAGGTCCCCCGCGTGTTCAGCGCCTTCCGCTCGGCTCTCGCGACGCCGGATCTACGCAAGAAGATCCTGTTCACGCTAGCCATCGTCGCGGTCTACCGAATCGGTGCGACCATTCCGGCACCCGGGATCTCGTACGGAGCCGTCCAGGCCTGTAGCTCCCAGGCGCAGCAGGAGGGCGTCTACCAGCTGCTGAACCTGTTCAGCGGCGGTGCGCTGCTGCAGCTGTCGCTCTTCTCGACCGGCATCATGCCGTACATCACGGCGAGTATCATCATCCAGCTGCTCACCGTGGTCATCCCGCGGTTCGAGGAGCTGAAGAAGGAAGGGCAGTCCGGCCAGGGCAAGCTGACCCAGTACACCCGGTACCTGACGATCGCGCTGGCGATCCTGCAGGCCACCGGCGTGGTCGCGCTCGCGGACCGCAAGCAGCTCTTCCCCGACTGCCAGTCGCCGATCATCCCGGACAACAGCGTCTACTCGCTGGCGATCATCGTCATCACCATGACCGCGGGCACCGCCGTCATGATGTGGCTGGGCGAGCTGATCACCGAGCGCGGCGTCGGCAACGGCATGTCGGTCCTGATCTTCCTGAACATCGCCGCGCGCATCCCGGTCGAGGGCGGGAACATCCTGTCCAACGGCGGCGGCATCGCGCTGACGATGATCTGCGTCTTCGGGCTCGTGATCATCGCGAGCGTCATCTTCGTCGAGCAGGGGCAGCGCCGGATCCCGGTGCAGTACGCCAAGCGCATGATCGGCCGCCGGATGTACGGCGGCACGTCGACCTACCTGCCGATCAAGGTGAACCAGGCCGGCGTCATCCCGGTCATCTTCGCCTCGTCCCTGCTGTACCTGCCGGACCTGATCAGCCGCCTCGTCGGCGACCAGAACAGCAACTCCGGCTGGCAGGTGTTCATCAAGAACTACATCGTGAACCAGGGCAACTGGGTCCACATCCTGCTGTACTTCGCGCTGATCATCTTCTTCACGTACTTCTACATCACGATCACGTTCAACGTGGACGAGCGTGCGGAAGAGATGAAGAAGTTCGGCGGGTTCATCCCGGGCATCCGTCCCGGGCGTCCGACCGCGGAGTACCTGAGCTTCGTGCTCGGCCGGATCACCCTCCCCGGCTCGCTGTACCTGGGCATCATCGCGATCCTTCCGAACTTCTTCCTGTCGGTGACCGGTAGCGGGAACAACCAGAACTTCCCGTTCGGTGGCACGGCTGTGCTGATCATGGTCGGTGTCGGCCTCGACACCGTGAAGCAGATCGAAAGCCAGCTGATGCAGCGCAACTACGAAGGGTTCTTGAAGTGACGCGCCTGGTTCTCGTCGGCCCGCCCGGTGCGGGCAAAGGTACGCAGGCGGTGGCCCTGTCGGAGCAGCTGCGCGTCCCGCACATCTCCACGGGTGAGCTGTTCCGCGCCCACGTCGGCCAGGAGACGCCGCTCGGCCAGGAGGCCAAGCGCTACCTGGACTCGGGTGAGCTCGTGCCCGACTCGGTGACCAACGAAATGGTCCGCGAGCGCCTGGCGGAGCCGGACGCGAAGGCCGGCTTCCTGCTCGACGGCTTCCCCCGCAACACCAAGCAGGCCGAGGTTCTCGGCGAGATCCTCGGCGAGGCCGACGTCACGCTCGACGCGGTGATCCAGCTGCAGGTCCCGGAGGACGTCGTCGTCGCCCGGCTCATGTCGCGCGGCCGCGCGGACGACACCGAAGAGGTCATCCGCCGCCGCCAGCAGATCTACGTGTCGGAGACCGCGCCGCTGCTGGAGTACTACGCCGGCATCCTGGTGACCGTCGACGGGGTCGGCAGCGTCGAGGAGATCTCCGGCCGGGTGCTGAAAGCGCTGCGCGACCGCACGTGAATCTCGGAGGGTTGCGTGTTCTGCAAGTGCTCCGCCGCGGGCGCATGATCGAGGTCAAGACCCCCGGCGAGCTGGAAGCCATGCGCGCCGCGGGGCTCGTCGTGGCCCGTACGCTGGCGGCCGTCCGTGCCACCGCGAAACCGGGTGTCAGCACCGCCGAGCTCGACGAGCTGGCCGAGCAGACGATCCGGGACGCGGGCGCGGTGCCGTCGTTCAAGGGCTACCACGGCTTCCCGGCGTCGATCTGCGCGTCGGTGAACGAGCAGATCGTCCACGGCATCCCGGCGAAGACGCAGGTCCTCGCCGACGGTGACCTCATCTCGGTCGACTGCGGCGCGATCCTCGACGGCTGGCACGGCGACTCCGCCGTCACGCTGGCCATCGGCAAGGTCTCCGACGCCGACCTGGCGTTGTCCGCGGCCACCGAGGCGGCGATGTGGGCCGGCATCGAGGCGGTCACCGCCGGCGGGCGGCTCACCGACATCTCCCACGCCGTCCAGACGGCCGCCGAACGCGCGGGCCGGGACGACGGCGTCGACTACGGGATGATCGTCGAGTACGGCGGCCACGGCATCGGCCGCCAGATGCACATGGACCCGTTCCTGCCGAACGTCGGCAAGCCCGGCAAGGGCCCGCGGCTCAAGCCCGGCATGGCGCTGGCGATCGAGCCGATGCTGACCGGTGGCGGCGGCGAGACGCGTGAGCTGGACGACGGCTGGACGGTCGTCACGGCCGACGGCTCGCGCGCGGCCCACTGGGAGCACACGGTGGCGGTCACCGAGGACGGTCCCTGGGTGCTCACCGCCCCCGAAGACGCCTGACCTGCGCTTTCGTTCGTTGGCGCCGGGTCAACGCAGTGATCTCCTACCATGGTCACCCCCGGTTTGGGGGTCGCGACACGGGTTGCGTACACTGTCAAGTCGGCGCACTTATCGCGCCCGGATCCTGCGCGCTCGTGAATTCACGGTCTTGGGAGTCGGGCACCAGTGTGTCGACGCACCACCCAACCCAGCACTAGTGCTCGACTCGATCACACAGTGTAGCGACAGGCAGTGTCGACCAAGGAAATGCGGAGGACATGGCGAAGAAAGACGGGGCCATCGAGGTCGAAGGCCGCGTAGTCGAGCCGCTCCCCAACGCGATGTTCCGCGTCGAGTTGGAGAACGGTCACAAGGTCCTGGCACACATCAGCGGCAAGATGCGGCAGCACTACATCCGCATCCTGCCGGAGGACAGGGTCGTCGTGGAGCTCTCGCCCTACGACCTCTCTCGTGGTCGCATCGTCTACCGCTACAAGTGATCACGAGCAGCTCAGAAGCAGGAGAGCAGAAGACGTGAAGGTCCAGCCGAGCGTCAAGAAGATCTGCGACAAGTGCAAGGTGATCCGCCGCCACGGCCGGATCATGGTGATCTGCGAGAACCTGCGGCACAAGCAGCGGCAGGGCTGATCGCCGGCACTCGACCAGAGTGATTGACGGCTAACACAACTCCCCGCACCTGCCGGGCCACGCAAGCGGTCCGGTTCACCCCCGGGCTTCAGGCCGGGGCCGGGACACCCGAAGCGCAAGCCGAGGGCACGACAGGCGAGTCGGTCCCGGAACCGGACGGGGAGCAGACCTGAAGACGAAATCTATGAAGGAGCATCAGCGCCAATGGCACGACTCGCTGGCGTGGACCTTCCCCGCGAAAAGCGGGTGGAGATCGCGCTTACGTACATCTACGGCATCGGCCGTACCCGCTCGAAGCAGCTCATCAAGGCTGCCGAGATCAACGCGGACACCCGCGTCAAAGACCTCAGCGATGACGATCTCGCCAAGCTGCGTACGTACATCGAAGAGAACTTCAAGGTCGAGGGTGACCTTCGCCGCGAGGTGAACGCCGACATCCGTCGGAAGATCGAGATCGGGTGCTACGAGGGTCTTCGCTGGCGCCGCGGGCTTCCCGTCCGTGGTCAGCGCACCAAGACGAACGCCCGCACCCGCAAGGGTCCGAAGAAGACGGTCGCCGGCAAGAAGAAGGCTGGCAAGAAGTGAGCGTCCAGGGCAAGAAGGTCGTGCAGATGGGTGGCGTTCACCGCCGCGGCTCGGCTTGTGTCTCGCCCAAGGCGCTCTACGCCCGCCCGATGGCGCTCCGCAACCTGTACACCGACGCCGGTTCGATCATCCGGCGCGGCCAGGCCGAAGCGGTCGCCGCTCACCAAGAGAACGCGCGCTAACAGGAGATCCCTCAGAACATGCCACCGAAGTCTCGTACTGCGGCCGGGGCCAAGAAGGTCCGCCGCAAGGAAAAGAAGAACGTTGCGCACGGTCACGCGCACATCAAGAGCACCTTCAACAACACCATCGTCTCGATCACGGACCCGACCGGTGCCGTGATCGCGTGGGCGTCGAGTGGGCACGTGGGCTTCAAGGGCTCGCGCAAGTCCACCCCGTTCGCCGCGCAGATGGCCGCCGAGAACGCCGCGCGCAAGGCCGCCGAGCACGGCATGAAGAAGGTCGACGTCTTCGTGAAGGGCCCGGGTTCGGGCCGCGAGACGGCGATCCGCTCGCTGCAGGCGGCCGGCCTCGAGGTCGGCACCATCCAGGACGTGACCCCGCAGCCTCACAACGGCTGCCGCCCGCCCAAGCGGCGCCGGGTCTGAGGAACGGGGAGGAGTAAGAAGAAATGGCTCGTTACACCGGCCCCGCGACGCGTATCTCGCGTCGCCTCAAGGTTGACCTCATCGGCGGCGACCAGGCTTTCGAGCGTCGCCCCTACCCGCCGGGCCAGCACGGCCGCGGGCGCATCAAGGAGTCCGAGTACCTCCTGCAGTCGCAGGAGAAGCAGAAGGCTCGCTACACCTACGGCGTTCTCGAGCGTCAGTTCGTCCGGTACTACAAGGAAGCCGTCCGGCGTCCGGGCAAGACCGGTGAGAACCTGCTGCAGATCCTCGAGTCCCGCCTGGACAACGTGATCTACCGCGCCGGCATCGCCCGCACGCGCCGCCAGGCGCGTCAGCTGGTGAGCCACGGCCACTTCCTGGTCAACGGCAAGAAGGTCAACGTCCCATCGTTCCAGGTCTCGAAGTGGGACATCATCGACGTGCGGCCGAAGTCGTTCTCGATGCTGCCCTTCGTCGTGGCGAAGGAGTCCTTCGGCGAGCGTCCGGTCCCGGCGTGGCTGCAGGTCGTCCCGTCGAACCTCCGCGTGCTGGTCCACCAGCTGCCGGAGCGCGCGCAGATCGACGTTCCGGTTCAGGAACAGCTGATCGTCGAGCTCTACTCGAAGTAATCGAGTTACGGGCGGCGGCGCCCCCAGTGCGCCGCCGCCTCGCCATCCCTTCGGCGTCATATGGCGGGCGCCGTCTGGAAAGGAAAACAAGGAATGCTGATTTCCCAGCGGCCGGCTCTCGGCGAAGAGACGGTCAACGAGACCCGCTCCCGGTTCACCATCGAACCGCTGGAGCCCGGCTTCGGTTACACGCTCGGCAACTCGCTGCGTCGTACGCTGCTGTCGTCCATCCCCGGCGCGGCCGTGACGAGCATCCGCATCGACGGCGTGCTGCACGAGTTCACCACCGTTCCCGGGGTGAAGGAAGACGTCACCGACATCATCCTGAACCTCAAGGAGCTCGTGGTGTCCTCGGAAGAGGACGAGCCGGTCACCATGTACCTGCGCAAGCAGGGCCCGGGTGAGGTCACGGCGGCCGACATCGTGCCGCCGGCGGGTGTCACCGTGCACAACCCGGATCTGCACATCGCGTCGCTGAACGGCAAGGGCAAGCTCGAGATCGAGCTCGTCGTCGAGCGCGGCCGCGGGTACGTTCCGGCCCTGCAGAACAAGCAGGCGGGCGCGGAGATCGGCCGGATCCCGGTCGACTCGATCTACTCGCCGGTGCTCAAGGTGACCTACAAGGTCGAGGCCACCCGTGTCGAGCAGCGCACCGACTTCGACAAGCTGATCCTGGACGTCGAGACCAAGCCGTCGATCACGCCGCGCGACGCCGTCGCGTCGGCCGGCAAGACGCTGGTGGAGCTGTTCGGTCTCGCCCGCGAGCTGAACGTCGACGCCGAGGGCATCGAGATCGGCCCGTCGCCGCAGGAGGCGGACACCATCGCCGCCTACGCGATGCCGATCGAGGACCTGGACCTCACCGTCCGGTCGTACAACTGCCTCAAGCGCGAGGGCATCCACACGGTGGGCGAGCTGGTCTCGCGCAGCGAGGCGGACCTGCTCGACATCCGCAACTTCGGCGCCAAGTCGATCGACGAGGTCAAGCTGAAGCTCGTCGGCCTCGGCCTCGCGCTGAAGGACAGCCCGCCCGGGTTCGACCCGACCGCGGCTGCCGCCAGCTACGACGGTGAAGGCTGGTCCGAGGGTGTGGGCGGCATTGCCGACGGGATTTCGGACGGCCACGACGATGGCCAGGACTACGCAGAGACCGAGCAGCTCTGAGGCCCTGTGCCTGGACGCTGTGAGCTGAACTAGGAGAACCAATGCCCACCCCTACCAAGGGAGCCCGGCTCGGCGGGTCGTCCGCGCACGAGCGGCTGATCCTGGCCAACTTGGCCACGCAGCTGTTCGAGCACGGCAAGATCACGACGACCGAGGCGAAGGCGAAGCGGGTCCGTCCGCTGGCCGAGAAGCTGATCACGAAGGCGAAGCGGGGCGACCTGCACAACCGTCGTCAGGTGCAGAAGGTCGTCCGTGACAAGGACGTCGTGCACAAGCTGTTCGCCGAGATCGGCCCGCACTTCGCGGAGCGCGCGGGTGGCTACACCCGGATCACCAAGACGATGCCGCGCAAGGGTGACAACGCGCCCATGGCCGTCATCGAGCTGGTGGCCGAGAAGACGGTGACGTCGGAAGCCGAGCGCGCTCGGAAGACGAAGTTCGCCAAGGACGAGCCGAAGGCCGCCGCTCCCGCTGCGGAGGAGACCACCGAGGCGCCGGCCGCCGAAGAGGCCCCGGCCGCCGAGGAGGCCAAGGCCGAGGAGACCACCGAAGCTCCGGCTTCGGAGGAAACCGACGCGGACGCCAAGAAGGACTGAGTCCTGACGGCCGATTCGACACCGGACGAGCCCGCCACCCCCACCGGGGAGGGCGGGCTCGTTCGTCTGCGCCTGGACGTCTCCTACGACGGCACGGACTTCTCGGGGTGGGCCCGCCAGCCGGGCCGTCGCACGGTCCAGGGCGTGCTGGAGGAGGCGTTGCACCGGCAGCCGCCGGGAGCCTCGGTGGCCAAGTCCGCGGTCGTGGCGGGCCGCACGGACGCCGGAGTGCACGCGACCGGGCAGGTCGTGCACGTCGACGTCGTGCCGCTGGCTTCCCCTTCCGGCCGGATTCCCGTTTCCCCGGAAGGCATCCCGGATCTGACGCGCATGACGGGCCGCTGGAACCGCCTCTTGCCGGGCGACGTCCGCGTGCTGGGCGCCCGGGTCGCGCCGGCGGGCTTCGACGCCCGGTTCTCGGCGATCCGCCGTCACTACCGCTATCGGGTGTCGGACGCGCCGTGGGGTGTCGACCCGTTGCGCCGCCACGACACCCTGGCGTGGAACCGTCCACTGTCGACGGACGCGATGAACGCGGCGGCCGAGGAACTGCTGGGGCTGCACGACTTCGCCGCGTACTGCAAGCAGCGTGACACGGGCACGACGATCCGTGAGCTGCAGCGGCTGGAGTGGGAGCGGGTGGACGAGCACCTGCTGGAGGTGCGGGTGTCGGCGGACGCGTTCTGCCACTCGATGGTCCGCAGCCTGGTGGGCGTGCTGCTCCTGGTGGGCGACGGCCGCCGCAGCGACGCGTGGCCGGCGAAGGTGCTGGCGAGCGGCATCCGCGACAGCGCGGTGGCCCCGGCCCACGGCCTCACGCTGCTGGGCGTGGACTACCCGCCGGACGCCGAGCTGGCCGCTCGCGCCGAGCAAACCCGCAACGTCCGCACTTCCCCGGCCGCTCGTGAGTGAGAAACAGTGTGCTGACCCTGTTTCTCACTCACTGCCGCGGGCAGGTCAGTCGCCGCGGCGGACCGGGCCCAGGAGCTGCTGTTCCTTGGCGGTGGTGACCAGGCGCAGCGGGCGCCAGAGGTTGCGGCCCAGTGCGACGACCTGGTCGTCCTTCAACGTCGTCAGCTGGCGCATCATCTGGGGCGGCAGGCGCCAGATACGGGCCGCCAGCTCGGCCTGGCCGGCCGGGAGCCGCTGCATCAGCACGAGGTCGGCCGCGTTCGCCGTCGCGCCCGCCTGCGGGTGCAGGTAGGGGAGCACGTAGACCGTCGTCTGCCACGGCGAGCGGGGCGGGAACAGGTCCTGCGGGGTCGGGCCGCCGTCGGTGACGACCAGCAGCGGCGCGTCCTCCGACGGCCGCGGCAGCTCGACCGGCGAGAGCCGGCGGATCTGCACCAGAGGCGACGGGCGGCCGTCGCGGCTGCCGGCGGCGCGGGACAGCACCTGCCACTCGGTCGGGCGGCCGGTCGCGACGACGACCCACGCCCCGACGGCCATCGCGCGCATGGCCACCTGGCGGGCCAGGTACAGCCCGCCCACCAGCACGATGCGCGTCGGGGCCGAGCGCAGCGCCGAGATCGTCAGCGGCTCGCCCTTCAGGCCCGAGCCGAGCACGATGCCGCCGCGGTCGCCAGAGGGGCTGATCGCGTCGAGCATCGCGGGGTCCACGGTGAACTCCGGCGCCACGCCGGTGTTCTGCCCGGCGTCACGGACGCGGGAAGTCATGCCGTACCTCCGATCGGCAGCGTCGCCGCGAACGCGGAGACCTGCAGCCCGCGCAGCGGCGTCAGGTCGACGCCCAGCCGCTCGGACAGCCCCTTCAGCCGCTGGTCGGCGGCGTCGAGCTCACGCGGGTTCCGCGCGCTCAGCCGGACGACGCCGCGCAGCCCGATCTTGCCCTCGTCGGCCGCCGGGGAGATCGACATCGCGAGCGTCGCCGAGAGGGCGCGGACGCTCGTCAGCGCGTTCAGGCTGCCGGTGATCTTGCCCTTCGGCCAGCCGGTGATCGCGTAGCTGGCGTGCCCGATGCCGGCCGCGGTCACGCCGGACCAGCGCTCCTGCAACGTCACCTTGTTCGGGGAGCCGGCGACGGAGGTGAGCTCCGCGGCCGAAATGCTCGCCCGCAGCAGCTCGTCCGGGTCGAGCGGCCGCGTCGGCACGCCCTGGGACTCCAGCGCGTTGCGCACCCGCGAAAGCGCGCCGATGAGCGCGCGGTGGGCGCCGACGACACCGCCGCCGCGCTCGCGGATCGCGGCCGGGCAGCGTTTCGGGTCGAGCCGGATCGCGACCCACGTCGTCCGCCGCGCCGCCGCGGGCAGCGGCCCGAGGACCTCCATGTAGGAGCTCAGCGCGGGCGAGTCCGCGGGCAGGGCGGCGCTGCCGGGGTAGCAGTGCCAGATCATCTGGATCGAGTCGAGGACCACGCCGCGGTCCTCGAGGCAGGGCGCGAGCGCGGACAGCGGCAGGCTGGGCGCGCCACCGGCCTGGGTGATCAGCGCCGGCGTCGGCTCGACGAGCAGCACAGCCGTCCAGGTGCCGTCGTTCCACGCGATCCCGACCTGCTGGCGTTCGTGGTCGACGCCGTGCGCGACCACGAGGTCCGGCACGGCGATGCGGAGAAGGTTGACGCGCGCGTCTTCCGGCCCGGTCACGGTGGTCTCTTCGGCGGCGAGCTCCTCGACGGTGCTCGGCGGCAGCGGGTTCGCCACCCGATCGTGTGAACGGAACGAGTACCGCAGCGTCAGCCCGACCCACTGGGTGAACCAGCGGCCACGCCAGCGCAGCACCGCGACGAGCAGGGCCAGGCCGAGAACGCCGACACCGACCCACTTGAGCGACATGTCGATGGCGAGCAGCACGAGCCCGACGGCCAGGCCGACCTCGAGCACGACGAGGTTCGCCACGGGCAGCGGGCCGAGGTTGACACCGGAGGAACGCCGCCGCGCGGGCGGCGCCATCCGCACCGCACCGGACCCGGCGGCGGGGCCGCTGTCGTCGGAGCCCGGCGAACCACCCGGTCCGCCGGGGCCGGGACCGCCAGGTCCACCAGGCCCGCCCCCGCCGGGACCACCACCACCGGGACCGCCCGGTCCGCCTTGGCCGCCGCCGGGGCCGCCAGGACCACCACCGCCGCCGGGACCGCCAGGTCCACCGGGACCGCCCGGGCCGGAGCCGCCAGGTCCGGGGCCGCCTCCGCCAGGGCCGCCAGGTCCACCGGGGCCGGGGCCGCCGGGGCCACTTGGGCCGCCAGGTCCGGGGCCGCCAGGTCCACCAGGCCCGCCGGGACCACCAGGCCCGCCGGGACCACCGGGGCCGCCGGGTCCACTCGGGCCACCAGGCCCACTGGGCACGCCGGGGCCGGGACCGCCAGGGCCGGGGCCGCCAGGCCCGCCCGGACCAGGACCGCCAGGCCCACGCGGGGGCACGCCAGGTCCACCGGGCACGCCACCGGGGCCGCCAGGTCCACCCGGCACACCACCGGGTCCGCCGGGAGCAACACCGGGTCCACCCGGCACACCACCGGGTCCACCGGGAACGCCACCGGGTCCACCGGGAACGCCACCGGGTCCGCCGGGAACGCCGCCCGGTCTGCCCGGCCGCGGCGGCGGGCCCGGCGGGCGGCCGGGTGGCGGCGGCCCGGGCGGGCCAGGCGGACGTGGAGGCGTGCTGACGGACATCCGCGCGTTCTCTTCCCCTCGTGCTTGCGTACCCGGAAGCCGGGTCCCGGGGTGTCCGACCCTAGCCGGAGTTGGTAGAAACCCCACACCAGACGGTCCCCGTACGGCTATCCTGCGGAACCGTACCGCGACGGGGAGAGCTGTAGGTCGAGAATGCCATCAACACCCACGACTAAGTCTCAGGTCCAGGCGTATCAGTTCGTCCTACGGCGCATGCAGTCGGCGCTGGTGCGGCGTGACGCCGTGATGCTGCACGACCCGATGCGCACGCACACGCGCGCCACGATCGTCGGTGTGGTGCTGGGCGCGCTGGGCATGATCGTCTTCGTCGTCTGGGGGCTGCTCAGCCCGGCGCCGTCGGTGCCGGATTCCGGCAACATCGTGATCGGTGAGCAGTCCGGCACGGTCTACGTCGTGATGGGGAACCCGAAGACGCTCGTCCCGACGTTCAACCTCGCTTCGGCGCGGCTTCTGCTGCTGGCTCAGCAGAAGCAGTCGAGCGCGGGCGGCACCGGCGGGGCGACGGCGGCGCCCGCTCCGGCGCCGGCCAGCCCGGCGAGTGTGAAGAATCCCACGGTCGTTTCCGACGAACAACTGAAGGACATTCCGCGCGGAAAGCTGACCGGTATTCCGGACGGCCCGCAGCTGATTCCGACGGACTCCCAGCGGATTTCCCCCAATTGGGCGGTGTGCGACCAGGTTCAGCTCGACCCGTCGCTGCCGAATCCCGACACGGGCAAGACGAACACCTACGTTTTCGGCGGTGTCGCGCCGAGCGGTCTCGGCACCGAGCTCGGGGAGAAGGAGGCGTTGCTGGCGGCGGCCGACAACGGCAAGACGTACCTGATCTACCGCCTGCCGAGCACGCAGAACCGCCCGAACGCCAACACCGTCCGCGCCGAGATCGACACGAGCGACTCGCACAACGCGGTTTCGACCGCGTTGCAGCTGCTGAACCAGAAGCCGCGGAAGATCACGCAGGGCCTGCTGAACGCGATTCCCGAGGTGCCGCGCCTGACGCCGCCGCAGATCCCGGACGGCGCGGCCCCGGCCGATCTGGACGGGCTGGCCGCGGGTGACGTCTTCGCCACGCAGCCCACGGGCGAGCAGGCGCAGTACTGGGCCATCACCACCACCGGCATCCAGCAGGTGTCGCAGGCGGTCGCCGACGTCATGCGCGTCGCGAAGCACGGCAGCGCGAGCAAGCTGCGGACGCTCGGCCTCGACAAGCTGTCCGGCGTCCGCGTGCTGCGGCCCGGAGACCCGGACTACATCCAGGTCGACGACTTCCCGCGTTCGGTGCCGACGGTCCTCGACGCGACGAAGAACTCCGCGGTCGCCTGCCTCGGCTGGTCGGTGGTCGGCGACGGCGACAACCGCGACGGCCACACGTCGGTGTACGTCGACACCCAGCTGCCGGGCCAGAACAGCCACGGACCCAAGTTCGCCACGATCAAGGTCACAACCCCGGGCCCGAACCGCGTGCCGATCACGGGCTTCTACATGCAGCCGGGCTTCGGCGCGGTCGTGCAGTCGGCGACCGGGAAGGCCAGCTTCGGCAAGGGCGCGATCCAGCTGATCTCCGACCGCGGGGTGCGCTACAGCGTCCCGGACGCGGCGACGGCGGACGCGATCGGCCTGAACAACCGGCAGCCCGCGCCCGAGTCGATCATCGGCCTGCTGCCGACCGGGGCGTCGCTGAACACGCAGGACGTGCTGAAGCAGTTCGACTCGGTGCCGATCGACCCGAACGCGGGCACGTTCCCGACCGCGGCGCAGCCGGCGGGCAGCTGACCGGAACCATCGGCCGGCCACGGGCGTCACACGCTCGGACAGTCCTGGGTGAGCGGAGGTGCCGTGGCCGGCTTGAGAATGGACGGCGCCGTCGTCGCCGAGTACGCCAAGACGGCGGAGGAGGCCGCGGACGACCTGGACGCGGCGGCGGCCGACGTAGGCGGCGAAGGGGTTTCCGCGGAGTCCTACGGCGCGCTGGGGGCCCAGATCGGGCTCGGTGAGTCGTACGGCCGGGCCGCGGGCGCGTTGCGGCGCCAGCTGACGGACGGCGCCGAGGCCCTGCGCTCGGCGGCGGAGGCGCTGCGGCAGGTGACGGTGCGGCACGGCGGCCAGGACGCGGAGGCCGCGGAGCTGATCAAGCGCGCCGGGAGGCTCGACGGATGATGGCCGAGAGCTCGACCGAGTCCATCCCGCATCCGGCGGCCACTACCGCGGGCGAGGACATCACTGCGGCGGCGGAGCCGTACCTCGGTTACCTGACCGAGCTCGCGGGCCGGCTCGGCGTGCCCGACCCCGTCGAGACGTACTTCCGGCCGCTGATCGGCCGCTGGGCAGACCTCGGCGCCGAGGCCGACCGGCTCCGGCAGGCGGCCGCCGCGGCGGCCGGCGTCTCGGCCCGGCTGGAGGACCAGCTCGGCCGGCTCGACGCGGGCTGGGAGGGCCGCGACGCGGACTCGTTCGTCGCGTACATGCGGGAAATCGGGGCCGCGGGCGGCGACCTCCAGGAGGCGCTCACCACCCTCGCCGGCGCGCTCGACGAGCTGGTGACGACGCTGCGTCACGTGGTCGTCGACCTGGTAGAGGTCCTGGTGGACGCGGCCGAGCTGCTCTCGGAGACGATGCTGCTGCCGAGCGGCGGCACGAAGCGGGCCCGCGCGCAGCTGCAGGAGACGCAGGACGCGGCGAAGGCGTTGTACGAGACCGCGCGCGACGTCATGGAGGCGTTCGACCGGCTGTGTGACGGCGTCGACGACCCGGACGCGGCTTCGCGGAGCATCGAGATCCGCCACCGCTACCCGCAGGAGCGGTTCAAGCTCCACGACACGGCACTGAACGAAGCGGGCGCGGCCGACGAAGTGATGACGCCGTCCTCGGCAGCGGATCCCGCGGAGGGACGGCACACCGGGTCGGGCACGCCGGCGGACGGGCAACCCGCGGACACCACGGCCCAGCCGCCCGCGCCGGACGGCTCGGCGAATCACGGCGCGTCGGGCGTCCCGATGATGCCGATGATGGGCTTCGGGGCGTTCGGCATGGGCGGCGGTCAGGGACGGCGTCCCGCGAAGACGCGTCCGGTGACGAAGCCGTCGGAGTTGCTGGGGGAGCCGGGAATGGTGGCGCCGCCGGTGATCGGCGAGGAAGAAAACCCGCAGAAACAACCTCCGGCGCCGCCCGCGCGGTGACGCCGGAGGCGGTCAGCGGCGGGTGGGCCCGGTTTCGGCCGGGCGGTTGCGCCGGATGGTGCGCATCACGAACAGGGTGATCAGCAACGCCACCAGGCCACCGCCGGTGCCGGCCAGCGCCACGATCATCGGTGTGGAGTCGTTCGGGTTCGCGGGCGGGAGCTGGGCCTGTTGCGGGGCCGGGATCGGCGCCTGGTTCCCCACCTCGGACGGCAGGCTCTGGGTCAGCGCGGCGACCGGGTCGATGACGCCGTAACCGACGTAGTTGTCACGGCCGCCCGGTGCCGCTGGGTGCTGAGCCGTCTCCTTGATGCGGTTGATGATGCCCTTCGCGTCCAGCTTCGAGTACTTGGCCTTGACCAACGCCGCGAGGCCCGAAACGTACGGCGCCGCGAAGCTCGTGCCCTGGATTTCGCTGGCCTTGTCGCCGTTTTCGAACGTCAGGTTCGCCAGTCCGTCCGAGCCTTCGGCCGGGTCGAGCGAGATGATCTTCGTTCCGGGCGCCGCGACGCCGACCCAGGGCCCGTGCACGCTGAACGGGGCCACACTGCCGGTTTCGTCGATCGCGCCCACCGACAGGACGTCGTCGGCGAACCACGGCGGAGTCACGATCGTCTTCGGCTTCCGCGCGTCCGGCTGGTCGTTCTGCGGGCACGTGTCCGTCGCGTTGCCCGCGGCCGCGATGATCACGATGCCCTGCGACGCGGCGAAATGGACGGCGGCCTGGACCTGCTGCTCGCCTTCGGTGATGCGTCCGTCGGCGGGGCGGCAGTTGTCGACCGACATGTTGATGATGTCGGCCTCGTGCCGCTCGGCGATGCCGTGGATGATCTCGGCCAGCGTCTTCAGCGTGCCCGCCGTGCCGGCCTTTTCCAGCTGGCGCCCGCCGTTCGACTGCCCGGGGGACGTCCCGTCGCTCTCGCCGGAACCGCCGCCACCGCCCTGCGTGCTCGGCGGCAGGGCGGACTCCGACCCGGACGGCGGGTTGGTGCCCGACGACGGCGTCCCGCTGCTCGAGGGCGGCGGCGACGAAGGCGTGTTGTCCGGTTCGTAGTTCTCGCTCAGCTGCCGGTAGGACAAGATCGTGGCGTCCGGGGCGACGCCGACGAACCCGACCTCCGCGTTGTCCGGCTTGGCCGCGATGATGCCGGCGACCTCGGTGCCGTGGCCGTCGCAGTCCTCCAGGCCGTCGGGTTTCCCGTTCGGCTTCGCGACGTACTCGCCGCCGGACTTGACGCGGTTCTGGAACCACGGGTGCTGCGTGACGCCGGTGTCGACGACCGCCACCCGGACGTTGGCCCCGGCGCTGCCCGTGGCCGCCTTGACGATCTCCTGTGCCTTCGAGATCTGCAGGTAGTCCTGGCCCCACGGCCGGTTCTTCAGCACGATGTTCT
The DNA here is from genome assembly GCF_900119165.1 of Amycolatopsis australiensis. Lineage (NCBI taxonomy): Bacteria > Bacillati > Actinomycetota > Actinomycetes > Pseudonocardiales > Pseudonocardiaceae > Amycolatopsis > Amycolatopsis australiensis. The sequence goes on along the minus strand of NZ_FPJG01000006.1, from coordinate 329,795 downwards.
GGCCGAGCGTGCTGCGCTGGACGCAGCCCTTCTGCTGCTTGTACTTCTTGTCCGGCTGCCGGGAGTCCGGGATCAGCTTGCTCATGTCGACCGGGGGCGGGGTGGCGAAGTAACCGTCGGACGGCGCCCCCTGGGCCCAGCCCGGCAGGGTCATCGCCAACGGCGTCAACAGGCCGACCGTGCCGGCCAGCAGAGCGGTCGTGGTTCGCCGGGTGGCGCCGAAACGCCGGGTCGCTGCCATCCGAGATTCACCCGATCCGGTTCACTTGAAGTTCAGGTGCCGCAGGGTGGTGTACAGGTCCATCACACCCAGGGCGAGCGGCAGCACGGCGGCGATGCAGATCGCCTCGATGATCTCCACGGTCCGCCGCAGCGGCGGCGAGAACCGCTGGTTCGGGAAGATCACGCCGACCACGAGCGCGCCCGCCGCCAGCAGGATCAGCACGCCGAAGACGTAGAGCAGGCGGTTCTGCGCGTTCGCCGAGACCAGCCAGCCGACCGCGATCCCGGTCGCCGCGACCAGGCCCGTGGTGAGCAGGGCGATCGCCTGGGCGCCGTTCGCGTACGCGCGGGCGCGAAGCAGCAGCACGAGCGTCGCGACGACGCCGAGGATGATCCCGAACGCGCCGGGCGCGGTGGCGGCGATGATCGCGGACAGCGCGACCGTGGCGCCGCAGCCGACCATCAGGCCGGTCATGTAGTTGTGCGCCACCGCCGTGCGGCGCTCGATCGCCCGGTAGTCCGGGAAACCGGAGTCTTCCTTCAGCTCCTCGGCGTTGCTGGGCACGTGCGGCAGCGGGAGCTTCGCGAGCCAGATGGTGGCGCGCGGCAGGATCGAGATGCAGGCGAGGGCGACCGCGACCGTGCCGGCCGCGATGCCGGCCGCCGGGTGCGCGACGAGCGTGCCGAACAGGAAGGCCAGCGCGCCGAAGGTGCCCGCGGTCGCGGCCGCGATGAACGTCGTGATGCCGGCGCCGATCACCATGATGCAGACCGAGGCGACGATGATCACGAGGACCGCGCCGAGCAGCAGGTTCGCCCGCATGGACAGGCCGGGGACGATGTAGAACCCGCTCACGAAGGCGAGTGGCAGGCCACCCGCCGCGGCGATCAGCACCCCGGTCGCTTCCGCTTGGTAGGCCTTGGCGAGCGTCGCGCCGACCGCGACGCAGGCGATCGCGCCGATGCCCCCGGCGATGGCCGCGCCGAGCGCGCTGCCGCCGTAGAGCGAGCCGCTCATGAACAACGCGATCGCGGCGGCGACGAGCGCCAGTCCGCCCGCGATGTGCCCGAAGCGGTTCGCGGTTTCCTTGGTCCAGGGGCGGAAGCTGTCCGGGGTCGATTCGGCGATCGCGTCGACGACGTCGTCGTACAGCGGCGGCGGCGGGTTCTCGTTGCGCTTGCGCAGCTGCAGCAGCTCACCGTCGACGACGCCGAGCGAGGCGAGCGTGCGGCTCGGGTCGAGCGGGGCGTCGCCGAGCTTGGCCAGCGCCCAGCCGCCGTGGCGGGCGCCGCCGTCGGGCGAGGTCTCCTTGGCCATGTCCAGCAGCATCGGCAGGAGGTCGGCCACCGCGACGTCGGCGGGCAGGGCCACGTCGATGCGCGTCGAGGGCGCGACGACCGTCACCCTGCTGAAAACTGTCGTGCCCGTAGCCACTCCAACTGCCCCCGCTCGGTCGATACTGCTCCCGGGGGAACTTATACCGAACCACGGCGCCGTCATCAGGGAACGTCCGAAATTCACCGTCATCCGCAGGTCGGCGCCCGGAAACGCGGATTACTGTCGGTGCCGGGCCGTACACTCGCCGGACGAGGGCGGGGCATCGCCAGCGAGGGGTTCCGGCATCCGCCGGAATTCGCCCGCGGCGTTCGATAGGTTGTTGCGCGCACCTTGCGCACCACGCGGTGGCCGCCATCGTCGAGTTTGAATGAGGGGTCCTTCGATGAGCACGCTGCAGTTCAAGAAGTCGCCGCGGCTGGCGGCACCGCGCCCGCCGGGTGGTGAGGTGCACCTCGAGCCGCCGCCCGAGGTGCCCCGCGTCATCCCCGGCAACATCGTCATGAAGGCGCTTCCGGTCGTCATGATCGTCGCGTCGCTCGGGATGATGGTCTTCATGTTCCAGGCCAGCAACCGGAACCCGATGATGATGGCCATGGGCGGCATGATGGTCGTCGGGACGCTCGGGATGATGGCCGGTGGCGGCGGCAAGGGCGGCGGTGCCAAGCGCGCCGAGATGGACGAGGACCGCAAGGACTACCTGCGTTACCTGGGCCAGATGCGCGACCGCGCCCGCGAAGCCATGGTCGACCAGCGAGCCGCCCTGGAATGGGTCCACCCCGACCCCCAGTCCCTCTGGTCGCTGGCCGCCAGCCGCCGGATGTGGGAACGCCGCCAGAACGACCAGGACTTCCTGCACCTGCGCGTCGGGCGCAGCTCGCACCGCCTCGCCACGCGGCTGGTCCCGCCGCAGACCGGGCCCGTCGACGAGCTGGAGCCGATCGCCACCCTCGCGCTGCGCCGGTTCGTGCGCGCGCACTCGATCGTGCCGGACCTGCCGACCCAGATCACCCTGCGCGGGTTCGCCGCGGTGAGCATGCAGGGCGACCGCGCGCTCACCCGCGGCCTCACCCGCGCGATGCTGGCCCAGCTGGTCACCTTCCACAGCCCCGACGACGTGCTGATCGCGGTCGCCACGGCGGGCCGGGCGAAGGAGGAGTGGGAGTGGGCGAAGTGGCTGCCGCACGTCCAGCACCCGACGTTGTCGGACGGCATCGGCCAGATGCGGATGATGGCCGGTTCGCTGGCCCAGATCGAGAACTGGCTCGACGAGGAGCTGCGTGACCGCCAGCGGTTCTCCCGCAACGCCACGCCGGCGCCGGACCAGCCGCACGTCGTGATCGTGATCGACGACGCCGAGGTCACCCGCGAAGAGCAGATCATCCTCGAAGAGGGGCTCGTCGGCGTCACGCTGATCGACCTGTCCGACTCCATCGGCAACCTCGCCGCCCGCCGCGGCCTGCGGCTGGTCGTGGAGGCCGAGCGGCTGGGCGCGCGCAGCGCCGGCGGTGTCGAGTGGTTCGGCAGGCCGGACACGCTGAGCGTGGTCGAGACGGAGTCGCTGGCCCGGCTGATCTCGCCGTACCGCGTCGGTGGCGCGGGCGGGCAGGACGTCGGCGACGAGGAGCCGCTGCTGTCCAACCCGTCACTGCTGGAGCTGCTCGGCATCCCGGGCGACCCGATGACCTTCGACGTCCAGCAGGCGTGGCGGCCCCGCCCGATCCGCGACCGCTACCGCGTGCCGTTCGGCGTCGGCGAGTACGGCCAGCCGGTCGAGCTGGACATCAAGGAAGCGGCTGCCGAAGGCATGGGCCCGCACGGCCTCTGCATCGGCGCGACCGGTTCCGGCAAGTCGGAGTTCCTGCGCACCCTGGTGCTGGGCCTGCTGGCGACGCATTCGTCGAGCACGCTCAACTTCGTCCTCGTCGACTTCAAGGGTGGCGCGACGTTCCTTGGCCTGGACAAGGCCCCGCACGTCTCGGCGGTCATCACGAACCTCGCGGACGAGGTCACGCTGGTCGACCGCATGAAGGACGCGCTGGCCGGCGAGATGAACCGGCGCCAGGAGGCGCTGAAGAACGGCGGCAACTTCAAGAACGTCTGGGAGTACGAGAAGGCCCGCGAGAACGGCGCCGACCTCGACCCGCTGCCCGCGTTGTTCATCGTCTGTGACGAGTTTTCCGAGCTGCTGAGCGCGAAGCCGGACTTCATCGACCTGTTCGTCGCGATCGGCCGGCTGGGCCGGTCGCTGCAGATGCACATGCTGCTCGCGTCCCAGCGCCTGGAGGAAGGCAAGCTGCGCGGGCTGGACTCGCACCTGTCGTACCGGATCGGCCTCAAGACGTTCTCGGCGGCGGAGTCCCGTGCGGCGATCGGCGTGCCGGACGCGTTCGAGCTGCCGTCGGTGCCCGGTGGTGGCTACCTCAAGTACGACACCTCGACGCTGGTGCGGTTCAAGGCGGCCTACGTCTCGGGCCCGTACCGGCCGGCCGGCATCAAGGCGGCGGGCCCGGCGGCGACCGTGGTGCGCGCGGACAAGCGGCCGCAGCTGTTCGTTCCGGACTTCGTCGAGCTGCCGAAGGAGCCGGAGCCGCAGCAGATCGAGGCGCCGGTGGCCCAGCAGCCGCAGTCCGAGGAGGCGGTCGAGCCCAGCGAGCTGGACGTCATCGTCTCGCGGCTGGTGGGCCAGGGCCCGCCGGCGCACGAGGTGTGGCTGCCGCCGCTGAAGGACCCGAACTCGCTCGACACGCTGCTGCCGAACCTCAACCCGACCGACGACCGCGGCCTGTCCCCGGTCGGCTTCTTCGGCAACGGGCGGCTGCAGGTGCCGCTGGGCATCATCGACCGGCCGTACGAGCAGCGGCGCGACCCGCTGTGGGCCGACTTCTCCGGCGCGGCGGGCCACGGCGTGATCGTCGGCGGGCCGCAGTCGGGCAAGTCGACGATGCTGCGGACGCTGATCATGTCGATGGCGCTGACCCACACCCCGGAAGAGGCGCAGTTCTACTGCCTCGACCTCGGTGGCGGCACCCTGGCGGGTCTGGCCGACCTGCCGCACGTGGGTGGCGTCGCGGTCGCCCGGCGCGAGCCGGACAAGGCCCGCCGGATCGTGGCCGAGCTGACGACCCTGCTCACCGAGCGGGAAGGCCGGTTCGGGGCGATGGGCATCGACTCGATGACCGAGTTCCGCAACCGCAAGCGCCGCGGCGAGATCCGGCCGGAGCAGGACCCGTTCGGCGACGCGTTCCTGGTCGTGGACAACTGGCGGGCGCTGCGCGACGACTTCGAGGAGCTGGAGACGACGATCACCCGGCTCGCCACGCAGGGTCTGTCCTACGGCGTGCACGTGATCATCGCGGCGAACCGGTGGGCCGACATCCGCCCGGCGATCAAGGACATGCTGGGCACCCGGTTCGAGCTGCGGCTCGGTGACCCGACCGAGTCGGACATCGACCGCCGCGTCGCGGTCAACGTCCCGGCGGGGCGGCCGGGCCGTGGCCTGACGCGGGAGAAGCTGCACATGCTCGGCGGCCTGCCGCGGATCGACGGGTCCAGCGACCCGGAGACCATCGCGGCCGGCGTCGCCGACGCGGTGGCGAAGATCCGGGGCGCGTGGCGCGGCCGGGTCGCGCCGCAGGTCCGCCTGCTGCCGGAGCTGATCACCTACGAAGAGGTGCTCAAGCTCGACAGCCACCGCGACTCCAAGCTGATCCCGATCGGCGTCAACGAGGAGGACCTGCAGCCGATCTACCTCGACTTCAACGCCGAGCCGCACTTCTACGCCTTCGCCGACGGCGAGTCGGGGAAGACGAACCTGCTGCGGCAGATCGCCCGGGGCATCTCGGAGCGCTACACGGCCAAGGAAGCGCTGATCCTGCTGGTCGACTACCGGCGCACGATGCTCGGCTTCATCCAGGGCGACTCGCTGCTCGGGTACGCGGTTTCGGCCGCGCAGCTGGAGAGCATGGTCAGCGACGTCTTCAACTCGATGACCCGGCGCCTGCCCGGCCCGGACGTCACGCAGGAGCAGCTGAAGACGCGGTCCTGGTGGAAGGGCCCGGAGCTGTTCATCCTGGTCGACGACTACGACCTGGTCGCCACCTCGACGAACAACCCGCTGCGGAAGCTGTCGGACTTCCTGCCCCAGGCCAAGGACGTCGGCCTGCACCTGGTCGTCGTCCGGCGCACCGGTGGCGCGAGCAAGGCCATGTACGACCCGATCATCGGCAAGCTCAAGGAGATCGCGGCACCGGGCATGGTCATGAACGGCTCGCGCGACGAGGGCGCGCTGGTCGGCAACATCAAGCCGTCCGCGATGCCGCCGGGCCGGGGCAACATGCTCACCCGCAAGTTCGGCAAGCAGCTCATCCAGGTCTCGTGGATCCAGCCCGACTGAACGCGTCGGCGGGGCGTGCCGCGGCGGAGGGTAGGTTCCTCCCCGGGAGTGCGCCCCGCCGACGTGCTCGGCTGGGTGCGGGGGATCGCGACGAATACTGCGGGAGCTGCTGGTGACGGTCCGGGTAGCGGTGGACTTCGGGACATCGAGCACCTGCGTCGTCGCCTCGGTGAACGGGCGCGACCCGCAGGTCGTGGTGATCGACGGCCAGCCGCTGATGTCCTCGGCGGTGTACGTGGCGGCGGACGGCACGCTGTTCGTCGGCCAGGAGGCCGAGCGGCAGGCGGCCGTCGACCCGTCGCGGTACGAGCCGAACCCGAAGCGGCGCATCGACGAAGGCGAGCTGCTGCTCGGGGAGAACGTCCTGCGGGTCACCGACGTCGTGCACGCCGTGCTGGCGCGGGCGGTCGCCGAGGCACGCCGCCTGGCCGGCGACGCCGAGGTCGACCTGCTGGTGCTGACCCACCCGGCGGACTGGGGCGCGATCCGCACCCGGCTGCTGCGGCAGGCGGCCGGCGGGCTGGCGCGCGAGGTCGCGCTGGTACCGGAGCCGGTCGCGGCGGCGGTGTACCACGCGGCGACGTTCGCGCCGCAGGACGTGACGAACGACCGCACGGTCGAGTTCAGCGGCCGTCCCGGCGACGCGCTGGCCGTGCTGGACCTCGGTGGCGGCACGGTCGACGTCAGCGTGGTGCGGCGGCTGCCGCCGGAGACCGCGCGGGACCGGGCCGGCCGCCCGCAGCGCGGCGGCTTCCAGGTGCTCGCCACCCGCGGCGACCCGGCGTTCGGCGGCGCGGACATCGACCAGGCGCTGCTGGAGCACGTCGGCTCGCTGGTGTCCGCGGCCGACCCGGACGCGTGGCGGCAGCTGGTCGAAGGGCGCGAGCTGGTGGACCGGCGCCGTCGCCGGGTGCTGCGCCAGGACGTGCGGGGCGCGAAGGAGACGTTGTCGCGGCACGCCTACACGGACGTGCCGATGCCGCCGCCGTTCGCCGACGCCCACGTCACCCGCGAGGACCTCGAACGGCTGATCGCGGCCCCGCTGGGCCGCGCGGTGGAGCTGACCGTCGCGGCGATCTCCGACGCGGGCCTGCGGCCGAAGCAGCTCACGGCCATCTTCCTGGTCGGCGGGTCGAGCCGGATCCCGATGATCTCCCGGCTGGTGCACGAACGCACCGGCGTCGTGCCGACGAGCCTCGACCAGCCCGAGACGGTCGTCGCGCGCGGCGCGCTGCGGGCGGTCCTGGTGGACCCGGACCGCACCGGGGCGCTGCCCGGCGAGGCGATGGCCCGGCTGGGCGCGGTCCCGGGCGGCACGCTCAGCCCGGCGGCCCAGCGCACGGAGGTCGTCCGCCCCGGTGACGTCGCTCCGCGCCCCAGCCCGCCGCGGACGCCGCCGCCCGGGTCGTTCGGCCCGCCGCCGAACGCGAACCGCCCGGCACCGCCGCCTTCACCGCCCCACGGCCAGCCGGCGGCCCGTCCGTGGACGCCGCCGGCCGGGCAGCCCGCCTCGCCGCCCGCGGTCCGGCCCGCCCCGGAACCGGCCGCGAAGAGCCGCCGGAAGCTCTGGGGTGTCATCGCGGTCGCGGTGGTCGTCGTGGCCGCGCTCGTCGTCGGCGGGGTGCTGGTGTTCAACCGCTCCGGCACCCAGGCGGAGACGGGCCGGACGCTCTCGCAGTACGACTTCAAGTTCGTCGCGCCCGAAGACTGGGTCCAGACCGACGACCGGGTCGCCGACCGGCAGGTGGTCATCCACCCGCAGGAGTCCCGCGACGGCAACGACCTGCTGGTCGCGCAGGAGTACGTGATGGACTACGACGCGACCGCCGACCCGCAGAAGCTCGTCGACGAGCTGGAGCGCAGCGCGAAGGAGCAACCCGAGCGCTGGAGCGCGGTCAACCCGAGCCTGTCCTACGCCGGCCGGACCGTGATCGGCTACCACGAGAGCAAGCCGGACCGGCCCGACCTCCAGGTCGACTGGTACGTCGTGGCGAAGGGGCGGATCCGGGTCCACGTCGGCTGCCAGTACGCCACGGCGCAGCTGCGCGACCGGGTCACCGCGGCCTGCACGCAGGCCGTGCGCACGGTCGACATCGTCAACTGAGAGAGGAGGGCACGCGGTGCCGTCCGAAGAGTTCGAAAGCGCCGCGGCGTCCTTCCGGCGGATCGGCCAGGACGCGGTGACGCACGCCCGCCGCGTCGCCGGGAACGCCAAGGCGCGGAACCAGCGTCACCACAGCGAGAACGCGGAGCTCCTGAAACGCGGCGGCCGTGGCGAGAAGCCGGGTGATCCGACGCCCGGCACGTTGCGCGCGGCCGCCGAACGGTTCCGCCGGGCCCGCGGGCTGAGCGTCCCCGAGGTTCCTTCGCGTTCGCAACCTCCCGTTCGTGCCCCTCGGACGGGTGACCAAGACGAAGACTTTTCCCAGATGCGAATCATGAAACGCGACGGCTGACCATCGGCCGGAGATCGCTGTGCGTGTGCTAACTCCGCTGGTGGAGAACGCGTTTTCGGGTGGCGCATCGCCGCTCGGGTGGCCCCGCGGAATACGTGCGGCGACCGGTTCCCGCGGCGGGCGTTCACTCAAGCAACTACTTGGGGGCAAACCACGACAAGGGGGAACCGGTCATGGCAATGTCTGCGTCGTAGGGCCGTACAACGAACGAACCCGGTACGGCCGGCCACTCTTACGAAGGGGGTTCCAGCATGGCTGGATTCCAGGGAACACCGCAGCAGTTCACCGAGGCCGAGGGTCGCGTGACCGAGGTCCGCACCAGCATGGACGGCAACCTCGCGACGCTGCGCGACCGCATCGAGGCCACCCGCGCCGGCTGGCAGGGTGAGGCCCAGAAGGCGTTCGACCACGTCATGCAGCGCTTCGACGACGACGCCCGCCAGATGAACCAGGCCCTGCAGCGCATCGCGGACCTGCTCCGCGAGGCCGGTTCGAAGTACGAGCGTTCCGAGCAGCAGCAGCAGGAGACGATCGCGGCCCTGAACAAGGGCTTCGAGGCCCTCGGCTGAGCACCGTTCCCCGACTTTCTTTTTCCCGACCAAAACTTTCGCAGCACAGAAGGAGCACATCATGCCCGATGGCGCCGGCATTGTCGTCAATTACGCCACCATCCACGCGGCCGCCGAGGACTGCAACAGCACCGGCAACGAGCTGCAGCAGGCCTTCGACCGCCTGAAGGACGACCTCCGCCCGCTGGTCACCACCTGGACCGGTGCCGCGAAGGAGCAGTACGACCAGGCCCAGCGCACCTGGGACCAGAAGTTCGAGGACCTGAAGCAGGTTCTGGCGCAGATCGCCGCCGCCCTGCCGCAGATCGCCGACGGCTACCAGAGCACGGACAAGGCCGTCGAGGGCCTGTTCTGATCGGGTGACCCCGGAAACCACGGCGGGCCCGCACTCCGGTGCGGGGCCCGCCGTTTTCTGTTGCACGGGAAGGAAATTGGCGGCCCCGCCGCCGGAACCGGCGTGGTGGGGCGGGAACCGGTGCGGAACCCGGACCTCGCGTGAGCGGGCCCGGACCGGCCCGGTGTGGTCAGAACCCGCGTGGTCGCCCCGGGACCGGCGCGGTGTAACCAGAACTGGTGTGATCCGGGGGCCGGAACTGGTGCGGTGATCCGGAACGTGGGTGGTCGTTGCCGGGACCCACGTGGTGGAGCCGGAACTGGCGTGGCCGCGGGCTGGAACCGGTGCGGGGGCCGGAACGGGCGTGGCGGAGCCGGAACTAGCGTGGCCGGGGCCGGAACTGGTGCGGTGATCCGGAAGTCGCGTGAGCGAGGCCAGAACCGGCGTGGCGGAGCCAGAACTCGCGCGCAGCACCGGAAACCGGCGTGATCGGCGCCGAGACTCGTGGCCCAGGCCGGGCGCACTCAGTGTGGGGCGCCGACCTCGTACTCCGGGCGGTCGTTGAGCACCCGGACCGTCACCTTCTTGTCCTGGCCGCCGATCTTCACCGTGCAGTCGAACGTCGTGCCGTTCTCGGCCGCTTCGTTCGCCGGGCACTGGGCGTCCTTCACGTCCGGCTCGCCGTAGTTCTCGTTCAGGACCTTCACCACACCGTCCTGAAGGGACTGCCGGTCCAGGACGTCGCCGCGGAACGCGCCCAGCAGCCACGCCGCTCCGCCGCCGAGCACCACCACCAGTACCGCCGCCCCCGCGATCAGCCACGGCTTCGTCGACTTCGGCTTCTTCTCCGGCTCGGCCTGGAACGCGCCTAGCCCGCCGTACTGGGCCGGCTGGAACCCGCCGCCGTACTGCTGCTGTCCCGGAGCGGCCGGCCAGCCACCACTGGGCGGCGAAGACGGCGAGGACGGCGACGACGGCTGCGGCTGCCAAGGCCCCGAGAACGACCCGCTCGCCCCCTGGTTCCACGGGCCCGTGTAGGAACCCGAGCCCGGGTCGGCCTGCTGCTGCCACTGGCCGGCGTGCGGGCCGGTCGCCTGCTGCTCGGGCTGCCAGCCCGGCGGGGCGCCCGGCGGGTTCGACGGCGGCTGCCACCACTGCGGCTGCTGCGGGTCGGGCGGCTGGGTCATCGGAGATCACCTCGGGTCGTGGTCACGCGTCAGCTGCCCTGCGCCTCGCCGAGCCGGCGGTAGAACTCGTTCATCGCCGCCCGGTCGGGCAGCACCGTGATCTGCGACGCGTCCGGCAGCTTCGGCATGTCCTGCAGGCTCGCCTTGCCGGTGAACCGGAAGTCGTACTTGAGCTCGAGCTGGTGGCCGTCGCCGGCGAACTTGGCCTCCATCACGAACGAGACCAGGCTGCCGTCCGGGTTCAGCGTGATCGTGGTCGGCACCGCCGCCTTCTTCAGCTCCGGCCCCACCTGGTCGACGATGCTCTGCGGCAGGATCTCGACCTTGTTCTTGACGAAGACCCCGAACGGCACGTTGACCGTCAGCGCGGTCTTTCCGTCGCCCATGCTCTTCGCCCCGCGGACCGCGCGCTTGTCGGCCTGGTAGGCGTCGACCGTCGAGTCGGCCATCCGGCACGGCGTCAGCACCCCGCCCCACACGCACGGCTGGACCAGCCCGGCCTCCGGCTTCGGCATCGACACCCACGCCGTCGGCGAGACGCCCGCCTGCACGTAGACCGGGCCGAGGTAGGTGTACTCGACCGCGCCGTCGGCCGGGGTGTACGTGTCGATGATCTCGTCGGGGTTCTTCAGGGAGCGGTGCCGCACCACCCGGCTCTCCGGGCTGCCGGTGCGGGCCGAGGTGACGACGCTGTGGATCCACTTGTCGTCGAACTTGAAGTACGCGTCCAGCGAGTTGGTGACGTCGCGCGTGTCGGTGATGCTCCGGCCGAGCTTGCCGATCACCTGTTCGAACTTGGCGCCGACGTAGTCGGCCGCGTCGTCGCCCTTCGGCAACGCGGTGCCCGCCTTCGCCTGGCCGCAGGCGCTGACCAGGGCCAAGAGGGCACCCAGGACGAAGATCGCCGTCGGTCGTTTCCGCATGCCGTCCCCTGCTCGAGTGTGCCGCCCGGTGGGTCCCATCCTCGCGTGTCGCGGCGGCGCGTGCAGGCACTTCGAGGGGAAAACCGGGTAGAGTCCCAGCTGCGCCAGGGCCGCTCGAAGCCTAGTATGGGCGCTCGCACCCACCCCCGATGCACGGGCGCGGTGGGCGTGGGGGTATCTTCATATGTCGTTGTGCGCTGCGGCGCGTAAGCGCTAGGCCCGCACAGAACCCACACGCAATGTTGACGACGAGGTAGACCCTTGCCCACGTACAGCCCCAAGCCCGGCGACGTCACTCGTGCCTGGCACGTGATCGACGCCGAGGATGTCGTGCTCGGAAGGCTGGCGACCGAGGTCGCCACGCTGCTGCGCGGCAAGCACAAGCCGACCTACGCCCCGCACGTGGACACCGGTGACTTCGTCATCATCGTCAACGCCGAGAAGGTCGCGCTCACCGGTAACAAGCGCGAGCAGAAGTTCGCCTACCGGCACAGCGGTTACCCGGGCGGTCTGCGGAAGCGCTCCTTCGGCGAGCTGCTCGACACCAAGCCCGAGCACCTCGTCGAGAAGGTCGTCAAGGGCATGCTGCCGAAGAACAAGCTCGGCCGCGCCCAGGCGAAGAAGCTGAAGGTGTATGCCGGCCCGCAGCACCCGCACGCCGCGCAGCAGCCGCAGGCGCGCGAGATCACCAAGATCGCGCAGGTCGCGCAGTGAGTGAGGAACAGTTGACCAGCACCGAGACCGAGACCCCCGAGGTCACGCCGGAGGCGACCGAGACCGGCGCCGTCGCGACCAGCGAGACTCCCGCCGCGCCGCGCCCGTCGCGGGCCGCGGGCGGCAACGCCCAGACCGTCGGCCGCCGCAAGGAAGCCGTCGTCCGCGTGCGGGTCGTCCCGGGCACCGGTGAGTTCAAGCTCAACGGCCGCTCGCTCGAGGAGTACTTCCCGAACAAGGTGCACCAGCAGCTCATCCGCGAGCCGCTGGTCACGGTCGAGAAGCCGGACTCCTTCGACATCTTCGCCAACCTCAAGGGCGGCGGCGTCTCCGGCCAGGCCGGTGCGCTGCGCCTGGCGATCGCCCGCGCGCTCGTCGAGGTCGACGCGGACGACCGCCCGGCCCTCAAGAAGGCCGGCTTCCTGACCCGTGACGCGCGCGCCACGGAGCGGAAGAAGTACGGCCTCAAGAAGGCCCGCAAGGCCCCGCAGTACAGCAAGCGCTGATCGCGCCTCTGGCGCAACCCACCGGAGCGCCCATCCGTCCACCGGATGGGCGCTCCGGCGTTTTTCACCGGAAGTTGTGTCGTTTCCGCGGTCCGGGGCGACATCGGGGGCAGGGGAGTGCGATCCGCCGGGATCGCTAGGTTGTCGTGGTGGTTGTACGAGGAGGTCGATCGATGGCACGCCTGTTCGGGACCGACGGGGTCCGTGGCCTGGCCAACGCCGAGCTGACGCCGGAGCTGGCGCTCTCGCTGGCGGCCAGCGCCGCCCGCGTGCTGGCTGCGCACGACCGCTCGCACCGGCCGGTCGCGGTCGTCGGCCGCGACCCGCGCGCCAGCGGCGAGATGCTCGAAGCCGCGGTCGTGGCGGGCCTCACCTCCGCCGGGGCCGACGTGCTCCGCGTCGGCGTGCTGCCGACGCCGGCCGTCGCCTACCTGGTCGGCGCGCTCGAAGCCGACCTGGGCGTGATGATCTCCGCGTCGCACAACCCGATGCCCGACAACGGCATCAAGCTCTTCGCCGCGGGCGGCCACAAGCTCCCTGACGGCATCGAGGACGAGATCGAGGCCGGCCTGTCCGCCGACGCGGTCCGCCCGACCGGCGCCGGTGTGGGCCGCGTCACGGACGTCGAAGACGCCCTCGACCGCTACGCCGCCCACCTCGTCAACGCGACGCCGCACTCGCTGGCCGGGCTCAAGGTCGTCGTCGACTGCGCGAACGGCGCGTCGTCGGCCGCCGCGCCCGAGGTCTACCGCCGCGCGGGCGCCGAGGTCGTCGCGCTGCACGCCGAGCCGGACGGCATCAACATCAACGAGCACTGCGGCTCCAACCACCCGGAGAAGCTGCGCGAGGCGGTCGTCGCGCACGGCGCTGACCTCGGCATCGCCCACGACGGCGACGCCGACCGCTGCGTGGCCGTCGACTCCGCCGGCGAGCTGGTGGACGGCGACCAGATCATGGCGGTCCTGGCCCTCGCCCTGGCGGAGTCCGGCGAGCTGACCAAGGACACGCTGGTCGCGACCGTGATGAGCAACCTCGGCCTGCACCTGGCGATGAAGGCGCACGGCATCACCGTCGTCACGACGGCGGTGGGCGACCGGTACGTCCTGGAGGAGCTGCGGGCCAGCGGTTACGCCCTCGGCGGCGAGCAGTCCGGGCACGTCGTGCTGCCGGCCCACGCGACGACGGGTGACGGCCTGCTGACCGCGCTGCGCCTGATGAGCCGCATGGCCGAGACGGGCAAGTCCCTCGCCGACCTGGCGGCCGTGATGAACCGCCTCCCGCAGGTGCTGGTGAACGTCCCGGTCGCGGACAAGGCGGCGGTCGCCGACTCGTCCGAGGTCCGTGATGCGATCGGCGAGGTCGAGGCCGAGCTGGGCGAAGAGGGCCGGGTGCTGCTGCGCCCGTCCGGCACCGAGCAGCTGGTCCGCGTGATGGTGGAGGCCCCGGCGCAGTCGACGGCCCAGGCCGCGGCCGATCGCCTGGCCGGCGTGGTCTCAGCCGTCTCGTAACCTCACGACCACCGGCGCCGAGGCCAGGCCGTGGAACACCGGGTGCGTCTTCCAGCGCACCTCACCCACCTCGCAGCCGCCCTCGAGACGCCGGGCCAGTGCGGTGAGCGCGATCTCGGCCTCGGCCAGCGCGACGCCGGAGCCTGGGCACGCGTGCCGTCCCAGGCCGAACGGCAGGCCGTCGGCCAGTGAGACCGCCACCGGGCCCGCCGGGCCGAAGCGCAGGACGTACCGCGCCGGGCAGATCGCCGTCACCATGTCGCGCACGCTCCGCGACGACCCCGAAGCCAGCTCCAGCCCCGCGCACGCCAGGAAGTTGAGCGAGTTCTCGTAGGCGGCGTGGGCCAGCACCACCGGGTTGAACATCAGCTCGTCGTCGTCGAGCCGCCCGGCCGCGTGCGCCTCCCGCAGCGCCGTCAACCCGCCCGGCTCGGCCTCGGCCCGGCTCAGCTGCACCGCCAGCCGGAACGCCGCCGCCTGGCCCGCTCCGTCCGTGCCGCCGAAGACGTCGAGGTTCGCCGTCGTCGCCTCCAGGCGGTCCAGGAAGACGTCGTCCAGGTCGACCCCGAGCACCGCGGACGTAACCGTGCCCGCCACCGGCCGCGCGAAGTCGCGTACGAGGTCGAACGCCGGACCCAGGCCGCCGACCCCGTCCTCGACCGCGGCGCGCAGCGAGTCCGGGAACGGCTCCAGCCCGGCGATGATCGCCCGAAGCACGCCACGCACCCGGGCGTGATCGTCGCCGTCGCGCAGCAGCACGCTCGGTGAGCCGCCGCCGGGATCCGACGTCAGCTCGGGGGAGCGCAGGGCGCGGGCGCACGCGTTGCGGCCGGAGACCACGGCGACGCCGTGCCGTTCGAACTCGTCCATCGGTTCGACACGGTAGGGCAGGATGGGGCCGTGCCGCCCGCAGATGTCCCGGATGACGTCCTGACCACGCCGTTCACGGACTACCTGCTCCGCAACGCGGCCGAAGACCGCCCGGCGTTCACCTGCCGCACCTTCCCCGGTCCGGTCGACCACACCCTGACGTGGCCCGAGGTGCTCGCCCGGGTTCGCGGCGTCGCCCGCGAGCTGCGACGGTTCACCAAAACGGGTGATCGGGTGGCGATCGTCGCCCGGCAGGACCTGGGGTACGTCGTCGCCTTCCTGGGCACGCTGTACGCGGGCCGCATCGCGGTGCCGCTGTCCGTCCCGACCAGCCGCACGAACCGCGCCCGGATCGAGTCGGCGTTCGCGGACGCCACCCCGGCGGTGTGCCTCACCTCGAAGGACCTCCTCGACAAGGTGCCGGCGGCCGTCGTGCTGGCCGTCGAGGACATCGAGCCCGGCGACACCGAGCCGCCCGCCGAGGTGGCGATGCGCGACCCGGCCTACCTGCAGTACACGTCGGGCTCGACCAGCCGCCCGGCCGGCGCGGTGATCTCGCACCGCGCGCTGGTGGCCGCCTGCTGGCAGACGACGCGGTGCTACCACGCCGACGCGTCGGCCCACCTCGCCGGCTGGGTGCCGTTCTTCCACGACATGGGCCTGGTCCTGCTCATCGGCACGCCCGTGTTCCTCGGCGCGCACTCAGTGTTCTTCACGCCGATGGAGTTCGTCCGCGACCCGCTGCGCTGGATCCGCCTGCTCGCCGAGTTCCCCGGCGTGGTCACCGCGGCACCCAACTTCGCCTTCGACCTGGCCGCCGAGGCCGCCGTCGAGCTGACGGACGTCGACCTTTCGCAGGTCAACTCGGTGCTCAACGGCAGCGAGCCGGTCCGCGCGGCCACCGTCGAAGCCTTCGAGCGGGCCTTCGCTCCCTTCGGGCTGCCGCGAACCGCGCACAAACCGTGCTACGGGCTGGCCGAGGCGACGGTGTTCGTCACGAGCGCGGGCGACGAAGGCCCCACCGTGACGACGTTCGACGGCGAGCCGCGCGTGTCGGTGGGGCGGCCGTACGGCCAGCGGATCCGCCTTGTCGACAAAGAGATCTGGGTGTCCGGCCCGAACGTCGCCGACGGCTACTGGGGCCGGCCGGGCCGTGGCGGCACCTTCACCGAAGACGGCTGGCTCCGCACCGGCGACCTCGGGTTCGTCCACGACGGCGAGCTGTACGTCACCGGACGGCTCAAGGACCTCATCATCGTCGACGGCCGCAACCACCACCCCCAGGACATCGAGGCCACCGTCGAGGCCGCGCACCCCGGCGTCCGGGCCGGGCGCGTCGCCGCGTTCGCCGTCCGGGACGAGCGGGGTGAAGGCGTCGCGGTCGTGGCCGGCTGCGTGAACCCGGACGAGACGGTGGCGAGGGCCGTGCGGCGGGCCGTCTCGGCAGGCCACGACCTGCCGCTGCGGGCGCTGTGGCTGGTCCCGCCGGGCGCGGTGCCGCGGACCTCCAGCGGCAAGGTCTCCCGCGCCGCGGCCCGCGAGCGCTGGTGGGGCGACAATGAGCGCCATGGATGACCTGGCCGGCTACACCGTCGAGATCCGGAAGATCGTCTGCACCGCTCTGCAGCTGCCGCCCGAGCGGCTCACCGACGAGACCCCGTTCGACGACATCGGCATGACGTCCCGGCAGCGCGTCCAGCTGCTCGCGCGGGTCGAGGTGCGCTACGGCGTGTCGGTCGACCTGGACGAGCTCGACCGGCTGGTCGACGTCCGCGGGGTCGCCGAGGTCATCGCCGAGGCGGTCGCGGCAAAGCCCAGGTAGGCCGCCCGGCCGACCGCTAGACTCTGTGTGCATCTGCGACGGCACCGAACGGCGTCCGGGCGCGTCACAGTCTTGAAACCCGAGCCAGGGACTGTGGGATCGAAGGGGGCAGCGACCATGCCAGACGGTTATGCGACGAGTTCCGAGGCGATGACGCGGGCGCAGATGCGCCTCGCGGACGTCGCCGACGACCCGGCAGCCGAAGCGAAGAAGGTCGCGCCGACCGAGCTGAAGAAAGAAGACATGGGCCGCGTCCACGGCGACGGTTTCGACAAGTACAAGACCGGCATCGACGAAATCGGCGCCGGCCTCACCGGGCTTTCCAACGCGCTGATGAACCTGGGCTCCGGCATCGGGACGGCCGGCTCCAAGTACTCCACGCAGGAGCAGGACGCCGGTGCGCGGGCGAACGCGGCGGGGAGCCGGTAATGGCCGACTGGGCGGAAATCAAGAAGATCCTCGACGACCCGAACGTCTCCATGAAGACGAAGTCGGAGCTCATGGAGGAGTACGACCGCAACACCTTCAACTTCAACGACGAAGAAGAGCGGTACGCCAAGGAGTACATCGAGGGGTATTCCGACGGCGACAACGACGGCTGGGATCCGTTCGACTCGAACGACACCGACGAAATCGTCGCCCGCGCGAAGCAGGAATCGGCCGCCAAGGGCAAGGAACAGCAGGCCCAGACCGACCGCAAGAACCAGGCGAAGAAGAACCTCGACGGAATCACCACGCCGACGCTCGGCGCGGGTGCGAAGACCTCCGACGAAATGCTCGACCAGGGCAACGTCGCCGTCGACTTCCTGGTGCAGTGGACCGACGAGATCTGGAACAAGATCAAGGGCGGCACCGGGCACATCGATTCGCAGAAGGACATCCGGGACAAGTTCCACGAGAACCGGGGCATCCAGTTCCAGAAGTTCCTCACCGAGGCCGACGACCTGGCCAAGGCGCACAAGGTCGTCGAAGACACGCTCACCAAGAGCGACACCGAGCTCCAGACCCTCTTCGGGGAGTGGAAGGGCAAGGGCGCGAACGCGGCGGAGATCAAGTACGACGAGGTCATCAAGCCGCACGCCAAGGAGCTTTCGCAGCAGATCGACGGCGCCGCGAAGCTGATCCCGCAGACCGTGACGCACGTCTACGACGCGGTCAAGAAGAAGGTCGACGAGGTCCTCGCGCTGCACCGCACGACGATCGCGCAGGCCGACATCAACATGGCCCGTGACGTCCTCAAGATCGCGAACGGCGAGACCGACAAGTTCGACGACTTCATGAAGGTCGCCGGCTGGGTCGACGCCGTCAACGCGAAGAACGGCAACCAGACGAACCTCGCCGAGCGGCTGCAGAACGACGACTGCGGCTTCAACGACGAGAACAAGGAGTACGGCCGCAACGTCTGCCGGTACTGGCGGGATGGCGCGTTCACCACGGAGTACCAGGGCCTGATCAACGCGTTCAACGGCTCCTGCAAATCCGCCAAGGACACGATCGACCAGCAGTTCGGCGCGCTCGAGCGGTTCATGGACGGCTACCGCAACCAGCTCACCGAGACGCAGAACACCGGCGGCGACAAGGGCGGCGACACGCACAACGGCAACGGCGGCGGCACGACCGGCGGCGGCGGGACCACCGGCGGCGGGGGCTCGACCGGCGGTGGTGGCAGCACGGGCGCTGGTGGCAGCACGGGCGGCGGGGGCAGCACGACGCCGTCGGCGGCCGAGCCGCCCAAGGCCGAGGAGCCGGCGAAGCACGACGACGGCAAGAACCCGATCACCGGCAAGCCCCTCGAGGTCGACCCGGCCACCGGGAAGCCGTACCCGATCGACCCGACGACCGGCGAAGCCATCAAGGACCTGGACGACACGGACACGGTGTCGGTCAAGAAGGGCGACAACACGATCGAGATGTCCGAGCCCGACAAGGAGGGCAAGCAGGACATCTCCGTGGACGACGGCCACGGCCACAAGAAGGACTACCACCTCGACTGGGGTGACGGCGACAAGGCCGAGGCGGGCAAGGACGGCGCCAAGCCCGCCGACGGCGGCTTCGGCCCGCAGGGCGCGGTCAAGGAGGGGCAGCCGTCGGCCGACGGCACCTACAAGCCGGGCCCGGACGGCAAGATCCACATCCAGGACGGCAACCTGAAGATCACCGCCGAGCGGCCGGAGGGCCCGAACGGGCCCACGATCGTGACGGTCGACGACGGCAAGGGCGAGCCGACCACGTACACGCTGGACGACAAGGACGACCCCAAGGCGGGCGAGGCCAAGGCGGGTGAGGCCAAGACCGACCCGGCCCGCACCACGGGCGACGGCGTCACCGGCTCGGCGATCCACCACGACCCGGGCGCCGAGCCGCCGCTGACGAAGGACCCGGCGCCGCCCCACCCGGACCCGGGCTTCACCCAGGGCGCGGCGGCCGCCGGTGGCGGTGGGTTCACCGCGCCGGGCGGGCAGGACTTCTCCGGTGACTTCGGCGGCGGTGCCGGTGGCGGCGTCGCCGCGGAGCCCGCCGTGGCGACGGCCGACGCCGGCGTCGCGGCCGGTGCCGGCGCGGCAGGCGACGCGACCACGACGGCCGGGGCGAGCGACTTCGGCTCCGCCGTCACCGGCGGTGGTTCGGCCGACTTCGCGGGCGCCGTCTCGCTCGACCCGGGTGCGCACACGGGTAGCGACGCGTCGCTCCCGATGTCCGACGGCGGTGCCGGGCTCGGCGCCACCCCGGTCGACCCGGGAATGCACCAAGCCACCGCGAGCGCGCCGGGCGGCATGAGCGGGATGACCGGCATGGGTGGCATGGGCGGCATGATGGGCGGCATGGGTGCCGCGCCCGGTGGTGGCGGCGGTGACCAGCAGCGCGGGCCGAGCCAGTACCGCATCGAAGGCGGCGTCTTCGAGACGAGCGGCGCCAAGGGCCGGATCAGCGGCTCGCTGGACGACGAGGGCGACCGGTCGATCCGGTACGACCGGTGACGGGAGGAGGGCCGATGAGCAGCGCCGAAGACCGGTACCGCGCGGCGATCTCGACGATGGAGGCCGCGGCGCGCGAGCAGGACGAGCAGCGGGGCCTGCGGGAGCGCCGGGTCGCGGAGGCGGAGGCGCAGGCCCGCGAGGGGCTGAAGCAGGAGCTGGCCGCCGCGCAGAAGTACGCCGAGCACATGGACGAGCTCAACAAGCGCAAGCAGAGCGCGGGCGGCTGGGCGACGGAGAAGACCCTGGCCGACAAGAGCCGCGAGTCGCTGATGGAGTTCGGCGTCCAGGACGAGGAAGCCGGCACCGGGTACCCGAACTACCCGACGCCGAGCTACGGAACTCCGGTCACGGCCGCGCCGCGCCCGGAGCCGGCACCGGAACCCCCGGCGCCGGAGCCCCCGCGGCGGGGCAGGCACGCCCGGCAGCCCGACGACGAGGACGACTTCTCCAGCACCAGCTGGCTCGTCTGAGCGCTCAGTGCGCGGGTTCTTCCTCGCGTTCGATGGTGGCGCGCTTGACGTCGGCTTCGAGCAGGGGCCGGTACTTGTCGGTGCCGGTCAGGTGCGTGAGGAAGAACGCCGTGAACAGCGCGCGCGTGAGCTGCTGCGTCTTGCGGTGCGGCTTGCCGTGCATGATCAGCTGTGACCAGTGCCTGCCCTCGGTGACGCCCAGGTGGGTCGCCTTGCCGAGGGTGCGCAGCTGGACGTCGTCGCCGCCCCAGGCGTTCGTGATCGCCTCGGCGTGCCCGACCTTCGGGGCGACCAGGTCCTCTTCGGCGGCGAGGTGCAGGCCGGGAACGGTGATGGCCTTCGCCGACTCGGTGGCGGGCGGCAGCGTCTGAGCGGCGGCGATGGTGGCGACGGCCTTGATCCGGGGGTGCTCGGCCGGCGCGTCCTGCGCCGCGGCGAGGACGGCCGAGCCGCCGCCGGTCGAGTGCCCGGCGAGGCCGAGCTTGGCGGGATCGACGCTGATGCCGTCCGGTCCGAGCCGCACGGTCGTGACGACGTCGAGGGTGGTCATCAGGTCGGCGGCGAGCAGCCGGTGCGACGGCAGCGGCCCCCGCTGCGTCGCGGGCGCGGCGGCGACGATGCCCCAGCTGGCGAGGTGGTGCAGCAGCTGCCGGTACCGCTCGGGCGGCTGCAGCCAGCCGTGCCCGAAGGCGACGGCGGGCAGCCCGAGGCCGGCGCGTGGCGTGAAGACCACGCCGGGCAGGCCGACCAGGGCGAGATTGCCCCGCAGGACCTCGTGCGGGCCCGGGTGCGTCAACTCCGCGAGCAGCTGCTTGGGCTTGCTGGCCATGGCCGGAACCCTACTGTGCGAGCCCTCCCGCGGCTCGCCCGCCGCCCCGGCCCGAGCGCCCCAATGTGGCCTTGGGTGCGTCAGACGCACCGAAGGCCGCCTTGGGTGCGTCAGACGCAACCAAGGCCGCCTTGGGGCGCTTGGGTGGATCGTTCCAGGCCGGGGTGGATTGGTTTGAACCACCCGGCCGAGTGTTCGTGCAGGTCAATCGGCCTTTCCGGACCCCGTCAACCCGCTGAACGTCCCTCGTTAGGCTGGTGCGCGTGTGTGGAATCGTGGGATATGTCGGGCACCGCCCGGCTCTGGACGTCGTCCTCGGCGGGCTCCGGCGCATGGAGTACCGCGGTTACGACTCGGCCGGTGTCGCGGTCCTCGACGGCGCCGGTTCGCTGACCGTCGAGCGCAAGGCCGGGCGCCTGGCCAACCTGGAAGCCGAGCTCGACAAGGTCGGCCGCGACCACTTCGGCGGCACCGCCGGCATGGGGCACACGCGCTGGGCCACCCACGGCGCGCCGATCGACCGCAACTCGCACCCGCACCGGGACGCCTCGCAGCGCGTCGCCGTCGTGCACAACGGCATCATCGAGAACTTCGCCGCCCTGCGCGCCGAGCTGGAAGCCGACGGCGTCGAGATGACCAGCGACACCGACAGCGAGACGGCCGCGCACCTCGTCGCCCGCGCCTACGCCGACGGCGACACCAAGGGTGACCTCGCCGCCAGCGTCGCCGCCGTCTGCCGCCGCCTCGAAGGGGCGTTCACGCTGGTCGTGACGCACGCCGACGAGCCGGACACGATCGTGGCCGCGCGCCGGTCGTCGCCGCTGGTCGTCGGGGTGGGCGACGGCGAGCACTTCGTCGCCTCCGACGTCGCCGCGTTCATCGAGCACACCCGCGAGGCCGTCGAGCTGGGCCAGGACCAGCTCGTCGTCATCACGCGCGAGGGTTACGAGGTCACCGACTTCCACGGCGACGCCGCCCAGGCGAAGCCGTTCACCGTCGACTGGGATCTGTCGGCCGCCGAGAAGGGCGGCCACGAGTACTTCATGCTCAAGGAGATCGAAGAGCAGCCCGAGGCGCTGGCCAACACGCTGCGCGGGCACTTCGAGTCCGGCCGGATCATCCTCGACGAGCAGCGCATCTCCGACCAGGACCTGCGCGACGTCGACAAGGTCTTCGTCGTCGCCTGCGGGTCGGCCTACCACTCCGGCCTGGTCGCCAAGTACGCGATCGAGCACTGGACGCGGCTGCCGGTCGAGGTCGAGCTGGCGTCCGAGTTCCGCTACCGCGACCCGGTCCTGGACCGTGACACGCTGGTGGTCGCCGTCTCCCAGTCGGGCGAGACGGCGGACACGCTCGAAGCCGTCCGGCACGCGCGCGAGCAGAAGGCGCGCGTCCTGGCCGTCTGCAACACCAACGGCGCGCAGATCCCGCGGGAGTCCGACGCGGTCCTGTACACCCACGCCGGGCCCGAGATCGGCGTCGCCTCGACGAAGGCGTTCCTCGCGCAGATCGCGGCCAACTACCTCGTCGGCCTCGCGCTGGCACAGGCCCGCGGCACGAAGTACCCGGACGAGGTCGCGCGCGAGTTCGCCGAGCTGGAGGCCATGCCCGCGGCCGTCCAGAAGGTACTGTCCACTGTGGAGCAGACGCGCGAGCTGGGCCGTCGCATCGCCGACTCGCGCGCGGTGCTGTTCCTCGGCAGGCACGTCGGCTTCCCGGTCGCGCTCGAAGGCGCGCTGAAGCTCAAGGAACTCGCGTACATGCACGCCGAGGGCTTCGCGGCCGGCGAGCTCAAGCACGGCCCGATCGCGCTGATCGAGGAGGGCCTGCCGGTCGTCGTCGTGATGCCGTCGCCCAAGGGCCGCGCGGTGCTGCACTCGAAGCTGGTCTCGAACATCAGCGAGATCCAGGCGCGCGGCGCCCGCACGATCGTCATCGCGGAAGAGGGCGACGAGACCGTCCGGCCCTTCGCCGACGAGCTGATCGAGGTGCCCGCCGTGCCGACGCTGCTGCAGCCGCTGGTGTCCACGGTGCCGCTGCAGGTGCTGGCCGCGGAGATCGCCCGCGCCCGCGGGTACGACGTCGACAAGCCGCGTAACCTGGCGAAGTCGGTCACTGTCGAGTAACCCGCGGGAGGCCCCGCCGTGCAGGGAATCTGGACCACGGAACGGATTCGCGAGGCGGAGGGGCGGGCCTTCGCCGTGATGCCCGAGGGCGAGCTGATGCGGCGGGCGTCGTTCGGCCTTTCGGTGCAGGTCGCGGACTTCCTCTCCGAGTACGTCGGCACGGTGTCCGGACGCCGGGTCGTGCTGCTCGTCGGCTCCGGCGACAACGGTGGTGACGCGCTGTGGGCCGGGGCGTTCCTGCGCAAGCGCGGGGTCTCCGTCACGGCGATCCTGCTGAAGCCGGACAAAGCGCACCCCGCGGGACTGCGGGCGCTGCGCCGCGCCGGTGGGCGCGTGGTGTCCGCCGAGGACGGTCCACAGTGGATCAAGCGCGCCGACGTCGTGGTCGACGGGATCGTCGGCATCTCCGGCCGCGGCCCGCTGCGGCCGGACGCGGCGCGGCTGGTGGACCTGGCCGAGGCGCCGATCGTCGCGGTCGACCTGCCCAGCGGCGTCGACCCGGACACCGGCGCGGTCGACGGCCCGGCGGTCAAGGCGGCCCGGACGGTCACGTTCGGCGCGCTCAAGCCGGTGCACGTGCTCGCGCCGTCGTGGTGCGGCGAGGTCGTGCTGGTCGACATCGGCCTCCAGCTGGAGAAACCCGATCTCCGCCTGCTCGACATCGTCGACGTCGCGGCGGCCTGGCCGGTGCCTGGACCGGAGGACGACAAGTACAGCCAGGGTGTCGTGGGCATCGCGGCGGGCTCGGCGACGTACCCGGGTGCGGCGGTGCTGGCGGCCGGCTCGGCGGTCCGCGCGACGGCGGGCATGGTGCGCTACGCGGGCCACGCGGCCGACGTCGTCCGGGCGCAGTGGCCGGAGATCATCGCGACGGGCACGGTCGCGGACGCCGGGCGCGTCCAGGCGTGGGCGGTCGGCCCGGGCATCGGCACCGGCTCGGAGGGCCGTGACGTGCTGCGGTACGTGCTCGGCCAGGGCGTCCCGGTCTGCGCGGACGCCGACGCGACCACGATCATCGCGAAGTCCCCGGAGGTCCTCGACGCGCGCGACCCGGACACGCCGCTGGTCCTGACCCCGCACGCGGGCGAGTACGAGCGCCTGATGGGCCGCAAGCCGGGTCCGGACCGCGTGACGGCGGCGCGCGAAGCGGCTTCGAAGTACAACGCGGTCGTGCTGCTGAAGGGGCACTGCACGGTGGTCGCGGCCCCGGACGGCCGGGTGGCGGTGAACACCCCGCGTGGCGCCTGGCTGGCGACGGCGGGCTCGGGAGACGTCCTGTCGGGCCTGGTGGGCTCGCTGCTGGCGGCGGGCCTGGACCCGTGGCTGGCGGCCGCGGCCGCGGCGCACGTCCACTCGCTGGCGGGCGCGATCGCGGCCCAGAACGCCCCGACCTCGGCGTCCGGCCTGGTCCACGCGATCCCGGAAGCCATCCGCTCGATCCGCTCCCTCGCGACCTGACCCAAGCGCCCCAAGGCGGCCTTGGTTGCGTCAGACGCACCGAAGGCCGCCTTGGGTGCGTCTGACGCACCGAAGGCCACATTGGGGCGCTTGGGGCGTGCGAAGAGTTATCGAGTTCTCTGTTAACTCCGGGCGATAAATCTGGTAAGAATGCTGTGTGAGCGGCGGCACAGTACCCGGAGACCGGAAGACCCGGCCGTCCGATGCCGTCGTCGAACGGCGGCGGCAGGACATCCTCGACCACGTCATCGAGCACGGCGAAGCCCGCATCGACGACCTCACCGCCCGCTTCAAGGTCAGCCTCATGACCATGCACCGCGACCTCGACGACCTGGCCGAACGCCGGCTCCTGCGCAAGCTGCGCGGCAAGGTCGAGGCCTACCCGGCGCTCACCATCGAGACCGCCGCCCGCTTCCGCGACACGCTCCACCACGGCGAGAAGGACGCGCTCGGCGCGGCCGCCGCCAACCACGTCCAACCCGGGCAGACCGTCTTCGTCGACGACTCCACCACCCTCCTTCCGCTGGTCAGGCGGCTCGCCGAGATCGACGCGCTCACCGTCGTCACCAACTCGCTGCACGCCGCGCGGCTGCTCGGGCCCAAGGTCGACGTGGTCCTCGCCGGCGGCCGGTACAGCCACGAGTACGACTCCTGCGCCGGCCCCGAGGTCCTCAACCTGCTCGACTCGATCCGCGCGGACGTCTCCTTCGTCTCGGTCACCGCCGTCGCCGTCGGGCGGCTCTTCCACCCCGACCGCGACTACGCCGAGCTGAAGAAGGCCGCGCTGAAGATCGCCAACCAGAACGTCCTCGTCGTCGACCACTCGAAGTTCGGCCGCACCGCGACCTACGCGCACGGCGACGTCGGCGACTACGACCTGCTGATCACCGGGCAAGCCACGCCCACCGAGGAGATCGAGGCCGCGCTCAACGCGGGCACCGCGATCGAGATCGTCGAACACGTCGCAGAGGGGCAGCCCTATGACAGCTGAGCTGGTCGCCGGCATCGACTCGTCCACGCAGTCGACCAAGGTCGTCGTGTGCGACGCCGAAACCGGCGAGATCGTCCGCACCGGCCGCGCGCCGCACCCCGACGGCACCGAGGTGCACCCCGACGCCTGGTGGAGCGCCTTCCAGGAAGCGACGAACGGCGTGCTCGACGGCGTCAAGGCCATCGGCGTCGGCGGCCAGCAGCACGGCATGGTCACGCTGGATGAAAACAACGACGTGGTCCGGCCCGCGCTGCTGTGGAACGACACGCGCTCCGCGCAGGCCGCCCTCGACCTCGTCGACGAGCTCGGCGGGCCGTCGGTCTGGGCGAAGTCCGTCGGCTCGGTGCCGGTCGCGAGCTTCACCGTGACGAAGCTGCGCTGGCTGGCCGACCACGAGCCGAAGCTGGCCGACCGCGTCGCCCGCGTCCTGCTGCCGCACGACTGGCTGACCTGGAAGCTCACCGGCGGCGACCCGGTCACCGACCGCGGCGACGCGTCCGGCACCGGCTACTTCTCGCCGTCGGACAACTCCTACCGCCTGGACGTCCTGAGCCACGCGTTCGGCGGCCGGACGCCGGAGCTGCCGACCGTGCTCGGCCCGGCCGACGTCGCCGGCCACACCCCGGACGGCGTGCTCGTCTCGGCGGGCACCGGGGACAACATGGCCGCCGCGCTGGGGCTCGAACTGCGGCCGGGTGACGTCGTCGTGTCGCTCGGCACCAGCGGCACGGTGTTCGGCGTGGCCGAGACCGGTGCGGCCGACGCGTCCGGCGAGGTCGCCGGGTTCGCCGACGCCACCGGCCGGTTCCTCCCGCTGGCCTGCACCCTCAACGCCGCCCGCGTCCTGACCGCGACGGCCACCATGCTCGGGGCGACGCTGAGCGAGTTCGACCGGCTCGCCCTCGGCGCCGAGCCCGGCGTCGGCGGCCTCACGTTCCTGCCTTACCTCGACGGCGAGCGCACCCCGAACCTGCCGGGTGCCACCGGCTCGCTGAGCGGCCTGACCAGGGCGAACATGACGCCGGAGAACCTCGCGCGCAGTGCCGTCGAAGGCATGCTCTGCGGACTGGCCGCCGGCCTCGACGCCGTGCGCGCGCACGGCCTCGACGTCGAGCGCGTGCTGCTGATCGGCGGGGGCGCGCAGTCGGCCGCCGTCCGCGCGGTCGCGCCGCTCGTCTTCGGCGTGCCCGTGCAGCTGCCCGAAGTCGCCGAGTACGTCGCGCTCGGCGCGGCGCGGCAGGCGGCGTGGGCCCTGGCTTCCAGTGCGGAACCCCCGTCCTGGCAGGAAAACCGCAAACCCCGGCTCGAGCTGGACGAGCCGACCGAGGCGCAGCGCGCCGAGGGCCACCGGATCCAGCAGCGCCACCTCGAAGCCCGCGAAGCGGCGTACGGGGCCCGGCGGAATCTCGGAGAGGACTGACCGATGGCTTCCATCACCTACGACAAGGCGACCCGGCGCTACCCCGGTGCCGAGCGCCCCGCGGTCGACGCGCTGGACCTGGAGATCGCCGACGGCGAGTTCCTCGTGCTGGTCGGCCCGTCCGGCTGCGGCAAGTCGACCAGCCTGCGCATGCTCGCCGGCCTCGAGGACATCGACGAAGGCGCCGTCTGGATCGGCGACCGCGACGTCACGCAGCTCCCGCCGCGCTCGCGTGACATCGCCATGGTGTTCCAGAACTACGCGCTGTACCCGCACATGACGGTCGCGCAGAACATGGGCTTCGCGCTGAAGATCGCCGGCCGCCCCGCGTCCGAGATCAAGCAGAAGGTCCTGGAAGCCGCGAAGCTGCTCGACATCGAGCAGTACCTCGACCGGAAGCCGAAAGCGCTCTCCGGTGGTCAGCGCCAGCGTGTCGCGATGGGCCGGGCGATCGTGCGCGAGCCGCAGGTCTTCCTCATGGACGAGCCGCTGTCGAACCTCGACGCGAAGCTGCGCGTGTCGACGCGTACGCAGATCGCCGCGCTTCAGCGCCGCCTCGGCGTCACGACCGTGTACGTCACGCACGACCAGGTCGAGGCCATGACGATGGGTGACCGCGTCGCCGTGCTGTCGGACGGCCTGCTGCAGCAGTGCGACACCCCGCGCGCGCTGTACGACCGGCCCGCAAACGCTTTCGTCGCCGGGTTCATCGGCTCGCCGGCGATGAACCTCGTGACCGCGAAGCTGACGGCCGACGGTGCCGAGCTGGGCGGCGGCAGCGTGGCGCTGACTCGCGAGGTCATCCAGGCCGCCGACGGCGACACGGTGACCCTCGGCTTCCGCCCCGAGTCGCTGGAAGTGGTCAGCGAGGGCCCCGACTCCGTGCCGATCAAGGTCGACCTGGTCGAGGAGCTCGGCTCGGACGCCTACGTCTACGGCAAGCTGGCCGAGACCGACGCCGAGGGCACGAAGTCCAACGTCGTGGCCCGCGTCGACCCGCGCACGCCGCCCGCCATGGGCGACACGCTGCACCTGCGGATCCGTCCCGACGAGCTGCACGTGTTCTCCGCCACCACGGGCGCACGCCTGCCCTGACCTCGGGTCATGGGAAACTGGGAGTCGCCATGACTCCCAGTTTCCCGCGCGCGCAGGTCGACATCGACCTCGACGCGATCCGCCACAACCTCACCCTGCTGGGCGCCCGCGCGCCCGGCGCCGAGGTGATGGCCGTGGTCAAGGCCGACGCCTACGGCCACGGCGCGCTGCCGGTGGCGCGCGCCGCGGTCGAGGCCGGGGCGAGCTGGCTCGGCACGTGCTCGCTCGGCGAAGCGCTCGCCCTGCGGGCCGCCGGGATCACCACCCGCCTGTTCAGCTGGCTCGACACCCCGGACGTCGACTTCGCGCCGGGCATCGAAGCCGACGTCGACCTCGCGGCCAGCTCGCTGGGTGAGCTACGCCGCATCGCCGCGGCCACGCCGGCGGGTACCCGGGCCCGTGTGCACCTCAAAATCGACACCGGCCTGTCGCGCAACGGCTGCCCGCCCGCCGCGTGGGCCGAGCTGGTCGCCGCGGCGGCCGCCGAACCGAGGGTCGAGGTCGTCGCGATCTGGTCCCACCTCGCGTGCGCCGACGAGCCGGCGCACCCGGCGACGGACCTGCAGGCCAAGCGCTTCGCCGAGGCCTACGACGTCGCCCGCGCCGCCGGGCTGGACCCGAAACGGCACCTGGCGAACTCCGCGGCGCTGCTCACCCGGCCGGACCTGCACTTCGACATCGTGCGCCCGGGCATCGCGATGTACGGGCTCAACCCGGTGCCGCAGGCCGAAGACCTGCGTCCGGCCATGACGTTCCGGTCGGCGGTCGCGCTGGTCAAGCGCATCGAGGCCGGGGAGTCGGTGTCGTACGGGCACACGTGGACCGCTTCGCGCGACACGAACCTCGCGCTGGTGCCGGCCGGCTATGCCGACGGCGTGCCGCGGTCGCTGTCCGGGCGGATGGACGTCTTCCTGGGCGGGCAGCGGCGTCCGGTGGCCGGACGGGTCTGCATGGACCAGCTGGTCGTCGACTGCGGCGACTACGTGCCCGCGGTCGGCGACGAGGTCGTCCTCTTCGGCGCCGGGACGCACGGCGAGCCGACCGCCCGGGAATGGGCCGACAAGCTGGGCACCATCGACTACGAGATCGTCACCTCGATGTACCGGCCGCGCGTGCGGCGCCGGTATCTGGGGGACCGGTCGTGACACCTTCACGACGACTGCTGGCCATCGCCGGCGGGGTCGGGGCACTGGCCACCGGGACCGCCGCCGCCATCGCCGTCGCCGCGCAGCAGCGGCGGCACAGTGAGGATCCGTACGTGGACGAGCCGCTGGGGGAGCTGAAGCCGGACCGTACTTCCACGGTCGCGGCCGAGGACGGCACGCCGCTTTCGGTCGAGGAGATCGACCCGGAAGACGGCGGCGAACCCGAACTGACTGTCGTGGGAGTACACGGCTTCGCGCTTTCGCGGCGCTGCTGGCATTTCCAGCGTCGCGACCTCGCGTCGCTTCGGCTGCCGCGCGTGCGTCAGGTGTACTACGACCATCGCAGCCACGGGCTGTCCGGCGCGGCTTCCGCCGAGACGTCCACGATCGAGCAGCTGGCCCGTGACCTCGACTGCGTCCTGCGGTCCGTGGTGCCCGAGGGACCGATCGTGCTGATGGGGCACTCGATGGGCGGCATGGTGATCATGGAGCTGGCCGCCGAGTTCCCCGAGCTGTTCGAAGACCGTGTGTGCGGCGTTGCTTTCATCGCGACGGCGGCGGGCGAAGTGGGCGCACGTGGGTTGCCGCGTTCGCTGCTCTCGAAGTACAACCCGTTGACGCGCGCGGCGGGCGGGCTCGCCGGCTGGCAGCCCGGGCTGGTGGAGTTCGTGCGCGCCGCGGGCGGGCAGCTGACGCGTCAGGCCGTGCGACGGCTGGCGTTCGGCAGCCGCGACGTCGCGCCGCGGCTCGTCGACTTCATGCTCGAGATGCTCGAAGTGACGCCGGTGCGCGGGCTGGTCAACTTCATCGACACCCTCGGCAGCCACAACCGCTATGCCGCGCTGGCCGGCCTGAAGCACGCGGAAGTGCTGGTCATCGGCGGCGACTCGGACCGGTTCACGCCGTTCTCGCACGCCGAGCGGATCGCCGCCGAGCTGCCCGACGCGGAGCTGGTGCGCGTCCGCGGCGCCGGGCACATGGTCCTGCTCGAGCAGCCGGAGCTGGTGAACAGTCATCTGATCGACCTCCTGCAACGCTGCTCCGGCGTGGACGGCGTGCCTACGTCCCGGCGAACCTGGTGGTGGCAGCGTTGACGTTCGTGTTCCCGACGCCCGAAGCGACGATGGACTTCGGTCGCGCGCTCGGCCGCGTCCTGCGTGCCGGTGACCTGGTCCTGTTGGCCGGGCCGCTCGGCGCCGGCAAGACGACGCTGACCCGCGGCATCGCCGAGGGGCTCGGCGTCGGCGGCCGCGTGAGCAGCCCGACGTTCGTCCTGGCCCGCGTCCACCCGGCGGGCGCCTCGGGCGTGCCGCTGGTACACGTGGACGCGTACCGGCTCGGCGGCGACCTCTCGCAGCTCGACGACCTGGACCTGGACACCGACCTCGAGCGCTCGGCGATCGTGGTCGAGTGGGGTGAAGGCGCGGCGGAGCGGCTGACGGACGACTACCTGGTGGTCCGGCTGGCCCGCCGCGAGGACGACGTCCGCGAGGTGACGCTCGAACCGCACGGCACCTGGACCGACCGGACCCCGGAACTCGCCAAGATGTCGTGAGCGGGAAACCGTGTGCTAACCCTGTTTCTCACTCACGACCGCGCGCGCCACACCCAGGTCCACGAGGTCCTGCGGCCGCAGGTGCAGCTGGTTGGCGATGGCCGGGACCTCCGAAGCCGGGCGCTTGAGGATGGCCGCCGCGGCCTCCGGGGACGTCACCGAGAAGTACGCGTCCGGCGCCACCCACGTCGACTCCGCCGCGGCGAACGCCAGCGCGCCGCCCGAGCCGCCTTCGCCGATCACCAGCGTCGTCACCGGGATCGATGCCGTCGCCACCGCCTCGAACATCGCCGCGATCGCGCCGCCCGCGCCCGCCTGCTCCGCGGCCGCGTCGTTGGCCGCACCCGGGGTATCGACCAGCGTCAGCACCGGAATGCCCAGGCGGGACGCCAGCCGCACCAAGCGCGCCGCCGTCCGGAAGCCCGCCGGTTGCGTGGGCGTGCCGCACTGGGCCGCGTACGCGATCGTCCGGCCGTCCCGCCAGCCGAAGCCGCAGGCCACACCCGGGTCGACGCCGCCGCAGCGGTCGCCGCTGATGTCCGCACGCCAGTCGAAGTACGCGTCGAGGTACTCGTGAGCGCGGGGCCGCCGCGGTGAACGCGCCGCCTCGACGGCTTCCCAGCCGGTCTCCGGCAGCGAAGCCGGCCGCAGGGCCGAGGGGGGCGGAGCCGCCGCCGACGAACGTGCGGTCAGCAGCCGCAGCCACCGCTCCAGGGTGCCGCCGAGCTCGTCCGGCGACACGATCGCGTCGACTTGTCCCCACTCGTACTTGGCCTCGGCCGTGTAAGCCTCCGGCGACCCGGGCGGCCGCACCCGCGAACCCGCGAAGCCGACCTGCGCTTCCGGCAGGGCGAGGATGACGTCGGCGCCCGCGCCGAGCGTCGCCCAGCCGCCGCCGGTCGTCGGATCGCGCAGCACCGAGATCTGCGGGATGCCCAGCGAACGCGTCAACGCCGACGCCCGCGCCACCCGCTGCAGCTGCATCAACGCGCGCATGCCCTGCTGCATGCGGCTGCCACCGGTGGCGACCAGCGAAACCACCGGCAGCCGGGCGTCGCGCGCGTGCGCGAACGCCGCCTCGATCCGGTCGCCGGTCCGCTGCCCGAGCGAGCCGCCGAGGAACCCGAACTCGAACGCGATCAGCACGGCCTCGACGTCGCCGATCTTCGCCGTCCCGCAGACGACCGACTCCTTCTCGCCGGTGCGCTCTTCCGCATCCGCGCGTGCTTCGCGGTAACCCGGCCAGCCGATCGGGCCGTCGGCCGGCTCGTCGCGCAGCGGGGTGGGGAACTCCGCGAAGCCGTTCGCGATCGCGCCGACGACTTCGCGCGCCGGCAGCCTAGGCACCGAGCGCCCGCTTCATGACCTTGCCCATGTCGTTGCGCGGCAAGGCATCCAGGTACCGGACGACCCGCGGGCGCTTGTGCGGCGCGAGCAGCTTGGCGACGTGGTCGGCCAGTTCCCCGGCGGACGGTGGTTCGCCGCTGGGCACGATCCACGCGACGATCCGCTCGCCGAGGTCGTCGTCCGGCTCGCCGGTGACGGCCGCTTCGGCGACGCCGGGGTGTTCGAGCAGCGCGTTTTCGATCTCGCCGGCACCGATCTTGTAGCCGCCGCTCTTGATCAGGTCGGTGGCCTTGCGCCCGACGATCTTGACGTACCCGTCGGCGTCGCGCGTGGCCATGTCGCCGGTGCGGAACCAGCCGTCGTCGAACGCGGCCGCGGTGGCGTCCGGGCGGTTGAGGTACTCGGTGAACAGGTTCGGCCCGCGCACCTGGATCTCGCCGACCGTCTCGGGGTCGTCGACGACCTCGCCGTCCTCGCCGACCAGCCGCAGTTCGACGCCCCGCAGCGGCACGCCGACCGTGCCCGGCTTGCGTTCGCCGTCCGCGCGGACGCTGGTGTTCATCAGCGTCTCGGTCATGCCGTAGCGCTCGACGACCTGCTGGCCGGTCGCCGCGGTGATCCGCTGGTGGTCGTGCACCGGCAGCGCCGCGGAGCCGGAGACGAGCAGCCGCGCGGCCCGCAGCGCGTCCGCCAGCGCGGGGTTCGTGCCGACTTCGCCGGCGATGCGGTGGTACATCGTCGGGACGCCGAACAGCATGGTCGCGCCGTTCGCCAGCTCGTGCGCGACACCTTCGGGGGAAAAGCGGCCGAGGTGACGCACCGAGCCGCCCCGGCGCAGCGGCCCGAGGATGCCGAGGATCAGGCCGTGCACGTGGAACAGCGGGAGGGCGTGCACGAGGACGTCGTCGGCGGTCCAGCCCCAGGCGTCCTCGAGGGCGTCGAGCGTGGTCGCGAGCGCGCGGCGGGGGAGGACGACCCCCTTGGGCGGCCCGGTGGTGCCCGACGTGTAGACGATCAAGGCCGGCGCCTCGGGGTCGGGTTCGTCCGCGATAGGTGTCTTCTCGCCGGTCAGCGGGATGTCCCGGCGCGGGAGGCCGGCCAGCCCGGGGGGCAGCTCGGCGCCCGGTTCGGCCAGCACGAGCGCGGGGTCGCTGTCGGCGAGGATGTGCGCGAGCTCACGCTCGCCGATCTTCGGGTTGAGCGGCACGGCCGGGACACCGGCGAGCAGCGCGGCGACGACGGCCACGCTGGTGTGCACGGTCGGCGTCGCCCACACCGCGACCCGGCGCGGCGGAAGCTCACGGGCGAGGTCGCCGGCGACGGCGGCGAGGTCGGCGTAGGTGAGGGCGTGGTCGCCGAAGCGCAGGGCTTCGCGGCCGGAACCGTCGGCGAGGGCGGGGAACAACGGGGCGGGCACCGCGGGGACCTCCCAGAGTCGGACTCCATCCGCACGTTACCAATCCGGCCGAAAGCGGGCGGATACGTTTCGCGGCCGATCGACGCGAGGCGCCGGTTTCCGCCGTGACTGCTGCCGGATGGGTAACGAACGGCACAGTACCCTGCGGATCCGTCCCCTGCAGCGAGCTGCCGAAGGCCCTGGTCGTAGGCTGGGACACCGTGTTGGTACTGGCGATCGATACCTCGACCCCGGCGGTGACCGCGGGCGTCGTCGCGGTGGACGGCGACGGTGTCGAAACGCGGGGTGACCGCGTCACGGTCGACCCGCGCGCCCACGGCGAGCTGATCATGCCGCACGCGCTGGCCGCCACCGAAGCCGCCGGTGTCACTCTCAAGCAGCTCGACGCGATCGTCGCCGGGGTCGGTCCCGGTCCCTTCACCGGCCTGCGTGCCGGGATGGCCACCGCTGCCGCGCTCGGCCACGCCCTCGGGATCCCGGTGTACCCCGTCTGCAGCCTCGACGCGCTGGCCGCCGACGTCGTCCCCGGCAGCAGTCCCTTCCTCGTCCTCACCGACGCGCGCCGCCGCGAGGTCTACTGGGCCGCCTACGACGCCGCCGGGAACCGGACCGACGGCCCGCACGTGCAGCGTCCGGCCGACCTCGAGACCGGCGTCAAGGTCGCGGCCGGTGACGGTGCCCTGCTGTACGCCGCCGCGCTCGACGTCCAGCCGATCGAGCCGCGTTTCCCGTCGCCCGCCGGGCTGGTGAAGGCCGCTCGCGCCGCGTTGCTGGCGAAGGCGACTCCGGCGCCGCTGACGCCGTTGTACCTGCGCCGTCCCGACGCCGCCGAGCCCGCGGCGCCGAAACGGGTGACCGTGCCGTGAGACTCGAGCCGCTGCGCCGCCGGGACATCGCCCGGTGCGTCGAGATCGAGCAGATCCTCTTCCCCGGCGACGACCCGTGGAGCGCCCGCGCGTTCCACTCCGAGCTGGACGCGGGCCACTTCTACCTGGCCGCGCGCCCGGACGAGAGTGACGAGCTGCTCGGGTACGCCGGGCTCGCCGTCGTCGGGCGCCGCCGCGGCGAGTACGAGGCGACCGTGCACACGATCGGCGTCGCCCCCGAGTACCAGGGCCAGGGCATCGGCAAGGCGCTGCTGCGGGCGCTGCTGGCGCGGGCCGACGAGGTCGAGGCACCGGTCTTCCTCGAGGTCCGAACGGACAACGACCCGGCGCTCGCGCTGTACGAGAGCCACGGCTTCGAACGGCTCGGCATCCGGAAGCGCTACTACCAGCCTTCCGGCGCCGATGCGTACACGATGGTCCGCCCGGCGCGGACGCGAGACGAGGTGGCGGGCTGATGCCGCGCATCATCATGGGCATCGAGAGCTCGTGCGACGAGACCGGGGTCGGCCTGGTCCGCCTGCACGACGACGGCACGGTCGAGCTGCTCGCCGACGAGGTCGCCTCCAGCGTCGAGCAGCACGCCCGCTTCGGTGGCGTGGTACCGGAAGTCGCCAGCCGCGCGCACCTGGAGGCGATGGTCCCGACGACTTCGCGCGCCTTCGACCAGGCCGGGCTGAAATTGTCCGATGTGGACGCCATCGCGGTCACGGCGGGGCCGGGCCTGGCGGGTGCGCTGCTCGTCGGCGTCTCGGCGGCGAAGGCCTACGCGGCGGCGCTGGACGTGCCGCTCTACGGCGTCAACCACCTGGCCGGGCACATCGCGGTCGACACGCTGCAGCACGGGCCGCTGCCCACGCCGTGCCTGGCGCTGCTGGTTTCCGGCGGGCACACGCAGCTGCTGCGCGTCGACGACATCGCGTCGCGGATCACCGAGCTCGGGTCCACTGTGGACGACGCGGCGGGCGAGGCGTACGACAAGGTCGCGCGCGTGCTCGGCCTGCCGTACCCGGGCGGCCCGCCGATCGACAAGGCGGCCGGGAACGGAAATCCGGCGGCGATCGCGTTCCCGCGTGGCATGACGGGCCCGCGTGACGCGAAGAACGACTTCTCGTTCTCCGGTCTCAAGACGGCGGTGGCCCGCTGGGTCGAAGGCGCGGCGCGGCGCGGGGAGGAGATCCCGGTGGACGACGTCGCGGCGTCGTTCCAGGAGTCCGTCGCGGACGTGCTGACGATGAAGGCGGTCCGCGCGGCGAAGGAGCAGGAGATCGGCACCATCGTGATCTCCGGCGGAGTCGCGGCGAACTCCCGGCTGTCCTCCCTGGCGGCCGAACGCTGTGCCGAGGCGGGAATCGAGCTGCGGGTGCCGCGGCCGAGGCTGTGCACGGACAACGGCGCGATGATCGCGGCACTGGGCGCGCACGTGGTGGCGGCCGGGCGCCCGACGGCGCCGCTGGACTTCAGCGCGAACCCGGCGTTGCCGGTCGAGGTCGTCTCGCTCTAGTACGACGGCCTACGAAGCCGCCGCGTGCTTGTGTGCGTGGCTGCCCACGCCCAGCAGTTCCTCGATCGCCGCGACCGCGAGAACCGCGGCATTGCCTTCGCCGTAAGGGTTTCCCACCTGCGCGGGACGCAGCTCGCCGCGCAGCAGCCGCGCCGCGGTGTCGGCGATGCGTTCGGTGTCCGTGCCCACCAGCCACGCGCAGCCGGCCTCGACGACCTCCATCCGCTCGGTGACGTCCCGCAGCACCAGCACCGGTGTGCCGAACGTCGGCGCCTCCTCCTGGATGCCGCCCGAATCCGTCAGCACCAGGGACGCCAGCCGCAGCGCCCGGACGAGGTCCGGGTACTCCAGCGGGTCGGTGACCGTCACCCGCGGCAGGCCACCCAGCGCCGCCTCGACCTGGGTGCGGACCTGCGGGTTCGGGTGGGCCGGGAACAGCACCTGCACGTCCGGGTGCTCGGCCACGATCAGCTGCACCGCCGCGAGGGTCCGCTCCAGCGGCTCGCCCCACGACTCGCGGCGGTGGGAAGTCACGAGCACCAGCCGTTCGCCCGCCTCCGCGATCTCCATTTCCAGCAATGCCAGTGCCGTGTCCCGCGCCGGGAGGTCGCGCGCGGCGATTTCCAGCACCGCGTCGACGACCGTGTTGCCCGTGACGGCGATCCGTTGCCGCGCAACGCCTTCCGCACGCAGCGCGGCGGCCGCCCCGAGGGTCGGGGCCAGGTGCAGGGCCGCCAGCCGGGACACCATCTGGCGCGCGCCTTCCTCGGGGAACGGCGCCGCCAGGTCGTGCGTGCGCAGCCCGGCTTCCAGGTGCACCACCGGGATGCCGAGCCAGAACGCGGCGAGCGCGCCGGCGAGTGTCGTCGTCGTGTCGCCCTGGACGACCAGCGCGGCCGGGGCGTGCCGGCGCAGCACGTCGTCGAGGGCGGGCAGCAGGCCGGCGACGAGCTCGGCCTGGCTGCCGGTGACGCGCGGGGGCACGTCCAGCCACGCATCCGCGGTCAGGCCGAACGGCTCCAGCGCCTGCTCGACCATGCCCGGGTGCTGGCCGCTGTGGACGAGGACCGGCCGCAGCGCCGGATGCGCGTCCAGAGCCAGTGCCAGCGGGGCCAGCTTCAGCGCTTCCGGCCGCGTGCCGGCCAGCAACATCACGTCCACTGCGCGGTGCTCCTTCTCCACATCGTCCAGTCTCCAGGAAAATTCCCCCCGGTGCGGCCGCCGGCGTGCGAGGGGCACACGCCGGCGGCCGCACCTCAACGAGGCCGCACGAGCCTCACTCCCGCGCCTGGGAGAGGCGGCGGTTGCGGCGGTGGACGGCGATCAGCGCGACGGTCCCGAGCAGGACCAGCAGCACGCCGAGGGCCAGCCACCACCCGATGTCGGCGCCGGTGGCCGCGAGGGTGCCCACGCCACCCCCGGCCACGCCGACGCCCGCGCCCGGCATCTTGTACATCCGCGCCTCGCTCAGGCCTGGGCGGAGCGGCGGCGGTAGACGCGGGTGCCGACCGGGATCGCGATCGCGCCGAGCAGGCCGAGCCCGATCCACAGGCCGGCGCCGGACGCCAGCGGCATCGGCGGCGCGGCCGGGCCGCACGTGGCCGACGACACGATCACGTCACCCGAGCCGAGCGCGTTGAGGCCCTCGCCGAGCAGCTTCACGTGGACGGCGTTGACCGTGAGGC
Source organism: Amycolatopsis australiensis (assembly GCF_900119165.1). Taxonomy (NCBI): domain Bacteria; kingdom Bacillati; phylum Actinomycetota; class Actinomycetes; order Pseudonocardiales; family Pseudonocardiaceae; genus Amycolatopsis; species Amycolatopsis australiensis. The sequence goes on along the minus strand of NZ_FPJG01000006.1, from coordinate 292,048 downwards.
TGCCGTCGCTGTTCTTGATCTGCTCGTTGAGGATGATCGTCGCGACGTTGATCGCGCCGAGACCCACCTTGATCTGCGTGTTCGCCGCCGGGGTGGAGTCGACCGCGCCGGCGCTGCCGAGGTTCGCGCCCACCAGCTGCGTGCTGCCCTCGACGCCCTTCTGCGTCGCGGTGCAGACGGCCTCGACGAGCTTGATGCCGACGGTGCCGAGGGCCGCCTTCAGCAGCGGCAGCCCGACGTCGGCGGTGCTCGCCTTCGCCGTCACCGCGCCGGAGTTGTCGTCGCGCTTGGCCTCGGTGTTGATCGCGCCGGCGGTGAGGATGCCGGTCAGGTCGACCTTGGCCAGGCTGTTGCTCGTCGGGCCCGCGGTGCTGGCGGCCGCGAACGGGCCCGCCTTCACCGCGTCCTGGCCGAGCAGCTTGACGTCGACCTTGGCGCCGTAGGCGGACCCGTCGCCGGGCGCGGCCGAAGCCGGGGTCGCGCCGGCGAGCACGACGCTCGCCACGACCGCGGCGAGCAGGCCGCCGCGGCGCACGAGGGAGCTCTTCTTCAACTGATCCTCCGAATTGAGTGAGTTTCCGGGGTTTCGCGTGACGGCGGCGCGGATCGAACCGGCTTGCCTCGACTCGGCACGCGAATCGACTATCGCGAAGTGCGGCCCGAATAGCACACAAAAATTCTCATTTCACCTGATCAGGTATAACCCGAGGGTGTTTACGCTGGTCGCGCACCACATCACTCGAACGGCGTAACAAGTTTGCACTCGATCGTGCCGAATGGGCCGCCGAAACCACCCCTCCGGGTGGAACGACCGGGTGACCATGACTTACGCTCGCCCGGGGGTCCGCAGCTTGATCGAAGAATCGACACCGAGAGGAACGTCGTGGCCGTAGCGAGCGCTCCGAATCGAGGCATGGCAAGATTTCCGCTGGTCATCGCGCTGAGCGCGCTCGCGGCCGCGGGTGCCGTGGTGGTGCTGGCCGAGCGGCTCTACCGCGAACTGGAAGTGCGCCTGGCGGGCGCGATCCTCGACGTCATCACTACATCGGGTGTTTATGTCGCCCCTGATCGGGAGACGGTCTACTTTGGGTTATCCAGCGCTACTCCATTCGGGTTGAGAATGACTCCGGAATGCTCTTCGGCGTTCCTTTTGCTCCCGCTGCTCGTTGTGACGATGCTCATGGTGTACTTCCGGCCGTCGAATGCGAAGCGGGTGTTCTTTTCGCTCGGCATTTCCACACTCGTGGTCGTGCTGGTGAACCAGTTGCGCATTCTCACCATCGTCGGGCTCGTGCACTGGTTCGGCACCGACGACGGCTACTACTGGGGGCACACGCTGCTCGGCTCGATGGTCAGCGTGCTCGGCGGCGCGGTCTCCCTCGTCCTGTTCGTCTGGCTCGCCACGCGGAAGCGCGCGGCATGAGCGTCAAGGTCCTCCTCGCGATCACGCAGGCGTTCGCGCTCACGATGAGCGTGGCCTTCCTCGTGTACGTCGTCCTGATCGTCGTGCCGTACCTGCGGCGCAAGCCGGGACCGGTCGGCGATCCGGCCGAGTTCACCTGGCACTTCTTCGTCCCCTGCCGCGACGAGCAGGCGGTCATCCGCGAGACGATCCGCTACCTGCGCACGACGTTCCGCAAGGCGCACGTCTGGGTCGTCGACGACGATTCCGAGGACCGCACCGCCCGCGTCGTCCGGATGCTGTGGCGGCGGCACGGCGGCTACGACCCGTACCTGCACCTCGTGCCGCGCGTGCGGCCCGAGGCCCGGACCGGCAAGGGCGACGCGCTCAACGCCGCCTACCGGGCGCTGAACGAGTGGATGGGCCCGGACGCGCGCCGCGACGACGTCGTCGTGGTGGTCGTCGACGCCGACGGCCGCCCGGCCCCGAACTGCCTGGAGGTCTGCGCGGCGCCGCACCTGTTCGGCGACCCGGAGATCGGCGCGGTGCAGCTGGACGTCCGGATGAGCAACGTCGGGACGCCGCCGCCGTCGCGGACCGCGGTGGGGCGCTGGTTCGGGCTCAAGCTCGCGCAGCTGCAGGACCTGGAGTTCCGCACGGCGATCGCGGCGATCCAGACCTCGCGCGGGTTCACCGGCACGATCTCCATGGGCGGCAACGGCCAGTTCACCCGGCTCACCGCGCTCGACTCGATCGCGGGCGGCGACCAGCAGCCGTGGCGCGGCTCGCTGCTGGAGGACTTCGAGCTCGGCGTCCACCTGCTGACGGCGGGCTGGCGCACCGGGTTCACGCCGGATTCCCATGTGGCGCAGGAGGGGCTGTACAGCCTGCGGCGGTTCCTGGTGCAGCGCACGCGGTGGGGCCAGGGCACGATGCAGTGCGGCCGGTACCTGCGCCGGATCTGGGACTCGCCGCACGTCAGCACGCTCGGGGCGGCGGAGATGATGTACTACCTCGCCCAGCCGTGGCTGCAGCTGCTCGGCTCGCTGCTGTACCCGATCCCGTTCGTGCTGCTGGTGGTGGGCACGGCGGGCGACCCGGGGCAGATGTGGACGTGGTTCACCGGCGGCGCCTGGATCCTGTTCGCGATCTACGGCTCGTTCGGGCTGCTGCCGTTCCTCGTCTGGGGCCCGATCTACCAGCTGAAGTGCCTGCGCAGCAGGAACGTCCTGCGCGGGCTCGGCATGGGCTTCGCGTACGCGGCGTACATCTACACGTTCTACGTGACGTCGTGGCGTGCGCTGTTCCGGCTGGTGCGCGGCCGCAACGGCTGGGCGAAGACGCGCCGCAACACCGAACGGGCGGCCGGGGCGAAGGTCGCGCTCGACGCGTGAGCGCGACCTCCGCCCGGACGTTCTCCTAGAACGCGGGCAGGATCCGGACGTCGTCGGCCTTGACGAACGCGATCCGGTGCCCGAACTGGATCTGGACGTACTTGAGCTTGCCCTTGACCACGACGTGGCCTGCCGGGTCGAAGGTCACCGCGTAGTAGTACTCCGAGCCGACCGTGCCGGCCGAGGAGTACTGCTGGCCGGCGGCCAGCGTGTAGGGCAGCGGCGTGATCGCCTGCACCGGCACGTTCGCCGGGTAGGCCTCGGGCTCGGGGTAGGCGCGGCCGTACACGGGCACGGTCGCGAGGCCCGGCTTCGGCGTCACGACCCACCCGAACGCGGGCTTGGCGACGCGGGCGTCGCGCGGGTTGTGGAACCAGCCCTTCTGGCCGAGGTACCAGATCGCCGTCCAGTCGCCCCGGACTTCGGCGACGGCGTACTGCTGCCCGGTGGCGACGCGGCTGCCGACGTCGGCGACGTCCATCGTGGACGCCGAGCCGTCGGGATGCAGACCGGCGTCCTTCAGCAGCGGCGCGGTTTCACTCGGCTCGGAGTGCAGCACGACGGCTTCGGAACCCCGTGGCGCGCACGGCCGGCCCGCGGTGTCGCACCCGGTGAACACGGGCTGGTTCCTGGCGAAGTCCGGGTCGATGGTGACCAGCGACGAGCCCGGCAGGCCGAACCCGCCCAGCGGCGCGCCCAGCAGGTCGAAGTAGTGCGACCAGTCCCAGTAGGGGCCCGGGTCCCAGTGCATGCCCTTGATCGTCGACGGGACAGTGCCGGGCACGTTGTCGTGGCCGATGATGTGCGCCCGGTCGAGCGGGATGCCGTACTTGCGCGCGAGGTAGCCGACGAGCTTCGCGCTCGAGCGGTACATCGCTTCGGTGTACCAGGTGCCCTTCGCGGCGAAGCCCTCGTGCTCGATGCCGATGGACTTCGAGTTGACGTACCAGTTGCCGGCGTGCCAGGCGACGTCCTTCGTCGGCACGTGCTGCGCGATCAGGCCGTCGTTCGAGCGGACGGTGTAGTGCCAGCTCACGTACGTCGGGTCCTGCGCGAGCTTGAGGACGCTGTCCCAGTAGCCCTCGGTGTCGTGGATGACGATGTGGTCGATCTTCTGGCTCACCGGCCGGTCGGCCAGGTCGTGGTTGCCGTAGTCGTCGCCCGGCAGCTGCTGGTACGGCGCCGGGACCGACTCGCAGGCCACGGTTCGCGGGCACTCGACGTCCGCGGGGTTCGCGGCGCGCCGCGGCAGCGGGATGTCCGGGGTCGCGGCGAGGGTGATCTGCTGGCCGTCGTCGGTGGTCCGGCTCACGCCGCTCTTGATGGTCTCGAAGACCTCGTCGGCGAAGGCGTTGGCGGCGGTCTGGTCCGTGGAGCCGCTGTAGCGGGCGACGGCGTCGTACCAGTCCGTCGTTCCGGCGTGGTACTTCGCCAGCAGGGCTGCGCCGCCTCGGATGTTCTCGGCGGGGTTGGTGCGGAGGGTCGCGGCGTCGGTGCCGATGAGCTTCGCCGCTTCGTCGACGGTCTGCAGTCCCTCGGGCGGGGCGGCGGGGCCCGCCTGGGGGTGCAGTGCCGGACGGGCGTCGTCGCCGCGTGGGTCTTCGGTGCCTTCGTCGTGGTGGCTCGTCGCCGCGCCGGCTTCGCGGACGTCCGTCAGGTGCATCGGGCCGTAGCCTGCCGACGTGCTCGGCGTGCCGCCGTGGACGTCCCAGCGGGACTCCAGGTACGAGACGCCGAGGAGGACGTTCTCCGGGACGCCGAACTCCTTCGCCGCGGCGGCGAAGTCGTGTTGCCGTTGGTCCTGGGTTGCCGATTGGGCCGGTGCGGCGGCCAGCCCGGCCGTCAGGGCGATGGCGGCCGCCAGGAACGCCGTTCTGTGGAGGGGATGGGAGGACATGGGCATAAACCCCCAGGGTTCAGGTGCCAGGTGGTGAGAACCTAACCCGAAACTCACGCTTGGGGTAAGGGCTTGTTCTCCCGCTCCTCGTCTCCGGTGCTGACCGCCGCCGGGCGCGGGAGGCCGGGCCACCGTGGGCGTCATGGCCGGTCAGGAACCCTGCGCGGGTGTTTCACACGGCCGTGGGGGCCCTCCTTGCACGACTGGCACTCACGTGGCTAGAGTGCTAATCGCACGGCCCGACACGCCCCGGCACCCGCGACGGCGGGGGTGGTAGGAGCCGTAAGTCATCCTGCCGACGCTTTCGACGACCGTGGAGGTCAACCCGGTGAGCGTGAACATCAAGCCGCTCGAGGACAAGATCGTTGTCCAGACGAGCGAGGCCGAGGAGACGACCGCTTCCGGCCTCGTCATCCCCGACACCGCCAAGGAGAAGCCCCAGGAGGGCAAGGTTCTGGCCGTGGGCCCGGGCCGGATCGACGACAAGGGCAACCGCGTCCCGCTGGACGTGAACGTCGGCGACGTCGTCATCTACTCGAAGTACGGCGGCACCGAGGTCAAGTACAACGGTGAGGACTACCTCATCCTGTCCGCCCGCGACGTGCTGGCCGTCATCAACTGACGTCCGCTCGCAGCGCAATGACGCCCCGGGCCCCGCACAAGCCGGGGGACGGGGCGTTCTTGCGTTTCAGACCCACCGAAAGGTAAGCGGAACTCGCTATGCCCAAGCAGATCAGTTTCGACGAGGACGCTCGTCGCGCGCTGGAGCGCGGGGTGAACAAGCTCGCCGACGCGGTCAAGGTCACCCTCGGCCCGCGCGGCCGCCACGTCGTGCTCGACAAGAAGTTCGGTGGCCCGACCATCACCCTCGACGGCGTGACCGTCGCCCGTGAGGTCGAGCTGGAGGACCCGTTCGAAAACCTCGGCGCGCAGCTCGCCAAGAGCGTCGCCACCAAGACCAACGACGTCGCCGGTGACGGCACCACCACCGCGACGGTGCTGGCGCAGTCGCTGGTGAAGCACGGCCTGAAGAACGTCGCGGCCGGGGCCAACCCGACCTCGATCGGCCGCGGCATCGAGGCCGCCGCGGAGAAGGTCATCGAGGTCCTCAAGGCCAAGGCCACCCCGGTCAAGGGCCGCGAGAACATCGCCCAGGTCGGCACCGTCACCTCGCGTGACGCCAACATCGGCGCCCTGCTCGGCGAAGCCGTCGAGAAGGTCGGCGAAGACGGCGTCATCACCATCGAGGAGTCGTCGACCCTGGCGACCGAGCTGGTGATCACCGAGGGCGTCCAGTTCGACAAGGGCTTCCTCTCGGCGCACTTCGCGACCAACCCCGAGGAGCAGAAGGCGATCCTCGAGGACGCCTACGTCCTGCTGCACCGCGAGAAGATCTCGGCGCTGGCCGACCTGCTGCCGGTGCTGGAGAAGGTCGTCGAGGCCAAGAAGCCGCTGCTGATCATCGCCGAGGACGTCGACGGCGAGGCGCTGTCGACCCTGGTGGTGAACTCGCTGCGCAAGACGATCACCGCCGTCGCGGTCAAGGCGCCGTTCTTCGGCGACCGCCGCAAGGCGTTCCTGGACGACCTCGCGGTCGTCACCGGTGGCGAGGTCATCTCCGCCGAGATCGGCCGCAAGCTGTCCGACGTCGACCTCGGCTCGCTCGGCAAGGCGCGCCGGATCGTCGTCACCAAGGACGACACCACGATCGTCGACGGCGCCGGCACCAAGGACGCCATCGCCGGGCGGGTCGCGCAGATCCGCAAGGAGATCGAGACGACCGACTCCGACTGGGACCGCGAGAAGCTGCAGGAGCGGCTCGCGAAGCTGGGCGGCGGCGTCGCGGTGATCAAGGTCGGCGCGGCCACCGAGACCGAGCTGAACGAGCGCAAGCACCGCATCGAGGACGCCGTGGCTTCGACCAAGGCGGCCGTCGAGGAGGGCATCCTGCCCGGCGGCGGCTCGGCGCTGGTCCACGCGGTCAAGGAGCTCGACGGCTTCCTCGGCCTCGAAGGCGACGAAGCGACCGGTGTCCGCATCGTGCGTGACGCGCTGACCGCCCCGCTGTTCTGGATCGCGACCAACGCGGGCCACGAGGGCGCGGTCATCGTCAACAAGGTGCAGGAGCAGGGCTGGGGGCAGGGCTTCAACGCCGCCACCGGCGAGCTGACCGACCTGCTGGCCGCCGGCATCGTCGACCCGGTCAAGGTGACCCGGTCCGCGGTGGCGAACGCCGCCTCGATCGCGCGTCTCGTGCTGACGACGGAGTCGTCGGTCGTCGAGAAGCCGGCCGAGGAAGAGCCCGCCGCGGCGGGCCACGGCCACTCGCACTGACGCAGTTCCACGAAACGGGGCGGCACCTCTGGCGGAGGTGCCGCCCCGTTCCCGTCCGGCCCGGAAAGCACGGAGGGCGGCACCCCACCCGGTGCCGCCCTCCGATGTCTGTGGCGCGCTCAGCCGCCGGACATGCTGAGCGCGCGCTTGTCGGACTTGATGATGTGCTCGCGTTCGGACTCCGAGAGCCCGCCCCAGATGCCGTACGGCTCGTGCACGGCGAGCGCGTGGCTGCGGCACATCTCCAAGACGGGACAGCTCAGGCAGACGGCCTTGGCTCTGGCCTCCCGCCGTGCCCGCGCCGGGCCGCGCTCGCCGTCCGGGTGAAAGAAGGACGCGCTGTCCATTCCCCGGCACGACCCCTCGAGCTGCCAGTCCCACATGTCGGCGTTGGGACCCGGGAGCCTGCGCGTGTCTGCCATCCTGACCGCCTCCGTCATTCGGTCGATGCCGCTAGCTGCTCTGCTGTGGTGCCGATACTCCATTCGGTGCAACGGCGGTAACGTTAGAAGCGCGCCAATAGTTGTTCAAGCGATCCGGCTCGATTCAGCCGTTAGGCATCCCCCGGATGTGTGAGCAGCGGTTTCGCCTCCGGTTGCCGACTCCGGTGGGTGCCTGGATATTGAGGCTCGTGGGAGCTGGGTCGGGCACCGAAGAACCCACCCTGCCGGTGGCCTCCGTCGCCCGCCGGCTCGGGGTCGCCCCGTCCACCCTCCGAACCTGGGACCGCCGCTACGGGCTGGGCCCCAGCCGGCACACCGACGGCCGTCACCGCCGTTACGGCAGCTCCGACATCGGCAGGCTGGAACTGATGCAGCGGGCGTTGCTGAGCGGGGCGTCGACGGCGGAGGCCGCGCGCTACGCCCTTGAGCAGATGCCGCGTTCCGGGCCGCCGCAGCCCGAAGAGCCGGGAGAGCCGCCGGGCGACCCGGTCGCCGACGACGGTCTCGAAGTCCGGTCCCGCCTGGCGCGCCGGCTGAGCACGGCGGCGCTGGCGATGGACGTCGGCGCGGTCCAGCGCATGCTCGCCGACACGATCGCGGAGCTGGGCGTCCTCCCGGCGTGGACGGGCGTGATCGAGCCGGTGCTGTCGGCACTGGGGGCGCGCTGGCGGGGCGCGAGCGCGGGCGCGGAAGTCGAGTACCTGCTGGCGGAGTGCGTGTTCGCGGCGCTGGTGCGGGCGACCCCGGTGCTCGACGAGCCCCGCAACACCCGCCCGGTGCTGCTGGGCTGCGTCCCGGAGGAGCGCGACACGATGCCGATGTACGCGCTGGCGGCGGCACTGGCCGGACGCCGGATCGGCGTCCAGCTGTTCGGCGTCCCGCTGCCGGCGGAGGTGCTGGCGGTGGCGGTCCGCCGCAGCGCCCCGGCGGCGGTGGTGCTGTGGGCGCACCGGCGAGCGGTGGCGGACACGCGGCTGTTCGCGCGGGTGTCCCGCGGCAGGCAGCGGAGCCGGTTGTTCGCCTGCGGCCCCGGCTGGGACCCGGCGACGCTGCCGGACAAGGTGGAGCTGCTGACGGACCTGCCGGGAGCGGCGGACCGCATCGAGCACGTGCTGGCCGGCGCACGCCGGTAGGCGCGGGTGCGCGGTTCCATCCGGTTTCTGTCGGTGGGACCCGCTAGAAAGGACGGGTGCACGAACCCGCCCTGAGGGCCGCCGCGTTCGGGGGCGATCCGCTGCCCGATCCCGTCGTCACGCGCCGCGCCCGTACTTCGCGGGAACGGCTGCTCGCCGCCGTCGTCCTCGGCGCTCAGGGCCGGTACGCCGCCGCCGCGAGCCTGCTCGGCCCGCTCCGGCGCGAGCGCGATCCGCTGCACGCCTCCCTCGCGGCCAGCACCCTCGCCGCGCACCGGCGGCAGCTCGGCGGGCACCGGGAAGCCCGCGCCCTCGATGGCGAGGCCCTCGCCCGCGCCGTCACTCTCGGGACCGAGCCCGACCCGGACGGCCTCGACGCCGCCGGGGCCCGTGCCGACGCGCTGCTCGGCCTCGCCGCCGACAACCTCGCCCTCGGGCGCCTGGGAGCCGCCCGGCGGCTGGCCGCCCGGGCCGCCGAGCAGCGCGCCGGCTGGCGGGCCTGCGTCCGCGGTGGCTGGGTCGGCGCCGAGATCGAGCTCGCCGCAGGTCAAGGGGCCGCCGCCGTGCCGCACGCCGAGCGCGCCTTCGAAACGGCGGTCGCGCGCGGTGCCCGGCGGCACGCCACGAAATCCGGGATTGTGCTGGCCGTCGCGCTGCTGGCCGCCGGAGCTCCCGATCACCGGAAGATTTCGGACGGTCTTGTCGGAAATGCGATGGCGACCGCCGAGGAATGCGAACTCCTTTCACTTTTGTGGCCGGCCGCACTCGTCATGGCCGACCTGCGCCCAGGACACGCCGAGGAGTATCGATTCAGAGTGGCAGAGGTGTTGCACGCAGTGTTACGAAGCGCAGATCCTTGCGGGAGGAGGGTCGCGGGGGAATCACCATGGGTGCCCGTCCCGGGTGGTTGAGCCGTCGGAATGGGGTGTTCCGGCATCCGGGCTAAGAAACTTCAAAAAAAGCCACCGGATCGTGTCAAGGTTCGGGCTAAAGCGTCCGATAGGGGAAGAGGAATGTCACCCGGCTGCAGGAAGGAAACCCCGTGACGACGGTCTTGATCTGCGACGACCGACGCAGTGTCCGTGAAGGGCTCACCCGAGTGATGTCCGCGGTCCCTGGGGTCAGTCGCATCGACTGCGTAGCGCACGGTGACGAGCTGCTGGCCCGGTACTCCCGTCAGCCCGTCGACGTCGTGCTGGTCGGGACGCAGCGCGCGGTCCCGACGGGTGTCGAAGCCACCCGGCGGCTCGTCTCGGCCAACCCCCAGGCGAACGTCATCGTCTTCGGCGCCCCGGACGACGCGGGCAGCATCGCCGCCGCGATCGCCGGCGGCGCGCGCGGCTACCTCCGCTGGGACGCGTCCCGGCCGGAGCTGGTCGCCGCGCTGGCCCACACCCTGGCGAGCACCTCGGTGCCCGCGCCCCGTCAGCCGTCCGACCCGGGCGTCCAGCTGACCGAGCGCGAGCTTCAGGTGCTTCGCGGGATGAGCCAGGGCAAGAGCAACGGCCAGATCGGCCGCGAGCTCTACCTGTCCGAGGACACGGTGAAGACCCACGCCCGGCGGCTGTTCCGCAAGCTCGGCGTGCGCGACCGCGCGCAGGCCGTGGCCCACGGCTTCCGTCGCGGCCTGGTCAGCTGACCTCTCCTCGCTCCCCGTTCCTGACACGGCCGGTATACAGGTGACGACGGGCCAGGGCGCACCGCCCTGGCCCGTACCCTTGTGGTCCCCATCACACTCCGGCGCCCTTCGGGGCAGCCCCCGGGCCGGAAGCCCGCCCGGGCACCCGTCCCTCCGACGGATCTCGTACCCGTGACGTCCTTCGCTCGTTGAATCGGCGACGTCGACCGCGGGTCGGCAGCACGATCCGTGTTTTCGCGGCTACCGAGGCCGCGGCACGCCCGGGAGCACCGCGCGCGCCGCCCCGAAGCGGACCGAAGGTACGGTAGCGGTCTCCGGCGCGCGGTGGAGGCGACCACGGGCCGGGTTCTTTGCCCACCTACACGTAACACTGGGACTGTTGTCTGCGATGGCCAATGTGGGGGATGGACTGGATGAGCCAGTCGCCGCTGCTGTCGAGGGAGATCCCCAGGCAGTGGAGCGGCTGCTGGCGGCTATCCGTCCACTGGTAGTGCGGTATTGCCGCGCCCGGGTTGGCAGGCAGGAGCGATCGTTCGCTTCGGCGGACGACGTTGCGCAGGAGGTGTGTCTCGCGGTGCTAACGGCATTGCCTTCGTACCGTGACCAAGGCCGCCCGTTCCTGGCGTTCGTCTACGGCATCGCCCAGCACAAGGTGGCCGACGCGCATCGCGCGGCGGCGCGCAACCGGGCCGAGCCGGTGGCCGAGATCCCCGACGAGATCGAGGGCGGGGTGGGCCCCGAGCAGCGGGCGCTGCAAGGTGAGCTGAACGAGCGGATGTCCCAGTTGTTGCAGGTGCTGCCGGACAAGCAGCGGGAGATCGTGGTGTTGCGCGTGGTCGTCGGCCTGTCGGCGGAGGAGACCGCGGACGCCGTGGGGTCGACCCCCGGCGCCGTCCGCGTCGCCCAGCACCGCGCCCTCGCGCGGCTGAGAAAGGTCCTGGCCGCGGAGGAGGTGATCTGAGTGACCGGTCACGAGAAGGGGTTCGAGCCGGACGACGTCTTCGGCAGTGGCCTGTCGGCGTCGGAGGCGGAGTTCGCCGCCGACCTGTCGGCCGTCCAGGCCGACGACGCGCTGCTCGACGCGCTCGGCGGGTCCGACCCGGCACTGGCCGACGGTCTCGGCGACCAGGAGCTCAACGCGTTGCTGGTGGCGTGGCGAAGAGACATCGACAGCGAGCCGCTGGCCGAGCTGGTCGACGTCGACACCGCCGTGCGGACCGTCACCACCGCCAACCTCGCGAAGAAGCACGCTTCGAGCGGACGCCGCCGCAGGCTGCTCGTCCCGGTCGCCGTCGCCGCCGCCGTGCTGGCGATCGCCTTCACCGGGACAGGGCTGGCCGCGCGCTCCGCGCAGCCGGGCGACACCCTGTGGGGCCTCGCGAAGGTCCTCTACTCCGACCACACCCGCTCGGTCGAGGCGGCCGCGAACGCGAAGCTCGACCTCGAAAAGGCGAACCTGGCCATCGCCGGCGGCAACCTCGCCGCCGCGCGCGAGGCCCTCGACGCCGCCCAGGCCGCGTTGTCGCAGGTCAGCGACGAAGACAACCGGGACCAGCTGCTGGAGCAGCACCGCCAGCTCGCTGCGCAGCTGCAGAAGCCGGACGCGCCGGTCCAGGGCCCGATCCAGACGTCGTCGCCGCAGGCGCCGCCCGGTGTCCCGTCGACGCAGGTGCCGCCGGCCGGCTCGGCGACGTCCATCCCGGGCAGCGGCAGCGGCACCACCAGCCTGCCGGGCACCGGGACGCCGACCCCGACACCCCCGCCGCCGACCACCACGCCGCCTCCGCCCACCACGACGCCGCCTCCGCCGACCACCACGGCCGCGAGTGGCAACGACCCGGGCACGAACACCGGCCGCAGCGAGTCGGCAGGCGGCGCCCAGCAGAGCGTCGGCGCGGGCCAGTAGGACCGAAGGACACGAAGAAGCCCCTGGTGAGCAACGTCACCAGGGGCTTTTTCCTGGTCTCTCAGTAGGCGCTTTCGTTGGCCGTGACGCCGTCGGCGAAGCCGCGGCAGTAGTCCCAGCTCACGTAGTCGCCGGGGTTGGGGTCGTAGGCCGGCTCGTGCGGACGCATCCGCCCGTCGGCCAGCAGCTGCTCCAGGCTGGCCCGCAGCAGGTGCCAGTCGTGGTAGTGCGGTTCGTCGCATTCGCCGCAGTCGACGACGATGCCGCGGATCCCACGGGGCTCAAGGAGGGCCTGGTAGACGGCCAGATCCGAGAGGTCGGCGAGCAGCTCGGTGCGTTCGGAGTCGCTGATCGGCTCGTCCAGCCGGTCCTCGGGGTCTCCGAAAGCGCGGGCCGGGTCGTCCGGGTCGTCCGCGAACGGGTCTGGAGGCAGGACATCATGCGCCACGGCCTGCACGGTACCCGCCGGTCCCCGCGGCTCGCCCACCACCCGGGGCGGGGCCGCCCGGCGGATATCATGAGGAGAAGGCTCCGAGTCGCCGCCACTGATCCCGAATCGAACGCGGCGACCCCGCTCATCCCGCGCCAGGAAGGCCCTTCACCCGCTATGACCAGCGACGGCATCACCGCCCCCGTTCCGGCCAAGTTCGCCATGCTCGGCCTGACCTTCGACGACGTGCTGCTGCTGCCGGCCGAATCGGACGTCGTGCCCAGCGCGGTCGACACGAGCACCCGGCTGACCCGGAACATCACCCTCGGCATCCCGCTGGTCTCGGCCGCGATGGACACCGTCACCGAGGCGCGGATGGCGATCGCGATGGCCCGCCAGGGCGGCATCGGCGTGCTGCAGCGCAACCTGCCGATCGACGAGCAGGCCGCGCAGGTCGAGGTGGTCAAGCGGTCGGAGGCCGGCATGGTCACCGACCCGGTCACCTGCTCGCCGGACGCGACGCTGGCCGAGGTCGACGCCCTGTGCGCGCGGTTCCGCATCTCCGGCGTGCCGGTGACGGACGCGGCCGGGACGCTGGTGGGCATCATCACCAACCGCGACATGCGGTTCGAGGTCGACCACAGCCGCCCGGTGTCCGAGGTGATGACCAGGGCGCCGCTGGTCACCGCGCAGGTCGGCGTGTCGGCGGACGCGGCGCTGGGCCTGCTGCGCCGGCACAAGATCGAGAAGCTGCCGATCGTCGACGGCGCCGGCAAGCTGCGCGGGCTGATCACGGTCAAGGACTTCGTCAAGACCGAGCAGTACCCGAAGGCGACGAAGGACCCGGACGGCCGGCTCATCGTCGGCGCCGCGGTCGGCGTCGGCGTCGACGGGCACAAGCGCGCGATGGCGCTGGCCGACGCGGGGGTCGACGTGCTGATGGTCGACACGGCGCACGGGCACTCCCGCGCGGTCGTCGACACGGTGTCGCTGCTGAAGAAGGAACTCGGCGAGTCGGTCGACATCGTCGGCGGCAACGTCGCGACGCGGGCGGGCGCGCAGGCGCTGGTCGACGCGGGCGCGGACGGTATCAAGGTCGGCGTCGGCCCGGGCTCGATCTGCACCACCCGGATCGTGGCGGGCGTCGGCGTCCCGCAGATCTCGGCGATCTACGAAGCCGACCAGGCCGCGCGCCCGGCGGGCGTCCCGGTGATCGGCGACGGCGGCATCCAGTACTCGGGCGACATCGCGAAGGCCATCGCGGCCGGCGCGTCCACGGTCATGCTGGGCAGCCTGCTCGCGGGCACCGCCGAGTCGCCCGGCGACCTGATCCTGGTCAACGGCAAGCAGTTCAAGGTCTACCGCGGCATGGGTTCGCTCGGCGCGATGCAGTCGCGCGGCCAGGGCAAGTCGTACTCGAAGGACCGCTACGCCCAGGACGACGTGCTGAACGAGGACAAGCTGGTCCCCGAAGGCATCGAGGGCCGGATCCCGTTCCGCGGCCCGCTGGCGAACGTGGTGCACCAGCTGGTCGGCGGCCTGCGGGCCGGCATGGGGTACGCGGGCGCGAACACGATCGCGGAGCTGCAGGATGCGCAGCTGGTGCGGATCACCGCGGCCGGGCTCAAGGAGAGCCACCCGCACGACGTCACCATGACCGTCGAGGCGCCGAACTACACGACCCGCTAGTCCGCCCTTCCGGTCGTTTCGCGCCCTGGTCATGGGCCGCGACACTCGGCCCATGACCAGGATGGCGATCTCCCGACGGACAGTGGTGGCCGCCGCCGCCGCGGCCGTGCTCGGACTCGGCGGCGGTGTCGCCGCATCGGCCGCTTCGACGCCTTCGCCGGCCACGCCGGCCGTGCAGTCACCGGGCGAGCTCTGGAAACGCACCGAGCTGTTCTTCGGCACGGGCAAGCCGGACGGCACCGAGGTGACCGACCCGGAGTTCGCCGCGTTCGCCGAGCGCGAGATCACCCCGGCGTTCCCGGACGGCTTCACCCGGCTCGACGGGACCGGCCAGTGGCGCGGCGGGACGGGAGCGATCGTGCGGGAGCACACGCACGTGATCGTGCTGCTGTACCCGTTCACCGACCGGGACGCCGAACGGGAGATCGAAGGGCTGCGAGCCGACTACAAGAAGCAGTTCCGGCAGGAGTCGGTACTGCGTTCGGACTCCGTGGAGAAGGTCTCCTTCTGAGTTCCCGTGACCTAGCGTGCTTACGGTAATCGGTCTATCGCCTTGCGTGGCCGCCGTGGTGTGCACTGAAGGACATGACGGTCAGCCGCTTCGCGCGCGTGCTGCGCAAGGTGTTCTTCACGGCCGTCGCACTCGTCTCGCTGTGCCTCGGCGGAGTCGTCTGCCTGATGTGCCAGGTGCTGGCCGGCCGGGACGCGCCCACTTACCGCGTCGACGGGCACGTCGTGTCCCACGAACGGGGAGCGCTCCCGGTCGGCGGGGACGACGACGCGGTGAGCCACACCATCGCGGTCGACGCGGGAAACCGGCGCTACCGCATCACGGCGGTCAGCGCCGGCCTCGACCTGCCGCCGGGACAGCCGGTGGCGCTCGACGTCTCGACGGCGGACGGCGCGGTCGCCTATCTCCACGCCGGCGGCGGCGTGGTCGACCTGCGCCCGGGAGTGGTGCGTCCGGTGCTGCTGATCGTCGCGGCGCTGCTGGCGCTGGGCGCGGTGTACTTCGGTGCGGTCCGGCTGAACGTCTACCCGCCGGTGGCGACCTGGCTGGCCCTCGCGCTGGGCGCGGTGCTGGCCCCGGTGGCGGTGTTCGTGCGGCTGTGAGGGTCCAAAAGCGCCCCAATGTGGCCTTCGGTGCGTCAGACGCAACCAAGGCGGCCTTCGGTGCGCAAGACGCAACCAAGGCCGCATTGGGGCGCTTGCTCCGGGCGGTTGGAACCCCCGTGCGCGGGTCACCCACGCGGCCTAGCGACAATGGGGCACGGCAGATTGTCGTCGTCGGAGGAGGCTTCACGTGCGGGACCTGGTCGAGATCGGGATGGGCCGCACCGCGCGGCGGGCGTACGACCTGGACGACGTCGAGATCGTGCCGTCGCGGCGGACCCGGTCGTCGTCGGTGGTGTCCACCGCTTGGCAGATCGACGCGTACCGCTTCGACCTACCGCTCGTCACGCACCCGACGGACGCGACCGTCTCGCCCGGCACCGCGGTCGCCGTCGGTGAGCTGGGCGGGCTGGGCGTGCTCAACGCCGAAGGTCTCTGGGCGCGGCACGCCAACGTCGAGGACGCCATCTTCCAGCTGGTCCGCGCGGCCGAGGACCTCGAGGACGCGACCGCGGTCGGCCGCGTGCTGCAGGAGCTGCACGCCGCGCCGATCCGGCTCGACCTGCTGACCGAGGCGATCAAGACCATCCGCGAGTCCGGCGTCACCGTCGCCGCGCGCGTGAGCCCGCAGCACGCCGCCGAGCTGACGCCGGACCTCATCGCCGCCGGCGTCGAGATCCTCGTCGTGCAGGGCACGATCATCTCCGCCGAGCACGTGCAGCGCGACGCCGAGCCGCTGAACCTCAAGGAGTTCATCGGCCGCCTCGACGTGCCGGTGATCGCCGGCGGCGTCAGCGACTACCGCACGGCGATGCACCTCATGCGGACCGGCGCCGCGGGCGTCATCGTCGGCCACGGCTACACGCCCGGTGTCACCAGCACCGACCGCGTCCTCGGCATCGGCGTCCCGATGGCCACGGCGATCATCGACGCCGCGGCCGCCCGCCGCGACTACCTCGACGAGACCGGCGGCCGGTACGTGCACGTGCTCGCGGACGGTGGCATGACGACGTCGGGCGACATCGCGAAGGCCATCGCGTGCGGCGCGGACGCCGTCATGCTCGGCGCCCCGCTGGCCGCGGCGTCGGACGCGCCCGGCCAGGGCCTCTACTGGACGGCGGCGGCCGCGCACCCGTCGCTGCCGCGCTCGCGCGTGGCGGCCGGGCCGGACTACGCCGTGGACCTCAAGACCCTGCTGTTCGGGCCGTCGTCCGACGCGGAAGGCGTCGTGAACCTCTTCGGGGCGCTTCGCCGCGCGATGGCGAAGACGGGCTACTCCGACCTCAAGGAGTTCCAGCGGGTGGGGCTCACCGTCCGCCGGTGAGGTGGTCGAGGAACGCCGCGAATGCGGTCGTCGAGCAGGTGAGGATCGGGCGGGGCTCCGGTTGCTTGGTGTCCCGCACGCCCACGACACCGGGACCGGTGCCGACCTCGACGCAGGCGTTCTCCTCGAAGTGGCTGTGGCTCGATTTGTGCCAACCGGTGAGCTGCTGGGGGCGCATGTGGTCCCTCCCGGAAATCGTGTCCCGCCGCCGGTGAATCGGCGACGCGGACATCGAGCACCGTGGTAGATACCCACAATTGCCGTCGGACAACCGTGACTGGCGAGTAACTTACCTCTGGTCAGGACGAGGGCCCCGGGTTACGCTCAGGGTGTGACTGCCAGTAACACCACCACCAGTGCGGGTGGCCTCGACTACGACGTCGTCGTGGTGGGGTCGGGGTTCGGCGGCAGCGTCGCGGCGCTGCGGCTCACCGAGAAGGGCTACCGGGTAGCCGTCGTCGAGGCGGGCCGCCGGTTCGCCGACGACGAGTTCGCGAAGACGTCGTGGGACCTCAAACGCTACCTGTGGGCGCCGCAGGTCGGCTGCTACGGCATCCAGCGCATCCACATGCTCAACGACGTCATGGTGCTGGCGGGCGCGGGCGTCGGCGGCGGGTCGCTCGTCTACGCGAACACGCTGTACCGGCCGCTGAAGCCGTTCTACCGCGACCGGCAATGGGCGCACATCACCGACTGGGAGGCCGAGCTCGCGCCGCACTATGACCAGGCGAGCCGGATGCTGGGCGTGGTCACGAACCCGACGATCACGCCGTCGGACGTCGTGATGCGCGAGGTCGCCAAGGACATGGGGGTCGCCGGCTCCTTCCACCCGACGCCCGTCGGCGTCTACTTCGGCAAGCCCGGCGAGCGGGTGAAGGACCCGTACTTCGGCGGCGCCGGTCCGGACCGCGTCGGCTGCACCGAGTGCGGCTCCTGCATGACCGGCTGCCGCGTCGGGGCGAAGAACACGCTGGTCAAGAACTACCTCTACCTCGCCGAGCAGGACGGCGCGAAGGTCATCCCGCTGACCACCGTGACGTCGGTGCGGCCGATCGACGGCGGGTACGCGGTCGACCTGAAGAAGACCGGGACGACGTCCCGGCGCTTCCGGACCACGATCACCGCCGAAAAGGTCGTCTTCGCGGCCGGCACGTGGGGCACGCAGAACCTGCTGCACCGGATGAAGGACACCGGCACGCTGCCGAAGCTGTCGCGCCGGCTCGGCGAGCTGACCCGCACCAACTCCGAGGCGATCATCGGCGCCGCGCGCACCGAAGTCGACGAGAGCCGCAACTTCAGCCGCGGCGTGGCGATCACGTCGTCGATCCACCCCGACGAGAACACCCACATCGAGCCGGTCCGCTACGGCAAGGGCAGCAACGCGATGAGCCTGCTGCAGACGATCGCCACCGACGGCGCGTCGCCGGTGCCGCGCTGGCAGCAGCTCCTGCGCTTCCTGCTCAAGCACCCGGTGCAGTCGGCGCGCATGC
Source organism: Amycolatopsis australiensis (assembly GCF_900119165.1). NCBI lineage: Bacteria > Bacillati > Actinomycetota > Actinomycetes > Pseudonocardiales > Pseudonocardiaceae > Amycolatopsis > Amycolatopsis australiensis. The sequence continues at coordinate 273,854 of NZ_FPJG01000006.1, read as the reverse complement.
TCAACGGCTACCGCTGGAGCGAGCGCACGGTGATCCTGCTGGTGATGCAGAGCCTGGACAACTCGATCACGACGTACACCAAGCGCGGGCTGTTCGGCCGGCGCAAGTACACGTCGAAGCAGGGCCACGGCGAACCGAACCCGAGCTTCATCCCGGCCGGTCACGAAGCCAACCAGCGCACGGCCGAGCACATCGGCGGCATCGCGGGCGGCACGTGGGGCGAGATCTTCGACATCCCGCTGACGGCACACTTCATCGGCGGCGTCCCGATCGGCGCGACACCCGAGGAAGGCGTCATCGACCCGTACCACCGCGTCTTCGGCTACCCGGGCCTGTCGGTGGTGGACGGCGCGGCGATCACGGCCAACCTCGGCGTGAACCCGTCGCTGACCATCGCCGCCCAGGCGGAGCGGGCGTTTTCGTTCTGGCCCAACAAGGGCGAGCCGGACGCGCGGCCGCCGCAGGACGCGCCGTACGTCCGGCTGGAGCCGGTCGCGCCGAAGAACCCGGCCGTGCCCGCCGGCGCCCCGGCCGCGCTGCGCCGGTCCTAGACTCGGCGCCGTGACGACGGCATCCGAGAAGGCGCACGCACTGCTCGACGGGGTCAGGAAGCTCGACGACGAATGGGCCCGGGTCATCGGCGGCCTCGGCGAGCCCGAGCTGCGCGCGCCCAGCGCGTTGCCCGGCTGGTCGCGAGCGCACGTCCTGGCGCACCTCGCCCGCAACGCCGATGGCCTGCGCAACCTGCTGACGTGGGCGAACACCGGCGTCGAGACCCCGATGTACGCCAGTCCGGAAGCCCGCGACGCCGACATCGAGGCCGGTGCGCGGCGCGGTGCCGCCGACATCCTGGCCGACTTCGTCGCGTCGGCCGGGCGGTTCGAGCAGTACGCCGCCGCGATGCCGGACGAGGCGTGGGCGCGCGAAGCCCGCAACCGGCAGGGCGCACCCGTCACCGGGGCCGTCGTCGCGCGGATGCGGCTGTCCGAGCTGACCATCCACCTCGCCGACCTCGACCGCGGCTACGACCTGGACCGGGTGCTCGGCCTGCTCGGCCCGCTCACCGAGGACGTCGTCCAGCACGCGATCACCTCCCGCGCCGCGCACCTGCCCGCACTGCGCCTGGCCGGCGGCGGCTTCGAGTGGACCATGGGTGCCGCGCCGGGGGTGACCGTCAGCGGGTCCGCCGGCCAGCTGCTGGCCTGGCTCACCGGCCGTTCCGACGGCGCGGCCCTCGACGGCGACGTGCCGCGGCTCCCCGCCTGGGCGTGAACTCGCCGGCACCGTCCGCCGTGTACCGGTCGAGGGCGCGCGCAGGCCCGGGCCCGTCCTAAACTGGGCCTCCCCGGCAGCGAGGAGTCCGATGTGGACAGCGTGAGCAGGCCGGTCGCGTGACCGGGCAACCCGCCGGACGGCCGCACGTCTCCGACCATATGGACAGAAGGGCGTTCCTGCGGGTCGCGGGCGTGTCGGCCGCCGGCGCCGTCGCGGCCGCGTGCGGGCCGGGCGGCCCCTCCGCGCCCGTCGCCTCGACCGCGCCGCCACCGCCGGTGACGTCCGGGCCGCCCGCGAGCCGGCCGCCCAGCGGCCCGCCGAACTGGGACGACCTGCGCACGAAGCTCACCGGCGGCCTGCTGCGCCCGGCCAGCGACGGCTACTCGGCCGCCAAACGCGGCTTCAACTCGCTCTTCGACGGCAACAACCCGGTCGCGGTGGCGACGGCGGCGACGGTCCAGGACGTCCAGACGTGCGTCCAGGCCGCCGCCGGCCGCGTGACGCTCGCCGCGCGCAGCGGCGGCCACAGCTACGCCGGTTACTCCGTCCCCGAGGGCGGGCTGGTCATCGACGTCTCCGCGCTGAACAAGGTCGAGGTCCGCGGCAGCCAGGCCGTGATCGGCGCCGGGGCGAAGCTGCACGACGTCTACGCCGGCCTGGCCGGGGCCGGGCGCGCGCTGCCCGCCGGCTCCTGCCCGACGGTCGGCATCGCCGGGCTGACCCTCGGCGGCGGCATCGGCGTGCTGGCCCGCAAGTACGGCCTGACCTGCGACCACCTGGTCTCCGCGCAGGTCGTCACGGCCGACGGCCGGGTGGTCACGGCGTCCGCGAACTCCGAACCGGACCTGTTCTGGGCGTTGCGCGGCGGGGGCGGCGGCAACTTCGGCATCGTCACCGAGTTCACCTTCGACACGGATCCGGCGCCGGACCTGACGGTGTTCTCGCTGCACTTCCCGGCCGGTTCCGCGGCCGACGTGCTCGCCGCGTGGCAGCAGTGGATCGCCGCCATGCCGCCCGAGCTGTGGGCCAACCTGGTGCTCTCGGGTGGTTCGCCGGTCCAGTGCCGCGTCGGCGGCTGTTACGTCGGTGGCGCCGCCGGGCTGAACACGCTGCTGAACAACCTCACCACCAACGCCGGTGCGCGGCCGGCGCAGCGGGTCGTGCGCAGCCTCGATTACCTCGGCGCGATGAAGTACTTCGAGGGCAGCTCGGCCCGGCAGTCGTTCGTGGCGTCGTCGCGGATCATCACCACCCCGGTCGACGCGGCGAAGGTCGTCGCCCTCGCCGACGGGCGGGCGGGGATGGACCTGCTCATCGACGGCCTCGGCGGCAAGGTCGCCGAGCCGGCGAAGGACGCGACGGCGTTCTGGCACCGCGACGCGCTGGCCAGCGTGCAGATCTACGCGCCGGCCACGACGAAGAACCGCACACAGGTGACGCAGTCGGTGGACGACGTCGTCACCGGGCTCGCCGCGGCCGGCGCGGGTGGCGGGTACGTCAACTACATCGACCCGGACCTGCCCGACTGGAAGACCGCCTACTACGGCGACAACGCCAAGCGGCTGGCCGACGTCGCGAAGAAGTACGACCCCTTCAACGTCTTCCGGTTCGGGCAGGGCATCCAGTCCTGAGTCAGAGGTCGATGCCGGTGAAGACGGTGACGCGTTCCTCCGTCAGGTCGTGCATCGCCGCGAGGACGCCTTCACGGCCGACGCCGGAGCCCTTCACGCCGCCGTAGGGCATCTGGTCGGCGCGGTAGGAGGGGACGTCACCGATGATCACGCCGCCGACCTCCAGCTCCGCGGACGCGTGGAAGGCGAGCTGGACGTCGGTGGTGAAGACGCCGGCCTGGAGGCCATACGCGGAGGCGTTCACCGCCCGGAAGGCGTCGTCCACACCGTCCACAACGGACACCGCGAGCACCGGCCCGAAGATCTCCTCGGCCCACGCCCTGGTGTCCGGCGGGACGTCGGTGAGCAGGGTCGGCGCGACCGTCGCGCCGTCACGGGTGCCGCCGGTGAGGACCTTCGCGCCCGCGGCGACGGCCTCGTCGACCCACGCGACGATCCGCTCGGCGGCGGCTTCGTCGACGACCGGGCCGACGTCGGTGTTGCGGTCGTACGGGTCGCCGGTCCGCTGCGCCTGCACCGCTTCCAGCAGCGCGGGCACGAACTCGCCGGCGACGGCGGCGTCCACGATCACCCGCTGCACGGCGATGCACGACTGCCCGGCCTGGTAGTTGCCGAACGTCGCGATGCGCTGCGCCGCGCCTTCGGGGTCCGGCCAGTCCCGCAGCACGACGGCGGCCGCGTTCCCGCCGAGCTCCAGGACGACGTGCTTGCGCGGCGCGGCGTCCTTGAGCGACCAGCCGACCGGGCCCGAGCCGGTGAACGACACGACGGGCAGCCGCGGGTCGGCGACGAGCCGCTGCGTCTCCTCGTTTCCCAGCGGCAGCACGGAAAACGCGCCTTCAGGCAGGTCCGTCTCGGCGAGGATCTCGCCGAGGATCAACGCCGACAGCGGAGTCCGCGGCGCGGGCTTGACGATGATCGGCGCGCCGATCGCCAGCGACGGCGCCACCTTGTGGGCCACGAGGTTCAGCGGGAAGTTGAACGGCGCGATGCCGAGCACCGGCCCGCGCGGCACGCGCCGGGTCAGCGCCAGCCGCGCCTCGCCCGCGGGATCGGTGTCGAGCCGCTGGACGTCGCCGGTGAACCGGCGGGCGTCTTCGGCGGCGATCCGGAACACCGACACCGCGCGCTTGACCTCGGCCTCGGCCCACTTGAGCGGCTTGCCGTTCTCGGCGGTGATCACCTCGGCGATCTCTTCGGCGCGCGCGGCGAGCACGCGGGAGACGTGCTCCAGCGCGCCCGCGCGGACGTGCGCCGGGGTCCGCCGCAGGTCCTTGGCCACCGAGACGGCAGCGGTCACCGCACGCTCGACCTGCTCCGGCCCGGGCACCGCGACCGTGGCGACCTCGCTGCCGTCGTACGGGTGGTGCACGACGAGGGTGGTGGCGCCCGGCTCCGGGCGGCCGGCGATCCAGGCGGGGCGCGGCTCGGGGGTGATCATGTCCATGCGTACCAACGTAATCCGGGTGGGTGGCCCGCCGCCGGACCCCCACCCGGACGGGTCACGGCTCGATGAGCACCTTCAGCGCTTCGCGAGCCGCCATCGCGCGGTAGCCGTCCGGCACGCCCTCGACGTCGATGGTGCGGTCGAACACCTTCCCGGGCTGGTACTTGCCGTCGAGGACGTCCGGCAGCAGCTCGGGGATGTAGTGCCGGGCCGGGGCGACGCCGCCGGTGACGGTGACGTTGCGGCGGAACACGCCCACGCCGATCGGGCCTTCTTCGTACTGTGGCAGGCCGACCCGGCTGACCTCCCCGCCCGCGCGCACGACCCCGACGCCCATCTCGAACGCGGCCTTCGTGCCGACGCACTCGAGGACGGCGTGCGTGCCCCGCCCGTTCGTCAGCTCCCGCACCTTCTCGATGCCCTCTTCGCCGCGCTCGGCGACGACGTCGGTGGCGCCGAACTCGCGGCCGAGGTCGGTGCGCGCCCGGTGGCGTCCCATGAGGACGATCCGGTCGGCGCCGAGCCGTTTCGCCGCGAGAACCGCGCAGAGGCCGACGGCGCCGTCCCCGATCACGGTGACGTTCTGTCCCGGGCGCACGCGCGCCTTCACCGCGGCGTGGTGCCCGGTCGAGAAGACGTCCGACAGCGTGAGGAACGACGCGAGCAGGCCGGCGTCTTCGGTGTCCGGGAGCTTGACGAGGGTGCCGTCGGCCTGCGGGACGCGTACGGCCTCGCCCTGGCCGCCGTCGACGCCCTTCGCGCCCCAGCCGCCGCCGTGCAGGCACGACGTCTGCAGCCCTTCGCGGCAGAACTCGCACGTGTTGTCGGACCAGACGAACGGCGCGACGGCGAGGTCGCCTTTCTTCAGCGTCGTGACGTCGGCGCCGGTCTCCTCGACCACCCCGAGGAACTCGTGGCCGATCCGGCGGCCGTGCTCGCTCGGCTTCATGTCCGCGTACGGCCAGAGGTCGCTGCCGCAGATGCACGACCGCACGACCCGCAGGACGACGTCGGTCGGCTCCACCAGCTTCGGGTCCGGGACCGTCTCGACCCGCACGTCGCCGGCACCGTAGATGACTGTCGCTCGCATGGTTGGGCCTTCCCGGGAGGGATCGTGACAAACGTCGGGGGTGCGACCGCGGTGGCGCGCCTAGATTTTGCGCCATGAACACGACCACCGCAGGCCGCCACCCGTTCGGGGCACTCGGCACCGGGGCGCGCCGCCCGGTCCTGACCGCCGCGGTGTTCGCCGTGACGCTCGCGTGCGGGATCGCGCAGCTGGTGCACCCGCCGCTGTACGACCACGTCGTCCGCGACGCGTCCCGCATCGACGCCGGCCAGTGGTACCGCCTGGTGACCGGCATGTTCTTCCAGGACAACCGGGCGCTCGGCCTGGTCTCGAACCTGCTGTGGCTGGCGGTGTTCGGCACGCTCGCCGAGCGCGTCTTCAGCCGCCCGAAGTGGTTGCTGCTGTACTTCGGCTGCGGCCTGTTCGGCCAGGTCATGAGCTACGTGTGGCTGAATCCCGTCGGCGCGGGCAACTCGATGTGCGTCGTCGGACTGATCGGTGCGCTGGCCGCGGTCGTCATGGTGGCGTCGCGCCGCTACGGCGTGACGCTGCCGGTGCAGTTCCGGGTGATGGCGTTCGCGGCGCCGGTGCTGGCCGTGATCGACACGCTGCTGCACGACAACCACGGCCTCCCGCTGCTGCTGGGCCTGGCGCTGGGCTTCCTGGTGCTACCGGCTCCGGTAGAGGTCGCGCAGGAGTAGGACTTCGGCGCAGTGGTGGATCATCTCGCGGTGGATGTGCAGCACCAGCGTCGCCATCGGGTACTTCGCGTACGGGCCCTCCGCCGGGCCGCACGGCCGCGCCAAGCCGTCCTCGTCGAGTGACCGCACGCCGGCGATCCACTGCGCGTAGAGCTTGTCGAGTTCGGCCAGTGCCTCGGCGGCCGTCCCGGGGTACGGGTAGTTCTCGTAGCCGATCGGCTGGCCGCCGAAGTGCGACCCGATCCGCGCGCCGAGCACGCCGACGAGGATGTGGCCCAGGCGCCACGCGATCGTCGTGACCGGCGGCGGGACCGGCTCCGGGTAGGCCCAGTCGATGGTGAACGGACCGGTCCCCGGTTCGGCGCCGGACTTCCGCGGCCGGACGGTCCAGCAGCCGGCGACCGGCTCCCAGAGGTACTCCTCGTCGGTGAGGCCCTGGAGCTTCGGGCGGGTGTGCACCCGCCAGTGGAAGCCGAGCTGGTCGGCCAGTTCCTTCGTCCAGTTCACAGCCATGCCACGCACCGTAGGCGCGATCGAGGACAGCACCGGCCCTGAGTCCCGGGTGACCCAGCCCACCTGGGACGATGGAGGGGAATCCCGCTTCTCGCCAGGAGGTCGCCAGGTGCCCGATCCCACCGATCCGGTTCTCGTCGTGGACTTCGGGGCGCAGTACGCGCAGCTGATCGCCCGGCGCGTCCGCGAGGCGCAGATCTACTCGGAGGTCGTCCCGCACAGCGCGTCGACGGAGGAGATCCTCGCGAAGAACCCCGCGGCGATCATCCTTTCCGGTGGTCCGTCGAGCGTGTACGCCGAAGGCGCCCCGGGCATGGACCCGAAGCTCACCGAAGCGGGCGTCCCCATCTTCGGCATCTGCTACGGCCACCAGCTGCTCGCCAGCACGCTCGGCGGCGTCGTCGAGCCGACGGGCGTGCGCGAGTTCGGCCGCACCGAGGTCCGCGTCACCGGCGACGGCGGCGTGCTGCACGCCGGCCTGCCCGAGCACCAGCCCGCCTGGATGAGCCACAACGACAGCGTCACCAAGGCGCCGGAGGGCTCGGTCGTCACGGCGTCCTCCGACGGCGCCCAGGTCGCCGGCTTCGAAGACGTCGAGCGCCGCTTCGCCGGCGTCCAGTACCACCCGGAGGTCGCGCACTCGCCGCACGGCCAGGAGGTGCTGCGCCGGTTCCTGCACGACATCGCCGGCATCAAGCCGCAGTGGACGACGTCGTCGATCGTCGAGGAGCAGGTCAAGCGCATCCGCGAGCAGATCGGCGACGGCCGGGCCATCTGCGGCCTGTCCGGCGGCGTCGACTCGGCCGTCGCGGCCGCGCTCGTGCAGCGCGCCATCGGCGACCGGCTGACCTGCGTGTTCGTCGACCACGGCCTGCTGCGGGCGGGGGAGCGCACCCAGGTCGAGCGCGACTTCGTGGCGGCCACCGGTGTCAACCTGGTCACCATCGACGCCCGCGAGCGGTTCCTCGACGCGCTCGCCGGCGTCACCGACCCGGAGCAGAAGCGCAAGATCATCGGCCGCGAGTTCATCCGCGTGTTCGAGCAGGCCGAGCGCGACCTCAAGGCCGAGGGCGACTACAAGTTCCTGGTCCAGGGCACGCTGTACCCGGACGTCGTCGAGTCCGGCGGCGGCGAAGGCACGGCGAACATCAAGAGCCACCACAACGTCGGCGGCCTGCCGGACGACCTGCAGTTCGAGCTGGTCGAGCCGCTGCGGCTGCTGTTCAAGGACGAGGTCCGCCGGGTCGGCCTGGAGCTGGGCCTGCCCGAGACGATCGTGCACCGCCAGCCGTTCCCCGGCCCCGGCCTGGGCATCCGGATCATCGGCGCGGTGGACCAGCAGCGCCTCGACACGCTGCGGGCCGCGGACCTGATCGCCCGCGAGGAGCTGACCGCGGCCGGGCTGGACCGCGACATCTGGCAGTGCCCGGTGGTGCTGCTGGCCGACGTCCGCAGCGTCGGCGTCCAGGGCGACGGCCGGACCTACGGGCACCCGGTGGTGCTGCGGCCGGTGTCGTCGGAGGACGCGATGACCGCGGACTGGACGCGCCTGCCCTACGACGTCCTGGAGCGGATCTCCACCCGGATCACCAACGAGGTCCCGGAGGTCAACCGGGTCGTGCTGGACGTGACGTCGAAGCCGCCGGGCACCATCGAGTGGGAATAGGACTCGAGGCCCCGGCGTGGGATCCGGGGCCTCGAGAGTTCTTTCAGCGGCGGCGTTTGCCGAACGACGCGCCGAGGAGCAGCAGCCCGACGAACACCGCGCCGCCGGCGATCACCCAGCGGAAGTCGAACTGTGGCAGCCAGCTCGCGCCGTCCGAGAGGACGTACACGGAGATCAGCAGCGTCGCGACCCCGACGATCAGGGTGAAGACGTCGGTACCGCGCTTCGCGGGCTGGGTTTCGTTGTCGTAGGCGTAGGGGTTCTGGTCAGCCACGGCGCACCTCCACGTTGCCCACGCTGTTCTTGACGTGCAGGGTGATCTTCTGGCCGCCGACGCCGTCGGGGCCGTTGTCGGTGCCGGTGAGCGCGTCCTGGCTGATGCCGTCGGTGGACCGGTCGAAGCACGACGCCGAGCCGGCGCCGGTGCTGCAGTCGTAGGTGACGTCCGCGGTCTCCGGCACGATGACGGTGGTGTCGCCCGCGCCGTTGACCACTTCGGTCGAGAAGGGCGCGCCGGCGGGCAGCTTCGACAGGTCGAGGTCGATGTCGCCGGCCGCGTGCTGGTAGCGCGGCTGGACGTCGGCCACCGAGCGCGGCGTGGCCCGGAGGTCGCCCGTGCCGCCGCGGAAGTCGAAGTTCTGGAACGGCACGGTCGTCAGCACCATCCCGGCGATGGCCAGCGGCACGGCCAGCCCGATCAGGCCGCGGCCGCCGCGGGCGAACGCGCCGACGACCAGGCCGATCCCGACCACGCCCAGCACCAGGCCGATGATGTGCTGCGCGGAGAACCAGGCGTTGCCGTCGAGGTTCGCGAGCACGCCACCGCCGGCGATGAGCACGGCGACCGCGAAGGTCACCGAGCCGACCTTGGAGCGGTGTCGCGGCTCGGGCGGCCGGTACGACGACGTCGGCGGCGCGGGCGGCGGTGCCGAAGGCGGGTCGGGCAGGTCCCAGCCCGCCGGGTCGGCGGCGAGGGGGTCCCACCCCGGCTTGGCCCCGGCCTCGGCCGTGGCGGTGTCGGTCATGGTGAAGGCTCCGTTCCCGGTGAAGGCCGGGGCCCGCGGAACGACCGGGGCCGGCCGGTTCTCCTGGCCGCGGCTGCGGTGCAGCAGGTAGAGGGCGACGGTGATGAGCGCGAAGCTGATGAGGCCGCCGCCGTCGAACCACGAGCCGCTGAAGCTGCCCCCGACGCTGACGACGGTGAGGACGGACAGGACGACGGCGAACGCGGGCGACACGGCCGACCGGCCGCGCCCGATCAGGCCTTCGAAGCCGGACACCTCGTCGCCCTCCCCGGGCAGGAACAGCCACCCCAGCAGGTAGAACGGAACGCCGAACCCCCCGAAGACGGTGGCGACCACCAGGGCGATCCGCACGACGACGGGATCGATCCCGTACCGGTACCCGATGGCGGCGGCCACCCCGGCCAGCTTCCGCCCCGCATGCGGCCGCCGGGGACGGCTCACCCAGAAGTCCTTGACGGTCTCCTCGAAGCCGTTCAACGGACCGGGCTTCGGAGCCCGCGTCTCACTCGCACCACTCATACCGAAGAGCATGCGCCACGCGAAGACGGCGTACATCGGGGATGGCCCCTGAGGTTTCCCGGAGAATGACGCCATGATCCGCCGCCTCGCCGTGCTCGCGCTCGTCGCCCTGCTGGCAGCGTGCGGCCCGTACGCGGGCGGCGACCCGCCACCGTCGAAGGCTGTGCACTACGTACTCCTGGGCGACTCGGGCGATTTCTACGTCGATCCCGGCGGCCCTGCGGCGACCTGGGTCCCGGCGGCGCCGCCCGGACCCGCGCGCGACACGGTCCGCGACCGGATCGCGAACCGGCCCGCGGCCCGCCGGATCACCGTCCCCGGCGAAGCGGGACCGTTCGTGCGCGCGGCGGCCACGGCGAAGCGGCAGCCCGTCCTGCTCGCCGACGCTTCCGGTGCCTGCCCCGCCGAGGCCGCCCACGAGTGGTTCGCCGCGCTGGCGCGGGAGATCGCCGGGCAGCCCGCGCTCGTCGTCGTGCGAGCGTGCGACGACGGCCGGGCCGCCGCGCTCGCGGACGCCGTGCGCATTCTGCGCGCGCCCGCACGACCGTGCTGCTCGACGTCTCCGACCTCGGCTTCCCGGACGACGCGGCCCGGTTGCTCGCCGACGCGGACGTGCGGGACGCGGCCGGGTTCGCGCTCAACGTCGGCCGATACGCCCCCGACGACCAGCTCACCGCGACGGCGAAGGCGATCCAGGCCCGCCTGGCCGCATCGACCGGCCGCACCGACTACCTGCCCCTCTCCGACACCAGCCGCAACGGTGCCGCCGTGACCGGCACCTGCAATCCGGCCGGCGCGAAGACCGGCGCCTGGACGCGGCTCGCCCCGGCGCCGCAACCGCAGGGGCTCTGGCTGACCACGCCCGGCGTGTCCGACGGGCCCTGCGGAACCGCGCCGCACAGCCGCCGCGGGGTGTTCGATCCCGGGCTCGCCGTCGCGCTCGTGCCGTAGGTGGATCAGGGATTTCCCCCGATGGAACGCCGTGCCCGCGCGTGTGACCATGGACGGCGTGCAGGAGTCCCTCGACCACGTCACCAGCGAGCAAGTGGCCGTCCCGGAAAAGCCCAAGATGTACCGGCGGCGGTCCGGGCGGGCGGTCGCCGGGGTCGCCGGGGGGCTCGCCGACCACCTCGGCCTGCCGGTCGTCTGGGTGCGCACCGCCTTCGCGCTGCTCGCCGCCCTCAACGGCGCCGGCCTGCTCGCCTACGGGCTCCTCTGGGTCTTCGTCCAGCAGCAGACCGAAGAAGCCGCGAAGGCGCCCACCGCCAAGGAACGTCAGCAGGCCTTCGGCCTGATCGCGCTCGGTGTCGGCCTCGCCGTCGCCAGCGGGACGCTCACCGGGTTCATCAGCGGCTGGGTCGCCGTGCCGCTCGCCGTCGCCATGATCGGGGCCGCGGTCGTCTGGCGGGAGGCCGACGAGTCGCAGCGCCGCCGCTGGAAGGTCGGCGCGAAGGACGGCTTCGCCGGGGCGTTCCTCGGCGGGGGCGGCTGGTCGGCCGCGATCCGGATCGTCGCCGGCGTCGCGCTGGTGATCACCGGCATCGGGGTGGTCGTGCTCCGCAGCGGCAGCTTCGACCAGGTCCAGTTCGCGCTGATCGCCGTCATCGCCACGCTCATCGGCGTCGCCGTGCTGACCGTACCCTTCTGGCTGCGGCTGGTCCGGGACCTCTCCGACGAGCGCAAGGCCCGCATCCGCACCGACGAACGCGCCGAAATCGCCGCTCACCTGCACGACTCCGTCCTGCAGACGCTCGCGTTGATCCAGAAGCAGAGTGAATCCCCGCGCGAGGTCGCGCGGCTGGCCCGCAGCCAGGAACGTGAGCTGCGCGGCTGGCTCTACGGACCCAACGGCTACGGCAAGCCCGCCGAGACCGTCGAGGAGGCCGCCGGTCTGCTGTCGGAAGCGCTCGCCACGGCGTGCGGCGAGGTCGAGGACACGTTCGCGATCTCCGTCGGCCAGGTGGTCGTCGGTGACGCGGAGCTGGACGAGTCGCTGGTCGCGCTGGTCCAGGCCGCGCGCGAAGCCATCGTCAACGCGGCCAAGCACGCCGGGGTCGACGAGGTCAGCGTGTACGCCGAGGTCGAGCCGACGGCGGTGACGGTGTTCGTCCGCGACCGCGGCAAGGGCTTCGACCCCGAGCTCGTCCCGGACGACCGCCACGGGCTCGCCGACTCCATCCGCGGCCGGATGACCCGGCACGGCGGCACGTGCAAGGTCCGCACCGCGCCGGGCGAGGGCACGGAAGTGCAGCTCGCCATGCCGGTGAAAGCGGGCAAGGGGGCGGCGTGAGGCGGCTATGCTCGACGACGTGACTGACAGCCAGCGGGAACCGGTCAAGGTCTTCCTCGTCGACGACCACGCGCTGTTCCGCGCGGGCGTCCGCACCGAGCTCGACTCGATCACCGACGAAGTCCGCGTCGTCGGCGAAGCGGGTTCGGTGGCCGAAGCGGTGGCCGGCATCGCCCGCACGAAGCCGCAGGTGGTCCTGCTCGACGTCCACATGCCCGACGGCGGCGGCGCCGAGGTACTGCGCCGCGTGCGTCCCGAGCTGCCGGATGTCGTGTTCCTGGCGCTGTCGGTCTCGGACGCGGCGGAGGACGTCATCGCGGTCATCCGCGCCGGCGCCCGCGGCTACGTCACGAAGACGATCTCGTCGAAGGAGCTGGTCCGCGCGGTGGTCCGGGTGGCCGACGGCGACGCGGTGTTCTCCCCGCGCCTGGCCGGCTTCGTCCTGGACGCGTTCGCCGACCGCCCGGGCTCGGCGCCGATCAACGACCCGGAGCTGGACCTGCTGACCCCGCGCGAGCGGGACGTGCTGCGACTGCTGGCCCGCGGGTACGCGTACAAGGAGATCGCGTCGGAGCTGTTCATCTCGGTGAAGACGGTCGAGACGCACGTGTCGAGCGTCCTGCGGAAGACCCAGCTGTCGAACCGCTACGAGCTGTCCCGCTGGGCCTCCGACCGCCGTCTCGTCTAGACGCGTTCCGTCGCCCGCGCCGGCAGCGGCGGTGCCGTCACGCGCTTCTGGATCCGGGTCAGCGCGACGCCGCCGAGCACGACCACCATCCCGGCGATCACCCGCAGGTGCAGCTGCTCGCCGAGGAACAACGCGCCCAGCAGCACCGAGACCACCGGCAGCAGGTACCCGACCACCGACGCCGCCACCGCGCCTTCGCTGGCCAGCAGCTGGTAGTTCAACGCGAACGCGATGCCCGTCGACCCGATGCCCAGCACCAGCACCGCGAGCAACGGACCCGTCGACACGTGCACCGGCGTCAACCCGCCCACCGGCACCGCCAGCACCATGAACCCGCTGGCCAGCAGCATCTGGCCCGCCGAAGTCGCGTACGGCGACAACCCGGGGTCCGACAGGTACTTGCCCTCGTAGACGAACGCGAAGCCGTAGCTCGCCGCGGCCGCGAGGCAGGCCAGCGCGCCCCAGCTCAGCAGGCCCGACGCCTGCCACGGCGCGAAGATCAGCAGGATCCCGCCCAGCCCGATGACCAGCCCCGCCACGCGCGTGCCGGTCATCCGCGAAGACGTCCCCATCAGCGGCGCCGCCAGCAGCACCCACAGCGGCGTCGTCGAGTTCAGCACCCCGGTGATCCCGGAGTCGACCGTCGTCTCGCCGATCGCGAACAGCAGGAACGGCAGGGCGTTGTGGAAGAACGCGGCGACGGCCAGGTGCCCCCACATCCGGCGGCCCCGCGGCAGCCGCGCGCGCTGCAGCCGGCACAGCAGCACCAGCATCGCCGCGCCGAGCACGAGCCGCGCCAGCACCAGCTGGACCGGCGAGAACATTCCCAGCCCCAGCTTGATCCAGAAGAAGCTCGAGCCCCACATCAACGCCAGCGCGCCGATCCGCAGCAGGGTCTTCGTCTCTCCCACCCAGTCCTCCTTCGCCGAACAAGCGCCAGCTTCGCTCGCCCGAGACGTAAGGACAAGCGAAATTAACTGCAGGGACGCTTAAGCTGAGCTGTACGATCGGGGCATGCTCGACGTTCGCCGCATGCAGGTCCTCCGCGCCGTGATCACCAGCGGGTCGATCACCGCCGCGGCCCGCAACCTCGGCTACACGCCGTCCGCGATCAGCCAGCAGCTCTCGGCACTCGAACGCGAAGCGGGCACCGAGCTGCTGGAGCGCGTCGGCCGCGGCGTCCGGCCGACCGCGGCGGGCGCGCTGCTGTCCGAGCACGCCGAGACGCTGAGCGCCGAGCTGGCCCGAGCCGAAGCCGCGCTGACCGAGCTCAAGGAAGGCCGCATCGGCCGCGTCGCCATCCGCTACTTCGCGACGGCCGGAGCGTCCCTGGTCCCGCCCGCCATCGCCGCGGTCCGCCGCGAGCACCCCGGCGTCCGCCTCGACCTGAAGCTCGTCGAGCCGGACGACCCGATGATGGACGTCGAAGCGGGCGAGGCCGACGTCGCGATCACTGTCTTCCCGCGCAAGACCCCGCCGGGCAAGGGGGTCGAGCTGGTGCACCTGCTCGACGACCCGTACCGCGCCGTGCTGCCGAAAACGCACCCGCTGGCCCGCAAGCGCGTGCTCGACCTGACCGAGTTCGCCGAGGAGCCGTGGGTCGGCGTCGACGGCCTCCCGGGCGTCTGCCGCGACATCCTGGAGAGTGCCTGCGCGTCCGCCGGGTTCGCGCCGAACATCGTCGTCGAGTCCGAGGACTACCAGACGGCGCAGGGGTTCGTCGCCGCCGGCATCGGCGTCGGCCTGGTGCCTGAACTGGGACTCGGCGCCCCGCACCCCGGCGTGGTCGTCCGCCGGATCCGCAACCCGGAGCCGGTCCGCGCGATCCACGCGGCGGTGGCGTCACGGGCGGCGGGCCACCCGGCCGTCCGCACGCTGCTGGCGGCCATGCGCGCGGCGACCGCCAAGGTGGCCTAGACGAAGAACAGCTCCGAGACGAGGATGCCGACGAGCACGGCCGCGAGAATCGCGGCCACGGTGACCAGCGTCTTCTTCGACACCGGCAGGTTCCGTCCGCCGGCCTGCTGCTGCGGCTGCGGTGCCGGCGGCGGCGCGTACTGCATGGCCTGCGGTACCGGCGGGATCTGCTGCGTCGCGCCCTGGGCCGCGTAGCCGGGCGGCGGCGTGAGCGGGACCTGCTGCTGGAACGGCGGCGGCCCCGGCGGCACCGGCGGCCGTCCCGCGGGCATCGTCGGGATGGCCGGCGCGGTCGGCGGGATGAACGCCGTCTCGCGGCCCTCGGTGATCGCCTTCAGCGAGCGGACCGTGTCGGCCATGGTCGGACGCGTCGTCGGGTCGATGCGCAGCATCTTGCGCAGCGCCTCGGTGAGCACGCCCGCGTTCTGCGGCGGGCGTTCCGAAGACTGGCCGTCGTCACCGAACGGCGGGACACCCTCGACGGACGTGTAGAGCGTCGCGCCGAGTGAGAAGACGTCCGCGGCCGGGGTCGGCGGCAGCCCGCGCGCGACCTCGGGTGCCACGTACGCCGGGCTGGGGCCGCCGCCGCTGATGCCGATGTCGGTGAGCTTCACGCCGCCGTCGTCGGCGAGCAGCACCGTGCCCGGCTCGAGCGTGCGGTGCACGAACCCGGCCGCGTGGATCGCCGTGAGCGCGTTGCCCAGCTGGATGCCCAGGTGCGCCGCTTGGTCGGGGGTGAGCCTGCCGTGCTCGGCGAGGAACGTCGCCATGCTGCGCGACGGGATGTACTCCATCACCAGCCAGACGTCCTGGCCGTCGGGCAGCACGTCGAACACCTTGATCGCGCACGGGTGCTCGATCCGCGCGGCGTCCTTGCCCTCCTGCATCGCGGCGGCGCGCGCCTGCTCGGCGCGGTCCCCAGCCCCGACGGGCAGGTACATCCGCTTCATCGCGACGGTGCGGAACAGCCGCGTGTCGAACGCCAGCCACACGATGCCCGCGCGGCCACGGCCGATCGGCTGGTCCAGCCGGAACCGGCCGCCGACGATGGTGCCTTCAGAACTCAAGGTGGGTCCTCGATCATCCGCCGTTGGCTACGCTCGAGCTGGAGCCGCCAGTTGGCGTATCGGTCGGCTTGGTGTCGGTTGACGGCGTCGTAGAAGGCGGTTTCGGCGTCGTCGACTTCGGCGTAGTGGTCGTTTCCACGGGTTGCGTTTCGCGTGGAGTGGACGTGTGCCTGGCCGACGAGGTCGTCTCCTGGGCAGGCGGCGGCACGTCCGCCGTGCTGACCGAATCCTCCGTCGTCGACGGCAGCGACTCCGACGTCGCGACGGGCGCCGGCTTGCTGCTCGACACCGGCGCCGCGGGGGCCTCCGGGTTGTTCGGGCTCAGCAGCCACACGGCGAGCGCCACCAGGCCCACGACCACGATGCCGCCGATGATCGCCGGGCGCTTCCAGGCGCCGGGCTTCTCGTCGTCCTCGTCCGCCGGGCTCGTCTGCGGGCGCCGCGGCGGGGGCGGCGGGGCCGGCTCGTCTTCGTAGTCGTCGTAGTCGTCCGCGTACGGGCTCTGCTCGTGCGGCGGCACCGGCACCGCGCGGGTCGCGGCCAGTCCGGGTGGCACGTTCCCCGCGGCCTGGTGGCCGTACCCGTCGTAGTCGTCCTCCGGGTAGCCGGTGGCCTCCGGGTAGTCGTCCTCGTCGTAGTACGGCACGGCCTGGGTCGGGGCCGGGTCGTTCAGCAGCGTGCCCGAGTGGCCCGCCGGGACCTCGTCGAACATCTGGGTCGCGTTCGGGTCCGCGACGGCGGCCGCGCCGAGGACGCCGGCGGACGGCGCCAGCACCGTCTCGTCGGCCGGGGCGCCGAGCGGCGTCTCACCGCGGGCGACGGCCGCGAGCAGCTCCTCGCACTCCTCGGCGGTCGGCCGGTGCTGGACGTCCGGGTGCAGCAGCACGGCCAGCACGCTCGCCAGCGGCCCGGACTGGCGCGGCGGGATGATCTGGCCCGCCGCGACCGCGTGCAGCAGGCTCAGCGTGTTCTCCGACAGCCCGAACGGCGGCTGGCCCTCGCACGCGGCATACAGCGTGGAGCCGAGGGAGAAGACGTCGGACTCGGGTCCCGGCTCGCCGCCGATGGCGACCTCGGGGGCGAGGTAGGCGGGGGTGCCGGCGATCATCCCGGTCTTGGTGACCGTGACGTCGTCCTTGGCGCGGGAGATGCCGAAGTCGGTGATCTTCACGGTGCCGTTGCCGGCGAGCAGGATGTTGCCCGGCTTGATGTCGCGGTGCACGATGCCGTTCGCGTGCGCCTCGCGCAGCGCCGCGGCGACCTGGGCGCCGATGCGCGCCACCTCCGTCGGCGGCAGCGTGCGGCGTTCCTGCAGCACGGCGGCCAGGCTGGTGGAGTTGAGGTACTCCATGATCAGGCAGGGCTGCCCGTTGTCGTCGGTGACGACGTCGAAGACGGAGATCGCGTTCGGGTGGTGCAGGCGGGCCGCGATCCGGCCCTCGCGCATGGTCCGCTGCCGGGCGTCCTCGGCGTCGTGCTCGTCCAGGTGCGGCTGGAGGAGCAGCTGCTTGATGGCGACCGTGCGGCCCAGGACCTCGTCGTGCGCCTGCCAGACGGCCCCCATCGCGCCCGTGCCGATCCGGCCGACGATGCGGTACCGACCGGCGACCAGACGACCCTCGTCGCTCACGCGACCTCCCTTTGGGCTCCGACTTCACCAGGGCGTGAGGATCGGTGCCTGGTGACGCGGCCACGCGCACGCCGCTTCGCTGGAGCGTATGCACATGTCGTGGGCTGCGTGCCGGCTTTTCCGAGACCGGCCCGTGACAAGGCTAGGCGCTCACTCTGCGCACACGAATCCGGTACAGGCACTTGAACCACGGGTGAAGGAGTGATCGCCGAGGGCTACATGTACTGGGCCGAGACGAGCTCGGCTTCGGTGATCAGCCCACCGGTGTCGGCGACGCGGAAGAGCTGGGTGACGCGGACCAGGGCGCCGTCCGGCCGGTGCAGCGTCGCGACCGCGAGGATCGAGCCGTCCGGCTTGATCTGCGTGTCGGCTTCCTGGACGTCGATGGCGTCCATCGAGCTCCAGGTGCGGACCAGCTCGCCCGCCGCGCCATCGGCCAGCGAGGGGCTCAGCAGGGCCAGCGCGCCCGCCGGGTCCTTCGCGATGGTGGCGTAGAAATCCTTGACGGCCTGGATCTTCCGGCTCGCGCTGCGCGCGTCGGCCGCCGTGTCCGGCACCGCGTTCGGCGGGGCCGGCGCGGCCTGGACCTGCGGGCTGCCCCCGGCAGGCTGCTGGGCCGTCGGCGTGCCACCGGAGTGCGTGCCCGGCGTGGACGTGCTGCGCTGCTCCGGCGCGCCGCCGCCGGACTGGCGCTGCGGGACGGCGAGGCCGCCGAGCTCGGCGGCGCCGCTGAACCCGGCGGGCCGGGCCTGGCCGCCTTCGGACACCGCGCGGTGCGTACTGGTCAGCATCGGCGCGGCGGCCACCGCGCCGGCGACGAGCGCGCCCGCGGCGACGAGCCCGGCCAGCTTGGCCCGGCGGGCCAGCCGGCTTTCGGGTTCGCCGGCGTCCTCGGCCCGCTCCGGTTCGCGGACCGGTTCCGGGCGGGGCGGCAGGAACTTCTGCGGGTCGCGGAAGACCTGCTCGAGATAGTCGCGGTCGGCGTCGCCGACGCCGTCGAGAATCTCGGCCGGGATCACGTCCTCGACGCGGACGGCCTGAGGTGCTGCCTCACGCCGTGTGCGCTGCCGATCAAGCACGAAAGTCCTCGCTCTGGGGTTCCGGGGACGGCCGCTCGGCCGTTCGGCCGGGCTGCCGTTGGTCCGGCTGGCCGACTCGTGGCCGGATCCGGACCCGCTGTCGTCAGGTAACCCTGTGCGGACGGGCACCACCAGGCTCTGTCGCCGGAATGCCGTCGCGAGACGACGAGCGGCAGCTTATGTCACCCACCCGGACCAGGGGTAACCGCTCGGCGCACCGCACGTGCATCGGAACGGGCGAGCCGCACGTGCAGGCCCCGTTACTGGCCGTCAGCCGTGATCTTGTCGCCGTCCCCGAACGTCAGCGTGCGCTCCTCGACCTTCTTGGAGCCGTCGGTGTAGGTGATCTCGACGGTGTTCACCGTGACCCCGCGCTGCTGGTCGATGCTGATCTTGCGGACCTCGAAGTACGCGATGCCGGCGTACCGCTCGGCGAGGGCCTTCGGGCCCTGGTCGTGCAGCTGGCCGGTGGTGACCGACGACGCCGCCGCCGGGTCGGTGGTGACGGTGTTGAAGAACTTCTCGGAGTTGTCCCCCATGGTCTGCGGGTCCGGCGGGAAGGAGTAGTACCAGGGCGCCGTGGCCGACGTCTCGCGCGGGGCCGGCGTGACCGGCGGCTTGTGCGGCGGCCCGCTCGGCGTGACCGTCCCGGTCGTCACGGGCCGCTCGGTGACGGCGGCCGGCGGCGGGGCGGTGCCGTCGACGGGACCGGCGCCGCCGCCCCCGCTGCGCCCGGCCGCCTTCTCCGGCGGGGCCGTGCTGTCCGGCTCCGGGGCGGAGCCGCCCTGGTGGGTCGGCGGCTCGGCGTCGCCGGTCGGGTCGATGACGGTCGGGGCGCCCTGGTAGCCCGGCCACGCGCCCTGCACGGCCTGGTCCACCGGCGGCTTCCCGACCAGGTAGGACCCGGCGAACAGCAGCCCGACGACCACGGCACCGGACGCGCCGGTCGCGAACCAGGCCGCCTTCTTCCAGGTCTTGGGCGGGGTCACGGAAGCGGGCACCGAGCCGATGGTGAACCCGCCGAGCCCGTCGATCGGGGGCGCGGCGTAGATGCGGACGTCTTCGTCGTCCTGGTCCGCGACGCGGGGCCGCGGGGTGGCCAGCGAGACGCGGGTGCGCCGGGCGGCCTGGTCGGTGCGGGACTCGGTGCGCGGTGGCGCTTCGTCGGTTTCGAGGTCCTCGACGCCGTCGAGCGGCAGGCTGCCGTGCGCGGCGGGGAACAGCGGCGGCGCGGGCCGCCGGTCGCGGGGTTGGGGGAGCGGCAGGGAGCCGGACACCGGCGGGTCGGCCGGGGCGAGCCCGGCCGCGTGCCGCCGCGCGGCGCGGTTCGGGGGCAGCGGCGGCGTCCAGCCGCCCGTGCCGTCGAGCCGGTGCCGCCCGGGATGCGCGGGCGCGGTGCCGCGTCCGTGGAACTCCGTGCCGTTGCTCATGTCGGCTCGACCGCCCCGGGGTGCGGTCCTGACGCCGTCCGGCGGCCAGAGGACCCGATCGGAGCATCCTCACGCGCGGAATCGCGTTCGGAATCCTGCGCAGATGCACGCGCATGCGACACTGGGCGCGCGGGGCCGCTGCCCCCGCGCGTCCCCCGGGCGATGCCCGACCCAGACGCAAGGGTCCTCACGGCGTCAACCCTAGGAGCATTCGGCGGAGAAAGTCGCCTCCAAACCTGCAAGTTGCACAGGTTTCACTCGGTCGGGCGCGACCGGGCGGGGGAAGGTGACGCTGCGAAGTCGCCGGGACTCAGCCACCCGTGCGGTAGCGGTCCCGAGTGGACTGCAGCGCCTTCGTCGCCACCACACCGCTTCCCGCCGCGACGATGATCGCGACGACGTCGAGCGCCGGGCCGCCCGCGGTGAGCAGCCACGCGAACAGCGACGCGGCGGTGGTGCCGCCGGCGACGGCCCACCGGCTGCGGACGTACTGCGCGACGGGAGCACCGCCCGCCCGCTTGCCCGCCGCGTTGTTCAGCAGCGCCAGGTATCCCACGTGGCCCAGCGCGGCCAGCACGCTGGCGAGCGCGACGATGACGGCGATGAGGTTGACGAGCCAGTCCATGGGTCCAGTCTGCCCGCAGCCGGGCCGCCGGTGCCTCCGGGAAGTCCCCGAGTTGGGCCGATCGTTACCGGCCGAGCCTGCCGCGCCCGAGGTTGAGCAGCGCCATGGCCAGCTGCCTGCCTTCCGGGCCCAGCTCGCGGTAGCGGGCGAGCACGTCCATCTCGCGGTTGTAGACGATCCGCGTGCCGCCGGCGGCCATCCGCGCGGCCCCGATCGTCTTGGACACCTCGATCCGGCGTTTCACCAGCCGGAGGATCTCCTTGTCCAGCCAGTCGATCTCCTGCCGGAGCGACGCGATGTCGTCCCCGGCGGGGGTGTGCTCGGCGGGCTGGCCGTCGGCGTTCGTCGCTTGTGCGTTCATCGGGACCTCTCCCTCGATGCCCGGACCCGGCCCCAGGGACGGCGACAGCCCCGGGTCCGTGGACTCCGGGGCTGGCGGTGATGGCGGTTCGGGCACTACGCGATCACGGGAGCCGGAGTCCGGGTCCCGTAAAAAAATCGCTCCGCGTGGTGCCGCACGCCTTCAGTATGGCACAGGCGCGCCGGGGCGCTCCCGGACCGAGCGCATCCCCGCATGAACCAAGAGGCTGACGGCGAGCCAGAACATCGGGAAGGCCGGCCAGAAGAACCCGGCGCCGAGCACCGCCCAGCGGACGATCGCCACCACCGAGATCACCACGACCACGGCGAGGTGCAGGCGCAGCGCGGGGTGCCGGCGCAACGCGGCGAGGGTGAGCGGGAAGCCGGGGCGGGCCGGCGCGGGCCGCGGCAGGTCGGCGGTGAGCGCGGTGAGCTCGTCGGTGAACTTCGCGGCGTAGACGCGGGTGAGGCGCTCTTCGACCTCTTCGAGGGTCAGCCGGCCTTCGGAACCGGCGGTCTGGACGGTGGTGGCGACGCGTTCGCGGTCGGCGTCGGCGGCCCGGATGCGGGCGGTGCGGTTGTCTTCCATGTCCGTCGATGCTCCGCGCGGCGACCCCGCCGCGCGTCGGACGGCAGGCGACATCCGCCGCTACGCCCGGCGCGGTACCCCGCCGCCGCCACGCCGGATCGCCGCGTCGGCAGGCTGTGCCGGAGCCCCGCCCGCCCGGGGTAGCGTGGACAGGCGATGGACACCCTCTTCGATCTCCCCGCCGAGACCCCTGTGCGCAAGCCCGCCGCCGGCGGGCAGGCCGAGCTGCTCGACGACCTGAACCCCGCCCAGCGCGAAGCCGTCACTCACGCCGGTGGCCCGCTGCTGGTGGTGGCGGGCGCGGGATCGGGCAAGACCCGGGTGCTGACCCGCCGGATCGCCTACCTGCTCGCGGAACGCCGCGTGCACCCTGGCGAGATCATGGCGATCACGTTCACCAACAAGGCGGCCGCGGAGATGCGCGAGCGGGTCGCCGCGCTCGTCGGCCGTCGCGCGAACGCGATGTGGGTGTCGACGTTCCACTCGATGTGCGTGCGGATCCTGCGCCGCGAAGCCAAGACGCTGGAGATGTCGTCGAACTTCTCCATCTACGACTCGGACGACACGAAGCGGCTCATCACGCTCGTGGCGCGGGACCTCGACATCGACCCGAAGCGGTACGCGGCGCGCACGCTGGCCGTGCACATCTCGAACCTGAAGAACGAGCTGACCGACCCGGAGACCGCGGCGGCGAACGCGGCCAACGACCTGGAGCGCCGCGTCGCCGAGGTCTACGCCGAGTACCAGCGGCGGCTGGCGCTGGCCAACGCGTTCGACTTCGACGACCTCATCATGCGCACGGTGTCGCTGCTGCAGGCGTTCCCGGACGTCGCCGAGTACTACCGGCGGCGGTTCCGCCACGTGCTGGTCGACGAGTACCAGGACACGAACCACGCGCAGTACACCCTGGTGCGCGAGCTCGCCGGGACCGCGCCGGACGAGGCGGGCGTCCCGCCGGCCGAGCTGGTCGTCGTGGGTGACGCGGACCAGTCGATCTACGCCTTCCGCGGCGCGACGATCCGCAACATCGAGGAGTTCGAGCGGGACTTCCCGAACGCGCACACCATCCTGCTGGAGCAGAACTACCGGTCGACGCAGACGATCCTGTCCGCGGCCAACGCCGTCATCGAGCGGAACCCGAACCGGCGCGCGAAGCGGCTGTGGACCGACTCGGGTGACGGCGAGAAGATCGTCGGCTACGTCGCGGACAACGACCACGACGAAGCCGCGTTCGTCGCGGGCGAAATCGACGCGCTGGCCGAGAAGGGCGAGGCCGACTACTCCGACGTCGCCGTCTTCTACCGGACCAACAACCAGTCCCGCGTCTTCGAAGAGATCTTCATCCGGCTCGGCCTGCCGTACAAGGTTGTCGGCGGCGTGCGGTTCTACGAGCGCCGCGAGGTCCGCGACATGATCGCGTACCTGCGCGTGCTGGCGAACCCGGAGGACACGGTCAGCCTGCGGCGCGTGCTGAACGTGCCCAAGCGCGGCATCGGCGACCGCGCGGAAGCCGTCGTGGCGACGCACGCCGAGCGCGAGCGGATCTCGTTCGCCCAGGCGTTGCGCGACGCCGTCGAGGGCAAGGTGCCGCTGCTGAACCCGCGCTCGGTCAAGGCGATCGGCGGGTTCGTGGCGCTGCTCGACGAGCTGGGCGCGCTGGTCGACTCCGGTGCCGAGGTGCACGACGTGCTGGAGGCCGTGCTGGACAAGACCGGCTACCGTGTCGAGCTCGAGGAGTCGGAGGACCCGCAGGACCACACGCGC
The DNA here is from genome assembly GCF_900119165.1 of Amycolatopsis australiensis. NCBI lineage: Bacteria > Bacillati > Actinomycetota > Actinomycetes > Pseudonocardiales > Pseudonocardiaceae > Amycolatopsis > Amycolatopsis australiensis. Next base: position 250,569 of record NZ_FPJG01000006.1, on the reverse strand, counting down.
GTGGAGAACCTGGACGAGCTCGTCACGGTGGCGCGGGAGTTCACCGAGATCACCGCCGAGGTCGCCGCGGACGAGAACGCCGAGCTGGTCGTGGACCCGGGGGTGCCGGCGCCGGGGTCGCTGCCCGCGTTCCTGGAGCGCGTTTCGCTGGTCGCGGACGCCGATTCGGTGCCTTCGCCCGACGGCGGCGACGAAGGTGACGGCGGCGCGGGCGTGGTCACGCTGATGACCGTGCACACCGCGAAGGGCCTGGAGTACCCGGTGGTGTTCTGCACCGGCTGGGAGGACGGCGTCTTCCCGCACATGCGGGCGCTGGGCGACCCGACGGAGCTGGCCGAGGAACGGCGGCTGGCGTACGTCGCGATCACGCGGGCGCGGAAGCGCCTGTACGTCTCGCGGGCGATCACGCGGTCGGCCTGGGGCCAGCCGTCGATGAACCCGGCTTCGCGGTTCCTGGACGAGCTGCCGCCGGACCTCGTCGACTGGCGGCGGCTGGAGCCGTCCAGCCCGGGATTCGGCTTCGGGTCCGGTTCCCGCGGGACTCCGCGGGCGGCCACCACGTGGGGCGGCCGCCGGTCTTCTTCGCCGTCTTCGTCCTCCGGGACGCCGTCGTTCGGCAAGGGCTGGAAGGACACGGTGGCGCTGAAGCTGGACGTCGGCGACCGCGTCAGCCACGACAAGTACGGCCTGGGCACGGTCATCTCGTGCGACGGCGTGGGTCCGCGCGCGACGGCGACGATCGACTTCGGCGCGGCGGGCAAGGTCCGCCTGATGCTCATCGGCAGCGTGCCGATGGTGAAGCTCTGACACCCGTCCGAGTGAACCCGGCGCCGATCCCGGCGATCGCCCCCGAAATCGTCGTACCCCGCCGGTAGAACTGACCCCGTCATCGAACACAAGTTCGACGGAGGGGGTAGTGTGGTGTGGACCCGGTGCTGTTTGGCCTGCTGGCCGAAGGGGTACAGAAATACCTGCGAGGAGTCCTGGGGACTGCGGTTCCCGATCGGGGTCGGGAGCCTTCGGGGGCTTCGGGAAGCTCTTCGCGTGCGGGAGCGGAGGCGTGCCGGCTGGCTGCCGCCTGGCGAGCGCTGCTCAAGCAGCACGAGCTGGGAGCGGACGGCCGATGTGTCACCTGCGGCCGGGGACGCCGCTGGACGACACGTCGTGCCGCGCGTGTCCGCTCCGCGACGGAGCTGTGCACGGTGTGGCAGATCGCGGTGGCGTACTTCATCCGCCGGTTGCCGGGCGGGCAACGATAGGCGGTTCCCCGCGCTGAGGCGGCTTGTGACGGCCTGGGCGGCCGGGGTGGGGTTCCGGTGGCCGAGGGCGGGTTTCGGGCGCCCAGGGGAGTCCGCGGGCGAAGATCACCCGAAGCGGGAGTTTGCCGATTGGCCCTGGCGGCGATCTCTCAGTTCGTGACGGGTTTCAGCGCGAGAGCGGTTCGGCCGCCGGGCAAGCGTCCCCCAGGAGGCGGGGAGCTGGCTGGAGCGTGCCGTCACCCGCGGATTCGGCCGGAGGGGGCGTTCGCCCGGAGTGGGTTGTCGCGCCGGGAAACGGCTCAGTCGGAGCGGACTGGTGCCCGGTGGCGTGGCCCTCGCTGGGGCGGGCGTTCTCCCGGCGGCGGGGTCTCGGCGGCCGCGGGTGTTCGCGCGGGGTGGTTTGTCTCGCTGCGGCGGGGCTCCGGTCGGCGGGCGTACCCAGCGCCGCGTGTTCAGTCAGCTCGGGTGTTCGCGCGGGGTGGTTTGTCTTGCTACGGCGGGGCTTCGTCCGGCGGGCGTTCCAGTGGCGCGTGTTCAGCCAGTCGGGTGTTCGCACGGGGAGGCGTGTCTCGCTGCGGCGGGGCTCCGGCCAGCAGGCGTTCCGAACGGCGCGTGCTCGGTCGGCGCGGGTGTTCGCGCGGGGTGGTTTGTCTCGCTGCGGCGGGGCTCCGGCCAGCAGGCGTTCCGAACGGCGTGTGTTCAGCCGACTCGGGGTGCTCGCCCGGGGCGAGGCTCACCTGCGGCGGAACCTCGATCGCACCGGGTGTTCCCGAGCGGCGGGTGCTCAACCGGCACCGGTGTTCGCCGTGCCGAGGGTCGGCGTCGGCCCTCGGCGGCGAAACAGCGCTCTGTGGCCGGTTTCCCCGCGCGCTCAGCACGCGAGGGGGCGTCGTGAACGGGTCAGATGACGATGCCGCGCGCGGCCAGCCACGGCCGGGGGTCGATCTTCTTCGTGCCGTTCTGCCACACCTCGAAGTGCAGGTGCGGGCCGGTGCTCTGGCCGCGGTTGCCGATCTCCGCGATCTGCTCGCCGCACTTGACCTTCTGCCCCTCCTTCACGGAGAAGCTGTTCATGTGGCCGTAGACCTGGATCGTGCCGTCGTCGAGCTGGATGCGGACCCACAGGCCGAAGCCGCTCGCCGGGCCGGCCTCGATCACCGTGCCGTCGGAGGCCGCGTAGATCGGGGTGCCGATCGCGTTGGCGATGTCGATACCCAGGTGGCTCGTGCCCCACCGGGCGCCGAAGCCCGACGTGAACGTCCCGTGAGCCGGGAGGCAGGTCTTGGGGCGAGAGGCTTCTTCGGCGGCCTTCTTCGCGGCGTCGGCTTCGCGCTGCTCACGCGCCTGCGTGACGGAGGCGCTGTCGGAGAGCTTCGCGGCCTCGGCGGAGGCGTCGACGGTGTGGCCGGTCGGCAGGAGCTCGGGGGCACCCCCGGAGCCCGCACCTCCCGCGGTCAGGGACGCGCTGGCGTCCTGGCTGTTGGCCAGCGGCGTCACGGCCGCGTCGGAGTCGGTGACCGTCTTGAGTGTCTGGCCCGCTGCTGCGGCGGCGAACGCTCCGGCCGCCACCGCGGCGACCACGACACGGCCACAAAGGGCCGAGGAGGGCGGGGCGATGCGGTGCGCACCCCGGACACGGACGACTGCACCTTCCAGTGCGTCCTTCAGTGCCGGGGAAGGAGCTTGGCCGCCGGGGGAGCGGTGTGAAGCCAAGACAGAGCCTTCCATCGTCGGGGAGCCGGGTCTGAGGACTGCGGGCGGGGGAACCCGGTGAGCCAACCTCGGGGGCGGTTCGCTCGGCGTCCTACTTCGTGACCTGACTGTAATGGGGACCGGGGGACAGTAACGAAGGGGCACCTCTCTAGGCAAGATCTGCCCCCGGCGTCGGCCGATCGGGTGGCGTCGATCAGCCGCCGACCTGTGTCGATTACCGAAAGTCAGAGGGGGTTTACGACGTTGGTTGTGACTTGCCTTACAGCTCTTGCGCTCTGTTGGAGGCTGCCTGAGGGCCGTGGAGGCTCGAAACGGCCGGAATAAGGGTTTGCCAGCGGATGTTGACACCTTTTCGACGCCTCACGGGTCAGCGGAACCGGCCCTGTCAGGCGGAAAAGGCTGCTGCGAAGTCGAGGATGTGACGCCTGGGCCGACCGTTCGGCGACGCCTGCGAACCGTTCGGCGACTCATCGTCGGGCGGCAACGGTCAGCCGCGTGATATGTCCCGATCGTCCGATTACCGGGCACGGCCTCGCCGAGTCGGCGACTCGCGCCCCGCGAACGCGGCCACCCCAACCGGACCTTGCTAGCGTCGCGGGTAATGCCCCCACGTTCCGAGCACCCCGACGGGAGCACCCCCGGCTCCCCGCACGACCCCGCGGCCCCTCGCCCCGGCTCTCTGTCAGTACCCGAAGCCTGGGACGCCGACACGGACAGCCGCGAAACCAAGCTCGCCCTCGGCCTCGCCACGCTGGGCGCCGTCGCGCTGACCGCTGCCGCCCTCGTGCCCGTCTCTCCCGCCGCCGGGCCCGGGTTCCTCAGCTGGCCGTGGCTGGCGCTGCTCGCCCTCGCTCCCGTCGCCGTCGCCATCCAGGCCGCGCGGCGCCGGCCCCGGCTCGCCGCCGGGCTGCTTCTCGGCCTCGCCGCCCTCGCTCCCGGGCGCCTGCTGCTCGACCTGCAGTTCGCCGTCAACGGGCCGCTCACCATCCGGCCCGAGCTGTACCTGCCCGACCGCTTCCTCGGCAGCTCCTCGGTCGGCGCCGGGTTCTGGCTGCTCGTCGCCGGGCACGTCCTCACCGCGGCCGCCGGTGTCGCCGCCTGGCGCGCGACCCGCAGCGGCGAGGAACCCGAACGCCGGCGCTGGCGGCTGCTCGTCCCGCTGCTCGCCGTCGCCGCTTCGGTCGGGCTGCTCACCGAGCCCGTCGACTCCGACAACGGCTTCCTGCTCGCCCGCGCCGCCTTCGAAGGGCCCTGGCCCGCCCTCGGCGGTTACCTCCTGCTCGCCGCCGGGCTGCCGCTGGCCGCCGCCCTCGCCCTCGCCGCTCCGGACGAAGGCACCGCCCGTGGGGCTCTGGGCGGGCTGACCGCCGGGGCCTTCGCCGTCGCCGCGCCGCCCGTCCTCGCCGGGCTCTTCCGCGCGGACCTGCACGTCACCTGGGGGCCGGTCCTCGTCCTCGCGGCGACCGCCGTCATCGCCTGCCTCGCCGGGACGCGGCTGACCGAGCAGCCGAAAGACACCGAAGCCGACGTCAAGGTCCCCGGCCTGTTCTGGTGGCGGCTGACGACCGGGGTGCTCGGGCTCGCCACCGCCGTCGCGGCCGTCGTCGGCACCTTCGCGCCGCAGGTCGCCGTCACCGCGCTGAACCCCGGCGGCGCCGCGCCGGTCAGCGCCGCCGCCGACAGCCCCGCCCGGTGGTTCCTGCTCACCGCCGCGCTCGTCGTCGCCGTCCCCGCCGCCGGCACCCTCGTCCCGAAGACCGCGCCTTTCGCGCGGCCGGTGCTCGGGCTCGCCTGGGCCGGGATCGTCCTGGCCGGCACGGCCGTCCTCAACACCGCGCTCACCGCGACCCAGGCCGGCAACCTCGCCGGCTTCGGCGGCGCGGACCTCGGCGGGACGTCGGGCGCCACCCCCGCCTTCACCTACGACCTCGGCGCCGGCGCGGGCTGGACGTTCGCCGCGCTCGTCCTCGCCGCGCTGGTCGCGCTCGCCGCCGTCGGCACCGGCGTCGTCGAACGCGAAGACGCCGGGGACGGCGGCGAGCCGGACAAGAACTTGCTCACCCCCGTCGTCGCCGGCGCGGTGCTGGCCGTCGCCGCGTTCGGGCTGCCCGTCTTCAGCGTCCCCGGTTACGTCGCGCCCGGGCTCTGGTCGAACTTCGACACGCCTTCGTGGGGACTGCTGACCGCCGCCGTGGTCGTCGTCGGCGCGGCCCTGCTCGCGCTGCGCTCCCGGCCGCGACCGGGTGCGGCCCTGCTCACCGGCGCCGCCCTGCTCGTCGCGCTGCACGCCGCCGAGCTTCCGCTCGTCGGCGGCGCTCTCGGCGACGCGAGCCCGTCGGCCGGGTTCTGGGTCGCGCTCGCCGCCGTGGCCGCCTTGCTCGTCGCCGCGGGCATCTCGGCGAAAGACCGCCGTGCCGCGTGACCGCCCGCGGGTGCTCCTCGTCGAGTTCGCCCGTCCCGACCCGGCCGCCGTCGCGCTCGGCCGCGTCCTGCGTGACGAAGGCGTCGAGGTCGTCCACGCCGGACCCCTCGGCACCGCCGAGCAGATCCTGCGCACCGCCGAGCAGGAGGACCCGGACGCCGTCGGCGTGCTCGGCGCCGAACCACCCGATGGCCTGAAGCGCGCGCTGGGTGTCCGCGTCTTCACGACCGCCGGAGAAGCCGCGGAATGGCTCGCCGGTGGGCGGTCTCACACCGCTGAAGCACCGTCTGACCGCGCACGGTGACCGACTTCACCAGGTGCGGAGTCCCCTGCGTCTGCGCAGGTCGCTAACCTCGACTGGTCCGACAGCGCGGTCCGGCAACGGACCACCACAGTGGCGTGTCGTCAGGAGACTGGAGTAGTGGACCTCTACGAGTACCAGGCGAGGGATCTCTTCGCCGCCCACGGAGTACCGGTTCTGCCGGGCTCGGTGGCTAGCAACCCCGAAGAAGCCAAGGCCGCCGCGGAGCAGATCGGCACCCAGGTCGTCGTCAAGGCGCAGGTGAAGGTCGGCGGCCGGGGCAAGGCCGGTGGCGTCAAGCTGGCCCAGACGCCGGACGAGGCGAAGGAGAAGGCGGAAGCCATCCTCGGCCTCGACATCAAGGGCCACGTCACGCGTCGCGTGCTCGTGGCCGAAGCTTCGGACATCGCGTCCGAGTACTACTTCTCCTTCCTGCTGGACCGCGCGAACCGCACGTTCCTGGCGATGGCGTCCGCCGAGGGCGGCATGGAGATCGAGCAGCTCGCCGTCGAGCGCCCCGAGGCGCTCGCGAAGGTTCCCGTCGACGCGATCGCCGGCGTGGACAAGGCGAAGGCGCTCGAGATCCTGAAGGCCGGCAACTTCCCGGCCGAGATCATCGACGAAGCCGCCGACGTCGTCGTGAAGCTCTGGGAGACCTTCGTCTCCGAGGACGCGACCCTGGTCGAGGTCAACCCGCTGGTCCGCGACCCGCAGGACAAGATCATCGCCCTCGACGGCAAGGTCACCCTCGACGAGAACGCCTCCTTCCGCCAGCCGGGCCACGAGGCCCTGGTGGACAAGGAAGCCGAGAACCCCCTCGAAGCCAAGGCCAAGGCCAAGGACCTCAACTACGTCAAGCTCGACGGCGAGGTCGGCATCATCGGCAACGGCGCGGGCCTGGTCATGTCCACTTTGGACGTCGTGGCGTACGCGGGCGAGAAGCACGGCGGCGTGAAGCCGGCCAACTTCCTCGACATCGGCGGCGGCGCGTCGGCCGAGGTCATGGCGGCCGGCCTGGACGTCATCCTCAACGACACCGACGTGAAGAGCGTCTTCGTCAACGTCTTCGGCGGCATCACTGCCTGCGACGCGGTGGCGAACGGCATCGTCGAGGCCCTGAAGATCCTGGGCGACGAGGCCACCAAGCCGCTGGTCGTCCGCCTGGACGGCAACAACGTCGTGGAAGGCCGGAAGATCCTGGCCGACGCGAACCACCCGCTGGTCACCGTGGTGGACACAATGGACAACGCGGCCGACAAGGCTGCCGAGCTCGCCGCGGCAGGTGCGTGAGATGTCGATCTTCCTCAACGAGAACAGCAAGGTCATCGTCCAGGGGCTCACCGGCTCCGAGGGCATGAAGCACGCGACCAAGATGCTGAAGTCCGGCACGAACATCGTGGGCGGCGTCAACGCCCGCAAGGCCGGCCAGACGGTCACCATCGAGGGCAAGGACCTCACCGTGTTCGGCACGGTCGAGGAGGCCATCAAGGAGACCGGCGCCGACGTCTCGGTCATCTTCGTGCCGCCGAAGTTCGCCAAGGACGCGGTCATCGAGGCCATCGACGCCGAGATCCCGCTGGCCGTGGTGATCACCGAGGGCATCCCGGTGCACGACTCGGCCTACTTCTGGGCCCACGCCGTCGCCAAGGGCAACAAGACCCGGATCATCGGCCCGAACTGCCCCGGCGTGATCAGCCCGGGCAAGTCGAACGCCGGCATCATCCCGGCCGACATCACCGGCCCCGGCAACATCGGTCTCGTGTCGAAGTCCGGCACGCTGACCTACCAGATGATGTACGAGCTGCGGGACATCGGCTTCTCGACCGCGGTCGGCATCGGCGGTGACCCGATCATCGGCACCACGCACATCGACGCCCTCGAGGCGTTCGAGGCCGACCCCGAGACCAAGGTCATCGTGATGATCGGCGAGATCGGCGGCGACGCCGAAGAGCGCGCCGCGGCCTACATCAAGGAGAACGTGACGAAGCCGGTCGTCGGCTACGTCGCGGGCTTCACCGCGCCCGAGGGCAAGACCATGGGCCACGCGGGCGCCATCGTGTCGGGCTCCTCCGGCACGGCCGCCGCGAAGAAGGAGGCCCTCGAGGCCGCCGGCGTCAAGGTCGGCAAGACCCCGAGCGAGACCGCCGTCCTCGCGCGTGAGCTGTACAACAACCTCGGCTGACACCGGGACGTAATCGCTGGTGAGGCCGGGCACCCGAGGGGGTGCCCGGCCTCGTCGCGTTTCGGGACGAAACCTCCCGAGGTATTCACGCGTCTGGTGGGCTGGCGGCCTTCGAGTGCGCTAGCGTTCTGCGCACGCAAGCCGCCTCGTCTTCCCCGGGTGTCCTGGTACCCCGGAGTGCCGGTCGAACCGACAGGAGTGCATCCGATGACCTTCCCCAGCGGCGGGCCTGGCTACCCCCAGCAGGGTGGCGGCCAGCAGCCCCCCGGACCGCCGTCCAGTGGCTTCCCGGCGCAGCACCAGCCGCCGCACTCGCACCAGGCGCCCTCGGGTGCCGGCGCGAGCCTGCCGCAGAACCTGCCGCTGCTGCTCGCCCTCGTCGTCGCGGTCTTCGGCCTCGTCCAGTACTTCCTCGGCTTCTCCGACAGCGCCGACGTCGGCCTCGGCACGACGTTCCTGCTGGGCGGCGGCCTGCTCGCGGCGATGCACGCGCTGCCGAAGGGCCCGAAGACGCTGCCGTTCGCCGCGCTGTTCAGCGTCCTCGGCGCGCTCGACGTCCTCGACGCGCTGGTCGCGATGCAGACCTCGCCGGGCATCGTCACCGTCATCCTGATCCTCGGCATCCTGCAGATGCTCGTCGCGGTCGCCGCGCTGCTGCTCGACCAGGACGTGATCAAGCCGCCGGCGCCGAAGCCCGCCGCGCCCCAATACGGCGGCCAGTACGGCCAGCCGGGTCAGCCCGGCCAGCAGCAGTTCGGCCAGCCGGGGCCGCAGTTCGGCCAGCAGCCGGGCCCGGTCGCCTCGGCCGGGGAGCCATCGGCGCCGTTCTCGCAGCCGGGCCAGTACGGCTCGCCGAACCCGCCGTCGACCACGCCGCCGCCGGGACAGCAGGCCACGACGTACGCCCCGCAGCAGGGCCAGTTCTTCCAGCAGCCGCCGCCGTCGGACAACCCGGGCACGCCGCCCGGCGGGTTCGGCAAGACGAACTGACGAAGCCCGCGAGAACACCCGCTGTGACGCCGTGGCACAGCGGGTGTTTTGCACTCCGGGGTTACCCGACCGGGTGGGTTAGCTTCGCCACGTCCCTCCCCGGCGGCGTGCCTCACCCGGACGGAGCAGCGCGGATGTCAGGGTGCGGATCATGGAGCTGCTCACCGACGACCCCCGCCCGCCGGGTGAAGCGGTGGACGACCCCGAACCCGGCGCCGGACCCTCGCGCGCGGCGCGGGTGCGGGTGTTGCTCGCCGCCGCGCTCGGCCCGCTGGTCACCGGCTACGCCGCCGTCGCGGCCGTGCTGGCGCTGATCACGCTCACCGCCGAACGCGCCGTCTTCTCCGCCACCGGTGTGCTGCTCGCCGCCGGGCCCGGCTGGCTGGCCGCCCACCAGGTGCGTCTCGACCTCGGCGGTCACCCACTCGGTGTGCTGCCCGTGCTGCCGACGCTGGGCGCGCTCGTGCTGGCCGCGCGGACGGCGTCCGGCGCGGCCGCCCGCCTCGGCTGCCGGTCGCCCCGCGAAGCGCTGCCGGTGTTCGTCACGATCACCGGTGCGCACGCGCTGTGCGGGCTGGCCGTGGCGCTCGGCACGCGCGGCTCGGTGGCGACGGCGAGCCCGCTGGTCGCCTTCGCCGTGCCCGGCCTGCTCGCCGCGCTGGCCTCGGCCGCGGGCATCGTCCGGTGCTGCGGGCTGCCGGACGTCGTCGCCGAGCGCGTCGACCCGCTCGCCCTGCGCGGCCTGCGGGCCGGCGCGCTGGGGCTCGCGGTGCTGGTGGCCGTCGGGGCCGGCGTGTTCACGGTCGCGACCGCGGTGTCCTGGCGGACCGTCGCCGACATGTACGAGCCGGCGTTCGGCAGCAGCTTCGGGCTCTTCCTGCTTTCCGTGCTGTACCTGCCGAACGCCGTCACGGCCGCGCTGTCGTTCGTCACCGGCCCCGGCTTCTCGATCGGCGACCTGAACGTCGGGATGTTCGGGTACCGCGGCGGCGCGGTGCCCGGCGTCCCGCTGCTCGGCGGCCTGCCCGAGCACCACGCGGCGTGGTGGCCGGCGCTGCTCGCGCTGCCCGCGGCGACCGGCGTGCTGGTCGGCTGGTCGCTGCGCAAGGTCGACGCCGACCCGGCGCAGCGCATCCGCGCCGTCGCCGTGGCCGGCGCGGTGGTCGCGCTCGGTTGTGTCGCGCTGGGCTCGCTGTCGGGCGGACGGCTCGGCGACGGCCCGTTCGACCCGGTGAGCGTGCCGGTCGGGGTCGCGTCGGTCGTGGCGTTCTGCTGGATCGTCATCCCGGGGTCGTTCGTGGCGTTCTTCGCGGGCGAGCACGAGCCGCCTGCGCCACCCGAAGCGCTCGAGGACAACGAAGCGTTCCAGGACGCCGAAGAGGTCGATGCGGACGAAGCGGCCCAAGCCGTCGAGGAGATCGAAGCGTCCGAAGAGGACGAGGAGGCGCCCGAAGAACCCGGCGAAGACACGGAGTTCGAAGCGGAGGCCGACGCCGAGCTGGACCTCGAAGAACCCGTCCTTTCCGGTGAATCCGGCGTCGCCGAAGACCCGGCACCGCCACCCGGAAGTGTCGCCGAAGCGGACGAGGCTGTGACCGGAGGCACCGAGACCTGCGGCGACGTCGAGCCGGACGAGCCCGACCGTTAGGGTTGACGTGACCTGGTGAAGCGCCGTGCGCCCGGCTGCGCACCGCCCGCGGCAAGGAGCCCGCTCTGTCTCAACGGTTGGAGCTGCCCACCCCGGTGAAGCTCGTCGTGCTCGCGTCGGGCTCCGGCACTCTCCTGCAGGCGCTGCTGGACGCCACCGCGCGGTCGGGCTTCCCGGCCAAGGTCGTCGCCGTCGGGGCCGACCGCACCGGCATCGAAGCGCTGACCCGCGCCGAGCGCGTGAGCATCCCGTCGTTCACCGTCCGCGTCGCCGACCACCCCGACCGGGCCGCCTGGGACAAGGCGCTGACCGAGGCGGTCGCGGCCTACCAGCCCGACCTGGTCGTCTCCGCGGGCTTCATGAAGATCCTCGGCGAGCAGTTCCTCGGCCGGTTCACGGTGATCAACACGCATCCGGCGCTGCTCCCGTCCTTCCCCGGGATGCACGCGGTCCGCGACGCGCTCGAGGCCGGCGTCAAGGTCACCGGCTCGACCGTGCACTTCGCGGACGCCGGGGTCGACACCGGGCCGATCATCGCCCAGGAGGCGGTCGTCGTGGAGAGCGACGACACCGAAGACGTCCTGCACGAACGGATCAAGGCCGTCGAGCGCAGGCTGCTGGTGGAAACGATCGAGCGACTCGGCCGCGGTGGCTGCACCGTGGACGGACGAAAGGTGACATTTCGTGAGCACTGACCTGGGACGGCGCCCGGTCCGCCGGGCGCTGATCGGCGTCTCGGACAAGGCGGGCCTGCTGGACCTCGCGACCGGCCTGCACGCGGCCGGCGTCGAGATCGTCTCCACGGGCGGCACGGCGAAGGTCATCGCCGACGCCGGTGTCCCGGTCACGCCGGTCGAAGAGGTCACCGGCTTCCCCGAGTCGCTGGACGGCCGCGTGAAGACGCTGCACCCGCGCGTGCACGCCGGCCTGCTGGCCGACCAGGGCAACCCCGACCACGTCGAGCAGCTGCGCAAGCTCGGCATCGCGGCGTTCGACCTGCTGGTGGTGAACCTGTACCCGTTCGCGCAGACCGTCGCGTCCGGCGCGAGCCCCGAGGACTGCGTCGAGAACATCGACATCGGCGGTCCCGCGATGGTCCGCGCGGCGGCGAAGAACCACGGCAGTGTCGCGGTCGTCGTCGACCCGGCCCGCTACGGCTGGGTGCTGGAGCGCGTCGCCGGCGGCGGCTTCGACTTCGACGACCGCAAGCGGCTCGCGGCCCAGGCGTACGCCCACACGGCGGCGTACGACACGGCGGTGGCGTCGTGGTTCGCCAACGTCTACGCGCCCGCGGACGACTCCGGCTTCCCGGACTACCTCGGCGCGAGCTGGCAGCGTGGCGACGTCCTGCGCTACGGCGAGAACCCGCACCAGAAGGCCGCGCTGTACAAGAGCGACCGGCCCGGCTTGGCGCACGCCGAGCAGCTGCACGGCAAGGCCATGTCGTACAACAACTACGTCGACACCGACGCCGCGCGCCGCGCCGCGTTCGACTTCACCGAGCCCGCCGTCGCGATCATCAAGCACGCCAACCCGTGCGGCATCGCGGTCGGCGTGGACGTCGCCGAGGCGCATCGCAAGGCGCACGCGTGCGACCCGGTTTCGGCCTACGGCGGCGTCATCGCGACGAACCGGCCGGTCAGCCGCGAGGCGGCCGAGCAGATCGCCGAGGTCTTCACCGAGGTCGTGCTGGCGCCGGACTTCGACGCCGAGGCACTGGAGATCCTGCAGCGCAAGAAGAACATCCGGCTGCTGAAGCTGCCGGCGACCGACGCGTCGCCGGTGGAGTTCCGCCCGATCTCCGGTGGCGTGCTGGTGCAGACCGTCGACGCGATCGACGCGCCCGGTGACGACCCGGCGTCGTGGACGCTGGCCACCGGCACCCCGGCCGACGAGCGGACCCTGCGTGACCTGGAGTTCGCGTGGCGGTCGCTGCGCGCGGTGAAGTCGAACGCGATCCTGCTCGCCGCGGACGGCGCGACCGTCGGCGTCGGCATGGGCCAGGTCAACCGCGTCGACTCCTCGCGGCTCGCGGTGTCGCGGGCGGGGGACCGGGCCAAGGGCTCGGTCGGCGCGTCGGACGCGTACTTCCCGTTCCCCGACGGCCTGGAGGTGCTGGCCGAGGCCGGGGTGAGGGCGATCGTGCAGCCCGGCGGCTCGATCCGGGACCCCGAGGTGATCGCGGCCGCGGAGAAGGCCGGTGTCACGATGTACCTGACGGGGACGCGCCACTTCGCGCACTGAACCTTGTTCTGGTGAGGCCGCCGTGCCCCGCCCGCACACTGCCGACTACTGCAGAAACCATGCGGCGGCCGACGGCTGAACAAGGTTCACCAGACCCGCGCTTCGAGAGGGAGGGCTCGATGCAGCAGCCGCCGTACGGCCAAGGTCAGCCGGGGTACCCGGGCCCGCAGCCCGGGTACCCGCCGCCGCAACCCGGGTATCAGCCGCCGCAACCCGGGTATCAGCCGGCGGGCTACCCGCCACCGGGTTACCCGCCGGCCGGGTACGGCGCGCCGATGCCGCCGCCGAAGAAGAAGCGGACCGGGTTGATCCTGGGGGTCATCGGCGGCGTCGTCGTCCTGCTCGGCGCGGGCATCCCGCTTGGGATCTTCGCGAGCGACTACTTCGCGAGCACCGGCGCGGCGCCCGTGTCGTCACCACCGCCGGCCGAATGCCAGATCCCGGCGCCGGTGCTGGAGAAGGCCGGGTTCCCCAGCTTCGCGGGCAGCAACGACGGCGGCACGTCCGCCCCGGTCCCCGGGCTGAAGCAGGTCGGCTGCGGGTTCAAGCCGGGGCCGGACGAGAACGTCCGCGACGCGACCCTCAACGTCCGAGTCGTCGAGTACTCCGGCGAGAACGCCCTGAAGCAGGCGAAGGACAACTTCATGCCGACGCGGCCGGAGGTCGCGCCGACCGACGTGCCCGGCATCGGTGACAAGGCGGCCCTGGTCCGGCTGGTCACCAACAGCGCCTTCGGTGGCGCCGAGCTGCACGTGCTCAAGGGCACGAACGTGGTGACGGTCGAGGTGTCCGGCTGGGACAAGGGCTTCTTCTCGAATTCGCCGATGCCGCAGCAGGAAGTCGACGAAGCCGTGAAGGCCGTTGGTGCGGAGGTCGTCAAGAAGCTGCCGCGCTAGGCGGGCGCGGGCAGCGTCCGGCAGAGCGCGACGGGGAACTTCGGCTCGGCGGCCCGGATTTCCCCGCACCCGGCGGACTTCACCTGCGTGACCGACGTCCAGCCGGCGTCGGCCCAGCGGAAGACCGCGCGGGTGGCCGGCCCGGTCCGGAGCGCGGGCAGGTCGAGGACCAGCCAGTCCGGGTCGCAGGCGCGGGTGGTGCCCGCGTTGTCGGCGGCCGTCGCGGACGCCGCCGCGCCGATCCACGCCGGATCGCAGTGATCGGCGGGCGGGGCGCAGGTGCCCCGCGGCGCGCAGTGGCCCCAGCCGGCACCGAGCCGGTGCCAGGCGTTCCCGTTGTCGCCGTTGAGGATCACCGTGCGGTCCGCGAGCGGCGTCGCCGTGGTCAGCCGCAGCTCCGCGGGCACCTTGTCCTGGCAGCCGCCCGCCGCCGGCCGGGTCGAGTAGACGACGTCGGCGCGGACGTCGGTCTTCGTCTCCACGACCTGTTCGATCCGCGGCTCGCGGACGCAGCCCGGGTCCCGGCCGGGCAGCGCGACCTGCACGAACAGGCTGAGGTCGTCCGGACCCGGCCGGATCCCGGTGACGTCGGCGCGGAAGGAGCGCCATTCGGCGCCGATCGTCGTCGGCGCGGGAGCCACGGCCTTGGCACCGGGCACCCCGTCGCCCGAGGTGACCACGACGGCCAGCACCGCACCCGCCGCGACCACCGCTCCGGCGAACCACAGAACCGGCCGTTTGGTCATCGCCACCCCCGAGAAGTCCACCGGAAATCTAGCCGACGCCGCAGCGTCAGGCGGGCGGACCGGTTTTCTCGCGCTGGGTGACGGGTTTCTCCAGGTACACGGCGCCGCGGATGTGCCCGCCCGCCGCGGCCGCGTCGGTGAGCCGGTAGCCGGCCCGCTGGTAGAGCGTGATGTTGCGGGTGCTGCGGGCGCCGGTGAACAGAGCGAACCGGCGGGCCTCGGCGGGAGCCTGCGCTTCGGCGTGCTCGAGCAGGCGGCGGCCCAGCCCGCGTCCGGCGAGGTCCGGGGCGACCATCAGCCTGCCCAGTTCCCAGCGGTCACCGTCGAGGCGGGCGCGGACGGCGCCGACCAGCCGGTGCCCGTCGCGCAGGACCCAGACCGACCACGTCTTCGTCCAGTCGCGGACTTCTTCGAGGGTTTCGTGCAGCGCGGGGATGTCCAGGGTGTCGTTGAGGATGGCCTCCTGGACCCAGCAGCAGCGTTGCAGGACGAGCAGTTCCGGACAGTCTTCGGGCCGGCCTTCGGTGAGCTCCACGGGGCCTGTCTAGCGATCATGCCGCGGCCGAGGCAACTGCATTACGGACACTCCTGTGGGTGACTTGACAGGTCTTGGGGTTCACGGTTGACTTGATTACGTCGAACACGTGTTCGACATGGAACCGCCGCCTTCCCCGCGGCGAACCAGTGCCGGCGGTCGTGTTTTGGGAGAGGCCCGATCGCCGGCCTAGTCCGTGGTGGGGAGGTGCGTGCGGTGACCGCTGTGGTGGAGCCGCCGGTGGCCCGGCTGGCGGCCCTGCCCGGGGTGAGCACGGCGAGCCGGGTGGCAGCCCAGGCCGAGCGGGCCCGCGCGACGGGAAGGGTGCTTCGGGTCGCCCCGGCGCTGGCCGGGCTGCTGCCCGGCGGCGGCCTCCGCCGGGGGAGCACGGTGGCGGTCCACGGGGCGACGTCACTGCTGCTCGCGCTGCTCGCCGAGGCCACGACGGCGGGCTCGTGGGCGGCCGTGGTCGGCATGCCGTCGCTGGGCCTGGCGGCGGCGGCCGAGTACGGCGTCGACCTCGACCGGCTGGCGCTGGTCCCGCGTCCGGGCGCGGAGCTGCCGCAGGTGGTCGCGGCGCTGCTCGACGGAGTGGACGTGGTGGCGGTCCAGGCGGAGACGGTCCAGGCAGCCGCGGCGCGGCGGCTGTCGGCCCGAGCCCGCCACCGCGGCGCGGTCCTGCTGACGTCGGGGCCGTGGCCGGGAGCGGACGTCGAGCTGTCGTGCCGGGTGGAGGCGTGGTCGGGGCTCGAGGAGGGCTACGGCCACCTCCGCGAGCGCCGGGTACGGGTCCGAGCCCACGGCCGCGGCTCGGCGGCCCGCCCCCGCACGGCGGACCTGCAGCTCCCGGGTCCGGCTGGCGCGCTTGCGGCGGGTGCGGCGGCTGCGCCGCGTCCGGTCGTGCGGGCGGAGGCGACAGCATGAGCGGTCTACTGTGGACTTGCGGAAGCTGGGCGTCCTGTCAAAGCGCCCACGAGGTCAACCGGCCGTTCCGATGGGCGAGCCGACCGGCTGGGCGTGCGGGCCGACCCTTCCGGTGCGTGAGCGGACTGGCTCGGTGCGCGAGCCGACCGTTCCGGTGCGGGAGGCGACCGTTCCGGTGCGCGAGCCGACTGGCTCAGTACGTGAGCCGACCGTTCCGGTGTCGGAGGCGACTGTTCCGGTGGGCGAGTCGACCGGCCGGGCCCGCGAGTCGACCCTTCCGGTGCGCGGGCCGACCCTTCGGGTGCGCGAGCCGCCCGGCTGGGTATGCGAGCCGACCATCCCGGTGCGCGAGCCGACCCGTCGCGCACGTGCGTCGTCCGCTTGCCCACGCGAGCCGGCTCGCCACTCACCCGCGTCGGCCTCTCCGCCGCACCGGTACCGCTCCCACCAGCCGCCGTGGGGTGGCCGCATGACCGTCCCCGCGCAGCGCGCCGCCTCCGATCTGCCCGCGCGGATGCTCGTCCTCTGGTGCCCCGACTGGCCCGTGGTCGCCGCCGCCGCGGTTGACGGGGTTTCCGTCACCGTGCCCGCTGCCGTCTTCAGTGCCAACCGTGTCGTCGCCAGCAACGCCCCTGCCCGGCGGAACGGCGTCCGGCGGGGCATGCGGCGGCGGGAAGCGCAGTCGAACTGTCCCGACCTCGCCGTCTTCGGCGCCGATGACGGCCGCGACGCGCGGCTCTTCGAAGCCGTCGCGCTGGCCGTCGAGGGGCTTGTCGTCGGGGTCGAGGTTGTCCGGCCCGGGCTCGTTGCCGTTCCCGTCTCCGGGGCCGCCGCGTACTTCGGCGGTGAACATGCCCTCGTCGAACGGCTCGTCGACGAGGTTTCGGCCGCCGCCGGCGTCGAATGCCAGGTCGGCGTCGCCGAAGGGCTTTTCGCCGCGACGCTCGCCGCCCGGCGTGGGGAGTTCGTCGAACCCGGGCGTGTCGCCGAGTTCCTCGCTCCGCTGCCGATCACCGAACTCGACCAGCCCGGCGCCGACCGCGCGGAACTCGTCGACCTCCTGCGCCGGCTCGGCCTGCGGACGCTCGGCGCCTTCGCGGACCTGCCCGAACGCGACGTCGTCACCCGGTTCGGCACTCCGGGGCTGCTCGCGCACCGGCTGGCACGGGGACGCTCCGAACGTCCGCCGCTGCGCCGCAGCCCGCCGCCGGAGCTGACGGTGACCGAGGAGTTCGACCCGGTCGTCGAGCGGGTCGACGTCGCGGCCTTCCTCGCCAAGGGCCTCGCCACGCGGTTCTGCGCGGGTCTCGCCGGCCACGGCCTGGCCTGCACCCGGCTCGGCATCTACGCGGTCACCGAAGACGGTGAACACCTCGGCCGCGCGTGGCGGTGCGCGGAACCGCTGACACCCGCCGGCGTCGCCGACCGCCTGCGCTGGCAGTTCGAAGGCTGGCTGCGCGCCGCACCGGGCCGGCGTCCGACGTCCGGCGTCGTGCGGCTGCGGCTGGAACCCGAGGAGACCGTCGAGGGCCGTTCGCTGCAGCTCGACCTGTGGCGCAACGGCCGCTCCGACGAGGACGACGAACGCGCGGCGCGAGCGTTCGTGCGCGTCCAGGGCCTGCTCGGGCCGGAAGGCGTGCTGACGCCACTGCTCGACGGCGGCCGCGACCCGGCGGGCCGGGTCCGCCTGGTGCCCTGGGGCGACCCGCGCGAACGGACGACACCGGCGGACGCGACGTGGCCGGGGCGCCTGCCGGCTCCGTCCCCGGCGACGGTCCTGGACCGCCCGGTACCCGCGCAGGTCGTCGACGCCGAGGGCAGGCCGGTGGGCGTCACCGAACGCGACCAGCTGACGGCGACCCCGCGCGGGCTGAGCATCACCGGCGGGCCGCCTCGCGCGGTCGTGGGCTGGGCGGGGCCGTGGCCGCTGGCGGGCGACCGCCGAAGACCGGGCCCGCGACGCGCGCGGGTGCAGCTGCTGGTCGCCGGCGAGGCGGACGACCCGCCGGAAGCGGTGCTGGTGCACTGCGCGGGCACGGAAAATCCACTGTGGACGGTCGAGGGAGTGTACGACTGAGCATGGACGAGGACTACGCACGAAAGCTGCGCAACTGGCTGCGCGCGCAACCGGAGGCAACGCCGCGCCGGGCGGACGAAGAGCGCGAGTGGCTGCGCGAGGTACCGGAGCCGGCCACGGACGACGACTGGGTCTGCCCGGTGATCGTGCTGCCGGTCCCACGCCGGTCGGACGAGAACGGCTGCCGCATGAGCGAGGCCGAAGCGCGCAGCCGGCGGAACCATCCGTCCGGCCGGCGACGCGAGGACGGCGACCAACCCCGCCACATGAGCGAAGCCGAAGCGCGCAGTCGCTGGAACCACCCCACCAACTGGCACCGCCGCCGGGCCGCCGAAGCCGCAGCCGAAGAACAACGGCGCCGGGACGCCGAGGAGCGCTGAATGGGCTGGAACAACCCACCAGTCCGGTGGAAGGACCTCGCCCGCACCCTCGCCGGCGGGGTACCACCCGGCGATCACGGCGACAGCCCCGCCTGGAGCCGTCACCGCGAGACCTACCAGCGCCCCCACGACCTCCCGGCGCGGCGCAACGACGACGGCGCCGAAACCGTCCGCGTGCCCTACGCCGAGCTGCACTGTCACTCCAACTTCAGCTTCCTCGACGGCGCCAGCCACCCCGAAGAGCTCGTCGAGGAAGCCGCGCGGCTGGAACTCGACGCCATCGCCCTCACCGACCACGACGGCATGTACGGTGTCGTCCGCTTCGCCGAAGCCGCGCGGGAACTCGGGGTCAACACCGTCTTCGGCACCGAACTCAGCTTCGGGCTCCCCAAGCCGCAGAACGGCGTCGCCGACCCCGAAGGTGAGCACCTCCTGCTGCTCGCCCGCGGCGACCAGGGCTACCGGGCCCTCTGCCGCGCCATCACCGCCGGGCAGATCCACGAGAAGGCCGAAAAGGGCCGCCCGCGTTACGACCTCGACGCCGTCGCCGAGGAGGTCGCCGGGCAGTGCGTCGTCCTCACCGGGTGCCGGAAGGGTGCCGTGCGCTCGGCCCTCGTCACGCACGGCCCGGCCGCCGCCGCCGAAAAGCTCAAGGAACTCGTCGACCGCTTCGGCCGTGACCACGTCTACGTCGAGCTCACCGACCACCGCCAGCCGCTCGACAGCACGCACAACGACCTCCTGACCGAACTCGCGCGCGACCTCGGCGTGCCGACCGTCGCCACCACCGCCGCGCACTACGCCCGGCCCGAACGCGCCCCGCTGGCCGATGCGCTCGCCGCCATCCGCGCCCGCCGTGGCATCGACGAGCTCGAAGGCTGGCTTCCCGCCGCCGGGACGGCGTTCCTGCGCAGCGGCGCCGAAATGGACGTCCTGTTCCGGCGCTACCCCGGCGCCGTCCGCCGCGCGGCTCTCCTCGGCATGGAATGCGCGTTCCCGCTCCAGCTGATCGCCCCGAAGCTGCCGCCCTTCGACGTTCCGGCGGGCGAAACCGAGGCGACCTACCTCAGGAAACTCACCAAAGAAGGCGCTGAAGAACGCTTCGGCGGCAAAGACCACGAGGAAAAGGCGAACGCCCAGATCGAGCACGAGCTGGCGATCATCGAGGAACTCGGGTTCCCCGGCTACTTCCTGATCGTCTGGGACATCGTGCGGTTCTGCAACGAACACCACATCCTCTGCCAGGGCCGCGGGTCGGCGGCGAACTCGGCCGTCTGCTACGCGCTCGGCATCACGAAGGTCGACTCCGTCGCGTACGGCCTGCTCTTCGAGCGTTTCCTCGCCCCGGACCGCGACGGCTACCCCGACATCGACCTCGACATCGAGTCCGACCGCCGTGAGGAAGCCATCCAGTACGTCTTCGAAAAGCACGGCCGCCTGAGAACCGCCCAGGTCGCGAACGTCATCACCTATCGCGGGCGCTCCGCCGTCCGTGACGCGGCGAGAGCGCTGGGCTACTCGCCGGGCCAGCAGGACGCCTGGAGCAAGCAGATCGACCGCTGGGGGTCCCTGCGCAGCACGGAAAAGGATCACGACCACGACATCCCGGACGAGGTCGTGCAGCTGGCGTTCGCGCTCGAGGACTTCCCGCGCCACCTCGGCATCCACTCCGGCGGGATGGTCATGTGCCAGGAGCCGGTGAGCCAGGTCGTGCCGGTCGAGTGGGCGCGGATGGCGGGCCGCAGCGTCATCCAGTGGGAGAAGGAGGACTGCGCGGCCGCCGGGCTCGTCAAGTTCGACCTGCTCGGCCTGGGGATGCTGTCGGCGCTGCACTACATGCTCGACCTCGTCGCCGAGTACAAGGGCGAGAAGATCGACCTCGCCGAGCTCGACCTCACCGACGAGAACATCTACGAGATGCTCGGGCGTGCCGACGCGATCGGCGTGTTCCAGGTCGAAAGCCGCGCACAGCTGGCGACGCTGCCCCGCCTGAAACCCAAGAAGTTCTACGACCTCGCCGTCGAAGTCGCGTTGATCCGGCCCGGCCCGATCCAGGGCGGCTCGGTGCACCCGTACATCCGCCGCCAGCAGGGCCGCGAAGAGTGGGACTACGACCACCCGCTGCTCGCGACAGCGCTGGAAAAGACCCTCGGCGTGCCGCTGTTCCAGGAGCAGATGATGCAGATCGCGCTCGACGTCGCGAACTTCACCGCGGCGGAGGCCGACCAGCTGCGGCACGCGATGGGGTCGAAACGCTCGGACCGCAAGATGGACCGGCTGCGGCAGCGGTTCCTCGACGGCGCCACCGCGAACGGCGTCGAGCGCGAACTGGCCGAGAAGATCTTCCTGAAGCTCAAGGCGTTCGCGAACTTCGGCTTCCCGGAGAGCCACGCGCTGAGCTTCGCGCACCTGGTGTTTTCCAGCGCCTACTTCAAGTACTACCACCCGGACGCGTTCCTGGCGGGGCTGCTGCGCGCGCAGCCGATGGGGTTCTACTCGCCGCAGTCGCTGGTCGCCGACGCGCGGCGCCACGGCGTCACCGTGCACGGCCCGGACATCAACCGCAGCCTGCCGCACGCGACGCTGGAAGCGGGCACGGGGAAGTTCCACGACGTGCGCACCGGGCTCAGCACCGTGCGGATGATCGGCGAAGACGTCGCGAAGCGGATCGTGGCCGAGCGGACCGAAAACGGCGAGTACCGCGACCTGGCCGACGTCGCGCGCCGGGTGCGGCTGACCACTCCGCAGCTCGAGGCGCTGGCCACGGCCGGCGCGTTCTCGTGCTTCGGCGGCGACCGGCGGCAGGCGCTGTGGACCGCGGGCGCGGTCGCCGGGGAACGCCCGGAAAAGCTGCCGGGCCTGGTCGGCGGCTCGGCGCCGGTGCTGCCCGGCATGGACGGCCTCGACGTCGCGGCGGCGGACGTCTGGGCGACCGGGGTGTCGCCGGGCAGCTACCCGACCGAGTTCATCCGCGACCGCCTCGACGAGCTCGGCGTCGTCCCGGCGAGCGGGCTGGCCGACCTCGAAGACGGCGCCCGCGTGCTGATCGGCGGCGCGGTGACGCACCGGCAGCGCCCGGCGACGGCGGCCGGGGTCACGTTCCTCAACATCGAGGACGAGACGGGGATGGTGAACGTGATCTGCACGCTCGGCCTGTGGCAGCGCTACCACCGCGTCGCGCGCGCCAGCCCGGCACTGCTGATCCGCGGGGTCGTGGAGAAGGCCGACGGCGTGGTGAGCG
This sequence comes from Amycolatopsis australiensis, assembly GCF_900119165.1. Classification (NCBI taxonomy): domain Bacteria; kingdom Bacillati; phylum Actinomycetota; class Actinomycetes; order Pseudonocardiales; family Pseudonocardiaceae; genus Amycolatopsis; species Amycolatopsis australiensis. Next base: position 229,011 of record NZ_FPJG01000006.1, on the reverse strand, counting down.
TGCTCGCCCACCGCGTCGAGCCGCTGCCGATGCGGATCAAGGCGAAGTCGCGGGACTTCAGGTGAGCGGACGGCGGACGATCGTGATGATCTCCGGGCTCGCGTCGGTCACCGGCGTGCGGTCCCAGTAGCCGTACTGCTGCTCGATCACCAGGCCGGCTTCGGCGACGAACGCGGCCAGCGACGGAACGTCGAGGAACCGCAGGGTGCTTTCGCTGAACCGGGGCGCGTCCCACGCCGGGCTCTCGAACGTCGTCGTGAAGTGGACGTAGCCGTTTTCGAACGGCCCGGCGTCGTTCCACGAACGGACCGGGACGCCGTCGGCCGTGACGGCCTCCCAGACGTGCGAAGGCGTCCACCGCTCCCAGGCGCGGGCCGCGGGGTTGCGGGTGTCGAACCCCAAGCGGCCGCCGGGCTTGAGCGCGCGCTGGATCGCCGCGAAGGCCGTGCGCAGCTCCTCATCGGTCAGCAGTACCTGGAACGCGTGGCCGGTCATCACGGCGAAGTCGAACTCGCTGTCCCAGGTGGCAGTCGACAAATCGCCGTGCACCCATTCGACGTCGTCCCGGCGGCGGGCCTGGGCGAGCATCCCCGCGGCGGGATCGATGCCGACGAGCCGTCCGCGGTGGCCGGACTCGCGCGCCCAGTGCAGCAGCGAACCGGTGCCGCAGCCGACGTCCAGCACCGACCCGGCGGCCATGAGCATCGGGAAGTAGAACTCGTAGTCGCCGCTGCTCTCACGCGGGTTCAGCGCGTCGTACAGCGCGGCGAGCTCGTGGTCGGCGAAGGCGTGGTCGGGCACGGGCGTCACCGTAGCCAGCGCCGCGGGAATGATCACGCGGTTTTCGGGTCCGAGCCGAACAGCTCCGGCCGCGCGGCAGCAACCGCCGCCGGTCGAGGTCCAGCAGGCCCGAGACGCTCGCGGCCTCGGCGACGAGCGTGCTGTCCGGGGCGTGGAGGCTCCTGCGTCACGCCTGAGGTCTTGCCGGTGCCCCGGTGGCACGCACAGCTGACCGGCACTTCGCCGCGTGGCGCGGAAGCGCGGGCAGAGTCTGGAACTTTTCGACCACGCGCACGAGCGCTGCGGGGAGCCGGACAAGCGGCATTCGCGGCCAAGGTGGTCCGCCCGGACGCGAGTGCCCGAGCAGGCGCGGGAACGGCTGGAAACCGCCGCACCTTGGGCCCCGGCGCCGACAGCCGCCAGTACCCACCGGTCCGCGCGCCTCAGCCGGTTTGCTCGTACCAACCACAGGCAAGGACATCCGTCAGCACGGGCGGCGGAGCCACCTCGCGAGGCCGGCATGCAGCGGTCAAGAGCTGATCATCGGCCACGACACCGCCGGTCTGCTCGACTTCCTGAAGCAGGCTTTCAACGCCGAGGGACTCGGCCGGGTCGTCGGTGAGGACGGGAAGGCCGGCCACGCCGAGGTCCGCATCGGCGACGCGGTCGTGATGGCGTTCGACTCGCCGGACGACTGGGCCGCAACCCTGCCTTCCTGCGGCTCTACGTGCCGGACAGCGAGGAGGCGCAGCGGCGCGCGATCGCCGCCGGCGCCACCGAGGTGACGCGGCAGACGGTGCTGTTCTTCGGCGACCGCGTCGGCCGGGTGCGCGACCCCTTCGGCAACCGAGGCCGAGATGATGCGTCGCGCCCAGCTGCCCGAGTACCTCGAGGCGATGAACTACGTGCAGGGTGCGAAGCTCCCATCGCCGGTGTGACACCCTGGGGCCCGTGCTGGAGACGGGGGAGGACTACCGCGACGCGGTGTTGTCCGGGCAGTGGTGGGAAAAGCGCCGGTTCACCGGATGCGACTTCACCGGGGCGGACCTGAGCGGCCTGCGGACCCGTGGCTGCACGTTCGACGACTGCGTGTTCAGCCGCGCCGACCTGTCCCGCTCGCGGCACGACGCGTCGGCGTTCCGCTCGTGCACGTTCGACCGCGCGGTGCTCGTCGAAAGCCGTTGGACGGCGTGCTCGCTGCTCGGCTCTTCGTTCGCCGAGTGCGGCTTCGCCGGGCTCGCGCTCACCGAGTGCGACCTCTCGCTGGCGTCGCTGGCGAAGGCGCGGCTGCGCAAGCTCGGGCTGTCGGGCCTGCGGTTGCGCGAAGCCAACCTCACCGAGGCCGATCTGACCGGCGCCGACCTGCGCGACAGTGACCTGACCGGCGCCCGCCTGCACGGCGCGAAGTTCGACGGCGCTGATCTGCGCGGTGCGCGTCTCGACGCCAACGGCCTGGTCCAAGCCGACCTGCGCGGGGCGGGCGTCGACGTCGAGACGGCGATCGCGTTCGCCGCGGCCCACGGGCTCGTGGTCCGGTGAACGGCGAAAGCCCGGTGGCGCGCCACCGGGCTTTCGCGAAGGTTCAGTCGATCGGGGGTTCACCCGGGTCGAGCTCGATGAGGTCGCCTTCGGCGAGCAGCTCCTCGATCGACGCCGGCAGCAGGTACGCCGACCCGCCGCCCGGCTGGTTGAACCACGGGATCGCGACGCCGGCGAGCGTCTCCAGCGGCCGCTGCACCCGGTAGACGTGATACGGGCGATTCACCCATTCCGGGACCAGCGAGCGCTCCGGGAACGGCGTGCCCGCCGCGTACGTCAGGTTGCCGTTCGGACCGCCGAAGCGGTCCAGCTCGCTGCCAGCGGGCAGCTCACGCAGCTCTTTGCCGCGGAACAACGTCAGCGGCGGCTCGCCGGCCAGCGGCGTGATGGGCCACTGCTGCTGGCCACCACCGCCGTTGACGGCGGCCGGACGGGCCGGCTCCTCCCGCCGCTGCGGCGCAGGTGGCACGGCGGGCGGCGGTCCGGGCGGGGCACCCTGCGGCGCCGGGGCGAGGACGGTCGGCGCCTCCCGCCGCTGCGGCGCGGGCGGCGGCCCGGCCTGCTGCGCGACCGGCGCGGGCGGACGCGGCGGGACGGGCTTCTCGTCGTCGTCGAGGTCGCCGAAGAGTTCCTTGGCGCTGGTGAAGGCGGTTTGCTCCTGGGGCGGCACCGGGTCCGGCTTGCGGACGGGGTAGGAGCCGGTGGCGACTTCAGGCGACACGGTGGCGACGACCCGCTTCGGCGCGGGTTCCGGCTCAGGAGCGGGCTCGGGTTCGGCGGCGGCCGGCGGCTCCTCGGCGGGCACGTGACCCTCGGGGTGGAGCAGCAGCTTGCCGAGCATGAACGCGGCGGCGTCCTCGGCGTCCCCGAAGACGGCGGGGTTGCTGAGCTTGCCGTCGTACCAGCCGACGCGCCAGCCGTCGTCGACCTGCTCGACGCTCCACCCGTGTTCGGCGGGCTCACCGAGCTTGTAGCTGCTTTCGGGCACGTCGAGCTCGTCGAGCTTGGCCTGCAGGCCGGCGAGCACGGGGTGGTCCGGGGTTTCCCGACGCAGCGCCCGACGGCCGGACCGGGGCGCCTGCGGCTCCGCGGGCCGTTCCTGGGCGGCGGCCTGAGGCGCGGGAGGCTCCGGAACAGGCAGCACACCGGGCACTTCGGGCTGGGTGATCATGGTCGGCGGACCAGGATCGAACCGCGACGGCTCTTCCGGCCGGGGTTGGCCGGGTTGGAAGGCGCGTTCGGGCTGGTCGGCTTCCTGGCCGGGCTGGTAGCCGTGCTCGGGCTGCTGGCCGGGTTGGAAGCCGTGCGCGGCTTCATGGCCGGGCTGGAAGCTGCCGTTCTCCTCTTCCCGGTGGGGCTGGCCGGGCTGGAAAGCGTGCTCGGGCTGCTGGCCTTGCCGGAAGCCTTGTTCGGGCTGCTCGCTGGGCTGGAAGCCGTGCTCGGGCTGCTGGCCGGGCCGAAGAGCGTGTTCGGCTTGCGGGCCGGGCTGGTAGCTGGCGTTCTCGTCTCCTCGCCGGGCCTGGTCGGGCTGGAAGGGGTGCTCACCTTGCTCGCCGGGCTGGAAGGCGTGCTCGCCTTGCTCGCCGGACTGGTAGTCGTGCTCGCCCTGCTCTTCCGGCTGGAAGCCGCCGCTCTCGGCTTCCCGGTCGGGCTGGAAGACGTGCTCCGGCTGCTGGCCGGGCTGGAACGCATGCTCGCCCTGGGCAGCCTGGAAACCCTGCTCTGGCTCGTGGCCGGGCTGGTAGTCGTGCTCGCCCTGATGGGCGGGCTGGAAGCCCTCTGGCTGGTAGCCGGGCTGGCCCTGCTGCCCGGGCTGGAAACCAGGTTCGCCCTGCTGACCCGGTTGGAAGTCGTGCTCGGACTCCTGGCTGGGCTGGAAGGCATGTTCGCCCCGCTGGCCCGGCTGGAAGCCGTGTTCAGCCTCTTCGTCCGGGTGGAAGGCATGTTCGGCCTGCGCGGCCGCTTGGAGACCGGCCTCGCCCTGCTGGCCCGGCTGGAAGCCGTGTCCCGCCTGCTGGCCTGGCTGGATACCCGGTCCGGTCTGCGGGCCTGGCTGGATACCCGGTCCGGTCTGCGGGCCTGGCTGGATACCCGGTCCGGTCTGCGGGCCTGGCTGGATACCCGGTCCGGTCTGCGGGCCTGGCTGGATACCCGGTCCGGTCTGCTGACCCGGCTGGAAACCCGGTCCGGCTTGCTGGCCGGGTTGGAAGGCGTGCTCACCTTGCTGTCCCGGCTGGAAGCCCGGCCCGGCCTGCCGCCCCGCCGGGAAACCGGCCTCGCCCTGCTGGAAGGCGTGCTCGCCTGGCTGGCCGGGTTGGAAGGCGTGCTCGCCCTCCTGCCCCGGCTGGAACCCGGCTTGCCCCGGCTGGCCCCCCGCGTGCGACGGCTCCTCGTCCCCATGAGAACCGTCGTCGAACGACGGCTCCTCCCGCCGCGCTTCACCGAACGCCGGATGGGACGCACCGTCGTGCTCGTGCGATTCCTCTTCGTGATGCCCGATCGGCTGGTCGGGCACGTACTCGGCCGTCTCCTCGAGGTCCGGGACCCGGCCCGGCTCCGGGGACGTCCCGTTCGAGCCCGCGTCATGCTCGTCGTAGTGCTCGTCTTCCGCGAAGCGGTCGTCGAACTCCTGCTCGTCGTACCCCTCTTCGGCGTACTCCGGCGCGGCCTGCTGCGGCGGCGGGGCCACGGCGGCCACCGCCGGCGCCTGTGGCGGCGGCCCGGCCGGACGCTGCTGCGGTGGTGGTGGCGGCTGGTTGCCGCGGACCAGGTACGCGCCCGCGGCCTGCAGCGTCGGCTCGTCGACCGGCGGGAGCTTGAACCCGACCGCGCGCACGTGCTCGACCAGGTCCGGCTCCGGGGAGACGCCGTACTTGCGCAGGTAGAAGTTGACCGCGGCCGGCCAGATCCACTGGCCGTCGCTGTGGAACGCGACCGGCACCGTGGCCTCGGGCGTCGCCGCCAGGCGGTCGATGTCGTAGCCGCGGTCGGTGACGACCAGCGGGGCGTGGTCGAGGTACTCCAGCAGCCGGTCCTGCTCCTCGACCTCCAGGTCGGGGCGGTTGATCACCGGACGGCCCGCCGGGCCGATCGTGTCGAAGATCCGGGCGATCCGGAAGTGCGGCCCCGGCTGCTCCGGGCCGAGCCCGGACATCCGCCGGATCAGCCACTCGGGCACGTTCTCCTCGGTGCGCGGGAACATCCGCAGCTCGTCCGAGTAGGCCTGCGGCGGCGGGGCGAGGTTCCACACCGGCTCGTCGCGGTTGTACTCGAGGTTGTAGCTGGACGGGTGGTCGAGCTGGTAGCGCGCGTTGAACCAGGTGCCGCGGCCGTCGCGGTACATGCCGCCGCGCAGCCTGCCGAACAGCGTGGCGATGTCGTGGGTGGCGAGCCATTCGTGCACCGAGCCGTCCTCGGTGACGATTTCGCCGGTCAGCTCGTGGTACCTCCCGACGGCTCGGTACTCCGCGGTGACCTTGCGCCAGTCGCGCGGGGCGGCACGGAGCAGGGCAAGGCCGATCTGCTTGACCAGGGTGTCCTGCTCGGTCGCGTTCAGCTGCGTCGTCGGTTGTGCCACCCGCACATTTTGACTGTTCGCGCGCGCGTGTGCACCCCGCATGTGGGTTTTGCCGCTCGGCGACCCGGTGGCACACGGTCTGACCTCGTGTGATGCGAAGTGCGGTAGATCACAGCTTGATCGCGGCCGCCGTCGCTAGTGGACCGTGGGGGTAGCCGCCACTCTACGGGCTGCGACCGCCGGAGCCTGGAAGCGACGCGCGGGCGCCGCTTTGCCAGAATGGGCCCGTGACGGCGAAGATTCTCGACGGCAAGGCCACCAAGAACGCCATTTTCGCGGAGCTCGAACCGCGCGTCGCGGCCTTGGCCGCGAAGGGGGTGACGCCGGGCCTGGGCACCGTCCTGGTCGGCGACGACCCGGGATCGCACTCCTACGTCCGGATGAAGCACGCCGACAGCGGCAAGATCGGCATCAACTCGATCCGCCGCGACCTGCCCGCCGACATCACCCAGGAGAAGCTCGAAGCCGTCATCGACGAGCTGAACGCCGACCCGGCCTGCCACGGCTACATCGTCCAGCTGCCGCTGCCGAAGCACCTCGACGCGAACCGCGTCCTCGAGCGCATCGACCCGGAGAAGGACGCCGACGGCCTCGCGCCGGTCAGCCTCGGCCGCTTGGTGCTGGGCCAGCGGGGCGCGCTGCCGTGCACGCCGTACGGGATCATCGAGCTGCTCAAGCGCCACGACGTCGAGCTGAACGGCGCGCGCGTCACCGTGGTCGGCCGCGGCATCACCGTCGGCCGGACGCTGGGCCTGCTGCTGACCCGCCGCAGCGAGAACGCCACCGTCACGCTCTGCCACACCGGCACCCGCGACCTCGCCGCCGAGGTCCGCCGCGCCGACATCGTGATCGCCGCCGCGGGCGTGCCGGGGATCATCACGCCGGACATGGTCGCCCCGGGCGCCGCGGTGCTCGACGTCGGCGTGTCCCACGTGAACGGCAAGCTCACCGGTGACGTGCACCCGGACGTGGCCGAGGTGGCCGGCTGGATCTCGCCGAACCCGGGCGGCGTCGGGCCGATGACCCGGGCGATGCTGGTCAGCAACGTCGTCGAGGCGGCGGAACGCTCGGTCCAAGGCTGATGACCGTGACCCAGGACCGGCGGGACATCGGCGACCGCCGGAGCGGGCAGGCCCGGTTCGCCCAGCTGCCGTTCGCGGTGGTGCTGCTGGTGGTGGCCGTGGCGGCCCTGCGGATCGTCCAGTACCACTGGCGGGAGGGCGCGGCGCTGATCGGCGCCGCGCTCCTCCTCGCCGGGGTGCTGCGGGCGGTGCTGCCGGCGGCCAGGGCGGGACTGCTGGCGATCCGCGGCAAGGTCGTCGACGTCGTGACGTACACGGCCCTCGCGGCGGGCATCCTCTACGTGGCCCTGACCATCATCGGCGGCCCGTTCGGTTCCTCTTAGGACGCCATGGCCAGCTCGCGGCGTCCGGCCTTGGCCTCCCGCCGGTCGAGCGTGCCGGAGACGATCGCCAGCGTCAGGCCGAAGACGGCCAGGAGCGCGCCGACCCAGTTGGGGGCGACCAGGCCGAGGCCACCGGCGATCACCAGCCCGCCGAGGTAGGCCCCGATCGAGTTGGCGATGTTGAACGCGGATTGGACGGCGGCCGACACCAGGGACGGAGTGCCGCCCGCCTTCTCCATGATCCGCGCCTGCATCATCGGGCCGATCATGAACCCGGCGACACCGACGAAGAAGATCGTGATCGCCGCGCCGACCTTGCCCTGCGCCGTGATCGTGAAGATCCCCAGCACACACGCCAGCGCGAGCAGCGCGACGTAGAGGCTCGGCATCAGCGCGCGGTCGGCCAGCCGGCCGCCGAGCAGGTTGCCGATCGTCATGCCGACCCCGGCCAGCGACAGCAGCAGCGTGACGTTCGACGGCGAGTAGCCGGCGACGTCGGTCAGCATCGGCGTGATGTAGGACAGGCAGGCGAACACGCCGCCCAGCCCGAACGTGACGATGGCCAGCGCCAGGTGCACCTGCGGCCGCTTGAACGCGCCGAGTTCGTTGCGCAGCGACGCTTCGGCCGACGGCTTGCCCTGGTGCGGGACGAGCTTCGCGATGGCCGCGATGGCGACCAGCCCGATCACGGCGACGACGCCGAAGGTGGCACGCCAGCCGACCTGCTGGCCGAGCAGCGTGCCCAGCGGCACGCCGATGACGTTCGCCAGGGTCAGGCCGAGGAACATCAGAGACACGGCCTTGGCGCGCTGACCGGCGCCGACGAGGCTGGAGGCGACGACCGCGCCGGCGCCGAAGAACGCGCCGTGGGGCAGGCCGGCGAGGAACCGGAACGCGACGCCGAACTCCTGGTTGGGCGACAGCGCGAACAGGCCGTTGCCCAGCGTGAACAGGCCCATCATGGCCAGCAGCATGGTCTTGCGCGGCAGCCGCACGGCGACGGCGGTGAGCAGGGGGGCGCCGACGACGACGCCGAGGGCGTAGGCGGAGATGAGGTGGCCGGCGGTCGGGATGTCGACGCCGAAGTCGGCGGCCGCCTGTGGCAGCACGCCCATCATGACGAACTCGGTGGTCCCGATGCCGAAAGCTCCGATGGCGAGCGCGAGCAGCGCGACGGGCACGGCACTCCTTCCAGGGTGGGTAAACGATTACCGAGCCAATCCCGGCCGGGGTTTACTGGATCGGTTCAGTACAGGGACAAAATTTAAGACAGCCATGCGGCCCCAGCGCCGTGAGCTGTCCTACGCACAGTTCAACCGACGAAGGGGGTCGTTGTCATCCCGATATCGGGTGACGATCCACACGGGTTACCGCGGCGCGGCCAGCACCCCGTCGAGCAGGCCGGGGAACAGGGCGTCGAGATCGTTGCGGCGCAACGAGTTGAACCGGGTCGTGCCTTCCTGGCGGCCGGCCACGACGCCGGCCTGCCGCAGGATGGCGAGGTGGTGGGTGAGTGTGGACTTCGTCACCGGCACGGTCAGCCCCCCGCAGGCGATCTCGCGGTCCGCGGCCGCGAGCTGCCGGACGATCGCCAGCCGCACCGGGTCGGCGAGGGCGCGCAGCACGCCTTCGACGGTGATCTCGTCCCGGTTCGGGTGGACGAGCGGCGGCAGGGTGACGGACTTGGCCATGGACCCATTGTACGACGCATGTCGAAATTGTCGCGGGGACGTAGTACGGTAACTGTCGAACTACGACGTTCATCGAACCAATCCCTGTTCAGCTTGGGGCTCAGTCCATGTCCACACCCTCGTCCTCAAGGATCTCGGTGCTGGCGTTCGGCGCGTTCGGTGTCGGGACCAGCGGGTACATCGTCGCCGGGCTGCTGCCGGCGCTGACCGGCGAGCTGCACGTCTCGGCCACGGCCGCGGCGCAGCTCGTGACCGCCTTCGCCATCGCGTACGCGGTCGGCTCGCCGATCTTCGCCGCCGTCACCGGCACCTGGGAGCGGAGGGCGCTGCTGGTCGCCGCGCTCGCCGTCACCGGGGCGGGCAACCTGTTCGCCGCGCTGGCGCCGGGCTACGGCACGCTGCTGGTGGCGCGGGTGGTGACCGCGGTCGGCGCCGCGGTGTTCACCCCGGCGGCGAGCGCGGTGGCGGCCGAGCTGACCGCTCCGGAACGCCGCGGCCGCGCGGTCGCGCTCGTGTTCGGCGGCTTGACCGTCGCGCTCATCTTCGGTGTCCCGCTCGGCAGCCTCATTTCGCAGCACCTCGGCTACCGGGCGGCGTTCGCGTTGGTCGCGGCGTTCTCGCTGGCGAGCGCGCTGGCCGTGCGGCTGGCGCTGCCGACGGTCGCCGCGCCGCCGCGGGTGCGGCTCGCCGAGCGGTTCGCCGCCGGCCGTGACCCGCGGGTGCTCGTCATGCTGGCCACGACGATCCTGGCGTGCCTGGCGGCGTTCATGGTGTACACGTTCGTGTCGCCGTTGCTGGCCGCGACCGCGGGCGTCCACGGCACGACGGTGACGGTGCTGCTGTTCTGCTACGGCGTCGGTGGCGCGGTCGGCAACTTCGCGGGTGGCCGGGCGGTCGACCGCTGGGGCTCGCGCGGCCCGCTGCTCGTCGTGACGGCGTCGATCACCGTCGTGATGGCCCTGCTGCCGATCGCGACCGCGACGACCATCGGGGCCGCGATCGCGCTGTTCGTGTGGGGCCTGGCGACGTGGTCGTTCAACCCGCCGGTGCAGCACCGCCTGATCGAGCTGTCCCCGGGCCACGCCGGCCTGGTGCTCTCGCTCAACGCGTCGGCGATCTACCTGGGCGTCGGCCTGTCCGGTGTCGTCGGCGGGGCGGTCCTGTCGTCCGGCGGGCCGCTGCTGCTGCCCGAGGTCGCGGCCGCGCTGACGCTGCTGGCCCTGCTGCTCGTGGGTGCGGCGTGGGGGCGGGTCCGCGAGCCCCGGGAACAGGTCGCCGTCGGCTAGTCGGCGCGCGCCTGCACTTCGCAGTCGGGCCCGGGGTAGACCAGGGCCTCGTGCCCGTCGGCGAACCGCACGAGGTAGGGCGGTGCGCCGTCGGGCCCGCGGACTTCGATGATCTCGCCGCGGTGCTCGGCGGCCCCGACCGTCCGGCCGTGGACCTGGATCTCGTCTCCTACTCCTGCGTGCATGGGTTTCACCTCCCGTGTCCAGGGTAGGAGCGGCGGCCGCTCGTGAGAAGGTCGGAGCATGGTCGAGGTGGTGGAATCGGTCCGGGGCCGCGTCGGCGAACTCGTGCTGCGTCGCGACGGCCACGCCTACGAAGTGATCGAGAACGGCGTTTTCCTGATGGACACCCGCAACGGCGAGTCCGAGCGCCTCCTGGTGACCGGCGCGCTGACGCCGGGCGCGTCGGTGCTGATCGGCGGCTTGGGTGTCGGCTTCTCCCTCCGCGCGGCCCTCGACGCGGGCGCGGCTTCGGTCGTGGTGGTGGAACGCGAGCCGGCGGTGATCGCGTGGAACCGGGAGGGTCCACTTCGGACAGTCCACGGCGACGCGCTGGCCGATCCGCGAGTCCGCCTGGTGGAGACGGACCTGGTCCCGTGGCTGGCCTCGACGTCGGATCGCTTCGACGCGCTGTGCCTGGACGTCGACAACGGTCCCGAGTGGACGGTCACGGAAAGCAACGCGGCGCTGTATTCCGACGCCGGGCTGGCCCGGCTGGCGGAGCTGCTGAACCCGGGCGGGGTGCTGGCGGTGTGGAGCGCGGGTGCGGCGCCGGAGTTCGCGACCCGGCTGCGCACGCACTTCGCTTCGGTCCGGGAAGTGCCGGTCGAGGTGCCCCGCGGCGAACCGGACGTGCTGTGGTTCGCGCGGAATCAGCGGTCGCGGAGAACGCCGCCTGGCGCGACCTGCTCTGCGGCGGAGAGTTCGGCCCGCTTGCCTGGACGAGCCCCACGCGCACGCCGGAGTACTTCCCGGACGCCGTGACGCTCGATCCGCGCGCTACGGCGGCCGACATTCTCCCGCGCATCGACGTCTCGGACGGCTGTTGGGCCTGCCGGTGATGGGCTACGAACACGGCGACGCACTGCGGGGCGCGCTGGACCACGGCACGCGTCCGCTAGACCCGCCGCGCGTCTGGGTGCGCTAGCTTGACGCGGCCGCGGCCTTGGCGGCCTTCTTGAACGCCCGGACCTCGGCGAGCGTCTCGGCGTTCGTGACGTCGGCGATCGACCGGCGGGAGCCGCGGTCGCCGTACGCGCCGGCCGCCTCGCGCCAGCCCTTCGGCTGGACTCCGCGCTGTTTGCCCAGCAGCGCCAGGAAGATCTTGGCCTTCTGCTCACCGAACCCGGGCAGCGCCTTCAGGCGCTTCAACACCTCCGGGCCGTCCGGCTTCGGGCGCCCGTCGAGCCAGATCCCTTCGGTGCGGCCGTCGTACTTCTCGATGATGTGCTGGGCGAGCGCGTGGACGCGGCGGGCCATCGAGCCGCCGTAGCGGTGGATGGCGGGCGGCGTCACGCACAGCTCCACGAAGGTCTCGACGTCGGTCGCGGCGATCTTGGCGATGTCGAAGCCGTCCATCCGGTCGGCGATCTTCCGCGGGCCGGCGAACGCGTGCTCCATCGGGTACTGCTGGTCGAGGAGCATGCCGACGAGCAGGGCGAACGGGTCGTCGTTGAGCAGCTTGTCGGCCGCCGGGTCGCCGGTCAGGTGCAGTTCGCGCAGCATGCGGTCATCTTGACACAGTTTTCCCGGCAGGCAGCTGGGCGACGACCAGCGCGACCGTCGCGATCAGGAAGTTCTGCAGCGCGGGCTGCAGGCCGTTCCACTTCTCCGACTGCCACATCTGGAACCACTCGCCGCCGATGGCGAGGAAGCCGACGCCGAACAGCAGCACCCACATCACCCAGCCGAGCGTCGAGAGCCGCCGGGCCGTCGCGTCCTTCGCCCGGATCCACTGGACCAGCGCGGCGATCAGGACCAGCGCCGTCAGCGTCTCCCACGCGATGATCACGACGTACGCCGCGTTCTGCAGGCCGGGGCTGGTGATCGCGCGCCACATCATGTGCGGTGAGCGGAACGTCGTGTCCATCGCGAGCACGTGCTGGACGAAGGCCTGGTTCGTGCCGAAGTCGGTGATGTTGCCGAACGCGATGAGCGTCATCTGGAGGGCGGTCATGGCGGTGAGGACGGCGACCGCGAACCGCAGGCCACCGATCCTGGCGAGGAACCCCATGTCCGGATCGTAACGACGCCGTCACCGGATTTTCGCGTAGCGCGACGGCGTCGTGCCCAGGTAGCGCTTGAAGTGCCGCGTCAGGTGGGCCTGGTCGGTGAACCCGGCCGCGGCGGCGACGTCGGCGGCGGGGGAGCCGTCGAGCAGCAGCCGCCGGGCGCGGTCGACGCGGCGGCCCGTTACGTAGCGGTGCGGCGGCAGGCCGAACCGGCTTCCGAAGCTGCGGACCAGGTGCGCGGGGTGCGCGCCCAGCGTCTCGGCGGCTTCGGCCAGCGTCAGCGCTTCGGGCAGCTTCGCGTCGAGAAGCTCGCGCAGGTCGTCGGCGAGACCGCGTTTCGGCTCGTGCGAAGCCGGTTTCCCCAGGTGGCCGCGGAGCCGGTTGGCGACCAGCGCGAGCCGGCTCTCGGCCTCCAGCGCGTCGCCCGGGTGAGTGAGCGACTCGTGCAGCTGGTGGATGCGGGTGCGCAGGACGCCGTCGGCGACGCTCGGCCGGTCGACCGCCGCGCCGGCCAGGTCTTCGCCCAGCACCGACGTGTCCAGGTAGAGCACGCGCTTGCGGAAGCCGTGGCTGGTCGCGGCGCGGCCGTCGTGCGCGACGTTCGGCGGCAGCAGCGTCACGGCCGGGCCGAGTGCGCCGTGGTGGTGGCGGTCCAGGTCGTAGCGGATGACGCCGTCGTCGACGATCAGCAGCGTCCACGTGTCGTGCGTGTGCGGCGGGTAGGCGTGGGTGGTGAAGCGCGCGTGGAACACCTCGGCGATCCCCGGGACCGCCGGCCGCCAAGCCGCGACGTGCGCCATGTCAAGAACGTACAAGACGCACGGGTGGCCGCCGGTCGAGTCTGTCCGGCATGAGTTCCTTCGACACGAAGATCGCCGTCCTGCTGCGTGACGACCTGGCGTCCTGGCAGCGGCTGAACGTCACCGCGTTCCTGGTGAGCGGAATCGCGCACGTGACGCCGGAGCTGATGGGTGAACCGTACTTCGACGCCGACGACACGGAGTACCTGCCGATGTTCGGCCAGCCGGTGCTGGTGTTCTCCGGCTCGGCGGCGGTCCTGACGGCGGCGCACGGCCGCGCGCTGGGCCGCGGCCTGCGGTTCTCGATCTTCACCGACGAGCTGTTCCACACCGGGAACGACGCCGACAACCGGGCGGCGGTCCGCGCGGTACCGGCCGAGAAGCTGGCGCTGGCCGGGCTCGCGGTGCACGGCCCGAAGAACGCCGTGGACAAGATCCTCAAGGGAGCTTCCCTTCATCAGTAGACGCGCCGGCGCGAGCGAAGGTTGCCCAACTGGGAAAACCGTGGGGAACAGCGCAAAAGCCCCAGTCGGGCACGGGTCCGCTGCCATGATCGGCGGCGGCGCCGCGCGAGGCGGCGGGACAGGGGAGGTTCCACATGAATTCGTTCGGTCGTGCGTTGGTCGTGACGTCGGCGGCGCTGGCACTGGCGGCGGTGACCGTCCCGGCAGCTTCGGCGGATCCGGTGCAGACGGTCGCGTACACCTCGGAAAACGGCGCCTGGCCGCTGCAGGGGAGCGCCCGGTACTCGGCCCCGGGCGACGAGATCGCCGTCTGGGAGTACAACGGCGTGCTGAAGATCGACGTGCAGTCGGGCTTCAAGGACCTGCGCGTGGAGCTGAGCGCCCCGGCGGGCGAGGCGCTGCACACGGGGACGTACACGGGCGCGCGTTACCGCGGCCAGAACGACCCGGCGCTGCCGACACCGGGGATTTTCGTGGTCACCAACGGCCTGGGCTGCGGCACCGACTACGCGGACTTCACGATCGACCGGCTGGACGAGACGGGCGTGGACGTGACGTTCGTCCAGCACTGCGGCAGCCCGGACGGCCCGGCCACCCGCGGTGAGGCCCACTTCACGGCTTGAGCCGCTCCACGGGCGGCATGGTCCCGGCGGTCACCCAGGCGACCCAGTCGGCCGGGGTGAAGACGCAGTTACCGCACCACGCGCGGCTCGCGTCTTCGCCGGCGACCAGCCGGACGGCGCGCCACAGGTCGTCGTCGGCGTCGTAGCGCCGGAACGTCACCCGGCCCGGCGCGATGGAACAGAGGACGCCGGTCGGGGAGGTCGCCGGCCGATCCCGGCGCTGGAGGAACCAGCCGTCGGGATCGGCCGGTGTACCGGCGTCACCACCGTAGGTGCGCCAGACGACGGACCCGCCCAGCTCGCGCGGTTCAGGCGGGCGCGAAGTCGCGAAGGCGCAATCGGTCGCCGACGGTGCGGGCCGGACCGGCCGTCGTTCGGTCCGCAGCCGCGTCAGCTCGAACGCCGCGGCCGTCACGCGGATCCGCAGCGGCGCGAAGAACTCGACCGTGCGAAGGCCGTCGTGATCCCACCACGACGGCTCCTCGATGGTGTGGTCCGCAGCCGGTGGTTCGGTCATCCGCAGCTCGGCGGGGTCGGCCGTCAGCGCGAACACCTCGACGACCGAGACCTCGCCCGGCACCAGCCGGTGGTCCGCGTAGGCCGCCAGCTCGACCGTTACGCGGCGCCCGGCGACGTCGACGCTGGTCAGGTGGCCGTCCGCGAACCGCTCCAGGTTCACGGAGCCGTCGCGTGCACCAGGAACACGCTGCGGACCCGTTCGCCGTCGTCGGCGGTGAACGTCTGCGCCGAGACGTCCACGAAGCCCGCCGACGACGCCAGTGCCGCGGCGCCTGCTTCGTCGAGCGGAAACGTCAGATCGCCCGGGACGAACTCCGCGAACGGGCCCGACGGCCGGAACCGCGCTCCCGACACGACCGAGAACGCCAGCCTGCCGCCCGGCTTGAGCACGCGCCGCCAGTCCTCGAACGCCACCGCGCCCAGGAAGTGCAGCGAGGACGCGCACAGCACCACGTCGGCCGATCCGTCCGGCGCCGGCATCGGCACCGCCGGGCCGACCTGCCACTCGATCAGCCCCGACGGATCCTGCGAAGGCGCCTTCGCCGAAGCCCGCTCGACCATCGCCGGCGACAGATCGACGGCCAGCACGCGAGCCGGCTTCAGGCGCAACGCCGCGTACGCCGCGAAGCCCGTTCCCGTCGCGACGTCGAGGACCAGCTCCGGACCGTCCGGCAGGGGCTCGACCAGCGCGTCCGCCACCAGGGCGTGGAAATTGTCGTCGTCGTAGTGCTCGGCCGTGCCGTCGAAGAAGGCTGCTCTGGATTCGTTGCTCACGGACTCGAACCTAGCCGGGCGGGCCAGTGGTTTTCAGTGGCCGCCGGCCGGCGAACCCGAGGTCGGCGCGGTGGTACCAGCCCAGCTCGCGGTCGCCTTCGAGCCAGCACAGCAGCACGTCGGTGCCGTCGAGCTCGGCCGGGAAGTCGATCAGCAGCGGCGCGAACCCCTTGAGCTCGGCGCCGGTGCGCTGCACCGTCGTCATCAGGTCGTCGAGCCGGGCCTGCGCGGCTTTCCACTCGGGCAGCCCGCCCAGCTCGGTGCCCCGGCCACCCGGGCGCAGCGACGCCGCGAGCTCGGCCGCGTCCGCTCGCACGCGCACCAGCTCGTCCAGGACCGGCCGTAGCCGCGCCAGCTCGGCACGGGCTTCCGCGACGGTGAACAGTCCCATCCGCCGATGATGCCACCGGCCGGGGTCAGGCTTCGCGGCGCCGCCGGACCAGCGCGTTCGCCAGCCCGCTGCCGACCAGCAGGAAGCCGACGCCGAGCAGGCCGCCGATGAAGAGGAAGTCCATGACGCCGTACGCGATGTCGCTCTTCGGCATCAGGTTCACCAGCCGGAAGCCCCATTCGGGCACGGCCATCGCGGCCACCCCGGGCAGGACGCCGTAGAGCAGGCCGCCGAGGATCGGGCCCGCCGCCGACAGCGCACCGAGCGCGGCGACGACCAGCAGCAGGATCGCCCCGCCCGCCAGCAGCGCGATGCCCAGCGGGTCGCGGTTGGTGCTCAGCGTCGCCTGGATCAGCTGCTGCTGGCGCAGCCCGCCCCAGCTCAGCAGGCCCAGCGCGACCGGGGTGAGCAGGAGGCCGCCCAAGGCGCTGACCAGGTGCGCGACGCCGCGGCGCGGCCGCTCGTCGAGCACGTCGGTGGTGTCTTCGTAGTCCTCGTAGTCTTCGTCGTAGTCGGCGTACCGATGGGTCGACATGGCCGTCACCTCCCGCATGATGAGTTCACGGGTGGCATCGTGCCCTGGTTCACCCCTTCGCGCGATCCTCGCTCGGCGAGCGGTCGGATCCCGCGAACGGCGGTACCCGCCCCGTGAGCCCCGCCACAAATCGCGGGTGGAGACTTGATACCGACCACTACTGGAACCATCCAGCTCCGTCAAGCAGTACGCTTGTACCGCTACCGGCGAGACGTATGAAGCAACGCGAAGATCCGCGGAAGGAGCACCGCTGCTCATGGCCAAGATCAAGGTCCAGGGCACCGTCGTCGAACTCGACGGCGATGAGATGACCCGCATCATCTGGCAGTTCATCAAGGACAAGCTGATCCACCCGTACCTGGACGTGAACCTGGACTACTACGACCTGGGCATCGAGGAGCGGGACCGCACCGACGACCAGGTCACGATCGACGCCGCGAACGCCATCAAGGAGCACGGCGTCGGCGTCAAGTGCGCCACCATCACCCCGGACGAGGCGCGGGTCGAGGAATTCGGCCTCAAGAAGATGTGGCTGTCGCCCAACGGCACCATCCGCAACATCCTCGGCGGCGTGATCTTCCGCGAGCCCATCGTCATCCAGAACATCCCGCGGCTGGTCCCCGGCTGGACGAAGCCGATCATCATCGGCCGGCACGCCCACGGTGACCAGTACCGGGCCACCAACTTCAAGGTGCCCGGCCCCGGCACGCTGACCATCAGCTTCACCCCGGAGGACGGGTCGGAGCCGATGGAGTTCCAGGTCGCGAAGTTCCCCGAGGGCGGCGGCGTCGCGATGGGGATGTACAACTACCGCAAGTCGATCGAGGACTTCGCGCGCGCGTCGCTGCAGTACGGCCTCGACCGCGGCCTGCCGGTCTACATGTCGACCAAGAACACGATCCTCAAGGCCTACGACGGCATGTTCAAGGACGTGTTCCAGGAGATCTTCGACGCCGAGTTCAAGTCGGACTTCGACGCCAAGGGCCTCACCTACGAGCACCGGCTGATCGACGACATGGTCGCCGCGTCGCTGAAGTGGGAGGGCGGCTACGTCTGGGCGTGCAAGAACTACGACGGTGACGTCCAGTCCGACACGGTCGCCCAGGGCTTCGGCTCGCTCGGCCTGATGACGTCGGTGCTGCGCACGCCGGACGGCCGGACCGTCGAGGCCGAGGCCGCGCACGGCACGGTCACCCGGCACTACCGCCAGCACCAGCAGGGCAAGCCGACCTCGACGAACCCGATCGCGTCGATCTACGCGTGGACCCGGGGCCTCGAGCACCGCGGCAAGCTGGACGGCAACTCGGAGCTGATCGGCTTCGCGAACAAGCTGGAGCAGGTCGTTGTCGAGACCGTCGAGAGCGGCAAGATGACGAAGGACCTCGCGCTGCTCATCGGCAAGGACCAGCCGTGGCAGACGACCGAGGAGTTCCTCGCGACGCTGGACGAGAACCTGGCGAAGAAGATCGCGCAGGGCTGAGTTCGCTCGCTCGAAGCCCCCTTCCCGGTTCGCCGGGGAGGGGGCTTCTTTCGTGCCCGGCTTTGTGCACAGCGGGTCACCGGCGGGTGCGGAGGACTGGCGCCTCCGGGTGGTTGGTGCGTCCGGCGCTGTCGGTCCGGGTAAAGGATTGCCTACCCTTGGCGGGGGACGGGCTCGCGGTTGGAGGAAGGCATGTCGAAGAAGACCTTGCTCATCTTGGGCGCCGTCGTCCTGGTCATCGTCGTGTACGTGATGAACGCGGGCAAGCAGGCCTCGGGAGCATCGGCGACCGGCTGCAAGGTGACGGTGACGGCAGACGTCCTCAACGCCCGCGAGTCGGCGGACGGCAACGCGAAGATCGTCGGAAAGTACCTGCGCGACGCCCAGTTCGACGCGATGCCGGGCGTGCAGAACGGCTTCCGCAAGGTGGCCGACGGCAAGTGGGTGGCCGCGGCGTTCACGCAGCCGGTAGCCGGTTCCACCTGCTGATTCGTTCCTGGACCTGATCGGGCCGGCCGGCGTTGAGCCCCGGTGCGGTGGATCGAGCGCGCCCGTTTTTGTCGGTGGTGGGTGTTAGAACTGATCAGATCCGGCCGCGCAGGTCGGCGGAGAGGAGGAGCGGAGCCCGGGGAGCGGGTGACAACTGAATGCGGCATGGGGCGCGGGTTGTCCGCGGGGTCTCCAGGGGGAGGTCCGCGGGCTGGAGCGGCGGCCGGTTGCCGGGGATGGCGCCTGGGGAACGCGCTCGGACGGGGGTCGGAGCGTGGGGCGAGGGATCTCCGGTGGCCGCTGCCATCGCGAGGCCGCCCTGGCCGCGGCCGTCGGTGGCGCTTGGAGGCACGGCGGGCGGATTCCGCTCCGGCTTGCCGCCGCGGAGGCGTGGCCAACGGGGGCGGGAGTCCGTTCCGGCGGAGACCGCGGCTGCCATCAGCCCGGGCCCGGGGGAAGGTCGCCAGCGCGGCTTCCGTCGTCTCGCGGCATCAGCCAAGGGCCGGTAGGAGTCCGTTCCGCGAGCGCGGCTGCTGCCGCCAGCGCAGCCGAAGGCCGCAAGCGGGCCCGGCTCCGGCGTCAGAGCGCGATGGTGAGGTCTTCCTCCGCGACCAGCACCGCACCGCCGAACCCCGCGCGTGCCTCGGCGGCGGCCGCCGGGCGGTCGGTGCCCGGCCAGAAGTGCGTCAGCAGCAGCCGGCGCGCCCCGGCCGAGGCTGCCCGCTCGCCCGCCTCCCGCGCGGTCATCAGGTAGCGGGGCTCGCCTTCCGGCGGTGGGGTGCGGAGGGTCGCGTCGCAGATGAACAGGTCCGCGTCGCGGCCAAGGTCCGCCAGCAGCGGTGATGGGCCCGTGTCGCCCGTGTACGCCACCGTCAGCCCGGGCGCGCTGAGGCGCACGCCGAAGTTCGGTACGTGGTGCGGCAGCAGGTGCGACGTCAGGCCGAACGGCCCGACTTCCGCCGGTGCGCCGAGGTCGTGCACCTCGAACACCTCCGTCGGATGCGGCCGCGGCTCCATCGCCTCCAGCCGGCGGACCGTGCCCGGTGTGCAGTACAACGGCAACCGCCGCGACCCCGTGTAGTACGACGCCCGCCCGAGCGCGCTGACGTCCGCGCAGTGGTCAGGATGCTCGTGCGTCACCACGACGGCGTCCGGCAACCCGCCCGCGCAATGCGTGAACAGGCGCGACGCCGCGCCGTACCCGAGGTCGAGGACGACACGGAAACCGTTGTGCACCAACAGGAATCCGGCGCACGCTCGGCCGGGCTCCGGCCAGGCGCCGCAACTGCCGAGCACCGTCAGCCGGCTCGCGCCATCGTCCATGGGCGCAGTCTGGCAGAGCGGCCAGGTACCGTTCACCCGTGCTGACCGTCTCCACCGTGAACGTCAACGGCCTCCGCGCCGCCGCCAAGAAGGGCTTCGTCGAGTGGCTCGCCGCCACGAAGGCCGACGTCGTCGCGTGCCAGGAGGTGCGTGCCGAGGCGAGTCAGCTCCCCAAGGCGGTCGTCGAGCCCGAAGGGTGGTTCTCGGTGCACGCCCACTCGGCCGTCAAGGGCCGCAACGGTGTCGCCGTTTACAGCCGCGTCGAGCCCGAAGAAGTCCGCATCGGCTTCGGCGAGCCCGAGTTCGAAGACAGCGGCCGGTACCTCGAGATCCACCTGCCGGACGTCGTCGTCGCCAGCCTCTACCTGCCCAGCGGTGACGTCGGCACCGAACGTCAGGCGGAGAAGGAACGCTTCATGGCCGCGTTCCTGCCGTACCTCGGCGAGCTGCGGGGGAAGGCCGCCGCGGCCGGGCGGGAGGTCGTCGTCGCCGGGGACTGGAACATCGCCTACGACACGATCGACCTCAAGAACTGGCGCGGCAACCGCAAGAACTCCGGCTTCCTCCCCGAGGAACGCGCCTGGCTCGGCCGCGTCTACGCCGAAGCCGGTTACGTCGACGTCCAGCGCCGCCTCGACCCCGAAGGCCCCGGCCCGTACACGTGGTGGTCCTACCGCGGGCAGGCGTTCGACAACGACTCCGGCTGGCGCATCGACTGCCAGCTCGCGACTCCCGGCCTCGCCGAGAAGGTCGTCGAGGTCGTCGTCGAGCGCGCCGCGTCCTACGACCAGCGCTGGTCCGACCACGCGCCGGTCACCGCGACCTACGACATCTAGGCCGCGCGGGCGGCGCGCCAAGCCGCGCTGTCCACGAAGTGGTTGTCGAACCGCTCCTGCGCCGCCAGGATCTCCGCCGGCGACGCCTCGCCGCGCCGGATGCGGTCGATCATCCGGAAGTACTCGAACCGCTCGACCCCGGGCGTGAACACGATCAGGACGTCGGCGCCCGACCGCGAAGTCGCCCCGAAAGCGTGAGTCGTGTGCGGCGGGACGAACAACATGTCGCCGGTCGAGACCGTCACGACCTCGTCGCCGTTCAGCACCTCCAGCTCGCCGTCGAGCATGAAGAACATCTCCGCCGAGGACGTGTGGAAGTGCGGCGTGGCGCCGTCGCGCCCGCGGCCCAGCGAGGCGCGGTTCGTGCTGAGGTGCCCGCCGGTCTGCGAGACGTCCGCGAGCAGGGTCATCGTGTCGGGGGTCGAGCCGAGCTGCTCGGCTTCGTCGTGGCGTACCAGCAATGTCGTCATGCCGAAGATGATTCCATGTCTGATAGTTCGCTGTCAAACTATCAGGCGTCGAATAGTGTTGTCGTCGAATAAGCTGGCCGGGTGACTGATGAAGACGCCGTCGACGCCGTCGTGTCGGCGTGGCACCGCGAACGCCCCGACCTGGACCTGACCGCCATCGGCGTCGCCGGACGGCTCGGGCGGCTCAGCCTCGTGCTCGGGCCGGCCCAGGAGCGCGTGTTCGGCAAGTACGGGCTCCAGCGCGGCGAGTTCGACGTCCTGGCCGCGCTTCGCCGGTCCGGGCCGCCGTACACGCTCATCCCGTCGGAGCTGTCCGCGACGCTGATGATGTCCCGCGCGGGCATGACCAGCCGCCTCGACCGGCTGGAGAAGGCCGGGTTCGTCGAGCGCGCGCTGGACCCGAACGACCGCCGCAGTTTCCGCATCCGCTTGACGGACAAGGGTTTCGAGGCCGTCGACGCCGCGATGACCGAGCACACGGCGAACGTCAGCGAGCTGCTTTCCTCTCTCAGCGGCAAGGAACTCGGCCTGCTCGACGACGTCCTGCGCAAGCTCCTCCGCATGCTCGACCCGGCCTGACCGCGAAGAAGGGCCTCCCGGTACTCGCCGCGCCCCGGCTCAACAGGACAGGCTGCCCGGGGTGGCGGTGACCGGACGGGCAGCAGTCGCTCTACTTTGAGTGGGCGTTTTGCCGAGTGGTGGAACCCACACGAGTGGCGATGTGAACCCTGGGGGTGCCCGGACCGTCTCCACGGTTGGGCGCTACTCTCGGCCTCCGAGTCGATCAGAACCGACAGGTCTTGACACGCTCGGTAGTTTTTTGACCAGCAGCACGCAGCGTCTCACTCGGATGGGTGAGCGTTCAGCTCGTCACTCGCGGGAGGCACTCCGGTGCGCAACCCAGGTCAACCCCTGATGCGGTCGACCCTGCGTGGAATCGCCGTGGTCACCTTCGTCCCGGCCGCCCTGCTGCTGGCCGGCGGCAGCGCGTTCGCCGACGTGACGACCGCGCGGGCCGACAGCAACGCGGAGAGCTTCGGCGTGCTGGGTCCGGTGGGGCTGGTCGCGGTGGCGCTGGGCATCGTCGGCATGACACTCGGCGTGCTGCGCCAGCGCCGCAAGACCCGCACGGCCACGACGCCCGCCCAGGCAGCCCCGAAGGTCCCGGGCCGGGTGACCGCCATGGCGGAAGCAGTACTGGCCGACCCCGACGCGACGCCCACCCGCCCCCTGTTCACCCAGCACCCGCACGCCTGAGACCGGCGCGCCAGGGAACTTCGCGACTTCGACCGGCCGCTGGAGCGCCGGGCTGGTGGCCCCGCGCATCGCATGGTGCGGCTTGACCACCGCAGTCCCGCGTAGTTTCTCGCGGCGCTGGCCCGAGCCCCCGAGGCGGGCGCGTCCCGCGGCTTGCCGACCGCAGTCCCGCCTAGTTTCTCGCGGCGCTGGCCCAAGCCCCCGAGGCGGGCGCGTCCCGCGGCTTGACCACCGCAGTCCCGCCTAGTTTCTCGCGGCGCTGGCCCGAGCCCCCGAGGCGGGCGCATCCCGCGCCGCGCGCCTGAGCCCCGGACCTGGTCTGACTCTTCGCAGCTCACACCCGGGGCCGCATGGGCCGCCCCGCGCCGAGTGGAGCGAATCGCGGCTTCGGCCCGAAGCCCGTGCCCGCGCCGCCCGGCGGTGGCTGAACCCACGAGCGGCGCGCTCCGGCTCGGCGAAATCGAGCTTGAGCGCCCCGCCGCCCCGCTCGGCTTGGAGGAATCCCCAGCTTGCGCCCCCTCCGCGCCCACCTCCGGTCGCCGCCTGGAAGAATCCTTGCGTGTCCGATGAGCAGACCGTCGCCGCCGCACGTCGTCCGCGGGTCCTGTCCGGGATCCAGCCCACTGCCGACTCCTTCCACCTCGGCAACTACCTCGGTGCGCTGCGCCAGTGGGTTCGGCTGCAGGACACGCACGAGCCCTTCTACAGCGTCGTCGACCTGCATGCCATCACCGTCGAGCAGGACCCAAAGGTGCTGCGGCAGCGCACCCGGGTCTCGGCCGCGCAGCTGCTCGCCATCGGCATCGACCCGCAGCGCAGCGCCCTGTTCGTGCAGAGCCACGTCCCCGAGCACGCCCAGCTGAGCTGGATCCTCGAATGCCAGACCGGCTTCGGCGAGGCCGGCCGGATGACGCAGTTCAAGGACAAGTCCGCGAAGCAGGGCTCCGACCGCTCCAGCGTCGGCCTCTTCACCTACCCGATCCTGCAGGCCGCGGACATCCTGCTCTACCAGGCCGACGCCGTCCCCGTCGGCGAGGACCAGCGCCAGCACCTGGAGCTGACGCGCGACCTCGCGCAGCGCTTCAACAACCGGCTGGGGAAGACGTTCGTCGTGCCCGAGCCGTACATCATCAAGGACACCGCGAAGATCTACGACCTCCAGGACCCGACGAGCAAGATGAGCAAGTCGTCGGCCACCGGCAACGGTCTCATCGAGCTGCTGGAGGACCCGAAGCGCTCGGCGAAGAAGATCCGCTCGGCGGTCACCGACACCGGCCGCGAGGTCCGGTTCGACGCCGAGAACAAGGCGGGCGTGTCGAACCTGCTCACCATCTACTCCGCCCTCACCGAGCGGTCGATCCCCGACCTCGAGGCCGCCTACGAAGGCAAGGGCTACGGCGACCTCAAGAAGGACCTCGGCGAGGTGTTCGTCGAGTGGGTGACGCCGATCCAGGACCGCGTGAAGTCCTATCTGGACGACGTCGCGGAGCTGGACAAGATCCTCGCCGCCGGGGCCGAGCGCGCCCGCGAGGTCGCGGCGAAGACGCTGGCCAAGACCTACCAGCGGATCGGGTTCCTGCCGCCGGTGCGGTGAAGCTGATCCTGCTGAACGGCCCGCCGGCCAGCGGCAAGTCGACGCTCGCCCGGCGCTACGCCGACGACCACCCGCCCGCGCTGGCCCTCGACGTCGACCGCCTCCGGGCGATGCTCGGCGGCTGGCGCGCGCATCCCGGCGAAGCCGGTTTGCTGGCCAGGGACATCGCGGTGGCGGCC
The DNA here is from genome assembly GCF_900119165.1 of Amycolatopsis australiensis. Taxonomy (NCBI): domain Bacteria; kingdom Bacillati; phylum Actinomycetota; class Actinomycetes; order Pseudonocardiales; family Pseudonocardiaceae; genus Amycolatopsis; species Amycolatopsis australiensis. Next base: position 204,768 of record NZ_FPJG01000006.1, on the reverse strand, counting down.
GCGCGGACGCACCTGTCCGCCGGCCACGACGTCGTGGTGCCGCAGCTGGTCGCGCGTCCCGGCTTCCCGGAGCGGCTCGAAGCACTGGCCGGCGAGACCGGCGCGGCGTACCACGAGTTCGTGCTCCTGCCGGGGCGCGAACTCGCGCGGCGCCGGTTCGAAACGCGGGGCCCGTCGGAGATCGAGACGGCCGTCCCGCTGACCGAGTCCGAACTGGACCGGGCCTACGAGGCGGTCACCGCGTTCGCCGCGAGCCGCCGGGTGACGGCGCTGACCTCCGCGGACGCGTACCCCGCGTTGCTCGCTTCCCTCACCTGAGCCGCTCGCGTTGCGGGAGTCACGGGGCGTGGTTAGCGTTTCACAGTGGCGAAAGAAGAGAAGGAAAAGCTCCTGCCGCGGCTGCGGCGGAAGTACCCGTGGCTCGATCACCTCATCCGGGCCAACGAGGCCTTCACCGAGCGGTACGGCAACCACTACGCCGCCGCCATCACCTACTTCAGCGTCCTTTCGGTCTTTCCGCTGTTCATGGTCGCCTTCGCGGTGTTCGGGCTGGTCGTCAACCACGACCAGACGATCATCCACAAGATCACCGACGGCATCGACAACTCCGTGCCCGAGGGCCTGCGCGGCCTCGTCAAGAGCATCGTCGACGGCGCCCTCAACTCCGGCAGCGGCATCGGGATCTTCGGCCTGCTCATCGCGCTCTACTCCGGCGTCGGCTGGATGTCCAACCTGCGTGACGCGCTCACCGCGCAGTGGGGCCAGGAAAAACGGCCGCAGCCGTTCGTCAAGCAGACGCTGAAGGACCTCGTCGCGCTGATCGGGCTGGGGGTCGCGCTCGGGGTGTCCTTCGCGCTGACCGCGGTCGGCGGCGGCGTCGGGCAGTTCCTGCTCGAGCTCGTCGGCCTCAACCACGCCACCTGGGCGATCTTCCTGCTCCGCGTCGCGACGATCATCCTCGGCCTGCTCGCCAACACCCTCGTCTTCCTGTGGGTGATCGCGCGGCTGCCCCGCGAGCGCGTCGAGCTGCGCAGCGCCGTCAAGGGCGCCGCCTTCGCCGCTGTCGGGTTCGTCGTCCTCCAGCAGGTGGCGACCGTCTACCTGGCCAGCGTGACGAAGTCGCCGTCGGCCGCGCTGTTCGGGCCGGTCATCGGCCTGCTCGTGTTCGCGAACCTCGTCTCGCGCTTCCTGCTGCTCGTCACCGCGTGGACGGCGACGGCGACGGAGAACCAGCGCAAGGTCGTCGCGCCGCCGCCACCGCCGGTCCGGCTCGAACAGCGCGTCACGGTGCAGCGCGGGCCGGGGCTCGGGGCCGTCGCGGGCGCGTTCAGCGCCGGGGCCCTGCTCGCCTGGCTGGGCCGCCGCAAGTCCTAGCTCGCGGCCTTCTTGCGCTGGTGCCCGATGACGAACCCGGCGACGATGATCAGGAACACCACCAGCGTGATGATCCAGCCGGTGACGCCGAACGGGTCCTCCTTGGCGGCCGCGGCGGCCGAAGACGTGCCGCTGTTGCCGGTGCCGCCGTCGGCGAGCACGGACGGCTCGCTGCTCGACGGCGTCGCCGCCGGGGCCCGGTAGTCGATCTTGCCGACCGGCTCGGCGTGGTCGGCCTCCAGCGCGAAGCCGTAGTCGAGCAGCTTCGCCGCCTGGTCGACCACCTTGGTCGGCTTCTGCTCGGCGCGCATCATGACCACCGCCAGGCGCTTGCCCTTCTGCTGCGCCGCGCCGACGTACGTGTGCCGGGCGTCGTCGGTGAAGCCCGTCTTGCCGCCGAGGAAGCCGGGGTAGACGCCCAGCAGCTTGTTGTCGTTGAACACCGGGATCGCCGGCTTGCCGCCGGTCGGCGGGATCTCGAAGTTCTTCGTCGAGACGACCTTCGCGAACTCCGGCTGCTTCATCGCGTAGTGGAAGATGAGGCTCAGGTCGTAGGCCGAGGTCGACATGCCCGGCCCGTCCAGCCCCGACGGTGTCGCGGCGCGCGTGTCCAGTGCGCCGATGCGGGCCGCCAGCGCGTTCATCTTCGCGACCGCGGCGTCGACGCCGCCGAGCGCGGTGGCGAACACGTGCGCGACGTCGTTGCCCGAGTGCATCAGCAGGCCGTGCAGCAGCTGGTCGACGGTGTACTGGCCGCCGGCGACGAGGCCGATGCAGGTGCACTCCTGCTCGGCGTCCTCCTTCGTCGCGACGATCACCTGCTGCGGGTTCAGCTGGGTGACGACGACGAGCGCGAGCAGCGTCTTGATCAGCGACGCCGGCCGCTGGCGCGCGTGCGGGTCCTTCGCCGCGACGACCGCGCCGGTGTCGAGGTCCTGCACCAGCCACGAGGCCGCGGTGTTGCCGTCCGGCGGGTTGAGCGCGCCGGTGGGGGTGATCAGGCCGCACTCGGCCATCCGCGGGCCGCCGACCGGGACGGCGGGCACGGGCAGCGGCGGCGGGGCCGCCTTGCCCGGCGCGGGCTTCTCCGACGTGTCGACCGGGGCCGGCGGGGCCTCCCGGTTCGCGCACTGGCCCGGCTGCGGCCCGGCGGCCGCGAGGGCGGGGGTGCTCAGGGCCAGGAGGGCGGCGGCGAGCGTCGTCGTGAGGACCTTGAGCGACCGGGAGACAGCGGAGTGCACCCAAGCAATCTAGCGCCGCGGGCCGCGTCGCATACTCAGGGGCATGCGCATTTCGCGAGGCACCTCGCTGTTCCTGCTGGCCTTCGGCGTGTGGTCGTGGATCATCTGGATCACGTTCGCCAAGAACCTCTGGGACAGCGACCGGTCGTGGACCCCCGACGGCTCGCCGACCGCGTACTTCGTCGTCCACGCCGTGCTGACGGTCGTGTCGTTCGTGCTCGGCACGATCATCGGCGTGCTGGGCTGGCGCGGCGTGCGGGCCCGCGCCGGCTCCTGACTTTGGTCGGTGGCGCCGGCTCCGGGGCCGGTTTAGGTTGACGCCACCGACTTTGGAGGTGGAATGTCCCGTTCACGCCGGATGGCGGTTCCGCTCGCGCTGGCCGTCGGGTGCGGCCTGTTCACGGCGGCACCGCCCGCGGAGGCCGCGCCGGTCACCTGCGACACGACGAGCACGCCGTACACCTACGTGGTGACGTACCAGCCGGGTACGCCGGCGTCGGCCGTCGACCGCGAACTGGCGGCCAAGTGCGGCACGAAGGTGGCGTACTACGCCGAGATCGGCGTCGCGATCGCCAGTTCGCGCAACGCGGACTTCCAGCAGAAGATCGGCGTCTACCGGGCGTATTCGGGCGGTAAGGACGTGGCTTCGGCCGTCTCGGCGCGCACGTCGCTGGGCGCGGTCCGGACGTTGGAGCACACGCGGTCCGTCGCGGCTGCCGGCGATCTGTCGGCGCAGCAGTGGGACATGAAGGCGATTCACGCGCCGGAAGCGAACAAGATCTTCCAGGGCAGCCGTTCGGTCACGGTGGGCGTGCTCGACTCGGGCATCGACGCGACGCACCCGGCATTGCGGGCGGCCGTCGACCCGCGGTCGTCGGCGGGCTGCGTCACGGGCGCGCCGGACTCGTCACCGGCGTCCTGGGCGCCGACGACGTCGGACCACGGGACGCACGTGGCGGGCACGATCGCGGGCGAGGACCCGGCGGCGGGCTTCACGGGCATCGCGCCGGGAGTACGGCTGGCCTCGGTGAAGGTCGTCAACGACGACGGCTACATCTTCCCGGAGTCGGCGGTCTGCGGGTTCGTCTGGGCGGCGGAGCACGGCTTCCAGGTGACGAACAACAGCTACTACATCGACCCGGGAATGTTCTTCTGCTCCCGCGAGCCAGGCGACGCGGCAGCGTACGAAGCGGTCCGCCGCGCGATCGAGTTCTCGACGCGCCACGGAGTGCTGAACGTGTCGGCGGCGGGCAACTCGGGCTTCGACACGACCAAGCAGACCACGGACCCGAACCGCCCGCACCCGGTGGACTCGACGTGCGGGATCCTCCCGAAGGCGATCGACGGAGTGGTGACGGTGTCTTCGGTGGGCTACGCGGGCACGAAGTCGTCGTTCAGCAATTACGGCGAGATCGACGTGACGGCCCCGGGCGGCGACTTCGTCCAGACGCCGCCGGAAGGAGCCGGCCCGGCTTGCCCGCTTTCGACAACGGTGTTCGGCGGCCGTTACGGGTCGAAGTGCGGGACATCGATGGCATCCCCGCACGCGGCTGGAGTGGCGGCGCTGCTGGCATCGAAGTTCCGCGGCGCTCCACCGTGGTTCATCGCACGGCTCCTGGAGGGCGAGGCGGACGTGGTGAAGTGCGCGTCGGCGGAAACGGAGTGCACGGGCCCGGCGAAGAACAACTCGTACTACGGCCACGGCCTGGTGAACGCCCTGGACGCGGTGCGCTGACGGGGGCACGGACGCAACGCCCGACAAAGGAGCTGGGTGGTCATCCCGTCGCCTGAGGCCATCAAATCACTTTGAGCCGGGCCCGCAACACAGAGACCAAGGCGAGAGAACAGCGCAAGCTTGCGGGCCCGGCTCAAAGTGATAGGCCTCAACCAGGCGACGGGATGACCACCCAGCGGCCCACCTCGCAAACGAGAGGCAGCAGCGAGACGGGTGGTCATCCCGGAGCCTGCCCGTCCGGCGAGGAAGATCTTTTTCTGCCGCGGCAGACGTCTGCCGCGGCTCAGTCCTGCCGAGGAAACAGCGGGTCCGACCTCCCCCGCCCCTCCAGGGGGATTTTCAGCCGGCGGTCGGGTTTGTCAAGGCGGGAAAGCGTGCCTTGACAAACCCGACCGCCGGCTGAAGAGAAGGCTGGGATGAGGGGCGGGCGAGGTCTGGTGACGTCGTGGTTGGCTTGCGCTGCCGGCTGCCGGTTGCTCACTTGCGCGGGACATGAAGAAGGCCCTCCGGCAGGTTGCCGGAGGGCCTTTCGGTGTTGCGGATGCGTCAGACGCGCTTGAACAGCAGGGCGCGCTTCACTTCCTGGATCGCCTTCGTCACCTGGATGCCTCGTGGGCAGGCGTCCGTGCAGTTGAACGTCGTGCGGCAGCGCCACACTCCCTCTGCGTCGTTCAGGATGTCCAGGCGCTCCTCCGATCCCTCGTCGCGGGAGTCGAAGATGAACCGGTGGGCGTTCACGATCGCCGCCGGGCCGAAGTACGAGCCGTCGTTCCAGTACACCGGGCACGACGATGTGCAGCATGCGCACAGGATGCACTTCGTCGTGTCGTCGAAACGGTCGCGGTCGGCCTGGGACTGGATGCGCTCGCGCGTCGGCTCGTTGCCGTACGTGATCAGGTACGGCTTGATCGCGCGGTACGCCTCGAAGAACGGGTCCATGTCGACGTACAGGTCCTTCAGCGTGCGAAGGCCCTTGATCGGCGCGATCGTGATCGTCGTCTTCTTGCCGTCCTTCTCCAGCAGGTCCTTCATCAGGACCTTGCAGGCCAGGCGGTTGATGCCGTTGATCTGCATCGCGTCGGACCCGCACACGCCGTGCGCGCACGAACGGCGGAACGAGAACGTGCCGTCGATGTAGTCCTTGACGTAGAACAGCAGGTTCAGCAGCCGGTCGGTGCGGTGGGCCGGGACGTCGTAGGACTCCCAGTGCGGCTCCTCGTCGACCTCCGGGTTGAACCGCAGGATCTTCAGAGTGACCGTGATCGGCGTGTGGTCGTCGGCGACAGAAGCAGCCGGAGCTTCAGTAGCAGTGGTCATCAGTACTTCCGCTCCATCGGTTCGTAGCGGGTGAAGGTCACGGGCTTGTAGTCGAGGCGGATGTCCGCGGACAGCCCGGTGCCCTGCTTGTAGGCCATGGTGTGGCGCATGAAGTTCGTGTCGTCGCGGTTCGGGTAGTCCTCGCGGGCGTGGCCGCCGCGGGACTCCTTGCGCGCCAGCGCGCCCACCACGAGCACCTCGGCCAGCTCCAGCAGGAAGCCCAGCTCGACGGCTTCGAGCAGGTCGGTGTTGTACCGCTTGCCCTTGTCCGCCACCGTGATCCGCTGGTAGCGCTCCTTCAGCGCCTGGACGTCGGTCAGCGCCTGCTTCAGCGTGTCCTCGGTCCGGTACACCGAAGCGTGCGAGTCCATCGTCTGCTGCATTTCCTTGCGGATGTCCGCCACGCGCTCGTCGCCGTGCTCGGACAGCAGGTTCGCCAGCTGCTCCTCGACCAGCTGCGCCGGGTTGTCCGGCAGCTCGACGAAGTCGTGCGACAGCGCGTACTCCGCGGCGGCGATGCCGGCGCGGCGGCCGAACACGTTGATGTCCAGCAGCGAGTTCGTGCCGAGCCGGTTGGACCCGTGCACGGACACGCACGCCACCTCGCCCGCCGCGTACAGGCCGGGGATGACGTTCTCGTTGTCCCGCAACGCTTCGCCGTGCACGTTGGTCGGGATCCCGCCCATCACGTAGTGGCAGGTCGGGAACACCGGCACCGGCTCCTTCACCGGGTCGACGCCCAGGTAGGTGCGCGAGAACTCGGTGATGTCCGGCAGCTTGGTCTCGAGGACCTCGACCGGCAGGTGCGTGACGTCGAGGACGACGTAGTCCTTGTTCGGGCCGCAGCCGCGGCCCTGCAGCACTTCCTGCACCATCGAGCGCGCCACGATGTCGCGCGGCGCGAGGTCCTTGATCGTGGGCGCGTAGCGCTCCATGAACCGCTCGCCGTCGGCGTTGCGCAGGATCCCGCCCTCGCCGCGGACGGCTTCGGAGATCAGGATGCCCAGGCCGGCGAGGCCGGTTGGGTGGAACTGGAAGAACTCCATGTCCTCCAGCGGCAGGCCCTTGCGGAAGATGATGCCGAGGCCGTCACCGGTCAGGGTGTGCGCGTTCGACGTCGTCTTGAAGATCTTGCCCGCGCCGCCGGTGGCGAACACGATCGACTTCGCCTGGAAGACGTGCAGCTCGCCGGTCGCCAGCTCGTAGGCGACGACGCCGGAGGCGACCGGGTTGCCGTTCTCGTCCTCCGAGAGCACCAGGTCGAGCACGTAGAACTCGTTGAAGAACTCCGTGCCGTGCTTGACGCAGTTCTGGTACAGCGTCTGCAGGATCATGTGGCCGGTGCGGTCGGCGGCGTAGCAGGCGCGGCGGACCGCGGCCTTGCCGTGGTCACGCGTGTGCCCGCCGAAGCGGCGCTGGTCGATCTTGCCTTCGGGCGTGCGGTTGAACGGCAGGCCCATCTTCTCCAGGTCGAGGACCGCGTCGATGGCCTCCTTGGCCATGATCTCCGCGGCGTCCTGGTCGACGAGGTAGTCGCCGCCCTTGACCGTGTCGAAGGTGTGCCACTCCCAGTTGTCCTCTTCGACGTTCGCCAGCGCGGCGCACATGCCGCCCTGGGCCGCGCCGGTGTGGGAGCGGGTCGGGTAGAGCTTGGTGAGGACCGCGGTGCGGGTGCGCTGGCCGGACTCGATGGCCGCGCGCATGCCGGCGCCGCCGGCGCCGACGATCACCACGTCGTACTTGTGGAACTGCATGAAAAAGTCTCCGTGGCTTTCAGTTCGCGGGCATGTTCGGGTCGAACGTGAAGATGACCATCGTGCCGACGGCAAGGATGACCACCATCGAGACGTAGAGCAGGATCTTCAGCCAGAACCGCGTGCTGTCCTTGCGCGCGTAGTCGTCGATGATGGTGCGCAGGCCGTTGCCGCCGTGGATCTCGGCGAGCCAGAGCATCAGCAGGTCCCAGAACTGCCAGAACGGCGAGGCCCAGCGGCCGGCGACGAAGCCCCAGTTGATGCGGTGCACACCGCCGTCGAGGATGTTCATGATCAGCAGATGGCCGAGCACGAGGATGATCAGCGCGAGGCCGGAGATCCGCATGAACAGCCAGCTGTAGAGCTCGAAGTTGCTGCGGCGGGCCGCGGGGCGCTTCGGCGAGCGCGGCTTGTCGAGGGTGAGCGACTCGGCCATGTCAGTTACCCCCGAAGAGCATTTCGGCGGTGCGCTTCAGCATGAAGAACGCACCGGGGACCATCACGACGACCCAGACCACGCCGATGACCCACAGCATCGTCTTCTGGAACTTCGGGCCCTTCGACCAGAAGTCGACCAGCATGACGCGGACGCCGTTGAGCGCGTGGAAGAGCACCGCGCCGACGAGGCCGACCTCCAGGAGGTTGACGATCGGGGTCTTGTAGGTCTCGATGACCTGGTCGTAGGTGTTCGGCGACACGCGCACCAGCGCGGTGTCGAGCACGTGCACGAACAGGAAGAAGAAGGTGAGCACGCCGGTGATGCGGTGCAGGACCCACGACCACATGCCGGGGTCACCCCGGTAGAAGGTCCCCTGCCGGCGTGAGGCACCCGCCCGATCGCTCGCGCCTGCCTGCGGGGCAGTGCTCGCCGTGGTGGACATCGGTGAACGGCCTCCAACGTCTGACTGTGTGCCCGGTGGCCGGTGAGGTCCGCAACCGCCCTGAAACGGCGGCAATGCCGAGATCAACGTCATCGAGCCTGGATGGATCGGATGCTAGACCCGCCCGCGGCACCCGGCTCACCTCCGGGTTCCCCTCTGTGATGGACCAGACACCGGTACGGCCGTGCCGCCACCCGGCGGTGTGGTGCAGCGCACTCGGCGGCGTGATGTCCCGTCATCTCACAGAGTGACCGCGCTGGTCGTGCGCTCCGCCGATCCGGCACACTGAGTGACGCGACCCGGCCTTCCGGCCGGGGTCAAAGCGGCACAACCCGCCGAAAGTAGCTTTCGACGTACCCGATGATCACTTTGGGTGCACGTTCGGTCGCGCGTTCAAGTCGCGAGTAAACGTTTGTGTTACGTAGCGTGCCTTTCCTATGGCGCCTTCCTGTCCGCCGGGTACGGTCTGGCGGTCGACCCGGCAGTAGGGCCGGGTCGTGCCCTTGATCATCCGCTGGATCAGCGGGGAGGGAGAAACACGTTGCGTCGCATGCGTGGAACCGCGCTGGCCGCCGTGGCCATGGCCGGGGTGCTCGCCCTGGCCGGGTGCGCCAAGGACTCCGGCGGTGGGAACAGCTCGAACAACACCGCGGCCTCGTCGGGTGGTTCCGACTGCGTCACCGCGCCGAAGCCGCCCGCGGCCCCCGCGGCGTCGAGCAGCACGGCCGCCGCCGGCGGCAAGGTGGACGGCAGCAAGCTCAAGATCGGCCTGGCCTTCGACGTCGGCGGGCGGGGTGACGCGTCGTTCAACGACGCCGCCGCCGCGGGCACCGACAAGGCGAAGAGCGACCTCGGCGTCACGACGGTCAGCGAGAGCACCGCCAGCGCCAGCGAGGCCGAGTCGGCCAAGCAGCAGCGCCTCGACCAGATGGCCAGCCAGGGCCTGAACCCGATCATCGCGGTCGGCTTCGCCTACGCGCCGTCGGTCAAGGTCGTCGCGGCCAAGTACCCGAACACGAAGTTCGCGATCGTCGACGACGACTCGATCCAGCTGCCGAACGTGACGCCGCTGGTCTTCGCCGAGGAGCAGGGGTCGTTCCTGGCCGGCGTCGCCGCCGCGTACAAGAGCAAGAACTGCCACATCGGCTTCGTCGGCGGCGTCAACACCCCGCTGATCCAGAAGTTCGAGGCCGGCTTCCTGCAGGGCGCGAAGACCGTTTCGAACAAGATCAAGATCGAGGACGAGTACCTCACGCCCGCCGGTGACTTCTCCGGGTTCCAGGACCCGCCGAAGGGCAACGCGAAGGCCCAGGCCGAGATCGCCAAGGGCGCGGACGTCATCTACCACGCCGCCGGCGCCTCCGGGAAGGGCGTGTTCGACGCCGCGAAGGCGGGCAACGCGCTGGCCATCGGTGTCGACTCCGACCAGTACAACCAGAAGACCGTCGAGGCCGACAAGGACATCATCATCACGTCGATGCTCAAGCGCGTCGACGTGGCGGTGTTCGACTACGTGCAGGCCGTCGCCAAGGGTGACCTGAGCGGCCTGCCGAAGCGGTTCGACCTCAAGGTCGACGGCGTCGGCTACGCCACCTCGGGCGGCAAGGTCGACGACATCAAGGACGTGCTGGACGGCTACAAGGCCCAGATCATCTCGGGCGCGATCACCGTTTCGGACAAGCCGCAGAAGTAAGGCAGACCGCGCCGGGGCTCGGAGGAATTCTCCTCCGGGCCCCGCACGCGTTTACGAGATATGGAATTCTCCCGCCCATGAGCACTGCCGAGGCCCCGGCCGAGGCCGTCCCCGACCGGGGCGTGCCCGCCGTCCAGCTGACCGGGATCACCAAGCGGTTTCCCGGCGTGGTGGCCAACTCCGACGTCAACCTCACCGTCGCCGCCGGCGAGGTGCACGCCATCTGTGGCGAGAACGGCGCCGGCAAGTCCACCCTGATGAAGATCCTCTACGGCATGCAGCCGCCGGACGAGGGCACGATCGCGATCAACGGCGAAGAGGTGAAGCTGCGCAACCCGCAGGACGCCATCCGGCACGGCATCGGCATGGTGCACCAGCACTTCATGCTGGCCGACAACCTCACCGTCGGCGAGAACGTGTTCCTCGGCGCCGAGGGCCTGCACGGCATCGGCCGCGCCGCCCGGGCCCGGCTGGCCGAGCTGGCCAAGCGGACCGGGCTGCACGCCAAGCCGGACACGCTGCTGGAGGAGCTCGGCGTCGCCGACCGCCAGCGCGTCGAGATCGTCAAGGTGCTCTACCGCGGGGCGAAGATCATCATCCTGGACGAGCCGACCGCCGTGCTCGTGCCGCAGGAGGTCGACGCGCTCTTCGCGACCGTCCGGGAGATGAAGGCCGACGGCTACACGTTCCTCTTCATCTCCCACAAGCTCGACGAGGTCCGCGCGATCGCCGACACCGTCACGGTGATCCGCCGCGGCACCACCGTCGGCACCGCCGACCCGAAGACCATCACCTCCCACCAGCTCGCGGAGATGATGGTCGGCTCCGAGCTGCCCAGCCCCGAGACCCGCGAGTCCACGGTCACCGACCGGGACGTGCTGCGGCTGACCGGGCTGACGCTGCGCGCCGACGGATCGGACCGCAACGCGCTCGACGACGTCACGTTCACCGTGCGCGCGGGCGAGGTGCTCGGCATCGCGGGCGTCGAGGGCAACGGCCAGACCGAGCTCGTCGAGACGATCATGGGCATGCGCAAGCCCTCCGGCGGCCGGATCGAGCTCATTCACGAAACTGGCACCGGCGCAAGCAAGGCCCGCGACATCACGAAAGCGGGCACGCTGGCGCGGCGCGAAGCCGGCATCGGCTACATCGCCGAAGACCGCACCCGGCACAGCCTGCTGCTCACGCAACCGTTGTGGGTCAACCGGATCCTCGGCTACCAGACCCGCGAACCGGTCTCGAAGGGACAGCTGCTCGACATCGCGGGCGCCCGCGCCGACACCGAGCGGATCGTGCGGGACTACGACGTCCGCACGCCCGGCATCGACGTCCCGGCCGCGGCGCTCTCGGGCGGCAACCAGCAGAAGCTGATCGTCGGGCGGGAGCTGTCCGGCAACCCGGTGCTGCTGGTCGCCTCGCACCCGACGCGCGGGGTCGACGTCGGCGCGCAGGCGCTGATCTGGGAGCAGATCCGCCAGGCCCGCGCCGCCGGCCTCGCCGTGCTGCTGATCTCCGCCGACCTCGACGAGCTGATCGGCTTGTCCGACACGATCCGGGTCATGCTGCGCGGGCGCCTCGTGAGCGAGGCCGACCCGGCGACGGTGACCCCGCAGGAACTGGGCTCCGCGATGACCGGCGCGGGAGAGGGTGACGAAGAATGACCTCCTGGCGCACGAAACTGCTGCCGCCGCTGCTGGCGATCGTGTTCGCCGTGCTGCTCTCGGCGATCGCGCTGATCATCTCGGGCGCGGACCCGCTGCAGGCGTACGGCACGATGATCGGCCAGATGTTCAAGGGCTCCACCGCGGTCGACACGGTGAACCTGGCGACCGTCTACTACCTGTCCGGGCTCGCGGTGGCCATCGGCTTCCAGATGAACCTGTTCAACATCGGCGTCGAGGGCCAGTACCGGTTCGCCGCGGTCGTCGCGGCCATCGCCGGCGGCGCCATGCAGCTGCCGCCGGTCATCCACGTGATCGCGATCCTGCTGGTCGCCATCGTCGCGGGCATGGCCTACGCGGCGATCCCGGCGGTCCTCAAGGTCACCCGCGGGGTCAGCGAGGTCATCTCGACGATCATGCTCAACGCGATCGTCGCCGGGATCATCGCCTTCCTCGTCAACGCCGACCAGTTCGGCGTGCAGACCGGCAACAACATCGGCACCCGCGTGATCGCCCCGTCCGGCCGGATCCCGGGCATCCCGCTCGGCTCCGGCACGCTGTTCGGGTTCGTGATCATCGCGGCCGTGATCGGCGCCGCGTACTGGTTCATGCTCAACCGCACCCGGTTCGGGTTCGAGCTCAAGGCGTCCGGCGAGTCCACCACGGCGGCCGCCGCGGGCGGCGTCAACGCCAAGAAGATGACGCTGATCGCGATGCTGCTCTCCGGCGGCGTGGCCGGCCTGGTCGCCATGCCGGAGCTGCTCGGGCGCGACTACACCTACGGCATCACCGCGACGCAGATGTACGGCTTCACCGGCATCGCGGTCGCGCTGCTGGGCCGCAACCACCCCGGCGGCATCGCGCTCGGCGCGCTGCTGTGGGCGTTCCTCGACACCTCCGCGGTGTCGCTGGAGCAGATCAACGTGTCCAAGGAGATCGCGACGATCATGCAGGGCATCATCGTGCTGTCGGTCGTCGTGGCGTACGAGGTCGTGCGCCGGGCCGACCTGGCCGCCGAGCAGCGGCGCGTCGGGCGCGCGCTGGCCGGCCGCAAGGGTTCCTCCGTCGCCGGGGGAGGTGCGGTGTGATCACCGACGTCGCTCCCGGATCCGGCTCGACCATGCCGGTGCGGCGTCAGCGCCGCGGCCGGCTCCCCGGCTGGCTGCGCGGCGTGATCTGGGCCGTCGTCGCCATCGCCGTCATCTCCACGGCGTCGTACTCCACCGGCGTCGCCGCGCTCACGTCGTCCAACACCGCGCACACGGCGTTGCGCCTGGCCCTGCCGATCCTGCTCTGCGCGCTGGGCGGCCTCTGGGCCGAACGCGCGGGCGTGGTCAACATCGGTCTCGAGGGCATGATGATCCTCGGGACCTGGGGTGCGGCCTGGGGTTCGTACAACGGCGGCGTCTGGGCCGGGCTCCTGGCCGCCATCGCCTTCGGCGCGCTCGGCGGCCTGCTGCACGCGGTGGCGACGGTGACGTTCAACGTCAACCACATCGTCTCCGGTGTCGCGATCAACCTGCTCGGCCTCGGCGTCACGAAGTACCTGGCGAACCTGATCTTCGAGCCGCTGTCGGGCAACCCGCGGCAGTCGCCGGTGGTGCCGAAGTTCGACACGTACTCGGCGACGTTCCTCTCGGACTGGCTCGGCGACCTGGAGAAGCAGCAGCGTGTCGGCATCTCCGACGTCGCCGGCATCCTGCGCGGCCTGGTCACCGAGGTCGCGCCGCTGACGATGATCGCGATCGTCCTGGTGCCGGTGAGCTTCTGGGTGCTCTGGAAGACCCGCTTCGGCCTGCGGCTGCGCTCGTGCGGCGAGAACCCGGTGGCCGCGGAGTCCCTCGGCGTCAACGTCTACCGGCACAAGTACATCGCCATGCTGGTCTCCGGCGCGCTCGCCGGGATGGGCGGCGCGTCGCTGGTGCTGCTGCGCGGCGGCGCGGACTACCTGGAGAACCAGACGAACGGCCGCGGGTACATCGGCCTCGCGGCGATGATCTTCGGCAACTGGCGGCCGGGCGGCCTGCTCGGCGGCGCGGCGCTGTTCGGCTACGCGGACGGCCTGCAGCTCGCCGGCGGCGGCGAAGCGGTGCTCGCGCTGCTGTACGGCGCGGTCATCCTGGTCGCCGTGATCGTCGTCGTCCAGCTGTTCCGGCGGCAGTGGATCGCCGCCGGGCTCGGCGTCGTCGGCGCGGGCGTGCTGTACGCGATCTACTGGGCGAACGACACCCTGCCGTCCGACCTGATCCCGTACACCGCCCACTTCGTGACGCTCATCGTGCTGGCCGTGGCGTCGCAGCGGCTGCGGCCGCCGAAGGCCGACGGCCAGCCGTACCGGCGAGGTGAGGACTGAGTGTCTACTTTCGACTGGGACGCGCTGCGTTCTCAGGCCATCGAGGCCGCTTCCCACGCGTACGCGCCTTACTCGGGGCTGCACGTCGGGGTCGCCGGGATCGTCGACGACGGCCGGGTCGTGACCGGCTGCAACGTCGAGAACGCGTCCTACGGGCTCGGGCTGTGCGCCGAATGCACGATGGCCGGGCAGCTGCGGCTGTCCGGCGGCGGGCGGCTGGTCGCCGTCGCGTGCCGCAGCGGCGCCGGTGACCTGCTGATGCCGTGCGGGCGCTGCCGGCAGATCCTGTTCGAGCTGGGCGGATCCACGTGCCTGGTGGACACGCCCAGCGGCATCCTGCCGATGTCGGAAGTCCTGCCGGACGCCTTCGGCCCGGACGACCTGCCGTGAGCGGGTTCGCGGCGGTCGACGTCATCCGGGCCAAGCGGGACGGCGGGACGCTCTCCGGCGAGCAGATCGACTGGGTCGTCGACGCCTACACGCGCGGAGTCGTGGCCGAGGAGCAGATGTCGGCGCTGGCCATGGCGATCTTCCTGAACGGGATGTCGCCGGCCGAGATCTCCCGGTGGACCCGCGCGATGATCGAGTCCGGCGAGCGGCTGTCGCTGGACGTGTCGCGGCCGACGGTCGACAAGCACTCGACGGGCGGGGTCGGCGACAAGATCACGCTGCCGCTGGCGCCGCTGGTGGCCGCGTGCGGGGCGGCGGTGCCGCAGCTGTCCGGGCGCGGGCTCGGCCACACCGGCGGGACGCTCGACAAGCTCGAGTCGATCCCGGGGTGGCGGGCTTCGCTGTCCACGGCGGAGATCCTCCGGCAGCTCGACGACGTCGGCGCGGTGGTCTGCGCGGCGACGTCCGGGCTGGCGCCGGCGGACAAGAAGCTGTACGCGCTGCGGGACGTCACCGCGACCGTCGAGTCGATCCCGCTGATCGCCAGCTCGATCATGAGCAAGAAGATCGCCGAAGGCGCGTCCGGGCTGGTGCTGGACGTGAAGTTCGGGTCGGGCGCGTTCATGAAGTCGCTCGACCAGGCGCGGGCGCTGGCCTCGACGCTGACCTCGATCGGCGCGGACCACGGCGTGCCGACGACGGCGCTGCTGACCGACATGAACGTCCCGCTCGGGCGTGCGGTCGGCAACGCGGTGGAGGTCGCGGAGTCGGTCGAGGTGCTCAAGGGCGGCGGCCCGTCCGACGTGGTCTCGCTGACTCTCGCGCTGGCCACGGAGATGCTGGCTCTCGCGGAAGTTTCCGCGGATCCCGCGGCGGTGCTGGCGTCCGGCGAAGCGTACGAGGTGTGGTGCCGGATGATCGCCGCCCAGGGCGGCGACCCGTCGGCGCCGTTGCCTACGCCTTCGCACGTACACGTCGTCTCGGCGCCTTCTTCGGGTGTGCTCGCTTCGCTGGACGCCTACGCGGTGGGGGTCGCGGCGTGGCGGCTGGGCGCGGGCCGCGCGCGCAAGGAGGACCCGGTCCAGGCGGCGGCGGGCGTGCTGTGCCTGGCCAAGCCCGGGGACGCCGTTTCCGAGGGGCAGCCGCTGCTGGAACTGCACACGGACACGCCGGAAGCGGTCCCGGCGGCCCTGGAGGCCTTGGCCGGCGGCTTCTCGATCGCCGAGTCGGCCCCTTCGCCGGGGCCGATCGTCGTGGAGACCATCCGCGCCGGGATGTGATGGTCATCGCGGCGATGATCACCCCGCCGAGTGACTCCGCTCGACCGACAAGGCCCCCGCCGGGATCCGGCGGGGGCCTCGTCAGCTGAGCGGATCGTTACTCCGTGGCCTCTTCGGCGCCGTCGCCCGCCTTGGCCTTCGTGTCCGCGGGCTTGGGGGCCCGGCCGTTGCGGGAGCTGCGACGCGGCTGGCGCGGGGCCGGCGGGGGCGGGGCGATCTGCTGGACCGCCGGGCCGCCACCGAGCATCAGCTCCGCGAACGTCGCCATCGCCTCGTCGAGCTGGCCGCCGATGCGCCGGACGCTCTCGTCGTTGCTCCGGCGGACCAGCGAGTCGACCGAGTCGGTGTCCGGCTGCTTCGCCAGCGTGCCCTCGACCTTGGCCAGGCCGCTCTTCACCGCGCCGTCGAGGTCGCCGAGGCTCGTCAGGAAGCCGTCCTCCACCTTGTCGAGGCGGGCGGCCAGGTCGTCGAGGCGGGTGGTGACCGTCTCGAGCCGGTTGCCGAGGTTCTCCAGGCGGTCCGAGGCGTCGATCATCTCGCCGGTCTCGGTCAGCGCCGTCTTGAGCGCCTCGGTGTTGGCGCCGATCCGCTCCTTGGTGGCGCGGTCCAGCTCGTCGACCTTCGCGCGCAGCTCGTGGTCGGCGGTGTCGACGCGCTCGCGCAGCATCGACTCGGCCAGCTCGATCCGCTCGCGGACCGGCCCGTGCACCGACTGCGGCAGCGCCTCGAGCTTCGCGTCCTGCTTGTCGAGGTGCCCGCCCAGCTCGTCCAGCCGCCGGTGGATGTTCTGCAGCTTGTCCTCGAGCCCGTCCATCCGCCCGGCGACGCCCTCGAACCGCGCGGCGACGCCGTCGAGACGGCCGTCGAGCTGCGCGAAGGGCTTGGCGAGCTTGTCGACGATGCTCTCGACCGCGCGGGTCAGCGCGGCGAGCGCGTTGTCCTGGGCCTCGAGGCGGGACATCGCCTCGTCGAGGCGCTCGGCCAGCACGCCGACCTCGGTGCGGTCGGGGAGCTCGGACAGCCGCTTGCGGACCGCGCCCAGCGAGTCCACCGGCGCGAGCCGGGCGTAGATGTCGTCCAGCGCGTCGAAGATCTGCTGCTGCTCGCTCTCACGCACTTCGGCCGCGCGCACCAGCATGTTGCGCATCCGGTCGAAGGACGGGGCGGCAATGTGGTTGTCAGTGGTCACTGCTGTGTGTCCTTCGTCGGCGGGGAAATGGAGGGACGTGCCACGAAGCTTATCGATTGCAAAAATTGCTGTCTGTATGGCCCCCGTGAAGCACCTATTGCGGAGGCTGCCCCCGGATGGCCGATTCGCCACGTGATCCTCGACGCTGAGGGTTAGCCCGAGCTTGAGAGTTACGGCCATGTAGGGGAATGACACCGAGGTTACCGTTGGGGGATGCCTGACGAAAGCCCTGTTCTGACCAGCGAGACGCTCCGCCGCGCCCCCAAGGTCCTGCTGCACGACCACCTGGACGGCGGCCTCCGCCCGGCCACCGTCGCCGAGCTCGCCGAAGCCACCGGCTACGCCGGTCTGCCGGCCACCGACCCGGCCGAGCTGGGCACCTGGTTCCGCCGGGCGGCCGACTCCGGCTCGCTCGTGTCCTACCTCGAGACCTTCGCGCACACCTGCGGCGTGATGCAGACCGAGGATGCCCTGGTCAGGGTCGCCGCGGAAGCGGTGGAGGACCTGGCCGCCGACGGCGTCGTCTACGCCGAGGTGCGCTACGCACCGGAGTTGTTCGTCGAACGCGGTCTGTCACTCGATGCGGTGGTCGAGGCCGTCCAGGCGGGTTTCACGGAGGGCACCCGCCGGGTGGCCGCGAACGGCGGCAGCATCCGCGTCGGGACGTTGCTCTGCGCGATGCGCCAGCACGCCCGCGCGCTGGAGATCGCGAACCTGGCCGTCCGCTACCGCGACGCCGGCGTGGTGGGCTTCGACATCGCCGGGCCGGAGGACGGATTCCCGCCGACCCGCAATCTCGACGCCTTCGAGTATTTGCGCCAGAACAATGCGCATTTCACCATTCACGCCGGTGAAGCGTTCGGTTTGCCGTCCATTTGGGAGGCGATTCAGCACTGCGGTGCCGAGCGGCTCGGGCACGGCGTGCGGATCGTCGAGGACATCAAGACCGACGCGGACGGCACGGTCCACCTTGGACGGTTGGCCGCGTACGTCCGCGACCGCCGCATCCCGCTGGAGATCTGCCCGACGTCGAACGTCCAAACTGGCGCGGCGCGCTCGATCGCCGAGCACCCCATCGGCCTGCTCACGCGGCTGCGCTTCCGGGTGACCGTGAACACGGACAACCGGCTGATGAGCGGGTGCACGATGACCAGCGAATTCGCCGCGCTGCACGAGACCTTCGGGTATGGCCTCGACGACTTCCGGTGGTTCACCATCAACGCGATGAAATCCGCGTTCATCGATTTCGACGCCCGCCTGGCGCTGATCGACGACGTCATCAAGCCCGGCTACGCCGCGCTGGCCTGACTTCCCGGCTTCGGACCGTAACTCGCTTGCGGTCCTTAGTCATGCCAACTATCGTTCACTATGTAGGAAGTACTTCTCATATATTGAGACGGTGAGGGCGATGGCGCAGGTCGCGGGTGATGCGGGTGAGCAGCTGCAAGCCAGTTCACGGCGGTGGCTCATCCTCGCGCTCGGCCTCGCCGCGCAGACCGCGAGCTGCTCGTTCCTCTACGGCATCCCGTTCCTGGTCCCGGCCATGCGGGAAGCCGAGGGGCTGTCACTGGCGGAGGCGGGCACGGTCGTCGCGGCGCCGAGCATCGGGCTGCTGTTCACCCTGATCGTGTGGGGCGCGGCTGCGGACCGTTACGGAGAGCGCCTGATCATGGCGCTCGGCCTGGGTGTCTCGGGATTACTCCTGGTGTACGCCGGGGTCGGGACTCACCCGGTCGGCCTGCTCTTTGGGGTGTTCTTGGCTGCCGGAGCGTGCACGGCTTCGGTGAACGCGGCGAGCGGCCGCGTCGTCATGGGCTGGTTCGCGAAGTCCGAGCGCGGCATCGCGATGGGGATCCGCCAGACGGCCCAGCCGCTCGGCGTCGGCGTCGCGGCGTTGGGGCTGCCGCCGCTGGCCGCGCACTTCGGGTTCCGGGCGGCGGTGCTGCTGCCGGCCGGGCTGGCGATCGTCGTGGCGCTGCTGGTGGCGTGGCTGGTGACGGACCCGCCGCGGCCGCCTCGGCCGGCTTCGGGGGAGAAGCCGCCGTCGCCGTATCGGCACGCGGCGCTGTGGCGGGTGCACGGGGCGAGCACGTTGCTGGTGGTGCCGCAGTTCGCGGTGTCGGCGTTCGCGCCGGTGTACCTGGTCGCGGTGCAGCACTGGAGCCCGCTGTCGGCAGGCTGGTACCTGGCGGTGGTCCAAGTGCTGGGGGCGGCCGGCCGGCTGGGGTCGGGCTGGTGGTCGGACCGGGTGGGCAGCAGGCTGCGCCCGATGCGTCAGCTGGCGGTCATGAGCTGCGGCGTGATGCTGCTGGTGGCGCTGGGGGACGCTTCGTGGCCATGGCTGGTGCTGCTGGCGCTGGCACTGGCGGGGGTGATCACGGTGGCCGACAACGGACTGGGGTTCACGGCGTCGGCGGAGCTGGCGGGCCTGGCGTGGTCGGGCCGCGCGATGGGCACCCAGAACACGGCCCAGAACATCGCGGCCTCGCTGACGCCGCCCCTGCTGGGCCTGGTGATCGGCGACAGCAGGTACGCACTGGCGTTCTGCGTGGCGGCGATCTTCCCGGCCTTGGCGGTGGCGGTGGTCCCGGTCCGCGCGGAGCACCCCTCAGACGCCTGAAGCGGCCTGACCTGCGCCTCCAGCCGAGGCGTGATCCGGGGGTCAACGTGGGTGCCGTCCACTGATGCCGCCAATCCGCTCCCGCTGCGGTTTGGCCTGTGGGGGCGGCCTGCTGCGGTTTGGCCTGTGGGGGCGTGGTCCGCTGCGGTTTGGCCCGCGGGCGTTTGGCCCGTGGGGGCTTGGCCCGCGGGCTCGGCCGCTGCGGTTTGGCCTGTGGGGGTTTGGCCCGCGGGGGCGGCCTGCCGCGGTTTGGCTCGCGGGGGCGCCCCCCGTCTCCAGCGTATCGGCGGGCGCCGACGAAAACCGGCGTGCGTGCGCGCGCTGGGCCGAGTTGTCCACATCCAGCGGAGGCTGTGGAGCGATCCGCCGGGCGCCGGACACGGCGGAGGCCGCCTCCCCGATCACGGGAGGCGGCCTCCGGCCGGAATGATCAAGCCACCGTCAGGCGGTTCTCGAACGTCTCCACCAGCTTGCGCCACGCGCTCTGCTCCGTGTCGAACGGGGCCGACGGCTCCAGGCGCGTCGGGTCCGGGCGGAGCACGAACGACACCAGCCAGCCCAGGCTTTCGTTCGACGCCAGCGCCGCTTCGACGCTCTCGTCGCCCGCCCACTCGGCCGCGTCCGTGATCAGCTCCACCGCCAGCTCCAGCTGGTTCGGGTCGATCGCCTCCGGGCCCTCCGCGATGTCCGCGTCCAGGCCCGTCAACACGTACGTGTTCTCCGGGTCGACCTCGATCTCCAGCTCGCCCGCCGTCGCCTTGGCCAGGACCTCGTCCCACGTGGACACCTCGGCCAGGTCCGTGTCGGCCAGCTCCTTGCCGTCGGCGAGCGCCCGGGCCAGCGCGCCCGTGGACGTGAACACGTCGATCTCGCCCTCGCTGCCGAGGAACACCGGTGCGTCGTCGAGGTAGCAGCGCAGCGTGTAGTACTCCGCGCCGGACGTGATGATCTTGATCGGGTCGATGCCCACCTCGGCCCAGAAGCCGACCGGGCCCTCGTCTTCCTCGTCCTCGTCCTCGTCCTCGGCGGAGTCGAGCGTGTCGAGCGCCTCCAGGTCCTCTTCGCCTTCGGCGCCGGCCTCGGCCTCCGCGGACTCCTCGTGGAAGGCCGCCAGCTCCTCGGCCGTCTGCTCCAGCACCTTCTCGTCGACGTCCGGCACCGTCACCAGGCTGTCGATCGCGTCCAGCACGGTGTCCCACTTCTGCGACACCGTCTCGGACAGGTCGTTCCACACCTGCACGCCGACGCTGCCGGTGAACGGGAGGGTGCCCTGGTCGAGCAGCGAGAAGCCCTCGGTCGAGTCGAGGATCTCGTGGACCTCTTCCAGGTCGCAGACGTCGGCGAGCGACCGCACGATGCCGACGATCTCCGCCAGCTCGGCGATGTGCCAGACGTCCGGCTCCTCGGCCACCAGCTCCGGGACGCCGACGAGGTCGTAGGTGTGGTCCTCGTCCGGGATCAGCTCGGGCACGTTCAGCGACGGCACCGCGTCCCACGCCGGGTGGTCGATCAGGTCGTGCCGCTCGGACGTGCGGACGAAAGCGGCCAGGTGAGCGGCGTCCGGGAAGGCGTACAGGTCGTCCTCGTCGCCGAGGAACGCTTCCCACTCCTCGCCGTCTTCCCGCCAGCGCGGCGCCCACAGGGTGACGACGTCGCCCTGCGGCAGCCCGAGTTCGATCGGGATGATGTCCTGTGCCATTCCTAAGCCCTCCGGAGTACCGCCCGTGTGCGCGCGACACCGTATCTCCCCGGTCGTAGCGCGGTACCGCGAAGCCTACGGGTTTACCACGCGCGATGCGATCGCCCCTGCCGACTTTGCGACGAGCGGATGGCACGATGGACGCCTGATGACTCTTACAGACCTCCTGCCTGCGGATCCCGACCCCGACGCCCTGTTCGAAGCGTTCACGACCTGGACGGCCGAACGGGGCATCGAGCTGTACCCGGCGCAGGAGGAGGCGGTGATGGAGGTCGTCTCCGGATCGAACGTCATCCTGTCGACGCCGACCGGGTCCGGGAAGAGCCTCGTCGCCGTCGGCGCGCACTTCACCGCGCTCGCCCAGGGCCGCCGCAGCT
The DNA here is from genome assembly GCF_900119165.1 of Amycolatopsis australiensis. NCBI lineage: Bacteria > Bacillati > Actinomycetota > Actinomycetes > Pseudonocardiales > Pseudonocardiaceae > Amycolatopsis > Amycolatopsis australiensis. The sequence continues at coordinate 183,204 of NZ_FPJG01000006.1, read as the reverse complement.
ACTACACCGCGCCCATCAAAGCCCTCGTCTCGGAGAAGTTCTTCCAGCTCATCGACATCTTCGGGGCCGACAACGTCGGGATGATGACCGGGGACTCCAGCGTCAACCCGGACGCCCCGATCATCTGCTGCACGGCGGAAATCCTGGCGAACATCGCGTTGCGGTTCGGTGCGGACGCCCCGGTCGGGCAGGTCGTGGCCGACGAGTTCCACTTCTATTCCGAGCCCGACCGCGGCTGGGCGTGGCAGGTGCCGCTGCTGGAGCTGCCGAAGGCGCAGTTCGTCCTGATGTCGGCGACGCTGGGCGACGTGTCGTTCTTCGAGAAGGACCTCACGCGCCGCACCGGCAAGCCGACCGCGGTCGTCACGTCGGCGCAGCGCCCGGTGCCGCTGACCTTCCGGTACGCGCTGACGCCGCTGCACGAGACGATGTCCGAGCTGTTGAACGGCGGTCAAGCGCCCGTCTACGTCGTCCACTTCTCGCAGGCCGCGGCCATCGAACGCGCGCAGACGCTGATGAGCATCAACGTCACCACGAAGGCCGAGAAGGAGGCGATCGCCGAGCTGATCGGCGACTTCCGGTTCTCCGCCGGGTTCGGCAAGACGCTCTCGCGGCTGGTCCGCCACGGCATCGGTGTCCACCACGCCGGCATGCTGCCGAAGTACCGCCGATTGGTCGAGACCTTGGCCCAGTCCGGGCTGCTCAAGGTGATCTGCGGGACCGACACGCTCGGCGTCGGCATCAATGTCCCGATCCGGACTGTGGTGTTTTCCGCGCTGACCAAGTACGACGGCGTCCGCCAGCGCCACCTGAAGGCGCGCGAGTTCCACCAGATCGCCGGCCGGGCCGGGCGCGCGGGCTACGACACCGACGGCTACGTCGTCGTCCAGGCACCCGACCACGTCGTCGAGAACGCGAAGGCACTGGAGAAGGCGGGCGACGACCCGAAGAAGAAAAAGAAGATCGTCCGGAAGAAGGCGCCCGAGGGGTTCGTCAACTGGACCGAGAGCACGTTCGACCGGCTCATCGCGGCCGATCCCGAGCCGCTCACTTCGAGCTTCAAGGTCACGCACTCGATGCTGCTGAACGTGATTTCGCGACCCGGCAACGCGTTCGACTCGATGCGGCACCTCCTGGAGGACAACCACGAGGATCGCGCGTCGCAGCGCAAGCTCATCCTGCGGGCCATCGCGATCTACCGCGCGCTGCTCGCCGCCGGCGTCGTCGAACGGCTGCCCGAACCGGACGAGCAGGGCCGGATCGTCCGGCTCACCGTCGACCTGCAGTTCGACTTCGCGCTCAACCAGCCGCTTTCGCCGTTCGCGCTGGCCGCGATCGAGCTGCTCGACATGGAGTCGCCGTCGTACCCGCTCGACGTCGTGTCCGTTGTGGAATCCACTGTGGACGACCCGCGGCCGGTGCTTTCGCAGCAGCAGTTCAAGGCGCGCGGCGAGGCCGTGCAGGCGATGAAGGCCGAGGGCATCGAGTACGACGAGCGGATGGAGCTGCTCGAGAACGTCACCTACCCGAAGCCGCTCGAAGAGCTGCTGAACAACGCCTACCGCAGCTACCGCCAGGGCCACCCGTGGGTCGCGGACTACGAGCTTTCGCCGAAGTCCGTCGTGCGCGACATGTACGAGCGTGCGATGAACTTCGTCGAGTACATCGGGTTCTACCAGCTCGCGCGGTCGGAAGGCCTGGTGCTGCGCTACCTCGCGGACACCTACGACGCGCTGCGGCACACGGTGCCCGACGAGGCGAAGACGGAGGCGCTGCAGGACCTCATCGAGTGGCTCGGCGAGCTCGTCCGGCAGGTCGACTCCAGCCTGCTCGACGAGTGGGAGGCGCTGCGGCACCCGACCGAGGAGGGACCGCCGTCGCACCGGCCGCCGGAGCTGCCGCCCGCGGTGACCCGCAACGAGCGCGCGTTCCGCGTCCTGGTGCGCAACGAGCTGTTCCGCCGGGTCGAGCTGTTCGCGCGGCGGGCGTGGTCGGTCCTCGGCGAGCTGGACGCGGCGTCCGGCTGGGACGCCGAGGCGTGGGAAGACGCCATCGAGGAGTACTTCGAGGAGTACGGCTCGCTCGGCACCGGCCCGGACGCGCGCGGCCCGCAGCTGCTGGTGATCGAGCAGCAGCCGGACGTGTGGAAGGTCCGGCAGATCTTCGACGACCCGGCGGGCGACCACGACTGGGGCATCAGCGCGGAGGTCGACCTGGCGGCGTCGGACGAGGCCGGCGCGGCGGTCGTGCGGGTGACCGGGGTGGGCGCGCACTGATTCTTGTCGGGGGTCCGGGTGGCGGAGTCCCGGGCTTGGGGCGAAGCCCCGGATGTCTCTGATTCTTGTCGGAGGTCCGGGTGGCGGAGTCCCCGGCTTGGGGCGAAGCCCCGGGTGTCACCGCCGTTGCGAATTCCTGACTTGTCAGTCATCGTGATGCCATGGTGGCGACAGTGGCGGAGCACCGGATCGGCGACGTGTGCTGGACGATCGTCCGGGGTCCGCGGGAAGCCGCTTTCCGCGAGCTGGGCGCCTACGCCGCCGCGGACATCCGGACCGTCCTGGCCGGACTGCCGTCGTGGCCGGTCACGGCCCGCGCGCGGCGGTCGCCGGTGCTGTTCCGGGCGATCGAATCGGCGTCGCAGGTCGAGCACCCGGACGCGTACGCGGAGCTGACCGCGCTTGCCGAGGGTGCCGGGGTGCCGTTCGACGACCTGCTGCTGGCCAACCTGCGTGGCGACCTCGGCGCCGGCGACGGCACGGGGTGCACCGACCTGGCCTGGGCGGGCCCGCGGTCGCTGCTCGGCCACAACGAGGACGGCGACCCGGTGTTCGACGGCATCGGGCGGCTGCTGACGCTGCTGATCGACGGCGAGCCCGGCGTGTGCGTCTGGTGGTACCCGGGGTTCCTGCCGTCGAACACGTTCACCATCACCACGCACGGGCTGGTGTGGGGCATCGACAGCGTCAGCGTGGTCGCGCCTTCGCCGTGCGCCGGGCGGCACTTCGTGGCGCGCACGCTGCAGCGTGCTTCCACGCTCGCGGAAGCGGTGTCGATGCTGCGGTCACGGACTTCGGCGGGCGGGTTCGCCTACACGATGGGATGTGTCGGGTCGCCGGGCGTGACGGTGGCGGAAAAGGCGGGCGACGAGACGGCGGTGTCGACCGTCGCGAATGGACTTTCCTGGCACACCAACCACTTCCGGCAGCTTCCGCCCACTTTGGACGTCGCTCCGGAGGAGAGCCTGGCGCGGGCGGAGGTGTGCGCGCACCTGACGGCGTCCGATCCGGACGCGAAGTGGCTGACCGCGGCGCTGACCGGCGACGTCCACCGTGACGCCACCGGCGACGACACCTTGCTGACGTTGAGCACCGTCGTGACGGATCTGGCTTCGGGTGAGGTGACGGTGGTTCCCCGCGGCGGCGCGCCGCTGCGGGCCGGGGCGGCGGACCTGGCCGCGGGGAACGTCGGCGCCGTCGGCTGATCAGGACGGCGCGAGGATCGCCTGGGCGTCCTCGCCCGCGAACCACAGGCCGATGACGAACGCCGCCGTCGCTTCCAGGAGCGCGGCGCGGTCGAGGCCGCCGGCGTGGACCGGCTTGGCGCCGACGTCCCGGACCAGCGTGCTGACCTTCTCCACCGCCGCCGGGTCGTCGCCGCACAGGGGGACTGCCAGCGGGCGGCCGTCCCAGGCCGGCGGGGTCAGCCGCCAGACGTCCGTCGGGGCGAGGTTGAACGCCTTCACAACGTGGGCGTCCGTGACGATCCGCGACGCCACCGGGGCGCCGGTCAGTCCCGGGTCGTTGGTGCAGTCCACCAGCGCTTTCCCGGCCAGCGGGCCCGCCTGCGCGAGGACCTTGCCGATCGCCCCGGCGGGGACCGCGAGCAGGAGCACGTCGGCGAAGGCGGCCGTCTCGTGCCACGCTCCGGTGGCGGCGCCGAGCCGCCGCGCGAGGGCGCCGGGGTCCGAGCGGCCGCTGATCATCAGTTCGTGTCCCGCGCGGGCCCAGTGTGTGCCGAGGGCGTCCGCCATCCCGCCCGTGCCGAAGATCCCGATCCGCATTGCGTCCTCCGTGTGCTTGGCTGGTACCAGCACGACGGTAGGGACCCGGGAAGGAACCGAACGGTAACCATGGACTTCCTCGCCGACTGCCGGACGCGGCTCGCGTTCGACCTGGTCGCCAACACGTGGAACCCGGTGGTGGTGTGGGCACTGCGCGACGGCCCACGCCGGCACGTCGAGCTCCGGCGCGAGATCGGCGGGATCAGCGCGAAGGTGCTCACGGAAACCTTGCGCCGCCTGGAGTTCGACGGGCTGGTCGAGCGTCGCGAAGGGGCGTACGCGCTTACGTCGCTGGGCGCGACTCTGCTGGAGCCGATCGAGGGCTTCGGGCGCTGGGCCGCCGAGCACGGCGACGCCGTCCTCGCTGCTCAAGACCGAGCACGGCCAGCGACAACGCGGGCAGCCGCCGACCGCGCCGGGTTGTCGTGAGTGAGGAACAGGGGCAGAACACTGTTTCTCACTCACGAGGGCTGGGCGGGTTCTTGGCCGCCAGCGCCAGGAGCGGGACCGCTGCCGCCGCGTCGGTGATCAGCGTCGAGACCATGCCCGACCTCAGGACCGCGTCCACCGCCGCCGCCTTCGGGCGGCTGTAGCCCAGCGCTATCACCTCCGGGACCGCCATCAGCTCCTCGTGGCTGATCGCCAGCACGTGGTGGGCCAAGCCGGTCGACAGGGCGTTTCCCGAAGCGTCGAACAGGCGTGCCGCGACCTCCGCCGTCGCGCCACGGGCCGCGATCGCCGCGCGCTCGGCCTCGTCCAGCGCGTCGTACACCGTCGATTCGCCCGGCTGCCACGCGCCGATGCTGACCACGGCTTTGGTCAGGTTCCGGAACTGGCCGAACGTCTCCGCGATCCCCGGCTGCCGCCGCAACGTCTCGGTCGTCCGGCGGTCCGGCAGCACCAGTGGCCCGAAGATCGGGTACGCGTCGCCGCCGGACACCGACGTCACGCGGCTGACCGTCTCCACCGACCGGCCGCGCATGTCCATCCCCGCCTGCACCCCGCACAGCTGGACGATCGGGCACCGCGGCAGCGACCGGATCGCCTCGGTCATCGCGTTCACCGACCGGGCCCACGACAGCCCGATGACGTCCGACGGGACCGCGATCTCCTCCAGCAGCCGGGCCGCCAACGTGCCGATCTTCCCGCGGACGACCTCCTTCGGTTCGCGCTCGGTTGAGCGTTCGAGCACGAGCGCGCGCTTCAGGCCGTACGCCGAGCGCACCTCGTCCGACAACGCCAGGTCCACCGGCACCGGCAGCGAGAACTCCACCCTGACCAGCCCGGACTCCCTGGCGGTGTCGAGCATCCGCGCCACCTTGAACCGGCTGACGCCGAACTCGCCGGCGATCTCCAGCTTGGACCGTCCCTGCACGTAGAAGCGCCGGGCGACGGTGGCCAGCAGCATCGCCTCGCTCAACGACGGCTGCTTCTTGGAAGCGCTCATATGAGCACTATAACGCGAAATCCAGCCGAAAGGTTGACGTAACACCGACGTCAGACCTGTAATGCCTTCACATGTTCTCGACGCCATAGGTCAACGCCGCTCATATGAGCGCGAGGAAGGGGCAAGGCATGCGTGCCGCCATCGTCGACCGGCCCGGTGAGATCAGGGTCGGCGAGGTGCCCGATCCGAAACCCGGGGAACGCCAGGTCGTCGTCAAGGTCGGAGCGTGCGGGATCTGCGGGACCGACCTGCACATCGCGGACGGGCACTTCCCGCCCACCCCGTACCCCATCGTCCCCGGGCACGAGTTCGCCGGCGAGATCGTCGAGCTCGGCGCGGACGTGCCGGGCGAGTGGAAGGTCGGCGACCGCGTCGCGGTCGACCCGTCGCTGTTCTGCGGCTACTGCGGCCCCTGCCGCGCCGGCCACGGCAACCTCTGCGCGAACTGGGGCGCCACCGGCGACACCGTCGACGGCGCCTTCGCCGAGTACGTCGCCGTCCCGTCGGCCAACTGCTACCGCATGCCCGACTCGATGACCTGGGAGCAGGGCGCGCTCGTCGAGCCCGTCTCCTGCGCGGTGCACGGCGTGCGCCGCGTCGGTGCCGAGGCCGGAGAACGCTTCCTCGTCGTCGGCGCCGGCACGATGGGCCTGATCATGCAGCAGTTGCTGCAGCGTTCGGGCGCGCAGGTCACCGTGGTCGACCGCAACGAAGCCCGGCTGCCCCGCGCGAAGAGCCTCGGCGCCGTCGCCACCGCGAAGGACGTCAGCGATCTGCACGGCGAGAAGTTCGACGTAGCCGTCGACTGCACCGGCGCCGCGCCCGCCATCGAAGCCGCCTTCGACTCGATCCGCCGCGGCGGCCGCCTGCTCGTCTTCGGCGTCGCACCGGCCGAAGCGCGCGTCGCGCTTTCGCCGTTCCGCATCTACAACGACGAAATCACCGTCGTCGGCTCGATGGCCGTGCTGCACAGCTTCGGCGCGGCCCTCGATCTCGTCGCGAACGGCGCGATCGACACCGGGTCGCTGCTCACGGACACCCTGCCGCTGGAGCAGTACCCCGAGGCGCTGGCCAAGATGCGCAGCGGCGCGGGCCTCAAGGTGCAGGTGCTCCCCGGAGGCGGCCGTGCGTAAGGTGCTCACCCTCCTCGCCGCGACGTCGTTGCTGGTCACGGGCTGTGCGGGTGCGGGCTCGATCGGCCAGGGCGCCAGCACGCTCGTCATCGCGATCGTGTCCAACCCGCAGATGAAGGACGCCATCTCGCTCGCGCCGGAGTTCGAGAAGGCCACCGGCATCAACCTGAAGTTCGTCTCGCTGCCGGAAAACCAGGCCCGCGCGAAGATCACCGCGTCGACGGCCACCGAGGGCGGCGAGTTCGACGTCGTCATGATCAGCAACTACGAGGCCCCGCAGTGGGCGGCCAACGGCTGGCTCGAGAACCTCGAACCGCACATGGCCGCCACGCCGGGCTACGACGAAGGCGACTTCATCCCCAGCATCAGGCAGTCGCTGTCGTACCGGAACCAGATGTACGCGGTGCCGTTCTACGGCGAGTCGTCGTTCCTGGCCTACCGCAAGGACCTCTTCGAGAAGGCCGGGCTGACGATGCCCGCCAAGCCGACCTGGCAGCAGATCGCGGACTTCGCCGCGAAGCTCGACGACAAGGCCGCCGGCGTCGCCGGGATCTGCCTGCGCGGCAAGCCCGGCTGGGGCGAGAGCCTCGCGCCGTTCACGACGGTGGCCAACACCTTCGGCGCGCAGTGGTTCGACAAGGACTGGAACGCCAAGCTGACGTCCCCGGAGTTCACCGCGGCCGCGAACTTCTACGTCGACCTCATCCGCGAACACGGCGAAGTCGGTGCCTCCAGCGCCGGGTTCTCCGAGTGCGGCACGCGGTACACGCAGGGCCAGGCCGCGATGTGGTACGACGCCACGGTCATGGCGGGCACCAACGAGGACCCGTCGAGCAGCAAGATCGTGGGCAAGTCCGGGTACGCGCCCGCGCCGGTCGTCAAGACGCGGGCCAGCGGCTGGCTCTACACCTGGGCGCTCGGTATCCCGAAGGTGGCCAAGGACAAGGACGCGGCCTGGAAGTTCATGGCCTGGATGACCGACAAGGCGTACGTGCAGAAGGTCGGCCACACCTACGGGTGGAACCGCGTCCCGCCGGGCGTGCGCCAGTCGACGTACGCGATCCCCGAGTACGCCAAGGCCGCGGCGGCCTACGCGAAGCCGACGCTCGACGGCATCGCGGACGCGAACCAGCAGAAAGTGATGGCGAACCCGGTGCCCTATCCCGGCATCCAGTTCGTCGGCATCCCCGAGTTCCAGGACCTGGGCACGCGGGTGAGCCAGCAGCTGTCGGCCGCGATCGCCGGCCGCGAATCCGTCGAAGACGCGCTGAAGCAGTCCCAGGGCTACGCGCAAACCGTGGGCGACTCCTACAAGGCGGTGCAGTGATGTCCACGCTCTCCGTATCCACCCCCACGTCCCAGACGCACGCGAAGGTCGAGGAGAAGCGCGGCCTGAGCACCGCGGCGAAACGGCGGCTGCCGCTGCTGCCCGCGCTGATCTTCGTCATCGCGGTGACGCAGCTGCCGTTCCTGCTCACCGTGTTCTACTCGTTCCAGTCGTGGAACCTCGTCCGGCCCGGGTCGCGGCACTTCGTCGGCCTGCGGAATTACGTCGACGTCTTCAGCGACACGACGTTCCTGGTCGCGCTGCTCAACACCGTGCTGCTGACGGTGGTGTGCGTGCTCGTCGCGCTGTTGCTCGGTCTCGGCCTGGCGGTGCTGCTCGACCGCAAGTTCTTCGGCCGCGGTGTCGTCCGGACGCTGCTGATCACGCCGTTCCTGATCCTGCCGGCGGCCGGTGCGCTGCTGTGGAAGACGACGATGTTCGACCCGACCTACGGGCTGCTGCACTTCGTCTTCGGCACCGACGTCGACTGGCTGTCGAAGTTCCCGCTCGCCTCGGTGATGGCGCAGATCGTGTGGCAGTGGACGCCGTTCATGATGCTGCTCATCCTCGCCGGCCTGCAGAGCCAGTCCAAGGACGTCCTCGAAGCGGCCAATGTGGACGGTGCGGGCCGGTGGCGGACGTTCGTCGCCATCACGCTGCCGCACCTGTCCCGGTTCCTGCAGCTGGCGACGCTGCTGGGCGCGATCTACATCGTCAACAGCTTCGACGCCATCTTCCTCATGACTCAGGGTGGCCCGGGCACGGCGAGCACCAACCTGCCGTACTACATCTACCAGCGCGCGTTCGAGGGCTTCGACGTCGGCCAGTCGTCGGCGATGGGGGTCATCGTGGTGATCCTGACGATGATCGTCGCGACCTTCGCCCTGCGCCTGATGTTCCGCACCTTCTCCGTGAGCGGAGGAATCAAATGACCACCCTGGCTCCCCGGAAGCGGCAGTACGGCAAGGGCTCGCTGACCCTGGCGACCTGGGTGATCGCGATCCTCTTCGTCTTCCCGCTGCTGTGGATGATCATCACGGCGTTCAAGCAGGAGGCCGACGCCTACACCGACCCGCCGAAGCTGCTGTTCACGCCGACGTTCGACCAGATCGCCAACGTCCTGAACGGCGGGTTCCTGCCCTACCTGGCGAACTCGGCGTTCGTCACGATCCTGTCGACGCTGCTGGTGCTGCTCCTCGGCGTCCCGGCGGCGTACGCGCTGTCACTGGCGCCGGTGAAGGGCACGTCCAACGCGCTGGGGTTCTTCCTCTCGACGAAGATGCTGCCGATCGTGGCGGCGATCATCCCGCTGTACGTGATCTCGCAGAACACCGAACTGCTCGACACGGTGTGGGCGCTGGTCATCCTGTACACGTCGATGAACCTGCCGCTGGCCATCTGGATGATGCGGTCGTTCTTCCTGGAAGTGCCGCACGAGATGATCGAGGCCGGCCGCATCGACGGCGCGAACCTGCCGACGCTGCTGCGCAAGATCATCATGCCGGTGGTCGCGCCCGGGATCGCGGCGACGGCGCTGATCTGCGTGATCTTTTCCTGGACGGAGTTCTTCTACGCGGTCAACCTGACGGCGGCCCGCGCCGGCACCGTGCCGGTGTTCCTCGTCGGGTTCATCACCAGCGAGGGCCTGTACTGGGCCCAGCTGTCCGCCGCCGCGTTGCTGGCCTCGCTGCCGGTGATGATCGTCGGCTGGATCGCCCAGAACCACCTGGTCCGCGGCCTGTCCATGGGCGCGGTCAAGTAGCCCGTGAAGGGCACCTCGGCGGAGGTGCCCTTCACGGCCTTGCTCACTCCTGCAGCGAGAGGGCCTGGCTGGGGCAGACGTGCACCGCTTCGCGGGCCTTCTCCACCAGCTCGCCCGTCGGCTGGTCGTCGAGGACGATGACCGTGCCGTCGTCCTCGCTCTGGTCGAACAGCGCGGGCTCGGTGAGCACGCACTGCCCGGCGCCGACGCACTTGCCGGTGTCCGCGATGATCTTCATGGTCCTTCTCTCCTGTGGTGGGACGGCAGCTCGTTCTCTACCAGGTCACCGGCAGCCGGTACAGCCCGTAGATGTTCGCGTCGTCCTTGAACGGCAGGTCGTCGACGTCCGCGGCGAGCGCCAGCGTCGGGACCCGGCGGAACAGCGTGTCGAAGACGATCTGCAGCTCCATCCGGGCCAGGTTCTGGCCGAGGCACTGGTGCGGGCCGAACCCGAACGCGACGTGGTGACGCGCGCCGCGCTCGATGTCCAGCTCGTCCGGGTTGTCGAACGCCCGCGGGTCGCGGTTCGCCGCGTAGCCCAGCGCCAGGACGCCCTCGCCGGCCCGGATCAGCTGTCCGCCGACCTCGATGTCCTCGACGCACAGCCGGGCCGTCGCCGCGTCGACGATCGTGAAGTACCGCAGCATCTCCTCGACCGCGTCGAGCGTCTTGCCCGGGTCGGCCTTGATCCGCGCGAGCTGCTCCGGGTTGCGCAGGAACGCCACGGTCGACAGCGAGATCATGTTCGCCGTGGTTTCGTGGCCCGCGACCAGCAGCAGGAAGCCCGTCGCGGCCAGCGAAGCCCGCCGGTAGGTGCCTTCCTCGCGCAGCTTGACGATCTGCCGCCCGAGCACGTCGTCCGGCGGGTCCTGCTCCTTCTCCGCGATCAGGTCGGCCATGTAGCCGCGCACGGTGTCGAACGCCGCCCGCCGCTCCTGCGGGCTCGTCCCGCGCTTGATGATCTTCGCCGTGTGGGTCTGGAAGAAGTCGTGGTCGGCGTAGGGCACGCCGAGCATCTCGCAGATCACCAGCGACGGCACCGGCAGCGCCAGCGTCTCGACGAGGTCGCCGGGCTTCGGCCCGGCCAGCAGCGCGTCGATCTGCCCGTCGACGATCTCCTGGATCCGCGGCCGCAGCGCCTCCATCCGGCGCACGGTGAACTCGCCGAGCACCGCCTTGCGGGCCGGCCCGTGCTCGGGCGCGTCCATGGTGATCATCGTGCGTTCGTCGCCCTGCCGCCGGAAGCCGCCCTTCACCAGCTGCGGGAAGTCCGGGTGCTGGCGGTCGGCGCTGAAGCGCCGGTCGTTCAGCACGGTCCGGACGTCCTCGTGCCGGGTGACCACCCAGGCCCAGCCGCCGTCGGGCAGCCGCACCTTCGAAACCGGCTCCGCTTCGCGGATCTGCTCGTACGCCGGCGGCGGCGCGAACGGGCACGTGCGAGTCATCGGGAACTCGTGGACCGCGGTCATGACGTCCCCCTCACCAGGTCACGGGCAGGCAGTAGAGGCCGAAGATCGACGAGTCGTGCTTGAACGGCAGCTGGTCGACCGGCGCGGCCAGCTTCAGCTCGGGGATGCGGCGGAACAGCGTGTCGAAGACGATCTGCAGCTCCATCCGGGCCAGGTTCTGGCCGAGGCACTGGTGCGGCCCGAAGCCGAACGCGACGTGGTGGCGCGCGCCGCGCTCGAGGTCGAGCTTGTCGGCGTCCTGGAACGCGGCTTCGTCGCGGTTGCCGGAGTAGCTCAGGCCGAGGACGCCCTCGCCGGCGCGGATCAGCTGCCCGCCGATCTCGACGTCCTCGGTGGCGACGCGCGAGGTCGCGAACTCGGCGATCGTGAAGTACCGCAGCAGCTCCTCGACCGCGTCGAGCGTCTTGCCCGGGTCGTTCTTGATGATCTCGAGCTGGTCCGGGTTCTCCAGCAGCGCGACCGTGCCGAGCGAGATCATGTTCGCCGTCGTCTCGTGCCCGGCGATGAGCAGCAGGAAGGCCAGCGAGACGAGCGAGTCGTGGTCGGCGGCGCCGTGCTCCTCGCGCTGCTTGCGGATCTGGCGGCCGAGCAGGTCGTCGGACGGCTCGGCCTCCTTCTTGGCGACCAGCTGGTCGAGGTACTCCTGCAGCTCGTCGACGGCCTGGACGCGGACCTCCTGGTCGACGTCGCGGTTGAGCAGCGTCGAGCTGCGGACCTGGAAGAACTCGTGGTCGGCGTACGGGACGCCGAGCAGCTCGCAGATGACCAGCGACGGCACCGGCAGGCTCAGCGCGGACACGAGGTCGGCGGGCTTCGGGCCGGCCAGGATCGCGTCGATGTGCTCGTCGACGATCTGCTGGATCCGCGGCTGCAGCGCCTTCATCCGCTTGACGGTGAACTCGCCGACGACCTCGCGGCGGGCGGCGGTGTGCTCCGGCGGGTCCATGTTGATCAGTGACGCGGTGAAGTTGTTCCGCCGCACCGGGCGGCCCTGCTTGGTCAGGAACGGGAAGCCCGGGTTGAACCGGTCGGAGCTGAACCGCGGGTCGGTCAGCATCTGCCGGACGTCCTCGAGCCGGGTGATGGCCCAGGCCTCCTGGCCGGACTGCAGCTCGACGCGGTGCACCGGCCCGGCCGCGCGGAGCTTCTCGTAGGCCGGCGGCGGAGCGAACGGGCAGCTCCGCTCCAGCGGAAAGACGTCTTCCCGCGTGGCAGGTTCGGCGACTTCGGTCATTTCGGGCCCCCTAAAACGGACGTAAAGTATGCGGAGGATTACATTCCGGTTCCAGGGCCCAACGTACCGAAGCGGAAGGAAGTCGTCCACTAGCTAACGGGTGACGTGGTGTGGACCCAGTGCGTGGCCGCCTGACCGTGCGAGAATCAGCGCGCGCGATCCATCGGAAGGCGAACGGCATGACGGCAGACCCCGAGACCACCCTGCGGGCGGACGCGCGCCGCAACCGCGACCAGATCCTGGCCGCCGCGAAGACCATCTTCGCCGTCTCCGGTCCCGAGGTGCCGATGGAGGAGATCGCCCGCGCGGCCGGCGTCGGCGTGGGCACGCTGTACCGCCGCTTCCCGGACCGCGACGCGCTGATCCGCGCGGTCGCGATGGACAACTTCGAGCGCGTGCTCATCGACGCGAGGGCGATCGCGGCCGAGGAGACATCGTCGTGGCGCGCGCTGGAGCGGCTGCTGCGGCAGTCGGTGGAGCTGCAGCTGAGCGTCCAGCTGGCGATGGTGTCGCCGCGGGCGCTGGTGATCCTGAAGAACGACCCCGAGGTCCGCCGGCTGCGTGACGACATCCTGGCGGTGCTCGACGAGTTCGTCGACGGCGCCAAGGCCGAGGGCAAGCTGCGCGAGGACGTCGGCGCGGGCGACATCGCGATCCTGTTCGCGACGCTGCTGCGGCAGGTCCGCGCGAAGACGCCGGAGGTGGCCGAGCTGGCGGCCCGGCGCTGCGTCGGAATCATGATCGACGGCCTCGGCGCCCGGCCGGGCAGCGAACTGCCGGGGCGGCCGATCACTTCGCGGGACCTCGATCCCGCCTGATTCTTCTGTTAGTGTTCCGCCTCGTTCTGCCGAATTCGGGTTGCGGGCGGGAAAATGCGACGAAGAATGCTGTCCTGCTGGTTGGCGATTCCCTTTCTGACGGTCGCGGGATGTGGTGGCGGGCCGGTCGCCGGTGCGGCTGCTCCGGTTTCCCCGGCCGTGCCGGCCTCCTCGCCTGCGGTGTCCGTGCCACCGGCGACCTCAGTGTCACCTGCGCCTTCGTCCCGTGCGGTGGTCCCGCCCCCGGCGCCGCCGTCGGCAACGCCGGTGCGCAGCTGTCGCAGCCCGGAGTTCACGACGAGCGAACCCGACGGCGGCTGGGCGAACGGCGGCTACTACGTCCACAACAACATGTGGAACGCGGGCGAGGCGGGCCCGGAAACATTGCACGCGTGCGCGTACGACAACTGGTTCGTCGAATCCACCCAGCCGGACTCGACGTCGGTGAAAACCTATCCGAACGTGCACAAGGACATAAACAATCAGAATGGGAAGCCGGTCAACGACTTTTCGGTGATCAGGTCGACGTTCGCGGGCCGCGGCCCGGGCGTCGGAGTCTACGACGTGGCGTACGACGTGTGGCTGAACGGCGTGGGTGACGGCAAGGGCGTCAGCGAGCTGATGGTGTGGACGGAGAACCGGAAGCAGGTCCCGTCGGGAGACAAGCTGACGACGTACACGGCGGCCGGGACGACGTACGACGTCTGGGCGGACGACGAGGGTTACGTGGCGTTCGTGTCGAGGGCGACGCAGTACTCGGGCAGCGTGGACCTGAAGGCGATGATCGCGTGGGCGGTCGGCAAGGGCCTGATCCCCCCGAACCCGACGGTGAACCAGATCGGCTACGGAATCGAGTTCTGCTCGACGGGCGGCGGCAAGGCGAGATTCACGCTGACGGACTTCTCGGTGACGATGAGCTGACGGCGTCAGGCCGCGTCGCGAGTGGCCAGGTAGGCGAGATGGTGCGAGGTCGCGAACGCGACCGGCTTGCTGGCGTCGCGCCACCGGCGCCGAAGCCGGGCTGGTCCGCCACGTCGGAGCCGTCGATCCAGCAGCGCCTGCCAAGGCTGTGCAGGTGGCGTGCGACCTCTTCGACGTCGTCAAGCTGGGCGGCCGGATCCTTCCGGCCCGGGTCGAACTGCAACGACGGCTGAACCCGCCGGACCTGGCCGGGCCGCGACATGGATCGACAGCGCTCCGCGGAGAATCCACCACAAGAATGAAGGCCACCACCCGGCCGAACGGGTGGTGGCCTCCGCTCACGACATCAGACGCCCAGGGGGTGCCAGACCGTCTTCGCCTCCAGGTACCTCCGGAGCCGGGTCAGGTCCGGCGCCGCCGTCCAGTCCGGCTCCGCCTCCGGGACCGTCAGCACCCGCTTCACCGTGTTCGCCGCTTCGCGCGTCAGTCCCGGGCGGTCCTGCGGGGCCGCTCCTGTCGGGTCCAGGGCGTTGACGTCCGCGTGGGACGCCAGCCACGGGCCCAGCTCCGAAGCCCGGCCCGTCAGGATGTTCGCCACACCCGCCGGGACGTCCGATGTCGCCAGGACCTCCGACAGCGTGATCGCCGGCAAGGGGCGCTCCGCACTCGAGACCACCACCGCCGTCGAGCCCGTCGCCAGTACCGGGGCCAGCACGCTGACCAGGCCCAGCAACGACGACCCCTGCGGGGCCAGTACCCCGGCCACGCCGGTCGGCTCCGGGACCGTGAACGAGAAATACGGGCCCGCCACCGGGTTCGCCGCGCCGAGGACCGTGGCGATCTTGTCGGTCCAGCCCGCGTACCAGACCCAGCGGTCGATCGAAGCGTCCACAAGGGACTCGGCCTTCTTCGCGGCCAGGCCTTCCGATGCCGAGACCTCCGCGACGAACTGGTCGCGGCGGCCCTCCAGCACCTCGGCCACCCGGTAGAGCACCTGGCCGCGGTTGTACGCCGTCGCGCTCGACCAGCCCGGGAACGCCTTGCGGGCCGCCACCACCGCGTCGCGGACGTCCTTGCGGGACGCGTGCGCCGCGTTCGCCAGGAACTTGCCCTTGCCGTCCGTCACCGGGTACACCCGGCCGGACTCCGAACGGGGGAACTTGCCGCCGATGTACAGCTTGTACGTCTTCGCGACGGAAATACGGTCAGACATCGAGGTAAGCCTCCAGCCCGGTGCGGCCGCCTTCGCGCCCGAAGCCGGATTCCTGGTAGCCGCCGAACGGCGCGGCGGGGTCGAAGCGGTTGAAGGTGTTGGCCCAGACCACGCCGGCGCGCAGCTGGTTCGCCATCCACAGGATCCGGGAGCCCTTTTCGGTCCAGATGCCCGCCGAGAGCCCGTACGGCGTGTTGTTCGCCTTCGCGACGGCTTCGTCCGGCGTGCGGAACGTCAGCACCGACAGCACCGGGCCGAAGATCTCCTCGCGCGCGATCCGCATCGACTGGTGGACGTTGGCGAACACCGTCGGGGCGAAGAAGAACCCGCGCTCCGGCACCGGGCACGGGCTGGTCCAGCGCTGCGCGCCTTCGGCGTCACCCGACTCGACGAGCCCGCGGATCTTCGCCAGCTGCTCGGCGGAGTTGATCGCGCCGATGTCCGTGTTCTTGTCCAGCGGGTCGCCGATGCGCAACGTGGACACCCGGTACCGCAGCTTCTCCAGCACTTCGTCCGCAATGGACTCCTGGACCAGCAGCCGTGAGCCCGCGCAGCAGACGTGGCCCTGGTTGAAGAAGATGCCGTTGACGATGCCCTCGATGGCCTGGTCGAGCGGCGCGTCCTCGAACACGACGTTCGCCGCCTTGCCGCCCAGCTCCAGCGTCAGCTTCTTCGGCGTGCCCGCGACCTGGCGCTGGATCGCCTTGCCGACCTCGGTCGAGCCGGTGAAGGCGATCTTGTCGATGCCCGGATGCTCCACAATGGACGCGCCGATGTCGCCCGCGCCCGGGAGGATGTTCACCACGCCCGGCGGCAGCTCGGCTTGCTGGCAGATCTCCGCGAAGACCAGCGCGGTCAGCGGGGTCGTCTCCGCCGGCTTCAGCACGACGGTGTTGCCCGTGGCCAGTGCGGGCGCGATCTTCCAGGCCAGCATCAGCAGCGGGAAGTTCCACGGGATGATCTGGCCCGCGACACCCAGCGGCTTCGGCGACGGCCCGTAGCCGGCGTACTCCAGCTTGTCGGCCCAGCCCGCGTGGTAGAAGAAGTGGGCGGCCGCGGTCGGGACGTCGGAGTCGCGCGACTCCTTGATCGGCTTGCCGTTGTCGAGGCTCTCCAGCACGGCCAGCTCGCGCGAGCGCTCCTGGATCAGCCGCGCGATGCGGAAGAGGTACTTCGCGCGCTCGGTGCCCGGCATCTTGGACCAGACACCGTCGTACGCCTTGCGCGCGGCCTTCACCGCGGTGTCCACATCGGACTTCGAGGCCGTGCCGACCTCGGCGAGCACCTCTTCGGTGGCCGGGTTGATCGTCTTGAGCGGCTCACCCGAGCCGTCGACGAACTCGCCGTTCACGAACGGCTTGTAGGAGTCCTTCAGGTTCGCGATGGCCCGGGACTCCGGCGCCGGCGCGTATTCGAAAACGGGCATCAGTCCACCGTCACGTAGTCGGGGCCGCTGTAGTGGCCGTCCACCTGGGTGCGGCGCTGCAGCAGCAGGTCGTTGAGCAGGCTGGACGCGCCGAACCGGAACAGGTCCGGGGTCAGCCACTGCTCGCCGGCGACCTCGTGCACCGCGACCAGGTACTTGATCGCGTCCTTCGTCGTCCGGATGCCGCCCGCGGGCTTGACGCCGCGCAGCTGCCCGGTCTGCCGGTGCCAGTCGTGGACGGCCTGCAGCATGATGTGGGTGACCGGCAGCGTCGCGGCGGGGGAGACCTTGCCGGTGGAGGTCTTGATGAAGTCGCCGCCGGCGAGCAGCGCCAGCCACGACGCGCGCCGCACGTTGTCGTACGTCGCCAGCTCGCCGGTCTCGAGGATGACCTTCAGATGGGCCTCCCCGCAGGCGGCTTTGACGGTCTGGATCTCCTCGAAGACGTCCATGTAGCGGCCCTCGAGGAAGGCGCCGCGGTCGATCACCATGTCGACCTCGTCGGCGCCGGACTCGACGGCGAGCCGGGTGTCGGCCAGCTTGACCTCGCGGCTGGTGCGCCCGGCGGGAAAGCCGGTGGCGACGCTCGCGACGTGCACACCGCTGCCCTTGAGGGCCTCGACGGCGGTGGCGACCAGGTCGGGATACACGCAGACGGCGGCGACGCGCGGGGTGTCCTGCCGCTCGGGATCGGGCCGGACGGCCTTCGCGGCGAGCGCCCGGACCTTGCCCTGGGTGTCGGCGCCCTCCAGCGTGGTCAGGTCGACCATGGAGATGGCGGTGTCGATGGCCCACCGCTTGGCGTCCTTCTTGATGCTGCGCGTGCCGAGGCCCGCCGCGCGCTGCTCGACGCCGACCTGGTCGACACCGGGCAGCCCGAGCAGGAAGCGGCGCAGGCTCGCGTCGTCGCGAGTCGCGTCCACCAGCGGTGCCGGGGTGGCCGGCGCCGCTGACGTGCTGGTCGTGGCTGTCATGCCGCTGAGTCTAGGCGGCGGGTCCGACAGTGCCGGAGGGATGTGACGGTCCGGCTTGGCATGTCACCGGCGACGAGCGCCCCAAGGCGGCCTTGGTTGCGTCTCACGCACCGAAGGCCGCATTGGGGCGCTCGGGACCGGTCAGGCCCCTTCGATCTGCGGCGGCTCCGAACGCTGGGCCGGCTTCCGGTACACGACGACGCCTCCCCAGAAGGCCAGTCCGTTCACCTTCACCGTCGGTGCCGTCGGAGGTGCCGGCGGCGCTCCCGACTTGTCCTCCAGCACGAAGCCGCCCATCAGGCCGATGCCCGTGACGTCGACGTTCACGTCGTCCGGGACCGTGATCTGGATGCCGCCCATGATGGCGACCGCCGTGATCGTGCTGTGCTTGTCCGCGAAACGGGCCTGGCGCAGGTCGATCTCCGTGCCGCCCCAGAACGCGAAGCTGTTGTGCTGCGGGGGCAGGACCCAGCTGCCCTTGCGGACCGCGCCCGACAGCACGCCGATCGACACCGGGGAGCCCGGGTGGCCGCCGATGCGCTGGTCCGGGTAGCCCAGTGCCCGCGTCGTCGCCGGCTCGACGGCCGCCGCCGCGGACGGCAGGTCCGCCGTCACCGGCTTCAGCTCGCCGAGCGTCTTCGCCGCGTAGACCGTCGAGAGCCGCTCTTCCAGCTCGTTGACCGTGATCCGCCCTTCCGAGAGGGCGTTGTGCAGCACCTGGGCGACGCGTTCGCGGTCCGCGTCGGAAGCCCGCATCTGGTCGGGCGTCAGTTCGCTCACCCGGCGCAGCTTAGCGGCGAAAACCACCCACCGTGTCCATCTTCCGGAGGACACTTACCCCATGGTCGAGTTTCCGGACGGCACCCGCGTGCACGGGCGTGGGCTGGCGCGCCCACGCCCCGACGGACCCGAGCCCGATTTCGGGCTCTACCTGGGAACGAGCAAGCTGCGGCGCAAGTACGGCGGCGGCATCACGTGGCCGCACGAGTGGGTCACCTGGCCCGACTTCCTGCTGCCCACCCGCCCCGCCGAAGCGCGCCGGAAGATCAAGGCCCTGCACGAGCGGGCGAAGACCCAGACCGTCGAGGTCGCCTGCTACGGCGGCGCCGGCCGGACCGGCACGGTCATGGCCTGCCTCGCGGTGCTCTCCGGCGTCCCCGCCCACCGAGCCGTCGCCTGGACGCGAGCGCACTACCACGAGCGAGCCGTCGAAACGCCCTGGCAGCGCGGCTGGGTGAAGAGCTTCGCGAAACAGCTAGATTGACCCGCATGGATGTGCACGTCGTCGACCACCCCCTCGCGAAGGCCCGGCTCTCCACGATGCGCGACGCGCGCACCGACAGCGCCGCGTTCCGGGCCGCGCTGCACGAGCTGACCGTCATGCTGGTCTACGAAGCCACGCGCGACGTGCCGGTGAAGACCGAGCGGATCCACACGCCGGTCGCCCGCACCGACGGCTACCGGCTGGCCAAGCCGCCGCTGCTGGTCCCGGTGCTGCGCGCCGGGCTGGGCATGGCCGACCAGGCGCACAAGCTGATCCCGGACGCGCAGATGGGCTTCGTCGGCCTCGCACGCGACGAGGAGACGCTGAAGCCGACGCCGTACCTCGAGTCGCTGCCGGAATCGCTCGCCGACCGGCCGGTCATGGTGCTCGACCCGATGCTGGCCACGGGCGGCTCGATGGAGTACACGATCCGGCTGCTCACCGACCGCGGCGCCGACGACGTCACGGCGATCTGCGCGCTGGCCGCGCCGGAAGGCCTGGCGCACCTGGAGAAGACCGGCCTGCCGGTCCGCGTGGTCACCGCGAGCATCGACGAGCGCCTCAACGACTCGGGCTTCATCGTCCCGGGCCTCGGCGACGCCGGTGACCGCCAGTACGGCGCCGTCTGAGCCGTTGCCGGTGCTGAAGTGGCGGTGGATCGCCGTGACCGCCGCCGCGGTCGCGGTCGTCACCGGCGTGCTCCTCTGGCTGTTCCTGGCCTGGTCGGGACGCCCGGACGCGCCGGTGCGGATCGACGCGGTCAAGACGGCGTTCGGCGTCGGCGCGGGCGCGGGCGGGGTGTTCGCGCTGTGGCTGGCGACGCGCCGGCAGCGCACTCTCGAGCTGCAGCTGGCCGAGACGACCCGTGACCTGGAGGAACGCCGGGTCACCGAGCTGTACACGAAGGCCGTCGAGCAGCTGGGCAGCGACAAGGCGCCGGTGCGGCTCGGCGGCCTCTACGCGCTGGAACGGCTCGGGCAGGACAACCCGAAGCAGCGCCAGATGATCGTCAACGTGTGGTGCGCCGCCCTGCGGATGCCGTTCGCGGGCCCGGTGACGGGCCTGCGCGGCCGGACCGTCGCGGAACTGGGCGACACCGACCCCGAGCTCCTGGTCCGCCTGGCCGTGCAGGAGCTGCTCAAGACCCACCTGAGCCACGACACGGCAGGCTACTGGCCCGGCATGTCGATCGACCTGCAGCGAGCCACCCTCGTCGACTTCCGCCTGAGCGGCTGCACCCTGGCCGCGGCGGACTTCAGCCGCGCCCGGTTCGTCGGCGCGGTCCACATCCGCGGCGCGCGCTTCACCCGCCGCGCGGCGTTCTACGGCACCGAGTTCACCGACATCGCGAACTTCGACCGGACCGTCTTCGAGGAGGGCGCGTTCTTCTCCCGGTCGCGCTTCGCCCGCGACGTCCGCTTCACCCGGGTCCGCTCGGGCGGCCGCTTCCAGTTCGCGGAAACGGTCTTCGAAGCGGTAGCTGACTTCGAGGGCGGCGAACACGAGCACCTCGACCTGGCGGACGAGGACCGTCAGGGCTCCTTGCGGCTGTTCTGAGGCCGCAGCCAGCCGGACGCGTTCGCGCGCAACGCCGTCTCGTACGAGCCCGTGACGTCGAACTCCTCCGGCAGGTTGCCGGTCAGCTCCAGCGACACGAGGCCGTGGACGAAGGCCCAGCAGCCGACCGCGACCGTCTCCGGCGGGACGTCCACGAAGACTCCGTCGGCGATGGCCCGGCGGATGATCCGCTCCAGCGGCTTCAGCGTTTCACGGGCGAGTTTCTCGGCGTCTTCGTTCGGCTCGAACCCGGGGACCGACCTGGTGAACATGATCCCGTACAGGTTCGGGTCGGCCAGCGCGCTCGCGCGGTAGGCGCTGCCCAGCGCGACGAGGTCCTCGACCGGGTCGCCGGTCAGCGGGGTGGCGGCCATGCGGGCGCCGAACCGGCGGAAACCCTCGGTGTAGAGCGCGTTCACCAGATCGGGTTTGCTGCCGAAGAGGGAGTACACGGCGGTGGTCGACGTCCCGGCGTCGGCGGCCAGCTTGCGCAGGGAGAGCGCCTTCGGCCCGTCGGCCGCGATGAGCTCGCCGGCGCGGTCGAGCAGCTTCAGCCGGAGCGCTTCGTCGTGCGTGCGTGGTCGCGCCATCCACGCAGCGTAGCGCAACAGTGTTACCAATGGCAGGAGCGGGAGTTGACCTGGAGTGCACTCCAGGTCGTAGTGTCGAGCCATGAGCTACTCGATAGCGGAAGCCGCTCGACGTAGCGGACTGTCCATCGACACCCTCCGGTACTACGAGCGCATCAAACTGCTCGACCCGCCCGCGCGGGACACCGCCGGCCGCCGGGCGTACTCCGACGACGACCTCAACTGGCTGGGGTTCCTGACCAAGCTCCGCACCACCGGGATGCCCATCAAGAGCATGCGCGAGTACGCGTCGCTGCGCCGTCACGGCGTGGCCAGCGCGGGCCGCCGCAAGGCCCTGCTGGTGGAGCAGCGCCGGTCGGTCGCCGAGCGGATCGCCGAGCTGCAGGCCTGCCTCGACATCCTCGACTACAAGATCGACAACTACGCCCAGGTCGAGCGCAAGGTGCTCGGCGTCGAACCCGGCATGGAGGAGATTTCCGCGTGAAGACCAGGAAGCTCGGCGGCCTCGAGGTCGGCGCCCAGGGGCTCGGCTGCATGGGGATGAGCCAGGCCTACGGCGTCCGCGACAACGACGAGGAGTCGATCGCGACGATCCACCGCGCCCTCGAGCTCGGGGTCACGCTGCTGGACACCGCGAACGTCTACGCCAACGGCGTCAACGAGGAGCTGGTCGGCCGCGCGATCGCCGGCCGCCGCGACGAAGTCGTGCTGGCGACGAAGTTCGGCATCGTCTGGAACGACGGCGCGATGGGCGCGCGCGGCGACGCCGCGTACGTCAAGCAGTGCTGCGACGAGTCGCTGCGCCGGCTCGGCGTCGACCACATCGACCTCTACTACCAGCACCGCGTCGATCCGGACACGCCGATCGAGGAGACCTGGGGCGCGCTGGCCGAGCTGGCCGAAGCCGGGAAGATCCGGTACGCGGGGATTTCCGAGGCGAGCGCGGCGACCATCCGCGCGGCGCACGCCGTGCACCCGGTGACCGCGCTGCAGAGCGAATGGTCGCTGTGGACGCGGGGCATCGAGGGCGAAATCCTGGACACGTGCCGGGAGCTCGGCATCGGCGTGGTGCCGTTCTCGCCGCTGGGCCGCGGGTTCCTGACCGGCGCGGTGCAGTCGGTGGCGGACCTGCCCGAGGACGACATGCGCCGCGGCCTGCCGCGGTTCGCCGAGGGCAACTTCGAGCGCAACCTGGCGATCGTCGACGCGCTGCGGAAGCTGGCCGCGGAGAAGGGCGTCACGGCGGGGCAGCTCGCCCTCGCGTGGGTGCAGTCGCGGGGCGAGGACGTCGTGCCGATCCCGGGCACCAAGCGCCGCAAGTACCTCGAGGAGAACGTGGCGGCGGCTTCCCTGGAGCTGACGGCCGAAGACCTCGCCGCCATCGAGGCGGCCGCACCCGCCGACGCGGTCGCGGGGGAGCGCTACCCGGAACGGCTGGCTCGCGCGGCCGGGAAGTAACGCGCCTCTGAGCCTTTTCTGAGATCTCCGGAGCAGGCTCGGCGCCGATCAACTTCGGTGCCGAGCCTCAGGAGGTCGTCGTGGCGGAGGAAGTGCTCGATTATCTGGTCGTCGGCGCGGGGCCGGCCGGGTTGCAGCTGGGGCAGCACCTCGGCCACGCCGGGCACCGGTACCTCGTGCTGGAGGCCGGGTCCGCGCCCGGCCACTTCTTCGAGACGTTCCCGCGGCACCGGACCCTCATCTCCATCAACAAGAAGCACACCGGGTACGCCGACCCGGAGCTGCGCATGCGGATGGACTGGAACTCGATCCTCGCCGACGGCGACGATGACCAGCTGGTCTTCACCGACTACAGCGACAAGCTCTTCCCGGACGCACCGGACTTCCTGCGCTACGTCGCCGACTACGCGAAGAAGCACAAGGTCGACGTCCGCTACGACACTCGCGTGACGCGCATCCGCCGCGAAGCAGGAAGTTTCGTCCTCACCGCCGGTGACCCGGAATTCCGGGCGCACCGGCTGATCATGGCCACCGGCGTGACCAAGCCGTACATCCCGCGGTTCCCCGGCGTCGAGCTGATCGACCAGTACGTCGACGTCAGCGTGGACCCGGACGAGTTCACCGGCCAGCGGGTTCTCGTGCTCGGCAAGGGCAACTCCGCCTTCGAGACGGCCGACAACCTGATCGAGAAGGCCGCTGTCGTGCACGTCGGCGGCCCGCGGCCGGTGAAGCTGGCGTGGCGCACGCACTTCGTCGGCCACCTCCGCGCTTACAACGCGGGCATCCTCGACATGTACCAGCTGAAGCTGCAGCACGCGATCCTCGACGGCGAAGTCCGCGAAATCCGCAAGGACGCCGACGGCTACCACGTCAAGTTCGCCTTCGCGCGAGCCGATGAGGTCATCAAGGAGATCCGCTACGACCGCGTGATCGGTTGCACCGGCTTCCGCTTCGACGCCTCAATGTTCGACGAAGACTGCCGCCCGCGGCTGACCATCAACGACCGCTTCCCGGCGCAGACACCCGACTGGGAGTCCGTCAACGTGCCCGGCCTGTACTTCGCGGGCACGATCACGCAGGTCCGCGACTTCAAGAAGGCCACCAGCGCGTTCATCCACGGCTTTCGCTACGGCGTCCGCGCGCTGGCCAAGGTGCTGAACGAGCGGTACCACGACACGCCGTGGCCGGCCACCGAGCTGCCCGCGAAGCCGGACGCGCTGACCGACGCCGTGATCACCCGGATCAACCGGACTTCCGCGCTGTACCAGCAGTTCGGCTTCCTCGGTGACGTCCTGGTCGTCGACGGCGACACCGCCCGCTACCTCGAAGAGGTGCCGGTGGACCGGGTCCTCGAAAACCCGCCGGAGGACGCCTACGTCGTCACGCTGGACTACGGCCCGGACCACGACAAGGTCGACCCGTTCGACTTCGTCGCCCGTGCCGCCCAGGACAAGGCGAACGACCACGGCGAAGGCCACTACCTCCACCCGATCGTGCGGCACTACCGCCGCGGCGAGCTGGTCGCCACCCACCACGTCACCGAGAACCTCGAGAACGAGTGGGACCAGGAGGTCCACATCGGACCGCTGGCCGCGTTCTTCACGCGGGAGCTGTGATGCGGACGGTCGCGGAGTTCGAGGCGGCGGCCCGGCAGCGCCTCGACCCGGTGCACTACGACTACTTCGCGGGCGGCGCACAGGACGAAATCACCGTGCGCGACAACGAAGAAGCCTTCAAACGCCTCCGGCTGCTGCCCCGGGTACTGCGCGGCAGCGACAAGCGCGACCTCTCGATCCGGTTGCTCGGGACGCCGTCTTCGATGCCGATCCTGCTCGCGCCGACGGCGTTCCACCGGCTCGCGCACGCCGACGGCGAACTGGCCACGGCTCGCGCGGCGGCGCGGGCGGGCACGATCATGATCGTCAGCATGGCCGCCACCACGGCGATCGAGGACATCGCCGCGGCGGCCCGCGAGGTCGTGCCGGACCCGGGTCTGTGGTTCCAGCTGTACCTGCAGCCCGACCTGGAGTTCACCGAGGCGATCGTGCGCCGCGCGGAAGCGGCCGGTGTCAAGGCGTTCGTCGTCACGGTCGATTCGCCCGTGCTCGGCCGCCGCGAGCGCGACGACCGCAACGACTTCCACGACCTGCCGCCGGGTCTGGCCGTGGAGAACCTGCGCAACCTGGGGGAAAACCGGAGTGGCGGCAACGCCAGCCATGTCCGGGAGATCGTCATGTCGGCTGGGCTGAACTGGGACCACATCGGGTGGCTGCGCGCGAAGACCAAGCTGCCGGTGCTGGTCAAGGGCGTGCTCCACCCCGAAGACGCGCGCCTGGCGGTGCACCACGGCGTCGCCGGGATCGTCGTGTCCAACCACGGCGGCCGCCAGCTCGACACCGTGCCCGCCACGATCGACGTGCTGCCGGAGATCGCGGCCGCGGTCGGCGGCGCGATCCCCGTGCTGCTCGACGGCGGGATCCGCCGCGGCACCGACGTCGTCAAGGCGCTGGCCCTCGGCGCGGACGCGGTCGGCGTCGGCCGCCCGGTGGTGTGGGGCCTGGCCGCGGCCGGGCGCGAAGGCGTCACGCAGGTCCTGAACCTGCTGCGGGACGACTTCGACCAGGCCCTCGCGATGTGCGGCGGCCGGCACCCGGCCGACCTCACCCCGGACCAGGTGCGGCGATGATCGGCAAGGTGCTGGCCGCGGCCGCCGTGGCGACCGCGCCCGCGTGGCTGCCACACCGGGTCGTGGCGCTGCGGATGAAGATCTTCGCGCTGGTCAACGGCCAGGACACGCTGACCGTCCCCGGCGAGCGGGTCGGTGCCGCGGACTTCAAGCGCGTCTACGCCGACCCGGCCGCGAACGGCCGCAGCCGCGGTGCCGCGCTGTCGGACCTGTTCTGGTACTGGCTCGCGCCCGGCCCGCAGGTGCACCAGGAGCACCTGGAAGCCGGGCCGCGCTACGACGAGGTCGCCAAGTGCACCCGGCACATCCTCGTCCGGTCCAAACAGGACTCGGAGGAGCTGACCCGGCGGGTGGCAGCGCGCGTCCTCGACGGCGTCCGGCCCGGGCTGGTCCGGCTGCGCGACGAGATGATGCCGATCTGGGCGGAGCTGTACTACGAGCTGGTGTTCGACGAGCCGTGCCCGCCCGAGGCCCGCGACCTCATCGTCGGGCACGCCGACGACGTCGTCTCGGCGCTCAAATGCGTGCGGCCGCGGAACATGCGCCGCCGGGCCCGCCTGACGCGGTACCTGCGCCGGCGGCTTACCGACGTCCCGCACCCGCTGCCGCCCTCCCTGACCCCGGATGAGCAGGCGTACTACCTGCAGGGGACGTTCTTCAACACCGCTGTCGTGCAGATGTCCGAAGCGATGGCGCACCTGCTGATGATCATCGCCCAACGGCCGGACGTCCAGGCGCGCCTCGTCGAGCACCCGGACGACGACGCCTACCTGGCCCGCGTGATCGACGACGGACTGCGCGCGTACCCGCTGTTCGGCATCGCGCACCGGATCTCCACCGCCGACATCGAGCTGGAGCACCTGACCATCCCGGCGGGCACGGTGCTGTGCTTCAGCTACCCGGACTTCGCGGCGCAGGCGGCGAAGGCGGACTTCATCCCGTTCGGCGTCGCGCAGAACCGCGCCTGCCCGGCCCGCGGGATCGCCCCGGTGACCATGCGGATCGTGACGCGCGAGGTGCTGCGGCGGTTCAGCCTCGCCTCGACGGCCGGTCACACGCGCTCGATCCCCAACCGCGGTCCCGCACTGCTCACCCCGCGTGGCGCCCGCCGGAACCGCGCGCCGCTGGCGTGGCTCGCGGTCCGCGACCGCTGGGAGGACGTCTGGCGCAGCCTCGCCCAGCTCGTCTTCGGCACGTACATGGTTCTCGACGCCCGTCGCCAGGCCCTCTGCACCACCTACTTCGCCGGAGGTAACCGATGAGCCCGTCCGAAGCGGCGCCGATGTTCTTCCTCGCCGTGGTGGTGATCCTCGTGGTCGTGCGGGTGGTCTGCATGATCGCGGTCAAGCTGGGCCAGCCGCCGGTGGTCGGGGAGATGGTCGCGGGCGTGCTGCTCGGCCCGTCGCTGTTCGGGCTGCTGCTGCCGCACGTGCAGGCGGCGCTGTTCCCGGACGGGATCCGCTCGCTGCTCTACGTCGGCGGCCAGATCGGCCTGGTCATCTACATGTTCGGCGCGGGCTACGAGTTCAACCTCGGGAGCATCGCGCGGTCGCGGAAGTCGGTCGCCGCGATCTCGTCGGCCGGGACGCTGGTGCCGCTGGCACTCGGCGTCGGCGTCGCGGTCGCCGGGACGTCGTGGGTCGGCATCGGCAAGGAAGGCGTCTCGCCGGTGACCTCGGCCGCGTTCGTCGGGGTGGCGGTGGCGATCACCGCGTTCCCGATGATGGTCCGGATCATCACCGAACGCGGGATCGCGTCGACGAAGTTCGGCTCGCTGGCGCTGGCCTGCGGCGCGCTCGACGACGTGCTCGCGTGGCTGCTGCTGGCGGTCGTGCTCGGCATGCACGCCGGGTCGGCCGGTCCGGTCGCCCTCGCGCTGGGCGGCGGCGTGCTCTTCGCGCTGGCCGTGTTCGTCGTCGGCCGGCGCCTGCTGAGCCGGATGATCGGCAGCGAGCGGGTGAGCGTCGACCAGCGGGTGCTGATCACCGCGCTGACGCTGTTCGCGGCCGCCTGGTTCACCGACACGATCGGGCTGTACGCGGTGTTCGGCGCGTTCACCGTCGGCGTGGCGTTCCCGCGCGGCGCGGCCTCCGACGCGGTGCTCGCCAAGCTGATGCCGATCGGGCGAATCGTGTTCGTCCCGCTCTTCTTCACCTACTCGGGCCTGAACACGCGGTTCGCGCTGCTGGCCGATCCGAAGCTGCTCGCCTTCGCGCTGGTGACGGTGGTGGTCGCGATCGCCGGCAAGCTGGGCGCTTCGTGGGGTGCCGCCCGGCTGGCCGGCGAGCCGCCGGAGATCGCGACGCGGGTCGGCGTGCTGGTCAACGCGCGGGGGCTGATGCAGCTGATCGCGCTGAACATCGGGCTCGCCGCCGGGATCGTCTCGTCGGCGTTGTTCACGGTGCTGGTGCTGGTCGCGCTCGTCACCACGATCATGACCGCGCCGATCCTGACCCTGCTCGACCGGCGCGATGCCCGCCGGGGGAGCAGCGCGGTACTCCTGACGGCGGAACCGGTGCCGGCCACCGGGAAAAGTTGATAGTTCAAATTCGGAAAATCACTGCCAGTATGGGTTCGTGCGCGATGGGGCAACGAAACCGCGGGTGCTCTTGGTCGAAGACGACCGCGAACTGGCGGGCATGCTCGCGGAGCTGCTCACCGGCGAAGGCTACGAAGCCGAGGCGGCCCACGACGGCCAGCGGGGGCTGCACCTCGGGCTCACCGGGCGGTACGACGTGATGATCATCGACCGCCGTCTCCCGGTGCTGGACGGGCTGGAGCTGCTCCGGCGGCTGCGGGCCCGCGCGGTGACCACGCGCGTGCTGGTGCTCTCGGCGCTGGGCGAGCTGGCCGACCGCGTCGGCGGGCTCGACGCCGGTGCCGACGACTACCTCGTCAAGCCGTTCGAGGCCGAGGAGCTGCTGGCCCGGCTGCGGGCGCTGGGCCGCCGTGACCTCGAGGGCGCGCAATGCCTCCCGCTCGGCGCGGCCGCCCTGGACCTGCAACGGCGCGAGGTCGTCCTGCCGCGCGGGGAGCGGATCACGCTGTCCGGGCGCGAGTTCGAGCTGCTGCGGACGCTGGCCCAGCGGCCCAAGGCGATCCACCCGCGCGCCGCGTTGCGCACGCGCGTGTTCGCCGACTCGACCGGTGAGTCCATTGTGGACACCTACGTGTACTACCTGCGGCGCAAGCTCGGCCGCGACGTCGTCCGGACCGTGCACGGCCTCGGCTACCAGATCGGCGCGGTGTGAAGGCCCGCGGCGACCCCGAAGAGCGGGCCCTGCGGCGGGCGCGGTGGGCGATCACCGCGCAGATCGCCGTGGTCGTGTCGCTGCTGGTGGCCGTCGCGGGCGCGGTCGCCTACGGGATGCTGCTGTCCGGGCAGCACGCCGACGCCGACCGGACGCTGGCCCGGACGATCCAGCTCGGTCCCGCGACGATCCCGCCGGGCTGCGTCTGGCTGTTCACGCCGGGCACGCACACGCCGGCGGGCCCGGTGCCGCCCGGGATGCCGCTGCCGTCGCTGGACGCCGCGGTGCCCTCGCCCGGTGACGTCCACACGGAACGGCGGTCGCTCGAAGGGATGACGTACACGATCCGCGTGGAGAACCGTGACGGCGTCGTCTCGCAGGCGTTCTTCGAGGAGCGCTACCAGATCCAGGACCGGTCGTCGCTGGTGTTCGGGCTCGGCGTCGCCGAGGTGCTCGCGCTGCTGGCGGCCGTGCTGTGCGGGCGGGTGCTGGCGTGCCGGGCGATTCGCCCGCTGGCCGACGCGCTGCGGCGGCAGCGGACGTTCGTCGCCGACGCTTCCCACGAACTGCGCGCGCCGCTGACCAGGCTGCACACGCGGGCGCAGCTGCTGGCCCGACGCGCGTCCGGCCGTGACGCCGAGGACCTCGATCACCTGGTACGCGGCACGCGGGAGCTCGGCGAGGTCGTCGAGGACCTGCTGTTGTCGGCGCAGGCGTGCGGCGAACGGCCGTCGCTGGAGCCGGTGGAGCTCGGGACGCTGGCGGAGGAGGCGGTCGCGGCGGAGGCGGTCCGCGCGGGCGAGAGCCAGGTGCGGCTGGCGGTGACCCGCGAGCGGCGGCCGTACGTGGTCCAGGGAGTGCCGACGGCGTTGCGCCGGGTGCTGTCGGCGTTGCTGGACAACGCACTCGGCCACACGCCGCCGGGCGGCTCGATCGAGGTGTGGCTGGGTGTGCCCGACGACCGGCACGTGGAGTTGCGCGTCCGCGACACGGGTGTCGGCTTCCCGGCGGCGGACGCGGACCGCGTCTTCGAGCGGTTCGCCCGCGGCTCGGACGGCGACGGCCGCCGGTTCGGCCTCGGCCTGGCACTGGTCCGCGAGGTGGTGACGGGCCACGGCGGCACGATCGCGGCGGCGAGCAAGCCGGGGGCGGGAGCGACGTTCACCCTGAGGTTGCTCCGCGCCGACCCGGCCGGACAGCACGCGTGATCAGGCAGGCGTCGCGCGGCCGGAGGGCAGCACGCGCGATACCGCTGTGTCACAGCAACGCCGCGACCGCCGCGGGCGCTTCCGCGACCGGGACCGGGTTCTGCTCCCGCGTCGCCAGGCTGCGGACGGTCACGTTCCCCGCCGCCCAGTCCTCCTGGCCGACGATCACCACCGCCACCGCGCCCGCCTTGTCCGCGCGGGTCAGCTCCTTGCCGAGCTTGCGGTGCTCGATCGGGGTCGACGTCCGCAGCCCGGCGGCGCGCAGCGAGCCCGCCACGGAACGGGCCGCGTCGAAGAGGTCCTCGGTCACCGGGATCACCATCACGTCGACCTCGCTGCGCGGGGCCGGGGTCAGGCCGTGCGTGCCGAGGAAGTCCATCAGCGTCACGTCGCCCATGCCGAACCCGATACCCGGGATCTGCTGCGGCGTGAACATCGAAGCCAGGTCGCTGTAGCGGCCGCCGCCGAACAGGGCACGGCGGTTCTCCGGTGAGGTGTCGAAGACCTCGAACACCGTCGACGTGTAGTACGCCAGCCCGCGCACGATCATCGGCTCGTACTTCACCAGCGAACCCGCGCTGCTGTTCAGCACGCGGACCAGGTTCGACTGCTCCCGGACCTCGGACGGCAGCTCGTCGAGCAGCGCCTCGCCGGCGCCGAGCGTCTCGGCCAGCTTCTCGAACTGCTTGTCCGACAGCCCGATCTCCGCCGCGCTCTCGGCCAGTTTCTCGCGCGGGTACTTCTCCCAGCGGTCGACCAGCGCGAATACCTGGGACAGGTGGTCCTCGGAGACGCCGGCGACGTCGGTGAGCGCCGACGTCAGCAGGTTCCGGTCGTTGACGCGCAGCACGAACATGTCCGGCGTCGCGCCCAGCGCGGCCATCATGTCGTGCACCAGCTCGAAGATCTCGATCTCGCAGTTGGCGCTGTCCGAGCCGAAGATGTCCGCGTTGATCTGCCAGTGCTCGCGCACGCGGCCGCGCTGCGGCGCCTCGTACCGGTGGCAGTTCGGGTGGCTGTACCAGCGGACCGGGAACGACAGCGACTTGGCGCTCCCGGCGATCATCCGCGCCACCGACGGCGTCATCTCCGGGCGCAGCGCGAGCCGTCGCCCGCCCTTGTCGGTCAGCGTGTACAGCTGCTTGTCCGCGATCTCCTGGCCGGACTTGCGCTCGTAGATCTCGGCCGACTCGAGGATCGGGCCGTCGTAGCGGAGGAAGCCGCGGCGCTCCAGGACGTCGTAGAGATGACCGAACACCTGGGTACGCACGGACATTTCGGCGGGCAGGAAGTCCCGGGTCCCCTTGTAGGGCGCGGTCGGCAGGTATTCAGGCACGTCACCAGCTTAACGACCGGCGCTCAGGCGAAGGCGACCCCGTACGCGGTGAGCAGCGTGGCCGCGGCCAGCAGCACCGCACCGACGGACGTGACGCGCCCGCCGAGCGACCCCTTGCCCGGGATCAGGTGGACGAAGAATCCACCCGATTGAGCGAGGATGCCGAACAGCAGCAGGAAGCAGGCGATCCACTGCGTGGTGTCCGAGAGGGTCGTGCGGCTGAGGATCTGCAGCGCGACCAGGGCGAGGACCAGCAGGACGCCGGCGTGGGCGTGGCCGGCGCGGAACATCGCGCGCTGGTGCTCGGTGAGCTTGCGGTCGCGCATGACGCCCATCAGCGCGTAACCGCCGTACATCACGGTCGGCAGCGAGACCAGGGCGATCACCGTGAACAGCTGGGTCGGTCCGTGCATCGGAGGACTCCTTCGGGTCGGGGTGGCGCTACAGTAACACTGTTTTAAAACAGCGTCACCAAAGTCGGCATTCCCCGGCCGGGTAACTACGCCTCGCGGCCCTGGGCCAGCACGAGGAGCGGGTTCCGCAGGGCGGACAGCGACGCCAGCGGATCGCCTTCGACCACGAGGACGTCCGCCGTGAGCCCGGCCTCGAGCCGTCCGGTCACCGAACCCAGGCCGAGGCCCGCGGCGCTGTCCTCGGTGGCGATCTCCAGGATCCGCCGCCGCGGGAAGCCGAGCCATTCGTACAGCTCCAGCGCCCCCACCGGGTCGTCGAACACCGACCCCGGCAGGCCCGCGTCCGTGCCGGACAGCAGCCGCACCCCGTGTTCCTCGAGCCACGGCAGGCGCCCGTACATCGCCTGCGCCACCTCGTCGCCGAGCTTCTCGACGATCACCCGCCAGTTGCGGCTGCTCGTCGAGCAGGCCGAGATCCCGTCGGCCGCCATCTTCGCCGCCACGGCGTCGCGGCGGTCGGACGAGCGTGGCCCGGTCAGGAAGCTGCAGTGCTCGACCGTCGACACGCCGGCCTCGACCGCTGCCTCGATCGCGTCGGCGCCGTGCGCGTGCGCCGCCACCGGCAGGCCGTGGGTGGCCGCGTGTGCGACGACCAGCGAAAGCTGCCGCGCGTCGAACTGCGACTCCCACATGTCGGCGCCGCCTTCGGTGATCTGGCCGCCGCTGGCCATCACCTTGATCACGTCGGCGCCCGCCGCCGCGTTGGCGTCGATCAGCGCCCGGATCTCGTCGTCGGACGACACCTCGCCGCCGAAGAAGTGGCAGTGCCCGCCGGGCACGGTGATCGGCGGCCCGGACACCAGCAGCCGCGGCGCGACCTCGCCCGCGAAGGACCGGCGGACCGCCGCGCCGAGGTGCCCGCGGTCGCCGAGGTCCCGCACGGTCGTCACGCCGCTGCGCAGCATCGACGTCAGCCGCGAGCGCGCGCCCTCCAGCAGGTCGTCGCTCTCGGAGAAGTGCGCCAGCATCTCGCGGGACGCGTCGAAGGCCAGGTGCACGTGGACGTTGAACAGTCCCGCCAGCGCGGTTCCGGTCGGGAAGTCGTGCCGGACGGCGTCCGGCCCGGCCTGCGCGACGACGTCCGCGCGCGGCCCGGCCGCCACGATCACGCCGTCACGCACGAGCACGGCGCCGTCCTCGACCGGCGCCGACGGCCGCGGCAGCACCCGGCCGGCGGTGATCACGGTGTCCACGTGACTCCCCGTTCTCCCAGTGCGGCCGACAGCGCGAGCAGCGGCCGGACGTCCGATTCGATGTCGTCCGCCGGGGCGGGCAGGACCTGCTTGGCGTGCCCGTCACTGGGCTCGGCCGCCGCGTGCCGCGCCAGCGCCGCCTGCAGCGCGGCGGCCGCGGCGGCGGGATCGGCGGCGACCAGCTCGCCGAAGTCCGCGTCCAGGTACGGCGAAAGCTGCACCAGCCCGTCGCGGATCTCGATCACCCGGCGGTAGTAGACGCGGTGGACGCTGCGCGGGGAAAGCCGTTCGCCGCGCCGCCGCGGCGGCGTCCGCAGCACGATGCTGGGGAACGCCCGCACCAGGACCGTCCACAAGGGAGCCAGCTCGTGGTGCTCGCGGCGGTGCCGCCTGCGCCGGCGCAGCGCGGCGATCCGCGCCCGCACCCCGGGGTAGGTGACGCCGGCGAGGAACAGCGTCCCGCCGACGATCACGAACGGCACCCCGAGCAGCAGCAGGACCTTCACGACCGGGCCGAACACCCACGCCACCACGATGTACAACGCGCGGAAGACGCTGCCCGCGGCCGCGCTGGCCAGGCCGACCGCGCTCAGCCGCAGCCCGATCCGCAGGTTCCGGTCCGCCACCCGCTGGTACCGCACGATCCACGTGGTGCAGGCGACGAGCCCGTAGATGAGGTAGAGGCCGGCCCCGAGGTAGAACACGGCGACGCCGGTGTCGTGGATCGTCGCCGGTCCCAGCGGGAGCCCGCGCAGTGGCGCCGGCGTCACGCCCATCGCGACGATCATCAGGGCGATCGCCGCGGCCAGCGGCACCAGCTCCGCCGCCACCCGGCGGTGGCGGCGGGGGCCCAGCGCCGAGCCGAGGAAGAAGATCACCAGCGCGCACACGCCGCACGCCAGCAGCGCGTTGTTGGCCACCCGGGCCGCGCCGCGGCCGAAGACCGCGTCGACCTCGTCGGAAACCACCTGCTGCTGCAGCAGGAACGCCGCGGCGAACCCGGCCACGCACGCGGTGACCGCCCAGTTCGGCAGCGTCGGCGCACGCGTCACCTGGTAGAGCCGCCACGCCAGAGCGGCGGCGAACAGCACCAACGCGACAACGTTCACCGGGCTGAAAAGCGTGCTCACAACCACCCTTGGTGATCGCCGAGCGCCCCCTGGATCCGGCGGAGATCCCGGTCCGCAGCGCGCCGCGGGATCGTGTAGTTCAGGACCGACGCCCACTCGAGGATGATGGTGGCGACGGTCTCGGCTTCCCACTCGTGCGCGTCATCGTAGGACGTGCGCCGCAGGGCGCGGTGCACGGCGTCCGGGTCGAGGCCGGGCGCGGGCCCGCGGAGGAAGTCGGCGGGCTCGGCGTCGCCGTGCGGGTGGTGGTCGGCCAGCATGTGCCCGAGCTCGTGCAGGATGATGTGGTCCTGGTGGGATTTCGTCGTTTCGGCCTGGTAGAAGATGTAGTCGGCCGACGACGTCGCGATCCAGCAGCCGAACGGGCCCGGCACCTCCAGCGGGTAGGCCATCAGCCGGATGGGCCTGCCGCGCTGTTCGCCCAGCCGCGTGCACAGCACGCCGACGTCGAGCGGCGGCCCGATGTCGAGCTGCTTCAGCAGCTTGCGGCAGCGGCGGCGCAGCTCCCGTTCCTTCATCGCGCGGCGTCCTCGGGGTTGCGGCCCTCGCGTTCGGCCCGCTCGTAGCGCTCCACCAGCTCCAGCAGGTCCATCACCTGCCGCCGTCCCTGCGGCGAGAGCTCCTGCGCCCGCATCGCCATCAGCTGCGCTTCCCCGGCCGGGACCGCGGCCACCTCTTCGTCGAAGAAGTACGTGACCGGCACGCCGAACAGCTTCGCCAGCGCCTCGACGTAGTGGATCTTCGGGTTGACGCGCTTGCCCGTCGCGAGCTGCTGCAGGTAGGCGGGCGACATCGCCGGCCCGCCCGCCCGCTCGATGGCGGCCGAGATCTCCCGGTAGCTGTGCGGCGCGCGGCCGTCGACCCGAGCTGCCTCGATCAGGGCGCTCAGGCGCTCGGCGAAGGTGCGTTCCCGTGCCATACCCGTCCCCTAGGTTTCCGCCGTGAAAATTCTAGCCGGGAAACCACTGTACGCACATGTTGACAGCTAACGTATGCAGTGGTTTACAGTTGGCACGCCTCTCGTCTTGCTCTCCGTACCCTGGGGGTGTACGGAACCGCAAGACGAGAGGCGCCCGCGTCTTCGACTCGTCATGATCGCACCGTCTGTAGTACGCTTCTCCTGCCAAGGTCGAACGCCCTCGTGGCGATCCCTTGACCAACGGCCTGTCGCCGGAGGTCGACCCCCAGGGCTTCCGGTGACAGGCCCCCTTCTTTTCCCGGACCGGCAAAGTCAGGCCGGCAAGGTCGCCGCGAGCGTGCCGCCCAGCTCGGTGCACGCGTCCAGGGTCTTCCTGTCCGGTTCGCCCGTCGTGACCACCGGGGCCGCCGCCTGCGTCCAGGCCAGGCCCGTGGTGATGGCCAGCAGCTGCCGCTCGGTCCCGGACGTGTCGCTGTTGCCGTGGATCCAGTAGCCGAACGGCCGCCCGCGGGTCGCGTCGAGGCACGGGTAGTAGATGGTGTCGAAGAAATGCTTCAGCGCGCCGCTCATGCTGCCCAGGTTCGCCGGCGTGCCCAGCAGGTAGCCGTCGGCGGCGAGGACGTCGGAGACGGTCGCGGCCAGCGCCGCCCGGCGGACCACCTCGACCCCCTCGATGTCCGGGTGGGTCGCGCCGGCCAGCACCGCCTCGAACAACGCCTGCGTCGACGGCGAAGGCGTGTGGTGCACGATCAGCAGCCGCGGCATCAGGCGAGCAGCTCCTCGACGTTCTGCCGCAACGCGCTCAGCCGAGCCTGCGCCGCCGCGCGCGCGTCCGCCAGCGAATCCGTGACGGGCGCCACGACCTGCAGGTACGCCTTCAGCTTCGGCTCGGTCCCGGACGGCCGCACGACCACGCGGACGCCTTCGCCGGTCAGGCGCAGCACGTCGGCGTCGGGCAGCAGGTCCGTCAGCGTCACGGCGACCCCGCCCAGCTCGGCCGGCGGCGTCTCCCGCACCTTCGCCATCAGCTGCCCGCGGACGGCGAGATCCGTGACCCGCAGCGAAACCTGGTCGGTCAGGTGGACGCCGTGGCGCCGCGCCAGCTCGTCCAGCACGTCGAGCGGCGTGCGGCCCTCCGCCTTGAGCCGCGCGGTGTACCCGGCGGCCAGCGTGGCGGCGGCGATGCCGTCCTTGTCCCGCACGAAACCCGGGTTGACGCAGAGGCCGAGCGCTTCTTCGTAGGCGAACACGAGTCCTTCGCCGGCGCGGACCAGCCACTTGAACCCGGTCAGCGTCTCGGCGTAGCGGGCGCCTTCGGCCTTCGCGATCTCGCCGAGCATGGACGACGAGACGATCGTCGTCGCGACCAGCGGGTCCGGCAGCACCGTGCGATCCACTGTGGACAAGACGTACGCGCCGAGCAGGACGCCGGTTTCGTCGCCGCGCAGCATCCGCCACCGCCCGTCCCGCTCCCGCACGCCCAGCGCGCAGCGGTCGGCGTCCGGGTCGAGCGCGATGGCCAGGTCGGCGTCCACTTCGGACGCCAGCGCCAGCAGCAGGTCCGTCGCGCCCGGCTCCTCCGGGTTCGGGAACGCCACGGTCGGGAAC
Organism: Amycolatopsis australiensis; assembly: GCF_900119165.1. Taxonomy (NCBI): domain Bacteria; kingdom Bacillati; phylum Actinomycetota; class Actinomycetes; order Pseudonocardiales; family Pseudonocardiaceae; genus Amycolatopsis; species Amycolatopsis australiensis. The sequence continues at coordinate 146,747 of NZ_FPJG01000006.1, read as the reverse complement.
TCCGGGTCCGGCGTTTCCTGCGCGGCCACCAGGTGCAGGTCGGTGAACCCGGCCCGCTCGAACGCGGCGCGCAGCGTTTCGGCACCGACGCCGTGCAGCGCCGTCGCCGCGACGCGCACCGTGCGCTCGGAACCCATCGGCAGCGTCGCGACCTCGTCGAGGTAGCGGTCCAGCAGGTCGACGACCTCGGCGCCGGGCGCCCGCGGGACGCTCACCGCGGCGGGCGCGGCCTGGATGGCCCGCTCGATCTCGCCGTCCGACGGCGGCACGATCTGCCCGCCGGTGGCGTCGTAGAGCTTGTAGCCGTTGTCGGCGGGCGGGTTGTGCGACGCGGTGATCTGGATGCCGGCCACCGCCCCGAGCCGTCCGACGGCGAAGGCGAGCACCGGCGTCGGCAACGGGCGGCCGAACACCTTGACGTCGAAACCCGCCGCGGTGAGCACCTCGGCGGCCACGGTGGCGAAGGCTTCCGAGCCGTGCCGCGCGTCGCGGCCGATCACGACCAGCGCCCCCGCGTGCCCGTGCGCCTTCAGCCATTCCGCCACCCCGGCGGTGGTGCGCGTGACGACGGCGACGTTCATCCCGTTCGGCCCGGCCCGCACCGGCCCGCGCAGGCCGGCGGTGCCGAACTCCAGCGGCCCGGCCATCCGGTCCGCCAGCTCGCCGGCCGCCGCGGCGTCGCCGCCCATCGCGTTCGCCAGGACTTCCTGCAGTTCGGTGCGGGTGTGCTCGTCCGGGTCGTCGGCGATCCAGCGGTAGGCGGCGTCACGCAGGGTGGAGTTCAGTGTCACCGGGCCAGCCTACGGGCTAGGGTCGGGGGAGTGCGCTTGCTCTTCACCTCACTGGGGTCCTTCGGTCACACGTTCCCGCTCGTCCCGCTGGCGGTCGCCGCGCGCGACGCGGGCCACGACGTCGTCTTCGCCACTTCGGAAGACTTCCTGCCACAGCTGACGAAAGCCGGGCTCGAGACCGCGGCCGCCGGGCTCGCCATCTCGCAGGCCTTCGGCCAGGCGTTCGCCGAGTCGGGGCCGCCCGGGCCGCGGCGCCCGCCGGGCGAGATCCCGCCGGAGGTGCTCGGGCCGATCGTCGCGAAGGTGTTCGGCGAACTCATGCCGGAGCGGTTCTTCGCCGACCTGCTGCCGCTGTTCGAACACGTCCGGCCCGACCTGGTCGTGAGCGAGGCGGGCAACTCGGGTGGCACGTTCGCCGCGATGAAGGCCGGGATCCCGGCAGTGGCCCACGGGTTCGGGCGCGTGTCGACCGGCGACCCGATGGTGACGCGGATCCGCGACGCGATCCGCGCGCACGGCGCGTCGCTGGGCATCCACGTCGGCGAGGACCTGGCGTTCGCCGGGCCGTTCATCGACATCTGCCCGGAGTCGGTGCAGGACCCGGACTTCCTGGCGCGGACGCGCCGGGTCCCGCTGCGGCCGGTCGGCTGGAGCGAGCCCGGTGAGCTGCCGCCGGGTGTGCTGGAGCGGTCGCGGCCGCTGGTCTACCTGACGCTCGGCACGGCGATGGGCCACGCTGGCGTCCTCGGCGCGGCGATCACCGGTCTGTCCGGTTTGGACGTCGACGTCCTGGTCGCGACGGGCCCGACGGTCGACCCGGCGGTGCTGGGCGAGGTGCCCGCGAACGTCCGGCTCGAGGCGTGGGTCCCGCAGTCGGAGCTGCTGCCGCACGTCGACCTCGTGGTCCACCACGGCGGCAGCGGCACGACGCTCGGCGCGTTCGGCGCGGGCCTGCCGCAGCTGCTCCTGCCGCAGGGCGCGGACCAGTTCAGCAACGCGGACGCGGTGCTGGCGGCCGGAGTCGGCGACCGCCTGCTGGCCGCGGAGGTCACGGCCGAAGCCGTCGCCGAAAAGGCCCGCACGCTGCTGACGGACACGTCGGTCCGCGACGCGGCCCGCACGCTGGCCGCCGAAGTGGCCGCCATGCCGTCCCCGGCCGAAGTGGCGGCCCAGCTCCCGACCCTGGCCTGACCGCGCCCCAATGTGGCCTTGGTTGCGTCAGACGCACCCAAGGCGGCCTTCGGTGCGTCTGACGCACCGAAGGCCGCCTTGGGGCGCTCGGGTCAGGCGCGGGTGACCAGCTCGCGCAGCAGGGAGCCCATCTTGGTCGCCGCCGCGCGGCCCGCTTCCAGGACTTCTTCGTGGTTCAGCGGCTCGCCCGTCATGCCCGCGGCGAGGTTCGTCACCAGCGACAGGCCGAACACCTCGACCCCGGCCGCGCGGGCCGCGATCGCCTCCAGGACCGTCGACATGCCGACCAGGTCCGCGCCCAGCGTGCGCAGCATCCGGATCTCGGCCGGCGTCTCGAAGTGCGGCCCCACCAACCCGGCGTAGACGCCCTCCTCCAGCGACGGGTCGATTTCGCGGGCGATGTCCCGCAGCCGCTTCGAGTACAGGTCCGTCAGGTCGACGAAGTTCGCGCCGACGATCGGCGAGCGCGCGGTCAGGTTGAGGTGGTCGGAGATCAGCACCGGCTGCCCCACCTGGAACCCTTCGCGCAGCCCGCCCGCCGCGTTCGTCAGCAGCACCGACCGGACGCCGGCCGCCGCCGCGGTGCGCACGTTGTGCACCACCTGGTCGACGCCCTTGCCCTCGTAGAAGTGCGTCCGCCCCAGCATCACCAGGACGTTCTTGTCGCCGATCTTCAGCGAGCGGATGGTGCCGCCGTGCCCCACCGCGCCGGGCGTGGTGAAGCCGGGCAGCTCGGCGAACGGGATCTCCGTCTCGCACTCCCCGATGACGTCCGCCGCCGGGCGCCAGCCCGAGCCAAGGACCACCGCGATGTCGTGCGCGTCAACGCCGGTGCGCTTGGCGATGGCGCTCGCGGCCTCGTGTTCACTCATGCCGCCGAGCGTATCCGGACGCTCCGGACCACCAGGAACACGACCAGCCCGAACGGGGAGAGGAAGATCGTCAGCACCAGGACCGGGCTCACGATCCACGGCGAAATCCCGCGTGACCGGCCTTCGAAGTACATCCACCGGGCGATGAACAGGTCGAACGCGATGAGGTGCGCCCAGACGAGCCCGGCGCCCCACGGCGTGGCCAGCAGCGTCTGCAGCACGCCGAGGTCGGGCCGGAGCATCGCCGGCCCCCACTCGCCGAAGTGCGGCAGCACGAGTGCGAAGTAGCAGGCCAGCGGCAGCAGCGGCACCCACGGCGACGCCATGATCCGCGGCGTCCACCGCCACGCCGGCGCCAGGATCATCAGCGTCCAGAACGGCGCCGCCAGCGGGAACGCGAGACCGAACAGCGTCATCGGGTGCGCACCGCCGCCCACGAGCCCAGCCCGGTGGCCGCGACGAGCGCCGCGGCCGCGCCCAGCGTCGCCGCGTCCGGGTGCACGATCGACTGCGCACGCAGCGCCTGCCAGGTGACCAGCGCGGTCAGGCCCGCGTACGCGGCCGCGCCGATCAGCACGAGCCGCGCGCGCACGACGCCGTCACGCAGCCGCGGGAAACGCCCGGCCAGGGCCAGGAGCCCGATCGCCAGCAGCGGCAGCACCTGCAGCGCGTGCATCCCGACGAAGTGCGGGATCCGCAGGTCGCCGCCGGCCGTGCTCCAGCCGAGGATCGGCAGGCCGGGGCCGCCGTCCGCGAGCCCGACGGTGTGCGCGCCGATCATGTCCGGCTGCCCGCCTGCCTTCCACTGCGCGCGCTGCTGCGCGGTCGGGCTGGTCATCAGGATGCCCAGCGAGATCCCCACGAGCGACAGCACGGCGCCGGCGCGCACGGCCCAGAAGCTCGCCCGGTCCGCCACCTCGGTGAACATCACCAGCACGGTCAGCACGAGCGTCGCCACCCACAGGCCCATGATCATCTTGCCCATGACGTTGTAGATCCCGGCGTCCAGCGGCGTCGCGTTGTTGAAGTGGCTCGCCCGCCCGCGTGCCGCCTGGAACACCAGCAGGACGTACTCCGCGGCGAAGATCAGCACGAGGAAGTTCGTCAGCAGGCCCGCTGTGCGGCGGAACCGCGGCAGCAGCGAGACGAGCCAGCTCCACGTGGCGAAGTAGAGCGCGCCGGACACGGCGAACTTGAACGGCTTGGCCCAGATCGGCGCGCCACCGAGGGTCCGGTGGTCGACGAGCAGCGCGGCGACGCACAGCACCGCCACCACGCCGAGGGTGACGGCCGCGAACGCGGACGGCCGGTGCCACCCGCGCGTTCTGTTCCGGACGTCGGCAAGGATGGTCATGGTTCCTCCCAGAATGGATAGTCAAGCTCTCCGTTATGGGAAGCTAAACTATCCATGCTGAGGAGTCTTCAGGGTTGCCCCGGAGGCCGACCCTGGGATCGGAGCGGATGCGCATGCGGATGGCCGAACTGAGCGCCGAGTCGGGGGTGCCGGTCGCGACCGTCAAGTACTACCTGCGCGAAGGACTGCTGCCGCCGGGGGAGCGGACGAGCCCGAACCAGGCCCGCTACTCCGCGGCCCACGTCCAGCGGCTGCGGTTGATCAAGGCGCTCACCGAGGTCGGCGGCCTGCCACTGGCCTCGGTCGGCGCCGTCCTCGCGGCGATCGACGGCGGCGAGACCCCGCACGAGACGATGGGCGTCGTCCAGCAGGAGCTCGCGGGCGACCCCCCGAAGGTGTCGGAAGAGGCCGCGGAGTGGGCATCGGAGCTGCTGCGGGACCTCGCCCGCCGTCACGGCTGGAAGTGGCACCCGGAGGAGAACCGGACGGTCGGCAACCTGGTCGCCGCGCTGGCCACGGCGAAGGAGCTCGGCCACGAGAAGCTGGCCGAACGCCTCGACGAGTACTTCGTGCTGGCCCTGCGGGTCGCGGAGCTCGACGTCGAGGTGGTGACCGGGCTGACGTCGTTCGACAAGATCATCGAGGCCGGCCTGATCGCCACGGTGCTGGGCGACCGGATCTTCACCGGCCTGCGTCACGTCGCCCAGGAGTTCGCCTCCCGTGAGCTGCTGGACCGGGCGCCCTAGTTTCCAGGTGTCGGTCTTCACCACCGCCCGATGGGCCGCTCGCTACTGCGACCAGGGTGAACAGGGATGCTCGACGGTCCAGCCGGCCGCGGACCAGCGCAGGGCGGACGCCGACGTGGACCGAGCGGCGGGTCATCAAGGCCCGGCTCGCCCGCCGCTGGGGGCCGGCTCGCATCGGCTACCTCCCCGGGCAGTACACCTAGTCCGTGACGCTCAGCGTGCGGGCGATGGGGTCGAAGACGTCCGCCTTGGCCGCGTTCTCCTGCTCGGCGGGCGCGGTGACCGAGAGGATCCACAGGCTGGTGCCCGCCCTGACCAGGTTCGCGAACGTGACGCGGGTGCCGCCGGCGCCGTCGCCCGGGTGCTGGCTGCCGCCTTCGGCCATGCGGTAGACCAGCGTCGTGCCCTTGCCGTCCGGCAGCGGCTGCGGCGGGAACAGCTCCAGCGCGTTGCCGGAGTTGGACTGCTTCAGCCAGGCGATGTACTCGTCGTCGTTGGGGAACTGGCCGAAGTACTTCGCCAGCCGCTCCAGCCGCAGCGACCGGCGCCCGTCCGGCGAGACGTACTGGACGGCCAGGCTGACCCCGAACTTCGTGTTGTGCGTGGCGGAGAACTTCTGCCAGCCCTCCGGCACGTCGAGGGCGAACTGCCCGCCGTCGCCGGTCGCGTAGCTGCCGTCGCCGGTCTGGCGCACCAGCACCGGCGCGGGCAGCTCGGTGGGCCCGTTCGACGTGGCCGCCGGCTCGCCGCCCGGGGGCAGCAGCGGCTGCCCGCCGACCGTCCTGGCCAGCGCGAACCCGCCGCCCGCGGCCAGCAGGAAGAGCAGGATCGCCACCGCGACGAGCACGGCCGTGGCCCGCGCGGTCCGCCGTCCCGGCCCGGGCGGCGGCGGCACGAACACCGTCGGCGGGTCGGTCGCGGGCGAGGGGGGCGGGCGCAGGAACGGCAGCGGGCCCGGGTCGGCGGCCAGCTCGCTGCTCGACCCCTCGGCCTGCTTCTCCGCCTTCGACGGCTTCTCCGGCAGGACGGTCTTGATCACCTGCGTGTCGGTCGCGTCCGGCTGCGCGGACGTCTTCTTCCCGTCCGGGGTGCGGAACAGTTCGGGCCCGAAGAGGTCCAGCGGCGTCTTCGTCTGCAGCGGGTACAGCCGGTGCCGGACGTCCCGCAGCGTGATCCGCTCGCCCGGCTCCTTCTTCATCAGCGCGGTGATGACGTCGGCCAGCGGCCCGTCCTTCGGCTCGGGCACCTTGCCGTTGACGACCTTGCCGACGGTTTCCAGCGGGTCGCCGTCGGCGTCGTACGGCGGCGCGCCCTCGACCGCGGCGAACAGCGTCGCGCCGAGGCCCCAGAGGTCCGCGGCCGGCGTGACGGCGCCGCCGGAGGCGACCTCCGGCGCGATGTAGGCGGGCGAGCCCAGCATGATCCCGGTGCGGGTCATGGTCGCCTCGGAGACGTTGCGGGCGATGCCGAAGTCCGTGAGCTTGATCCGGCCGTCGCTGGCCACCAGGACGTTGCCCGGCTTGACGTCGCGGTGGGTGATGCCGGCGGCATGCGCGGCCTCCAGCGCGGAGGCCACCGCGATGCCGACCGCGGCGGCCTGCTCGACGGTCAGCGGCCCGTGGTCGCGCAGGATGTGCGCGAGGCTGCGCGAAGGCAGCAGCTCCATGACCACGAACGGCTGGTCGTCCTCGCGGGCGACGTCGTGCAGGATGATCACGTTCGGGTGGGACAGCACGGCGATCGCGCGGGCTTCGCGCAGCGTCCGCTCCCGCAGCTCGTCCGCCTGCGACGCCGGGATGCCCGGCGGCACCTTCATCTCCTTGACGGCCACCTGCCGGTGCAGGAACTCGTCGTAGGCCGACCAGACGGTGCCCATGGACCCGGAGCCGAGCACCGAACGCAGCCGGTAGCGACCGGCGACCACTCGTGTCTCTTCGCTGGATGGGGGCACGTCCCCAATTGTGGCGTACCCGATCGACCCTTATCCGCATAGGGGCGCGACTAGAGTCACAGGTCGGACGCGGCCCGTGCCTCTACCATCACTGGGTATGACTGAAGTGGCCGGTCCGGAGTCAGCGCCGATCTCCGAACTCGACCTGGCGGCCGAGTTCCCGCAGGCGACGCGCGAGCAGTGGCAGGAGCTCGTCGCCGGTGTCCTGCGCAAGAGCGGCAAGCTGCCCGAAGACTTCCAGGGTGCCCCGGAGAGCAAGCTCGTCACGCGGACCTACGACGGCATCGAGATCCAGCCCCTGTACACGGCCGAAGACGTGCCGTGGGACAGCGGCTTCCCCGGCGTGCCGCCGTACGTGCGCGGCGCCCGGGCGGAAGGCCACGTCAGCACCGGCTGGGACGTCCGGGCCCGCTTCGCCGGCGACGACGCCCGCGCGGTCAACAAGGCGATCCTCGCCGACCTCGAAGGCGGCGTGACGTCGATCTGGCTGGCCGTCCCGCCCGCGTCGGTCGCCGACGCGCTCAACGAGGTCTACCTCGACCTGGCCCCGGTCGTCCTCGACGCGGGGGCCGACTACGAAGAAGCGGCTTCGGAACTGCTGACGCTGTTCGACGAGCGGGAGATCCCGGCGAGCGAGGCCACCGCCGTGCTCGGCGCCGACCCGATCGGGCTGGCGGCGCGCACCGGCTCGGCCGCCGACCTCGGACCGGCCGCCGCGCTCGCCGCGCGTGTCGCCGGGAAGTACCCGAAGGTGCGCACGGTCGTCGCCGACGGCCTGCCGTTCCACGAAGCCGGCGGGTCGGACGCGCAGGAGCTGGGCGCGCTGATCGCGGCCGGTGTCGCCTACCTGCGGGCGCTGACGGACGCGGGGCTCGACGTCGAGGCCGCGGCCGCCCAGCTGGAGTTCCGGCTCGCCGCGACCGCCGACCAGTTCTCCACCATCGCGAAGCTGCGCGCGGCCCGCCGGCTCTGGGCCCGGGTCGCCGAGGTCTGCGGGTTCTCCTCGCCGATGCGCCAGCACGCGGTGACGTCGCCCGCGATGCTGACCCGGCGCGACCCGTGGGTGAACATGCTGCGCACGACGGTCGCCTGCTTCGGCGCGGGTGTCGGCGACGCGGACGCGATCACGGTGCTGCCGTTCGACGCGGCGATCGGCAAGCCCGACGCGTTCTCGGCGCGGATCGCCCGCAACACCCACGCCGTGCTGCTGGAGGAGTCCAAGCTGGCCGGCGTGGTCGACCCGGCCGGCGGCTCCTGGTACGTCGAGAAGCTCACCGACGACCTCGCGCACGCCGCGTGGGCCGAGTTCACCGCCATCGAGGGCGCGGGTGGCCTGGTCGCCGAGCTTTCGTCCGGCGCGCTGGCGTCCCGGCTGGCCGCCACCTGGGAGAAGCGCGCGAAGCGGATCGCCACCCGGCGAGACCCGCTCACCGGCGTCAGCGAGTTCCCCGACCTGGCCGAGAAGCCGGTGGTCCGCGAGCCCGTCGAGTCCACTATGGAGGGCGGCCTGCCGCGGCACCGGTACGCCGAAGGCTTCGAAGCGCTGCGCGACGCTTCGGACGCGTACCTCGCTTCGCACGGCTCGCGGCCCAAGATCTTCCTCGCCACCCTCGGGCCGGTCGCCGCGCACACCGCGCGGGCCGGCTTCGCCGCGAACCTGTTCCAGGCCGGCGGCATCGAGGCCGTCAACCCGGGCGCGACCGACGACCTGCCCGGCGCCTTCCGCGCGAGCGGGGCGCGGATCGCCTGTATCTGCGGTACCGACGAGGCCTACTCCGCGCAGGCGGCCGACGTCGCCGCGTCCCTCGGCGCCGAGTACGTCCTGCTCGCGGGCAAGGGCGAGTACGACGGCATCGACGAGAACGTCTTCGCCGGGTGCGACGCCCTCGAAGTCCTCAACGGCCTGCACGCCAAGCTGGGAGTTGCGCGATGACCATCCCGAACTTCGCCGGCGTCGAACTCGGCACGCCCGCCACCGGCGACCGCGGCACGTGGGCGCGCGCGGTGGAGAACGCCACCGGCAAGGGCCCGGACGCGCTGGCCTGGGAGACGCCCGAGGGCATCGGCGTCAAGCCCGTCTACACCGCCGCCGACCTGTCCGATGTGGACTTCCTGCACACCTACCCCGGCATCGCGCCGTTCCTGCGCGGGCCGTACCCGACGATGTACGTCAACCAGCCGTGGACCATCCGCCAGTACGCCGGGTTCTCCACCGCCGAGGAGTCCAACGCCTTCTACCGGCGCAACCTCGCCGCCGGGCAGAAGGGGCTTTCGGTCGCCTTCGACCTGGCCACCCACCGCGGCTACGACTCCGATCACCCGCGCGTCTCCGGCGACGTCGGCATGGCGGGTGTCGCCATCGACTCGATCTACGACATGCGCCAGCTCTTCGACGGCATCCCGCTGGACAAGATGTCGGTGTCCATGACGATGAACGGCGCGGTGCTGCCGGTGCTCGCCCTCTACGTCGTCGCGGCCGAGGAGCAGGGGGTGAAGCCGGAGCAGCTCGCGGGGACCATCCAGAACGACATCCTCAAGGAGTTCATGGTCCGCAACACCTACATCTACCCGCCGCAGCCGTCGATGCGGATCATCTCCGACATCTTCGCCTTCACTTCGCAGCACATGCCGAAGTACAACTCGATCTCCATCTCCGGCTACCACATGCAGGAAGCCGGGGCGACCGCCGACCTGGAGCTGGCGTACACGCTCGCGGACGGCGTCGAGTACATCCGATCGGGTGTCGACGCCGGGCTGAGCGTCGACAAGTTCGCCCCGCGGCTGTCGTTCTTCTGGGCGATCGGCATGAACTTCTTCATGGAGGTCGCGAAGCTGCGCGCGGCGCGTCTCCTGTGGGCGAAGCTGGTGAAGGGCTTCAACCCGCAGTCGTCGAAGTCGCTTTCGCTGCGTACGCACTCCCAGACGTCGGGCTGGTCGCTGACCGCGCAGGACGTCTACAACAACGTCGTCCGCACCTGCGTCGAGGCGATGGCCGCCACTCAGGGGCACACGCAGTCGCTGCACACCAACGCCCTCGACGAGGCCCTCGCCCTCCCGACCGACTTCTCCGCGCGGATCGCCCGCAACACGCAGCTGCTGCTGCAGCAGGAATCAGGCACCACGCGCGTGATCGACCCGTGGGGCGGCAGCGCGTTCGTCGAGAAGCTGACCTACGACCTCGCGCGCAAGGCGTGGGGCCACATCACCGAAGTCGAGCAGGCCGGCGGCATGGCCAAGGCGATCGACGCGGGCATCCCCAAGCTGCGCATCGAGGAAGCCGCCGCGCGCACCCAGGCGCGCATCGACTCCGGCCGCCAGCCGGTCATCGGCGTCAACAAGTACCAGGTCACCGACGACATCGAGATCGAAGTGCTGAAGGTCGACAACGCCGGCGTCCGCGCCCAGCAGCTGGAAAAGCTGCGGCGGCTGCGCGCCGAGCGGGATCCGGCCGCGACCGAGGACGCCCTGCGGCGGCTCACCGAAGGCGCCCAGAACGGCGGCAACCTCCTGGAGCTGGCCATCGACGCGGCCCGCGCGAAGGCCACGGTCGGCGAGATCTCCGACGCGCTCGAGAAGGTCTGGGGCCGGCACTCCGGCCAGATTCGGACCATCTCGGGGGTGTACCGGGAAGAGGTGGGGAAGACGCAGAACGTCGAGAAGGCCCGTGCGCTGGTCGAGGAGTTCGCCGCGGAGGAGGGCCGGCGACCCCGGATCCTCGTCGCGAAGATGGGCCAGGACGGCCACGACCGCGGCCAGAAGGTGATCGCCACCGGCTTCGCCGACCTCGGCTTCGACGTCGACGTCGGCCCGCTGTTCTCCACCCCGGCCGAGGTCGCCCGCCAGGCGATCGAGGCGGACGTGCACGTCGTCGGCGTCTCGTCGCTGGCCGCCGGCCACCTGTCGCTGGTGCCGGCGCTGCGCCACGAGCTGGCCGAGCTGGGCCGCGAGGACATCATGGTGGTCGTCGGCGGCGTCATCCCGCCGCAGGACTACCCGGCGCTGCGCGAGGCCGGGGCGGCGGCCATCTTCGGACCCGGCACGGTGCTCGCGGACGCGGCCATCGACCTGCTCGGCCAGCTGTCGGCGCGGGAGTCCTGACCCTTGCCGCGCAAGATCGACGTCACCGCCTACGCCAAGGGCGTCCTGGCGGGCGACCGCGGGACGCTGTCGAAGGCGATCACGCTGGTCGAGTCGCAGCGGGAGGACCACCGGGCGCTGGCCCAGGAGCTGCTGGTCGAGCTGCTGCCGTCGGCGGGCGGCGCCCAGCGCGTCGGCATCACCGGCGTGCCCGGTGTCGGCAAGTCGACATTCATCGATCAGCTGGGCACGGACCTGACCGCGGCGGGGCACCGCGTCGCCGTGCTGGCCGTCGACCCGTCGTCGACGCGCACCGGCGGGTCGATCCTCGGCGACAAGACCCGGATGGCGCGGCTGGCGGTCGACGAACGGGCGTTCATCCGGCCGTCGCCGACGTCCGGCACGCTCGGCGGCGTCGCGCGGGCGACCCGTGAGACGATCGTGCTGATGGAGGCCGCCGGCTACGACATCGTGCTGGTGGAGACGGTCGGCGTCGGGCAGTCCGAGGTGACCGTGGCGAACATGGTCGACTGCTTCCTGTTCCTCACCCTGGCCCGCACCGGCGACCAGCTCCAGGGCATCAAGAAGGGCGTGCTGGAGCTGGCCGACGTCATCGCGGTCAACAAGGCCGACGGCGACCACGAGCGGGACGCGCGGCGCGCCGCGCGGGAGCTGTCCGGCGCGCTGCGGATGATCTACGGGCCCGAGGCGTCGTGGACCCCGCCGGTGCTGACCTGCAGCGGCCTGCACAACCTGCGGCTCGACGAGGTCTGGGGTGCGATCGAGAAGCACCGCGACACGCTCACGGCGTCCGGCGAGCTGGCGGCGCGGCGGCGGCAGCAGCAGGTCGACTGGACGTGGGCGATGGTCCGCGAACAGCTGCTGAGTCGGCTGGCGGCGCATCCGGACGTGCGAACGGTCGTTCCCGACGTCGAACGGGCGGTGCGGGACGGTGAGCTGACGGCTACCCTCGGTGCTCAGCGGATCCTCGACGCGTTCAGTCCACCGCGCGGTGGCTGACACCCCGGGCGGTCCGCGGGCACAATGCCTGGCGAGGCGAAGGGATGACATGGCGAAACTGCGGGGTCTGGTCCTGGTCGGGGTGCTCGGCGCGGTGCTGTTCACCGCGTCGCCGGCGCTGGCCGAGCCGGTGCGCACGGCGGCCGTCACGGTGACCGTGGCGCACGCTTCTCCCGTGCTGGTGCCGGTGCAGACCCAGCCGCCCGGCCCGGTCCTCGACCCGGCCCAGACCGACAAGGCGAACAGCGAGAAGACCAAGAACAAGCTGATCGCGGGGGTGGTCGCGGTCGTCCTGCTCGCGATCGTCATCTGGGGCAGGCGGATCCGTTCGAAGCGGGCCAAGGGGTCCTGACGCGGGAACGGCGTTCGGCGTTGCCGAACTCCCGCGCGCCGTTCAACGCAGATCCGGTACCGGCCATCTAGGACGGCCGTTTTCGAGGCGCGCCTTGCCGGCTGCATGGTGCACGATCGTCTGCAAATGCGTACGACAGATCGATCGGCACGTTGCGTGACCCCAGCCGCCGCGCGGGTTACCCGTGTTGCGGGAGGAGGTGCGGCGTGACGGTGCTCGACTCACGACCGGACGTTCCAGGCGACCCCCATGGGCGCATCATCAACCCCATGGAGGGGTCCGAAGCGCTCATTTCCGAAGCCGGCGTAAGCATGGCTCCCGTGGAGGACCTTGGTGCGGGCCGCGGCCCGTTCTGGCTGGACGACTGGCTGCGCGCCAACGCGACCGACGTGCTCGCCTGGCGGCGGCACATCCACGCGCACCCGGAGCTGTCCCGGCACGAGTTCGCGACCACGGAACTGGTCGTCACGCTGCTGCGCGCCGTCGGGCTCAAGCCGTGGGTGCTGCCGGCCGGCACGGGCGTCGTCTGCGACATCGGCAGCGGCGAGCGGTGCGTGGCGCTGCGCGCGGACATGGACGCGCTGCCGCTCACCGAGGCGACCGGGCTGCCGTACTCCTCGACCGTCGAGGGCGCGGCCCACATGTGCGGCCACGACGCCCACACGGCGATCCTGCTCGGCGCGGCCCGCGCGCTGGCCGGCGCGCCCGAGCTGCCCGGCCGGGTGCGGCTGATCTTCCAGCCCGCCGAGGAGGTCATGCCCGGCGGCGCGCTGGACATGATCGCGGCGGGCGCGCTGGACGGCGTCGAGCGGATCTACGGCCTGCACGTCGACCCGCGCCTGGAGGTGGGCCGCATCGGGATGCGCGTGGGCGCGCTGACGTCGGCCGCGGACCTGATCGAGCTGCGGCTGACGTCGCCGGGCGGGCACACGTCCCGCCCGCACCTGACGGCCGACCTGGTCCACGCGCTGGGCACGGTGATCACCGGGCTGCCCGCGCTGCTGTCGCGGCGCGTCGACCCGCGCTCGGGAACGGTGCTGGTCTGGGGCGCGGTGCACGCGGGCCAGGCGGCGAACGCGGTCCCGCAGGACGGCGTCCTGCGCGGCACGCTGCGGACGGCGGACCACGAGGTCTGGACGGCGCTGGAGCCACTGGTGGCGTCGTCGGTGCAGTCCCTGCTGGCTCCGACGGGCGTCGGCTTCTCGCTGGACTACCGCCGCGGCGTCCCGCCGGTGGTGTCGGACCCGGAGTCGACGGCCCTGATGCGCGCGGGCGCGGAGGCGGCCCTTGGCGAGCGCGCGGTGGCCTCGACGGAGCAGTCCTCCGGCGGCGAGGACTTCGGCTGGTACCTGGAGCACATCCAGGGAGCCTTCGCCCGCCTGGGCGTGTGGCCGGGATCCCCGGACCCGCAGTCGGACATCCACCGCCCCACCTTCGTCCTGGACGAACGTGCTCTCCTCTGTGGAGTCCGGACCCTGGTCCACACCGCTCTGACGTCCCTCGCCTGACCCCGCTCAGGCCGAGTTGTCCACAGGTCGGCCAGGTTGTCCACAGGCTGCTGACGAGGCCCTTCCGGCGGTGCCGGAAGGGCCTCGTTCACGGTCGGGTGATCAATGCGCGGGGCCGTCGAAGTACTTCGGGAGCGTGCCGTCCGCCAAGCCTTGGCGTCCGCTCATGGCAGCGCGCGGTGGGCCAGGCGCCGACTCACCCGCTCTACCGACCGGGCGGCAGCGGCTGTGCGCTTCCCTTGTGCCGCATGGGGTTTCGACCGCCGGACGAGCAGCACGTCGTACTCGAAACCGATGGCCTGCGATCGCTGAGTGATTGCTGTGCCTGGGTGGCGAGCGAACCGCCTTGGCGGCCGTCGAAACGGGCATCCGCGGTCTGCCGCCGGATCCTCTCCGAAGGCTTCGGGACCATGTGCGGGACCGCGTCACCGACCGCCCGAGCCGCCGAGGTATCCACAGGGCGTTGCCGCATCTCGCCCTCGGTTGCGTGCGGAGCCGATCAGCCCGTGATGCCGGTGCAGGGACGCGTCCGGAGGTCCTCGACGTAGTCGGCCGGAGCGCCGGCCGCCTCGGCGGCGTCCGCCAGGACCCCGAGGTACCGGGCCGAAGGCAACCCGCCCTCGTAGGCGTCCAAGACGTAGAGCCACGCGAGCGCCGAGCCGTCCATGGTCTGGACGCGCAGGCGGATCTTCGTGTGGATCCCCAGTTCACCGCCCTCCCACCGGTCCAGGCCCGCCTCGTCCAGCGGCGTCACGTCGTAGAGGACGACGAAGACCCGCGAACCCGGGTCCTCGACGATCGTCGCCAGGGCACCTTCCCAGCCGAGGTCCTCGCCGCCGAAGGTCAGGCGCCAGCCCTCCAGCCAGCCGGTGCCGGCCATCGGCGAGTGCGGCGCGCGCTCCAGCATCTGGGCGGGCTCCATGTTCGATCCGTACGCGGCATACAACGGCACGCCGACAGCGTAGCGACACCTCCCGCACCCGAGTGGACGCACTCGCCGTGTTCGCCCACTTCAGTGTCCGGTCACCTTCGCCGCGTACGGTGAGAGCACCGCACGGATTGTCGAAGGAGGAGCCAGGTGACCAGGATCGTGATCATGGGCGGGGGCCCGGCCGGCTACGAAGCCGCGCTCGTCGCGGCCCAGCACGGCGCCGACGTCACGATCGTCGAGCGCGACGGCCTGGGCGGTGCCTGTGTCCTCTACGACTGCGTCCCCTCGAAGACGTTCATCGCGAGTTCGGGCGCGCTGGCCAAGATGCACGACCTCGGCGAGCTCGGCATCAACACCGACCTGGCCGACACCAGCATCGACCTCCCGACCGTCCACGGCCGCGTGAAGGGTCTCGCGCTCGCCCAGTCCGCCGACATCCGCGCCCGCGTCCAGCGCGAAGGCGTCCGCGTCATCATCGGCGAAGCCCGCTTCAGCGACGACGAGCCCGGCCTCGCGACGCACAAGGTCGCCGTCACGACGTCCGAAGGCACCGAGACGCTGCCCGCCGACGTCGTCCTGATCGCGACCGGCGCGACCCCGCGCGTGCTGCCCGGTGCCGTGCCGGACGGCGAGCGCATCCTCGACTGGCGTCAGCTCTACGAGCTCGAGGAGCTGCCGGAGCACCTCGCCGTGATCGGCTCCGGTGTCACCGGCGCCGAGTTCGCGTCCGCCTACACCGAGATGGGCGTCAAGGTCACCGTCGTCTCCAGCCGCGACCGCGTCCTCCCGCACGAAGACGCCGACGCCGCCGCGGTGCTCGAAGAGGTCTTCTCCCAGCGCGGCACGACCGTCGCGAAGCAGGCGCGCGCCGACCGCGTCGAGCGCACCGAAAAGGGCGTCGAGATCTTCCTCGCCGACGGCCGCGTGATCGAAGCCAGCCACGCGCTGATGACCGTCGGGTCGGTCCCGAACACCAAGGACATCGGCCTCGACAAGGTCGGCATCTCGCCCGGCCCCGGCGGATTCATCACCGTCGACCGCGTTTCGCGCACCTCCGTTCCCGGGATCTACGCCGCCGGCGACTGCACCGGCGTGCTGATGCTGGCCTCGGTGGCGAGCATGCAGGGCCGCATCGCGATGTGGCACGCGCTGGGCGAGGGCGTCGCGCCGATCAAGCTCAAGACCGTCGCCGCCAACGTGTTCACCCACCCGGAGATCGCCACCGTCGGCATCAGCC
This sequence comes from Amycolatopsis australiensis, assembly GCF_900119165.1. Lineage (NCBI taxonomy): Bacteria > Bacillati > Actinomycetota > Actinomycetes > Pseudonocardiales > Pseudonocardiaceae > Amycolatopsis > Amycolatopsis australiensis. Next base: position 130,717 of record NZ_FPJG01000006.1, on the reverse strand, counting down.
AGCAGGCGATCGACTCCGGCGAGGTGCCCGCGCGCACCATCATGCTGCCCTTGGCCACCAACGCGCGCGCGAAGATGGAGGGCCTCCGCCGAGGCTTCGTGAAGCTGTTCTGCCGCCCCGCCACCGGCGTGGTCGTCGGTGGTGTCGTCGTGGCGCCGCAGGCGAGCGAGCTCATCCTTCCCATCGCGCTCGCCGTCCAGAACCAGCTCACAGTGGACCACCTGGCACTGACATTTTCGGTGTACCCGTCGCTCTCGGGCTCGATCACCGAGGCCGGACGCCAGCTCATGCGCCACGACGATCTCGACTGACGAAGCACGCAACCCCTTCACGCCCTTCGCGTCTTGTCGGTTGTAAGGCTGAAGGACGCGAAGGGTGCGAAGGTGCGCAAGACGGTGGTTTTCGTTGCGGCAGCGGTGTTCGGGGCAACGGCGCTGGCGGCGCCCGCGACGGCGCAGCAGAGCACCAGTCCGGCGCCTGCCACGCCGCCGCCGGGCTTCGTCCAGCTCAACGCCAACACGGCGGTCAACCAGACGCTCGTGAACAAGTACGTCCGCGACGCGCCGAACGTGGCGCTGGCCAAGTGCGCGGGGGACAAGCCGACCTTCACGTCGCCAGTGCTGACGTTTTCCAACTACACGCCGGGCCCGTTCATGGGCGTCGACGCGAACGTCAGCGCCGACGTCGCGCTCAAGCCGGGCACCCCGGCCGGGACGTACGAGCTGACGGTGTCCTGCAGCGAGCAGAACTACACGACGCAGTTCACGGTGCCGGCACCGCAGGTTTCGAAGGTGCCGTCCGGCGCCGCGAAAGCGGGCGACGGCAGCATGGCCGGTTGATCCGCTGAGCAGAAGGAACCACCTCGGAGCCGCGCTCCCGGGTGGTTTTTTCATGTCGGCCGATTCGTTGTGAACGCGCGCAACCCCGGCGCGTGCTGGGCGTCTTCCAAGGCATAGGCGAGCGGGAAAGCCGAGGCAGGGGGCCGTGAACGGTGTCCGTGAGCTGAAATCGAGGAAATTCTCCGCGGTATTCGCGCTGTCCAAAAAAGGGGAGAAACAATGCGTAGGACGTTTGTTGTCGCCGGTGTCTCGGCTGGGCTGCTGCTGGGCACTCCGGCGGCTTTCGCCGCGGAAACGCCGACCGGCCCGATGCACAAGCCGCCGTTCCCGTACCTCACGGCCAACCCGAAGACGGTCCACCCCGGTGACAGATTCGTGGTCAGCGGGCGGTGTTTCCGCAACCACCGCAACACTGACGTCCTGCTCGCCACCGTGCCGGAGATCAAGGAGGTGAGCAAGCAGGTCACCTCGATCGGCGAAGGCAACCTGGTCAAGGCGACCTTCGAGGTCTCGCTGACCGCCAAGCCGGGCGACTACCGCGTCGGGATGCTCTGCGACGCGGCGGAGCCGGACGTGGTCGTCCACGTCGTTCCCAGGCAGGTCGCGAAAGAGGCCACCAAGCAGGTCGCGAAGGTGCCCGCCGGTGCACCGCAGACCGGTGGTACCGACGGCCCGGCCGACGGCTCCGGCACCCCGCTGGCTGCTGCCGCCGGGATGGGTGTGCTCGCGGCCGGCGGCGCCGGTCTCGTGCTCGCCCGGCGGGCACGGCGCCGCTGACCGGGGAGCCGGGGTAGCTTCGGTCGGCGGGTTCACCCGAAAGTGTCGCGTTACGACGAGGGGGAGAGCATGACCACGAGAATCACGAGCAGACGCGGCGTGCTGATCGCCCTCGTCGTCGCGCTGCTGGCCGCATTGGCAGTGCTGGTCCTGACGCTCGGCGGAGACGATGACCCGGGCACCGCGCAGCCGCCGCCCGCCCGGCCGGTCGCGTCCGCGCAGGAACCGCAGGCCCAGCACGTCGTCGCGGCCTTGCCGAAGTCCGATCCCGTCTCGATCGACATCCCGAAGATCGGCGCGCACTCGTCGCTGATCCCGCTCGGCGTCAACGCGGACAACACGATCGAAGTACCGCCGGTGACCACGCCGCTGCAGGCCGGCTGGTACAGCTACGCGCCGACGCCGGGCGAGGTCGGCCCGGCCGTCGTCCTCGGGCACGTCGACGGCAACCACCAGAAGGGCATCTTCTTCCGGCTCAAGGAACTGGCGCCCGGCGACCGCGTCTCGATCACCCGAAAGGATGGCACCACCGCGGTGTTCGAGGTGACGAAGGTTCACCAGGTGCCGAAAAAGGACTTCGAACGCGAAGGCGTTTACGACGACACGGCGGGCCCCGAGCTGCGGCTGATCACCTGCGGCGGTGTCTTCGACCGGAGCGCGCACAACTACGTCGACAACATCGTCGTCTACGCCCGCCTGGTCGAGGGCTGATTTTCGGTTTCTGTCGGTGGTGGGTGCAAGACTGTGTCGGCCGTCACCCCAGGCGGCGTGGACGAGGGTTGGGAGTCGACATGGTGTTCCGGGACGAGCGGTGGCCCGACGGCACACCCAGCTGGGTGGACCTGATGGTGCCCGATCAGGCGAAAGCGGTGGCGTTCTACAGCGGCCTCTTCGGCTGGGACGTGCAGACGGGCGGTGAGGAGACCGGCTTCTACGGCATGGCCCAGCTGCGGGGCCGCCCGGTCGCCGGGATCGGCCAGACACCGCCGGGACAGGACGTGCCACCGGTGTGGACGACGTACCTGTCGGTGTCCGACGTGGACAAGACAGCCGCGGCGATCACCGAGGCCGGCGGCCAGATCGTCATGCCGGTGATGGAAGTGATGCAGGAAGGCCGGATGGCGGTGGCGGCCGACCCGGCGGGCGGCGTGTTCGGCCTCTGGGAGCCCGGCAACCACCTGGGCACCCAGGTCACGGCGACACCCGGAGCGCCGGCGTGGAACGAATGCATGAGCCGCGACTACCCGGCGGCGAAGGCGTTCTACGAGCAGGTCTTCGGCTACGGCTTCCAGGACCTGTCGAACGACGAGTTCACGTACGCGGTCCTGCTGGTGGACGGCCGCCCGGTCGGCGGCCTCGGCGGCCTGCCGGAGTCGGTGCCGGCGGAGGTGCCGTCCCACTGGTCGACGTATTTCTGGGCGGCGGACGCCGAGGCGGCCGCGGCGAAGGCTGCCGAGCTGGGTGGCCGGGTGCTCGATGAGCCGTCCGACTCGCCTTATGGGCGGCAGGTTCGGCTGGCCGATGACCAGGGGGTGACGTTCTTGGTCATCGCGCCCAATGAGCAGTCCGGGAAGCCTGAGGGCTGGGAGGACTGAGCCGGTTCGCGGGCCGGGGCCGGGCCGGGGCTGGAGCGGGCCGGGGGCCCGTAGGGGAGCGGGCCGGAGAGGGGGAGCGGGCCGGGGGCCCGGAGGGGAGCGGGCCGGAGAGGGTGCAGGCCGGAGCTGGCGAGCCCGGGGCGATCGTCCCGTTCTGCCTGGTGGTGCGCGGCTCGGTGCTGCCGTCGGGGTCGGCCGCGGTGGCGCCGGAGCCTCAGTCGCGAGCCCGGCCGCGGCCGGTCAGCCACGACAAGCGAGGAGCCCGAGCAGCGAGCGGGCCGGAGGCGCCCATCGGCACCCCCGGCCCTCGCGGCTCGGCTCGGTCAGTCTTCGTCCTCGACCCAGTCGAACGTCTTTGTCACCGCCTTCTTCCAGTTGCGGTACTCGCGCTCGCGGCGGGACTCGTCCATTGCCGGGTCCCACTGCTTGTCCTGGGCCCAGTTGTTGCGGATGTCGTCCTCCGACTCCCAGAAGCCCACCGCCAGCCCGGCCGCGTACGCGGCTCCCAGCGCGGTTGTCTCGTTGACCACCGGGCGGATCACCGGCACGCCCAGGATGTCCGCCTGGAACTGCATCAGCAGCTCGTTGACGACCATGCCGCCGTCCACTTTGAGCGACTTCAGCGGGACACCGGAGTCGGCGTTCATCGCGTCGATCACCTCGCGGGACTGGAACGCCGTCGCCTCCAGGACCGCGCGGGCCAGGTGGCCCTTGTTGACGAACCGGGTGAGGCCGACGATCGCGCCGCGCGCGTCGGATCGCCAGTAAGGAGCGAACAGGCCCGAGAACGCCGGAACGAAATACGCGCCGCCGTTGTCCTCGACGCTGCGTGCGTGCTCCTCGATCTCGGCCGCCGTCGTGATCATGCCCAGGTTGTCACGCAGCCACTGGACCAGCGAACCCGTCACCGCGATGGAACCCTCCAGCGCGTAGACCGTGTCGTTCGAGCCGATCTTGTAACAGACCGTGGTCAGCAGCCCGTTCTGCGACATCACCTTTTCGGGGCCGGTGTTCAGCAGCATGAAGTTGCCGGTGCCGTAGGTGTTCTTGGCCTCGCCGGGCGACAGGCACGCCTGGCCGAACGTCGCGGCCTGCTGGTCGCCCAGGATGCCCGCGATCGGGACGCCCGCCAGCGCGCCCTTCTCGCGGACCTTGCCGTACTCCTCCGACGACGAACGGATCTCCGGCAGCATCGAAAGGGGGATGCCCATCTCGCCGGCGATTTCGGCGTCCCACTGCAGGGTGTCGAGGTCCATCAGCATGGTGCGGGACGCGTTCGTCGGGTCGGTGACGTGCACCCCGCCGTCGGCGCCGCCGGTCATGTTCCACAGCACCCACGTGTCCATGTTGCCGAAGATCAGGTCACCGGCTTCGGCCTTCTCGCGCGCGCCTTCGACGTTGTCGAGGATCCACTTGATCTTCGGCCCGGAAAAGTACGTCGCGAGGGGCAGGCCGACCTTGGCGCGGTAACGCTCCTGGCCGCCGCCGAGGTTGCCGAGCTCCGTCACGATCCGGTCGGTGCGGGTGTCCTGCCAGACGATCGCGTTGTACACCGGCTTGCCGGTCGTCTTGTCCCAGACGAGCGCGGTCTCGCGCTGGTTGGTGATGCCCACGGCGGCGATGTCGCGGGCGGTCAGGTCGGCCTTGGCCAGCGCGCCCGCGGCGACGCGGCGCGTGTTCTCCCAGATCTCCTCGGCGTTGTGCTCGACCCAGCCGGCCTTCGGGAAGATCTGCTCGTGCTCGCGCTGGTCGACCGAGACCACGCGGCCCTCGTGGTTGAAGATCATGCACCGGGTCGAGGTGGTGCCCTGGTCGATCGCGGCTACGTACGAAGTCATGTGTGCTCCAGGAATTCGGGAGGAGGGGCGATCAGGACAGGTTGTGGACGCCGAGGTAGACCAGCGCGGCGAGGGCGCCGCCGACGAGCGGGCCGACGACCGGGATCCACGAGTAGCCCCAGTTGGCGTTGCCCTTGTTCTTGATCGGCAGCAGGAACGCGTAGGCGATGCGCGGGCCGAGGTCGCGGGCCGGGTTGATGGCGTAACCCGTCGGCCCGCCGAGTGACGTGCCGATCACGAGGACGACGAAGGACACGCCCGCGTAGCCGAGCGCGGAGTTGCCGAAGGTCGGCACGCCGTCCGGCGACGCGGCCGCCGCGACCGGGCTGAGCAGGATCCACACGACCAGCACGAAGGTGCCGATGATCTCGGTGACGAGGTTCCAGGCGACGTTCGGGATCTGCGGCGCGGTGGAGAAGATGCCGAGCGTGCTCTCCGGTTCCGGGTGGTCGTCGAACTGCAGCTTGTAGGCGGCCCAGCAGAGCACGGCGCCGAGGATCGCGCCGACCATCTCGCCGATGAAGTAGAACGGGACGTCGGACCAGTGGGTCTTGCCGGAAATGGCCAGGCCCAGCGTCACCGCCGGGTTGAGGTGCGCGCCGGTGGGCGCGGCGATGCTGGCGCCGGTGAACACGGCGAACGCCCAGCCGAAGTTGATGAACAGGAAGCCGGCTTGGTGGCCGTTGTTCTTGCGGAGCACGTGGTTGGCGACCACGCCGTTGCCGAGCAGGATCAGCGCGGCCGTTCCCAGTATTTCCCAGACGATTATTGCCCCAGCACTCACCGCTGCACCTCCACACTGGACACTCTGCGCAGGGTCGATCACGGCGAGCCACGGCACCGTTGCCGACCCACGTCAGCGCGACGTTACCGGGGCGTAGAAGCGGATTCCAAGCACCGGGCAGCCGAAACTTTGACCAATCCGACTGAAAGCAGGCGGGTACGGGCCGCAGCCGATTCGCGACGTGCCGGTTTTCGCCGTGGCTGCCGTCGGATTGGCCAACCAGCGGCACAGCAAGATCGCGGAGGGTTACGCCACACGTGTCGCCCGTGGACGGGCGGAGGATCACCAGGTCGTGCGATGCTGGAAGCCTCGCCGGCACGAGGAGGATGTCACGTGGCTCAGCACGCAGCGGAGACGAACCCGGCTCGACTGGGCCCGGCCAAGCGGGAAGAGACCTGGCAACGGCTGGGCAACGAGACCTTCGACCTCGTCGTCATCGGCGGTGGCGTGGTCGGCGCGGGCACGGCTCTGGACGCGGCGACGCGCGGGCTGCGGGTCGCCCTCGTCGAAGCCCGTGACCTCGCCTCGGGCACGTCGAGCCGGTCGAGCAAGCTGTTCCACGGCGGCCTGCGCTACCTGGAGCAGCTGGAGTTCGGCCTGGTCCGGGAGGCGCTGCGCGAGCGCGAGCTGATGCTGACGACGATCGCGCCGCACCTGGTGAAGCCGGTCAGCTTCCTCTACCCGCTGACGCACCGCGTGTGGGAGCGGCCGTACACCGCGGCGGGCCTGCTGATGTACGACACGATGGGCGGCGCTCGCAGCGTCCCGGGGCAGAAGCACCTCACCCGCGCGGGTGCGCTGCGGATGGTGCCGGCGCTCAAGCGGTCCGCGCTGATCGGCGGCATCCGCTACTACGACGCCCAGTCCGACGACGCTCGCCACACCATGACGGTCGCGCGGACGGCGGCCCACTACGGGGCGGTCGTGCGGACCTCGACCCAGGTCGTCGGGTTCCTGCGGGAGGCCGACCGGGTGTCCGGCGTGCGCGTGCGCGACGTCGAGGACGGGCGCGAGACGGAGATCTCGGCGGCCGCGGTGATCAACTGCACCGGCGTGTGGACCGACGAGCTGCAGCGGCTCTCCGGCGGCCGCGGGCGGTTCCGGGTGCGCGCGAGCAAGGGCGTGCACATCGTCGTGCCGCGCGACCGGATCGTCTCGGAGTCGGGGCTGATCCTGCGGACGGAGAAGTCCGTGCTGTTCGTGATCCCGTGGCGAAATCACTGGATCGTGGGAACGACGGACACGGACTGGAACCTGGACCTGGCGCACCCGGCCGCGACGAAGCACGACATCGACTACATCCTCGAGCACGTCAACACGGTGCTGGCGACGCCGCTGACCCACGACGACATCGAAGGCGTGTACGCGGGCCTTCGCCCCCTGCTGGCCGGCGAGAGCGAAGAGACGTCGAAGCTCTCGCGCGAGCACGCGGTGGCGCGGGTGGCGCCGGGCCTGGTGGCGATCGCGGGCGGCAAGTACACGACGTACCGGGTGATGGCGGCGGACGCGGTCGACGCGGCGGCGGTGGACCTGCCGGGCCGTTCGCAGCCGTCGATCACGGACAAGGTCCCGCTCCTGGGCGCGGACGGCTACCACGCGCTCGTCAACCAGGCCGACCACCTCGCCGCGGAACACGGATTGCACCCCTATCGGGTGAGGCATCTGCTGGACCGCTACGGCTCGCTGGTCCACGAGGTCCTGGCCTGTGCGGACGGCCGCCCGGAGCTGCTGAAGCCGATCGAGCACGCCCCGGACTACCTGGGCGTCGAAGTGGTGTATGCGGCTTCGCACGAGGGCGCGCTGCACCTGGAGGACGTCCTGGCCCGCCGGACGCGGATCTCGATCGAGTACGCGCACCGCGGCGTGGACTGCGCCGAGCAGGTGGCGACCCTGGTGGGCGAAGTCCTCGGCTGGTCGCCCGACACGGTGAAGCACGAGATCGAGGTCTACAACGCGCGGGTCAAGGCGGAGCGAGAGTCCCAGTCCCAGCCGAACGACGAAGCGGCGGACGCACTGAGGTCGGCGGCCCCGGAGGCGCGGGCGGGCATCGTGGAGCCGGTGAGCTGAGCGGGCGGCGTGCTCAGGACGTGCGGTGCCAGCGGATCAGGCGTTCTCCCGTCGGGGCGTGCTCGGCCTCCGGGCCCAGCAGCGTGAACCCGCAGCGCTCCGCCACGATCGCCGAGGCGGTGTTGCTCTCCTCGTAGCGGTACGTCACCTCCCGCAGCCCCAGGCCGCCGAAGCCGAACCGCAGTGCCGCGGTCAACGCCGTCGTCGCGATGCCCTTTCCTCGCTCTGCCGGGTGGACCCAGATCGTCGCCTCCGCGTACGCCGCGTCCAGGTCCAGTTCGCGCAGGCCCACTTCGCCAAGGAGCCGTCCTGACGTCGGCTCCGCGATCGCCCAGGAACACCGCTCGTCGCCCGCCCACTGGGCTGCTCGCAGCGCGACGTACTCCGTTGCTTCGTCCAGGGTGCGCAGGCGGTAGTTCAGCACGTACTTGCGGTGCGTCGGGTCCGCGAACGCCTCCATCAGCAACGGCCGGTCGTCGATGTGCCGGTCCGCGCGCAGCTGGCGCAGGTAGTACGTGCCCGCGTTGATCTCCACCGGTTCCACTCCGCCCAGCCTAGCCACCCCGGCGGATCGCCGGGACCTGGGCGTTCACCGCCGTCCCGCCCCCGGGCGTGCTCTCCACCGACAGCGTCCCCGCCACCCGGTGGACGCGCCGGCGCATCGACTCAAGGCCGAACCCCGTGCCTTCGCCGCGGTCGCCCGGGCGGAACCCGATGCCGTCGTCGACCACGTCCAGCAGCACCACTTCGTCCGAATAGGACAGTGTCAGCCCGATCCTTGACGCCTTGGCGTGCTTCTCCGCGTTCGCCAGCGCTTCCTGCGCGACGCGGTGAAGCGTCACCTCCAGCTCCGGCAGCAGCGGCGACGGATCGCCGGTCACGGTACAGCCGACGTCGATGCCGGACGTCGCCGCGACCCGGGCCGCCAGCTCGGAAAGCGCTTCCGGCAGCCGCGCCGACACCAGCGGCTCCGGCGCCAGCGCCTGCACCGCCCGGCGCGCTTCGCCGAGGCTGTCGCGCGCCAGCGTGCGTACCAGCTCCAGGCGCCGGTCGCGTTCCGGGCCGTCCGCCTCCTCCGCCGCGCGCAGCTGCGTGACGATCCCGGTCAGGCCCTGGGTCAGCGTGTCGTGGATTTCGCGCGCCAACCGCTGCCGCTCGTCGAGCATGCCCGCCTCGCGTGCCCGCGCCACCAGCTGCGCGTGCAGACTCGCGTTCTCCTCCAGCGCGGCCTCCAGCCGCACGTTCGCCTTCCGCCGCTGCTCGCTCTCCGCGCCGACGAACCAGGCCGCGTACAGCAACGGCCCGGCCAGCGACAGGACCAGCACCCACGTCGGGCTCCGCGCCTCCGAGTCGGCCGCCAGCAGCGACAACGTCGCCGTCGCCGCCACCGCGAAGAAGCCCCACCGCGCCGGGAAGAGCACGAAGGCGAGGGGATAGCCGAAAGACGCGAAGCCCATGAACGTGTCGTCGCGGGCCACCAGGACCACGGCGGCCGCCAGCACGCCGGCGTAGTAGCCGGCGACCAGCCACGGGTGCGCCGCCCGGCGCGGGAACAGCGGGATCAGCAGCGGCAGCCACACCGCCGTCACCACGACGAACACCAGCGTGGTGCCCCGGACCCCCGGCCCCCAGACCACGCAGGCGGCGAGCGCGGCCAGCCCGACGCCGGTGAAGACCGGTCCCGCCAGCCGCTCGCCTCGGGCGTCCAGCGCGCCCGGAACCACGCCCATCACGGGCCGATTCTCGCAGGCTCAGCGGCGACGGCGGACGCCCGCGAGCATCGCGACCACCAGCGGCAGCGCGACGCAGATGATCAGCAGCCTGCCGCGGGACAGGACCAGCACCGCGATCGCCAGGACGATCGCGATCGGCACCGCGCTGCGGGTCAGGAACGTGGCCAGCGCGTTGCCGCCCGGCATCACCGGCACGTCGGGCGCCGTGGCCCCGTTGAGCAGGGCGCTCGGACGCGGCGACGGCAGGTCCTCGAACAGCGGCACGAGCTCGCTGACCCGCTTGGCCGCGGTGACCTTCGCCGAGCGCGTGCCGTACTCGTCGATGTCCAGCCGCCCGGTGCGGACGTGCTCTTCCAGCACGTCCAGGGCGTCCTGGCGTTCGGCGTCGCTCAACCGCATGTCACCCACGACGGGATCAGCGACCCAGTTCGCGCCGCTGGTCGCGGAAGGAGTCACGCAGCTCGCGCCGGCGCTCCCGGTCGCGCACGTGCCGGTCCCGCCGGTGGTCGTGGCCCCACATCGCCCGGCCGAACATGCTCACGCCGATCGGGATGAGGATCAGCGTGGGGTGCACGACGTGGGTGGCGATGAGCGCGATCGCCACGAGCCAGATCAGCGGGACGAACGCGGCGACGAACCGCTGGGCGCCCGACCAGCCGTCCGGCTGACGCGGCGCCGGCGGGGCGGCCGCGGCCGGCTCCGGGGCCGCGGCGGGCCGCGGGACGTCGTCGTACTGGGGGTGCGGGGCCGGCAGGTCCGCGAAGATCTCGACGAGCTCGCCGCGCGTCTTCGCCGCGGTGATCCGCGCCGAGCGCTCGCCGTACTCGTCGATGTCGATCCGCCCCGCGCTCATGTGCTCGCCGAGCGCGGCCAACGCGGACTCGCGGTTCTGGTCGCTGATCCGCAGCTGCGGAGACGGAACTTCGGTCACGTAGTCGATGGTAGGCCGCCTCCGGGGCGGCCCACCACGACATCCGTAACGAACTGTCCTACTTGATCTCGAGCAGCTGCGTGCCCTGCGTCACGGCGGCGCCGACCTCGACCGCCAGACCGGTCACGGTGCCCGCTTTGTGCGCGGTGACCGGGTTCTCCATCTTCATCGCCTCGAGGACGACGATCAGCTCACCGGCTTCGACCGTCTGGCCCTCTTCGACGGCGACCTTCACGATCGTGCCCTGCATCGGCGCGGTGACGGCGTCGCCGCTCACGGCGGCCTTGCCGCCGCCGGCCCGCTTGCGCGGCTTCGCCTTGACGGCCGCTCCGCCGCCCCCGCCGCCTTCGAGCGCGAAGCCGCCCGGCAGCGACACTTCCAGCCGGCGCCCGCCGACCTCGACCACGACGTTCTGCCGCGGCGCCTCTTCCGGCGTCTCGACGTCCGGGGCGACGAACGGCTCGATCTGGTTGTCGAACTCCGTCTCGATCCAGCGCGTGTGCACGCTGAAGCCGTTCTCGTCGCCGACGAACGCGGGGTCGTTGACGATCACGCGGTCGAACGGCAGCACCGTCGCCATGCCCTCGACGACCATCTCGTCGAGCGCCCGGCGGCTGCGTTCGAGGGCGTTGTTCCGGTCCGACCCGGTGACGATCAGCTTCGCCAGCATCGAGTCGAACTGGCCGCCGATCACGCTGCCGGACTCGACGCCGGAGTCGACGCGCACGCCCGGCCCGCTCGGCGCGACGAACTTCGTCACCGTGCCCGGGGCGGGCAGGAAGCCGCGGCCCGCGTCTTCGCCGTTGATGCGGAACTCGATGGAGTGCCCGCGCGGCTCGGGGTCTTCGGTGATCCGCAGCTTCTCGCCGCGCGCGATCCGGAACATCTCGCGGACCAGGTCGAGCCCGGTCGTCTCCTCCGACACCGGGTGCTCGACCTGCAGCCGCGTGTTGACCTCGAGGAAGGAGATCGTGCCGTCGGTCGCGACGAGGTACTCGACCGTGCCCGCGCCGTAGTAGCCGGCTTCCTTGCAGATGGCCTTCGCGGACTCGTGGATGCGCTTGCGCTGCTCGTCGCTCAGGAACGGCGCGGGCGCCTCCTCGACGAGCTTCTGGTGACGGCGCTGCAGCGAGCAGTCACGGGTGCCGACGACGATCGCGTTGCCGTGCATGTCGGCCAGCACCTGGGCTTCGACGTGCCGCGGCTTGTCCAGGTAGCGCTCGACGAAGCACTCGCCGCGGCCGAACGCGGCCACAGCTTCACGCGTGGCCGACTCGAACAGCTCGGGGATCTCTTCGCGGGTGCGCGCGACCTTGAGGCCGCGGCCGCCACCGCCGAAGGCGGCCTTGATCGCCACCGGCAGGCCGTGCTCGTCGGCGAACGCGACGATCTCGGCGGCGTCCTTGACCGGCTCCTTGGTGCCCGGGACCAGCGGCGCGCCCGCGCGCATGGCGATGTGGCGCGCGGTGACCTTGTCGCCGAGGTCGCGGATGGACTGCGGGCTCGGCCCGATCCAGGTCAGCCCGGCGTCGAGGACGGCCTGGGCGAAGTCCGCGTTTTCGGAGAGGAAGCCGTAGCCCGGGTGCACCGAGTCGGCGCCCGCGCGCTTCGCGGCGTCGAGCAGCTTCTCGATGTTCAGGTAGCTCTCGGCGGCCGTCGTGCCGCCGAGCGCGAAGGCTTCGTCGGCCAGGCGCACATGCGGCGCGTCGCGATCCGGATCGGCGTACACCGCGACGCTGGCGAGCCCAGCGTCCTTGGCGGCTCTGATCACCCGCACCGCGATCTCGCCCCGGTTGGCGACCAGGATCTTGGTCACCGGGCCACCCGTGGATTCGCCGACCTGCTCGGCCACCCCGCACCTCCTGCGTCCCGACAGCTGCATTGCTGACCGCCTGCGCGGCATCCGGAAAGTCTACGGATCTGACGTCGTGCGTCCCTGGAGTGAGAGCTGAACCACGCTCAGGCGTGGTGGCGCAGCTCCGCGGGCAAGGGCGAGTCGAGGACGATCACGTCGTAGGGGTTCGCCGCGTGGACCTTCGGCAGGTGCTCGGTGTTCACCAGCGCCCACGGCTGGTGCTCGCCGCAGCACTCGATCAGCCGGTCGAGCGCGGTGAACGCGACCAGCGCGGTACGGCCGTCGGGCGTGCGGCGCAGCTCGATCGACGCGCCTTCGGTCTCGGCGCTGACCGGGCCGGTCGGCAGGTACAGGGCGGGCGGCAGGTTCGGGTTCGTCACCCGGCCAACATAGACGGATACGCTCCGCGAGGCCCGCTCGGCTCCGCGGGGTGCCCGGCCGGGGGATTTCGGCCACACCCGGCCGGGGCGCCGCCCACACACAGTCGCGAACCGGCTTACGCTCTGTCTCATGCGGACTTCGGCGGCGCGGACGCCACGGTCGGCGCTGCTGACCGCGGTGCTGGCCGCGGTGGTGACCCTCGGCGCGATCGGCGCGGTGTTCCTGCTGCGGCCGCGGCCGGCGGAGCCGTCCGGCGCGGCCGAACCCGCGGCGGCCCCGGTGCCCCCGGTGGTGACGTGCGGCGGTGGCCCGTGCCGCCAGGTCGCGGCGATGACGGTCGGCGGGGTGCCGGTGGTGCTGCTCACCGACGCCTCGGGCGGGTCGGCGCGGGTGCGGGTCGGGCCCGAGCCGGGCACGGTGTTCGAGCTGGCGATCGCCCAGCTCGGCGTGCGGCTGGACCAGGACTCGCTGCGCTGCATCGACGGCGCGGCCCCGGCGTGCCTGATCCGTGGCGACGCCGGCAAGGCCGCGTACGGCGAGCTGCTGGTGGCGAGCGGGGGAGTGTGGCGCGACCCGGGGAAGCCGTACTTTTCCGACGCCGGGACGCTCTCGCTCTACGACGTCACGGCCGACGGCCGTCCCGACGTGATCGTGGTGCGCCACGACTGCCCGGGCGCGGAGCCCGGAACCCCGAAGTGCGACGCGGCCCCGGTGCTGGGCCAGGTGTACGACCTGGCGGGCCGGTCGGTGGGCTGCACGCGGCGCGTGACGTCGCCGTCCGACCTGCGCGGCTGGCCCGACATCCGGCTCACCCGCGCCGACCTGCGCCCCTGCCCGGCCTGAAAGCGCCCCAAGGTGGCCTTCGGTGCGTGAGACGCACCCAAGGCCGCCTTGGGGCGCTGGGGTCAGGCGGGAGCCGGGGCCGTGGGGCGCGCTGCGGAACCGTCGTCGGTGTGCAGCGGGCGGTCCGTCGGCGAGTTCAGGACCTCGTCGTCGAGCAGGCCCTCGCTGCGGGCCACGATCGTCGGGACCACGATCTGGCCCGCGACGTTCGTCGCCGTGCGCATCATGTCCATGATCGGGTTGACCGAGTAGATCAGCGCCAGGCCCAGTGCGACCTGCTTCGCGTCCAGGCCGATGAACGACGTCGTCAGCGTGAACGCCGTCAGCCAGCCCGTGGTGCCGGCCGTCGCGAGCGCGCCGACCACCGCGACGACCACGATGCCCGCGTACTGCCAGAAGTTCAGCGACACCCCGGCCAGGTTCGCGACGAAGATCGCCGCGATGGCCGGGAAGACCGCGGCGCAACCGTCCATTTTGGTCGCGCTGCCGAGCGGGGTCGCGAAGGCCGCGTACGCCGGCTGGACGCCGAGGTTCACCGCCGACTGGCGGGTCAGCGGCAGCGTGGCGGCCGAGGACTGCGAGGCGAACGCGAACTGGATCGCCGTGCCTGCCTTGGCGAAGAACTTCAGCGGGCTGACCTTCGCCACGAACCGCAGCAGGATCGGGTAGACGACGAACAGCACGAGCAGGCACCCGACGTACACCGCGAGCGTGGTCGAAAACAGCGGCCGGAACAGCGCGTCGCCGTAGTTGGAGACCGCCGCGCCGATCAGGCCGATGATGCCGATCGGGGCGAGCCGGACGATCCAGCCGAGGTAGCGCTGGATGATCTCGAACACGCTCGTCGTGAAGTCCACGAACGGCTTCGCGCGCTCACCGAGACTGTAGGCGGCCGCGCCGATGACCAGCGCGAGGAACAGCACCTGCAGCGTCTCGCCGTCGGAGAACGCTTTCACGAAGTTCTCCGGCAGCAGTCCCTTGACGAAGGCGTCCCAGGAGCCCCAGTGGTCGACGCTCTTGGCGGCCTTGTCGGCGTTCTTGGCCGTCGCCGTCACGCCGCCGAGCCCGCCGGCGCCCGGGTTGAAGATCCGGCCGATCGCGATGCCGATCAGCGACGCGATGAACGACGTGATGGCGAACCAGAGCACCGTCTTGCCGCCGAGGCGCGCGGCGGTGCGGCCGCCGCCGAGGCCGCGCAGGCTGTTGATGCCGACCACGATCGCCGTGAAGACCAGCGGGATCACCGCGATCTGCAGCAGCGTGGTGAAGATGGTGCCGACCTGGTCGAGGAGATCGGTCAGCCAGCCGGCCTCGGTCTGCCGCGCGACGACGCCGAGGAGGGCGCCGACGACCAGCGAACCGAGGACCGCGGCCGCGAACACCCGCGGCTTGGTGTAGGTCCGTACGAAAGACACGGGGCGACTCCGGTGCTCGAAAGTTTCCTGTCTTGCCTCGTGGGAAGAACGTTAGGCAAGCGAGCACTCTTCCGGATCACCCGTTCGTGTGGCGCCTTTCTCAGGATGCGGGACGCCGCCAGAGATCCACGACACTCACGCCGACCTCGGCGAGCAGCCGGCGCGTCAGCGGCAGGCTGATGCCGATGACGCTCGTGTGGCCGCCGGCGAGCCCGTCGACGAACCAGCCGCCCAGGCCGTCGATCGTGAAGCCGCCGGCCACGTGCAGTGGCTCGCCGGTGGCGACGTAGGCGTCGATCTCCTCGGGGGTCGGCGTGCCGAAGCGGACGGTCGTCGATTCCCAGCCGCTGGTCTCTTTCGTGCGCGCGCCGTCTTCGAGCCGGACGACCGCGTGCCCGGTGAGGAGTTCACCGGATGTTCCCGCCATCGCGGCCCAGCGCTCCCGCGCGATCTCCGGCGCACCCGGCTTGCCGACCATCCGGCCGCCGATGTTGAGCATCGAGTCGCAGGCGACGACGACGGCGTCCGGGTGCGCCGCGGCGACCTGCTCGACGACCGCGTCGGCCTTGGCCGCGGCGAGCGCGGTGACCAGCTCCGACGGCGACGGGTCGGTCAGTGAAGCGGCGACGGCGTCTTCGTCGACGCCGGAGACGAACACGGCGGGATCGAGGCCCGCCGAGCGCAGGAGGGCGAGCCGCGCGGGGGACTGGGAGGCGAGAACGAACTGCACAGCGTGAACGTACCCGGCGGGCCGTCGTGACCGAATTGTGACTGACGCCACGCAGCCGGAGAGCTATTTTGTTGTGGCTCGCAACATATGGATCGTTTCCGGAGGGAACAATGTCGCTCCTCCGCGCCAAGAGATCACTGCGCGCCACTGTCCTCGCCGCTGTCCTCGTCTCGGGCACGGCGCTCGCCCCGGCGGCGTCGGCCTCGGCGGCGCCGCTCTACAAGAACCCGCACGCACCGGTGTCCGCACGCGTCAAGGACCTGATGTCGCGGATGACGCTCGACGACAAGATCGGGCAGATGACCGAGGCCGAGCGCCAGGTCGCGACGCCCGCCCAGTCCGCGACCGCCCGGCTCGGCTCCATCCTCTCCGGCGGCGGCTCGACGCCGACGCCGAACACGCCCGCCGGGTGGGCGGACATGATCGACGCGTACCAGCAGGCAGCGACGTCGACCGGCCTAGGCATCCCGATCGTCTACGGCGCCGACACCGTGCACGGCCACAACAACGTCTACGGCGCCACGGTCTTCCCGCACAACATCGGCCTCGGCGCGGCGAACGACCCGCGGCTGGTCGAGAAGATCGGCGCGGTCACCGCGGACGAAGCCGCCGCCACCGGCGTCAAGTGGGGTTTCGCGCCCTGCCTGTGCGTCGCCCGTGACGACCGCTGGGGCCGCACGTACGAGTCGTTCGGCGAGATCCCGCGCAACGCCGTCGCGAACTCCGTGATCATCGAAGGCATGCAGGGCCGTTCGCTCGACGACCGGACGTCGATCATGGCCACCGCCAAGCACTTCATCGGCGACGGCGGCACGACCGGCGGCGTCGACCAGGGCAACACGCAGATCAGCCTCGACGAGCTCCGCCGCATCCACCTCCCGCCGTTCCGGGCCGCGGTCGACCACGGCGTCGGCTCGGTGATGATCAGCTTCAACAGCTGGAACGGCGTCAAGGACCACGGCAACAAGTTCCTCATCACCGACCTGCTGAAGGGCGAGCTGCACTTCTCCGGGTACGTGATCTCGGACTGGGACGGCATCAACCAGATCGACGGCCAGCCCGGGTTCACCCCGGCCGAGGTCAGCCAGGCCGTCAACGCCGGTATCGACATGGTGATGGTGCCCTACGACTACGCGAAGTTCATCGACACGCTGCGCGTCGAAGTCCAGAACGGACACGTCCCGATGTCGCGCATCGACGACGCCAACCGGCGGATCCTCACGAAGAAGTTCGAGCTCGGCCTGTTCGAGCACCCGTACACCGACCGCTCGCTGCAGAAGGACTTCGGCAGCGCGGCACACCGCGCGCTGGCGCGGCAGGCGGTGCGCGAGTCGCAGGTGCTGCTCAAGAACGACGGGGTCCTGCCGCTGGCCAAGAAGAACAGCAAGATCTTCGTGGCCGGGAAGAACGCGAACGACATGGGCAACCAGGCGGGCGGCTGGACGCTCACCTGGCAGGGCCAGAGCGGCGAGCGGGTCATCCCCGGCACGACGATCCTCGACGGCATCCGCAGCGGTGCCGGGAAGGGCACGGAGGTGACCTATGACCGTGCGGGTGACGGAATCGACCACAGCTACCAGGTCGCGGTCGCCGTGGTGGGCGAAACGCCGTACGCCGAAGGGCGGGGAGACCGGCCGGACGGACTCGGCCTCGACGCCGAAGACGTCGCCCTCATCGGCAAGCTGAAGGCTTCGGGCGTCCCGCTGGTCGTGGTGACGGTTTCCGGGCGGCCGCTGGACCTCACCGCGCAGCTGCCGTCGATCGACGGCCTGGTCGCGGCCTGGCTGCCGGGCTCGGAGGGCGCCGGCGTCGCGGACGTCCTCTACGGCGACTACAACCCGACCGGGAAGCTGAACTTCACCTGGCCGCGCAGTTCGTCCCAGGAGCCGATCAACGTCGGTGACGGGCAGCAGCCCCTCTTCCCGTACGGGTACGGGCTGTCCTACCGACGGCACTGAAACCACCGCTCCCGCGGTCCGTGCGAGCCTCCGGTACCCGACACCCGGAGGCTCGCACGGTTTTCAGGCCGCGGCGGCCTCGGTGGCCGGCTTCGGCGCTTCCCGGTGCGGCGTGACCCGCCGCAGCACGGCGGCCGACAGGACACCCAGCAGCAGCACGGCCATCGGCAGCAGAATCGTCACGCGGGCCGCGTCCGTGAGTCCACTGTGGACCGCTTCGGTGGCCAGCTTCCCGGCCTGCGCGGCGATCTCCGCGGGCAGCCCCGGCATGGGCGACGGCCCGCCGGCCGGCCCGAACTCGCCGGTGCTGGCCGCGGCGTGCGCGATCCCCGAAGCGAACGGTTCCCGGTACTGCTCCGGCAGCTGCGCAGCGGCCTTCGCCGCCTCGTCGGCGATGGACGAGCTGACCTGCGCCTGCAGCAGCACGCCGATCGCCGCGGAGCCGAGCACGCCACCCACCTGGCGGGAGGTGTTGAAGATCCCCGACGCCGTCCCGGCCAGCCGCGGTTCCACCGACCCCATCGTCATGTTGCTCATCGGCGAGAAGATGCAGCCGATGCCGAGCCCGCACACGAGCAGCGCCGGGATGAAGCTCCACGCGCTGCTCGTCGGCGACGCCTGCAGCGCGATGATCCCCAGGCCCGCGGCCAGCGCCGCCAGCCCGAACATCACCAGGTACTTGCCGTTCACCTTGTCGGACAGGTTCCCGACGAACGGCGCGACGAGCCCCGACAGCAGCGACATCGGCGCGGTCAGCAAGCCCGCCATCGTCGGGGTCAGCCCGAGCACCGACTGGATGTAGATGACCAGCGGCAGGAACATGCCGGTCATCGCGAAGCCGACCGTCGTCGCCGTCAGCGTGCCCGCCGAGAAGTTGCGGTTCGCGAACACCTGCAGCGGCAGCAGCGGCTCGCGTTTGTTGTACCGCTGCCACACCAGGAACGCGATCAGCAGCACCACGCCGGCGCCGATGATCTCGAACACCGTGATCCCGCCGAACACCGTGCCCCAGTCGTACTGCTGTCCGTTCTGGACACCGAAGACGATGCACAGCAGCGCCGCGCTGGAGAGGAAGATGCCCAGCAGGTCGAACGAGTGCGAGTGCTTCGGCTGCCAGTCCGGCACCAGCAGCAGCGTCATGACGATGGCGACCACGCCGATCGGCACGTTGACGTAGAAGATCCATTCCCAGCCGAGGTGGTCGACGAGCACGCCGCCGAGCAGGGGGCCGGTGATCGTCGCCAGGCCGGCGACACCGCCCCACATGCCCATCGCCGGACCGCGCTTGGCCGGCGGGAACAGGTGCGTGATGAACGCCAGCGTCTGCGGCGTCATCAACGCGGCGCCGAGCCCCTGCACGGCCCGCGCGGCGATCAGCATCTCGACGTTGCCGGACAGGCCGCACCACAGCGACGCGCCGGTGAACACGACCAGCCCGGCGAGGAACACGCGCTTCGGACCGAAGCGGTCGCCGAGCCGGCTGGTGAACAGCATCGGCACGGCGTAGGTGAGCAGGTAGACGCTGATCACCCAGACGACCGAGTTCAGCCCGGCGTTCAGCTTGGCCAGCATGGTCGGGATCGCGATCGACACGATCGTGGTGTCGAGCAGGATCATGAAGAAGCCGAGGCACAGCGCGCCGAGCGCGGCCCACGGGTTAGCTTGTCTTGCGTTCATCGTCGTCTTCCCTGGTGATGAGCGTGAGCTCGGGTTCGGCGCAGTCCTGGAACGGGATCCGCCCGGACTTCAGGTCTTCGTGGAGCCGCTCGGTCCACTCGAGCTCGAACTTGCGGTGGTCGCACTGGTAGCGCCAGTCGAGCCAGTAGATCTCCGGCGTCCCCTCCGCGGCGAGGTGGTCGAGGACGGCCCGGTCGGCCGCGACGTTCGCGCGCAGCCGGGTGATCCGGTGCTCGAGCTCGAGCAGTGCGGTCTCCTTGCCGAGCTCGTCGATGACGGCGAGCCCGGACAGGTACGCCGGGTACTCCTTGACGAGGTCCCCCAGCAGTTCACGGCCGCGGCGGTTGAACTCGTCGAGGCCGGCCTGCGTCATGCCGTAGACGGTCCGCTCCGGCCGCCTGCCGTCACGCTGCGTGTCGACGACCTCGATGAATCCGTCGCGCTGCAGGCGCTCCACGGTGTGGTAGAGCGATCCCGCCTTCACGTTGACCCTCGTGTCGACGTACCGCTCCCGCATGAGAACAGCCATTTCGTACGGGTGCATGGGCCTCTCGTGCAGCAGTTCCAGCACGGCGAGGCCGAGCGGGGTCAGCTTGGCCGAGGCCATGATCGTTAGTCCCTTCGGATGACTCCTCGTCGGTTATTCCACGTGGACTATACGGCGCAGACCAGTACCTGGTCCACGGTCGGTTCCGTGACCGTCCGTGCACGCTCCGAAAAGCCGTGAATGCCACACCCGGACCAAGTGTCCCTCGATGTGGCATTCACGGACGTCTTTCAGAACGGCCAGTCGGCGTTCCGGCCCGCCTCCAGCAGCGGGATCATCCGGAACGCCTGGTCGGTCAGGCCGCCGAACGTGTGCCGGTTCGCCGAGCCGGACGGCGCGTGGCCGAACCGGTAGCCGGCCAGGTTCCACGTGTACAGCGGCACCTGGGCGGGCAGCGCGTGCCCGACGTCGCCGTACACGGCCTGCTCGTCGGTGAGGATCACGACGCGGTCGTGCTTCGCGAAGTGCTTCTTCACTGCGCCGGCCGTGTTGGTGCCGCCGCCGAGGAAGAACCCGCCGGACTTCCAGCGCTCGACGTCGCTGAGCAGCGAGCCACCCGGGCGCAGCTTGAACACCTTCGTCCGGGTACCGCCCAGCAGGCGGTCGGAGAACGACACGACATCGGCGTCCGCGCACCGACGGCCCAGCGCGAGCCCGAACACCGCGGCCGCGTCCCAGCGCATCAGCGTGCCGTCCCGGCTGAAGCCCATGTTCATCGACGACGACGTGTCGACGAGCACGAGCGTCCGCCCGGGCAGCCGCGGCACGTTCGCCAGCGAATGCGCGATCGCCTGCTCCAGCGCCCATGCCCAGCGCAGCGACGGCGCGGCCCGGTAGGCCGACAGGAACCGCATCGGCAGCTGGCGCGACTTCGCGACCTGACCCGGATCGGCCAGCCGCGCCGCGACGCGCTGCGCGACCTCGTCCGAGACACCGGCCTCGTCGAAGTTGCGCAGGTTGCGCAGCTGGGCCATGTAGCCCATCGACGGGATCAGCGCCTCCCAGACGCGCGCGTCCAGCGGTCCCTGCAGCCAGCCGGCGACCGACTCCCACGTCATGCCCGCCGCGCGCAGCACGTCCGCCGCGTCCGGGCGCTGGAGCAGGGCGCGGCGGCGCGGCACCTCCCACGACGTCAGCTCGGCGCGGGCCCGCAGTACCCCGAGGGTCTCCGGCAGCGGGTTCCCGCGGTCGTGCCGCTCGTCGAGGATGTGCTTGAACAGCTCGCCCTGCGCGGTGTCGCGTGCGGCCGGGTGCGTCAGCTCCAGGACGTCGGCGAACCGGAACGCCCGCGCCGCCGAGTCCCACTTGACGTACGCGCGCTCGTCGTAGAGCTTCCGGGCCGCGTCCGCGATGCCGCGCTTGACCGGCTTCGGGACGTTCCTGCCGTGCACCGAAGTCCAGTACGCGAGCAGCTCGCCGGGCTCGTCGGCGCGCTGCAGGACGTCGGCGACGACCTGGCGGCCGAGCCCGTCGAGCCCCGCGTCGCGCCGCGCCTTGGCGAACTCGGCCGCGCCGACCAGCGACGCCGTGCGCAGGTTCGCCTCGGACCGCAGCCAGCCCAGGAACCGGGCCGTCCACTGTGGATCCTTCAGGGTCGCGGCGTGGACGAGCGCGGTGAAGCGCGTGTCGCGCGCGTCCGCGGACTCGTAGAAGGTGTGCTCGCCGACCATGTTCGTGACGGCGAGCAGGAACAGCTCGGACCGGGCGTCGCGCGCGTAGCCGGGAGCGCCCTGGTGGGTGACGGCGGACGGCGTCGCCTCGCCGCGGACCGGTGAGGTCGCGGCGGGCGCGCGGGCGGTGTTGAACTTGCTCATTTCGTTCCCCCTCGAAGTGAGGGAGCCACGGCCACGGCGATGCCCGAGATCGAATTCGGTGAAGGAACGTTGCTGCTCTGCCTGGCTGAGCTACCGGGCCCCGCGGCCCGGGAGGGATTCGAACCCCCGACCTGCCCATTGACAGTGGAAGTAGCCCTCGCCTGCGCACCGGGCATCGGTGCGGCCGTGACTCCCGAGGTCGTGCTCGCACCGGGAGTGCGTGATGAAGTTGGTGGACCCGAGATCGAAGTGGTGAAGGCTTTCGGGAGTCGAACCCAAGGAATACCGGAGAAGTAACCCTCACCGCCGCACCGGGCGAGCACCACGGTAGCGGGTGCGCCGCCGGGAGGGAACCGGATTTCCGCGCCGCCACCAGCACCTGGCGAACCGCAGGTAGTTCGTGCTAAGAACAATGTATTATCAGTTCGTAGGACGAACTAAAACTGGGAGGAATCATGACTCACTTCGGCATCGGCGTCTCCACGGCGGTGGCCGACGTCGCGGCGACCCTGAAGCTCGCCGAGCGGGCCGACCGTGCCGGGCTCGATCTGCTCACCGTCTCCGACCACCCCTACTACGCCGACCGCCTCGACGCCTACGCCGAGATCGGCGTCCTGCTCGGCCGCACCCGGCGGATCTCCGGCCTGGTCAGCGTCACCAACCTGCCGACGCGTCCCGCGCCGATGCTCGCCCGCACCGTCTCGTCGCTGTCGGAGCTGACCGGCGGCCGGATCGTGCTCGGCATGGGCGTCGGCGGGCTGTGGGACGACATCGCGCGGCTCGGATTCACCAAGCTGACCCCCGGGCAGGCCGTCCGCGCGTTCGAGGAGGGCATCCGGCTGGTGAAGCTGCTCGGCGGGGGCGGCGACCCCGTCACCTTCGACGGCGAGTTCCACCAGGTCACGAACCTGGAGCCGGCCGCGGCACCGATGCCGCCCGTGTGGACGGGATCGGTCGGGCCGAAGTCGCTCGCCGTCACCGGCCGGGTCGCCGACGGCTGGATGCCCGGTCACGCCGCCGACTGGCTCAGCGAGCGCTACCGCACGTCCCGCCCGATCATCGACAAGGCCGCCGTCGACGCCGGCCGCGATCCGGCCGACATCGCGACCGTCTACAACTTCCCCGGCCGCATCACGGCCGAGCCGCTGCCGAAGACCCGCGCCGACGACGGCCGCTGGATCGGCGGCTCCCCGGCCCAGTGGATCGAGGAGCTGACCGGCGCGGTGCTGGAGCACGGCGCCGCCGGGTTCGTGCTCTTCGGGCCGGGCGGCAGCACCCCCGACGAGACGGCCGCCGCGCGCTGGGCCGAGGAGATCGTGCCCGCCGTGCGGGAAGCCGTCGCGAAGTAGGCTGGTGCGATGGGGAAACACGGGGAGGAGCTCGGTGTCGTGGCCGGGCTCGTGCGGGCGTCGTTCCTGGTGAACGCCGTGTACGCCGAGTCGGCCCGCGAGTACGGGCTCACCGTGCAGCAGGGGCAGCTGCTGTGCGTGCTCATGGGACGGCCCTACGGCATGAGCGACCTCGGCGCGACGCTCGGCCTCGAGAAGTCCAGCCTGACCGGCCTGGTCGACCGCGCGGTCCGGCGCGGGCTCGTGCGCCGCGAGCCCGACCCGGACGACCGCCGCGCGGTCCACGTCGTCCTGACCCGGGAAGGCCGCGACCTGGCCGAGGACTTCTACGCGGCGACGTGCCGCCGGGTCGACGACCTCGCCACCGGCCTCCCCGCCCCGGACCGCGACCGGCTGGCCGCGCTGCTGGGCCGCATCGTCAGCGAGAACGAGGTCCCGACGGTATTTCTGGACACCGTCCAGCGCTGAGCGGCCAGGGCGGCCCCGGATTACCGCTGAGGCAAGCCCGAAGCGCGCCAAGCGCCTTCGCCGGGGTGAAGCGGCGTACGCAGCAAAGCGGCGCGATCGCCCCACCACGACGTACGCGGCTTCGGCTTCTCCGGTGCCTTCGCGACCGACGCCGCGGCGACGACCGCCGTAAGCGCCGCCAGTTCGGCGTCGCTCGGGTTGCCGCGGACCACCCGCAGCAGCGGCTTTCCGGCGCTCACAGCGGGATGTTCCCGTGCTTCTTGGGCGGCAGCGTCTCGCGCTTGTTCCGCAGCAGCGACAGCGCCCGCGCGACGTGCCCGCGGGTGTGCGCCGGCACGATCACCGAGTCGACATATCCCCGCTCGGCCGCCGCGTACGGGTTCAGCAGCGTGTCCTCGTACTCCTGGATCAGCTCGGCGCGCAACGCGTCGACGTCACGACCTTCTTCCGCCGCCTTCGCGAGGGTCTTGCGGTGGACGATGTTCGCCGCGCCTTGGGCGCCCATCACCGCGACCTGCGCGGTCGGCCAGGCGAGGTTGATGTCGGCGCCGAGGTGCTTGGAGCCCATGACGTCGTACGCGCCGCCGAACGCCTTGCGCGTGATGACCGTGACCAGCGGGACCGTGGCCTCCGCGTAGGCGTAGATCAGCTTCGCACCGCGGCGGATGATGCCGTTCCACTCCTGGTCGGTGCCCGGGAGGAAGCCCGGGACGTCGACGAAGGTGAGCACCGGGATGTTGAACGCGTCGCAGGTGCGGACGAACCGCGCGGCCTTCTCGGACGCGTCGATGTCGAGGCAGCCGGCGAACTGCGTCGGCTGGTTGGCGACGACGCCGACGCTGTGGCCGTCGACGCGGCCGAAGCCGACGATGATGTTCGGCGCGAACAGCTCGTGGACCTCGAGGAAGTCGCCGTCGTCGAGGACCCGGGTGATCACCTCGTGCATGTCGTACGGGGTGTTCGGCGAGTCCGGGATGATCGTGTCCAGCTCGCGGTCGGAGTCGGTGACGTCGTCGAAGAAGCCGGGCCGGTCGGCAGGCGGCTCGAATTCCGGCGGGTCCGACAGGTTGTTCTGCGGCAGGTACGAGAGCAGTTCCTTGACGTACGCGATCGCGTCTTCGTCGTCGGAACCGAGGTAGTGCGCGACCCCGGACTTCGTGTTGTGGGTGCGGCCGCCGCCGAGCTCCTCGAACGTGACGTCCTCGCCGGTGACCGTCTTGACGACGTCCGGACCGGTGATGAACATCTGCGAGGTCTCGTCGACCATGACGATGAAGTCGGTGAGCGCCGGGGAGTAGACGTGCCCGCCCGCGTTGGCGCCCATGATCAGCGAGATCTGCGGGATCACGCCGGACGCCTTGACGTTGCGGTTGAAGATCTCGCCGTAGAGGCCGAGCGAGACGACGCCTTCCTGGATACGCGCGCCGCCGCCCTCGTTGATGCCGATGATCGGGCGGCCGGTCTTGATCGCCAGGTCCATCACCTTGACGATCTTCTCGCCGTAGACCTCGCCGAGGCTGCCGCCGAAGACGGTCACGTCCTGGCTGAACACGCAGACCGGGCGGCCGTCCACGGTGCCGTAGCCGGTGACGACGCCGTCGCCGTACGGGCGGTTCTTCTCCTGGCCGAAGTTGGTCGAGCGGTGCCGGGCGAGCTCGTCGAGCTCGACGAACGAGTTCTCGTCGAGCAGCAGCTCGATCCGCTCGCGCGCGGTCTTCTTGCCCTTGGCGTGCTGCTTCTCCACCGCGCGGGCCGAACCCGCGTGCACCGCCTCGTCGTAGCGGCGATACAGGTCGGCCAGCTTGCCGGCCGTGGTGTGAATGTCCGGTTCGTCCTCGGGCGGCGTCCCGAGCGGCTCCGTCGCACTGCTCATTCCCGGGAGCTTAACTACTTGTCGGTCACTTCGCGTGTGGCGTAGGCAACGTCCATGGAGATCCGGACCTTGACGGCCGCCGACCTGCCCGCCTGCTCCGGCCTGGCCGAGTCCCGGTCGTGGCCGCGGGAGCCGCCGAAGTGGCGGCTGCTGCACGACGTCGGGCAGGTGTTCGGGGTGGACGCCCCGGACGGCGACGGGCTGGCCGCCACCGCCGCCCTGGTGGCGTTCGGCTCGGTGGCGTCGATTTCGATGGTCCTGGTCGCGCCCCGGTACGAGCGGCGGGGGCTCGGCCGGGCCATCACCGCGCACGCCGTCTCGGCCGCGGGCGACCGGGTGGTCTGGCTGCACGCGTCGACGTCCGGACGGCCGCTGTACGAGTCGATGGGCTTCGTCGCGGACGGCGGCTGCCAGGGACACGCCGGGACGTTCGCCGACGACGGCGGCCCGGGCGCCGAGCCGGGGTCCGGCGTCTTCGAGCTGGACCGGCGGGCCCACGGCGTCGACCGGCGCCCGCTGCTGGAGCGGCTGGGGACGCCGTTCGTGGTGGACGGCGGCTTCGCGTTCGGGACGGACATCGGGCACGTGACGGTCATCGGCCCGGTCGTCGCCCACTCCGAGGACGCGGCGAAGGCGCTGATCCGCGGGGTGGCGCGGACGGTGCCGGGCGAGGTCCGGGTGGACCCGGACTTCCGGTTCCCCGGGCTCATCGCGTGGGTCCGCGAGCGGGGGCTCGTCCCGGGCGCTCCCGCGCCGCGCTTGGTCCTCGGCGGCCGCACGCTTCCGGGCGACGCCTCCCTCCGCTTCGCTCCGTTCACCCGCGCGATGTAGGCCGCACCAGGCCGCATTCGTGCGCCGTGATCACCAGCACCGGCCCATCGGTCGGCGCCGCCGCAGCACACGACTGAGCCGAACGTGATGCGGAGCGCGCCGCCGCACGTCAACCCTGGGTCGGATGTTGCGCGTAGTGCTTCTTCACGGCCTCGACGTGTTCGGGCGTCCAGTCCGGGAGGTCGACGCCGTGGGTGGCGGCGAACAGCTTGTCGAGCTGCTCGTGCCGCCGGGCCAGCTGGGCGGGCACGTCGGGTTCCTGTGGTTCGGTGAACTCGACGCGGGTGCCGTCGAGCGGGTCCTGCGTCACGTGCCAGCCGGGCTCGTCGGGCAGCAGCGCGCGGACCTCGTCCACGGGCTTCCGGACGAGGTCACGGCGGAAGCGGATCGTGCCGTCTTCGAGCACTTCCCCGTAACCGAGGCCGAATTCGTCCACATAGGACGCCATGCGGGCGTGCCAGTCTCCGGGCTGTTCGGCGTCGCGCCCGGACAGCCGCGCGTCGAGGGCGTCGAGGCAGACGTCCCAGCCGGCGGCGGT
The DNA here is from genome assembly GCF_900119165.1 of Amycolatopsis australiensis. Taxonomy (NCBI): domain Bacteria; kingdom Bacillati; phylum Actinomycetota; class Actinomycetes; order Pseudonocardiales; family Pseudonocardiaceae; genus Amycolatopsis; species Amycolatopsis australiensis. The sequence continues at coordinate 103,874 of NZ_FPJG01000006.1, read as the reverse complement.
GCGGCCCGCGGCCAGCTTCGCGATCGCCGGTTCGCCGCGGCCGAAGGTGTGCGTGAACTCCAGGAGGCTGCCGTCGCCGTCCGGGGTGATGAGCCAGCGCAGGGTGTCGTCGTTCCACACGAAGGTGAACTCGCGCGGCGGGTCGACCGTGACGACCCGGCCGGTCGTCGAGGTGTCTTCGCCGGGGAAGGTGAAGTGGATGGCACCACCGGCACGCAGCTCGACGTCGACCTTCGCCGGGAACCAGTGCTCGAGTTCCGCCGGGTCGGTGATGGCGCGCCAGACCTGCTCTGGCGGGTGCTTCAGCCGGCGTTCCAGCCGGAGCGCGGGACGTTCCTCGTCGGTGAGCAGTTTCGCGGACATGGCTGTATATAACCACTGAGGCATATAGCGGTCAAGCGCCGCGGACGGCCGCGACCGCGGCGGCCAGTTCGGGGTCGCTCGCGGCCTTGTCGAGTGCCGTCCGCAGTACGGCGCAGTACGTCGGCTCGGTCTCTGCGTAGCGCTTGCGGCCGGCGTCGGTGATCACCGAGTAGACGCCGCGCCGGTCGTCTTCGCACAGGTCGCGGATGGTCAGGCCGGCGTCTTCGAGCCGCGCGCACATCCGGCTCACCGAACTCTGGTTGAGCCCGATCGCCTCCGCGAGCTCCTGCATCCGCAGGCCACCGCGCGGGCCCGCGACCAGCTTGCCGAGCGCGCGGTACTCGGACAGCCCGAGCCCGTGCCGCCGTTGCAGGGCCTTGCTCAGCTCCTGCTCGATGCGCGCGTGCAGCACGAGCATGCGGCCCCAGGACTGTTCGTCGACGGTCATCTTCCCGCCCTCCTCTTGACGCCAGGATAGTCCAGGGCCAGTATTTATATGTACATGCAAATACTTGAGGGGACTTGCTCATGACGCGGAACTTCCTCTTCCTGGTCGGCGCGGCGCGGGCCGGCGGCAACACGGAGATGCTGGCCCGGCGGGCGGCGAAGGAACTGCCGGCCGGCGCCGAGCAGCGGTGGATCCGGCTGCCCGAGGTGCCGTTGCCGCCGTTCGAGGACCGCCGGCACGGCGCCGGCGACCACCCGGCGCCGGGGCCGAACGAGCAGCTGCTGATGGACGCGACGTTCGCCGCGACCGACATCGTCGTGGTGTCGCCGGTGTACTGGTACTCGGTATCGGCGAGCGTGAAGCTCTACCTGGACTACTGGTCCGGCTGGATGCGGCTGCCCGTGGAGTTCAAGGCGAAGATGCGCGGCAAGACGTTGTGGGGCGTGAGCGTGCTGAGCGAGACGGCGCGGGAAGCCCAGCCGTTGATCGGCACGCTGGAGCTGTGTGCGGAGTACCTGAGCATGAACTGGGGCGGCGTGCTCCTGGGCAACGGCAGCCGCCCTGGCGACGTGCTCCTGGACGCCGAAGCGATGTCGGCGGCTTCGACGTTCTTCGCCGGTGCTGACCTCGTCAGCGCGTAAGGACGCCTTCCGCGATCAGGCGGCGCACGGTCCGGGTGCCCCGGACCGTGTCGTCGCCCTCGCAACGCGGTCACGCTCAAGCCGTGTGCCGTGGCGCGGGCGTGACGCCGCGGCGCTTCGCGATGCCGGTCATGTTTTCCTCGCCCCAGTCGCCCAGCGGCAGCAACGCCGTGTTCAGCCGCTGACCCAAGCCGGTCAGCGAGTACTCGACCCTCGGCGGGACCTCGTGGAACACCTCGCGGTGCACGATTTCGTCCGCCTCCAGCTCCCGCAGCGCCTGGATCAGCATCTTTTCGCTGATGCCCGCGACCTTCCGCTTCAGCTCGCCGAACCGCAGCGGCTCGGCGTGCAGCGCCCACAGGATCAGTGCCTTCCAGCGGCCGCCGATCACGTCGATGGCCGCGTCCAGTCCGCAGCGGTAACTTCTCGCCAGCATCCAGGATCCTTACGTTTTGGTGGGTACCTGACTTATTAGTCGGTACTTGTCCATCGTAAAGCGCCCCCGCAGCATGATCGGCATGGGAGAAAGCAGGAAACAGGTGGGCGTGCTCGGCCTCGGGCGCATGGGTGCCGCCCTCGCGGGGGCGCTGCTGGAGGCGGGCCACGACGTCGTGGTGTGGAACCGATCGCCGCTCAAGGCGGGCCCGCTGCTCGACCGCGGCGCGCGGCTCGCGGCCACGCCGGAAGAAGCGGCCTCGGCCGAAGTCGTCATCAGCTGTCTGTCCACATACGACGCTCAGCGGCCGGTGCTGGCCGCCGCGTCGCCGAAAGTGCTGGTAAACCTCACTTCCGGAACACCCGCGCAGGCTCGCGAGGTCGCTTCGTGGGCTTCGGCCGAGGGCATCGAGTACGTGGACGGCGTGATCATGGCCGTGCCGCAAGGAATCGGGACTCCGCAGTCCCGGATCCTGTACGGCGGTTCGCGCGCGGCGTTCGACGCGCAGCGCGAGGTGCTGTCGGTGCTGGGGGAGCCGGTTTTCCTCGGCGAGGACGCCGGCCTGCCGGCGCTGCACGACCTGGCGTTGCTGGGGATCATGTGGTCGACGATGGCGGGCTACCTGCACGCGCTGGCGTTGGTCGGCACCGAGGGCGTCACGCCGTCGACGTTCACGCCGATGGCGTTGTCGTGGCTCTCGGCGGTCAGCGGGTTCCTGCCGGGCATCGGGGAGCAGGTGGCGAGCGGCGACTACGCGACGGACGTGTCCGCTTTGGACATCAACGCGGCGGGCCTCGGGCTGCTGGTGGAGACGAGCCGCGAGCGGGGCATCGGGACGTCGGTGCCATCGGCGGTGAAGGAGCTGTTCGACCGGGCGGTGGCGGCGGGTCACGGTTCGCACGCGATCGCGAGCGTCATCGAGGAGATCCGGTGAAGTACGCGGGGAAGAAGGCGGTCGTCACGGGCGGCACGCACGGAATGGGACTGGCGGTGGTGCGGGCGCTGCTGGACGGCGGCGCGGAGGTGCTGCTGACGGGCCGCGACGTCGCGGGGCTGAGCCTGCCGGGCAAGGCGCACGCGCTGTCGTCGGACGCGTCCCGGCTGTCCGACATCGACGAGCTGGCGGCGGTCGCGGCGGACAGGCTGGGCGAGCTGGACCTCGTGTTCATCAACGTGGGGTTCGCGACGTTGACGCCGTACCAGGAGACGACACCGGAGATCTACGACCGGACGTTCGACGTCAACACGAAGGGCGCGTATTTCACGGCCCAGCGGCTGGCGGGCCTGGTGCGACCGGGCGGATCGTTCGTGTTCACGACATCGGTGGCGGCGGGCGCGGGAATCGCGGGAATGGGCCCGTATTCGGCGGCGAAGGCGGCGGTCCGGTCGTTCGCCCTGACGTACGCGGCGGAGCTGGCCCCACGCGGAATCCGGGTCAATGTGGTGAGCCCGGGGTATACGGACACGCCGACGATGGGGGTGACGGGTGTGCCGCCGGAGGTGCTGGCGTCGTTCAAGGCGGCGGGCGACGAGATCACGCCGCTGAGGAGGCACGCGACGGTGCAGGAGGTGGCAGCGGCAGTGCTGTTCTTGGCGTTCGAGGCAACGTACACAACGGGCGCAGACCTCCCGGTGGACGGCGGCTTGGGCCAGCGGCTGACATTGCCTGCTTGAGAGAGGCGGGTGGGGTGGCGGCTTGCCGGGCACCACGCGACTCGCGGTGCGCTGTTCGCGCCGGCCGCCACCCCCGTGCGGCGTGCTCGTGCTGCTCGCGCGGGCGGTGCCCGCCAGCTCCCCGTGCGGCGTGTGCTCATGCGTTTCGCGCGAGCGGTGCCCGCCCGCTGCCAGGCCCTGCTCGTGCCGCTCTTGCGGGCGCTCAGTTCGCGCGCGTCAGGTGAATTCCCAGTCCCGTTTCGCCCGCGGCCCGGTCCGGGCGCAGCACCAGGTCGTCGTCGTAGTCACCGCCGTTCTGGGGGCGGAACGGGATCGGGTCCGTCGTTTCCAGTGTCCGCAGGCGTTCGCGCAGCCGCTCCCGCGCGTCGGTGAACTGCTCCTCCGGCAGCCGGTCGGCGCCGTGGATCGCCAGCGGTGGCAGGACCGTCATGCCCGTGTAGAACAACGTTCCGTGCTGCAGCGGCCACAGGACTTCGTCCAGAGCGCCGTTCACTCCGCGCGGGCCCATCGCCGGCTCGCGGGCGCCCGTGGTGAGCACCGCCATCGCGCGCTTGCCCGCGAGCCGGCCCTCGCCGTAGCGCGCGGTGCGGCCGTCCGCCGTGCGGATGCCGTAGCCGAAACCCTTCACCAGCACCCGGTCGAACCAGCCCTTCAGGATTGCCGGCAGGCCGTACCACCACAGCGGGAACTGCACGACCACCGCGTCCGCCCAGTCGAGCTTTTCCTGCTCCGCCACGATGTCCGGGCTCAGCTCGCCTCGTTCGCGCGCCCGCGCGGACGTCGCCCCGACGATCAGCCGCTCGTCGCCCGCCTCGGCGCCGAAGTCGGCCGCGTCGACCACCGGATTCCACTTCATCGCGTACAGGTCCGACTGCCGGACGTCGTGACCCAGCTCCTCGAGCGTCCGGACCCCGGCGTCGCGAAGGGCGCCGTTCAGCGAGCGCGGTTCGGGATGCGCGAAAACCCACAACACGTTCATGACCTCGATGATCACGCGCGCGGCGGGCTCGATCGAGCGGCCTGATGGCCATCATGTGCAAGAATCGGGCCATGGCCGAATTCGCGCACCCGGACCGTCACCACGTCGCCGTGCTGGTTCGTCACGGCATGCTCGTGATGGAGCTGGGCATCGTCCACCGGCTCTTCGGGCAGGCGCGCTCGGCGTCGGGGGAGCGGTTGTACGAGGTCGTCACGTGCACCCTCGAACCGGGCCCGGTGCGCACCGACTCCGACGTCACCATCCCGGTCGAGCGCGGGCCGGAGGTGCTGGCCGAGGCCGACACGGTGATCGTCCCGGCGTCGCTCGTCGAGTACGAGCCGATGGCGCGCGTGCTGACCCCGTCGCTCGCGGCGGCGCTGGAGCGGATCCGGCCGGACGCGCGGATCGCGTCGATCTGCACGGGCGCGTTCGTGCTCGCCGCGGCCGGTCTGCTCGACGGCCGCCGCGCGACCACCCACTGGCGTTCCGCGGACGAGCTGCAGAGCCGGTTCCCGGAGGTCGACGTGGACCCGTGCGTGCTCTACACCGACGACGGCAACGTCCTGACCTCGGCGGGCGTGGCGTCGGGGATCGACCTGGTGCTGCACATGATCCGCCGCGACCACGGCGCGGCGGTCGCCAACGAAGTCGCCCGCGGCACGGTGGTGTCCCCGCACCGCGAAGGCGGCCAGGCCCAGTTCGTCCGGCGGCCGGTGCCCGAACCCCGCACATCGTCGACCAAGGCGGCGCGGGCGTGGGCGCTGGAGAACCTGCACCGCCCGCTGACCCTGCGCGAGCTGGCCGCCCGCGAGTCGATGAGCACGCGGACGTTCACCCGCCGCTTCCGCGAGGAGGTCGGCATCTCGGCCCTGCAATGGCTGACGCAGCAACGCATCGAGCGCGCCCGCCAGCTGCTGGAGGAGTCCGACCTGCCGGTGGACCGCGTCGCGGCCGAAGCGGGCTTCGGCACGGCGGCGTCCCTGCGCCAGCATTTCCAGGCCGCGCTCGGGGTGTCGCCTAGTGCGTACCGCTCGACGTTCCGCGGCGAACTGGCGGCGCAGGCGGGCTGAATTTTCCTAGTGTGGAGGCCATGGACTGGTATGCGCGCCACAGCCGCTTCAGCGACCCGGGCACGCTGACGCCGTGGCTCGACGCCGTGCCCCGCGACCTCGCCGCCATGCGCGAGGCCGCGTCGCACCTCGTGTTCCACTTCTGGGCCCAGGGCGACATCACGAAGCACGGTTTCCCGGCCGCCCGCCGTGAAGAGATCGACCTGCGCTACGCGGCGGACCTGTTCGCGCGCCTGCGTGAACTCGACCCGGCGCCACCCGGCGAACCGCGCGCGACACTCGACCGGGTCGTCGGCTGTTGCCGCGACTTCACGCTGTTGCTCGTGTCGATGGCGCGGCACCACGGAATTCCGGCGCGCGTCAGAGTCGGCTTCGCGAACTACCTGGTGCCGGGGTGGTACCTCGACCACGTCGTCGCCGAGGTCCGGTCCGCCGACGGCTGGCACCTGGTCGATCCCCAGCTGCCGGCGGACTTCCGCGAGTTCGACGTCCTCGACGTCCCGCGTGACCGGTTCCTGGTCGGCGCGGACGCGTGGACGGCCGCCCGCGCGGGCGACCTCGACCCGGCCCGGCTGGCGGTCGCACCGGATCTGGAAGTGCCGTTCCTGCGCGGCCTGCCGTACGCGTGGCACAACCTCGTGCTCGACCTCGCCGCCCTGAACAAGCACGAGATGCTGCTGTGGGATCTGTGGGGCGCGCTGAACGACGACGCCGTACTGTCCGCGGCCACCCTCGCCCGCGCCGACGAACTGGCCGAACTGATGACGGACGCCGATCCCGGACGGCTGCGGGCCGCGTTCGAAGCCGACGACGTCCGCGTGCCGCCGGTCGTGCGGTCGGTCAGCCCGCCGGAACAGCGCTTGGTCGAGGTCGTGCTTCGCTGAACTCGATCGCCGTCCGGACGAAGCGCGCGATTCGCAGGTCTCGTGCGGCCGCCGGCCAGGCCAGGGCCAGCGCGTACCGTGTTGCGTCCACCACCGGGCGGTAGACGACGTCCGCTCGCTGGTCGCACTCCGCCACCGATGCCGGCAGCAGTGCGATCGCCTGTCCGCGGGCCACTGCTTGCAGCAGCTCGGCGCTGTCGTGCACCTGCGGGCCCGGCGTCACGGGACCGCCCGTCGCGTCCTGGCCCGACCAGTACGCGCGGTCCGCTGCTGACGCTTCCGGCCAGGACGGTGTCGGCCGTCCGGCGAAGTCCGCGCAGCTCAGCGCCGACCGGCCGGCCAGCTCGTGCCCTGACGGCAGCGCTGCCACCCGCGGCTCGGTGAAAAGCACCTCGACGTCCAGGTCGCCGTGGTCGCCCGGGCAGCCCAGCAACGCCACGTCGGCACGGCCGTCACGCAGCATGGCCGGCTGCTCGCCGAACCCGCTGATCCGGATCTCGACCGGGTCCGGGTGCCCGTCGGCGATCCGCCGCAGCAGTCCGGCCGCCACGCCGGGCCGCACGGTGACCACCAGCGCCGGTGGCTGCTGCGCTGCCCGCCGGGTGCGCCGGACCGCTGTCGCGACCGCGTCCAGCGCCTTGGCCGACTCCGTGAACAGCACCTCTCCGGCCGGTGTCAGGGCGACGTGCCGGCTGGTGCGTTCGAAGAGCTGGGCACCGAGCCGCCGCTCCAGCAACCGGATCGCGCGGGACAGCGGCGGCTGCGCCATCCCGAGCCGCTCGGCGGCGCGGGAGAAGTTCAGCTCTTCGGCGACCGCGCGGAAGTACCGCAGCTCACGGACCTCGACGTCGTCCATACCGCGAGGGTATCGGGCATCGGCCGGGCGGTCTTTGCCTTTCTTCGTGGCGGACGGCGGGCTTGGTGTCGACTACTCCACAAAGGACGGTGTTCCCCTTAGGGGGCGACGCCGTGTAGGACGGCGTTCACCACCGAGTCGACCGTCGGCGGGTCCAGCGGGCTGGTGTGCGGGAAGACCGCCGCCAGCACCGAGGCGTGGCAGTAGCCGACCAGCATGGCCGCGGTCGCGTCCACTTCGGACTCCGGACGCAGCCGCCCCAGCTCGCGCTCTTCCTTGAGGTAGGCGAGCAGGCGGTCGCGCCAGTAGCCCGAGCGTTCGCTGATCTCGGCGAACCGCTGCAGCACCTTCGGCTGCCCGACCAGGCCGCTGAACGCCGGGACGATCACCTTGTGCAGGGCGAGGCCGAACTCCAGGTGCCGGCGGAGGTTTCCCGCCACGGTGCCTTCGCCCGCCACCGGCAGCTCGCCCAGCTCGGCTTCGGTCGTGCGCACGTGCTCCAGCAGGGCCCTGGCGACCAGCTCCTCCTTGTCGGAGAAGTGGTTGTAGAGCACGCCGTCGGCGACGCCGGCCATGCGCGCGATCTCCCGCACGGTCATCCCGGTGGTCCCGTGCGTGGCGATCATCTTCTGGGCGGTCTCGACCAGCAGGTCGTGCAGGGACTGGCCGTCCCGCTGGGCCGCGGCTTTTCTCGGTGACATCACCGCCATCGTAAGGGCCTCATCTTCTCCTTTCGGTGACCAGCCACGCCGTGCCGGGCAGATCGGCTGCGGACTGCGGTCGGTTTGGGTGGGGTCGGATGGTCGAGCGCGGGCTTGGGTTGGTTTGGGTGTGGTCGGGTGGTCGGGCGCGGGCTTGGATTGGGGCGGGCATAGCCGGGTGGTTCGGTCGCGGGCTTGGGTTGGTTTGTGGTCAGGTGGTTGGCCGCGGGCGTGGGTGGGGTCGGGTGTGGTCGGGTGGTCGGCCGAGGGTCGCGTCCTAGGCGGACGGGCGGTCGGGTCGGTGGCTTCAGTCGGGTTGCCCGTTGTCGGCCGGGCGGCTTCGGTCTGGCTCGGGGTAGTTGGGCGGTCGGCCGCGGGCTGCCCAGGGTTGGGTCAAGCCCGGGGTTGGTTGGTCCGATGTAGGGATTCCGGGGGCATCGACCGGCGGTCAGGCTCTGCCGCGCCGAGGTTGCGTTGTCGGCCTCGGCCTGGGGGCGGTCTCGGCGCGGGATCGCTGCGTCACGGGCGAGTGGCCGTGACCAGCCATGCTGTGCCGCGTAGGCGGACCGCCTCTGGGGTGGCGAATCGTCGCAATGCCTCCGTCAGGGCTTCCGTCGCCTTGGCTGCCGTTGCGTTGTCGACCATCGACAGGTGGTGGCGGACCGGGCCCCAGTTGCTGATGAACCCGGCCGCGTCCGGGACGTCTCGGCCCCATATCTGGTCCGCTTCCACTCGCGTGCACTCCACCTCCTCGAAGCCCGCTTCCGTCAGCACCGCCTTCGTGCGGTCCGGGTTCGCGAACGATGTCGGGCCGCTGCCGTCCGGGCCCGTCGGCTGGGGCAGGTACGCCGCCATCGCGCCGAACACCCGGCCGAGGTCCGTGCCCGCCAGTGCCGTCATGCACAGGAACGCCAGCCTGCCGCCTGGGCTCAGAGCGCGGCGAACATTGGCGAATGCCGCCACCGGGTCCGCGAAGAACATCACCCCGAACCGGCTGAGCGCCACGTCGAACCCGCCTTCCGGGAACGGGTGGACCTGCGCGTCACCTTGCTCGAACCTCACGTTCGGCACCTCCGCCGCCCGCTCGCGTGCCGTCGCCAGCATCGGACCGGACAGGTCGACGCCGGTCGCCGACCGGGCTCGCGCTGCCGCCAGGCGCGTCAGCTGGCCGTTGCCGCAACCGATGTCGAGCACCCGGTCTTCCGGCCGGACGTGATCGAGCACGTAGTCGTTGAACCCGCTGTTCACCGCGTCATAGCGGTCGGCGTGCGATGCCCAGTGCTCCCCTTCGTAGCCGTTCCACGCCTCGGCCTGCGCCGTGTTGACGATCGTGGGCATCTCCATCCCTTCCTCATGAACGCGCGTTCATGAACATATGTTCATGGTGGCGATGCGACCGGTGGCTGTCAAGGCATCGGCCACCCCGCGGCCGGATGTCGGCCAGGTGGCAGATCTTCCGGGCGGTGAACCGCGGAAGACTTCCCTCAGCGAGGCAAACCGCCTCTGACCAGCGAAAAAGGAGCTAGAAATGGCCGACGTCATCGCCAACATGTCCATGTCCCTCGATGGCTTCGTCGCCGACCCGGAGGACCGCATCGACCACCTTTTCGGGTGGTTCGGCAGCGGCGACGTCGAGGTGCCCACCGCAGTCGAATGGGCCACCTTCAAGACCTCAGCGGCCAGCGCGAAGATGCTGCGCGACGCGATGGACAACGTCGGCGCGCTGGTCACCGGCCGCCGCCTGTTCGACCTCACCCAGGGCTGGGGCGGAACGCACCCGATGGGCGTGCCGGTCTTCGTCGTCACCCACGAAGCCCCCGCCGACTGGCCGCACCCGGACGCGCCGTTCACCTTCGTCACCGACGGCCTCGAAAGCGCCGTCGAGCAGGCCAAGAAGGTCGCCGGCGAGAAGAACGTCGCCGTCGCCAGCACGACCGTCGCCCAGCAGTGCCTGAACCTCGGCCTGCTCGACGGCATCCAGGTCGACCTCGTCCCCGTCCTGCTCGGCGCCGGCGTGCGGTTCTTCGACCACCTCGACACCACCATCCGGCTGACCGGCCCGCAGGTCATCGAAGGCGACGGCGTCACGCACCTGTCGTACCGGGTCGCCCGAGGAGCGTGACGTGGAGCGCGGCGAGGCGGGCGGGGTCGGCGATCACCTCGTACGCCGTCACCCGCTCGCCGTCGACCGTCACCGCGAGCGCGAGCTGCAGCCGCCCGCGCGGGGCCACGACGACGCCGACCGCGCCGTCCACCAGAGCCGCTTCGGCGAAGCGTGCCCGTTTCCCGAACACCTGGGTCTCCTCGGCCACGGCACGCGCCCCGCGTCTCTCCAGCGCGGCGCCGGCCGGCAGCGCGGCCGCGTCGGCGTGGCGGACGACGTCCGGCGCCAGCACGTCCAGGAGCTGCTCGAGGTCGCCGCCGCGGGCCGCGGCCAGGAACGCGTCGACCACCCGGCGATGGCGCGCTAGATCGGCCGGGGGCAGCGGAGACGTGCCGCGGACCCGGTGCCGGGCGCGGCTCGCGAGCTTCTTCGCCGCCACCGGGCTGCGGTCCAGCACCGGCGCGATCCGGTCGAACGGCACCGCGAACAGGTCGTGCAGCACGAACGCGATCCGCTCGGCCGGGCCCAGCGCGTCGAGCACCACGAGGAGCGCGCGCCCCACCGAATCGGCCAGCTCCACGTCACCGGCCGGATCGGCGTCGGCCGCCGGCTCGGGCACGACGTCGGACGGCTCTTCGCGACGGCTTTTCCGCGAACGCAAGATGTCCAGGCAGACGCGGGAGACGACGGTCGTCAACCACGCCGCCAGGTTGTCGACCGAGCCGGCGCGGGTCAGCCGCAGCCAGGCCTCCTGCACGGCGTCGTCCGCTTCGGCCGCCGAGCCGAGCATCCGGAAGGCGAGCCCGCGCAACCTGCCGCGTTCGGCTTCGAACTCCTCGGCCAGCACGTCCATCGGTCACCTTTCGCTCGCGCCCACCGTCGCACCCTCGACGGATCCCGGCGACCAGAGGTGACCGATGGCCGTGCTGCCCCCTGCCGACCTGGGGGATGGCATCAGCAACCGTTACGTCGAGCAGACGGCCGTGATCGCCGCCGTGTCCCAGTAGAACGGGCGGACTTCGGTGATCCGGCCGGCCGTCACCGTGATCGTCTGCAGGATCGGGAAGTCCAGCTCGCGGCCGGTCGCGCGGGACCGCACGTGCATGTCGGTCAGCACGACGAGCGGCGACGCCGTGGCGAGGAACTGCTGCTTCACCAGTTCGAAGACGTCCCAGGTGCGGCTCATGGCGGCGAAGAACGCCTCGATGCCGGCGTGGCCGCGCCAGACACCGCCGTAGGGCAGGCCCTCGGCCTGGTGCAGGACGACGTCCGGAGCGAAGAACGGCGCCAGCGGCGTGAAGTCGCCCGTGTAGGCGGCTTCCGCGGCATACATGCCTTCGAGGACGGAGACGGGATCGGTGGTCATGACGATCACCGTCGCCGATCCCGGGACTCGCCACCGGCGGAAAACGGACGGCTACTCCGGGCACCACACGGCGAGTTCGCTCCCGCCGGGTTCGCGGAAGTGGAAGTGCCGCCCGCCGGGGAAGGCGAACGGTTCCGCCGTCACCTCGCCGCCCGCCGCTTCCACCGCTGTGCGCGCGGCCGCCAGGTCGTCCGTGCGGATCGTGACCAGGGGCGCGCCGGGCTGCTCGGCCGCGTCCGCCCGGAAGCCGAACGTGAGGCCCGCGGCCCGGACGTCGGTGTAGTCCGGGCCGTACGGCGTCACCTGTCGGCCGAACGCGCGCGCGAAGAACTCGCCGGACGCGGTGGCCGATGTGGACGGGAACTCGACGAAGTCGACTTCGTACATGCCGCCGACGCTAGCGGCGACCACCGACAAAATCGCGCGCGCGAGCCAGTGCCAGCCCGCCCAGCGCGGCGGCGACCACGCCGATCACCAGCGCCGCGTAGCCGCCGACGATCCCGTAACCGGTTCCGGGGCCGCCCTTGGCCGCGGCCACGACGACGCCGCCACCGGCCGCGCCGGCCAGTCCCGCGGCCAGCGCGGCCACGGCTCCCCGGCCGCAGGCCAGGGCCAGCCCGCCCGCGACGACGCCGGCCAGTCCCACGATCGCGGCCACCACGGACCACACGCGTCCCGGCGTCAAGGCATAACTGCTCACAGCGGCGGCAACGGACATTGCGTACCCCTCTCTTCGATGTTCCGGTGAGCATGTCCGCCGGATCCGTCGTCCGTCGTCGTGCGGCCGCGGGCACTTCGGGCTGCCGCGGCCGCCGCAGGAACCGCGGACCTACCACGGGCGCAGTAGGCCGCGAATGCTCTTCGGGCCGGATTCGCCGTCCCGGATGTCCGGTTAGGGTGCGGGGATGCGGGTCGTGGACGGGGTGCTCGCCGCCGGGGTGGCGGCGGTCCTGCTGGTCGCCGGGCTCTCCGGGCAGCACGGGCCCACGGCCCTCGACCCGCTGGGGTACGCGCTCCTGGTGGCCGGCGGCCTGGCACTGGTCGCGCGCCGCCGGGCGCCGATCGTCGTGCTGGCGGTGACCGCGGTGTGCGCGCTGGCCTACCAGGCCATCGGGTTCGAGGTGCCCGTCGTCGCGTACCTGTTCGCGGTGTACGCCGCCGTCCGGGCGGGCCACTGGGTCGCCGCGCTGGTCGCTTCGGTCCTCATGCTCGGCGCGGTGCCGGTCGCGATCTTCGCCGCGGGCGCGCACGACGCGGGTCAGGCGTTCACGCAGGCCCGCGACGTCCTCCAGCTGGCGTGGCTGGTCGCCGCCGGCGCCGCCGGGGAGGCGCTGCGCCAGGCCGAGCGCCGCGCCGACGAGGCCGAACGGACCCGGGAGGAGACCGCGCGGCGGCGGGCCGGCGAGGAGCGGCTGCACATCGCGCGGGAGCTGCACGACTCGCTCACCCACCAGATCTCCGTCATCAAGCTGCAGGCCGAAGTGGCCGTCCACCTGGCCCGCAAGCGGGGCGAGGACGTGCCCGACGCCCTGCTGGCGATCCGGGACGCCGGCCGCGACGCGGCCCGGGAACTGCGCGCGACGCTGGAGGCGCTGCGCGACGACGACCCCGTCCCGCCGCACGGGCTCGACGACGTCCCGGATCTCGTCGACCGGGCTCGCGCCGGTGGGCTCGACGCGCGGCTGACGATCGAAGGCCGTTGCGACGACGTGCCGGCGGCGGTCAGCCGGACCGCGTACCGGATCGTGCAGGAGTCGCTGACCAACGTCGCCCGGCACGCCGCCGCGGCGACCGCGTCGGTCCGGATCGACCGCCGGCCCGGCACGCTGGTCATCCGCGTCGACGACGACGGCGCGGCCACTGTGGACGGTGTGCCGGGCGTCGGCCTGACCGGGATGCGCGAGCGCGTCACGGCGCTCGGCGGCCGGCTCCGCGCCGGGCCGCGCCGCGAAGGCGGGTTCAGCGTCCGGGCCGAGCTGCCCGTGGACCGCCCGGCATGATCCGCGTCCTGCTGGCCGACGACCAGCCGCTCATCCGCAGCGGGTTCCGCGCCCTCCTCGACGCCGAGCCCGGCATCGAGGTGGTGGCCGAAGCCGCCGACGGTGGTGAAGCCGTGACGCTCGCGGCACGGCACCTGCCGGACGTCGCGCTCCTCGACGTCCGCATGCCGGGCGTCGACGGCCTCGAGGCGACCCGCCGCATCGCCGCCGACCCCGCCTTGGCCGCCGTGCACGTCGTCATCCTGACCAACTACGGCTTCGACGAGTACGTCTTCGACGCCCTGCGCGCCGGCGCCGCGGGCTTCCTGGTCAAGGACATCCGGCCGGAGGACTTCCTGCACGCCGTGCGGGTCGCCGCCCGGGGCGACGCGCTGCTCGCGCCGTCGATCACCCGCAAGCTGATCGACCGGTACGTGACGCAGCCGCCCGTGCCCGGGGCCGGGCTCGCGGAGCTGACCAATCGCGAGCGCGAGGCGGTCGCGCTGGTCGCGCGTGGCCTGTCCAACGACGAGATCGCGGCGAGGATGGTGATCAGCCCGCTGACCGCGAAGACCCACGTCAACCGGGCCATGACCAAACTGCGGGCCCGGGATCGCGCGCAGCTGGTCGTGTTCGCCTTCGAGTCCGGGCTGGCGCGCCCGGGGCCTCAGGCCGGGCGGCCCGCGCCCGCGTAGTCGTCGCCCTTCGAGTGGTACGTGTGGATCTGGATCGCCTGGCCCTCGGTCGGCGCGTTGATCATCAAGCCGTTGCCCAGGTACAGGCCGACGTGGTGGATGCGGGTCGCCGGGTTGCCGTAGAACACCAGGTCGCCCAGGCGCGGCTCCTGGGACGGCGGCACCGGCGGGATCGCGCGGAACTGGCTGTCCGCCGTCCGAGGCAGGGACACGCCCGCGCTGTCGTAGGACGCCTTCGTCAGGCCCGAGCAGTCGAAACCCGCCGCGCCCGCGTCCGGGCCGTTGCCGCCCCAGACGTAGGGCAGGCCCAGCTGGCCCAGCGCGAACCGGGTCGCGCGGACTCGCGGCGAACCCGCCGACGCCGGGTCAAGGGAGAGCGTCGCGTAGAGCTGGGCCATGCCCAGGACGCGCTGGCGGAACAGCTCGGTGTCGCTGCCCGGGTGGTACGCCGCGATCGCCTTCCACCAGCCCGGCCCGGCGCCCAGGTCCGTACCGCCCGCGCACAGCGCGCGCCCGGCCGCGACCGGTGCGTCGGTGCCGTACTTCTTCGCCTGCGCCGCCGTCAGTCCCAGGGCGTTGCCGCCGGCGCGGCCGTGGTCGGACGCCGCCGCGCCGACACCGGCGAGGGTCACCCACGAGAGGTGGCACGACGGGTCTTCGCTCCGCAGCGTCAGCTCGCCGTTCGCGTAGCCGATCAGCGCGTCCGCGGGGATGTCGAGGGGGCCGGACAGCTGCTCGGCCCACTGCTGCAGCGGCGACTTGCCACCCTGGCCGGACGCGCCCTGGCCCGGCTCCTGCGCCTTCACGGGTGCGCTGACTTCGAGGACCGACGGGCCCGACGCCGCCTCACGCACCACCGGCAGCGGGGCCGGAGCCGGCGCGGGCTCCGGCGCGCGGTCGGCCAGCAGCCAGCCCGCCGTGACGAGCCCGGCGACGAGCGGCAGCGCGACGAGGCCGCGCAGGGCCGCCCCGCGGGCCCACGTCCTCGGCTTCGGCGTCACAGGTTCCAACTTAGAAGAGCGCACCTCTGTGTGAACGACTGAGCGGCTTGCACGTTAGGGGGACTCCCATATGGTGGACACATGACTGAGATCGACGCTGCCCGGCTCACCGCGGCGCTCACGGATCGGTACGCGAAGATCGACGTCGTCGAGCGCACCGGCTCCACCAACGCCGACCTGCGCGAAGCCCTCGGAAACGGGACTGCCGACCGGACCGTTCTGCTGGCCGAGGAGCAGACTGCCGGGGTGGGCCGGCGGGCCCGGACGTGGAGCTCGCCGAAGGGTGGCCTGTACCTCAGCGTGGCGCTGCGGCCGGACGTCCCGTTCACCGCACTCGGGTCGCTCTCCGTCGTCGCCGGGCTCGCCGTGCGGGCGGCCGCGGCGGGCGTCGGCGTGGACGCCTCGCTCAAGTGGCCCAACGACGTCCTCGCCGGCGGGGCCAAGTGCGCCGGGATCCTGGCCGAGGCCGTCGCCGGGAACCCGCCGTCGATCGTGCTCGGCATCGGCCTCAACGTCCTGCCTCTCGGCGACGTCCAGCCGGGCCCGGGCGGGCTGCCCGCGACGTCGCTCGCCGAGCGCGGCGCCACGAACACCGACCGCACCGACGTCGCGATCGCGCTGCTCACCGAGCTCGACGAGCGGGAGCGCCGCTGGCGCCTGGCGGGCGGCGACCTCACCGAAGCCGGCCTGCTCGGCGACTACCGCGCCCACTGCTCGACCCTCGGCCAGGACGTCGAGGTGCAGCTGCCGGACGGCACGTCGCTCACCGGCCGCGCGGCCGACATCGACGCCGCCGGCCAGCTGCAGGTCGACCTGGCGGGCGGGCAGCGGCACACCGTGTTCGCGGGTGACGTGGTGCACGTCCGCCCGGCCTGATTCTTCGGGGCGTTGCACTCACCGGCCAGGCGTCTCGCCGGTACGGTGAGGCGACACCGCCGCACCGACCTTGGGAGCGTCCGCCGTGGCTTATCCGGACGATTTGCTCAGCGAGCAAGAGCACGTCGTGGTGCACAGTCACCCGCACTTCAAGATGCTGATCTTCCCGACGCTCGCACTGCTGGTCACCCTCGGCGCGGGCACCTGGCTGGCGATACTGGCGAAGGACGCGTCCTCGCCGTGGAACTCGGTCGGGCTGATCGCCATCGGGGTCGTCGCGCTGGTGCTGGTCGTGTGGCTGTTCCTGGCGCCGTTCGTGCGCTGGCGGACCACCCACTTCATCGTCACCACCGACCGGCTCATCGCCCGCGAAGGCGTGCTGAAGCGCACCGGCATCGACATCCCGATGGGGCGGATCAACAGCGTCCAGTTCGAGCACGGCCTGCTCGACCGCGTCTTCGGCTGCGGCACGCTGATCATCGAGTCGGCGTCGGACGAGCCGCTGCGGTTCGAGGACATCCCGCACGTGGAGAAGGTGCACACGGTGATCTACCGCGAGGTCAACGACAACCCGTACGACGACTACCGGCCCGGCCCCCAGCAGACCGAGCCGCTACCACCCCAGGGCGGCCGCCCGCCGCGCGGCGACCGGCACCGCTGATGGGCACGCGCGAACTGGGCCTGCCCGAGCGGGTCCCGTCCCCGGGTGAGCTGCCGGAGCGGGTCACGATCTGGGAGGTCGGCCCGCGGGACGGGCTGCAGAACGAAAAGACGATCGTCCCGGTCGAGGTCAAGCTGGAGTTCCTCGACCGGCTCGCGGGCGCCGGCCTGACCACGCTGGAGGCGACCAGCTTCGTGCACCCGAAGTGGGTGCCGCAGCTGGCCGACGCCGAGCAGCTGCTGGCCGGCCTGGACCGCCGCGAAGGCGTGCGGTACCCCGTGCTGGTGCCGAACGAGAAGGGCCTGAACCGGGCCCTCGACGCGGGCGTCGAGCACATCGCGATCTTCGCCAGCGCGACGGAGACGTTCGCGCGCAAGAACCTCAACTCGTCGCTGGACGAGCAGTTCGCGATGTTCGAGCCGGTCGTCACGCGGGCGCGGGAAGCGGGCCTCGACGTGCGCGGCTACCTCTCGATGTGCTTCGGCGACCCGTGGGAGGGCGCCGTGCCGGCCAAGCAGGTCGCCGACGCGGGCCGCCGCCTGCTGGACATGGGCTGCTCGCAGCTGTCGCTGGGCGACACCATCGGCGTCGCGACCGCGGGCCAGGTCGAGAACCTGATCGGGTTGTTCGGCGATGCCGGTACTTTGGCCGTGCACTTCCACGACACCTACGGCCAGGCTCTCGCCAACACGCTGGCAGCGCTCCGATGTGGAGTGTCGACAGTGGACTCTTCGGCCGGCGGGCTCGGCGGCTGCCCGTACGCCGAGTCGGCCACGGGAAACCTGGCCACCGAGGACCTGGTGTGGATGCTGGACGGCCTCGGGGTGGCCACCGGCGTCGACCTGGACACGCTGGTGGCGGCCAGCGCCTGGATGGCGGGACAGCTCGGCCGCCCGAGCCCGTCCCGTGTGGTCAACGCGCTGAGCTGACCTCGCCGCGCCCCCGGGGACGGGGTGCGGTATCAAGGAGGACCGGCCGCGGCCGCGTCGAACTGCGTGTGCCCGCGGGCACCGACCGAGCCGGAGGATGGGTGTGACCGAGCCTTCCGAGGCGGGCTCCGAACCGGTCGAGGCCGACCTCGACACCGGGCCGGTACGGCTGCCCGGGTACGAGGACGCGCCGACCCCGCCCTCGGGCAACCCGGCCGCGTGGCCGCACGCGGTGTCGCCGCTGCTCCCCCCGTTTCCGCTGCCCCCGGCGCCGCCGATGCCCGCCGCCCCGCCGCCGCCGATCTCGCCCGCGCCGCTGCCGCCGCTCGGCTCGCCGCGCACCGAGCGGGAAAGCGTTGTCGCGCTGTTCCTGGTGCACATGTTCCCCATCGGGCACCTGCCGGTGGCGATGGACAAGCCGGCGCGGCAGCTCCCGCTGCCCCCTGACCCGGACGGCTTCCCGCCGAACGACCACCCGGACGCCCGGCTGATCTTCGACGACCAGGCCCTCACCAACGTCACCGCGGGTTTCCGCCGGTCGCCGACCGCGCCACCGCGGCCGGTGCCGCCGCACCTGACCGAGGGCTACGTCCCGTACGCGCGGGCGACGCAGGCGGTGTGGATCCGCCGGTTCGTCGTCGGGCACAGCGAGCTCGGGCCGGAGTACGCGTGGCCGCCGGGCGAGCAGTACCCGGAGGGCGGCCTCGACCCGGCCGAGCCGGTGATGGTGCCGGCCGACACGGTCCTCGACCGCTTCGGCCCGGCCTACGGGCGGATCTTCTTCGCCGACGGAACGCCCTTCGCGGAGCGCTCGCTGCCGCCGGGGATGCTGGACGCCGAGTACCGCCGGTACGTCGTGGTGCGCGCGGTGCCGATGTGGCGCTCGGAGACGGCGAACTGGTTCGGCCAGGTCGGCGGCGGCACCCGGTACCGTGCGCTGCTGGCGGCCGACGAACTCGTGACACTCGGCTACCTCGCCGAGGCCAAGGGGGAAGAGGATTGATGAACACCCAGTCGATCCAGCGCTGGCTCGGCGTGCTGGGCGTGCCGCCGGAAGTCGTCTCGCTGGGCGCCGAAGTCGACAACGCGTGGTGCCTGATGCAGGGCGAGGACGACGCGTGGGAGGTGTTCTGGCGCGAGCAGGGCAACCGCTACGACTGGGCGCGGTTCACCAGTGAGCAGGTGGCGTGCCACTACCTCTTCGGCCGGCTGGCCTGGGCGCAGGTGGCCCGCGGCGCCGTCGGCCTGCTGCCCGGGTCGTGACGCGCACGACCCGGGCAGGCCGGTCAGCTCACCGCGTAGGTGAAGACGTGCGCCGCGCCTGAACCGGTCGACATCGGCAGCGTGATGCTGCGAACCTGCTTCGCCGGATCGAGAGCGATCGGGGCCGTCGCGAACAGGTACGACGTGTACGGCCGCTGGAGCCGGAACATGTACCGCGGGAACGCCGAGTTCACGTACGGCACCTTCGCGACCACCGTGTTGCCGAACTGCGGTGTCTCCGCGCCGCCTTTCAGAAGCCACTCCGACAAACCAAGTGAACCGTGCTGCGTCGAGCCGTCGGTGTAGGTGACCGTCACGGTTCCCTTGGCGTCCGCGCCGGTCGCCGCGCCGAGGAACGACAGCTTCGTCGCGCCCGCCGGCGCGGAGACCGCAAGCGTTTGCCCCGCCGCGATCACGTTGTCCGGCGAGCCGGTCGGGCTCGACGGCCAGCGGAACTGCTGCCCGTTCGCCGTCACCGTCGCGCCCGGCGTGATCCCGTGCGACGCGAAACCCTGCGCCGAGTAGGAGAACACGAATCCGCCCGGGTAGAGGTCCGTCTCGCCGAAGTCGCCGTACTGGACGAGCTTGTCGTCCGTGACGCCGACGTTCGTGTTCGCCGCGTGCAGCGTCCCCGGCGTGCCGACCGTCACCGGCAGGTACGCGGGCAGCGGCTGACCGCTGAACGTCACCGGCACGCTCGTGTACGCGTCCGGCGTCCCGGCCGCGGCGGTCACCTGCACCTGCTGGGTCGCCGAGCCGTGCGCGCCCACGGTGAGCGTCCCGCTCGACGGCGTCACGGTGATCCCCGCCGGTGGCTTCACCTGCCACGACACCGTTCCGGCGCCGGTGATGCCTTCGGCGATCACCGTTGCGGAGGCCGGCGAAGCACCCGGAGCGACCAAGATCCGGCCCGGGCCGACCCGCCCGCGTACCGGCACCTCGCCGTCGCGGAACGACGGCGGGGCGTCGGAACCACCCGAACCCCACGACGTCGGCGACGTGCCGAGCGTGAAGTCGAGGCGTCCGCCGTTGACCGCGAACGACTCCGGCAGCCACGGCTTCGTGCTCGGGCGACCGTTCACCTGCAGGCTCTTCACGTACTTCACCGAGCTGGACGCGCCGGGCGCGGTGATCGTGATCCGCTGCCCGGTCGCCCGCGTCAGCGTGATCTTCGGGAACATCGGGCTGGCCAGCACCAGCTCGGCGCGGCCGGGCGCCTCCGGGTACATGCCGAGCGCGGCGAAGACGTACCACGCCGACGTCGCGCCGAGGTCGTCGTTGCCGGGCAGGCCGTCTTCGGTGGGCTTGAACAGCAGCTCCGCCGAGCGGCGCACGATGTCCTGCGTCTTCGACGGCGCGCCCGCGTAGGCGTACTCCCACGGCACCTCGAACGACGGCTCGTTCGACATGAACGCGTACGGCGAGCTGGCGTCGCTGTTCAGCTTCGTGAAGAAGAAGTCGAGACGCTTCTTGACGGCGTCGTCACCGCCCATCGCGTCGAACAGGCCCCGCACGTCGTACGGCACCATCCACGTGTACTGCGCCGCGTTCCCTTCCTGGTAGCGCATTTCCTGGTACTGCGCGGGATCGAACGGCGAGAGGAACTGGCCGTCGCGCATCCGGGTCTGCAGGTAGCCGGTGGCCGGGTTGTAGACGTTCTCCCAGTTCTGCGCGCGGCTCATGAACCGGTGGTAGACCGGGTCGTCGCCCAGCCGCCGGGCCAGCTGCGCGATGCCGAAGTCGGCCGTCGTCTCCTCGAGCATGTCGGAGACGTTGTTGGGGTGGTAGCCGAGCGCCAGGTAGTCGGACAGGCCAGGCCGCTCGAGGGCGCGTTCACCGGCCTGCTGGACGCGCGTCGCGCCGGTGACCATGGACTTCAGCGCGTGCGCGGCGTCGAAGTCCGTGGCCCCGAAGGCGTACGTGCTGGCGATGATCGAGTGGTACGGGTCGCCGCCCATCACGCCCATGAAGTCGTTGTTCTGCGACCAGCGGTCCCAGATCCCGCCCGCCTGGTCGGCCTGGTTGAGCATCGACTGCGCCATGTCGGCGGCCTCGTGCGGGGCGAGCATCGACAGCAGCTGGACCTCGTCGCGGTAGGTGTCCCAGCCGGAGAAGTTGGCGTACTGCGCGTGACCCGGCTTGGCGCGGTGGATCGCCTTGTCGAAGCCCGCGTATCGACCGTCCACATCGGAAAAGACGTTCGGCTGCAGCAGCGTGTGGTAGAGCGCGGTGTAGAAGGTCCTGGTCGCCGCGTCCGTGCCGCCTTCGACGGTGATCTGGCGCAGCCGGTCGTCCCAGGACCGGCGGGCGTCGTTCCGGATTCCCTCGAAGGTGTCGCCGTGTTGCTCGGCGGCGACGTTCAGCCGGGCGCCGACGGTGTCTACATAGGACAAACCGACGCGGACCTGTACCGGCTTCGCGGGGTCGAACGTGAGATAGGCGCCCGAGCCGCCGTCGACCGTGACGACCTGCTTGTCCCAGGTGTCCTTGCTGAGGTTGCCGCCCCGCGCGGTCGTGCCACCGGGTGTCACGGTGGCGTTCTGCCAGGTCCCGGACGTCTTGAACGGCTGGTCGAAGGTGGCGGTGAAGAAGACCTTGTACGTGTTGGGGCCGCGGCAGAAGTGACCGCTGGAGACCCAGCCTTCGACGGTTCGCCGCGCCGGGTCGACGGTCACGGCCGCGTCGTCGCTGCCCATCGCGGACTCGGCGACGTCGATGAGGAGGGTCGCGGGCGAGTTCTCCGGGAACGTGAAGCGGCCCAAGCCGGAGTGCTGGGTCGCGGTCAGCTCGGTCGTGACGCCGGAATCGGTGGTCACCTTGTAGTAGCCGGGGGACGCGGATTCGCTGGTGTGGCTGACGGTGGGGAAGTACTTCGACGCGTCGACGGCCGGCGACGTCGAGATGTCCCCGGCGAAGGGCAGGAACGGGACGTCCCCGGCCGCGCCGCCGCATCCGGCGCCGTTGAAGTGGGTGAGGCTGAAGCCGCGGAGGCGGTTTTCTTCCCAGGCGTAGCCGCCGTCGCGGTCGCGGGCGTAGTACCGGCCCTGCCCGGCGGGCGGCTTGGGCTGCAGGGGCGTGTCGGGGCTCCACTGCACCATGCCGAACGGGACGTCGGCGCCGGGGAACGTGTCGCCGGCGTAGGTGTTGGTCTCGGGCGTGTCGCCGGCTTTCGCACCGGCGAACGGGTTGACGTAGGCGGTGAGATCTCGGTGCTGCTGCGGGTCGGCGGACGCGGGCGCGACCGCCGTGACGAGGGGGACGATCAAAGCCGCGGTGACGACTCTGCGCATGCTCTTCCTCCCGGAGTGAGCGGGCGCCCGGGCTGACAACGTTGTCAACGGACCGGGTGACCCGGCGAGCACTGGGAGTGAACCACCGGTGGTTCAGACCGGTCAAGGAATTCCCGCCGAGCGGCCCATCCGGTCAGCGCTTGAGGATCGCCAGCGCCTGGTCGTGCACCCGGCCGTTCGTCGACAACGCGCTCCCGTTGTCGTACCGCGCGACGCCGTCGAGGTCGGTGAACCGGCCGCCGGCCTCGGTGACGATCACCTGCGCCGCCGCGACGTCCCACGGGTTCACGATGCACTCCGCGGCGACGTCCAGGGCGCCTTCGGCCACCAGCACGTGGTGCCAGAAGTCGCCGAACGCGCGGGACTCCCAGCACGCGTTCACCAGATCGAGGTACTTCTCGCGGGAGTGGTACTCCGTCCACGAGTTCAGGTCCGTTGTGGACAGATAAGCGTCCGAAAGGGACGAAACGCCGGAAACCGACAGCCGTCGGGTGCCCGCCGCATCGGACGAGAACGCGCCCGACCCGGTTGCCGCCCACCAGCGACGGCCCAGCAGGGGCGCGCTGATCATGCCGACCACCGGGTTGCCGTCTTCGACGAGCGCGATCAGCGTCGCCCAGACGGGGACGCCGCGGAGGAAGTTCTTCGTCCCGTCGATCGGGTCCAGCACCCACGCCCGGCCCGTGGCCGCCGACCCGCCGCGTTCCTCGCCGAGCACCGCGTCTTCCGGGCGTTCCCCGGCCAGCAGCGCCCGGATCGCGTCCTCGACCGCGGTGTCGGCGTCGGTCACCGGGGTGCGGTCGGGCTTGCGCTCCACCGCGAGGTCCAGGGCGCGGAACCGCGCCGTCGTGATCGCGTCGGCGGCGTCAGCCAGCCGGGTGGCGAGGGCCAGATCATCTCCGTAGCCAGGCACGGTCACGATGGTTTCACGCCCGCGCGCCGTAGAGTTGACCAGGTGAGCATGGTCCTACTTGCCGAAGACGATCCGGCCATCGCCGAACCGCTCTCCCGCGCCCTCGAACGCGAGGGATACGAGATCCACGTCGTCACCGACGGGCCGGCGGTCCTCGATGCCACCGCGGCCCAGAGAGTCGACCTGCTCGTGCTGGACCTCGGGCTGCCGGGCATGGACGGGCTCGAGGTGTGCCGCCGCCTGCGCGCGAACGGCACCGAGCTGCCCGTGCTGATGCTCACCGCCCGCACCGACGAGGTCGACTTCGTCGTGGGCCTGGACGCGGGCGCCGACGACTACGTCGCCAAGCCCTTCCGGCTCGCCGAGCTGCTCGCCCGGATCCGCGCGCTGCTGCGCCGCCGGGTGCCCGAGGTCCTCGAGGCCGGCGGCGTGCGGATGGACCTCGGCGCCCGGCTCGTCACCGTGGACATGCACGAGGTCCAGCTGGCCAACAAGGAGTTCGAGCTGCTGCGCGTGCTGATGAGCCGCGCCGGCCAGGTCGTCAGCCGTGACGAGATCCTGGCCGAGGTCTGGAACGACCTCGAGTCGAAGACGTCCAAGACCCTCGACATGCACATGTCGTGGCTGCGGCGGAAGCTCGCCATCGCCGCCGACGAGGCCGCCGGGCGCACCAGCAAGACCCACGACGGCGAACGCCGGATCGCGACCGTCCGCGGCGTCGGCTTCCGGTTCAACGCCGAATAAGCCGTGCGCCGCCGCATCCTGCTGGCCATCCTGCTGGCCGTCGCGGTCACCGCGGCGGTCCTCGGCATCCCGCTGGGCATCGTGGCGAGCTGGCAGTTCGAGTCGAGCTACCGCGAGACGCTCGCGGAGAACGCCCGCGCGGCGGCGGCGATCCTCGACACCGAGATCGCCAACGGCCAGGAGATCGACCTCGACCAGGTGCGCGCGGCGGTGCCGGTGAACGGCCAGCTCACCGTGCGGGCCACCGGCCAGGACGAGAAGCGCTACGGCAGCGACCCCGGACCCAGCACGGTGACCGAGACGGCCGACCTCGCGCGGGACGGCAAGGTCGAGATCGCCGTGCCGGCGGGCCCGATGCACGAGCGGCAGACGACGGTGACGCTCGTCGTCGTGCTGCTGGTGCTGCTGTCGGTCGGCACCGGCGCGGTGGTGGCGATCGCGACGGCGCGGCGGCTGGCCAAGCCGCTGCGGCACGTCGCCGAACGCGCAGCCCGGCTCGGCGGCGGCGACTTCCGGCCCGACCCGAGCCGCTACGGCGTCGGCGAGCTCGACATGGTCGCCGAAGCCCTCGACGCGTCCGGCACCGCGCTGGCCCAGCTCGTCCAGCGCGAACGCCAGCTCGTCGGCGACGTTTCGCACCAGCTGCGCAGCCGGCTCACGGCGTTGCAGCTGCGGCTGGAACCGCTCACCGTGCACCCGGACGAAGAGGTCGCCGACGAGTCGAAGGCCGCCCAGGAGCAGGCGGACCGGCTCGCCGAAGCACTCGACGAGCTGCTGGCGGCGGCGCGCGCGGCCCGCGAGGTCGGCGCGGAACCGGTGGACCTGCCGACGCAGCTGCCCGCGATGGCGCAGGAGTGGCGGGAGCTGCTCCGCTCGGAAGGCCGGAACCTGCGGATGCGCGTGGCCGACGGGGTGATGGCCCGCGCGACGCCGGGACGGCTCCGCGAGGTGATCGGCGTCCTGCTGGACAATGCGCTCCGCCACGGCTCGGGCACGGTCACCGTGGCCGCCCGCCGCGGCGACGCCGAGGGCACAGTGGTGATCGAGGTCAGCGACACGGGTTCGGGCGTGCCCGACGAGCTGGCGCCGCACATCTTCGAGCGCGGCTTCTCCGGTGGCGGCTCGACCGGCGTCGGCCTGGCGCTGGCCCGTGCCCTGGTGGAGGCCGACGGCGGCAGGCTGGAGCTGTCGAACCGCCGTCCGGCCGTGTTCAGCCTGTTCCTCAAGGTGCCGCGGCCCACCGACGTGCCGGAGGTGCGCTGGCCCGCCGAGCGCGTCCCGCGTTAGCCGCCGGCGGTGACCTGCAGGACGAACCCGGCCCGGGCGGGCATGCCGAGGCTCGTCCACAGTGCCGTCGCGTCGGTGTCGGCCAGCCGCAGCCGCACCGGCGGGTCTTCGGCGTCGAGCACGGCGTGCAGGGCCGCGTCGAGCAGCCGGTGCTCTTCGTCGATCTCCCCGGCCCGTGCGGTGACGAGGTAGGAGAGCGTGCAGCCGGCCGCGGCCTGCTCTCCTCGGAGCGCGAAGAGGAACAGCTCCACGCTCCGCACCTGTGACTCCGTCCGCCACGCCGGTTTCGGCGGGTCGAGACGCAGCTGCGTCCCCGGTGGCAGGCAGGGCCGCAGCAGCCGGCACAGGGCCTCGTCGACCTGGGCGATCATGGGTCAGATCAGCCCTTCACGCAGCGCGTACGCGACCGCGTGCGAGCGGTTGCGCAGCTGGAACCGGTTCGTCACGTCGTGCAGGATGCTCTTCACCGTGCGCTGCGAGTAGCACAGCTGGTCGGCGATCTCCTGCGTCGAAAACCCTGCCGCGACGAGCCGGAGCACCTCCGTCTCCCGGTTGCTGATCCCGCCCAGGTGCAGGCCGCGCGGCTGGAGCACCTGGCGCTGCAGGCGGGAAACCCGGTTCAGCAGCCTGCCGAGCAGGTCGGGCGGGAGCGCGCCCTCCCCGGCGGCGGCCGCCTTGATCAGCCGGACGAGCACCTCCGGCCCGGCGTCGGCGCGGCGGGCGACCGCGCAGACCCCGTGCTCGACGGCGCCGAGGATCTCGTTGTCGTCGACTTCCCCCGCGACCAGCACGATGCGGGTGAAGCCCTCGTGGTGCAGCGCGGACAGCAGCCGGGTCATCGCCTCGTCGAGCCGGTCGGCGACCAGCAGCGCGACCATGGCCGGATCGGCCGTCTCCCCGTCGGCCACCCGGACGTCGTCACGCGAACGCAGCGCCACGCAGACGCCGTTGTGCAGGATCGGATCGGTGGCGCGGACCACCACCGGTGTCCGCTCGGATTCGTACATCGCTTCCCATTCCCCTCGAACGGTGCAGGCTGCCAGCCTGCCCGGCGAGGTGTCCCGGGCACATGGGACCGGCGTCCCGATGTTGCCCGGGCGGGCGGCCCGTCAGGACCGGCCGAGGCCCGCGTCCCGCGCCCGGACGATCGCTTCGGCGCGGTCGGCGACGTGGAGCTTCGCGAAGACGTTCGAGATGTGGTTGCGCACGGTCTTCGGGCTCAGGCACAGGGAATTCGCGATGACGGCGTTGCTGTGCCCGGCCGCGATCAGGGACAGCACCTCGCGTTCGCGCCCGGTCAGCTCCGGGAACACCGGTTCGCTGGCCGGCGGCTGGTTGAAGAAGGCGAGGACGCGGTTGGCGATGTCGGGGCCGAAGATGGCCTCGCGCCGCGCGACGGACCGCACCGCCCGCAGGATCTCGTCCGGCTCGGCGTCCTTGAGCAGGTAGCCACGGGCACCGGCGCGCATCGCCGCGAAGACCGACTCGCTTTCGTCGGCCATCGTCAGCATCAGCACGCCGGTGTCCGGGCTCGCGGTCACGATGTGCCGGGTCGCCTGGATGCCGGACAGGTCGGGCAGGTGCAGGTCCATGACCACGACGTCCGGGCGCAGTGCCGCGGCCGCGTCGACGGCGCTCGCGCCGCTCGCCGCTTCGCCGGCGACCTCGATCCCGGGTTCGGCGTCCAGCAGCGTGCACACGCCGAACCGGAACAGCGGGTGGTCGTCCACGACCAGGACCCGCAGGCTCATCCAGTCACCTCCCCGCGGTCACCCCCGGTAATGGTAGGTGAACGCGGCCGCGTTCTCACCCGCCCAATCGGCGAAGGTCAGCGGCGGGCGGCCGAGCAAGCGCTCGACGGTGTCGAAGACCATGTGCTCGTGCCGGGCGGACTCACGCTTGAGGGCGAACAAGCCGTCGACGGCTTCGGCGGGCCAGCCGTGCCGTCGAATCATCCGGTCACGGGCCGCGTCTTGGGGTTCCTCGACGTATCGGAGCGGACGGCCGACGGCGTCGGCGAGGATCGCGACCTGCTGCTCGGTGGTGAGGGCTTCGCCGCCGGTCAGTTCGTAGGTCGCGCCTTCGTACCCGGACGTCGTGAGGGCGAGAGCCGCGACCGCGGCGATGTCCCGGACGTGGATCAGCGCGGACGCCGGGTCGCCTTCGGGCACGTACACGGCGTTTTCCCGGTGGATCGAGCCGCGCCAGGCGAACCGGTTGTCCATGAAGGCGCCGGGTCGCAGGATCGTCCACGCCGGTCCGGCTTCGCGGATCGCCTGCTCGGCTTCGGCGTGGGCGCGGGTGAGCGGGTCGGTCTGTCCGAAGTGGACTCCGGTGGTGGACAGCTTGACCAGGTGGGTGGCACCGGCACGGGCGGCGGCCTGGGCGACCGCCGCTTCCCGGGCGGCGCTGTGGCCCTGGGTCAGCACGAACACGCGGTCGGCGCCGTCGAGCAGCGCGGGCAGGTCCGCGGTGTCGAGGTCGCCGTGGACGGCTTCGGCGCGCGGGTCGATCCGGGCCTTCCCCGGGTCGCGGGTCAGGGCGCGGACGGCGGCGCCGGCGTCGAGCAGGGCGGGGACGAGGGCGCGGCCGACCTTGCCGGTGGCGCCGATGACGAAGATCATCGTGGTTCTCCTAGCGGTGGAGCGGGACGTGGGGGAGCGCGAACGCCGTGACGAGCGCGAGCGCGAGGACGGGCAGCAGGGCGAGGAACACGCCGTGGGTGCCGCCGGCGTGGTGGGCGACGCCGAGCGCGACCGGGCCGAGCGACGAGCCGAGCGCGCGGGCGAGGTTGACACCGGCGGCGACCGCGCCGCGGTCCGCCGCCGGGGCGGTGTTCTGCGTCGCCAGGGCGAGGACCTGCAGGTTCAGCCCGGCGGCCAGGCCGAAGAGGACCAAGCAGCCGAGGATCGCGGGCAGGCCGGCCACGGTGAGCAGCCCCAGCACGGCGAGCAGGCCGAGCGCCATGCTGAGCCGCGGGGCCCAGCGATAGGCGCCGGTGCGGGCGATGACCTTGCTCGCGACGACGGAGGAGGCCGCGACGGCGAGCGTCATCGGCACGAGCCGCAGCCCGCCTTCCGCCGGACCCGCGTCCGCCTGCAGGGCGGCCGCGATGTAGTTGACCGAGCCGAGGTACGCGACCCCGGCGAGCACGCTGAGCAGCACGGACACGGTGAACGTCCGGTCGCGGAACAGGCGCGGCGGCAGCACCGGGGCCTCGGCCTTGCGCTCGATGACGACGAACGCGACGGCCGAAACCGCCCCGAGGCCGATCGACCACGGCGTCAGCAGGGTGAAACCGGTGATCGCCGCGCCGAGCAGGACGACGCCGGCGAAGTCGAAGGGGGCTTCCCGCCGTCGCCGGGGCAGGTCGAGCTGTCCGAGGAACGCGACGGCGACCAGGCCGAGCGGCAGGTTGACCAGGAAGATCGACCGCCACCCGGCCAGCCCGGTGAGCACGCCGCCGACGACGGGCCCGGCCAGGGAAGCGACGGCGAAGCAGACCGAGAACCACCCGAAGTACTTCGCGCCTTCGCGAGGCGTGAACATCTCGCCGAGCGAAGCGCCGACGCAGACGAAGAGGCCTCCGGAGCCGGCGCCCTGCAGCACGCGTCCGGCGATGAGTGTCGCGAGCGACGACGCCAGGCCACAGGCCAGCGAGCCGAGCAGGAAGAGCGCGAGCGCGCCGAGAAGTACGCGCTTGCGGCCGAAGACGTCACCGAGCTTGCCGTACAGGGGAGCGGTGACGCTGCCGGCGAGCAGGTAGGCGGTGGTGACCCAGGCGTAGGCGCCGGTCCCGCCGAACTCCGCGGCGATCCGGGGCAGCGCGGTGGCGACGACCTGGGCGTCGAGCATCGCGAGGAAAACGGACAGGAACAGGCCCGCGAGGGCGGGTTTTCGGGCGCGTTTCAGCGCGGTGGTGCTCAAGAAGAAGTCCTTGTTTCGTCAGGAGGGACGAGAGATGCGGACGCGCGGGAAAACGCGTCCCGTCGAGCCGGGAAAAGGTTCCATCGTCACCCGCTGGCGGGTGCGACCTCTTCGCGCTCGGAAACCACCTCGAATCGTCCCGCTCGCCCGGCCGAACCCGGACGGCGTCCTCACGAAGGAACACTGACGACAATGACTTTAGGCAACTACATGTCAGAAGACAAGGAGATTTTTCAGCGCAGGCGCGTGACCTGGTCGCCGTCCCGGCGGCGCTGGCCCAGCTCGTCCGGGAAGACCCACTTCTTGAAACCCCAGAAGCGGAAGAACATCGCCAGGACCATGCCGATGATCGACCCGCTCGCGAAGTCCGCGATCTCCTGCACCAGCCGCGTCACGTGCGGGACCTCCAGGTGCAGCACGTACCGCGAGACGTAGAGCGGGACCAGGTTCACCACCACGGCGATGCCGCTGATCACGAAGAACAGCGCCGCCTCGTGGTGGCGTTCGCGGCCACCGCGGGTGCGGAACGACCACTCGCGGTTGAGGATGTACGACACGATGGTCGCGACGATGATCGCGATGGCCTTGGCGGTGGTCGGTTTCGGCTCCAGCACCGTCAGCTTGAGGACGTACCAGACGCCGTTGTCGACCAGGAACGTCGTGCCGCCCACGATCGCGAACTTCAGCAGCTCCCGGTGCTTGATCAGCACCGAACGCAGTGGTTCCGGCGTGCGCTTGAGCACGGTTTCCACAACGGTCACACCAGGCAGTCTAGGGAAGCCGGGCGCCGAGAGGTGTTCAGGCGGCTTTCCGGTCCCGAATGTCCGGATCGCGCGCGGGTACCGCGCGAGGCCGCGCGTCCTCGTCCGGGAAGACCCACTTCTTGAACGCCCACCAGCGGAACGCCGTGCCCAGCAGCGTGCCGATGACGATCCCGCTGACGAAGTCGGCGACCTCGACACCGAACGGCGAAAGCCGGGGCGCCTGCAGGTCCAGCACGTACCGCGAGACCCACTGCGGCAGCGCGTTCAGACCCAGCGCGATACCGCTGAACAGGAAGAACAGTGCCGCCTCGTGCGCCCGCTCCCGCCCGCCGCGGGTGCGGAACGACCACTCGCGGTTGGCGACGTAGGAGAAGATCGTCGCCACCAGGACGCCGACGATCAGCGCCGTCACCGGGTGGGTCCGCAGCACGGTGAACTTCAGGCCGTAGTTGACGGACATCGTGATCACGAAGCTGATCCCGCCGACGACGGCGAAGCGGAGGAGCTCGCGATGCTTCTTCAGCAGCTCGCGCACCGAGCGGACGCTACCCCGTCAGCCAGCCGAAATTCCGCTCGGGGGTGGCGGTCGGCTGCTTCTGGCCCGGCTTGGTGCCCGGGCGGGGCGGTGCGCTGGACGTGGTCGTCGACGTGGCCGGCTCGGTCGTCGGCTCGGACTTCGTCGTCGTCGCGGGCGGAGTGGACGTCGGCTTGGACGGCGTGGGCTTCCCCGGCTTCGACGGCGTGTTCGACGGTGTCACCGACGAAGACGTGCTCGTCGGCAGCGGGTCCTTGCCGCACCACGGGTGCCAGCAGCCGAAGTCGACGGTCACCGGCTGCGCCGAGGCCTTGCCGAGCTGGGCGGTGATCGTCACGCGCCCGTCGTCGGGGCGGCCCTTCAGCCGCACCCACAGGTTGACGTGCTGACCGGGCGCCAGCGCGCTCGTCGTCGTGCAGCTCGCGCCCGCGCCGGTCGTCGAGCAGGGGAAGCCGCGCAGGCTCCACCACTGCCACAGCGGGTGGTCGAAGGTGACCGTGACCGGCTTGGTCGTCTCACCGGTGTTGCGGACCCGCACGTAGACCAGCGGATTGCGGTTCCACGGGAACGCCGAGAGACCGTCGCCCTGCGCCTCCAGGACCACCGCGTCGAGCGGCTGCTTCACGGTGACCTTGACGCTCACCGTGACGTTGATCTGCACGCCGGCGGTGACCGATCCGGTCACCGTGCCGCCCTCGGCGTTGTCGTCGGCTTCGAGCCGGAAGTTCAGCGTCGCGCTCTGGCCGGGCTGCAGGCCGACGCCGGTCTTGCAGGTCACCGTGCCGTCGCCGGCCGGGCAGTTCACCGAGATCGGGTCGCTCTGCTCGGCCCGCGCCATCGGGGCGCCGCCGCCGCCCGAGCCGAGGGCGTGGACGCCCGGCGGCAGGTGCAGCGTCACGGCCACGGGCTCGGACGGGCTCCCGCCGTCGTTGCGCACGGTGATGGGCAGGTTCGCGGCCGAGCCGGGGCTGAGCTCGACGCCGCCCGGCGGGGTCGTCGCGGACACCGACGCCGGTGCCGGAGCCGGCGGGGCGGGCGGGGCGGGCGGAGCCGGCGTCGGCGCGGGGGCCGGTGCGGGCGCGGGGGCCGGGGGCACGACCGGCGGCGGGGCCGGTTCGGCAGGCGGAGCCGCGGGCGGCGCCGGCGGTTGCGGCGGCGCGGGCGGTTGCGGCGGCGCGGGCGGTTGCGGCGGCGCGGGCGGTTGCGGCGGCGCGGGCGGAGCCGGTGGCTGTGGCTTCGGTGCGGGCGGATTGACCGGCTGGGCGGCCGGCGGCGGCACCTGCGCCGCGACGGGGATGTCCTGCGTGCCGCCGCCCGCGGTGAGCGCGATGACGACGGCGGCGACGACGGCCGCACCCGAGGCGGCGACCCCGGCGAACTGGCGGGGGCCCGCGGCGGCGGCTCCCGCGGCCGCGCCGGCCTTGCCCCCGGCCGCGGCGGCTCCGGCGGCGGCCGCACCGGCGGTCGCCGCGGTGGCCGCGCTCGCCTTGGCCGCGCCGATCGTGGCGAGGTAGCCGAGCGCCGCGCCGCCCAGGACGATCGGGGCGATGACCGCGCGCAGCCCGCCGTTGACGTCGGCGAGCTCCGCGGCCAGCGCGCGGCAGTTCTCGCACTCGTCCAGGTGGCTTTCGACCTGGGCGCGTTCGCGCTTGGACAGCCCGTCGCGGGTCCACGCGCCGAGCCGGTCGGCGCAGGCGCGGCAGCGTTCCTCCGCGTTCTCCTGCAGGTGGACCTGCAGATACGCCTGGCGAAGGCCCTCGCGGGCGCGGTAGGCGAGCGCGGAGACGCCGTTCGCGGTCAGCCCCAGCAGCGGCGCGACCTCGGCCGGGCTCTGCTGCTCGATCTCGGTGTGCCAGAGCACCGCCTGCCAGCGCTCGGGCAGCCGGGCGAACGCCTTGGCGGCCATCGTCCGCTCGAGCCCGGCGACGGCGGTGTCCGAGAACGGCACCGTCAGCGCCTCGGCCGCGGCGCCGCCGACCTCGGTCATGTCCTCGTTGAGGTCGACCCGGCGTTCCTTGCGGGTGCGGTCGTACGCGGTGTGACGCAGCGCAGTCAGCAGGTAGGCCCGGAAGGCGGTGTCCGGCCCCTTGCCGCCACGCAGCGTGTCCAGCACCTTGGCGAACGCCTCGGACACCAGGTCGTCGGCTTCGGAGCTCGAGCGGGCCAGCTGACGGGCGAGGTTGTGCGCGGCACCGGTGTGGCGTTCGTAGAGCGGCCCGTACGACTCGATCTTGCCGGCACGCACCTCGGCGATCAGCTCGGCGTCACTCTTTCCGCTGAGATCGGCGGGAACGGTGGACACGGCACTCCTCGGTCGGTTAAGGCCAGGACCTGCCATTACAGGCGGGTCCGCGACGCCAGACAAGTGTGACTGACCCACCCGGGGCCGTCACGCGGTGGTCGGGGTGTTGACTCCGACGGCGCAGCAAAATCACCCACCCCCGGGTGGCGACGGGGAAAAGCTTCTTAACAAAACTCGCGAGTACGCGTCACGGCGTCGTCCGGGGCACGTCCTCACCGTGAAGCACCGGGCAAGATCGACACGGACGGACGAAAGGGGCGGGTGGCCAGTGGACGTTCCGGCAACGCGCTCCGGCGCCGGTGACGCCCCGCCCGCCGATCACGCGCTGCGCGCGCTGCGGGCCCGCTGGCGCACGGCCAGCCTCGCCGCCGGCTGGCGCTTCCCCAGCGACTGGGCCCTGCCCGAGGTCGACGCCGTCTGCGCGGCCGTGATGGCCAAGGGCCGCGTCGAGGCCGCCGAAACCGCGCTGGCCGGGCTGGCCAGGGCCCGCGCGGCGGCCGGGGCCGGGCTCGCCGAGACCCTCGCCGACCTGGCGGCGCTGCACGCGGTGCTCGACCACGGCGGCGACGGGTTCGTCTCCCCGGACGTCGACGCCACGCCGGCGCGGCTGCTCCGGGCCACCGCGCTGGCCTGGGCCGACGTCGCCGTCGACCAGCTCGTGCACACCGAGGTCACCGACCCGCTGACCGGCCTGCCCTCGGCCGCCTACCTGCGCACCCGGCTGTTCGAGGTGTACCGGGCCGCCGCCGCGCGCGAGCGCCCGGCGGCCGAGGAGCACGTGCTGCTCGTCGTCTCGCTCGACCTCAGCACCGTCACCGGATTTCCGCGGCTGACCGGGATGATCCTGGTCGCGGACGCGCTGCGGGCGGTGTTCGACAGCGGGCAGAGCGTCGCTTCGCTCGGGCCGTCCGTGGTTGCCGCGTTGGTCCCGAAGGACGAGAGAGTCGCTTCGCACGGCGTCGCGCTGCGAAGGGCCTTGCACGAGCGGCTGTCCGTGGATTCCGAGCTGTCCGACGCCGGCCGGCCGCGGGTGTCGGCCGTGCGCCTGCCCGCGACCCATGAAATGGCGTGTGACCTGCTGGCCCGTCTCGGCCGGGGGTAGAACGCGTGAAAAGTCCGGTTCCGCCCGGACCCTTCTGACCTGGACGGGACCAGTCATGATTTCCTGGTGCGGTGACCCGGACCGTACCCACCGACGTCGAGGGCGAAGCCGTGGCCGGACCCCAGCACCGCCTGGCCCTGCGGAAGTCACTCGCGCGCCTGTCCGTCCGCCCGCGGTCGATCCTGATCCTCACGGTGATCCCGCTGGTCGCGATCGGGTACGGCATCTACGGCTGGCAGCAAGACTGGGTGCTCGGCGTCGACAGCGCGGTCTACCGGGCCGGCGCGCTCACGCTCCTGCACGGCGACTCCCTCTACGACGCGAACACGCTGACCCCCGAGCCGTGGTGGGCGCTGCTGCCGTTCACCTACCCGCCGACGGCGGCGCTGATCTTCGTCCCGCTCGCCGCGTTCCCGACGCAGGTCTCGTGGGGCCTCATCACGGCCATCTCGCTGGCGGCGATGGCGCTGTCGATCCGGATCGCGATCGGCGCGCTGCCCCGCCCGCCTGCCGACGGCCCGCGCTGGTGGGCCTCGCCGGCCCGCTCGACCATCGTGTTCTTCCTCGTCTTCCTCGGCCTCGAGCCGGTGTGGCGGACGATCTTCCTCGGCCAGATCAACCTGATCCTGATGGCCATGATCCTGCTGGACATGCTGGTCATCGGCGCTCGCGGCAGCCGCTGGGGCGGGGTGCTGGTCGGCGTCGCGGCGGCGATCAAGCTGACGCCGCTGGTGTTCCTCGGGCACCTGTTCATCACCGGCCGCCGCAAGGACGCGCTGCGCGGCCTCGCGACGTTCGTGCTGCTGCAGGGCCTGATGTTCCTGATCAGCCCGCACGACGCGGCCAAGTACTGGACGGTCACGCTGCCGGACACGGGCCGGATCGGGCCGGTGCACTGGGCGGGCAACCAGTCGCTGAACGCGCTGATGAACCGGGCCACCGACCTCGCGCCGTGGGCGTCGAAGGCGGCGATGGGCATCGGCTTCCTGCTGGCCATCCCGGCGCTGTGGCTGCTGCTGCGCTTCCACCGCAAGGGCCAGGCACTGGCCGCGCTGCTGGTCACCGCGTTCTGGACGCTGCTGATGTCGCCGATCTCGTGGACCCACCACTGGGTCTGGGTGATCCCGCTGATCGTGCTGCTCGTGTCGCGGCTGCCGAAGACGACCCCGAAGACGGCGTGGAAGCGCTGGGTCGGGACCGGGCTGGTGGCGTTCGTGTTCGTCAGCTGCGTGCTGCTGATCCTGCCGAACGGCCGCAACGTCGAACTGCACTGGAAAGTGTGGCAGAACGTGCTGGGGGACGCTTACATCCTGATGCCGGTCGTGCTGGCGCTCGCGCTGATCCTGCGCTGGGGGCTGCTGCGCCGGGCACGGAAGAAGGCCGCATCGGACGAGCATGTCGACGTCGCGACCGGCGTCTGAGGCGCGCGCCGGTCGCTTCGCCGCCGGCGGGATCGCGCTGCTGGTGCTGGCGTTCGGTGTCGTCGTCTGGCTGGCCGGGTGGCACCTGGGGGCGGACAGCGCCGTCTACCGCGCGGGCGCGCTGACGCTGGTGCACGGCGATCCGCTGTATACGCGGGACGTCCTGACCGCGCTGCCGGACTGGGTGCGGCTGCCGTTCACCTACACGCCGGCCGCCGCGCCGCTGTTCCTGCCGCTCGCCCTCGTGCCATCGGGCCTGGTCTGGGGCGTGATCGCGTTTTTGTCGGTGGTCGCCCTTATCGTCGTGATCACGGTGGTTCCGTCGCCGCCGGGGCGCGCGCCGCTTCTGGGAAGAAGCTGGTGGGCGCTGCCGGCGGGAACGGCCGCCGCTCTGGTCCTGGAACCGGTGTGGAAAACGCTGTTCCTGGGCCAGATCAACTTGATACTGATGGCGTTCGTGGTGCTGGACGTGCTGGTGCTGGCGGCGCGCGGGTCGCGCTGGGCGGGTGTGCTGATCGGCGTGGCGGCGGCGATCAAGCTCACCCCGCTGATCTTCGTGCCGCACCTGTTCTTCACGGGAAGGTGGAAGGACGGGCTGCGGGCCCTGGGCACGTTCGTGGCGTTCGAGGCGGTGATGTTCGCGGTCATCCCGGTCGACGCGGCGCGGTTCTGGCGGGATTCGGCGACCGACCCGAGCCGGGTCGGGTCGGTGCACTGGATCTTCAACCAGTCGCTCAACGGGCTGGTCAACCGGGCTTCGGCGCTGGCGCCCTGGTCGCTGGCGGTGGCGGTCGGGGTGGCGGCGGTGCTGGCCGTGCCCGCGGTGTGGCTCGTGGTGCGGCTGCACCGGCGTGGCGAGGACGCGGCCGCGTTGCTCGTCACGGCGTTCTACGGGCTGCTGCTCTCGCCGGTGTCATGGTCGCACCACTGGGTGTGGTGCGTGCCGTTGCTCACGCTGCTGGTGGTGAAGGCGCGGTGGTGGGCCGCGGCGGCGGTGACGGTGCTGTTCGGCTCGCAGATCGTGATGCTGGTGCCGAACGGCGGGGACACGGAGTTCTCCTGGGGCCTGGGCTGGTCGGTCCTGGGCAATCTCTACGTCCTCGCGGCGGCGGCCGGGATCCTCGGCCTGGCGGCGCGTGAGCTTCGTCTGGTCCGGCGGTCGACGCAGGTCGTGACCGTTTAGTCTGAGCGCGCTATGGACAAACACACCGGTCTGCCCGTCGTGGGCATGGTGGGCGGCGGCCAGCTGGCCCGGATGACCCACCAGGCGGCGATCTCCCTCGGCCAGTCCCTGCGCGTGCTCGCCGCGAGCGAGAACGAAGCCGCGGGTCTCGTGGCCGGCGACGTCACGCTCGGACACCACACCGACCTCGAGGCGCTGCGGAAGTTCGCGGCGTCGGTCGACGTGCTGACGTTCGACCACGAGCACGTGCCGGGCGAGCACCTGCTGACGCTGGCGATGGAGGGCTTCGTCATCCGGCCGGCGCCGGCGGCGCTGGGCTTCGCGCAGAACAAGCTGGTGATGCGCGAGATGATGGCCGGGCTCGGCGTGCCGGGACCCGCCTTCGCCGAGGTGTCCGCTGTGGATGACGTCGTGGCGTTCGGCGGCGAGCACGGCTGGCCGGTGGTGCTGAAGGCGTCGAGCGGCGGCTACGACGGCCGCGGCGTGTGGATGCTCGACACCGCGCAGCACGCCCGCGAAACCGTGCCGCAGCTGCTGGAGGCGGGCACGCCGCTGCTGGTCGAGGAGAAGGTGGCGATGCGGCGGGAGCTGTCCGCGCTCGTCGCCCGCTCGCCCTTCGGCCAGGGCGCGGCCTACCCGGTGGTCGAGACGGTGCAGACCGGCGGCATCAACACCGAGGTGCTGGCCCCGGCGCCGGGCCTGTCGCCGGAGCGGGTGCACGAGGCCCAGGACCTGGCGCTGCGGATCGCGTCGACGCTGGACGTCACCGGCCTGCTGGCGGTGGAGCTGTTCGAAACCGACACCGGGCTGCTGGTCAACGAGCTGGCGATGCGCCCGCACAACTCCGGGCACTGGACCATGGACGGCGCGCGCACTTCGCAGTTCGAGCAGCACCTGCGCGCGGTGCTCGACTACCCGCTGGGCCGGACGGACCTGATCGCGCCCGCGTGCGTGATGGCGAACGTGCTCGGCGCGCCGGAGCTGCCGGAGATGGGGCCGGACGAGCGGCTGCACCACCTGTTCGCGCGGTACCCCGAGGCGCGGGTGCACCTGTACGGCAAGCAGGAGCGGCCGGGTCGCAAGCTCGGGCACGTCAACTTCACCGGCGAGCGCATGGACGACCTGCGCGACCGCGCGCTGCTGTCGGCGCACTGGCTGTCCCACGCCGTCTGGCTCGACGGCTACGAAATCCACTGACGGGAGAGGTCGGTATGGCGCCGCAGGTGGGCGTGATCATGGGCAGCGACTCGGACTGGCCGGTGCTGGAGG
This sequence comes from Amycolatopsis australiensis, assembly GCF_900119165.1. NCBI lineage: Bacteria > Bacillati > Actinomycetota > Actinomycetes > Pseudonocardiales > Pseudonocardiaceae > Amycolatopsis > Amycolatopsis australiensis. The sequence continues at coordinate 66,211 of NZ_FPJG01000006.1, read as the reverse complement.
CGGCCGGCGCGGCGCTGGACGAGTTCGGCGTCGAGTACGAGGTCGGCGTGTATTCGGCGCACCGCACGCCGCAACGCATGCTGGACTACGCGACGTCGGCGGCTTCGCGGGGCCTGCGGGTGATCATCGCGGGCGCTGGCGGCGCGGCACACCTGCCGGGCATGGTGGCGTCGGCGACGGTGCTGCCGGTCATCGGCGTCCCCGTCCCGCTGAAGTACCTCGACGGCCTGGACTCGCTGCTGTCGATCGTCCAGATGCCGGCGGGTGTCCCGGTGGCGACGGTCTCGGTGGGCGGCGCGCGCAACGCGGGCCTGCTGGCCGTCCGCATCCTGGCGGCGTCGGACGAGAACCTGCGCTCGAGGATGGCCCGGTTCCAGGCGGACCTGGAGAAGCTGGTCCTGGACAAGGACGCGGCGCTGCGCGAGAAGGCCGGCCACTAGCGGGTCACCAGGGCACGGGCTCGCCGTTGCGGTCGAGGAACTCGAGGCCGGGCTTGCCGAGCTTCCCCAGCAGGACGTCGACGAGCCTGGGCACGCTTTCTTCGAGGGTGAACGGCGCTTCGGGGCCGCCGAGCGCGGTGCGGATCCAGCCGGGCGCGAGCAGGAGCAGCGCGCGCCGGGCCTCGGCCTGCCGGGCCGCGAAGCTGCGCACGAACATGTTCAGCGCCGCCTTGCTGCTGCGGTAGAGCTCACGCGAGCCGGCCGTGTTGTTCGTGATGCTGCCCTGGCCGGAGGACATCACGCCGATGAGCCCGTCCGGCGGCACCAGGTCCCTCAGCGCTTCGATGACGCGCATCGGGCCGAGGGCGTTGGTGACCATGACGTCGACGAAGTCAGCCGTCGGCACCTCGCCGATCGGGGTCGCCGGGTTGTTCGTGGTACCCGCGTTGACGAAGAGGACGTCCAGCCGGCGGCCGGCGAGCCGCTCGTGCAGCGGCGGCAGCTGGGCGGGCTCGGTGATGTCGAGGTGCTCGACCTGGACGCGGCCGTCCGACGCGTCCGCGAGGTCGTGCAGTGGTGTCCGGGCGGCCGGGTCGCGGACCGTGCCGAGCACGTGCCAGCCGCGGCCGCCCAGCTCGGCGGCGATCGCGTGCCCGAGTCCTCGCGAGGCCCCGACGATGAGTGCGGTCTGCATGGTCGTCCCTTCGGTTCGGTAGTGCTTCCGAGTCTGTCCGTCCGGTCGCTGCTCGCAGCCGTCCGAAGGGCCGATTCGTAGGATTGCCTCGATGAGAGGAGCCGCGATGGCTGAATCCGTCACCTTGGCACCCGACGACGTGCGTCTGATCCGGGCGCTGCAAATCGCGCCGCGGGCGTCGTTCGCCACGATCGCGGCCGCGCTCGGCGTCAGCGAGAACGCCGTGGGCCGTCGCTTCCGGCGGCTGCGGGCCGAGGGTGTGCTGCGGGTCGCCGGGATCGTCGACCCGGGTGCGCTGGGCCAGAGCGAGTGGCTGGTGCGGCTGCGGTGCCGTCCCGGCAGCATCGCCGCGATCGCCGGCTCCCTCGCGAAGCGCGACGACGTCAGCTGGGTGGCGCTCTGCGCCGCGGGCTCGGAGATCACGTGCGCCGTCCGGTCGCGCAGCCGGGAACAGCGCGACGACCTCCTCGGCTGTCAGCTGCCGCGGACCGCCGCGGTCCTCGACATCCACGCGTCGGCGATGCTGCGGCAGTTCATGGGCGGACGCGGCCACTACTGGGCCGCGCTGCGGGGCACGCTGCCACCCGAGCAGGAGTCGGTGCTCGGCGCCGAGGGGGTGCCGTTCACGGAAGCGCCGGTCGTCGCCCGTGACCCCGTCCGGCTGACGGCGGCGGACGAGCAGCTGCTCGACGTCCTCGCGGCCGACGGCCGCGCGGCCCTGGTCGACCTCGCCGCCGCGGCGGACCTCACGCCCGGGCGGGCGGCCCGCCGGCTGGCGACGCTGCTGCGGCGGCGAGTCGTGCACATCGACGTCGAGATCGCGGCCGAGGCCCTCGGCTTCCACGCCCGCGCGAACCTGTGGCTGCGCGTGCACCCGTCGGCGGTCAAGGACGTCGGGCGCACGCTCGCGCGGCAACCCGAGATCGCGTTCGCCGCGGCGGTTTCCGGGCCGCACAACGTGCACGCCGTCGCGCACTGCCGGGACCTCGACGAGCTGTTCGAGTTCACCTCCGACCGGATCGGCTCGCTGCCCGGGCTGCAGAGCCTGGAGGTCTCCCCGCTGCTCAAGCACGTCAAGCAGGCGGGGACCCTCCTCGCCGGCGACCGGCTAGCCGGGTAGCTCGCCGGTCAGCTGCCGCCGCAGCTCGCGCTTGAGCACCTTGCCCGCGGCCGACACCGGGATCTGCTCGACCACGTGCACCTCCCGCAACCGCTTGTACGGCACCACCTTCTCGTTCACGGCGGCCATCAGCTCGTCGGCGTCCAGCGGGCCGCGCGGGACCACGAACGCCACCGGCAGCTCGCCGACCTCGGTGTCCGGTCGGCCGACCACGGCCGCCGCCGCGACGCCGGGCATCGTGATCAGCAGCTCCTCCAGCTCGCGCGGGAAGACGTTGTAGCCCTTGTACAGCAGCATGTCCTTCTTGCGGTCCACGATGGACAGATAACCGTCCGCGTCGAGGATGCCGATGTCGCCCGTGTGGAGCCAGCCGCCGGCCAGTGCCGCCGCCGTCTCCTCCGGGCGGTTGCGGTAGCCGAGCATGATCTGCGGGCCGCGCAGGCAGACCTCGCCCCGCTCGCCCACCGGCAGCGGCTCGTCGCCGCCCTCGGCCGCGACGACCTTCACTTCCGTGTCGAAGATCGGCACGCCGACCGAGCCGACCTTGCGGACGCCGGAGGTGTACGTCGGCGAGATCACCGCACCCATCGTCGCCTCGGTGAGCCCGTAGCCCTCGGTGACGACCACGCCGGGGAACCGTTCGCGCAGGGCGGTGATCATCGCGTGGTTCATCGGCGCGGCACCCGACCCGATCGAGCGAACCGACGACAGGTCGGCGGTGTGGAACGACGGCGTCGCGAGCAGCGCGGCGAACAGCGCCGGCGCGCCGCCGATGCCGGTGATGCGCAGCCGTTCGGCGTCGGCGACGTACGCCTCCGGGTCGAAGCGGGAGTGCAGGACGATCGTCGTGCCCGCGATCACCGCCGCGTTGAGCCCGCCGATGATGCCCATCGCGTGGAACCACGGCGTCAGGTTGATCGCGACGCCGGTGCCCAGGCGCGTCGGCCACTCGTCCGCGCTGCCGATCTGGTCGATCGTGACGTCGCCGCGCGCGTCCAGGGCCGGCACCGAGCCGGTGCCCCAGCACGAGTGCTGCAGCGTGTTGACCACGACGTTGCGGTGCGAGAGGCGCACGCCCTTCGACCGGCCGGTGGTGCCGCCGGTGTAGGCGAGGTGCGCGAGGTCCCGGTGCACGTCGATGCCGGCCGTCGGGCGCGTCTCCGGCTGGCCGGCGTGGAACGCCTCGAACTCGGCACTCCCTTCGGGCAGGTCGCCGGTGGGCGCGACGACGACCGTGAGCCGCGCCGGGATCCGGCCGGCGACGCTCGCCAGCGCGCCGGCCACCGCGCCGAACGTCACGACGGCGGCGGCCTCGCAGTCGGCGAGCTGGAACGCGAGGTCGTCCGGCGGGAGCAGCGGGTTCGCCGGGCTGAAGGTGGCCCCGGCCAGGAGCGTGCCGTAGTAGGCGACCGGGAAGGCGAGGCAGTTCGGCAGGTGCAGGGCCACGACGTCGCCGTGGCCGATGCCGCGCGCCCGCAACGCGTGGGCGAAGCGGCAGGCGGCGCGGTAGGTCTCGGCGAAGGTGAGGCTGCGGCCTTCGTGGGCGAAGGCGGTTCGGTCGCCCCAGCGCGCGGCGCCCGCGGCGAGGATCGAACCGACGGGGACTTCGGGGTAGTCGAGGGAGGCGGGCAGACCGGGCGGCGTCGTCGGCGCGGTGATCGGCATCACCCGACGATACGAACGGTGCGGTCAAGGACACAAGGACGGCCGCTGTGAACGAGCGCTAACATCGACAGAGCTCTCCCGACGTTGCAGAGAAGGTGACCCGAAGTGACCGACGGCCTGTACCAGCTTGCCGAGGAGCACGAGGAGCTGCGGGCCGCGGTCCGGGCTCTGGCCGAGAAGGAGATCGCGCCGTACGCGGCCGAGGTCGACGAGAACGAGCGCTACCCGATCGAGGCGTACAACGCGCTGGTCAAGTCCGGGTTCAACGCCGTCCACATCGGCGAGGAGTACGACGGCCAGGGCGCGGACGCCGTGGGCGCCTGCATCGTCATCGAAGAGGTCGCCCGGGTCGACGCGTCGGCGTCGCTGATCCCGGCGGTGAACAAGCTCGGCACGCAGCCGATCATCCTGTCGGCCTCCGAAGACCTGAAGAAGCTGGTCCTGCCCTCGATCGCCTCGGGCGAGGCTTCGGCGTCGTACGCGCTTTCGGAGCGCGAGGCGGGCTCCGACACCGCGTCGATGCGCACGCGCGCCCGCCTCGACGGCGACCACTGGGTGCTCAACGGCACCAAGTGCTGGATCACCAACGCGGGCGAGTCGTCCTGGTACACGGTGATGGCGGTGACCGACCCGGACGCGGAGAAGAAGGCCAACGGCATCTCGGCGTTCGTCGTGCACAAGGACGACCCGGGCTTCTCGGTGGGCCCGAAGGAGAAGAAGCTCGGCATCAAGGGCTCCCCGACGCGCGAGATCTACTTCGAGAACTGCACGATCCCGGCGGACCGGATCATCGGCGAGCCGGGCACGGGCCTGAAGACGGCACTGCGCACGCTGGACCACACGCGCCCGACGATCGGCGCCCAGGCGCTGGGCATCGCCCAGGGCGCACTGGACGCGGCGATCGCGTACGTCAAGGACCGCAAGCAGTTCGGCAAGGCGATCGCGGACTTCCAGGGTGTCCAGTTCATGCTGGCGGACATGGGCACGAAGATCGAAGCGGCCCGCCACCTGGTGTACGCATCGGCAGCGGCCTCCGAGCGCGGCGACAAGCGCGCGGGCTTCATGGCCTCGGCGGCCAAGGCGTACGCGTCGGACATCGCCATGGAGGTGACGACCGACGCGGTCCAGCTGTTCGGCGGCGCCGGCTACACCCGCGACTTCCCGGTCGAGCGCATGATGCGCGACGCGAAGATCACCCAGATCTATGAGGGCACGAACCAGATCCAGAAGGTCGTCATGGCTCGCGCCCTGCTCAAGGGCTGACCCTCGACATTCACCGAAAGCCTCGGCGTGCGCCTGCGCCGGGGCTTTCGGCATGTCGACGTAGGTCCGAGGTGTCTGACAAGTACAACGTCTCCACGTCGCACCCGGAAGGGGCGGCGGATAACCCGTCCGGGGGAGTGTCCAGACAAGTTACTTGCGCGTTAAGTCGTCGGTGACGTGAATCACCATCCTTCACAGAGAGGTGAACCGGATGGGCATGACGCGCAGGTGGCTGACCGCGGCTCTGGCCACGGCGGCCGCGCTCGTACTGGGGGCCGGCACCGGCCAAGCCGCCGGACGGGAGCCCACGGGTCCCGTCCAGCCCAACATCCTCACCGCGGCCGCCTACTCGCTGGCCGCTCCCGCCATCGCTCCGCCCGGGGCGAACGACTGGTCCTGCAAGCCTTCCGAGCGGCACCCCAACCCCGTGCTGCTCTCCAACGGGACCACCGCCAACGCCTACGAGAACTGGGCGAACCTTTCCCAGAAGCTCGCCGACGCCGGGTACTGCGTCTTCGCCGGGAACTTCGGCGGCACGCCCGGGACGTTCCTGCAGACCGTCGGCCCGATCGCCGACACCACGAAAGCGCTTGCCGCCTTCGGGGACAAGATCCTCGCCGCGACCGGGGCGAAGAAGCTCGACGTCGTCGGGCACTCGCAGGGCGGGATGAACATCCGGTACTGGATCAAGTACCTCGGCGGCGCGGACAAGATCAGCAGGCTCGTCGGGCTGTCGCCGTCCAACCACGGCACCGACCTGTTCGGCCTGCTCAGCACGCTGGAGATGATCCCGGGCGTGCCCGCCGCGCTCAGCACCGTCTGCCAGGCCTGCAACGAACAGGCCGTCGGCTCGGACTTCCTCACCGACCTCAACGCCGGTGGCGAAACCGTGCCCGGCATCCAGTACACCGTGATCCAGACCCGCTACGACGACGTCGTCACGCCGTACACGAGCGCTTTCCTCAAGGCGGCGCCGAACGTGAAGAACATCCTGCTGCAGAACGTCTGCGGGCTCGACTTCACCGACCACCTCGGCATCACCTACGACCCCGTCGCCGAGGGGCTGGTGCTGAACGCGCTCGACCCGGCCCACGCCAAGACGCCGCCGTGCGTGCCGGTGCCGCCGGTGATCAGCTGAAGTTCGCCACATGAGACATAACCCACCGCCGGGGCGGATTTCCGCTCCGGCGGTGCCACTCTCGAAGCATGTACTGGCCGGTTCCGGCGTCCTGGACGCCCCACGACGAAGCCGAGCTGGTCGCCGGCTGGCGGCTGTGGCTCGAACTGTCCGACCGCGCCTGGCCGACGGCCGCCTGGGACGGGACCCCGGCCGGCGCCGTCCGGCAGCTGCGTGACCTGCTCGCCGCGTGCGCCGAGATCGAGACGACCTACCGCGCGGCCGTCGCCGAGCCGTCGCCCGGGTTCCTGAGCCTGACCCAGGGGCTCGCCGTCACGGCGGGCTCGGCGATCTCGCTGTGGTTCGACGACTCCGACCAGCTCGACGGCGAACGTGCGGCCCTGCTGCACGACGACCTCGCGCGGTTCGCCGAGCAGGCCGAGCAGGTGCTGACCCTGCTGGCGGTCAACGGCGGCTGGACCGAGCTCGACGCGATCCGGCGACGACCCGCCTGACCAGCACCGACGGCTCCGCCCGGTAGCCGTCCGGTCGCGCTCGCGGGCCCGGCTCGTCCCATCGCCGCACCGAATTGGGCCGCTCAGCCCAGCGGATCCGGGTCCGGCGTGGGTACTACAGAAGGCATGAACCGGACAGAAGCCACCGCCGAAAGAGGCGAGAAGAGCAACACCGCGCAGCTGCTCGGCCGGCTCGGCATGGCCTGCTACGGCGTCGTGCACCTGGTCATCGCCTACCTCGCCGTGCAGGTCGCCTTCGGCAGCGGGGGGAAGCAGGCCGACCAGAAGGGCGCGCTGGAGCAGGTCGGCTCCACGGCGTTCGGCCAGATCCTGCTCTGGATCCTCGCGATCGGGCTGGTCCTGTTCGGCCTCTGGCAGTTCCTGATGGCCGCCACCGGCTACGAATGGGTGACCGGCGGCAAGCGGACGCGCAAGCGGATCGGCGCGGCCGCCCGCGGCGTCGTCGTGATCGTGCTCGGCTTCACCGCCGTCCGGCTGGCCACCGGCAGCGGCGGCGGCGGGTCGAGCAGCCAGCGCCAGCAGGAGTTCACGGCGAAGCTGCTGTCCCTGCCCGCCGGGCCGGTGCTGGTGGTGCTCGTCGCCGTGGCCATCTTCGGCGTCGCGATCGCCGCCGCGATCAAGGGCGCGAAGCAGAAGTTCCTCGAAGACCTCGACACGACCGAGCTGCCCGGGCGCGCCAAGCGCTGGGTCGGCTGGCTCGGCACGACCGGGTACCTCGCCAAGGCCGTCGTTTTCACCGTGGTCGCGATCCTGCTGGCCATCGCCGGGTTCGACGCCGACGCGCACAAGGCCGGCGGGCTGGACACCGCCCTCAAGACGCTCGCCGCCCAGCCCTTCGGCACCGTGCTGCTGACCGTCGTCGCGCTCGGCCTCGCCGCGTTCGGCGTCTACTGCTTCGCCGCCGCCTGGGCCCACAAGCGCTAGCGCCGGGCCACCTGCGCCAGGTACTCCTTGCGGTCCAACGGATTGTCGCCGGTCCGCGGCCGCGTCGGCGGCGGACCGGGGCAGGGCCGGTAGTCCGCGAACTCGCTGAAGAAGACGCCCTCGCCCTGGCTGAGCGCGGGCAGGGCCTGCTCGAACTCGTGGACGTGCGCCGCCGGGATCGTGCCGCGCAGCGTGCACGACGACGGCCCGGTGACCGGTTCGGCGGGCACCGCGCGCAGGTCGGCGAGCTTGGGCAGCACCGCGCTGACGGCGTTCGCCGGGATCTCCAGCTCGAAGCGGTGCACCGGCTCGTGCACCCGCGTGCCGGCCTCCCGCAGCGCCGCCATCAGCACCAGCGGCGTCATCTTGCGGAAGTCGCCGGCGGCGCTGACCGGGCTGAAGAACGCCGTGTGCGTCAGCGTGACGGCGACGTCCCGCACCTCCCAGCCGTAGAGGCCCTGTTCGAGCGTGCTGTGCACGGTTTCCTCGATCGCCTTGTGGAACGCCGACGGGAGCGAGCCCAGCTCGACCGAGAGGCAGAATGTGACGCCGGTGCCGGGCTCCACGCGCAGCCCGACCGTCGCGAAGAAGTACAGCCGCTGCGCCGGATCCAGCTCTTCGACGGCCTCGCCGCGGCCGATCGGCTTCTCGACGTACAGCGGACGCGTCCGCTCGAAGGTGACGTCGATCCCCGCGCCCTCGGCGAGCATCGAGCGCAGGACCTCCTTCTGGACTTCACCGTAGAGCCGGACCGAGACGTCGTGGCCGCGGCGGTGGACGTCGATGAGCGGGTCCTCTTCGGACAGTCGCGTCAGCGCCGTGAACAACGCCGCGGCCTGTCCGGGCCGGACCGGCCGCACCACGGTCTCCAGGCTCGGCGGCGTGAACACCCCGGCGCGGGCGGCGGCGCCCGGCGAGCCGAGCCGGTCGCCGATCCGGACGTCGCGCAGCCCGCGCACCTTGGCGACGTCGCCGGCGAGCGCCACGTCGTCTCCGGCGACCTCGATCGCCGTGACCCGGCCGGTCAGCTCGGTTTCGCCGCGGTAGAAGGAGATCCGCTGCCGTGGCGCCAGCGAGCCGGAGTGCAGCCGGGCGTAAGCGATCTTCTCGCCGGCGCGGCCGCGGTCGATCTTGAACACCGTCGCGTCCAAAGGGCCGTCGCCGGTGCGTTCGGTGGCCGGGAGCAGCTCGGTCATCGCCGTGACGAGGTCCGCGACACCCGCGCCGGTGATCGCCGAGCCGGCCAGCACCGGGTGCACCATGCCCCGCGCGACCTGACGGGCCAGCTCGGCGCGGCAGGCGGATCCGTCGACGCGGCCCTCCACGTAGGACTCCAAGAAGGCGTCGTCGCCGTCGGCCAGCAGCTCGGCCAGCTCGTCGAGCGCTGTGGTCGCGTCGAACGCTCGCGGCGCCAGCTTCGCCCGGATGTCGCCGAGCTGGTCGCGCGCGCCCGTCCGATCGATCTTGTTGACGAAGATCAGCACCGGGATGCCGAGCCGGCGCAGCGTGCGCATCAGCACGCGGGTCTGCGCCTGGACGCCTTCGACGGCGGACACCACCAGGACGGCGCCGTCGAGCACGCGCAGCGCGCGCTCGACCTCGGCGATGAAGTCCGAGTGTCCGGGCGTGTCGATCAGGGTGATCCGGGTGTCGCCGGCCCCGAAAGACGCCACCGCGGACCGGATGGTGATGCCGCGACGGCGTTCGAGGTCGAGCGAGTCGGTCTGGGTGTCGCCGCGGTCGACGCTGCCCAGCCGGCTGATGGCACCGGCCTCGAAGAGCAGGCGTTCGGTCAGGCTGGTCTTACCGGCGTCGACGTGCGCGAGAATGCCGATGTTCAGGGTTTTCACGGGCGTGGGGGATCCTTCGTGATGCGGGTGACAGGCCGGGCGGGACGGTCTGTCGGCGCATCGGGGTCTCCTCACGGTCGTGGACGCAGGTCAGGGCGAAAATAGCGCTCGCGTCGGCGTCCGCCAACCGGATTTGGTCCCTGTCGGTTCCCTGTCGATCACCCTCCGGAGCTTCGGACCGGGGTGCCCGGTGCCCTACTTTGGGTCGGGTCAGTTGAAAATTCACCCATCGGGGAGCTGAAACCGGATGTTCGGACGATTCAAGGACGTGGCCCTGTTGCTGGGGAGGATCGGCGTCGCGGTCGTCTTCCTCGCGCATGGGCTCCAGAAGTGGAACAACGGCATCGACGGCACGGCCAAGTTCTTCGGGATGACGGGCATCCCGCTGCCCACGGCGGCCGCGGTGTTCGCGATGATCGTCGAGATCCTGGGCTCGATCGCGTTCATCGTCGGGTTCCTGCTGCCGCTGGTCGGCCTCGGGTACGTCGTGATCTCCGTCGGCGCGCTGCTCTCGGTGCACATCGACAACGGCCTGACCGGCCAGGGCGGCTACGAGCTGGTGCTGGTGCTGGCGCTCGCCGGGCTCGCCCTCGGCTTCAACGGCGGCCGGATTTCGCTGGACCACCTGCTGTGGGGCCGCCGGCGCGCCCGTCGCGACGTCGGAGAACTGCAGAACGCCTAGGCGGGCAGGTCCGCCGTGGTGCGCTCGGCATCACGGCGGGCGCCCAGCTTCGCCGGGTCCGCGTGGCTCACGTGGACCAGGTGGGCGCCCGCGGCGAGAGGGACGAGCAGGCCGTCGAGAATGCCCTCCGACCCCCTCCAATCCTTTGTGGACAATACGCGGTCGTCCGCGGTGAGCCCCAGTTTTGCCGCCCGGGCGCGGGCTTCGGCAAGTACCTCGTCCACAGTGGACTCGAAGAGTGCGGCCGTGTCGCCGGGGATCGGGAAGAGCGGGCTGTACTGGTCGCCCGCCGCGCGCGACTCCGTCAGGTAGTCGAAGGCGCCGCCGCCGGGTGGCTCGGCCAGCCCGCGGCCCATCGGGTCGAGCGTCACGACGGCGGTGGCCGCGGCGCCGGTCGGCTCGGGGTCGTCCGGCCCGACGAACGCCACTCGCGCGCCGGCACCCTCGGTCACCACGCGCGCCCCGCACCACCACGCGCCGAGCAGCACGCCGACGGTCTGCCAGTGTGCCGGCAGCTGCACCGCGACGTCGTCACCCGGCTCGACGTCGAACTCCTCGGTCAGCCAGTTGGCCGTCTTCGCCGCCCAGTTGGCGGTCGTCGCCACGGACAGCTCGACGCGGCTGCCGAGCTGGTCGTCGTAGTGGGTGATCAGCGGTTTGGCGGGCGAGGCCAGCAGCGGGCGCAGCAGCTCGTCGGTCAGGCTCATGCGGACAGGCTAAAACGCGGACCGCGCGCCGCGCCGGTTGACACGGCTTCGCCAGGCTGAGTAGCTTTGCTTTGCAAGCAAAGCTATTTGACCCTCTGGGGGACAGCCATGACCATTCTCGTCACCGGAGCGCGCGGGCACGTGGGCCGCGCGGTCTTGGACGCCCTCTTCGCCGCAGGTCAGGACGTGCGCGCGGCGAGCCGGGACGCCACGACGCTCGACGTCGGCGTGCCGGCCGTGAGCGCTGATCTGGAGGACGCGGCGACGTTGGACGCCGCGCTCGACGGCGTCTCGGCGGTGTTCCTGTACACGCGGCCGCAGGGCATCGAGGGTTTCGTGAAGGCAGCGGAGGCGGCGGGCGTGCGGCACGTGGTGCAGCTGTCGTCGTCGGCGACGCTCGAGCCGAAGTCGGCGCAGAGCCACCTCGCGCGGCTGCACCGGGCGGTGGAAGAAGCGCTGGAGGCGGCGCCGTTCGCCTCGACGGTGCTGAACCCGGGAGCGTTCGCGACGAACGTGCTGGGCTGGCGCGAGGACATCGCGGCGGGAGTGGTGCGCACGGCGTACCCGGACGCGCGGATCGGCGCGATCCACGAGCAGGACATCGGCGACGTGGCGGCCCGCATCCTGACCGACGGGTCTCATGGGGGTGAGGCGCTGCCGCTGACGGGACCGGAGCCGATCTCGTTCCGCGAGCAGGCGGAGGTGCTGGCGGACGTGCTGGGGAAGCGGCTGCGGGTGGAGGAGCTGACCCCGGAACAGGAGGCGGCCCGGATGGCGGCGCGGGGCTGGCCGCCGGAGGTGGCACCGGAGGTGCTGCGGACCTGGGAGCGCACGACTCGGGAGCCGTCGGTGGTGACGGACGTGGTGCGTGAGGTGACCGGCCGGGCTCCGCGGAGTTTTCGGCAGTGGGTTGAGGAGAACCGGGGCGCTTTTGGGTGAGCGGGTTTCGCCCGAAAGTGTCGCCGATGGGGGTGGGGGCGGGCGCGCGGCGGTGGGAGGGCCGCCGCGCCGGTCCCGGGTCGATGAGGTTCCCGCGAAAGTTGTCGCCGATGCGCGGGTGCAAGCGGTCAGTTGACGCAGGGCACGCCATCGGAAGCCTGGAGCACCGGCACTGCAGCGGGGGCGGAGCCGCTCGCGCCGCTGCTGCCCGGGCCGCCGCCGCTGGCGGCCGCACCGCCGCTGCCCGGGCTGCCGCTGGCACCCGCACCGCCGCTGCCGCTCGCGTCGCTGCTGCCCGGGCCGCCGCCGCTCGCGCCGCCGCTGGCGGCCGCACCGCCGCCGCCCGTCGGCGAGCCGCCCGGTGCCTTCGCCGCTGCCGGGGCCGTTCGGCCCGCCAAGCCGGCCACGAACTCCCGCACCGCCTTCGGGTCTACCTCCACGATGCTCTGCCCGTCCTCGCTGCGGCCGTTCGCCGTCACCACCGGGATCGTCGCGAACGTCAGGTCACCCGAGGCGATCCCCTTCGCCTGCTGCGCGAACTGCAGCAGGTCGAGGCCCGGGTCGAGAACCAGGGAACGGTGCACCGCGTCCATCAGGTTGTTCAGCGTTCCCGGGCTCGTCAACGTCCCCGCCGACAGCACCTGGTGCAACGCCGATGACAGGAACGCCTGCTGCCGCACGATTCTGTCCAGGTCGCCGCGCGGGAGGTTCTTGCGCTGGCGGACGAACGACAGTGCCTCGCCGCCCGAGACCGTCTGCTCACCTCGGTGGAAGTTCGCTCCCGAGTCCTTGTCCTCCGTCGCGTGGTTGAGGCACACCTTCACCCCGCCCAGCGCCTCCGTCAGCAGGTAGAACCCCAGCAGGTTGACCTCCGCGTAGTGGTCGATCCGCACCTGCGTCAGGTCCTGGATCGCCTGCACCAGCACCCGGCGGCCCTCGGTGTCCGATTCACGCTCGATCTTCGCCTGGTCACGCTCGCCCTGCGCGCGCATCTGCTGGGCGTAGTGGGCCTTCGCGATGCCGTACGCCGAATTGATCTTCGCCTTGCCGCGGCCCGGGATGTCGGTCCACGTGTCGCGCGGCACCGACACCGCCGACGGCTTCCCGCCGTTCTTCGGTACCCGCAGCAGGATCACCGTGTCCGTGTTCACCGCGCCGTCGTTGGCCTCCGTGCGCAGCTCCTTCAGCACGCGCAACGGCAGCGGGTTGCCCTGCGCGTCCGTCCGCGCGTCGCTGCCCACGAGCAGGATGTCCTCCGCGCCGTCGTCCGCCGGCGGGGGCTCGGGCTCGCCGGCGCGCGGGGTGAGCGCGTCCGTCGTCGGGACGTTCTGCTGCAGCTGGTCCTTCGTCACGTAGGCGTAGCCGCTCGCGCCGAGCGCCAGCAGCGAGACGAGCCCGACCGCGATCCGGCGCGTCGCCCGCCCGGCGCGCCGCGTCCGTGACGGCGCTGCGACGACCGGGTCCGGGCTCGGCTCCCGCGGGACCGGCGACGGCTTCCACTCCGGATCGTCGCGCTGCGTCACCGGTTCGGCCGGGGTCTCCGGCTTTTCCTGCTCGTCTTCCACCCGTGCCCAACCTCCCCCGACCACCCTGCGTACGCAGTCTAGTTGACGCAGGGAACGTCGCCCGCGGTGATCGGTGGTGCGTCCGGTGTCGGCGAAACCGGCGGCGGTGCGGCCGCCGACGTCGACGGCGCGCCGCCCGGGCCCGCGGCGGCCGAGCCGCGGAAGTCCTTGCCCAGCAGCACGCGCACGTGCCCGGCGGTGACGTCCCGGTCCGGCTCCGCCTGGACCGTCGTGCCCAGCGCCTGCTTGACCAGCGCCAGCGCGGCTTCGTCGGCCGGGTTGTACCGGACGACCGTGGCGGCGCGGGTGCTCAGCTTCTGGTCGGCGGCCAGCGTGAAGCCCTTGGCCTGCAGCATCGCGCGGGCCTGGCCGGCCAGCGACGGCGACCCCGAGCCGTCGAACAACTCGACCGTGACGGCGTTCGCGCCGGGCAGCTGGGACGACGACGGCGGCGCCGGAGTGTCGCCGTCCGCGGTCAGCCGCGCCACCTCCGCCTGGACCGCCGCCGGGTCGACGCGCAGCACGTCCGCGCCGCCGATGACCGCGTTGCCCAGTGTCGGGATCGTGTGGAACTCGATGTTGCCGCCGGTCAGGCCACGCATCTGCTCGGCGAACTCGGTGAGGTCCCAGCCCTGCGACACGACGACGGACTTCTTCACCGCCGCCACCAGGTCGGCGATCTTCGCCGGGCTGGTCAGGACGTCGCTGGAGAGGACCTTGCGCGCCAGTCCGGACAGGAACGCCTGCTGGCGCGCGATCCGGTCGAGGTCGAAGCGGGGCAGGCCGTAGCGCTGGCGGACGAACGCGAGCGCCTGCACGCCCTCGATCGTCTGCCGCCCGCCCGGCAGGTCGACGCCGGACTTCGCCTCCTTGACCGGGGCCTTGAGGCAGACCTCGACGCCGCCGATCGACTTGGTGATCTCGTAGAAGCTCGCCAGGTTGACCTCGGCGTAGCGGTCGATCATGCCGGGCTTGCCGATGAACTTCTCGAGCGTGGCGATCAGGTTCTTGCGCCCGGCCACCTTCGCCTGCGCGTCGGCCTGCTTGAGGTCGGTCATGCCCTGGCGTTGCAACGTCTTGTAAGTGTCCGTGTACGCGTAGACGAACGCGCTGTTGAGCTTGTGCTTGCCGTAGCCGCCGGCCAGCTCGACCCAGGAGTCGCGGGGGAACGAGATCGCGATCGCGTGCTTCCCGTTCTGGGGGATGTGCACGAGGATCATCGTGTCGGTGTTCAGCTCGCCGTCGGAGACGCCGGCGTGCAGCATGTCCAGCACCTCGCGGGGCAGCGGGTTGCCCTGCGCGTCCGTGCGGCTGTCCTGGCCGACCAGCAGGATGTCGATCGCGCCGTCGAGCGGCTTCGCGTGCGCCTCGGTGTCGGCGAAGACGTTCGTGGTGGTCAGGCCCGTGTTCGGGTCGCCGATGTAGTGCCAGCCGTACCAGGTCAGGGCCAGGATCGCGACGGACAGCAGGGACACGACGACCTTGCCGCCGCGCCGCGCGAAGACCGCGGCGCCGTGGCTGATGTCCTGCCTGCGGCGCGCCGGGACGGTCGGCGCAGGCCCTTCGGTCACGCGCTTCCTCCCCTGTGCAACCCCGTGCTTCCCCCAGGGCACTCGCGTGCCTCCACCATGACTCTACTGAGGGTGTTGTGGGACCTCCGTAGGCTGGTGGCGGATTGCCCCGGCCGGGGCGTGAGGAAAGGCGGGATTATGCGGGTCCTGGTCACCGGTGGTGCGGGCTTCATCGGGTCGCACTACGTCCGGCAGGCGCTGAGCGGCGCCTACCCGGCGCTGCGTGACGCCGAGGTCGTGGTGCTGGACAAGCTCACCTACGCCGGCAACGAGGCGAACCTGGCCCCGGTCGCCGCCGATCCGCGGCTGCGGTTCGTCCGCGGCGACATCTGCGACACCGCGCTGGTCGCCGACGTCATGCGCGGGGTAGACCTGGTCGTGCACTTCGCCGCCGAGTCGCATGTGGACCGCTCGATCCTCGGCGCCGCCGACTTCGTGCTGACGAACGTGCTGGGCACGCAGAACCTGCTGCAGGCGGCCGTGGAAGCGGGCGTGGGCAAGTTCGTCCACGTCTCGACCGACGAGGTGTACGGCTCGATCGAGCACGGTTCGTGGCGGGAAGACCACGTGCTGGAGCCGAATTCGCCGTACGCGGCGTCGAAGGCGTCGTCCGATCTGGTGGCGCGGTCGTTCCACCGGACCCACGGGCTGCCGGTGTGCATCACGCGGTGCTCCAACAACTACGGTCCGTACCAGTTCCCGGAGAAGGTCATCCCGCTGTTCGTCACGAACCTCCTCGACGGGCGGAAGGTGCCGCTCTACGGCGACGGGCTCAACGTCCGTGACTGGCTGCACGTGGACGATCACTGCCACGGCATCCAGCTCGTCGCCGACGGGGGCAGGCCGGGCGAGATCTACAACATCGGCGGCGGTACCGAGCTGACCAACCGCGAGCTGACGGAGAAGCTGCTGGCCGCGGTCGGTGCGGGCTGGGACCGCGTCGAACCGGTCGAAGACCGCAAGGGCCACGACCGCCGGTACTCGGTGGACATCACCAAGATCAGCGGTGAGCTGGGGTACGCTCCGCGGGTGTCCTTCGAGGACGGTCTGGCCGCGACGGTGGCCTGGTACACGGAAAACCGCGCGTGGTGGGAGCCCCTGGCGGAGCGGGCCGCGCTCAAGAAGTAGAGGATGTGCCTGTGCGGCTGACGGTGCTCGTGCCCGGCGGTTCCGGACAGCTCGGCCGCGACCTGGCCGCGCTGTCCTCCGGTTCGGTGGACGTCGTGGCCCCGGGCTCGGCGGAGCTGGACGTGACGGTGACGGGCCAGGTGCTGGCGGCGGTCGGCGCGCTGGCCGAGCGGGCCCGCGAGAACGGTTCCGCGCCGGTGGTGATCAACGCAGCGGCGTACACGGCGGTCGACGCGGCGGAGACGGACGAAGAACGCGCGTTCGCGGTCAACGCCGACGGCCCGCGCGTGCTGGCCGCGGCCTGCGCGTCCCGGCGGGTGCCGCTGATCCACGTGTCGACGGACTACGTGTTTTCCGGCGACGCTTCCGAGCCGTACGAGCCTTCCGACGAGCTGGGGCCGCGTTCGGCGTACGGCCGCACGAAGGCGGCGGGGGAGGACGCCGTGCTCGGGTCGGGGGCGTCGTCGTGGGTGGTGCGGACCGGGTGGCTGTACGGCCAGTCGGGGAAGAACTTCGTCAAGACCATGGCGCGCCTGGAGTCCTCGCGGGAAACGGTGTCCGTTGTGGACGATCAGGTCGGCGGTCCGACGTGGACGGCCGACCTGGCTTCGGCACTCATGGAGCTGGCCGGCCGGGTCGCCTCCGGGGACGGGCCGGAGCGGCGGATCCTGCACTGCACGAACGCGGGCGCGGTGAGCTGGTGCGGGTTCGCGAAGGCGATCTTCACGCACTTGGGCGCGGACCCGGCGCGGGTGCGCCCGTGCACGTCGGCGGAGTACCCGCAAGCGGCGACCCGGCCGGCGTACTCGGTGCTGTC
Source organism: Amycolatopsis australiensis (assembly GCF_900119165.1). Lineage (NCBI taxonomy): Bacteria > Bacillati > Actinomycetota > Actinomycetes > Pseudonocardiales > Pseudonocardiaceae > Amycolatopsis > Amycolatopsis australiensis. The sequence goes on along the minus strand of NZ_FPJG01000006.1, from coordinate 49,193 downwards.
ACCGGCATCGTGGCGCGAGGCGTGGCTGACCCCGATGCGTCCGTGGGAAGAAGCCCTGGAGGCGTACTTCCGGGCTCAGTGACGGCCGGAGGCCAGGCGGTACGCGCCCACCGTCAGTTCCGCGCACGTCCGCCACGTGAAGTTCGCCGCGTGCGCGCGCCGGGTCGCCGACGTCGAGACCGCGTGCGGGTCCGTCACGGCCATCCGCAGCGCTTCCGCCAGGCCGTCCACGTCGCCGTACGGGACCAGGCTCGCGCAGTCGCCCGCCACTTCGCGCAGGGCCGGGATGTCCGTGCACACCACCGGGACGTCCGAGGCCATCGCCTCCAGCACCGGCAGCCCGAAGCCTTCGTCGCGCGAGGGCAGCACCAGCGCCGACGCCCCGGCCACCACCGTGCGCAAGTCCACATCGGACAGATAGCCGGTCTGGCGGGTCCGTGCCGTCCGGGGGAACGGGCCCGGCCCGGCGAACACCAGGTCCGGCAGGTCGGGCGCGGCGTCGTGGGCGAGGGTCAGCCAGTCCAGGCCCTTCCGCGGCCCCGCCGCTCCCGCGAACAGCAGGTACCGCGACGGCAGTCCCAGCCGCGCGCGCCGCTCGTCGTCCGGCGGCCGCGCGGTGAACCAGGCCGGGTTCACGCCAAGGGGCGTCACCACGATCTTGTCGCGCGAGACGTCCAGGCGCTCCGCCACCGAGTCGGCCACCGCGGCCGTCGGCGTGCAGATCACGTTCGCGCGGCGGGCGCCGCGGCGGACCAGTTCCGGCAGGGTGCGGTCGCTGGGGGCCAGCTCCGCCGGATTGTCCAAAAAGGCCAGATCGTGGATCGTCACGACGCCTGCCGCCCGCAACCGGCCCGGCAGCACGAAGTTCGTGCCGTGCACGACGTCGGTCGGCCCGGCGAACAGCTCCACCGGCGGGAAGTCCGAACGCAGCCACGCCGCCCGCAGCAGCCGCGCCGCCACCGGCATCCCGCGGGCCCGCGCGCCGTACGGCAGCACGTGCCGCAGCCGCCGCCAGCCGCGCAGCGTGAACGCCACCGCGCGCGTGTCGACTTCCGGGATCGACACCAGCTCTTCGCTCAGCGCGGCCGTGTACCGGCCGATCCCGGTGCGCGCGCCGAGCAGCGGGGTGCCGTCGAGGAGGACGCTCAGTGACCTAGCCACGGCGCAGCCGTTGCTTCACGAGCTTCAACGCCCGGCCGCCCGCGCGCCGCGCCAGCTCCGCCGGACCGCCCGCGGCGAGGTACTCGCGGACCAGGTCGGCGTCCCGGCGCAGCATCGCCCGCCCGCGCACCGCCGGCGTCTTCACCAGGTCCGCCGAGCCGGGCAGCCGGTCGGCCGCCGGGCGCGGGTCGCGGCAGAACTCCACCAGCGGCTTCAGCACCTCCGGCCACGTGTACCGCTGCGCGACCACGGCGATCCGCTCGACGCAGCCCGCGGCGAACTCCTCGTCGTACAGCACCTTCTCCAACGCGTCGGCCAGCGCCGCCTCGTCCTCGGCCGGCACGACGACGCCGAGCCGTTCGGCCCGCACCAGGTCGGCGAACGCGTCGCCGTCGGTGGTCACGATCGGCAGCCCGGCCCACAGGTAGTCGAGCACGCGGGTGCGGAACGCGAACGTCGTCTCGACGTGCTCGTAGTGCGTCGTGACGCCGCAGTTCGCGTCCAGCAGCCAGTTCTGGCGCTCGTGGTAGGGCACCCACTGCTCGTTGAAGTAGACGTGCTTGCCGGTCAGGCCCAGCGAATCGGCCAGCCGGATCGTCCGCGTCCCGATGTCCATCTCGGCGACCTCGGGGTTCGGGTGCTTCATGCCGAGGAACACCAGCCGGACGTCGCCGCGGCGACGCCGGAGCGTGTCGATCGCGCGGACCAGCGTCAGCGGGTCGAACCAGCTGTACACCCCGCCCGCCCAGAGCACGACGTGGTCGGTGCCGCCGATGCCCAGCGACGACCGCAGCCCCGGGCCGGTGCGGGCAGGCGCCTGTTCGGACAGTCCGAACGGGACGACCGCGAGCAGCGACTGCGTGGTCGGGTCGGCGTCGTAGAGCCGCGGCGAAAGCCGGCCCAGTGCGGCCAGGTGCCCGAGCCACAGGTGCCGCTGCCGCTCGGAGGCGCAGAGGAAGAAGTCGCCGCGCTCGAGCTGGGCGTCGAGGACGCGAGTGACGCCGGCGAGGTCGGCCGCGCGCCGGTCGTCGGCGACACCCTTGCCCTGTTCCAGCAGCTCCAGGTGCATCGGGTCGTAGAGGTCGGCGACGACGATCTTGCCCCGGTGCTCCTTCTTCAGCGAAGGCGCCAGTTCGAGCACGTGCCCTTGCAGGACCACGACGTCGGCCCAGGCGATCGGCCCTTCCAGCTCGCGGTGCTTGCCGGCGCTGACGCGGAACGGCGCGGGCGGCGGCGTGGCCAGCGGGTTGGTCGTGATGAGGTGGACGTCGTGCTCGGCGGACAGCGCCAGCGCGATGTTCCAGGCGCGGATCGCCGGGCCCGCCATCCGCTCGGTCAGCGCGTCGCCGGTGAGCACGAGGATCTTCCGGCGCTGCCCGAACGCCTGCTCGATGCCGAACGCCTCGACGAGGATGTCGTGTGCGGCGAGGTAGCGCGGCAGCGGGTACGCGGGCTCCAACGCCTTGCGCAGCAAGGGAAGCAGGTCGGCGTCGGTGCGTACGCGCGCGGCCTGCTCGGCCCGGCGCGCTTCGGCCAGCGACGGCAGCTGCTCGACGAACTGGTCGATGGCCAGCAGCCCGGCCAGCGTGGTCCGCGGGATCGCGACGTCGCCGGACTCGATCGGGCCGACACCCCGTTCCAGGTCCAGCCGCGTGGCGTCCAGCTCGCCGCGGGCGGTGGCCCGCCGCACGGCCAGCGCGAGGGCCGCGGGCAGCGCCCGGGCCAGTGTCTCGTCGGAGAGGTTCTTGTAGAGGGCGGCGAGGGCGTTGCGCTCCAGGAGGAAGGTCTCGCGGCCGGTCTCGGGCGCGTCGACCGACGCCATGGTGGCGTGGTGGCGGTGGAACGCCAGCGACTCCGGGACGTACCGGACGCGCCAGCCGCGCAGGTTGAGCCGCCAGCCGAGGTCGACGTCCTCGTAGAACATGAAGAACCGTTCGTCGAACCCGCCGAGCTCGGCGAACACCGAAGCGCGCACGAACATCGCCGAGCCGGTGCCGAACAGGACGTCCTTGGCCACCTCGTGCTCGGCGGCGGGCACGTCGGCCAGCGGCGTGCCCGCGTGGCGCTTGTAGCCCATGCCGAACCAGGTCAGGCCGCCGTCGACGAAGTCGGTGCCGGTGCCGTCCCAGTCGAGGACCTTGCTGGCCACGGCGGCGACGCGGGGCTGCGCGCGCAGCTCGGCGACCGCGGCGGCGACCCAGCCGGGTGCCGGGCGCGCGTCGTTGTTGAGGAAGCCGAGGACAGTGCCCTTCGCGTGCTTCGCGCCGAGGTTGCAGCCGCCGGCGAAACCGCTGTTGCGGCCGGCCTCGATCACGCGGGCCTGCGGAACGGCCTCGCGCAGGCGGGCGGCCTCGTCGGAGTTGTCGACGCAGATCAGCTCGAGCTCGGGATAGTCGTGCTCGGCGAGCGCGCGCAGGCAGGTGATCGTGTCGTCGGCGCCGTGGTAGTTCACCACGATCACCGAGACGAGCGGTTGCGGTGCCCCCTGCGCCAAAGCCAGCTCCTCGCGGTCGGTAGGCGCCAAGCTTAAAGGCCCGCCCATGCCTCCCAGACCGCGCCTCGGCCGAGCGCCGCGCGACGGCCGATCCGCCGGCGGGCCAGCAACGTCGCCGGTAGCCGCGCGCACACCTCCGCCAGCACGCGGCAGCGCAGGCCGAACCGGAAGTTCGCCGCCCGCGGCCGCCCGGGCCGCAGGGGCAGCACGGCGGTCAGCGCGGCGAAGCGGGCCAGCTGCCGCACCGCGACGTCACGCGGGGCGCAGCGCAGCAGCATGAGCAGCCGGTTGCGCTCGTTCCAGCGGTGGAACAGCGGCGAGCCCGGCTTGCTGCTGACGCCGTGGGCGTGCCGGACGCGGGCGTCCGGCGCCGCGACGACGTCCCAGCCGGCCAGCCGCAGCCGCCACGCCGTGTCGGTGTCTTCGTAATAACAGAAGAACGACGCCGGGACGCCGTGCACGCTCTTCAGCGCGTCGGCGCGCAGCAGCGCCGCGCCGCCGCAGAAGCCGAACACCTCGGCGGCGGGCTCGGTCAGGTCGGCGCCGTGGCCGTCGGCGGTCAGCCGGACGCCGGCGGACTGCGTGGTGCCGTCGGGCCGCACGAGCAGCGACGTCACCGCCCCCGCCAGCGGCGCCTCCTCGAGGGCGTCCTCCAGCTTCGCCAGCCAGTCCGGCTCCGGTTCGGCGTCGTCGTTCAGCCACGCGATCAGCCGCGTCTCGACCCGCTTCGCCGCGACGTCGAGCGCGCCCGCGTACCCGGCATTGCGCGGCAGCCGGATTACTTGCGGGTGCGAAGGATGGGCCGCGAGCAGGGCGGCGGTGCCGTCGTCGGAGGCGTTGTCCACCACGAGCGTCCGATGTGGACGCGTCTGCGCGGCGAGCGCGTCGAGGCAGGCGGTGACGTGCCCGGCACCCCGCCAGGTCACGACGACCACCGTGGTGGCGGGATTCGCGGTCACGTCCCGCACAATAGCCGCGTGCCCGAACTGGTCGTGCTCGCCGAGCAGCTCCTCGCGCCCGTGCCCGGTGGCACCGGGCGCTACACGGCCGAGCTGCTCCCGGCGCTCGCGAACACGGCGCCGCCGGGCTGGACGGTGACCAGTGTCGTCGCGCGGCACGCCGACGTCGGCCCGGCCCGGCTGCCGGGCGTCAACGGGCCGCGGGTGCTGCGCCTCCCGCCGCGGGCGCTGGTCGCGGCCTGGCAGGCGGGCCTGCCGTGGTGGCCGGGCGGCGACGCGGTGCACGCGCCGACGCCGTTCGCGCCGCCGCGCGTCCCGGCCGGCCGGACGCTGAGCGTGACCGTGCACGACACGGTGCCCTGGACCCATCCGGAGACGCTGACCGCGCGCGGCGTCAGCTGGCACCGGTCGATGATCACCCGGGCCGCGCGGCGGGCGTCCGGGCTGGTCGTGCCGACGCGGGCGGTCGCCGACGAGCTGGCGGTGCTCATCGACGTCGACGTCCCGGTGCGCGTGGTGCCGCACGGCGTGCGCGTGCCCGCCGGGTCGGCCGAGCTCGACCTGCCGGAGCGGTACGTGCTCGCGGTCGGGACGATCGAGCCGCGCAAAGGCATCGACGTGCTGGTGGACGCCGTCGCGGCGGTGGCGGGCACGGTGCTCGTGCTCGCCGGGCAGCCGGGCTGGGGTGGCATCGACCCGGTCGCGCTGGCCGCCGAGCGCGGTCTGCCCGCGGAGCGGCTGCGGGTGCTGGGCAAGGTGTCGGACGCCGAGCTGGCGACCGTGCTGCGGCGGGCGAGCGTGCTGGCCGTGCCGAGCCTGGCCGAAGGATTCGGCCTGGGCCTGCTGGAGGCGATGGCGGCCGGCGTCCCGGTGGTGCACACCGACGTCCCGGCGCTGGCCGAGGTCGCGGGCGGCGCGGGCCTGATGGTGCCGCGCGGCGACGCCGCGGCGCTGGCGGCGGCGCTGCGGGAGGTGCTCGGTTCGCCGTCGCGGGCGGCGGGACTGGTGCGGGCCGGCCGGGAGCGGGCCCGGGCGTTCACCTGGCGCCGGGCCGCCGAATCGGTCTGGGCGATCCACCGGCGTACCCGCGATTGACCGGTTTGCCAGTTCCCCACCATGACGCAGGGTCGCCGCCGTACCCTGCAGGGGTGAGCGATGATCCCCGGGTCCTGATCGACGCGACCGCGGTTCCCGCGGACCGCGGCGGGGTGGGCCGGTACGTGGATTCGCTCGTCGCGGCCCTGGACGCGGACGGCGCGCGCGTCACCGTCGTCTGCCAGCCCCGGGACCTGCGGCTTTACGATCGGCTGGCGCCGCGCTCACGGATCGTGCCCGCGTCGCCGTCGACGACCACCCGAACGGCGCGCCTGACCTGGGAACAGGCGACGCTGCCCCGGCTGGTGCGCCGCCTCGGCGCGGACGTCGTCCACTCGCCCCACTACACGATGCCGCTGGCCACGTCGGCGGCATCGGTCGTCACGCTGCACGACGCCACGTTCTTCACCGACGCGGTCCTGCACTCATCGGTGAAGGCCCGCTTCTTCCGGGCCTGGACGGCAACGGCGCTCCGGCGCGCGACGCTGTGCGTAGTGCCTTCGGTGGCGACGGCGGCGGAGCTGGCCAGGGTCGGCCCGGTGCGGCACGCGTCGCTGGAGGTCATTCACCACGGCGTCGACACCGAGCGTTTCCACCCGCCGTCCCCGTCGGAGGTGGCCGCGGCCCGGGCGGCGGTCGGGCTGGGCCGCACGCCGTACGTGGCGTTCCTGGGTGCGCTGGAGCCACGCAAGAACGTGCCGGCGCTGATCCGCGGGTTCGCGCGGGCGGTCGCCGGGCAGCGGGACGCGCCGGCGTTGGTGCTGGCGGGCCAGCCGGGCTGGGACACGCAGGTGGAGCGGGCACTGGACGCGGTCCCGCACCGGCTGCGCGTGATCCGGGCGGGGTACCTGCCGTTCGGCACGCTGGCGGGCTTCCTGGGCGGGTCGGAGCTGGTCGCGTACCCGTCGCTGGGCGAGGGCTTCGGGCTGCCGGTGCTGGAGGCGATGGCGTGCGGCGCGTGCGTGCTGACGACCCGCCGCCTGTCGTTGCCGGAGGTGGGCGGAGACGCGGTGGCGTACTGCGGAGTGGGGGCGGGCGACGTGGCGGCGGCGATCTCGGAGCTGCTGGCGGACCGGGGCCGTCGTGCCGAGCTGGCCACGGCGGCACAGCAGCGGGCGAAGGAGTTTTCCTGGGCCACGACGGCGGAGCGTCACCGGGAGGCGTACGCCAAGGCCTGGTCACGGCACCTGCGCACCCGCTGAACCCGTCGGGCCCGCGCTGCGGCGGGGTGCCGGGAAAGCGCTCCGTGACGAAGGGACAATGGCCCCGTGACTGAGCAGACCCGCTACGGCGACCAACTCGGCGTCGTCACCGTGACGTACTTCTCCGGCGACACCCTCGAGCGCTTCCTCGACACCCTCGAGAAGGCCACCGGGCGCGATGTCAAGGTCGTCGTCGCCGACACCGTCTCGACCGATGGTGCTCCGGAAAAAGCCGCGCAGCGCGCGAACGTGCACCTGCTCAAGATCGGCGAGAACGTCGGCTACGGGACCGGCTGCAACCGCGGCGTCGCCGAGCTCGACGACTCCTTCGGGTGGATCGTCATCGCCAACCCCGACCTCGAATGGGAGCCCGGGTCGCTCGACACGCTGCTCGAGGCCGCCCAGCGGTGGCCGCGCGGCGGTGCCTTCGGGCCGCTCATCCACGAGCTCGACGGCACCGTCTACCCCTCCGCGCGGCTGCTGCCCTCCTTCGGCCGCGGTATCGGGCACGCCGTGTTCGGCAAGGTCTGGCCGGGCAACCCCTGGACCCGGCAGTACCGGCAGGAGACCGGGACGCCCGTCGAGCGCGCCGCCGAGTGGCTGTCCGGCTCGTGTCTGCTGCTGCGCCGGGAGGCGTTCGAGTCCGTCGGCGGCTTCGACTCGCGGTACTTCATGTACTTCGAAGACGTCGACCTCGGGGACCGGCTGGGCAAGGCCGGCTGGCTGAACGTGTACGTGCCCTCCGCCGGCGTCATGCACCTCGGCGGGCACTCGACGTCGCAGGCGTCGGAGAAGATGCTCAAAGCCCACCACGACAGCGCCTACCGCTACCTCGCCGACCGGCACCAGGGCCTGCTCTGGAAGCCGGTGCTGGCCGCGACGAAGCTCGGGCTCGCCCTGCGGCTGAAGCTGGAGACCCGCTAGATCCCGTCGAGCCGGCGGGAGAGGTCCGACTTGCCGTTGTTCTGCGTGACCGTCGGCACCAGGCCGGTGTCCTCCGGGTCCGGTTCCTTCAGCGGGCTCGTGATCGGCTCGGCCTGGGGCCGCCGGGACAGCGGCGTGGTCACCGGGGTGCGCATCGGCGTGGTCGGCGCCGGCGTGCTCAGCGGCGCGGTCTGCTGCCGGCGGCGGCCGTCCTGGACCTCCAGGCGCCGGGTCGGGGCCGAGCCGGCCAGCGGGTGGTCGTTCTCCTCGATCAGCGACGCCGGCAGCTGCGTGGTCGTGTCGGGATCCTGGCTGCGGTCGAGCCCGTCGATCTGCGCGCGCGGGATCTGCTGGGTGTTCGCCGAATCCATCGGTGACGTGGCTCGGTCGGGTGTCACCACGAACACACCGCGCGCCTGGGCTCGTGCGAGCAGGGCGTCCGCCCGATCGCGGGGGTCCATCCCCTCGGCCTCCCGACTGACCCGGGGCCCTCTGGGGAAAGGCCCGCCTGTTTCCTGTCTAGGGTAGGCCCTCCGGGCGACCTCCGTCAGGGTTTCCCGCGGCTTGTCGCTCAGCGGTGCGTGATACAAGAGGAGATTTCCGTGACGTCCGAGGTAGAGGTCGACGCCGTCGTGCTGGTCGGGGGCAAGGGCACGCGCCTGAGGCCATTGACCCTGTCGGCGCCGAAGCCGATGCTCCCGACCGCCGGGACGCCCTACCTGAGCCACCTGTTCTCCCGCATCCGCGAGGCCGGCATCCGGCACGTCGTGCTCGGCACGAGCTACCGGGCGGAGGTGTTCGAGGAGTACTTCGGCGACGGCAAGTCGATCGGCCTGGAGCTGGAGTACGTCGTCGAGGAGGAGCCGCTCGACACCGCGGGCGCGATCCGGAACGTCTACGACAGGCTGCGCGCCGAGCATGTGATCGTCTTCAACGGCGACATCCTCTCCGGCGCCGACCTGGGCGAGCAGCTGCGCGTGCACCGGGAGTCCGCGGCCGACGTCACGCTGCACCTGCAGCGCGTGCCCGACCCGAGCCGGTTCGGCTCGGTGCCGACCGACGAGACCGGCCGCGTCGAGGCGTTCCTCGAGAAGACGCCGAACCCGCCGACCGACCAGATCAACGCCGGCTGCTACGTCTTCCGCCGCCCGGTGATCGAGGCCATCCCGGCGGGGCGGCGCGTGTCGGTCGAGCGCGAGACGTTCCCGCAGCTGCTGGAGCAGGGCGCGCACATCCAGGGCTTCATCGACGCGTCGTACTGGCTGGACGTCGGCACGCCGGAGGCGTTCGTGCGCGGCTCGGCCGACCTGGTGCGGGGGGTGGCGCCGACGTCGGCGCTGCCCGGCCGTCCCGGCGACTTCCTCGTGCTGGACGGCGCGTCCGTCGCCGAAGACGCCCAGCTCTGCGGCGGGTCGACGATCGGCGTCGCGGCCGTGGTCGGCTCGGGCGCGAAGATCGACGGCTCGGTGCTGTTCGACGGCGCGGCCGTCTCCGAGGGCGCGGTGGTCGAGCGTTCGGTGCTCGGGCACGGCGCGCGGGTCGGCGCCGGCGCGGTGCTGCGCGGGGTGGTGCTGGGCGACGGCGTGTCGGTCGGCGCCGGCTGCGAGCTGCTCGACGGCGCCCGGGTCTGGCCGGACACGGTGCTGCCGGACGGTTCCGTGCGGTTTTCGAGCGACGCGTAGCGATGTTCTGGCGTCCGGCGTTCGAGGTCGACTTGGGCAGGGTCCTGAGTCCGCTGAAGCGCGGCCGCGGATCGCTCAACATCTTCGACGACGACCGCGGCGTCACCTGGCTCGCGTCGAACACCCCGGACGGCCCGGGAACGCTGGCGCTGCGTCGCCTGACGGACGGCCGCATCGAGGCGGCGGCCTGGGGTGACGGGAAGGATCGCCTGCTCAGCGGCGTCCCGGCGTTACTGGGAGCCGAGGACGACGACTCGGAGTTCGTCGCGCACCACGACGTCGTCGCGCGCGCCCGGCGGGAGCACCCGGGGCTGCGGCTGGGCCGGACCGGGGTGGTGTGGGACTGGCTGGTGCTGGCGGTGCTGGAGCAGAAGGTGGCGGGCAAGGAGGCGATCCGCTCGTGGGCGGAGCTGTGCCGCCGCTTCGGCGCGCGCCCACCGGGACCGGCACCGGAGCGGCTGCGCCTACCGCCGACGCCGGTGACGCTGAGGTCGTTGCCGGACTGGCACTGGCACCGCGCGGGCGTCGACATCAAGCGCCGGACGACCCTGCTGAACGCGGCGCGCGTGGCGGGGCACCTGGAGCGCGCGGTCGAGCTGGGCGGCCTGGCGGGCAGGCATTGGCTGCGCCGGGTACCGGGAATCGGAGTGTGGACGGCGGCGGAGATCGCCCAGCGCGCCTGGGGCGACCCGGATGCCGTCAGCTTCGGCGACTACAACATCCCGTCGATGGTGGGGCACGCGGTGCTGGGCGTGCAGCTGGACGACGCCGGCATGGCGGAGGTGCTGGCGCCGTACGCGCCGCAGCGCCAGCGAGCGGTGCGGTACCTCGAGACGGCGGGTCACCGGCGGCCGCGCTTCGGGCCCCGCATCGAGTTGCGCGACTACCGGGCTATGTGAGGCGCGGGACTTCGGGTGCGGTCCGGGTGCGGCTCGCGGGCGGCCTGGCGTGCCGACCCGGGGGCGCGTGGGGGTTGGCGTGGCGGGTGGCGGGCCGGCCCTGGCTTGAGGGGCGTGGCGTGCTGGCCGGGCGCGCGTGGGTGGAGCGGTTGGCGGCGGCCCAGCGGTGGCCACCTGCGTGACCCGGCCTCAGCCTGTGCCTTCCTCCAGTGCCGCGCGGACGATCGACAGCGCCTCGGCGGCGTCCAAACCCAGCTTGCGGGTTGTCTTCGCGTACTCCGCTGCCGCCTGCTGGGCGCGGCCGCGGCTCTGGTCGCCCGCTGCCGCCACGAAGCTTCCTGCCCGGCCTCTTGTCTCGATCAGGCCCGCTTCCTCCAGCTCGCGGTACGCACGCGCCACCGTGTTCGGGGCGATGCCCAGGTCGGCCGCCAGCCGGCGGACCGTCGGCAGCTTCGTACCGACCGGCAGGCTGCGGTCGTTGATGCGCGTCGCCAGCCCCGAGCGAACCTGTTCGAACGGCGGCACCGGCGAACTGCTGTCGAAGGGGACGATCACCAGCTCTGCGGACCCGCTCCCGGCCCCGGCGGCCGCTGTCCGTACGGCCCCTGTGGCGCGTACCCCGGCTGCTGCGGCACCGGCTGCGACGGTGGATACCCCGGCTGCGGCGGGAACCCGGCACCCTGCGGCGGGACCGGCGGCGGCGCGTACCCCGGCGCGAACCCTTGCTGTGGCGGGAAGTTCTGCTGCACCGGCGGGAACTGGCCGCCGTTCTTCAGCGCCTCTTCGCGGCGCATCTTCGACACCCGGACCGCCACCACGATCACGAACACGATGATCGCCAGGATCAGCAGCCCGACGACGATGTAGCCGAACACCCCGCCGCCGCCACCGCCGCCGGAGTGGAAGTGCACCCGCTCGGGGAACTGCGTAACCATCTCGTCCCTCCCTGTCGGCACCCAGGCTAGTGCCCGGCACCGACAGGAATCGCCGCTTTCACCAGATCGGCGAGATCTTCCGAACCCGCCGGGAGCGCGTCCACCGGCCACCACCGCAGGTCGTCGGACTCTTCGCTGCGCACCGGCGACGCGCCCGGCGGGGCGTGCACCGCGAAGCGGACGTCGAAGTGCCGTGTCGGCACGCCGAGCGAGCACGTGATCGGGTGGACGTCCAGGTGCACCGGCGCGTCCCCGATCCGCAGCCCGGCGATGCCGGACTCCTCGGTCGCCTCCCGCAGCGCCGCGGCTGCCAGCGAGACGTCCGATGGTTCGCAGTGGCCGCCCAGCTGCAGCCACCGCCCGACGCGCGGGTGCAGTGTCAGCAGCACCTGCGTCCCGGTGTGGTCCAGAACCACCGCCGACGCCGTGAGGTGCCCGGCCTCGCACGATCGACGGCACGAGTCCGGGCGCGCCGCGAGGAACCCGAGGAACGCCTGGCGCAGCGACTCCTGGGCGGCAAGATCCGGCCGCCACGCGGAAAGCGTCGCGACGGCGTCCGCGTGCAGGCTCACAGTTCCAGCAGTCCTTCCCCGGGCGTGATCGGCCCGCGCGGTCCCGGGTCGGCAGCAGGCACGCCGATCGCGACCGAGCCGAGCGGCTGCCAGCGCTCGTCGAGGCCGAGGACGTCCCGGACGACGTCCGCGGCGAAGATCGTCGATCCGATCCAGCACGAGCCGAGCCCTTCGGCCGCCAGCGCGACCAGCAGGCCCTGCACCGCGGCGCCGCCGGCCACGGTGAACATCGTCTTCTCGCACTCGTTGCGGCGGGCGTCGCGGTAGGTGTGCGCGCCGTCCGGGACGAGGAACGGGATGACGACTTCCGGGGCCCGATACAGGATGTCGCCGCGGCTGAGCCGCTTCGCGATCTGCTCCGGGGTGAACTCGTCGGACTCCAGGTCGGCGCGCCACGACTCGCGCATCGCGTCGAGCAGCTTGTGCCGCAGGCCGGCGTCGCGCAGCCAGGCGAACCGCACCGGGTGCGTGTGGTGCGGCGCGGGCGCGGTCAGCGCGGACGCCACCGCCCGGCGCATCGCCGCCGGGTCCACCGGCTCGTCGGCGAACTGCCGCACCGACCGCCGGGACGGCACGGCCGCGCGCTTGCCCTGCGCGATCGCCTCGTTCGTGCCCAGCCGGAAGAGGTCCTCCTCGAGCGGGCGGACCAGGTCACGGGCCGTCGAGCCGTCGTCTTCGAGGAAGAGCCCGCGCACGACGGCGACCGGGGTGCCGCCGAGCTTGCCCTTGACCAGGTCGGCGGCCGCGGCCAGCTCGTCGGCGACCGCGACCTCGGTGACGGCCAGCTCGTTGCCCTGCCCGTCCACCTCGCCGCGGTAGGCGTGCAGCACGCGCAGCCCGGACGCGCCGATCGCGGCGTCGGTCTGCCCGACCCGCCACGCGCGGCCCATCGTGTCCGTGACGATCACCGCGACCTCGACGCCGAGCCGCTCGCGCAGCCCGTTGCGCAGGGCCAGCGCCGACGCGTCCGGATCCGCGGGCAGCAGCGCGACCTCGTCGCCTTCGACGTTCGACGCGTCGATGCCCGACGCCGCCTGCACGATCCCCAGGTGGTTCTGGGTGATCACCGTGCGCGCGATCCGCGCGACCACCCGGATGGCCTCCCGCTCGACGAGCTTCCGCCGCTCGGCGTCCCGCGCCTCGGGGTCGCTGGGCACCTTGACGAGCCTGCCCTCGGCCTTGGAGACGACCTTGCTGGTCACGACCAGGACGTCGCCGGAGCGCAGCCACGGCGCGGCCTTGACGATCGCGCCGGTCAGGTCGTCGCCGGGACGGAACTCCGGCAGCCCGGTGACCGGCAGGATCTCCAGCTTGGGCGAAGCGTGGTCAGTCAACAGGGGCTCCAGCCAGCTCGAGCGCCGCGCGGGCCATCGCCGCGGTCGCGTCCACATCGGACATCAGCAGCGGCACGTCGCGGACGGTCACGCCCGGCACGTCCGCCGTCTCGCCCTCGGCGATCAGCCAGCCGTCGAGGACGCCGCCGTCCTTGCGCGAGCCGTAGTGCCGGCCCACCGCTTCCGCCGACGTCTCGACGCCGATCGCGGTCAGGCACGCGTCGGCCATGCCGCGCAGCGCCTTGCCGCCGATGATCGGCGACACCCCGACGACCCCCGCCGACGTCTTGCGCAGCGCGTCCCGGACGCCCGGGACACCCAGGACGGTGCCCACGGACACCACCGGGTTCGACGGCGCGAACAACACGGCGTCGGCGCCGGCGATGGCCTCCAGGACGCCCGGCGCGGGCTTGGCCTCGTCGGCCCCGACCGCGACGATCGAGTGCGCCTTCGGCTCGGCGCGGTAGCGCACCCACCACTCCTGGAAGTGGATGGCCTTCTGCTGGCCGTCCTGCTCGGGGTCATCGATCACGACGTGCGTCTCGACGCGGTCGTCGGACATCGGCAGCAGCCGGACGCCCGGCTGCCAGCGGTCGCACAGGGCCTCGGTGACCGCCGAGAGCGGGTAGCCGGCGCGCAGCATGCGCGAGCGGATCAGATGGGTGGCGATGTCCTTGTCGCCGAGGCCGAACCAGGTCGGCTCGGCGCCGTAGGCGGCCAGCTCCTCCTTGACGACCCACGTCTCGCCGGCGTGCCCCCAGCCGCGTTCCTTGTCGATGCCGCCGCCGAGGGTGTACATGCAGGTGTCCAGGTCCGGGCAGATCCGCAGGCCGTGCATCCAGACGTCGTCGCCGGTGTTCACCAGCGCCGTCACCTCGTGCTCCGACTCTCCGGAACCCTCCGCCGGCAGGCCCAGCGCTGCCTTGACACCCAGCAGGAAGCGGGCCCCGCCCACTCCGCCGACCACTACCACGATCTTCACGACGTCGAATCCTCGCACGAGCCGGGTGCGGGCACCCAGTACCGGTATCTGTGGTGCGGGGCGTAGCCGAGCCCCGCGTAGAGCGCGAGCGCGCCCGCGTTCCCCTCCGCGACCTGCAACACCGCGCGGCCCGCTCCGTGTTCCAGGCCCCACGTGTGCAGGGCGCCCATCAGGAGCGACGCCAGCCCCCGGCGACGGTACTCCGGCCGCACGGCGAGCCGTCCGACGTGCAGCCGGTCGTCCACCAGCGCGCCCCGGACCGCGGCCGCCGTGACGTCGCCGGCCACCACCACGCCGTAGCCGACCTTCCCGCCGGTCAGGACCTGGCGGGCGGCCGGGGTGTCTTCGCCGGGCCCCAACGTCAGCTCCCACCAGCCCGGCACCGGCTCGTCGAGCACGGCGGCCCCGGGCGCCGCAGGGGCGCGCGCCAGCGGGGCCGTGAGGACGACGACCTCGTGCCCGGCGCCGTGGCCGGTCGCCGAGACCCACCCCGCGGCGGCGATCGCGCGCTCGTTCGGGCTGTCGCGGACCACCTGTGTCATCGGCGGGATCCCGCGACCGTGGGCGAAGTCACACACCGCGTCCAGCGCCTCGGGCACCGGGCGGCCGGCGTCGCCGACGGCGAGGACGCTGTTCGCGCGCCCGGTGAAGCCGCCGGCCCAGCGGAGCCGCCAGTCGCCCAGTGGTTCTTCGACCAGGGGCGGCCATGCTCTGCTGCAGACGATTTCGAGCGCCTCGGGTGCGTTCACAGCTAGATTGTGACCGAGGCGCCGAACAGCGCGGAGCGGATTTCTCACCGGAGGTGGCCGTGGGCATCCAGCGCAAGGACGAGCGGCACAGCGAAGAGCTCGTCGACGAGATCTCCGAGGGATTCAACCGCGCGGTGGGCGAGAAGAAGGCCGAAAGCGACGCGGGCGAGGCTCCGAAACCGCGCTTCGTCATCACCGGCGACGCCCGGGCGACCCCGCCGCCGCGCCGCCGGCCGAGGTGAGCGCCATACCCCGGGTATGGCTAAGGCTTGCCTCACCAACCGATCGGGTGCCGCTGCCGCGTAATGTCGGCACGGACTGGCTGTTTGCAGAGAAAAGCAGGAGTGCGCAGTGACCTACGTGATCGCCGAGCCCTGCGTCGACGTGCTCGACAAGGCGTGTATCGACGAGTGCCCCGTGGACTGCATCTACGAGGGCGAGCGGATGCTGTACATCCACCCGGACGAGTGCGTCGACTGCGGCGCCTGCGAGCCGGTCTGCCCGGTCGAGGCGATCTACTACGAGGACGACGTCCCGGACAACTGGTCGGACTACACCAAGGCCAACGTCGACTTCTTCGACGAGCTGGGCTCGCCCGGCGGCGCGTCCAAGGTCGGCAAGACCGCGAACGACCCGGCGTTCATCAAGGCGCTGCCCCCGCAGGGCGAATGAGCCGCGTCGCCCTGCCCGACTTCCCCTGGGATTCGCTCGCCGAGGTCAAGGCCACCGCGCAGGCGCATCCCGGCGGGGTGGTCGACCTCTCCATCGGCACCCCGGTCGACCCGGTCCCGGCCGGCATCCGCGACGCGCTGGCGTCGGTTTCGGACATCCCCGGGTACCCGACCACGCACGGCATCCCGGCCCTGCGCGCGGCGGCGATCGACGCCCTGCGCCGCCGCCACGGCGTCACCGGGATCGAGCCGGACGCGGTCCTGCCGACCATCGGGTCCAAAGAGGCCGTGGCCTGGCTGCCGCGGCTGCTCGGCTTCGGGCCGGGAGACCTCGTCGTCATCCCGGAGCTGGCGTACCCGACGTACGAGGTCGGGGCGCTGCTGGCGGGCGCGTCGATCCTGCGTGCCGACAGCACGGTCGCCCTCGGCCCGCAGCGGCCGGCGATGATCTGGCTGAACTCGCCGTCCAACCCGACCGGCAAGGTCCTCCCGGTGGAGCACCTGCGCAAGGTCGTCGAGTGGGCGCGCGAACGCGACGTCGTCGTGGTCTCCGACGAGTGCTACCTGGCCCTCGGCTGGGAGACCGCGCCGCTGTCGATCCTGCACCCCGACGTCTGCGGCGGCCGCACGGACGGCCTCGTCGCGGTGCACTCGCTGTCCAAGTCGGCGAACCTGGCCAGCTACCGCGCGGGTTTCCTGACCGGTGACCCGCGCCTGATCAAGCAGCTGCTCGAGGTCCGCAAGCACGCGGGCATGATCGTGCCCCGCCCGGTCCAGGAGGCGATGGTCGCCGCCCTGACCGACGACGAGGCTCTCGAAGCCCAGCGCGAGCGCTACGCCCGCCGCCGGCTGGCGCTGCGGAAGGCGCTGCAGGACAACGGCTTCCGCATCGACCACTCCGAGGCCGGGCTGTACCTGTGGGCCACCAGGGACGAAGACGCGCAGTCGACGGTCAAGTGGCTGGCCGAGCGCGGCATCCTCGTCGCGCCGGGCACGTTCTACGGCCCCACGGGCGGCAAGCACGTCCGGGTCGCCCTGACCGCGACCGACGAGCGCGTCGACGCGGCCGTGGCGCGGCTGGCTCAGTAGTCCCGGCCGGTCAAGCCCCGGTAGACGAACCGGGTCAGCAGCTCGATCGCCTCCTCGTCGGTCGGCGGTGTCCAGTCCGCCGGTGAGCCGTGCAGCCACGTCGCCGCGAACGAGTCGACGAGGTTGTACATCAGCATCCCGCAGTGGCCGGGCCCGGCGGGCAGCCGCAGCCCGGCGCGGGTGACGTACGCGAGGTGGTCGTCGAGGTCGGCCGCCTGTGAGGCGCCGAACCGCGCGAGCGTGCGCGCGAACGAGTCGCTGACCATCGCCGCCTGGCGCAGGGCCAGCATGGTCGCGGCGTTCTCCCGGTAGAAGTCCCAGTACTGCTTGACGTGCCAGCGCACCGCCACCGGGTCGCTGAAGTCCGCCAGGTGGTCCGCGCGCTCGGCGCTCTCGTCGCCGGACGCCGCGATGTCGGCCAGGAGTGCTTCGAGCAGCTCCTCCTTGCTCGCGAAGTGGTTGTAGAACGACCCCGCGGCCCGGCCCGCCTCGGCGGTGATGTCCGTGATCTTCGTGTTCAGGTAGCCCTTCCGCGCGAAGACGCGCTTCGCCGCGGCCTTCAGCGCGGCCTCGGTCTCCGCGGCCTTCTCCTTGCGGCTGGTCGCCGTCATCGCCACCTCCCTTGACACGGGACGCTAGCAGCGCCATTCTGAATCTATATTCAGTGAATATTGATTCACTAGGAGGATGACATGGACACACGGGTGCTGATCGCGGGGGCGGGACCGACCGGGCTGACGCTGGCCATCGAGCTGGCACGCCGGTGCGTGCCGGTGCGGATCGCCGACAAGGCCGAGACGTACTTCGCCGGCTCGCGCGGCGACGGGCTCCAGCCGCGGACGCTGGAGGTCTTCGAAGACCTGGGCGTGCTGGACGCGGTGCTGGCGGCGGGGGCCGCGCCGGTGCGGATGAAGATCCACCTCGGCGACGAGGTGGTCGGTGAGCGGATGATGTTCGACCCGGTCGAGCCGACGCCGTCGAGGCCGTACCCGACCGGCTGGTTCCTCGGCCAGTCGCAGACCGAGGGCATCCTGCGCGACCGGCTGGCCGAGTTCGGCGTCCACGTCGAGCTGAACAGCGGGCTCACCGGGTTCGAGCAGGACGCCGACGGCGTCACGGCGACGCTGAGCACGGGGGAGACGGTCCGGGCCGCGTACCTGGTCGGTGCCGACGGCGGCAAGAGCTTCGTGCGCAAGGCGCTGGGGATCGCGTTCGAGGGCACCACCGACGAGTCGATCCGGATGCTGCTCGGCGACGTCCGCGCCGACGGCCTCGACCACGGGTTCGGGCACTGGTTCGCGACGCCGGACGAGCCGATGAGCGGGATGATGTTCAGCCCGCTGCCGGGCACGCCGCACTTCCAGTTCGCCGCGTCGCTGCGCGAGGGTGAAGTGGACGCCGAGACGGCGCTGCCCGCGGTCCAGGCCCGGCTCGACGCGCTGAGCGGCGGCACTGTCCGGCTGTCGGACCTGGCCTGGTCGACGGTCTGGCGGCCCAATGTCCGCCTCGCGGCCCGGTTCCGCGACGGCCGCGTGTTCCTGGCCGGCGACGCGGCCCACGTCCACCCGCCGACCGGTGGCCAGGGCCTCAACACCGGCGTCCAGGATGGCTACAACCTGGGCTGGAAGCTCGCGGACGGCGCGCCGGAGCTGCTCGACAGCTACGAGCCGGAGCGCCGGACCGTGGCGGCCGAGGTGCTGGGCGTCTCGAGCGAGCTGCTGCGGAAGTACGCCGACGGTGACGAAGACGCGCACAAGCGTGGCGAGGACACCCACCAGCTGAACATCACCTACCGCGGCGGCCCGCTGTCCCCGCCCGGAACGGGTGCGCTGCGCCCTGGCGACCGGGCACCGGACGCGCCGCTGCTGGACGCGAACGGCAAGCGGGTGCGGCTGTTCGAGCTGTTCCGCGGCCCGCACGCGACGGAGCTGGTCTTCGGCGACGGGCCGGTGGGGGAGAACGGCTACCGGATCCTGCCCGCGGGCAGCGTCGCGACCGGACCGGACCTGGTCGACGACGGCGGCCACGCATACGCGGCTTACGAAGTCCGAGACGGCGACCGGATCCTGGTCCGCCCGGACAACTACGTCTGGTCGGTCTCCCGCGGCTCGTGAGTGAGAAACCGGGTTCTAACCCTGTTTCGCACTCACGACGTGCAGGGCCTTCGCGGCGGCGTCGACCTCGGCCCAGGAGGCGCGCCACCGCGCGCGGGCCTCGGCCCGGCGGGCCAGCTCGCGCTCGGCGATCCGGCCCGCGACGAACCCGACCGCGCCGTCCGCGGTGTCCAGGACCGTGCGCATCCGCTCGGCCGCGACCACCGCGTCCTGGTGGTCGCCGAGCACGGTCTGGAAGTCCCTCGTCGCCTTGATCAGCTTCGTGATCCGCCCGGCCTGCTTCTTATTCGCCGACGTCAGGGCCAGCTCGGCGGCGTAACGCAGCTTCTTGCCGTGGATGCGCAGGGCGTGCAGGTCGTCGTCCGGCGGGTCGGCGGGCAGCGCCCGGACCGCCTTGGCCAGCTTGCGGTGCGGTTTCGCCAGCCCGGCGACGAGGTCGTGCGGGCCGTCCGCGGCCGCCGCCGCGGACGGCCCGCCGTCCCGGGCCAGCAGGCTGACCTCCCGCAGCAACGTCGAGTAGCGGGCGCTCGAGAGCGCCCGCGTCAAGCGCCGCTTCGCCGCGGCACGCTCGGTGACGAACCCCGACACGAGCCGGCGCCCGGCGGGCTGGTCGCGGACCTCGAACTCGGCGACGACCTCGCGCAGGTGCGCGATGAGGACGTCGTAGTCGCGCACCTCGCCCAGCGACTGGCCGAGCCAGCCCAGCTCCGCGCGCACCGGCTCGGCGCCGTCGCCGACCAGCGCGCCGGACAGCTTGAGCACGCTGCGCATGCGCCGCAGGGCGACGCGCATCTGGTGCAGGTCCTCGGGGTCGGCGCCGGTGCGCGTGCCCGGCTCGTGCGCGAGCAGGGCGCGGATCTCCCGGTCGAGCTTGGCGCGCACGTGGTGGACCGCCGGATCGGCCGGGCGCGCCTCGACGGGGAGCTCGGGCAGGCCCAGCTCGGCGGGGGTGCGCGGCAGCGATCCGGTGGTCACCTCGTGAATGGTAGGTGAGCGTGCGCCCTCAGTCGTTGGCGTGCAGCGCCGCGTTCAGCTCCACACCCGAGCCGGTCTTCGGCACGACCTCGACGGCGCCCGTCGAAGAGTTGCGGCGGAAGACCGCGCCGGAGATGCCGTTCAGCTCGCGGGCCTTCACGACCTTGCCCTCGACGACGACCTTCGTGCCCGCCGTGACGTACAGCCCGGCCTCGACGACCGTGTCGTCGCCCAGCGAGATCCCGACTCCGCCGTTCGCGCCGATCAAGCAGCGCTCGCCCAGCGAGATCGTCTCCTTGCCGCCGCCGGAGAGCGTGCCCATGATCGAAGCGCCGCCGCCGACGTCCGAGCCGTCGCCGACCACGACGCCCGCCGAGATCCGGCCCTCGACCATCGACGCGCCGAGCGTGCCGGCGTTGAAGTTGACGAAGCCCTCGTGCATCACGGTCGTGCCGGACGCCAGGTGCGCGCCGAGCCGGACGCGGTCCGCGTCACCGATCCGGACCCCCGGCGGCATGACGTAGTCGACCATCCGCGGGAACTTGTCGACGCTGTAGACGGTCACCGGGCCGCGCGCCCGCAGCCGCAGCCGCGTCGTCTCGAAGCCTTCGACCGGGCACGGGCCGTGGTTGGTCCACACGACGTTGGCCAGCAGGCCGAAGATGCCGTCGAGGCTCTGGCCGTGCGGGCGGACCAGCCGGTGCGAGAGCAGGTGCAGCCGCAGGTAGATGTCGTGCGTGTCGGCCGGGGCGTCGGCGAGCCTGCCGATCGTCGTGCGCACGGCGACGACCTCGACCCCGCGGTCGGTGTCCGGGCCGAGCAGCGCCGCGGCGGCCTCGCCGAGCAGCTCGGCGGCCTCGGCGGCACTCAGCCGCTCCGAACCGGACGTCCCGGCCTCGGTCAGCTTGGGGTGCGGGTACCAGGTGTCGAGGACCGTCCCGTCGGTGGTGACGGTGGCCAGCCCGACGCCGCTGGCGCCGGTCGTTTCGGGGTTCGGGCTCTGCTCGCTCACGCCCGACACGGTAGTCGAGCGACGGCGTCAGCTCGTCGTGGGCTCGGCGTCCACCTGCTTCTTCAGGCCGGACAGCGCGGCCGCGATGTCGACGAGCGCCTGCGTGCACGGGCCGCCCGCGTCGGGCACCGTCGTGCAGCCCGCGCCGCGGAACTCGCCGACGGCCGTCTGCAGCTTGTCGGCCTCGGCGACCAGCCGCGGGTCGCGGTCGTTCGCGCGCTTGCGGGCCGCGCCGGGGACGTTGCCCACCTCCGTGACGTACTTCTCACAGCCCTTCGGCAGCTGGGTGCGCGGGCTCGCGTAGCACTGGTCGACGGTCAGCGCGTCCAGCTTCGTCGGGAGCGCGTCCGGGCCCGGCTCGCCGCCCTGCTTGGGCGTCGGGCCTGCCTCGTTGCCGCAGCCGGACAGGACCAGGACCAGCAACGCGCCGCCGACGGCGACCGGGAACCTACGCACCCCCTCACGGTAGCGTGCCGGGCATGAGCCTCGACCTGCACGCCGACCCCGTCGACCTGACCGCCGCGCTCGTGGACACCTTCAGCGTGTCCGGCTCGGAGGCCGAGATCGCGACGGCCGTGCAGGAAGCGCTTCAGGCGCAGGCGCCGCACCTGGAGGTCGTCCGCAACGGTGACGCCGTCCTGGCGCGGACGAAGCTCGGCCGTGCCTCGCGGGTCGTGCTCGCCGGGCACCTCGACACCGTGCCGGAGAACGGCAACCTGCCTTCGCGGCGTGAAGGCAGCGGAGACGACGAAATCCTGCACGGCCTCGGCTCGGTCGACATGAAGGGCGGCGACGCGGTCTTCCTGCACCTCGCGGCGACGCTGCCGGAGCCGAAGCACGACGTCACGTTCGTCTTCTACGACAACGAAGAGGTCGAAGCGGTCAAGAACGGCCTCGGCCGGATCGAGCGCGAGCTGCCCGAGTGGCTGGCGGGTGACCTGGCGATCGTCGGCGAGCCGTCGAACGGCGCCATCGAGGCCGGCTGCCAGGGCACCATGCGCGTCGAGCTGCGCTTCACCGGGAAGCGGGCGCACACGGCCCGGGCGTGGATGGGCGAGAACGCGATCCACGCGCTGGCCGGGCCCCTTCGGCGGCTGGCCGAGTACACGCCACGGGTCGTCGACATCGACGGGCTGACCTACCGCGAGGGCCTGCAGGCGACGTCGATCGGCGGCGGGGTCGCCGGGAACGTCGTGCCGGACTCGGCGGTACTGACCGTGAACCACCGCTTCGCCCCGGACCGCGACCCGGCGGCGGCGGAACGGCATCTGCGCGAGGTGTTCGACGGCTACGAACTGTCCGTTGTGGACTTTTCACCGGGAGCGCTGCCGGGCCTGTCGGCCCCGGCGGCGGCCGAGCTGGTGGCCGCGGCGGGCGGCCGCGCGGCGGCGAAGCTGGGCTGGACGGACGTCGCGCGCTTCGCCGCGCTGGGCATGCCGGCGGTCAACTTCGGCCCGGGCAACCCGACGCTGGCGCACACGAAGCAGGAGCACGTCCGCACGGCGGAGATCCGCCAGGTCACGGCGATCCTCCGCAAGTTCCTCGGCTGACCCGATGTGGCCGTCGTCACAGCCGAGGTGCTGAGCTGCGGTGACTCGACGTCACCGCAACTTTTCGGCCGCCTCGGCCGTATCTCCCGGTGAAGCCGCGCACCCGGGAGGACCCATGTCGAAGACCGCGAGACGGGCCGTCGCCGTGCTCGCGCTGGCCGGGGTCCTCAGCGCCTGTGAGCGGCAGCCCGTCGCCGCGCCGGCGGCCGGTCCGGTCGTCACGGCCATCGGGGAGGCCACCGCCGTCCCGCCGGCGCCCGCCGAGCGGGAGCAGCCGGTCAAGCAGCCCGCCGAGGTCGCCATCACCTTCCCGCGGACCGGCTCCGGCCAGTGGATGTTCACGCCGGGCAGCGATGAAGTGGCCGGCCGGTCGGGCCGCCTGATGCGGTACCGGATCGCGCTGGAGACCGGCATCGACGGCGTCGACCCCGCCGGGTTCGCCGCCGCCGTCCGCGGCATCCTCGGCGACCCGCGCGGCTGGACCGGCGGCGGCGAGTGGCGGCTGCAGCAGGTCGGGCCCGAAGACCCGGCCGACTTCACCATCTACCTCGCGACACCCGCCAGCCGCGACAAGCTCTGCGGCGGTACCCCGGACGGCTACACCTCGTGCCGCAACGGCAGCAACGTCGTCCTCAACGTCGCCCGCTGGGCCAACGCCGTGCCGGGCTACGGGGCACCGCTGGAGGTCTACCGCCAGTACATGGTCACGCACGAGACCGGGCACCGGCTCGGCCAGGGCCACGAGCTGTGCCCGGGCCCCGGCCGTCCGGCGCCGGTGATGGAGCAGCAGACGCTCGGGCTGCACGGCTGCGTGCCGAACCCCTGGCCGTTCCCGGACGGCCGCGCGTACGCGGGTCCCTCCGGCGAGTACGACGACCCGATCCCGGCCGGCGACTCCTAGCGGCCCTGCAGCGACTTGACGTTGTCGCCGAACGTCCAGCCCTTCGAGCCGTCCCAGTTGATCGACCAGTCCATCAGGCCCTTCAGGCCCGGGACCGACCGCCACGCCTGGGAAACCAGGCTCGGCGACAGGTACCCGCCGCCGGCGCCCGGCTGGGCGGGCAGGCCGGGGACCTGCTTGTCGTACGGGACGCGGATCGTCGTGCCCTGCACGACCAGGCCGTTGTTCAGGCACTGCGTCTGCACGGTGAAGCCCTGCACGGTCCCGGCCTGGTAGGAATCGCCGCTGCAGCCGTACATCGAGCCGTTGTAGTACTGCATGTTCAGCCACCACAGGCGGCCGTTGTCCGCGTACTTCTTGATGATCGGCAGGTACGCGCCCCAGATCGAGCCGTAGGTGATGCTGCCGCCGGTGACGTACGCGGTTTCCGGCGCCATGGTCAGCCCGAAGTTCGACGGCATCTGCGCGAGCACGCCGTCGATGATCCGGACCAGGTTGGCCTGCGACGCCGAGAGCGTCTTGATGTTCCCGCTGCCGGTGAGGCCGGTCTCGATGTCGATGTCGATGCCGTCGAAGTTGTACTGCTTCAGGATCGGCACGATCGTCGAGACGAACCGGTCGGCCACCGTCGAGGACGAGAGGTCGATCCCGGCGGCCGCGCCGCCGATCGACATCAGGATCGTCGCGCCCGCGGCCTTCGCCGCGCACATCTCGGCGGGCGTGGCCACCTTGACCCCGGCGTCCATCCCGTCCTCCCACAGCACGGTCCCGTCGGAGCGGATCACCGGGAAGGCGGCGTTGACGACGTTGTAGCCGTGCTGCGCGATGCGGCTGTCGGTGATCGGGATCCAGCCCATGCCGGGGTGGACGCCGTTCGCCGCGCCGTCCCAGTTCTCCCAGTAGCCCTGGACGACCTTGCCCGCGGGGCGGGACTTCACCGCGCACGTGCCGGCCGGCACCGCCCCCTGCGCGGGGGCCGGCACGAGCAGCGGGACGGCCATGGCCGCGGCCAGGAGGGTTCCGAACCAGCGGGTTCTGCGACCGGACATACCGGCTCCCATCGTCGTTGAGGGTGAACTCGGTGTGTCCGATCACGATATGGGCCGCGGAGAACCGGTGACTACCTACGAACGGGTGGTCTAGACAAATTGTGGTGGTGGCACTTCCCCGCGGGGAAGTGCCACCCCTGGGTCAGACGGTGAGCGTCCAGGAGGACAGGTAGCCGGTGTCGGCGGGGCCGGCGTCCCGGATCTGCAGCCGCCACGCGCCGTTCGCGGCTTCCGAAGCGGCGTTGACGGTGTAGGTGGTGTCGAGGTTCGGCGTCGAGTCGCTGCTGGAGCTCTTCAGCCGGTACGCCGAGCCGTCCGGGGCGACGAGGTCGATGACCAGGTCACCGCGGTAGGTGTGGGTGATGTGCACCTCGACCTTTGTGGTGCCGGACGCATTGCGCGCGCAGCCCGCGACGTTCGCCGTGCTGCTGACCGCGGCGCCCGGGTAGTCGGGGATGTCGAGCCGCGTCGAGTTGGTCACCGGCGCGCACGACGAGCTGCCGACGCCGAGTGCGTACGTCGCCGTGTGGTCGGCATCGGCGCCGTCGGCTGTCACGGTGACCGGGAACGTGCCGGTCGGCGTGGTCGACGACGTCGTGATGGTCAGCGTCGAGGAGCCACCCGACTGCACGGTGGCCGGGCTGAACGCCGCCGTCGCGCCCGCGGGCAGGCCGGACGCCGCCAGCGAGATCGGCTGCGCCGAACCGGACGTCGTCGCCGTGCTCACCGTGACCTGCAGCGACTGTCCGGGTTGGACAGTCCCGGCGGCAGGGTTCAGGCTCACGGAGAAGTCGTTGCCCTGCGGCGCTGCGACGGCCAGCTTCCAGAGCGCGTACCCGATGGCGTCGGAGTTCTTCTCCAGCGGTGTGTCCGGAATGTTCGACGTCGTGTCGCAGGCGCGGTGGTAGCAGTTGTCGAACGGCGCACCCGCGGTACCGCCCCACTTCTGGGCCTGCGCCGAGCTCTTGATGTCGCCGGCGCCGGTGGCCAGGCCGCCGACCGGGATGCCCGCGTTCTTGAACGACGCGTGGTCGGACCGGCCGTCGCCTTCGCTGTCGCCCTCGGTCGGGATGCCGATGGCGGCGAAGTACTCGTCGAAGATCGCCTTGATCGAAGCGACGTCGTCGTAGACGAAGTAACCCCAGTTCTTCGAGCCGATCATGTCGAAGTTGAGGTATGTCTTGATCTTCGCGCGTTCGGTGCCGGACAGCGTGCCGACGTAGTACTTCGAGCCGACCAGGCCGGACTCCTCGTCGGCCCACCAGGCGAACCGGACGCGCTTGGCCATCGCCGGGTTGGTCCGGGCGAGCGTCAGCGCGACTTCGAGGATCGACGCGCTGCCGGAGCCGTTGTCGTTGATGCCGGGCCCGGCGCTGACGCTGTCGAGGTGCGCGCCGAGCATGATGACCTGGCTCGCGTCGCCCTGCGGCCATTCGGCGATCAGGTTCTGCGACTGCCCGAGGCAGCTGGTGCACGTCTGGCGGGTCGTGGTGTAGCCGGCGTTCTTGAGCAGGTTTTCCACATAGGACACCGATGCCGCGTACCCGCCGCCACGCGCCGAGCGCGTGCCGCCGTTGTTGTTCGCGATGGCCTGCAGCTGGTTGAGGTGGGTTTTGATGTTGGCCAGCGAGATGTCCGGCGCGGCGAGCGCCGTGACCGGCGCGGCGGTGGCCGCGGGAGCAGTGACGGCACCCAGCACGGCGGCCAGGGCGGTGACCCCGGCGCCGAGTCTTGTCTTCCAGTTCATGGCGTGGATTCCTTCGGACTTCGGGAAAGGGGAGGAATGCCCGCGGAGGTGGGGACGGTCCGAGTAAAGGATCAGCGGAACCGGGCGTCAATGCGCCGAACGGACCAACGGCACGTTACGGATTTGCCGCCCAATTCGTACAAGTCCCGCCGCAGCAGGGAGTTCTCGCCGCGCCCGTCGTGGAACGACTTTCGTAGGGATTGTCGCGGACACCCCCCGAACGCCGGATCGGTTGCCACCACGGGGATCGGCGCTCAGCCGGCTTCGGCGCCCAACGCGAGCAAGCCGTTTCGCAGCACGTCGGCGGCTTCCTGCTGCTTTCCGGTTTCGCCCAGCAGCTCGCTCAGCGGCCGCAACGCGCGCACCAGCACGCCACGCGCCCCGAGCCCGGTGGCGAGTTCGACCGCCGCCCGCAAGTACTCCGCCGCGCCGCGGGCGTCGCCGCGCGCCCGGGCCAGCGACCCCAGCTGCAGCCGCAGCTCCGCCGCCAGCGCCGTGCCCGCCACGACCGACGGCCGGACCTGGTCGAGCAGCGTCGCCGCCGTCTCCAGCCGGCCCGCCGCCAGGTGCTCGGCCGCCAGCTCGACCGTGATCGCCGGGACGTCGTCCGGCCACGCCGTCTCCCGCGCCGCGGCGAGGTCGGCCAGCGCGCCTCCGACGTCGCCCGCGCGGCCGCGGACCCGGGCCCTGGCCAGCAGGCAGTGCGCCATCGCGGGGTGCAGTGCCCGCTCCTGCATCAGGTCGTACGCCGCCGCCACCGACGCGGCCGCGTCGGCGAACCGGTCCGCCGCCAGGTGGCTGCGGCACACTTCGAGGTGGCTGCGGGTCAGCTCGGCCAGCACCGCCGGGCCGCCCCGGTGCAGCCGCAACGCCGATTCGGCGTATTCCGCGGCCCGCTCCAGGTCGCCCTGGCGCAGGTGCCGCTCGGCCAGGCAGGCCCGCAGCGTCAGCAGCAGCGACGGCTGCGGGTACCCGTCGCGCAGCAGCTCCGCGTGGCAGGTTTCCAGCAGGTGCAGGGCGTACTGCAGCTCGCCCCAGCCGGTGAGCACGGCCGCGCGCAGCGGCACGACCATCGCCCGCACCGGCGGCGGCTCGCCCGACAACGCCGTCTCGGCCTCCGCGACGTACTTGGTTCGGGCGTCGCCGGTCGAGTACCCGGCCAGCCACAGCAGGGCGATCCCGGCCTGCCGCGGCCGGTGGAGGCGTTCGGCGCGGCGCCGGATGCGCTGCATCCGCGGGGTCGCGCGGCGCGCGTCCCCGGCCAGGAAGCGTTCCGCCGTCTCGATCAGCTCGAGGTCGAGCTCGATCAGCTCGCGCGGCGAGCTGCCGCCGAGCAGCTCGTCGGCGTCGATGCCCAGCTGCTGGGCGAAGAACCGCAGCGCGTCACCCGACGGCGTCCGCGCGCCGGTCTCGACCGACGACACGTACGCCGCGGAGTACTGCGTTCCCGCGAGCTGGCGCTGCGTGAGCCCGCGCTCGGTGCGCAGCTCGCGCAGGCGCTCACCGACGCTCTCGCTCACTCAGCCGCCTTTCCGCCGGGGGAGTCCAGGGTAGGCCGCGTGGTGGCGGGCGAGTCGCCCGCCACCACGCGGCGGGGTTCAGCAGGCGCCGCCGTCACTCCACACGGCCCACGAGGTGGGCGCGCCGGGCTCGGCCCCGGTCGAGTACCACAGCGACGTCCACTTGTGACCGTTGTGGCTCACGACGTCGTTCGGCGCGTAGGCCTTGGCCGAATCCCATTCCGTCAGGCCGCCGCAGCCGGTCGGCGGGGTGCCGGTGCCGACGGTGAGCGAGAACTGCGCGGTGTGGTCGGCGTCGGTGCCGTCACCGGTGACCGTCACCTGGCTGGTGCCCTGCGGCGTGGTCGCCGACGTGGTGATGGTCAGCGTCGCCGTCCCGCCGGACTGGATGCTCGCCGGGTTGAAGGTCGCCTTCGCGCCGTCCGGCAGGCCGGTGGCCAGCAGCGACACGGTCTGCGCGTTGCCCGAGGTGATCCGGGTGGTCACGGTCGTCGTCGCGGTCTGTCCGGGCTGGACGGACGCCGACGTCGGCGAGAGCGTCAGCGAGTAGTCGTTGCCGGCCGGCGGCTGGCCGGTGCAGGTCGGTTCACCGCCGGCCGCCGTCACGCTCACCGCGTCCCACGCGGCCTTCGTGGCGTTGAACTCGGTGCAGCTGCCCGGGAAGAGCGCGATCGCGGCTTCCAGCGTGGCCTTGCGGGCGGCCTTGTGGTTCCACGACGAGGTCTTCTTCAGCAGGCCGTTGTAGAAGATCTTGCCCGCCTTCTGGATGCCGATGCCGGTGACGGTCGAGCCGTTGCACGTCGGGCTGGCCGGCGAGGCGTTGCTCCCCTGGGAGAGCAGGTAGAACCAGTGGTTCTGCGGGCCCGCGGCGGCGTGCACCTCGGTGCTCGGGATCGACGAGGAGTAGCAGTTCGGGTCGCCCTCCTGCGACGGGTTGTACATGTAGCGGATCGGGCCCGTGCCGGTCAGGTTGACGCCCTCGCCGACGGTGAAGTCCGGCCGGTCCACCGGGTTGTTGGCGTAGAACTCGGTGAGCGCGCCGAAGATGTCACCGGTGGACTCGTTGAGGCCGCCGTTCTCGTTGCCGGAGCCGGTGCCGCCCGGGGTGGTCTGGAAGATGGCGTGCCCGAACTCGTGGCCGACGACGTCCATCGGGGTCGCCTGCCGCTGGTTGTCCTGCGAGTGCCCGAAGTGGGTCGAGGAACCGTCCCAGTAGGCGTTGACGTCGTTGAGGCCGACACTGGCGCGGAAGCCGCCGCCGGCACCGTCGATGCCGTTGCGGCCCAGCCAGTCGTTCAGCATCTTCCACTCGGTCTGGACGCTGTAGAGGGCGTCGACGCAGCCGGTTTCGAGGTCGGTGCCGGAGCCGTTGCCCCAGGTGTTGGTGCTCTTGGTGAAGATCGAGCCGCCCTCGCGGCCGCAGGCGATGCCGCGGCGGCCCAGGTCGGTCATCGAGTACGAGCCGGCGGAGCCGGACGTGTCGATCGAGACGGTCCCGGCGTAGTAGGAGTTGCCGGTGCCCGCGACGGCCGGGGTCGCGGCGGTGCCCTGCGTGGCGGCGCCCGGCTTGGCCAAGGTGTGGATGTCGTCGCGCGTGTCGAGGACGGCGCCGGTCGCGCTGTCGACGAAGACGTGCAGCCGCGTCGGCGTGGCGCCGTTGTGGCCGCTGACGACGACCTCGTAGGCCAGCTTGGGGGCGTCCCCGGCCAGCACGACGAGCTTCGGCGTGGCGGTGTTGTCCACTGTGGACACCTTGCCCCGCGCGATCTTCGCCGCTTGCTCGGCTTTCAGCGCCGCGTGGGTGCCGACGGTGATCGGTGCGGTCTCGGCGGCTTCGGTGGCGCGGACGCGCCCCGCGCCGTCGGCGACGACGACCGCGTCCCCGCCGACGACCGGCAGGCCGTGGTAAGTGCGCTGGTAGGAGGCGTAGTAGAGACCGCCGCCGCCCGGCGTGACGCCGGTGCGGACGAACGCCTCGCCGGCACCCTTGGCGAGCCGGTCGGCACCGCTGAGGGCGGCCTGGTCGGCGGCCCGGGCGGCGAGCGCCTCGGGCGGGACGGCGGGGGCGGGAGCGGCGGTGGCCGGGATCGCCGGCACCGCGAAGGTCAGGGCCAGGCCGGCGATCGCCGCCAGCCCACGTGGGGATCTCATGGGGCACCTTTCCGGGGACGCGAGGAATGTGTCCGGCGCAATAACTGGTGTTATTGCGCTGGACGCGTCCGAGTAAAGGTTCCGGTGGTCCGCCGGTCAATGGGCCGAACGGAGCAGCGCGGGATGCGCGGGATGCGGCCGATCCACGCGAAACCGCAGGAAACGGCGGGGATCGAGACTGGTCTGAACCAATTCACAGACTTTCGTAGGGAACTTGGTTTGGTCCGGACCACTCAGTCCGCTGGTCCGCGTGCCGCCGCGTCCAGGCCCTGGCGGTAGGCGTCGAGGGCCTCGTCGAGATGACCACGTTGTCGGAGCACGTCGCCGAGCCGCAGGGCCGTCGAAACCGCCGCGCCGTGCAGCGAAGCCCGGCTCTGCACTTCGAAAGCCTCGCGCAGCAGGCGGGTCGCCGTCTCCAGGTCGCCTCCGGCCTGGGCGATCTGGCCTCGCAAGCCCGTCGCTTCGCCGAGGGCCTCCACGTCCCGGGCCAGCAGCGGCCAGACCTCGGAGACGAGCGCTGCCGCGTCGTCCGGTGCGCCCTGCCGGAGCCGGACCTCCGCCAGCTCGACCGTCGCTCCCGCGACGCCTTCCTCCGAGCCGATCGTGGCCAGCTGGTCGCGGGCCGCCGTCAGCTCCGCGCACGCTTCGTCCAGGCGGCCGAGCCGGCGCAGCAGGTAGCCCCGCGCCCACCGGCAGCGGGCCGCGTCGCGGTCGAAACCCACCGACGCGAACAGCCGGCACGCCTCGATCAGGTCCTGCTCCGCGCGGTCCGCCTGGCCGATCGCCTGCCACACCTGGGACGCCTGCCGGTGGAACCGCGCGACGAAGTCCGGCCGCGTGGCCGCCTTCGCCAGCCGGCGCCCGGCGAGTGCCGCGCGGTGCGCCCGGTGCAGCCCGCCCATCTCCACCAGCGGGTGGATCAACGCCGTGAGCAGGCACAACTCCGCGTCCGGGTCGGACGGTCCGGCCGCCAGCTCCGCCTCGACCCGGGCGATCGCCGTGCCCGCGTCGCCGCTGAGGTAGCGGCAGCCCGACCAGCGGTGCACGATCATCGCGCGCAGCCACGGTGGCGCGGCCGCGGCCAGCTCCTCCGCGTGCTCCAGCGCCTCCTGGGCGCCCGCGACGTCGAACAGCTGCCACTTCACCTCGGCCTGGCAGAACCGCGCGTAGCACTCGACGTCGCCGAGGTGGTAGCCCGCGGCCTGCTTCGCCACGGCGGCGAACCGCGTCTCGGCGTCGGCGATCCGGCCCTGTTCCAGGTCGCGGTAGCCTTCGTCGAGCGACGCGCGCAGCTCGGCGGCGACGCCGGGCGGGCGGCCGAAGCGCAGCTCGTCGACAGTCAGCCCGAAGCGTTCGGCCAGGTAGGCGAGCATCTCCGCCGACGGCGGGCGGCTGCCGGTCTCGACTTTCGCCAGGAAGCCGCGGTCGTACCCGGGTTCGGCCAGCTCGCGCTGGGTCCAGCCGCGGTCGGTGCGCAGCCGCCGGATCCGCGCGCCGAGCGGTTCGGTCATGTCCCCACGGTAGGTCATCGCCGCACCGGCGCGGAAACGGACATATCGCCGCTGTTCGTAGGCAGGATCCTGTCCTGACGAGGCAGGCCACGCGGCTGACCGGCCCGGCGACGCGGTGGTCGGCGGACCCGAAGAATCCGGGGCACCCCGTAGCATGGCGTAGTGAGCGAACAGTCTGAATGGCCGGACGGCCAGTACCCCGAGCGCCCGGTCGAGCGCCACAAGGGCCCGGTCGTGCTGCGCCGCGACCGCCGCGACCAGGGCAGCACCACCGACCAGCGGCTGCTGGACTCGCGTGGCCCGAGCGACTGGGTGCACACCGACCCGTGGCGGGTGCTGCGGATCCAGGCGGAGTTCGTCGAGGGCTTCGGCGCGCTCGCCGAGGTGCCGCGCGCGGTGACGGTGTTCGGCTCGGCGCGCACCAAGCGGGAGAACCCGGAGTACGAGCTCGGCCGCAAGATCGGCGGCGCGCTGGCGAACGCCGGTTTCGCCGTGATGACCGGCGGCGGCCCCGGCGCGATGGAGGCGGTCAACCGCGGCGCGGCCGAGGCCGGCGGCTTCTCCATCGGGCTGGGCATCGAGCTGCCGTTCGAGCAGGGCCTGAACCCGTGGGTCGACCTCGGCGTCAACTTCCGCTACTTCTTCGCCCGCAAGACGATGTTCATCAAGTATTCGCAGGCGTTCATCTGCCTGCCCGGCGGCTTCGGCACCCTCGACGAGCTGTTCGAGGCGCTGACGCTGGTGCAGACGAAGAAGGTCACGAAGTTCCCGGTGGTGCTCTTCGGCAGTGACTACTGGGGCGGGCTGTACGACTGGATCAAGAACTCGGTCATGGCCGAGGGCAAGATCAGCCCGCACGACCTCGACCTGCTGCACGTGACCGACGACATCGACGACGCCGTCCGCGTGGTGCAGGAGTCGTACCAGGCATGGGAAGACACGCACTGATGCGGCGGATCTGTGTCTTCTGCGGGTCGTCGATGGGGTTCTCACCGCGGTACGCGGAGCAGGCGGCGGCGCTGGGCAAACTGCTGGCCCAGCGCGGCATCGGCCTGGTCTACGGCGGCGCGAGCGTGGGCACGATGGGCGCGGTCGCCGACGCGGCACTGGCCGCGGGCGGCGAGGTGATCGGCGTGATCCCGGAGGCGTTGTCGTCAGTGGAGATCGCCCACGCGGGCCTGTCGGAGCTGCACGTGGTGGCGGACATGCACGAGCGCAAGGCGAAGATGGCGGCGCTGTCGGACGGCTTCCTGGCCTTGCCGGGCGGCGCGGGCACGCTGGAGGAGCTGTTCGAGGTATGGACGTGGGCCCAGCTGGGCCTGCACGGCAAGCCGATCGGCCTGGTCGACGTGGACGGCTACTACGCGCCCCTGATGGCGTTCGCGGACCACATGGTGACGGAGGGCTTCCTCAAGGCGGACTACCGCAGCCTCCTGCTGACCGACCCCGACCCGGCGGCGCTGCTCGACCGCTTCGAGACGTACGAGCCGCCGGTGCCGCCCAAGTGGGCCAAGCAGCCGCCGGGGATCTGACCGCGGCCCCGCCGTGAATTGCTCTTCCCGTGCCGGACGAATGGCGATTCGCCGGCGTATGCCCTCTGTAACCACGACGTCATACGGCAGTAACAACGGCGGCGCGGGCCCGGTTAATGGCCCGCACCTCTCGCGCGCATGCCCGCGTCGACGCCTGATTCCAGCGTGAGACGCGCCTGCGGCGAACTTTTCAGTGGTCGGGACCTCCTGTGGTACGAAATCGGCGGTTTGCCGGCTGAAGGCCCACCCGCGCGCAGTTGGGTGAATTTGTTCTCTATAGTGTGAATCTGCGAGCCACCGTCGGGGGTAGTCAGCGCTCGCCCCGCAGCCGGGTCCGCCGTTTCGGACCGGCTCCGTGGGAGATTTTCGCGATGTTTTCGTGGTTGGGTCGGGGCTTCCCTGAAACAGGGAACAGACTGATGGGGCGGGCGTGAGAACCGACTTGCTGGCTGAGACGTTCGAAGTGGTCGAAGACCGTGGCGTCGGACTCGTCGGGGACGGTGCCCTCGACGAACGCGAACGCCGCCTGGTCATCGGCGCGGCCAACTACCACGCGCTGGTGCGGCGCGGCGCAACCCTGCGGCTGACCGTCGTCCGGGCGCTGCACGGGGGGCAGCACCCCTCGCTGACCGACGAGCGCTGCCTGCACATCGGCTGGACCGAAGACCGCGAGTCGGTCGGGTCCGTGGTCGTGCGCAGCCTGGTCGCGCCCGAAGCCGGGACGACGGCGCCGAGCGGAACGCAGGACCTCGTCATCGACGTCGGTGGCAAGCCCGAGGTGCACAACAGCTACCGGCAGCTCAGCGGCCCGGTCGGCAAGGCGAAGAAGCTGCTCCGGTCGGCCGTCCCGTTCCAGTACGACCACCTGCGCCAACTGCGGACCGACGTCGTCGAGCGGCGCATGCGCACCCAGCAGCTGCCGCGACGCGTACCGGTCGCCGGCAACACGAACTACCACCCCCAGGCCGGCACGGGACAGCCCGCCATCGTGTTCGGCCTGCACTGGCTCGAGCTGGGTGGCGCGGAGCGCTGGGCCCTGGACTGCATCGAGCTGGCCAAGGAACTCGGCTTCGTCCCGATCGTGGTCACCGACCGTGCGTCGAACCACCCGTGGATCACCCGGCCGGAGTTCGACGGCACGGTCGTCGTCCCGCTGACCCACCCGATCCGGCTCGGCACCGACTCCGCGCTGTTCAACGGCCTGTTCTCGGCGTTCGACATCCGCGGTATCCACGTGCACCACAACACCTGGCTCTACGACCGGCTGCCCTGGGTCAAGTCGGTCTGGCCGGACGTTCCGGTCGTCGACTCCCAGCACGTCCTGGAGTGGCGGACCGGCGGGTTCGTGGACCACGCCGTGCGGGTGTCGGCGATGATCGACACGCACCACGTGATCTCCCCGCAGCTGCGCGACTACCTCGTCCACCGGCAGGGCATCGCGGGGAGCAAGGTCGTCCTCGCCACGCTGGCTGGCGCCACCACGGCCGGGATCACGCCGGACACCCCCGAGGCCGAGGCGAAGTCCACGCCGTTCACGGTGAGCTACATCGGCCGTTTCCACCAGCAGAAGCGCCCGCAGGTCTTCCTCAAGCTCGCCGCCGAGCTGCACAAGTCGTCGCCGGTGCCGGTGCGGTTCATCGTGCAGGGCGAAGGCGAGCTGGAGGACGAGGTGCACGGCCTGCGCGGCAGGCTCGGGCTGACCGACGTGCTCGAGGTCCGCGCGGCGGCGCACCCGGTCAAGGACACGCTGGCCGAGTCCGACGTCCTGGTCATCACGTCGGAGAACGAGGGCCTGACCCTCACCACCTTCGAGGCCACCGCGGCCGGCATCCCGGTCGTCTCCGCCGACGTCGGCTCGCAGGCGTCCGTCGTCGCCGACGAGCTGCTGTGCCCGCGGCACCCGTACGCCTTCGTCCGGCAGGCGGCCGACAAGGTCCGGACCATGATGTCCTCGCCGGAGCAGCGCAAGCACTGGTTCCAGGAACAGGCCGCGAAAAACGAGGCCTTCGCGAAACTGCCACGGGCCAAGGCCTGGGCCCGAGAGCTCTACCAGGGGTGGATGAAGTGAACAAGGTCGCCGCGGTCGTCGTCACCTACAACCGCAAGGACAAGCTCGGCAAGGTGCTCGACCACATCCTCGCCCAGAGCCACGCCCCCGAGTGGGTCGTCGTCGTCGACAACGCGTCGACCGACGGCACCGACGCGCTGCTCGCGTCGTACCAGACCGACCAGCGGGTGACCGTGCTGCGCCTGGCCGAGAACACCGGCGGCGCCGGCGGCTTTTCGGCGGGCATGGCCAAGGCGTACGAGCTGGGCGCCGACTTCCTCTGGATCATGGACGACGACTGCTACCCGCATCCCGACGCGCTCGAGGAGCTGGTCAACGGCCTCGAGAAGGCCGAACAGACCCTCGGCCACCAGATGCCCTTCGCGTGCTCGGTGGTGAAGTGGACCGACGGCAGCATCTGCGAGATGAACAACCCCGGCACGACCTGGGACTGGGGACGGCTGCTCTCGCTCGGGCAGCAGGCGGTGCTCGTCAACCACTGCTCGTTCGTGTCCGTGCTCGTCCCGCGCTGGACGCTGACCCGGTTCGGGCTGCCGCTGACCGACTACTTCATCTGGTTCGACGACATGGAGTACACGCTGCGTGTCTCCAAAGCCGCGCCCGGGCTCCAGGTGCTGAGCAGCGTCGTCGTGCACGACCTCCCGGAGAACCGGGGCGTCAACTTCGGCCAGATCAACCACAAGAACGTGTGGAAGTACGAGTACGGCGCCCGCAACGAGCTTTCCTACCGGCTGCACCACGAAAGCCCGCTCGCGGCCGCCGGGTTCGCCTACCGCGTGCTCAAGGGCATGGCGCAGGGGCACGTTTCCCGGTCGCTGCGGCTGCGCATCGTCAAGAGCCTCCTGCGCGGCGTGAAGTTCAACCCGAAGCCGCGGTTCCCGCGCTCGGTGCTCTGAAGCCCAGCCGAAGGCCCGCGGCGGCGACTGCCGTCGCGGTGCGTTCCCGTCGTTCAGGAGAACTGCGATGAAGGACCTGGTCGAGGACCGGGCGCCGGCG
Source organism: Amycolatopsis australiensis (assembly GCF_900119165.1). Classification (NCBI taxonomy): domain Bacteria; kingdom Bacillati; phylum Actinomycetota; class Actinomycetes; order Pseudonocardiales; family Pseudonocardiaceae; genus Amycolatopsis; species Amycolatopsis australiensis. Next base: position 13,319 of record NZ_FPJG01000006.1, on the reverse strand, counting down.
GCCGTCCCGGAAAGCGATCCGGCCGCCGGGGAAGCCGCCGGCAGCACCAGATCACGGAGGCTCGGCGAGCGCTTCCGCGCATGGCGTCTCCTGGTCGGCGCCCCCTCCCGGGCCACCCTGTTGATCAGCGGCCTGCTCACGATCCTGACCTGGGAGATGCCGGCGTTTTCACCCATCGAGCCGAAGGGTGACTACGACTACGGGCTCGCCATCGCGATGGCGCGGCACCTCGGTCTCAGCTTCGGTGACCGGATCGCGACGACCTACGGGCCGCTGTACTTCCTGGCGATCCCGTCGACCACGGTCCGGGCCGAGGTCGCCATCGGCTTCCTGTTCTGGTTCGTGTTCGTGACCGGCTGCCTCGCGGCCTGCTTCCAGGCGTTCCAGAGCCGGATCGGCACGCGGTGGGCGTGGGTGGCCTGCGCGGCGATCGCGGTGAGCTTCAGCATCGTCCCGCTGACCAGCGTCATCACCGCCACGCCCGGGTTCGTCGCGGTGCTGGCGATCTGCCACGCGCTCGGCCTGCTGCCGAAGTGGGCGGAGCGCGCCTTCCCGGTCGTGATGGGCCTGACGGTCGCCGCCATGCTGCTGACCAAGTTCTCGGTCGGGCTGATGTGCGGCCCGATCGTGCTGGGCGCGGTGCTGGTCCGGCCCGGCAGGCGGCTGCGGGAGTTCGCCGAGTACGCGGTGTCCGGCGTTGCCGGCCTGTTCGTCTTCTGGGTCGCCGTGGGCCAGCCGCCGGCGCAGGTGGTGCAGTACGTCGTCCGCGCGATTTCGGTCGGCAGCGGGCACGCGCAGTCGATGGGTCTGGAGCCGACGGCGAACGCGTGGGAGTACGTGGTCGCCGCCGCGGCGACGATCGTGCTGGCCGTTTGTGTGGCCAGGGTCAAGGTCGACGGCTGGCGCTGGCCGCTGTGGCTGGGTCTGCTGGCCGGCGTGTGGCTGTTGTTCAAGCAGGGGTTCGTGCGGCACGACTCGCATTCCGCGCAGTACTTCGCCGTGGTGTTCGCGCTCGCCGTGCTGCTGGCGGTGTTGCGGCGCAGCGCGGTGCTGGCGGTGGTCGCGGCCGTCTCCCTGGTGGCGCAGGCGGTCAGCTTCGGCGGCGGGCTGTGGACTATCGACCCCGGCCGGTCGCTGCGCACGTTCGCCGAGGGCGCCACGATCGTCGCGTCCGGCTCGCATCGCGACGACATCCAGGAGGAGGCGCGGGCGGAGCTGCGCAAGCGCACCGACGTGCCGCAGCGGTTCCTGACCCGGATCGGCCGGGAATCCCTCCGGACCGAGCCGTTCGACCAGGCCATCGCCTGGACCTACGGGCTGACCCCGGCGATCCTGCCGACACTGCTGAACTACGGCGCGTACACCGAGCTGCTGGACAAGATGAACGAGGCGTGGATCGCCGACGACGTCAACGGTCCCCGGTTCATCATCCGGGAGAACACCAGGACGACGCTCGACGGCCGGTTCGCGCTGTGGGACCCGCCGCGCACCGAGCTCGCCGAGACTTGCCGGTACCACCTGGTCGATTCCACGGACCACTGGCTGCTGCTCGAGCGCGGCCCCAACCGCTGCGGTGCCGAACGGGAGCTGTCCAGCGTCCAGGTGGCGGCAGGGCAGGCCGTCCCGGTGCCCAAGGCGGACCACGGCGTGGTCGTCGCCCGGGTGTACCCGGAGCAGTCCCCGCTCGAGCGGGTGTGGGCGTTCCTGTTCAAGCCCGGCGTCCTGGACATCAGTCTCGACGGCGAGGCGTTCCGGCTGCCTTGGACGCACCAGGACGCACCGCTGATGGTCGCGGCACCGCAGGAGGAGTCGGTCGCCCTGTCCGGACGGCCGCTGGCGGCGGGAACCCTGTCGATGAGCGCACCCGGCCGCGTGGTGTTCTCCGTGGTCGACCGGCCATGACGGCGTCCGAACACGACGGAAGGTCCACAGTGGACACAAGCGGCGACGGTGCCGTGCTCACGGCGATCCCGGCGACGTCCGACGCGAGCGGGTCCCGTGTGGCCAAAACCGTTGCGACCGGCCCGCGGACATCGCCGGCGGGGCACATCGGCCAGCTCACCGGCATCCGGGCGGTGGCCGCGTTGTGGGTGCTCACCTTCCACTTCCGGCCGGAGCTGCTGAAGGCGTTCGGGTTCCTGTACCCGCTGGTCCCGGTGTTCAACGTGGGCTACCTCGGCGTGGACCTGTTCTTCGTGCTCAGCGGCTTCATCCTGACCTACACCCACCTCGACCGGATGACCGAAGGCTGGGGACCGAAGAAGATCGCCGGGTTCCTGTGGCTGCGGCTGTCCCGGATCTGGCCGGTGCTGTTCTTCATGTTGCTCGTGTGGGGTGCCTACCTCGCCTTCTCGCTCGAGACGAACAACGACGGGCGGCTGCAGGCCGCGCTGAACCCGGCGCGCTTCCTGGCCCACGTGTTCCTGGTGCACGCCTGGGACACCACGCACCACGACTGGAACCCGGTCGACTGGTCGCTGAGTGCCGAATGGCTGGCCTACCTCGTCTTCGCCGTGCTGGTGGTGCTGCTGGCCAGGATGCTCGCCCACCTCGGCAGCCGGGCGCTCGTGCTCGTGGCGGCGGTCCTCGCGGTCCCGATCGTGGTGGTCGGCCTGGGCTTCCAGGACGGCGCCGACCTGCTGTGGAACGACGACAAGATCGTGGCGGGCATCGTCCCGTTGCGGGTGCTCACCGAGTTCTTCGCCGGCGCGGTGGTGGCGTTGCTGGTCAAGCGGCACGGTTCGGCCGTGCAGCTGCCCTGGTTCTTGAAGCCGACGGCGATCCTGGTGGCGATCGTGGCGGCCCTCTACGTCGTGCAGCTGTGGGACCCGGCGCGACGGCTGCGCTTCGGGCAGGACTGGCGGATCAACGGCCACCTCATGTGGGGCTCCACGGAAACCATCGTGGTGGTGCCGCTGTTCCTGCTGCTGATCGGCTCGCTCGCGGTCAGCGGGCGGGACCCCGCGACCAGGCTGCTGTCCGGCCGGGTGCTGGTGTGGGGCGGGAAGATCTCCTTCGCGCTGTACATGGGACACTGGCTGTTCCTCGACCTGATGCGCAAGACGATCTCGACCAAGCTGGCCCTTCCCGACGAGCCGGCCGGGTGGCAGAGCTGGCCGTACCGGCTGACCGTGCTGGTGGCGATCGGGCTGGCGGTGCTGGGCGCCCACTTGGTGTACCGGTTCGTCGAAGAGCCGTGCCGCCGGGCCATGCGGGCCCTGCTTCCCGCGTCGATGCGGGTTTGAGCTACGGAAGGAACAATCCCATGCGCGATGCCCTCCGCCGGTACCTGCGGGCCGACCGGCTTCGCCATTCTCTGCGGGACAAGGTCTCGCGGGCCGTCGAGGAAGCCGTCGGCCGGCACTTCGCCGAGCAGTCCGCCAAGCTGGACGCGCTGAGCCGCGAGGTCGCCGAACTGCGGCAGCAGCTGCCCGGTGAGACCCGCGGCCAGGCCGATCGGGTGGTCGAGCACCTCAGCCACTTCGAGCACCGCGCGCGACGCGACCTGATGTTCGCCGGGGAGGCCGAGGCGGCGCAGCGCAGCGCCGAGTTCGTCCGCGACCACATGAAAACCGCGCGCCCGTTCCCGACTCCGCACAGCACGCTCGAACACGCGCTGACGCTCGCGCCCCAGGGTGGGCTGGCGCTCGAGTTCGGCGTGTACTCGGGAACCACGCTGAAGATCATCGCGAACGCCCGCGGCGGCGAGTCGGTGTACGGCTTCGACTCGTTCGAGGGACTGCCGGAGACCTGGCGCTCGGGCTATCCCGCCGGGACGTTCGACATGGAGAGCCTCCCCGACGTGCCGGGCGCCGAGCTGGTCGTCGGCTGGTTCGACGACGTGCTGCCCGGATTCCTCGAGGCGCATCCCGGACCGGTCGACTTCCTCCACGTCGACTGCGATCTCTATTCGTCGACGAAGACCGTCCTGGAACTCGTCGGCCCGCGGTTGCGGCCGGGTTCGATCGTGGTGTTCGACGAGTACTTCAACTATTCGGGCTGGCAGGAGCACGAGCACCGGGCGTGGCTGGAGCACGTCGAGGCGGCCCGGCTGCGGTTCGAGTACGAGGCCTACACGGTCGACCACGAGCAGGTCGCCGTGAAGGTGCTCGGCTAGGCGGCGCCTTCGCTGGGCCGCTTGTGGTAGGTGTCGACGTACTCCTGCCCCGAGATCTCGAGGATCGCGTACATGACCTCGTCGGTGACCGAGCGGCGGATCGCCGGTGAGTAGTCCTGGCCTTCGTACCGCGAGAAGTCCAGCGGCTTGCCGAACGTGATGGCGATCTTCGCGCGGCGGGGGATCTTCGCGCCCTTTGGCTGGAGGTTCTCCGTGCCCGTCAGCGCCACCGGGACCACCTTCGCGCCCGTTGCCAGTGCCAGTGCTGCGACGCCCGTGTGGCCTCGGTGGAGCCTGCCGTCCAGGGAGCGGGTTCCCTCCGGGTAGATCGCGAACACGCCGCCCGCGTCCAGCACCTTGCGGGCCGCCTCCAGTGCTGCCAGGCCCGCCTGGGCGTTGCCGCGCTCCACCGGGACGTAGCCCAGGCCGCCCAGGAATCCGGCCAGTGCCCGGCCCTTCAGGCCCTTGCCGGCGAAGTACTCCGCCTTGCCGAGGAACTTGACCTGGCGCGGGGTGGCGAACGTGATCACGCCGGTGTCGAGCGCGGCGCGGTGGTTGGCCGCCAGGAGCACCGGGCCCGTCGTGGGCACGTTCTCCACGCCGTGCACCTCCGGCCGGTACACCGCCCTGGCCAGCGGTCCCAGCACGAACCGGACAAGCTGCGCGATCAAGTGGTCCTCCTCCTCAGGGTGCGGTGACACCAGCATGGCACGATCGTTACCCGTGAGTTGGTTCGAGCGGCGTACGTGGCAGGAGCCCGGTTGGACGCCCGAGGACATCGTGACCGCGAAGGGTGACCGGACGGTTTCGGTCGTGCTACCGGCGCTGGACGAAGAGCGGACCGTGGGCGACGTCGTCGCGTCGGTGCGGCCGCTGGTCGGCGGCGTCGTCGACGAACTGATCGTCATGGACTCCGGTTCGACGGACGCCACCGCGCAGGTCGCCGAGGCCGCGGGCGCGCGCGTGGTCCGCCGCGAGGACGTCCTGCCGGAGCTGCCGCCGGTGCCCGGCAAGGGCGAGGTCCTGTGGCGCTCCCTCGCCGCGACCAGCGGCGACCTCGTCGTCTTCCTCGACTCCGACCTCGTCGACCCGGACCCTTCGTTCGTGCCGTCGCTGCTCGGCCCGCTGGTCTGCGAACGCGGCGTCCACCTGGTCAAGGGCTTCTACCGCCGCCCGCTGCGGCTGGAGAGCAGCGGCGGCGGCCGGGTGACCGAGCTGCTGGCGCGGCCGGTGCTCTCGGCGTTGCGCCCGGCGCTCGGCGGGCTGGTCCAGCCGCTCGGTGGCGAGTACGCGGGCACGCGCGAGTTCCTCGAATCGGTGCCGTTCGCCGCCGGGTACGGCGTCGAGATCGGGCTGCTGCTCGACGCCGAAGCGCGCTACGGCCTCGACGGGCTCGCGCAGGTCAACCTCGGCGTCCGCAAGCACCGGAACCGCTCGCTGCTGCAGCTCGGCACGATGTCGCGGCAGATCCTGGGCACGGCGCTGGACCGCTGCGGCGTCCCGGCGGCGGACGCGCCGTTCACGCAGTTCGTGCAGGTCGACGAGGAATGGCTGCCGGACATCACCGAGGTCACGGTGGCGAACCGGCCGCCGATGCGGGAAGTGCTCGCCCGTCCTCGAGGGTGAGGACCTCGTCGAAGCCGGCCAGGTGCTCGGGACGGTGGGTGACGAGGACGACCGTGCCCTTCGCCGCGGCGAGGACCCGCGCGAGGACCGCGTCGCCGTGGGCCGGGTCGAGGCCTTCGACGGGCTCGTCGAGCACCAGGACCGGCGGGGCCGCCAAGACGGCGCGGGCCAGGACGAGCCGCTGCCGTTGACCGCCGGAGAGGGCGTCGCCGTCCGGACCGGTCTCGCGGTCCAGGTCCAGGTCGAAGCCGGCGGTGGCGCAGGCCGCTGCCAGCTCCGCGTCGGTGGCGCCGGGTTTGGCGATCAGGAGGTTTTGGCGGACGGTCGCGTGGAAGACGTGGGCGTCGGCCTCGGCGCCGGAGATGATCTGCGACAGGTCGGCGTATTCGCCCAGCGGATGGCCGTCGAGGGTCACCTGGCCGTCGGTCGCGGTTTCGGTGCCGAGGAGCAGCCGGAGCAGGGTGGTCTTGCCCGCGCCGCTGGGGCCGAGGACGCCGACGCGCTTGCCGGGCGGCAGGTCGAGGTCGATGTCACGGAGTGCCGGTGCGCGGCCGGGGTGCCGCACGCCGGATTTCGTGAGCCGGAAGTGTCCTGTCCGGACGGTGCGCGTGCCGGGAACCGGTTGTGGCGTGGTGAGAACGGCCTTCACGCGCCCGGCGGACGCGCGGATCTCGGGAACGCGCCGGGCGGCGCCGATGAGCGGCAGGACGACCTCGAAGGCGGTCATGGCCGCGAGGGTGAGGGCGGCGGTCCACGGCACGGAGGCGTGGCACAGCAGCGCGACGGCGACGGCGGTGCCGAGCTGGACGAGCGTCCCGGCGGCGGTGAGCAGGGCCGTCCGGCCGGCGGCGGTGCGTTCACCGCGAGCGAGGTCGTCGACGACGCCGGTCGCCCGGGAGCGGTGGTCGTCGAGCGCGCCGGCGGCGACGAGCTCCCGGTGCCCGGTGACGAGTTCGACGGCCCGCTCGGCGAGTTCGGCCTTCTTCGGCGCGTCGTCCGTGGTCGCCCTGCCGGTGATCCGGATGACTGTCCACGGCAGCAGCACTCCGGCGACGAGCAACCCGGCCGCCAGCACCAGGGCGGCGGCCGCGGAGGCGGTGGCGGTGACGACGACGGCGGTACTCCCGACGATCGCCGCCACTCCGGCGGGCAGGAGCCACCGCAGGACGGCGTCCTGCAGAGCGTCCACATCGGACACGAGCCGGGTGACGAGGTCCCCGCCGGAGTAGCGGAAGCCGGGAACGAGAGCCTGGTAGACCCGTCCGCGCAGGGACCCCAGCCACCGCAGGACGACTTCGTGCCCGGCAAGCCGTTCGGCGTACCGGAGGCCGCCGCGAAGCAGGGCCAAGGTCCGGACGGCGACGATGGCGACGGTGAGCGCCCCGAGCGGAGGCCGTTCGGCGGCGCGGAGAAGCAGCCAGGCGGCGGTGGCCATGAGGGCGAGGGCGGCGAGTTCGGCACCGGCGCCGAGCAGAGCGGCGCGCAGCAGCCGGAGTACGTCGTTTCTCGAGAGGGCCCAGACGTTCACGCCGGCACCTCCACGCGCACCCGGCCGTCGCGCAGTTCCACCACGCGGTCCGCCAGGGACACCAGCGCCGGGCGGTGGGCCACCAGTACCGCCGTGCGGTCCGGCAGCAGCCGCCGGGTCGCCGACAGCACCGCCGCCTCCGTCCGGGTGTCCAGGCGGGCCGTCGGCTCGTCCAGCAGGACCAGGCCCGCCGACGTCCGGGCCAGCGCGCGTGCCAGGCCGACCCGCTGGCGCTGACCCGCCGACAGCACCTCGCCCAGTTCACCCACCTGGGTGGACAGACCCGCCGGCAACCCCGCCGCCACCGGATCCAGTGCCGCTGCCCGGGCCGCCGCCGGGACGTCGACCTCGGCGCCCAGCGCGATGTTGGCTTCCAGCGACCCGCCGAACAACGTCGGCCGCTGCGGGACCCAGGCCACCTCGGCCAGCCAGTCCGCCGGCGACAGCGTCCGCAGGTCCGCCCCGTCGACCAGCACCCGCCCCGACGACGGCGGCACGAACCCGAGCAGCACCGCCAGCAGCGTGCTCTTCCCCGAGCCGCTCGGCCCCACCAGCGCCACGTGCGAACCGGCCGGCACATGTAGGTCCACATCGGACAGTGCCGGGACGCTGTCGTAGACCACCGAAACCCGTTCCAGAGTCAGGGAAGGCGCGCCTCGGCGGCGGGTGAAAGCACCCGCAAGTGTGGACACCACCGGCACCGCGAGCGCCTCCCGCAACGCCGTCAACCCCTCGGCCGCCGCGTGGAACTTCGCCCCCGCCGCCCGCAACGGCAAGTACGCCTCCGGGGCCAGCACCAGCACCAGGAGACCCGTCCGCGCGTCGAGACCGCCGGACAGCAGCCGGAACCCGATCGGCACCGCCACCAGGGCGACCGAGAGCGTCGCGACCAGCTCCAGCACCAGCGACGACAGGAACGCCACCCGCAACGTCTTGAGCGTCGCGTCGGCGTGGGCCGAAGCCATCGCGCGGACCGTCGCGGCCTGCGCCGACGCCCGGCCGAACACCCGGAGCGTCCCGAGCCCCCGCACGACGTCGAGGAAGTGCCCGCCCAGCCGGACGAGCAGCGCCCACTGCCGCGCGGTCCGCGCCGCCGTGTGCTTGCCGACGAGGATCGCGAACACCGGGATCAGCGGCAGCGTCGCCGTCACCACCAGCGCCGACACCAGGTCCGTCGTGAACAGCCGCACGACCACCGCGGCCGGCACCACCACCGACACCACCAGCGACGGCAGGTATCCGGTCAGGTAGCTGTCCGTGGCGTCGACCCCGCGCGTCACCTGCGTGGCGACGACACCCGCGCGATCGGCGCGCGAATCGAGCAGCCGCCGCCGGAGGCCGGCGCGCACCGTGGCCGCGTAGCGTCCACTGAGGACGGAGTGGCCCCAGGTGAGCGTGGCCCGGCCGATGACGGCCACCACCAGGAAGAGCGAAACCCCGCCGCCGGTGAGCAGCGTGGCCAGCCCTTCGGCCTGGAGCAGCACCGCGCACGCGGTGAGCACCCCGAGCGCGGCCACCACGGCCAGGTACCGCCGGAGTCCGGGCAGAGCAGGCACGGCGTCCCCCTAGAAGTGCAGCAGCGAGCGCTGATCGACGGGATGCCGGTGGGCGCGCCAGGTCAGCCACTGCACGGCCACCAGCACCACCACCGACGGCGCGGCGAACCAGCCCAGCACCCCGAGCGTCCCGGGCGCCGTCGCCGCCTCCGTCACGTCGAGCGTGTGCGCCGAAGAGACGAACACCGTCGGGAATCGCAGCAGGCCGACGAGCAGCGCCGGGCACGCCGAAAGCACCATCGCGCCGACGAGCGCCACCCGGTACCGCCGCGCGCGAAGGCCCCACCACACGGCACCCAGCGCCGAGAAGGCCAGCGCGACCACAGCCGCACCGAAAGGCGTGACGCCGTTCAGCGCGAAGAAGCCCCACGCCGTCGCGATGACCAGGAACGCGAGCACCGGCGCGGTGAAGGACCGCGCCAGCCGCACCGCCCGGCCGGTCAGCTCCGCGGGCGCCCGCACCGCGAGGAAAGCCGCGCCCTGCAAGCAGAACAACGCGACGAACCCGAGCCCCCACAGCACCGCGTAGGGATTGAAGAGCGCGAGGACGTCGGCCACCGGCGGCAGCCCGTACACCAGGTTGCCGAGGAACAGGCCCCACGACAACGCCGTCACGAGCGCGCCGCCGACGATGCCCGCGGTCCAGGCGCCGCGCGGCGCGTCCGGGCGTCGGCTGCGCAGCTGCATCGACGCGGTGAACGTGACCAGGCCGAGCAGCAACGTCACGACCAGGACGTACGCCCCGGCGAACACCTGGCCCTCCAGGTGCGGGAACGCGCCGAACAGCAGGCCGACGGCGGCCACCAGCCACACCTCGTTGGCCAGGAAGAAGGGCCCGAGCGCGCCGAGCGTCTGCCGCCGCTTCCGCTCGCCGGCCTCGAACGACGGCAGCAGCATCCCGACGCCGTAGTCGTAGCCGGCCAGCGCGAAGTACCCGCAGGTCAGCAGGCCGAGCACGCACCACCAGAAGGTCACCACGGTCAGACTCCGCTCAGGACGGGCAGTTCGGCGGGCTCGTCGTCGCGGTCCGGGCCGCGCTTGGCGACCCGCGCCATGAGCACCCAGTCGGCGACCGCGAGCGCGGCGAACAGCAGTGTGAAAGCGATGAAGGAGAACAGGATCTGGCCGGCGGGGACGTCCGCGATCGCGTCCGCGGTGCGCAGCTTCCCCCAGACCAGCCACGGCTGACGGCCGATTTCGCGCACCAGCCAGCCCAGGATCGCCGCGGCGAACGGCAGCGGGATCGCCGCGACCATCAGGTAGTGCAGGAACCGCGCCTTCGTGAGCCAGTTCCGCACCAGCAGCAGCGCGCCCAGCAAGGCGCAGAGGAGCATGACGAACCCGAGCATGATCATCATGCCCAGCGGCAGGCCGACCCCACCGGACTTCAGCTTGTCCGGCTGGTACTTCGCGAGCTCGCCGAACTGCGCGAAACCCTGGTTCACCACCAGGATCGCCCCGATCAGCGACGCGACCACGCCGATCCGCATCGACCGCCGGAAGAACTCGACCTCGGCCGTGCGCTTGAGGAAGTGCCAGGCGCTGACGCCGGTGACGAAGAACCCGCCGGTCAGGACCGCGGCGCCGATGACGTGCGGCAGCGACGCGGCCAGCGCCGGGTTGCCGAACAGCGCGCCGAAGCCGTCGAGCCGCAGGGTGCCGTTCTCGACCCGGCTGCCGACCGGGTTCTGCAGGAACGAGTTGGCCAGCATGATGAACAGCGCCGACGCGTACGCGGTGAGCGTGACCAGCCAGATCAGCGTCAGGTGGAGCCACCGCGGCATGCGCCCGAAGCCGAAGATCCACAGGCCCAGGAACGTCGACTCGAGGAAGAACGCGACGAGCGTCTCGATGGCCAGCGGGGCGCCGAAGACGTCACCCGCGAAGGCGGACAGCCCGGTCCAGGTCAGCCCGAACTGGAACTCCATCACGATGCCGGTGACGATCCCCAGCGCGTAGTTGATCACGTACAGGCGGCCCCAGAACCGCGTCATCCGCAGGAGCTCGGGCTTGCCGCCGAGCGTCCAGCGCGTCTGCATCACGGCCACCAGCGTGACCAGCCCCAGCGTGAGCAGCACGAACAGGAAGTGCAGCGATGTCGTCGTCGCGAACTGGAGCCTCGCGACCGGAAGAGCATTCATGTAGACAGGCTACACATAGACTGCCTACATGTAGCCAGTCGACGTGTAGACTGCGTACCCATGAAGGCGGACACCTTGCGGGGGCACCTCGACGCGTTGCTGCTGGCCGTGCTCGACGGCCGCAAGCTGCACGGCTACGCGATCATCGAAGCGCTGCAGCTGCGCAGCGACGGCGCGCTCGACCTGCCGACCGGCACCGTCTACCCGGCGCTGCGCCGGCTCGAGCGGGCCGGCTGGCTGGCCAGCGAATGGGACGTCGTGTCCGGCCGCAAGCGCCGCACCTACCGCCTCACCCGCTCCGGGCAGCAGGCGCTGGCCGCCGAGCGCGCGGAGTGGCGGGAGTTCACCACCGTCATCGGGGGAGTGCTGAACGCATGATCGAGGAGTACCTGGGGGATCTCGACCGCAGGCTGCACGGCTGCGGGAAGTTCAAGGCCGACCTGCTGGAAGAGGCCCGCGACGGCCTGCACGACGCCGCCGACGCCTACCGCGCGGGCGGCTGGAGCGACGAGGACGCCGAGCGTCGCGCGGTCGCCGACTTCGGCCCGGCGGCCGTCGTCGCCCGCGGCTACCAGGCCGAGCTGGGCATGCTCAGCGGCGTCCGCACGCTGTGGAAGCTCGTCATCGGCGTCCCGTTGATGCAGGTTGCGTGGACTACGCCCGGATCCTCACCTTCGGCGAGTGGACGAAGCTCTCGACGCCGACCCCGGAGTGGTACAAGGTCGTCGCGCACGCCGCGCACGGCGCCGTGTTCGTGGTGCCGGTCATCGGCCTGGTCGCGCTGTTCGGCATCCGCTGGCTGAGCCGCCGGCTGGACGGTACCGGCCTGGCCCGGTTCTGCGGCATCCTCATCGCGCTCGCGGTCGGCGTCAACCTCGCTTCCGTCGGGATGCTGATCGGCGCGACCGGGTTCGTGGACGTCTCGCGGCTGTTCCTGAGCGTGCCGTGCGTGCTCCTGATGGTCGCGTGGGTGCTGCTTTCGGTCCGGCTCGTCGTGCTCGCGAGACGATCCTGGGGTGGGTATGCCACGATCGTCGCGTGACGACCGCGCTGATCTACCTCGTAGTCATGCTGCTGGTGGCCGCCGTGGTGTTCCTGCTGGCCGCGTGGTGTTCGGCCGGGGTGAGGAACTGGCCCCGCTGCCTCCCGGCAGCTCGCCGACGCGGCTGCCCGCCGAGGACATCACCGGCGACGACCTGGCCGACGTCCGCTTCCAGCTGGTGCTGCGCGGCTACAAGATGTCCGAAGTGGACTGGGTGATGCGGCGGCTCGGCGCCGAGCTCGACGGGCTGCGCGCCCGGGTCGCCGAGCTGGAGCAGCGCGAACGCGAGCGGGAAAGCTCGTCCGAAGGCGCACAGTGACGGACCTGATCCTCTCGGTCGACGTCGGCGCGCCCGCCGGGACGACCTGGCTCGCGCTGACCGACTGGACCCGCCAGGGCGAGTGGATGCTCGCACCGAGGTCGAGGTGACCGCGGGCAACGGCCGCAGCGTCGGGTCGCGGCTGTCGGCGTTCACGGGCGTCGCGGGGATCGGCTTCACCGACACCATGGAGATCACCAGCTGGGAGCCGCCGGTGCGGTGCGCGGTCCGCCACCTCGGCAGCTTCGTGCAGGGGACGGGCGTGTTCCAGGTGGTGCCGAAGGCGCGACGCGCTCGACGTTCGTCTGGGCCGAGCACCTGCGGCTACGTTCGGTCCGCTGGGCAGGCTGGGCTGGCCGCTGGTGCGGCCGGCGTTCGCGCTGGGGGTGCGCCAGTCGCTGCGGCGGTTCGCGCGGTTCGCGGAGAACTATTCGGTGGGTGGGGATGAGTGAGCTTCTCGGCGCCGACGGCGTCGCGGTGCAGCTGGGGCAATTCGACCCCGGACTACGTGGACTACCACGACAAGGAGTGGGGCGTGCCGCTCCACGGCCAGGACGAGCTGTACGAGCGGCTGTGCCTCGAGTCGTTTCCAGTCCGGCCTGTCGTGGATCACGATCCTGCGCAAGCGCGAGGGCTTCCGGAAGGCGTTCAAGCGGTTCAAGCCGGAGAAGGTGGCGAAGTTCGGCGACGCCGACGTCGAGCGGCTGATGCAGGACGCCTCGATCGTGCGGAACCGGGCGAAGATCCTGGCCGCGATCAGGAACGCGCAGGCGATCGCCGCGCTGGACGTGCCGCTGGACGACCTGCTGTGGTCGTTCGCGCCCTCGTCTCATCGGCGTCCGAAGACGATGGCCGACGTCCCGGCCATCACCGATGAGTCCAAGGCGATGGCGAAGGAACTGAAGAAGCGCGGCTTCGTCTTCCTCGGCCCGACGACGTGCTACGCGCTGATGCAGGCCACCGGCATGGTCGACGACCACGTCGAAGGCT